>NZ_QJNR01000001.1:0-13282 GCF_003355565.1 Ensifer sp. M14
AACCGTGGACCCGCTGATTAAGAGTCAGCTGCTCTACCAACTGAGCTAATCACCCGTCCAGACTGCTTCGGAGCAGCGTTGGCTGATTAAGGCGCCTGGACGGGTTTGTCTAGCCGCCTTTTCTCTAGCCGGCGATAAGAGGTCTCGACCCCAACCGTCGAGCTAGGCGATCGAGTGTCTTGAGGCTCGCATTGACCTGCTCGCACCGGACCTCCGCCACGCCATCAACCTCCATCAGATAGGTGCGGATGGGGCCGACATAGGTCATGGCTATGTTCGGGCAAGCCTTGCATGCACCGACGAGCTTGACGCTGACAACGCCCTCCGGGCTGATGTCGGCGATTTCGATATCGCCGCCATGGCCGAGGATCAGGGGCCGGATGCGCGCAAAGGCAGCTTCGAGCGCATCCAGCGATATGTCCACCCGGGCCGTCATGCCGCCAGCCCCAGTTCGATCTTCTTGGCTTCGATATCGATGCCCATACCGCGGGCAAAGGCCTTGCCGAGGATGTTTTCCTTCATCTCGCGGGTGATTTCCGGATAGCCGTAGCGCTCCTGGAGTTCCTCGGGCATCTCGAGATTGGCGAGCGTATCGATATAGGTCTGCACGTGCGGCCAGATAAAAGCCTCCGAGCCGTAGCAGATGCGATCGGACCCGACATAGAGCAACGCCTCACCGAGCCGCTCCAGCATCTTCCACGGCTGAAGGTAGTACTGATTAAACCAGAGCGGCAGGATCAGGTAGATGTTGTCGAACCGACTGGCAATCGAGATTGTCTCGTCTACATAGGGATCGCCGAGGTGATGGATGCCGAAATTCAGTTCGGGGAAATCGGCCGCGGCGTACTGGATATCATTGGGCTTAAAGGCCTCGACGGGCCCCAGTTCCAGTGGAAAGCCCTTGTGGAACTGCACCATTTTGATGCCGAGTTCGATCGCCTTCTCCCACAGCGGATAGGCGATGTCGCGATCATCCGCACGCCAGGAACAGCCGCGACGCTGATACTGATAGAACTTCATGCTGACAGCACCAAGCTCCTTGACCTGGCGCTCCATCTCCTCGAGCGCAAAATCGAGCCCGTGATAGGCCGGGTCGACGCCACCGGTCAGCACCACGCGCTTCGGGTTTGATCTGGCGAATGCATCGCTAAGTTCAACCGGACCGAGCCCGGCCCGCCAGTGCGAGAACAGCGGTACGGAGCAGGCGCTCGCCATGTCCGTATCCGAGTTCTCGAAAAGCATCTTGTTGCCCCAGTCGAGATCAGGGTTCGAGAAGGTCTCGGTTTCCGGCGGCGGCCCGCGGCGGCCCGTCAGGTTGATGAAACCAGCGATCTGCGAGCGCAGAAGCTTCACACGCCTGCCATCGCTTCCCGACTTGATCTGGTTGTCGCCGAAGTCCTGTGTATGGACCGCTGCGTCAAAAACAAACATCCCGTCTTTCATAGCTTACCTCCTTGAAGCAGATCGCCGCTTTCACTTGCGTCCTCCTCTAGTTAGCATGAGGTAACCCGTTCATTTCTTTGGAATAGTTGAAGATTGTTTTCAGGCAATCGTGGGAGCGGTCGCACGTTTCTGCAGGTAAAACAGGCCTCGTGATCAAGCATCCCGTGGGTAAAGTCCCACGGCTGAGGACGAGGACAGGACGTGACCCAACCAGGCAAGATCGAAACAACCAGGGGCCGAAACAGCCTCAAACCAAGTGACGAGGAGATTGCTTTTCTCAAGGGCCGCGCGAAATTCTGTCGCCTTGAGACAATCAGGCTCATCGAGATCGCAAAGGTCGGGCACTACACCTCCGTCTTTTCTGCGGCGGAGTTGTTCTCGGCACTCTACTACGACGCCATGAACCTGAGGCGCGGCGAACCGAAATGGGAAGATCGCGACCGTTTCATGATGGGTAAGGGTCACGCCGCCGTCGGGATCTTCCCGATCCTCGCTGACCTCGACTTCATAGATAGCGGCCTACTCGACGGCTATACGCGCCTTGGCAGCCCGCTCGGCGACCATCCGGACATGACTAAGGTGCCGGGCATTGATTTCAGCTCCGGCTCGATTGGTCACGCCCTTTCGGCCGGGTGCGGCATGGCATTGGCCGGCCGGATGTCGGACAAGGAGTTCTTCACATTCGTGATGATCGGCGACGGTGAGCTGCAGGAAGGGCAGGTTTGGGAGGCGGCCCTTTTCGGAGCGCACAACAAACTCGGGAAACTGATCGGCATCATCGATCGCAACGGCTATCAGCTCGACGGCTCGGTGGACGACATCATCGGCGTCGAACCCATCGTCGAGAAATGGCAGGCGTTCGGTTGGGAAACCCATGTTGTCGACGGCCATGACGTCGCCGCCGTCGCGACACTGCTGCGTACCCTGAAGGCGAACGACGAACGCACTCGGCCGGTGATGATCGTCGCCCAGACGGTCAAGGGTAAAGGCGTCTCCTACATGGAGACCGAACCCGGCTGGCACCTAGGCTATCTCGATCCTTCGGATGCCGCACGGGCAATTGCCGAAATCGAAGCGATGGAGATCTGAAATGAGCAAGCCGCTTTCCGACAAATCCTGGCAATACCGCCAACTCAATGCCGTGACGCCGGGTCTCGATGCACTTTCAGACGCGCTTATCGAACTCGTCGCCGCGGGAGAACCCATCGTGGCGGGCACGGCCGACCTGCAGTATTCGAACGGCCTTGCAAAGTTCCACGCCCACCATCCCGATCGCTTCGTTCAGTTTGGAATATCCGAGCAGAACATGGTGTCGGCGGCGGCCGGCATGGCTGCTGTCGGCATGAAACCCTATGTCGCAACCTTCGCTTCGTTCCTGGCCCTTCTCTGCTGCGAGCAGATCCGCATGGATGTCGCCTATTCCAAGCTGCCGGTTCGGCTCATCGGCCATCACGCCGGTATCTCGCTCGGCTTTTACGGCACGTCGCACCACGCGACGGAAGATCTCGCCATCATGCGCTCGATCGCCAACCTGACTGTGATTGCGCCTGCCGACGGCAACCAGCTCATGGAGGTCATCAAGGCCGCGAACGACTATCCGCATCCGATCTATATCCGCATCCAGCGCGGACGCGATCCTGAGGTCTATGCCGACCGCCAGCCCTTCAAGATTGGCAAGGCCATCTCCCACTATGCGGGAACCGATCTCACGATCATTGCCACGGGCTCCACGGTCCACCCCGCGCTCGAGGCAACGCGGGCGCTGCGGGCCGCGGGCGCCAGCATCGGCTTCCTCGACATGGCGACGGTAAAACCGATCGACGGCGACGCCATTCTCGAAGCTGCCGCGCAAAGCCCACGGATCCTGACGGTAGAAGAGCACAATGTTCTTGGAGGGCTGGGTGGTGCTGTCGCCGAGGTCCTGGCGAGTGAAGGGCTGCCCGTGAAGCTAACAAGGCACGGGATCTACGACGAATACAGCCTGATTGCGCCGCCGACCCACCTCTATGCGCACTATGAACTTGATTCGAAAGGTATCGAGGCTCGTGCCGTGAGGCTCCTCGAAGAGCGTGTGTGATAGAACTGCTGCTCGCCGTTGTGCCGCGAAGACCACTTGTTCGAAAGACCGCGGAGCTTAGCCCCGCGGTTTTTTTGCCGCCTGCGTCAGGCGATGCCGCCGAGGCAGACATATTTGATCTCGGTGAATTATGCCGCCGAGCGACACCTTGCGTCATTGGTTGACATATGAGGGGCAGTCCATAAGCTGGATATACGCCTTTGAGATCGATACCGCTTTCCGGGAGATAATGATCATGCAGGTGCCCCTCAGACCACCACGGCCATTCGCATGAGACGGTTTCTGCTGGTAAGCCTCGCCCTTTGCTTTTCGGCTTTGGCGACCGCCGCCGCAACGCTCGAAACCATTACGGAGCGTGGAACCGTGCGTATCGGTTACATCTCTGGTCAAGCGCCATTTTCCTCCGCCCAGCCAGGAACCGAGCCGGTGGGATATGCCATCGACCTGTGCCGCAAGATTGCTGACGAGATCGAACATCAATCTCCGCAACTGAAACGCGAGTTTGTCGAGATGACCCTCGCCGGCGGCTTCGATGCGGTTGAGAATGAAGATATCGATTTGCTTTGCGGTTCCATCACCGTGAACTTGAAGAGGCGGGAAATCGTCGATTTCTCACAGCCAATCTTTCTCACCGGCGCGAGCGCCTTGCTGCGCAAGGATTCGCCCAGCTACCTGCAGGGGCTCTTCCGCACCGGACCGACCGTTCACACCGTCAGCGAGCGCGCTGCTACAAACGTGATCGGTATGCGCGCCAACACGACGACCGCAGGCACGCTTCGCGAGCAACTCGCAGTCCAGGAATCGACGACGAGACTTGCCGATTTCAACACGCATGAGGCTGGGCTCAGGGCGCTAGAAGACCGCCGGATCGATGCCTACATCGCCGATCAGGTTCTGCTCATCAACCTTGCCAAGCGGGCACGCGATCCATCCTCGCTCGCGGTCGGAGATCGCCTGATCACGCATGAACCCTATGCGATCGCGTTGCGTCGCAACGACGCCGACTTCCGTTTATTGGCGGACCGCGCGCTGACAGACTTCTATCTGTCGGATGAGTTTCTGCCGCTGCTGGAGACCTATTTCGGAGGCGAAGCGCCGATGCTGCACACGCAAATCATAATGCAACACGTGCCATAGTTCGTGTGCGGCGCGCGGATACCACGGCATTCGGAGAGTTTCCGGTACAACTTCGAATCCAACGAGGCCATCAAAAAGGTCTCGCTCATTCCGTGTGCGGTGGCCTACGTGTCGTCGAGGTGTGGCCACTGGAGTAATCGCCGGCTTTTACAGCTGTTTGCTATATACCGGATCAAACGGCGTTTGCGCCGCTGAAAGGTCACGGTCGGTCTCGACGTCGCTCCCGCGGACGTATCGCAAGCTGCACGGGAAGCAGCCTGCTTCCTCGCCGAGCTTCAGATTATCCGCAACGGCCCATCTTCGTGATTGGCAATGCCCGACTGATGAGCAGTTCAGCCGATACATTATGCGATCAAAGCAGTCCCAGGGGTGACAAGAGCGCAGTACAAGCAGGATCGCGTCGGCGACGTTGGACCTCGCCACTTCTTCGAACTCCCGGAAGTGTCGCCCTGTGCGTGACCGCCAAATGCGAGGCCATAGCCGAGATCGCCCTTTTGCCGAAGGTCTCGCAAGCTAGAGCACAGTGAAGCTATCGTCGATAATCCTGTTTCGCCGCGTTTACAATTTCTGGACCCGGCGCAAATAGGATCGTCTCATCGTCGACATAGGCTGCAATGATCTTTCCACGCGGATCAAAAGTACAGTTCTCGTCGGCATGTCGGGAGTGGCGCAAGACATTGCGAGCACTATCAGACCTTGTTTTGCTCAATGAGCGCTTCAATGGCATGAACCGCTGTGGGATAGCCTGCAGCCCCCAGACCCGCCATTACCGCGGTAGCACGCATCGAGACGTAAGAGCGGTGATAGATCGGTTCACGCCGGTGAACATTGCTGATGTGAAATTCGATGATCGGGCCGGGAAACATCTTTAACGCATCCAGCAAAGCAAGCGAGGTGAACGTGAACGCGGCTGGATTGATGATGATGCCTGCAGCATCCTCATCAATCGCTTCGTGCACCCATTCGATAAGACGTTCCTCGCTGTTCGTCTGGCGAAATTCCACCGGCCGCTTTCCAGCCGCCTGCCTGCACCACGTTTCGATTTCGCCGAGTGTCGTGTAGCCATAAATCTCCGGCTCGCGTTTTCCAAGCCGGTTGAGGTTTGGCCCGTTGAGAATGAAGAGGGGTTTGGGGTCTCTCATGATCGCTTCACCGGTTACCCCTGGTAGCCCATGAGGCGCGGCAACCAGAGTACGAGGTCGGGAAAGAAGGTGATGAGCGCCAGGCAGAGCACCATCCAGCCAAGAAACGGCAACGCGTCGCGAATGATGTCGCGCACCGGCGCACCGGAAATGTTGGTCATGATAAAAAGCAGCAGCCCGTAGGGTGGCGTAACCAGCCCCAACATGATGTTGACGACTACCATGACCCCGAAATGCACCATATCGATACCAAGCGCTTGCGCGGTCGGGATGAATACGGGAACGATAATCAGGAGGATTGCTGTCCCCTCCAGGACGCAGCCTAGCAAGAGCAGCACGACGTTGACGAGCATCAGAAAGCCAATTGGTGACAGATCCCAACCCGTCAAAAGCACACGCAGTGTCTCCGGGATGTTCTCGATCGTGACAACGTAGTTGAAGACCAGCGAGCCGGCGATCAGCATGCCGATCGATGCTGTCGTCTTCGAGCTGGTCTTCAATGCGTCGTAGAAGGCCACCAAGGAAATACTGCGATAGATCACGACGGAAATGGCCAACGCATAGGCCGCCGCAAGAGCTGCAGCCTCAGTCGGTGTCGTGATGCCCGAATAGATGCAGCCAAGCAGAACGACCGGCATCATGAGCGCCGGAAGCGCCTGCCAGGTGATCTTCGGGATCTCGCGAAGCGGTACGGGGTCCTCCACCGGAAAATTCTTGCGCCGCGCGGTGATTGCAACCTGCACCATCTGCAGAAGTGCCATTAACAGCCCAGGGATCATGCCGCCGATAAAGAGATAGCCGATCGATGCGTCCGAAACGAGCGCGTAGATTACCATTGGAATTGAAGGAGGAATGATCGGGCCGATGACGGAGGTCACAGCCGTCAACGCTGCGGCATAGCTTGGCGTGTAACGCCCGTCTCGAGTCATCATGTTCTGCATCATGCGCCCGCTGCCCGCCGCATCCGCGATCGCAGAGCCTGACATGCCCGCAAATACGATGCTCTGCACCACGTTCACCTGGGCAAGGCCGCCGCGGAACCGACCAACGAGAACATTACAGAAGTTGAGAAGCCGCTCCGTCATCGAGCCGATGTTCATGAGCTCGGCAGCGAGCACAAACAGCGGCACTGCAAGGATGATATAGTTGGAATACATGCCGTTCAGAAATTGCTCGGCCACCGTTCCCATGTCGGCTCCGACAAGAAACAGGTACAGGATCGAACCAACGATCATCGACAGCCCTATCGGCAAGCCCAAAAAGGCAAGAGCCGTGATGAGGACAATGGTAAGCGAAAAAGGACTGGTGAAATTCATACGCCGGAGCTCGCTTTCGTGGGATCGAAAGCGTCCGGCGCCTTGCCGAAGGCTGCCTGCCAAGCAAGCCAGATGTAGCGCATGATCATTGCGACCGCAAAAACGACGTAGATCGAATAGAGATAGTCGAAGCGGATCTTGAGATAGGCTGTCTTCTCGACCTTCATGAACATGACGTAGTCTATGACGGCCGGCAGCGAGACGCCGAAGGCGACGACAAGAGCCACGGCAAAAATCAGCGTCATGATGCGGCGGGCACGGGCGGACGCGCTGGCCCAGAAGAAATCGAACCGGATTTCTTCACTCTCGCCGATCACGAAAACGGACCCGAAGAGCACTATCCAGATCCAGAGAGCAACGCTGACTTCGTGCGTCCAGCCTATGGAGAGATTGAGGACATAGCGGAACAGGATCTGCAACAGAAACACGACGAACATACCCAACAGCATGAGGGCCAGGACGTTCTCAGCCCGCCGGCGCAGCCACTGACCAAAGGCAAGCAGTCTCTCGGACACGGAATTCCTCCTCACCCAATCGGCCGGGTCGAACCCGGCCGGCATCTTTCTGCCGCCGATACGACTACAGGGCTGCTACCTTTTCGAGGATGCCTTCAGGCCACGATTTTGCGAGATCGGAGGAGAGATACTTCTCCTGTGCATTCTTCCGGAATGCGGCAATGTCCGGTTCATAGATGTTGAGGCCGGCTGCCTTGAACTCGTCGACCAAAGCCTTTTCTTGCGCCAGGTGCTGTTCCTGGCTCCAGGCCATCGCCTTATCCGCCGCCGCCTGGAACGCCGTCTGCTGTTCCGGCGACATGTCGCCCCACACCTTGCTCGATACAGTCAGCAGATCGTAACCGATCAGATGCGAGGTCAGCACGATCTGCGACATGACTTCATAGAACTTCATGTTCTTGACGTTCGGAAGCGGATTGTCCTGTCCGTCGATCGCGCCGGTCTGCAGACCGGTATAGACTTCGGCATAGGCCATAGGCGTCGGGTTTGCGCCGAGCGCGGCCCCCAGGAACTGCCAGGCGTCGCCACCCGGCATGCGAAGCTTGATACCTGCCATGTCGGCAGGGGTCGCAATCTTCTTTTCCGGTTTAAGCCCCACCTGCCGTGCACCGAAATAGGTCGGACCCAGAATATGTACGCCGAGTTGATCTTCCGCCATTTTCTTGAATTCCGCGCCGGTATCGCTGTCGAAGAAAGCCTTAAGATGGGCGGCATCACGGAACAGATAGGCTGAGGTCAGGACCGACCATTCGGGAATCTGGTTTGAAATATCCTGCGGGGCGATATTGCCCATCTGCAGGTTGCCGCGCTGGAGAGCCACCAGTTCCGTGCCCTGCTTGAAGAGCGTTCCGCCATAGAATGGCTCCAGGGTGAAGCTGTCTTTGATGGCATCCTTGAAGGATTTCATCATCTCGGCGCGGATGTCCTGCTCCGAGAACACCGCCGAAAACTTCAGCACAGGCTTGTCCTGTGCAAATGCGGGGAAAGCAAAAGCCGCGGTCGCCGCCGCGGAAACGCCAAGAAAGCGGCGTCGGTTGATTTCAAATACCATTGATTTTCCTCCCGTTGGCCGACCGTCGTTTGGCCGGTGACTTCCCACCTTCACTCTTCCCTCCTCGGAAGAGCGCTTTACTCATGCACGGACCAGTTAGTTAAAAAAGGCGCGGACAAGCGGCGAGCCATAACGGGAGTTTCTAATGTTCAATATCTCATGTCAAATAATTTTTATCATAGATTTTCGATTCCATAGGATATAATTCGAGGAAGGGAGGAAACATGATCGTCCAAAATATACCGTCGGAAACTGCGAGCGAGATGGCGTTTCGACAAATCCGGAGCGACATCATCGCGGGCGCATTATCTCCGCGCCAGAAGCTGAAACTCGATGACCTGCGTGATCGATACTCGGTGAGCATCTCGACACTCAGAGAAACCTTGTCGCGGCTTGCCACCGAAAACCTGGTGATTGCCGAAGGTCAGCGCGGGTTCCATGTCGCACCGGTTTCCGCGAAGGAGCTTCGGGATCTCGGTGACATGCGCCTTCTGCTCGAGAGTCATGCGCTTGCTCTGTCTCTCGCCGCCGGTGACCTTGAATGGGAAGCGCGCGTTGTGGCAGCCAGACACAAGCTTGCCGCGGTGGAGCAGCGTTTGTTAACCGGCGAGACCGACCGAACGCCAGATTGGGTGCGCTACGACTGGGAGTTCCATCAGGCGCTCGCGTCGGCTTGCGGCTCTGCGGTGCTGATGGAAACCCTGGCAACGACGTTCGATCGATTTCTACGCTACCACTTGCTTGCGCGCAGCTTCCGGGGAAAACCGGTAGCGGACGATCATCGCCAACTCTTCGACCTTGCCATGGCCCGCGACGTGGAAGGCGCAAGGTCTATGCTGCGCCAACACGTGGAGCACGGCATCGATCACGTGCTGCGCACCGGTCGGTTTGACTGAAGACTTCAACGGAGACGGGAGATTGGAAAAGCGAGAACAGGTATCGCGCAAAAATGACCCCGAAAGAACGCGAGAGAACATTCTGGCTGTCGCGACGGAGGAATTCGCCGCCCATGGGTTAGCAGGAGCCCGGGTCGACGCGATCGCGGAGCGAACGCGCACGTCCAAGCGCATGATCTACTACTATTTCATCAGCAAGGAAGACCTCTATCTCGCGGTCCTCGAGAAAGCCTACCGCAAGATCCGCTCACGCGAGGCCGATCTCCAGCTTTCCGAAATGCAACCAGTCGCGGCGCTTAGAACGCTAATCTCCAACACCTTCGACTACGACGAAAACCATCCGGACTTCGTCAGACTGGTGAGCGGCGAGAACATTCTCCGGGCCGCGCACATGCGTCGCTCCACCGAGATTGCCGACCTCAACGTCTCGATCATTCGAACGCTGACGGACATTCTGGAGCGCGGCAAGGCGGATGGAAGTTTTCAGCGTGAGATCGACGCAATCGATCTGCATTTGCTGATCAGCGCCTTCTGCTTCTTCCGGGTCTCCAACGCCCATACCTTCAGTACGATCTTCCAGCGCAATCTTTCAGAAACTGCCACGTACGAACGGCATAAGAAAATGATTGCGGACGCAGTAATCACTTACCTGCGTCTAGCAGTATAAATACCGCTCCTGATCGGAACCGAACTCGCGACCAGTTCTTGAGGTAGCTCAGCCCGGTGGACGTCGAGAAAAGCGCGTGTAAATGGGCGCCCGCAGAGCCATTAGCACAACCTAAAGTACGAATTGATAACGCTTCATTAACGAGTTTTCTAGCTGAATTTCCTCGCATAATGCATTCCTACGGTCATGACGACCTTCAAGATTTCAATCCAGATTTGTCATGACCAGGATCAATACGAACATCGGCGCAATTGCTGCGCTCCACACCCTCCGGTCGATCAACAGCCGGCTCGACACCACTCAGAACCATGTGTCCACTGGGTATCGTGTTGATGTCGCGGCAGACAATGCCGCCTACTGGTCCATCGCGACCACAATGCGTTCCGACAGTCGCGCCCTGAATGCAGTCCAGGATGCCATTGGACTTGGTGCCGCCAAAGTTGATGTGGCATACGCGGGAATGGAATCCGTGATCGAGGTCCTCACCGAGTTCCAGGCAAAGCTGGTTGCGGCCAAGCAGCCGTGCGTCGATAAGGCGAAAATCCAGAAAGAACTGGAACAACTCAAGAGCCAAGCCACCTCAATCGCGCAGTCGGCGAGCTTCAGCGGTATCAATTGGCTGCATGAGCCGCCGAGCCGCAACCGGCCGGTGTTGCCTCATGCCAGTTAAGTTTACGATGCCTCTACGAGGCTTGGCGGACGGCGATCCAACGCTATGGGATCTATAACCCGTACACCGGTCGCGGCGCCATTAAGGGCTTGCTTCCGCATGGTCCCCACAACGTCCGCGATGTCCTTGCCACTCATATCCTGAAGCAAACCGGGTCCTACGAGCAGGCAAGCTACGCCATCCAGGACACGCCGGAGATGGTTGCCAACCATTACGGCCGCTTCTTGCCACAGGACAAAGCAGCGCTTGCTGACAAGATTCTGACTCAGGTATGGGAAGCAGGTATGGGAAGCAGCATAGTCTCTGCAATTTTTCCCGACAACTTGATAGGTGTAGCACCTAGTGCTATATGAAGCGATGTCAGAACGGACTTTCAAAACGGCGTGGTTTTCCAAGACAGCGAAGAAAGCACGGATCTCCGACAAAGCCCTTTGCAAGGCGACTGAGCAAGTCGCACGCGGACAGGCTGACGATCTCGGTGGCAGCGTGTTCAAGAAGCGGCTCACGATAACATGCACCGTTCGATCATTCTGGCGAAAGCCGGTGAATATTGGGTGTTCGCCTATCTGTTCGCGAAGAAGGACCGCGCAAACATCGATGACGACGAGCTCATGGCTTTCCGGAAGCTCGCCGAACTCTATCGGCGCAAGACACAGGCCGAGCTTGACGCGGAAATCTGCGCCGGCGCCCTAATGGAGATTTGCAATGGCGACTAAGCGCAAGTTCAAGAGCGATGCCTTTGAGGCGATCCATAGCGCCGTCGAAGACATGTATGCGGCAGGCACCATCGACAAGGAAACCATGAAAACCTTCGATGAGACTTGCTTGTCCATCCCGCAGGAGCTGACGCCAAGCGAGATCAAGGCTCTGCGCGAGAATAATCATGTCAGCCAGCCAGTCTTCGCGCGCTACCTGAACACTAGTGAATCGACAGTGCAAAAGTGGGAAACGGGCGCGAAGCGGCCGAGTGGCCCGGCATTGAAGCTGCTCTCGATCGTCCGGAAACACGGTCTCGAGATGCTGTCTTAGAAGGACCCTGCCACGGAAGGGTGCGCAGTTCCAGCCGATACATTATGCGATCAAAGCAGTCCCAGCGGGCGGATTCCATTTTCAAATGCAACGGAGGCAAATTGGTCATCGTTTCAGGAGGATGGATGTGGCCCGCTCTTTTGTGCAGTTGAGTATGGATGAACGCCGCGTCATTGCGCGGATGCATGAGAAGAAGATCAGCCAGGCAGAGATCGCGCGGACGCTGCGCCGGGACCGCTCTACCATCTGCCGCGAGTTGCGACGGAATTTCTGGCACGATCGCGAGGTCCCCATCGCCGAAGGCTATTGGCACGTGACGGCGCAACAGATGGCTGCTGACCGCCGTCGACGCTACCGCAAGCTTTTGCGCGACCCGCTGCTTTGCGCTGCGGTCATCGATCGTTTGAAGGATGGCTGGTCACCGGAACAAATCTCAGGACGCCTACGGCTTATCAGTGGGTCCTCGGCGCGACTGAGCCATGAGACGATCTATCAGTACGTTTACTCTCCGGAAGGTCAGGATCAGCAGTTGGGACGCCACTTGCCGGAACGCCGACGCAAGCGACGCCCCCGATATGCGCGAAAGCCGAGAAGTCTCGTCTTTCCAATTGAATGCGCCATCCGTCATCGGCCAGACAGCGTCAACTCCCGCAGCGATTTTGGTCACTGGGAGGCGGATCTGATGATCTTCAGGAAGGAGCATGGATCGGCCAACGTGGCCACTGTCGTGGAGCGCAAGAGCCGCTACACGGTTCTGTTTCGCAACAATGACCGACGGTCGAAGCCGATCATGGGGCAACTGATCAGCCATCTCGGCGCCCTACCCGCCCACGCCCGGCAAAGTCTGACGTTTGATCGAGGCCTGGAGTTCGTCTCGTGGCGCGAGCTAGAAAAAGGCATGGGAACTTCGATCTGGTTCTGCGACCCACAAGCGCCCTGGCAAAAAGGCACGGTTGAGAACACCAACAAGCGTGTCCGGCGCTACCTACCGCCGGAGACGGTTGTCCTGGACGTGACCAATCGGGAGATGCGTGCATTGTGCGAGCGCCTCAACACTACGCCGCGCAAATGCCTGGGGTTCCAGACGCCGAAGGAGATCTTCAGCCAGCACCTGTTGGCTATGGACGTGCAAAGCATGTAGGCTTCTCGCGATCGTTGCATTCGATCTGGAACCACCAGCGCAAACACGCCCCAGCAACGGACATGCGCTGATGCATGCGCGCGATCAAAATTGTTCCAGGCTACAGTTAGAAGTTCAACGCGCTTTTGAGATCATGCAAGCCAACCATCAACATCATAGGGTCCGATGGCGAAGGCAGGAAGCCAACCGCCTCATAGA
>NZ_QJNR01000010.1:0-12153 GCF_003355565.1 Ensifer sp. M14
TCGCCTGGGCTTTCAATACATCCGTCTCACGCGCCACAACCGGACCAGATTTCTCTCTCGACGATTTGCTCATGGAAGGTTTCTCGTGCGTCACTTCAATGCCGGTAGCCTGTAGCAACGGATTTGGGCAATGTCACTGTTGAGAATATGTCCGCTGAGAGTGACGAAGGTCTGAGAGGATTCGAGATCGTCACTCATGTCGAAGCGAAGGTTCCCCTCGAATTCCGGATTGGCGAACGAAGTTTGCAAACTTAACGAACTTGACGAACTATCACGGCGCGCCTAGATAGTAGGACAGGAGACTAAAGCCCATGTCCGTCACGAAAACAGTAGCCAGCGATTCTTCCAACGTCGCACTCTCGATGAAGCTGCCCCGGAGGGCCGATTTCGAAAAAGCCCTTATCAGGCAGTACGCCAAGGCGGTTCAACTGAGCCGGAAGGCCGGCCATCAGGTCAGCTTCCGCGTGGTCGTGGATCCGCTGGCCGGAGCGCAGACGATTTCGGTCGTCGAGGAGGAGCCGGCGCTTCGAGAGAATGCGTTTCCGGTCGAGTCTGTGGCCGATCCCGATGACGAGCTGCAGGCCGCGCTCGCGACGGCGCGGGAGCGCGGTCGACGGCGCGTTGCGGAAATCCTCGCCGAGGACGACATGCTGAGCGCGGACGCATTTGCCGATCTGCTCGGCGTGTCACGTGTCACCGTCAACACTAAGCGTCAGAATGGACAGGTTCTGGGGCTCGACGGCGCCAAACGCGGCTTCCGCTTTCCGGCATGGCAACTCGACCGGGACGGACGGCCCTATGCTGCGCTCCCGAAGTTGCATGCGATTCTGGGCAGCGCATGGGCTGTTTACCGTTTCCTGGTTACGCCGCATGGCGCTCTGGATGGGCGGACGGGGCTTGTTGCGCTGAAACGCGGCCATGATGACGAAATCCTTGCCGCGGCCGAAAGCGTTGCCCATGGTGATTTTCGCTAAATGACTGCAATCAAGCCGCCGGCGGGTTTTGAGAATTTCCCGCTCGATATCGAGGTCGTTCCCGCTGGTCGCCAATTTGGACGCATCTACGGAAGCGCCTTCCCAGACCCGTTGGGCTATGGAAAGAAGCCGAGTCGATTCAGCGATCCTCGCCGGCGTGACGCCGCCAAACGGTTTGGCGTTCTCTATCTTGGCGAGACGCTCAAGGTCTGTTTCCTGGAAGCAGTTCTGCGCGACCGGCGCGACGGTCTCATCGGTGACCTTCCCATCGAGGAGAAAGAACTTTACGCCCGGCGCTACGCGGAGATCGAGACTAACGCGGAACTCCACCTTGTCGATCTGCGTGAAGACCATGCGATCAGGATGGGCGTGCCGACGGATGTCGCGAAATCTTCTCGCCAGAGCCTCGCGCGGGCATGGTCGCTTGCGTTTCATGAACACGGATCGAAGCCGGACGGCATCATCTATCCATCGCGCCTGAATGGACACACAAACCTCGCGATCTTTGACCGTGCGGTCGCAAAGCTTGCCGCCGTGCGCCTCGTACCACTGATTGGAGCGCGTGGACTTGCCACCGTCATCAACGACCTTCGCGTAAGTCTCGTTGACATAGCCTGAGGGGTGCATTGACGGTCTCGTCACTCCGGATGGAAGGTGCCCTTGAACTCCGGATCTGCATAATACCGCAGCTTCTGAACCCAGGCCGGCCGCTGCCCTTGTCGCAGCAGGATCATCCTGTCTTCCGGCAGTCGCATGATCTCATCGGCATTGATGAGATCACGCGCCGAGATGTGCTCGGACGACGAGTTCTTGCCCTCGCTCCAGGACCTGGTGATGTACTGCGCGTCGGTCTTGCCGATCGAGCGTGCGATCAGTTCGGCGGTTTCGATATCATTGACGCCAAAGACCTGAAGGACGGCGGCATTCGACAGGAAGGTTCCCGCTCGGCGCCCATAAGTGGCGCGCAGCTGATGGATATCCTGGAGGATCGGCCAGAGCTGGACACCATAGCCGGCCATGAGACCCATGGCGCGCCTGGAGGATCGGCCAGAGCTGGACACCATAGCCGGCCATGAGACCCATGGCGCGCGAGGTGGCCGAGGGCTGCGAACTCGTCGAGCAGGTAGAGCACGGGCCGGGCAGGGGAGGCGGGATCGCGCGCCATGTCGGTGAGGCTTTGGGTGATCAGCAATCGCAACCACCTGGAATAGGTCGACAGCCGATCGGGTGGCAGGACCAGAAACACGGTCGCGTTGTTTCGTTTGAGATCGGCGAAGCGGAAATCCGATCGGCCGAGCACGGCGGTCATGCGCGGACTGTCGAGAAAGTGGGTGTGACGCTGCGCGGCCGACAAAACGCCGGCTGCTTCCCGATCGGACTTGCCAAGATGGCGATTGGCGGCACGCGCAATCAGCCCGCCCGCCTCATCCATGTCCTGCATTCGAGCGAGCAGACCGAGGAAGCGTTCCGGGGCAAGCGTCAGATATTCGCGCAACGTCGAGAGGTTTCGCCGGCCTGGAGATTCTGCGATAACGATCTTAAGGATGAGGTCGGCGATCAGTGCCTTCGCCTCCTCGTTCCAATGCGCATCACCGGTCATGCCCGGTTCGTCGAACACCAGGGCGTCGGCGAGCGTGTTGGCATCTTCCGCGATATCGAGGCCATCTGGGTCGAGCATGTCCAGGGGATTGAAGGCCGCGGAGTGTTTGCACGTCACGCCGAAGGGGTCGAGAATATGCACGGGCCCGAACTGCTCACGCGCGCGACCAGTGACGACAGTATTTTCTCCTTTCGGATCGATGCAGATCACTGAGCGATCGGCTGTCAGCAGATTGGGAATGATGGTACCGACGCCCTTGCCGGTTCTCGTCGGCGCCATCGTCATGAGATGAGCTGGGCCATCATAGCGCAGCAACTTGCCCGTCGTCGGATCGCGGCCGGTCAGCAGGCCATCATCCTTCGCGGACAGCTTCTGCAGTTCCCTGCCCGTTGCCCAACGGGCAGAGCCGAACACGGCGGCGATCGGCGCATCCGTCGCAAATGCCGAGACGAAGCCGCCCACGCCGAAGACGAGCGGTAGCTGTTTGGCGACGGCATGGACGATCTGGCTGATCTGCCCTTGCTCGAAGCCACCAATGAGATGGATGAGAAAACTGGCCAGCAGAAGCAGGGCCGCAATCAGGACGCCGAAGATCGCGGAGGCGATCGCCATGAAGGGAGCTTTGACGATGGATTTCAGGAGCCGGGGAAATGTCATTCCGGATTTCCGGAGCTCACCCCTTGAGGCGAAGATGCGGGATCAAGAATGTCGTCGAACAGGGCTTTGTCGCCATCGCGAGTGAGAAACCCGGGCAGCTCCTTGCGCAGCCAGTCGCCGAGGCGCCGGGTGAAGTCGGCATCGTTGGAATTCTCCAGCCGGTGAAGCACGAGTGCGCCGAGCAGGACCTTGCGCCTCGTGTCCTGGGCGCGTTCCTGTTTTCCCAGTCGGGCCTTGAGCGTCTTCTTGCGTTCTTCCAGTTCCGCGATGCGCTGTTCGATCGACTTTCGAACCATCTTCATCCCCTTTCCCCCTATTTCGGATTGCCGGCCGATGTCCTTTTGAGACGAACCAGGATTGCCTTGGGGTTATCCGCGGCCCGCTCGACATCGACAAGGCCGGAGGCTTTGACGAGATCGCTCAGCCTCGGGAAGCCGTAGTTGCGGGCATCGAAGTCGGGCGCTTGCTTGGCCAGGTGCCCGCCCACTTGAGACAGATTGGCTCGTCCGTCTTCGTCGGCCGTTGCGATGATCGCCTTGGTCAGCATCGCCCGTGCCGCTTTATCGAGACCGGTCTTTCGCGGCACGGGTTTGGCAGCGGCAAGTTTGACTTCCGTCGGTTTCTCGCGGTCGGCAACGGCAGCTTCTTCAATCTCTTCGACCGGTGCACTGAGCACATCGAAATAGACGAACTTGTCGCAAGCGGTAATGAACGGGCGAGGGGTCTTGCGCTCACCGAAGCCATAGACCGTGACACCTTGCTCACGGATGCGGGCAGCAAGCCGCGCGAAGTCGCTGTCACTGGAGACGATGCAGAAGCCGGAGAACCGGCCAGTATAAAGCAGGTCCATGGCATCGATGATCATCGCGCCGTCGGTTGCGTTCTTTCCGGTTGTATAGGCGAACTGCAAGCGAGATCACTGTCCACCTTTCGCCTGGTCGGGCGGACGAGCGGCTGGCACTTCGCTCCGGTGCTGGCGAGGAGCGTGCTCATTCGGCCGCCCCTCAGTCTCAAGCCATCGACGAAGGGCAGCGAACCGGGCAGAGTGTGGCGAGGGCGGCGGAAACAGTTGAGCCGCTTGTGCCGGCGGTGAAGATATATTCCCGCAGCGTCGAGGACGTTGCCCGGGAGAATGCCAGGCCGGAATTCGATCGAGCGATGGAGGCGGTGCGCTCCGTTGGTCGCAATGTCTATGCCGATCCGGACGGTGTTGCTGGCAAACTCAGCGCTGATATCGTCGACAAAGGCATGTTGGGCCAAGCGCTGGCGACATCCGTTACCGAGTGTCCGGAGCAGTTCGGAGAGCTGCGGGGCAAGACCGGTCTTCTGGGTGACAACAAGGAGCGCAAGGCCGCGCGTCATTACGCCAAGGCGCTCGGCCATCACGTCGCGTCGGCCGGTCAAACCTGGGAGCGCCGGCTTGAGGCCGAGTACCAATCAGAAATGTGGAACCGCGAGAAGCGGGATGTGATCGAGGTTCCGGGGCTCGCACCCCGAAGTGAGGCCATCCTGAAGCAGCTCGACGGCTTGTCGCAATCGGAGAAGCCGAAGTTCCTCGAGCAGATATCCGGTACCCCGGAGGGAAGCCATGCCCTCGAGGAGGCAAAGAAAATTGCCCAAGCTCTCGAGCAGCGGTTTGGAAGCGCCGAAGCGCGCGACCTCAAGTTGGAAAACATGCGGCTTGGGCCGGAGCTCTCCACTAAACTTGATCGCATCAAGGATGTTGCGCGGATCGTTGATCGGGCGCAGCGGGCTGAGCTGACCCGCACGTATGAGCTCACCCGGGGGCTGAAAAAGGGACTAGGGTTGGGAATATGAAAATCAGTACAGGTCTGGCCTGGCGCGGACCGAGTGAACTCCAGCCTGGCCGCTAGGTGAGGGGCCTTTCCCGCCTGTCATCAAACCTTCGCATGGGTTTCACGAAAGTGTCTCCCGCGATTGCTAGATCGACCTCATTGCAATTGTTTTTGCAGAGGAGATCCAGGTGTCACGGAAATTGCAGAGCGCAGTCGCAGCCAGTATCATCGCCCTCCTGGCGAGTGCCGGCATAGCCGAAGCCGCCACGACGGTGAAGTTTTGGCATAGTTTCAACAAGTCCAATGGCGAGGCTCTGGACAAGATTATCGCACAGTTCGAAGCGGCAAACCCGGACATCGATGTCGAGGCCGAGTTCATCGGCAATTACAACGATATCGTTGCCAAGCTGCAGGCCGCCATTCCGGCCCGGCGCGCGCCGGACGCCGTCATTCTCGAAGTCACGCGCTATGGCCTGTTTGCCAACAACAACATTCTGGCCGATCTGACGCCCTATCTGGATGCCGATCCGCTGAAAGCCGATCTTTACGACTACGCCCGGGAAGTCGGCGTCATCAATGGCAAGAATTATATCGTGCCATTCAATTCCTCGACGCCCGTTCTTTATTTCAACAAGGACATCTTCGCCCGTGCCGGCCTTTCGGCAGACACGTCGCTGAAGACTTTCGACGAGATCCTGGCAGCCGCAAGGACTATCAGCGACAAACTCGGCTCTGAGGGAATTTCGGGCGTCGCTGCTCCCGGCCAGTTCGCCCGCTGGGGGCTGGTCATGGCAAACGACAGCGAACTGGTTGCTCCGGAGACGGGCGAAATCCTGCTCGACAAGCCCAACACGATCGAAGCCTACCAGTGGATGGCCTCGCTGGTTCACGACTACAAGGTCGCGTCTGCCGATGGCGTGACCGAGGAAGACAACGGCCGCGACGCCTTCCTGGCCAAGAAGGTCGGCATCATGTTCAACTCGACCGGCAATTACGGCGAAGCCAGGAAGTCGATTGGCGATAACCTGGCCGTCCGACCGATGCCCTGCAACAAAGCCTGCTCGGTTCCGATCGGCGGTGCGGGCATCGGCATCATGGCCACCTCGCCGAAGGAGGTTCAGGACGCGGCGTACAAGTTCGTCAGCTACGCAGCCTCTCCGGAAGCGAACGCGATCTGGTTTGCCGCAACCGGTTACCTCCCGATCAACAAGAAGAGTGCTGCCCTTCCTGTGGCCGCTGAAGCCCTGGCAACTCAGCCGGGCATCGACGTGGCAATCGAGTCGCTGCCGAACGCCCACGGTCGTGCACGCACCACCGTCGTCACCTGGATGCGCTCCACCGAATACAAGATGTGGCAGGCCATGGCGCTTGGTCAGCGAAACGTCGGTGAGACGATGAAGGACTTCGCCGAGCAGACTCGGGCCGAAGAAAAGCGCGTCAGCAACTGATCCTCTTGCAAGGGCACCGGTGGACGGGACTGGCTCCCGCTCTGCCGGAGCGTTTCATCGCCATGCTTCGCAAACTTACACCGTACCTTTTCGTGGCGCCGCTGATAATCTCCATCGCGCTGTTCACCTACATTCCGATCCTCGCGAGCCTCAATCTCAGCTTTCGCGACTGGAATTTCCTCTCTCCCGACATGCCGTTCGTCGGCCTGCGCAATTACCAACAGCTGCTGTCGTCGCGCGAACTTTGGAATTCGCTCTGGGTGACGGCGCTTTTTGCCGTGCTTTCCGTGCCGTTGCGACTGGGCCTTGCGCTCGTCATCGCCAGCTATCTGGTCAGGGAAACGCTGCATTCCCGTCTCCTGCGCGGTGCGCTGTTCCTGCCGTCTGTCACATCGACCGTGTCCATCGCGGTGGTGTTCTCCTGGGTGTTCTCCACCGATTACGGCATGGTCAACGCGATCCTCGGCACACTCGGCCTTGGCAAGGTGTCGTGGCTGCAGGATCCTCACCTGGCCCTTTGGGTGCTGATCTTCGTCAACACATGGAAGCAGCTGGGCTACGACATTGTCATCTATGTAGCCGGGCTGCAGGCAGTTCCGAAGGAGCTTTACGATGCCGCGGCCGTGGACGGCGGCCGTCGCCTGCATGTGTTTCGGCGCGTGACGCTGCCTCTGGTCATGCCAACCACCTATTTTCTCCTCGTCATCTCGGTGATCGAGGCTTTCCAGGTCTTCACCATTGTCAATGTGATGACGCGCGGCGGCCCCGCCGGCGCAACGGACATGCTGGTCAACCTGCTCTACGAAATCGGTTTCGTGCTGTTCGATATCGGACGCGGTTCGGCACTCGCGGTCATGCTGTTCGTGCTGCTGGTCGCACTCGCCATCCTGAAATCAAGCATCATCGGCAGGAAGGTTCATTATGAAGCCTGAAAATCCCTTCCTTGCCGGCCTTGCCCTCGTGGCGGGTCTGCTGTTTCTCTCGCCTGTGCTCTATTCCATCTGGATATCCTTCCAGACGGCGGACGCCTATTATGCGGGCGAGGTGGGCTTCACGCTCGACAACTACGGACGGGCCGTTGGGCAGTACAATTTTGCCCGCTACCTGCTCAACAGCCTCATCGTATCCGGTCTCGTGACGGTTCTCGGCATCACATTGGCCACCATGGCGGCCTTCGCCTTTGCGCGCTATTCGTTCCGGGGCGGCAACCTTCTCTTCGGCGCCACGGTTGCGACGCTGATGATCCCCAGCCACATCAGCCTGATCCCCAACTATCTCTCACTGGCGAAGGTCGGATTGCTGGATACGTATGCCGGTCTCATCCTGCCGGCAATCTCCAACGGTTTTGCCGCCTTCTTCCTGCGCCAATATATTCGCGGGATTCCGAAAGCTCTGGACGAGGCCGCCTACATGGACGGTGCAAAGCCGTTGCAGGTGCTCTGGCGCATCATCGTGCCGCTCTCGCGACCGGCGATCTGGTCCATGGCGCTCTACATCTTCATGACCGAGTGGAACAGCTACATCTGGCCGCTCGTGGCTGTCGGCGACCAGGATCTTTACACGCTTCAGGTCGGGCTCGCCCGGCTTTACCGCATCAACCCCGGCGAGGGGCTGGTCGATTGGCCGCTTGTCATGGCCGCCTCCACTATCACCATTCTTCCAGTCCTCCTCGGCTTCCTTCTGGTGGAGCGCCACCTCGTGCGCGGCATCACCATGGGCGCCGTCAAGTAATACAAGGATATCAAAAGGCATGACACGCATCGCATCACATCGCGGCGGTACGCTCGAATTCGGCGACAGCACGTTGCAAGGGTTTACCGCCACCGCGAAAATGGCACTCGAAGAGGTCGAGTTCGACGTTCACCCAACCGCCGACGGCGCCATCGTCGTGCATCACGATCCGACCCTCGACGCCACGACGGATATGAGCGGGGTCATCAGGCAGATGACGCTGGCCGAGATCAGGAAGGCCAGGATCCGCTACGGAGCCGGCAGTCACCCGCTGACGCTGGAGGAGCTCTGCGCCCTTTACGGGGACAGCAACGTCGGTTTTCGCTGCGAGATCAAACCCGGCATACATGGTCGTCCCTACGAGGATTTCGTACCGCGCGTTATTGCGGTGCTCAAGCGTCAATCCATGCTGGAGCGAACCACCTTTTCCTCGTTTCTCGTGCGCTCCCTCGATGAACTCGCAGAGGCCACCGATCGCCCGCGCCTCTGGCTGGTTAGTTCCGCAGTCCTGCGGCAGCTTGGGCCCGAAACCGTCGTCGAAGTGGCACGATCCCATAGCATTGCGGAGGTCGGTGTTCACGTGGATACGGCGGATGCCGCCCTGAAGGAGCTGTTTGTAACCGCGGGCATCGATTTCGGCTGCTGGGCGGCCCATACGCGCGACCAGATCCAGAAGGCGCTCGATCTCGATGCGAAGGTCTTCACCACGGACCGCCCGACGCTTGCGATCTCGATACGGGACGCTCACCGCGCGAGGGTATCGGCATGAGCGGTATCTCCCTCCACGACATCCGTAAATCCTATCCGGGTGGGTCACAAATTCTCCACGGCGTTTCGCTGGACATAAGGGCGGGCGAATTCGTGGTGATCGTCGGTCCGTCCGGCTGCGGGAAGTCCACGCTGCTGCGTCTCATTGCCGGACTGGATCGCTGTGAGGACGGCAAGATCGAGATCGGCGGTCGCCTCGCCAACGATCTGGCTCCGCAGGATCGCGACATCGCCATGATCTTTCAGAACTATGCGCTCTATCCGCATATGACCGTGCGTGAGAATATCGCGTTCGGCTTGGAGTTGCGTGGGATCCGCAGGGCCGAGCGCAATGAGCGGGCGGAAAGCGTGGCGAAGACCTTGCAGCTCGAGGCTTATCTGGATCGCAAGCCGGGTGCATTGTCGGGTGGTCAGCGCCAGCGTGTTGCCATGGGGCGGGCAATGGCCCGCAATGCCTCGATCTTCCTGATGGACGAACCGCTATCCAACCTCGACAATGCGCTTCGCATCACCATGCGCACGGAAATCAAGGAACTGCATCGCCAGCTCGGCGCGACGATTGTTTACGTCACGCACGACCAGACCGAGGCCCTGTCGCTGGCGGACCGCGTTGCGGTCATGAAGAATGGCCACCTCATGCAATTCGACCGGCCGGATGTCATCTATGACAGCCCGCGCAACCGTTTTGTCGCGAGCTTCCTTGGCAGTCCGCCGATCAATTTCGTTGCCGCCGACGCGCTTCCCGGCTGGCAGGGGCGCCGAGGATTGTCAGCCGGGCTAAGGCCTGAAATCCTGACGATACATGACCAAAAGCCGGAAGGACCCGCGTTGACCGCGCGTCTCGTCCTTTCCGAAATGACGGGATCGGACACGCTCCTCCATTGCGAAACGCCTGCCGGCCGAATGACAGTGATCGCCGCGCGCCGCGACCTGCCGAGGGAAGCGGAAACCTTCTGGCTCTCCTATGATCTTGACCGGGCGCTGTTTTTCGACGGCCAAACCGGAGACCGCGTCGATCCTGTCAGTGCGGGCCACAGGGCCAAGATTGGGAAAGGCTGACGAACCGATGGAAAAGCAGGACGCGCCGCTCGCGCTCAGCGACCTTATCAGCCGCCATTCGACCCGGTTGACGGAAGCCGATACGCGCCTCCTTGATGTCCTGATCCAGGATCCGATCCGCGCCGCCATGGAAAACGGCAAGGACGTTTCCTCACGCGCAGGCGTGCATCCGGCCTCTGCCGTCAGGCTTGCCAGGCGCCTGGGGTTCAAAGGCTATCCAGAGTTTCGTGGCTTTTTGCAATCCAGTCTGACGGAAGGCGGCAATGATTTCGAAAGCCCAGCCGCGCGCATGGCCGCCCGTCTTGTCCGGGCCGAAGGCAATGGACTGCTGGCCTCGGTGCTCGACAGTGAAATCGCAGCTCTGCAACAGGCACGCAACAGCGTTTCGGACGGCGAGATTCGTGCCTTCTCGCAGTGCCTTCGAGACAGTCGCAGGATCTTTGTCTTTGGGCGCGGTCATTTTGCGGCGCTGTCTTCGCTAATCGCCTTGCGTCTCAACCGTTCGGGCTACGAAGCAACCGATCTTGCCAGCCAGCTGCACCAGCTGGTCGAGGTGCTGACCACGCTAACTTCCCAGGACGTCGTGTGGCTTCTTGCCTTTCGCAGGGCGCCGCCGCTTCTTCAGGAGGTGCGCGATCTCGCGGCGAAGCGCGGTGCCAAGACGTTGGCCATAACCGATGTCGGGGGCACCCGCATCGTTCCGGCGCCAAACCATCAGATCCTTGTCTCGCGGGGGAATCCGGGGGAATCGCAGTCGCTCGTCGTTCCCATGACGATGGCCAATGCCGTCATCCTGGACCTGGCGTCAATCGACGATGGTCGCTCGATCAATGCGCTCAGCGCGTTTCGATCATTCAGGTCGGAGTCACGTTTGCCCGGTTGATACGAGGTAGCGAGTAACCGTCCACTCCCGTCCATTACGCACCCCTGCTGGCAGCAAGGAAATGTGTGCGCATGACCGAGCGACCCACCTCTCGGGCGAGAGACAAAGGTCGACACTGCCAATGGCGCCGGATATTCAAGCTACAACTCAAACACGTGGAGCGAGCGGCGAACATCCACAGGACATTTCGCGTATTTCTACTCCGTATTAGCTCGCAAGGAGCAGGAACAAAGTCGAAATACGACACCTGCCGTATGTTGTCGGCTCGATGATAGGCCTAGGCCAAATCTCCCGCACACCTTCGCGGGAGGTTCGAACCTAGGAGACTACCAATGAAGATCGCTATTGCCGCCATGGCGTCGCTCGCGTTTGCGACTTCAGCCATTGCTGCTGTGTCTTCGGCGCCAGCCGAAAAGCAGCCCACCGTCAACATCACCGGCCAGTTTGAAACGGCGCATGGGGGAGAGCGTGTCGCCGGCGGCTACAGTTCCAGAGAAAGCAAGAACACATCCAAAGCCGGCAGTGCCGGCGGTGGGAAACAGAACTCCTGGAAGTAACAAAGACTAAAGGGCGGCTTCGGCCGCCCTGAATTCCGGCAGGCAAATTTCACCAAACAGGTTTCGCTGTATCGAAAGCGCATAATAGCGCGACATGTTTCGGCTTGGATCTATCCGTTGCAAGTATAGGGTGGAGCACGGCTGGGTCATGGCCGCGATCGCTCGGACACCCCGCGTCCAATGTGAGTTTCGAATCGATCGTGAAGAACCGATTCATGTTGTTGATGTTCGGACGCCAACAGAGGGTGGACCTGATGACGCAGCCAGCCGGGAACTGGGTGAATGTCATGATTGGGGTTCAAAGTGCCTCAAGCACAACTAGCCACCTCCTGTGGCTTGCAGGAGCTTATGCTAGCGAGGCCAATCCCGTGCGCGCTGTCGACCGGGCCAAGCTCGCAGCTCGCCTGTGACCCGCGACAGTGCCAGCTCCAGGCGGCTATCCCGCCGGTTCAATCGTCGACGTCACGGAATGTGTGTGTCATCGACACGGCCGATGCCGGATTTTCCGGCGGCTCGCACCATATTCGCTTTTCTTTCTTTGTACTGAGCTTGGCAAACTTCATGAGGCCGCCCTTCATTTCGAAGGGGTGCAGATGCTTCAGAACTTTATTCTGGCGCCGCCCAAAACAGCGAAGCTATCCTGAAGGTCGGCGGTCTCCTGGTCGAGGGAGTGGGTTCGT
>NZ_QJNR01000011.1:0-150563 GCF_003355565.1 Ensifer sp. M14
GCAACGAAATCGCCGAACCCATCGCAAACCTCCTGTTTGCGCCATCGATTCAGATTCGTCGGCTTTTGGGAATCATGAGAGTCAGACTCAGTGACGATTGGTATAACTCACAAGTTGTATTTTTCGGATGGCTTCGTCAATCGACGCGGTGTCTTGCTAAGCTAGCAATACAACATTTCCCCAGACTGGGTGATTGGTGCGAAAACGTTCCGCCGGCACGGTCTTGAGGCTCGGCCTCCAAACATTTTCCCAAGGCACCCGGGTTTTAAAGGGCTCCTCCCCTGCCCCGCGCTGAAACAGCAAGGTAAAAGTCGAGGGGCGATATCTCAGCTTCGCTTCCATTGAATTGCAAATCAAAAGCCTCACAATATGCCCCTGCTACCCCCGGCTACCGAGCCGCTTCTCGTGTTTATGTGTATTTTAACCATATGAATTAACGTCTCAAATTTCACAAACGGAAGCCAATTGGCCTCATATTTCCGTCATTCGTACGATACTTTTCGCCCATCATCGCTATCGATAGGGACTCCGTATCGATAATGCTGGCTTTGGAGACCCGATCCAGCTATTTCGGCCGCCCTGGATCGGCGGATTTGCCCGGAAATCCGGGCTTTCCAGCGGGTTTTCAAACTTGTTCGGTGGCCTCACCTGCCGGATCGAATGGACTGACCCGGTCCGAGCGCCCGGCGCAAACCGGGCAGCCAGTCGATTCCTCCATCTCCTGTTCCGCGTGAAACGACAGGGCGCGACCCAATCCCTTTCAAACCAGCCGATTTCCGGCCATTTCCGCCACAGGAGCCCGCTGACGCGGTTTCGTCACCGCTTGCGGCCGTCGGTCATCCGCACTGCCGTTTCGAGTCTGGCGGGCTTCCATTCGCGCAATAAAACACGCTTGCAAAGGTTCCATTTCTCACGCATTCCTTATCTGTACAAAGCAGTCGAAACGAGGCCGTTAAAAGCGCGATGGCGAAGCGACAATCCGTTAACGCCCAACAGCCCCTCAAGCGGCAGATCGGCTACGCCCGCGTCTCGACGGACGACCAGGTTCACGATGCCCAAATCGATGAGCTACGGGCCGCCGGCTGCGATCGGATCTATCAGGAGCACGGTTCCGGGGCGTCGCGGGCTCGACCCGTGTTGACGCGATTGCTCGGGGAGCTCAGCGCCGGCGACGTCCTCGTTGTCGTCCGCCTCGATCGACTGGCCCGGTCGGTCAGTCATCTCTTGTCGGTGATCGAAGACCTCGAGGAGCGTGGCGTGCATTTCCGCTCGATCCGCGATCCGATCGACACCTCGACCCCGCAGGGCATGTTTTCGCTTCAGGTTCTTGGTGCCGTCGCGCAGCTTGAGCGGGCGCTGATTGCCGAACGCACGAAGGCCGGCATCAAGGCGGCGAGGGCGCGCGGCAAGCTTCCTGGAAACCCCGGCCTACGAGAGCGGCGACCGGAAGCGATCAAGGCAGTCTCCAAAGCACGCGAGAAACTCTATCTCGATGAGCTCATTGCATCCGCGCAGACGTGGTTGCCGATGGTGCGACAACTCCGGCCGCAACACAGTTGGGATAATGTCGTGCGGGTGCTCAATCGCCGCGGTCACGACTGGACCGTCGAGCGCCTGCGTCGGGCCGTTCATCGCCTGGTCCACGAAAAGCTCGCGGAAAAAGACCTCCTGGCTCGGTCCCCTCGCCGCGCCCCCGAGGACCATCTGATGAAGCTGGTGGCGGCGATCGCCATTGCCGATCCCGGTCTGTCGTTACGCGACATTGCCGCGCAACTGGATCAGATGGGAGAACGGCCGGTGCGCGGCGGCAAGAAATGGCAGCCCTCCTCCGTCCGGGTCCTGCTGGACGAAGCCCACCGATTTGGTCTCATCCGCCGCTGAGGGCACGGTTCATCAGGCGACCAATCGCGCGGCTTCTTTTGCCGCGATTGGACGGCATGGTTTCTGAGGCCTGGTTTTTAAGGATTTGCAACGCCATGCGCAGGTACTCGGTATCGCTCCGCAGTCTCAGCTCAACGCTCTCACCCTGAGCCGCGGCAGCGGTGACTTCCGGCGCCTGTTGACCCTCCCCTCCCCTTCCCTGCCTTTCGATCCGTCTTGGCCGCGCGAAGACGACGACAAGCGACGAGGACGAACGTGTGATCGTGATCGACCGGCCGGTATCGACGCTGAAACGCTGGCTCGACGAGGCTCAGATCAAGGAAGGTCCCGCGTTCCGGCGCATTGATCAGTGGGGAAATGTCAATCGGCGGGCTCTAACACCGCAGTCGGTCAATCTGATTCTGAAGAACCGTTGCAAACAGGTGGGGCTCGATCCGGCGTCGTTTTCTGCGCATGGGTTGCGGTCGGGATATCTGACCGAGGCGGCCAATCGCGGCATTCCTCTTCCCGAAGCGATGCAGCAGTCGCTGCACAAATCCGTGACGCAAGCTGCTCGCTACTACAATGACGCGGAGCGTAAACAGGGATGCCGCTCGGTTGATGACATGATTGCGCTGCTGTCTGCGGACAGCGACCGACGCATCCGCCGTTTGGCATCAAGCCTGACAACTTTTTAGGTGATTGCTTTCTCAATCGCCCCGGCAATCTTCGCCTGCCTCAGGTAGGGTGCGATGCCGTGAGCATCCTCGTGACCATTGTCTAGGTCAACGTGGTTTTCGATAAGGTCGCACCCAATGTTCTTGCCGTCCAGCCGAGGGCCAAGCGCAACGAAATCTTTGGGATCAGTTCCATTGACCCATGCGCCGACATTCGGCAGACAGATAAATGGAGGCCCGAGCCGATCCATAATCATGGCAGCACCCAAGGGTGATCCAAGGGTCACGAATGTCTTCACCGGGATCTCGCTGTAGGATCTTAGAAGGTCGTAGGCGACGAGTGTTCCCAACGAGTGCGCAATTATTATGATTTTGTCATCCGCGTTTAGCGTCTCGAACACTTGTTTGGCGACGAGCTTATCGATTCTCTCTTTGAGCCCGGGCTTAAACAAATAGGCCGCTGCCTGCTTTGCAAATACGCCTGTAAGAAATTGTCCCTTGCCAGGATTAACGTATTCGATCGCACGAGCGATCGCTTTGTACGATCGCTTGTGTATGCCCCTGGCCAATGGAGTAACCTCATGCTCCGTTTCCGCCTCCTTCCTCCTGAAGTCCGCGATCATCGCGTCTGTAACGCCGCAGCGCTCGTAGAGAGCACGATAAAGTTGGTCGATTCTAGGTGCCACCGCCTCGTCCTCGGGACCCATGACCCGCCCGTCGGAGCCTTGGCGCGCCCATTCCTCAGTTTCTTCATATAGGACGTCGCCGTAGTAGGCGGCCTGGAACCTGATGTCGCTGATTGAGGGTGTGAACCGGATTTGCCGCATGCCCTCAAGCAAGGCAGTTTGCCATTCGGAACCGATCTCCTCTGCGGAGCGTTGATGGTTATTGATCCCATGTATCAAAATGATCTTGAACATGTGTGCTCCATTGGTATGCGGCCCCGGCTCGGCTTTGAAGAATGTCACTGTCGATCGCACGGTCGGCCATGGTGTTCTCAAATACCCGGTAACCAAATGCTGAAAGGAAGTCCGGCGTCGAAGACACGTTAAAGCCCGTCGACGGGGCGCCGCTAAGGCGATCAGCGAAGCGTACGATGGGGCTGTCAGCGCCCAACAGGCGTTCGTGCCGAAGGAAACTCCAGCCTATAGTCGTGATCGGAGCGATCCCCGAAAGCCGCACATGCGCTTTTGCGGGCCATGAAACGGGCAACAGCCATTCTCCAGGAAAGCCCTGGGGGGTTGCAGCTGGGAGGTGGGCATATGCGACCAACTGGTTGTCCTCGAACCCCCAGTACAGCTTCGTCGCGCAAAGGAGAGCGATGTCGAACGGCAGTCCCCCTGCGGAACCCTCCGACATGTACTGGGCGAGCCGAGTAACATTCGCGAATTCATTCGCCAAAGCGTAAAGTTGAGCGACGTTAATCCAAGGGAGTGGATTGTCATCGCTATGATACAAGCCCCGTTCGAGGTTGGGTGCATCTGCCACTCGCGGCAGCGCGCGCGTTTTCGTACTTAGCGCATCGCACAACATATAATCCCACCGTTGATTGGCTATGTCGAACAGCGGCACGTTGCGTGGAAGGTTTGTGAACATCGCCGCGACCGTTCCGTGAAAAATCGGAACAAGCGTCCAATGATCGTCCTTCAGAATCGCAACAGCGTTCATTCTGGGCTGGACAACATGGATTTCAACATAGGGTGAGCTACGTCGCACGATGATTCCAGCGAATGGATCCAGCGCGAAGCCATCCGGCTCGAAGTCGCACAAGATTGCGAGGGTCTTCCCGCTCACGACAGCGGAGGGCGGATTGTTACCCACGAACTGCCATTGACGATCCCCTTTTGAGGCCGGAAACACCCACTCGCCCACTCCAAACGGTGAAGGGCTGTTGATGTGAAGTGCGGCGCTGTCCAGACGAAACGCAATGTCGGGGTCGTCCGCCCATAGCGGCGGGATCCTATCGCTCGCTGGGGTCTGAGCCTCATTCCCTTCCTCAGGCGCCACTACTCCACCGGGATCAAGTCTCTTCTCGCCAGGCGGCCGATGACTGGCACTCGTACGCGGCATCAGGCCTGGTTCTAGCTTTAGATAGACATTATCTGGCGGATATAGGCCGGTGGCGATGTCGGGCTCCATGTATTCACCATAGACCGCTGCCCTGTCGGGGATCTCTTTCATGAGGTACTGGGCGAGACTGTGATTGACGATCGCCGGACTGTGACGATGGTCCGAGCGCACGATGGCTTCCTCGACCTCGCCGGAAAGTGCCCCGAGCATACAGTCGGTAAACAGACAGGTTGAGTTGCCATCCTTCGAAATATGGAAGGACGACGCGCCAGGAGCGGTTGAGGCAAAGCGGTCGAAGTTCAGGGAACTGTATTCCCCAACCCGGCTGATAACAGGAGTCCCGTAAGGTCCATCTACCTCTTTGGCGGTCGTGAGACAGCAATCAGAAATGATGCTCAGTTGTCCCGCGGATAGGCGGCGATTGAACTTTCCTATGTTTACCTTCTGAAGTGCGCGGGTGAAGGCGAAGACATCGACGGCGTCAGTGTTGCGTTCATGAATTCCTGAGAGCAGCCAGATTTGGCTCCGCCCCCTCATCAAACCATGCCCACCGAACCACACGACGAGCCGATCAATGAACCGGGTGGTAACAAAAGCTGAAATCTCGTTCTCGAGCCGATCTCTCGAAACTGGCAAATCGCCTTCGTCAGTAAGGGATAGCACTTCGTAGTTCCGACCCGCGTCCTTCGCCTCAGCCCACCTTTTCAGCCTAGCTGCGCATGTCAGCGTACCCGGAAGCGCTGGGTAAGCTCCCTTGTATTTCGACACTGCGATAACGATCATTGCCTTTCGCATGACCTCTTCGCCCCCCGCACGGTCATCACATGGCATCCCAACTAATGTCGATGCTATCGAATATTCCCTTCGTTGAATATAGACCGGTAGTCACTGGACTAGGACTCCCAGCCGCTCCAATTGCTCGAAACATCTGGCGACAATGCAAACGGCCGGCAACGTATAGCGCCATCAGCATCGGTTCTGGCAGGAACCCCTCAACAAAAATCCGCCTGACCGAAAATCACGACATCACCACTCCCCAGCCAACTGTTTGAATCGGCTACGGAAATCGGCGCTTTTGTCAGCTGACAAATCCATGAGATGGCGCCGTAGTTAGCCGCCATCTTTGCAAACCCGCCCCGCACGACCCCGCTAACGCATTGATTTCGCGGGAGTTCGTTGCCTTTTTGTCAGATGACAACCCGGAGAACAGAAGGCCTTCGCAAGTCGACTGTTCACGATGCCCTTCGCTCTTCCACCCCGCGTGTCCTCAACAGAGCCATCAGCATTGGGCCCAACGAAAACTCGCCGCGCCGTGCCCGGGACGTCAGATCGCGTAGATAGCCACCGACCGAATTTATGTGCCCTGCCCGTTCCAGGATACACGCCATGACCGCAGCGGCGTTTTCCGGCCCCATCACCTCGCACGCATCCTGGTAGGCCGACGGACTGACCCCGAGGGTTGATCGAACCACCACGCCGGCCTGCATCAGGTCACGCCAGCTCGACACCCCGCCTCCCGGGCCATAATCTGCAATTGTTGGGCAGGCTTGCAGAACCATCCCAAGAGGAAATGCCTTCAGCGGTTCGCCCGGCGACCTAATGGCCTCCCTCGGCCTTTCGCCCTGCTCTTTGTCAGAGCTAGGTTCAAATTCATAAGTAGATTCGGGTTTTGAATTCTGTATGTGCCGCTCAGTTTGATCGGGACTGCCGATCAGTTTTTGAGCATTTACTCGAATTTCCAGAAGGTTAGAGATCTCTTCGCGCAGCATTTCCATTTCTTCCGCGATTGGCTCTATCGTTGCGGCCACGGCAATCCGCGGAACAGAGATGACCAGGCGGCGGTAATGCTCGTGAATCTCTTCCCAATTGCCTGGCACACCCTCTTCAAGGGCGACCTCGATCAGCTTGCCCACATCTCGCCGGCAGATCGTCAGGCGTTCACGGAGCTTGCGCAGCCGCACCCGATCGAACTCTACTTCTTCGGCCAGTTGTTCGATCTCGCCTGCCCGCGACAGTAACGGCGCAAGCGAGAAACCAAACGCCTCGTCAATGCTACCATCGCTGTCCTTGCGCGCGTAACGCTTGCCGTTCGGGCTGTCCCGGCGTGCGACGAGGCCGGCTTCAACGAGTGCCGCGATGTGCCGCCTCAAGGTGGCTTCGGCCATACCGTGGGCCCGCAGCGAAAGCTGCGTGTTGGAGGGGAACACAATAAGCCCGTTTTCCTCCGACAGGGTAGCGTCGGGATAAAAGCTCAAGAGTGCGTTCATGACCGACAATGCACGTTCGCTGATGCCCAGCCTGGCTTTTGCTTGGCACAGCGCACGAAACAGTTTCCACTTGTCGGCCGATGTCTCGGGCGCGATTTCGCGGGACATGTATTGGCTTGCCAACATCCCAAACGTCACCGATCGCCGCCCGAAGGGCGTCGTCACACTTCCACCTTGCATCTTCTTTCACCTGTCTTCAGGCAAAAAACGTCCGCTCACCCATTCCGGTGTCAAAGACTCTTGACTGCGATTCGTGGAAGTGCGATTCTCAGGCTGCTAAACGATGAGAGAGGCTTCCACGATGGTACCGTCTGGGGGCCTTTTTCTTTTGCGCGTTCAGTCTTCCTTTCCATCACTCGCAGCCAGGAAATCGGCATATAGCCGATCCAGGTTGTCAGCGAGATACTGTCCGAACCGACCAGCATTCCTCGATTTCATCGAGATTGCGAATGCCTTGCCGGAGTTCGAGTACTGAGCCGAGACCGCCTTGTCGGCTGTCTGCCAGGCCTGCTTAACCGATGCCGATGTTTTTCTAACCGGCTTGCCGCTTCTGTTTAGAGCGTTGAAAAGTGCATTGAAGCGTTCATCGCTACTCAGTGTGCAGAACGCAGCCTCATTGACAATGTCCGCGACCTTTTCCGCATTGGCGTGCTTTCCAACCAGAAGCGACAGTTCGAGCCAACGCTCGCGACCGACGGATGGTGCAGGCCCGATGCTTTCGATGACTGGCGCAGAGATCCTCTCTGTCACGGACATCATCTTGGAGACCGCCGCGGCATTTGCGGCAAGCGCCGACGAGATCACTGCACGGTCATAGCCAAGCGTCTCCAGACGCCGCGCAAACAGTGCCCGTTCGATAAATGTAAGGTTGGCACGAGCAGAGTTTTCCTGCCCTTGCGCAATCACATGCGTCTTGTCGTCGAGCGCCTTGACAACCGCCTTGACCTTACGGCCGAGTTCGCGGGCAGCGCGCGCACGGCGATGCCCGAATACGACCTGATAGCGACCGGAAACGGTCGGGTGAGGGCGCACGAGAATTGGGGTGTCCTGACCGCGCTCGGAAATGGCTTCTTTCAGAGCCTCGAACTGTTCCTTGTCGTCTTCGAGACGATCGGCCACGAAGGATCCATCAATCGTTTCAGGATCGAGTTCGACGACCGCTTCACCCTCAAGGAATTTATCGGCCTGCCTGGAGAGTTCATCGAGGGAACGAACCATGCTCTTCGACGCGCCGCGCATCGGGTAGGCGGGTGCAAGGTCCGCCTGCGGGCTGTCCGCTGCGTCTACCAGGCCTGCCAGCAGGTTCTTTCTCGCCATTTTAATGCTCCATTTGCCTATGTACTGAACGCCATTCCGATAGCCGACGTCGTCAGCCCGAAACTTTCCGTCCCCAGGATGCATGCACGAGATCTGCTATTTCAGCGTTGACCGAGTTCAAGGATTCCATTGCACGCTCGTAGGTCGAGCGTGTCATCTGGCTCTTGTCGACCTCGTAAAGTGTCTGCTTCGTGATGCCGGCGTCAGAAACCGCCGTCGACTTCAGCATCTGGTTCTTGAGGACGAACTGGTGGAACAAGGTCTGCATGAAGCCGACCATCTGCGCCTGCGGTCCGTCGGTCGGCTCATACCGGGTAATCAGATAGCGATACCATTCCAGATTAACTTCGGCGCCTGCATCACGGATCGGCTTCAAGATGCCACCGAGCATCAGCAGGAATTGCCCCATGGACATAACGTCGAGCATCTGCGGGTGGATGGTGATCAGGACGCTTGTCGCTGCCGTCAGCGCCGTGATCGTGAGATAACCAAGCTGAGGAGGGCAGTCGATCACCACGACATCGTACCGGTCGTCCACCTCGGCAAGCGCACGCGATATCCGCGTGAAGAACGTCTTGCCGTCGTTGGAGTTCTTGTTCGTCATTGCCAGGGGCGTGTCGTACTCGAATTCCTGCAATTCTAGATTGGCGGGAATGATATCGAGCCCGGGGAAATTCGTCGGCAAGATGATGTCGGTGATCGGTCGACGCTCGTCATCGTAGCGGATCGCCTCATAGAGCGACGGGGTCATGTCGAGTTCAGGCTGAAAGCCGTGAAGAGACGACAGCGAGGCCTGGGGGTCGAGATCGACCGCGAGCACCCGGTGCCCGGTCAGCGCCATGTACTGGGCAAGGTGGGCGGCGGTCGTTGTCTTGCCCGAGCCGCCCTTGAAGTTGACGACAGCAATGATCTGAAGCTTCTCCCCGGCCCGACGCTGCGGCACATAGTTGCGCGCCTCGGAGCGGCCATGCTGGTCAAGATACTGGCGCAGTTCCACCATCTGCTCGGCACTGTAGGAACGCCGACCCGATGAAGAGGTCTGGGGGAGGGGACCCTTGCCCTCCAGATGCAGCTTTTTCAGGGTGCTTTGTGACACGCCCAGGAATTGTGCGACCTCGTTGAGCGAAAACTGGCGCAGCAATTTCTTTGCGTTCGGCGGGAATTGCTGCATGCTCAACAGATGAAGCTTCTTCGAGATCAGATCGCCCTGCTCCAGGATCAGATCCTCGAATTGCATTGGCTGCACGGGTGCCATGGACGGCGAATTAGCGTTCATTGCAAGGAAGCTTTCGAATAACGGTTTTTCAGTCAGATACTCAACCTAACCGTTATTATGAGTGATTCCGTCCGGCTGACAAGGAATATAGAGTTAACAAAGGGTTAACGCAGGGACGTCACGCTTCCCGGAGAACACCGATTTATCTCTTTTATTCAGCTACTTAGTGCACAACTGATCTCTTGATGTTCACCATGCGTTTTACTGTGAATCATGCAAGGCCAGCCCTACGACCGGGCTTCAAAAAGCACGTTTTCGTAAAACGCCGGGGCCTTGGGGTGCGACTCAGTCGCGAATAAGCTTGTAGAATCCTACAACTGCACCCCGACGCTAATCTGTGCTGCTCTCACGTCGAACAACCAAGGACGGAGAGTTTCATGCAGATTCTCGCAATTTCGAAGCCCCGCAACGTCGAAGAGACCAGACTTCTACGGACTCACCATCAACTGCGGGCTCGTGTCTTTTCTGATCGGCTCGGATGGGAAGTGGATGTTACGGGCGACCACGAATCGGACGGCTTTGACGCACTTGAGCCAACGTACATCCTAGCAGTCTCCGGGGCCGGGCAAGTGGTGGGTTGTGCGCGCCTTCTACCAGCACTGGGCCCGACCATGCTGGCGGGTGTTTTCTCCTCACTTCTTCCAAGTGAGGGGCTTCGCGCTCACACAGGGATGATCGAGAGTTCCCGCTTTTGCGTGGATACCTCCATTGAGGATGGACGGGGAGGGGGCTCGGTACACCAAATAACGCTCACGATGTTCACCGGCATCATCGAATGGTGTCTCGCAAACCGCTTCACCGATATCGTCACGGTTACTGATCTGCGGTTCGAACGGCTCCTCGCCCGGGTCGGATGGCCGCTTCAGCGCCTTGGCGAGCCCAAGAAGATCGGCGTAACCATGGCTGTCGCAGGCACCCTGGCTGCGAACCGAGACATATTGCTGAGGCTCCGCCCCGCCAACTACCGGTCTAACATCACCCACCCTTTTGACCAAGCGGCGTAGGGAGAGGTCAGTGAACCAGCTTCGATCTCACCCCCGGCTTGTCCGCAAACTTCAGGAAGCCCTCGGCGAACAGCTCTGCGTTGCCCTCGACGACGCAAATGTCGTCGAGATCATGCTCAATCCGGACGGAAAACTCTTCATCGAGCGCCTCGGCCATGGCGTTACGCCCGCTGGCGAAATGTCACCAGCAGCTGCGGAAATGGTAATCGGCACGGTGGCACATGCACTTCAGTCCGAAGTCGATGCACAACAGCCGATCATCTCGGGTGAGCTCCCGATCGGCGGCCATCGTTTCGAGGGTCTGTTGCCCCCCGTCGTCGTCAAACCTGCTTTCACCATACGGCGCCGGGCATCACATCTCATCCCGCTCGATGAGTACGTTCGGACCGGTATCATGACGGGTGATCAGGCGGCGACGATCCGCAGCGCAGTCTCCGCGCGGCTCAACATTATCATCTCCGGGGGAACCGGTTCGGGCAAGACGACGCTTGCGAACGCTGTCATCGACGAGATTGTCAGAGCCGCGCCGGAAGATCGCCTCGTTATTCTCGAGGACACGGCCGAAATCCAATGCACAGCCGAGAACGCCGTGGTCCTGCGCACGAGCGATACCATCGATATGGCGCGGCTTCTAAGGAGCACCATGCGTTTGCGTCCCGACCGGATTGTCGTCGGCGAGGTCCGTGATGGGGCTGCACTGACGCTACTCAAAGCATGGAACACCGGTCATCCAGGTGGCGTCGCCACAGTCCATGCAAACACCGCCACCTCCGCGTTGCGCCGTCTTGAGCAACTGACCGCAGAGGCCAGCCAGCAGCCGATGAAGGAAGTAATCGGTGAGGCGGTCGACCTGGTTGTTTCGATCGAGCGGACCTCGCGTGGACGCCGAGTCCGCGACGTTATCCACGTCGAGCAGTTTGCCGATGGCCAGTACCAGATCGAATCCGATCAACTCACCGAAGAACAAGAGGCACGCCATGTCGCCTAAGCAGGCACTGATCGCCATCACGCTCATTGCGGCGCCCAGCCTTTTTGCAACGACCGCGCCGGTGCTGGCCGGCTCGGGCGGCGGCCTCCCGTGGGAAGGACCACTTGAGCAAATTCAAGAATCGATCACCGGCCCGGTGGCCGGATACATCGCGCTTGCCGCCGTTGCCATCGCGGGCGGGATGCTGATCTTCGGCGGTGAACTCAACGACTTTGCCCGACGGCTCATGTACGTCGTCCTGGTCGCCGGCATTCTTCTCGGCGCGACACAGATCGTAGGCCTCTTCGGCGCAACCGGCGCATCGATCGGGCTGGTGGATGAGCAAATCACAAAGACTCCATCCGGCCGAGCAGGAGAGGGCACCGATGGTTGAGCCTGTGCCCAGACTGCAGCGCAACCGCATCCATCGCGCCCTTTCGCGGCCGAACCTGCTGATGGGCGCAGACCGCGAACTCGTGTTGATTACGGGACTTGCCGCCGTAATCCTCATCTTCGTCGTTCTAACCGCGTATTCAGCACTCTTCGGCATCGCCGTCTGGATCGTGATCGTCGGCCTGCTTCGAATGATGGCGAAATCCGATCCGCTGATGCGGAAGGTCTATCTGCGGCACATCTCCTACAAACCCTATTACAGGGCGACCACGTCGCCTTGGCGGCGGTACTGAGGAAAACCATGGTCGCTCTTAAACGCTTCCGGGCCACCGGCCCGTCTTTCGCTGATCTCGTTCCGTATGCTGGCCTGGTCGACAACGGCGTCCTGCTCCTGAAAGATGGGAGCCTGATGGCGGGCTGGTACTTCGCTGGGCCCGATTCCGAAAGCGCCACTGACCTCGAGAGAAACGAACTTTCGCGCCATATCAACGCAATCCTGTCACGGCTTGGCAGCGGATGGATGATCCAGGTCGAGGCCATTCGGGTTCCGACAATCGAATACTCTTCGGAAGATCGGTGCCACTTTCCAGATCCCGTGACGCGCGCGATCGATGCCGAACGCCGGGCGCATTTCGCGCGCGAGCAGGGGCACTTTGAGAGCAAGCATGCCCTGATCCTCACGCACCGGCCACCTGAGTCGAAGAAAACTGCGCTCGGCAAATACATCTACTCGGATGAGGACAGCCGGAGGAAAACCTACGCAGATACGGTCCTCTTCACATTCAGGAATAGCGTACGCGAGATCGAGCAGTATTTCGCAAACACACTTTCGATCCAGCGCATGGAGACGCGCGAGGTTGCCGAGAGGGGAGGGGAGCGCAGCGCGCGATACGACGAGCTTCTCCAATTCGTCCGGTTCTGCGTAACCGGGGAAAACCATCCGATCCGACTCCCCGACGTCCCTATGTATTTGGATTGGATCGCAACAGCGGAGTTTCAGCATGGGCTGAGCCCGAAGGTCGAGAACCGGTTTCTCGGTGTCGTGGCTATCGACGGCTTTCCTGCTGAGAGCTGGCCAGGGATCCTGAACAGCCTGGATTTGATGCCGCTCACCTACCGATGGTCATCACGCTTCATCTTCCTCGATGCGGAAGAGGCACGTCAGAAGCTGGAGCGCACGCGCAAGAAGTGGCAGCAGAAGGTTCGCCCCTTTTTCGACCAGTTGTTTCAGACCCAAAGCCGGTCCCTCGATCAGGACGCGATGAGGATGGTTGCCGAAGCCGAAGACGCGATCGCTCAGGCTTCGTCGCAGCTCGTCGCCTACGGATACTATACGCCGGTCGTCCTGCTTTTCGACAACGACCGTGACGTATTGCAGGAGAAGGCCGAGGCGATCCGCCGATTGGTGCAGGCTGAAGGTTTCGGTGCCCGGATCGAAACACTCAACGCGACAGATGCCTTTCTCGGCAGCCTTCCGGGAAACTGGTACTGCAACATCCGCGAGCCGTTGATCAACACCAGCAACCTTGCTGATCTGGTTCCGCTCAATTCGGTTTGGTCGGGTAGCCCGATCGCCCCTTGTCCCTTCTTCCCTCCCAATTCTCCGCCCCTAATGCAGGTCGCGACCGGCTCGACGCCATTCCGGTTCAATCTGCATGTCGATGACGTTGGACATACCCTCATCTTCGGCCCGACCGGATCGGGGAAGTCGACGCTGTTGGCGCTGATCGCCGCTCAGTTCCGACGTTACGAGTTCGCCCAGGTCTTCGCCTTCGACAAAGGCAATTCACTTCTGCCGCTAACGCTGGCCACCGGCGGCGGGCACTACGAGATCGGCGGCGATCATGAAGGAGAGGGCAGGGCGCTTGCCTTCTGCCCGCTATTCGATCTTTCCACGGATGGAGATCGGGCCTGGGCGAGCGAATGGATCGAAATGCTCGTTGCGTTGCAGGGCATGACGATCACACCCGACCATCGCAACGCCATTTCGCGCCAGATCGGTTTGATGGCCAAGGCCACCGGCCGGTCTCTATCGGATTTCGTCAGCGGCGTGCAGATGCGCGAGATCAAGGACGCGCTTCACCACTACACTGTCGATGGGCCAATGGGTCAGCTGCTCGACGCTGAGCAGGACGGGCTCACCCTCGGGGCTTTCCAGACTTTTGAAATCGAACACCTCATGAACCTGGGCGAACGCAACCTCGTACCGGTACTGACCTATCTGTTCCGCCTGATCGAGAAGCGGCTAGACGGCTCCCCAAGCCTGATTGTGCTGGACGAGGCCTGGCTGATGCTGGGCCACCCGGTATTCCGCAACAAGATCCGCGAATGGCTGAAGGTCCTGCGCAAGGCTAACTGCGCGGTCGTGCTCGCGACCCAGTCAATCTCGGATGCCGAGCGCTCTGGCATCATCGATGTGCTGAAGGAATCGTGCCCGACCAAGATTTGCCTTCCGAACGGCGCGGCCCGCGAGCCAGGGACGCGCGAGTTCTACGAGCGGATCGGCTTTAATGAGCGGCAGATCGAGATCGTCTCGATGGCCGTCCCCAAGCGAGAATATTACGTGGTCACGCCAGAGGGCCGGCGGCTTTTCGATATGGCGCTGGGTCCGGTTGCACTGAGTTTCGTTGGGGCGTCGGGCAAGGCGGACCTCAAGCGCGTTCGCGCACTCAATTCCGCTCACGGTCAGGACTGGCCAAGCCACTGGTTGACAACGAGAGGAGTCCCCCATGCCGCGTCGCTGCTTAACATCCAGTAAGGTGCTTTCAGCCTTGGCTGCCGTCACAATTGTGGGCGGGTTGCCGCTACCCGCTCGCTCCGGATCAGCAACAGGCGTTGCCACCGAGTGGACGCAACTCGCCAACAACGCTCAACTCGTCGATCTCCTCAAAACCAGCGGCTTGCAGGTCGATAACCAGTTGACCCAAATCGGCCAGTTGGCCGAGCAGATTCAGAACCAGCTGAAGATCTACGACAATATGCTTCAGAACACCGCGCGATTGCCGAACCACATTTGGGGCGAGGTCGAGCGAGACCTAAACCAGTTGCGCGGGATCGTCGAAAAGGGGCAAAGCATCGCCTTTTCCATGGGCAATGCCGACGACGTCCTGCAGCAACGCTTCAAAAGCTACTCAGACCTGAAGGCGGATCTGCCAAACGGCGAGAGCTTCTCGTCGAGCTATCAGTCCTGGTCAGACACGAACCGCGACACGATCGCGGGAACCTTGAGAGCAGCAAAACTCACCGCCGATCAGTTCGACACCGAGGAGGGCACCATGGATGAGCTCCGATCGATGTCGCAATCTGCCGACGGACAGATGAAGGCGCTTCAGGTGGGTCACCAGATCGCAGCGCAGCAGGTGAGCCAGATGCAGAAGCTGCGCGGCCTCGTCTCGCAGCAGATGACGATGATGGGCACGTGGCTGCAATCCGAACAAACAGACAAGGATTTGGCCCAAGCTCGTAGGGAGGAGTTCTTCGGGGCGACTGCCCCGTCCACAACCGGTGGCGAGAAAATGAAGGTGGAATGGTGAAAACAAAGATCATCGTGACCTCGCTCACCGCCATTCTTTCGATCACCATCGTGAGTGTTTGGCTTTTCATCTCAGAAAAACATGCCGCTCAGGACACGCGCGCAAAGTTCTTCGGCACTTCGCAGAAGTACCCAACGTCGGGCGGTCAAAAGATGAAGTTTGAGTGGTGATCCCATGTCGTCAACGCTCCCTCCCAACGTCCGAACGTTCGCGCTTTTCGCAGCGGTTGCAGTACTGGCGGCGCATCCTGCATTGGCTCAGGAAGGTTCAATTCTCACATCCCTGCAAAACCAAATCACAACGGCAGCCAAAGGCTGGGAAGCCACGGTGATGAACGCGGCAAGATCTCTCTTCTGGATTTTGGCAACCATCGAGATCGGCATTGCCGCGGTCTGGCTTGCCTTGCAGGCGGCCTCACTGGACAGTTGGTTCGCCGAGCTTGTCCGCCGTATTATGTTCATCGGTTTCTTTGCTTTCGTGCTTGAGCAGGGACCTGTCTTCGCGAAGGCAGTTGTCGATAGTCTTTTCGAGATTGGAGCCGGTGGTGGTACGGCTTCGCCCGCAGATGTTTTCAACGCCGGCTTAACCGTCGCAACGAAGATGTCCGAAAAAGTGCAGTTCGGGCTCTTCGAGGACAACGCACTGGCGATCTCAGCGGCCCTCGCCATGGTCGTGTCGGTTGTCGCATTTTCCTTGGTCGCCGCAATCTTCGTGTCGGTGATGGTCGAGATGTACCTGGGGCTACTTGCCGGCATGATTATGCTCGGGCTCGGGGGATCGTCGTTTACGAAAGACTTCGCCATTCGATACCTAGTCTACGCGTTCTCCGTTGGCATGAAGCTGATGGGGCTGGTGATGATCTCGCGTATCGGGTCCGAAGTGCTAATCGGGCTTGCGAATGAGCCGGACGCCGGCGACAAGTTCCAAACAGCGCTTGCAATCGCCGGCATCGCAGTCGTCGTTTTCATCATCGCAATGTACGTACCCAACATCATCCAAGGCGTGGTGCAGGGCGCCTCCGTGACCGGCGGGATGGAAACAATCCGTCACGGAAGCCAAGCAGCGTCGTTCGCCGCTGGCGCGGCCTCGTTGGTAGCCGGCTCGGTTGGCGCCGGGGCTGCAGCAGCCCAATCCGCTCGTGCTGCCGGTTCTTCGATCGGCGGTTCAGCGCTTAGCGGAGCCTGGTCAACTCTCAGCTCGGGAGCGAAGGCAACCGCTTCCGCCGCCAAGGAGAAAGCGATCGGATCGCCCGGCGCCTATGCCGGCTCGCTGCTGGGTCTCGCGAACGCAAAGCTGGACGAGGCTCGCGGCCGTGGGAGTGGAAAGACGCCCCTTCCTGAGCGAAACGAGAAAACCTAGCCCCCGAGGATCGACTATGGCCACAAACCACGTCCCCGAAAACCCATACCTTGCAGCACGTCAAGAATGGTCCGAGCGCTACGGATCCTATGTCAAAGCCGCGGCCGCCTGGCGGACCGTCGGAATTCTCAGTCTGGCCATGGCCATCATCGGCTTCGGCTATGCGCTGTACCTCAGCACCCAGGTCAGGCTAGTGCCTTACATCGTCGAAGTAGACAAGCTCGGTACGCCGGTCACCTCGGGTTTCCCTGAACAGATCGAGTATGCCGATGCGCGTGTGGTGCGCGCGATGCTCGGCAACTTCGTCACGAGTTTCCGAAGTATCTCTCCGGACGCGGTCGTCCAGAAGCAATACATCGATCGTACCTACGCCCTTGTTCGCACCGCGGACCCGTCCACCCAAAAAATCAACGCCTGGTTCCGCGGCAACTCCCCGTTTGAAAAGGCGAAGACGTCGACTGTCGCAATCGAGGTCAACAACATCGTCGCGCTATCGAACCAGACCTACCAGATCGACTGGTCCGAGTATGAGCGTGACCGCAAGGGCAAAGAAACCGACACGCGCCGCTTCCGCGGTATCGCGACCGTCGTACTCACCGCGCCGCAGGACGAAGCGATCATCCGCCTCAATCCGATCGGCCTCTACGTCCAGGACTTTGACTGGACCGCACAGCTCTGAGGGCAGGGGACATCAAAATGCACAAAACAGTTTTCAGTGCGGCCGCGGGCTGCCTGGCTGGGCTCGTCTTCGCCATGACAGCGCAGGCCCAAAGCATGAGTAAGAACGAAGCCAAAGGGACGAGCATTTCCGGTAAATGGCGCGGCTCTTCAGGTCTCGTCACAAAGGGAGCTGACGGGAAGGTCATCTTCCTTTTTGGCGAGACCCAGCCTTCTGTCGTTTGCTCTCCTTTGCAGGTCTGCGATATCGAGTTGCAGGGCGGCGAGATTGTTCGTGATGTTCTCGTTGGCGACACCGTGCGCTGGAAGATCGAGCCCGCGACATCGGGGGCGGCTGGCGGGCAGGCAATCCATCTCATCGTCAAGCCATCCGAACCCGGCCTCGTGACCTCAATGGTCGTCACCACCTCGCGACGCACCTATCATATCCAGCTTAAATCCCACCCGAGCCAGTATATGGCGAGGGTGGGCTTTGAATATCCCGAGGACACGTCTCGTAAGCTGGCCGACGTTAACTCGCGCCTGGAAACTGGTAGTTTTGCCGGAGCAAGGCCGGAGGCTTTGAGCTTTTCCTATTCCGTCAGCGGTAGCGCGGCATGGAAGCCCAAGCGGGTCTACTCCGACGGCATCAAGACCTACATCCAGTTTCCCCGCTCCATTGCCGGTCAGGACGCGCCAGTGCTCTTTGTCGTCAGCGGTGGCCAGAACCGCATCGTCAATTACCGAATGAAGAACGAGATGATGATCGTCGACTATGCAGTCGAGAAAGCGCTACTCGTTTCCGGCGTTGGCTGGCGCCGCCAGAAGATCACCATCCGGAGAGGCGGCTGACGATGCGCAAATTGCCCATGTTCGTTCTCACGGTGGGGCTGCTCACCAGTTGCCAGACGGGAGATGAAGCATTCACCACGGACTCCACTTCGACTTCGGTCACCGGACCAGCTGCCAGTGCAATCGCCGGCGATATGGCAAGCCGATTTGCCGAACAGACCGGCTCGCCGGCAACGACAACGATCAAGCTCGATAAAGGCGAAACCGAGTACGCGATCGCACTCGAAGCAGCCTTAACGGGGTGGGGTTACACAGTTACTTCGGAGAGCAAGACAACCAAAAAAGAAAAACCGGTAGCGCTTACCTACGCGATCGACACTTTCGATGGTCAGGTCCTTGCGCGCCTCACGATCCCCTCGCTCGCCATCGCCCGTGCCTACACGCAGACCGCAAGCGGCGCGACGCCAGCGGGCCCGCTCTCGGTCCTGCGCCACAACTGAGGAAGAGTGAATGGTACAGTCCCTTCAGCTTGGCGCTTCCGGCCATGATAACCAGCAGGAAATGCGTCGCCTCAATCGCCTTCCAATCATAATTGCGATAGGCGTCATCGTGCTGTTCTTTGGCATCGTAATCCTCGGTCTGTCCTGGCGGGGGCTTTCATTTAACCGGAGCAACGAGGTTGGCAACGCGGGGAGCACGCCAGCGACAAGCTATGGCGAACAGCTGAAGCGCGGTGTTACTGACGGCATAATCGGCGAGCCCGATAAACAGGAGGCCTTTCAACCGAAGCCAGTGGCCATTGGAGGAAAACGCGACAAGGAGCCCATCATTGCGAACGGTCCGGTTGAACAACAGCCGCAGCCCGAAACAGAGGAAGACTGGAAAGCGCGGCTGAAGCGGGAGCAAGATGAGCAGTATCTCCGGGAGGCGCAGCGCCAGCGCATGGCGCGGCTTCAGGCGCGTGCCACCGCCTATGACTCGCCGTTGAAGGTAGACGTTGCGGTCGTCTCGGGCTCGCCCGACAATTCGAAGGCCTCTGTCGCACGACCAACCGCTATGACAAGCGGGACGTCCGATCTCTACGCGGCTGCGCTCAACGCCGGCGTCATGGACCAAAAAGGCGACCAGAACCGCCAGGCCTCAAAAGAGGATTTCTTCAACCAGGACATCAGGGATCTCGGCTACTTGCCCAACCAGGTGGTCCCGCAGCTGTCACTATTCGAATTGAAACGCGGATCGGTCATCCCGGCCACCTTGATCACGGGGCTGAATTCCGATTTACCCGGCCGGATCACAGCTCAGGTCAGCCAGAATGTCTATGACAGTGCGACCGGTCACCGACTTCTCATTCCCCAGGGGGCGAAGCTGTTCGGCCGCTATGATTCAAAAGTCTCCTTCGGTCAAGAGCGTGTGCTCGTCGTCTGGACCGATCTCATCTTTCCAAACGGATCGACGCTGCAGATCGGAGGCATGGCGGGTACCGATGCCGAGGGATATGGGGGCTTTAGCGATAAGGTTGACCGGCACCTCCTGAGGACATTCGGGTCGGCTGCGCTGATTGCCTTAATTGGGACTGGCATCGATATGTCGATGCCGGAGAGTTCGACGCGTGCGTCCCAGGACACAGCATCTGATGCCGCTCGGCGAAACTTCGCAGAAACATTTGGTCGCGTGGCCGAGCAAACGATCTCGAAGAACCTCAATGTTCAGCCGACAATCCGCATTCGGCCGGGCTACAAGTTCAATCTGCTCGTCGACCAGGACATCATCTTTCCTTCTATCTACCGTGGATAGCCCCAGTCTGGACCGCGACGCGTTGCTCGCGGGAGATTTGTGCGACGTCACAACCACAATGCTTCCCCTGGCACAAACAGGCGGCCGCAATTTACGGTAGCGTGACTTGAAAAATCTCTTCCCACGCTTAGTGATATGCAACACGGATCGGGAGAATTGCCTGAAGCAAAGCCACCAAAGGTTGCCACCAGCGCTGTGGTACTCAGGTGACCTGAAAGGTTGGTGGCTATGATCGTGCTGAAGGCAATTTTTGCCAGATCAAGAGGACAGGAGAGATGATGTGAGTGACCACCTTCGCTCGTCCATCGACAGGCTGGAAGCCGCCTGCGATGAGCTAATGATAAAGACTGCTCTCAAACACTTCGCGCATATGCATGGATATGAGCGGTTCGCCTATCTTCAAACTGATGGGTTTCAGGTCAAGACCTTCAACTCGTATCCCGGCCCATGGGAACGTGACTACCTTAAAAGTGGATACTCCACCCTCGACCCCGTCGTCATCGAAGCGAGGCGGATGCGAGAAATTTTTGGCTGGGCCGCGGACGACTGGCCAGCCCGCGGAAGCTCGGACCTGCGGCGATTTCGCGACGAGGCGATCGACCATGGTATTCGATCCGGTGTCACTATCCGCGTAGAGGGAAGTTATGGATCCGCGATCATGCTGACATTCTCGTCGCCGGAAAAGAATGCGGGCGTTTCAGAAGCACTCGATTCTAAAAAGGCGCTCCAATTGCTGATGGCCATCCACTACCAGCTAAGGGCTGTTGCAGCGAGATCGACGCTCAATCCCAAGCGGGCCTTGTCGCCGCGGGAAATGCTCTGCCTTATGTGGTCTGCGAAAGGAAAGAAGGTTGAAGAAATTGCGATAATCACGGGTATCAAGCCACGTACCGTCCAACACTATCTCGATCAGGCACGTCACAAACTGGGTGCGGATTCAGTTCCTCACCTCGTCGCAATTGCCAAGGATCGGCGCCTCGTCTGACTCCTGCTCGCTGTCGTCGATAGGCACATCCGGCAAGAAACCGAGCGCATCTAAAATCTCCGAGAGCTCGCCTTGCTGAGCCTCGGAATTTTTTTGGCGTGCGAGATATTCATTCTGGATCGTCTGTAGAACTGCGGTGGAAGTCGACGGATCATCGGTTGCGCGCAGCCATTCTTCGTAGACGGCCTGATCGGCCGCGAGAAGCGCGCGGTGTTCGCGGATGGCGGAAACTGCCAACCTCTCCAATTCTGACTTGCCGATCGAGCCATATCGAGAAGTGCGCTCCGCTTCCGTATCTTTGAAGGATTCAGCGTCTTCCATCTTCATATTCCCCAAGCTCCGTGACCTCGTTCGACCCGGAATGTAGTGGCCGTTTCTATGCCGAAGACCACTACTCTACTAAATCGTAACAGTGAGATGATCGACAGGCGCGTGATAGCACATGCATCGTCGAATCGGAACTATAGTTCCTGGCACGATAGTGCTGATTAGGGTTCCGCTCATGCGATGGATCTCAAGGAGGTCATGGCGATGAACTTGCGTCGAATACGTCATGGCAAGAAACTGACGCAGGAAGAACTGGCCCACCGTACCGGCCTGAGCGTCCGGCATATCGGGGATATTGAACGGGCAAACGTTTCTGCCACCGTCACAGTTTTGGGGCAAATTTCGGAAGGATTGGGTGTGGACCCGACCGAGCTTTTGGTAAAGCCCTAGCATCCGTACCCAACGTAGGTGGTTAAGAGATCCGTGGGGGCGCCGCGACACTTGCCATTTCGGTTGGCGCCGTTAGTGCGGTTGCGAGCAGCGCTGCCGCGGTTATTGCGTCGTGCGATCATTGAGGAAGCGTCACGCCGATAGTAGCTCCCTGCGCATAACGCTTGATGACGGTACCAAAATCACCTTGGATGACCAGGACAGTAAGGTCGCGATCGAGAAAATTGTTGGCATCGCACAGAAGGAAGCCAAGAGCGCCGCCGCATGTTCTCTTGGACTGTGAAAGCCAACGGCCCGCTGGCGGCCACTTCGAACATTTTGCATCGAGGCAGACCAAGTGGTTATGCTCCAATAGAGGCTCGAAGAGCGAGATCGGTCTTTACGGCAGGTTCCACCTGCATTATATCTTCTCCATAAGGAGAATGATTATGGTAACGGCAGCACGAGCTTACACGCCCGCCGAAGCCGCAGCTCTTAGTGAAGTTGCGGTAAAGTCGGTACATAATGCAATCGATAAGCGGATTATCGAGGCTCATTTCGGGCGGGAGGGCAGAGAACTTTCCGTCGAGGATCTGCTGCGCCTGAAGCTTTGGTACGGCGTGGGCTCGATCCTGTCTGCCGAGCGTCGTAAACGCTTGTTCGACACGATCGATCAGAACCCGGATGCGGAGACAATACGAGCAGACGACTATCTGATTGTCGATGTGGCGCGGGCAAGGGAGCAGCTGGCTGCACGCGCGGAGGCACTCCGGGAAGCCGAACAAAGGATTCAGATTGTCAAAGGCCTCGCAGGCGGCGAACCGGTTTTCAACGGCACGCGCGTTCCAGTGCGAATGATCGCTGCTATGAAACAGCAAGGCGCCACCACCGCGGAGATTGTCGAGGGCTATCCGTCCGTTACAGCACGCATGGTGGAACTCGCCGAAATCTGGGCGGCAGCGCACCCAGCTCGAGGCCGGCCGAAAAAGCTGTCGGAGCAGGGGCTGACGGTGAAGTCGGTGAAGCGTTTGCCGCTCGCCACAGGCCATTCCCGGAAGCCCTCGAGCGCTGCTTCGTGAAATTCCTCATCGATGAATGCCTGCACACATCGCTCGTGGCCGTTGCTCAAGATCACGGCCACGATTGCTTTCATATCAACTGGCTTGGCTTAAGCGGCGAGACCGATTGGGATCTCATGCCGCGCATCGTCGCCGAAGACTTCACGTTCGTAACGAACAACGCACGCGACTTCCGAAAACTATATGCGAAGGAGGCGCTGCACGCAGGTCTCGTGATCATCGTTCCGCAGGTGCTTCCCGCCCTGCAGCGCGAATTGTTTCTCGCGACCCTCGATGAGCTCGCTAATCGAAACGACCTGGTGAACGAAGTGATCGAAATGACCATCGAAGACGGAGAAGCTATCTTGACGAGATATGCACTTCCGGAGTGACGGTCACTTCCCGCCAATGCGGGATAGATCGATGCGAATTCCGGCACGTTCAACATCTTCATTCGCCTGCGTTTGTTTCTCAGGAGACGCCACTACTGCCTCTTGATCATCGACGGAATGCACCTTGCTTTGCTGCGGCAATTCGAATGAGCCTCCCAGGTCCTCCGCCTGAAACACTCTGACGCCTTCAAACTCCCCCGTCTTCCATGCATAGACCGCATCGTCGAAAATTTGCGGAAGGGCGTCTTCGCTCTTGGGATTGCCGTACCACTTGGCGACAATTCTCAATATCTTGGCAAACAGCGCCGTTCCCTTGCGAAGGTTTTCGCAAGCGTCGACGAGTTCAGGCTTCAGGTCCGCGGCGTCCTTAACGCCGAGACCCGCCGGAAACTGTGTGAGGCCGACGCGAACCACCGCCCGTCCGGAATATTGCCTCACGATCGCCATCGCCTCGTCGACCGAGGTCGGTTTTGGGACCAGTATCACCCGGCCGCCCGATTTGACCGTCACGGCGAGGGGATCCGTGGAACCCGCGGCATCCACGAACTGCTCGACGATCGCGGGTTGGAGAGAGGGATCGGCGCATTCTTTGATCAGGTCAGCGTCCAACATGACGGCTCCTCGAGCTTCAGGTGTTGAAGGAAAGAACGAGCGGCTTTGAAAACAACCTGGCCCAGGCGATCGTGCTCGCTCGTTGAATCGCGACGATGGATGTCCCCTTGGTCCACCATCCGTTTCCGACGGCGACGATCAGGTCCGGATCGTGGAGCATCGATTGCAATATCGGCCAGACAATGAGCTGCTCGTAGCAGATCAGCGGTGCGACCCGACGATCGCCCACCGTCGCAATTGGGTAGCCGAATAGATGCGCCCGCGCGCCACCGCTTTTGCCGAACCACGACCTCCAGGGCTGCCACATCGAGCCGGGGACCGGCATTCGCTCGCGATAAAGGACCTCGCTTCCGCCCGCCGATAGGCCGATGAGCACATTGTCATAGGTCTTTGCACCAAGCGTGGCCGCACCGACCACCACGGTGATGTCAGTCCCTTGCAGGGCGCTGATCCAGAGCCGTTCAACCGTTGGCGTCCAGAAGCCCAGGGTGCTTTCAGGAAAGACGACGGCTTTGATGCCAATCGGTGCGCGGTCCTTTACCGTTGCAATGAGGGCACGGTGACGCTCAAAACTCGCATCGCGGCCGAGCGAAGCCCCCAGCTTAAGATCGACGGCGAGCCAACCCTCGGGTAGTTTTGGGTCGGTCCAGTTTGCGGCGGACCAAAGCCAAAATCCCGAAAGGATAATGGCAACAGCCGGCCACGCACGGGTTACGAGGCCCATGAGGCCGGCTGTGACCGCAAACAATCCCCACCATCCCCATCCTGGGAATAGAACGCCTGTCGCCGTCACTGGATGCGCCCAGCCTGTGATGCCGAAGGGTGGAAGCGCCATAAGGATGACCGCCGCCAGATAGCGAAACGGACGAGCGCTGGAGCGCGTCCAGAGCAACGCATGCGCAGCAACAAAGCTCCCCGAGGCACATAGCCAAAGCAGCAAGCCGGGCCACAGGTCGGAGGCGTAGAAGGCCGCGACGCCGTGTGGCAAACCACGGGACGCTGCGAGAAAATACCCGGCCGAGACAAGCATCGCCGCGAACCTCGTGCGCGCCCACGACCAAAGGACCGGGAACGCCAGTGCAATTGGAAGAAGCAGGACGTGGCCGCTCCACCCGATCCATCCGGCAACGATCGAAGCGATGATCAAAGGTGTCGGCGGGAGGTAGCTACGGTGCATAGGTCAACACCTCTCGCGCCAGTCCGAGAATTCCCGCTTCGGGGATCGGACCGAAGTAGCGGGAGTCATAGGAGCCTGCGAAGGGTGAGTGCAGGAACACAGAACCTGCCGGCACAATTCCTCCCGGGAACGGCGTCATCTTCCGCCCTTGTCCATCAAGCTGCACCAAGCTGGAGGAGGGTATCAAACGGCCGTCCGCGCTGACATGGGCTTCCACTTCGACATGCTGTCCGGCCACGGCGATGACCGATTTGATCAGGGGGGCGACGCCGCCCGAGCAGAGACCGGAGCGAAGATACCCCCGCGCGCGCGCCTCATGCATCGTCGTGGTTTGGGGTGGACAAATGAAGACGAGATCGCCCACAGCGACCGGACGATCGAGCTTGACGATACGCCAGAGACCAAGCGGTTCGCTCGGAGTGAGATTGATCCGATAGTGACCGAACCAGGCGGTAGAGATCGCGCCGAGGAACACTATTGTCATCATGGCCAAGCCGAGTGGGACCGGGTTTTTGCGCCGCTTCATCCGCGCGGTTGTAACGAGGGGGGCGGTCATTTCAGCGACAGCCCCTGACTTCTGGTCTGGCGTAGCGTCTCGGCCTGTTTCAGGGCATCGACCGTGCGCTCATGAGCGCTGAGCTGCTGCACCGCGCGCATCAACTTCCACGCCAACAGGACCTCTGCGGTTTCGCCAGGTTTCATCCCCGCTGTGATCGTTCGAAAGGCCTCCCCATTCGTGTCCTTGGCAGCGAGCGGCAGGAACGTGCGCTCCCCGAAGCGCTCGGTGACCGCCTTGGCAAACCCGTCCAGTTCAGCCTTCACATCTCTGTCGGCGAGAGCGAACCCCAGGGCCGCCGGGAGATCATTGCGATCGATAGCATCCCGCACGCGCTCCAGCGTTTGGCGGGCGTCTGGAGACAGTGCCGGGATGTCGATCGCAAACTTGCGGCGGGTAGCCACTTCCTCAGCCTGAAGGTGTCGTTCCGATCGTTCGCGCTGGCGAATGTAGTTACCGAGGCTCTCGGCAAGTACAGAAGCATTGCGTTCCGCCCGTTCGCGGTCCTGCTTGTCAGCGCGGCTTGCGAACATCCCGGTTTTGCCCTTGAGCATACCAAAGCTTTCTGGCTGGCCGCCGATCTTCGTTAGCGTCGTTTTCGCAGCGGCCTCGTCCTTCAGCAACACGTCGACATTAACCGCCTTGAAGGCGGCTTCCGGCTGGGCATAGACGACATGGAAGCGGGTCGAGACATCCTCCCATTGCTTCTTCAAGCCCTGGTCCGCTTCGAGCCTGTCAGCGACCGCCTGCTCCATCGATTTCGCGAATGTGGCGATACCGGCAACCATGGGCCTGGTCTCCTTGATGCTTTGCGCGTTGAGTGTTTTGGCGCCGACGGCCAACCTGCACCGCTCGCCGATGCTGGCGAGCCGGTGAGCCAGATCCACCAGCCTGTTTTTCTGCCGGATGGTCCATTCGAGCCGATCACGGGCGATCGTGCGCGCGACGATCACGAGGTGCAGGCCGCGAGTTTCGGCAAAGCGAAGCGCCTGCCGGTAGAAGGTCGCCTTCTCGTAATCGAGCGTGGTTTCCTTCGCTTGTCTGCGCGACAAAATCGCAATCAGGCCGCCGGTCTTGGCGAATGAACGCCTACCGTAATAGACGCTGAGATCCTCCCGGTGTCGGGTCATCGCAACATAGGTCAAATGCCGATCGAGGGAGAGCGAAGCGAGCACTTTCACCCGGTCCACGGTGGCGCCTTGGCTCTTATGGATCGTGGTGGCATAGCCGTGGTCGATACGGTTGTAAAAGCGGCTCTCCACCGTCACCCGGCGCGGATGCTCGCCTTCGCCAATTTCCGCGATGATGCGATTCTGAGCAGCGTCAACGACCTTGCCAATCATGCCGTTCTTGACGCCCAGCGATCCTTCATTCTTGAGGAAAACGATCTGATCACCAGGCGCGAAATGGCGGTTCCCGTCCTCGGTCCGAAACACGAAACCGTCGTCGAGCAAGCCTCGCTCAACGAGCCTCGCACGCGCCATATCGTTCAGCATTCTCACATCGCGCCGAAGGTGGGCGAGGATCAGCGTCGTCTTGGTAGGATCGTAATCCCGGTCCCAGTCTGCGATGAGGTCCTGGACCGCTTGGGTCTTGATCTCGGAGCCAAGAATCCTGCCATTTGCGCGATAGGCTTCGACCGCCTTGCCGACATCGCCACGAGCAAGATCGAGCGACGCGTCGCGCATCCACTGCTCGCGTTGTCTATAGATAGTGCCAAGTTCGGCATAGCCGATACGATCGGCAATGGCCCGGAAGGCAGCGCCCGCTTCAATTGGTTGCAGCTGCTCCGGGTCGCCGACCAAAACGAGCTTGGCGCCAGCCCTCGTCGCGGCCTCGACGAACAGCGCCATTTGTCGTGATGATACCATGCCCGCTTCATCGAGAACGAAGACCGTCTTGTCGTCGAGCAGGTTTCGGCCTTCTTTCCAGCGCAACTCCCAAGCCGAAAGCGTGCGCGAGACGATGCCCGCCTCCTTCTCCAATCCTTCGGCTGCCTTGCCGGCGAGTGCACCACCGACGACACGATAGCCCGCTGCTTCCCACGCTTCACGCGCAGCCTTCATCATCGTCGTCTTGCCGGCGCCGGCACGGCCAATGACAGCGGCGATCCGCTCGGGCCCCGCCACATGCTCAATCGCCGACTTCTGCTCCTGCGACAGGCGCGAGTGACGCGCGAACGTCGCCTTGAGCACTGCATCTCGAACGCCATGCGAGGATCGGTGTGATAGCCAAATCGCGCGATTTGCCATCTCCGCTTCCAGCCGGATCAACTCGCGCGTGGTATATTTCGCAGGCGCCCGCACGCCCGTCACGAATGAAACGCGTTCGCGGTCAAGACGAAGCGCCTGCGGGCTTTGCAGAATGCGAGCCATCAGACCCTGGAACAGGCCGGGGTCATCGATATAGCGATGCAGGATTTTCGCCACGTCGCATTCGTCGAAAACACTCTTTTCGCGCGTGATCAGGTCGAGCACGATCTCCGGCCGGCGCTGGATGCGTCTCGCGTTCTCGCTTCGCCGTTCCTCCTGCAACTCAAGCCGCTCAAGAGCCGCTTTCTCCGCTTCCCCCTCTGTCTTCCTCTCGATCGCCTTCGTCCCGACCCCAAGGTGGATTGTCGGAGCGAGCTCGATACCCTGCTTCTCGAAGGAGCGGCCATCGATACGAATGTCGAGACCGGCAAGGGCCAGATGACGGTTCTGGCAGGCAAACCAGCCATCGCGAAACGCGTTGAACTCGGCCATGCCTCCGGCCCAAAGCTCGTAGACAATCTTTCCGTGATCATTGCGGATTGGATTGCCGTCCGGCCCGTGAACCGCGACCTTCTTGGCGCCGAACCCGTCTTCGGTGAGTGGGCGCAAAGTGGTCATCAAGTGGATGTGCGGATTGCCCGGCGCGTCATGAAAGACCCAGTCTGCAACCATGCCCTGCGCGGTGATGAGCCTTGCCACAAAGTCCCGGACAAGCCCGATGTTTTGGTCGGGTGAAAGTTCGATCGGAAGGGCGATCGTCACGTCCTTGGCGAGCTGGGCGTCGGAGCGTTTCTCGAATTCCTCGACCTTGTTCCAGAAGGCTTCCGAGGCGCCGGACACCGATCGATCTGCAATCATCAACCGCAACCATTCGGGTGAATTGGCCGGAACGGCGAACTCCTCATGCAACAAACCCTGCTTGGCGCGATAGTCGATCGTCCTTGCTTCCCGCTCGTAGTCCATCTTGGCGCAGTGCCGATAGGCCGCCGACAGAACCGCGCTGCGGCCGGAGCCACGCGCGACAACATTGACGGAGAAATGAGGAACGGCCACGGCAGAGATCTTTCCTGATTACGAACAAACTCAACGGGTTCGTGAGGAACGGCGGCCCCACGAGGGGGAAAAGCAAAGCGTCGCAGCTGCGACGTATAATTGCGCACTTTGATGCCGCTCCTTCGGAACGACCGTGATCATTCACAAAAGCATCGCCCTTGGCGATTGTAGGATTCACCGTAGTGCGTTGCGCCCTCCGGTCCGCAAAACTGGCTTCGAAAGACAAGCTTTCTGACGCCAGGGAGAACTCCGGACATGAAGAAACCTTCTTCAAAAATTCGCGACGAAATCGCCAAGCTGCAGGAACAACTCAAGCAAGCGGAGACGCGTGAAGCCGAACGCATCGGCCGGATTGCGCTTAAGGCAGGCCTTGGTGAAATAGAGATCGACGAAGCCGAACTTCACGCGGCATTCGAGGTTCTGGTGAAGGGCTTTCGCGGAGGCCAGGGTGGCGCAGCTTCGACCGGAGGGAGGAGGAGCACTGCCGAAAGTGGCGGACCGGCCGAGAGCTCGACGCTCGCGCCTTGCCCGGCTCAGAGCAGCCGTGGAGAGGCTTAAACGGATGGCGAGAACGAGGACATCCGATGCCCGCAAAAAGGACACGCGGGAAAAGATTGAACTCGGTGGCCTGATCGTAAAGGCGGGCCTGCGATATGAAAAGCGCGCGCTTCTGCTCGGGGCGCTAGTCGAGCTCAGTTGCAGGCTGAAGTCCGACGAAGGCGAGAGGGCACGGCTGATCGCCATTGGCGCGGAGGCCTTCAGCAATGACCATGAATAAGCTTGCGCTCGCGATCATTCCCATCGCGTTGATGATACTGATGGTTATCGGCATGGATGGGATCGAGCACTGGCTTTCGCCATTCGGCCAAACGAATGCGGCAAGGCAGACGCTCGGCCGCATCGGTATCGCCGCGCCCTATGTCAGCGCCGCGGCGATCGGGGTGATCTTCCTGTTCGCAAGCGCGGGCGCAGTGTCCATCAAGTTCGCCGGCTGGGGCGTTCTCGTCGGAGCCGCAGCAACGCTTCTGACGGCAGCACTACGTGAGGCAGCCCGTCTTTCCGCGTTTGCCGAAGATGTGCCCGCGGGCAAGTCCGTTGCCTCGCACTTGGACCCTGTAACATTGGTCGGCGCAGCTACAGCGCTGATGGCTGGATGTTTCGCGCTCCGCGTTGCGCTGATCGGCAACGCGGCCTTCAGACGCGCCGAGCCCAAGCGCGTGAAGGGACAAAGGGCTCTTCATGGCGAGGCCGACTGGATGAAGATGCGAGAAGCGGCGAAGCTTTTTGCCGGTACCGGCGGAATTGTCATTGGCGAGTGCTACCGCGTCGACAGGGACAGTACGGCGGAGCAATCGTTTCGACCGGGTGCTCCGGGTACCTGGGGCGCTGGCGGCAAACCGCCATTGCTCTGCTTTGATGGGTCATTCGGGTCTTCGCATGGGATCGTCTTCGCCGGATCCGGCGGGTTCAAAACAACATCGGTGACGATCCCGACGGCACTCAAATGGGGTGGCGCGCTGGTCGTCCTCGACCCTTCGAACGAAGTGGCGCCGATGGTCTATCGGCATCGTAAAGCCGCTGCGCGGTTCATCCGCATCCTCGATCCGAAGGAACCGGAAACCGGCTTCAATGCGCTCGACTGGATCGGTCGGTTTGGCGGGACCAGGGAGGAAGATATCGCCTCCGTCGCATCTTGGATCATGAGCGACAGTGGTGGTCCGCGGGGTGTGCGCGACGACTTCTTTCGCGCGTCGGCGCTACAATTGTTGACCGCGTTGATTGCTGACGTCTGCCTGTCGGGGCACACTGATCAGGAGAAGCAGACCTTACGACAGGTTCGGGCCAATCTGGCGGAACCCGAGCCGAAACTGCGCGAGCGGCTGCAGTCGATCTACGACAGTTCGAACTCCAACTTCGTGAAGGAAAACGTCGCCGCCTTCGTCAACATGACTCCGGAAACCTTCTCCGGTGTCTACGCCAATGCGGTCAAGGAAACGCATTGGCTGTCCTATCCAAACTATGCAGCCTTGGTGTCCGGTTCGACCTTCGCAACTGACGCCCTTGCTAGCGGTAAGACCGATGTGTTCATCAACATCGACATCAAGACCTTGGAGACGCATGCCGGTCTGGCGCGGGTGATCATCGGCTCGTTCCTCAACGCGATTTACAATCGTGACGGCCAGGTGAAAGAGAGGGCGCTCTTCCTCCTCGATGAGGTCGCGCGCCTCGGTTACTTGCGGATCCTGGAAACCGCGCGTGATGCCGGCCGCAAGTATGGCATCACGTTGACGATGATCTACCAGTCCATCGGACAGATGCGCGAAACCTATGGCGGCCGCGATGCCGCAAGCAAGTGGTTCGAGAGTGCGAGCTGGATTTCCTTCGCCGCGATCAACGATCCCGACACAGCGGACTACATCTCTAAGCGCTGCGGCATGACCACGGTGGAGGTCGACCAGGTCAGCCGAAGTTTTCAAGCGAAGGGAACGTCGCGAACCAGATCAAAACAGCTTGCCGCGCGCCCGCTGATCCAGCCACACGAAGTGCTTCGCATGCGCGCCGATGAGCAGATCGTCTTCACCGCCGGCAACCCACCGCTTCGCTGCGGACGGGCGATCTGGTTCAGACGCGAAGACATGAAGGCTTGCGTCGATGCGAACAGGTTCCACAAGATCGCGCAAGACGTCTGAGCCTGTGGGATCGAGCCGGCGCGAGGAGATCCGACCAAGGCTGATCCAGAACAATGAAGAGTATCGGAGAAATCAGCATCGCGACGACCGAAGGGCGGGATTTCGGGAATTCTCGTCGTGCGAGGGGCGGGAAAAGGGCAGCCGCAGGAGCCTCAACTGAGTTACCCGAAGGGGAGGCGGGACCGACTGCACCCCGCACCTCGCACACAATTTTGCCGCACCCCCGCACTCGGAAGTTCAGTAGCGGGCTCAAGATCGAGACAAGTTAAAAAACGGGGGCGAGCAAGCTGACCGTGTGAAACGAACGGCGGCTCGTCTCAGACCGCGCTTTCGATACATCACCGATATGAATCAATTCAAGCCAATCGATTCATAAGTGTCGTTGGACGAGGCCGCCGGCATCGACGATTCTGGCCCCATGATCTCTCAACCCTATCGGCTTTATGTGGAACGCTCCGATGCATCGAGAAACATGGCACGCTACTATGCCATGTCGATCGAACCGAACCTCTTCGGCGACATTTGTCTCTTGCGGAAGTGGGGCCGCATTGGAACGAAAGGACAGATGATGGTCCATCATTTCGGGCGGGAAGAACAGGCGGTGCTGCTGTTTCTCGACCTCGTCCGACAGAAACTCAAACGCGGCTATAAGCCGCCAGCTCAGCTACCAAAATGACGAGCGGGGCGGGTAGCGACGACGCCCACACAGGTCTCAGCGCCTCCAGTCGGTAAAGACTTGCAGCGTGTTGGCTGCATGTAAAAACCTCCGTCAGAACGGAGGCTCCGCACTGACACGGCCGTGTTGCCCCGCCAGGATGACCTCGCGCTCTGCCCGTGCGAGTTCAAGCTCGGTCTCGATCTGCCGACGCTCGCCAGCGCCAACGGCGTTCTTGAACTCGGCCAGCAGTTCTTCGATGTGTTGCTCGATCGTCATCGTCGTCATCTCCTGATGTTTGAGAAAGATGACGTCTGCGGGCGGGGGGAGAGGGCTGGGTCAAGGAGCGCCAGGCGCCCGCAGCGCGGCGGGTGGGGGAGCCGAAATGCGCGAGCATTTTGGGGGAAACCGCCCGTCCTTGAGGCGGCCCTTTCACCACGTCAAAATGGGATGATCTGAGCAAATCCCAACCTCTTGTGTGGCAGCAAAAAGCCGGAAACCGGCTCGATGCCTGTTTCCGGCTTCAAACATGAGGCTTGGCCCCGCTGCGTGAGCGGGGCCGGTAGCCACTCAGTCCCCGTTCGGGCGGGACCAGATGAGCTGGTATCCGTCTTCGCCATCGACTTCCGTCAGCGTCGCGTAGATCGGAGCCGGGAAACTCGGGTCGTCGAGCTTGACCGAGAGGTAGTCGCGGTCCTGTTCGGAGCGCTTCTTCCAGGCGGTGCCCAGTTCAACGGCGCCCGCAAAGATGCGGAACTGCGAGCCCTTGTCCGAGGGGTTCTCGACGCGGGCGATACGGGCCTTGACGTTGAGGGCGAGGGTGCGGATTGAGCCGGTGAAACCGTTTTCGTTTGCGATGAAGGTGCCGATGGTAGCACCTCACTCGACATCGTCAGAGTGGGGTGGTCTCCGCCAGGGGATGAAGGTTTCGCAGAGCCGTTGCGGGAACAAGAGCGAGGCGAAGCCGTTCCTCGGGCAGACATGCCCCATCGAGCCGCAGAAGGACCTGGCCTATGACGGCAATGAGAGGAAGAAGGAAATGGACCTCCCTCTGCAGACTTCATTGCGCTGGCACGATCACGCTAGCCCCACTCCGACCAACCGCGCGTGGCCGTGACAGGGTCGGCCGAAATGGATCGCGTATGTGTCTTCGTCGCCTGCTATCGATGACTGTGCCATCGGACAGATCTGAGCAGTCTTCAAGCCGGGCCACAGCACCATCTTTCGGGCGGTCCGCGGTCAACCGGCCTCGAGTGCCAAGGCCACATCCGAAAATTCGGCAGGACGTCGCCCCACGCCGCCAAGAGTAAGGTCTGGCCCAACCCGGCACTCTGGTTTGAACCATTCACGGCCGCTATTTGGACCGGCTGACCTCGGTCAGCGATTTGCGACGCGCGATAAACTCACGAAGAAGGGGAAGGAAGAAGGCCTTGCTCAATCGGCCAAGCGGTGGTTCCGGTTCAAGGTAGAAGGAGCGACCGACGACGTCGGTGTTGAATTCATCAAGGATGATCCAGAGCCGGAGGTCTGCATCGAGCCCAGCCCGCCGCTTCTCAATGGCGGGGATCTCCGCGGTAAAGCGAGACTTCTCTGGCTGCTTCGTGGTGATCGGGAAGATCACTACCAAATCTCCATTGGGTCGTAAGAGCCTTACGCCAACCGCGACCGGTCGATCTTTGCGGCCCTCCGTCTCACCCTGGCCGGCTTCTCTCGCCCAAAGATAGGGATAGCGGATTACTGTCGCGGTTTGGATGGCGTCATAGCCGCTCATCGGTTGCCCTCTTCGCTTTCGGCATAGGCATCGACCACCGCCTCAAATTCGTCGAGCAGTTCGCGCGGCATGGTTTCGAGCGTGCCCACCGATCGCGCATCGGATTGTCGCATCAACCGCTCATAGTCATCGATGTTGAGAAGCACGAGGCGCGGCTTGTTGCGCTGTGTGATCGTCACAGGATGCCGCAAGGCCTCGGCGATAATATCGCCGGATTTTCGGGAAAGATCGCTGGTTGAGTATGAACCACTATGACGTGTCATGCTTATCTCCGTTGTGCCTACGGCGGATCTGAATATTGCGGTTAAAATACAGCAATTACAGCACTGCTGTAAATGCTGTATTTTGCAGCTGCTTGGCCCCGCTGCGTGAGAGGGCTCGGTAGTTCCTCAGTCCCGGTTCGGGCGGGACCAGATGAGCTGGTATCCGTCTTCGCCATCGGCTTCCGTCAGCGTCGCGTAGATCGGAGCCGGGAAGCGCAGGTCGTCGAGCTTGGCCGAGAGGTAATCGCGGTCCTGCTCGGAGCGCTTGTGCCAGGCGGCGCCGAGTTCAACGTTATGTGGTGCACCACATAATTCTGAGAACGTGATTATGCGGAGTTCCGGTCGGTGAAGGCTGGATTTGTCGGCGGTCACGGGGGATGCTGCTCCGCATAATTTCACGGAAATTTGCGCGACAAGCGTTGGTATCTTCAGCCTGACACCACCTTGGCATATGGTCGATCGAGACGTGGATTGTGAGAAGCTGAGATCTTGGCGGATGCGGGTGAAACTACCGACGAAATCGCACGCGTTAGACGGCGGTTAGCCGCTCTGGATGCGGAGCGGATGGCGCTTGCCCTCAAATTGGAAACACTTGAGCGAAAGTTGATATCCGGTCACCAGGCCGGCGAGCGCACCTTGTTCGCCGATGCTCCAGTTACGAACGGCTCGCCTTCGTCTGAGAAAATCGCCCTGTTCCGAAGCCTGTTCGCAGGCCGTTCCGATGTCTTTCCGACGCGATGGGAAAACAAGAAGACTGGAACCTCGGGATACTCGCCGACGTGTTCGAACGAATGGGCAAAAGGTATTTGCGGCAAACCGAAGGTGAAATGCGGCGAATGTCCGCATCAGGCCTTCGTCCCAACGTCCGAGGGCGTCATCGAAAAGCACCTTCGCGGCGGCGATGCGCGGTCTGGCGACTTTGTTGCCGGCGTATATCCATTGCTACAAGATGAAACATGCTGGTTCCTGGCAGCTGACTTCGACAAGGAAAGCTGGTGGGATGACACCAGAGCACTGCTGGCTACATGTCGTGCAAAAGGAATTGCCGCCGCACTCGAACGATCGAGATCGGGGAACGGGGGGCATGTCTGGATATTCTTCTCCGAACCTGTTCCGGCGAAAATTGCGCGACAACTGGGTGCGGCCCTGATTACTGAGACGATGGAGAAACGCCCCGAGATCGGCTTCACATCCTATGACCGTTTCTTTCCCAATCAGGATACGATGCCGCTCGGCGGCTTCGGCAATCTGATCGCGCTTCCCCTTCAAAGAAAGGCCCGCGAAAATGGCAACAGCGTTTTCGTCGATGACGACCTGCGGCCTTATGACGACCAGTGGGCCTATCTATCATCTTTACCGAGGCTATCGGCAGACCTGGTCTTCAAGGTCGCTGACGAGGCTGAATTGTCGGGGCGGGTCTTGGGCGTTCGGATGCCGGTCGATGACGAACATGCCGACGAGCCGTGGAAGATGTTGCCGTCACGTCGTATCGAGCCGCGGCGAATAGAAGCCACGATCCCGCAAAGTATCAAGGTCGTAGTCGCGGATCAGATCTACATCGATAGGACAGAGCTTCCGCCGGCACTGATTGCGCAGTTTGTGCGTCTGGCAGCATTCCAGAACCCCGAATTCTACCGCGCACAAGCGATGCGATTGCCAACATTCGGCAAGCCGAGGGTCATCTCATGCGCTGAGCTTCACTCTCGTCATGTCGGTCTTCCAAGAGGCTGCATCGACGAAACGGTTGAGCTCATCAGGAGCCATGGTGCGACCGCCATTTTGGAAGATCTCCGCGAAGATGGAGAGGCTCTACCAGCCGGCGTCTCGTTCCAAGGGGAGCTACGCCGACCACAGTCGCGGGCCTTTGATGCTCTTGTGGCCAACAATAACGGTGTGCTCGCCGCCACGACCGCCTTCGGCAAGACGGTTGTGGCCGCCGCCCTTATTGCCCATCGCGCGCGCAGTGCGCTGGTTCTCGTCCATCGCAGGGAGCTTCTGAGCCAATGGGTGGAACGCCTGAGTTCCTTTCTGTCCATTGACCCAAGGCAAATCGGCATAATCGGAGGAGGGAAAAGAAAGCCGACAGGGATCATCGATGTGGCGCTAATCCAAAGTCTGGTGCGGAACGGTGAAGTCGAGGACATTGTCGGCGAATATGGTCATCTGATTGTCGATGAATGTCACCACCTGTCCGCCGCAAGCTTCGAGCTGGTCGCCCGGAGGTCCAAAGCGCGATACGTCGTTGGTTTGTCAGCCACGGTTGCTCGAAAAGACGGGCATCATCCGATCATCTTTATGCAATGTGGGCCCGTCCGCTATCGGGTGGACGCAAGGGTCCAGGCTGCCGAGCGTGGAATTCGCCATCGCGCGCGTGATCGGTCGACGAAATTTGACCTGCCAGCGTCTCTGGCGTCGGTTGAACGACCGTCGATGCCGGCAATTTACGCGGCCCTAGCGCAAGACCACAGCCGAAATGACCTGATATTCGATGATGTGCTGAAATCTCTCGAGGCCAGACGTTCGCCGATTGTTTTGACGGAGCGGAAAGATCACCTCGACTACCTCCAGAAGAGATTCTCACCATTTGTGAAAAATCTCGTGGTCTTGCGCGGTGGCATGTCAGCGAAAGACCGCACGCTGGCCAAGACAGCATTGAACGTCAGCGACGATGAGGAGCGTCTCATACTTGCGATAGGCCGATACATCGGGGAAGGCTTCGATGACGCCCGGCTCGACACGTTGTTCCTGACCATGCCGATCGCCTGGAAGGGAACTCTGGCGCAGTATGTCGGCCGTCTGCACCGCCAGCATGATGGTAAGAAGGACGTCCTTGTCGTCGATTATGTCGATGGCACCGTTCCGGTGCTGGCCCGGATGGCCGCAAAACGCCGACTGGGCTATCGCGCGCTGGGCTATGTCATCGAATGATGGCGCCCCGCTGTGAGCGGAGCGCCATCGTTCCACAATCGGAACTATGCGGAGCAGAATCCCCCGTGACCGCCGACAAATCCAGCATTCAGCGACCGGAATCCCGCATAATCACGTTCTCAGCAAAATCGACGGAGCCGGCGAAGATGCGGAATTGCGGGTCCTTGTACGAAGGGTTATCGACGCGGGCGATGCGGGCCTTGTCGTTGAGGGCGAGGGTGCGGATCAAGCCGTTTGAAGCCGTTTTCGGTGGAAGTGAAGGTGCCAACGGTCGCCATTGTCATGTTCCTTTCTGCTGTTTCGGGCCCGCTCCATTGCGGCCTCGATGGCAGCGGCAAAGGCCGCTGACAATCGGACCGCACCTGACATGGGCCGGAACAACGTGGAGGGCGGCGCGGAGACACTTTCTTGTTCGCGAGGAATGGCGGCAACCTGGCGCAGCTGTTCTCCCCGTCAGAAATGCCCCATCGAGTCTGCGGACAGGGCGCCGGCGCTCATGAAAAACGGATAGCGCGCTGGTGAGTGGCTCGAATTCGAGAGCAGTCCGGATGTCGGCTCATCGGCGGACCGCAGTCACAGCGCTATTTAACTCAGACCATACTAGGTCCTTCGACCCGGTCCGGGTTGGGTCAGGTGCCCTTGGTCGGTCAATGCACGTAGATGATCTTTGACCGTGTTTCGGCTTACACGGTCGCTTAACTTTCCTTCGATGCATGTAGACTATCCGATGCTTTCGATCGTTGCCCCCCGTCGACTTGAAAGTCGATCCGGAGCCATACTGCCCAAAGCACGCCATGCGCCTTTGAACTCGTCAACCTCGACAATCAATGACAGGATTTCTGGCGTGATCTGCTGTTTATAGAGGCCGATCGCCGGCATCCATTAATCCATCCGTTTCCATCCGAAAAGCCGGAAACCGGCTCGATGCCTATGTCCGGCTTCAGACATGAGGCCCGGCCCCGCTGCGTGAGCGGGGCCGGTAGCTCCTCAATCCCGGTTCGGGCGGGACCAGATGAGCTGGTATCCGTCTTCGCCATCGACTTCCGTCAACGTCGCGTAGATCGGAGCCGGGAAGCTCGGGTCGTCGAGCTTGACCGAGAGGTAGTCGCGGTCCTGCTCGGAGCGCTTCTGCCAGGCGGCGCCCAGTTCAACGGCGCCCGCAAAGATGCGGAACTGCGGGCCCTTGTCCGAGGGGGTCTCGACGCGGGCGATACGGGCCTTGACGTTGAGGGCGAGGGTGCGGATTGAGCCGGTGAAGCCGTTTTCGTTCGCGGTGAAGGTGCCGATGGTAGCCATTGTCGTATTCCCTTTTTGCTGTTTCGGGCCGCTCCATTGCGGCCTCGATGGCAGTCGCAAAGGCCGGGGACGATCGGACCGCACCCGAATGGGCCGAAACACCGTGGAGGACGGAGCGGAGAAACTTTCATGTTTCGCGCGGAATGGCGGTGATCCGGGGTCCCCACTCGACATCGTCAGAGTGGGTGGTCTCCGCCAGGGGATGAAAGTTTCGCAGCGCCGTTGCGGGATCAAGAGCGAGGCGAAGCCGTTCCCCGGGCAGACATGCCCCATCGAGCCCGCGGATGGTGCCCCGGCCGTTTATGAAAAGGAATATGACGGTGGCGATCGACATCAGACGATCCCCAACCGATAGCTGCACCGCGTCGACCCTGACAGCCCGGACAACGGGCAATAGATGCTTCTCGCAGATCCTCGGGCAAGGCCAACTTGCGAGACCAACTTGCAGCGATAGAGTTATGTCGCGATTCGTCGCCTGGAGGAAAAATGCGTCAGCAGACAAAGCCATTCATCATTGAGATCAAGCATTCCCGAAAGCCGAAAGCCGGCATCCATAGACCGTCGATCTGGGGGAAACTGGATCTGAGCGTCGCCGATAACCCCATGGACCAGATGGAACCGGTCGTGGAGCCGGCCACCGCCGAAAGCGGCGACCGGCCTTAAGCTGTCAGACGACGAAACCGTCAAGCCGCATCTCGCATTTCCGTCCCCTCGGGCTGGAGCCGGTGGAGAAAAGCGGTCGCGCGCTGCGCGTGCGCCGCCGCCTGAAAGATTGCCCGCTTGTCTTCGGCGAGGACTTTGAGCCAGGACTGTAGATAGGATGCGTGATCCGGCCGCGGCTCGAGTTCCGGAGCGATGCCGAGGTCGGCGCAAAGGAAGCAACTGCCGAGCTCCGCGATCAGCTCTTCGCGAGCGCGTTCGCTTTTGTCCTTGGTGTAGCGAGACAAGTCACGCCCAACCCGTTCGGCCGGCGCCGTCCAGTGGGTCGCCTCATGACTAAGGGTCGCGTAGTAGCTTGCCGCATCCTTGAACGTTTCGAACGGCGGCATCTGGATCAGGTCGAGACCTGGGGCATAGAATGCGTGGTTACCGCCGTGGCGGATGATTGCGCCAGTATTGCGGAAAAACCGGTCCACTTGTTCGACCCGTTGGAGGGCGTCGAGAACCGGCTCGGATCGATGATAGTAATGGTCGGGCAGCCCATCGATCTGCTCGGTATTGAAGACGGAATAGGCCTTGAGGAAGGGGATTTCCCGATCGATCTCGCCGCCATTGCCATCGACTTCGGATTTTGTGAACCGGCTCGCGAACACGACCGTCGATCCCGTTTCGCCCTTGCGGACGGCCGCACCGAGCTCGAGCGCCTGTTTGAACGTCATCCAAATCGAGGAGCTGAAGCCTCGCGACATCTGCTCTGACCAGAGAAGAAGCACGTTCATGCCCGAATAAGGCTGTCCGTTATACCGCAACGGGCGGGTGATGCGGCCATTCGTGTTGGCCGCGCTCCACGGCTTCATCCACGGCCGGACGCCGTTTGCAAGATCCTCGATGATCTTGTCGGTGATCCGGGAATAGATGTCGGCGCGCTGGCCTTCGTTTTTCCTGCTCATCTTCTTGACTCCACTTACTGGGAGCCGCGCCAATCGCGGCCCCGTCGCGGAGACCAGAGGCAGGAGCCCTCGGGCGGACGGCATGCACCGGAACGGCCGAAACATCCGTGGAGGACGGCCAAGCCGTTGCATGTCGTTGGCAGCTCCTGCAGGTCCGGAGCCCAAGACGGGCTGCGCCGGCCCGGTCTTCAACTCCTCTCATTTTCCTTCCCGCGCCGGGATACCGCATAAGAAAGGGCCGGTCCGTGCGGGCCGGCGCTGTCAAGTTGAAGCAGGCGGGGCGAACCCGCCTGAACCAATTAGTCGAATGCTGACATCTGCGCCTCGGCCGCCTGGCGGTCGACGGATTGACCTTGGTTCTCGATCGGACGGTCGAATGGCTTCCAGCTCTCACCTACAACATGGCTGTAGGCAGCAACGGCGCCTTCGGCAGCCATCCGCAGCGCGTGGGCCTGGACGCCCATGTCGGCGGCAAACTCTCGCTTGCGGTGAGCGGCGCTGTCATAGCCGACCGGACCGTCGAGATCCTCGTCGCGAGCGTCGTTTGCGGCCTTCGCCGTAGCGTCCCGCGCCTCGGTGACGGCTTTGCTATAGAATTGACCTGCGCCGTGGGCGGAGCCGACAAAGGCACCAACGATCCGCTGCAGGTGGATCTGCATGGCGCGTTCGCCGAGGCCTTCGCTCAAAGCATCTGCGGTCTCGCAGATGAGACGCTCGTGAAGATCACGGATACCGTCGCTGTCGATGACTGCAGTCCCGAAGCTTTCTGTGATCTTGAGCGTCTGGGCGGCGTCCGGGCAGGTGAGCCGGACCATTTCGACGGTGGCGCCTTTGCGAAGCTGGACGGTGCGGGTGGCTTGGCGAGGATTGGTAGCGGGCTTGGCCATGTCTCTTCCTTTCGAACCCGAAGCGGGTCCGGCCCGTGCCGGCTTGCCCTTCGGTGCGGTCGCCCAGAGCCAGCGGAAGACGGGCGATTCAAGGTCCGGACACGGCAGGAAAAGCGGAGCCGATCTGCGGGCAAGCAGGGCAATTGCCCTCGCGAAGTTCACGCGGGTCTGCTCTGCGCAGGAAGACGGGTGCCGGCCGCCACGCGGCGCGATAGCGGCCTTGAAGCGCACGACCGCTGGTTCAGACCGCAGCAAACCGAAGGACAAGCAGTCACAAAGCCGCCAATCGAATGTGAAAGGGAGAGTGTCCAGGCACGCCGACTTATTCCTCACCTCTGCCGCGACCATCAACCGCCGGCCCTGGGCCACCATCGACCTGGTCCGGCACCTTCGTTTCGGGTAATCGGTAGGTTTGAAGCCAGCTCGGGCCGTGGGTATTTCGAAGACCTGAAGGATCCCGTCATCGTCATAGGGTGCGCCGCCCATCCAAGCGTTGCTCAGGATGCTCTTCCAGCGCCGGCCGTGTATTGCGGCATAGGCCTTGATCACCACCTGTTGCTCGAGGTTGTGTTGCGGCAATCATGGCGCTTGGACTTTTCGGCAGCCGAGCTTCGTTTGGACGCGCGGACATTGAATTCTCCTGTACTTGAAAAGCAAGGCGCCGCCGGAGTGACCGGCGGCGGGAGGGGGACAATGCTGAAGGTTCGAAACTATTCGGCCGCAATGCCGAAGGCGGTCTCGCGATCGTCGAGCAAACCAGCGTCCTCATCGAGACCGCCGCCATCGGACATAGCCCCATTGTGATCGGCCTCCCCTTCGATCCGCCCGCTGTCAACGCCATCGGCAGCGTCTTCCACGCCGGCGCCTGCGTAATCAGCATGCCGGATGAGATCGGACACGTCCTTAGGGTCAGGCGCGAACAATGCGGCTGGATGGATCAACGTCGCGTCCCCGTTGAAGTGCTCAACGAGAGCAGCCCGGGTTTCGCGCACACGTGCGCGCGGCTGGATGTTGGCGTCCTTTGCAGTGGTTTCGAGTGCCTGCCGTGACAGGCATGCGAGGAAGTCCTCCGTACCCATGTTCGGCAGATAGCCATCCGCGCCGATGGCCTCGCCGGCAACGCGTGAGACCACACCACTGTTCGACATACCGCGCCGGCACGAGAGCACATCGGTCAAGGCCGCGCGCGCCCCAGCACGCACCGTATCCATATCGAAAGAGAGTCGTCCGTCCTCGGCGAACAGACGGGCGGCGTGGCGTGTGAAACGCTTCGGACCGAACACATGGTCGTTGGCGCCGGAGTCGACACGAACGTTCTGGCTTGCGAATGCGAGTACCAGGAGTGCCATCAGCATGTCATCCTCAATCGGCGCGCGGGCGAGCGCCTCATGCAGCGCGTCGGTGCGGAAGTCGCCAATCATGTCCTGCCCCTTCTGGGTCACGTCCGGGCGTGCCTTGATGAGTGCGGTGTCTTCCTCGACCGGACCACTCCCCGGAGCCGTCGTCTGACCCTTTGGCCCTTTCGCTTCCGGCATCCGGTAGTGCACCGTCTGAACCTTTCCGTCACGGTCGATGTAGAACCCAGTATGGTCGCCCTTGCCCGGCTTGCCATAGACGCGCTCCGCCTTCTTGGGCAATTCGGGCTGACCCCAATTGTTCACCTCGACGACGGCACCCTTCTTCGGAAGATTGTTGGCCATCCACTCCTGCTGAGCACCGAGGAACGCCTCGACATTGGTCGTGAACCGGTTGTCCTGGTCGGCCGGCCCGAAGAGGTCGTCCGACCATTCGATACCATAGGCGTCACGAAGGTCGTCGCCGAAGCTCGCGTCGCGGGCAAACATGCGTGTCTTGGAAAGGCCGTTGGCAACGTGCCACCATGGTGCGGTGTCGCCCTTCTTCGGTTTGTGCGCCTTCCAGACTTCCTTCTGATCCTCAAGAGAGGCGGATGCGATCGTACGCAGTTGTTGCTCATTCGGCATGTCCCCCTTGGCCATCTGATCAAGCATCGCTGGCAGAACATTGGCGAGCAGCCGCAGCTTGCGGATCTGGCGGACGGGCAGCGCCAGCGCGACGGCGATGGCTTCCTCGGTCCAGCCAAGCGCGACAAGCCGTTCGATACCGCGCCATTGATCGACCGGGTTGAGCGGCTCGCGGGCGATGTTCTCGACCATTGAGCGCATGGCGCCGTTGTCATTGGCCGCCTGCTCGACGAGCACCTCGATTTCTTCGAGGCCCGCTGCGATCGCCGCCTGCACGCGCCGGCGCCCTGCCTGAATGACATAGCCGTTTCCGCCGTCCACTTGCGGCGAAACAACAGGCGGCTGGATGATGCCGACGGCTCTGACGGTGGCGAGCAGCAGAGCGTCGGCCTGCGACGAAGACTTCGACTGGCGAGCATCGTCCTGATTTTCGTTCAGTGCGCGCGGATCGATCTTGATGATTAGCATCGGAAGCTCCTGTTCGGGTCCTGGAGCGACGTGCGTGCCGCTCCTTCCTGTCTTCATTTCTTTGCGAAGACACTTCCCGGACTGCGAAGCGGACGGAGCGATGCAAGCGCGGGCGAGCGTCCCTGTTGCGCGACACGAGCGGGGCTCAAGAGCCCTGCGATGGACGCGTCAGCCGGGATCGCGCAGGCGGCGTTTGAGCGCAGCGCCATTGGAAGGCCCGCTCTGCAACCACATTTTCAAGCTCTAACTCTTCGCTTTTCTCGATTGCACCTGCGGATGCAGGCATTCCTTGAAGCAGGTGAATTTTCTTGAGAGCCGCAGCGAGCTGCACCACCCCGATACGTGAGCCCCCGCCGGCAACAAAAAAGGCGCTCGACCCGGATGGGGAGCGCCCTTTTTTTGACCCGGACGGTATCGAACGTGGCGAGAGACTCGCCACAAGATGCCGTTCAAACGGGAAGTGCACGGCATTTACTTGCGGACCGGATGGATTTCAAGTGAGCCCCTCAAGAAAAAAGGCCGACGGAAAACCGCGGCCCATAAGATATGAAGGTCATTGAACCTCCAGAGGGGAACAGCCGGCGCGGCGGCAATGGGAGGAAGGCCGCCGTGTGCATCAGCTGGGTGCAGAATGCCCGTTTTTTGATCGTGGCGAAACCAATTAATGTGCAAGGCAGCTATGCATATGCTGCACCGCATCCAAATCAACGCCTTCCGGATCGCTTCGATTTATTCAGGCTGCTCGCGGCTCCGAGTCTGCGTCGTCACTGCCATCAGCTGCAAGCGCCGCTTCCACGTCCTTTAGCGTGCGGCGCTTTTCCGCCAGCTCCTCAGCAAAGGCGAACTGACCGCCGTCGCGCAAACGATAGGATGCGAGGCGCTGGCGCACTTCATCCAACCGCTTGCGATAACGCCTCTGTTCATCCTCGAAGCCACCCAAGGCGTGCTCTATGCGGGCGATCGCGCCAAGCGGAGTGACGGTCACCGCCAGATCGATCTCACAATCAGCCCCGGTTCGCTGCAGAACAGTCGGATAATGGAACCCATCCTTGCTGATGCGCTCGCCATCAAAGACGAGTTCAAATCCGCCAATCGTGGCCAGATGGACCGTGCCTTGCCTCTGGAGTTGGACGAGCGTGAGGATCTCTTTCATCAGTGCACGGCCGGCTTCCTTGCGCTCGGTGTAAGACGTGCCAAGCGCGACCATTGCAAAGGCGTCGCCAGCGGTCGGGATAAGACGCTCGATGTCCTTGCCGATTTCATCAATCCTGCGTGTCGAATGTTCGATATCCCTCTCAGCATCTCGGATCTGCCTGCGCACGGCGTAAAGATCGTCATCATGCGCGGCACGAAGGCGGTCGAGACGGGCGATGTCGGCTTCAAGACCAGCTTTCTTCATCAGGCGCTCGTCGCCCGACGCAATCGCCTTGGCCATTGCGAACTGGTTCGCCTGGCCTTCGCCCAAGTCCTCCAGCCGCCGGATGGAGGTATCGCCGGAAAGTGCGGCGGCGATGAAGCGCGCCTTTCTTTCATTGTTCTGCCACATCGAGGCGTCGAGCGAGCCTTGCGTGGCATAGGCGAAGATATCGACGACGTCGTTCTGGTTGCCCTGCCGGACTATGCGGCCTTCGCGTTGCTCGATCTGGGATGGAAGCCACGGCACGTCAAGGTGATGGAGTGCCTTGAGCCGAAGCTGCGCATTGACGCCAGTGCCCATGGTCTCCGAGCTACCGATAAGGAAACGTACGCGGCCGGCACGGACATCGCCGAACAGCCTCTGCTTGGCCTCTGTCTTCTTGAAATCCTGCATATAGGCGATCTCCGATGACGGTACGCCGAGACGAACCAGTTCGTCGCGGATCCATCGGTAGGCAGAGAAGCCTCGGGATTTCTCGACATTGATCGTGCCGAGATCGCAGAAGATCATCTGTGCTGCGCCGGGCAGGTCATGGGCCATGCCGTCCGGGCGGAGATAAGTACTTCCGGACGTCTCCTGCCAAATGCGATAGGCGTTCTGGATCAGGAGATTGAGCTTGTTGTCGGGCTCATTGTCGCTCGCCGGCAGAGCCAGCCGAAGATCGATCGCTGCATGGCGACCGTCGGTGATGACTGACAGCAAGATGTCATCGCCGGGCTGTGCTGGCCCTTCGCGCTCTTCGATTGCCTTGATGCGACTTTCCAGAAGCTGCTGGTAGAACCTGAATGCCGCCGTCGGCGGCGCCGTCAGTATCTGTCGGCGACCGGTCGAGATTTCCGGCACCCGCACATATTCGCGAAGATCTGACGGCATCACCACGTCCGCAAACCGGCGGAACATAGAAATAAGCTCAGGAACGTTGACGAAGGATGCGAACCGGCTGACAGGCTTGTATTTGCCGGACGGCTGGATTTCGAGTTCGGTCACCGTGTCGCCGAAGCACGATGCCCAGGCATCGAACTCGTGCAAGCCGCGCTCGTGCAGGTCGTCATATCCAAGAAGCCGCTGGATCGAGAACATCTCCCCAAGCGTGTTGGTGATCGGCGTACCGGAGGCGAGCACCAGCGCACGGCCCGGGTTCCTCGTCTCGATGAAGCGGGATTTGACATAGAGATCCCAGGCGCGCTGCGACCCGTTCGGATCGATGCCCTTGAGCGTCGACATGTTGGTGGCGAATGAGAGCTTACGGAATTCCTGCGCTTCATCGACGATGATCTGGTCGACCCCGATTTCCGAGATGGTGAGAAGGTCGTCCTTGCGGGTCGTGAGTGCCTGCAGGCGTTCTTCAAGCCCTTCCTTTAAACGCTCAAGCCGCTTGCGCGACACGCGATCCTCTCTGTCGACTTTGTTCAGAAGCTCCTCGTAAAGCTGAAGCTCGTCCTGGATCATTTGCTGTTCGAAGACTGACGGCACGCCGATGAACTTGAAGGCGGAATGCGTGATGATGATCGCATCCCAGGTCGCGGTCGCAGCACGGCTTAGGAACCGGGCACGCTTGTCCCGGGAAAAGTTCGTCTCGTCGGCAACGAGGATGCGGGCGTTCGGATAGAGCGCGAGGAACTCGCGTGCCGCCTGCGCCAGGCAATGGCCGAGGACGACCATCATCGCCTTGGCAACCAGGCCCAGCCGACGTTGCTCCATCACGGCCGCCGCCATCGTCATCGTCTTGCCGGCGCCGACGGCATGAGCGAGGTAGGTGGAACCATCAGCGATGATCCGCCAGATACCGCGCTTCTGATGACCATAAAGAACGAAGGCGCCTGAGGCGCCGGGAAGTTTGAGATGGGAGCCGTCGAACGCGCGTGGCGCGATATTGTTGAAGCGGTCGTTATAGACGCGGGCGAGCCGATCGGTGCGATCGGCATCGCTCCAGACCCAGCGCTCGAACGCGGTGCGGATTTTCTGCAGTTTCTCGCGAGCCGCTTCGGAGTCGACGACGTTCAGCACGCGCCGCTCGCCGCCAACATCCTTGAAGATGTCGAATATTTGCGGGACGCGACTGTTGAGCGCGTCCGAAAGCAACTCGCCGGCATGCCTGCGACTTGTCCCCCACTCAGACGTACCGGCGGCCGAGTAGCCGAGTTGACGTGCTTCGACAGTCCAGGAGCCAAGCTCCGGCATGTGGTGGATGCGGATGTCCGCCGCCATCGTCTCCTTGACGAAGGCAGCGACGTCGACGGCCGGGATCCACGGTGCGCCAAGACGAGCGGTGATAGCCGATGGCCGAAGGTCGGCCGGCTGCACCGCCTGCAGGGCATGCACGTTCCGCTGGAAGACAGGATCGAGGTCCGCGGCGACCTCCGCGGCAGCGAGCTTGGTGCGGACCTGACCGGAAAGATAGGCATCGGCCGTCTGCCACAAACCGTCGACCGGGTTCTGGAAGACGGTTTGGCCGAGTTGATCGATTACGGCCTCGATATCGCAATGAAGCAGTTCCGCGATGTGATCGAGGTCGACGCGACCTCGTTCGTTGAGAACAACGGCAAGTGCGTCGGCGGCATTGGTCACGACCGGCGGGGCGGGAGGAGAGATGACCCGCTCGGTGAAGATCGGACCAGGCTTGGCCGTATCCGTATCGATATCGTAATCCTCGATCGACGCGACCAACCAGCAATCGGGATCATCACGAAACGGCTGCATGTTCGGCTGCCGGTGCGTTTCGCGCGTCTCGCCGGTCTCTGCATCCTCCTGGATCGAAACATCGGTGCGGTTGATCGGGCCGAAGTCGCGAACAAAGCTCGACCAGGCGATCCGCAGCCGAACCTGAGCATCACGCCATGGGTGATCCGCCTCTTGGGATTTCAAGACGTCTCGCACGGCGTCTCGGATCGGGATCAGCTTCCTGATGATCCGGACATGCTTGTCGGAAAGCCCTTCGCCTGTGCGACCCTTGCGGACATCGATTGCGATCGGAGCACCATCGACGATCTGCATGAGGCCATGCACGCGGTCGATAAAATAGCTGCCCTCACGCACCGTGGCGTTGTCGGACCTGACGTCGACGACCTCCGCCAGCTCATCCTCAAGATCGAGATCGATTGCGGGCGGCTCGCCATCGTAAATGTCCTCAGGGAGGAGACTGATGGCAGCGTTCAACAGCACTTCAAGATCCTCACCGGCGCGCGGCCGGCAAGTGTAGGTTTCGCCGAAGGGGCCGGCAGTCAGTGCATGTACGCCGAGCACAAAATCCGGGTGACGCACAAAGCAGCGGTTCACCCGGATCGCGCCTTCGTCCTCAGTCGCACCACGAACCTCGTCCACATCGAGCCAAGAGACGTCACCCTCGGGCTCGCCTGTCTTCCGCTTCCTGAAGAAGAGGATATCGACGACCGTGTCAGTCCCTGCGTCACGGCGGAAGCTGCCTTCGGGCAGCCGGATGGCCGCGATGAGATTGGCGGATTTCGCGATGTGCGCTCGCGTGGTGCTATCCGACTTGTCTATCGTGCCGGCGCTGGTGACGAAGGCTGCAATGGCGCCCGGCTTTATGAGATCGATCGATCGGGCGATGAAATAGTCGTGCAGACGGAAACCGAGCGACCGATAGGTGCGATCAGAACGAACCGTGCGGTCGGAGAAGGGGGGATTGCCGATGGCAAGGTCATAGATCGGCGCGAGATCCGTCCTCGCAAAGTCGCCATTGACGATCCGTGCGCGGGGCTGAAGCAGCCGCGCGATCCGAGCCGTCACGGGATCGAGTTCAATCCCGGTGACATAGGCACGATCCCTGAACTGCGGGGGCATTAGGGCGGGAAACAGCCCCGTCCCGATCCCCGGTTCAAGGATGCGGCCGCCGCGCCAACCCAGTCGCTGAAGTCCAGCCCAGATCGCGCGGACGATGAACTCCGGCGTGAAATGCGCATACTGGGTGCAGCGCGCGAGCGACGCGTAGTCCTCGTCATTCACTGCCGCCTTCAGTGAGCTGCCGAGCTCGCTCCAGCCATCTCGGAACGCTGCCTCACCGGGTCGACGAAACATGCCGTTCGCCAGCTCCGATGCGCCGAAGCCCGTAAAGCGGATCAACCGCTTCTGATGCTCCCGCGTAACCGGCACATTGTTTCGCAAAATCTCATCGGCGGTCAAAATGGCCGCGACGTTCAACCGCGCCCGCTCCTTCCAAGTCGCAGCAAGACCGCGATCCTCTCCATCGAGATGGAAGTTCTCGCGCTGGCCTTGCCTGCGCGGCTCCGATCTCGAAACCGTGCGTATGGCACGCGCCGGAGCTGGCGAGGGCGGCGGTGGATCCGGATTGTCGTCGTTGGCGGCAACCGGTTCGAACCCGCCAAGCGCAGTCACGCCGAGTCCAAGGCCAGACGAAAGGGCAGAGCTGCCTGATATGTCGAAGAAAAGGGTGTCGTTGCTCATCAAGGAGTTCCTTCAAGGATGCGCAAAACCGCCCGCCGAACAGGCTGGAACGGATGTGCAGGGTTTGGAGAAAGTGAGGTGCTGGGCTTAAGCCACGAGGGACATTGGGAGATGTCGCAGCTGAACGGGCAATTTCGCCGAAATTTCGTCGTCGGTCAGATCACTCAACAGCTTGTGAAAGGAGCCCCTTGGTCCGCCGCAGAGGACAACGGTTCTTTGGCCCCGAACGGGTTCCGGCCAACGCTTGTCTGCATAACCACGATAGGCTTCCGTGGTGCTGCTCCAGATATGTTCGAGGCTCTCGTCTCGCGTCATCGTGCGCACAGGCCGGCATTCACGCTCAAGGATCGCAAACCGCATGGCCTCGGCGAACCGGCCGTCCGAGAGATCGCAATAGCCGTGAAAATGTCGGTTCGCACCATCGTTCCTCAGTGCAAAGAACACTGATGTTACCGAGCCGGTCAGGAACTCGCGCATCGCGAACATCGGGCCGCGGATCCAAAGCGGCGGCAGAATTTCGAACATATAATCGTATTCGGCTTCGGTGATCTCGAACCACTCGCCGGCATAGAGTGCGGATGCGTCATCCTCCCATCGGTTAAGCCGCTGTGCGTGGCGATCGAACAACGAGAACATCTGCTGGCGCGTGGCCGTTCCCTGGAAGACCTTCTGGATCGGACTGAGGTTTGTCATCTGCGGCTCCTTCTGTGCTCTGCCAGACCGAAGTGCTGCGGATCCTCACGACCTCACTCTTCTCTTCGATCCTTCATGACACCTCGCCTGTCGCCGGCATTCCGATCGGCCGGGTCCAGGGCCGGCGTAGCCGGGCAAAGCCTCCCTTGATGCGGCTGGCGGGTATGCGGTACGTCTCCCTCCATTTTCCGCTCCATTCTCCCCTTCTCCCGCTGCTTCAAAACCTCATTCCAATCGTCGGCGGAGGGACGAAGCCGGAGCCATATGCAGCCGACGTCGTCTGCCAATGCGCGAAGCCTGTCAGCGTAGGCATCGCCTTGAGAATTGGCGTCCGTCGCCGCCACGAGCTGCACGTTCGATCTTGCTGCCAGCAAGCGTAAAGCTGCCTCCGTCGCAGGCGCCCAGCCACCGCCAGTGCTGAGGTAGAGTGTGGCGTCCCGCATTCCTTCTAGGGCAGCCAGGCTCATGGCATCGATTGCCGCCTCGGTCACACAGAGGCGAAAGGCTTGGCTGCAGCCAAGTCGAAACAGGGTTTTACGGCCGCCCGTCGCAAAGCCGCGCCATTGCGGTCCGCGGGCCTCCCATCCGCAAACAGCACCCGTCTCGTCGGTGTGTGCCGCCCACATGCTTCCAAATGGCCCCTCACGCAGGATACCGTGACCGATCGCAGCCCGGATGATGGAGGCAGGAATACAACGTTGCCAACGCAGATAGCGCCATGACGCTGAGCCCGGCCATGACGGTCTCCGGAGGGCCCAACTTTCGGATATGGACGTGAGGTCGGCGAGCGCGCGATCTTCGTGGACCCAGATGGGCTGCGATGACTGAGCGCCCACAAGAGCGCCAACCCGATCGCATGCTTCAAGAAAGACGCAATTCTCCAGGCAGGCCATCAGGCTAAAGACGTCGCCTTTCTCCTCGCCAAGAGGATCGAACCATCCCCGACCGGCATGGGTCACGATGATGATTTCGCTGCCACGGCGATACTTCATGGCACGCCTGGTGCTCTCTTTGACATCGAGAGCGAAACCGGACGTCTCCAGCACCGTCTGGCACTGCACCGCTTCCCGCAGCCGTTCGATTTCGCTTCTCTTCATTTTCCCTCCTTCGGTCGCCATGGGCGATCGGCCTCTCGTCGCTTTTCTTCCCGTGATTATCGCGGGCCAACTTCCACCGGCCGCGAAGAGCAAAGGCCGCAAGGGCGTGGCTGGCAATTGTCGGATTCACCAGTGCCTACATCCCAGCCACGGCGAAGCCTCCCTTGCGGCCGCCGGCTCGCAAGCAGCAGCCGGAACGGCCGACAAACGAAAGGAGGGGGCGGCTCAATGAGCCGCCCATGGATGAAATTCGTGGATGACCTCGAGGTCGTCGCTTGCGTCGATCTCGTCAGAGGGAAGGACGCCATTATCCTGACTCTGTGTTCTGTCTGAGCTCAGCGAAATGCCAGTGAGACAGCTTGACTGTTCAGATAAACGCCATATTCGCCGTCGACCTCGAAGACGGTGACCGGGACCATCAGGTCACGGGAAAGCTGGAAGGCGTGGGACTGTGCGAGGACAAGATCGTGCGACATTTCGAAGGCTCCATCCGGGAGCGGGCCAATCCCGCTCGATGGCTCCAAAAAGGCACGGGGACGGGCGCGATCACCGCGATGGCAAAGCCATGAGCGGCCGCAGCCTGCTAGCGGACCCCTTGCGGGTTGATCGTGGAAGATCGGACCTGGGCCAGGACGCCATCGCATGAGAGCGGAATTGGTTCGCTTGCGGGTGGGGCGATCCAAGTCGCTGCTTGCTGACCATCGCACCTCCGAAAGGCAGTTCTAATCCTTGTTAGCCCGTCCCGTCGGCCGTTTCCTGCCGCAGACCTGCTCACGAAATCTCCAGATGTCTGAGTCGTATTGCAGAGGTGCAGGGATCCCGGTTCTGTCCGAGGAAGTACCGGTTTTGCTGGCCATCTGCACAATTGATGAATATATTGAATGCTATGGCGTGTGCTGCGTGCGCCAGGGATCCCCCTATTACGGAGAACAACAACAACTCTTGCACAGAGGACGCAGATCTATGTCCACAATTCAGTCCCGCCCGTTGCGGGGTCGCATTAACTCTACGCTTCGTCAGTTCCTCGACAATGAGGCATCAGGCGGCCTGGTGCTTATGGCAGTCGCGCTACTCGCCATCATCGTGGCAAATTCACCTTTTGCCGACCAATATTTCGCACTCCTGCATGTCTATGTTGGACCGCTGAGCGTACAGCATTGGATCAACGACGCGCTGATGGCAGTCTTTTTCCTGCTGGTAGGCCTGGAGATCAAGCGCGAAATGCTCGATGGCCAGCTCTCGAGCTGGAGCCGCCGCATTCTGCCGGGAGCCGCTGCAGCCGGTGGCATGGTCGTTCCGGCGCTGATTTATATCGCCTTCAACTACGAGAACCCTGCCGCCCTGCGCGGCTGGGCCATTCCGTCGGCAACCGATATCGCCTTTGCACTCGGGGTGCTTTCGCTGCTGGGACCGAGGGTGCCGGCATCACTGAAAATCTTTCTGGCAACGCTTGCCATCATTGACGATCTGGGCGCGGTCATCGTCATTGCGCTGTTTTATACGGCCGATGTCAATCTGTACGCCCTTGGTGGGGCCGCACTTGTGATCGGGAATCTGGTGCTTTTCAACCGCCTTGGGGTGATGCGGCTTTGGCCATTTCTCGTCCTGGGGGCGGTCCTGTGGGTTCTTGTTTTGATGTCAGGCGTTCACGCAACGCTTGCCGGCGTTCTTCTCGCACTAACGATCCCCATCCGTCTTACTCCCGGCACTCCTGAGGCAACGCCAGCGGCTTCGCCGCTTCACAAGCTGGAACATGGTCTGCACAAGCCCGTGGCATTTCTCATCGTTCCGATCTTCGGCTTTGCAAATGCAGGCGTTTCGTTCGCAGGTGTATCGCCAGCAACTCTGATCGAGCCATTAACGCTGGGTGTTGGTGCCGGTCTCGTTCTTGGCAAGCTGCTCGGCATTTTCGGAACAGTTTTTGTCATGGTTCGAAGCGGATGGGCGGAATTGCCCGCCGCGGCCAGCTGGGGACAGACACTGGGCGTCTCCCTTCTCTGCGGAATTGGGTTCACGATGAGCTTGTTCATTGGCCTGCTCGCGTTCGAGGACCCCGTCATGCAGGATCGGGTCAAGTTCGGCATCCTAGGCGGATCAATCATCGCCGGAGTGAGCGGATACATCCTGCTCAGGATGTCTGATCGTCGATCGGTCAAAAATCAAATATCGTGAACATTTATACGGATTACAACGATGGCGCAGCGCAGATCGAACGCTGCGCTGTCATACGATCTCTGAAAACGCTTTCGCTCCAACAGTCCCTTTGACATGAACTCCACCAAGCGTGCCGCGACCATTTCACCAGCGCACCGACCCATACGAGGCAAGAAATGACGGGTAAGATTCGTTCGGCAACAGCCTTCATCTGGGGTGCCGTGATCGGAACGCTCGGCGGCCTCATCGGTCTGGGTGGAGCGGAGTTCCGCCTGCCGCTGCTCATCGGCCTGTTTCGGTACGCGGCACTCGAAGCGGTCATCCTCAACAAAGCAATGAGCCTCGTTGTCGTTGCATTCGCTTTGCCGTTCCGGGCAGCGACCGTTCCACTGGATCAGATCGTCGCGCACTGGACTATTGTCGTCAACCTGCTGGCTGGAAGTCTTCTTGGTGCATGGTTTGGCGCGGGCTGGGCAACCCGCCTCAGATCGGAAAACCTGTATAAGGTGATCGCGGTGCTGCTAATCGTCATCGCAGTGGTGCTGTTGTTCGGCCACGATGCAACCGCCGGAGCTGGCCTCGTGACTGGCACGACGCAGATTGTCGCTGGCATTTTGGCAGGTCTGGTAATCGGTGTAGTCGCCTCGCTCCTGGGCGTTGCCGGCGGCGAACTTCTCATCCCAACGCTCGTGCTGCTGTTCGGTGCAGATATTAAACTCGCGGGCAGCCTCTCCCTTGCTGTCAGCCTGCCGACGATGCTGGTCGGCTTTACGCGCTACAGCCGGGACCAAAGCTTCTCTGTTGTCGCTCGCAACAAGACATTCCTCATCGTCATGGCGCTCGGCTCGATAGCTGGCGCCTTCATTGGCGGGCAGTTGCTCGGTGTCGTGCCGACGGCCTTGCTCCTTCCGGCGCTTGCCGCCATTCTGCTGATCTCTGCCGTGAAGGTATGGCGGCATGCGTGAACCTGGTAATCATGCGTCCGCAGCTTTCGCCTTTGGAATACCCACCGACAATCGCTTCAAGCCGCAGCGGCGTGTTCCTTCCGAGCGGCTTGCCAGACCTCGCGGGCGGCGTCCATGTTCATTCCGGCAATCTCCAGGCCAACGATAAGGTCCGGCCAGGCGGAATGCCAGGCGTAGGCCGTGACGATACCGGCCACGATGATTGCTATATTGGCAAGCGCGTCATTGCGCGCCGAAAGGAACGCGGCCCTCGTCAGGCTACCGTTCTCGTGACGGAAAGCTGTCAGCAGAAATGCACAGGAAAGGTTGACTGCAAGCGCCCCCGTGCCTGTGACTGCCAACAGGAACGGCTGGGGCGGAACGGGCGCCATAAGGCTCTGATAGGTAGTCCACAACGTCGCGATTCCGGGAACGAGCAAGATCAGAGCCAGAGCCACGCCAACGCGCACGCGGTTGCGAAGCGACCATCCAAGCGCAAGCAGGATCAACAGGTTCACGGAGGCATCCTCAAGGAAATCCACACTGACCCTGATTGGCGGCGACTTCAATTCCGTCGCGCCGGATGATCCTGAGCCTGACGATCTGGCATTGCTGCCTGCACGATATCGTATGCGCTACACCCGTGAGGACGGCACAGCGGACAGGACCACGATAGCCGGGTTGTTGCGGGCCGGTTTCGTGGACGTCGGTAACAGCCTTGAAGCCACTCCGACGCCGACTGTCCCGGCACGCGGTTTCACGAATACGGAGTTCATGACTTTCCGTTCCGACTACCTGCTTGCCAGCAAGCGCCTTGCTGACGCGCCGTGGGATACGCAGTCGCCAGCAATGACACAACCGACGTCGCTTCCGACCGCTACCCGATTTGGGCGGACTTTGAGTTGGGGCCATGAAATGCAGCTCATCACGATAGCCGGCCTGTTCACCGTCCCGGTGATCGCCGCAGTCTGTCTTGCCCTATCTGCACGGGATCACTCCGATGAGCGGGATGAGGGACCTTGACTCTAGTTACTTTCCAACGGTATTTAACCTCAACGGTAATGGATTCTGCCGGGCATTACGCCGAACCGCTTCCTCGATGAAGCTGATGACTCCTACTCAACGCGCATAACGCGAAGGAGTAGGGTCGTGTCTGGAATTCATTTTCTGTGTTTTCTCATATCTGCTGACAGTTTTGGTGGAGTGTCTTTCGCATGACGCTCGCATCATTATTCGGCCTTCGTTTTCAGCAAATCCGCAGTCTCGCAAAGTGGATCGCCATTGTCATTCCGATGGCAATAGCCGTCGGATCGCTCGTTGCTCTGTTCCTCTGGAGCCTTGATCGGGCGACAGAACTACGGTTCGAGTTTCCTTGGCTGATCTTCTGTATGCCAGTGGCTGGCTTTGCTATGGTGTGGGCCTACGGAAAGTTTGGCAAGTCCGCCGAGGGCGGCAACAATCTGATCGTCGATCAAATCCACGAGCCGGGTGGCGGCGTGCCACTGCGCATGGCTCCGTTCATCCTCGTCACAACCGTGCTGACCCATCTGGTCGGCGGTTCAGCTGGACGCGAGGGAACCGCCGTGCAGCTAGGCGGCAGCCTTGCGAGCGCCTTCGGTAAGGTCTTTAAACTGACATCCGCCGACATTCGTATCCTGTTGATGGCAGGCATTGCGGCCGGGTTTGGTGCAGTCTTCGGCACGCCTATTGCCGGCGCGGTCTTTGCCTTGGAAGTCCTGACAATTGGCCGGATGCAATACGAGGCATTGCTTCCTGCCTTGCTGGCCGCCATTGTCGCAGACTGGACCTGCCACGCCTGGAGCATTGGGCATACACATTATGCCATCGCCTATCTGAGCGGCGCTGGTGAAGGCATCGGCTTTCACCTCGACGCCGTGCTGATGCTGAAGGTTGTGATTGCCTCCGTGGCCTTTGGACTGGCAGCGCATTTCTTCGCAGAACTTTCTCACCTGGCATCGTCCGCCTACAAGGCCATCCTGCCCTATGCCCCGCTGCGTCCGGTTCTCGCAAGCTTGATCCTGCTTGGCTTGGTCTACGCCCTTGGAACACGAGAATATCTGGGGCTTGGGGTATGGTCCCCCAATCCCGAGGATGCAACGATCCTCGGCTTCTTCCGCCCAGATCACATCGATTACTGGAGTTGGGCCTGGAAGGGTCTGTTCACGATCATCACTCTAAGCGCTGGCTTCAAGGGTGGTGAGGTGACGCCGCTGTTCTTCGTCGGTGCGGCTCTCGGCAGTGCTGTCGCGGGCGTTCTCGGTGCGCCACCGGACCTATTTGCCGCTCTCGGTTTCGTCGCCGTCTTCGCGGGCGCGACCAACACGCCGCTCGCTTGCATGATCATGGGCATCGAGCTTTTCGGGGCAACCCACTCCGTCTACATCGCGGTCGCCTGCTTCGTTGCCTACCTCTGCAGCGGCCATTCCAGCATCTACCTTTCGCAGCGCGTGGGCGTGCCGAAGACAGCTGCGGCCAACGACATTCCTCCTGACATCTCGGTTCGCCATATGCGCGACATGAACGCCAATGCGCTCGGCGACTTTGTCGGCAAGGTCCGGCTCCGGTCCCTTGCTACCACCGCAACCCTCACCGAAAGGCCCATCATCGTGACGCAACACAGGCTGCATTCCACCGAAATCGGCATGGTCCGTATCTATATGAAACCGCGGGAGAAGACCTCAGGCAAGAGTAGCTGGTTTGGTGCCAAGCCGCTCTATCGAGAACTGGTCCTGCAGGCGAAGTCAGCAGGAATTATGAATGCCGTCGCTCACCATACACACTTCGGATATTCGAACAGCGGCAAGCTTCAGGACGAGGGTTTCGAAATCCCCAATCCGGATCTGACCATGTGCGTCGAGATGATTGCGTCGCGCGACAAGCTTGAGGAATTCTGCCGGACTCATGGCGCGCTCCTGAAAAACAAGGTGATCGTCTACAAGCACCTGGAACAGTGGGACGTCGTCCATCACAACGTGGCGGCGGCAGAAGCACTCAAAGTCACGACATCCTGAAGGAGACGGTCTTGGTCTATCTGATCGTGTTCCTCGGAGCGGGTTTGGGTGGTGTTTCCCGGCACGCCGTCAATATTGCCGCCGCACGCTTGCTTGGCTTCGCTGGTGCTTTCGATGGCTGGACTGTTTGCTGGTCTCACGTTGATACGGCTCATTGGGCAAGGACAAGCGACATGAAAAGCCTCCTTGCCAGCTGGCCCCTGTGGGCTCTCATGTCAGCAGGCTTTGCAGCGCTGACAGCGATCTTCGCCAAGATCGGCGTCGAACTCCGAATTCGCCACCTTCATTCGTACCATCGTCATTCTGCTCGCCGCTGGGATGATGGTCTATATCACCGGCAACTGGCAGGAGCCGTCGTCGGTCTCCAGCAGAAGCTGGTTATTCCTTGTGCTTTCAGGCCTCGCGACCGGCGCATCCTGGATTTGCTATTTTCGAGCGCTGAAGCTTGGCGACGCGGCCCGCGTCGCGCCGATCGACATGTTGTCGGTTGTCTTCGTTTCCATCTTTGCCGTCCTGTTCCTCGGCGAACGCCTGACACTTCCGAACTGGCTCGGTGTCGTGATGATCGCGGGATGAGCCGTGCTCGTCGCGTACAGGGCTTAAGACCAAGAGATAACAACTGGGAGGATTGGGCCATGGTGAAGGAACAATGCTTGTGGCGCGAGTGGTACGCCTGGTTTCCAGTTATACCAGTCGATGATCACGTATTCTGGCTGGAGGAGGTATGGCGACGACGAAACCCTCAAACAGGTCGGTGGGAGTACCGGTCGTTTCGATCAGATCGAGAAAAAGAAATAGAAGATGCCAACCGCCCAATCTAGGGATTTCCCGATTGGAAAGCACTAAAGCCGCCATCTCGGCAGCAGGAGCAAGTCCATGAGAGCCTTCATCGAAAACATCACCGCCCTGGAGATCCTCGATTCGCGGGGTAATCCGACGCTTCGCGTCAGCGTTCATCTCGACAATGGCATTGTCGGCACCTCGTCCGTTCCCTCCGGCGCCTCCACTGGCGCCAACGAGGCCGTGGAACTGCGCGACGGTGACGCCAGCCGCTATGGTGGCAAGGGCGTTCGTAAAGCCGTCGACAATGTCAATCAGCGGATCGCTCCTCTTCTGAAGGGACGGGATCCTTCACATCAAGCGGCGCTCGACGCGGCAATGATCGAACTCGACGGCTCGCCGAACAAATCCGAGCTTGGAGCCAATGCCATCCTTGGGGTTTCCCAGGCGCTCTGCCGGGCCGCCGCCGCAAGCCACGACCTTCCTCTTTACGCCTATCTGGGTGGCGTTGGGGCCGTCCATCTGCCCATCCCCATGATGAACGTGCTCAATGGCGGCATGCACGCCGATTCCGGCATGGATTTCCAGGAATTCATGCTCTACCCGCATGGTGCGCCAACATTTGCTGAAGCCCTCCGTTTTGGGGCCGAGACGTTTCATGCCCTGAAATCTATCCTGTCGAAGCGCGGTCTCAGCACCAGTGTCGGCGACGAAGGTGGATTTGCACCGAAGCTCCGGAGCAACGAGGAGGCCTGCGAGGTCATTGTCGAAGCAATCGAGGCCGCAGGCTACCGGCCAGGCGACGATATTGCTATCGCGCTCGATCCTGCTGCCAGTTCGTTCTTTGAGGACGGGCTCTATCGCCTGACGCGCAGCGGGCAAGGAAACAAGACGTCCGAGGAGATGGTCAGCCTGTTCGAGACCTGGGTCGAAAAATTCCCGATCGTCTCGATCGAGGACAGCCATGATGAGAACGATTGGGACGGCTACAAGGCCATCACCAACGCTCTCGGCGACCGGATTCAGATCGTCGGGGACGACAACCTCGTCACCAATACCCACTTCATTGCAAAGGGTATCGAGGAGAAGGCCTGCAATGCGGCACTGATCAAGCTCAACCAGATCGGCACGGTGACCGAGACGATCAGCGCGATCCAGCTCTGCCGTAATGCCGGCTGGAACTATGTCATTTCGCACCGCTCGGGCGAGACGGAAGACAGCTTCATCGCCGATTTCGCTGTCGCCATGGGTGGCGGTCAGATCAAGACGGGTTCAGCCTCGCGCTCTGACCGGATTGCGAAATACAATCGGCTGCTGGAGATCGAGGCAGAACTTGGTGGTGCTGCACGGTTCGGGAAATGATGGGAGCACTAACATGAGAATTCTGGCTGTACTGACAAAAGGCGATACAGTCGCGGGAACGATGGATGCTGCAGTTATGGCGGCAGCATCCGTGACCTGCTCGTCGATCGAAGCGTTGAATGTCATCGTCGATCCTGCACATCTCGTCTGCCCTCCCGAGGAAATCGACATGCAGGAGCTTCGCACCCATGACGAAGGCTCGCTGCAACAGCGTGCGGACGCTATCAAATCCGCGTTCGGCGAATGGAATATAGTTTTGCGACCCGAAGCGCCTTCGATAGAATTGCGCACGATTACCGGGCCGGAGGCGCAGACCGTTTTACGGGAGACGACCGCGGATATCGCCCTCGTCGTCTTGTCGCATAATAGAAACATGGATGCCGCCGATGCTTTCCACGCTGAGATCTTCACGGCGCACCGGCCGGTTCTGCTGGTTCCGCCCGGTTGGAAAGCAGGAGCGCGCGCAAGGTTTTCGCATGTCGCCGTGGGCCTCACAGACAGCGATCTAGCTCGCCGCGCAATAGAGACTGCCGGACCATGGCTCGAAGCCGCAGAACGTGTCAGCGCACTTCGCGTAACGGATGAAAGCAACGCCGATAGGACGCTAAATACTGTGATGCAAGGCTCAGGCGTCACACCAGAAGTTCATATTCTGCCCCGTTCCGACAAAACGATCGGCGCGCAGCTCGTCCGTGAAGCGGATGCCCTGAAAGCGGACGTTCTGGTCACCGGGGCTTTTAGTCATAGCGAGTGGCTGGAATGGCTCATGGGTCACGAAACGCGGGAAGTTTTGGCTGCAGCCGATCTTCCGCTGCTTCTGGTCCACTGACGGGCAAAACACTTCTTGACGTAGCCGCAACTAACTCATAATTTCAATATTAGTTGAAATATGAAAACAAGTGGGGTGTGAAATACGATCATCCCCCGCAGGTGCCGAAGCCTTGTATATCCTGGCACCTTAGAACGCTTTTACGAGGATTGGATTTTATGAACGAGCGGCAGGTCCTGGATGCGTTTCGCGCACTGTCACAGCAGACCCGACTGCAGGTCATTCGCAAGCTCGTCGTCGCCGGTCCGGGCGGATTGGCGGCGGGTATAATTGCCGAAGCTGTGAACGTCTCGCCTTCCAACATTTCCTTTCATCTCAAAGAACTGGAACATGCTGGTCTGATTAGTGCTCAGCGGGAGTCACGCTCCATCGTCTACAGCGCGAGCTTCGAGACCCTCAACGGCCTCGCTCATTTCCTGATGGAGAACTGTTGTTCGGGTCAATCTGACGGCGGTGACGTGCCCCCAGAACTTGCCGGATCAGATTCATAACGGCCCCGGAATACAAACGCCTAAATCCTACAATACGGAGTAGCCCCAATGGCCGATCTGCCAGCCGCCTCGCTTGATCTCATTTCCCAGCCCGACCTTGACGCGCTTCGCCCGGCTTATTCGCAGCACAAGCCACGGATCCTCATCCTCTACGGATCGCTGCGAAAGATTTCGTTCAGCCGTCTTTTGGCGGAAGAAGCTGCACGGCTTCTCGAGCACCTCGGATGCGAGGTAAAGATCTTCAATCCCGAGGGTCTGCCCCTTCCCGATGGAGCGCCGGATACAGACCCAAAGGTTCAGGAACTGCGCGAGCTTTCTCTGTGGTCGGAAGGCCATGTCTGGGTCAGCCCCGAGCGGCACGGCGCGATGACCGGCATCATCAAGGCCCAGATCGACTGGATCCCCCTCACGACCGGTTCGGTGCGACCGACACAGGGAAAGACGCTGGCCGTCATGCAGGTCTCCGGTGGCTCGCAGTCGTTCAACGCCGTCAATCAGTTGCGGATACTGGGCCGTTGGATGCGGATGATCACCATTCCGAACCAGTCGTCGGTCGCCAAGGCCTGGCAGGAGTTCGACACGGAGGGTCGCATGAAACCCTCTGCCTATTATGATCGCGTCGTCGATGTCTGCGAGGAACTGGTGAAGTTCACACTGCTGACCCGCGATGCCTCCGACTACCTGACCGACCGCTATAGCGAGAGGAAGGAAGAGGCCGCAAAGCTCGAACAGCGCGTGGATCTGAAATCAATATGAGCGAGCGCCCGCCGGTCGGCACTATCCTTGCCCTGGGCCTCACCCAGATCATTGGCTATGGAACCCTCTACTACAGTTTCAGCATCCTTGCACCCGATATGGCGCGAGACCTGAACTGGTCTACGGAGTGGATTTTCGCCGCACTTTCCGCGGCACTTCTTCTAGGCGGCTTGACTGCGCCCTACCTTGGCCGGGCCATTGATCATTTCGGCGCAGGACAGGTGATGACGGCCGGCTCCGCGATTGCCGCAGCCGCGCTGATCGTCTGTGCCTATGCGCCGGGCAAGAGCGGCTTCGTCGCCGCCCTGATCGTGGTCGAAATCGCCGCCAATCTCGTGCAATATGGCGCCGCCTTCGCGCTGCTGGTGCAGGCAAGCCCCCGCACCGCCCAGCGCAGCATCACCTATCTGACCCTGATCGCCGGCTTCGCCTCAACGATCTTCTGGCCCATCACAACGGCTCTGCACGCCCATCTCTCCTGGCAGAATGTCTACCTGGTGTTCGCCGCGCTCAACTTGCTCGTCTGCCTGCCGCTCCACGCCTGGCTGTCTTACGGCCTTGCCAAGGGTAGAGCACAGAAACAAGCCGGCACGGCGCAGATCGTGGAGGGAAGTCTCAGCCCGGACGTCCGGCAGTTCGGGTTCAAGCTGATGGTGGTGGGGTTCTCGCTGCAATCTCTCGTCAGTGCGGCGATCCTGGTGCATATGGTGCCGCTGCTGTCGGGGCTTGGCCTTGGGGCCACCGCCGCCATTGTCGGCACGCTGTTTGGTCCGTCGCAGGTGCTGAGCCGGTTTGCCAACATGGTGCTCGGCGGCAATCTGCCGCCGCTCGCTTTGGCAACGATTGCCGCCACATTGATCCCCGGGGGCGTACTCATCCTGACCCTCACCGCTCCGTCGGTAGCAGGAGCCATGGCTTTTGCCGTTGTCTTCGGTTTGGGCAGCGGTCTTTTCAGCATCGTCACCGGTACCTTGCCGCTGATGCTGTTTGGCAGCGATGGCTACGGCAGGCTGCAAGGCAAGGTCATGGCCGCACGGTTGATCCTGTCGGCCACCGCACCCTTTGCGCTAGCGTTTGCCATGGCCCATATCGGCACGCTGTGGTCGCTCGTCATTACCACCACGCTGGGTGCAAGTGCAATTGTCGCATTCATCGGGATTGCGCGCCTACAGCGCCGCGACAAGTCTCGGGATCATCTCGCGGGCCGTCCGGCCTGACCCCAGAAGCGTCGCCGAGGCAGCCCCGGTCCAATTCCCATACCCGGCAAGCCAAAGGCGTGGCTGCTTAATCGAGCGCCCCTCATCCACATCAACCCTGCCATCGTCCGTGATCACGCCGAGATCCTGGAGATGATCGAGCGCTGGCCGAAACCCGGTGCACCAGATGACGGCGTCAAGATCGCTTCTAGTATCGTCCTGCCAGACGACGCCATCCCGATCAAAGTTTGAGAATGGCCGCACCGAACCCAGCACGCCGCGATCCCGTGCGTCCCGGACCGGGGGAACCATGACAATATCACCAAGGCTGCCAACTGCTGGGCCACTCTCCCCGCCAAGCACCCGTGCGGTAGCGCGCTGAAACAGCACGTGTCCATCGACTTCATCGGGCAAAAACACCGGTTCCTGAGGCGTGACCCAGATGGTTTCGGCGACCCTTGATACTTCGGCAAGTATCTGCGCCCCGGAATTTCCGCCGCCAACGATGGCGACCCGCTGGCCCACAAAGGGATCAGCCGAGACATAATCCGCCGAATGAATCTGCACGCCCTTGAAGCCAGAGGCACCGGCATAGTCCGGAACGAAAGGATGTCGCCAAGTGCCGGTCGTGCTCAGAACGGCACGCGCTCGCCACTGTCTGCTATCGGCGACGACCTCCAGAGCGCCTTCGACGTTGCGGACCGACGTCACTGCGACCGGGCGTTCTATGGGAAAATGATACCGCTCCTCGTAGCGCGCCAGATAATCGACCACCTCATTCCTTGACGGATAGGCCGCCTCGGTCTTCGCCGGCATCATCCATCCCGGCAGCGAGCTAAAGGATGCCGGTGAAAACAGATGGAGTGAATTCCACGCATGTCGCCATGCACCACCGGGCCCTTCTTCAGCATCAAGGATCACGAATCTGACGTCGGCACGCCGCAGATAGTAAGCCGATGCGAGGCCAGCCTGGCCCGCACCGATCACGACGACATCGAAAATGTCCGAAGACATTGCGCTTCCTTACTTTTTACGCAGCCGGGTTTCCGGCCGACTTTGTAAAATACTTGCGGCCCATCCAGAGTGCCAGTTGCACCAGCAAGATCAGCACCGGAACTTCGACCAAGGGGCCAATCACCGCGGCAAATGCGACCGGCGAGGCCAAACCAAAAGCAGCAATGGCAACCGCAATGGCAAGCTCGAAGTTGTTGCCGGCCGCCGTAAAGGCAACGGCTGTCGTGCGCGGATAATCCGTGCCGACGGACTTCGCCATCCAGAAGCTGACAAGAAACATGATGAGAAAGTAGATCGTCAGCGGAATGGCGATCATCACCACATCGCCCGGCAGGCGGACCACATCCCCACCCTTCAGGCTGAACATGGCGACGATCGTGAACAGAAGGGCTGCCAGCGTCATCGGGCTGATCTTCGGCAGGAAGACGTTCTCGTACCAATCCCTGCTCTTTTTCGCAGTCAGCAAGCGGCGCGTGAGGTAACCGGCGAGGAACGGAATACCGAGATAGATCAGCACCGCTTCCGCAATCGTCCAGAACGAGACGTCGATCACACTGCCTTCAAGGCCAAACAGCGGAGGCAGGAAGGACAGGAAGAACCACGCATAGACGCTGAAAAACAGGATCTGGAAGATCGAATTGAAGGCAACGAGGCCCGCGACATACTGGTTGTCGCCCCTTGCAAGCTGGTTCCAGACGAGAACCATGGCAATGCAGCGGGCGAGACCGATCAGGATCAAACCGGTCATATATTCCGGATAGTCCCGCAGAAAAATCACCGCCAGTGCAAACATCAGCACCGGACCGATTATCCAGTTCTGCAGGAGAGAAATCGCCAGAACCCGCTTGTCGGCAAACACCTGCGGCAATTCCTCGAAGCGCACTTTCGCCAGAGGCGGATACATCATCAGGATGAGGCCGATGGCAATCGGAATATTGGTGGTGCCGACGGAAAGGCTGTCGAGCGCTGCAGGCAGGCCGGTAAAGACGGTACCGAGCAGCACACCCAGTGCCATGGCGGCAAAAATCCAGACGGTCAGATAGCGGTCGAGAAACGACAGGCGCAGTGTTGGTTCTTCGGGACGCATTGGCGCTCTCCTTGGCAGATAAACATCGTCCGCAGCCTTGCAACGAAGACTGCGGTCACACGCGTTCAGCTTGAATTGACTTACGTTAGACCACGCGACGACCGGTCTGGTCGACGACGACTTCGCCATCTTCCTTGGTAAACGCAGCCTGCTGATCGGCTGGAAGGATATCCAGCACCACTTCCGATGGTCGGCACAGCTTGACACCGGCAGGCGTGACGACGATCGGGCGGTTGATGAGGATGGGATGTTCCATCATTGCATCAACCAGTTGCTCATCCGACAAGGATGTGTCGCCCAGACCGAGTTCGGAAAACGGTGTTCCCTTTTCGCGAAGAAGGTCACGCGCAGAAATTCCCATCCGGTCGATCAACTGCTCCAGCAGCGCGCGCGAAGGCGGGGTCTTGAGATACTCGACCACATGGGGTTCGATGCCGGCGTTGCGGATCATCGCAAGCGTGTTGCGCGAAGTTCCGCAGTCCGGGTTGTGGTAGATGACGATATCGACGGGGTTGGTCATGCGACGTCGGGCCTTTTGTTTGACTGGAGAGAAAGTATGGAGGTCGAGGGCCGACGAATTAACGGCGCGCGTTTCTTCACTTCGGCCGAATCCGTCATCTGGCTTTAATTGGTCGCTTCCCGAACACCGGTCGTTCCTTCCATCGTTCCGATCTGCCGTAGCCGTGTTTCGAGGGCCAGGCGATCAATGGATTCGAGCGGAAGGCTCAGGAATGCCGTGATACGATTTTTCAGAAACCGCGCCGCCTGCGCGAATGCCCGCTGAATTTCGACTTCGGTTCCGTTGACAGATGCAGGATCCTCGACGCCCCAATGGGCTGTCATCGGGTGACCGATCCATACCGGGCAAGCTTCACCCGCTGCACTGTCACAAACGGTGAAGATGAAATCCATCTGTGGCGCACCCGGCTCGGCAAACACATCCCAGCTCTTGGACGAGAAGCCTGTTGAGGCGTAACCGAGCGCCGCGAGTTCCTTGAGCGCGTGCGGATTGACTTCGCCCTTCGGCTGACTGCCAGCGGAGTAAGCCTTGAAGCGACCGCCGCCTTCCTTGTTGAGGATGGCTTCGGCAAGAATGGAGCGTGCGGAATTGCCCGTGCACAGGAAGAGCACGTTATAGGTCTTTTCGGTCATGTCTGTGATCCGTGTGTTAAGTTAGTGGTCGGGTAGATTTCATGATCGTCGCCGATGATGGGCAGAGAGGACAGCTGCCGTGTGGCAAGCACTGCGGCTGGCAGATTTTCCCGTCAAACTTCGATGAACACGAGGCAGGCAAAAAGCGGCGATGCCCTCTTGGTAGCAAGGAACATGTCGCTGCCTGATTCGAGATCGCTCCCGTCTAATCGTTCTACCCTGAGCGCACTCATGCGAGACTTTCCTGCGGGGTCGGGACACAGCACGGTGTCAGTTCAGCGATGAGTGGCGCACACAATTCAGCGGATCCACCACAGCATTCCTTCAGAAGGAATAGCGTCATATCGCGAAGCTGTTCGAGCTCAGCGCGGTACATGATGATCCTGCTGTGCCGTTGCGAGGTTACGAGCCCGGCCCGCGACAGAATGTTCAAATGCGCCGACATGGTATTTTGCGGCACCACGAGCGCACGCGCTATATCGCCAGCCGGCAGCCCCTCCGGCGCGTGTTTTATGAGCAACCGAAAAGTCTCAAGACGGGTTGGTTGCGCGAGCGCTGCAAGAGCGAGAATTGCTTGTTCCTGTTCCATATATCCAGATTACTGGAATTATGGACGAAGTCAACACGTTTGTTCAGCAGCGCCTGCCCTCGACTTTGAATAAGAACGCACGAACTTAGACTGCAACACTGCAGACGGCCTTGCCCGGGACCCGAAAGCCTTGACGTTAAACAGGCTCACACGAGCGCCTTGCGTACAGCTGCCGAGACCCACTCGGCCAGGATAACCGTGGCCAGAATGACGATGAAGATCGTCGTTACCTGGGGCCAGGCCAACATGTTCAAAGAGGACTGAAGCTTGAGGCCGAGCCCGCCTGCACCGACGAGGCCGAGGATCGCCGATTCCCTGATGTTGATGTCCCAGCGGAACACGGTAATTCCCAGAAACGAAGGCAGGACCTGCGGCACAATCGCGTAGTCGATAACCTGTATGCGACTTGCCCCGGTGGATGAGATAGCTTCAACCTGCTTCTGGTCGATCTCCTCAATCGTTTCGTAAAGGAGCTTTCCGACGAAGCCAATTGACCGAAGGGCGATCGCAATGATGCCGGCAAGCAGTCCAGGTCCCAGGATCGAGACGAGAAGCAATGCCCAGATCAGCGAGTTGATGGACCGTGATGCAACGATCAGGAAAAGTGCGATCGGCCGAAGGACAAGCAGGCTGGGCGTGGTGTTGCGAGCGGCAAGGAAAGCAATAGGCACCGCCAGCACAGTGCCAAAAAGCGTCCCAAGCGTCGCCATGTTGAGCGTGTCCCAAAGCGGAGTGATGAGCTCGCTTACATAAAACAGGCGAGGTGGAAAGGCGCGGCTAAGAATGTCGCCGCCTTGCCGGGGCGCATCGTAAATAAACGCCCAGATCGTATCTTTTGTCATGATCTGCCAGCAGAACATGAAGAAGGCGACGAGTAGCAGCCAACCGATCCACTGAATGAGCTCGCGGCTCGGCGTGAGCTTGCGCCATGTCTTGCTGCCATCAAGGGAATGTGAAACTGGCATTATTGAACCCGCTTGCGAATTAAGCTCGAACCGTATTCGGCGAGCATGACGATGACGATAATGAGGATCAGCACAGCACCGGCGCTATCGTACTCGTATCGGTCAATCGACGTGTTGAGCGTTGCACCGATACCTCCTGCCCCGACGATGCCGATGACGGCCGATTCACGGAAATTGATGTCAAACCGGTAGAGCGAAAGCCCTATCAGTCGCGGCATTACCTGTGGTTGGACCGCATAGTTGACGAGTTGCAGCCAAGACGCGCCGGTGGCACGGATGGCCTCTGCCTGCTTTTCATCGATTTCTTCGATAGCGTCAGCGAGGAGCTTGGCGATAAAGCCAATCGTTGCGAAGGTGAGCGTCAGGAAACCCGCGAACGGGCCGAAACCGAACATTGCAACGAGCAGGATCGCAATGATGATCTCCTGGAAGGCACGCGAAATGGCAATGATTGAGCGGCACACGTAGTAGACGGGCGCTGGCGCAAGATTGCGCGCCCCTCCGATGCCAATCGGGATGGAAACGAGGATACCGACGATAGTCGAAGTCAACGTCATCGTCAGGCTCTCTTCAAGTCCCTGTGCGATATCACGCCAGCGCGTGGTAAAGTTTGGGACCAGAAAGCCTTGAAGGAAACGCCAGCCGCGATCGAGCCCTTCGTAGGCACGCGCCCAGTTTACATCGATGGTCGCAACGGCAACGATGATATAAATCAGCGCGCCCCCATAGATCAGCCAGCGCAAAACCGCCGACCTGATGAACAGTGGTGGCCGCCGCCACACCGAAGGATAGCTCGTCGAGAGTACATGGGCCATCACAAGGCTCCTGCCAAGCGCTCTTCCGCCCGTTCTCGTTCAATAACTGCAAGGAGCTCTTCTTCGGCATCATCCTGGGCTTGCTTCTGCATGGCAACCCAGTCCTCTTCGCCATAGATGCGGGTGAGTGCAGCTGTGTCGAGTTGGTCAGGCGTGCCGTCGAAGACTACCTCGCCAGCACGCAGGCCGATAATCCGTTGAACGAAAGCCTGCGCCAACAGGACGTCATGGATATTGATGACCGCCGGCAGGTTTCGTTCTTTGCAGATCTCGACGATCAGCCTCATGATTTGCCGTGAGGTTTTAGGGTCGAGCGAAGCGGTCGGCTCATCAACCAGAAGCAGTTCAGGGTCTTGCTCCAGCGCGCGTGCGATACCGACGCGCTGTCGCTGACCGCCTGAGAGAGCATCGGCGCGTTTGTCGGCATGGGCCGTCAAACCAACGCGCTCCAGAAGTGCGAATGCGTTCTGCACGTAGCCTGCGGGGTAGCGGCGTAAAAAACTGCGCCAGAAAGGCACGTAGCCGAGCCGACCGGAGAGCACGTTTTCCATTACGGTCAACCGCTCGACCAGAGCATATTCCTGGAAGATCATGCCGATACGGCGGCGCGCGACCCTGAGATCGGACCGAGACAACGCGGTCACGTCTCGCTCGCCTAGAAAGATCTTGCCTGACGTGGGTTCGGTCAGTCGATTTACGCAACGGATGAGACTGGATTTGCCGGCTCCCGAAGGACCGATCAAACCTACCACCTGGCCGGCAGGGATTTCCAATGTGATCCCGTTCAGCGCCTTGTCGCCGGTTTTGTAGGTTTTGGTGAGCCCCGTGATCCTGAGCATTCTCGTTCCCCGCCTTTAAAACATGAGTAAGCGCCGGGTCGCGTACGACCCGGCGCTTATTGGTCAAACGTGCTTATTTGCACGCGTAGGTGACGCCGTTGGCTTCATCGATCTGGCGAACGACAGACCAGTTTTCCTTGAAGGAGATCGGGATGAAACTTTCCTGCGGCGGCTCCGATGTCTGGAATTCCTTCAGGAGCGCCGAGCCTTCCCAGTTGTAGGAGAAGAAGGCACCTTTGATCTTTTCCTGCAGTTCCGGGGTCAGATTGTGGGCCACGCCATAACCTGTGGTCGGGAACGTCTGCGACTTGAAGATTGAGACAATCTGGTCCGCCTTGACGACATCACGGGCGATCATGCGCTTCATGACGGAATTGGCGACAGCCGCAGCCGGGTAGTCCTTGTTGGCAACGCCGAGGACCGAATTGTCATGTTTGCCCGAGAAAACCGGCTCAAAATCCTTGCCCGCCTCGAGCTTGTACTCGGACTTCAGCAATGCCGATGGAGCCTTGAAACCGGAGTTGGATGTCTCGGCGGTGAAGGCGAGCTTCTTGCCCTTGAGATCCTCGATCTTCTCGACCCCGGAACCTGGATAAGTAATGATTTCCATCTCGTAGCCGAAGGCGCCGTCCTTGGAGGCCATCATTGCAAACGGCCGGAAGCCGGCACAGGCGACAGCGATCGGATTGGAACCGGTATTAAAGCCGGACACGTGCAGCCGACCGGCCCGCATGGCTTCGATCTGAGCGGCGTTTTCCTGCACCGGGAAAAACTGAACCTTCTTGCCGGTCTTTTCCGCGAGGTGATCGAGAAAGCCTTTCCAGACATCGGCGTAAACAGCCGGATCTTCGACCGGTGTATAGGCGAACACCAGCGTATCAGGGTCTGCGAGCTGGCTGGCATCCGTCGGAATGTCGGCGACCATGTCACCGTCCGCATCCGTGTAGCGGGCGTCGAGTTTGAATTCTGCCTGAGCAGGCATTGCAAATGCTACGGTTATCGCCAGTGCGGCCACGAGCTTTTTCATCAGGTTCTCCATCGATCCAAAACAGACACCCGCTTATTCGGCACTTGCGCCACAGAAATATGACAGAACTGCACATTTCCAGAAATACGGATTTATTGTCGCCCGCCAAGGGAACGCAACTTGCTCAACTAAACGAAAATCTATATATCCAGACTTATGGAAAAATCGGCTATCGTAGAGGCATTTGCTGCAATCGCGCAAACCACCCGACTTGATGCACTGCGTCTTCTCCTGGATCATTCGCCGGAGGGATTGCCCTCAGGCGACATAGGAAGACTGCTCGATGTGCCTCAAAATACGATGTCGTCTCATCTTAACGTGTTGAAGCGTGCTGGACTGGTCCAGACCCAACGCGTTGGCACCACGATAATTTATCGGCCGAACACCGAACTTGTCTGGAGGCTGGTCGAGTTTTTGGCGACGGACTTTACCCCCATGGCTGGCAAAACCTCGTCGACCAGAACCAAGCCAGACCAACAGGTACCACGCATTTTCAATGTGCTTTTCCTATGCCGCGCAAATTCTGCCAGATCGATCATGGCGGAGGCCATTCTGCGCAAGATGGCGCCGATGCGGTTTGCGGCGTTCTCTGCAGGAAATCTTCCCGCAAGCGAGGTGCATCCGATGACACTCGCAACACTTCAGAAGATGGACTGTCCAATCGAGAACCTCAGGCCCAAGAGCTGGGACGAGTTCAAAGGTCTCAACCGTGTCGCTATGGATTTCGTCTTCACCGTTTGCGATACACTGACGGGGGAGCAATGCCCCTCCTGGCCCGGTCAGCCTTTTACAGCGCACTGGGCTATCGACGATCCCACGCTTGTTGAGGGAAGTGAACTGCAAAGGCTCGCCGCCTTTCGACGGGCGGCAGACGCTATCGCCAACAGGCTCTCCGTCTTCACCGCGCTTCCGATCGAGTCGATCGACAGGATGTCCCTTCAAACGCAGTTGAGGGCAATCGGAAACAGTCTACCCTGATCGCTATTACTGCAGGCCGTAACCGCAGCCGCGCACAGTACGAATTGCGTCTTCCTTGCTTCCGATGTTCAAGGACTTCCGCAATCGCTTGATGCTGACATCAACGATGCGTTCATCCCGGCTGGTGTCGTTCCACACCATCTCAAGAATCTCGCGACGCGCAAACAGTCGCGACGGTTCTGTCAGCATCGTCTGCAGGAGACGATATTCCGTCGGACCAAGGTGGATCTCCCGTCCCTTCCGCGAAACCCTGTGCGTTTCGACGTTCAGGGATATCTCGCGATGGTTCAATATCCTGGTCGTCTTCGAGCATGAACGCTCAAGGAGCGCATTGCTGCGAGCGAGAAGTTCCTGAACGGAAAAGGGGCGCGGCAAGTAATCGTCAGCTCCGGCATCAAAAAGGGGCTTGGGCAGCGCCTCTCCGCCCAAGACGATGATCGCCAACTGCCTTCTGCGCACATGGGCTCGCATTTTCATAAACGACTGACGGAGATTGGTCGCACGGCTCACTGAATCGACAACAACCAGATCTGGTTGCCTTTCTGCTACCATACGTTCGCACTGCTCGGCCAGTCCACATACCCCGGCGATATAACCTTCCTCGCGGAAGCTTGCTTCCAGGATCGAGCCAACGCCAATATCTTCCTGTACGATAACGACGCTCGGCATGAAGTCTACTCCATCGCAACGACAGTTTCGGCGCGAGGGCGATCAGTCGAAACATCATCGCCCGTCACGATGTACTCGACGGTCTCAGCAAGATTGGTAGCATGATCTCCGACCCGCTCCAGGTTCTTGGCGCAAAAAAGGAGGTGAGCGCACAATGTGATCGAGCGCTGGTCTTCCATCATGTATGTCAGGAGTTCTCGAAAGAGGCCGTTATAGAGTACATCGATGTGCTCGTCCTGGAGTCGGACTTGAGATGCCGCCTTCGCGTCGTTGTTCTGGAAAGCATCGAGCGCGCCAGCCAGCTGCGTTTTGGCGGCTTCGGCCAATGTGCTGAACCCTGCAGAGACAACACCCCTGTTAAGTGAAGCATCCATGATTGCAGCGCGCTTGGCGATGTTCTTGGCGAGATCGCCCACACGCTCCAGGTTTGAAACCATGCGCATCGCCCCGACGATCCGTCGCAGGTCGTTCGCGACGGGCTGTCTGCGAGCAATGATCTGCACAGCCGCCGTTTCGGCGGTTCTCTGCATGGCATCGAGTTGAAGGTCGGCCCTTACGACCTCATCTGCCAGTGTCTTGTCGTTGCCGATGAGAGCATTGACGGACTTGTCGAGGAGCGCTGCAGCGATTCGCCCCATATCGGATACTTGTCCGGTCAGGTCCTGCAGTTCCTCGTCGAAAGCTCGAATAGTGTGATCCATCGTCATGTTTCCCCCTTAACCGAAGCGACCGGTGATGTAGTGCTGCGTTTTTTCGTTCTGCGGATTCGTGAAGAACTCGTTCGTTGCGTTGTACTCGGTCATCTCGCCCAGGTGCATGTAGGCGGTGTATGTCGATATCCGCGCTGCCTGCTGCATGTTGTGCGTGACGATGACGATCGTGTACTGGTCTCGCAACTCCGCGATGAGCTCCTCGATTTTCGCGGTGGCGATCGGGTCCAGAGCCGATGTGGGTTCATCGAAAAGAATGATTTCGGGATTGGGGGCCAGCGTACGGGCGATGCACAAACGCTGTTGCTGCCCTCCCGAAAGGCCATAGGCTGACTGATGGAGGCGGTCCTTCACCTCATTCCAGAGTGCCGCGCCCTGAAGAGCCTGCTCAACTCGCTCATCAAGAAGGCTCTTCTTGGTGATGCCACGGATTTTCAGGCCGGCTGCAACGTTTTCATAAATCGATTTCGGAAACGGGTTTGGCTTCTGAAACACCATCCCGATGCTCAAGCGGATCAGGATCGGATCCATGCCCTGAGCCACTAAATTTTTCTTTTCCGGCAGCAGTTCAATCGCGCCCTCGTACCGGTTGCCAGGGTAAAGATCGTGCATACGGTTGAACGATCGCAAGAGCGTGCTCTTGCCGCAGCCTGACGGGCCGATCAAAGCAGTAACCTGCTTTTCCGCAACGGGAAGGTTGACCTTCTTGAGCGCGTGGAATTCTCCGTACCAGAAATCGAGATCCCTCACTTCAGCGCGCAGGCGTTCGGGATGGATCAGAATGTTGCGCGCTGAACCTGTTTGCTGGCCCACTCTGGCAGGTTTACTGACGGTCGAAGTGTCGTTCATTTTTGGTCCGATCTCAGTTAGAGGCCAAGATTGCGTCGAAGCCTGAAGCGTATCCAGATGGCGACGGCATTCATGCCCAACGTCATGAACATCAGGACAACACCAGTCGCGGCGGCATTGATGTGAAACGCTGCCTGCGGCCGTGATATCCAGTTGAACATCTGGATGGGCATCACGGTGAACGGCGCATTCAGCCAATCAAAGTTGATAAAGGGAAAGCTCGCATCCACAGGCGCAGGAGGAAGGAATGCGATGAAGGTCAGAGCGCCGATCGTGATGATCGGGGCGGTTTCCCCGATGGCTCGGGACAAGCCGACGATCGCACCGGTAAGGATACCAGGCCGCGCAGCCGGAAGAATGTAATGCCACATGGTCTGCCATTTGTCCGCACCGAGACCGAAGGCGCCTTCGCGGATTGTCTGCGGTATCGCCCTTATAGCCTCTCTCGTCGCAACGATGACGATCGGCAGGATCAGCAGCGCAAGCACCATGCCCGCGACCAGAACCGTCCGGCCAAGATCGGCGAGATAGACAAAGAAGCCGAGCGCGAGCAAACCATAGATAATCGACGGTACACCAGCGAGATTGGTGACGTTGATTTCAATGACGTCGGTCATCCAGTTCTTTCTCGCATACTCTTCGAGGTAAAGACCCGCACCGACACCAAGCGGAATGGCCAGCAAAGCCGTGACGAACATAACCAGGCAGGTTCCGACCCAGGCCGAAAGGATGCCGGCATCTGCGGGTCGCCGTGACGGAAACTCGGTCAGGAAGGCGTAATCGATCCGGCCCAGTCCGTCGTAGAAAAGGTCGGCTATCAACGCGACCAAGAAAGCCATAACCACGAACAAGATGGTGAGACCCAAGCCGGCGAATATGAAGTCGTTGCGTCGTGCTCGATTGACGAGCGAGGTCTGGGAATCGATGTCGAGAGCCACGATTGGGCTGTCTGCTGTGATAGCCATCAGTAAGCCTCCCGGAAGCGGCGGCGAAGAAAGAAGCCGATGATGTTGAAAACAAGGGTCAGCACGAAAAGTGCGAGGCCTGCAGCGAAAATCGTTTGATATGCCAGCGAGCCATGGGGCAGATCACCGAGGCTCATCTGTACGATATAGGACGTAATCGTTGCAGCGCCTTCGCGAGGATCTGCGGTGAGATTAGGGTTCTGTCCTGCGGCAATTGCAAGCACCATGGTCTCGCCTACGGCCCGTGACATTCCGAGAAGATACGCTGCGGTGATGCCCGAGAACGCACCCGGAATGATGACCCTGAACGACGTCTGCAGCCTCGTCATGCCAAGAGCGTAAGCGCCTTCCCTCAATGAGGCCGGCACGGCACGCATCGCGTCTTCGCTGATGGAGACGATGTAGGGCATGATCATGATGCCGAGCACGATACCGGGAGCCAGAAGGTTGAAGCCGGTCAGGCCGGGAATGAACGTCTGAAGCAGTGGAGTGATAAACAGGAGAGCGAAATAACCAAAGACGACGGTCGGCACGCCGCCGAGCAATTCGAGCACCGGTTTGACGGTTTCGCGGACGGCCGGGCGCGCATACTCACTGAGGTAGACGGCGAGGCTTGTTCCCAAGGGGATTGCGATCAAAATCGCGATCCCGGCGGCCCAGAGGGTTGCTGTAAGAAGTGGCAGAATGCCGTAGCGAGGCTGCGCAAAGACCGGCGTCCACTCGGTATCGGTCAGGAACGTCCAAAGGGAAACCTCGGTGAAGAAATTCCACGACTCGCTTACAAGCACGTAAACGATGGCAGCGGTGACAAGCACCGAGAGAGCGGCGGACAAGAAAAGCAACACGCGCATCGACAGGTCGATGATACGTCGCCGTTTCAGAAAAGCGTCGCTTGGAATATAGGCGTCGAGCGTTGTTGGCATCTTGAGCTCCACTGACGGCAGCCGCGAGTACTCGCGACTGCCGGGAGGGTTGGGATGTTAGTTGGCTGCGTCGGCGACCAGGTCGGTGACCGTCACGCCGACCTTGGAACCGCCTTCGAAGTGGCTCCCGGTGACACGCTTTTCGAACTTCTTCAGAGCAAGGCCAGCGGCTTCGGCAGGCAGGGCGACATAGCCGACCTCGCTGACGAGTTCTTCCTGGTTCTTGGCATCGAAAAGGAACTCCGCGAAGGCACGCACATGTTCCTTTTCTTCGGCTGACTTCTTGGAAGCGTAATAGAAAAGCGGACGGGTGAGCGGCTGGTAAGTTCCGTCGGTGGCTGTCTCGATGGACGGCGCCACGCACGATCCATCGGCCTGCTTGATTTCGACAGCCTTCACCTTGCCAGCATTCTCGGTCAGATAGGCGAGACCCAGGAAGCCGATCGCATTCTTGTCGCCGCCGACGCCCTGGATCGTGATGTTGTCGTCCTCGGTCGCGGTATAGTCGCCGCGGCTGGCATGCTCTTTGCCGTTAATGGCGAACGTGTAGTAGTCGTAGGTTCCGGAATCCGTGCCGGCGCCAAAGAGGCCGAGCTTGGCGTCAGGGAATTCGCCGCGGACCTGGTTCCAGTTCGTGACCTTCCCCTGTGCTTCAGGCTCCCAAATCTTCTTCAGTTCCTCGACGGTCATGCACGTCGCCCAGTCGTTCGCCGGGTTTACGATCGTTGCGAGAGCATCGATTGCGACAGGCAGCTCGATGAATTCAACGCCGTTCTGCTTGCACAGTTCGATCTCGTCGGACTTGATCGGTCGGGAAGCGCCGGTGATGTCGGTTTCGCCGCGGCAGAACTTCTTGAAGCCACCGCCCGTGCCAGAAGAACCGACGGTCACCAGGGTTTTGCCGGCTTGAGCCTTCTGGAACTCTTCAGCCATGGCTTCGGAAATGGGGAATACGGTGCTCGAGCCGTCGATCAGCACTGTCGGTGCCTGCTGCGCAAAAGAAGGGGCAACGAGGAGGCCGAGAGTAACGATCGAAGCTGCGGAAGAGGCGAAGGCGGCGCGCGCCGGGCGAAAGGTTTTCGTGTTGTGTGTCATGACGACCCTCTGTGAATTCAGAAAAGCTGAACGCGACATCCGCGAACGCAGGGCGGTCATAGTATTGTTGGATGACAGTTTTATGTCAACCAAGTATAGTATGGTATATCTAGATAGATTGATATTTGAGTTGGAAGTTTTTTACTTGCTTAATACATGATTTGACGAAAATATTATCCGGAATTTAACCGTAGAGATGCGTCGCTCTCGATGCACCCACGATGGCGAGAGGTTTGCAGGATATCCCAAAATCCTCACGATGACAATCATATTTCCAGATTTCTAGATATTTCGCGTTTGTCACAAAACTGAAGTGTCACTGTAATAAATCGCCTGACAGCCGCGAAACTAAGGAGCGAAGCTGATGTCCCCAAAGGTCATGATCGTCGAAGACGAGGAAGCGCTGAGTGTTCTGCTCCGCTACAACCTCGAGGCCGAAGGATACCTTGTCGAGACAATCGGCCACGGCGAAGAGGCTGACATAGTTCTGCAGGAAAGCGTGCCGGATCTGCTAATTCTGGATTGGATGCTTCCCGGTGTATCCGGAATCGAACTTTGCCGCCGTCTACGCGCCAGACCAAACACGGAGCGGCTCCCCGTCATTATGCTGACGGCACGGGGGGAGGAGACAGAGCGTGTGCGGGGATTGGCGACAGGTGCGGATGACTATCTGGTGAAGCCATTCTCGACTCCGGAACTTATGGCCAGGGTGAGAGCTCTGCTGAGGCGTTCCAAACCAGCATTGATCTCGTCCATTTTGCGCTATGCTGACATCGAGCTTGACCGGGAAAGCCATCGTGTCCATCGCGAGCGCCGTGAAGTCAGGCTCGGTCCGACCGAGTTCCGTCTCCTCGATTTTCTCATGGCGTCGCCGGGGCGCGTCTTCTCCCGAGCACAGCTCCTTGACGGCGTTTGGGGTCACGATCTCTATGTAGACGAAAGAACGGTCGACGTTCATGTCGGCCGGCTCAGAAAAGCCCTTAACTTTGCCAACAAGCCAGACCTGATCCGGACCGTTAGAGGCGCCGGTTATTCAATGGATACAGGTTTGAAGTAAAATTTCACCGCTCCCGGTCTGTGTCTTCACCCGTCCCGGATAGTTGCAAAAAGGTGGTAGCGGGCGAAATCCTGAGATCCATGCAACCAGCACCTCAATCCCGGAGGAGCGGTTGGACAATCTGTCTGAAGACAGTACAATTGATTTAGGCTCTGGAGGAGAGCTGAGGGAGGTCGTCGGTGTCAAATCGAGACCACACGCGCGGTCGGCACGCCGACAAGTGTCGTATATCGCGCCGGATGGCGATAGGCGGAGCTTTGTCCGCGATATGCTTCGCCGGATCGCCTGCGGGAAGCGAGTTGCTGTCCGTGCCGCCGCGACCTGGCGTGATTCGGTTTGGGTTGACACCCGTCTTTCTATCGAATGACCTGGAAGTGCTGGACGAACTACAGGCCTACCTAGTCCGCGCTATTGGTCAAGAAGTACAACTTGTCACACAGCGTACCTACCAGGAAGTCACTGCCCTCCTGGTCTCGGGGAATCTTGAGGCCGCCTGGATTTGCGGCTACCCGTTCATGAAGTTCCGGGACGAGCTGGAGCTGGTTGCCACGCCATTGTGGCGTGATAAGCCGCTTTACCAATCCTACCTCATCGTCGGTCAACATCGTGACATCCAGGCCTTTGATGACTGTCGGGGGGATATCCATGCGTTCTCCGACCCCGATTCCAATTCCGGCTACCTCGTCACGAAAACCTATCTGGCCGAACGCGGCGTCTCCGAGGAAGGCTTCTTTCGCAAGTCATTTTTTACCTACGGCCACCGCAATGTGATCCGGGCAGTGGCTTCCGGCCTTGCCGATTCCGGGAGCGTTGATGGGTACGTCTGGGAAGTCATGAAACAGACCGAACCGGAACTGCTCTCGAAAACGAGGGTACTGGTGAAGTCTGACTGGCACGGCTTCCCGCCCATCGCAGCCGCCGCACGACAGCGCGAAAGCCAGCCGGTTGCCAGAATAAGAAACGCGCTCCTGCAAATGCACAGCGACGAGCTGGGCCGAACGGTGCTTGAGCGCCTCCAGCTTGACGGGTTCACTCAGGTTCCACCCGAAAGCTACGAAAGTATCGCGGTCAACATGGAACGGGTTCGGAGGCTGGGGTGAGCCTCATCGAGCGCGTTCGCGGCATTCCCTTGACGGTTCGGGTCCCGGTAATGGTGGCATCCCTGATGATCGTCGTCAGCCTCATCATCTCCGAACGCGTATTGGCTCGCCTTCATGACATGCAGGAACAGCATCTGAACGGCGTCGTGGGAACCTATTTCGATGGCTTGTCCACCGCTCTTATCCCGGCTGTTTTGCGGCAGGATGTATGGGAAACCTATGACCTGCTCGACCGCACCCGTACGATGTTTGCGGCCGTGTCTCCGATCGAGACGGTTGTGACTGGACGGGATGGCATGGTACTGGCTTCCAGCGATCCGCACGCTATCCCGGTACTTTCCGAACTTCCCCCGGCCTTCGCTGACCGAGGCAAAGACGATGAAATCCGCATCGAATGGCAGTCGAACACCGGGTTCGGGATCAGGCAGCTCCTTTATCAGGGAAAGTCGATCGGGACCGTACACGCCTCTTTCGACATCACCCATCTTGTCGCGGAAAGGCGCCAGGTTCTCCAGACGCTTCTTGCGACGAATGCTGTCTTGGCATTCGTGTTTGCCGCAGTTGGATACGTCTTGACCAGACGTATGGTCAGGCCGGTGGCGACATTGGCACAACACATGCGCTCTGGTGCGGCCGGACAGCCCTACACCATTCCCGCTGAAGAATTTCCGTATCGCGCGGGTGAACTCGCTGATCTGTTTCATGGCTTCAACGCTTTGGTACAAGCCGAGCAGCAGCGCAGCGCACTCACGCGTCGATTGGCCGAGGAAGAGAAGCTTGCCAGTTTAGGACGGCTCGCATCCAGCATGGCCCACGAGATCAATAATCCGCTCGGAGGACTGTTCAACTCCATCGACACGTTGAAGCGACATGGGGCAAACGAAGGCGTACGGAGCACCAGTGTGTCCCTTCTGGAACGTGGTCTCGGCGGTATTCGCGATGTTGTACAGGCAGCACTGGCAACATACCGGCCGGACCGCTCCGGAAAGCCTCTCGTCCTACAGGATCTGGAAGATGTGCGCCTACTGGCCGGCCCCGTCATTATAAGCCGCAGACAAACGATGCACTGGGTGAGCAGCCCATCCAATCTCACCATATCTGCCCTGCCCGGCTCTACTGTGCGGCAAGCACTTTTGAACCTCGTGCTAAACGCAAGCGCCGCTGCGGGCGATGACGGCACGATTTTTGTGGAGACATGCCTCGAGGAAGACGGCTCGACGTTAATCCTCTCGGTTGCCGATACGGGGCCGGGCCTGCCGAAGGCCGCAACTAATGTCCTTACATCGCCAGATCCATGGCCGGCCGCTCAGTCAGCTGGAGGGCTTGGCCTGTGGATGGTCCGGAAGCTGGTGGATGAGGCCGGTGGACATATCCGTTTGTCAAGGACCGAAGCCGGCCTGACCGTCATTGAATTGCACTTGCCGATATTGATTCCTGGGGAGGAAACTAGCCATGCAGCGTGAAACAGGGCGCATCGCCATACTCGAGGACGATCCCATCATGGGAGAGTCGCTCATCCAGCGACTTTCGCTTGAGGGCCACAAGGTGAAATGGTGGACGAAGGGAGAGCAGGCCATGCGCGAGCTCGCCAGCGGATCAGAACCGTTCGACCTCGTCGTTTGCGATATCCGCCTTCCAGACATGAATGGTGAAGAGGTTTTCCGCCAGGCCAGCCGCGATACCGCAACACCCTTTTTATTCATGTCTGGCTACGCCGATATAGACCAGGCGGTGCGTCTGATGCGCAGTGGTGCGGTCGACTTCATCACCAAACCGTTCGACATGACGGCTTTCCTCGATCGCGTCTCATCAAGCTTAAGGAGCAAGCGGCAGGATGAGCTCAATAGCTCCCTCGGCATCTCCCGCGCCATGCGCGACGCCGAACAGATGTTGCGGCGTTATGCCTCTCATCCCCTCCCCGTTCTCATTCAGGGAGAGACCGGCACTGGCAAGGAAGTCAGCGCCAGGTTTCTGCATCAGTTATCAAAGCGTGCGCTCGCCCCTTTCATCGCCGTAAACTGCGCAGCCATTCCAGCCGAACTGCTGGAAAGCGAGCTTTTCGGCCACGAGAAAGGAGCATTTACGGGTGCTCACCAACTTCATCGCGGCTACGCGGAACGTGCCGGCGAAGGTATTCTCTTTCTCGACGAGATCGGTGATATGCCGCCTGTTCTGCAGGCGAAACTTCTTCGTCTCATCGAGGATGGTTGGTTTCATCGGGTCGGCAGCGAAACATCCATCCCGTTCAAGGCACGCATTGTCTGTGCCACCCATCAGGAGATTGGCAGCGACGCCAGTTCCTTTCGAAAGGACTTGTTCTTTCGTCTTTCCGCCCTTCCAGTCATGCTTGCACCGCTGCGTGAACGACAGGAAGACATCCTGTGGCTCGCTCAGCGCTTTCTCGAGGAGATCATGCAGATCAGGGAGACTCGCGTTCGGGGCATCAGTACGCTTGCCGAGGACGCAATGCTTGAACACTGTTGGCCCGGGAATGCCCGCGAGCTCCGCAATCGGCTGGAACGCGCCGCTGCTCTGTCGGAAAATCTGCTCGTGATGCCGGCGGATCTATTCCCCGACGTCGCCAAAGTATCTGATACGCCGCGGATCGGAACACTCTCCGATGCGCGGGACGCCGCGGAGCGCCGACAGATCCTGCGGGCGCTAAGCGCAACCGGCGGACAGATTTCTCAGGCCGCAGGACATCTCGGCATTTCTCGTACGACCCTTTGGGAGAAAATGACGCGTTTCGGAATAGAAGCTAGTGAACGTTCGGCCAACTGAACAACGGTGGTTACTGGCCGTTCGGAAATCCGAACCCACACACGGAAGATTCGCGAAAAAGGCGCGATAAATCAGCCCTCTACCTGTTGGCACAGCTATTGCAATTCGACCTTCGACATTCAATGGAGGAGGATCGCATGTCACGCTGTCGAAACATGGTCGATATCGGTCGACGCCAGTTCCTACGCGGAGGGGCATTGGCCGCCGCGGGCGCTAGTGTCGTCGTCACGGGCGTCGGCGCGCCACAGGCAAGAGCCGCTACCGCTGCGGCCGGCGTGGACTATCCCGCCAATCGTCTCGCCAACATCTCGGAACTCACCCTCAACGAACCTCTCGACGTCGCCTATCCCGATGAAGATGCCTCGGGCGTTCTTCTCAAACTCGGGACGCGCGTGGAAGGCGGCGTCGGTCCCGATGGCGACATCGTCGGCTTTTCTACCATCTGCCCCCACAAGGGTTTTCCGCTGAGCTATACCGCCGACAACAAGACGTTCAACTGTCCCGGCCACTTCTCGGTGTTCGATGCTGAAAAGGGAGGCCAGCAGGTCTGGGGACAGTCCACGCAGAACCTGCCTCAATACGTGCTCCGCGTCGCAGATAACGGTGACATCTTCGCCGAAGGCGTCGATGAGCTCATCTACGGCCGCCTGTCCAACGTTCTATAAGGGAAGAAGATCATGGCCTTCAAACGTCACATCGACCGTCTGCCGATCATTCCCGCGGACGCAAAGAAGCACAACGTCACCTGCCACTTCTGCATCGTCGGCTGCGGCTATCACGCCTACACCTGGCCAATCAACAAACAGGGCGGCACGGACCCGCAGAAAAACGTGTTCGGCGTCGATCTGTCCGAGCAGCAACAGGCGGAAACTGACGCCTGGTATTCGCCATCCATGTACAATGTCGTCAAACAGGATGGCCGCGACGTTCATGTCGTCATCAAGCCGGACCACGAATGCGTGGTGAACACCGGTCTCGGTTCAGTTCGCGGAGCCAGGATGGCCGAAACGAGCTTTTCCGAAGCCCGCAACACCCAGCAACAGCGCCTGACGGATCCCCTCGTCTGGCGCTATGGACAGATGCAGCCGACGAGCTGGGACGATGCGCTTGATCTTGTCGCCCGCGTGACGGCGAAGATCATCAAGGAGAAGGGTGAGGACGCTCTGATCGTTTCGGCCTTCGACCATGGCGGCGCCGGAGGCGGCTACGAAAACACCTGGGGCACGGGCAAGCTCTATTTCGAGGCCATGAAGGTCAAGAACATCCGTATCCACAACCGCCCGGCCTATAATTCGGAAGTCCACGGTACCCGCGACATGGGCGTCGGCGAGTTGAACAACTGCTATGAGGATGCCGAACTGGCCGACACGATCGTCGCGGTCGGCACCAATGCGCTGGAGACCCAGACAAACTATTTCCTCAATCACTGGATCCCGAACCTGCGCGGCGAAAGTCTCGAGAAGAAAAAGCAGATCATGCCAGACGAGCCGCATGAAGCGGGCCGGATTATCATTGTCGATCCGCGCCGCACGGTGACCGTCAATGCGAGCGAGGAAACGGCTGGCAAGGACAACGTCCTGCATCTCGCGATCAATTCCGGCAGCGACCTAGCGCTATTCAATGCGCTGTTTACATACATCGCTGATAAGGGCTGGGTTGACCGCGAATTCATCGACAAATCGACCTTGCGGGAAGGTGTAGCACGGCCGCCGCTCTATCCCGCGCGTGGCGGATCGGACAGCAAGCCTGGACATTTGTCCAATTTCGAGGATGCCGTCGAAGGGTGCCGCGTATCCATCGAGGAAGCCGCGAAAATAACGGGGCTAGACCAATCCCAGATCATCAAAGCCGCCGAATGGATTGCCATGCCGAAGGAAGGCGGCAAGCGTCGACGCGTCATGTTCGGCTACGAGAAGGGCCTGATCTGGGGCAACGACAATTACCGCACCAACGGCGCGCTGGTGAATCTGGCCCTCGCCACCGGCAATATCGGTCGTCCTGGCGGTGGCGTCGTTCGCCTCGGCGGTCACCAGGAAGGTTATGTGCGCCCGTCCGACGCCCATGTCGGCCGGCCGGCGGCCTATGTCGACCAGTTGCTGATCGGCGGCCAAGGGGGCGTGCACCACATTTGGGGCTGCGACCACTACAAGACCACCCTCAACGCCCACGAGTTCAAGCGCGTCTACAAGAAGCGCACCGACATGGTGAAGGATGCGATGAGCGTCGCTCCCTATGGCGACCGCGAGGCCATGGTGAACGCCATCGTCGCTGCGATCAACCAGGGTGGTCTGTTCGCCGTCAATATAGACATCATCCCGACAAAGATCGGCGAGGCCTGTCACGTCATCCTGCCTGCGGCCACGTCGGGCGAGATGAACCTCACTTCGATGAATGGCGAACGCCGGATGCGGTTGACCGAGCGCTACATGGACCCGCCCGGCCAATCCATGCCGGACTGCCTGATCGCCGCCCGGCTAGCCAATACCATGGAACGGGTGCTGACCGAGATGGGCGACGCTGCCTATGCCGGCAAGTTCAAGGGCTTCGACTGGCAGACCGAGGAAGACGCCTTCATGGACGGTTACAACAGACACGCTCATGGCGGTGAATTCGTCACCTATGAGCGCCTGAGCGCCATGGGCACCAACGGATTCCAGGAGCCGGCGACGGGTTTTGCCGACGGCAAGATCGCCGGCACCCAGCGGCTCTATACCGACGGCGTGTTCTCGACCGACGATGGCAAGGCGCGCTTCATGGACGCACCGTGGCGCGGACTGCAGGCACCGGGCAAGCAACAGCAGAAGGACAACCACAAATATCTGATCAACAACGGGCGCGCCAATGTGGTCTGGCAATCCGCTTATCTTGACCAGGAAAACGACTTCGTCATGGACCGGTTCCCCTATCCGTTCATCGAAATGAACCCGGAGGACATGGTGGAAGCGGGGCTCAAGGAGGGGGACCTCGTCGAGATTTACAATGATGCCGGCGCGACCCAGGCCATGGCCTATCCGACACCGACCGCACGCCGCGGCGAAACCTTCATGTTGTTCGGTTTCCCGACTGGCGTGCAGGGCAATGTGACCAGCGCCGGCACGAACGAGTTGATCATCCCAAACTACAAGCAGACCTGGGGCAATATCCGCAAGATTTCGGATGCGCCTAAAAACGTGGCTCATCTGACCTTCAAGTCGAAAGAATACCGGTCGGCTTGAGGACACAGCGAGTGGCCCCTGCCACTCTTCCCTCCAGACGTGGGCGGCCAGTAGCGCCGCCCACTCCTTCAAACATATGGACAATACAAATGCGGAAACTGTTTTCGATAGTCTCACTGTGCCTGATTGCAACATCCCCCGCCATGGCCGAGGGCGACGCGGAAAAAGGCGCGGTCGTTTTCAAGAAATGCACCGCCTGCCATGCCGTCGGCGAGGGTGCGGCCAACAAGGTCGGTCCTGAACTGAATGCCATCATCGGCCGGAAGGTCGCAGGCGTCGAGGGCTTCAACTACTCGCCCGCCTTCAAGGCAAAGGCCGAAGAGGGCTGGACCTGGGACGAAGCCCACTTGACCGAGTATCTCGCCAATCCCAAGGCCTATATCAAGGGAACCAAGATGGCCTTCGCCGGCCTGAAGAAGCCCGAGGATGTGGCCGACGTCATCGCTTACCTGAAAACAATCAGCACCCCGTGAAGCGCTGGTGTCGCGACCTCACAGAGGAGGTCGCGATCTCCACACCTGTCCCTTTAATCGTGGTTGGGAGGCCTTGATGAATTACATGCCAGCGGACCGTGCCGCGTTGTTCGACCGCGCTGCTCTCGACTGCGGGCGAGCCTTAGCTGCTCGCCCCATGTTGTCGGTTGCCGATGCGGTGGCCCGCGCCATCGGCCTGTGCCGGCCCGTGACCGCTACCGAAGACCTCGATCTGTTTTCTGCAGGCGGCCGCGTGGTGGCCGCCGACATCCGCTCGCCCTGTGCCTTGCCGCGCTTCGATCATTCGGCGATGGACGGGTTTGCGGTTCGCACGGCGGGTTTTTCCGGCAGTGGTCCCTGGACCTTTCTGGTCGCAGACAGAGTGGCAGCCGGAGATCAGGCCAGCAGCAGCAGTTTCGAAAATGCTGAGGCCGTGGAAATCTTCACCGGCGCGATGATCCCGGCCGGTTTCGACGCCGTGATCATCCGTGAAAAATGTTCGCGGCATGATCGCCAGTTCACCACCGCCTACCGTCCCCGCCCAGGCGAGAACATCCGCAGGGCGGGCGAAGATGTCGACCAAAACTCTTTGCTGTTCAAGGCCGGGACGGTTCTGACAGCACACCGGATTGCGCTGCTCGCGGCCGCAGGCTTGTCTCGGATTTCCATCGTTCGAAAGATCCGACTCGGGTTCATTACGACAGGCTCTGAACTGAAAGAGCCGGGTGAGCACTTGGCGGCTGGCCAGATCTATAATTCCAATCGCTACCTTTTCGCCTCCATGCTGTCGCATCCCTGGCTCGAAGTCCGCGATCTCGGGGCGACGCCGGACACGATTGAGGCGACCACCAATATCATTCACAGCGCTGCTACGGAGCACGATATCGTCGTGACGTCAGGCGGGATGTCCAGGGGTGGCGAGGATCATGTGCGGGACGCGCTCACACGCTGCGGCGGGTCGCTCGGCGTGCTTGATGTCGCCATGCGACCGGGCAAGCCGGTTTCCTTCGGCACGCTAGGGTCGGCGCTCTTTATCGGCTTGCCTGGGAATCCCATGGCCTCCGCCGTGACACTCGACAAGATTGCGCTGCCGGCGATCAGGGCTGTGGCCGGGATCGAGCATTTGGATCCCGTCTGGATGCCGGCGATCTCCGACTTTGGGTTGCGCAAGAAGGAGGGCCGAACGGAATTCGTCCCCGTTCGACTTCAGAGTCGCGACGCTTCTGGCACTCCCGTGCTGGCAATGCTGGGCCGCGGATCGTCGGGAAGCCTGTCGCCCATGGCCCAAGCCGCCGGTCTGGCAATCCTGCCACCGGAGCTCGTAACCCTAGAGCGGGGCATGCCCTTGCGTTTCGAGCCATTTTCCATCGGGTAATCTCTTAAAAAATCTCATCGCGCCACTCGAAGCGTGAGATTCGCCGCCTTGAAAGGATCAGAACCTTCGACCCTGTTATTCGAATAGGGGCTAACGTGCTCAAACTGCTCAGCGGTGAAGGTCGGTTTGTGTCCGGAGAGCGGCTGTATGGCGCCGTGAATGGACGGGCGGCTGTGGGGAGCGGAACTGGAAAGCAGACCAGAGTACGCATCTTGAATGGCAAATATTTGAAGCAGATCCTTCGGGGCATGCGGAATTTCTGGGGACTATGTGTGAAGCCGCTGCTTAACTTGCTGAGATACTAACTGATTTCAGCGCAACCAAAGCGTGGCTCTCTACCTGCACGAACGATGGTGCCGGCGTTGCCACGAGGGCCAATTGGTCTGGATCAAAGCTAGATCGTCGCCTCGAGATCGACGAAATCTGCTGATGCAGGGAACGCGCAAGGTGTTCGCCACCAGGGATTAGTCACCGCCTGTGTGCAGCGGAGGGCCGACAGCCCCCGAACGAGAGGATTGCCGTGCCAGACCGTAAGCTTTCGCCATGCGCCCGTCAGACCGAGGCCGAGATCGAAGACTACTACCGCAATCAACCCGAGGGATCGGCGGCCGTTGTTCGCCGGACCCACGGAGGCGTCCTGACGTACCAGATCACGGCCTTCGGCTTGCGGCGCATGCGCACCGGCCGGATCAACGTGGAAGGTGTCGGAGACTTCTACATGAAGTCCGGCAAGAACTGCTGGGAGCCGACCGGCCAGACCAGACTGGTCGTCCCGACCGAAGAGGTGCTGGCTTGGGCGGCCGAAAATCCGCGCGGACAGATGGGCGTCAGCATCTATGCGGACGAACCATTCTGGCGGAAGCCGGGGAGCACCTGACGCCGTCAGGCTGCCAACTGCCCATGCCGTTCGAGGAGCCGCATCAACACGGCATTGGCGTGCGTGAAATTCGCGTGCTGGCCCTGGAGCTGGTAGGTCCACTTCTCGCCGTGGAACAGATTGTTGCGAAAGCGCCAGACGATTATCAGCACGGTCAGCAGCCGATCGCGCGGGTCGTTGTTGCTCCCGTCGAGGACCGACCGGACGAGGTCGGGCTGATCGGCGGGGCGAAGATGCAGGTGGGCGAAGTGGTGCGTGAATTGCCCGTTGGCGAAATAGCGCTGGCGAAAATAAGCCAGCTCTCCATCATACTGGTCGGCGTCGAGCGTGCCGGCGTCTTGCCACTCGTCGGCCTTCGCGCAAATGAGATCGGCGCGCGCAAAATTGCCCATGACTTGGGCCTCGAACAGGCTCCACAGGAAAGTGAAGTTGAAGATCGCTGCGCGGTCCTCTTCGGGCAGCGCGTGGAATCCCGGTGCTCGCGCCAATAGCCATTGCATGCTCATGTTATGCCCCCATTCGTTGTTGGTCTTGAGGCCAGTCAGTCCTCTCGCCCGTCGCGGTCATCCGGGGACAGTTCCGAGAAGTCGGTGAGCGTGTCGCACTGGATGCAGTAGTACATCTGAGAGGCGTCCTGAAAATGCATGCCGCAAAGGCATCCGCAGAAGGGACAGCATTCGTCGATTTCGAGGTCGGCCCATTCCCACACACCGAGATATTCGGGGATGGCGTCGCGATCGTAGCCGGTGATTTCGAAGGCATCCGCATTCTTCGCGACGAAACCACGCTGTCCGACCTCCATCAGGAAAGGCAGGACGTCGGCCGGCTCGATGTAGAACCACTCGCCGCGGCCGCGCCGGGATGCGAGGCGACGGTGCAGATCGCGCTCGGTCTCGAAATCGTCGGGCGACGTGATCCAACCGAGGAGTTTGAGTTCGAGCGGATTTCCGGTCTGCAGGTCGCTCTTCCGCCGGCCGATGTCCTTGGCTACGCCGACCTTGATCGGCGAGCATCCGTTTTCATCCTCGCCTATGAAGTAGACCGGCATGTGTGTTGCCCCGTTGTATATTTCTCCGCCGATGGTCAGTCGTTGCCGTAGTCGGCCTCGTATTCCATTTCGCGCTCTTGTTGGTCCTCGTGGATGTAGTTCAGTCCGCCCGCGCCGATTTCGTCGCTTCCCATCAGCGCGAGTTCGCATGTCGGGCAGCGAAACTCTTCGCCGACGAACTCGCGGTCGACGATTTCCCAGATCGCATACTCGTCGCGCTCTTCGCTGATATCTTCACCGGTCTGCTCGCCGGTCATGAACGCTCTGCATTTGCAGGCCGGGCAGCTCTCGGTCCAGATCTCGTCGTAGCGGCCCTTGAAGATTCCCGCCTGATGCTGCGGCTCGCGCAATTCGGCTTCGGCGGCCAGACGTTCCCGCTCGGCCCTCCTCAATGCCTCGAACTGTTCCCTTGCAGCTTCGACGCGAAGTTTGACCGCCGCTTCGAGGGCCTTGGCGGCTTCGTCGAGCAATTGACGGGGCGCCTTGGCATCGGCCGCCCCAAGCCATTGCTCCAGAGACGATCCCATCTGGTGCAGGATCGTATCGCACGCATGCCAATAGCGCGCCTCCCAGGCGTCGAGACGCATGGTGCGGAACGGAAGGTCGGCCGAGTGCAGTTCGGCATTTCGACGCTCGGCGATGTCTTGGCAGAATTTCTGCACCGTCTTGTCGAAGCGCGGGACGAGGTGTGCGAGGCGCTCGAACAGGGTCTTGGCGGTGATCGTCTTGACGTCGGTCGTGACATTGATACCGGCGGCGACGAACATCGACTGCCAGTGCGTCGGATCGACCACAAGGCTCGGGTGTTTCCGGGCGAGCGCGGCTTTGCCGAGCAGCTCGAGCGCGAGCGAGGCCCAGAGCTGATATTCGTCTAGATCGCTGGCGCCCTTCCGAACAAGGGCTCGGCCGATGTAAACTTTCGACTTTGTATGGAGAGCGTCGCCGTTGATTGCGATGAAGACTTCCTCAGGCATCGATGAGAATCCTTGCTAGACGGCGGCCGGACCCTCGGTCCGACGGACTGCGCCCGTGCAGGACGCGCCAGTTGTCAATGATGAGGATGTCGCCCCGGCGCCAATGATGCGCCTCTGAGTGGGCGCCGGCGATCCGGTCCTCGATAAGCGCCAGGGCCGTCCGGCCGCGCTCGTCCAAGGCTTCAAGGCAGCCGGGATCGTACCGCAAGAAAGCTCGGCCCGGCGACAGGATCGTCGAGTAGAAGGAGCGCCGACCGGTGCGAACAAGGATCGGAGCGTCTTCGAGAAGGTCAAGCTCCTCCTGCGAAAAGCCGAGCGTCCGCCAGTCGAGAAGCATCGTCGAAGCGGCCGGCGATCCCGGATCGATACATCCGAGAAGGAGGTAACGGCAGGGTCTAGTGCGATGGCTGAGTTCCGTGTGAAGCGGCAGGGCGCCCAGGCCGTAGCGCGCGCTCAAGGATCGAGGATGCGCATCATCGGCGGCACGCGGCTCGACGACTTCCTCGAGCGAGCCCGCACGACCCGGAACGCGCGTCCCGAGCCGATCACCGAGTTGGCCCAGCGCGCGGACGATGGCGTCTGGGTCCGCGTCTTCGCTGCTGTGGCGAGACCAGCCGCGCTCCGCCAGGAAGCCGAAGATCTGTTGAGGATCGGAGGCGGCGATATCGCGTGTAACCATCTCGCTATCCTATCTGTCGAGGCGGACGCGAAGGCGCCGCGCGCGCTCGCGGAAAGCGGCTTCGCCACCTTCGAGGATGTCGCAGACCGCCTTGCGGATTGCCGCGTTCTCCAGCCCGCCCGCCACATAACTGATCGGCGGCAGGCCGCCTGCGGGATGCGGCCCTGCTTCGGCGACGATGATCTGGTCCGCGTCCGTGTTGATGACGAGGTTGGCGTTGTGCGTGACCATGATCACCTGGCGCTTTGCTTTCGCGGCGATGAAGAGCGCGACAAGCTCGTCGAAGACGGACTTCGGATCGAGATTCTCTTCAGGCTGGTCAATGATCAGTGGCCGATCGTCGGAATCGTCGAGCGCCAGATAGAGCAACAGAAGCACGATACCCCGCGTGCCGGGTGAGAGCTTGCGGATGTCGACGCCGTCATAGGAGATTTCATACCGGACAGTGATGTGCTCGGTGCTGAAAAGCCAGTGCGCGAACTGCTTCGACCAAGCCCGGAATTCCGCCTGCTGGGTCGGCGCATAAGGTGCATGGGTCAGCAGATCTCGCAGATATTTCGCCATGAAGGCCGTCATGGCGGACTGTACCTCAGCCGCGGATCCCGTCTCCCACGCCGAGTTGAGCGCGTCCGTGGCCGCAGCGATCAGCGAACCGCGCCCGTAGAAGGGACCGGTTTTGCGTCGGTCGAGAAGCTCCTCCTCGGCAAAGGTGCCCCAGGCCTGGACGTCGGCGATCCGGCGGACCGAGAAGCTGAGCTTCTTCAACGTGCCCGAGGCGGCCGCGAGGCGCGCCATCAGGGGTGCGTAAAGCCCGGCCAGCGTATTCTGCTCGTTGATGATAGCTTCGAATACGCGGCCGTAGGTGTCGTCACGTTCGTTCTGCAGGTCCTTGCGGCGCGCCGCGGCCCTTTCCGCATCTTTAAGGCGCGTCTGCAGCGTTTGGAGCGCGGAATTTTCCTGCGCGATGCGGTTGGTGAGTGCCGTATATTGATCTCGCACCACCTTATCTGCGCTGAACAGTGCTTCTAGCCGCGTCATTTCGGCGATGATTGGCGCCAGGGGCAGTGTTGAGATATCAACCGTGTCGGCGATGAGCGCGACATTGGGATCGCCGGGCGGCGGGGGAACGCCCTGAAGCTTACGGATCTCGGTATCCGCCCAGTTCACATAGGCTGTAAGGCTCTTGTCGACGTCGCCCTTGTAGATCAGCAGGAATTCGTCCCATTGCGTGGCGTTGAGCCCGCTATTGGCGTGACGGGCCTGCGCCTGCCGCAGCATCTCCGGCGAGCCGGTTGCCCGCATGGAGCGGACCTCGTCGTGGAGTGCGACGAAGGTGCGGCGTTGGTTGCCAAAATTCTGGATGCTGCTGCGGAGCTTTTGAGCGGCTTCGCTGAGTTGCGTATGCCGGGCGACCTGAGCTTCGGTGCCTCTTACGACCAGCCTCGCGCGATCGGCAGCGTAGTCGGCGATCAGCTTGTTCTTCTCCCCGACCTGCTTGGTCAGCGAGGCGACGAGGCTCTCCTTCTCGAACTCGGTGGCAATACGGTCGGAGATGTCGGCGATCGCCTGGGCCTCGCGCTCGCGCGCTTGTTGGAAACGGGAGGTCTGCTGCTCGCGCAGCTCGGCGAAGTCGAGCGCCCATTCGCGATCATCGGGCGAATGCGATTCGTATATCACGCGCTCGATCTCCTCGACCAGACCGTCGGAGACGCCTTTGGCGGAGCAAAGCTCCTCGACAAACTGCTGCGACAGGTAGCGGGCCCGTGGAAAGGACATATGGCCGTTGGCATCGCTCCCGTCGAGCGCGCGGGTGACCGTTGCGCCGCCGCCCCAGGTCAGCGTCGTCGTCGCATCGCTGATAAGCCTGCGCGCACGCGCCAGGAAGGACGGACTGTTGTTCTCGTCCGCGTCCCATCCGGATGGGGGAATTGCATCGCACCCCGCCGCGATGACGTCTGCCAAGGCGGTCTTGCCGGACCCCCGAGCACCAATGATGGCGACGAGGCCAGGGTTGAGCGGGATATCCGGTGTGGACGCCCAATCCGCATCGTCGATCCTGACATGCGAGATCACTTGCGATGGCATCGCCGAGCGCGGCGGCTGCTCGCCGACATAGGCACGACCCTCGGGGTCGATGCAGGCCTGCCGAAGGGCATCGAACTCTAAAGCGCCCTTGATCCACGAAAAGCGACTGTCGACAGGCTGGCCCACCGATTTCTGGTCGTGGGAATCGCTGCCATGGAGGCAAGGCTTGCAGCCGTCATAGCGCGAACGCAGCTCCTCGATCGGCACACCGCGCTGGCCGAGCCAGAACTCGCGCTGCGCCGGGCTGCTCGAAAAGATGATGTGAGCGAACTTTTCGATTTCCTGACGCATCGTCGCGTCGGCAGCCTGCCGCAGCCCAGACGTGCCGTCTCCAGCGCCGCCCGCGACAGCGATCAGGACGTTCTTTTTCGCCCATTCGCTCTCATGGATGACTTTGCGCAATTGGTCGAAGTTTACCTTCACCTGGGTCGCGCCGTGGCGGAGCGCCGCGCCGTCTTCGGTGATCGTGGTGTCGGAGCGCTTGCCGAGCTTGATCAGCTCCTCGCGCGTGCAGTCGAAGCGATCGTTATGGGCGCCGAATTGCAGGCGCTTGAGGATCCGCTTGACCTCGCCAACATGATCTGGGTCCTCGGGGCTCACCAACAGATGGATGTTCACGAACCCCGTCTTTGCCGCCACATCGAGGCGCAGTTCGATGTTCGGAAAGAGCAGCTTCACGTCTGGCAACCGGCCAGCGGCCTTATGGGTAAGGAACTGTTCGTAGGTATCGGTGACGTAATAGTCCGTGACGGCGATTACTTCGATCTTCGGCGTCAGCCCTTCGAGCGATGTGAGATATGCACCCCAGGGATCGGCCGCACCGAACTGATTGTTGAGGACGGTGCCAGGCGCATGAATATGGGGCTCCCAACGATGCCATTCCGAACCGCGACTGATCATACGCCCACCTGGTATACTTCCTTCTGTTGTCCGCTCTGTCGCCCGCGATGCAACCGCACGATAGCGCAGCGCCTTGCATTCCATCTTAGGAATATTTCCGGAAACTAGCGCGGCGCAATATAGTGTGGTTCGCCGTCCACTCTCTTGTGTACGAAAAACAACACGAATCGCTGACTCCTGCGATTAGTTCTGTTCCGCCAGTTCGGCCAGGAGGTAGTTGATATAGCTCCGGGTCAGGTTGCAGTAGAGGTGTGCCTCCCTGAGCGTAGGGGAGACATCGGCCGCAAGCTGGGTGCCGTGGCGAACGCCGCCGCCCCCTGGGGAGGATAGGTATCCGTGCATCTTCGTCATCCATCCGAGGGCTTCAGCAAGGGCACTGCCGCGATTATTATTGCGCATGGTTCGAATGATCTCATTGAAATATTTCCCTTCGATCGTGCCAGCTCCGCTTTCATGGCCCTGGAAAGCCGTCGAAACGGTTTCGAGCAGCCACAGAATCTCCTGAACGGCCTGGCGAGGACGCTGCTCGAGCAACAGACGATCGGCCTGGTCCAGCGAGGCGTGGATCAGGGCGAAGGCGCGCTCACCAAGAGACTTCTCCGGTGCTTGTACGACGATTGGCGTCTGGGGGTGGCGCGCCAGCAGTGCGGGCGGCCTAACCTCGTAAGGGACCTCGTGTTCGTAGAGGATTTGATTGACGACATCGGCATCCGGCAAGCCGACTTCCGGATGGGACGCCTGCACTTGGGTGCAACCGTCCCAGAACGCGCTGATGAATACGGGGGCGTTGTCAGCGGCCCTCATCATTGCGGTATGCAAATCGCTGATCGCCCAGCTTTCGCTCGAACTCCAAGACGAGCCGCCGCTGAACTTCGCCTTGAAGAGCTCGAAGATCGACCATGACGATTCCGATTGGCCGGCGATCGTGTGGATCAGCGAGTTAAAGGCGTTCGCAGCGAAGGGCGGCATCGCTCCCGGAGAACCGTAGCGCCAGGTGGTCGGCATCGTTAGACCCAATCTTACAATCTCCTTCGCCAAATTGTCGTGTTCACATTGGGTCTCACTTAAACTCGTGGGGGCATATGCGCGCTGTCGAGGCGACGATGAATGAGCGAGACGATTGTCAGCAGATCTTCTGCGTCCTCTTTCGACATCACCCAATGAATTCGAGCATCGTGCGCTGTAGGATTGCGGAACATCCCGAATGTCCCGCGCACGAGATTTGCAAAGCCGCTCTGCTCGCTCCGTTCGCTTACCGTGCTGCGCGGATTGATCGCGAGGAGCGGAGGCTCGCCACCAAGAGTGCGATCGACCAGCCCGGCGCCGTCGTCGGAAAGCCCGGTGCGCGTGCGCATCTTGTCGGCGACGCTCTTCACTGCTTCCTGGACGGCGTGAAAATAGTTGTCTGCCAGAAGTTCGGCTCGGCAAAACCTGAGTACATCGGGGTGGACGCCGCGGCCTTCCAGATCGGCCCGCAGCTCGCGCGCCCGTCGCTGGGCTTCGGGGAGGGTTTGTGCAATCTCGGCTTTTTTGAGTTCCCCAGTCTGATCGACAACCAGGCCGGCGAATGCGAGCGCCTGGTTAAGCAGTGCGCGCATCGGCTCATAACGCTCGGGAGAGCGGCTGTAGCGCGCTGGCTTCATCGCCAGACGAATGAATTGCAAAATGTTGGTTCGGTTGCGTTTGGTATTCTGACTTTCAGCAAACGCGTTGTAGATTCGGACCCTCTTCGTCATTGCCCCCGGATCGGACATTTTGGTCGATGCGATCAGGTGCTGGATCTCGGGGCCGGTCAAACCCGCCTCCGTATCGCCGAGCGCGCCAGCGATGGCCTCCAGTTGGTCTTGCGAGAATAGCGCCATCCACTCCGCCTCCGATCAGTACCTAAACCCAAGCAGACTACCGCTTGGGTCGGTGTCGGTTAGGCGCATGCGGACCACGGATGCGAAATCGAAGTCTGCCGAAAAATCGTTGATCGGAACCATGTCGGTGTTCAGCGTGCAAATGTATTGGAAGCCATATTTGGCAGACATTGCCGCCGCCAGTTCGAGCGCGTGGGCGCGCTGTCGCGGGTCGACACCGTCGAAGATGGTGCTGTCGTGAATAAGGAAGTCGATGCCCAGGCCACGCTGGCGCGCGAACGAGATGAGCATGAGGTCGTAGCAGAAGATCTTCATCTTGCTGATACCCTCGCTGGGACTGCCAGCTATCTCGACGTCGAATTTGTATCCGGTGTCGTCGATATCGATCACCAGTCTCCCGGCAGCATTGTACAGGGCCTCGGAGAATTCCGAGAACAGGCTCAGTGCCTGGGACCACACCGCGCGCCGTTCTTCATAATCCAGTATTGCAGCCCGTTTGAGCGCAACGGTTTCAACCTTGATCGTGTCCGACTTGGTGGTCATCTGGCGGAGCTGGGTAATCCTGTTGGTCAGCTCATCCACCTTGAGACGCGTCGCAGCGTGGAGTTCCTGCAGGTGGGTGAGTTCCTCCAGGGCGCCTTGTCCGGCCAGGGCGCCGAGATAACCGGCGCGTCGATCGGTCAGAGTGACAACCTGAGCATCGCGATTTACCACCGCAGCTTCGAGCGCGGTAATCTCGCTGGCAATGAACTCGCGGCGGTTGGCGACGATCTTCTCGTTGAATGCGCGAGCATCAGCGAGAGTTTTCCTAACGGCGCCCGGTAACGCGATTCCGGCTTCGTTATACAGAGCTTCGAGACGATCCGCCGTCGGTGCATCCTCGTTCACCACTGACTCGCGATAACGCTCAAGTCGGCGCTTATCCACGATATTAGCGTTTACCAAGCCGTGGATCTCGCTTGTGAGAATGTTCGCCTGTGCCTCGATCTCGCGATACTGCGGCAAAACGCGAAAGGTGGACAGGGCTTCGCGTTCCCGCTCAAGCTGCGTGGTGAGACGCAGGCGTTCGGCCTCAAGCTCACCGAGGGAAGCAAGCTCACCATCGACCGCGCCTGTCTTGATCGCCTGCTTCAGCGCATCAAGCGCGTTCTTCTGATCCTTCAGCTGCTGCCAGGCGGCCGCCTTCTCCCAGTTGAGCCCAAGCAGGAAGGCATTGTGGACCTGAATGTCCCAGGTCTTCTGATTGTCGAAATGTTTGAACGGGGTGTTGTAGGCAACAGCCTGGTTTCGCGCGAAATAGGATAGCAACGACCGGGCAGACGGCTTGTATCCGGACTCAGATGCGAGGTCGCTAATCCCGAACAACGCCCAGGCGAGCACTGCTCGCCACTTTTTCGTGTCGAGCCCTGGCATGCCGTCCTTGTTTGGGGCCGGCTGCACAGGCCACCCCACGGTCGATCCTTCGACGGCGAAGAACCCGGGCGCGTCGGGAGACCGCGTTACGGCGACGTCATTGCCACCGATGGTCAGCTCCAGGGTGAAGGCCCAGCCCTGCAAGGCTTCGATGCGCAGGCCCTTTCCGGGCGAGGGGTTGCTCGCCAGACAGAAGTCGATGATTTCGATCAGCGTCGACTTCCCAAGGGCGTTCGTCGTGTCCTTGTCCCCGGCTGCCGAGGAGCGGTCGGCAAGAACAAGATTGATGCCAGCCTTAAACGCGGCAGCGTGAAAGCCCTTCTGGTTGGCGCGTACGGCTCGGATCATGATGCGGTCCTGACGATCAGACCGTCTTTGATGTCGATGGCGCCGATGAGATAGAGCAGGTTGGAGGCTAGGACGAAGCGCTCGAACGTACCGACGTTAGGCTCTGAGCGGAGACGCTCCCACAGGCCGGAGACCGTCATTGGCCCGCCTAGGTGCGCCAGAAGGGTTGCGCCGACTCCGATCAGCGCCTCTTTCTGCGGGATGTGTTTGGTTGGAAGGATCATTTCTCGAACACATCGCAGATTTCGAACAAGTAGACCAGCACCGCGATCCCTGCGGTCTTGTCCGCCTGACGTTTCAGACCGCGCTGGGCGAAGGCGCACATCAGCTCGAATAGTTCGTCGCCCTTATGGCCTTCCTTTCGCCGCGCATAATATTCTTCGAGGAAGCCGGCCTTCAGTCGCTCTGGGAAATCGGAATCAAGCTGTGCTTCGGCCTCGATATACTCACCGACGGTCACGCGTGCGGTCAGGCCGGCGGCGATAATGTGCCGCGCCCCGTTCGAGAGCGCGTTCTTCTTGATCTTCTCGTCCGGCGCGATCAGGTCGAACGACCCGTTGATGGCGGGCGCCTGCTTGGAGACCCAGGACACGGCGTTTTGCAGTTCCGGAAAGGCGACGTCAGCGAAGGCTTCCTCCATCGCCTGACGAACCTGCTTCTCGTGACTTTCCTTCAGAGCCAGAAGCGTCGGAGTCGGCCAATCGGCCTCGACCTTGTCGATGATCGTATGATGATCCGTGCAGAGATAGATGAGGTTTCGCACGTTGTCGCGCTCCTCATCGGTCATCGAGGCATCGTAGCGTGCGGCGGTCGCCTTCTCGCCGCGAATGTGGGCCGCCTCGCCGACATAGGTGTCATCGCCGACCTTCGCGTCGTAGGTGAGGTGCTTGTCGCATTTCGGAAAGGCGCAGACGCCACCGCTCCGGAAAGCGAGGATGATCCTGGTCGGGTAACTAGCGCCCATAGGGACCGCCAGTTTGTATACTCCCGCGCGACCGTAGGGTCGCTTGCTGACCCGCGGCGCCCACCAAACTGCGCAAGCTATTGGGTGCCCTGTCATCTGCCGGAAGGAGGGGGACCTCATCCATCGAGCTCACCGGATGCTGCATTGGCGATCGAGACGAGCGTCGGCCGCATCCAAGCGGGAGCCTGGACTGCAGTTGAGGCAAGCTTTTTCTTGTCATTGGCCGACAGACGGCGCGCCGCGATTTGTGCAACATCGGCCGCACGCACCGCCCCGACATGACGAAGAGCCTGCACGACGGTGCCGACATCACTGCCTGGAGCAATCAGATGCTTCGGCGAGGCATGACGCAGATCGACCACCCGCTTGCCCAACACGACCCGGCGCGAGGGACCGTTGGTCAGATAGGTGCTTTTGCTCGGGACCTGCGTGGAGAGACCGAGGGCATTCGCCGCCCGCGCGCCCGCAATCTGCAGCTGCGACCCGGTCTCGCGCGCCAATGCGTGGGCGACATCATCAGGGGCCGGCGATAGCGGGCCAAGCTGTGGATGAACCTTCGGGAAGTCGTAAAGGCCTCGCGCCAGGCGACGGAGTTTCCCGATCTTGACCAATCGGGAGAGGGCTTGGTCGACTGCCGCGCGCCCGGCCACGTCCAGAAAATCACTTGGCGTGAAGACGACGCCGCGCCCGCGCGCGCGGGCGCGCTTCATGATCTGATCCGGGACAGACGTGATGGTTTTCATGCGTCAGAAAATAATACACATTTTTCTGACGTTCAAGGTTGATGTGACTTTCATTACCTATTCAAGCAAATACAATCGCGCAATTGGCTCCTGACGCCCCTATTCGAGCGTTGGAACTGGGTCACTTTTTCGTCCAACCAATCTGGTTGGCCCAACCTTGGAAGCTGATCGCCGGAGTTACCACATGGATGCCAATGGCAAAGCGTCGTCAGAAAATACAAACGAGGCCGCGCCGCGACCGGTCTCTAACGATCTACGACCGATATTCGCTAGTCGGACGTCGAGCACCGGTAGCGATATAATGTGCCTGGGCAACGACGATCTTCCGTCTCGCTTATATCTGTACATCGATGGAATTTTGTCTTGGCTGACGTCCGATCGTGAACACCCGTTCTCCGGATTTCTCGTGCTGGCTCCGGCAGTGTCGTGCGATCAGGCTGGCGGGAAGGCCACCCTCGACAAGGCTATGAAAGCAGCAATAGCGAGATATCCCGGACGCGTCGATCCCGCTGAGAGCCAGATCATCGAACTTGAAAACCACGATACCCTAGCCCTCGTGGAGAGCATGTCAGCACGGCAACCGTACAGCGCGATGATCATACTGAATGCGGCTCTTTTCCGCTCCCCTCTTGTGAGACCGATTGCACCCGATGAAATAGGCTCTGCATCCTCTCTGGAGGAGAACTTCTGGGTACCGCAAATCGCTCACCTCGCGTCGTGCTTGCGCGAGAGGCTCAGCAGCTATTTTTTGATCGATGTCGGGCACTTCGCTCCCGTGCAAACAGCTCTTCAAGACATGTTGCACGATGTCCACGATGACGTAGACGTCTACCTGGCAACAGCTGAAAACGATCTCCAGAGTGAACTCTCCGTACGGGCTTTGCAGTGGAGCAGCTTAGTACGGGAAGGCCGTCTGGGCGTTGCGCTGCAGGAAGTCGATACGCTCCCCGCCAACTTCGATGATGAGAAGCCAAATCTCAGAATCCAGTTGCTACATCTTGCAGGCCTCACCGGCCAGACTCTGCATGAACTGGAAAACCTGCCTCTTGATGAGAAATCGAATCCTCCGGTCGTACTCGCGATGGCGAAGATCGCCGAGGAGGCTGGCGCGGGCGCTCTTGCGGTGCGGTTGCTGCGCCTTTGCGCACCAAGCCTTTCAACCATGGAGAACCTCCAGACCGCTCTTCGCACGGCAAGCCGTTTAGATGCGGCGGATTTGGAACAAACGATTGAAGCACGGCTCAGGCAGCACCACCCAAATGCACCAGTCCTCGCCGATCGCACATTCGCCGAACACAAATCGGCGGGGAGGTTTGCCGATGCGTCGGCTATCCTCGCATCGCGTAAGGCAGAACCCGAACTGACCGCGCTCTATGATGCATTTGCCGGCGAATTGAGCTCGCCAACTCCCCCCGACTATCCGACCGTTGGGCGACATCTGACGCTCGCCTATCCGCAACGAGCGGAGACGATCGAGCAGACATTGGTGCAAGACGCACTCCGGCGGGGATTGATCCTCCATGCGTTCGACCTCGTTACGGCGCATAAAAATCCGTCGCCGCCGCGTTGGAAGGCGTTTCTTACCGTCGACGTTATGGAACAAATACTACTGCAATCACGGGGGAACATCGGAGCGCTCGTCGAGCCAGAACGATTGACGGAGGCAGTCGAGATTCCCCTCCGCTACGCCGCGACACACCCTGCGGAAGGCAGATTGAGGTTGTTAATAGCTCGGATTCTCGATCTGCAAGTCGCTGGGCAAAGCGGAATTGCGCTAATCGCCAGCATCATTCTGTCTTCTTATGCCGGCGAGATAGACTTCCAGCAGGCTGACGACGTCGACGCAATCAGCCCTGAAGAGTTCAAGACGTTTGAGGCGTTTCACCGCGCCGCGTTCGCGTGGCTCGAACGGGAAGCGCCCATTACACTCGGCAAAACGAGGTTTCCGAGCGAAGATCTCCCGTGCAGTGGCGATCGATTGGTGGCTACGTTCAAGGCCATGCTACCTCAGCTGGCGGAGGACGCAGAAACCGATGACGATTTGGCGGAATTCAAAGCCTGGTTAAGCATCGGTGTCAGCATCGCCATGTCGGAATCACTAGGTCCAGCTGACCTGGAACTTATGGGTGTCGGCGCCATCCAGCTTTCGCGGCGCGGCAAAGTCCAGGAGGCGCGAGATTATGCCGAGCACGCTCTTCTCTGCTCTGGCTTGGACCCCGTACGCCAACGTATTGCATGGGGGGTATTCGGTGACGTCTATCGGCGCTCGGGTAATGCTATCGAAGCTTTAGTCGCGTTTGCGTGTGCGGCCAAGCTCGCCGGACCGGTTTCGCTGCACCAGCTTTGGATTGAGATGTACGGTCTTGCCGGGACGTTCCGGGACGTTGGGCTCATCAAAGCAGCAGAGCACATGGCCGAACATGCCCGCATGGTTCTCGATGAACTCGGGCTTTCTGACGGAAACGACATTCAACTCGATTTGCTTGCGCTCCAGCTGAAACTGAAAGGGGGATTTCGCGACGCGAACGAATTTCGTGCGAGGTTGCCGGCCCTCCTGCAGGACGCCGTAGACCTAGGAAGACGCGCGGCATCGTACGCCGGCGACCATGCACCTGTAACATTGATACTCGGTCAAATTTTGGCTTGGGCGCGCGAGGCCGGGATAGACGTCGATCCTGACGACGAGGCGCTCTTTGACACCCTTGTCGAGCGGCTTAAGGGTCCGATCGAACAGTTGACCCGTGCGGCAGCCTCCGCAAGACCGACGGCCGACCAGATTTTTGCGGTTCACGAGCGCATAGAACTATCCCGACATTCGGAGGATTCCGGCTTTGATTCGGGCAAGATGGTGCCGGTGGTCAAAAAGCTTCTTGGCCACGAAGCCGACGCTTCGTCGAGTCTCGGCGTTGCACTCGCAATTGAACTCCTTTCCGACAGGGCGTTGCCCAAACCTGGCTGGCAGGCCACATCCGAACCGGTTTCGGCCCTCAAAGGGCCAGAGGAACCACTTTCGATGCTGGAAAGACATTCGGCGGGAGCTGGTTTCGTCATGATCGGTATCGATGCGAAAGACCGGTTGATCCGGCTCGATGCGGAGAATGGGGCCGCATCCACGCCAGGTGTCGAACCCTCAAACACGTTTTCCGTGTCAGATTACCGACAGTGGAGCAAAGAATTCCCGTATCGATACGGCGTCGATGAGAAAACAGCGAACCTGTTTTACACGTCGACGGAAAGGCTTGGCCTATCGACACCGCTGCCGGACAAGGTTGTCTTTGTCACCGACAGCAAGCTCCAGCAGCTGGCCTTCAATTTGCTCTGGGTCGACAACGACTTCGCGGGGCGAAGCCGTGCCATCGCTTCCGCGCCATCGCTCTCTTGGTTGGAAAGCGCCCGCACACAGCCGCTGCAATCGAATGGAACCAGAAAGGCATGGATTTCCGCGGATCTGAATCAAGAAGGCACGCTGAGCAGCATAGGGCGTTGGTTACAGCCAACTTTCGAGGCGAGCAATATATCCCTCAATACCGCTGCGGCGCTCCCGGAGGACCTCGCCGGCTCGCAGCTTGTGGTGATAGCCGCCCACGGCAGCGTAGCGGATGGAGAACCGTTTTTTCACCAGGTTTCCGATGAAGGCAATTTGCGAATTCTTGCGTCTGACTTGGCAGACGCTCTTCGCAATGTAGGAGTCGTGGTTTTGTTTGTCTGCAGCGGCGGCCGTAGCGACAAGCACCCTGCGGCAAACATGACAATTGGGCTTACGCGTCAGTTGTTGGACCGAGGATGCTCCACGGTTGTGGCGTCACCGTGGCCCCTCGCTTCGTCGATTACACCGAGGTGGTTTCCGGCCTTCCTGGAACGTTGGGATGCTGGAGATCAGGTAATAGACGCGGTCTTCAAAGCCAATCAGGACGTAGGAAAAGCAACGGGATATGATCCTGCACGCTTCCTAGCCCTGCACGTGTTTGGTGATCCGTTCCGCAGAATTGTGGATGGCTGAGATAATTTAGATATCTTATCCGATCCGGTCGAAGCTCATCGTGCCACATCTTGGGAGGGCACAGATCTGGCAGGCTTCTTGAACGGATCAAGGACCGTGACGCCCCGGCCCTGAAAATCCGCGACGTTGCGTGACACCATGATAAGATCATTCACCTGCGCTGTCGCGGCCAAGCCGGTATCGTCGATATTCTTATCTGATTGACCGAGCATCTGACCCCAACGGCGTGCGACAGGCTCGTCGACGGGGAGAATACGACCTTGATAAGCCGCGAAGATTGCGTCGGCAGCCTTGGCGATCGCGTTCGCCACGACGTCATCGGTCGTACGCTTCTTCTCGATGCCTTTCGAAATCTCTCGAACCGAGATCACGCTGATGGCGAGATCGGTAATCATCGATAGTATCGAGCCAAGCCGCGACATTCTCGTGCGGTTCGGGTCGACCAATCTCTTTCAGGACATTTGTATCGAGCAGGTATTTCAAGCTCAGTCATCCAGCGCGCTAAGATCGGCTGCGCGCATGGCGGCTTTTGCCGTTTGCTTCGGGTACGGCCGGCCCGCCTTCGGATGCGCCTCCGCATAGACGCGCGCCGCCACGACCTGTTGTTCCTTCAAGGAGGGATAGTCGCGAAGAATCTCTTCGACCGTGGCGCCGGCGTTGAGAAGAGCAGCGATCCGATGCGCCTCGATGTGCGTGCCTCGGATGACCGGCTCCTTCCCGGATAGGTCGACCTGATCGGTGAGCTTCTCGAGTTCCTTCAGCTTGCGCTCGACGAAGACTAGGTGCTGACCGATGTCGTAGCGCTGTTTGCCGAACACGACTTCCTTCGCGAGACTGCGCTTCAGGGATGTCGTCCGCAACGCCTCATAGAACTCGGATTGGCTCTTGGGCGTCAGCGCCAGTTTGAGTTCGTCATAGGCATGGAGAAACACCAGCTCAGCTTGACCGAACTGCCGAATGCTTCGACCACCTCGCTTCACGAGTTGCGGCTTAATCGGCGCGCGCTCGACAACCTTCTTGAAGATGTCCAGCGGCGCGCCCACCACAAAAGCCGCCTGTGCCGTTGTCAGATGTTCCATCCGAACGCCTCCTAATTCACCCCGAAAGATAGGACCGAATTATAGATAGCGCAAGGCCTGTCGTTCGATTTCATCTCGTTCTGACCCATTCTAGACAATCCCCCACGCCCGAAACCTCCCTCTCCCGGTCATCTCCCTCAAACCAAGCTCCTGAACGATCCGGCGCGCTCCCTGCGGTGTGACCTCAAGCGTCTTTGCCACCATGCCGGCCGAGATCAGCGGCCGCGCCATAACGAGCTCGACAAGCTCCGGCAGCCTCGATGACGTCCGGCGTCCCTCAAGTTTGCGCATCATCATCTGCCGCGCCAGCACCAGGCGATCATGCTCCTTCAGCCCCGTCTCGGCGGCAATCACCAACGCCCTTGAAATCGCCAGCAACCGCGTCTCGCGATCACGATGCCGGCGCCGATCGACGGGAATAGCCTTGAGCCCGACATTGATCGCTGCGAGATGGCCACCGGTGGTGACGCCGCTCTCGCGCAGGATCGAGGCAGCCAGCAGCCGACCGAGCCACGGCGCATGCTGGAGCACGGCGATTTCATTCCAGGCGTCGAGCGCCACGATGGATTGCAGGACCGGCGGCAGATCCTGGGACCGCGTCAGCACGGCCTGCCACTCCGCCAGCCGCTCGTCCTCATCCCAGTCGAGGTCGTAGACGAACGGATCCTTGTCCGAAGCGTTTTTCGCGCCCCCCGGCTTCTTCGCTTCTTCAATCGCGGCGTCCGAGCGGGCAAGAACCGCATCGATCGCGGCAAACGCATCACTAAGACCGTCGGCATCAGGATCTTCGGCCTCCCCTACCCCACCCCGAGTGTCGCTGACAACATTGCCATCCGGCAAACTCTCTCCGTCGACACCCGACGATGCTGCAGGCCACGCCTGCCCGCAGAGGGAGGCGAGGCCTTGAGCAGAGAGCGCCCAGGCCGGGGGATGGGCGGCGATGCGACGGCGGGTTTTCAGGATGTCGCGGGCGATGGTGAGTTCGTGGGTGGGTGCGCGGATGTCGCGAAGGGCGTCGTGCAGAACGAGGTCCTCCAAATGGACAAGTTCACCGTCGACCCAGAGCGAGGCATGGGCCTCGAGGAAATGGGAACGCTCGAGAAAGCCCCCGCCAACGGGAGAACGGGCGATGCGCTCGTCAAGACGAGCAAGTGCGACGCCTGTTTCTGAGACCGGCCTCAACAGGCTCTGGAGGGGCAATTTCGCGAGATCGTAAACCATTGAAATTATGGTAAATGATTCGTTAAGGGAAATCTATATACCTGTTAGAGTTCTATACTTCTGACAAATGGGCCTGCGGCTTCTGACCCCCGATAAGTAACCCTTATCGGAAGTGATTGATTTGAGACCGCAAATCGGTAAAATTGGGCGCTAGGATGGTCACAAAGGACCCATTTTGCTCGATATTGCAGATCAAAGACGCGGCCAGCCAAGATCCGCGACCACAGCTAAGCCGCTATTCGCTGCGGCCCGTGGCGCGATGACGCTGGCCGCGCGCCAGTTCGACAAAGCGGCGCTTGATCTCGTTGAACAATGCCGGTGGCAAAGGGCCAAGGTAGCCGGTTTCGCTGTCAACGGGCCGGACATCCGGTCCCGGCCAGACAAACCGGTTGCTTTCCGTCAGGATAATCCAGGATCGTTCGTCGTCCAGTCCAAGACGCCGTTTTGTCGCCGGCGGGATTTCGATCGCGTCACTCGGATCAGAGGGCGGCGAGTGCGTGATCGGCAGGACACGGACTGCGGGCGTGCCATCGTCCAAGGTCGCAACAATCGCCAACACCAGCGCCGGGCGGTCCTTGTCGCCCTCCTCCCGGCCTTCGAGATGCTGCCAGTGCCAGAGATAGGAATAACGAAAGACCCAACCGACTTTTGGTTCAGTCGGCAGCATGTTTGCCCGTCAGCAGTTCGGCGTTGAGATGATCGAGACCCGACTCCATCTGAGACGCTTCAATGGCGGCAAGTTCATCGTCACTCATCGCCGTGGTGAGATCTACGCGACGGTCGCGTCTGGCCAGACGCAGATAGTCCTCATAGGCGATCAGAACCGTGCGCGGCCGGCCGTTCTTGGTGATAATCACCGGCTCGCGGACTGCGGCATCCTGATAGGCGCCAAAATTCTTGGAAACGGCTGCTGCTGTCACGGTCGAGGTCATGGCAGAACTCCTTTGTTCCGGAATATACGGGCTTTCCGTAACTTTTGCAAACGCACATTTAGCATTGGACAGGTCCTATGACGAAAAAGACCTTGTCGGTATCGTCTGTCACCCAGAATGTTTTAAACCGCGCCGAACAGCTCGACACCATCGCGTCGGTGCTGCCGATCGACCGACGTGACAAGCTTGCCGAAATCCTGACCGACCAGGACGTCGAGACCCTGCGTCACCTGATCAACGAAGGTATGGGTGAGAATACGCTGCGGGCGTTGACCTCCGATCTCGGCTATCTCGAAGCCTGGTCGCACGCCGCGACTGGCGGCGCCCTTCCCTGGCCGGCGCCCGAGGCGCTGCTCCTTAAGTTTGTCGCCCATCACCTCTGGGACCCAGCGAGGCGCGAAACCGATCCGGACCATGGCATGCCGGCTGAGGTTGACCAGGCCCTTCGAGATGGCGGCTTTCTCAGATCAACCGGGCCGCACGCGCCCGATACCGTGCGCCGGCGTCTGGCCAACTGGTCGACACTGACCAAGTGGCGCGGTTTCGACGGCGCTTTTGCCTCCCCTGCCCTTAAGTCCGCAATCCGGCTCGCCGTTCGTGCCGTGCCACGCCAACGCCGCCGCAAGAGCGCCAAGGCGGTCACTGGAGACATCATGGCAAAAATGCTAGCCACTTGTGCCAGCGAGAGCCTTCGTGACATCCGCGATCGCGCCATCCTGATGGTTGGCTTTGCGTCGGGTGGGCGCCGTCGCAGCGAGATTGCCGGGCTGCGCAGGGAACAGTTGACGACTGAGCCGCCGATCGCCGTTGAGGGCGGGGCTCCCCTGCCCTCGCTGTCAATCCATCTCGGCCGCACAAAGACCAGCAGCGGCGACAGCGATGAAGTTGTCTTTCTGACCGGCCGGCCGGTTGATGCCCTGAGCGCCTGGCTTGTTGCCGCCAAGATTGAAAGTGGCAGTGTGTTTCGGGCGATTGATCGCTGGGGGAATGTTTCCCGTCGGGCGCTCGATCCGAAGGCGATCAACGATATTGTCAAACAGCGGGCGACGATGGCCGGGCTGGAGGCGGGGGAGTTTTCCGCGCACGGGTTGCGGTCGGGCTATTTGACCGAAGCCGCAAACCGGGGCGTTCCTTTGCCGGAGGCGATGGAGCAGTCGCGCCACCGATCGGTGCAGCAGGCGTCAAGCTACTACAACAACGCGACCCGTCGGAGCGGCCGGGCTACGCGATTGTTATAAGGGAACCGTCGTCCTCCGGACGGCAATGGCAGCATGTTCACTGAAACCGTATTTCCGTGGCGTTGGGAAAAACGAGCTGATAAACGAAGGTCATGCTCAACGCGCATTTCGCCGCTCTGTTTCCCAAAGCAATCTGAAGCTTCTATCTACCCTACCGCGCGGCGGAAAAAAGGACCGCTGGTACCACTTTCGAAATACGTTCGTCTATTTCAGTTGCAAACGTCTGTTTTGACTCCTGAATATGGACGTCGCAGGTGATTAAGAAACCTTAGCTGCAACAGGGGGTTAGTTTGTAGTCAGCTGACTACAATCGACGGCTTCCGAAAGCTCCTGGTATCGGGAACATCACGCACTTATAGCCCCGCCAGAGTTCACTTTCAAAAGCGCCATTATCATCGGGCCGAGCGAAAATTCACCGCGGCGCGTTCTGGAGGTAAGATCGCGGAGATAGCCACCAGCGGAATTGATGTGCCCAGCTCGCTCAAGTATCGCCGCCATCGCGACGGCCGCATTCTCTGCGCCCATTGCCTCGCAAGCATCCTGATAAGCTGAAGCGCTTACTCCCAAGGTCGACCGAACCACGACTGCCGCGGACATCAAGTCCCTCCAACTCTGGACCTGGCCTCCAGGCGCATAGGCCGCAATTTCAGGGCATGCTCGCATCACCAAACCAATAGGGAAACTCTTTAGCGGCTCGGCCAGTCGGTCTGACTTCAACATCGGTTTCCCACCCTGCTCTTTTTCTGAGCTAGGTTCAAATTCATTTATAGATTCGGTATTTGAATTCTGTATGTGCTGACGGATTTCGTTGTCATTGGTAGCGGTTTTTTGTGAAAAGATGTTGCTTTCCAATACGCTGAGTACACCTTCGCGCAATAGTTCTAGTTCGTCCAGGATCGATTCAAGGGCCTCAATCGACTTGGCGGTCCGAAGCCTTGCTACGGCCCCTATGTAGATTGTCTCCATCGTCGCCCAGTCGCCAGGCGCACCATCTTCAACAGCAGCCGTGATAAGCTTACGCACGTCCCTGCGCGCAATAGTCGTCCGCTCCTTAACTACCTTGAAGCGTCGTGCCTCCTCGGCCACCCGCTGCGCCATGAGAGCAAGTTCTTCCGCCCTCGCAAGCAATGGGGCAAGACTGAACCCATATGCTGTCTCCACCTCGCCGTCCTTGCCACGTCTCACGTAGCGTTTACCATTGGGACTGTCGTTACGATTTATCAGTCCGGCACCCACCAATACAGCCAAGTTCTCTCTCAGAGTCGTGCCCGCGATGCCGTTCGCTCGTGCGCTCAGTTGAGCATTAGACGGAAAGACCACAAGGTTCGCATCTTCGCTGAGGTCCGTCTCTGGATAAAACGACAGGAGAGCGTTGAGCACAGCAAGCGCTCTATCGCGCAGGCCAAGTAGCGCGCGTGCTTCGCAGGCATCGCGGTATACTTTCCATTTGTCCGCAACTTTTCCCTTACGGATGTCCGCTGCCTGGAATTGGGTCCTGACCAACGCAAGCGTCATCGGCCGCCGCCCGAATGGCGTCGTTACACTTCCACTTCGCATTTTTCTTTCACCTTTCGATCGGCAAAAGGAATCAGCTCACCAAATCGGTGCCAAAGACTATTGACTGGGATTCATGGAAATGCGATTCTCAGGCTGCTTAGACCAATGAGAGAGGCTTCCACGACGGCAACGTTTGGGGGCCTTTTTCTTTTGCGGTTTCTTCCTTCTCTAACCTTCGGATCCGGGCTCGGTCTGCCGGAATTTCTCGTAAAGATCAGGAATTCGATCCATCACGAACTTGGCAAACGCCTCGTCCCGATCTCTATCAATCTCAATTTTACAAACCCTGCCGGAGACCGCGAGGGTAGCGATCTTAGTACCCTCGGCAGACTTTGCGGAAAGTACCGGCGTCTTTTCCGCGCTCGGTCTATCTATCGCCTTTATCGCGCGAAGAACCGCGATAAAGCGATCATCGGAAGTCTTGTGACCAAAAGACTTGTCAGTTGTAGCCTTGCGCGCTTTGCTTTCCGCTCCTGCATTTTTCAGACCGTCAGCAAGCTCCTGCCACCGCGGGCGACCTATCTTCGGAGCCCGGCCTATCGCTTCGGCCAGCCAACCAGGAACTGCGCGGCCTACGCTGATGAGCTTGGATGCTTCCTGCCGATCAACCGACAACGCGGTTTGAATGAGAGTCCTCTCAAACCCGCCTTCCTCGAGTTTCAGCGCGAACATTGAACGCTCTATAAAAGTAAGATCTTCACGAGCTGAATTTTCAATGCCTTGGGCGACAGCAAGGCGATCGTCACTAAGTTCGCGCACGTAAGCCTTGACCTTAAGACCAAGCTCAGTGGCAGCTCGTACGCGACGATGGCCATAAGAAATCTGATAACGGCCAATCTCAGTCGGATGAGCCCGTACTAGAATTGGTATTTCTTGCCCGTGCTCAAGGAAAGAGGCTTTGAGAGCTTCGACAGCCGAAGCATCCTGATCCGCAAAACGATCGGCGAAGGGGGATGGGTCGATAAGAGACGGATCGAGGTCAATCGGAAGAGCGCCGTCAGCAACTTTTTGCTTGAGTTCTTCGTAGTCCCTCTCAACTTCCGAAAAAGTGTCCTTCAACGACCGAACCGCTCCTGAAGCTACGCGCTGCATTGGTTGACGTGTGTCCACGGTCGGCGCCTCATCAGGCCCTGCGGCAAAGAGATTGCGAACTGATTGAGTCCGTTTGCTCATCTATCATTTCCCCAATCAGAACGTTTAACTACTAGCCCCGACGACATCACGTCGTCAGCTGACAACAAGTTAAGCGATTGATTCTTTTGAGAGTGGAGCACCATCATCTACCCCACACTTCATTGATTAGGCCGACAGCTTCGTGATTCACGGCACTGATGGATTCCATCGCTCGATCATAGGTCGATCGACCGACCGCGCCACGCGACAACTCGTAAAGAGATTGCTTGGTCAAACCGGCATTAGCAATCGCGGTCGATTTCCATGCTGCCGCAGCCATCACATCGGTACCGAATACGTCCCGAAGTAAACCGACGATTTCCTGTTCAGGTACATCTCGGGGATCATGGCGGGTCACAAGGAACCTCAGAAAATCATAGTCGAGCTTACCTCCCGCCTCTTCGATTACGGAGACAAGATCGGACGTCATTAGGAGAAATTGGCTCATGGAAGCTACGTCCACCATTTGTGGGTGGACGGTGACAATCATTCCTGTCGCTGCATTCAGAGCACCCATGGTGAGGAAGCCAAGCTGAGGAGGGCAGTCAACAACGACAATGTCGTACTCGTCTTTGACCTGATCAATGGCGCTTGCGACACGCCTGAAAAACAAATCTTCTGGCCGTCCTCGGTTCTGAAGCATAAATCGCGGGGTCTGATGCTCAAACTCCATCAGCTCAAGATTGCCGGGAACGATGCTAATGCCCGTGAAGTAGGTCTTGCGGATCACATCTTTCATCGCCACACGCTGGTCATCATACCTGATGGCGCCGTATATCGTGGTATTCTCCGCAACATCGAATTCCGGCTGATAACCAAACATCGCGGAGAGCGAGGCCTGGGGATCAAGATCTATGGCAAGGACTCGATAACCCTGGAGCGCCAGACCCTGCGCGAGATATAGAGATGTCGTGGTCTTGGCCGAGCCACCCTTAAAATTGGCGACAGTGATGATTTGAAGTTTTTCACCCTCCCGGCGACGGGGCCAGAAACGCACTGCTTCCTTGGGGCGTGCCTCGGCGAGGTACTGCCGCAAGCCATTGATTTGTTCAAGTGTATAGGAGCGTCGGCCACCGGTCCCGATATCAGGTGCCGGGCCGAGGCCATCCAGGGAGAGTTGACGCAGGTAGCCATCCGAAACACCAACGATCTCGGCTACCTCCCCAGAGGTGAACGACCGAAGCGACTTCTGCGCGGTCGGGGGAAAGGCGCGTTCACCGACCGCACGGAGTCTCGCGGATAGAGCTTCCGCGCGCTGCGTAATATGTGCGGACGTTGCTGCCCTACTGATGTGCCTGTCGATCACGTTCACTTTAGCCTCAGGTTCAAGACGGTTTATCAGCGTCAGACGCGCTATTACCGTCTGAAGATAGCGCACGATTCCCGTCTGTCCGCAAGAGAAATAGGGTTAACAAAACCTTAACGCATTTTGATGCAACAAACTGTGCCGCCTTTTTTTTCAACGTTTCCAGAGATTTAGCCTGGTATAAATTCCCGTCCAAAATCTCCTTCCCTTACAATCTGTTCGCAAATATTCAAGACGCCGACAGGCCGTCTCTCCGACTTGCGCCACCGTGCAGGAAACGACAGAGAATCGCGAGGTACAAATTTGTACGTGGACAGCTTGGTGCCGTCCCGCTTTTTTCTCCCCCAAATCAATCAGCGAGGAGAACGTCGCAATGCTTCAGTCGCATTCCCGCCTTGTGCGCAAGCTTCAAGAAGCACTGGGCGATCGTCTATGTATCGCCCTCGACGACCCTGGGGTCGTCGAGATCATGCTCAACCCAGACGGCAGAGTTTTTATCGAGCGGTTAGGGCAGGGCATTGCGCCCGCGGGTGAGATGGCGGCGACAGCAGCGGAAACAGTCATCGGCTCCGTCGCACACGCTCTTCAATCTGAGGCGGACGAAGAGCGGCCGATCATTTCGGGCGAACTTCCCATTGGCGGGCACCGCTTTGAAGGGCTGCTGCCCCCGGTTGTTGCGTCCCCAACGTTCACGATCCGGCGGCGAGCGTCACGGCTGATCCCGCTTGACGATTATGTCGCTGACAAGGTGATGACGGAGGCCCAAGCCGCAGTCATTAGGAGCGCAATCGCCAATCGGCTTAACATCGTAATTGCGGGCGGAACTGGCTCGGGCAAAACGACACTGGCCAATGCCGTAATTGCCGAAATCATAGCCTCAGCTCCGGACGACCGCATGGTCATTCTTGAAGATACTGCGGAAATCCGGTGTGCGGCAGAGAATGCGGTGTGCCTGCATACCAGTGACACGATCGATATGGCGCGACTGCTCAAGAGCACCATGCGCCTCCGTCCCGACCGCATCATCGTTGGCGAAGTCCGCGACGGCGCCGCACTAACGCTGCTGAAAGCCTGGAATACTGGCCATCCCGGTGGCGTCACCACCGTCCACTCCAATACCGCCATGTCCGCCTTGCGTCGTCTGGAGCAACTGACCGCCGAGGTCAGCCAGCAACCGATGCAGGCTGTGATCGGCGAGGCCGTTGATCTTGTCATCTCGATCGAGCGCGCGGGGAGGGGGAGACGGGTACGAGAGGTCATCAATGTCGAGGGCTTCAGCGGTAGCCGGTACCAGACCGAACATTACGCTCAAATTGATGAGGACATTCATGCTGCATAATCGCTCTTTTCGCCTCGGACTGCTCGCTGCGATGTTCTGCGCGGCGCTTGCCGCGCCAGCCCTTGCCAGTTCCGGTGGGAGTCTTCCCTGGGAGGGGCCGCTTGAACAGATTCAGGAATCCATCACTGGGCCAGTCGCAGGAGCAATTGCCCTCGCCGCCATGGCGATCGCCGGCGGAATGCTGATCTTCGGCGGCGAGCTCAACGATTTCGCGCGACGCCTCGTCTACATCGTACTGGTCGCCGGTATCCTGCTGGGGGCGACGACGATTGTCGGACTGTTCGGTGCGACCGGCGCGTCGATCGGCATCACTGCCACAAGTTTGCCAGGGACCGTTTCCCAGCCGATGTCCGTTGCAAGAGGGGAGGGGGCCAATGGGTGAGCCGCATTCCGCTCTCCAACGCAATCGCATTCACCGCGCTCTTTCACGACCGAATCTGCTGATGGGGGCAGACCGAGAGCTCCTGCTTGTCACAGGGCTGGTGGCGATCATCCTGATCTTCGTCGTGCTCACCCTGTATTCAGCGCTGTTCGGCATCGCCATCTGGTTCGTGATCGTCGGCGCACTGCGCATGATGGCAAAATCCGATCCCCTCATGCGTCATGTCTACGTGCGGCATTTGCGCTACCGGCATCACTACCTGCCCACGTCTTCGCCGTGGCGGCGTTTTTAGAGGTGCCATGATGGTCGCTTTGTGTTCCCTTCGCCCGTCTGCACCGTCGTTCGCCGATCTCGTGCCCTATGCCGGACTGGTCGACAATGGGACCATTCTTCTCAAGGACGGAAGTCTCATGGCGGGGTGGTATTTTGCCGGCCCTGACTCCGAGAGCGCCACGGATTTCGAGCGCAACGATCTGTCCCGTCAGATCAATACGATCCTTTCACGGCTAGGTTCCGGCTGGATGATCCAGGTCGAGGCCGTGCGCATCCCAACAACTGACTATCCTTCTGCGGAACGCAGTCATTTCCCCGATGCTGTCACTCGAATGATCGATGATGAGCGGCGCAAGCACTTCGAACAAGAGCGCGGGCATTTCGAGAGCCGGCATGCGCTCGTCCTGACATATCGCCCTCCCGAGCGCCGGCGATCTGGCGTCACGCGTTATATCTACTCGGACACTGAGAGCCGGACGGCGACCTATGCCGACACGGTGCTCGACAGTTTCAGGCGCTCCACCCGAGAGATTGAGCAATACCTCGGCAACGTCATCTCCATTGAGCGTATGCGGACGCGTGAGGTGCCGGAACGCGGTGGCACCCGCATTGCCCGCTACGATGAGCTGTTCCAGTTCATCCGGTTCTGCATCACCGGTGAAAACCACCCAGTCTGTCTGCCTGAAATTCCCATGTATTTGGATTGGCTGGCGACCGCGGAGCTAGAGCACGGCCTTACCCCGAAAGTCGAAAACCGGTTCCTCAGCGCGATTGCGATCGACGGTTTGCCGGCCGAGAGCTGGCCAGGCATCTTGAATAGCCTCGATCTCTTGCCGCTCACCTATCGCTGGTCGTCACGCTTTATCTTTCTGGATGCCGAGGAAGCCAAACAGCGGTTGGAGCGCACGCGCAAGAAATGGCAACAGAAGGTGCGGCCGTTCTTCGACCAACTCTTCCAGACGCAAAGCCGATCGGTTGACCAGGACGCAATGGCCATGGTCGCTGAGACTGAAGACGCGATCGCCGAGGCTTCTTCGCAGCTGGTCGCTTATGGCTACTACACGCCGGTCATCATTCTATTCGACGAGAGCAGAGAAAAGCTCGCCGATAAAGCTGAGTCGGTTCGAAGGTTGATCCAGGCTGAGGGATTTGGCGCGCGGATCGAGACGTTGAATGCGACGGACGCATTCCTCGGGAGCCTGCCAGGCAACTGGTACTGCAATATCCGGGAACCGCTGATAAACACCCGCAACCTCGCGGACCTCATCCCCCTCAATTCCGTCTGGTCGGGCAGTCCACTTGCGCCCTGCCCGTTCTATCCACCGGACGCGCCGCCACTGACGCAGGTGGCTTCCGGATCGTCACCCTTCCGACTGAACCTTCATGTGGATGATGTCGGGCATACGCTTATTTTCGGACCAACCGGTTCCGGCAAGTCAACGCTTCTCGCGCTCATCGCAGCGCAATTTCGCCGGTATAAGGGTGCGCAGGTTTTCGCCTTCGACAAAGGCAACTCTATTCTGCCGCTGACGCTGGCCGTTGATGGTAATCATTACGAAATCGGCGGCGAGGCAGGGGAGGGGGCTAGGCTTGCCTTTTGCCCTCTCTCCGACCTCTCGACCGAGACCGACCGCGCCTGGGCTTCCGAGTGGATCGAAACACTCGTCTCCCTGCAGGGTGTCACGGTCAACCCGGACCACCGAAACGCCATATCTCGGCAGATCGGTTTGATGGCGGGGGCTCCAGGCCGGTCGCTGTCGGATTTTGTGAGTGGCGTGCAGATGCGGGAGATCAAGGACGCGCTGCACCACTATACTGTTGACGGCCCCATGGGCCAGCTTCTCGACGCTGAACAGGATTCGCTGACCCTCGGTCAATTCCAGTGCTTCGAGATCGAGCAACTGATGAATATGGGCGAGCGAAATCTCGTCCCCGTGCTGACCTATCTGTTTCGCAGGATCGAAAAGCGGCTCACGGGGGCACCAAGCCTCATCATTCTCGATGAGGCTTGGCTGATGCTCGGCCACCCGGTTTTCCGCGACAAAATCCGCGAGTGGCTGAAGGTGCTGCGAAAGGCAAACTGCGCCGTCGTTCTCGCCACTCAGTCAATTTCGGACGCAGAGCGTTCGGGCATCATCGATGTCCTGAAGGAATCCTGCCCAACCAAGATCTGCCTCCCGAATGGGGCTGCACGCGAGTCCGGGACACGAGAATTCTATGAGCGCATCGGCTTTAATCCTCGCCAAATCGAAATCGTCGCAGCCGCCATTCCAAAGCGGGAATATTACGTGACGTCGCCGGACGGACGCCGCCTTTTCGATATGGCGCTGGGGCCGCTCACCCTCTCCTTCGTCGGTGCTTCCGGCAAAGCCGACCTCGCTCGGATCCGGGAACTTCTCTCAACCTACGGCAAAGACTGGCCGACCCAATGGCTCAATGAAAGAGGGATCAATCGCTATGCCTGACCATATCCTATCGCTCAGAAGAAAATCCGCGACCGCTATCGTGGCAGCTTTTGCAGTCTGCGCTTCGGCACCAGCATTTGCCGGCTCAGCGACGGGCGCTGCAACCGAGTGGACACAGCTTGCCAACAATGCACAGCTCGTCGACCTCCTTAAAAGCTCCGGCCTGCAAGTCGACAATCAGCTGACACAGATCAGTCAGTTGGCCGAGCAGATCCAAAACCAGCTGAACATCTACGAGAATATGCTGCAAAACACGGCGCAGCTGCCCGATCACATCTGGGGCCAAGTCGAAAACGACCTCAACCGGCTGCGGGATATCGTCGATCAGGGACAGAGCATCTCTTTCTCTATGGGGAGCGCGGATGATGTGCTGAAGCAGCGCTTTCAATCCTATGCCGATCTACAGACTGCCGCCGCCAGCGGGACAGACCTGTCCTCAAACTATGCCAGTTGGTCTGATACCAATCGCGACACCATCGCCAGCACACTCAAGGCCGCAAGCCTGACGGCTGAGCAGTTCGACAGCGAGGAGGATACGATGGACTCGCTCCGAAACATGTCGGAATCGGCCGATGGCCAAATGAAAGCTCTCCAGGTCGGCCACGAGATTGCAGCGCAGCAGGTTGCGCAAACGCAAAAGCTGCGTGGTCTCGTATCCCAGCAGATGACGATGATGGGGACGTGGCTGCAAAGCGAGCAGACCGACAAGGATCTGGCACAAGCTCGGCGGAAGGAATTCTTCAACGGCGCAGCACCGTCCACCTCCGGCGGCGAAAAGATGAAGGTCGAATGGTGAGAACGAAGCTGATCTTGATCGCAGTCGCATCTTTGCTCGCTGTCGGCAGCGCCGGGCTATGGTTCCTGATGTCCGAGAAACAGGAGGCGCAACACCTCCGCGCAACATTTTTCGGTTCGTCGAAGACCTACCCGACTTCTGGCGGAGAGAAGATGAAGGTCGAATGGTGAACCAATGACGATCTCCAACAGCGAATTGCGGGTCGCTCTGCTACTTGTCACCGTTCCTGTCGTGATTGCTCACCCGGCTTTTGCGCAGGAAGGCTCTGTTCTGACGTCTCTTCAGACCCAGATTACAACCGCGGCCAAAGGGTGGGAGACCACCGTGATGGACGCGGCGAAATCTCTCTTCTGGATTCTCGCCACCATCGAGATTGGAATTGCCGCTGTTTGGTTGGCATTGCAGGCCGCATCACTGGACAGCTGGTTCGCCGAGCTCGTCAGGCGGATCATGTTTGTGGGATTCTTTGCCTTCGTGCTGACGCAAGGACCGACATTCGCCAAAGCCGTGGTGGACAGTCTTTTTCAGATCGGTGCCGGAGGAGGTACGGCCTCACCTGCAGACGTCTTCAATGCCGGTCTGACGGTAGCAACGAAGATGTCAGCGAAAGTGCAGTTCGGACTTTTCGAGGATAATGCACTGGCGATATCGGCCGCATTTGCAATGGTCGTGACGGTGATCGCATTTTCACTCGTCGCAGCAATCTTTGTCTCCGTCATGGTCGAGATGTATCTTGGCCTTCTCGCCGGGATGATCATGCTTGGGCTTGGCGGCTCGTCGTTCACCAAGGACTTTGCTGTCCGATATCTGGTCTACGCGTTTTCGGTCGGCATGAAACTGATGGCGCTCGTTATGATCTCCCGTATTGGTTCCGAGGTACTAATCGGGCTCGCCAACGAACCAAATATCGGCGATCAATTTCAGACCGCACTTGCGATCGCCGGCATCGCCGTCGTGGTGTTCATCATCGCCATGTACGTGCCGAACATTATCCAGGGTGTCGTTCAGGGAGCGTCCGTCACTGGCGGCATGGAGACTATTCGCCATGGCGGCCAGGGCGCTTCCTTCGCTGCAGGCGCCGCTTTTCTTGCGGCTGGCGCTGCTGGGGCAGGATATGCAGCAGCACAATCGGCACGGGCGGCGGGGTCTTCGACCGCCGGCGCTACTCTTCGCGGGATTGGCGCTAGCTTTGGTTCAGGAGCACAAGCCGCAGGATCCGCAGCCAAAGAGAAGGCGATCGGGTCGCCCGGGGCCTATGCCGGCTCCATCCTTGGCCTGGCTAACGCGAAGCTCGACCAGGCTCGTGGCAAGGGAGCCTCGCCCGGTCAGCCGCCGGAGCGGCAGGACAAATCGTAAATTTAAGGCAGGGAAAACAATATGGCAGCGCAACGCGCCCCAGAGAACCCGTATCTTGCCGCAAGGCAGGAATGGTCGGAACGATACGGTTCTTACGTAAGGGCAGCCTCCGCATGGCGGACGGTCGGCATCTTGAGCCTCGGCATGGCGGTAATCAGTTTTGGCTACTCACTGTATCTGAGCACGCAGGTCAAACTCGTGCCGTACATCGTCGAGGTCGACAAGCTGGGAAACACCGTCTCCGCCGGATTTCCCCAGCAGATCGAATATGCCGATGCCAGGGTCATCCGGGCCACGCTTGGCGGCTTTATCACCAGTTTCCGCTCTATCACGCCTGATGCCGTCGTGCAGAAGCAATACATCGACAGGACCTATGCGCTTCTTAGGACAAGCGATCCCTCGACCCAAAAGATCAATGCCTGGTTCCGCGGCAACTCGCCATTCGAAAAGGCCGTGAATGCGACCGTCGCCATCGAGGTGAACAACATCGTCGCGCTGTCTAACCAGACCTATCAGATCGACTGGACTGAGTACGAACGGGACCGCAAGGGCAAGGAAATTGCGACACGCCGATTTCGCGGCATAGCCACGGTGGCGATCACCGCGCCCCAGGACGAGGCGACGATCCGGCTCAATCCCATCGGCCTCTATGTCAAGGACTTCGACTGGACCGCGCAACTGTAAGGGCAGGGGACTTCAATGAATACAAGGTTAAATCGGGCAGCGCTTTGCTGCATGACCGCACTTGCGCTTTTGGTCACGGCGACGACATCGGGTTTTGCCCAGAGCCTGACGACGAATGAGGCTAAGGGAACCACGCTCTCCAACAAATGGCGTGGGCAGCGGGGACTGGTGACAACGGGCGCTGACGGAAAAGTCATCTTCCTGTTCGGTGAGACGCAGCCGTCTGTCGTCTGCTCACCTTTACAGGTCTGCGACATCGAGCTTCAGGGTGGGGAGATCGTGCGCGACGTGCTTGTCGGGGACACGGTGCGCTGGAAGGTCGAGCCGGCAACATCCGGTGCTGCAGGGGGGCAGGCAATTCACCTGATCGTCAAACCGTCTGAGGCGGGTCTGGTGACGTCGATGGTGGTGACGACCTCAAGACGCACCTATCATATCCAGCTCAAATCGCACCCGAACCAGTACATGGCCCGCGTCGGCTTCGAGTATCCGGAAGAGGCCGCGACGAGACTGTCCGACATTAATGCTCGTATTCAGACGATGACCAATTCCGACGGCGGCGTGCCGCCAGAGCAACTTGCCTTCGCCTATTCTCTGAGTGGCAGCGCGCCCTGGAAGCCGAAGCGCGTCTATTCAGACGGGCAGAAGACCTACATTCAGTTTCCGCGCGCACTATCCGGTCAGGATGCGCCGGTCCTCTTCGTGGTCTCTGGCGGGCAAAACCGGATCGTCAATTATCGCATGAAGAACAATATGATGATTATCGACTACAATATCGACAAGGCTGTCCTCGTTTCCGGCGTCGGCTGGCGTCAGCAGAAAATCACCATCCGACGGGGAGGCTGATCGATGCGCCTTTGCCTTTTTCCCTTTGTCGCTGCCGTTCTTCTCTCTGGTTGCCAGACCGGAACAGACGCGCTCACGACGAGCCCCGCGCCTTCGACTGTAACAGGCCCCGCCGCAAGCGCGATCGCCGGCGACATAGCTGGACGTTATGCCGAGCAGGCAGGGTCAACCGCCACGCCGATCAGGCTTCACAGCGACGCATCAGATTTCGCGGCCGCGCTCGAAGCCGCGTTAAAAGGGTGGGGTTTCACTGTCATAACGGATGACAAGGCACGCTCGGGGAAAGACACCGCCAAACCGATCGAACTGGCATACTCGTTGATCGACATCGACGGACAGGTACTAGTGAGGCTTTCCAGCGAGACGCTTGAGCTTGGGCGGGCCTATTCTGTGTCATCAGGTGGCGCCACGCCGGCGAGCCCGCTTTCATTAATGAAGCGAAACTAAGGAGAGACAGATATGGTCCAGTCGCTCCAGCTCGGCAATCCGAGCAGCGCCGCGCAGGAAAAGGGCATGAAACGGCTCAATCGCCTGCCGGTGTTCTTTGGCATCGGTATCGCAGTCGTCGTCGCCGGTGTCCTTGTCTACGGCATCTCATCCCGGGGACTGCGGTTCGGCGACAGAATTCCGGATGAAGCAGGCTCGAACGTCCCGGCCTCGACCTTCGCTGATCAGATGAAGCGCGGGGTGAAAGACGGCATCATCGGGGATCGCGAAGAGCAGCCCGTATTCCAGCCCACGCCAGCAACCCAGACACAGGTGGAGGCCAAGCCGATTGAAGAAGAGCAGATAAAGCAGCAGGCACGAGAAGAGCGCCGACCGCAAATGGAGTCGGAAGAAGAATGGTTGGCCCGACTTCGCCGCGAACAGCGCGAACAAGTCCTGCGTGAACAGCAGCGACAGCGGATGGCCAGCCTTCAGGCCCGTGCGACTGCGTTTGACTCGCCGCTGAAGGTCAAAATCTCGGAGCTGGGAAATATCTCCAGCAACACCAGGACAACAGACCGGCAGCCGACCACCAATAACGGCGCCTCTGATCTCTACGCCGCGGCCATGAAATCGGGTTTGATGGGCCAGAATGCCGATCCGAACGGACAGACTTCGAAGGAAGATTTCTTCAACGCCGACATCAAGGATCTCGGCTACCTGCCGAACCAGGTTGTACCCCAACAGTCACGCTATGAATTGAAGCGCGGCTCCGTCATCCCGGCCACCATGATTACCGGCATCATCTCCGATTTGCCGGGCCGGATCACAGCGCAGGTGAGCCAGCACATCTACGACAGCGCCACCGGGCATTTTCTTCTCATTCCGCAGGGTACCAAACTACTCGGACGCTATGACAGCAAGGTCTCGTTTGGCCAAAGCCGCGTTCTGGTCGTCTGGACGGATGTCATCTTCCCGAATGGCTCTACACTGCAGATCGGCGGCATGGCTGGAACAGACTCGCAGGGCTATGGCGGGTTCTCTGACAAGGTCAATAATCACTATTTCCGCACCTTCGGTTCGGCGGCGCTTGTTGCACTGATTGGTACCGGCATCGATATGGCGGTTCCGGCGAGTTCCACCCTCGCCACACAGGATACAGCCTCTGACGCGGCACGCAGGAACTTTGCGGAGACCTTCGGCCGCGTCGCGGAGCAGACGATTTCCAAGAATCTGAATGTTCAGCCCACCATCCAGATCCGGCCGGGCTACAAGTTCAACGTTCTCGTCGACCAGGACATTGTCTTTCCCGGAAATTATGGCGGTTGAGGCACATGTTGCCGCAACCGCCTTGGGACAACTCCTGGATCAGGCAGATATGCGCACGGGCTCGCTGGCTGCATTTTTGCGCGGCCGATATCCTGCATAAAGGGGAGCCGCGACACCAAGCGCCTGCTGCATGCGCGTGCGAACTTCCTCTGAAACTTCGAAGATACCGCAGCAAACCGGAGAGCGACCATAGCCGTCTGCGCGGCCAACCTCTTCAACGGCGAGCCCCGCCCGACGATAGACGCGCGCTAGGTGCGGCTCGTAGTTCGACACCAGCGTCTCGATACCGTGCGACAATCCGCATTCGCACAAAGCCAGCAACAGCATGCCGAAAGCCTTGCCCGTTTCCAGGCTCGGGAAATCCACGGAAAGTGTTTCCTCATCGAGGCACATTCTCGTTCCCTCATAGATACCGGGTGCAATCAGGTTTGCACCCGCAAACGTGTTGCGGAAGACGTCGTAGAGAAGCGTCGGGCCGGTGGTTGGCATCAGCCGCAGGGTTCCATAAAGGCGATCCGCGCGATCATTGCACCACATCAGGTAAGCCGGCCGCAGAGCATCGTATTCGTCGCGCTCGCAATCACCGTCGATTGTGACGGCCCATCCGAGCTGGTCGTGAAAGACGCGTTTTCGCAGGCGAAATGCCTGATCCATGAGAGCCTGATAACGGGTGTATTGATGCGCTTGAACCAGAATGAACAAGGTTTATCTCCAGCTGTTGATCTTGGCTGGAAGATGCCGCTTGGCGGAGGAGCCAGATATTCCCGCATATGGTCAGACCCATATGCGGGTATTGTCAAAGACTGGCGGGCGGTCGGCTCATATCGTGATCACGCGTAGCTTCAGGGCAAGAGTGGCCGCCGCCGAGATCGTGGCGCAACCGAGTTTTGTCCTCGCCGACTTGATGTAGCTGCGGGTCGTGTGATGCGAAAGGCCGAGAATAAGCGCGATATCCTTGTAATCCTTGCCGAGCGCGCTCCAGTAGAGGCACTCACGTTCCCGCGGACTTAAAGCCGGGATCGGATCGCTCGCTCCATGTAGCTCGAACACTGCCATCTGGTGGACGAGATACGCGAGATCGCCCCATTCACTCCGATGAGCACTGACCAGATCCTCCCAGTCTTCGGCGGAGGCGTTCGAATTCAAAGAGAGGATGGCGCGACGGCCGGCTTTATCCGATATCGGGATGGAAAAACCAAAACGGCCGATCCCATGGCGTATTGCGTCTTCCAGAAACATCAGCATCTCGGGCGTGACGTCGAGTTCTCGCCAATCGAATGGCAGCTGGCGCAAAAAGCCCTCCCGCGCGACAGGATCGATGGTGACATAGCCCTTCAACAGATAGGTGGATACCCACGCATCCGGGTAGGTCGTGCGTACGAACGGAGCATCAAAATCACCGATCACCGTCGAAGCAAGGTGGTAGGTTATGAAATCGACGCGATAGACCGACTGTATGAAATGGAGCGCTTCCGTCACCGAGCCCGTCTTTGCAAGGCGTTCCTTAACGTCGGAAAAATCGGCGAGAGATCGTGTCAATATCCGCTTCCAGCACTGCGACCTGACAATCCGCCGCAGAGATCGAATGATCAGCCAACCGATTTCGGCGGCGATGCAGAACTTCAAGGGATCGTGCTGTAGCCTGATTGCTTTCGTGGTTCAAACGCAACTTCACGGCGAGGAGAGGCATCGCAATGCCGAGGTTAACTTCGTTTGACTATTGGACGATCACCCGTTTCATTTTGGACACCAAAGCGACAACGCCTCCAGTCTCCTTCTTCAATCGCTGGCCGCGAGCCGACCTCGGACGCCAACAAATCTGCGGTGGCGCGGATGTGGTTAGGTCGCTATAAGCGCTGGTGAGGCAGTACGCGCTGCCTCCGGGCTTTGTAACCCGAAGCACACCGGTTTGGTGCCCGCCGTTAGGGCGCCGAATTCCTCGACCTATGGTCGGGGAGCCGTGGACGTATGTCCAGGTTCCTCGGAACTAAAGGTCCATGGGCTGAGTGTGCTCGGTTACAAACTCCCCGATCGCCAGGGGTCAGGAACTATGCGGGGGCGAACCGCGCATTCCTGTTTTGGGAGTTGAACATGGACGCCGACGACCGATTGAATGGCGAGGCAGTCGATCTGAAGCCGCTGATAGGGCTCCTGCATGGGCTTCCGTCACCGCTTGTCGAGCGTCTCACGATCGATGCGATCCGTGAACATCGCAAACTGTTGGAGCGGGCAGAAAATCTGTTCAATGAACTGCCGGCTGACGTTAAAGCCGGTAAGGAGCTTCTTGGCGATGCCAATATTGCCTATCTCGAGGCAACCATCAGGATGCACGCGCAAATGTCAGCCCTGACGACCCTGCTGCACATTCTGGGCTATACGCCCAAGGCCTGATACGCCAGATCAGCCTAAATCAGGCCGCGTCGTATAGCCAAAGCCACCACCTGCGCATGATTGGCCAGATTGTAGCGCGTTCTGACATCGTCAATCGCAGAGCGGACGCCAGCATACTTTGCCTGCTCCAGTTCAGCGATCACCTCGACCGTTTTGCCAAGCGACAGCCAGCGAATGTAGTTCACCTGCTTCGGCGTCAAGACGATCTTTTCCTCGATGGAGGGCGTGACCCGCATGTGCTCAAGACGCGTATGAAGCTGGGCGACCGCTGAGGCAGCCATAATCGCATCGATCTCCATATCACTGGCAAGCGAAGGCTTCGCCGATGCAAAGGTCAGCATGGACATCGCACCGTTGGCGGTGGCGACCGGGATGGAAACGCCCGAGCGAATGTTAAAATCAGCGGCTTTCGAAAAGAAGTTTTTCTGCTCTTTTGACAGCGAGCTCTTGTCGGCTTCGCCAGACCAGGCGAAAGCGCGCCTTATAAGCTGGGCCTGCCGCATGACCGGATCGATGAACCGGTAGTCCAGCGTGTCATAGATTTTCTGCCAGTCGATATCGTAGTTGGAGACCGCACAGGTCTGCCCCGGACGAATGTTGACGAAGGCATAGCCCACAAAATCGAACCGATCAGCAAGATTCGCCAGAGCGCCCTTGACCATGGACTGATCATTTCCGATCACGGTGATATCCAGCAGTTTCTCGACCCAGTTTGACATCCATAATCTCCCTGTGGATCGCACCTGTTCCGCAGTGGCGGAATGCGTCGCAGTCAGAAGGATCGCGACGCGTGCGAACAGTGATCTGGCAAAGAATAAGGCATATTCAATCGCGTAAGTTGACCATCAAGGAATGGTTTTCTAAATCGTTTTCTCGGAATTGCAAACCACGGATTTTGCTTACTCGCGGAAAACGTGTCAGCTCACAATTGGCCAAGCGATCTCAGCTTCATGGCCCCTGAGCAGAAATCTGTCATTGTTTTGAGAAATGCTTTACATGGAAGGACCCATTTAGAGCGAACCCATGTTGCAGCTTACCCACGACACCGAGCAGCTTGCCCGTAAAATTGCGGCCCGTGTCGGGCGCAGACCGGACGATATCATACGCGCTGCCCTCGAACGTGAAGCTCAGGCTCTCGGGGTTTTCGGCGACCTGCCTGTGAGACATCGCATGACCGTCGAACAGATGACAGCGATCGGGGAAAAGGTTTCTGCCCTACCGCTGCTTGATACATCATCCCCGAAAGAAATCCTCGACGACCTGCATCAACCATGATTGTCGTCGATCACTCCGCAGTCGTCCACGTAGCCGCAATCAGGACACAGAAGATCAGGAGCGCTACGCTCTTTACCAACTTGACGAACTTAACCAACCTTGCCATATATAGCTCTCCGAACGGAGGGTGAGAGATGGCATCTCTGAAGTCCAAAACCAGCATACGTGACGGTGCAAGCGGGCGCGAAAAACCGGGCGCTGAATCCATGGCTTTTTTCCTGACCACAGGCGCCGCCCCGCTGGCGAAGGGGAGAGCCGCCTTCAAGATCAAGATCCCGGACAATGCATCAAAAGCCCTGACCGGCAATCCCAATCGCGTCAAGGCGCTCCTCCAGGAATATGGTCAAGCGATCGCAAAAAGCCGTTCTGCTGGCCACCCGGTCAGCTTCCGTGTCGATGTCGATTCCGAAGGTGAGATGGTTGTCACTCCCGTTGAGGCGGTGGAAATGACAACGGTGCCTGTCGTAGAGGAGAACGATGCACTGGATCCGGAATTGGAGCAGGCGTTGGTGGCCGCACGGGCGCGGGGACGCATAAAGGCTGCTGAGGTCCTCAGCGGCACTGACATGCTGAATGCCGACGAATTCGCCAAGCTGCTTGGCACGACACGGGTAACGGTGAATTCAAAGCGCCAGACCGGACTGGTATTGGGGCTGGATGGCGCGAAACGCGGCTTTCGCTTCCCGGATTGGCAGATCGATGCCGATGGCAAGCCGTTTGCAGCGCTTGCAACGCTCCACGAGCGACTGGGCGGAGCTTGGGCGGTTTACCGCTTCCTGGTCCAGCCCCACGGAGAGCTGGACGGACTGACAGGTCGCCAGGCATTGGAGCGGGGACGGGCCGAGCAAGCGCTCGAGGTTGTCGAGAGCATTGGTCGAGATTTCCGCTGAATGGCACGTGTTCTGCCGCCTCCCGGCTTTGCGAATGCGAGCCTTCACCTTCATACGGTCGCGGCCGGACTTCGGTTCGGTCGCATCTATCTGGGCACATACCCCGATCCGCTAGGCTTCGGTAAGACGCCGAGCCGTTTCAGCGATCCACGCCGGCGAAAATTCGCTAACCGGTTCGGGGTGCTCTATTTGGGCGATACAGTGAAGGTGTGCTTTCTCGAAGCCGTCCTGCGCGATCAGCGCGATGGGGTCCTCGGCGACCTGCCGATAGCTGAATCCGAATTGTACGACCGCAATTTCGCAGAGATCGAGGTCATCAATCCGCTGATGATGGTCGATCTTCGAGACGACGGGCCGATCAAGATGGGTGTGCCGACGGATGTCGCGAAGGGCTCAAAGCAATCCCTCGCACGGAAGTGGGCGGTCGCCTTCAATGAACACGACAGCCAGGTGGACGGCATCATCTACCCGTCTCGGCTCAACGGCCACACCAACCTTGCAGTGTTCGATCGAGCTATTGGAAAACTGAAGGCGGTCCGCACGACGAAGCTGATCCGCGCGCCGGGTCTGGCTGATGTACTGAACGACCTCAATGTCGCAATTGTCGAACCTGATCCCTGATATTTTACCTGTCGTCGAAGTCGGATACAGCACTACTTCTGCCCACCGATCCGGGACAAATCGACCCGAATTCCCGCGGTTCCAACCTCCTTTTCGTCTGAGGGCTCCCCTTCGCTCTGGGAGGCGGTGGCATCAGCAGGTTTGTCTGCGGCATCCGAAGAAACTTCCTTCCGATCGACGATTGTACCACCTGGATCCTCCGCCTGAAACACGCTTTCACCTTCGAACTGGCCGGTGTTCCAGGCGTAAACGGCATCTTCGAAGATCTGCGGAAGCACCTCACTGCTCGTTGGGTTGCCATACCACTTTGAAACGATGCGCATGATCTTTGAAAACATCCTCGTCCCCATGCGAAGATTTTCGCATGGGTCAACCAGATCTGGTTTCAGCGCGGACGCGTCCTTCACGCCGACACCCGCCGGGAACTGTGTCAGGCCCACACGCACGACGGCCTGTCCGACATACTGGCGTATGACCTCCATTGCCTCGTCTGGGGTCTTCGGTTTTGGTACAAGGATGAGCCGCCCTCCGGATTTGACCGTGACAGCCAGGGGATCGCCAGGACCGACAGCGGCTACGAACTGCTCGACGATGGCGGGTTTCAGGGAGAGATCGGCGCATTCCGCGATAAAGGCAGCATCCATGACGAAGGCTCCAAAGTTCAGGTATTGAAGGAAATCACAAGGGGAACGCCGAACAGAGCGGACCAGGCTTTGGCGCTAGCGCGCTGGATGGCGACGATGTTGCCACCCGTCGTCCACCAGCCATTGCCGATCAAAACGATCGCGTCGGGTCGGTGTAGCATCGACTGGAGAATGGGCCACAGTACGAGCTGCTCGTAGCAGATAAGAGGCGCGATCTTTCGGCCCGCGACCTCGACGACGGGATTGGCCAAGAGGTTGGCGCGGGCGCCGCCAGTCTCTCCTGTCCATCGCTCCCATGGACGCCACATCGAAACCGGCACAGGCATGCGCTCGCGATAGAGGACACGCCCCCCATGCGCATCGATGGCCACCATGACGTTGTCGTAGCCAACCGCATCGACGACCGCCGCGCCGGCGACTACAGTCACGTGCGTTCCTTGCAGCTCATTCCGCCAGAAACGTTCAAGCGTTGGCGTCCAGAAGCCCAGTGTGCTCTCGGGAAGCACGACGACGGTCTCTCGTGTTCCGGCAGCCTGCCGAACAGCCGTCACCAGGTCACGTTGAAGTCGAAGGGATTGATCGCGGCCGAGACTCGCGCCCATTTCAAGGTCGACACCACGCCACCCCTCCGGAAGAATCTGATTTGTCCCCGATGCGGCGGACCAAAGCCATAGACCTGACAGGGCAATGGCGATAGCCGGCCCGATCCGGGTTACGAGACCGATCAGGCCGGCTGTCAACGCGACAAGCCCCCACCATCCCCATTCTGGAAACAGTATGCCGGCCGCCGTCAGCGGATGCGCCCAGCCTGTGATGCCGAGTGGCGGCAGACCGGTGAGAGCCAAGATGAGCAGATAGCGTGCTGATTTTGCCGAGCCCGACCGCATCGTCCAAAGCGCCGCATGGACAGCAACGAAAGACGATGCCGCCGCGACCCAGAAACTGAGGCTGACCCAGAGATCCTCAGCAAAGAACTCTGCGACGCCGGATGGCAAACCCCGTGACGCCGCCAGGAAATAGCCGGCCGCGACGAGGGCCGCTGCGATCCGCGTTGGTGATCGCGCCCACAGAAGCGGGAAGAGTGTTGCCGCAGGGAGCAGGAACGCCTGGCCGCTCCAGCCAACCGCCCCGGCGACCACGGCAAGCGGGACGAGAACGGCAGTCATCCTGACCTCACGGCGCATAGGTCAACACCTCTTGCGCCAGACCGAGCACACCTGAAACAGGTACCGGCCCGAAATACCGGGAATCCCATGAGCCGATGAAGTTGGAATGCAAATATACCTCTCCGGGCCGCACCATTTCGCTTTGATCGTGCCGTAGAGATCGCCCCTGTCCGTCCTTCTCCATGATGCGGGATCTGGCGATCGGTACGCCATCAATGGCGATGCGATCGGTGACGTCCACGCGCTGTCCCGCCAACGCGATGACTGTCTTGATCAACGGTGCGAACCCACCGGGGCAAAGTCCCGGGCGGAGATATCCGCGCTGCCTCGCCTCGCGCATGGCGGCATTGTCAGGCGGGCAGACGAAAACTGTATCGCCGGACCGGGCCGCGCGCGTCAGCGGAATAATGCGCCAGAGGCCGAGCGGCTCACTCGGCGTCATGTTGACGCGCAGACCACCAATCCGACCCGCCGCAAAGAAGACGATCAGCAGGCCGGCAGCCACCGATAACGTAATCAATGCGGAGCTTCGTTGACGAGACATCGCAGTGCTTTCAGGCATCGCCAATATCATTTCAGAGAAAGCCCCTTAGTCTGGGTTTGCCGCGCTGTTTCAGCCTGCTTCAATGCCAGCGTGGTGCGCTCGTGCGCGGCGAGTTGCTGCACAGTGCGCATGCTGTTCCAGGCCGACTTCACTTCGCTTTTCTGCGAAGGGGTCATCCCGGCCGTTATTTTGTGAAAGGTCTCGCCGTTTGCATCTTTTGCCGAGATCGGCAGCAGGCTGCGTTCTCCGAAACGCTCGGACACGGCCTTGGCAAAGCCTTCAAGCTCAGCTTTCACGTTTCTGTCGGCCAGCGCATATTCGAGACCGGCAGAAAGATCGTTGCGATCGATCGCATCGCGGATCCGCTCAAGCGTCTGCCTGGCCGATGGCGAGAGGGCAGGGATGTCGATGGAGACCTTGAGGCGGATTGCCCGCTCTTGCGCTTCATGCTTGCGCTCCGCCTCGACGCGCGCCGTCACATAGCGCTCGAGGTTTCGCGCCAAGGCAGGCGCGTTGACAAGCGCCGTGTCGCGCGCCGCCTTCTCATTCGCTCCGGCGAAGATGCCGGTCTTGCCCTTGAGCGCTCCAAACCTTTCCGGCTCAGCTGCGATCTTCGCAAGCGTTGTCTGCGCTCTTGCCGGATCTTTCAGCATGGCATCGACATTGACCGCCTTGAACGCGGTCTCCGGCTCGGCGAAGACTTGGATAAAGCGTGTCGTGACCTCCTGCCATTGCTTCTTCAAACCCGGATCGGCGACTAGGCGATCCTCAACGGCATGGTCGATCGATTTCGGGAACGTCGTGATGCCTGATACCATTGGCTTTGCCTCCATGTCGGGTTTCGAGGTCACTTGGGTATTCGGGCCCTTGAGACCGAGCTGTGCGCGGATCGTCGCCAAGCGGGCGGTGAGATCAAAGAGCTTCTGTTTCTGGCGAACGGTCCAGTCGAGGCGGTCGCGAACGAGGGTGCGCGCGACATTGACCAGATGCAGGCCGCGCGCGTCGGCGAAGCGAAGGGCCGCGCGATAGAAGGCGCCCTTCTCGTAGTCGAGCGTCGTTTCCTTTGAGTTCGTACGCGATAAAAGCTCGGCCAGGCCGCCCGCCTTGGCGAAGGATCGCGCGCCATAATAGACGCCGATATCCTCTCGATGACGGGTCATCGCCACATAGGTCAGGTGACGATCGAGGGAGAGCGAGGCCAGAACCTTGACCCTGTCGACGGTCGCCCCCTGACTCTTATGGATCGTGGTCGCATATCCATGATCGACATTGTTGTAGAACCGCTGCTCTACGCTGATAGCTTTGCGATGTTCGCCTTCACCAATTTCGGCAACGATACGCCCCGGGGTGGCTTCCACCACCTTGGCCAGCATGCCGTTCTTGACGCCAAGCGAGCTTTCATTCTTGAGGAAGACGATCCGATCTCCAGCAGCGAAATGGCGGACACCATCTTCGGTTTTGAAGGCGTGACCGTCATCGACAAGGCCGCGCTCGACCAGCTTGGCGCGCGCCAGGGTATTGAGCATCCGCACGTCGCGGCGAAGGTGTGCGAGGATCAGCGAGGAATGGGCCGGATCGTACTCGCGGTTCCAATCGGAAATAAGGTTTTCGACAGCTTGTGACTTCAAGGTCGATCCCATCATCCGACCGTTTGCGCTGTAGGACTCGACAGCCTTGGCGATGTTGCCGCGGGCGAGATCGAGTGACGCGTCGCGCATCCATTGCTCGCGCTGGCGATAGATGGTTTCGAGTTCGGCGTAGCCGATGCGATCAGTGATGGCCCTGAAGGCGGCACCTGCCTCGATCGGCTGCAGCTGTTCGGGATCACCGATGAGAATGAGCTTTGCCCCTCGCACCGTTGCCTCTTCGACAAGCAGTGCCATCTGCTTCGAAGAGACCATGCCGGCTTCGTCGAGGACCATGACTGTCTTGTCGTCGAGCTGATCGCGACCTTGGGCCCAGCGGAGTTCCCAGGAGGATAATGTGCGGGAAAGAATACCCGCTTCCTTTTCCAATCCTTCGGCCGCCTTTCCCGCCAGGGCGGCGCCAACGACACGATAGCCGGCCGCTTCCCAGGCCTCGCGCGCCGCCTTCATCATCGTGGTCTTGCCGGCGCCGGCGCGGCCGATCACGGCTGCAATCCGCTCTTGACCTGCAACGTGCTCGATGGCCGTTTTCTGCTCATCCGAGAGGCGCTTATGGCGCTCGAACACCGCCTCGATGATCTTCTGACGGACGCCATGTGATGATCGCTGCGACAGCCAGATCGACCGGTTTGCCATCTCGGCCTCAAGGCGGATCATCTCGCGCGTCGTGTACCGCGCTGGCGTCCTGACACCAGAGGTAAAGTTGATCCGCTCGCAATCGAGGCGCAGCACGTCCAGATGCTGCATGATCCGCGCCATCAGACTCTGGAAGAGGGCCGCGTCGTCGACATAGCGATGGAGGATTTTCGCCACGTCCTGGTTGTCGAAAACGCTTCTCTCCCGGGTGATCAGATCGAGCACAATACCGGGATTGCGCTGGATGCGCCGGACATTCTCCGCGCGCCGCTCCTCCTGCAATTCGATCCGCTCAAGCTTACGTGACCCAGCTGTCGCCAGCCGGTTTTCCATTTCTGATTTTCGCTCGATGGCTGTCGCGCCGACGCCGATATGAATTGTGGGTGTCAGCTCGATACCCTGCTTTTCGAAGGATCGGCCATCGATGCGGATATCCAGCCCGGCAAGCGCCAGGTGCCGGTTCTGGACAGCGAACCATCCGTCACGAAAGGCATTGAAGTCCTCGGCGCCACCCGCCCAGAGTTCATAGATGATTTTGCCGGCGTCATTGCGCATGGGCTGGCCGTCTGATCCACGAACAGTGACCTTCTTGGCACCGAACCCGTCCTCGCTCAGAGGCCGCAATGTCGTCATCAGGTGGACATGCGGGTTGCCAGGTGCATCGTGATAGACCCAGTCTGCAACCATACCCTTCGTCGTAAGATGCTCGGCAACGAAGTCTTGCATCAGCGCGATGTTCTGCTCGGAGGAGAGCTCGATCGGCAGCGCGATGGTGATGTCCTTGGCGAGTTGGGCATCGACCCGTTTCTCGAACGCCTCGACCTTGTTCCAGAACGCCTCCGAGGCACCCGAGACCGAGCGATCGGCGATCATGGTGCGGAGCCAGTCTGGCGCATCAGCAGGGATGACGAACTCCTCGTGCAGAAGACCCTGCTTGCCTGTGTAGTCGATCGTGCGTGCTTCCCGCTCGTAGTCCATCCTGGCGCAGTGCCGGTAGGCCGCAGACAGCACTGCGCTGCGGCCAGAGCCACGGGCGACGATGCTGACTGAGAAATGCGGGACGGCCACGGGTGGAGCGCTCCTTCTTGCAAACGAAATCAACAGGTTGATCGCAAGAGGTGACCCCACCAGGGGGCAAAAGCAGAACGTCGCGTCAGCGACGTATAATTGCGCCCTTGGATCCGCTCTTGTCGAGCGGCGGGATCATTCGCCAAATGCTGACGCTTTGGCGAGGTACAAATTTGTACCTGTCCTGCCGGGAAAAAATCGGGGACCCTCATCCCATCATTCCACGGACATGACTGGAGATTGCATTCCGATGAAGAAGCCAACGTCGAAAATCCGCGAAGAACTTGCCCGCCTGCAAGAACAGCTGAAGCAAGCGGAAACGCGTGACGCCGAACGCATCGGCCGCATTGCGCTGAAGGCCGGACTTGGAGAGATCGAAGTCGACGACGCCGACCTTCAGGCAGCGTTCGAGGACGTGGCGAAGCGGTTTCGCGGAACCAAAGCCGGATCGAACGGAAAAGAAAAGAGTGCCGCTGGAGCGACCGGAACATCGTCGGCAACGTCGCTCAGTGCTGGCGCGGCTGCGGGCCAGGCTGGCGAGGCTTGAGCGGATGCAGCGGCTGACCACAGCAGAGGCAAGAAAGAAGGATGCCCGCGAGAAGATCGAATTGGGCGGCCTGATCGTCAAGGCAGGACTGCGCTATGAAAAACGCGCGCTGTTGCTCGGTCTGTTGATCGAAGCGAAGACGAGGATCAAGGCCGATGAGGCGGAGCGATCCCGTCTGATCGCAATCGGCGCGGAGGCATTCGGCAATGACAGCGAATAGGATCCTGCTCGCCGTTGTTCCGCCGCTGGTGATGATCGCCATCGCACTGATGTTGCCGGGGATCGAACAGTGGCTCGCCAGTTTCGGAAAAACGGCAGAGGCCAAATTGACCCTCGGCCGAATCGGACTGTCGCTGCCCTATATCGCAAGTGCTGCGATCGGGCTGATCTTTCTCCTCAGTGCCCAGGGATCGGTCAACATCAAGACCGCAGGGTGGGGCGTCGCTGCCGGATCGGGCGCCGTCATCGCCATTGCCGTCGTTCGGGAAGGAATGCGACTTTCGCAATTTGCCGGACAGGCGCCTGCGGCCAGGTCGATCCTGTCCTACGTCGACCCGGCAACAATGACAGGTGCTGCCGCAGCTCTGTTCTCTGGCATGTTCGCGCTGCGCGTCGCGGTGATCGGCAACGCCGCATTCTCGCGTTCCGAGCCGAAACGCATCCGCGGTAAACGCGCGCTGCATGGCGAGGCGGAATGGATGAAACTGCCGGAAGCAGAGAAACTGTTCGCAGACGGCGGCGGCATCGTGATCGGCGAGCGGTATCGTGTCGATCGCGACAGCACGGCGGCACTCTCGTTTCGGGCCGATCAGCCTGAGACATGGGGCACCGGGGGCAAGTCACCGCTGCTCTGCTTCGATGGTTCGTTCGGATCGTCGCATGGCATCGTGTTCGCGGGCTCCGGCGGTTTCAAGACTACGTCGGTGACAATTCCAACGGCGCTGAAATGGGGCGGCACGCTGATCGTACTTGATCCATCCAATGAGGTGGCGCCGATGGTCAAGGCGCATCGGATTAAGGCCGGCCGTGATGTCATCGTGCTCGACCCGAAAGATCCCGATATCGGGTTTAATGCCCTCGACTGGATCGGTCAGCATGGCGGGACGAAGGAAGAGGATATCGCTGCGGTCGCCTCCTGGATCATGAGCGAGAGCGGCCGCGTTAGCGGCGTCCGGGACGATTTCTTTCGGGCGTCCGGCTTGCAGCTGCTGACGGCGATCATCGCCGATGTCTGCCTGTCCGGTCATACGGAAAAGAAGAATCAGACGCTGCGGACCGTCCGCATGAACCTCTCGGAACCGGAGCCAAAGCTGCGGGCGCGGCTTCAGGAAATCTACGACAACTCCGAGTCCGATTTCGTAAAGGAGAACGTTGCAGCGTTCGTGAACATGACGCCGGAGACATTTTCCGGTGTCTATGCCAATGCGATCAAAGAAACACATTGGCTGAGCTATCCGAACTATGCCGGTCTCGTGTCCGGTTCGACCTTTTCGACCGATGACATCGCGTCGGGAACGACCGACGTGTTCGTCGCACTGGATCTCAAAACGCTGGAAACCCACGGAGGTCTGGCGCGGGTGATCATCGGCTCATTCCTGAACGCCATCTATAATCGTGACGGGGCGATGCCGGGACGCGCTCTCTTCCTTCTCGACGAGGTCGCTCGCCTGGGTTTCATGAGGATCCTTGAGACGGCACGCGATGCCGGCCGAAAGTACGGGATCACGCTTCTCATGATCTATCAGTCGATCGGCCAGATGCGCGAAACCTATGGCGGACGCGACGCCACCAGCAAGTGGTTCGAAAGCGCGAGCTGGATCAGTTTCTCAGCGATCAACGATCCGGAGACCGCGGACTATATCTCCCGGCGTTGTGGAACAACGACAGTCGAGATCGACCAGGTCAGCCGCAGCTTTCAGGCGAGGGGTTCGTCACGAACCCGATCAAAGCAACTTGCCAGCCGACCATTGATCCAGCCGCACGAAGTCCTGCGAATGCGTGCCGATGAGCAGATTGTGTTCACCGGGGGAAATGCGCCGCTTCGATGCGGTCGCGCGATGTGGTTCCGGCGAGCCGACATGAAGTCCTGCGTTGGCGATAACCGCTTCCATGGAAACCGTGGACCATTGGAAATCAAGGTCTGAGGGAGAACCCAAATCCAGAGACCGGGCGATGAGATATTGGGAAGCCTGCGAGGCACAGGTCACGGTAGAAGAGGCCATCGAAGAATGCCGCGTCCATCAAATTGAGGCCATCGTTCGCGAAAGCGATAGCGCTTTGGTGGATGTCACGACCGGTGATCTCATCGTTCATCCAGACGAGCAAGCCGACTATTGTGGCGCCGATATTCTCGGTTACCTGGGATACTGATCAATGGCAGTCGGCTATCGCGGGAGGATCGTTACCGGGATCGGCGAAGACCACAGCTCGGCTTCGTTCGCTCCAGCGAATAGAGCCGTACGCCAAAGGCGGACCGCCCGGTGCTCCGTCTGTCCATACTTCACAAAACTGAATCATTCCCCGACCATCGATTCACAACTGTCGTTGGACGCATAGGCCCGATTGCGCGATCCTCTCACCATGATCGCCCAGCCCTATCACCTCTATATCGAACGCACGGATGCTGAGAAGAATATGGCACGCTTCTATGCCATATCGATCGAGCCGACCCTCTTCGGAGAGGCCTGTCTTATGCGGCGTTGGGGACGCATCGGCACCAGAGGCCAGCTAAAGCTTCATCACTTCGAGCAAGAGAAAGACGCGGTTGAATTGTTCCTTGATCTCGTCAGGCAAAAACGCCACCGGGGATACCGTACAATCAACTCGGCGCAACATACGTGATCGGGAAAGCTCGCAGTGGCGTTTGCGCCAGCTGCACCGAAGAGCGATATGAAAACCATCTCTGACGGATCGCATTGAAATTGAGAGCCATGGAATTGTAGAGAAGCGACCATAGCGGTCTGCCAGAGGTCCGTTACCCCGTGAGAAGGATCATCGTCGCGATCGCAGTATCCGGCTGCGCGCTGGGCTCTCACATATTTGGGCTCACTCCAGTCGCCGAGGCTGCGAGCTCGGTCATCAGTCCAGAGACGACATACCGGAAATGTTATGGTGGTGATCGCTTCGCCTGCGTCGTGGACGGAGATACTCTCTGGATTGAGGGCGCAAAAATCCGAATTGCCGATATCGATGCTCCCGAGATCAGTGAGCCGAAATGCGCAACGGAGCTGGCGCTTGGAAATCGAGCGACCGATCGCCTGATCGAACTGGTCAATCAGGGGTCCTTCAAGCTTCGCGCATGGCCCGGACGCGACGAAGACAGATACGGTCGCAAGCTCCGCGTCCTCATCCGTGACGGCAGGAGTCTCGGCGATATCCTCGTATCGGAAGGCCTGGCCAGAACCTGGACGGGCCGTAGACAGCCCTGGTGCTGAAACCGGCCCACGATTGCTGGCCGTTGCACAACGCCGTTATCGGCGCCTGCTCCAATCTGTTTCAAAGGAGATCTCGATCTCGACGAAGAACGGGATCTTGATCGCGAGCTTCAGGCCGAGTTTGCCCTTGCGGAAAATGTGACCGATCACCTTGCCAAGGGAAGAAAGCTTGCGGCCTGTGGCGGCCAGGAATTGCGCGAGGCGTTGCATGGTGGTTTCTCCTTGTCGATTGCGGACATCGCAGGGATCGGCCGCAGGCCGGGACAAGGAGGATTGCATCGGTACGGCCGCAGCGAAGCGGAGGACTTATCGACACCTGAATTTTGGCGCGCGAGGAGACGCGAAGCGGCGGGGAAAATTCTGATGGCGATGAGTTGCTGCCCGACGACCGGACTGCAACATCCCTGATGTCGATGGCCTAGCTCGACAAGGACGCGGTGCAATGTCTCGGCCTTTCGACACCTTACACAGAGACCACGCCTGGCTGTGTCGTCTACCGCCCTCAGAAGGGCGGCTCGGCATCAACGCTTCCGTCCTGCTCTGCCGTGATGATTGCCAACTCCGCTTGAGCCAGGTCCAGCTCGGTCTGGATCTCGCCGCGCTCCGCAGCGTCGCATGCGTTCTTGAGCTCGGCGCGCAGTTCTTCGATGTGCTGTTCGATCGTCATCGTCCCATCTCCTTGAGTTTGTGAAAGACGACATCGCAGGGCGGGGCGGGATGGCGGGGTCAGGGATCGCGGATGCGACCGCCAGCGGCGGCGAGTGGGGGAGCCGATTTCGTGCGGGCGCTCAAAGAGCGTTCGCGCGAAATTGGGGGAACCGCTCGTCCTTGACGCCGTCATTCCGGCCCGGCACCCTCGCCCGATCTGAGCAGCATATCCCCCGTCTCGGTATGCCACCAAAAAAGCAGGACCTGGCTCGATGCAGGGTACTGCTTTGAGTTCTCGGCAGAGGAGAAGGCTCCGCCGGCGGCGGAGCCCCGTGATGTCAATCAGTCCCGGTTCGGGCGGGACCAGATGAGCTGGAGGCCATCCTCGCCTTCAACTTCGGCGAGCGTTGCGTAGATAGGAGCCGGGAAGCTCGGATCGTCGAGCTTGACCGAGAGGTAGTCGCGGCCCTGTTCTGAGGTTTTCTGCCAGGCGGCGCCCAGCTCGACGCTGCCAGCGTAGACGCGGAACTGCGGGCCCTTGTCGGAGGGGGTTTCGACCCGGGCGATGCGGGCCTTGACGTTGAGGGCGAGCGTGCGGATGGAGCCGGTGAAGCCGTTTTCGGTGGAGGTGAATGTGCCGATGGTTGCCATTGTCGTATTCCTTTTCTCATGTTCGGGCCGCGCCCATCGCGACCTCGATAGCTGTCAAAGGACCGGTGATGATCGGACCGCACCTGATAAGGCCGGAATGAAATGGAGGGCGGCAAGTCGCAGATTTGTTAGTGGGAGAGGAGGAGCCGAGCTGGGGTCCCCGCTCGACTTGTCGAGTGGGGTAGGTGGGCTCCGGGGTAAGAAATTTACGGCTTGCCGTTGCGGGAAAACGATTGAGGCGCAGCCGGTCTCCGGTCAGACATGCCTTATCGAGCCCGCAGATGGGTTGCCGGAAACTCTGACGTGAAGGGATATGGCAATGGCGTTCCGCCGCATTCGCCATGGGCACGAATGGCATCCTGCGCTACGCCCCCTCAGACCGGTGCTGCACTGCCTCAATCGGGGGACAAGCCGTGCCTGTCAACACTGGCCCGCTTGCTGACTGCGCCCATTGCGATATCGTTGCGCTCGCAAATCGCTGCCTGGAGGATCAATGCGTCAGCAGACCAAGCCGTTCATCATTGAGCGCAAACCATCCCGTAAACCCAAATCCGACGCTCAGAAACCGTCGATCTGGGGAAGGCTGGATGCTGACATTGCGCAGGGTCTCAAGGACCAACATGATGAAAATCACGCGGCCGCCACCGGTGGTAACGACCGCGCCTGAGCGTCAGGCCGCAGCCTTCACATCCACTTCCGGCTGCAAGGAATGCAGGAAATTCACAGCGCGCTGCGCATGAGCCGCCGCCTGGAAGATAGCCCGCCTGTCGTTGGCCAGCACCGAGAGCCACGACTGCAGATAGGATGCATGATCCGGCCGCGGTTCGAGCTCCGGTGCGATGCCAAGATCGGCGCAGAGGAAGCAACTGCCGAGTTCTGCAATGAGTTCTTCCCGTGCCCGCTCGGTCCGGTCCTTTGCATAGCGCGATAGGTCACGTCCCACCCGATTCTCCGCCGCCGTCCAGTGGGTCGCCTCATGGCTGAGCACAGCCGCGTATCCGCCTGCATCGCGAAACGACTCAAAGGGCGGCATCTGGATATAGTCCATGACCGGGGAGTAGTAGGCTTGGTTGCCCCCGTGACGGATGACTGCGCCGGTATTGCGGAAAAAGCGATCGACGCTCTCGAGCCGCGCGATCGGATCAACGACCTTGGCCGGCGGCGCATAATAGCTTTGGGGCAGACCGTCGACCTGCTCGACGTTGAACACCGAATAGGCCTTCAGGAACGGGATCTCCCGATCAACCTCGTTGCCATTCCCGTCCGCTTCGGACTTGGTGAAGCGGCTGGCGAAGACGACGGTCGAGCCGGTCTCGCCCTTGCGCACGGCCCCGCCCAGTTCGAGGGATTGCTTGAACGTCATCCACATCGACGACGCGAAGCCCCGCGATACCTGCTCCGACCACAGGAGCACCACGTTCATGCCGGAATAGGGGAGGCCGTTGTGTCGCACGGGCCGGGTGATCCGGCCACCGGTGTTGGCAGCGCTCCATGGTTTCATCCAGGGACGCACGCCCTGTTCGAGATCCTCAATGATCCGATCTGTGATCCGGGTGTAGATATCGATGCGATCTTTATCCGTTTTCCTGGCCATGACTTCCTTCTCCTTTTCTTGAAGACCGCGCCTGTCGCGGTCCGTCACGGAGGTCCGAAGTCAGGGGCGATGGTGCGGCCATGCACCGGAACGGCCGCAACAGCGTGGAGGACGGCAAAGCCGTTGCATGGGTGCCCGGCTCCTGCAGGACCGCCGAGCGGGACGGGCCGCGATAGGCGCGCACCCAGCTTTCATTTTTGACATGAGAAAAGGCGGGCCCCTGCGAGGGCCTGCCTCGGAACATGAAGAAAGGGCGGGGTGCGACCCCGCCAATGTGTTATCCGAAAGCGGCCAACTGAGCTTCGGCTGCTTTGCGGTCGAGTGATGCGCCCGGATTTTCGACCGGCCGGTCGAAGGGCTTCCAGGTCTCGCCGATGACCTGTTCGTAAGCCGCGACTGCGCCCTCGGCTGCCATGCGCAGGGCGTGCGATTGGACACCCATGTCGGCCGCGAACTCCCGCTTGCGCTGGGCGGCGCTGTCATAGCCGACCGGACCATCGAGATCCTCGTCACGGGCATCGTTGGACGCCTTGGCCGTTGCGTCGCGCGCCTCTGTGACGGCGCGGGAGTAGAATTGCCCGGCGCCATGCGCGGATCCGACAAAGGACCCGACGATGCGCTGGAGGTGGATCTGCATCGCCTTCTCGCCGAGGCCTTCGGACAGACTTTCGGCGGTCTCGACGATCAGCCGCTCGTGAAGGCTGCGGATGCCATCGCTGTCGACGACTGCCGTGCCGAAGCTTGTCGCGATCTTGGACGCCTGGGTGGCGTCGGGGCATGTGAGGCGGACCATTTCGAGGGTTGCACCTTTGCGGGATTGCGACGACCTGGTGTTGGAGCGATTGGGGGTAGAGGGCTTGGCCATGTCTGTTCCTTCCTTGGCTTGCGAAGCGGTTCCGGCCCGTGCCGGTCTGCCCTTCGATGCGGACGACCAGGAACCGGCAAGGGACGGGTGGCTTCACAGGTCCGATCTGGCTGAGCCAGCAGGGTAGGGTTGCGGGCCAGCAGGTCTTGACCTGAGCAGACCGCGAGCCTGCCCTCGCGCAGAGAGGCTGGATCGGCCGCCCCGCGGCGCGCAAGCGGCCTTGAAACGACCGGCCGCCGGTTCAGACCGCAGCGAACAAGAAGGGCAGTCCGCCACGGGTCCGATATCAATCCCAAGGCAAGCGACAGACATGGCCAAGCCCACCATGACGATGACATCGCAGCCGGGTAGGACATCGCCAGGTCCTTTCGCTTCGGGTCCTCCTATATCGCCGGATGCAGCACAGGCTCGCGGTCGCGATGCAGGAACGCCCCGATGACCTGCTCCTGCATCGCCAGCCTGCAGGCGATCATGTCGAGTTCGACCCAGCGCTCGAAGGCAAGGCGGTCGACGATCTCCCGATGGTAGAGACGGGGACTGGACCGGTGCCGCGCGCGGCTCCGGACCTTCACTGTGGTCGCCTGTCTTGCGGCGCGCGCCGCAATCTGGCGAGTCAGACAATCGAGATGCCGCTGGGTCTCGCGCCGGGCGCCGATTGCTTTCGCCAGCGGCCTCAATAGGCGGATGTCGATCATGACCCATCCCCCCGGTTTCTCCAGCCAATGAAGGAGGAGGGGCCATCATATTCAGCGTGGCGCGCGAGATCGATGACGAAGCCGAACCGCCCCCGCCCCGCATATTCGTCGCTTGCCACCAGAAATCGGCGTTCTTCGCCACCGCGGATATGGCCTCCGCCGATCTTCGCCACGACCTCCGTCATGCCGGGGCGCTGATCGGACAAGATTGCCGACGTGACTATGAAGTCGACGGCATGACGCTGATCGAACGCCCGGCGATCCTTGGCCCAGCTCTCGCCCTCGGCGAGCGCACGCCCATGGATTTTCTCCCAGGCGTCGGGCCAAGTATTGCGGACGGTCTTCTCAGCCATCGACCGCTCATAGGTGGTGAACAGGTCCGGAAAGCAGATCGCTACGATCGCCCATTCGCAGTCTTCCTCGTACCAGGGCATATCCTTCCGCAGCAGCGGATGGACCTTGGCATTGCGCTCTGTCGACAGATGGAAGCCCCCATGCCCTGATGTCATGTGGGCGACGACGCCCTCGGCGTACACGACCGCTCTCTGCGATCCGCCCCATGGTGTGCTGGCCGAAATGCGGGTTTGCATGCGGTTCAGTTTGGCCAGATCGCGTTTGTGACCAGCGGTCTCGGCGACACGGGCCCGGAACTCTGCTTCATCCGCCACCCGGCCGTCATGCCCGATGAAGTCGGCGCGCGTCAGATCTGCGAGTGGCCGACGGATCGCACGGGCGCTTGCAATAAAAGCAAAGCCGCTCTGTGATGTGACCATGGCAAGGACCAGGTCACCGATGCGGGCCACGGGCAGGCCGTCCGCAGTGGTGGCAAACTCCACCCCCAAATGATCGGGGGTGGGTGGTGTCATGTTCGACTGGAAGGCGGCGGTCATGCTGCAACCCTCTGATCGACGTCTTCGTCATGCACATCATGGTCGGGCAGATCCGCATCCTCAGTTTCGCCTTCGACCACATCGTCGGTATTGTGTTCTGGCTGATCTACCGATGGATCATCGGTACGGCTTTCCCCTTCATCCTGGGGCGTGGCGCCGATGCCACCCGTGTCCGCGCCTGCCCGGATCCACTCGAGCAACTCGTCGGCAGGCGGTGCGAAGCGGGCCGACGCATGCACGAAGTGTTCGTACGCGAAATGCTCGACGAGTGCCGCGCGGGTTTCGCGGACCTTCGGGCGCGGCTGGACCGATGCCTCGGCGCAAGAGGCTTCCAGTGCCTGACGCGACAAGCACAAGAGGAAGTCCTTTGAGCCCATGTTTGGCAGGAAAGCGTCGGCGCCAATAGCCTCGCCGGCGAAGCGCGCGACCATGCCGCTGTTCGACATGCCCCGCCGGCACGAGAGGACGTCGATCAGCACCGAGCGGGCGGCGATCCGAAGCGTGTCCTGATCGAAGGCGAGCTTGCCATGCTCGTCAAACAGTCCGACGGCATGACGCGAGAAGCGCTTGCCGCCGTACAAGGTGCCATCTGCGCCGGAGTCGATGCGGACATTCTGGCCGGCGAACGCCAGGACCATCAGCGCCATCAGCATATCATCCTCGATCGGCGCGCGACCGAGCGCATCGTGCAGGGCATCAGTGCGGAAATCGCCGATCATGTCGTGGCCCTTCTGCGTGACGTCGGGCCGGGCTTTCGGCGTGGCGACTGCGTCGGTGTCATCGCCGCCAGTGACCGATCCGTCGCCAACAGCACCCTTCGGCTTCGCCGCCTCGGGCATGCGGTAATGCACGGTCTGGACCTTGCCGTCACGATCGAGGTAGAGCGCCGTATGGTCGGACTTGGACGGCTTGCCGTAAACTTGGGATCCCTTTTTCGGCAGTTCCGGCTGGCCCCAGCTGTTGACCTCGACGATCGCGCCGCGTTTCGGCAGATTGTTCGTCATCCATTCGTGCTGGGCGCCAAGAAAACCTTCGACATTGGTGGTGTAGCGGCCGTCCTCGTCGGCCGGTGCGAAGAGATCCTCCACCCATTCGATGCCGTAGGCCTGAGCCAGATCGTCACCGAAGCTCGCGTCCCTGGCATACATGCGCTTTTTCGTCAGCGCATTGGCGATCTGCCACCATGGCGCCGTATCACCCTTCTTTGGCTTGTGCGCCTTCCAGACTTCTTTCTGATCGACTTGGCCCGCGGCCGCGATCACCCGTAGCTGCTGCTCGGACGGCATGTCGCCCAGCGCCATCTGCTCCAGCATAGCTGGCAGGACATTGGCAAGCAGGCGCAGCTTGCGGATCTGGCGGACGGGAAGAGCAAGAGCGACGGCGATCGCTTCCTCTGTCCAGCCTAGTGCAACAAGGCGTTCAACACCTCGCCATTGGTCTACCGGATTGAGCGCTTCGCGAACGCTGTTCTCGACCATGGAACGCATCGCGCCGTTGTCGTTGGCTGCATCAACGACGAGGATTTCGATTTCTTCGAGGCCTGCGGCGATGGCAAGGCGCACACGGCGATGGCCGGCGTCAATGATATAACCATTTCCGCCATCCGTTTCCGGTGCGACCACCGGCGGCTGAACGATGCCGACGGCCTTGATCGTGGCCAGCATCAGCGCATCGGCCTGCGGCGACGACTTCGACTGGCGCATCCGGTCGGGGTTTTCCTTCAACGCGCGCGGGTCAACCTTGATGATTTGCATGGGATTTGTCCTTGTCTAGAGAGTTCCGGACCGGCGCCATGCCGGCCCTTCCTGTCTTCATTTTTCTCGAAGACATCTCCCGGACCGCTGATCGGCCGGACTGACGCAACTGCGACCGAGCATCCCTGCTGCGAAGAACAAGCGGGGCTGACAGCCCTGCGAAGGACGAGTAGCCGGGATGGCGCAGGTGGCGGTTGAGCAGCTGCGTCGGCAGGAGGATCGATCAGCAATCGGTTCTTTCCCTCCTCCTTCTCCTCCATTCCTCTATTGAAGGGCTGGCCCGCGCACGCTGCGGCGCGAATGGCACGCAGGACCTTGCCAGGAAACGAAAACGCAAAAAGGGCGCTCGACCCGCGAAGGGAGCGCCCTTTGTCTAACCCGGACGACTCCGAAAGCCATTGCCAAGCGCCATTTGCAGGACATCATCTGAACGGGAAGTGATCATCAGACATGGATGAGGTCGAGAAATTACAAGTCTCTACCCGCGATCCTTCGTCGATGCCACGACTGGAATGGAGCCCAGGCAAAAAGCCTGCGATGGCGGATGCAGCCAGTTCTTCCTCGATCTCGCGAAGTTGCTTCTTCTTGGCGCCGAGCTCATCGCCGAACTGGAAAGCGCCGCCGATGCGCGACTGATACGAACTCAGCCGGCGCTCGGCCTCGTCGAGCCGCCAGCGATACTGACGCTGTTCCTCCTCGAAGCCGCCGAGTCCATGCTCCAGCCGTGAGATTGCGCCCAGCGGCGTCACCGTGATCGCCAGATCGATCTCGTAGTCCGCACCGGTACGCCGAAGCAGCGTCTCGTAGCGATAGCCGTCGCCCTTGCCGAACCGCTCACCATCATAAACGAGATTGAAGCCGCCGATCGTCGCCAGATGAACTTCACCCTCCTGCTGGAGCTGCAGCAGTGTGAGTATCTCCTTCATCAACGCCCGGCCGGCCTCCTTGCGCTCGGCATGTTCTTTACCTAGAACCGTCATCGTGAAGGCGTCGCCGGTGGTCGACTGAAGCCGCGCGATGTCCTGGCCGATTTCGGCGATCCGCCGGGCTGAGACCTCGATTTCGCGCTCTGCATCGCGCATCTGCCGACGGACGGCATATTGATCGTCCTCGTGGGCGGCCCGCAGCCGCTCGAGCCGTGCGATATCGGCCTCCAAGCCTGCCTTCTGCATCAACCGTTCATCACCGGATGCGATCGCCTTGGCCATGGCAAACTGGTTGGCCGCCCCTTCGCCAACGTCTTCGAGCCGCCTGATCGAGGTATCTCCCGACAGGGCCGCGGCAATGAACCGGGCTTTACGCTCGTTGTTTTGCCACATGCTGGCATCGAGCGAACCCTCTGTGGCATAAGCGAAGATATCGACCTCTTCGTGCTGGTTGCCCTGACGGACGATCCGGCCTTCTCGCTGTTCGATCTGCGACGGCAGCCATGGCACATCGAGGTGATGGAGCGCCTTCAGCCGCGCTTGAGCGTTCACGCCCGTGCCCATCGTTTCAGACGAGCCTATCAGGAAACGAACCTTGCCGGCCCTGACATCGCCGAACAGTCGCTGCTTGGCTTCGGTCTTCTTGTAGTCCTGCATGAAGGCGATTTGCGATCCCGGCACCCCAAGCCGGATCAGCTCGTCGCGGATGAAGCGGTAGGCCGAGAAGCCGCGGGACTTTTCGACATTGATCGTGCCGAGATCGGAGAAGATCATCTGGGCAGCCCCTGGTAGATCGAAGTCTTTGCCGTCGGGGCGTCGATAGATCGCCTCGCCGGTATCCTTCCAGATCCCGTAGGCATTGCGGACGAGCAGATTGAGCTTGTTGTTCTCCTCGTTTTCAGCCGCCGGCATGACGAGGCGCAGGTCGATCGCCGCATGGCGCCCATCAGTGATGACGGACAGCAGGATGTCGTCGCCGGGCTTGGCGGGACCCTCGCGCTGCTCGATCGCCTTGATCCTGCTGCCGAGGGTCTGCTGATAGGTCTTGAACAGTGCCGTCGGCTTGGCCGTCATGATCTGCCGCCGGCCGGTCGAGATGTTGGGCACCTTCACGTATTGCCGCAGGTCATCCGGCATCACCACATCGGCAAACGAGCGGAACATGGCGATCAGCTCCGGCACGTTCACGAACGACGCAAAGCGGCTGACCGGCTTGTATTTGCCCGAAGGCTGGATTTCGAGTTCGGTGGTCGTGTCGCCGAAGCAGGAGGCCCAGGCGTCGAACTCGTGCAATCCGCGTTCGGCAAGCGCAGCATGGCCGAGCAGGCGCTGGATCGAAAACATTTCGCCGAGCGTATTCGTTATCGGCGTGCCGGAAGCGAGCACCAGTGAGCGGCCGGGGTTCTTCGTTTCGACGTAGCGGGATTTGACATAGAGATCCCAGGCGCGCTGCGAGCCGTTCGGATCGATGCCCTTTAGCGTCGACATGTTGGTGGCGAAGGACAGCTTGCGGAACTCCTGTGCCTCGTCGACGACGATCTGATCGACGCCCATTTCGGAGATGGTCAGAAGGTCGTCCTTGCGGGTCGCCAAGCCTTCGAGCCGCTCCTGAAGACCTTCCTTCAGCCGTTCGAGGCGCTTGCGCGAAACGCGGTCCTCGCTGTCGACCTTGGTCAGCAGATCCTCATAGAGCTGCAACTCGTCCTGAATCATCTGTTGCTCGAAGGTTGAGGGCACGGCGATGAAACGGAACGCCGAATGCGTGATGATGATCGCATCCCACGTTGCAGTCGCCGCACGAGACAGAAACCGGGCACGCTTGTCTTTGGTGAAGTTGGTCTCGTCGGCAACGAGAATGCGGGCATTTGGATAGAGTCCTAGAAACTCGCGCGCCGCCTGCGCAAGGCAATGGCCGGGCACGACCAGCATCGCCTTGGCGATCAGGCCAAGCCGGCGCTGCTCCATGATGGCTGCCGCCATGGTCATCGTCTTACCGGCGCCGACGGCATGGGCAAGATAGGTCGAGCCATCGGCGATGATCCGCCAGATGCCGCGTTTCTGGTGCCCATACAAAATAAAGGCGCCAGAGGCGCCAGGGAGTCTCAGGTGGGAGCCGTCGAATTTCCTCGGCGCGATGTTGTTGAAACGGTCATTGTAATCGCGGGCCAGCCGGTCGGTTCGATCCGGATCGGTCCAGACCCAGTCCTGGAATGCCTGCTTGATCCTTTGGAGCTTGTCGCGCGCGGCTTCGGTGTCAACGACATTGAGGACCCGGCGCTCGCCGTCCGCATCCTTGAACACGTCGAAGATCTGAGGGACCCGGCTATTCAGCGCGTCAGACAGCAGGTCGCCGGCGTGGCGGCGGCTCGTTCCCCATTCCGATGTGCCAGCGGCGCTGTAACCGAACTGCCGTGCGTCCACCGTCCAGGAACCAAGCTCCGGCATGTGGTAGATGCGGATTTCCGCCTCCATCTTTTGCCTGACGAAGGCGACGACATCGGCGGCCGGGATCCAAGGTGCGCCGAGGCGGGCTGTGATGTCGGATGGCCGGAGATCAGCCGGCTGGACCTCCTGGAGGGCGCGGACATTGCGCTCATAGGCGGGGTCGAGCTCGACCGCTGCCTGCGCGGCGGCGAGCTTTGTGCGGACGGCCCCTGAGAGATATCCGTCCGCCGTCTTCCACGATCCATCGGCCGGATCGCGGAAGATGGCCTCGCCCAGCTCGTCGACCACATCAGCCGGATCGCTGTGCAACAGCTCCGCGACATGGTCGATATCGACGTGGCCTCGTTCATTCAGCACGACGGCGAGCGCATCGGCAGGTGAGGTAATCGTCGGGGCGGCCGGCGGAGCAATCACGCGTTCGGAAAAAATCGGCCCCGGTTTCGCCGTGTCCGTCTCCAGATCGTAGTCCTCGATCGAGGCGACCAGCCAGCAATCGGGATCGTCGCGGAACGGTGCGAGGTTCGGTTGGCGATGCGTTTCCTTGACCTCGCCGGTCTCGATATCCTCTTGAACGGAAACGACTGTGTGGTTGATCGGCCCGAAATCGCGCACAAAACTCGACCAGGCGATGCGCAATCGCACCTGGAGATCGCGCCATGGCCGATCGGCTTCCTGCGCCTTCAGGACCTCGCGCACTGCATCGCGGATCAGGATCAGCTTTGAGACGATCCGGACGTGCTTTTCCGGGACCCCATTACCCGTGCGACCTTTGCGGACGGTGACCGGCACGGCCGAGCCGTCGAGCATCTGCATCAGGCCCTTCGACCGGTCGAGGAAGAAGCTGCCCTCGCGAACGGAGCCGCCTCTCGGCTGCAGATCGACGATCTCGCCGAGTTCTTCCTCCAGATCAATATCGATCGGTGTCGGCTCGCCGTCATAGAGATCGGCCGGCAATAGATCGATTGCAGCGGCGAGGGCGGCGTCGAGATCCTCGTCATCGCGGGGCCGGCATGTGTAGGTCTCGCCGAACGGGCCGGAGGTCAGGGCGTGTGTGCCGAGCACGAAGTCCGGATGCCGACCAAACCAGCGATTGACCCTGATGGCGCCTTCGTCCTCGGTGGCCGGCCTGATTTCATCGATATCGAGCCACAGCTGATTTCCCTCCGGCTCTCCGGGCTTGCGCTTGCGGAAGAAGAGGATGTCGACAACGACATCCGTGCCGGCGTCACGGCGAAAGCTGCCTTCGGGCAACCGGATTGCCCCGATCAAGTCGGCCGACTTGGCGATATGCTCGCGTGCCGTGGTATCGGCCTTGTCCATGGTGCCATGTGAGGTGACGAAGGCGGCGAGCGCGCCGGGCTTCAGCATGTCAATCGACCGAGCGATGAAATAGTCGTGCAAACGAAGGCCAAGCGACCGGTAAGCGCGGTCCGAGCGGACGGTGCGATCGGAGAAGGGTGGATTGCCGATGGCGAGATCGTAGATCGGTGCCAGATCCGTGCGGGCAAAATCGCCATTGATGATCCGCGCCTTCGGCTGAAGCAGGCGGGCGATGCGGGCGGTGACCGGATCGAGCTCGATCCCGGTCACATAGGCGGCGTCGCGATAGGGTTGCGGCATCAGGGCAGGGAACAGCCCCGTGCCGATACCCGGTTCGAGCACCCGGCCGCCGCGCCAGCCCAGTTTCCGGACCCCAGCCCAGATTGCGCGGATAATGAACTCCGGCGTGAAATGCGCATATTGGGTGCAGCGGGCAAGCGACGCGTAATCGCTCTCGCAAACCGCGCGCTCGAGCGAAGAACCAATATCGTCCCAGCCTTTGCGGAAATCGACCTCGCCCGGCCGACGGAACATGCCATTGGCGAGCTCGCCGGCGCCGAAGCCGGTAAAGCGGATCAGCACTTTCTGGTGCTCGCGCGTGATGGGTACGTCGTTTCGCTCAATCTCATTTGCGGTCAGAATGGCGGCGACATTGGTGAGCGCGCGCTCCTTCCACGTCGTAGCAAGACGACGATCATCGCCATCGAGATAGAAGTTTGCCCGTTCCATCTGGCTTGGAAGGGCCGGTCGCGACGCTTTGGCTATCGCGCGTTTTGGAGAAGGCATTAAGGGAGGAGAGGGAGGTGTCGGATCGGGATCGTCATCGTTAGCGGCAACCGGCTCGAAGCCTCCACAAATGGGGATGCCAATGCTTAGTCCGGATGAGAGGGCAGAACTGCCAAACATGTCGAGGGTATCAGGCCGATCGAGTGAAAAAGGTTATTACTCATGGGGTTTCTCCTTGTGGTGCCAGCGCACGACATCGACGGTGCGTGAGCGCCGGCTTGACCGTGCTGAGAGAGGCGATTTTGGGTTGGCTTGAAGCGGCCGACGGTGCCTACTGCGGCGTGATGAGCGACAAGTGCATCGCGTCGTCGTGGAAAACGATCGAGAGGTGGCTTGCGGTAGGACTGGCGGCCATCATGGCCTCCAGAGAAGCACCATTAAAAAACTCAACACCATCATCGCCGCCGAACGTGGCGCGCTTGACGTGAAACCAGTCTTCATTTGTGTTTGGGTCGCACTCTTCGGCGTAGATCACGAGCGGCCTGATACCCTCGGGCAGCTTGCAGTTCGACATCAGATAGACGCCGTTATCTCCGACAAGTCAGAGGCCTGGCTGTTCACTTTCGCCGGGCAGGAGCCCGTGATGTAAATTGCGAAAGCCGCCATTTGCCTCAGCGTCGACCCGACCGCGATCGAGAACCTCGCGTACTTTTTCGAGCGGGAACGAAAGCATCTCATCCTCCCTCAAGCCGCAATGGCGTCGGGGAGATAACGGAACTGAACCGGGAGCTTGGCCGCTACCTCGTCTTCGGTCAAATCGGTGAGCAGCTTCAGCGTCGTTCCCTTAGCCGTGCACCAGAGCATGACGGTGCGCTGCCCTCGCGCTGCAGGCGGCCAGCGATCGCCGGCATAGCCGCGGTAGGCGTCCGCCGTGATGCTCCAGATATGCTCAAGACGTTCATCGCGCGTGATTGTTCGGACGGGTCGGCTTTCGCGCTCGATGATGGCCAGTCTCATCGCTTCGACGTTCGAGCTGTCGAAAAGATCGCAGTAACCGTGGAAGTAACGGATCAGCCCATCGATCCTGAGGGCAAAGAACACCGAGGTTACCGAACCCGTCATGAATTCGCGCATGGCGAACGTAGAGCCGCAGATCCACAGCGGCGGCAGGATCTCGAACATGTAGTCGTGTTCGGCTTCCGAAATTTCGAACCACTCACCGGCGTAGAGCGCTGCTGGTTCATCGTGGCCCCGCGTGGGTCGCTTGGCATGGCGATCGAAAAGCGAGAACATCTGCTGACGGGTCGCACGCCCCTCAAAGATCTTTCGAATTATGGTATGGTTGGACATTGGCTGTTCCTTCGGGTTTGCCGGACCGAAGTGCCGAGATCCTCACGACCTCGCCTTCCTCTTCAGTCCTCCTTGACACCTTCCGGAACGCCGGCCTGCCCGTCGGCCGGGTCAAGGGCCGGTGCAGCCGGGCGAAGCCTCCCTTGATGCGGCGGGCGTGCAGGCGGCACGCCTCCTTTTTCCACCCTTCTTTGGGTCTTTTCCTTCTCCATTTGCTTCAAAACCTCATTCCAGTCGTCGGCGTGGGGACGCAGGCGAAGCCACGAACAGCCGAGATCCTCGGCGAGGATGCGCAGCCGATCAGCAAAAACATCACCTTGAGAATTGCCGTCTGTTGCTGCCACAAGCTGTATGTCGGGCCGCTGACCAAGCCGGCGCAGTGCGGCTGCGGTGGCTGGCGCCCAGCCACCGCCTGTGCTGAGATACAGCGTTCCGTCGCGCATTCCCTCAATTGCGGCCAAACTCATCGCATCGATAGCAGCCTCGGTGACACACAATCGAGTGGCGTGGTCAGCGCCGAGCCGAAACAGGATCTTGGCGCCACCCTTCGCGAAGCCGCGCCAATCGGGCCCACGCCCCTCCCAACCGCTCACTTTTCCATGGTGATCAGTATGGGCTGCCCAAATGCTACCGTAAGGCCCCTCGCGCAGCAGATTGCGGTTGATCGCCGCCCGGATGACAAATGCGGGGAGTGACCTTTGCCATCGAAGATAACGCCAGCTGGCAGAACCGGCCGAAGGCGATCGTCGGCGCGCCCAATCTTCAGCAGTCGAGACTAGGCTGATCGTCTCGACGGTGTCCTTGTTCCAGACAAGATCAGATGGCCGCAACCCCGATAGCTCGGCGACCCGCATACATCCCTCCGGGAAATTACAGCCCTCCAGGGTGGTCACCAAACCGAAGATATCGCCCTTGGCGTCACTGAGAGGATCAAACCATCCCCGGCCGGCATGGGTGACGATAATGATCTCGCTACCGCGGCGATACTTCATCGCTCGCTTGGTACTTTCCTTGCCATCAAGGGCAAACCCAGCCTTTTCCAATACCGCTTGACAACCCACTGTATCCCGGAGTCGCTCGATCTCGTCTCTCTTCATTTTCTTCTCCGGCCGCGTGGCGGCTAATTTATCATTGCTTTCCTTCCCGCATTTTGCGGGCCAGCTTCTGACGGACGCGAAGAGCAAAAGCCGCAAGGGCATGGCCTGCAAGGTGCAAATTTGCACCGGCCATGGCGAAGCGTCCCTTGCGGCATGCCGCTCGCCAGCGTCAGCCGGAACGGCAAAGCGGCTCAATGAGCCGCCCAGGGATAAAATTCATGAATGACCTCGAGGTCGTCGCCTGCGTCGATCTCGTCAGAGGGAAGGACGCCATTATCCTGACTCTGTGTTCTGTCT
>NZ_QJNR01000012.1:0-7249 GCF_003355565.1 Ensifer sp. M14
AAATATCTGCAGAAAACACTTGCAAGTGGGAGCCGTCCACATATGGCAATGGAAGACACACAAAGGGACGGCTATTGCGGCGGCCGCGTAAACAGCTCCCGGAACAACGCTTCCGAACGCTCCAAGCCTTCATCGGTCAGGATCAATGACTTCGACTTGTTGACAGGGTCGCCGATCAAGCCCTTCTTGTGAAGCCGATCCGTCGTTGCCCAGTCGAAGCCCTTCCAGGCACAACGCTCGTTATGCAGCGTCAGCCATAACACCGCAGGCAAGGTCAGGCTCGGGGTGATCACCCGAGCCGGCGACGAAATGCTCAGGAGCATATTGGTGGTTGGCGCAACTGCCCTTCTTCAGCATGTCAGAGCTGGTAGAAGCAGACATGCTTCCCGATGGCTGATCGAGCTTTTGCAAAGGAAGAAGCCGAAGCTGGTCGCGGTGGCGCTCGCCAACAAGATCGCTCGTATTGCCTGGAAGCTTATGGTGAGCGGCGAAACATATCGGCGACAGGAAGGACAAACACTGGCAGCATAGCAGATTAGCCATCACGGCGGGCATGATATGAATGCAACCGTGTTGGGCTGATGCTGTGAACTTGCAAGAGAAAGCAGATGGTGCGATCGATCCGAGACGCGTGACACTCCGTCATTGCCAGTGGCCATTCTAAGCCGATGCCTTGTTAGGAACACGCGTTGCGGAAACCATCTTGGCCAGTGGTCATGTGCGACCACACCCAAAGGCCGCACATATGGAAGCAAGCGATCCGATCGAAAATATCTGCAGAAAACACTTGCAAGTGGGAGCCGTCCACATATGGCAATGGAAGGCACACACGGCTATTGCGGCGGTCGTGTAAACAGCTCCCGGAACAACGCTTGCGAACGCTCCAAGCCTTCATCGGTCAGGATCAATGACTTCGACTTGTTGACTGGGTCGTCGATCATCCCCTTCTTGTGAAGCCGATCCGTCGCTGCCCAGTCGAAGCCCTTCCAGGCACAACGCTCGTTATGCAGCGTCAGCCATAACAGCGCCAAGACGGCATCGTCGATCTTGTCCTCATCGATCTCCATGAACCGACGTTACCACGCGCGGCGCTCAAAATCCCGCGGCCCCGCTCGGATACATACGTCCAATTTGAAGGTTCAGTTTGTCATGCAGACGATGACGCCTTCAGATTAGGCAATATGCACCGATACACGCCAGTGCAACCGTAGACCCCCACAAATTCGAAATGATTGGGGTCTAGCGCATCCTCGATCGCGGCTTGAACGCCATACTCCTCTCCAACTTCACCAAGACCTGTGCGGCGGCTATTGCGCGGGTCATTGTAATCGTGAAATACGCAGAACGCGCCCGGAAGCATGAGCTCGCTGAGCCTTCGACACGCCTTAACCATGTGCTCGTACGCATGGGAATGATCGATGAACGAGAAGCCAAATTTTCTCCCTTGCGCGACAAGGCTCAAACACGTGGTATTCGCGTCACCGACAGCAAAGCGGACGTCACTGACTACTTTTCTTTCGCTGAGGTGCTGTTTGGCAACGTCCGAGATCTCTCTGGACAACTCCATTGTAACAATCTCACCCTGACGGAAGGAATTTTTCATCGCGTTGGCCAAGATGAATGTAGAAAGACCGCGATTAGTGCCAAACTCAAGAATATCGCCTTCAGCGAACCTGCCCAGCTCGTATAATTTTAGGGCATCTTCTCGTCGCAGCCAGCCCGGAATCCCGATATCGATGAGGCTTCCCTTCAGCCGAGAAGTCCCGAGGAACTCGTGAAAATCATCAACAAACTCCCCGGCAAATGAATAGTTAGGGGCATACCCACAATTGGTCTGAGCCTGTCCTACAGCGATAGCCCTGTCCTGATGAAGTGCTATTAAGTGCGACAAGTTATGCTCCATGTCTCTACTTAAAAATTTGAAAACTTGGTTTCCTTCGGTACAACGGCTGGCAAGCGTTTGAATCTGTGCAGAAACCAATTGCCAGTAAACGCGACGGAAAAAAGAAGCTAAAGAGGAACTCGTGGCACATTTCCGGTGGTTTGAAGAGGTTAGGTTTTGCTATTGGCTAAGACGCAGAAGCGAAAATGACTGCGTCTGAGATCAACATCCCCACATTGCAAGCCGCCTTGCGAGAATGAACATCTAACCTCCTTCTGAAGAAGGTACATGTTTTGCAATTCCTCCGCCCCGCAACCTCCGACACTTGCTCCGTCTCGTAAGCCGGAGGATCAACGCGCCCACCATCTCTCTAAGATGCCGAAGATCTGCTTGCCTCTGGGGAGCAGATTGACCTTCTTATGTGAAAAATTAGTCAACATGGCTCTTTGCTGCCTATCTGCGCATACAACCGCCAACACTCGCAATGCCTGCTTGTCATCCTCCTGTAGGCCATCGGCATGAATATCAAAGCCGAACCCTTGAAATGGATTCTTGGAAGTTAGGGAATATGCTTCGATAACGTCTGGGCGTTTCACGCTGCATGGAATCAACGGCGACATCAACATATCGCCCTTCACCAAGCCGACTTGGGGTCGTGCGTCCATAAGGTGCTGATCGAAACACCATCCTCTGACAGTAACCCGCCCCTGAGAAATCTCAATCCGATCCACGTGCAATTGAATATTGTTGACGAGATCAAATTCCTCCCGTCCAGCGACTTCTGCCGTAGTGGCCTCCGGATGAAGCAGGAACAACTTTTCCCCGTTTAGCGCTACTTTCGTCGCCGCAACTGCGGGACCTCGCGTGCCAGATATCGCAGTCGGAACGTGGATCATACCACCGCCGTCCATCACGAAGAGATCAATGCTATCGCCAGGGTAGACATCGAATTCGGTATTCGCGTCAATCCGAAAGCCATAATGGTCGTAGTCCAAATGGAAGACTCGACGCACATCCGTCCGCAAGACAGGCTTTCCAGAACCGATAATACGACCGTCTAACGCCAGATAGATTCGCTTTATCGGTTGCTCACTATCTCTGCAAAATGCCCAACCCTGCACTTCAATTTGCTTGCCGTTGGCTTGGCACCTATCGATATGTATCCTGATATTGCTCCGAGCTGATTTAGGTATCGAAACTGCGTCAGCACCGACTGCAACTACTAGCTTTCCATCCGTTTCAACGACGGCCGGCTTTTGCTCCAAACTTGCGTCGAGCTTGAATATATGACGCATTAGCCCAGGACTCCAGAAAGCTTTCGTTTGGCTTGACCTGTCTTGTTGCCGACGGTCATTTGTCTCGTTAACTCGGTCTGCGACCAAGTTGACCAAGATACGTTGCCCACCATTTCCCGGAGCCAATCCTCATTATGGGCGCCGTTGTTATCGAAACCACTCCACATTTCAGCTCTTTGTACGAGTTCGGTGCCCAGCCTTCTGCACAATGGAAACGCACAAGCCAGCATATAGGTCGTAACCAAGCGCGAGCGCTGTAACCAATGTGCCCTCGTATCCATATCAAGCCGACTACTGATTGCCTCAGAGAGCGAAGGCAGAGCATCGGCCGGGGCATAGCAGGCTAGTCCCAACACCACAGACAAACGCCCCATTAGCATCGCTTCGAATCCAACACTGCTATTGTTAGTAACCACCAAGTCAACCGCATCAAGCATCGGAAGGTAGTCGGACGCTGGAGAGCCCGCCTCCAATGCTAAGACGCTGGGGTTACCTGAGTACTTCCTGAGGCAATTTCGTTGAACGTTCATCACATAGCCGCCGCGCTGAACTGCACTCGGGTGCCCCTTCAAAATCACTCTATAACCCGCCTCTAAGAGGGGCTCGACGGCAGCTTGCGCAAAGCTCTCCACATCACGAAACCGTGAATAGATCAACTGATTTGCATCGTCGGCTAACTGAAGCGGCACGAGAGCCACCGGCCCCGGACGTGCAACGAATTCACGAACATCCGAGGACATCGTCCGATACCGCGCCTGCGGGATCACTGCACTTTGTTGGCCAGGCGAGAGCTCCTCATTCAGCAGAACCGGAAGCGCTGCTGAAGGAAGGTCACACATCATATCTGTCAGCGCTGACATGTTTAGCTTTGTTGTGCTTGAGGAACCGTTGACGCCGAGCGGATCGACAAGCAACGCGTTTGGGAATGGAGCGCGCATACTCGCAAGCTCCACATAAACCTGTTGGATGCCGTTTGCTTCAGCGAACAATTTCACAGCAGCATTCTCGCCCCATGAAACTATTACGTCAAAATCGAACTCAGTTTCTTTTATCCGCTTCAAGATAGAGTAGTATAGCTTGGCGATTTCACTATCCGGGTTCCTCATTAGTTCAACCCAATCAGTCATGCCGTGAAACTTCCACATACGCGCAGCATCTTCAATTGCTGCGCGCTCTGCTTTCGATGGTTGAAGGATCAACGGCCATTCACTGAAGAAATCTGGGAAACTCAACCCGCCTACAAAGTGATTGGCAAAGATTCTTGCGTCGACGCTCCCGAGCCTCTCATTGTCGTTGTGATAGATTTCTGTGACGATTGAGCGAAATTGCTTAAACGGCAATTGGTGTGCGAAGAAAGTATCCCGCACGCCATGGGGTTCAACGTAGAACAGTATTTTCATTCGAACTAGTCCTAGCGGCTTTCGGTGCCAAAACACCGGAATTCAACGCTTGAAGCGTGCGCTCCCGCCGTTCCGGAGACCGCCGGGCGCTTCAGCCATTCATCAATACCGATGAGAAGTTTCTGAGCTTCGCCAATCGTGCTAAAATTTTCACGGAGACGGTGTTGTTGTGCAGCCGCAATATCAGGACCGCTCGGCAGTTCCAAGGCCTCTGCGAGCTTCTGCTCCCAGTCGGTTTGCTGAGTAGCTGGCAGCAACCTCTCGTCGGCGACCCGCAATATGTCAGGAATGGGCGTCGCGACACTCGCTGCGCCCACGGCGCTGGCCTCCAGGTACTTGATACCCGACTTTCCGGCCGTAAACTCATCCATAGCTAGCGGCGCGACGGTCACACAGCAGCTGGCATAGGCCATTATCATTTGCTGATAGGTCATCCTTGGGGATGTGACAACGCGCCCCGTACTCTTCAGAACGGGCGGCACCTCAACCGTTTCGACACAGAAAAACTCGGCATCGCATTTCACTATTACGTGCGCGATCTCGCGGGCTACACGTGCAAGATCGATGGAGTGTGCAGCGCCACCAGCAAAATAGCCGACGCGACGCGGCACACGCTCTACAATCTGATCAACGGAAGCAATACGGGCGAACTCCAAGGCTGCTGGCGACAGCGCATTATACAGCACATGCACCGAACAATCAGGCTGAGACGCTGTTATTGAATCACGCATAGAATCTGTCGAAACGATAAATCTATCGAAGAAATAGAAAGCTTGCGCATAATTATAAGGTCGGCTGTCGAGAATTTTTTTCTGCGCTACTCCCTGACCTCTGAAATTAGTGTGCCGCAGCAAGCCAATATCAAAGAATAGATCGTCATATGAGGCCGCATATACCGCACCTGTCGCTTCGACCTGATAGAAAAACCTTACGAATTCGTCCGAAAATTGTGGTCGAAAGAATATTACCACGTCGTAATTATTCTTCGTATCCAAAACTTCAGTGAAATGCTCGACGCTGACTTGATGGCCCAGCCGCCTCAGTGCTTCAGCAGGTTGATAGCAGCGATACCAAACTGAAGGGTCCGCATAAATCCGCTCTTTTGGGTAACTACTCCAAACAGCAAAAAGTATATTCACTCGATCTTCCTCTTTTGTGAAAATCAGGGAATTAAATAGCTAACGCCACTATACTGACCGCAGTATCAGGCAAACCGATGGTTGTGAGACGCACAATTAATAGATCACAGAGTTCCGCTAACAAAAACCAAGCCTGCCGACAAGGCCATTTCAGTCAAAAATCCCGTAACAGCGTAGTTACGATAATTCCCTAGAGCGCATCCATTTCACTCGGGGTCATATCCACATGCCTTGAAGTAATTGGCACACTCATGGGGTTTGAAGAGCGCATCGATCTCGCCGACCGTATCCCAGAGTGCTTCAACAGTGCGCTTTGCTCTGGCTCGCAGGAGGGCCTTGAGCTTTGAAAAGGCCTTTTCGATGGGGCTGAAGTCAGGGCTGTAAGGCGGGAGGTAAAGGAGCTGACATCCCGCACTTTCAATAGCCTGCCGCACGCCGTCGGCTTTATGTGCAGGCAGGTTGTCCATCACAATAATGTCGCCGGGCGTCAGCGTTGGAACGAGAACCTGTTCGACGTAGGCGCGGAACACGATACCGTTCGTGAGCGCAACGAATGGCCCACGGCTTTTGTGAATGGCATTCTCGCATGCCCGGCAGGCATAGCGTGGTCGGGTCGTCCGCTTCACCCGGACAACGGCAGGCACGATGTCGAGCGCCTCGCTGACGTCCGTTCCGATGCAATGAAGCTCGAACGAACAGCAGGGGCAGACCTTGCTCTCCGGCTCGATGAGCTCGTCATAACGCGGAAGGTGCTTGGGCAAGTGGCCGATATTGCGAGCTGGCGATCGCCGTGCCTGCGTTTTGTATTCACCGACCGGCGCGACATCGTCATTGGCAGCAACGGGAATGTCGCTCAGATCGCCAAGGTCAAGGATCGCCTGTGTCGGATCGATGGTCGTCATCTTCTCCGATTTCGTCCCAAAAAGCTGGCCCTCAAGGAAGGCCACGCGCGCCTTAAGGTCGGCATTCTCTTCGTTGAGCGAGAGAATGATCCGGGTCAATTGCGCAGCGTCCTGGGGCAAGGGATCGTGTCGAAGCGGCATGACGGATCCTACCACGAAGGCCGGAATCATCAAGCAAAACCAATAGGATCAACCTACTTTCAAGGGGCGTTTTACCGGGTTCTGCTTCACCCTTGTCCAGTCAATGCCGGCCAGCAGAAGCGAGAACTCTTCGCGCGTCATCTGCATGGCGCCACCGCGGATCGGCGGCCAAACAAACTTGCCCGCCTCAAGCCACTTCGTCGCCAGGATCATGCCGGATCCGTCCCAATAAATGCAGCGAAGTCGATCGAGACGCTTGGCGCGGAACACGAACACGTCGCCGCAATACGGATCAGCCGCAAGCGCCGATGCCACCAATGCCACCAGGCCATTCATGCCGCGCCGGAAGTCGACAGGCTGCGTCGCAACCATGATCTTCACTCCACCAGGTGAAAGTCCGATCACCGGCGACCCCGCAACGCCGCCACGATCGCTTGCGCCAACTCGGGCGCCACCGTACCGATCACGGTCATGTGCGCGCCAGCAATCT
>NZ_QJNR01000012.1:7349-47900 GCF_003355565.1 Ensifer sp. M14
TGACCTGCCACGGAACTTTCACCCAGCAGCGACTAGAGCCCCGGCGGTTCTGAATACGCCAAGTGGCGCGGTGTGAGCAACCGGCGGAAACGCGAAGCTTTCATCTTGTGCAGCGTTGGAGCCGGTTGCGGCGATGGTCCCGGCAAAGTCTGCCGGGGTTTTGTATCCGAGCGATGAGTGCGGCCGGAAATGGTTGTAATCGTCCGCCCATTCAGCAATGGCGCTTCGGGCATGATCGAGGCCGAAGAACAGGCTTTCGTTGAGCAGTTCGTCGCGCATGCGCCCGTTGAAACTCTCGACATAGCCGTTCTGCATCGGCTTTCCCGGCGCGATGTAGTGCCATTCGACCTTGTGATCTTTCGACCAGGCGAGGATGGCATTCGACGTTAGTTCGGTGCCGTTGTCTGAGACAATCATTCCTGGCTTGCCGCGTCGTTCGATCAGCGTCGTCAGTTCTCGGGCGACACGTCGACCGGAGATGGATGTGTCCGGGATCGCCGCCAGGCATTCGCGCGTCACATCATCGACAATGTTGAGGACGCGGAAGCGTCGGCCGCAGGCAAACTGGTCATGCACGAAGTCCAGCGACCAGCGGGCATTGGCCTTCGCCTCGACCAGGATCGGCGCACGCGTGCCGACCGCACGCCGCCGGGCTTTGCGCTTGCGAACGGAAAGACCTTCCTCGCGATAGAGCCGGTAGATGCGATTGACGCCGGACGGCTCCGGAAAGACCTTCCTCGCGATAGAGCCGGTAGATGCGATTGACGCCGGACGGCTCTCCGTCCCGCCGAAGCAGGACGAACAGTCGCCGGTATCCGAAACGCCGTCGCTCATTGGCGAGGTCGCGTAGCTTCGCCCGCAATTCTACCTCCGGCGGTCGGCAGGACCGATATCGCACCATCTTCCGATCCGCAGATATAATCTGGCAGGCCCGCCGTTCCGAAAGACCCATGACGGTCTTCAGATGCGCGACGGCGTCGCGTTTGGCGGCAGGCCCTACCATTTTTTTGCAAGAAGCTCGCGAAGTGCGGCTGCATCCAGCATCTGTTCGGCCAGCAGCTTCTTCAGTCTCGCGTTCTCGTCTTCAAGCGCCTTCAGCCGCTTCGCCTCGGAGACTTCCATGCCACCGTATTTGGCTTTCCAATTATAAAACGTTGCTTCTGAAATTCCGTGCTTGCGGCAGAGGTCGGCCACCTTCGCGCCAGCCTCCTGCTCCTTCAGCACCGCAATAATCTGCTCTTCCGTAAATCTCTGCTTCTTCATTCGTCCGTCCTTTAATGGGCCGGACTCTAATCCATTCTGGAGGAAATTCTCAGGGGCAGGTCAAATCTCGACGCGTTCTGTCGACGACCTCGTCAAAGCGATGGGCATGAGCGGCATCTCCAAAAGCCAGGTGAGCCGCCTGTGCGAAGAGATCGACGTCAAGGTGAAGGCGTTCCTCGACAGGCCGATTGAAGGTGACTGGCCATTCGTGTGGGTCGACGCGACTTACCTCAAAGTCCGGCGTGGTGGTCGCATCGTTTCCGTTGCCGTCATCATCGCCGTCGGCGTCAACAGCGACGGGCGGCGCGAGGTTCTGGGCATGGAAGTCGGCACGTCCGAAGCTGAGCCGATCTGGACGGAGTTCCTGCGCAGGCTGACACGCCGAGGATTGCGTGGCGTGAAGCTCGTCGTCTCCGATGCGCATGAAGGCCTCAAGGCTGCAGTCACTAAGGTGCTCAGTGCCACCTGGCAAAGATGCCGGGTTCACTTCATGAGGAATGTTCTGGCGCACGCCGGAAAGAGCGGCAGGCGGGTCGTCTCCGCCTTCATCGCCACGGCCTTCGCACAAGATACGCCCGAAGCAGCCAGCGCTCAATGGCGCAGCGTCGCCGATCAGATACGGCAGAAAGTTCCAAAGCTCGCGTCCATTATGGACGATGCTGAAGAGGATGTGCTCGCCTACATGACCTTCCCGAAAGAGCACCGGGCAAAGCTGCATTCGACGAATCCAATCGAGCGTCTCAACGGCGAAATCAAGCGACGCACCGAGGTCGTCGGCATCTTTCCGAACGACGAAGCCATCGTCCGTCTCGTCGGCGCACTGCTGCTCGAACAGAATGATGAATGGGCCGTCCAACGCGCCAGATACCTGACACTTGAGACCATGGCGCAAATGAGCGATGATCCCCAAATCAGTCTGCCCGCTGTGGCACGCTGATATCCCTCCGGCCCTATGTCTGTGTTTCGGCGTGCAAATTTGGCTCTGACTCATTTTTGATGCAGTCGTAATGATGCTGTGTTGCTGGTTTCCACAAAGGAATCAGCATGATGAGCACGAAGCTCTGCGCTTCTGATTTGGTCCCGGCTGGCTTCATTGCTGAACGCATTACGCGCGTCGGCGATGAGACCTGCATCCTGCTTTCCCGAACCAACGCAACGGCGGCTTGTCCAGCGTGCGGACGAATGTCTCGAACGGTCCGAAGTCGCTATTGCCGCCAGGTCGCGGACCTTCCCCTATCAGGAAGGCGCGTCAGACTTCTCGTGCGGACTCGGAGGTTCGCTTGTGATGCCGTGCTTTGTGGGAGACAGATATTCGCCGAGCGGTTTGGCGATGTACTGCCGCCTTATGCCAGACGAACCGGACGCCTCGAGCATGTTGTCCATCACTTGGCCCTCGCGCTTGGTGGACGCCCGGCGGCCCGTTTTGCCCAACGTCTGATGCTTCCCGTCAGCAACGACACCTTGCTACGCGTCATCCGCAGGCAAGGCCTTCCGCCATCAGCCCCACCCTCGGTGATTGGCATCGATGATTGGGCCTGGCGTCGCAATCATCGCTACGGCACGATCGTGTGTGATCTGGAACGGCGGCGGCCGGTCAGTCTGCTGCCAGACCGCGAGCCAGCGACGGCGGAGGCTTGGCTGCGGCAGAACCCCCAAATCCAAATCGTTGCCCGCGACCGTGGCGGCGCTTACGGGCTGGCAGCCGCAAGGGCGTTGCCTGATGCCGTGCAGGTCGCTGATCGATGGCATTTGATGGAGAATGCCAGTCGTGCATTCCTGGACGCGGTCCGCAAATCGATGCGGCAAATCCGCAAGACGCTCGGCGCAACGCGCGTCGATCCGAAGCTGCTGACTGCGGCAGAACGCCTTCAATACGAAGGTTATCTCCGACGGGAACAGACCAACGCGGCCATCATGGCGCTGTCGAAGGACGACATGACGATCAAGGAAATCGTGCGCCGCACCGGTCATAGCCGCGGCTTGGTCCGCCAGGTGCTCAGAGGGCAACGAAACGATGTCTTTCGGTCCCGAGAAAGTTCGTTGGAAATGTATCTGGAATGGCTCGACGCACAATGGGCTGCCGGCAGGCGGAACGGCACTGAACTATGGCGGCGTTTGAGAACACAGGGCTTTCGCGGTTCGCGCCGAGTCGTGAGTGAATGGGCCACACGGCGGAAGCGGGCCGACAAGGCGGACGCGGATACGTTGACCCGCACTCCCTCCGCCAGGACGATTGCTCGCCTCCTAACAACCAACAGAGACAACTTGACGAAATCCGAAACCGTCACCATCGCCGCGATCGAAAGCGGCGTCCCGCTGCTCATTGCGGCTCGCGATATCATTACCGACTTCCATGTGATGGTTCGGCGCAAAATGGAAAGCCAGCTCATGCCGTGGATCGACCGCGCCCGAGACAGTCTGGTCGCCTCCTTTGGCAACGGAGTAGTGAAAGACATTAAGGCGGTTCGAGCGGCGATCGCCTCACCATGGTCCAATGGGCAGACCGAAGGGCAGATCACCAAGCTCAAGCTGGTAAAACGCCAAATGTACGGACGCGGAAAGCTCGATCTTCTTCAAGCCCGGCTGATCGGTGCGACATGAAAGGGATGCATCAAATCTGCGTCAGAGCCAAAATTGGATGCCGATAAGGGGTGAATTTTGGATGCTGATTGACAGGCGAGAAGCCGGAAAACCATAGAAGGCGATTCCACGATAGCATATTCGGATGTGACCGAGCATCACGAGCGGGAACTGGAACTTTGTCAGCTGAACGATCGCTTGGCGGCACTCGCCAGCACGGACGGGCTGACCCAGCTTCCCAATCGCCGTGCCTTCGATGCTGCTCTGGAGACCGCGTACTCCATCGCCGTTGAAAAAGGCGGCTACATTGGGCTGCTGATGATCGATGTCGACCGCTTCAAGGCCTATAACGACACCTATGGCCATCCCGCGGGAGACGCTTGTCTGAAGAAAGTTACACAAGCAATCAGCGATGCGTTGGCACCGATGAGAGGCAGTGTAGTTGCGCGCTACGGAGGCGAGGAGGTGGCGGTGATTTTGCCGGGCGCTGAGCTCTCAGAGACCCTGGCGATTGGGGGCATTGTCTGTGCCGCAGTTCGAGCTCTCGGCGTCGACCACATCGGCAGCGAAAAGCGTGTCGTGACAGTGAGCATCGGATGTTCGGCGATCAAGCCATCGAAAAACGGCACCAAGAGCCATTTGTTGCGTCAAGCCGACTTGGGCCTGTATGCTGCCAAGGCCGCGGGGCGGGATTGCATTCGAATCGCTGAGACCGAGCAGGAAACTGCGGCAGTCTGACTCGCAGGTTTTTTCGAACCCCCGTGCGGGCAGGCTCAAGATGGCTCGATAGCCTTTGGTACGCGGCGACCCTTGACGACGCCGAGGACCGCGCCCAAAGTTCCACCGGTAACTGCACCTGCGGAGCCACCCGCCAGAACTGCGATGAAGGCGTTCAATAGGGCGGGCAGGAGACCGGACGCGGCTTGTACGAAAATTCCTGCCACCAGCCCCACAACGGCTCCGATAATACCGAGTATAATTGCGAAGCCCGTCACCGTTTCTGACGGATCGATCATTGCTGGAAGTGCCGGATCACTCATCGATGGATGTTCGGTTCGGGTGTCTGCGCTGTGCTCCATTTTCCACTCCCTATCGTCGCTTCAACTGCCTACTTGCGAAACGCCCTTATATCGTTGGCGTTCCTTGTGTGAAGTAAGGCCTTCAACATCGGAGACGCCATCGCCGTCGTTTACGAGGATTCGCGCCGCTGCACCGTCCAAATCGTGGTATTGCCCAGCGCGCAAGGACCACAGGAACGCAGCCAGCCCGACTGCGCCCATAAGGAGTGCCACGGGGATTAGAACCACGAGATAACTCATGATATCATGGCGGGGTGGCCGCTCCATTGTTCCCGGCGAAATACTGGTCTAGCTAACCGCATGGAATTGCACACGACAAGAACCGACGACAACGACATCGCGATCGCTGCAGCTAGTGGCGTGACGTATCCCGCAATCGCAAACGGGATACTGACGACGTTATAGGCCACCGCGAAACCGAAATTTTGGCGGATAAGATCCTTTGCTCGTTTGGCGGTCTCGACAATTTCTCGCACAGCCAACAGATTATCGCCCAGGAATATGAAGTCAGCATGGTTTCGGCCGATGTCCGAGGCCGTTGATGGCGCGATCGAAACATCGGCAGCGGCGAGAGCAGGGGCGTCATTTAATCCATCGCCAACCATCAAGACTTTATCTGATGAGGATTGGAGAGCCCTTATCGCTGCAACCTTGTCAGCTGGGAGCAGTTCCGCGCTGAATCTTTCAATTCCGAGACGGTTTGCAACGCGAGACACGGCACGTTCATTATCTCCCGAGACAATACCGAGTGAGGTTCCACCCATTGTCAGTGATTGAACCAGTTCTGATGCTCCTGGTCGGACCACGTCGTCAAATTCGAAGACTGCAAGTATCTCATCGTCTCTGGTGAGCACTGAAGCGGTCCCAACGAAGTCTCTTGAAAGGTCCGTATGGTTCGTTGCCCAGGATGCACGGCCCAAACGGTAGATCTGCCCGTGCCTCCGGCCCTCGATGCCAAGGCCGTGAAGTTCATCCACGCTGTCAAATGTTTCCGGCTTCAAACCCTGGCGCGTACCGACCTCGGCAACCGCTCGTGCGATAGGGTGGTTTGAAAGCCGCGCAAGGCTGGCTGCAATACCCAGAGCGCCAGCGGGAATTGGCTGGGCATTGACCAACTGAGGTGCACCAAGCGTGAGCGTTCCCGTCTTGTCGAACAACACGGTGCGCGCGTGGCTTACGCGTTCTAGGGCAGAACCGTCCCGGACCATGATGCCCCGTTCGAAAAGCCGCCGTGTGGCGACAACCTGGACCATGGGAACTGCCAATCCAAGTGCGCATGGGCAGGTGATGATCAGGACCGCGATCGCAGTTGTGACGGCTTGGTGAAGGTCTCCTGAGACGTACAACCAGCCGGCAAGCGTGATTGCGGCGATGGAGTGGACCACCGGCGAATACAAAGCTGCAGCGCGATCCGCCACACGCCTGTAGCTTGTTCGAGCGCTCTCGGCTGCGTCCACCAAGCGTGCCATTTCAGACAAAAAAGAATCGTCAGCGGATTTCGTCGCAACGACGACGATTGGGCCGCCAACATTCAGCGCGCCCGCTGACAACGTTGCGCCCACGTCGACGGATTTCCATCGACTTTCACCTGACACTACGGACGAGTCGATTTCGGTTCCTCCCTCGTGCACAACGGCGTCGACCGGCACGCGATCGCCGGACCGGATAAGCAGGCGCATTCCCGGCTGAACATCCTCGAGTGGGGTGTAAGAAAACAACCCGTTTTCATGAATGAGGTTGGCGCCGCGGGGGATCATTTTTTGGAGATCATCGATCGCCGAACGTACCTTGCCCCGCATCATTTGATCCAGGGTTCTGCCAGCCAGAAGGACGAAGATGAGCGACACGCTGGCATCGAAGTAAACATGTCGCGCGCCTGTAAACGTGTCGTACAAACTGAGGATAAACGCGACCATGATGCCGACACTAATGGGTACATCCATGTTGGTGCTCCCGCTCCGCAGAGCCCTCCACGCGGAGACGTAAAATATCCTGCCGGAGTAGAAAACAGCGGGAACGGCCAAACCAGCGGAAATCATGTGAAATGCGTTTCGTGTTGCCGGATCTGCCCCTGACCAGACCGAAACAGAGAGGATCATGATGTTCATTGAACAAAAGCCGGCAACCGCAAGCGCTACCAACAGTGACGACAAAGATCCGTCGGCGGACACGTTAGTGATGATGTGAGCAGAATAGCCGGCCCTGGCTAACTCCCCAATGAAATCGGGGCAGTCGGCCCTTCCGCTGTTCCAACTGACTGTGACGCGTCTTTGGGACAGGTTCACACGCGCGGATTCAACAGCTTGGAGGTCGCTCAGCGCACGTTCGATCTTGGCGATACAACTTGCGCAATGCACTTCAGGTGTTGAAAGGGTCACCTGTCGAAGTCCATTGCCAATACCCCTGCTTGCCAGGAGTATTTCCTCGCCACGGGAACGAACCGCATCGTTGTTTAGAGAAATGTCAGCGAAGGAGCAGCAAGCCATGGCTACTTCACCGCTTTATACGCATGCCAAGTTGCGTGGCCGAGAAGGGGGAAGATTACGATCAACCCTATGCCCGCCGTGGCCACTGCGATCACAAATAGAGCCAAAATTAGCGCACCCCAGAGCAACATTGGACGCAAATTGTTCCAAACCAACGCGGCACTGACACCCATTGCCGTGAAGGCATCGATCTCCTGGTCGAGAAGCATTGGAATTGAAAAGGCGCTGATTGCAAAGGAGAAACCGGCGAACAAGGCCCCCACAAATACGCCCACGACTAGCATCGCCCAGCCGGTCGGAGTGGTGAGGAGCAATTCGGCGACGTGCCGGAGGCCGGGGAAGGGGCGAACGCCAAAAAAAAGTGCATAAATCAAGACTGCGGCTCGCATCCACAGAAGCATGAGCATGCAAAGGAGCAGCCCTGTGAAAAATACCTGTGCGCCAGCTCTCGGGCGGACGCCAAGCATTCCACCGAACGTGGTCTGCTGCGAGTTTTCAAGGCGCGCACTCTTCAAATAAAGACCAGACGCCAGAAGTGGTGCGATGATCATCAGACCTGCAACAACAGGAAAGAGAAAGTAATCACGTCCTGTTGCAAACAATACCCACACCGAGAGGATCCAAAGAACGAAGACGGCGATTCCATAGGCCAGACTTTGGGCGGGGGAGATCGAGAAGTCGCACCAGCCTTTAGCCAGCCAGGTGAACGGGGCGTTGATGGGAAGGTGTCGTTGCCACTTGGGGTTCCAGGTTTCTTCTATACCCGAGACCTCACTAATGAGACGCCTGGTTTTGTTGTGCGAAACCATATGACTCTCCTTAAGCTTGGGATCAGCACGATGACTTCGCTGCCTTGAACTGCCCCGGTGAGGTTCCCGTATTCTTCAGATGCGCTACACATCCAGGATCGCTGTCGTATGCCACAAACAACAAATGAGCATTCGCGCCAACAAAGAGCGCGCATGCCGCAGCAATGAGAGAGAAAACTAGAATGGGCGATTTTGATCGGTGTCTTGTCGTCATCACGGCTTCTCTACTCCAAGGGAGTTCACATAAAGAGCCAGGGCCTTGATCTCGAGGGGCGTCAACCTCTCGTCCCAAGTTGGCATGTGGCCCTGCCGTCCGCCGTGAACTGTGTCGATGATGTTCTGGAGGCTGCCGCCATACACCCAATACTGGTCTGTAAGGTTGGGCGCGCCAACCTCCCGGTTCCCTTTGGCATCCTCACCATGACACGCGGCGCACGTTGTCAGGAAGACTTCGCGGCCGCGCTCCATTTGCCCGACATTATCGGCAGTAGAGGCGGCGGGATCAGTTAGGGAGCGAACATACAACGCAACATCCCTGACCTGATTGCGATCCAACATTTCGTCACGGCCAAAGGCGGGCATCTGCGCCACCCGGCTTTCCGCATGCTGGGTGTTGATCCCGACTTTGAGTGTCTGAGCGATGTTTTCCGGACTGCCGCCCCACAGCCAATCGTCATCCGTGAGGTCTGGGTAGTTATTCCTACCCCTCCCATCGACGCCATGACAGGCAGCACAGTTATCTCCGAACAATTGGTGACCCATCGATCTGACGGTGGCCATCAAACGTTCGTCGGCTCTGATTTCGTCGAAAGATAGCGTTTCAAGTTGTGTCGTCAGAGCGGCCCGGTCTGACGTGGCAGTTGCCAATCTCTCTTCGACGGTTTTGCGCTGGTCGATTCCCAGTAGCCCCTTGGTGTACGTTGACCCAAGCGGCCATGTAGGAAGCAGCACCCACCACACAAGCGCGAAGATATGCGTAATAATCAGGAAGAGAAGGACCCCGCGCGGCACCGGAGTGTCCAGTTCCTTGATGCCGTTCCATTCATGCCCAGTTGTCTTGCGGCCGCTAACGGGATCGATTTCGTCTACTTCCATGGCACATCGTCCTCATCGAGAATGTTGTGTTTAGCGCGATCGAACCGAGCCTTGTTCGACGGCCAGAAAGTGTAAATAAGCACGCAAATTGAAAAGCCGATGAGGTAGAACAAGCCCCAACTCTTGGCTGCTTCAACCAGAGTATCGTGCGTAAACATTTCGGCTCTCCCATGGGTTCAATCGTTGGGATCGGGTGCTTGTTCCGTCGCTGCCGTGTTGGCATGGGCGGCTTCGGTCAGACGGCCGAGCACTTGGAGGTAGGCGACGAGCGCATCCATCTCGGTCACGTTCGTGGCAACGCCATCGAAGGCACTGACTGTCGTTTTCTCACCGTATCGCTCGGAGACACCTGACGATTGCGGGCTGTCGGGCATTGCCTGGCCGTAGGCGTCAGACGAGGCGTTGGCAATCATCTCGTCCGTGTACGGCACACCAACCATTCGCTGAGCTTGAAGATGCTCGGCGAGGTCGTTCACCCGCAACGGCGTCCTCGCAAGCCAAGCATATGCCGGCATGTTCGATTCCGGCACAACGTCACGAGGATTGCTTAGATGAGCGACGTGCCAGAAGTCTGAGTACTTCCCACCAATGCGGGCAAGATCGGGTCCCGTGCGTTTGGATCCCCATAACATTGGATGATCGTATTTCGACTCGACTGCAAGCGAGTAGGGGCCGTACCGTTCAACCTCATCGCGTAGCGTGCGGATCATCTGGCTGTGACAGGCGTAGCAACCTTCCCGGACATAGATATTGCGGCCTGCCAACTCGAGCGGCGTGTAAAGCCGCATGTCGTCCACGGTCTCGACCGTCTCGTCGATCGTGAACAAGGGGGCAATCTCCACAATGCCTCCCACACTTGCCGCAGCGATGATCGCCAGTACAAATCCAATTGCAGTCCGTTCGAGCTTGCGATGAAACAGTTCTGGCATCGCCTTACTCCGCTGGGTCTGTTGCGGTGTTCTGTGGAATCGACGTGATAGGCGGCGCATCTGCTGCGTAACCACCCACAGGGACTTCCCGAACGGTCATCCAAATATTGTAGGTCGCAACGATCGCACCCAACAGGAAGAGGAGTCCTCCGAAGGCTCGGGCGATATAATAGGGATACATTGCGACAAGCGAATCGATGAACGAGTAGGCAAGATTGTTGTCCTCACTATAGGTGCGCCACATTAGACCCTGGATGATGCCCGAGTTCCACATGGCAAACACATAGATCAGGGTGCCTGCGAGGGCGAGCCAGAAGTGGACTTCGACCAGCGTGGCTGAATACATGCGTTCGCGTTTCCAGATTGCGGGAACAAGCGTGTACAGCGATCCGTACGTGATCAGCGCTACCCATCCGAGTGCACCCGCATGCACGTGCCCGACGGTCCAATCCGTATAATGGGAAAGGGAGTTCACCGGGCGTATGGCGAGAAACGAACCTTCGAACGTAGACAACCCATAGAAAAAGGCGGCGGTCATCATGAAACGAAGTGTGGCGTCATCCCGCACCTTGTGCCACGCGCCGTTGAGCGTGAGCAGCGCGTTTCCCGCTGACGCCCATGATGGAACGAGCAACATGACCGAAAATGTCATGCCCAAATTTTGTACCCAATGGGGCAGTGCCGTGTAGTGTAAGTGATGGGATCCGGCCCACATGTAAAAGAACGTGATACCCCAGAAGCTTAGTATCGATAGGCGATACGAAAAAATGGGGCGTTCGGCTCGTTTCGGCAAATAGTAATAAAGCATTGCCAAAAAGCCGGCGGTCAAAAAGAAAGCAACGGCGTTGTGCCCATACCACCATTGAACCATAGAATCCTGGACGCCTGCCCATATTGTGTAGCTTTTTGCATGGCCGAATGAGACAGGGACCGTCAGGTTGTTGACGATGTGCAAGATGGCGACCACGAGGATGAAAGCCATATAGTACCAGTTGGCGACATAGATATGGGGTTCGCGGCGGCGCGCCAAAGTCCTGATGTACAGGATAAAGTAGGTCACCCAGACAACTACCAGCCAGAGATCAGCATACCATTCGGCCTCGGCGTATTCTTTCGATTGGGTGATTCCCATGAAATAGCCGGTGACTGCCAATATGCAGAAAAGATTATAGCCCATCAGCACGAACCACGGACTGAGCTGGTCTGCCAACCTTGCACGGGACGTTCTCTGGACGACGTGGAATGAGGTTGCGATCAAGGCATTGCCACCAAAACCGAAGATGACGCCGGTCGTATGCGCTGGACGGATACGACCGAAACTTGTCCACGCCGTATCGAAGTTAAGGCTAGGCCAAGCTAGCTGTGCCGCCGCCCAAACTCCGATGAACATCCCAAAGATCGCCCAGGCCAGGGTGAATGCGACACCGGCTTTGATCGGGTCATCATAATATCGCTCGATCCGGGTCGGATCGGGCAAACCCTCGAAGGCACGCGAAATGATGATGAATATGAGCGCGACACTGTAGAAGAAGATTATTGCGCCATGAACGCCCAGCGGGTCCGTTCGACCAGCCGCTCCCATCGCGATCCCGATAATCGCGAGCAAAATTAGTATTGCGGACGCCAATCCCCGTTCGGTGGTCGTCAACTGTCCCATTGTTGGCCCCCTCCTGCAGTGCCTCGTCTTCGACCATCTATCTCCGATAGTGCGCATTTCAAGTGCGAAATCAACGAATTGATATTTGTCAGTCGGAGGCGGAGGTACTTCAAAACGGCCTCCACCGCTCTCAAGGCGGCTTGGTCAGTTCATCGCACCGTGGCAAGATAGCAGAACCATCTTCTGAGCGAGGACTATGATTTGTCCAAATCGGCTGCAATCTTGTTGTTGGCTCTCGTAGTCGCGATCATCGCAGCTCTCCTCTACGGCCTGCCCGGTCAAAACGAAGCGGGTCGGGGAATTCCGTCAACTGACGGCGTCGAGATCGTTGATTGAAGAATGCTCTCTTCAGGCACGTCAGTTCTGTTCCACATCCTCGCCCGGGGAGCGCCCATGCCTGCAATTTGGTCTGCACTCCCGCGCCTAATGCACGGTACAAAGACCGGGTTTGAGGCACTTCGGCGGTATTTGAAGAGAGGGGGTTTGGCGTTTCACCAGCCAGTGGGCACATTCGAAGAGGCAGCGCTCATCGCGGTTGCCGTAGCAAAACTCGGTCACGAGGAACCTTGCAAGGTACTGTCCTCTCGGACCGACCGGATCGATGTTCTCCGAGGTGCAAATGCGGTCAAAGATGTGACGAACGATTTGGCCATCATCGCGCGTTTGCCCGTTCCCCGAATACCCACTTCGACAAAACACGTCGGCCTCCCAAATGACGCCTGAAGCACAGTCTATTCTAGCTCCCTTAGGCAGTCTACAGGGCTAAAATTGGGCGGATTGAAGACCGAATAGTCCAACGGGTGCTCTCAATGATTCGGCCGGGAGTGCTGGCGTTCTGCCTGAAGTGAGGCGAGCGCACGGCCAAATTTGAGCGCAGGAAATGTCACGAACGCCCTCTCGGAGGGCTCATGTTGCTCAACCGCACTGCCCGCAGGCGCTCGGTCTTCTCCTGCCGTTGCTGGATCTCGAGTGCAATTGTCGCCCTCGCGATATCGGATGTGCGTTCAAATTGTAGGCGGCGCTCATCTAGTGGTAGTGCTCGACTAGGGCGGCGGTGGCTACGGTCTTCCGGTCCATCTCTGTTCGTCGTCATGGGTCAGGAAATTGGAGCGGCATTTTCCATGGGCAAGTACCAAGCACAGCAGTTCGCCCCTTCAGAAAAGTAAACGCGGTCCGCCGACCGCCGCCCCAATCCGATGTTTTAAACGGCAGATAGACCCTGCCATTCGAAATTTTTCACACTGCGATACCGACGTGTTTTGCGCTGCAGAGATCTGGAGGCAATCAGTTTACGGTATTGGCAGATGTTCGGCCCTCGGTTTGCGGGCGTGGCCGGAAGCTCACGATTTGCTCCGCATCCGGTCATCGGTTAGCTTCCGGATCGTCACCAAGCAGAGGCGCATGATGCTCGAAGAACTTTTTTCCAGGAACAAAAAATGGTCCGAGGCGCGCAAGGTTGAGAAGCCGGATTATTTCGGGCGCTTGTCTAAATTGCAGCAGCCAGAATATCTTTGGATTGGATGTTCCGACAGCCGGGTGCCAGCCAATGTCATCGCCGGGTTAGAGCCAGGCGAGGTCTTCGTGCATCGCAACGTCGCTAACCTGATTCATGCGACAGACCTCAACATGCTGTCGGTCGTCGAGTATGCGGTGAACCAACTCGACGTAAAGCACATAATCATCTGCGGCCACTACGGTTGCGGTGGGATCAGAGCCGCTGTCACCGGTGGGCGTTTTGGCTTGATCGACCATTGGCTCCAACCAATTCGAGATACAGCCGATTCACACTTCGAATGCCGGGAATGCAACCGCTGGAGCGACGAAAATCTCGATCGGCTCTGCGAGGCCTCGGTTGCCGAACAAGTCCAGCGGCTTGCTCGAACGCCGACAATGCAAGCAGCATGGCTGCTCGGGAAAGACGTCTCCATCCATGGCTGGATCTACGGATTGAATGACGGACTACTTTCTGATCTCAACTGCACGTTAACAGGCAATCAACTGCCAGCTAAGGCAAGACGCGCGTATTGAGTTTTGCCATCAATAGAAGAGGCGGCGTAGGACCAGCTTCGCTTCAAGGCATTCTGATGCACTGTCTGCAAATGCACAGTCAATTTCTCGAATGCGCCTGAGGGCCTCTGCCCTTGCTCGTTCATTCACTTGATCGACAGGTAATGTCTCAGATGTCCCGTCCCTGTTCTCGATCCTGCACTCCGTTCCATAGCAGACCGTCGTTTGCGCCTGGGCGGCACCAAGTATCGAAATGGTGAGCGTTATTCCGATAAAGAATCTCGCTATATTAATCACTGTCATCCCCATTTGATCGCTTCACGACAGTTTGCAACGCCTTCGGCGGCCAAGGCCGCGAATGGGAGTAAGCACGGACGCGACGCGAAGCTACCCCTCAATCCACTTTGATGATCCACGAACGCCAGTAACAAGTACCAGTGCAGCTTGGCCATTTCGTAGGACATTCGTCGTTCGCTCGGATCGGGCGAGCCGAACACGGATCGGCTCTCAAGTGGGCTGGAGGGCGAAGGACGATATCCTGTCTGCAAGGGCTTTCAGTTTGCCACTAATTTCGCGCGCCTGGAGCTCAGTCAGCGCGAACTGAAGTGCTGACACGTCTGTGTTGTCGGGATTGACGCTGAACTCGAGCCTAAGGAAGACGTCGGCTTCGTTGTTGATCAGCGTTGCCGCTTTCCAGCCGACGACCGGTGATACTCTGACGCTGCCGCGCCCATCCTTGTTCCAACCATTCATGTTGTTGCAAACCTCCGGCTGAGGAAGTCAGATTAAAGCAAAACAATGACAGGTTGTCGACTGCCGCGACGATTTCACGGTTCCGGCCCCCGGGCAGGGCGACATTTCCGAGGGCATCGGGGTCAATTTAACGTTTTGTCGCTCACCGCGGCTACTGCAAGTTAAACAGAAAGCAACCCAGGGGTGGGCGATCACAACTATTTTGCAAGTCGCCGAGGGAATGCGTGCGGATTATCGCGGAACGTTGATCTGGAGCAATGTCGCTCGCCCCGCAACAGGTATCTATCGAGTGTCAAAGCGGGAGATCCATGTTGTCACTGGTGTATGGAAAATGGGCAACCTATCTGCGCTTGCTCTGCGCGATCGCCCTGTTTTCCATATCATTTGCCCATAACCCTCCTGTCACCGCGTTCGTTGCTCACGGCTCGGATATTTCCGCTTTCTCTCTGCCAGACGGCACGCCACCCGACCTATGCCTTACAGGCGACCATGATGACGAGAAGGGCAACGCCGCTTCGGGAACCTGTGAGGCGTGTCGCCTCACTGCGTTAATGCTGCTTCCGTCTCCGACAGACTGCGTTGGCGCGCCAATAGCTGGTTCTCTGAAGAGGGGTTTCTCCTCTCGCCCTAACGTAGATCGGCGTCCACTGCGGACCGCCAATGCGTCACCGCGAGCGCCTCCCGCCGACATCATGGTTTGATTGTATCGCCGCGCCTTAGGCCGGCGGATTGCAACCATGACAGCCGTGCCGCATTTTACGGACAAGGCGGCTGCCGAACGCCGGACCAAATCCATGTTTACTATATCGAATCCCGAGGAGGGAGCGCTTGCGCTGCCGCCGGATTTCGCGGGCTTGCCCCTAACGCCATTTGTCAAACGTAACCGGTTGTTTTCTCCCGGAGCGACGATCTACGCTCAGGAGGATATTGCCCCACCAATCTACAGGTTGCTGGATGGCTGTGTCGCGCTTACCCATTTGCTCAGCGACGGACGACGTCAAATCCTTGACATCGTTGGACCTGGCCGTCTGTTTGGCTTTGCCCTTGGCGGAAGCAACCATTGCGGAGCCCAGGCCCTGACGTTCAGCCAAGCCGAAAGCCCCTGGCAAAAAATCGATCAATCAGCCCTCGACCAAGCCCTTTTGCGAATGCTTGGTCGGGCATACAGCCATGTCACGCTTCTTGGCCGCAAGACTGCGATGGAAAAAGTCGCCTCGGCTGTGTGCGATCTTGCCGGAGAGTTCAAGCGGCCGATGCGCAAGAGCCAGCGTGGCGTGCTCACATTCAATCTTTACCTGACCCGCGCCGATCTTGGTGATTGGCTTGGTCTAACGATCGAAACGGTCAGCCGCTGCCTCAACCAGCTCAAGCGGGATCGGATCATCGATTTCTCGCATCCCGAAATTGTGAGGATACTCGACATCGAGACACTGCAAGCGCTGGCCGCAGGCAGGTACGTCGATGCTGGCATCTGCAGGGCTTGAACCGAAACCCACTTCGATAAACGAAACGGAACGTTCCGATGAAAAAAACTATTGCGCTTCTCGCTATGGCTTGTGCTCTGATCTTTGCCGGACAAGGCCACGCGGAAATCACTGTTACTGACGTCAAGGGCCGCCACGTCACGCTGGCCGCGCCTGCTAAAAAGGTCGTTTTGAACTTCTACTACGAGGATTTCATCGCAGTCGTCGGTCCGGGCGCGATGGACAAGGTGGTCGCGCTGTCGCTCTCGACATGGAAGGATTGGCGGCCGAACCAATTTGCGGCCTATCTCGACGCAATTCCGTCCATCGCGGGGCTTCCGGATGTCGGCGATACGGAGAACGGTACTTTTTCGGTCGAAAGAGTAATCGCCGCGAAGCCGGACCTCGTCATCCTTGCGGCCTGGTCGTACGATGCGCTCGGCGAGGGCGTCAACCAGATCGAGGCTGCGGGCATTCCTGTCGTGGCGCTCGACTACAACGCCCAGACACTCGAAAAGCACATTCAGTCGACACTTGTGCTGGGAACGGTCATGGGATCCCTCGACCGCGCTGAAAAGCTCGCCGCCCAGTACGAGGCAGCCATAAGGGATATCGACCGGCGCATCAAAAGCGCAGGTCCGGCGAACAAAAGGGTCTATGTTGAGCTTGCGCAGAAAGGGCCTTCCGAAGTCGGTAACAGCTACGGCAACGGGATGTGGGGCGCACTCATCGATCGGCTTGGCGGGACCAACATCGCCAAGGGGCAATTACAGAATTGGGGGCCGCTCAGCCCAGAATACGTGCTTGCTCAGAAACCCGACATTATCTTTCTCGCTGGCTCTGAATGGTTGAACAAGCCCCAGGCCGTGACGGTCGGGTTCGGCGCCAACGAGGAAATTGCACGCGAACGCATGAAGGCCTACCTCGGTCGTCCGGGCTGGGATGCTTTGCCTGCCGTCAGAAATTACGATGTCCATGCCATCTACCACGGCGGGGCACGCACGCTCTCCGACTACGTATACGCCCAGTACATCGCCAAGCAGCTCTATCCGGATGCCTTCAGAGACATAGATCCCGCAGCCGAGATCGAGCGCTTTTACGACGCGTGGATGCCGATCAAGGCTGAGGGCGTCTTTCTCCTCCCCTATCAGGTCGACAGCCAATGACCGACGCGGCCCTTCAACTCGATATCCTTCGCTCGCACTATCGCCGTGAAGTTTTCATTCGCCTCTCGGCACTCGGCGTCGCAGTGGCCGGGCTCGTTTTCCTGATGTTGGTCGATTTGGCAAAGGGCCCCTCAGGCATGCCGCTTGGCGATGTGTGGGCGACGCTCTTGGCCGGGCCCCATTCCGGGGACCAGATGGCGACCACGATTTTGTGGCAATTGCGCATGCCTCAGACGATTATGGGTGTGCTGGTCGGTGCCTGCCTGGGGATCGGCGGATTGCAAATGCAGACGATACTCTGCAATCCGCTGGCGAGCCCGTTTACGCTCGGCTTTTCGGCTGCTGCGGGCTTTGGTGCGGCGTTGGCGATCATGTTTGGCAGCTTCCTGCCGTTGCCGGGTTTCGTCTTGGTGCCGGCTTCGGCCTTTTTCATGACGCTCCTTGCCTGCGCGCTCGTCTACTTCGTTGCCGCCTTGCGAGGCACGACGCCGGAGATCCTCGTTCTGGCCGGCATTGCCGTCCTATTCTTGTTTCAGTCGCTGCAATCCCTGCTGCAATTCATGGCCTCACCCGAAGTGCTTCAGCAAATCGTCTTCTGGCTGTTCGGCAGCCTCCTGAAGGCCAGTTGGACCACGGTTAGCGTCACTGCCGTCATTCTGGCAGTTTGCCTTCCTTTCGTCATACGGGACAGCTGGAGGCTTACGTTGCTGAGGCTGGGAGACGTTAACGCCTCCAGCCTCGGCTTGTCGGTTGATTGCCTGCGCAGGCGCAGTTTCGTTCTCGTCTCGCTGCTGACCGCCGCCGCCGTGTGCTTCGTCGGGACGATCGGCTTCGTCGGCCTGATCGCACCGCATGTGGCGCGCGCTGCCGTCGGCGAGGATCACCGTTTTGCCGTGCCGATGGCCGCAACGGCAGGGGCGATCATCCTGCTCGGCGCTTCGGTCTTTGCCAAGTTGATCTCGCCCGCCGCCGTCATACCCGTTGGCATCATCACCGCAATCGCCGGAATTCCCATGCTCATTGTCGTCATTGCGCGCCGGGGCAAAGGAGAACGGCCATGACAAATGGGCTGACTTTGACGGACGTCAGCGTGGAGCGCGGACGAAGTCGCATTATCGACCGGGTCTCGCTCACGCTTGCGCCAAGCCAGATCGTCGCCGTGGTCGGTCCGAACGGTGCCGGCAAATCGACGTTGCTCGGCGCTATTGCCGGGCGCATCGCGCAATCGGGCTCGGTCCGGTGGGCGGGGAGCCCCGTCGATCGCGGTACTGTCGGCTTTATGCCGCAGCAGTGCTCGGTGAATGCTGACCTGTCCGTTCTGCAGACCCTTCTTCTGGCCCGCCATGAGCAATTGGGTTGGCGCGTCGGCGAGCCGGAGATCAGGAGGGCTTCTCTGATGCTTTGCGAGTTGGGCCTCGAGCATTTGGCCAACCGCCGGATCAACACGTTATCGGGCGGCCAACAGCAACTCGTCCTGCTTGGGCAAAGGCTGATGCGTCAGCCGCGATTGCTCATTCTCGACGAAGCGACTTGCGCACTCGATCTGCGCCATCAGCTGACCGTGCTTGGTCTGTTGCGGGACTATGTTTGCACATCGGGTGCGCTTATCCTCATGGCGGTTCACGATCTCAATCTCGCGGCGCGCACCACCGACCGACTGCTGCTGCTGCAGGCGGGCAAGGTCGCTGCCTGCGGAAGCCCGGCGACGGTGCTGACGGCGCCAACGCTCGGCATGGTCTACGGGATTGATGTGGAGGTTGTCGCTGGCGGGCGGGATATCCCGTTCGTCGTCCCGATTGCGCCTCGACCATCCCGGGCCGCCTAGTTGGCACGTGCCGTTCACGTCCGGACCAGACATCCGTGGACATCGATAAAACCTTCCTATTCTACTCAGCTTATCAGCGTTGTTTGCGCTGGCACAAAGTCGGCCACCGTGGGATCGCCGATATCCCTTTCAACTTAAGGGGTTGAAAGGATAGGGGCATGCAAAGGGCGGGCTGGCAAGCTTTGGTGGTGGGCAGTGCGTTGGCGACGGGCGTTTCAAACCTGGCGTTGGCACAATCGGCGACGCCAGGCGCCACAACGACGTTGCAAACCATAACCGTGACTGGCAGCAGGTGGGCGGATACGGCCGATGAAACGGCGCGTCGACTGCAGGCTCTGCCTGGGGGCGTGGCGTCCGTCGACGTTGACGCGACGCCCGCGCCTGCAATACCGACCGTTGCCCAGGCGCTGGAGGCTGTGCCCGGCGTGGTGGTCCAGCGGTTCTTTGGCGGCAATGATCAGCCGCGCATCCAGATCCGGGGTTCGGGGCTCCAGCAGAACCCGGTAGAGCGCGGCATTCTCGTGCTCAAGGACGGACTTGCGATCAATCGCGCCGACGGATCTTACATCGTTGGTCTTGCGAATCCTGGCGAAGCCAGCCTGATCGAGGTCTATCGCGGCTACCTTGCCAATCGCCTCGGCGCGAGCGTGCTTGGCGGCGCGATGAATTTTGTTTCGCCCATCGATGACGAAACCGTGCTTGCCGCCGGTGGTGGAAGTTTCGGGCGTGCGGACGCATCGGCGAGAACAGGTTTCGATGGCGAGCGCTTCGCCGCAGGTATTTATGCCGATATCAGCCGCCGGGACGGGTTCCGCGTTTATAACGGCTCGCAGCGTGTTTCCTTAGGCGGCGTGGTTGAGCTGGAGCTTTCCGATACCGTTTCGACGCGGCTCTTCGCTGGCTACACCGACCTATCCTTCGACGTCGCGGGGCCACTGAACCGCGAGGCGCTTAATGCGGATCCGCGGCAGGTTTCTTCCGGCCCGCCGTCAAGCATAGGGCCGAATGTCTTGCGCGACCGGCCGCGACGCGAAGCCAGCCAGTTTCTCATCGGTTCGCGCACCTCGATCGCGCTTGAGGAACACCTGTTCGATATCGGGCTCGGATATACCTACACCAGGGATATGTTTCGCTTTCCGATCTCGAGCGGTGTGCGCAACACGGATGGCGGAGATCTGACCGCGCAACTGCGGTATGCCTATCAGCCGGACGAGATTGCAGCGCTGCCTCTGTTCGAAGCCACCGCGCAATATGTGGTTGGATCATCCGATCGGACCTATGCGATCAATCGCAACGGCACGGCGGGCGCGCTCTTTGGCACGAACGACCTGGATGCCTCGACGCTATCGCTGACCGGCGGTTTCAACATACCGCTGTCAGACGCGGTAACGCTTTCACCGTCGCTGTCCTACACCTACGCCACGAGGGACAATGACGACCAATGGTCCGCGGCGTCGCGTCCAAGGCTCGCGTTCGGTCCCGGTGGAGCGGTGAACTCCACCGTTCCGGCGGCGGACACGAGCTACGGGCGGGATTATGGCGGCTGGAGCCCGGCGCTGGCGGTAAGCTGGCGGCCGAACGAAGACCAGATGTTGTTCGCGGCACTCAGCCGCAGCTTCGAGCCGCCGACGCATGACGATCTTCTGGGCACGACCGGCGGCACGCCCAACGCGTCGCCCAGCGGTTTCTCGACGCCTGACCTGGATGCTCAGACGGCCACCACCCTGGAGGCCGGGTGGCGCGGCCAGCAGGGGGCATGGTCCTTCGACGCTGTGACCTATTACTCCTGGGTGCATGATGAATTGCTCAGCCTGCGCGATGAAAGCGGCTCGCTGCTCGCGGCGTTCAACGCCGACAAGACCACCCATTTCGGTGTGGAATTCGGGCTTTCCCGGCCGATCACCGACAAATGGAGCGCGCGTCTTGCCTATACCTACCAGGACTTCCGCTTTGATGACGATCCGCTGCGGGGCGACAACAGACTTGCGGGCGCACCGCGCCAGGTCGTGCATGCAAGCCTTCAATATGCGGCGAACGAAGACTGGGATCTGATCGCAGCACTGCAATGGGTCCCGTCGAAAACGCCCGTCGACAACATGAACACCGTCTATGCCGATCCCTATGCGGTCGTCGACCTGAGGACTGAGTACCGCGTCAATGACGTCTTCTCGTTCTACGGCGAAATCACCAACCTCTTCGACAAGACCTATGCGTCATCGACACTGATCGTCGATCAGGCGAGCGCCAACCAGGCGGTTTACCTGCCAGGCGATGGTCGCGGCTTTTACGCCGGTCTCAAGGCGCGCTTCTAGCACAAGGAAAACACCGATGGTTGTTCTTACCCGCCGCAAGGCATTGGCCGGCCTGTCCGTCATGGCGCTTTCGGGCCTCGGTGCGCCGCCGATAGTGCGCGCCCGCGAGGTGCCGACGATTTACGGCCCACCGGCTGCGCCAAGTGCGGTGCTGGCGCATGCGATCAAATCAGGCCTGCTTGCCGATGTCATGCCGCGTGCCGTCTTTAAAGCGTGGAAATCGCCTGATGAAATGCGTGCCGCAGTGGCGTCGGGCAACATGGGTGCCGTGGTGATGCCGAGCTACGGTGCCGCAAACCTGCGCAACCGCGGCCTGGACATAGGCCTGCTCAACATTCTCAGCAATGGCCTGCTCTATATCGTCTCCAAGGACGAGACGCTGACGACGCTTGAAAGCTTGAGAGGCAAGTCTCTCGCGCTTCCGTTTCGAAACGACATGCCGGATCTCGTCATCGGCCGGCTCGTTCAGGAGGCGGGGATGGAGACATCGGCGATCCGTCTGGAATATGCGGCGACACCGCCCGAGGCCGTTCAACTACTCCTGACCGGCCGGGTGGATGCAGCGCTGCTCAGCGAACCGGCGGCGACCGGGGTGATCCTGAAGGCCAAATCCCTGTTCATGGATGTGCACCGGGTGATCGACGTCCAACAGGAATGGGCGAAGTTTTCGGGAAAGCCAGCCATTCCTCAGGCAGGCCTGGCATTGACACGTGAGATGTGTGACCGGATCGGTCCGTCAGGGGTGGAAGGGCTTCAATTGGCCCTGGAAAAGGCACTTGAGCAAGTGCTTGCCGATCCGCTGACGGCCTCCGCCAGCGCTTCAGAGGTCCTGGGCTTCCCGCCCGAGATCATCGCTGCGTCCTTTCCCACAAGCCATCTGGTTGCTTCCCGCGCACGCGCGGCGCGACCCGATCTGGAGCACTTCTACGACATTCTTGCGCAGACAAACCCCGCGATCATCGGTGGAAGGCTGCCCGACGACGGTTTCTATCTGCTGTGACCCTGCGCGCCAACTGCCTTGCTGCCGGGAGCTGGCTTGGGCGGTACCTCTGGTCCGCCTGGGCCGGTGGTGCCGGGATCTGCTGCTTTCTCGCCGCGTGGCAGGCCGGTCACGAGATCTATGGCTCTTTCATCCTCCCGTCTCCATTGGAGACGTTTTCGGCGATCGTGCGGATTGCAGAGGATCCGCTGTCTCCATCCATTATCGCGCAGAGTGCCGGACGCGCGCTGACAGGCTTCGCACTGGCAGCGGTTTTCGGAACCGCTCTCGGTCTTGCCGCAGGCTATTCCTTCGCGGCGATGCGATTGCTGAAGCCAGTGGTCACCGTCATGCTCGGGGTCCCACCGATCGGGTGGATCGTGCTGGCGCTGATCTGGTTCGGTTCTTCCGGTGGCACCGCCGTCATGACCGTGCTCATCGCCTCGCTGCCGGTCTCCTTTGCCGGCGCGCTTGAGGGCGTGGCCAAGCGTGACCGCCAGCTGGAGGTCATGGCTAAGGCGTTCGGTGCGTCTCGCTTCTACCAGCTGCGCACGGTCACGGGGCCGCATGTCCTTTCCTATCTGTTTCCCGCCTGGACAACGACCGCCGGCAGTGCCTGGAAGGTGACTGTCATGGCCGAGCTGTTGTCGAACTCCGGCGGGATTGGAGGCGCGCTGGCGGAGGCTCGCGCGCTCTTCGACATTCCACAGGTCACGGCCTGGCTGGCGATCACCGTGGTGCTCGCACTTCTGACGGACTATGGCTTCCTGCATCTGCTGCGCGAAGCACTGGAGCGGTGGCGCGCCGCCGGTTTGCCCTGGGGGGTGAAGCGATGAAGCTGACGATGAGCCGCGTCGGACATGCATTTCTCGGACGCACGGTGTTTGAGAATTTCGATCTGTCGATCGACGGCGGAGAGATCGTAGGGCTGCTCGGCCCCTCTGGATGTGGCAAGACCACGCTTCTCCAGATTGCCGCCGGCATCGTCGAGCCGGCGAAGGGAAGGGTCGTGCGGACCTATCGGCGGCATGCGGTCGTGTTCCAGGAACCGCGCTTGCTGCCCTGGCTGACCTTGCTCGACAACATCGCTTACGGGCTGGCCGCTGATGGCGTGCGTTTGTCCGAGCGACGCAAACGAGCAGGCGAATGTTCGCTCGGTGTTGGGCTTCGCGAGACGGATTTCGGCAAGTATCCCTCGGAGCTTTCCGGCGGCATGCGTCAGCGGGCCGGTGTTGCCCGGGCACTGGCGGTCTCTCCCGACATGATGTTTCTCGACGAGCCGTTCAGCGCGGTCGATGTCGGGCTGAGGCGCCTTCTTCAGGACCAGATCATGGCGGCTGCGCGCCAGCAGGGTTTCGGCGCTCTTTTCGTCACCCATGACCTCGCAGAAGCATTGCGCATCTGCGATCGCCTGCTCGTATTGTCGGCCAGGGATGGATCGGTTCTGACGCACAAGACCATCGAGGGACGGCCGGGCGAGCGCACCGATCTCGAAATCTTCAATTGCCTGACCCAATGGGCACAGGATCGGGACTTCGCGGAGCTTTTTTCTGCCGAGGAAAGATCGACATGAGGCCGGCGCCTGTATTGAAAGAGGCACTGCGCCTCTTTTTCCCGCTTGCGGCCGCGCACGGCGCGTTATGGCCAGTGCTATGGGTCATCGTCGACGCCTACGACCTGCCGCTTGCAACCAGCATTCCGTCATCGCAATGGCACGCGCACGAGATGCTCTTTGGGACTTACGGCATGGCCTTGGCGGGCTTTCTCGCATCCGCAGTGCCGGAATGGACGGATACGAACCCGACAAGGTCCCGCGCCCTTGTCATGTTTGCGCTCCTCTGGCTGCCAGGACGTATCGTCGGTGTTGTCGGATGGGATGCTCTAAGTCTGTTTGCCGGACTGACGGACATGTTGTTCTATTGCGCGCTACTGGTCGTGATCATCAGGCCGATGATCGCCCGCAGAACCACGCATCATATCTCGTTCGCCTTGTGGCTCGTCGCTTTCATGTTTGCCGAGGCCGGTATCCGGGTCGCGTGGCACCTGGGCGAGTACGAGCTTTCCGCGCGCTTTCTCGAAGCTGCGCTGTCGATTTTCGTGGTGTTCTTTTCTCTTTCAGCGGCGCGCATCAGCGTCGTCGTCATCAACCTCGCCCTTGACCCAACCGGTGCAAGCTCGCCTTACCGACCGCATCCGGGACGCCGGCATACGGCAAGCGTCATGGCGGCGGCCTCTATCGCCTCGGCGCTGGTTCTTCCCCAATCGCTCGTGCCGGGCTGGATCGCCTTGGCAGCGGGAGCGGCCTTCTTCGACCGGTTGGCCGAGTGGTTCATTGGCCGTGCCGTGCTCAAGGCCGAGGTGCTGACGCTTGCTATGGCCAATATGTTCGCGGGCCTGGGCTTCTTGGCGCTTGGCGCTGCGCGTCTGGGTGCGGATGTGCCGGCAATCGCGGGATTGCACCTGCTTGGCATCTGCACCCTCGGGCTTGCCGTTATCGCCGTTTTCATCGTCGCAGGGTTGCGCCATACCGGTCGGGATCTCGTCGCCTTGCCGTGGCAGGCATACGCCTCAATCGGACTTGTGGTCGCGTCGGCCGTCTTGAGGGTTCTGCCGGAGTTCGGCTTCGTGCCGGATTTTTATGGCCCACATCATGTCGCAAGCGCCGTTTTGTGGTCGGCCGCCTTCGCCATATGGCTGCAGGGCTTTGTCCCGTTCCTCGTTCGGCCGGGCCTGGCGGACGGCACTTGCGGTTAAGCTGCCTGTGGCGCTGTCGTAAGGCCGCTATCTACAGCTGCCTTGCGGGCAGCTTGAGCGCGTTCGGTCCGATGTTGAGGCCGATCTGCAGGCTGTCGGCGATCCGCCTTGCTCGGTCGAGAAAGAAGCTTGCCGCTTCACCGGCGCAATGTTGAGATATTGTTGCCTCGAAAATTGAGAGCCAATGCTCGAAGTGTTCCGGTACGAGGTCAAGGCCTTGGTGGACGACGTGAGGCCGGCCGCTGTACCGGCCCGTTTTCAGGGCTATCGAGGACCAGAAGTCGGCAAGCGTCGAAAGATGCAGATCCCAATGCTCGCCGATGCGCGCGTTGAAGATCGGCCCGAGAAAGGGGTCGCGACGGATACGGCCGTAGAAGTCGTGAACGATCGTCCTGATCAGGTCTTCGGATATGCTGGTCGGAAGCAGCGTTGCACCCATGATGTTTCCATCAATGTCTTTTGATTGGGCATTCCTTAGTCCACGGGAACGACGCTGTAAATCCGCAGCCATGCGGCATGGTGTCGTGCTGGCATATCCCGTTTCGGTGGTCGAACGACGATCGCTTGCGTCAGCGCAAACAGAGGCCGCCGTTTTGCGCCTATCAAGGATCTGCAAGAGTTCGCGTGGAGAAGCCGTCTTCACGGATCAGGCGGAGATGCAGGACATGACCGAGTTTGGAATGAGGGATGAGACATTGTGCGATTGCACGATCGAGGTCGCCGAATGGTTCGCCTGCATGCCGGGGTATAATGCTGAGGCCGGGCAGTTGCTCGATCTTCTGACGCACCGTCTTGAGCGATCACGCGACCGCTCAGAGCGATCGATAGCCATGCCGGACGTGCGCCGGTCGACCTCGGCGACGCTCGTTTGATAGGAATATCGGGATCGGCGACGGATCCCGATTGCATACCGAGCGCTTCGACACGCGGTCAATGTCAAGTTCCGGCTTGAGATATCTTGCAAGGGCGCTCTATCCTTCATGACGATTACCTTGCCCTCACGGAGACCCGTTCAATGCTGACGCTGACTAAAAGGCGGGTTGCTCGCGTCGAACGCGACGTCGGGGGCGATTTTTCCGTGCCCGCGGCAACAATGTCATCGGCACTTCGTCTGCCACCGGCGGAGTTGAAGAACCGCCTGAACCGAGGTGAGGTCAAGAGCCAGGTCGAGGTCGGTCAGGGCGAGCACCTTGGGACGTTCAGGTTGACATTGCGATGCGGCGGCCGTTGCTGGACTGCGACGGTGTCGGCCGACGGAACGGTGATCGACGAGGTCTTTTCGTTTGATCGCGAGCGCTTGGCGAACTGGCGCCGGCGCCACCTGGAGCCAAGTCAGCGTCGCTGACGAGCGTGACGATTGTCGTGACTTTCGGTGCGTCGGCCTCGTGAGGTGCCAAAACCAACGCGCGCTCGTTTATCTGCCCGCAGTCTCGCAAGATGGAACTTGCGTTTCGACAAAGAACGATCAGCCGAACTAGAGCAACGTCTCTCATCACATGACCTTGCGGGGATCGAGGAGAGTACATTGACTGAATTGAACTTGAACGCCACTGTCGGGACGATTGCATGCGAACTTCCGGGTGCAGCCGAACTGTTCAGACGGCATGGTATCGGCTTTTGCTGTGATGGCGATGTGTCGCTTGCGGATGCGGCGGCAGATGCCGGGATTGTGGCGAACGACCTTCTCGACCATCTTCGGACACTTGAGCAAGCCGCAAAGCGCGGTGCGCCGGACGGCACCAATGAGCTTATCGCTCATATTCTGGAGCGATATCACCAGACACACCGAAACGACCTCGAGTGGCTGATCCCGCTTGCGCAGAAAGTGGAGCACGTTCACGCCGCGCATAGGAATGCGCCGCTGGGTCTAGCGAAGGCACTTGTCGACCTTCAAGACCAACTGATCCCCCACATGGCCCGCGAGGAACTCGCCCTCTTTCCGATGATGCGCCTCGAGCCGGATCCCGACATCGAGCACTTGATCAGCAGAATGCGAGACGATCATGCGTGCGAAGGCCAAAGCCTAGTCAGCATCGAGCATCTGACCCAAGGGTTCGCACTTCCAGGTGACGCCTGCCGATCCTGGACGGCTCTTTACATTGGTCTTCAAAAGTTTTCCGAGGACCTGGTCACGCATATGCATCTGGAAAACCAGGTTTTGTTTCCTCGCTTCTCCAGCGTTGACGCACAGGAGGACGCTGTCCCGCCGTCATGACATCGTCCATTGGTGGATCGTTTGGCACTTGGCGTTTACGCCGATTGAGAATGATATTCAATTATAGTTCTCAATTGCGAGACAATATGACAAGGTGCGTGCGCCGTTTCACATCCGGCATCAAGGTCTTCACCTGGCGGAATCTCTGGGCGGTATCGAAAGCCTCATCGCCCACTCTGCCACGATGACACACGCCTCGATGGGCGTTGAAGCGCGCCAAACCGCGGGGATCGGCGACGGATTGCTGCGCATGTCCGTTGGCTTGGAAAGCGAGCGCGATCTGAGAGACGATCTTGCCGAAGCCCTCGGAGGGATCGGCTGATGCACAATGAACGGGCAAACGCCCGGCGGCGTGCTGATTTCTCCCACAATCCCGGTTCGTTGCATGGGTAAGGTGCTGGAAATCGAGGGAGACGTCGGAGTGGCCCGACTTTTGCTTGCCTCTGTTTGAAACCGAACGGATGGGTTGGACAGCCGATGTGGAATGGATTGTTGCTATCGTTGTTGTTGAGCATTTCCATGGGGCTCAGCCTGATGGAAATTCGCTCAGGGTTGCGTGAACATGTCCAGAAAGCGCGCGGCGACGCTGTGCGGGCAACAGTTGCCACATCCGTCGGCCTGACAGCGCTTGGGCTGGTGTTCAGCTATCAGGGGCCATGGCTTGGCGTCGCGGCCGTGTTACTCGCAGTTGGGCTTTGGCTTATGGCTCGCCGCCTGGTGTCGCCGACGATCTCACTCATCATCTCGGCCGTCGCCCTCTGCTCCTATGTGCAGCTCGATCAGGCGTTGGTCTCTACCTTTTGACAGAACTTCGCCGATGAGGCCTTGCGGATAGGCTATGTTCGCAATCGCGTCCGTTCCTCGGTGACGATGGTGTCCATGGCGATGTCGTGCCATTGCGGATGGATACTCTCAATCTTCTGCAGTTCGAAACCTACCCCGATTACAAGCGGTCTTGGCTCGAGGACGGCCAGCGTACGGTCATAGTAGCCGCCGCCATAGCCAAGGCGGAAACCGCGTTCGTCGAAACCGACTAAAGGTGCGACGACGATCGACGGTCTGACATCCATTCCGGCGGCCGGTATGGGAATGCCCCAGACGCCCCTCTCCAGTGGCTCGCCCTGTCGCCACGATCGGAAACTCAACGGCTGCGTTTTTGCAATAACGACTGGCAACAGGCAGAGGGCGCCGCGAGCGGCCAGCGCGTTCATCCAGGGGCGCAGGTCTGGTTCGCCTCGAAACGGCCAATAAAGAGCAATTGCTTTGCCTGCGACATCAGCGACGATTGGATCAATCGCCGCTTGGATCGCTCGCCCCCACGTTGCGCGTTCCGCCGCAAGTGGTGCCTGTCTTGCGTTGATCAGCTCTTGACGTCGTAGTTTACGCCATTCGTAGATCGAGGCGGGTTGGGCACCCACAAGACCCATGTAGCTAGGGTCCACCTCGTTCATAAAACATGGAGGAGAGGAATAGGTCGAAGGAATGTCATCCTCATTGTTCCCGTGCATCGGCGTCTGCCTTTCTTCCTATCCGGCGAAGTTTCGAAATTCAGTTCCCGCTGTCGCCTTGATTGTCATTCTGATTTAGAGAACAATAAGGCAGTTTCATTCTTCTTGCAGGCAAATAATGGACTTTACGGGCCTCGAAATCTTTCTGGCGGTCGCCGAGCATGCCAGCGTGACGCGTGCCGCCACGGGTGCGGGCCGTGCGCCTTCCAATGTGACGAACCGCATTCGCGCACTTGAGGATGAGTTGGGTGTGGACCTCTTCAGTCGCGAAGGTAAGAAGATGACGTTGACACGTGACGGCCGGCTGTTTCGCTCCTATGCGACCCGTCTCGTCGCACTCGGAAAAGAGGCGCGCGATGCTGTTAAGCCGACGACAACGCCCAATGTGCTGCGTGTCGGCAGCATGGAAAGCACCGCGGCGGCTCGGCTGCCGCTGGTGCTTCAAGGCTTCAAACTGGCAAACCCGCATGTTTCCGTTCGATTGACCATCGGCTCGTCGGAAGAACTGATCCGAGCTGTCAGCGCCGAGGAGATCGATTGTGCATTGATCGCTCGTATGCCGGCCGACATCGCCGATCCCCGATTAGATCGTCTGGATAACCTCGATGCCGAGCCGATCTACGATGAAGAAGTTCTGATCGTTCTTCCCAGTACTCACCCGCCAATCAATAACGTTGCCGATGTGCGGGTCGCGACCATGGCCGCGCTTGAACCTGGCTGCACGTATAGGCGCGTGGCTGAGCGGTGGGCGAGGTCGACCGGGACGATCACCACAACCCAAGTGTCATCCTACCACGCAATTCTGGCAAGTGTCGCTGCGGGTGACGCGATCGGCGTCGTGCCGAGATCCGTGTTTGATCTGATGGATTGGCCGGGAAAGGTCGGAGTATATCCGTTGCGCGAAGTTCAAACGCTGCTTGTCTGTCGCGCAGGCGCGCGTTCGGCTGGAGTAGATATCCTGCACCAGGCGCTCCTGGCCAACCCCGGTGCGCCAAAACACTGACGCCCCCCTTCGCGCAACTGATTGTCGCGCTACCGACCGCCCCGCTATCAACGGATAAATCCATGGCCAATTCGCCCAACTCCGCCCCACCCTTAAGGCAGCGTCCCCGCTTCTTTGTGCCAATCCTCGCCGGTGCGACATTACGCGAGCGGCTGATTGGGTGCGTCGGCGCGCTGGTGGGTATTCTGTTGACTGGCATGATCAGCGGCAGTGTCTTTGGCGGTGGGGCCAGCCTTCCCTTGATCGTAGCCCCCATGGGTGCATCCGCCGTCCTTCTGTTTGCGGTACCGGCCAGCCCGCTTGCTCAACCCTGGTCAATCATCGGGGGCAACACGATCTCGGCCTTTATAGGCGTGCTGTCGGCAATGCTGGTGCCGGATCCGTTGATCGCGACCGGTATCGGTGTTGCGCTCGCGATCGCGGCCATGTCGTTTGCGCGCTGCCTCCATCCGCCAGGCGGAGCGGCTGCCTTGACCGCTGTGCTGGGTGGTCCAGTTGTCGCAAGCTGGGGGCTTTGGTTTCCTCTGGTGCCGGTTGCACTGAATTCCTGTCTGCTGGTGGGGCTCGGTGTTCTGTTCCACAAGTTGTCCAGGCGCAGCTACCCGCACGTCGCGGTGCCTGTTTCAAATGCACATCAGACGGTCGACCCACCGTCTGATCGTCGGGTGGGCTTCACGGATGCAGACCTCGACGCCGCACTGGAGGCGCTGGCAGAGACTTTCGACATTAGCCGCGATGATATCGACCGGCTTTTGCGGCAGGTCGAATTGCAGGCTGCCATACGAGCGACACCGGAAATTCTCTGCAGGGATATCATGTCGTGCGACGTCATCAGCGTTCGTAATAACGACGACAGCGAACTGGCGCGCTCGCTATTGCTCAAGCACAATGTTCGCGTGCTGCCAGTTACGGACGACGATGGCCGGCTCGTGGGCACAGTTGGTCTCAGAGAACTCTCACAAGCCGGCGCTGCACTTACCTCTACGCTTGCGATTCCCGTCACTGCCAGCCCCGATGACCGGGCCATGAGCCTCCTACCAGCTTTGACGAGCGGCAAGATTCACGCCGTTATCATCATCGACGGGCAAACTCGTGTGCTAGGGCTCATCTCGCAAACCGACTTGCTGGCAGCTTCAGCAAGGGCGATCTTTGAAAGCAAGGATCTCGGCAATGAGGCGGCATAGATCTGGAAACGACGGTCGATAGCAAACCCATACGGCTACCGCTTAGGCGCGACGTACTCGCCGAGCTAGATCGGACCACCGCACGCGCTGATTAGCACTTGCGAATGAAAATAGCCGCTCTGATCTCATCTGGGCCGAAGTATTTGCGACCTGTGCTAGAAGACCAGTGGACTGGATCTGACTATCCGCAACGACGCCGTCGTGAGAGCCGCAAGGAAATTGGCGATAGCGATGCTCAATTCCAAACCCATCAATAATTCGCGCTAAAGCAGCAACAGTGCCGGCTTCATATCAAATGGCTTCCCCCCAAATCGCAGATTGCTGCCTTGTCGGCGGTTATTCCCCTATTCGTCTGACGATCTGAAACCGAATGTCATTGACCGAACCGATTGACCGGCAGACCGCAAACACCTGGCCGCACCCCGAACACAGACCCCTCGCACGGGTTGTCGGCAAGGTGCGCGTCGGTCATCGTGAAGCGTGCTGAGGTAACGAACAGCGTTTCAAGTCCAGGCCCGCCAAAAGCACAGCTGGTTGGCCACGAACAGGGCAGATCGACAATGCGGTCTATTATCCCGCTCGGCGTGAAACGAACCACGCAACCGCCACCGGCGACGCGACAATTCCAGATGAAACCCTCCGCATCGACGCAAGATCCGTCTGGAAGACCACGATTGAAGCCAGAAAGGATCGTCCGCCGGTCGTGAAGAGACCCGGATTTGTCATCCAAGGCATAACTGTAGATCGTGTTGTCTTCGGTGTCGGCCGTAATGAGCCGACCGTCTTCAGTCCATATTAGTGTGTTGGTGATGCTAAAGCGGTCATCCGAAACCGAGCATAGCACTCCGCCCGCATAACGATACAGCCTTCCCGTCTTTGCCGATATCGCCTGCGGCGTGCCATCGAGACCGATATTGTCCTGCATGGTGCCAACCCAGAATGCGCCATCTGGCCCGACAACGCCTTCGTTCAGGCGGTTTCGCGGAAGCTCCGATTCAACCTCTGCTATGGCGCGGAGTTGGCCGCCGAAGTCCCATAGCGCAATTGACTTCCTCAATCCGACAATGGCGCCTCCGTCCTTACGAAGGCCAATTGAAGTCACGAGATCATGGAAGTTCCACTTTTCGTGCTTGCCCGAGTTAGGGCGTAAGCGATGGATCGATTTCCCGACGATGTCGACCCAGCATAGCGCATGTTCTCGTTCGTCCCATACGGCACTTTCTCCGACGACGTTTTTCGCGGCGAGAACAACGTCAACCTCAACTCCCATGGAATTCCCCCCGTTTGGTCTTCAATTTCAATCTTGACATACAGCTTACGCATAAACTATGAATCGGATCAAGTAAACCTGTCCGACAGGTTGTGGCATTTTGGGAGGCAACGTATGAACCTGCGGCCAGTTGAAGATGAGCAACATATAGCCGGCAGCCTGGTCGGCACCGCGATCGGCGCGATCACCCAGCACATCCGGACAAATGAACTCGGCCCCGGCGATCGGCTGCCTAGTGAGGCAACGCTATCGAAGGAACTCAGCGTATCTCGATCGGTGGTCCGCGAGGCGTTCAGGTCGCTCGCCACGATGCGCTTGATTGATCTCAGTGCGGGTAAGCGCGCCACCGTCGCGCAGCTCGATCACGGAGCAATGTCCTTGATGATCGAGCACGGCGTACACACTGCCCAGATCAACATCAATCAGGTCTACGACGTGCGCCGAACCATAGAGACCCGTACAGCGACGCTCGCCGCACTGAGGCGGACGGACGCGGAAGCGCGCACCATTCTCGGACTTGCGAAGGCAATGGAGGACAATTTTGTAGACGCGGAGAAAGTAATGGAGAGCGACCTCGCGTTTCATCTCGAGATCGCCCGCGCTTCAAAGAATCCGATCTTCTCGATGATTGTCGGCGCCTTCCAGGGCGTGTCGCGGCAGACTTGGCCGATCGGTTGGCGCAGCCGCGCCTCGGACGCAGAGCGGCACGCAATGAACGCAATCCATATCGAGTTGGCGCAAGCGATTGCTGCGGGCGATCCGCAAGCAGCCAGTCAGCTCATGGCCCGGCATTTCGACGAGAGCGTCAAGGCGCTTCTTGCCGCCGGCATCGCATAGGAAGCAGCCTTATGAAAATAACGAAACTGGAAACGGTCCGCGTCGCGGAGCGCCCGAACCTTCTCTGGCTCCTGGTCCATACGGATGATGGGCTGACCGGGCTCGGGGAAACTTTCTTCGGCGCCGAGACCGTCGAAACCTATATTCATGAATATGTCGCGCCTCGGGTCATCGGCCGCGACCCCTTGCAGATCGACCTCCTCGCCGCCGATCTTGTGGGGTACCTCGGGTTTCGCTCCTCCGGGGCTGAAGTGCGAGGCAACTCGGCCTTTGACATCGCGCTGTGGGACATCTTCGGCAAGGCAACGAACCAGCCGATCGCACAGTTGCTCGGCGGTTTCAGTCGCAAGGAAATCCGTACCTACAACACATGCGCGGGCACTGAGTACATCAAGAAGGCGACCGGCCAGACGACAGCGAACTATGATCTGTCCTCGTCGTCCGCGCGCAATTACGACGACCTCAATGGCTTCCTGAACAGCGCCGACGAACTTGCCCATTCCCTGCTTGAAGAGGGTATCACGGCGATGAAGATCTGGCCGTTCGATATCTCTGCGGAAAAGACGCGCGGCCAATATATCTCCCTGCCCGATCTTAAGTCGGCGCTTAAGCCCTTCGAGAAGATCCGTTCGGCGGTCGGCGACCGGATGGATATCATGGTCGAGTTCCATTCGATGTGGCAGCTGTTGCCAGCAATGCAGATCGCCAAAGCACTCGCGCCATACCAAACATTCTGGCACGAGGATCCCATCAAAATGGACAGCCTCTCGAGCCTCAAGCGCTACGCAGCAGTCTCGCCGGCACCGATCTCAGCCTCGGAAACGTTGGGCTCGCGCTGGGCCTTTCGCGACCTTCTGGAAACCGACGCTGCCGGCGTGGTCATGCTCGACATCAGCTGGTGCGGCGGATTGTCGGAAGCACGCAAGATCGCCGCTATGGCGGAGGCATGGCACTTGCCCGTCGCGCCGCATGACTGCACCGGCCCGGTCGTCCTTTGCGCATCGACGCATCTATCGCTAAACGCGCCCAATGCGCTGGTACAGGAGAGCGTCCGCGCCTTCTACAAGACCTGGTACCGCGACCTCGTCACGGCGTTGCCCGAAGTCAAGAATGGCATGATCACAGTACCGCCAGGCGCCGGACTGGGCATGGAACTCAATCCGGACCTCGATAAGGCATTCACCGTATTCCGCCGCAGCTCGGATACGAACTGACACGGACCTTCAGCTGCAATCAAAATGAACCAAGGGAGGAGTAAATATGAGAAGGATTTTGACTGGGTGCGCTTTGAGCATAGCGCTTTTGGGCTCGACAGCGCTCGGGGCATCCGCGGAACCGCTGAACATCGTCTTCACGCACCATTCGTCGGCGTCGAATACGTTTTGGCAGGCGGTGAAGAAGGGCTTTGACGACGCCTGCGAGAAGATCGCAGCCAACTGCCAGATGGTCTTTACGCAGAACGAAGGCTCCGTCGAGCAGCAGCTTTCGAACATGGAGGCGGCCCTGGCGCGCAAGCCTGATGCCCTTCTAACTTCGATCGTCGACGACAAGGCGTTCGATGACGTCATCGCCCGCGCCACCAAGGACGACGTCGTCGTGATCGGGGTCAATGTGGATGACAGTCAGGGCGCTCAAGGAAACATGCGCGCTGCTTTTGTCGGCCAGGGATTCCGGCCAGCCGGCCACTCGCTCGGTCAGGCCATGGCGGAGAATTTCCCGAAGGAGGGGCCGATCAAGGTGCTGGTCGGAGTTTCGGCTCCAGGCCAGAACTGGTCTGAGGCGCGCGGGCAGGGCGTCATGGATTTCCTGGAGGAATACAAGGCCGCCAATCCCAACCGAGAGGTTTCCTGGGAGCGAATCGACAGCGGCACTGATCTTGCGATTACGGCCGATCGTGTCGGCGCCTATCTCAACGCCCACCCCGACACCACCGCCTATTTCGACACTGGCTTTTGGCATGCGGCGGTCGCACGGGTGCTGAAGGATCGCGGCGTCGAGCCGGGCAGGGTGCTGCTAGGGGGCTTCGACCTCGTGCCGGAAGTCGTTCAGCAGATGCAGACCGGCTACGTCCAGGTTCAGGTCGATCAGCAGCCCTACATGCAGGGCTTCATGCCAGTCATGCAGGTCTATCTCGCCAAGACTTTCGGGCTCGCCCCGTCCGACATTGACACGGGGCAGGGCATTGTTCGCCCCGCCGATGCCGAGACGATCATGGAGTTCTCCGCCAAGGGTCTTCGCTAACGCACTTCCCGGGGGCCGGAGCGGATTCTTCGGGAAAGACAAACTAGCCTGTTCAGGGAGTTAGAGTGTGCTTTGCCCGTCAAGTTGAACGGGCAGAGCGCCAAATTTGGCCGAGAGGGTACGGCGAGTACATCGCCGCCCTCTCGCACTGGAGCCGCATGCAATGAAACGTTTTTTGAAAATCTACATGGATAAGCCCGAACTGGCCGCGCTTATCCTTCTCCTACTTCTAATGGGTATCTTCCAGAGCCAGTCCGAAGGCGTGTTCTTGAGTCTTGACAATTTGCGCGGCGTTTTGGGGATCCTGCCCGAGATGGCACTGGTCGCGATCGGTGTGACGGTTCTCATGATCTGCGGTGAATTCGACCTTTCAGTGGGAGCCGTATTCGCTCTGATGCCGATGTCGATGGCGGTGCTGATGGTTACAGGGATTTCGTTCCCACTGGCACTGATCGCCGGCCTTCTTGTGTGCGTCTTTATCGGCCTTCTGAACGGTTTTCTGACCATTCGCTTCGCGATACCAAGTTTCATCACCACGCTTGGCATGATGTTTGTCGCCAGATCCCTGACTGTTGTGATCTCGGGCGGATTTCCACCGCTTCTACCGGCCGATCTCCCCACGTGGCTCTTCACTAGCTTCGTCGGGCCGGGCGAACTGGTGAGAATGTCATTCATCTGGTTTGTGGCCATCGCTGGTCTCGTGTCGTTGCTCCTCAGCCGTACGAACTTTGGCAACTGGATCCGAGCAACCGGCGGATTCCTGCCGGCGGCAGCGGCACTCGGCATCCCGACAGCGCGCGTCAAGATCGCCTGTTTCATTCTCTGCTCGGTACTAAGCGGATTTGCCGGATTGATCCAGGTGCTGCGCCTCGGTTCGCCCCTGCCGTCAATCGGCGAGGGAATGGAGCTTCAGGCCGTGGCGGCGGCGGTCATCGGTGGCACTGCACTGACCGGCGGGGTCGGCGCCGTTTTGGGCGGCATCGTGGGCGTTGCGCTGATCCGCGTGATCGACAATGGTCTCGTTCTCAGCCAGGTCGACGCCAACTGGTTCAAGTTCGCCATCGGCTCGCTGACCATCTTTGCGGTGGTCGCCAATTCTTGGCTGCGCAAGCGCGCAAAGTCGATCAAAGTGGAGGTCTGAACCATGAAGGATACCATCGTTTCCGTCAAAAACCTGCACAAGTGGTATTCGGGCGTGCATGCGCTGAAAGGCGTCTCGGTCGATTTCGCCCGCAACGAAGCAGTGGGCCTCATCGGTGATAACGGTGCCGGCAAATCCACACTGATCAATATCCTCTCCGGTGTGCAGAAGCAGGATGAGGGTGACATCTATATCGAATCCGAGAAAGTCGCGATCTGCAGCCCGCGCGATTCCATGCGTCTCGGCATCGAGACGATCTACCAGTACAACTCCATGGTTCCAACCATGTCGATTGCGCGGAATTTGTTCATCGGTCGAGAGCCGCTGAAATACTCGGTGTTTGGCGTCGGTGTTATGGATCTACGGAAGATGCGCGAGGAAAGTGTCCGGGCGATCGCAGATGTCGATCTGCATCTCCGCTCGCCCGATGCGCTGGTTGGTGAGCTTTCCGGGGGGCAGCGGCAGGGTGTCGCCATCGCCCGAGCCATGCACTTTAAATCCAAGGTGATGATCCTCGATGAGCCGACGAACCATCTTTCGGTCAAGGAGACCAACAAGGTCATCGGTTTCGTTCGTTCGCTGAAGGAACAGAACGTCACGGGGATCTTCATTAGCCACAATATGCATCATGTCTTCGACTGCTGTGACCGTGTGGTCGCGATGGCGCGTGGACAGATCGTGCTCGATAAGCGTGTCGCCGACACGTCGATCGACGAAGTGCAGTCGGTGCTTTGAAGGGAACGCAAATGGAAACGCTTCAAGGAAAGGTGGCACTCGTCACCGGAGGCCTCGGCACGCTCGGTCGAGCACAGGCAAGGAAGCTCAATAAGGAAGGCGCGACCGTCGTCATACTCGACCGTCCTGGGCTGGAGGATGCGCAAACGCTGGCACTAACCCTTGGCGAAAACGTGCGCTTTCTCGGTTGTGATCTGAACGATCTCGCCACATCGGAAAGGGTCATTCGGGAAGAGGCGGAGGCCTCAGGTGGCATCGACATCCTGATCAACAACGCCGCGCTCATCATCAACAAGCCGTTTCAAGAATTCAGCCTGGAGGAGTACGAAGATCAGATCCGGGTCAACTCCTCAGCTGCCTTTGCTGCTGTCAGAGGCTGTGCGGACTTGATGAAGCGCAAGGGGGCAGGCAAGATTCTCAACTTTGCTTCCATCACGCTCAATGGCCAATGGGAAGGCTACGTACCGTATGTGGCGTCAAAAGGTGCGATGGTCGGCCTCACGAAGGCGCTGGCCCGTGAGCTTGGTCCACATGGCATCAATGTCAATGCGGTTTCGCCGGGCGCAATTGTTTCCGAAGCGGAAGACCGGATCTTTGCAGATAGGCTCCAGGAATACAACGATTGGATCCTGACGCGGCAATGCCTCAAAAAACGCATCCGGCCCGAAGATGTGGCCGAACTCGTTTTCTTCCTCGTCTCGCCGGCCTCCGACATGATTTCTGGGCAGAACTTCGCGATCGACGGCGGCTGGTAGATGGTGGCCGAGCGGATCGTCCTGGATAATGGCAACGCGCGCGTCGAACTCGTTCCGGCGCTCGGAGGGGGGATTGCGCGGCTTGATGTGCGACACCCGAACGGTGCACTACTTCCCGTGTTGAGGCCATGGAACGGGCGGATGGAGGATGGCCCCTTCGCACTCGGCTGCAATGTGCTAGTCCCATTTTCCAATCGCATTTCCGGGGGCGGCTTCGAGCACGATGGTACGTTCCATCCTGTTCCTGCCAACCTTCGTGGCGAGCCTTTGCCCATTCACGGGGACGGCTTTCAGCGACGTTGGCGCACACTTGCCCGGCGCTCAGAGTTCCTCGAAGTAGAATGCGACGGGGAGATCGGTCCATTCCGCTACCGGGCACGGCAAATCATCACGCTCGCCGTGGGCAAACTGACGGTAAAGCTCGACGTTGAAAATCTCTCGGAGCAGGCATTGCCGTTCGGCGTGGGATTTCACCCGTGGTTTCCTAGAAACGCGGACACTCGGCTGCGATTCCGTGCCGCGGAGATATGGCTGGAGGACGAGCATCATCTTCCAGCCGGGCGGCAAGAGATCGGTGACGCTTCAGACTGGAACTTCGATGAAGGGCGGAACTTGCCCGACGACTGGATCAACAACGCCTTCGGCGAGTGGGGTGGAGAAGCCGTGATCACGCAAGGCGAGGGGGCCGTCTCTCTCAGGCTCTCCGCTTCGGATAACCTCGCATATGCGTTGGTCTTCTCGCCGGGGTCGAAGGCCGACTTCTTTTGCATTGAGCCGGTTTCCCACCCTGTCGACGCGCATAATCTTGAGGGTCACCCCGGCCTTCAGGTGCTCGAACACCGCCAAAAACTGACTGCTTCAATGACGTTGAAATGGGATGAACGATATGGAACTCAGTAAGAGCGGCACCTTCGTAGGTCGCGTCTGGCTGCCGCAAGAAGAGGGGCCGGCACTGGTGGCTGTTAGGGCCGGCGTACTCTTCGATATTACCTCGAAAGATGCGCCAACGATGCGCGATCTCGCCGAGATGGACGATCCAGTCGGGTTTGTTCGTGCCCAAGAGGGAAAAGCGATCTGCAATCTCGACGATGTTTTGTCCGGCCGGGCCGCTAACCCGAGCATGCCCCGGCTGCTCGCCCCATGCGATCTTCAGGCGATCAAGGCCTGCGGGGTGACCTTTGCGCGCTCGATGCTCGAGCGGGTGATCGAGGAGCGCGCGGCAGGAAATCCCGACCTCGCCTCCAAAATCCGCGAACGCGTGACGGCGGTCGTCGGAGACAGCCTGCGCAATCTCAAGGCCGGTTCGCTGGCAGCCGCGAAGGTCAAGGAGGCACTGATCGAGGAGGGTGTCTGGTCTCAATATCTCGAAGTCGGAATCGGTCCTGACGCCGAAGTCTTCACAAAGGGACAGATCATGTCAGCGGTCGGTTATGGGGACGAGGTGGGGCTCCACCCGATCTCGAGATGGAACAACCCTGAACCGGAGGTGGTACTGGTTGTGGACAGTAGGGGCCGGGTGAAGGGAGCGACGCTCGGCAACGATGTGAACCTGCGCGATGTCGAAGGGCGTTCGGCGCTGTTGCTCGGCAAAGCCAAGGACAACAACGCCTCCTGCGCACTCGGGCCGTTCATTCGACTGTTCGACGAAAGCTATTCGATCGATGACGTTCGCGATGCCAAACTCGATCTGAGGATTGAAGGCGAAGATGGCTATGTCCTGACCGGCAGCAGTTCGATGAAGGAGATCAGCCGCGATCCACTCGACCTCGTGGCGCAGACTATCGGTCCCCATCACCAATATCCCGATGGCTTGATGTTGTTCATGGGCACGCTGTTCGCTCCGGTCGAAGATCGCGACGTCCCGGGTCAGGGCTTCACACACAAGATCGGCGATATCGTGACGATTTCTAACCGACAACTGGGGTCTCTCGTCAACACAGTGCGGCTGTCAACGGAGTGTATTCCATGGACGTTCGGCGCATCCCATCTCATGCGGAACCTCGCCGCACGCCAGCTGATCTAGGAACCCCATTATGACATTGCACCAGAACCTGATTGCCGGCGAATGGGTTGGCGGTGATGGCGTTCTCAATATCAATCCGTCCGACACCAACGACGTGATCGGGGAGTATGCCCGCGCCTCGGTCGAGGATGCGAAGGCGGCGATTGCCGCCGCCAAGGCCGCCTTTCCGGCCTGGTCGCGCTCCGGCATTCTCGAGCGCCACGCCATCCTTCGAAAGACCGCCGACGAGATTTTGGCGCGCAAGGACGAACTCGGACGGCTGTTGTCGCGCGAAGAGGGCAAGACGCTGGCCGAGGGCATCGGCGAGACCGTGCGTGCCGGCCAGATCTTCGACTTCTTCGCCGGTGAGGCGCTGCGTTTGGCCGGCGAGGTCATCCCCTCGGTGCGCCCGAACATCGGCGTCGAGATCACCCGCGAGCCGGTCGGCGTCGTCGGCATCATCACGCCGTGGAATTTCCCGATCGCCATTCCCGCCTGGAAGA
>NZ_QJNR01000013.1:0-10989 GCF_003355565.1 Ensifer sp. M14
AACCAAATCAAAAGCCCGCCAGGTGAAAACCGGCGGGCTTTTTGACGTTCCGGAGTAAGCAAATGCGAAACAAAAAGCAGCCGAACGCCTACAAACCACGTCAGAATTCTGTAGAACGTCTGGCAAGCACGTCCAAAAGAAGAATGCCGGCAGCGCCAAGGGCAAGCCGAACTATTCCTGACCAATGCGCCGACGCGCCATCGCATCCCTCAATCCATTGTTGAGATTGAGACAATCGCAGATCGGCAGTCCAGGCACCCGCGCACAGGCACTTCTAGTGCGGCCCTGCTTTTGGAGTGGTATCAAGCAAATCTATTATCCGGGGACACGACATCAGGAGGTCGCACAATATGACGAACTCATCCGGGTCTTTTGGTGCGGCGGACAAATGAAACCAATCCGGGTTCTCTCCTCTTGGCGACCACACAAGCCGCTCCTCCAGGAGATAGACGCCGTAGACGACTTCAATTTCGCCGCCGGCGGCCAAGTTAAGACGCGAGCGCATGCCATATCCGGTCAGCGCCGCGTTCAGCGCGATCGCAACCTCAATCAGTGTGGTTCGATATCCCGGCCGGCGTACGACCTCTGTCCCATACACCCGCTCCAGCCAGGTTGCGCCAAGCTGGATGACGATCAGTATGCTGTCCAGGATCTGACGCAGATCCTTCTGCGTCATGATCTGCATGTATTTTGCTGGCTCGAGATAAACGTCGACGGCCGCCGAAACTGCCCCGCATCCACTGTGGCCGAGGACGACTATCGTGCGCAGGCTATCCTTGAGGTGATCAACCGCATAGCTCAGACTGGCCGTGACGTCGTCACCCAGACCATTGCCGGCCACCCTGACGACAAACAGGTCGTTCGGGCCTTCGGAAAAGATCAGCTCGACCGGAACCCGCGCATCGGCACAGCCGACAACTGCCGCAAACGGCTGTTGTTTGGGTGCCGCGCTACGCCCAGGAAGAAGGCCGACATCATGCGGGTCCACGGCGATGTTCAGCTTTGCGGGTGGCGATGTGGTCATCCGGTCAAGGAGCGCAGCGAAAGCCCGGTTTCCAGACTCGAGTCTCGACCGGGCGGCGTTCGCATCCGGTGGTAAGGGCCTATACACAGCATCGAACGCGAACCGGTATGTCACTTCGGCCAACCAGGTCGGATCCTCCTTCGAGGCGCCTCCGAGCAGCTTCTTTGCCATCTTGCAGTCTCCTTCGACAATGATCGAACCAGGGGCGGCAATGCAAATCGGTGATTTTCGACATTAACACTTTCACGCGTCGGTGCACCTCTAAAGCAAGCCGAGCGTGTCATACGGCCAATACCGGCGCTTGATGAATTAGATCCACGGGATTCCGTAGTTGGCCAAATCATGATTCTTCCAAGTGCGCCCGACGACAAATCGTCCTCAACATGGGCCCGCGGAGTAACGCTCAAGCCAAAATCCTCAAGCAACGCATTGCGCACCGCAAGGCATCGCCGCGGGCGGTGGGCATCTGCAAGGCTCGCCCGCTGACACGAGGAAATGCGCTCGGCCCTCATCTTCGGGCCGGCCGCGGCAATCGAAGCGCGGAATTCCGCTGGACGCAAGGCGAAGACGGTGTTCAGATTGTGTGGCCGGGGGATCTCCGGCATGGGGAGCATACGAGCCTGGGCTCGTTGGGCAGGGTTCGGCCGCTCCGACCAGGCACGCATCCGTGAGAGGGCAGCATCATGGTGTCGTTACCGCATGCCGACCAACCCATCCCGTCATCTTCCGGCACACTGCGCCTGGATATGATCGCCGGCCTGACGGCCGCGGCAGTGGTGTTGCCGAAGGCCATGGCCTATGCGACCGTTGCCGGCCTTCCCGTCAGCGTCGGTCTCTACACCGCCTTCGTGCCGATGATCGTTTATGCCCTGCTCGGCACCTCGCGGGTGCTCAGCGTCAGTTCGACGACCACCCTTGCGATCCTGACTGCGAGCGAGCTTGCGCTGGTCGTGCCCGACGGGAACCCGGACCGGCTGCTCGTTGCGGCTGCAACGCTGACAGCGCTGACAGGCCTGCTCTTGATCGCCGCTTCAGCCCTGCGTCTGGGTTTCGTAGCCAATTTCATTTCGTCGCCGGTGCTTACGGGCTTCAAGGCCGGGATCGGTCTGGTCATCGTGCTGGACCAAGTGCCGAAACTGTTCGGGCTGCATTTTACCAAGGAAGGTTTCTTCCGGGATATTTTGAACCTCGTCCAGCATCTGCCCGAAACGTCGCTCGTCACATTCGCGGTCGGAGTTACGGCGCTGGTGCTCCTGCTCCTCCTTGAAAGCCGTTGGCCGCATTCCCCGGCTCCGCTCGCTATCGTCGCCGCGGGCATAGCCGTTTCGTGGATGGCGGGTCTCGGCCCTGCCGGCGTCGCCACTGTTGGGTACATTCCCCAGGCTCTGCCTTCGCTGGTGTTGCCTGATATCAACATGATCCTGCAGCTCATCCCTGGTGCGTGTGGCATTGCCCTGATGAGCTTCACCGAGACGATTGCTGCTGGTCGGGCTTTCGCGGTTGCGGGTGAACCGCCTATCCGGCCAAACCGCGAGCTTGTGGCGACCGGCGCTGCCAATCTGGCTGGCGGGCTTTTCGGCGCGATGCCGGCCGGCGGCGGGACATCGCAGACGGCGGTGGTGCGCGCAGTCGGCGGGCGCACGCAAAAGGCCTCGCTTGTCACGGCGGCGACCGCGGCGGCGACAATGCTCGTTCTTGCACCGTTGCTCGGTCTTCTGCCGCAGGCCGTGCTCGCGGCCATCGTCATCGTCTATTCCGTTGGCCTGATCAGCCCGACCGAGTTCGCCTCGATCCGCAAGGTGCGCCGGATGGAGTTTCGCTGGGCGCTTGCCGCCTTCCTCGGTGTGCTTTTGTTCGGCACGCTCCAGGGCATTCTCGTGGCGATTACCCTGTCGCTTGTTGGCCTCGCGAGCCAGGCGGCAAACCCGCGCGTCCATGTCGTCGGCCGGAAACGCGGCGAAGACGTCCTGCGGCCGCTTTCGGCCGAGCATCCGGATGACGAAACCTTCGAAGGTCTGTTGATCCTGCGCCCGGAAGGGAGGCTCTTCTTCGTCAACGCCCAGCAGGTCGGCGACCGAATTCGCGTGCTGGCCAATGAACAAAAACCGCGCGTTCTGATGCTGGACCTCAGCCGTGTTTTCGACATCGAATACTCGGCACTTCAGATGATCGTCGAAGGCGAACGAAGCCTGGCGCGGGTGGGCATCAAGCTCTGGCTCGCAGGCCTCAACCCGGATGTGCTCGCCTATATCAGGACATCAGGGTTTGCCGACCAGCTTGGCCCCGACCGCATGTTTTTCAACACGCGCGCCGGGATCCGCCGCTACCAGGATAGCCTCGCGGCCGCGTCGTCACCGCCCGCAGAGGGTGTGGCGCCGACCTGACGTTTCGCAGAGTGCCTGACATCAGCTTTTCGCGCTTTCGGTCTTCTTGATTTAGGGTTGAGTCCCGTGGAGCGTCGCTACAACGAAGGAGTGGATCGTCCGATCCAGTTCGGTAAGTCATGACGCATCGATCGTACTTCAAGTGTATGAAAACAATACAAGAATATTCGATTTCTTTTGTGTTCGATGATCCGGTTAAAACTTCAGATATAATATTATTTTATACTAAATAACGCATTGCAACCAATGAAGAAGGGTGTATTCTCGCCAAAATAGCGATGAGAATTTGTACCAAGTCTCAATGAAAGGAACCTAGAGGGCAGGATCGATCGGGTTTTCTGGTCGGGAGAGGTCAGCCGCGGGAGATCCTATCGGTTTCTATCATCTATACTTGATAATAGTCAGATCTGATTCCCGATTTCCGAGTTGATGGGGGAAGAACTATGGTTGACTGGTTCGTAAACACGCTCCGTACATATCCCGAAATTGCAATATTTCTCTCACTGGCGCTTGGATATTACTTCGGCTCGTTCACGTACAAAGGCCTCGGCCTTGGTGCGGTGACGGCCACGCTGATTGCGGCCGTCATCATCGGGCAGCTCGGGATCACCATATCGCCACCGCTCAAGGCCACGTTCTTTCTGATGTTCCTGTTTGCGATCGGCTATGGCGTCGGGCCGCAGTTCGTACGCGGCATCGCCAAGGATGGCCTCCCGCAGGCCCTGTTCGCCGCGGTTGTCTGCGTCTTTTGCCTCGGTGCCCCCTTTATCGCCGCCAAGATCGCCGGATACGATGTCGGTTCTGCGCTCGGGCTCTATGCCGGATCCCAGACCATTTCCGCGTCGATGGGATTGGGAACGGACGCGATCAATCGTCTCGGTCTGGCACCGGAAGAGACCAAGCGGTTGCTGGACGCGATGCCGGTCGCCTATGCGGTCACCTATATTTTCGGCACGATCGGATCGGCCATCGTGCTGGCCCTGATCGGTCCCGCGCTCATGGGTATCGACCTGGAAGCGGAATGCAAACGCTACGAGGCGGAGCAGGGCGGCAAGAAGGAAGTGGGCGGGGCGGGAACCGCTTGGCATCACTACGAGCTGCGCGCCTATCGCGTCCGTGACGGAGGGCCGGTTATCGGCAAGACGGCACATGAAGCCGAATCCATGATCCCCGAGCAGCGGGTGTTCATCGAGCGTATTCGACGCGGGGGAAAGATCGAGGATGCGACGGCGGACACCGTGATCCAGGCGGGCGACGTCGTCGCCGTGGCCGGCCGGCGGGACGTGCTGGTAAGCCTGATTGGGCATGCGGCGGAAGAAGTCGACGACCGCGAATTGCTGGCAGTCCCGGTCGAAGGGGTCGATGTCCTTGTCACGACCAAGGAGGCGAACGGTAAGACGCTGGCCGAGCTGGCGCAATGGCCAACGTCCCGTGGCGTGTTCCTGCGCCGGATCGCCCGTGGCGCGACGGCGACGGAGATCCCGATCCTTCCGAACACCCAGATCCATCGCGGCGATATCCTGACGATCGTCGGGCGGACGCAGGATACTGCGGCTGCCGCCAAGGCACTCGGCGTTGCCGATCGTCCGAGCGACGTCGCCGATGTCGCGTTCATCGGTGCGGCGATTGCCATCGGCGCCCTGATCGGCGCGCTCGTCTACAAGGTCGGCGACGTGCCGTTCACGCTGTCGACGTCAGGGGGCGCGTTGATCTCCGGGCTCTTCTTCGGCTGGCTGCGCTCCGTGCGGCCGAAATTCGGACGGATACCGACATCGACGGTCTGGTTCATGAATTCGGTCGGCCTCAATGTCTTCATCGCCGTGGTCGGGATCTCGTCGGGCCCGGGCTTTGTTGCCGGTCTGCAGCAGCTTGGTTTCAGCCTGTTCCTTTGGGGCATATTCGCAACGACCGTGCCGCTGGTTCTGGCAATGTATGTGGGAAAATATGTGTTCCGGTTCCACCCTGCCATTCTCCTGGGGTGCTGCTCGGGCGCGCGCACGACGACTGCCTCCCTCGGCATGATCAACGATCGCGCCAAGAGCCAGATCCCCGGGCTCGGCTATACCGTCACCTATGCCGTCGGCAACACCCTGCTGACGATCTGGGGCATGGTGCTTGTGATGATGATGACCTAGAGCGTTTCCAGGGAAATTGCGCAGCGGTTTCCGTCAGGGGATGCGTGAAAACAAAGAGATAGTGCGTGTCTGCGATCTCGTTTGAATGGGAAACGCTCTGCCGGCGCGTCTGCTGTCGCGTCTTTTGAAGTGCGGAACGACGACATCCGAAGCCGGCTATCGAACTGTATCAGTCCCTTGTTGCGACCGGAATTGTAGCACTGAGTGAGAACCGCCGACCGGCGGCTGCGGGCAGCCTATTCGAAACTGAGTTGGGAGCGCGTGATGCCAAACAAGACCGCACATGTTGATCAGTTTCTGCTCGTCCATTCGGGTCGTGCCGACGACTGGCGCGAGATCACGACACTGGCAGACGCCTGGGCCGCCAACCGCGGCGAACGGGCAGCGCTGGAGGCGGCGATCGCCGCAGTCGCGCCGGCGGAGGAGTACCACGCCTATCCGGGTGGACGATTGCTTTCCGCGCTCTCGGAGCGCATCGCCACCAACGATGCTGGCGGGGCGGCAAAACTTGCGCGTCGCATCTCCAACGGGTTGCTCACCCACTCCTACCGCGGGCGCCCGAGCGAGTGGGATGTCCATGACGAAATGTCGGCGACCGAAGTGGTCGATATCATGCCTCCCGGAACCGGCGAAGCGGGTGGCCGCCGGCCCTATTTCGAAGTTCTGTTCGTCAACAGCCAGCCTGCCGCGCGGTGGGAATCGTTCGCTTCGGAAATTCGCAGGTTGCGCCGACGGGAAGATGCCTTCATCTACGAGCCCATCCTGGCGGGGTCTTTCGAGGATGCGCTCTGCGCCGCGGCATTGAACCCCGACATCATCTCTGTCGTCCTGGCCGAAGGCTTCCCCTACCGTTCGCGGCACGACGCGCCGGTGCTGCGTTCGGTGCTGGATCCACTGGGCGAGAAGGATAGCCCCGACATGTCGGCGCTTCGCCTCGCGCATGCATTAAAGCGGATCCGGCCGGAACTCGACGTTTACCTGCTCTCCGACCGCCAGGTTGAAAAGATTGCCGGAGACCCGGCGGCGGATGCCGTGCGGCGCATCTTCTACGCGGTTGAGGAGCCGCTTGAGATGCATCTCGCCATCCTTGAAGGTGTGCAGGAGCGCTACGAAACGCCGTTCTTCGACAATCTGAAGAAATATGCGCGGCGGCCCATAGGCACATTCCATGCCTTGCCCATCGCCCGCGGCAAATCCGTCTTCAAGTCGGACTGGATCCGCGACATGGGCGAATTCTATGGGCTCAACCTGTTCCTGGCGGAAAGCAGTGCGACCACGGGTGGTCTCGATAGCCTGCTTGAGCCAACGGGCAACATCAAACGCTCGCAGGAAATGGCTGCACGCGCCTTCGGCGCCGACCACGTTTTCTTCGTGACGAACGGAACGTCCACCTCCAACAAGATGGCCGTACAGGCGCTGCTGGCGCCCGGTGACATCGCGGTGGTCGACCGTAACTGCCACAAATCGCACCACTACGGCATGGTGCTGACCGGTGCACAGCCATACTACGTCGAAGCCTTTCCGATGACGGAGTATTCGATGTATGGCGCCGTGCCGCTCGCCACCATCAAGCGCGCGCTGTTGGCCTTGAGGGCGGAAGGACGCCTCGACCGGCTGAAACTGCTTGATCTCACCAACTGCACCTTCGACGGGCATATGTACAATGTCAGGCGGGTGATGGAGGAATGCCTTGCTATCAAACCCGACCTGATCTTCCTGTGGGATGAGGCCTGGTCCGGATTTGCCCGGTTTTCGCCGTTCCTGCGCCCACGCACGGCTATGGGTGCCGCGGGGGATATAGAGGAATGGCTGCGCGACCCGGCGTCCGTCAGTGCCTATGAAAAGCAGCGCGCCGACCTCGGCAAGGATCCCTCTGATGAAGCCTTGCTCGCCGCGCGGCTGATCCCCGATCCGCGTCTTGTCCGCCTTCGGGTGTACCAGACCAATTCGACGCACAAGTCGATGTCGGCGATCCGGCAGGGCTCCATGTTGCTGGTCAAGGATGTCGATTTCCACAATGTCGAGGCCCAGTTCCACGAGGCGGTCTTCACGCACGCCTCGACCAGCCCCAATCAACAGTTGATCGCCAGTCTCGATGTCGCACGCCGGCAGATGGAGCTTGAGGGTTATGGGCTGGTCATGAACGCGATCGAGATCGCGCTCAAAATTCGCCGGGCGGTCAACGAGCATCCGCTGATCTCGAAGTACTTCCGCGTCCTCGGGGCCGATGAGATGATCCCGGCGGCGTATCGGCAGTCGGGCTTCAAGGACTACCTGGCGCCTGGCTCCACCTGGGCCACAGCGATCAAGGCGATGAAAGAGGACGAGTTCTACCTCGATCCCACGCGCATGACGCTGGTGTGCGGAACGGCTGGTTTCGACGGAACCCAGTTCAAGGGATTGCTGGCGAACGAGTATGACATCCAGCTCAACAAAACGTCGCGCAACAGTGTGCTGCTGCAATCCAACATCAACAATACCCGCAGCGACATTGCGCATCTGATCCGTGTCCTGGTCGAGATCTGCCGTGGCATCGAGAAGCGGCTCGCCGATGGCGGGGAGGATGAGCGTGCCGTTTTCGCAGCGCGGGTTAAATCGCTGATGACCGATGTGCCCGACCTTCCCAATTTCAGTCACTTCCACGACGTGTATCGCGGCGATGCGGGGCGAACGACGCCGGAGGGCGACATGCGCGCCGCCTTCTTCAACGCCTATGACGCCTCGGTATGCGAATACGTGCCCCTTATCGGCGCCGAATGCGACCGGCGACTGAAGGAAGGACCGGACATGGTCTCCGCCAACTTCGTCATTCCCTATCCGCCCGGATTCCCGATCATGGTGCCGGGGCAGGTGCTGACGCAGGAGACGATCGACTTCATGCGCAAACTGGATGTGAAAGAAATCCATGGCTACGAGAAGGCGCGAGGACTGAAGCTGGTCAAGCCCGACGCCGTCGCCGCCCGAACGAAGCGAAAACCGGCGGCGCGTTAGCCCCGGGATGTCTGGGCGCTTGAGGGTCGACGTGCCTATCCCGTCGGTGGTCGCGGTCCGGTCCGCGGCGGTGGCATCTGCGACTTACTGGTATGCATGAGCGTATGGGGCCGACAATGAAGGCGTCGTCGCCTCGGATCGGGGGGATAGGGGAGCTAATCTGGACATGGTTTGGGTCGAGCAATTCCTGAGCAAGTACCCTGAGCTTTCGGTATTCCTTGCGATCAGCATCGGATATCTGATCGGAGGTTTTAAGTTCGGGGGCTTCAGCCTCGGGCCCGTGACCGGCTCGCTGTTTGCGGGCATCCTGATCGGGCAGTTCGCCCATGTGCCGATTGCCGGAATGGCGAAATCGCTGTTGTTCCTGCTGTTTCTCTTCGGTATCGGCTACTCGGTCGGACCACAGTTCCTGCAAGCCCTGAAGCGGGACGGAATGAAGCCGGTCCTGCTTTCAGTCGTCGTCTGCGTGACCGGGCTGATTATGGCTGTCTTGGTTGCCAAGATCCTGGATCTCGATCCCGGTTTTGCGGCGGGACTTCTCTCCGGCGCCCTCACCGAAAGCCCGGCGATGGGCACGGCAACAGAGGCGATCAATGCGCTGCCACTGCCTGAGGCGGATCGCGCGCGGTTTGTCGCGCACATCGCTGTGGCAGACGCTGTTTGCTACGTCTTCGGCGCGGTTGGCGTCATTCTGTTTTGCAGTGTCGCCGGCCCCAGGCTGCTTGGCATCGACCTCGTCGCCGAGGCGCTGAAGCTGGAAAAGGAGTACGGAATTACCCGCAAGGTGGCCGGCGTCTCCTCCGCCTGGCACAGGTTCGAGATTCGCGCCTATGAGGTAGCGGACGGCGCGCCAGTCGCCGGCTTGTCGATAGCCGCCGCCGAGGCGAAATTTCCGGAGCACAGACTTTTCATTCAGCGCCTGCGTCGGGGGGGCACGATCATCGAGGCCGCCCCGGAGGTTGTGATCAAGGCAGGTGACATCGTCGCGGTCTCCGGGACGAGGGAGGTTCTGGTCAGCGTCCTTGGGCCGCGCGCCGAAGAGATCGAGGACCGCGAACTGCTCGATGTCCCGGTATCGGTTTCCGATGTGCTGCTGACGAGCCCCGATCTCAACGGACGATGCATCGCAGAGGTCGCCAAGGAGGATTGGACACGCAGCGTCTATCTGCGCGCCATTACCCGTGGCGGCCAGGATATTCCCATCGCGCCAGGGATCACGGTGGAACGCGGCGACATTCTGCGCCTGGTGGGGCCGGAGGCCATCGTGTCGAGTGCCGCAAAGCGCATTGGCGTCGTGGTCGCTCCGACAACCGCGACAGACTTTTTGGTCCTCGGTCTTGCGATATTCCTTGGTGGACTAGTCGGCGTTCTCGTCACGTTTCCCATCGGTGACATGCGGATCTCGCTCAGCACCAGTGTCGGCACGCTCCTGGCAGGGTTGCTGGTCGGGCATCTGCGCACACGCTTCCCGCTCTTCGGCCGAATACCGGATGCCGCGGTGTCGCTCATGACATCGCTTGGTCTTGCCGCCTTCGTCGCCATGACCGGTCTTCATGCCGGACCTGTGTTTGCTTCCGCCATCGCCGAAGCGGGTATCGGGCTTCTGTTCGGCGGCATCATCGTCACCATGGTTCCAATGATTGTTGGCCTGTATTTCGGGCGCTACGTGCTTGGCATGAACCCGATCCTGCTGCTGGGAGGGCTCGCCGGGGCGCAGACCATGACAGCCGGTATGGCGGCCGTTCAGGACAGGTCGGGGAGCACTGTTGCCGTCCTTGGCTACACGCCGGCGGTCCCTATCGGCCATATCCTGCTCACGACCTGGGGAACGGTGATCGTCGGTATCGTCGCCGGATGAAAGACTGAAATTTCAATCAATCAGCGGCGACGCTGCGATAGGGCTAGAATTCGTAACAGACTTCCACAGTAAAGTGGCGAATACTGGCCGCGAATCAACAATGCGAATCGCCAATGATCTGAAAGGTGCCTTTGATGCGACAGACACAATACATTGTTCCGCCTGCACTTCTCATTGCTGCACTGGCGGTCGCAGGACCAGTGGCGGCGCAGGAGCCGGTAAAACCGGCGGCGCAACCTGCCGAGGCCAGCAAGGCACCGGAGCACTGGATCCCCAAGCTGCGCCTTGGCGACGACAATGCCTATTTCGAATTCTACGGCCAGATCAACAAGGGCCTGCTGATCTACGATGACGGCGGGCAAACGGATAATTATTTTCCGGTCGACAACGGCAACTCGTCCTCACGCGCGGGATTCCGCATCTACACCCTCATGGAAAAGGGCTGGTCATTCGGTGCCAATCTCGAATGGGAATGGAACCCCTACTCAACCACCAATGTGAACCAGTTGAACGAGGATCACTTTGATTGGGGGACTGACCTTCTGCGCAAGGCGGAAATTTACCTCGACTCGAAGGAATACGGAAAGTTCTGGTTCG
>NZ_QJNR01000013.1:11089-108737 GCF_003355565.1 Ensifer sp. M14
CTGCGCAAGGCGGAAATTTACCTCGACTCGAAGGAATACGGAAAGTTCTGGTTCGGCCAAGGCAGCATGGCGTCGGACACGACCGCTGAGGTCGATCTGTCCGGCACGGGCGTGGTCGGCTATTCGCTGGTTTCCGATATGGCCGGTGGACCGTTTTTCCGCAACAGTGACGGGACGCTCTCAACGGTCCATGTCAAGGACGCCTTCACCAACTATGACGGCCTCAGCCGCAAGCTCCGCGTCCGGTACGACACGCCTTCGTTCGGTGGGTTCAGCTTTGCGACATCGGTCGGCACGCAGGTCGTGCCGGAAACGACCGACGTCACCGTGTGGGACCTGGCGGCTCGATACGACGAGACCTACGATGCTTTCAAGGTTGGTGCGGCGATTGCCTTTTCCAGGCCAGGGGACGGCAACTCGATTTACGACGCGTCCGTTTCCGTCCTGCATCTGGATACCGGCCTCAGCCTCACCCTTGCAGCGGCCTATTCCGACAAGGAGACAGTTGATGGACATTATGGCTACGTGAAGGTCGGTTATCAGGCCGATATTTTCGATGTCGGCAAGACCGCGTTTTCGGTCGACGCCTATTTCGGCAAGGACATTGCGGGCAAGGGCAGCGAGAGCGATTCCTTCGGGGCGCAGATCGTCCAGAACCTCGACTACCTGCAGACGGAACTCTACCTCGGAGCACGAACCCACTCCCTCGACCAGGAGACCGCCGACCTTCAGGATAGCTTCGCTGTTGGCCAACGGATGGCCCGCGCAGGATATCGACGCTCTGATGCCGTGGAACTTCGAGTCGAGCGTGGTCGGCTAACCGCTTACACCATACCGGCCAGCGGCTTCTGTAAACGCCGTATCTACAGGCCTCACAGAAGACCGCACTCGATCACATGACCTTCGGTTCAAAGACTTCTTGCATCACGGGCGGCAACCACAGAAGATTCGTCGGCTTTTGGGAATCATGAGAGTCAGACTCAGTGACGATTGGTATTAGTGGTCGTGAGCCTGCCTGTGCAAAAGGATGGGCATCACAAAATCGTCACCACGCCGGCCGCATCTCGATAGCGCGGCGGATTGCCTTTCGAGGTGATGACGAAGTGCTGCTTTTCGAGCAGTGTCAGGGTTGAACACTGACGATGTAAGCAACGATTTCGTCAATCTCGCTCGATGTCGCCAGGAAATTGGGCATGTCGGGATGTTCGAGGGGGACCCCTTTTGCCAGCGTCTCCCCGAGCGTCCCCTTTGGATAGCGCTCAGAAAACCTGCGGAATGGGAGTGCGTCCGGATGTCGGCTCGCGTCAATCGGTCCAATAGCGTGACAGCCGCTGCAGTTAGCCTCCGCCAAAAACCGGCCTCGTTCGAGCTCGGATGCCCCCCACGCCGATGAAGGAACCGATAGTAAGACCAGAAGAACTGACTTTAGTGACGACATGGTCACTCGGCGCGATTTTTCTATTGCGGCACGAGGATACTCTGAGACTAACATTCGCGCAAAGTCGAGGATTCGCTCGGCGTCCAAGGGCAACGCTGAGGAGCGCGGCGTGCACGGGAGTGGGCCTCATGTTCACCGATAGGGTCGATACGCTGCTCCGCAGACCTTCTGCCGGATCGACGCCGCACCAACTGTCCTGATGCGCTCCCGCAGCCGGAATACTTGGCGCTCGCTCAGGCGAGAAGGTCGAGATGAACCGCTGCAAGCTGCCGGCTGATCGGAAACCCTGCATAGCGCGTTCCCGTTTTCGCAGCGGCAGATGAGAATTTTCCGCTCGATTGTTGAGACCCTTGTGGGACCTGTGTTCGACAGCCGGCATAACGTCACGCTTGGCCGCGCCATACGAACGGAGCTTGTCGGTGATGATCCGTTTGGGCGGCATGCCTGCTTTCTTCATTAGCCTGATCAGCAATCGCTGCGCGGCTTTCGTATCGCGCCGGCTTTGAACGATTTCGTCCAGAACATAACCGTCCTGGTCAACGGCACGCCAAAGCCAGTGTTTGCGGCCAGCGATGGAAACCACCACCTCGTCCAGATGCCAGACGTCCCGGTGCGACGGCCGCGAGCGACGGATTTGCTTCGCGGAGGCCGGTCCGAATTTCCGACCCCATCGGCGGATCGTTTCATACGAAACGACGATGCCGCGCTCCAGCAGCAATTCCTCGACCAGGCGCAGGCTCAGCGGGAACCGAAAGTACAACCAGGCCGCATGGGCGATGATCTGTTGCGGGAAACGGTGGCGCTTGTAGCTGATGGCGGAATGCTTCATCCCACCATCTCAACGCCCCACTCGCTGACAGCAGGTTTATGTGACAACACCCCGTCGAACATTGATTAAGGCTGATTACGCTTCGAGGAAGGCGCGGGCAAACCCCGGCTCGGTCACTTCTATCGTTCCGTCCGGGAGCTTCAGGATGCGCTCAATTGCAGTTCCATAGGTCCGCATCCAGCCGTCGAGCATCGCGGCTGCACCATCGAGATCGCCGGCCTCGTAACGCTGCAGCGTCTTGTGCATCACCTTGGCGACGCTTACGCGCAGTTGCAGCAACATCAAGGCTGCGGCTTCGGGATCTGGTGCATCGAGCGTTCCTTTTTGATGGCCGCGGCTGAGCATATCCGCGATGATTGGAAGGCTCACGGTTTGAAGCGCTTCGTCGATGCGATGATAGAGAACGACGTTTTCCGGTTTGAAAAGGGCGTTGAAGGTGTTCTTTAACTGAGACGCCATATCGAGCTTCATCCGCCTGGAACCGGCGAACAATGCGTTCAATTGCCCAATTGCATCAAGCGTTGGATCCTCGATGAGCGGTTGCAACTCCTCCAGGTTCCTCTGGGCCAGCCGGGTGGCGACAGCCTCCAGAAGAGCCTCCTTTGAAACGAAGTAGTGGTAGAAGGCGCCCTTGGAGACATTTGCCGCTCGAATGACGTCGTTGACCGTCGTGTTCTCGTAACCGTGCTGAAAGAACAGCCGCTCGGCGCAATCGATCAGCTCGTTCGATCGGACTTCCGGCGGTTTTTTCGTTCTTACCATAAGCACTCCCAAGCCAGCGGCTTAGCACGGGTTAACACCGCGGTCCACGATCTCCAACGACAACGCCGAAACGGATCCTTGAAACAAACCGACCGTCGGTCTAGTTATGCAGAGCGGACTGGAAGCATTCAAGGAGTGTCTCATGCGGCTAGCTCGTTATGCAATCGCAGCGGTGATCGTCGTCGCCATCGGCGCGGTCGGTGCCTGGTATCTGTTTCGCCCGGTTCCCGTGTCCGTCATTGTCCCGAAGCGCGGCGATGCGGCGGAGATCATCTATGCCGATGGGGTCGTGGAGCCGCGCACCTGGGCAAAAGTCACGCCAACTGTTGCCGAGCGGATCGTCGAACAGTGCAACTGCGAGGGTGAGCGCGTCGCCGAAGGCGATGTGCTCGCCCGCCTCGACGACACCGAGGCGCGGGCAGCTCTCGGCGAACTGCAGGCGCGGCTGACGCTGGCGCAGGAAGAGTATCGGCGCAAGGTGGCGCTGGCCGAGAAGAGCACCATCAGCGAGCAGGAGGTCGACCGGGCGCGTAGTGAACTCGGCCAACTCGAAGCGCTCGTCGCAGGCCGTCAGGCGCGTCTTGCAACCTATGTGCTGAGAGCGCCGAGCGCCGGTCAGGTGCTGAGGCAAGATGGCGAGATCGGTGAAGTCGCGGATCTCGGCACGGTGCTCTTCTGGGTCGGGGAGCCGAAACCGCTGATCGTTACGGCGGAAGTCAACGAAGAGGATATTCCGCGCGTCGAAGTTGGTCAGCGCGCGCTGCTAAGATCGGATGCTTTCCCCGACCGACAGCTGGAGGCGACTGTCGACAGCATCACGCCCAAGGGCGATCCAGTGACGAAGACCTATCGCGTGCGCTTCCGCCTGCCGGACGACACGCCGCTTCGGATCGGCATGTCGACCGACCTCAACATCATCGTGCGGGTGTCGCAGGGCGCTTTGATCCTCCCGACCGTGGCACTGGAAGGAACGAAGGTAGCGGCGATCGAGGGCAGTCATCTCACGATCCGCACATTGAAAACGGGCATACGCGGCGCCGAGGGCGTCGAGGTTCTCTCCGGACTGGACGAGGGCGCCCGCGTCGTCTCGCCTTTCCCAACCGGTCTTGTCGATGGCACGCGCGTCAAGGTCTTGCCTACCCCAGGGAAATGAGTTCGCCATGCACCTCATCTTCGACATCGCATTGACGCACATCTCCGGCAGAGGCCGGCAGACGATCGTCGCGATGCTGGGGGTCGCCGTTGGCGTCGGCTTTTCCATCGCGATGGCAGCGCTGATGCAGGGCGGCCAGGACGATTTCGTCCGCCAGCTCGTTGACACGATGCCGCATGTGCAAGTGACCGATGAGCATCGTACGGCGCGGCGGCAACCGGCGGAGGACCTGTTCGATGCGGCAGCCATTTCCGGCCTCAGGCCGCGCGACGACCGCCGCGGCATCATCAACCCGACCGCAGCGCTCTCTTGGATCGGCGGCTGGATCCCAGGCCGCTTTGCCGCAACCCTCAGGGCACAAGGCGTCATCCGCTATTCCGGCCATGAGGTCGGCGCGGCCGTCATCGGCATCGATCCGCAGGCGGAACCTCTGGTCTCGCCGATCATTGGGGATTTCAAGGCGGGCAACTTCGCCGCACTTGCCGCCGGCGGTAACAACGTCGTGATCGGCGACACCATGGCATCCCGGCTAGGCGCCAAACTCGGCGATACGATCACCGCCGTCTCCTCTCAGGGGCTTAGCCGTCGCTTCAAGATTGTCGGACTTTTCCACACCGGCACGACGGCGCGCGACGAAGGCGAAGCCTATGTACTGCAGAAGAATGCGCAGATCCTTTCGGCACGCCCGAACGCGATCAACGAGATCAACATCAAGCTCGACGACCCGAACACCGCGCCGACCGTCGCACGCCGCATCGAGGCGGAACTCGGCTACAAGGCGGTCGCCTGGCAGGAGGCGAACGAGTCGATCCTCGAGGCGCTCGTTGTGCGCAATGTCATCATGTACACGGTCGTTGCGGCGATCATGCTGGTCGCGGGCTTTGGCATCTTCAACATCATCTCAACGATCACGCACGAGAAGGCCCGAGACATAGCCATCATGAAGTCGCTAGGCTTCACCGAGGCCGACATGCGCATCCTGTTCGTACTCGAAGGTGTGGCAATTGCGACAGCCGGCACGCTCATCGGTTGGGCGCTTGGCTTTGCCATGGTTTACGCGCTCTCGCTCGTTCGCTTCGAGATATCGACGACCGGCCAGGAGATGACCCGTCTTCCGATAGCCTGGAGCATGCTGCACTATCTGATCGCCGCTGCCTTCGCGCTCGGATCGGCAGCGGTCGCCGGTTATTTGCCCGCAAGGCGGGCAGCTCGCGCCAATCCGGTCGATATCATCAGGGGAGCGACATGAGCACGCTGATCGAAACGAGGGATCTGACACGCATCCTCAGAGAGACGGTGCCGGTCACCCTGGTGAGGGACGTGTCTCTGAGCATCGGCGAGAAGGAATTCGTCGCGGTTACCGGTCCCTCAGGCTCGGGCAAGTCCTCGCTTCTGTATTTGCTCGGCTTGCTCGATCGGCCAACTGACGGCTCGGTCAGCATCCGCGGCCGGGACACGGCCCTGATGGACGAGGACGAACTGGCCGCCATGCGGCTTGCCAACATCGGCTTCGTTTTCCAATTCCATTTCCTCCTGCCGGAGTTCACGGCCCGCGAAAACGTTGAGCTGCCCATGCGCAAGCTCAGGCATCTCGGCCGCAACGAGATGCGCCAAAAAGCTGGCGACCTGCTTGCTGCACTGGGTCTTGCAGATCACCTCGACAAGCGTCCCGACCAGCTTTCCGGCGGACAGCGCCAGCGCGTGGCGGTGGCCCGCGCGCTCGCCAACGATCCGCCACTGATCCTCGCTGACGAACCGACAGGCAGCCTCGACAGCCAGAGTTCCGAACAGGTCTTCAATATCCTGAAAAGGCTGGTGCGCGAACAGGGCAAGACAGTGGTCGCGGTTACCCATGACCTCGACATGGCCTCGCGCATGGACCGGCGCCTTCATCTCATCGATGGTCGCTTGACCATGGGGGCAGCCACGACCGCCATTTCGGTCGGCTCATGACACGTGAAGGCTGATGCCCGACGGGGGTGACGTTGGCCCTCACAGAGCCTCGGCCAATTGGCGCTTGTCGATACTGCGTTACTTTTCCATTGGGATCCGGACAGACGGGTGACGATCACCACGCAGCTGGGTTCGGTCAATTTTGTCAGTACCGATGTTACCCGCAAGGCCGGCGACGGCTCATGAAGACGAGGGAAAAGCGCCAGCAGGAGGGCCAGATCGTTTACGGTGTTTCGAAGACCATCGGCTCCGGCAACGACATCCTCATCTCCGGCTCGGCGATCCGCAGTGGGGCGGATGTCACGCTCAAGGCGGCTGACGAGATCAACATCACTGCAGCGCGAGAAGAAGTTGCCACAACCTTCGGCAGCAACCGCGGAACGTCCGAGCAACATAGTGGTTCGGCGATTGCCGCCGGTGGGTCGATCGCCGTGACTGCCGGCTCGGACAAGGGGGATCACGACCTCAATATCGTGGGGAGCAGGCTCCAGGCGAAGGAGCGCGTCGATCTGAAGGCCGCCGACGACCTGACGATTGCCGAGCCCGCGACAATTCCACCCTGGATCTTTCCTGGAAGTGGGGCCGTACGAAATCATCCAGCCGCAGTGAAACGAAAACGGCGGTTGGCTATTCGGTTTCCGGCGGCACGGGCGTTACCACCCGTTCGGATGGCGATACGCTGGTCTCGGCCTCGAACCTCGGAGCCGGCACCAAGGACTGGAAGGCTGACCTCGACTTGAAGTCGGTAGGCGACATCGTCATCTCGTCGGGCAAAGACAGCCACGAGATGCGCGAGCAGACCTCGTCGAAGGGCTTCCTGAAGAAGAGCAGTTCGTCGGTGGAGCGCGCGGACGAGCCGACTGTCGCAAGCGATTCTGAACGACAACGACAACGGAAAAGTCGGCGACATCCGCCTTTCCGCCGGCATTGGTATCGGCGGCGGCATCGGGCTCAATGGCGCGGGAATCGGCCTGACCGGCAACGTCGGGGCATCGACGGGCAAGTCGAAGTCCGACGGCACGGTGAATTCACGAGATCCGGCGGCACTGTAAGGCAATCGGATCAGGATGGAGATGTGTGAAGAGGTGGGAGACCTCCTGAATTCGTGAACATGGTACGAGGTCGTCCCGTTCCTCGGCGCGCTTTCCGAAAACCGATCGTTGCCGATTAATGTTCAGTGGTTGGCCTTGGGCTGGCCCAACTCGCTATGGAATGTCGGGGCGAACGGTTGTCGGCCGAGTGTGGCCCGAAACGTCGCGAGCGCCGCGCAGCGAGGAGGCGATCGCTCGCACCCTTGGCATTGCCTGTCACCCCCCTGTCATGCGGTTTCGGTAGTGCAGCGGCGCACAGGTGCACGCAACCTGCGCGTCACTGACAAGAGGGCACACTAATGACGAAAATTGAAGGCCGTTTCTCTAGGCGCACGGTGCTGAGAGGCGGGGCGGCACTCGCAGCCACTGCGGCCGTCTCGCCATATCTGGTATTTCGCGCTCACGCGGCGCCCGCAAAGGGCGAACTGGCCATGATCGCCGGCACGCCGAACCCGAAAGGTGCCTTGGAGAAGCTCTATCTGCTTAAAGGTGACCCCCTTGCGGGACCGATCCAGTCGATCGTCACCGAAACTGGGGCGTCGGTCCCTGCCTCCGGGCTTGAGCAGGGCGAGCGCCGACTGGTGCGGCTGCTGCACTTCAACGACATGCACAATCACATCACCGAAATGCATGCGAAGAAGGGCGACACACACGTCTTTTCGCAGATGGTCAAGCAAGTGAAAGCGCTCCGCGCCGGCGCCGCCGCCGACGAGGTGGTCTTGTTCATCTCCGGTGGTGACGACCACACCGGCTCAATCTTCGACGAACTGATGGGTTGGTCGCCAAAGGAATTCATCGCTGATGCCGGATATCGGGTCTATTCGGCCGGAGGCGTCGATGTTGCGGTGCTGGGCAATCATGAATTCGACCGTGGCGCCGAAGTGCTCAAGAAAGGCATCGCCACAGATGCTCGCTTTCCGCTGCTCTCCGCCAATGTGCATGGATCGGCTTTCTTGAAGCGCGACGATGACTACGTGGCCGCCGCCATTGGCGAGGTAAAAGGACTGAGGATAGGCTTTGTCGGCCTCACTACGTCCGTCGATACCCGTGTTGGGCAGCCCGCCGATCCGGGGTTGGCGGTTGCGAGCCCGCTCGATGCGGTACGCAACGTGCTGCCGGCGCTGGCCTCCATTACCGACATGGTCGTGGTGTTGTCGCATTGCGGTTATGGCAGCGAGCAGCACAAGAGCGGTAAGGCTGGCACAACACGGACCACTGGCGAAGGCGATTTTGCAATCGCCGAAACCATTGCTCCGCTGACGGACAAGCCGATCGTGATCATCGGCGCTCACACACACACCAAGCTCAATGCCGAGGGCATAGACCCTCACAATATGGTCGAGGGCGTTCTGATCACCCAAGCCCAGGCACACGGTGCCTTCTTGGGTGAGATCGTGATGTCGATCCGCGCCGAAAATGGTCGCAAGGGATGGTTCAGTTCAGTTGGGCTGCGTCCCACCAAGAGCCGAGACGAGCGCGTCAAGGCTGGCGAACCCGGCTTCGAAGCTCTCGAACAAGAGGAGGACTATGATGTCGATTTCGAACAGACCCACGTGGCGCCGCTGATCAAGGCGCTTGATACCCGTCTGAACGAAGTTATCGGCCAAGTGCCCGACGACCAGCTTGTCTCGACCAAGCGCACCTTCGCCGACCGCTATGTCGGGGAAACGGCCTTGGCAAACTTCATGAACGATGCCCTGGTCAAACGTTCAGAGAACTTCCCGAATGGTCGCATCGATATTGCCCTATTCAACGCCTCAGGCCTTGCGTCCGGTCTGTCGCAGGGTTCGCTCAACTTTCGCCAGTGGTATGATGTAATGCCTTATGCCGATGGCGTGCACGTTGCGACCATGACCGGGGCGCAGATCCGGGACATGCTCACGAGCAACGCAAGACGCATCCTGCGACCCGAAGAGGTCGACAAGATCGATGCTTCGGCTTTTGTGTCGCGTGGGTTCCTGCACTTTTCTTCCGCCTTGCGTTATGCCATCAAGCTCAATGGCAGTGCTCGCGAGGCCGAGGCAGTCGACATCACCATAGCTGGCAAGTCGATCGAGCATGCACTCGATCAGGATTTCAAGGTGGCGTTCAACACCTATGTTGCGCTGGGTGGATTTGGCGAGACCTGGAACGGCAAGCCGGTAGGCGGCGACGTCCCCGGACAGATCCCCAGCATGGATCTCAGGAGCCTTCCTTTTGACCACACCGGAATGGTCTATCGGAATGAAGTTGTGGCGATGATCCGCGAAGTCAGGACCGTAGGCGTGCAAACCGGCGTGGCGTTGGACCAACGTGTGCGTGTCGTCCGCTAACGCAGCCGCTGGATGGCTCGATGCGCCATGAACCGCAATGCCGCGTCTCCGAAGGAGGCGCGGCATTGCGCGCGACGTGTTGCACGCCTAGACGTTATGACGGTGTTGCTGGCATCTCGAAGGCTATCGCGGCATCCTGCAGATCGACGGATACACTGCCTATAACCGTGTTGCTCGACCTGAGCGCGGAAACGGCGGCGCTCTTTTGGCGGGGTGCTCGGCGCATGGTCGCCGTCGGTTTTACGAGTTGCACGCAAACGACAGCTCAAAGGTGGCAACGGCGACAATCGAAAAGATGGGCGCACTTTGGTCGATTGAGGAAAAGGTGCGCGGACAACGCCCCGATGTTCGCGTAGCCGCCCGCCAGGAGGCCTCCGCTGCAGTCGTTGCCGATCTCTACAAACTCTGGCAGGACACGCTGCCCCGCATCTTTGGAAAATCAAAGCTCGCCGAAGCCATTCGCTATGCCCTTAATCGAAAGGAAGCCTTCGAACAGTTCCTCCATGACGGGCGCATCGAGATAGACTCCAACTTTGTTGAGCGTGCAATCAGGCCTCAGGCAATTGTTTGGAAAAGTAGCCTATTTGCCGGAAATGCCCGCGGCGGAAGGACTTGGGCCACGCTCTCTACGCTCATCCAGTCTGCCAAGATGAACGAAGTCGATCCGCTGGCATGGCTGACGCAGACGCTTGAGTGTATCGCCGCAGGTTGGCCATCAAGCGATCTCGATGCTCTGATACCTTGGAACTTCGAGACGTAACGGCCTAACGTCACCGCTTACCACGGGTCTTGGCTCCGCCCGGGTAAGGAGCGGCCGCGACCTCCAGACCGATGTCACCAGTCCCGGTGAATGCAAAGAGTGCGACGTGCTCGCCGCGCCCTCCAAGGGGTTCGCGACCGACTGCGGCCCATGCGTCCTGCTGGCCAGCCTTTGTCACAACCGTCTCCGACGCAAGCAGCGGTGTATCAAAGCGCTTCGTGGCCTGTTCTATCTTGGCTGCCACGTTGACTGTATCGCCAAGCACTGTGAATTCGAGGCGATGTTCGTCGCCGACAAGCCCATAATACATCTCGCCGCTGTGGATGCCGATTCCGACGCGGATCGGCGGATCGAAACCGCGTTTGGTGTTCCATTGGTCTACGAGCGCGAGAATCCGGCGAGCGCAGGCTATGGCGCGAGCACAATCATCCTCCCGTGGTTCTGGGATACCGAAGACAATCAGAGCGCCGTCGCCTATAAATTTGTCGATCACACCGCCCGACGCCTCGGCTGCACGCATGACGCGTCGCCGAAAGGAGGAAATGAAGACGGACAGTCTCTCCGGATCTAGCTTTTCTGCATAAGCGGTGAACCCGCGTATATCGGCAAACAGGATAGTGCCCTGTTGCCGGCGACCCTGCCGCCACGTAGCAATATCATTCTCTCCCACCAATGGTGCGATTTCGGCCGGCAGGAAGCGGGCAAGGTTTGCGCGCTTGGCTGCCTCACTCGCTATGCGGATCAGAAGGCGCCGAGAACGTGCCATCGCCAATGCCGTGATGAGGCCCGTCAGCATCAACATGATAGCGCGCATGATGTATGGAGGAAGTGAAAGGAGGAGACTTACACCCTTACCGGCAATTGCCGCGTTCCCAATGGCCGTCCGGCCAAAGCCAAGCGCTACCGCGACGCCGACTATCGCCATCATTGTTGCCAACGTGGCCCATAATTGGACGAGGGGCCGATAGCGAAGCGCGCCGACGGCAAGAAGCAGAGGTACGGCCCAAATGGTCGGTATGGTCGCCACCCAATTGCCCGCCAGACCGAGATCGTTCAGTGCAAAATAGAGACTGGCCCCGACAACCGCTGCGTCGCCGGTAGCGAGCGCAAACGCCATCCAGGGCCGAAACCAACGGCTGATCACGAGCAGGAATGACGTGATGCCGAGAGCCAGAAAGGCGGCTACCGTCGTCAGCGCCGTCACGCGAAGCTGGGTCAAGTTGTACTCTTGGGCAAAGCCGGCCGTTTCAGAGGAGACGAGAAGACCGATCGCGAACAAGACAACGCCGACCGTGATCCGAATCCATCCGATCGTGTATTCGGCTTCTTGTTCCGCTTCCCAGAATGCGTTTTCGACGGACTTGCTCGTCAGACTGAGCTGGTTTGAATTGGACTGAGAAGCATCGAGCTGAAATTTCGCCATCAACATACCCTCCGCACGGGCGAGGCGGCTGGGCCGTCTGCGCTTCACATACTAGCTTGGCAGAACCGATTACGTGAGAGGCTGCAATCCGTGGCGGCCTTTGCCCGACGCTTTTGACCGCGATCCGATTGGTTGGGGTTGGCGTCGCTACACTTCCCGCTTCCACCGCACGGCGCCTCCGAAAGCAGCGCGACCGTGCGCTCGGCATATGTGATCAACCCGGCAGGTATCATTCGCGCCATCGTCTGGTATCCGATGAATGCAGGACGTTCCGTCGACGAATTGCTGCGCCTTGTCGCCGCACTCCAGGCAGTCGAGCGTGAAGATGCTTCGGCGCCAGAGGGGTGGCGGCCCGGCGATGCGCTTGTCGAGCAGGCGCCTGCGGCGCATGGCGAAGATGAGCATCTGCGCGAGGGCGAAACCTGGTATTTTCGGGAGAAGCGCGCATGAGCGGTACATCGAAAGTCTCGCTTGGGACGATGATCGCCAAAGCGCCGGAGGCGGCGGGCTTCATGCGTCTGTTCAGCAACGCAAACCGTCTCATGCCGCTATGCCAAATCGCACGCCATGAATGCTCCGTCAGCGACATCCAGGAAGCGCTTGGTGTCAAGCAACCTGCACTTTCACAACAACTGGCGGAATTGCGGCAGGCCGCCCTCGTCAAGACGCGGCGGGAATCACGACAGATCTATTATTCGATTGCAGATGGTAGAGCCGAGGCGGTCATGGGACTGCTGTTCGATCTGTTTTGCGGCACGGAGCAGAGTGGCAATGCCGAGGTCGCTGCTCCCAAGCCCAGAAATGACGAACTTAAGGCAGCAGACAACCTGTCAAGAAAGGGTGATGCCGCCCATTTCGCGCGCATGGACCGGGCCGAATAGTTTCGTAAGAATTGTAAACGAGGTGAGCCATGTCCGTGATCCCCATCGTAAAATCCGATGGGAATAGACCCGGGCTGACCTCGCGCGAGCTTGTCGAACTGTTTGCGATCTCGCGCGCTGCCCCCGTTCTGAAACCATGTTGGAACCATGTTGGCCAATCTGGAGGCTGGATTGCCGGTCGGGGAGGGGGGATGCGTCACTTGCGCCACTCCGACAAGACGTAAGCAATGCACATCCAGGATACTTCAGCTCGGCGACAACGCTCTCGTATAAGCACTGGAGGTTGGTCTGTGAGATGCCGCGCGGGATCGGCACCCGGACGCGAAGGCGAGGCGACAACGTTTCTTGGAGCCGCTCAACCTAACTCCGAGGGCGGCGGCGCCTGTGCCGAACTTCAGAGCTTAAGCCAGACGTCGCAGTTCGACAGGTCGGTGCACGACCGCCACTATGGCGAAGAATGCCACCACCCCGGCTATGCCGATGGCCACAGTCATCCAGATGGAAGGCACGACACCGATCCCTGCCATCGACATCGACATGGCGAGCGGCGCAATCGCCGACATCATCTGTTTGGCTGAGGTGGCCCAGCCGAGACGACTGCCATATCCCTTTGGTCCGAACAGTTCGAGCGGCAGTGTCCCGCCGACGATGCTGGTCAGACCGGAACCCAATCCAAAGCAGATAGCGAACAGGACCGCGCCCGGCAGCCAAGGTGTCGTCATCAGGAGGATCGTCAACCCGATTGGCAAAAGCGCGGTTGCAATGACAGCCAGCCATGTCTGCGACAGTTCACGACCAAAGAGCAGGTTGATCAGACGACTTGCAACCTGAGCCGGGCCGAAAAGCGAGGCGACCAGGAGACCTGCGGCACCATAGCCGAGCGCCTGTGTCAGCGGCACCATGTGAATGAGGATCGCTGACAGCGCATAGCCTTCGATTGCAAAGCCGAGCAGCATGAGGGAGAATACTAACGTTCCGTTCGGAATAGTGCGGTGTTCGCTAACGGGCGCGATCATTGCCTTGGAAGCGGATATGGCGGTCGTTGTCAGACGTGCAAGCGCCGAGTGCACCGGCAGGCAGACGAGGAAGTTCAACGCTGCAAACAGCAGGTAGACCTCCCTCCAGGACAGAAAACCGTGCAGCCAGGATGTCAGCGGCCAGAACAGCGAGGACGCGAACCCCGCGATCAGTGTCAGGTGAACAATCGACTTTTGAGCTTTGGCTCCCCCGGTCTGGACGATTGCCGTGAAAGCGGTGGCATAGAGAACAGCGACCGAGACTACCTCGGTCAGTGCCAGTAAAACAGCGAAGGTGATGGGCCCGGTGGATAGGGCCATCAAGACGAGGGATGCGGATGCCAGCAGCGATCCTGCCGCCATCAATCGGCCTGCACCGATCCGGTCGGCGAGGTACCCGGACAGGGGGGCGGCAAGGCTGCCAACGAGAAGAGCCACCGAAAAAGCTCCGAACACCCATTGCTGCGATCTGCCGATGTCTCTTGCGATCTCCGGCACCAGGATGCTGAAGGCATAATAGAGCGTGCCGTATCCAACGATTTGTGATGCGCCGAGGCCCGCCAGTGCCCATTTAGGAAGCGTCCGTCCTTCCATGATCACGCTCGCTCTTCTTCAACGATCACAGTCGAACAACCGCAGCCGGCTTTTCCCTCGGATTTGGCGGTTGCGTCGGCGACACAGCAGGCATCCGTTTTTACAGGTGCAGGCCCTCCGCAGCATCCCGATGATGTTGCATTCACTGCGAGGTCGACGGAGCAAACGCCGGTTTCGGGAAGGACAAGTTCGACCCGTCGTGCGGCGACATGATCCCCTGCGAGTTCGGCGACGACGGAACGAACCTGTTCGTAGCCGGTCTTCATCAGGAATGTTGGAGCGCGGCCATAGGACTTCGAGCCGACGATATAGAAATCCCTCTCCGGATGAGCGAGTTCGATGACGCCGTGGGGTGGGACGGTTCCGCAGGAATGAAGGTTCGGATCGATCAACGGAGCCAAGGCTGGCGATGCCTCGACGGCAGGGTCAAGTTCAAGGCGCAGTTCTCGCAGAAACGACAGGTCGGGCCGGAAACCTGTCGTGACGACCACATGGTCGAGCACCAGCATAACTGGCTCTCCATTGGAGACGGCTTCGACGACCACCTCATAGCCGTCGGATTTCACGCTCCTGGCGGCAAAGGATGTCAGCATTTTGAGGCGGCCCTCGTCCATGGCCTTCTTGGCGGCCAATCCGAGGGCGCCGCGCTCGGGAAGTTGGTCATTCAGGCCACCGCCGAGCAGGCGAGCCACACCATGATGGCGAAGTGCCCAGAAGATTTCAGTCGCCGGATCACTTTGCTGTAGTTCCAACAGAGCCAAGGCGACATTGATCGCGGAGTGACCACTTCCTACGACCAGCGTTCGCTTGCCGGCGAAGTCAGACCGCCTGGTCCCGGCAACATCTGGAATTCCATAGGAGAGCCTGCCGGAGGCGCTTTCACCAACGACGGGCAGGCCGTTGATCCCCATCGGGTTCGGTTGTGTCCATGTGCCGGATGCGTCGATTACGGCCCGTGCCAGGACGTCGTGCTCACCCGCCGGATCGGTGTATCGAACCACGAACGGTGCATCCTCACGGCCATTTGATGAGACCTTGTCAAAGCCTTGACGCGTGATCGCCGTGACTGCAGCGCCGAGTTTCAGGTTGGCGGCGATCTGAGGAGTGCCGGAAAGCGGAAGCAGATAGTTTTGAACGATCTCGCGACCCGTCGGCACACCATCGGCCTGAGGGGCGTTCCATCCATGATCATCGAGCAATCGCCGCGCGGCATCGTCGATGTTGTATTTCCAGGGCGAGAACACCCGCACATGCCCCCAATCGATAAGAGACGAACCGACGGATGCCCCCCTTTCCAGGACAAGCGGTGTGATACCCGCCTCGACCAGTCTGGCCGCAGCCGCGAGGCCAACGGGGCCAGCGCCGATCACGGCCACAGGGAGGTTGCCATCAAAGGTCATCTGCCTATCCTTTCGTATTTCTGGAAATTTCGAAATTAAAGCGCAAAAAAATGCGCTCAGGCTACGGTTTCGTCGGTCTGCTTCGAGCAAGCTGCATCGGCACAGCACTCGTCAGCAAGGTATCCAATCAGCGCATTCATATGCTTGTAGTTCGCGGTGCAAATCAGGGTCGTGGCTTGGCGGTCCTGGATGACCAGGCCGGTGTCGATCAGACGCTTCAGATGATGGGAAAGAGTGGACGCCGGAATCTCAAGCTTTTCCTGAAGCCTTCCCACCGGCAGGCCATCGTCCCCGGCACGCACAAGCGCACGGTAAATCTGCAGGCGGGTAACGTTTCCAAGGGCTTCGAGTTGGGAAGCTGCTTTTTCTATAATCATGGAAATAGCCTACGTCCCCGATTGCCATCTGGTCAAGTCTTATTTCCACTATTGTCGAAATAACCGCGAGGCGGCGACCCTGATCGTCTCACGGTTGCTGCTGCATGTCAGATGGCCTTGAGCTGGACACGCTTTTCCAGCTTCTCCGCATCCTCTTTCCGCTCGCTGTAGCGATCAGTAAGGTACACGGAAGCGTCTCGGGTAAGCCACGTGAACTTCACCAGCTCTTCGCAGACATCGACGACGCGGTCATAATAGGACGATGGCTTCATCCGTCCATCGGCGTCGAACTCCTGGTAGGCCTTGGCAACCGAGGACTGGTTCGGGATCGTGATCATCCGCATCCAGCGACCGAGAATGCGCATCTGGTTGACCGCATTGAACGACTGGCTGCCACCTGATACTTCCATGACCGCCAGCGTCTTGCCTTGGGTCGGTCGGACGGAGCCGAGCGAAAGCGGTATCCAGTCAATCTGGGCCTTCATGATGCCGGTCATCGCGCCATGCCGCTCCGGGCTGACCCAGATCTGGCCTTCGGACCACTCGGAAAGGTCGCGCAGTTCTTTCACCTTGGGATGGCTGACGGGTGCTTCATCGGGAAGTGGCAGGCCCTTGGGATCGAACATCCGCACCTCGCATCCGGAGTGCTCCAAGAGACGGCGGGCTTCGTGAGCGAGAAGTCGGCTGTAGGAGATTTCCCGGAGTGAACCGTAGAGGATCAGGATGCGCGGCTTGTGTGTCGAGAAGGTTGGACGCAGCGCATCGAGATTAGGCATGCGCAAGTGCTCGGAAACGGCGGCGGTAAGTGCTTCAGACAATGCGCCGCCCCTTCTCATCGAGGACACGTTCGCCGTCTTCCTTCGTGAACGCACCCTTGTGGGTGTCCGGAAGGATTTCGAGGACGACTTCGGACGGACGGGAAAGACGCGTACCCATCGGCGTGATGACGAACGGACGGTTGATCAGGATCGGGTCCTTCAGCATGGCGTCGAGCAACTGATCGTCGGACAGATCCGGATTATCGAGGCCCAGTTCCGCATACGGAGTGCCCTTCTCGCGGATCGCCTCACGGATTGTAAGCCCCGCATCGGTAATCATCTGCACGAGCTGGTCGCGCGTCGGTGGCAAGTTCACGTATTCGATGACAGTCGGCTCGATTCCCGCATTGCGGATCATCTCCAGCGTGTTGCGGGACGTGCCGCATTCGGGATTATGGTAGATGGTGACGTCCATGATCATGCCCTTTCGGCAATGGTTTTTTCGACGGAGGTGTTCTTGGCGACGGCAGGGCTTGCTTCGTACCAGTCCTTGGAGTGGTTCACGATCCAGACGACGGACAGCATCACCGGCACTTCGATGAGGACCCCCACGACGGTTGCCAGCGCAGCACCCGACTGGAAGCCGAATAGACTGATGGCAGCCGCGACCGCGAGTTCGAAGAAGTTTGATGCTCCAATCAGTGCGGACGGGCCCGCAACGCAATGCTGTTCGCCGGACATCCGGTTCAACAGGTATGCCAGCCCGGAGTTGAAGTAGACCTGTATCAGGATCGGAACGGCAAGCAGCGCGATAATGGTCGGCTGGGCGATGATCTGTTCGCCCTGGAAGCCGAACAGCAGGACCAGCGTTGCGAGCAATGCCACCAGCGACAGAGGCTGCAGCTTGATCAGAAGTCCATCGAGAGCCCTCGTCGTGCCATCGGTCATCAACATTTTCCGGAGGATCTGCGAGATCGCCACGGGGATGAGGATGTAGAGCGCGACCGAGATCATCAGTGTGTCCCACGGCACGGTGATGGCGGAGAGGCCGAGCAACAGGCCGACGATGGGGGCGAACGCGACGATCATGATGGCGTCGTTGAGCGCGACCTGCGACAGCGTAAAATGGGGCTCGCCTTTGGTGAGGTTCGACCAGACGAAGACCATGGCGGTACAAGGTGCCGCAGCGAGGATGATCAGGCCGGCGATATAGGAATCGATCTGGTCAGCGGGGAGCAAGGGCCTGAAGAGCCAGCCGATGAACAGCCAGCCGAGCAGGGCCATTGAGAACGGCTTGACCGCCCAATTGATGAACAAGGTGACGCCGATCCCGCGCCAGTAGCTGCCGACCTTGGACAAGGATCCGAAGTCGATCTTCAACAGCATGGGAATGACCATCAGCCAGATGAGGACGGCCACGGGGATATTGACCTTGGCGACTTCCGCCGCACCGATCGCCTGGAAGACGCCGGGCATCAAGTGTCCAAGCGCAATGCCGACGAGAATGCAGAGAAACACCCAGACGGTGAGGTATCGTTCGAACGAGGACATCAGCTTGCCTTTTCCTGGGGTTGCGTGGCGCCTTCCATCCTGCCGATCTGCCGAAGGTGCTGTTCGAGCGCGAGCTTGTCGATCGAGGAATGCGGTAGGCTGAGAAACGCCGCAATCCGGTTCTTGAGGAACCTTGCTGCCTGGGCGAATGCCTTTTGCACTTCGATGTCGGTGCCTTCGACTGCTGCCGGGTCTTCGACACCCCAATGGGCGGTCATGGGATGCCCAATCCACACAGGGCAGGCTTCGCCTGCCGCGCTATCACAGACGGTAAAGATGAAGTCCATCTGCGGTGCACCTGGCTCGGCGAAGACGTCCCAGCTTTTCGAGGAAAACCCCGTGGACGGATATCCGAGCGCCTCAAGCTCCTTGATGGCGTGAGGATTGACCTCACCCTTTGGATTGCTGCCAGCGGAATAGGCGCGGAAGCGGCCCTTGCCCTCGGCATTGAGGATGGATTCTCCAAGAATAGAGCGAGCGGAATTGCCCGTGCACAAGAAGAGCACGTTATAAACGCGGTCAGACATTGTCCTTGTCCCTAGTGGTGTTGATCCGGGTTCTGAGAGTTACGAGAACTCATGCGGTCGCCTTTGCGGGCGGGCAGCAGGGCATGAGTTCGGCAATGAGTGGGGTGCAAATCTCCGCGTTGCCGCCACAGCAGTCCTTGATCAGGAACAACGTCAGCTCCCGGAAGACGTCAAGGTTTGCGCGATAGACGATTGAACGGCTATGCCGCTCGCCGGCGATCAGGCCAGCTTGCGTCAGTATCTTGAGATGCGCAGACATCGTGTTTTGCGGCACGTCGATGGTTTTCGCCAACTCGCCGACGGGCAGGCCGTCAGGCTCGTGTTTGACAAGAAGCCGGAACGTGTCGAGGCGGGTGCTCTGAGCAAGCGCGGCGAGCGCGGTAATCGCTGTGGAACTATCCATATATCCACACTGATGGATATGTTGTGCCTCGTCAATAGTTAATCCAGAATATCCGCTGCGAACGCCAATCTTCTTGACATTGGCGGGGCGTTCTGGAGCCTGCTGATCGGCCTCGTCGCATACCTCGTCGTGAACGGCCGTCTGCCGCGCCATTGCGGTACCGTGGTCCGAAGTGAGCCGATTGGTAGAGGGGCAGCCCGGGCGAGGCGGCGTGAGGGCCTAGCGCAGAGGCCCATAGCCCTGCTCTGCGGTCAAGCCAGCCATCGCGCATCCTGCGAGGAAGAGGAGGAGGAGGAAAACTGCCGGTATCGTGACGAGTTTCATGCTAGCGCCCCGCCGAACCTTGGCTGGACTGCTCGCTTCGTGAAAGCCGTGACACACGCGTCACAGGGTTCAACTATTCTTGTCGAACTCCGCGGCATTTCGAAGGACCTCCCGCATCCTTGTACGCCAATGGTCGCCAGACGCCTTGAACCAATTAACCACCTCGGTGTCCAAGGTGAGGGTAAGCTTCGTCGTGGAACTGTCGGAGGGGAGAGGTTTCTTCTTAACGGCTCGCCGGCGCTCGAGAACTGCTGCACCAAATCATCGGTGGGCCGGGGAAAAACTGCTTTGGCCATAGGCTAGCCTTATCTTGCTGCTCGATAGGGATCGATTTATAGAGCTGATTTATCACTTCCAGCCATCCGCTGCACTGGATATTCAACCTTGGTGACAAAGTGGGATGCGTAGCTGCACGGCCGGCACCGCACCAACGGTTGCTCAAGTGATGGTCTGCGAGCCCTTCAAGTTAAAAAAAAAGCGCTCCGGATAGCTCGAACGACGCTTGTCTCTTTCTATGAGAGCTTTGCCAGCACGGGCATGGGCGGGGACCCGCACGCGCAGAGCTTGCGTTCAAACGTCTGGTGCCATAGGCACTTGGCTAGGCGTTCACTTAGCGACCTGTCTTCAAGGAGGTCATGGTCTAGACGAGGGACAGTGTGTGCCGGCGCGACAGGTTAACCTCGCAAGGGGTAGGTGTCCGGAGAGGAAGCAAAAATAGGGGGACCTCGAGAAAATCACGACGATCGCAAGATGCCGAAATGCGACGTCGACTATTCAGCGTTCGCCTCGTGCCGGTGTGGCTTGAACTCGACAAACATGGATTTGAGTTCGATTTCGCGGACGCGCCGTGCCGCTTCTTCGGGACTAACCCAAGCAAGGACCCGCTCGCCCTTTTCCTTGAATTTGTTCGCAAGGCGGGTGGCTTCTATCTGGTAGACATCAACGACACATGGAATGAAGTCGCCGTCATTCATCATCTTCAGATATGTGTAGCTGCCAAGAGCTTTCCTCCTGACTATTCCCCGGATGCCGGCTTCCTGTAGAGCTTCGGTTTCCGCGACTTCATGAGGCTTCTTGTTCTTTATTGGCCACCCCTTTGGGATGACCCAACGACCGCTATCGCGCGAGGTTACAACCAGTATCTCAATACTGCCGGAGGTGTAGCGGAAACACAGGGCGGCAAACTGCTGTCGAAACGCCCCCGTGAACAGCTTGTCGGGAGCCGCTGCTAGGCGTTGCAGGAGCGTCTTGGGCTTTTCTCTTGCGTCTATCTTGCGTTTCGTGATCGCCTTCGAGCCTCATGCAACTGCGGGCAGCCTTATCCGATCGACATGTATGACAGTCGACCTACATGTCAACGTGGCTTGGAGCGTTGGCCATCGGCCCGCCATTGCGAGTGTTTCGACAATGGCGCCACAAAAAATGGCAAGAGGTCCTCGGGATGGGAGCGCTGCGTGCCATCTCCAGTCAAATGCTCAAAAGCGTGAGGGGAACGGCTCACGGCGCCGTTTGCCTCAGAAATCTTCGAGACAGTCCATGAGCTCTTTCCTGTTGATATCCGCGGCTGCAGCTGTAAATGCCGGCATCAAGGCACGTGCGGCACTTATGTCAATGTGACGCCGCTACTGCACTCGCGTGGCAAGCAGAGCAGATCCTTCAGCGGAGCCACGGCTTGTCGGGCCGCTCAAGGCTCGCAATGCGTTGACGATCACTGCGATGTCTATGCCTTCCTGCAGCAGGGCTCCTGCGACCGGTGTGATGTAGCCCAAGGCAGCGAAGATCATCGCGATGCCTGACAATGCCAGCCCGGCGACGACGCTTTGCAACGCGATTTGCCTGGTACGCCGTGCGATCTCGACAGCGTATGGCACGCGATCGATCCGCTCGACCAGAATGACGACGTCCGCTGCCTCCGACGAAGCGGTCGCCCCGCGCGCGCCCATGGCGATCCCGATGTCGGCCGCAGCCAGGGCAGGCGCATCATTGATACCGTCACCCACCATCATCGTCGGCTGGCGAAGCTGTTCGGCCGCAACGGCTGCAAGCTTTTCAGCCGGACTTCGATCGGCATAGACTTCATCGATGCCAAGGGACGATGCGACGGTGCTGGCAGTTCCGGCGTCGTCGCCGGTAACCATGATGATGCGCGAGATGCCGGCTGCATGAAGCTGAGCCAATGCGATCGGCGCCTCCGGTCGGATTGCGTCCGCCAATAGGAGGAATGCAGCGATCCGACCGTCCACGGACACATAGATTGCGAGTCCGGAGCTGCCCTGGCGGGCCGATGCAGCCGAGGATGCCCATGTCGGCACTTCGTCATCACCAAGCACCAACGCACGTGAACCGGCACGCACGTGCCTGCCGGCGACAATGCCTTCCAATCCGGAGCCGCGAAACTCCCGGACATTTGTCGGCGCTGAAAGGGACATTCCATTCGTTCGCGCCAAGCCAACGATCGTCTCGGCCAAGACATGGTGTGAAGCCTGTTCGAGAGATGCGAGCAAGCGCAGGATTTCATTGGCGTCATTATCCGGCGCCGTCTCCAGGCAAATCAATCGCGCTCCGCCTTCCGTCAATGTCCCGGTCTTGTCGAAAATGGCAGTGCGGATAAGCGCGAGCGCTTCGAGCGCGCCGCTTCCTTTCATCAGGATGCCCGCCCGCGCGGCGCGCGAAACGCCGCCGATGAAGGCCACCGGTGCTGCAAGAATGAGCGGGCAGGGGGTAGCGACAACGAGCACTGCGAGCGCCCTCATGTGGTCGGCCGATAGCCACCAGGCAAAGGCTGCGACCAGAAGCGTCGCTGGCAGCAGCAGCAGGGCAAAACGATCGGCCATCCGGATGAATGGTGCTTTTGCGGTCTGTGCCTTTTCGACCATGCGCACGATGCCGGCATAGGTGCTGTTGCTGGCGGGAGCCGACGCGCGATAGTGGAAGGCTTCGCCGGCATTGACTGTGCCGCTTCTCAGCTGATCGCCCTTGATCCGCGTTTCGGGCAGAGGTTCGCCGGTTACGGCTGCCTCGTCCACCTTGGCACGCTCATTCAGAAGATAGCCATCGACCGGCAAAAGCTCGCCGGCCCTCACCAGCAATTCGTCGCCTGTGACAATCTCGTCGGCTGCAATGTCGGTGACTTTGCCACCAGCAAGCCTGTGGGCAATACGAGGCGTCCGATCGCGAAGCAACTTGAGGTCGCGCTCGGCCTTGCCGCGTGCGTAGTCTTCCAGAAGATTGCCGCCTGTATACATCATGGCAACCACTGCACCCGCCAGCGGCTCCCCCATGGCGATCGATGCCACCATGGCAACGAGCGCTATCGCGTCCACGCCCAACCGACCTGCCCGGAAATCCCGCACAATCGCGATTGTCAGCGCCACAACGACGGGAACGGTCGCAACGCTCCAAATGAGGTTCGCCGCCGGGACCCAGTCATACGGGACCCAGTCATACCATTGCGCGACAAGTCCAACGATCGTCCCGGCAAGGGCGATCAACAGGAACGCAAGATGGATTGAACCGGCGATCATGCCGCTGGCATCTCCTTTGTGTCGTCCTTAGCCAGAAGGTAGAATGCCCGGCATCCCGTCACCCCTGGAAGCTCTGCTGTTTCGATCAATGCGCCATGAGCACTGGCACCGTTGCTGTTTCCAACATCGAGCGGGTGACCCCGCCAAAGACCCGCTCACGCATTCTCGAGTGGCTATAGGCGCCCATGACGATCAAGTCCGCCGAGGCATCCTGGGCGTATCGATTGAGCACTTCGTCGATGCTTCGCCCTTCGCTCGGCAGCCGCTCGACAGAAACCGAAATCTCGTGGCGAACGAGATATCCCGCAATGTCGGCGCCGGGCTCTTCGCCGTTGCGGCCGTAACTGGCACGTGGGTCGATCATCGTCACGTACACATCGTCGGCACCGGAAAGAATGTCCAATGCCTCGCGAGCCGCGCGAGCGGCCTCGAAGCCTGAATCCCAGGCGAGTACGACCCGCTTCGGTGTGAGTGTCGCCGTTTTGCCTTTGGGCACGATCAAAACCGGCCGTGCCGACTGAAACAACGCCGCGTCTATTGCACGTGATCGCAGCTCCGGGTCGGCCGTCAGGCCATCGCCGACCAGTATGAGATCCGCATAGCGCGCGCGAGCTCCGATTTCGTCATCTGCCCAGGCAAGTTCCGTATACATTGTGGCGACGTCGAAGGACGTTCCTGGGCGATCCAGGATTGCCTTGGCCTTTTCCGCAGCCTCCTCAAGCAGGTTCATATCGCGTTGGCGCTGATCAAGCCAATCGACGGAAACTGCGGCGACATAATCGCCGATTGGCGGTGGGGCTGCGAGTTTGACAATCAACAGTGAAAGGTGTGCTCCGACGGACGCGCAAATTTCCGCAGCAGACAGCAGGTGCTGTTCTTTATGGTGGGTTCCGACGACAGCAAGAATGGTTTTATAGGTCATCGCAGTCTCTCCCGATGATCCGCCCGAAGGCCAGTTCGTTCAATCTATCGTTGATGCACACCAACGCATTGATCCTCGTCAACTGTGGCGGGCGATGGGAGTCTATGCTGGGCCATGAGGCGCGTTCGCCTGCTGTGCTACAAAAATGCTCTCTCTTCGTTTCTGACGTTGGGCCGTGTCATCGCAGCATTGAAACCAGGCTGAGGTTGCTGATCAGCTATTTCGGGGGGTGTGCGGATGGAAGAGCTTATCTCGAGGCTTGGGATTGCCTTGGCGATTGGCTTGCTTGTCGGTCTGGAAAGGGGTTGGCGTGAACGGGATGCGCCGGCCGGGAGCCGGACAGCGGGAATACGCACCTATGGTATCGCTGGTTTGCTCGGAGGCGTCTTTGCTGCCTTGACCGAGGAGCAGGGGGTTGTATTTGCCGCCGGTTTTATCGGCTTCGCTATCAGTTTTTCCTGGTTCAAGATCAGAGAAGCCAGGCATGACAACGACTTCAGTGTGACCGGCGTCGTTGCCGGTCTGTGCGTCTTTGCCCTTGGCGGCCTGGCAGTCTCGGGCGACTACCGAGCTGCCGCCGCAGGGGGGGCAGCATTGGCGGCGGTTCTGTCCAGCCGTGACCTACTGCATGGCTTGCTCCAGCGCCTGACGTGGGTGGAGCTGCGCTCTGCACTGTTGCTTGCCGTCATGACGGCGATTGTTCTGCCTCTGCTTCCCGATCGCCCGATCGATCCCTGGGGTGGGTTCAATCCTCGCGCGGTCTGGTTCTTCACGGTTCTAAGTGCGGTCATTTCCTACGTCGGATACATTGCGGTTCGCTTGCTGGGGACGACAAAGGGCTTGATCGTCAGCAGTCTTGCCGGCGCACTCGTTTCATCGACGGCGGTAACAGTGAGCTTCGGGCAGAAGGCGGCCAGTGGCGGACAATCTTCACCACTGGCAGGTGCCGCAATGCTGGCGGCGACCGTATCGCTTGCGCGCGTACTTACCCTGGTTCTTGTGCTGGCGCCTTCACTCGTCCTTGGCCTGGTTGCGCCCATGTCTGCCGCAGCTCTGGTTTTTGCGCTGTGCGGAGCGATCCTGCTCGCACGGAACACCTCCAAGGACAACGCTCAGGTCGCCGCTCACAACCCCTTCGATCTACGCTCGCTTTTGATTTTCGCAGGGATGTTTGCCATCACGATGACGCTCAGCGCAGCCTTGGCCAGCCGGGTCGGCAATGCCGGGATCCTCGTGGTCTCGGCCGTGTCGGCCCTTTTTGATGTCGACGTTTCAATACTCAGCTCCCTCCGTCTCTTGAACCATTCCGCAGGTTCAGACACCGTTAGGTCAGCGATCCTGGTCGCGCTTGTCGCTAATGCGTTCGGGAGGCTGGCGCTTGCAGCGATCGCTTCGCCTATAACCTATTGGGGTCGGCTGACGATTGCCACGATCCTTGCCCTGAGCGCTGGTGCCGCCGCTTACGCGTTGTGGTGATCGGTGGCGCACGAGGCGCGTGACGATTGACACCGGCTAGGGTCCCGGGTGCAACTCCCGTTTGACCAGGACCAACGTTGGATCATCGGCAACCTGGGTTATCTCGAAACCCATCTCGCGCTCCAGGTTGATCGCAGCCCGGTTTGCGCGACTTTCTAACGATTCGATACTCTTGAGACCACGGCGCTCCGCGTACTGCGCAATATGGGAAAGCAACGTCCAACTGACGCCAAGGTGTTTATGGTCGGCGCGCACCGAGAGGACGACCTCGCCCCGAACAAGGCTTTCGTCGATCGCTAGAGCCCCGACTGCCACCAGCATCTCCGCGGGCGAGAACGCCAGAAAGTTGATGATCCTGGGATCGTCGGCGCGCGTGATCGCCCGTAGACGTTCGTGCGACACTTCCTTCATGCCGGACAGGAAGCGGAAAGACAGATCTTCCGGCGTAACGTGGGCGAAGAAGTCGGCGACGAGCACTTCATCGGCAGGGAGCGCATGCCGAACGCGGAGCCGAACTCCCGATTGAGTTGTTAGGTCTGCCTGGATGTCGCTTTGGGCCTGCATTGTACGGTCCTTCCCAGGTTGGCAACGCTGCTTGTCTTCCTTTTTCCGCAAATCTTAGGGTCAAACGCGTTCGGCGCTTTGACCGTGGTCAAGGACCAGCGCTGGAGGTCAGCAATTCTTCTAGCCGATCAAGCAGGGGCAATTGGCCGACACTGATCTTGTCACGCGCCTCTGCAAGCGTGAACCATTCGGCACGGTCCACTTCAGGGAACTGCTCGATGCGGCCGCTGTGCGGCGGCCATTCGAGTTCGAAAACATTGCTTTGAAGCCGCACCGCGTCGAAGTCGATTGCGGCGGCATAGGCCACGATGATTTTCCCGCTCTTCTGGCGGACCTCCCCAAGTCCGAACAGGGGCTCGGCGACGGCTCGGCCTGTTTCCTCCTCGAATTCACGCCGCGCCGCATCTTCGGCTCCCTCTTCTTCATCGTGTTCGCCTTTGGGGATCGACCACGCCCCGTGGTCGCGGTTATCCCAGAAAGGGCCGCCCGGATGAACCAGCAGCACGCGGGGCAAGCCCAGGTCGAACTTGTAGGCGAGAATGCCCGCGCTCTTCTTTGGCAACTGTTTCATCCTTCAACGTTGTGGATACCAACCCCGATCGTGAGCAGATGGTTCAGGCGGACAGTCCGCTACTTTGATCGTCGACGAGCAGTCGGTCCTCCACAACGGTTACGCCTCGGGCCGACCACGCTGCCCTCTCGGCCAACGCACGCTCGCGAAGCGTCCGTACGCTGCCGCGCAATGTGACCTGGCTGCCCGAGGTCTCTACCCGGATATCGCCAGCAGCGATCTCGGCATTTCGTCTCAGTGCCTCCTCGATGTCCCGCTTCATGGCAAAACGGTTGACGCTCCGGCGCATCTCAAGTTGGTTGCTGATGCCAGTCACCCCGGCAAGCTGCCGCACTGCGGCTTCAGCGGCGGTGCGTTGGAAGTACCAATCGACCATACCCTTCAGCGTCACGAACCCTCGCCTGACCGTCACTTCGATATCACCTTGATTGGACACCGGGGCCGCCCACGCGAGCACGGCGAGCACCCGGCCGGCGATTTCATCGTCCGACCAACTCTGATGTTCAGGCAGGCGAACTTCAAGCTCCTGGGCAATGGCCCTTACACCCAACAGGCCGCGAACGATCCGCTCGACGGTATGTTTCTCCATGAAGCTTTGGACATGACCGCTCAACGTCACGATGCCGTGGTCAACGGCCACGCCGACGCTGGCAGCGTTGATGCTGGGCTCATATTCGAGCTCGTCGATAATATCCTGCCGAAGGCTGAGGTCATTCATCGCGCTCGTCCTTTGAAGTGTATTGGCTCCAAAGATTATTGATGGCAGCTGACGGCGCTGTCATTGAGCGGCATCAATGCAAACGTCGCGCGCCGTAGCCACGCTTGTCGGCAAGCCAGTTTCCCGGAAAGGATGGACCATGTTCGCCGAAGAGATGTCTCACCATGAATGCGGCAGCCTTGTCGCCACTTCTCACTTCGCCAGGCTTGCGTGCTGCAAGGGAAACAATCCCATGTCGTCCCGATTTACTATGCCATGGCTGGACGCTGTCTCTACAGCTTCTCGATGCCGGGCAAATGGGGTCGAATGGATGCGCGCCAATCCCAAGGTCTGTGTGCTCGTGGAGGAGCCGATGTGCCGGCAGGTGTGGCGAAGCGTCGTGATCGACAGTCGCCTTCAGGAGCTCACGTCGGATGGCCAATGGCATTACGGGTACCTTCCTGCATGGTCGCTGCTCGAAAAACACCCCAACCGGTGGGAACCCAGGGGGCTAAACCGACGGCGCCCGAGATCGCGCCCGGCTACAAGCAATTATTCTGCAGCATCGATATTGCTGCCATGACGGGACGGAAGACACGTGATCAAGGCGGTTGATGGCGCCTGTGGCGGTGTGGCCATCATACCGAAGGTTCGCCACGGCTGAATCGATCCTCGGCGGCAAGAGCAAGCATCAAGAAGCATCCAGTAGCTTGCGCAGTCTCAGTTCCAGTTCGAGGGCAGTATAGGGTTTTGCCAGCCACTCTTCGTCGCCGGACAATTGGCGGCCGGAGATCGTCGGCTCTGCATAGCCGGATGTATAGAGCACCCTGATATCCGGCCTTAGTGCACGGGCGTGGCGGGCCAACTCGTCGCCGGCCATCCCACCTGGCATGATCACATCGGTAAAGAGAAGCGAGATTTCCGGATGTTCGGATAGGAGCCTGAGCGCTTCAGCACCGGTGCCGGCCTCGACGACGATGTACCCCGCCTGGCTAAGGCGTGACACTGCTACGCGACGCACCCTGGGTTCGTCTTCCACAACCAAAATCGACTCGTGTCCGTGCTGAGCCGCGACCTCCGTCCCGCCGTCGCCGGCGCCGACGGAGGTCACCTGCTTGGGGGCTGCCGGGAGATAGAGGCGAGCGCAGGTTCCCTGTCCGGGGCAGCTGTCAAGTTGGACGTGGCCACCCGATTGTTTGACAAAGCCATAGACCATGCTCAAGCCAAGTCCGGTTCCTGCGCCAACAGCCTTTGTTGTAAAGAAGGGTTCGAAGGCGCGCTGCCTTACCTCTTCGCTCATGCCGCTCCCCGTATCGGTAACGGTGATGAGGATAAACTTGCCCATGCGCGCTAGCGGATGTTGGAGGACGTAAGCCCGATCAAGGATTGCAGAGGATATCTCGATGCTGACGCGTCCCCCATCGGGCATCGCGTCGCGTGCATTGAGTGCCAAATTCAGCAGAGCGTTCTGAAGCTGGGAAGCGTCGACGACGGCATCGTTGCCGACACCGGTCGTTGCCGTGTGAAGTTCGACCGTTTCGCCAAGTGTTCGAGCCAGCAATTTTGAGAAATCTGAAACCAGATCGCCGACATCGACGACCTTCGGATTGAGCGGTTGCCGTCGTCCAAAGGCCAATAGCTGGGCGGTTAGCTTGGCGCCATCGTCCGCGGCAGCTTGCGCGTCTCTCAAAAGGTCGAGATGGCGCTTGTCGCTTAAGCCGGCCTCCAGCATCTCAAGGTTGCCGGTGATGATTGTCAGCAGATTGTTGAAATCATGCGCCAAGCCGCCGGTCAGTTGACCAACGGCTTCCATCTTCTGCGCCTGACGGAGTTCCTCTTCTATTCGTTGACGACTGGTGAGATCGCGTATGAAGCCGGTAAATATGCGCTGGCCATCAGAGATGGCTTCGCCGACCGACAATTCCATGGGAAAGGTTGTTCCATCCTTGCGAAGGCCCGTCACGACCCGGCCGATGCCGATAATCCGGCGTTCGCCAGTGCGCAGATAATTGCCAATGTAGCGATCATGAGCATCGCGATCGGGTGACGGCATCAGCATCCTCACATTCTGGCCGCGGACATCATTTTCCCTGTATCCAAAAAGGCTTTCGGCCGCAGCGCTGAACGACATGATCCTTGCACCGGCATCGATGACCACCATGGCTTCAGGCACCGTGTCGAGTATTGACTGCAGGTGTGCTTCCCTGGCCGCAAGCTCCGACTGCGTTTTGCGCAGGCTGGTTATGTCGGTGTCTGTCTGAACGATGACGTTCGCCGGACCCAGTCGCACCCAGCGTGTCGCCACGTACACAGAACTGGAATTGCGGTGTGTATGTCTTAATTCACCGCTCCAACTGCCTGATCGGCGCAACAGATCATGGATTGCCTGGAGTGGAATAGGATAAGAAGTGTTCAGCAATTGCCGCGCAATCTGCCCCTCTGCATCGCTGCGTGACCACCCGTAGAGCTGCTCGCACCCCTTGCTCCAGTGACTGATCGTCCCATCGGGTGCATGCACGATGACGTTCGCGTCGTCGAACACTTCGAGGATCTCGCTAATGCGGTTGTCGGCCATGGTCATCCATTGATTGTCGCGCATCCGCAGTCTGCTGGCGCACTTTCGCCATCGATGGAGCGATCCAGCTGTCGCATTCCTCACCCTCGGCGATCGAGCGAAGCGCATCCATCCTCAAGATTGTCATGATATGTCGATCCGCAATGGCGACAATACCGCTCCCGGCGAATTTGGTCGTGGTGCGCGAGACCGTCTCGATGGTCATGCCAAGATAGTCGGCAATATCCTGCCTTGTCATGGGCAGATCGACCACCATGTGTTGTCCTATGCGACGGGTCGCCATGCGCAGGAGGAAACTTGCAAGTTTCTCGTCCGCGCTTCGACGCGAAAGCAGGACGGCCTGGTCCTGTGCCGCAGTCATCTCATCGCAGAGTTTGGAAAAGAGCAGCTCCCGCATGGTCGGTTGACGAGCGATTTCGAGCTCGAAGAGATGGCGGGGAAAGCGGCGCAACTCTACCTTTGTCACGGCTTCGACGGTGTAGACGTATTGGTCCTTGAACGAAACTCCCAGGAGATCACCTGGGCGCAAGAAGCCGACGATTATGCGGCGACCATCGCTCAGCAGACGGACAGCGCGCACCATGCCACAAACAACTTCGAAGACCTGAGTTGCCTTGTCTCCTTCCCAGAAGACGCTTGTTCCCGCAGCGAAGCGTTCGAGCGGCAGGTGTCTAAAGAGAGACGATAACCCGGTTGTGCCGAAAGGAGCATCTTCGATCGAGATTTGATTTGTTGGCTGAACCAGCCTTAGTGGCATGTTCATAAGGCATCCTCCGCTGATCGTGACCGATCAAGTTGATGGCCAACGCGTGACGGGCGGACGACAGACATGCTACACTTCGTTCGGGTCTGTAACAGAGTGTAACTGCTTGCGGCACTTGACCGCTGACAAGGTGCTTCAAAATGCTTTCACGCAAGCAGCCGGAGCATGTTCTTGTCGTCGACGATGACGAGAGAATTCGCCATATGCTGGATCGGTACCTTCAAGATGAGGGGTTCCGGGTAAGCGTTGCAGGCGATGGTCGTGCAATGCGCGATTGCTTGGCGCGTGGCGGCATCGACGTCGTGCTACTCGATGTGGTCCTTCCCGACGCAGATGGTTTTGCCCTTGCCCGCGATCTTCGCGCCCGATCAGACATTCCGTTTATCATGCTGACCGGACGCAACGATGTGGTCGATCGGGTGGTCGGCCTGGAACTCGGTGCAGATGACTACATCTCCAAGCCTTTCCATCTTCGCGAATTGCTCGCACGCATCAAGGTTGCTTTGCGTCGCCGGCTTCCGGTCGGCGGTGGCCGGGCCGAAGCAGAGGAGGGAGAAGTCTTTTGCTTTGATGGCTATCGGCTGGATCTGGCGCGACGCGAACTTTGGTCGCGGGCTGGAGAGGAGATCCGGTTAACGACAGGCGAGTTCGATATGCTTTGTGTCTTCGTAAAACATGCCGGCCGTGTGATGGCGCGCGAAATCCTGATGGATCTTACGCGCAGTCGAAATCTGGAGGCATTTGACCGGACCATCGATGCGCAGGTTGCACGGTTGCGCAGAAAGATAGAGGAAAATCCCACCAATCCTTCACTGATCAAGTCGGTGCGGGGAGTGGGATATGTTTTCAGTGCCCGACCCGTACGGCAATGATCACACCGTTATAGGTATGACGATACCCTTTCGAGGATCAGATCCTTTGTCAGGCCATATATTCGGGTCGATGTTTGCGACAATCATGTAACTGCAGTGATCTGCTCGGGCCATCGCTTTCAAATGACCCAGAAGTGCGTTCGAAACGCCGGCGGTGTCGGCAGCGGTTGCCACGATAAAAACGGGCACATCGAGTATGTGGCCATAGTTCGGGTCGCTTCCTGGATGGGCGATGCTGATGCCCTGGACATAGCCGATTGAGTTCTCGACAGTGACGATGGAGCCGTGGGTGGGTGCAATATATCGCCGGTTGAAGTCGTGTTCGCAGATGGATCGCCATTGTGCCAGATCGATAGGATACTCGACGATCTCGATCAGACGGTATGCCTTGTCGACCTGATGACGCAGGATCGGTCCGGTTCGATACGCCATTGCCATCACCATCTCCCTGATGAAGTCTCGGTCTATCCGCATCTCATGTGGCGTCGGCCTGAGTCATGAGGGATCCTCGCGCACGTTGACCGCAGCCTGTACCCGCAAAAGGATCGGGCAATCGTCCGGCAAGATCATTGACGCCGGTCAATGCCGTTGGTGTCGGCCTGTGGTTTGTTGGCTTTGTCGCCAGTTGCGTGACTGCGAAGGACCGTAAAGCTCCAAGGCCAACTTCGAGATATTCAGTTCGGAGCGGTCCAGTTTCGGTTCAATCATGGGAGCTACGAAACGCTATGTCGATCAATCTCCATGGCCGTAACGTCCTTTCGGTGGAGGCGCTTGATCCAGGCGAGTTGCGGTTTCTTGTGCAACTGGCCGGCGACCTCAAGGTCGCAAAACGTTGTGGCAGTGAGCGCCAACAACTTTTCCAAAAGAGTCTGGCGTTTCTGCATGGGCGTGAACTGCCATTCCTGCGTGCGGCGTTCGAACTCGCTGCCCACGATCAAGGCGCCCACGTCATCTGCATCGGGCCGGAACAGTATGCGAAGGCAGCGCCCGGCGAGATCAGGCAAATGGCCGGCATGCTGGGAAGAATATTCGATGCAATCGAATGCTGCGGGCTTGCAGACGATGTCATGGCTGCCCTTGCCGAACGGGCGGGCATTCCCGTCTACAATGCCCTGTCACGGCAATGCGATCCTTGCCAGCTTGTGGCTGACTTCCAGACCATGCGCGAGTTCACGCATAAGCACCTCTCAGACTTGACATTGTCGGTGGTTGGAAACGGTCGGGTCAGCGACGCTAGAACACTGGCGATCGGTGCTGCGAAGGTGGGGATGGATTTCCGCCTCGTGTCGCCCAAGGACCTGTGGCCGGATCACCAATTTGTCGACAGCGTCAAAGCCGAAGCATGGAAAAACGGTGGCAAGTTTGCCGTGCTGGAAGACGTTGGGGCCGGCGTGCTCGATGCGGACTTTATTTACGCCAGTCGCTGGGTTCCCCACGAGGAGGAGGACACCCGTAATGACCGCGCTGTCGCACTCCTCACGCCGTTCGGCGTCAGAATGGCGACGCTTGAGGCGACCGGCAACCCACATTGCAAGTTCATGCGCTTCGTGCCCGATTTCATCGGTCATCATGCGCACAAGTCGGCAAGCGAAGAAACCGGCTCGCCGGACGCATCCCGGAATGTTCTGGAATCAAAGGCTTCCATTGTTCTCGACCAGGCTGAAAACCGTATTCACGCCACGAAGGCAATCCTTGTAGCGACGTTGGCGCACTAACCGGACCCGGCACATCACGCGGCAAAGAGCGGCGATCTTGTTCAGCAGAGCCGCAGTCTATCCTCAGGAGGCATATGAGATGCCGATGGACCCCACCATTCACTTTCACGGCGCCGCCGGCGCGGTGACTGGATCTTGCCAGCTCATCGAGACGTCGGATGCAAGAATACTGGTCGACTGCGGCCTGTTTCAGGGTTCGAAGACAGAAAAGGAACTGAACTATCGGCGGTTCCCATTCGAGCCCACTGATATTGATGCCGTCATTCTGACCCATGCGCATATCGATCATTCCGGCCTGTTGCCGAAGCTCTCGAGCATGGGCTACGGCGGACCAATCTTTGCAACGCCTGCGACCATCGATCTGTGTTCGGTTATGCTTCCTGATGCCGCCCATATTCAGGAGAGCGAGGTTGAACATCTCAACCGGCGCAATCAGAGGCGTGGCAAGCGAGCCGTCACGCCAATCTACACCGCCGCTGATGCTGCAAGAGCCATCACGTTGTTCCGCCAGGTTCCGTTGGGAAGATGGCACAAAGCTGCCGAAGGTATACGATTTCGATTTTGGGATGCCGGTCATCTGTTGGGCTCCGCATCGGTCGAGATGGAAGTCGAAACGGCGACGTCTCCCCGACGCCTGCTTTTCTCAGGTGACATTGGGCCCCGCCACAAGCTCCTGCAGTTCGACGCCGACGGCCCCAGGGATCTGGACTACGTCATATGCGAAAGCACGTACGGTGCGGTCGATCGAGACGATGTCACCGATGAGGATCGCCGCCGACAGTTGCGCGATGAGGTGCTTGCTGCAGACCATCCCAACGGAGCGCTTATCGTACCATCGTTCGCGGTGGAGCGGACGCAGGAACTGCTTACGGACCTCATCGTTCTCATGCGTTCCGGGGCAATCAAGACCAGCCCGATCCTGATTGACTCGCCCCTGGCCACGCGCGCCAGTGAAGTCTTCGAAAGACATGCTTCAGAGCTTGAAAATGGCAGGCTGTTGTCGGAGGCGATGCGGGCAAAAAACGTCCGCTTCACCGAAACTGTCGAACAGTCGAAGGCGATAGACTTTATCAAGGGTTTTCATATCGTGATTGCAGCCAGCGGGATGTGTGAAGCTGGCCGGATAAGGCATCGACTGAAAAACTGGCTTTGGCGCGAGGAGGGCACTGTGCTTCTTGTCGGCTATCAGGCAGCGGGCACCCTCGGCCGGATTCTCCAAGATGGTGCAACGGTTGTGCGCATTCAGGGCGACGATATCACCGTGCGTGCACGTATCCGCAAGCTGGACATCTATAGTGGTCATGCTGATGGTCGCGAGTTGGCCGAATGGGTGCGAGCGCGCCAACCGATAAAGCGAGACGTCTTTCTGGTTCACGGCGAGGTAGCCGGGCTTGACGGCCTTCAAGAAAGGCTCGCAAAATTCTTGCCTGAAGAAACGCTCATCCAGCCGCATCTGGATTCAGGTTTTGTCCTGGGTCCGGAGGGAGCGTCAGCGATCGCTCAGGCTCTGTTGCCCCCTCGGATCGATCCCGTAAGGACGGGTCGCAGGGATTGGCACAATGATTTTCAATCCTTCGTGCTTGACCTGCGGGATCAACTCGATCGCGCGACTGATGATAAGGCGCGAAGGGCAACATTGCGCAAGATGAGACGTGCCTTTGAGGCGTCCGACGAGGATGAGCATAGAAGACCAGACCCATGATAAAAGCGCCTCCTCTCGCGATCAGAAACTCCAGCCACGGTAAACTCGCCTTTGGAGTGTTGCATATAGATCCTCAATGAGGAACGAGTGGGCTGGGAACCCGACTTTGGGCATTATCCTCAAGCGGTTCTCCACCGGAGATACTATTGTTGTGGGGCACTCCGGCTGCGCAGCTTTCCCACTGCTCGCTCCGACCGTTCGCGCGCAGTTGCCAGCGATGCCTGCCACATGATCAGCGGCAGCAAGCTGCATGCGATTGCCAGTGCCCATCCGAGCGCTCCAACCGGCCTAATCTGAAGCGCTTCGGCCAAGACCGGCACGGTGACAGCTGCCAAGATCAGCCCGAGACAAAGTGCGAGCGCAAACCAGACGAACCGGTTTTTCGTAACGGCGTTCTGCCATAGTCCACTGCTGCGGCTGCGCATGTTGAACACGTGCCAGAGCTGGGCAAGCGCAATGGTGAGGAAGGAGATCGTCGTCGACTCCTGCGCTCCAAACCCGAGCCCGTAGGATGCTACGACGAGCGCGATCAGCGTTGCCATCGCAATCGCCAGACCGTGGCTCACCACTGCGCGCCACTGTCGGGCCGAGAGCATTGGCTCCTTTGGCGAGCGGGGCGGCCGGGCCAGCACGTCACCTTCGCCCTCGCCAGCGGCGAGCGCGAAGGCAGGGAAGACATCTGTTACCAGATTGAGGAAAAGAATCTGCAACGGCGTCAGTGGCAGCGGAAGGCCGGCAAAGACGGCAAGGCCCACCACCACTACCTCGGCGAGATTGCAGGAGAGCAGATAGATCGAGAAGCGACGGATGTTGTCGAAGATGATCCGGCCCTCGCGCACTGCATGAACAATCGTGGAGAAGGCATCATCGAGCAGCACCATGTCGGCCGCCTCTCGTGCCACGTCGGTGCCGCGCCGTCCCATGGCGATGCCGATATTGGCCGTAGTCAGCGCCGGCGCGTCGTTGACGCCATCTCCGATCATGGCAACCACCTCGCCTTCGCGCTGGAAGAGGGCGATCAAGTCGAGCTTCTGCTCAGGAGACATGCGGGCGAAGATATCTCCGTGAGCGATCTTCTTTCGCTCGGCATCCGCTGTTTTCTCAAAGCGCGACAGTTCTGCTCCGGTCGTTACAGTCGCATCGCGCTCCGCCATTCCGACGGCACGAGCAATACTGAGCGCCGTGCTCGGATGATCACCGGTTGCCATCACGACCCGAATGCCGGCGCTGCGCATTGCCGCGACGGCATTCGCGATGTCGTGCCGTGGGGGATCGCGGAAGGCGACAAGGCCGAGAAAGGAGAGACCGCAGGCAACCGGTTCCTCAGGCCCTGCTTCCGGATGGATGGCGACCGCGAGTACACGCAAGCCATCCGTCGCCAAACACTCGGCGCGGCCGAGCCATGCCGCCCGCCCGGTGTCGTCGAGCGAAGCTGCCTCGACGCCGATCCGATCGGCTGCTGCCAGCACTTCTTCAGGTGCGCCTTTTACGGCGGCGAAGTGGCCCTCGCCGTGGCGGTGCACAGTCGTCATCCGCTTGGTCGCCGGATCGAAAGGATGCTCCAGCACTTCCGGATATGTGTCGGTCTGCTCACGGCGGTGCAGCCCTGCAAAGCCGCCGGCACGCAACAGCGCCACTTCCATCGGGTCACCGGTGCCGAAACCGGCATGGTGGTCATATTCGGCGTTTGAGCAGAGTACGCCGACGAGCAGTGCCCGCATCAGCCCAGGATCCGTGGCGGGATCAACCGGGTTCCCTTCCTTCAGGATGACAGCGTGCAAATGGTCGATGGAGAACTCGCCGGACGGGGTGAGGACGCGCTCCACCTCCATACGGTTCTCGGTAAGGGTGCCGGTCTTGTCAGTGAGGATGAGTGTGGTGGACCCGAGCGTCTCCACTGCCGCCAGGTTCTCAACGAGCGCGTTGCGACCGGCCATGCGCAGCATGCCGCGGGCGAGGGCCAGCGTCGCGACAATCGGCAGACCTTCCGGGATTGCTGCCACCGCGAGTGCGATCGACGTCTCTGCCATCAGGAAGATCGGCTTGCCGGAATAGATTCCAGCCGCGGCGACGACGGCGGCGAGCGCAAGCGTCAGCCAGATGAGTTGATGGGAGAGGTGCGCAAGTTGCCGCTCGAGTGGTGAATCGCCACTCTCTGCCCCTTCGACGAGTTCGGCGATACGTCCGATCTCGGTTGAGGCACCCGTGCCGGTAACAATAGCCTCACCGCTTCCCCGCACGACATGCGTGCCCTTGAACAGAATTGCACTGCATTCGGTGAGCACGGCGAAATCGGGATTGGGCTCGACACCTTTCTCGACCGGGAGCGACTCGCCAGTGAGGGCAGACTCGTCCACGCTCAACGCGGCACTGCCTGCGCACCGCATGTCGGCTGGCACGACGTCGCCCGCATCGACGACCACCACGTCACCGGGCACAAGCTGGTCGGCCGAAATTTGGCGAGACTGGCCGTCCCTGCGCACCCGCGCGTTGCGCGCCGCCATCTGCCGCAGCGCCTCCATTGAACGCACAGCTTGTCGCTCGGTGTAATAGCCTATGGCTGCGTTGATCACGAGCACAGCCGCGATCGCCGCTGCTTGTTTCCATTCCGCATAAACGAGCGAGAGCACCAACGCGACCGCCAGTAAAGCCACGACGGAGCTGGCAAACTGCCGCCCGATCAGGGCCATTTCGGTGACTCGCCTGCGCGCAGCAACTCTGTTCGGCCCGAAGCGGCCAAGCCGCCGCGCTACCTCCTGCTGGGTTAGTCCAACTGCCGGGTCCACACCAAAATGATCCGCAACGGCCGCTACGGAGTGGGCGTACGCGCGGTATGGTAAAGTCTGCGCCCCGGTCATTTCCGGTTTCATTCTCACCTCCGCTTTTTCAACGGACGATCATGACAGATCGATAGAGTGGCGTGCCTCGCAGGCACTGCTCCCTTCAATGCCGACAGCGATGCCCAGCGGGGCCGCGTCATATCCGCGGCTGGGCAAACCCGTGCGCGATGCGCCGCTCTACATGTCGCCTGGTTTTTGGCTCCGCCGCATTGCCGAAACCCAGCGATCGTGTGGAATTCTCGGCTGCATGACTGTCCCCTTCCTGTTTGCAAACAGGTCGCGATGAAATCGCCGTCCGATCAGTGCGCCATGAAAATCGGAAACCGCGCCTCTTTGAGCATCGATTTTGTGACGCCGCCAAGGAGCAACTGCAGCAGTTTGGAATGGCCGTAGGCTCCCATGACAACCATGTCTGCGTCTATGTCCAACGCATGCCTCTGCAACGTCTCTGCGGCCAGGTGGCCTGAACTCGGCAGGGTCTCGACGGAGACATTGATGCCCTGGCGGGCCAGATAGGTAGCCACATCCGCTCCGGGTTCATCGCCACTCACTCTCGATGCAGCAACCGGATCGACCATGGTGACATGTACGGACTGGGCCATCCTCATCATTTCGAGCGCGTCCCTTGCCGCATGCGCCGCACTCGGGCGCGAATCCCACGCCAGCAGGATCCTCTTTGGCTGCAGCGTCGCCTTCACATCGGGCGGAACGAACAAGACAGGACGCCCGGCTTGAAACAGTGCGCCATTGATGGCCTGCGACTTCAGTTCTTCGTTCCGAAAGAGGTTAGGGCCGGCCAGAACCAGGTCGGCGTAAAGCGCCCTCTCACCGATGTCATAGGCTGGTCCGGTGACTTCTGCGTAAACACCGTCGACGTCAAATGACAATTCGCTCACCGCGATCCGCTCGCGGATAGTGGTGAGGCTTTCGGCAAGCTTCTGCAGGTTGCGTTCGCGCACTTCCAGCCAACTTGGTGATAGCGTCTGATAGCGCCCACTTGGTATGGGCGCCATGACAACCAGAAGGGCGCTTAGATGAGCGCTCACCTCCTCAGCGAGTTTCATGGCGATCTGAAGATCCTCGCTAGCCCCGTGCTCGCCCAGCACGCTCAAAATCGTCTTGAATGGCATGTCTTCCTCCCTTGTACGCGCCGCTCCGCAAAGTGTCAGTGCTCCTTGCTGAGCGGGACGCTCGATGGTCAGGCAGTTTTCACCTGGATCTTTCGTTCGCTCTGTCGAGCCTCGTTGCTCTTTGGCAGGGTGACGGTCAGCACACCCTTCGAGAAGGTCGCTGCAATGTCGTCGGCCTTGACGCCCTCAGGCATTTTGAACGTTCGCTGGAACGAACCGTAGTGCCGCTCCGACAACACGTATTCCTTGTGTGCATCTTCTTTTGCTTCCTGCTTTTCGCCCCGGATTGTCAGATTTCCGTTCGAAACTTTCACTTCGATGTCCTTCTCCTCGATGCCCGGGAGCTCGGCGGTGATCTCATAGCTGGCCTCTTTTTCCACGAGATCGACAGACGGCGCCATTGCCCAGGTCGGCAGTAGAGAGGCTCGTTGAAGGTTGGTGGGCGCAAAGCGGCGAGGCGAGATGCGGGGGATAAAGTCATCGAACAAACGGTCGATTTCGGCTCGAAGACCTTCAAACGGCGCCCACGTTTCCTGGCGGCCTCCGATTGCCGTTTCCTCTTGCTTGATTGGAGGTTTGGTTGCTGTCTCTGCCATGACTGCTTTCTCCTTCAAATGGATATGGATCGCGGCGGGTGACGCACGTGAGGGGAGGGCGGCTCGGTTCGGTCGCCGTTCCTCTCTGGCGTTCGGTTTGCTGGCTACCAGAGATCGCAATTAAACCGCGTCCGGGCGGGGCGCGCATTGACGGCCGTCAAAAGCGATGTTGCCGCAGCTTTGACGTTGAGCAATGCAGGGGGCTGCCCATCGTGCCGTTACTGAAATCACGATCCACATTTCGGGGATTGAGATGGACAAGCGCCGGAGACTTCCTGCACTACTGGGCACCCTGTTGAACAGGCTGCTTTTGATTCTGATCGTTTTGGTGATTGCGTCGATCTTCAGCGTACTCTTGATCAAAGGAGTTCTGTTCAAAGAAAAATATCCGAACGTTGAGCCGCATAAAGCCTTAGCAGGTCTCCCGCCCTTTACCTCTGTTGGACAAGAAGTCGTGACTGATCGGGCCTGAAAATAGGGAAGCGCTATTTGGCACAGCTCATTTCACGCCAGCGGGTGCGTTCACCGCACTATCATGACCGAGCAAGTCGCCTGTTGCGCAACCTTCATTGAGACGCTTCCAAGCAGCATGCCGGCCAATCTTCCAAGCCCACGGCTTCCGACGACAATCATGTCCGCACCAATCTCATCCGACACGGCGAGAATGGTCCCGGAATAGTCCCCGGGTTCGATCCGCGTGTGCACGTCGTCGACGCCAAGAGTTCGTGCATGTTCGGCCGCATCCTCGACAATGCGTTCGCCGAGCGCCGACATCGCCTTGCCAATGTCGCCTTGCGAATTTTGCAATAGAGCGCCCATCGAGAAGAGAGCCCGCTCTTGCCCAGGCATCGTAATCGGCGACACACGTCGCACAAAATGCTCGGCTCGTGCAAGTTGGCTTGCTTCCTCGGCCCTCAAACCGTTTACTATGACGTGAAGGATTGTGACGCGAGCCCCGCAAGCCCTTGCGATATTGGTGGCCATCTCCACGGCTTTCCAAGCCGTTTCGGAGCCGTCTGTTGCAACGAGAACGTGTTTGACCATCATCGTCCCTCCGTTTCAGCAAGTCTCCCACAACTTAAGCGGAATCCATTGATGCCGGTCAAAAATGCTCCGCGCGAGCTTCAATGCCGGATATGACGTGAGCAGCGAAGGCTAAGGCCACGGATAATGGATGACAGCGCGACTGCGGTGGTCTCATTCCGCCGAGAATGTCACGTCGATTTGGCATCGGCAACCTTGATGCCAAGGACGTTGGCCTCATTGTTGTCATCAACCGAAGTCGGCACTATCAGCCGCCAGCATGTCCAATCTCAGGTTTGAGGTCCTTGTCGCTCGTAAGGTTGAAGCCGCTTACGCTGTTCAGGGCGTTGCCGATGTTCGTTCTCAACTTGACCATCGACGTTTCAAGTTTCGCCGTGTGGAACTGGCCAAATCCGAAGCGCATCGTTGATGCGCATCAATGCAAATCTCCTCTGGATGTTGTCCACTAAACAAGATCACCGACCAAACCCGGAGGACATTGTGATGGGTAAGAAACGCAGGCGGATGTATGAAGTGATCCTGGCAGGGGCAACCGAGGGGCTCTCGGGTAGCGAGCTCTACGATTTTACGGTTGAGCGCTGCCCTAAGGCCGCAAGCGGTAAGATCATCCGGGCATCCATGCTCGCATTCTCAGACCCCAAGGTGGACGATAGCAATATCCTGCAGACGATCTCTGCCCTCGCTATTGCGCAACGGCTCAGGGAGCTGGGCGCCGCAAGTGGGCATAAACGCGCCAAGAGCAAACCGTCGTCGCAACGCAAGGAGAGAAGAGCCGCCAACACAGCCAGCCATACTCGCCTCCATCATCCCGCCGCTTGACGGAGAAGGACTTGCGGTCAGTCGACGCCATTGATCGCTTTTGCCCGCTTCGGCACCCGGTAATCTTTCTTGTGCTTCTGCGACGGGGCGAAAGGCGCATGTCGGTGTGTGACGGGATGGCGCAGTGCCCGGCCGACCTCGTGGGCTTGCCGTCGGCACGATGTTCGAACGCGGGGACAAAGTCGTTCTCCGCAGCAGTGGCCGCTTAAGCCCCCCGGTTGCCCGCTTACGTCAAGGAGACAATAGCGGATTTGGCTTGGTCGAGCGGTACCGTGGATCAGCGTCAATTTCAGGGGGCTCTACGCCCGTGCTCTTAAACGGGCAGGAGTCCCTCAAATGGAACACGCCTGACCGACCGTATCAATCGGTACAAACTTTGCCAAACCCGCCCGGCAAGATTTCGAATGAGACATGGTACGAGGCCCCTTGATGACTTTACGCTTCAGACCCAGTCGGACTGACCATGCCAACGAGGCAGTCACAAATTCACTTTGCCTGACTTTGGTGTGGTGCCTGGTCCTCGCCTTCAACGGTTCCGCGCATGCTGCACACTGTAAAAGCTGGCCGGCGCCCGGGCTGAACTGGAGCAGCTGCGATAAGAGCCGGCTTATGCTCGCGGGCGCCAATCTGGAAGGCGCCAACCTATTTGGCGCGGATTTCTCCATGACCGATCTGCGCGAATCCCATCTTAACTTCGCCAATTTTGAAAAGGCAAAGCTAGTGCGCGCGTCTCTTGCCGGGGCAAATGCCGACAACGCAGCGTTCACGCGTATAGAGGCACACAGGGCCAATTTCGTTGCGTTTTCCGCCCAGGCCGTCAGCTTTGCCGGCGCCGAATTGCAACGTGCGGACTTCGGCCGAGCGCGGCTAAAGAAAGCCAATTTCGAGAAGGCGGAGCTCGGACGGGCCAAGTTCGTCGGTGCGAAACTGAAAGACGTCCGATTTACGCTCGCTAATCTGTCGCGGGCCGACTTCAGCGGTGCTTCATTCGCGGGTTCGATTGAACTTGATCAAGCCATCCTATTTCTAACGAGGTTGGAGGGTGTCGATATCTCAGCCGCCACAGGGTTACGGCAATCGCAAATTGATGCAGCATGCGGGGACGCGGCCACAAAACTACCGCGCGGGATTTCTGCCCCGAAAAGCTGGCCGTGTATGTTCGACTAGACCAATTGTAGCGTCTCCCGCCACTCGCCATCCGCCTTGGCGTTCGCGCGGTCTTGGTCACCAATGAGGTAAAATGGGCGTTGGTCGAGCGCAATGCGGCGTCAGAGGCTATACAACTGCGCGTTAGCCCACTGCGTCCGCAAGCGATGCAGTGGTCGGGTGGTCGTCAATCACACCGCGGCACGCGTCATTCCGTCAGTCTCGTGGTCTCAACCGGCGCTGAACCTTCGTTCGCGGGGCGGCCAGAATGGGATCAATATGGCGGACACATTCCCGATAATGCTCGGTTATGCGGCGATCCTCCAGGGCCTCTGCCGATGCGCCGGCCGCACAGACGGTTGTTATCAGTTCACGCCAGCACAGAGGCTTGCCGTTGCACGCCTCATTGCCATCGCTCTGTTCGAATAGAGTTGGTTCCCAGTTATTTCAGGTCCGATCCACGTAGGCTGCGGGGGGACATCGTCACAGTTCGCCAGCTCAACTTCCGCAGTCACAAGGCCACGGTGTTCGCCGGAATAGACATCTACCTCCCAGAGATGCCCACCAAACTCGACTTCATAGCGGGTCTTTTCGATTATCTTTCCGAGAGCACGCGCAAACATCTCGATCGCATCCAGGTAGGGGATTTCATATTCGTATTCGTCCCGTTGCAGGCGACCGATGCGGATCTTGACGGTGAGTACTGCACGATGTGCATCAATGGTCCTGACGCGCAGGATGCGGTCCTTCGACGCCATGATGTAGGCTTGGCGCAGTTCGGTCCCGACGGAAGCGTGTTGGCGCCAACGATCGTTCGATACCTTGAATTTCCGCTCGATCTCAGCTGTCATGTCACCTCCTCACGTAAACGGAAACATCGTCCGAAACGGTGCGCTGCCAATTCCATCGCAATCCCGATCTCGGAATTTGCCGACGCGCAGTAAGACGACTGTCCATGACGATTTTTCACGGGGCCTCTTGGACCGATACCAGTGTAAGGCAACGATCGAGGTCGGACTTTGATCAGGAACAAGCTTCTGCAGCGACTGGTGACGATTGGCGACACGCCATGCCCCAATTCACTGCAACATCGGATCTCATCCGTTGCGCGCTGCCGCTTAAATGCCGATTTGATGCGGATCAACGCGGATCGCTAAATTAGCTCTATCGTCTGTGAGGTGCCTCTGGTCATGGCGGTGAACTGCGAAGTCATGCCTGACGGAAAGCGTCGATCACAGGTCATGTCGTCACGAACACAGTCCTGGACGTACGCGACGGCAACCAAAGCCTGTTGAAGGAAGGCGCCAAGATAGGCGAAGCCGAAACATGTTCAATTTATTGAGCCGAATTGCGCGGGTGCCCGTTCTGCGGACTTTGCCGTTCGCAACCTTCCTGCTCCTGACGCTGCAGGGCGTATCGGGCGCGCAAACAACCGCTCCTGGCGGCCCGCCTTCCGAAAAGGTGCGTCAGTTCATCGAGCTGGCGAATACCCCAGATGTCAAGGCGTATTTGGAAGGCAAGAGCGCCGTTCCAGTCACACCAACGGATTCGCATCTTTCCGATGCCCTGTTGGACTGGGAAGCCACAGTCGACGCCCGGATCGAAGCACTGGCAGGGGCTGCCCGCCGCGTGCCGGTTGAGCTCAATCGCGCTGTGGGCGTGGTGACCAAAGACGTGAATTCGGGCAAACCCGGTCTCGTCATCGGGATACTGGCAGTTGTCCTTGCCATCGGATGTGGCGTGGAGTGGCTGGTCAGGCTGGCCCTTCGGCGGGTACCAACCGAGAGAGAAGGCCTACAACAGACCATGGCCTCGCAAGCCATCGCGCTTTCGATGTTTTCGCTGGCGAGCGTTGGATCGTTCCTCGCGTTCGAATGGCCACCATTGCTGCGCAAGGTCGTGTTGACGATGCTCGTGGCAGTGATCGCATACCGGTTTGTCTATGCTGCGGCGCGCTTTTCGATTGCGTTCGGCGGGGCTGGCAGTGTGCCGTTGGATCAGTCGGAGGGGGTAGGTCCTGGCGATGTTGCAGGGCGATACTGGCTTCGACGGATCGGTCTGATCGCCGGTTTCTCGTTGTTCGGCTGGGCCGCCGTAAGCGTCATGCGGTCCGTGGACTTTTCAGCGGATGTGACGAGGCTTGCAGCGTTGGCGTTCGGGCTGGGGGTCCTTGGTGTTGCAATTGAAATTGTCTGGCGCCGTCCGGGGTCTGAAAGGACTCCGATCGTCCGTGCGCTCCTCACCCTCTATTTGCTTGCGTTGTGGCTTGCATGGGTCGGTGGACTGATTGGCTTGCTGTTCGTCGGCATCTATTCGTTGGTTCTTCCAGCGGCAACCCGCGGCGCAGGACGAATTGCTCAAGTCGTCGCCGACAAGGTGCGACTGGGCGGTGCCCTGGGTATTGTGCTCAGTGTGACGATCGTCAGGGGTGCCCGCGCCCTCGTTATCGCTGCGGCCGTTGCCTGGTTAGCCTATGCCTGGCGCTACAGCTCTGCAGCGCTGGTCGGCAGCCAGATCGGCGGGCTGATAGTCAATGGCATACTGAATGCCATTGTTGTCTTGCTGTTTGCCGACTTGCTCTGGCAAGCATCCAAGGCGCTGATTGCCTATCGAATGGATCTTGCCGAACATTCGGGAACGACCACGGATGAGCTGGCGCGAAGCGGCAGGTTGCGAACGCTCCTGCCTATTTTCCGCAACACTTTGGCGGTTTTCATCGGTGCAATCGCGGTGTTGACGATCCTGTCTGGGCTCGGCGTCCAGATCGCGCCGTTGATTGCGGGGGCCGGCATCTTCGGCGTCGCAATCGGGTTTGGCTCGCAAACCTTGGTGAAGGACATCTTAAGCGGCGTGTTCTACATGCTCGATGATGCGTTCCGTGTCGGCGAATACATCCAGAGCGGCAGTTACAAGGGAACAGTGGAATCATTCAGCCTGCGGTCCGTCCGGCTCAGGCACCATCGTGGTCCCATCTTCACGGTTCCGTTCGGGGAGCTCGGAGCAATCCAGAACCTGAGCCGTGACTGGGTGATCGACAAGATGACGATTAATGTGACCTATGACTCCGATATTGAATTGGCGCGGAAACTCATCAAGAAGATCGGTCAGGACCTTGCCGCTGATCCAGAATTCGCCGCGGACACACTGCAGCCGCTGAAGATGCAGGGGGTGGACAGCTTCGGCGACTTTGCAATCGTTCTGAGGCTCAAGCTCATGACCAAGCCCGGAGTGCAGTTCGCCATCAGAAGGCGTGCCTTCGTCATGATCAAGAAGTCATTCGACGAAAACGGTATCAAGATTGCCGTCCCCACCGTTCATGTGGAGGGGAGCGGTGACAACGCGGCCGCTGCCCATCAACTCCAGCAGGAGGCCAAGAAGGCTCAGGCTGCATTGCTGGCGGAAGGGGATGCTGCGGCCTGAGACAGTTGATGGACCTCCCCGGTCTCGGCGCTGATTGCGATCTGCTTTCGCGAACCGCTGTTGGCAAGTTTAGCGCCGTACAAATCTGGTTTGGTTACGACACCGGCGTGCGTTTCCTGCCGCTGGGAAAGAGGGCATGACTTACCCTCGCGCAAGCTCCAGGTTCAAATGATCGGCCAATCGAATGGCAAGTGAAAGGATCATCAACGTTGGATTGGCGTGGCCGCTGGTTGGAAACACCGAGCCGCCGGCGACGTACAAGTTGTTGATGCCATGGACTTTGCAGTTGACGTCAACAACACCCGTTCTCGGGTTTGTCGACATGCGCGTCGTTCCGAGTGTATGCGCCATGTCAATGATGACGAGATCCTGTGTTCGTCGCTCTGTGACCCAGGATTCCAGACTTGGGGTCGCAAGCCCTGCTTGGGCAAGGGCTTGATGGGACAGTTCAGCGGTCCTGAGCAATGTCTTGCGCTCGAGATCACCGATCCGCCAATCGATCTTGGCAATCGGTACGCCGAACTTGTCCTTCCGGTCGCTGAGACTGATCCGGCTTGCCGGATTTGGCGCCTGCTCGCAGATCGCCTCCATGCGCAAACCAGTCAGTTTGCGTGGCAGACCTTGGGACTGGAACTCATCGGCTACGAGATTGGGCGAAAGAGCGATTGCAGCGTTGACCACAAGGTCCTTGAAGACCTTGGGCGTACGACGGTCAGAAAGGATCTTCATCCCGATCCCCCTGGCGATGAAGCCAGAACCGGCGGCGACGGAAAGAATATCACGTCCGATATCGTCGCTGCGCGAACGCAACAGTTTCTTCAAGGCAACCCATGGGTCGTCCGGCGCACGTTCGGTCGAAAAGAAGACGGCCGCATTCAAGACCTGTTCCCGTTCCTGCGCGCCATCGGTTAAGGCAAGGCCGTGGGCAAACATGTGCGCCCGTTTTTCATGGTGAACACCATAAAACCCGAATAGCTTCGTGAGCCGTGCCATTTGATCGGTCGGGAACCGCCCCACACGTGCCTCAACGTGGTCCATCAGATATCGCCCGACGACATCGTTGTGGTTGCCTACCCCTTTTGAAAGGACCTCGGTGGACGCTAGCAACAATCGGGCATTCTCAATTCCGCCGGCAGCCAGCACGCAAATTTCCGCCTCAATGCGCGCGTGCTTGCCGCCGATGCTGACGACGTCGATATGAGAAAACCGAGACACATCGCTATTCAGCCCGATGTTTGTCACTGTCGCGTCGAGGAGAACGTCAATATCGGCCGGTTGCCGCCCCAGGAATTCTGGTCCGAACCGCATGACATCGAGGCGATCGACGCGCGAGCGAGCAAATTGCCAGTAAAATGAGCGTAGTCCTCCGGTGTCAAAGCATTCCGGCGGTGCCTTTGGACTGAGGTTCAGGACTTTCATGGCGCGATGCAGGTAGGGCACGATGTGTTCACGATCGACGGGCCAACCCGAATGGGGAACCCAGCTTCGGGCCTGAAAGTCTAGCGCATCAAACGGGGCCGATTTTCCTGCCCATGCATGCGTGGAACCCCCGAGCGCTCGGCATCGTACGCCAAAGGGTTGCACGTTAGGTGACCAGAACTTGGCTTGCGAACCGTGAAATTCCACCCTCTTGCGGATCTGTGCTTCTTGTTGGAGTTCGCCGACGTTCTCCACCTCGTTGAGCGCTGAATGCTCAGGATTTTCGGTTTCAAGCCCACTTTCGACGAGAATGACCCGTCTGCCCTGCCGGCAACAGTGCTCCGCTATCGTCAACCCTACCGGGCCAGCCCCGACGATGACCATATCGGCCATGATGGTTGAATTGTCGTCGAACTCCGAAAGCCGCACAATTCTCATTTAAGCAAATTTTCTTCACGAAAAGGGATGCGTCCTTATGGCATCGAAGACTGCCTTGGAGCGGTCAGAAATTGTCAATCACCGATTGACCGCCACTCGTTCCGTACCGGCCTTTCGTCGCCGCGAGCTCAACAAGACAGGCGCTGAAGGTCCAGTGCAGTGCCTTCGTCGCCCTCCGCCGGCATAGGAAAGCCCTCGCATCCCCTTTCGCCAGGCACAGGGCTTGATGTGAGATAGAGTTCCTCGACAAGCTCAGAAAGAGGTGCGTCCCAAAGGAGCGAAAGCTGGTTTAGTGCATAGATCTGAGATTCGAAGATGGTCGTCAGAGCGTCCGCCTGAAGACGTGCGACGGAAACAAAGGTCTTCAAGCCGTCCATGCAAAACCAGTCTGTTGGAACATAGGCCATCGACGGATAGGTCTTAACTTGAGACATGGATATGCTCCCTTGCTTCGATGATACCAAGTCGAAAGAACGCTACGATAATCGCTTGAAGCCGACATTGATCCGCATCAATGACCGAGAAGGTTCAAATGGGCTCAGCGTTTTCTGGCTGCGAGGGGAGTTCGAATTCGTGGGCGTTCATGCCCATGATGTCTTGATCGGGTGGGGCTAAATTAGTACTTTACGCATTAGGAATATACTTAGGCTAGAGGTGGTTATACTAAAGGTCGATGACCTTGGCTGCGCCAGGCATCCGGTGTTCGAGTGCCATGATCATCCTCGCCAACCGAGAGATTGCGAACTGTCGTTTCGGCTTTGCAACCGCCGTCCGATCCATGTGTACAGACGATCGTATCGACCCTTCCCTTGAAGGACCGTCGACGAAATCCGTCGCGCGTATCAGGTTCCAATAGACCCACAAAACAATTCTGCCGAAGTGACGCGCGTCCATGAAGGAAACCCGACGTCGCGCAAGGCTATCTGCGATCGATTGCGATCTCATTTTTTCAACGTGGACGGGTGTTTCTCGCTTTCTTTGAGAAAGAAAATCCTGCAAGAGAGGTTCGGTCGATCTTGGGGCCTTGAAAGCAAAGAACGGCACGACAGGCGGGGGAAGACGGTGGCGCTATCTATTAATAAGTGTCATCGCTGGGGCAGGACACAATTATATGAGTATAGCCAAGATTTTTCAGTCATTGATAGGCGTCCGTGAGAATGTACGCAACGCAATCAAGTTTCTTCAGTCGACGCTCGCTACGCCTTCGTTGGTCGGCTTTAGCGGTAGAGTTGGTCTTTCCGAGCATTCTCCTTGTCTGAACGGGAAGGCCTTGGCGGGCCGCGCTTTGCTTCGATTGCTCTTGCTGCCCCTTCTGGTTCTTGCATCCATGTCTGCCATGACCACGCAAGCATTCGCATCTAATCCGACTGTCGCCAGCGTCGCCGTTCCGGCTAACGGCATCTATGCAATCGGTCAAAACCTCGACTTCAGCGTTACATTCAGCAGCGCCGTTACGGTCACAGGGACGCCCCAACTCGGCCTGACGATTGGCTCGCAGTCTCGCAACGCCGACTATTCTTCCGGCAGCGGGGGCACGACACTCACTTTTCGCTACACGATAGCTGAAGGCGATCTGGATGCTAACGGGATTTCCCTTGGGTCACTGCAACTCAACGGAGGGACGATCGACGCCTCGGGCAACGTTGCCAATCTCGTCCTGAACAGTGTGGGGTCGACGGCGGGCGTTCTGGTCGATGGCGTCCGGCCAGTCGTGAATTCCACGACCCCCGTCGTCGGAGCTCAGCCAACGGATACAAGCGTTGTGTTTGCCGTGGCTTTTTCCAAAGCCGTTTCCAATGTAAGCACGGATGATTTCAGCCTCTCGACAACTGGAACTGCCAGCGGAACGATAGCGAGCGTCTCGGGCACGAGCAGCTCTTCGGTCAATGTAAGGGTGAGTGGGATTGCCGGAACTGGCACAATCCGGCTCGATACGAAGAGTGGCACGAACATTGCCGATGGGGCTGGCAACGCGATGCTCGCGGGTTTCACCGGCGGCACCGTGCACACCGTAACGCCAACGATCAGACTGACGCCCGCGAGCCTGCCCAACCCCAAAGTGGGCGTGGCCTACAGCTCGACGTGGTTCACCGCCACCGGCGGCACGGGGCCTTACACATTCGCAGTGACGAATGGGACACTTCCGGCGGGCATGACCCTTTCGGCCGGAGGAGTCCTCAGCGGCACGCCGACGGCGGGTGGCAGCTTCCCTACGATTACGGTGACGGCGACCGACGCGAATGGCGGCACCGGCACGCAGGACTACACCCTCACAGTCGCCGCGCCGACCATCTCGCTCTCACCGACGACCCTTCTAGCGGGTGCCCTCGGCGTTGCCTACCCCACGCAAACAATTGTCGCCACTGGCGGGACCGGGCCTTACACGTTCGAGTATTCGCCCATGCTGCCAAACGGCATGACCTTCAATACCGCGACCGGAGCGGTCGCAGGAACGCCGACCGAGAGCGGCTACTTCCTCTTCACTGTGAAGGTCACGGACAGCTCGACGGGCGCAGCAGGCCCCTATAGTTTCCAAACTCAGGTGAACATCACCATCGCCGCCCCCGCCGTCGTTCTTGTGCCCGCAGACGGAACGACATTGACTGCCGGGGAGGTCGGCGCGGCCTACAGTGACACCTCGATCTCGGCTACGGGCGGCAGCGGGGCGATGTATTATTCCGCCACCAGCCTACCGACTGGGCTGTCAATCAATTCGTCGACCGGCGCCATCACCGGCACGCCGACGGTGGCCGGTACCTTCACCTTTACAGTCTGGGCCGCAGGTATGGCGGGCGGCGCCTCGTCAGCCGATTATGAGATCGTGATCACTCCAGCGCCGCAGTTGTCGATAGCCGATGTCAGCCAGTCGGAGGGCAATGCCGGCACCACGAATTTCAACTTCACCGTATCGCTGGACAAACCGGCCGGCGCGGGCGGAGTGACCTTCGATGTTTCCACGGCGGACGGTACGGCGAGCGCCCCAGGCGATTACGCAGCCAAGTCTTCGACCAGCCAGAGCATTGCCGCCGGCAACAGCAGCGCCACGTTTACCGTGATCGTCAACGGGGATGTGGACCTCGAACCCAACGAAACCTTCTTCGTCAATGTCGCGAATGTTTCCGGTGCTACGGTTCTCGACCACCAGGCTATTGGCACCATTGTCAATGATGACGCGGCGCCCGGTGTCCCGACGATTTCCGTTTCGGCTTCCGACAGCAATCCTGTGCTCGGTTCGTCGGTTACCTTCACCGCCACGCTGGCGGGTGGCGCATCGCCGACCGGGACCGTCATCTTCAAGGACGGCGCCGCCACGCTAGGGACCGGTACGATCACCGGTACCGAGGCGACCTTTGTCACCTCGGCGCTCGCCCTCGGCCCGCACTCCATTACCGCCGAATATGCCGGCGACAGCAACAACACGGCTGCAGCCTCGGTGGCTGTCACGGTCACGGTCGGACAGGTTACCCCGACGATCTCCGTCTCGGCTTCTAACAGCAATCCTGCGCGTGGTGCGCCGGTTACCTTCACCGCGACGCTGGCGGGTGGTGCATCACCCACCGGCACCGTCACTTTCAGGGACGGCGCCGCCACGCTGGGGACCGGTACGATCATCGGTACCAAGGCGACCTTTGTCACCTCGGCGCTCACCCTCGGCCCGCATTCCATTTCCGCCGAATATGCCGGCGATACCAATAATGCGGCTGCAACCTCGGCGGCCGTCACTGTCACGGTTGCGGCTCCAACGTTCGTCTTCTCCCCTGCAGGTGGGGCTTTGCCGGCCGGAAGGGCCGAAACTGCCTATAGCCAGTCGATAACCGCGAGCGCTTCCGGCAGCACGGCCCCGATCAGCTATGCGGTTACTGCGGGAACGCTTCCGTCCGGATTGACGCTCGATCCTGCGACCGGTGCGATAAGCGGAACCACGACCACGGCTGGAAGTTACAGCTTTACGATCACGGCAACCGACAGCGCTGTCCCGCCCAATAGCGCTGCAGAGAGCTACACAGTGGCAGTAAAGCCTGTGGTGACGTTCTCCTTCCTGCCAGCGGGAGGCAGGTTGGCAGAGGCCATGCCAGCCGAGGATTACAGCCAGCAGATTTCCGCGACAGGCGGAACAGGAACGCTGACCTACAGTCTCGCCTCGGGCGAACTGCCGGCGGGCATGGTCCTCAACGCCTCTACTGGCGAACTGACTGGCCCGCTCAATGCAAACGCAGAAGTGAAGCAATACAGCTTTAAAATCGAGGTGCGCGACGGATCAGGTGCGAGCGGAACGGTAAGCTACACGCTCACGGTGAAAGAACGCATCGTCACCGTCACCGACAAAACGATCGACGTTGCGGCCGGCGGAACGCCAGCCAATGTCAATCTGGTGCACGGGTCCACTGGCGGTCCGTTCACCGACGCCAAGTGGACTTTCGTGGAACCGGCTAATGCCGGCACGGCGAGCATCGTCAGAGGAGAATTCGCACAGGCGAGCGGCTCCGCTCCTCTCGGCTGGTATCTGAAGTTTATCCCGGACCCAGCCTTCTCCGGCACGGTACGGGTCGGCTTCACGCTGACGAGCGCACTCGGAGCCTCAGACAGCGGGACCGTGACCTACAAGCTCGGCTACGATCCGGCCAAGGTCGCCGAGACGATTGATGGTCTCGTGCATGGCTTCGTCCGGACGCGGCAGAGCATGATCTCATCGACAATCAAGGTTCCGGGTCTTCTGGATCGCCGACAGGTGAAGAACGCCACCAATCCGGTCACCGCCCGCATGACGCCATCGGAAGAAGGCGTGACCGCCAGCTTCTCGACCAGCCTTATACAAATGGAATCGGCGCGTGACAGCGCGGACGGCGTCGCCGGCGGCTATTCCTCACCGTTCAACATTTGGATAGACGGCACGCTGATGGCGCATAATCGGGAGGAGAACGGCGGAAAATGGGGCAGCTTCGGCATGATCAGCTTGGGAGCTGACTACCTGCTTTCGGAGAAGGCGCTGGTCGGCCTGTCGTTCCACTTCGACCGGATGACCGATCCGACAGACGCCGACGCCGAGCTGACTGGCAACGGCTGGCTGGCTGGTCCCTATGCCTCCTTCGAGATCGGCAAGGGTGTGTTCTGGGATACGAGCCTTCTTTATGGCGGCTCCGCCAACGACATTGACACCGCCTTCTGGGACGGCGGCTTCGATACGACGCGCTGGATGATCGACACCGCGCTCATGGGTGAGTGGCAGCTTGATGAGGTGACGGTCCTGACGCCGGAACTTAGAGCCGTCTACTTCAACGAGGAGGTCGAGGACTATTCGGTAGGCAACGCGGCGGGCGACGAACTCACCATAGATGGTTTCAACGCGGAACAGTTCCGCGTGAGCCTTGGGGCCGAGATCGCCCGATCCTTCACGGTGGAGAACGGATCGACGCTGACACCGAAACTTGGTGTTACTGGCGGTTATTCAGGTCTCGACGGTTCGGGAGCGTTTGGCTCACTTACCGCCGGTCTGACGCTGGAGACCGCCGATCTCTGGATGCTTGAGGCAAGCCTGCTTTTCAACATCGAGGGCGATGGACAGAAATCAGTTGGCGGAAGAGCGACGGCCTCAAAACAGTTCTGAGTGTTTGACCTTCAAAAGCAAAGCCGCCGCGAAGATCACGGCGGCCGTTTTCAACGTGCCATGAAAATTGAAACATGAAGTTGAAGGCGGGCAGGAAACGCATGCTCTCTCAGCCGCATCGATCGGGTCCGCGCGAAACCGGCCGCGGATCGGTTTTGATTTTATCCCGATGTTGATCTTACATTATATGGTGACCATGCTGATGCGCACGGGCGGAACTATGCAAAGCTTTACGGCTCCGGGACGCCGGTCAGATCAGGTCCAGGAATTCGCATTGAGGCGCCGGCGTTTCCGTCGCTGGAGAATGGCCGCCGGTGCGGTGTATGTTCAGGAAAGGCGCCGAGAAATCCATCCAGGGCGCGTATCCCGAAGAGCCGCCTGGCTGAACGTCATTGGCGTAGATGCTCAGCCCAGTGCGAGCTGGGCGGCGGTGGAAAGGATCGGAGGCGGGGCCCATTTTGATTTCGTCAGCGCCGTTCTACGATCTCAGAAGCTCCACGCCACGTGGAGCTTGCCCTCCCAGACATCGAGATCTTTCTGGCCGAAGCTCAAATAGCCGCCCGTTACTTCGATCTGGAGGTTGTCGTTCACCAGCATTCTGAAGCCCGAGCGGAGTGAGAACGACCATGGCGAGGGCCTTGCTTCCGACAAGTCGCCGGTTAGGATCTTTCCGTCGTTGGGTCGTTCGAATTGGTATTCCGCACCGAGTTCGGCGTGGGCGGCAGGAAGTTCCGCTTTCTAAGCAGGAAGCCTGCTCAAGAGATCGCATGGTGTACGGTTTGAATCCCTGCTCCGCGTAAACTCCTGGAGCTACTAGGGAGTTGTCGAAACACTCAATTGTCTCTCGTAGCGCTGGCAATGAAGGCTGCCTTCAGATGCTCGGCAGCGGGCGAAAGGCTGTGATGGCGCCGCTGAAGGAGCGAGACGTCGCGCATGACGATTGGGTCAATGAGATCGATTGTGGTCACCCCGACGGCCGAGGCGAGTTGTCCGGAATTCTCCGGCAGCACCGAAACACCCATCCCGGCAGCGATCATACTGATTGCGGTCGTCGAAAAACGCACCTCGTACTTCGGTCGATAGTTCGGGACGACGCGGATAAGATTGTGCTCGACGATGTTGCGTAGTGGATTGGCGGCGGCAAGCGTAATCAGGGTTTCGTCCTCGAGTTGTGCCCAACGCACCGATTTGCGTTTTGCAAACCGATGATCTTCCCGGCAGACGAGCATCAGCTTGTCGCGCATCAAGGCCGTCGCGGTGATCTCCGGATCCTCCTCGGAGAGTGTGCCGACAGCGATGTCGACCTCGTGGCGCTTGAGCGCCGGGGTGATCTGTTCCTCGGGCATGTCGCGAATATTGACGGAGATCTCCGGGTACATGCGCAGGAAACGCGCAATGATCGGCGGAACGATGGTGGCAGCGAGCACGATCGCTGCGGCGATCGTCACCTGGCCGCGCTTCAGCATAGCGTTGTCGCGCACGTCGCCGACGGCAAGTTCCAAGTCCTTCAGAATCTTTCCTGCTTGCGGCAGAAATTCCTGGCCGACAAGAGTGAGGGAGACCATGCGCGTATGCCGGTCGAACAGACGCACGCCCATCTCCGCTTCCAGGTCGCGGATGAGGATGCTCACCGCAGACTGGGTGAGATGAAGGTTGCGGGCGGCGATGTTGAACTGGCCGAGCTCGGCGACTGCGATGAAGGCCCTGAGTTGCCGCAGGGTTATGTTCATGTACGCGCGGCCTCCTGGTTATCGTGCCTCTATCAAAGCCTGCCAAGGCTCCTCTTGTCTACCCCACAAGTGCCGGCTGTTTCCTTGTTGCCCGCCATCAGCAAGCCGAGTTCATCAAGGCGGTTGCGATCCGGCGGCAGTTCGCCAAGGATCTCGCCATGGAACATCACGAGGATGCGGTCGCAGATTGCAAACAGCTCCTCGAGCTCCGTGGAGATCAGCAGAATGGCGCGGCCGCTGTCGCGCTGCCTCAGCATCTCCTCCATTACAAACTCCATGGCGCCAATATCGATGCCGCGGGTAAGCTGATTGACGAGGATGAAATCGGGATTGCGTGCCAGTTCCCGCGCGACAACGAGTTTTTGCTGGTTCCCGCCGGACAGCGCACCGATCGCCTGGTTTTCGTCCCTGCTCTTCACTCCAAAACGTTTGATCAAATCGCGGGTGTGCTCGCCAATTGCTCGGCGGTTCAGGATGCCGCCCTTCGCGAAGGGTTTTTGGTCGTAGCGTTGGAGGATGCTGTTTTCGCTGAGCGACAGCGGAAGCACGATGCCATGTTTGTGCCGGTCTTCCGGTATGTGGGAAAAGCTCCTGGCATTGATCGCGGCGGGATCAAGCCCGGTTATGTCCTGTCCGTTGAGAGCGACGCGCCCGGTGTCGACGGACAACAGGCCGGATAGCGCGAGCGAGAGTTCCGTCTGGCCATTGCCGGAAACCCCGGCGATGCCGACGATTTCCCCGGCGCGCACATCGAAGCTCACGCCGCGCACGGCCGGAAGGCCAGTCTCAGCGCGGCAGGCAAGGTTTTCCACCGAGAGTACGACCCGGCCTGGGGGCTTAGGGTCGCGCGGAAGCTCCGTGCGAACGTCGCGCCCCACCATCATGCGGGCGAGCTCCCGCGCATTCGTTTCCGCTGACTTGACCGTGTTTACGACGCGCCCGTCGCGCATGACGCTGATGCGATTGCTGACGCGCATCACCTCGTCCAGTTTGTGCGAGATAAAGACGACGGTCTTTCCATCCTTCACGAGATCGCCCATGAGGGAGAGGAGACGGTCGGTCTCCTGCGGGGTAAGAACGGCGGTCGGCTCGTCGAGGATGAGTAGGTCGATGCCATGAAACAGCACCTTCAAGATTTCCACCCGCTGCTGCTCGCCGACTGAGAGATCTTCGACAATTGCATCGGGACGCACGTTGAGGGCGTAGCGCTCGGAAAGTTCGCGGATCTTTCGGTGGACCGTGTCCACGTCGGAGATGACGCTGAGCGCCGAACCTTGGCCGAGGATGTAGTTTTCCGCAACCGTAAGGTTCGGCACCAACATGAAATGCTGATGCACCATGCCGATGCGCTGGCGGATCGCGTGGCGCGGGCTGGCGAAACTCACCAACTGCCCCTTGTAGACGATATCGCCTTCATCTGGCCGGGCCATGCCGCATATCATGATCATCAGCACGCTCTTGCCGGCGCCGTTTTCGCCGAGCAGCGAGTGTACTTCGCCCTCCTCGATTTCGAGCGACACGCCGTCGCTGGCAACGATGGAGCCGAACCGCTTGCGGATGTTGTCGAGGCGTAGGAACGGTCTTGTCGACATGTCGATCACCTCATCTCGTAGGGCTGGCCGAGTTTGCTAGGTGCGGCACCTTTGCCGCGGAAAACGACGAGCGTGATGATCGTCATGATGTAGGGAAGCGCCTGCAGTACCTGATAGGGCACGACGATCGAGGCCTGAGCCTGGAGCATGAGTTGCAGGGCATAAAAGAGGCCGAAGAGCAGCGAGACGAAGAATGCCCCGATCGGCGACCAGCGGGCAAACACCACGACGGCAAGTGCGATGAAGCCGCGGCCGGACGTTATGCCTTCTATAAACTGGTTGGAGTGCCCGAGCGTCAGGAACGCGCCTCCCAGGCCCGCAAGCCCGGTACCGACGAGAACGGCGGCATAGCGATAGCCAAGGACGCTGCGGCCGGCGACGTCGACGGCTTTCGGGTGCTCGCCGACGGCGCGAAGGGTCAGGCCGAAGGAGGTGCGGTAGAGCACGAGGGTGGCAAGGATAGCGACGAGTATCGTCGAATAGACGATGAGGTTCTGCCGGAAAAACGCTTCGCCCAGAAATGGTAGCTCCCTCAGCCAAGGTATATGGACCGGCTGGGCAATCTCGATGCCCTTGCCCGTCGAAACGTAATAGGTGCGGAACAGGAAGGCTGTCAGACCCATGCCGAGCAGGTTGAGTGCCGCTCCCACGACGATCTGGTCCGCCTTGATTGTGATCGTGAAGAAGGCGAAGACGAGCCCGAACAGCATGCCACCGGCAACGCCCGCGAAAAGACCGAGCGGAATGTTGCCGGTGGCCGAGGCCGCAGCGAAGCCGCAGAATGCGCCGACGAGCATCGTGCCTTCAAGGCCGATGTTTAGGACGCCCGCGCGCTCGGAAAAGACCTCGCCAATCGAGGCGAAAATCAAGGGGGTGGCAAGCCTCCAAGCGGCGCCGACGAGCGTCGCGAGGAAGGTGAGAGATATTATGTCGTCCATGGGTTCGACCCTCTAGGAATGTAGCCAAAGATTTTGTTTTCCCGCTACGGCACTTACCGCGCGGGAGTTTCCATGCTTTCAAGCCACGATCCTGAGGATGTCGCGCAGCTTGGCGAAAGCGACGACCGAAAGGATGACGATGCCCTGGATGACCAGCACCAGGACCTGCGGGACCTGCGAGTTGATCTGCAGGACTTCCGAACCGGAGCGAAGCGTCGCGAACAGCCCGCCAGAGAGGATCGCCGCCAACGGATTGTTTCCTGCCAGCAGCGCCACAGCGATGCCTTCGAAGCCATAACCGGGGGAGATGTTCTGATAGAGCCGGCGGGTGACGCCCGCCACTTCGAAGGCGCCGGCAAGCCCGGCCATCGCGCCGCTGATGCAGATGGCGATCATCACGTTTCGTGCGACGTTCATGCCGGCATAGCGGGCGGCATGCGGGTTGAGGCCGACGACGCGCAGGGCAAAGCCGCGACTGCTTCTTCGCAGGAAAATGTAGAGCGCAACGGCCAGAACCACCGCGACAAGGATGCCGATGTGAAGCCGCAGGTCGGTCACCAGGCGCGGCGTCCAGGCTTCACGCACCAGCCTTGCCGATTGCGGATAGGCGGCGCTCGCATCGCGCATCGGGCCGGTGACGAGGTAGCTCGTGAGGATAAGGGCGATGTAGTTGAGCATGATCGTGGTGACGATCTCGCTCGCCTGAAAGCGCACCTTCAGGTAGCCGGCAATCCCGGCCCAGGCGGCACCCGCCAACGCACCGACCAGCATCACGAGCGGTGCGTGCACCCAGACGGAAAGTCCGTCGATGCTCGTGCCGACAAGGGTTGCGGCAATTGCTCCGACATAGAGCTGGCCCTCGGCGCCAATGTTCCAGATCGAACAGCGGAAGGCGACGCAGAGACCTGCGCCGATCAGGATAAGGGGCGTAGCCTTGAGGAGAATTTCTCCGACCGAACGCGTGTCCTGAAACGACCCGAGGACCATCACGGTGACGACGTCGCTGCCGTCGAAGCCGTTGAGCCAGAGGAGGGCTGCGCCGAAAGCTAGTGCAACGAGAACCGCCGCGATGGGTGTAAGGGCGCTGATCGCGCATTGCGAGAGCGTCCGGTAGAAGGCTTGGGTTGCTTGAGAATTCACGGTCTCACGCACTCCCTGGTTTATCTCAGCCATGGGTCGGTCCGGATGTTGGTGTGAGGCGGGAGGGCTGCGGCCGGACGACCTGCCGCAGCATGGAGACGGCTACTCTGCGCCGGTCTTGATCTCGCCAGCGGCGATCTTGTCGCTAATCGCCTTCACCTCGGCGCGGATGTCCTGCGGCACGGTGACCGGGCCGTCGTCGCGGAAGGTAAACGAGATGACCTTGGGATCCTTCAGGCCGAAAACGACGTTTTCCGCCGGCGGGTGGCCTTCCTTGATCGCGCGGACCACCTCGACCACGCCTTGTGCGTAGTCGGCAACGTAGAGCCCCAGAATGTTGTTGGGCGCAACTTCGGTGAAGTCGCTGAAGATCGAGAAGGAGCGCACGTTCGGCCCGGATTCGGCGATGGCCTGATAGCCGCCGACAGTGGCGCCCGAGGCGTTCGGTACGACAAAGTCCGCGCCTTGCGAGATCATGCTCAATGCGGCTTCCTTGGCGGCCATCGTATCGGTGAAGTTGCCGATATAGGCTTCGCTGATCGCAAAGTCCGGATTGATGCTTTTTGCGCCGTTCTTGAAGCCGGTGAAGGCCTGCTGGATCGGCGGGATTTCCATGCCGCCGACGAGCCCGGCCTTGCCGCCCATTTTTGCAGCGATGACGCCCATCAGGTAGAAGGGCTGGCTTGTATCGGTGTTGAGTCCGATGACGTTGCCTTCGTGGATCGCGCTCGACGAAATGAGGAAAAATGTGTCCGGATAGTCGAGTGCGACATCGCGCGCGGCGTCCTGGAATTCAAAGCCGTGGCCGAGAATGACCTTGTAGCCCTGGCTGGCATAGTCACGAAACGCCTTCTCGAAGGAAGCCGGGTTCTGCTGAAGCTCGACATAGCTGATCTTGGCGCCAAGCTGCTCCTCCACGCCTTTAAGCGCGTTGTAACCGATCCGGTTCCATCCTTCTTCGGAGACGCTACCGGGCACCAGAAGGCCCATTTTGAAGTCTTCTGCATGAGCGAGGTCCTGGCGGAGCATTCCGGTCAGGGCCATTCCGAAAGTGGACGCAAGCAGTAAACGACGTGAAATCTCAGTTATCATTTCATTCCTCCCATTAGATTGAAGTCCCAATCCCCCCGGAGCAGCCGTTCCCTTTTATGCGTTCTCCTTCAGGCGGATATTTTCGGTGGCGCTCTGCGAGACCAGGCGCCCGTTCGAGAAGACGAAGGCCCGATCCGGTCCGCCGGCAACCAGCATGTCGGTATCGATGCAGTCGGTGACCACGAAGTCAGCGCGCGCGCCGGGCCTCAGGCCATAGGCCTTTCCAAGGCCCATCAGGCGGGCAGGGGCCGTCGTGATCATGCTGTGCGCAGCGGCGAGCTCGTCTCCGCGCAGGTGGCCGGCCAGTAGCGTCCAGCGGGCGATTTCCAGCATGTCGCCCGAGCCGGTCGGGACGAAGGGGTCCTGGATATTGTCCGAGGCCGTGGCGACGGTGATGCCGGCACGATACAGCTCGGCGACGCGCGTCAACCCGCGCGGCGGCAGGACCTCGTAGTCGCGGCCTTGCAGATAGAGATTTGCAGCAGGCAGCGTCACGACGCCGACATTCAGTTTGTGCAGGCGCTCGGCTATCCGCTGGTATTGCCGACGGGGCAGGGCGCTCAACACAGAGACGTGGCTGAAGACGGTGCGCCCCTGCATTCCGAAGCGCTCCACGCGATCGAGAGCGGCGTCGAGAAGATGCACCCCGGCATCGAGGTGTTCGTCGAGATGCAGGTCGATCGGCTTGCCGGACTTCACTGCCGCGGAAAACAAAATGTCGAGGTAACGCGGCGGATCCTCGGAAACGGCGGGCGTTCCGCCGACGGCATCGGCGAGCGCAACGGCGCCGTCGATATTCTTGCCCAGCCACTCGAAATCCTGGCCGGGATGGGGCGTCATGAAGGCGACCAGTTGAAGCGTGATGCGGTGCTTCTCTGCATCGCGAATGGCGGCCAGCGTCTCTATGCCGTGGAAGCCGGCATCCTTGTCGACGTTGATATGGCTACGGATTGCGGTCGTGCCGCGGGAAAGACATCGCCCGATTGTGCGCGTTGCGCGCTTGCGAATGTCGTCAGGGCCGGCGGTACGGGCATATTTCGCGAACGCTTCGCGGGCGCCCTGGAGCGTGCCTGACGGATTGGGGGTAAAGCGCAGCACCCCCGTTTTGTCGAGATGCTGGTGCGCGTCGACGAAACCCGGCGAAACGAGCATGCCTGTAATATCCACATGGGCGCTGTAGGAACCGGTGTCGAGAAAGGGTTCGACAATGGCGATGCGCCCGTCGGCGCCGACGACAATGTCGCTCACCGATTGCGAGCCGTCGTCATGAATGACGCTTCCGCCCGTGAGAGCAAAGGACTGACCGCCGGTCAGTTTTGCGAGCGACGCCGTTGGATTATCACGTGCCATTCCGTCCCCACCTTCTTGTCATGGCGGAAGATTAAGCACGGGCGATTAATTCAAACAAATTCATTATTTCAATTATTTGATAAAGGAATCGTATTAATTGTTAATGTCGATAATACGTGCGATTACAAGCAGTCGAAGAAAAACGTAAGCTCAATCAAAGTATTGCAACTGCGATGGGCCCAGGTTGAGACCCATCGCCTACGGCAGACGGCCGCCCAAAAATCAGTGACGATACTGTGGTTCCTCGACATCCAGCTGGCGACGAATGGAAGCGAGATGGGCCTGTGCCGACGCGGCATCGCCTTCGCGCATCTGTCGGTAGGCGGCCTGCGCAATTGCCGAGTCGACCGGCAAGACCTCTCTGCCTGTCGACATGGCGAGCACCTGCACTTCGGCCGCTCGCTCGAGGTAATAGAGGTCGTCCCAGGCTTGTGCGATCGTGGGCGCCAGAACCAGAACGCCGTGGTGTTTCAGAAAAACGATATCAGCGTCGCCAGCGGCCGCGGCGATGCGTGCACCCTCTTGATGGTCGAGCGCCAGACCATTGTAGTTTCCGTCGACGGCAGTGCGGCCGTAGAATTTCAGCGCTGTCTGACCGGCCCAGATCAACGGCGCACCCTCGGTCATGGAGAGCGCTGTCGCATGGGGCATGTGCGTGTGGAAGGCGACCTTTGCCCGCGGCAGTCGGCGATGTATCTCCGCATGAATGTAGAAGGCCGTTGCCTCCGGTTCGCCTTCGCCGTCGATGACAGTGCCATTGAAGTCGCACACGAGGAGTTTTGACGCCGTCAGTTCGCGAAAGGCATAGCCGTAGGGGTTGACGATGAAGAGATCGTCGTGGCCAGGCACGACCACCGAAAAATGGTTGCAGATCCCCTCCTCAAAACCGTTGCGGGCTGCCATGCGGAAACAGGCGGCAAGGTCTTCCTTCGCCGTACGGACGGCGTCGGTGGAAAGGTCGGGCCGGTTGTGACGGTCCGCATCGGTGTGGCTTTTCAGAGAATGGGCCATGGGTGCTCCTGGTCTTGGTTGGGCTGGGAGCGGCGGTTGGCCCGAAGGCTACCCGCGCGCAGCGTCGCGCGGCTGCGCCCTGCCTGCCCGCAACGTTGCGGTCCAGCAGCGCCACCAGATAACGCTCGAAGCCTTGCGCGGTCAATTGCAGGCCGGTGGCCCGGGATGCGGATCCGCCGACCCTCCAAGACAAAGGCTCAATGCACGGATTTCAGCAGGAAGTCGCGAAACCGTCGGGCGGCTGGCGAGAGCGAACGTGCGCGCTTCTGGATCAGGCTCACCTCCCGCTTGATGTGCGGCTCAGTCGGCGTCCGCACGACGAGCCCCATCGAAGTCGCGAGGCGCGTGACCGCCGAGGTCATGATCGCGACGCCGAGACCGCCCTCGACCATGCCGATGATTGTCAGCGGCAGCGCCACCTCCTGCATCGTCTTGTCGAAGGGCAGGACGATGCCGTTGCGCGCCAGTTCGTTCTCCAGGCGATCTCGGATCGGATTGCCCCGCTGCGGCCCGATCAGCTTGCGGTCGACAAGATCCGTCCAACGCAGCTCGGTCAGCTTGGCGAGCGGATCGTCCGGGTGAAGGACGACGAGGAATTCGTCGGTCGTAAGCCGGGTGCCCATGAGTTCGCTGTCGTCCTCCGGTACCGTGCCGATGCCGAGATCCACCGAGCTGTTGGCGACCTGTTCCAAGACGGCTTTCTCCGCGACATCGTGCAGGGCGACAGCGATCTCGGGATAGAGCTTGTTGAAGGCGTTGACGAGCTGCGGCAGCATCAGGGCCGCCTGCACGGTTCCGGCCGCGATCGAAACCTTGCCGCGCCGGAGCGCATTCAATTCGCGCGAGCTCTCGACCATGCCTTCAATGTCGGCCACGGCGCGCGATGCGACCGGCAATATGTCCGTGCCCGCCTCCGTGAGGCGCAGAAGTCGCGTGTGACGGTCGAAGAGGCGCAGATTGAGGTTCTGCTCCAGCTGGCGCACAAGCGTGCTGACGGCCGACTGCGACGAGCCGAGTTTGTCGGCCGCCAGGGTGAATTGCCCGAGGTTGGCCACTGTGACGAAGGCCCGAAGTTGCTTCAGCGTGATGTCCATCGCGATCCATTCATTCAATTACTATATGAATAAATCTAATTGTGCCGATTGTTTGCTGATTTGGCCAGCCGCATGATCCGCGGTGTACGGCGTGCGGTTAAAAGATCATGAGGCCAAGATGCCCCACCGCGCCGGAAGCTGTTCGCTGGGAGGAAAGCGAATGCGTAAGCCCGATACGACGGATCCAGTCGAAAAGATGTACCCGATCCCGAGCCTGATGGCTCTGGGCCTGCAACACGTTCTCGTCATGTATGCCGGAGCGGTCGCCGTGCCACTCATTGTCGGCAGCGCGCTTCACTTGCCCAAGGAACAGATCGCGATGCTCGTCAGTGCGGACCTGTTCTGTTGTGGCATCGTTACCCTCATCCAGGCGCTTGGCATCTGGAACGTCGGCATTCGCCTGCCGATCATGATGGGGATTTCGTTCACCGCCGTCCCCTCGATCATCGCCACAGGCACCAATCCCGATCTCGGCATGCCGGGCGTCATTGGCGCCGTCATAGGCTCCGGGATATTCACGATCCTGGTCGCGCCGTTCTTCGGCCGCTGGGTGCGCTTCTTCCCGCCTGTTGTGACCGGCACGGTCATGCTGGTCATCGGCCTCTCGTTGATGCGCGTCGGTGTGAACTGGGCAGCGGGCGGCCAGCCGATGATCAAGGGCCCGGATGGCATGATCCCGAACCCCGCCTATGGCGCGCCCTTCGCGCTCGCCGTCGCCGCTATCGTGCTCCTGTCGATCCTGCTGCTCACCCGCGTTCTCAAGGGCTTCATGGCCAATCTTGCGGTCCTGCTTGGCATCGGTGTCGGCTTCGTAATCGCGATCGCTGCCGGCAAGGTGGACTTCCACGGCGTTGGGGAGGCCGGCTGGGTGCGCATCATTCACCCGCTCGCCTTCGGATGGCCGATCTTCGAGTTCTGGTCGATCCTGTCGCTCTGTGCGGTCATGACGGTTATGATGATCGAATCGACAGGTCAATTCCTGGCGGTCGGGGACATGGCCGGTCGCAAGATCTCCCAGGCCGAACTGACCCGGGGCTTAAGAACCGACGGTGTCGGGAACATTATCGGCGGCCTCCTCAATACCTTCACCTACACGACCTATGCGCAGAATGTCGGCCTTCTCCAGATCACCGGCGTGCTCAGCCGCTTCGTGGTGGCGGCGGGCGGCGTCATCCTGATCCTGCTCGGCTCGCTGCCGAAGGTTGCCTTCGTTAGCGCTTCGATCCCGAGCTACGTCGTCGGCGGCGCTGCCATCGTGATGTTCGGCATGGTCTCGGCGACAGGCGTGAAAATCCTGTCGAAGGTGGATTTCGTGGCCAATCGGCGCAACCTCTACATCGTCGCCGTCAGCGTCGGCCTCGCCATGGTGCCGGTTGTCGCCGAAAACATCTTCGACCAGTTGCCCGCGGCGATCGAAAAATTCCTGCACAGCGGCGTCCTCGTCGGCACCTTCGCGGCAGCGCTGCTCAACATTCTCTTCAACGGTGTTCCGGCGAAAGAGCCGGAGGAGGCCGAGCTTACGGACGGCACGCCCGCTGCCGACCCTGCCTAGAGAGCAACACCCTTAGTCCGGCGGCCGCGCGCCGCCGGAGCTCCGAACCCCAAGAGGAATTCCATGAGACGCTTCGACTATCATCGGGCGGAAACGCTGGAGCATGCCTCCCGTCTTCTCACCGAACTCGGCGACGACACATTTGTGTTCAATGGAGGCACGGACCTGCTGGTCGAGATCCGCGAACGGCTGCGCCGCGTGCGCAACGTCGTCGACATCAAGCAGATTCCTGGCTTGTCCGACATCACCTACGACGAGACGCGCGGCCTGACTTTTGGCGCACTGGTCACCGTCGGCCGGTTGGAGAACCTGTCGCTGGTGCGCCAGCGATATCCGAACCTGCGTTCCGCACTCGCCTCGCTCGGCTCCATCCAGGTGCGCAACCGCGCAACCGTCGTCGGCAATATCTGTCGCGCCTCGCCGTCGGCCGATACCATTCCGCCATTGGTCGCGGACGGCGCCTTCGTGCACATCTACAGCCGCACCGACATGCGGGTCGTGCCGATCGCCGAATTCTTCACCGGCGCCGGCAAGACCGTTCTCGCCAAGGGCGAGATCGTTACCGGCATCACTGTGCCGCCAGCGGCGGACAATATCGGCAAGGCCTATCTCAAGCACGGTCGCCGCAAGGCGATGGAACTTTCCACCGTTGGCGTCGCCGTCAGCCTGGCGATGGAGGAAGGCGTCTGCAGCGATATCCGCATCGCGCTTGGTGCGGTCGGCGCGACCGTGCTGCGCGCGCCGCAGGCCGAGGCCATGCTGCGCGGCACCAGGCTGGATGCCGCGGCGGTGAGGAATGCCGCCGACAAGGCGATGGAAGAATGCACACCGATCAGCAACGTCCGCGCCAGCGCAGACTACCGCCGCGACATGGTCGGCGTCCTGACTGGCCGCGCCATTAAGCAGGCATTGGAGACTTTCGCATGAAACGGATGGTCGATTTCACTGTGAATGGTGAGGCGCGCGAAATGGCCGTCGATGGCTGCCGCTCTCTGCTTGATGCGTTGCGCGACGATGTCGGTCTCACCGGCACCAAGAAGGGATGTGACGTCGGCGATTGCGGCGCCTGCACGGTGCTCGTCGATGGCGAGCCGGTCAACGCCTGTCTGATGCTTGCCGTGGAGGCCGAGGGCCGCGCGGTCGAGACCATCGAAGGACTGCAGCCCGATGTCGACAGGCTGCATCCCCTGCAGGATGCCTTCATGCGGCACGGCGCCTCGCAATGCGGCTTCTGCACACCCGGCATTCTGATGATGGCGAAGAAGTTGCTCGACGACAATCCGCGCCCGACCGATGAGGAAATCCGCTTCGGGCTCTCCGGCAATATCTGCCGCTGCACTGGCTACACCAAGATATTCGACGCGATCAAATCCGCCGCGCGCGAGATGGAGGCTGCAAGACCATGAACATGACCACCCCTGTCGAACAGCGCGAGTTCAGGATCGTCGGCAAGAGCGTCAAACGCGACGATGTGCGCGAGAAGGTGACGGGCGAGGCGCAGTATACCGGCGATATCAAGCGCCCAGGCATGCTGTATGGCAAGATCAAGCGCGCGTCGATCGCCCATGCCCGCATCAAGGCGATCGACGTCAGCAAGGCGCTCGCCTATCCGGGGGTCAAGGCAGTGCTGACCCATCAGAATGTGCCGCGCGTCCTGCACTATGGCTCGCCGCATCCGCGCTCGGCCTCCTGCACCAAGGACCAGTACATCCTCGACGACAAAGTGCGGTTCTGGGGCGAGGGCGTCGCCGCCGTCGCGGCCATCAGCGAGGAGATCGCCGACGAGGCGCTCGACCTGATCGAGGTGGAATATGAAGCGCTTCCGGCCGTCTTCGAGCCGGAGGACGCCGTGCAGCCAGGCGCACCGCTGATCCACGACGTTGGCCCCGGCGGCAACCTGGTGCTCGATCCGGTGCGCGTCAACCGCGGCGACATCGACAAGGGTTTTTCCGAGGCGGATTTCATTCTCGAGGGCACGTTTGCCGGCGGGCGGCCACATCCGGCCTACATGGAGCCGAACGTCTGCATCGCCGACTGGGACGGCTCCAACAAGCTGACCTTCTGGACCTCGACCCAGACCTCCTTCATGGTCCGCGGCATCCTCGCTGAAGTTCTCGGCCTGCCACTCACCAAGGTGCGCGTGCTCGTCGATCATATGGGCGGTGGTTTCGGAGCCAAGCAGGACGTTTTCCAGCACGAGTTTCTCTGTGCGCTGCTGGCAAAGGAAGCCCGTCGGCCCGTGAAAATGGAGTTCACCCGCCACGAGACCTTCGTGGCCGGTCGCTCGCGCCATCCTTGTCGGATCTGGCTGAAGCAGGGCTTCAAGAACGACGGCACGCTGATCGCCCGCGACATGAAGCTGGTTTATGATTCCGGTGCCTATGGTTCGCACGGTCCGGGCGTGACGATCGTCGGCACCACTGCCGCCACCTCGCTCTATCGCTGCGAGAACGTGCGGCTGGAAGGGCGCTGCGTCTACACCAACACGCCGGTCAACGGCGCTTTCCGCGGCTACGGGGTGGTGCAGAGCTACTATGCGCTCGACATCCAGATGGATGAAGCGGCCGAACGGCTCGGCATGGATCCGGCGGAGTTGAAGCTAAAGAACGTCGTGCGGGCGGGCGACATCGCGCCGTCCGGCCATCCGATCATCGGCCACGGGCTTGAAATCTGCCTCAAGCACGGCATCGACGTCCTGAACTGGAAGAGGCTCAGGAGCCGCGACCGCACGCCCGACCCGAAGCGCCCGCAGATCCGCAAAGGATGGGGCATCGGCTGCGAAATGCACGGCTCGTCCGCTTACCCCGGCATCAAGGAGCAGGGCAACGCCACCGTGAAGATCAACGAGGACGGCACGGTGACGCTGTTGACCGGTGCGGCCGGCCTCGGCACTGGCGCGCACACTGCTCTTGCGCAGATCGTTGCGGAAGAACTTGGCGTGCGCTTCGAGGACGTGGGCGTGATCCATGGCGATACGGATGTGGTTCCATGGGACATCGGCGCCTTCGCCAGTCACACGACCTATCTGGTCGGTACCGCCGCCAAGATGGCCGCCGGCAAGGTCCGCGCCGCCGTGCTCGAACGGGCAGCGATGAAACTGCAGGTGTCGTCGGATGAGATCGACCTTTGCGACGGCAAGGTCTTCGTCACCGCCGAGCCCGACCGCGCCATGACGGTTTCGGAAGCCATGGGCCCATCGCGTGGGATTCCTGCCGCCAACATCGTCGCAAACGGCACCTACGAACCGACGAAGTCCTATTCGTTCGCTGCGCACTTCACCGAGGTCGAAGTCGATACGGAAACCGGGATCGTTGAGGTCAAGCGTGTCGTGCCGGTGCACGATGTCGGCCGGGTGATCCATCCTATCGCCGCGCAAGGCCAGATCGAAGGCGGCATCCAGCAGGGCATCGGCCATACGCTGACCGAGGACTACCTGATCGACAAGAAGACCGGCCGCTCACTCAATGCCGGCCTGGTCGACTACAAGATGCCGCTCTCCATGGACATGCCTGATATTGAGACGATCATTCTCGAGGCGGCGCCCGATCCGGGCGGCCCATGGGGCGCCAAGGGCGTGGGCGAGGACCCGATCATCGCAATCGGGCCATCCATCGCCAACGCCATTTACGACGCGATCGGCATTCGCTTCCACCACTATCCGATTATTCCGGAAGACGTTCTCAAAGCCTTGAGGGAGAAGGGCGCATGAACATGCATATCGAGCCTGCGAGCCAGCAGAAACTCCCGATCACGATCCTTACCGGGTTCCTGGGGTCGGGAAAGACAACGCTGCTCAACTACATTCTTACCGAGCGCCATGGCCATCGCATCGCGGTGATCGAGAACGAGTACGGTGAGGTCGACGTCGACAGCGATCTGGTACTCGCTTCCGACGAGGAAATTTTCCAGATGCAGAACGGCTGCATCTGCTGCTTCGTCGACGTGCGCAACGACCTGATCGACGTGATGAAGAAGCTCCTGAGCCACAAGGACAAGTTCGACCACATCATCGTCGAGACGTCGGGTCTTGCCGACCCCACGCCGGTCGCCACCGCCTTCTTCGTAGACCGCAGCGTGGCCGACGAGGTGGAGCTCGACGCCGTCGTGACGCTGGTAGACGCTATGCATATCGACCAGCACCTGTACGATCCGGTTCTCGACGGCAGCGACAATCAGGCGGTCAACCAGATCGTCGCGGCGGACCGCATCCTCGTCAACAAGATAGACCTTGCCGAGGAGGAAGCCCTCGGCTCGCTGGAAACCTCGCTGCGCAGGCTCAACCAGACAGCGCCCATCCTTCGGTCCAGCTACGGCAAGGTGGATCTCTCCAACATCCTCGGCGTCAAAGGTTTCCGGCCGTCCTATGTGCGCGAGCGGGCGGAAATCCTCGACATCGACATGGACGACGATAACGGCGTTGACCACCACCATCATCATGATTGCTCCGAGCCATGTTGCGACCATGCCGATCACGCCCATGGGCACCATCATCATTGCCATGACCATGGACGTCCGTATGTATCCGCCCTGCGGCCACACCAGCATGACGCGACGGTGAATTCCCACTCCTTCGTTTTTCCCGAAGCCTTCGATGGCGAGAAGCTCGTAGGTTTCCTCAAGACCTATCTCAGCGAGCACGGTGGCGACATTTTTCGCACCAAGGGCATCGTGTCGGTTGCCGGCGACGACCGCTTCTTTGTGCTCCAGGCCGTGCACAAGCTTGTCGATTTCCGCCCGGACCACGCCTGGGGTGAAGACAAGCGGAAGTCGAAGTTCGTGTTTATCGGCCGCAATCTCGATCGTGTCAGCATCGACAGAAACTTGCGTGCATGCCTGGTGCCCTAGCAGCGAGTCTCCCGCCGGAGGGCGCCTGCGCAAGCCTTTCTGTCTGAGCCGCCCGCGCACCTCCAGCGCGGGCGGTCGCTGCTGCTTGTTCTAAAAAACTATTTTAAAATAATGACTTAGATTGATTTTTGTGTTGACAGAAATCACGCGGGGTGGTTCTTTTGAAGGCGAGTAGAAGCACCGACAATTGCTCACCGTCTGTTGGAAGATGAGGCTGCGATGTCGATGCTGACAAAAAGAGGAATGCCCGGTCGCCCCGCCCTGGGAGCTTATGCGCCGGCCCGTTCTCTCCGTCTTCGGCATTTCCTGAAATCGCGGATCCACGTCCGGCTTCAGCCGGCATGGCGTTCATCGCGCGGCCCCGCATCGACCGGACCCTCTACGACAGGAGAAACCTATGATTATTGACCTGAGCTGCTATCCCACCGATCTGGTGGACCTGGCTTGGCGACACGACGGACCGCCGTTCACCGGCGACAAACTGCTCAAGATGATGGATGGCCCGTACTATGTGAACGGCAAGCCGCGCCGGATCGACAAGGCCTTTATCCAGCCGCCGCAGGGCAACACCATCTACACCCACGAGGTGATGGATCTCGAAGGCAAGGCCGCCATCCGCCAGTACATGGCTTACACGGAAAAGATGGTGACCGAGCATCCCGACCGGTTCCTTGGCTGCTTCGTCTACAACCCGCGCTACGGCACAACGAATGGCGCCGAAGAAATCGAACGCTACGCCAAGGAGTTTGATTTCAAGATGGTGCAGCTGCAGGCGAACATGCACGCCTATCGCCCGGACCGCGCGCTCGACTGGCTGCGCCCGGCACTGAAGAAGTGCGCGGATCTCGGCCTGATGGTGAAGGTGCATACCGGTGACGGTCCGTACTCGATCCCGACGGAGTTCTATCCGATCATTCGCGAGTTTCCGGAAGTCAACTTCATCCTGGCGCATTTCGGGGTTCAGACCGGCGGCGTCTACGTGTTCGAGCCTATGCAGATGGCGCTCGACACGCCGAGTGTCTACGTGGAATCCGGCTGGTGCCTTCAATCGCGCATCGTCGAATTCGCCAAGGTGCTCCCCAAGCACAAGATCCTCTTCGGCTCCGACACACCGCCCAACGAGCCGGGCATGTGGATCAACCTTCTGGAAGTTCTTTGCCACGAGCCGCCGCAGGGCCTCAACCTCGATGAGGATACGCTTGAAGATTATCTCGGCAACAACGTCGCCCGGATGATCGGCCTGGAAGCGACGAATCCACCGGCGACCGTCGAGGAAGCCGAGGCGTATCTGCGCCAGCACGGCGTAGCACTTGCCGCGTAAATTTGAACGGAGTGAACAATGATCATCGATACCCACCTTCACCCGACCAACCTCGTCGACGAGGCGTGGCGCCACACGGGCGAACCCTTCACGGGCGAGCGCATGCTCAAGCTGATGGACGGTCCCTACATGATCAACGGCAAGCCGCGCCGGATCGACATGGGTTTCATCCAGCCGCCGCCGGGCAATACCGGTTACCGCGACGGCAACCGCAAGGGCCGCGAAGGCATTCGCGACTACATGGCCTATTGCGCGGAGCTTTGCCAGAAATACCCGGACCGCTTCATCGGCAACTTCAACTACAACCCGCGCTGGGGACCCGAAAACGGCGCGGCCGAGCTGGAATTCCACGTCAAGGAATACGGCTTCAAGATGCTGAAGCTGCACGCCAACATGCATGGCTACCGTCCCGACCGGGCGCTCGACTGGTTGCGTCCGGCAATGAAGAAATGTGCCGAACTCGGCGTGGTGGTTCTCATCCACACGGGAGACGGGCCGTACACCATCCCGACGATGTTCTACCCGATCATTCGCGAGTTTCCGATGGTCAACTTCATCATCGGTCACTTCGGCATCCAGACGGGCGGTAACTACTCGTTCGAATCCTTCTGGATGGCGATGGACACCCCGAACGTCTACTGCGAATCCGGCTGGTGCTTCCAGTCGCGCATCGTGGAATTCGCCCAGCAGCTGCCGAAGGACAAGATCGTTTTCGGCACGGACAGCCCGCCGAACGATCCGGGCATGTGGCTGCGCGAACTGGAGGTGCTCTGCAAGGATCCGCCGCACGGCATCAACCTGTCCGAGGACGATCTGGAAGGTTACCTCGGCAACAACATCGCCAAGCTCGTCGGCATCGATCCGTCGCCGCCGCCCCGTGACCTGAGGGAAGCTCAGGCGCGCCTGAAGGATTCCTACGCCGGCGTCGACCGCGCCACGGGGAAGCACAAGGAATTTGCCTGAACAAGTCGTCGGCGCCCTTCCGGGGGGCGCCGTCATCCAACCGCCGCGCCGAGGCCGAGATATGACCGAGTACCACAAGCAAGACGTTCGTCGCTTCCTGGCCGACTACCGGGCAGAACACCCCGAGGACGTGATCACCATCGACCAGCCGGTCCTAGACGACCAGGATGCGACGGCGCTGATCTGGAACCTGGCCGACAGGGGCCAGCACCCCATGCTGCACCTCAAAAACGTAAGCGGCATCGGCAGCGAGGTCCTTTGCAACATTTTTGCCTCGCGCGACCGCATCGGGCGGCTTCTTGGCTCGACCGCCGACAGGCTACACGAAGCCTACCAGGCGCGCGCCAATCGGCCGTTCACGCCTGAGGTCCTGGAAGAGGGACCGATCACGCGGGAGATCATCTCTGGCGATGCCGTCGACCTCAATACGCTGCCGATGCTCAAGCACTTCGAGACGGATCGTGCGAAATACATTACCAGCGGCGTCATCATCGGCGAGCATCCGGAAACCGGCGCCGGCAATCTCAGCTACCACCGCGCGATGATCCATTCGAAGAATGCGCTTGCGACGTCGCTGCATTCACGCGGGCATCTCTGGCGCTTGATGAACATGGCGAAAGAGAGGGGCGAACCCATGCCGGTTGCCATGGTGATTGGCGGCCATCCGCTCTTCATGATCGCCGCGTCCGCCCGCCTTGCCTTTGGTGAGGACGAGCGGGACGTGGCGGGCGGGCTGATGGGCGAACCCCTTCAGGTGGTCCGTACGCCAAAATATGGCATCCGGGTTCCAGCCCATGCCGAAATCGTGCTGGAGGGTGTGCTGGATCCGGAGGCCCACGTGGAGGAGGGGCCGTTCGGCGAGTTCACCGGCTATTCCTCCGACCGCTCGACGAACAATCTTTTCACCGTCGAAACCATTATGCGCCGGCGTGATGCCATCCTCGTAAGCGTTGCCGGCGGGAATTCCGCCGAACACCTCAACCTTGGCCGTGTGCCGCGCGAGGCGGAGGTGGTGGAAAAGCTGAAGGCTCGCTTTCCTTCGATTGCCGCTGTGCACTACCCCTCCTCGGGCACCCATTTTCACGCCTATATATCGATGAACCAGATGCGCGAGGGCGAGGCACGACAGGTGATGCTCGGCCTCCTCGGTTGGGACCAGTATCTGAAGACTGTCGTCGTCGTGGATGCGGATGTGGACATCACCCGCGACAGCGAAGTGCTTTGGGCGCTCGCCACCCATTTCCAACCCCACAAGGATGTCGTCATCATCGAGGGCCTTCCGGGCAATGCGCTGGATCCATCGGCCAGCGGCATTGGTACGACTTCACGCATGGGCCTCGATGCCACGCGCGGCCCGAATTTTCACGGCGTGCGCGCCCGTATCAGTGACGAGGCATCCGCCCGTGCAGCGACGCTCCTTGAAAGTGTGGGATAGGCAATGACGACGCGGCCCAGACGCATGATCGTCGGTATTTCGGGCGCTTCAGGCGTGATCTACGGCAAGCGCATCCTCGAAGTGCTGCGCGACTTCGACATCGAGACGCACTTGATCATGTCGCGCGCGGCCTGCATCACGCTTGCGGCCGAGGCAGATTTTACCAAGCAGGATCTTGAGGCGCTCGCCACGACCACCCATTCGAACAAGGATATCGGGGCGGTCTGTTCCTCCGGCTCCTACAAGACGCTCGGCATGATCGTCGCGCCCTGTTCGGTAAAGACCCTGGCAGAGATCGCGACCGGCACGACCGACAACCTTCTCTCTCGCGCCGCCGACGTGGTGCTGAAGGAGCGCCGCCGCCTCGTGCTGATGTTGCGCGAGACGCCGCTCCATCTCGGCCACATCCGTAACATGGCGCAGGTCACGGAGATGGGCGGCATCATATATCCGCCGGTGCCTGCTTTCTACGCCAAGCCCCAAAGTCTCGGCGAGATGGTCGACCACACGGTTGGCCGTGTGCTCGACCTCTTCGACCTCGACCCTGGCATCGTTCGGCGCTGGCAGGGAACGCAGGCAGGGGCCGAGTAGCATGACTGGCCGCATTGCTCCCGACCTGGAGACAATTGCGCAAGCCCCCCGCGCCGCCTTCCTCTCGGACGATGCGATCGACATCCTGCGCTTTGCCGCAAAGTCAGTTGAGGACGGCTACGCGGCCGCCCTGGTTACGCTCGTTCAAATCCACGGCGGCGCGGCGCGTGCCATCGGAGCGCAAATGGTGGCGCGGCACGACGGCCTCTATTGCGGGTTTGTTTCCGGCGGCTGCACCGAAGCAGCGGTCGCGGCTGAAGCCGTGATCGCGCTGCAAAATGACATGGACCGAAATCTTCGGCTCGGCGCAGGTTCGCCCTTCCTCGACATCGTTCTGCCCTGCGGCGGTGGGATCACGCTCGCGATCCACGTCATTCGCGACGCCCGTGTTCTGCGCCGAACGCTTGCGGCCTTAGAGCGCCGCACGCCCGTTTGCCTGCGCTACCATCCACGCGAACGGACGCTGGTCTTGGAGCCGGGTGAGCGAGCGACCGGTTGGGAAGGGGATTGCTTCGTGCGCGCCTACCGCCCACAGCAGAGGCTTCTCGTCGCCGGGACGCCCATGGAAGCTGACGCCGTGGCACGCGTCGCAGCCGCATCCGGCTACGAAATCATAGCCGCTGAGCGGGGTCAGGTGCCTCGGCAGGACCAACTGGACGGGGACACCGCCGTCGCACTCCTGTTCCACGATATTGACCGGGAGTTGGCATTGCTCGAGCGTGCCCTGGCATCGCCAGTCTTTTACATCGGAGCGCTCGGAAGCCGGCGCACCCATGCCAAGCGCTGTGCGGTCCTACTGCAGCGCGGTTACGTCGAGGCCGACCTTGCCCGCATCAAGGCTCCGATCGGAATCTTCGACAAGGCAAGGGATGCGAATTCGCTTGCCCTTTCGGTCGTTGCCGATGTTGCGAAATCGCGCGTTGCGTCTGAGTAATCAGGGGGAAAATCGATGCCCCTCCAGGATTGCGATGTGGCGCCCCCGACGAAGCGCGCGGCACCAGGGTTGGTGGTCACGCAACGCCTGGCCCGTGGCTCACAGACGGGGAAGTCGCGGACCGACCGCCGCCGCCTGATCGAGGTGAAGACTAACCGCCGCGAGGGGCGGCGCGGCAAACTTGGCACGCTTGCCGTCATAATGGGCCGCCCACGCGAAGGTCTTGCGGGACCATTCTCTCAATGCTTACGCCACAACCGACGACCTCTCCTCAGTATCGAGCTCGCGATAGAACCGTGCTTCTTGAAATTGCCGTATTCAATGGCCAAATCAATAACATGTGCATGGAAACGTTCGTAAAAATTTCGAGGCTCTGCGATCAAGCGCGCTCCCTGACCCGGAGCTGGCAGCCTTGAACCTGTAACGCCGCCACAGATCTCGCCGCTCCGGGAACCCACTATTGAACAGTGCGGTTCATTTCGCGTCGCATATGCGACGCATCGATGGAGTGTGCCCATGCTTCTCTTGAGATCCGGGACGATCTGCGTCACCTATGACCGCCGCCTGTCGTGCGAGACCAACCGTTCGCCCTTGTGCGAAACGCCAATCCACATCGCCGCCGCTTCTCTTCGTTCTGGCTTGTTGCGCGGTCATGCAGGACAACGAGTGGTTGGCAAAGGAGCCAGGCAATGAACGCTGCGGCGAAAATTGACGATCAAGTCTCCGAAGTCAACGCCATGGACGAATTGCAGCAGGTCGGGGTACTTCCCTGGCGCATTCGTCGCGACGGCGAGCCGAAGGTATTGCTGATCACGTCGCGCAGGCGTGGCCGCTGGATCGTGCCCAAGGGATGGCCGATGAAGGGTCGCGATCTCCTTGTTGCGGCATCGCGAGAGGCATTTGAGGAGGCCGGCATCTTTGGTGAGATTTGTCCCGCCCCGGTAACCGAGTATCGGTACATGAAGGCACTGGACAGTGGCTTGGAAGCCCGCTGCCGAGTTACCGTGTTCGGCATGAAAGTGCGCGGAACGTTGAGCCACTGGCGCGAAAAGGGGCAAAGGCAGCGGCGCTGGTTTTCCCTCGGCGATGCGGCGGACAAACTTGACGATGCGGAACTCGCCGAATTTGTGAGGGCACTCGAGGCCAAGCCGGATCGCCTCAAGCAGTCCGTCGGTTTCGCGGGGTGGGATCGCCTATCCAGCCATGCGCAATCTTGCGCGGAGTGAGGTAGCGTCGATGGTTTCGACTGTTTTCGTCGCCCGCTTTCGTCAGCGGTTCCTTATCCTTCCTTTTCGCATTGTCAGCGCCGAACGCTGACCGCCTGGCGCTACTGACTGCGATGGCAAGCGTGGCGCCAGGATTTTGTCCCCACTCCGAAATTGAAACTTGCGGGTCACGCCGGATGCGTTCTTGCGTCGGGCCCGCTGCCTATTGTCAGAAAAGAGCCAGCAATGAGCTTCAAGTATAGCCACACCTTTCCCATCAGTGGCCCGAACAAACTGCCCCGCTTCAAGGATTGGGCGGCTCAGAACCTGCCGGGCGTCGCCGTCTCTCTCCCGCCTCAGGTACCCGTCAAAAGCACAGCTCTGACGGTGCGGCTGAAATCCATCGATGATCGTGATGCTTTGATGGCGAAACTGGAAGGCGCAAGCTTCTAAGCACCTGAGACAGCGGCGAGCGACCGGCCTCATTTATCGTCCCATAAACATTCGGTTACCAAAGAATGGATATTGGGAGAGGTCGTGTCGTTCGCTACCTGGCGAACTTCTCGAACCGCGGCTTCTCCCTCGATAGCCATGATCTTTTTTGGGACCGGATAACAATGGTAAAGGCTCTCATTTCCAATCAGCGCTATGCTGTGTTCTGTTGTGTCGGAGTGGCTGCATTCGCCTCTCTTGGCGCCGCCATATTTTACACCGGCTGGCTGTTCGTTGTTGCTGCAGTCTGCGGCGTATTGTTCGTTCTCGGCATTTGCGATCTGCGCCAGCATCGACATGCGATCTTGCGCAACTATCCGGTCGTCGGGCACCTGCGCTTTCTGCTGGAAAGCATCCGACCGGAGATCCGCCAGTATATCATCGAAAGCGATAACGACGCTGTTCCATTCAATCGGCAGGATCGCGGCCTTGTCTACCAACGCGCCAAAGGCGAGGAGGACAAACGGCCGTTCGGCACAATCGAGAATGTCTACGGCTCCGGCTATGCCTGGCTTACCCATTCAGCGACACCGGTCACCATCGCCGATACGGATTTCCGTGTGCGGATCGGCGGCCCGGCTTGCAAGCAACCCTATGATGCCAGCCTCTACAATATCTCTGCCATGAGTTTCGGTGCGTTGTCGGCCAATGCCATACTGGCGCTCAATACGGGTGCGCGAAAGGGTGGGTTCGCCCACGATACCGGTGAAGGCAGCATCAGCCGATACCACCGCCAGGGGGGCGGTGATCTGATTTATCAGGTCGCGTCCGGCTATTTCGGCTGCCGGGGCGACGATGGCCAGTTCTCTGCGGAGAAATTCGCCCGGCTTTCTGCGGACCCCCAGATCAAGATGATCGAGATCAAGCTGAGTCAGGGTGCCAAGCCTGGCCATGGCGGTATGTTGCCGGCATCGAAGATTTCATCCGAAATCGCCGAAGCCCGCGGCATCGCCATGGGGATCGATTGTACCTCGCCTGCGGCACACAGCACGTTTTCCACACCGATCGGCTTGATGCGGTTCGTCGGCCAGCTGAGGGAGCTTTCGGGTGGCAAACCGGTCGGGTTCAAATTGTGCATCGGCCACCGGCGTGAATTCATGAGCATGGTCAAGGCCATGCTTCAGACGGGCATCGTTCCCGACTTCATCGTTGTCGATGGCGCAGAAGGTGGTACAGGCGCTGCCCCCGTGGAGTTTGCCAACCGTGTGGGAATGCCGATGCTTGAGGGGCTCACCTTCGTTCACAACACGTTGCGCGGAGCCGGTATCCGCAGTCAGGTCAGGATCGGTGCCGCAGGAAAGATCGTGTCCGCATTCGATATCGCCCGCACTTTGGCGCTCGGAGCTGACTGGTGCAATGCCGCGCGCGGTTTCATGTTTGCGATCGGCTGCATTCAGGCGCAATCCTGCCATACCAACAAATGTCCGGTCGGCATCGCGACCCAGGACCCCATACGCCAGCGCGCGATCGACATCGGAGACAAGAGCGACCGCGTGGCCCGGTTTCATCGCAACACCATGCGCGCGCTTGGTGAAATTGCGGGAGCGGCCGGTCTCAACGATCCGAGCAACTTCATGCCCTACCACTTCATGTTCCGGCAAAAAGACAACGAGTTCCTCGACGGCAATGAAGCCTACCCCTACCTTCCCGAAGGGTTTCTCGTGGCGGGAGAGGAAATAATTGAGCTGGCCGATTGGCACGATCGCTGGGACCGCGCCAGCGCCGAGAGCTTTGCGCCACCCGAAATCCCGCATGGACCGTTTCGAAAGCGTAAGGCAGCGTGACGGCTCGCCGGGGAAAATGTGCGCTTGAACAGGCATTCCAACCTGACCGGTCACAGGCGCCTTCGGCTCTTCTGACGGGGAAATTTGCTCAGGGAATTTAGCGTCACGATCCCGGTTGCCAAGGTCTTTTTGGGTCGCCGCCGCCGGGATCGCGGGCTGCGCTACTGTGCTTGCCTTAGGTTCCGGTGATCTGGAGGTAGCCCCTGTAGAGCATGTATCCGGCGACGATGAAGATGAGGAGCGCGAAGAAGGTATTCAGCGCGCCTTTTTGGGCGGCAAGCTTCCTGGCCGCGAAACCACCGATAAATCCGCCAATCACGCCGCCACCAATGAATACCGCCGCCAGAGCCCAGTCGACGAGGCCGGAGAACGCATAGTTCAAAGCTGTCGTCAAACCGAAGGCGGTTACGGCGACGAGGGAGGAGCCGATGGCGAAAAGGATCGGCATGCCTGTCGACGCGATCAAACCGGGGACGATCAGGAAGCCGCCGCCGATGCCAAAGAAGCCGGAAAAGATGCCGGTCAGTCCGCCGAACGTAACGACCTTCAACGCATTCTCGCGTGAACATTGTGCGCCAGGATCTCCTTCAGCGCCTCGGCCCTTGAACATCAGCGCGCCGACGACAAGCATGAGAAGGGCAAACAGGATCAGTAGGTGCTCCCCGTCCACCACCTTGCCGACGGTGGACCCGATCAAAGCGCCGGCAATTCCCGATACGCTGTAGATCCCGGCGCAGCGCCATTTGACGTTGCCGAAGCGCGCGTGCCCGACGAGATTGGCGAAGGCATTGACGGCAACCGCAAATGCGCTTGTCCCGATTGCGAGATGGGGGTTCTGAACGCCGACTACATAAACCATCAATGGTACCGCAAGGATCGAGCCGCCGCCGCCGAAGAGGCCGAGGGTGAAGCCGACAAGCATGCCGGAAAACGCGCCGAGCGCGTATTGAATGGGTTCCAGATACATGTCCAAACCTTGCTGTTGGCTGCTCGCTCAGGCGGCAACTTTTCATTTTCCCGGTAGACGGGAGCGCTTCCGAGTTCTGGTGGCCGCGCGTGGAACGTCGCCGGCAGCGTTGCTGACCACCGTGACGCTGACCGGGAGTTCGCTCATTTCAGAAAGAGCCGACTGCGGAGAAACGGCGGTGATACATAGTTTCCTCCTCCCGGATTATTGCGTCGCCGGGGAAGGGCGACCAAAAGTCAAGCGATGGAAGATCATGCCGGCGAGCATAGCTGCGACGAACAGGCCGACCTGCCAACGGCCAGTGGTGAGTGCGGCGATTGCCGGACCCGGGCAGAGGCCGACGAGCCCCCAGCCAAGACCGAAGAGCACAGCGCCGCCGACCAAGGCGACGTCCGGGCGGCCGTTTGCAGGAACATGGAACCGGTCATCGAAGGCGGGCGCAGCCTGCCGTTTGCGGATCCAGTAGGCGATCGAAGAGGGAAGCAGGGCGCCGCCCATGACGAAGGCGAGCAATGGATCCCAGTTGCCGGCAATATCGAGAAAGGCGAGCACGCGCGCCGGGTTGATCATGTCGGAAACGACGAGGCCCATGCCGAAGAGAAGACCGCACAGGACCGCGGCAAGGATTCTTGCAAGCATCATGCCTGGCCTCCCGTGACAAGGTGAACGACGAAGACAGTCGCCGCGGCGACGGTCATGAAGATCAGCGTCGCGACCAGCGAGCGCGGCGACAGCCGCGCAAGGCCACAGACGCCGTGTCCGCTCGTGCATCCCGAGCCGAGCCGCGTTCCAAAACCGACCAGGAGGCCGGCAATGACGAGCAGTGGCGCTGATGATGTGACGACGACCTCGGGCTGGCGGATGAAGGCCGAAGCGAGTGCCGCGCCGGCGAGAATGCCGCCCAGGAAGCCGATTCCGAGCTTGCTGAAGCCAGCGCCGGTCAGGCCGATCGCAGCGGCCGTAAGGCCGGAAATCCCGGCGATCCGTCCGGTCGTCAGGAGATAGAGACCTGCCGACAGGCCGATAAGAAGACCGCCTGCCAGCGGCCACATCATATTGAAGTCGTTCATTGCGGTCACAGCGTATTTAGAGGAATCTTGAGATACTGAACGCCGTTATCCTCGGCGGGCGGCAATTGGCCAGCGCGCATGTTCACCTGCACGGAGGGCAGGATCAGCTTGGGCATGGCAAGCGTTGCGTCGCGCTCGGTGCGCATCTTGTAGAACTCGTCCTCGCTCACACCGTCGCGAACGTGGATGTTACCGGTGCGTTCGGCGCCGACGGTGGTCTCCCAGGCGTAGTGATCGCGGTCGGGCGCCTTGTAATCATGGCAGAGAAACATGCGCGCTTCGTCAGGCAGTTTCATGAGGCGCTGGATCGACCGGTAAAGCTGGCGGGCGTCACCGCCAGGAAAGTCGCAGCGCGCCGTGCCGTAATCCGGCATGAACAGCGTGTCGCCGGGCAGGACGGTATCGCCGACGATATAGGCGAGGCAGGCGGGCGTATGGCCTGGAACATGTAGGACTGTCGCATCGAGATTGCCGATCTTGAAGCGATCACCATCGTTGAAGAGCAGGTCGAATTGGCTGCCATCGCGCTGGAACTCGGTGCCTTCGTTGAAGATTTTACCGAAGGCCTCCTGGACACGAATGATCTCCCGTCCGATCGCAAGCTGACCGCCAAGTTCTGCTTGGAGAAGGGGGGCGGCAGAAAGATGGTCGGCATGAGCGTGGGTCTCGAGCAGCCACTGCACTTCGAGACCTTCCGATTTGACGTAATCGATCAGCTCCTGTGCGGAGGTGTTCGTGGTGCGGCCGGATGCTGCATCATAGTCCAGTACGCTGTCGATGATGGCACAGGCATTCGACTGCGGATCGCGCACCACATGGCTAATCGTGAAGGTCTGATCATTGAAGAACGATGCGACGATGGGGCGTCTCGCGGGGTCGGCGAGGGCGTTCTCGACGAGCGATCGGGCAAAATCTAGGGGCAGGTCGGCGTCAGGACCGTTCATGGCGGTGATCCTCCGTTAGTGATTTCGTCATATATACATATTTACAGTAAATATGCAAGTGTGTATATTCTGGCTTCAGAAGCGCTTTGCGGCTATCACATGGAAAACCGACCGCAGCCAGGATTCGACGATGAACGAAATGACGATTCCTCCCGCCATCCCTCCGCGCTTGAATGATCTCGCGCCAGGCTTTGCCGCGCGCTCGACGGCCGGGCCGATTACGTTGTCGGCCTTCCGCGGTCGATGGGTCTTGTTTTTCTCACACCCTGCGGATTTCACGCCGGTCTGCACCAGCGAATTCATAGCGCTTGCTCGCGCGGCTCCGCAGTTCGAGAAACTCGACTGTGCCCTCCTGGGCCTTTCGGTGGACAGCCTCAACTCCCACATCGCCTGGATTCGCGACATCAATGAGCGGTTCGCGGTGAAGGTGACCTTCCCGATTGTCGAGGACGCCGCGATGGTGATCTCGCGCGCCTACGGAATGATCGACAGCTCCTCCGAGAGCAGCGCGACCGTGCGGGCGACCTTTGTCATCGACCCGGCCGGCATAATCCGAGCGATTGTCTGGTATCCCATGAATGTCGGCCGCTCGGTCGATGAATTGCTGCGTCTTGTCGCTGCGATCCAGACTGCCGAGCAGGAAGATGCCTCCACTCCCGAGGGCTGGAGGCCGGGTGATGCGCTCGTCGAACAGGCGCTGATTGCTCAGATGGACGGAGACGATCTGCGTGAGGGCGAAGCATGGTACTTCCGGGAGAAGCGGGCATGAGCGGGAAACCCAGCGTATCGCTGGAGACGATGATCGCCAAGGCGCCGGAAGCAGCGGACTTCATGCGCCAATTCAGCAATGCAAACCGCCTCATGCTGTTGTGTCAGATCGCCAGGCAGGAATCGTCGGTCAGCGATATTCAGGAGGCGCTCGGCATCAAGCAACCGGCCCTTTCCCAACAACTGGCCGAGCTCCGGCAGGCCGGCCTCGTCAAGACGCGGCGACAGTCCCGCCAGATCTACTATTCGATCGCGGATGGCCGCGCCGAGGCTGTAATGGACTTGCTGTTGAACCTGTTTTGCGGCGTGGAGACGGCTGCTCCTGGAGCGGTTGAGGCGTTGAAACCGGTGGCTTCTGGAGCGCAGTCCGTTGGTGTTGACGCTGCACATTTTGCACGCATCCTACCCGCCCGATAGTTGCGTTAAACACGTAAGTGAAGCGCCCTTTATTTCCAGACCCATCGTCAAGTACCCGGAGACTGCCGACATCACGGACGGTCTATGAAGTCAGTCCTCGAGCTTGCCATCAAGCCGGTTGGATAAATGTCGAACTCAATTGACGTGGCGCAAGGAAACCGGATCGCTTCACTGCTAGTTTGCCGGATGTTCATACAACTGCAGGTGAATGTCTAAGCGCGGACGCGAATTGCCCCCCGCCTTGGATCTCCTGCATTGAAAGGAGATCGCACATGACAACGGCAAAACTCGCACGTGTGGCTATTGTCGCCACGCTCACCGCAGGCAGCCCCACGCTTTGTTTCGCGCAGGCGGCCCCGGCCGCAGAACAAGATGCGCAGCCAGGTTACTCCGAGGTGATGCCCGGTGCGATGATGGGGGGGAGGCGCTACGGCATGATGGGTGGCATGCGGCCCAATATGATGCCGGGTCATATGATGAAGATCATGTTTGTGATCGCCGATGTCGATGGCGACGGCGCCCTTTCATTCGAGGAAGTTACAACGATCCATAAGCGGATCTTCGACAAGGTCGATGCGAACAAGGACGCCAAGGTGACGCCCGAGGAGATGCAGGCCTTCATTCGGGATCAATAGGGGACTGGGACCGAGCTTCTTTTCGGTAAATAACACCATCGAAGTCCGTGCAAACCGCATGTGTAACATCGCGAGGCTCATCCGGTCTGTGCTGTGGCTGCGCGTAATCCAGCCTTCCATTCTACAGCAGCGGGCGACGAGATCGGATTCATTCCATGACCTATACGATTGACAAGACGATTGATGGAACACCGTTTGCCATCGTGGTTGAGAGAACCGTGGCGGCGTTGGGGAAACACGGATTTGGCGTGCTGACGGAGATAGACGTCAAAAGCACGATGCGGAAGAAGCTCGATGTTGACGTCGGCGACTATCTTATCCTTGGTGCCTGCAATCCGAGCATGGCGCTGGAGGCCATGAAAGTGGAGCCGAAGGTCGGAGCAATGCTTCCATGCAATGTGATTGTCAGATCTCTTGCCGGAGGCAACGTAATGGTGAGTGCGGTTGACCCTGTTGCCTCGATGCAGGCGATTGAAAACACCAAATTGAAGGAGGTCGCCGCAACGGTTCGGGACTTGCTCTTGCAGACTGTCAAAACCATCTGACATCCGGCCTGCACTGAACCGGAAACCGCTCAACGAGACGCGCCGAACCGGATCATAACAACGCGCACGTTTGCGCAGCCTGTGGAGCCTCAACAGGTTGTCGTCGTTTACGGCGAGGCGACTGATCGAGGAGCATAACGCCAGCCTTGAGGCGCGGCTGAAGCAAGCGCCGGCGGAAGACAGGCGCAATCGCGGCTATTCGAACTGCGTGCCTCGCAGTCCGCTACCGTGAAGAGTTTCGGGCGCCGGCAGGCGTACGAAAGTCCCCGAGGAAGGAACCCGCGGGCCACAATCGGAGGCTATGGGGATTTTGATTTGCGGCTGATGTCGGCGATGGCTGGGGCGTCTCCCATCCCATCGCGGTATTTCGCCACGGCCGCCTTAGCGGACGTCCTGCTGTTTTTGCTGTCCAACAGGCCGCTTTCCGTTCGACGCTTCCATGTCGAGAGCTTCCCCTGCGGCGCCCGCGCTCGACCTGTTCAAGCCACCGGAACAGTTGTCCAGGGACGATGATGAGGGGCTAATGACTTCGGAAACATACACCGCGTAGCCGAAGAGGGGATCTTGGCTCAAGTCCTTGCCATCGAACCGCTCTATGAAATCTTCCAGGTCGGCCTGACTCGAGAACCCCGTGGCCACGGCGGACATGCTTTCGATGTCTCCGTCTTCGTCCTCGTAAGTCGCGCTCACCTCGAGAGCGCCCGACCGTTCGAAGTTCGCTTGCATGTGAAATGAAAGCCAAACCAGATATTCCAGCGGGTAGCCGGGATTTCCTCCGTATGTAACGACGAAGGGGTAAGTAAAACGGAATCGATCGGCCAGAGCTTCGCCGTCGGTGGCAAAGATGAGGAGATCGCTCTCCTCGTCGAGATCATGAAGCTCGATTGTCAAATCATGTCTGCGCAAGGCTACGTAGCCGCCAAGTCGGTCCCACGGTAAGGACGTCAAGATGATGTCGCGCCATCGTTTGATGGCTTCGTCGAGATCGGTGCGGACCAAAAACATGTAGAATCCCCGCAGAGTCATCCCGTGATCAAGAGCTTGCAGCCCTGCGCGATAAACGCTGCAGCCTTTAGATATTAGTGTTACCTAACTTTCAAGCTTGGGATGAGTCATTGCCGGAGCGCGGGACCATCAAGGGTCGCTCGCAAGGTCGTGGAACGCCTGGGCATCCTCCGGGGTATGCGCAGCCGAAAGAATGACAGTGAGAAACGCCGCGCGCGCAATGTCTTTCTTGGAAGCATCCGGATGCCGGCCCCTGACCGCTTCGATCAGAGCTTTGGGTTTCATGCCCGGAACAGCCAATTCCCGGATTGATTCGGAAATCGTTTCGGTCTCCCGACGTTTTTTCTCTCGCATCGGCGCTCCATGTGCTGATGTGCAACATGATATGCGCGCTATTTAAGAGATTTGTGATTGAAAATTTGACGCGCCCGGGTTTGTCGCTCTGACATGCCACGCGATGTCCTTCGGCAGATGCATAGTCCGTCGACGTGGGGAGGGACGGAGTAATCGTGATCAAGCTTGAGAAAATACGCGACCTCAACTTCGACCCTAACTCTCATCCGCGTCAGTCGTACCTGAGCGCCGCGAGCGGTTTGGTCTGTCTAGACGCGGCGCTCTACATGATCGCGAATGACGAGCTGCACTTTGGCGTGTTTCCCGCTCGTGCATCAGGTCCCGCTAACCTCGTCCGATTGCACACTCTAGGTGCAAAACCAAGGTCCTATTCCGGTGCGCTCGTGGCCATGTTGATCCCCGGCGGCGGTCAGCAGGAGATGGGAGTGGGCGCGGTCCTCGGCGGTCTGGTCACGGCGGCGATTGTCTATTTTCTTGCCTGGAAAAACGGCATCCAGGGCTTTCGCCTGATTATCGTCGGGATCGGCGTCTCCGCCATGCTCGGCGCCTTCAATCTTTGGCTGATACGCCAGGCTGACCTGCCGGCCGCACTTGCAGCCGCTATATGGGGAGCCGGGACCTTGAATGGGCTTGGTCAAGCCGACGTCAATCTCGTCGCAGCCGTCCTTTTGGCGTTGATGCCTCTTACGATCGTCCTGGCGCGTCCGATGCGCCAACTCGAACTTGGAGACGATCTGGCCGTTTCGACCGGTGTTTCCACCGGCGTCACGCGCCTTGCTCTCCTGGTGCTGGGTGTGGCGATGACGGCAACCGTCACAGCGGTTTCAGGTCCGATTGCCTTCGTTGCCCTTGCCGCGCCGCAGATCGCCAGACGGCTAGCGCACGCGCCCGGCGTTCCCTTGGCGTCGTCGGCGCTGGTCGGCGGCCTGATGCTGCTTGCAGCCGACGGAGCGGCGCAGCATGCGTTCGCATCGCCGCTGCCGGTCGGTGTCATGACCGTCAGCATCGGTGGGCTTTACTTCGTCTGGCTTTTGCTGCGGGAGATCCGAAGGTCATGAGCAACACCCCTCGGCTTTATGCGAAGGCCGTTACACTGGCATACGAACGGCGGGTCATCTCCGAGAAGCTTTCCGTCGCGATACCCGACGGTTCGTTCACAGTCATCGTTGGCCCGAACGCCAGCGGAAAGTCCACCTTGCTGCGGGCACTGGCGCGCCTCCTGCCGCCGAGTTCGGGGCAGATCGTTCTCGACGGCAAGGAGATCGGCAAGCGCGCCGCAAAGGCGGTGGCCAGCCGGATCGGACTGTTGCCGCAATCATCGATAGCGCCGGAGGGGATTTCGGTTTTCGATCTGGTTTCGCGTGGGCGCTATCCCCATCAGTCCTTTCTAAGGCAATGGTCGAAGGCAGATGAAGCGGCTGTCTGGCAGGCGATGGAACTGACAGGAATTGCCGATCTCGCGGCTCGACCGGTCGATGAACTCTCCGGCGGCCAACGCCAGCGTGTCTGGATCGGTATGGTGCTGGCGCAGGAAACCCCGATCCTTTTGCTGGATGAGCCGACCACCTTCCTCGATATCGCCCACCAGATCGAGCTCTTGGATCTCTGCCAGTATCTCAGCCGTCACTGTGGTCGAACGTTGGTGGCTGTGCTTCACGACCTCAATCACGCCTGCCGCTACGCCACGCATATCATCGCAATGCGCGATGGAACGATCGTCGCCGAAGGCGAGCCGGCCACGATCATCACCTCCCCGCTGGTGGAGGACGTTTTCGGGCTCTCGTGCATGATCATTGACGACCCGATTTCCGCAACGCCATTGATCGTGCCTCGATCAAAACCACGCGGGTGAGCGCTGCGGCTCGGGCTGCAGGCGAGCAAGTGCATCGCGCCTGAAGGTGCTGCTTCTGTAGGATACGTCGTATCCCAGTGCGACGGGACGTTTCAAATCGTATGCAAAAGATCAGCCCCCTTAACGTGTGGCCGTGACGCCGACATGAACTCGACCATGATCGCTTTATGTGAGCAGCAGTTCGCTGTCTTACCAATCGCAATTGACATCATCTGTATCCTGGATACAATTTGCCTCGATCTTGGGAGGGATCGATGACCCAGACCTTCGAATGGCGAAGCCAGTCACGCCTGCTCGACGAAATCGCTCACGCGCTTCGCGAGCGCATCTATGCCGGCATCTACGCGCCGGGAGCGACGCTGCGCCAGGAGCGCATCGCCGCCGAGTTCGGCATTAGCCGCACGCCGCTACGCGAAGCCCTGCGGGTGCTCGAGCGCGACGGGCTCGTCGTCAACAAGCCCGGCAGTGGTGTGAGGGTGGCCACCGCCGACCTGCCGAAGCTGCTGGACGCGTACGCCGTGCGCGAGGCGATGGATGGCGTGGCTGCCCGCAATGCCGCCGAGCGCGCCACCGCACCCGAAATCAAGGCACTCGTCAAACAGATCGAGCAGCAGCAGAAGGTTGTCGAGCGCTGGGATCCGGCCGCCTACACCCAGTCCAACGTCGTCTTTCACGAGGCGATCGTCAGTGCCTCGCGCAACACATCGCTTTCGTCGCTCGGGCCGCTTCTGCGCATGACGTCGCAAGTCTTTGCCCCCGCCTTTTCCTTGTCCAGCGAACGCGCCAGCACCGCGGTTACCGAACACCGCATGATTGTCGAGGCGATTGCGGCAAGAAATCCAGACGAGGCCGAAAAAGTGGCGCGAGCACATATCCATGCGACGGCCACGAGATTGAAAGCGCTCCTGGAGGAGCGTGAGACTGACAATGAGGCATGATGTGAAGACCTACAGCAATTTCATCGCCAACACCTGGCAGGACGCGAGCGGGGGCGAGCTTATCGACGTGCGAGATCCCTCGAACGGCGAGGTCTTCGCCCGCATTGCCCGGGGAACCCGGGAAGATGTGGATCTGGCCGTGCAGTCCGCGCGGGCGGCACTGTCGGGCGAGTGGGGACGGATGACAGCAACCGAACGCGGACGGACTCTCAGCCGGATCGCAACGGCGGTGCTGCGAAACATCGACCTTTTGACCGAGCTTGAGGCGAGGGATGTTGGCAAGCCCCTGACACAGGCGCGGGCTGATGTCGTCGCGCTAGCGCGCTACCTCGAATTCTACGGCGGCGCCGCCGACAAGGTGCATGGCGACACGATCCCCTACCAGAACGGTTTTACCGTGCTGACGGTTTACGAACCGCATGGGGTTACGGGCCATATCATCCCTTGGAACTATCCGATGCAGATCCTTGGTCGAAGTCTCGGGGCCGCCCTTGCCATGGGCAACGCCGCCGTGGTCAAGCCGGCCGAGGAAGCGTGCCTGACGATCCTCGAGTTCGCACGCATCGCCGAAGAAGAGGGTCTGCCGGTGGGCGCACTCAATATCGTCACCGGTCTCGGCTCGGAGGCGGGCGCCGCACTCTCCGAGCATCCCGACATCAACCACATCTCCTTTACCGGCTCGGTTCGAACCGGCGAAATGGTGCAGGCGGCGGCCGCGAAAAATGCGGTGCCGGTGACGCTTGAACTCGGCGGCAAGTCGGCACAGATCGTCTTTGCCGATGCGGACCTCGATCGTGCCGTTCCATTCCTGGTCAATGCCGGTATCCAGAATGCCGGCCAGACCTGCTCGGCCTCGTCACGCATCCTCGTCGAGCGCGGCGTCTATGAAGAGGTCATTGCGCGCATGAGTGAAAGATACCGGGCGCTGAAGGTCGGTCCTGCCGCCGCCGATCTCTCCGTCGGTCCGGTCGTGTCGCAACGACAGAAGGCGATTATCGAGGGCTTTCTTGCGGACGCCGCGAAGGATGGCCTCAAGGTTGCGGCCAAAGGCGAGATCATCGCCGGTGCGCCCGCTGAGGGTGCCTATGTCGCGCCGACATTGCTGCGCGACGTGCCGCACGAGCACCGCACGGTCCAGGAGGAAATCTTCGGCCCGGTGCAGGTAATCATGCCGTTCGACAGCGAAGAGGAAGCCGTCCGGCTTGCAAACGGCACCGCCTACGGTCTCGTCTGTGGTGTGTGGACCAACGACGGCGGTCGGCAATTGCGTCTGGCGCGCGCTGTCCACGCCGGCCAGGTCTTCATCAACAATTACGGCGCCGGTGGCGGCGTCGAGCTGCCCTTCGGCGGCGTCAAGAAATCGGGCCATGGTCGCGAGAAGGGTTTTGAGGCCCTCTACGGTTTTGCCAGCATGAAAACCATTTCTGTCTACCACGGCTAGAGCGGGATGAGGAAAACCGTGTGCGGTTTTCCGCCTGCATCCTGCTTCAGCCCACGATCCAAGTTTGCCTCGGGAGGAACATGTGTCACTAGAAGGTAAGATCGCTCTCATCACCGGCGCAGGCTCCGGTTTCGGCGAGGGCATTGCGAAGCGTTTCGTCGATGGCGGGGCAAAGGTAGTCGTTGTCGACCGCGATGCTGCAGGTGCCCAGCGAGTTGCCAAGGAGCTTGGCAACAACGCGTTCGCAGTTGTTGCCGATATCGCCAAGCAGGCAGATGTCGAGGCTGCGGTTGCTGCAGGGCTCGAGAAATTCGGGCGCATCGATGTTCTCATCAACAACGCCGGCATCGGCCACAAGCCGCAAAACGCCGAACTGGTCGAGCCTGATGAGTTCGACCGGATCCTCGGTGTCAACGTGCGTGGCGTCTACCTGATGACGCGCGCGCTGCTGCCGCACATGAAGGCGAACACATCCGGCGTGATCGTCAACATCGCCTCGACTGGGGCCAACCGGCCGCGACCAAACCTTGCCTGGTACAATGCGACCAAGGGCTGGGTGGTGTCCGCCACCAAGGCGCTGGCGATCGAGCTTGCGCCTTTCAACATTCGCGTCGTGGCGCTCAACCCGGTCGCCGGCGAGACACCACTGCTCTCGACCTTCATGGGCGAGGACAGCGAGGAAATCCGCCAGAAGTTCCGCGATTCCATTCCGCTCGGACGTCTGCTGAAGCCCGAGGATCTCGCCGAAGCCGCTGCCTTCGTCGCCTCGCCGCAGGCATCGATGATCACCGGCGTCGCGCTTGATGTGGATGGCGGACGTTCGATCTGAAGACTGGGACTATAAACAACCAACCGCAAAGCGGGGAACCATGATGAACTTGACGAAATGGGCGCTTGCCTCGTGCTTCATTGCCGCGTCGCTGGCGCCGGCCATGGCAAAGGATACAATCACTGTCGGCCAGGTGCTGGAGCCGCCGGGCCTTGACCCGACCGCGGGTGCCGCAGCACCCATCCGCTACATCACCTACGGCAACCTGTTCGAAGGGCTGGTGCGGGTGGTCGAGGATGGCACGGTCAAGCCGCTTCTGGCTGAAAGCTGGACGGTGTCCGACGACCAGAAAACCTACAGCTTCAAGCTTCGTCAGGGCGTCAAGTTCCATGACGGCACGCCGTTCGACTGCTCGGTCGTGAAGTTCTCCTATGAGCGCGCGATCTCGGCAGATTCCACCAATGCGCAGAAGGGACTGTTCGAGCCAATCGAAAAGACCGAGTGCCCGGATCCGGCAACGGCCGTCGTGACGCTCAAGCGGCCGGCGTCCAACTTCCTGTTCAACATGGCCTGGGGTGACGCGGTGATGATCGCGCCGTCGTCGGCTGCCGACAACAAGACCAAGCCTGTCGGCACCGGGCCGTTCAAGTTCAAGGAATGGGCGAAGGGCGACAAGGTCGTGCTCGAGAAAAACGCTGAATATTGGGGCGATCCGGCCAAGCTCAGCGAAGTCACGTTCAAATTCATCAGCGACCCCTCGGCGGCGGCAGCCGCCGTTCTTGCCGGCAATGTCGATGCGTTCCCGATGTTCCAGGCCGCCGAACTCGTCAGTCAGTTCGAGAGCGATCCCAACCTGCAGGTCGAGGTCGGCAGCACTTCTGGCAAGGTGGTTCTTGCACTCAACAATGCGCGCAAGCCGTTCGATGACGTCAGGGTCCGCCAGGCAATTGCCCATGCGATCGATCGCAAGACGCTGGTCGAAGGTACCTATTCCGGTTTCGGATCGACGATCGGTTCCCACTATTCGCCGGTCGAGCCCGGTTACATCGATCTCAATGAAACCTATCCCTACGACCCGGCCAAGGCTCAGCAACTACTGCAGGAAGCGGGCGTTGAAGGCCTGGAGATGACCATCATGCTGCCGCCACCGGCCTATGCGCGTCGCGGCGGCGAGATCGTCGCGGCCATGCTCAGCGAAGCCGGGATAAAGGTGAACCTCGTCCCGATCGAGTTTGCGCAGTGGCTCGACCAGGTGTTCAAGAACTCCGATTTCGACGCGACGATCATCGCGCATGCCGAGGCTCGTGATCTGGATATCTACGCCCGCGACAAATACTACTTCAACTACCAGAATCCCGAGTACAAGGCGCTCTACAAGTCCTTCACGCTCGCCTCGACCGAGGCTGAGCAGCTTGATCTCGTCGGCCAGCTCCAGCGCAAGCTGGCGGCAGATGAGCCGAACGTCTTCCTCTACGCCCTTCCGAAGATCGGCGTCTGGAACAAGAAGGTGAAGGGTCTCTGGACGAACATGCCGGTGCCGGCTGATGACCAGACCCAGACCTATTGGGAGAACTGATTGGTTCCCATGAGGCGGAGCGGCATGCGGGCAGAAAACCGCACACGCTCTTCCTCATCCCGCTCGAATACTCGCCCTTCACCGGGGGCGGGTGAACATCAGACCTTGACCGCCGCACCCGGTGTCGGTCGACATCAGCGCAATCCGGGAGGTTGATGTGATTTCCTTTGTTGGCGGTCGCCTTGTGTCGCTCATTTTGACGACCCTGGTTGCCTCAGTCATCGTCTTTCTGCTGATGCAGGTCCTGCCCGGGGATCCGGCGGTGCTGATGCTCGGCCTGAACGCCGATGCGGACGCGATTGCGGCGCTGCACCGCCAGCTCGGTCTCGATCAGCCGATATGGATCCGCTACCTCCACTGGATCGGTGGCTTCGTCGTCGGTGATTTCGGCACAAGCCTCACCTATTCCGTTCCGATCCGCGAGCTGCTCGGCCCGCGCATTCTCGTGACATTGCCCCTGGCTCTGCTTTCCATGGCGATCTCGGTCGTGGTGGCCATTGCCATCGGCGTCTATGCCGCGGCCAACCGCGGCAAGGCAGCCGATACGATCGTCATGGGCGTCGCCCAGGTCGGCGTTGCCGTCCCGAACTTCTGGCTGGCTCTTCTCTTCATTTTGCTGTTTGCGCTGAAGCTTGCCTGGTTCCCTGCTTCAGGCTTCTCCGGCTGGCAGGACGGTATCTGGATCGGGCTGCGCTCGCTCATCCTTCCGGCCCTCGCGCTCGGCCTGCCGCTTGCCGCAATCCTCGGGCGCGTCACCCGATCGGCCGTGATCGAAACGCTGGGTGAAGATTTCATCCGCACCGCCCGTGCCAAAGGGCTGACGCGCGCCGGCGCTCTGTGGAAACACGCGGTGCCGAACGCCCTGATCCCGGTCGTCACCATCATCGGCCTGCAGTTTTCGTTTCTGCTTGCCGGCACGATCATCATCGAGAACGTCTTCAACCTGCCGGGCATCGGCCGCCTGGTGTTTCAGGCAATCGCCCAGCGCGATCTCGTCACGGTACAGACGCTGGTGACGCTGCTGGCCGCCTCCGTCATCACCATCAATTTCCTAGTCGATCTCGTCTACGGCTATCTGGACCCGCGTCTGTCGAGGGGAGGCCACTGATGTCCAATTCCGCAGTCGTCTCGGAACCAGGCCTGTTGTCGAAACTGTTCGCCAGCCGAAGCCTGACGCTCGGTGCGATCGTCACCTTCATTCTCGTGGCGATGGCGCTCTCGTCCTATGTCTGGACGCCTTATCCGCCGACGGCGATGAACTTCCGCGACAAGCTTCAGGGGCCGAGCCTTGCCCACTGGTTCGGCACGGACAATTTCGGCCGCGACATCCTGTCGATGATCATGGTCGGGGCGCGCAATTCGATCACCGTTTCGATCGTCGCGGTTTTGGTCGGCGCGGGCATTGGCGTGCCGCTCGGCGCCTGGGCTGCCGCCCGCGGCGGCTGGGTCGATGGCCTGGTCATGCGCATGAGCGACCTTGCCTTCGCCTTTCCGGCATTGCTGACGGCGGTGATCATCACCGCCATCTTCGGCCCGGGTGCCACCAATGCCATGATAGCCATCGGCATCTTCAACATTCCGGTCTTTGCCCGCGTGACGCGCGGTGCATCGATGGGCCTTTGGAAACGAGAATATGTGCAGGCGGCACGCTGCGCCGGTCGCGGCGACGTGGCCATCACGCTGTTGCACATCCTGCCCAACATCAACCACGTGCTGCTCGTCCAGGTGACGATCCAGTTCGCCTTGGCGATCGTTGCCGAAGCCGGGCTCTCATATGTCGGTCTCGGCACGCAGCCGCCGATGCCGAGCTGGGGCAAGATGCTGAACGATGCCCAGACCTTCATCTACCAGGCTCCATGGCTCGCGATCTTCCCGGGGTTGGCGATCACGTTCGCCGTGCTCGGCCTCAATCTTCTCGGCGATGGTCTGCGCGACATTCTCGACCCGCGCGTGAGGCGACAAAGATGACCAGACCCTTGCTTCAAATGGCCGGCATGTCGGTCGAACTATCGGCGGGCACAAGCCAAGTCGACATCGTTTGCGACGTCGAACTCGATCTCAATCGTGGCGAGCGTCTTGGTATCGTCGGCGAATCCGGCAGCGGCAAGTCGATGACAGCGCTTGCCGTCATGGGCCTGTTGCCTGAGCGCATGCGGGTGCGCGGCGAGCTTTCTTTCGACGGCCGCAATCTCGCCGGCCTACCTGAGGCCGACTACTGTCGCTATCGCGGCCGTCGCGTTGCGATGATTTTCCAGGAGCCGATGACCGCACTCAACCCGGTCAAATCGATCGGCGCCCAGATCGCGGAAGGCCGACGCCTTCATCTCGGCGAAACCAAAACCGATGCCGAAAGAAAGGCGCGAGCGCTGCTCGATCGGGTCGGCCTACCGGCTCCGCGCTTCAATCTGGACCTCTATCCGCACCAGCTTTCCGGCGGCCAGAGGCAGCGAGTGATGATTGCCATGGCGATCGCCTGCGAACCGGATCTGCTGATAGCCGACGAACCAACGACGGCGCTTGACGTGACAGTGCAGGCGCAGATCCTCGATCTGCTCGACGACCTGATTGAAGACACCGGCACGGCATTGATGCTGATCACCCACGATCTCGGCGTCGTCTCGGAAATGACCGACCGCATCGCCGTCATGTATGCCGGGCGGATCATCGAGACAGGGCGTACGGACGATGTGTTTGCCCGCATGGCGCATCCTTATGCCAGGGGATTGTTTGCCGCGTCGCCGCATGGTGCAGCCCTTGCTCCGCGGCAGGCGGGTGAGGGGAGGCCGAGACTGAACGCGATCCCGGGTATCGTGCCGGATCCCTTTACCCGACCGCCACACTGTTCCTTTGCCGAGCGCTGTTCCTTCGCCGAGCCGGATTGCCGGCGGACGATACCGCCGCTCGATCTGATCAATAACGATGGAAACGTGCCGCATCGCGCCGCCTGCTTTCATCCCCGCGAAAGGATGGTGGCGCCGTGAGCGAGGTCATTCTCAAAACCACCGATCTGGTGCGCGAATACCAGATGCCCCGCCCGTCGATCTTTTCGAAACAGGCAAGTCTGCGCGTCCTTCACGGCGTCAGTATCGCGCTCGCCGCGGGTCAAAGCCTCGGCATCGTCGGGGAAAGCGGTTCCGGAAAATCGACGCTTGCGCGCGCCGTCATGGGATTGGAAAGACCGCAGTCGGGCGAAGTCAACATTGCTGGCAGGGACATCTATGCGTTGAACCGGGCGGACATGCGCGAGGCGCGCAAGGGGTTCCAGGCGATCTTTCAGGATCCCTATGGCTCGCTCGATCCACGCCATACGGTCCGCACGATCATCTCCGAGCCGATCGTGTCGCTGGAGCGCGGGATAGCCGCGCCTGAACGCAACCGGCGCATCGCGGAGGTGCTGGAGGCCGTCGGTCTGCCGGTCGCATCTGCCGACAAGTATCCGCACGAGTTTTCCGGCGGCCAGCGCCAGCGCATCGCCATTGCCCGCGCACTGATCACCCGGCCGGCGCTGATCGTCGCCGACGAACCGGTTTCGGCGCTCGACGTTTCGATCCAGGCCCAAGTCCTGAACCTGATGATGGAGCTGCAGGAAAGGCTCGGGCTCTCCTATCTGTTCATCAGTCATGATCTCGGTGTGGTCCGCGCCATAACCGACCGGGTCGCCGTCATGCACCTCGGCCGGATCGTCGAGGAAGGGCCGACGGGCGAGGTGTTCGACAATCCGCGCCATCCCTATACGCAGGCGCTTGTCGCCGCCGTGCCGAAACCTTTTTCCGGGCGTCGAAAGCGCATGCGCTCCGACGCGCCGCCGCAAACGCCGGTGCATACCGCAACTACCGCAGCCGGCTGCGCCTATTCCGCCGTCTGTCCGCTGAGGCAGGACCTCTGCCTGACCCAGACACCCATTGCCAAGCCGGTCACGCCGACCTGGTCCGCCCGCTGTCACTTTGCCTAGAGCTTTTTGAAAGGTCCGCAATTCCCTGGAATTGCGCTTACTGCAGGAACCCGCCATGTCCGATCTCGCCGATTTCTCCGCTGTCGATCTTGTCGAAGCCTATCGCCTCAAAAGGCTCTCTCCCGTCGAAGTCGTGGACGCCGTCATCACGCGCATCGATGCCTCCGAACCGAAACTCAATGCGCTGTGGGCCTATGATCCGGGCGCGGCGCGTGAAGCCGCGAAGGAGTCCGAAGCACGTTGGTCCAAGGGCGAACCGCTCGGCGCCATCGATGGCGTGCCAGTGACGATCAAGGAAAACATTGCGACCAAGGGAACGGCCGTGCCGCTCGGCTGTGCTGCCGTGCCGCTTACGCCCGCCGCCGCCGATGCGCCACCGGCGGCGCGCACTCGCGAGGCGGGCGGCATTCTTCTCGCCAAGACCACCATGCCGGATTACGGCATGCTGTCGTCCGGCCTCTCGAGCTTCCACAAGCTCGCCCGTAATCCGTGGGACACCTCGACCAATCCCGGCGGCTCGAGCGCCGGTGCGGGTGCTGCCGCCGCCGCCGGCTACGGCCCGCTCCATATCGGTACCGATATCGGCGGTTCGGTCCGTTTGCCGGCTGGCTGGTGCGGCGTCGTCGGCCTGAAGCCGTCGGCAGGCCGTGTCCCGATCAACCCGCCTTTCATCGGCCGTGTCGCAGGGCCAATGACCCGCACCGTCGCCGACACGGCACTCTACATGTCCGTTTTGTCGAAGCCGGATGCGCGCGATACCATGTCCTTGCCCTATAACGATATTCCTTGGCTCGACCTTGATCGAGATGTCAGGGGGCTGAAGATCGGCCTCTGGCTGGATGCGGGCTTTGGCCAGGTGGTCAGCGCCGAAACTGAGCAAGCGGTCAATCAAGCGGCAAAGCTCCTCGCCGATGCCGGCGCGATCATCGAGCCTGTCGGCCCGTTCCTCACCCGCGAGATGATCGATGGCCTCGACCGCTTCTGGCGCGCGCGCGGCTGGGAAGACGTCTCGCGACTTTCGCCGGCGCAGCAGGCGCAGATCCTGCCTTACATTTTCGACTGGATCAGAACTGCAGAGAATTTCTCCGGCCGCGAAGTCTATACCGGCTTCGCCCAGATCGATGCCATGCGCAACGCCATCCACGCGGCGCTGACCGGCTTTGATTTCATCCTCTCGCCGACGGCGCCGACAGCCTCCTATCCCGCCGAATGGGCCTCGCCGGTCAATGACCCGCAAAAGCCGTTCGAGCATATCGCCTTTACGGTCGCCGTGAACATGGGCGGACAGCCGGCGATCTCGCTCAATTGCGGCTACACCGCCGGCGGCCTGCCGATCGGGCTTCAGATCATCGGCCAACAATTCGACGATATCGGCGTGTTGCGGCTGGCGCGGTCCTTCGAGACCCTGCGTCCACAACAGCGCCGCTGGCCAGTGGTCGCCGCATGACGGACACGATGCGTTACACCGTCGAAAGCGGCGATCTGGAGAACATCGTCTCCCGGCTGCTCGATATCGTTCGCCGGCTCGGTGTCGGCGTGTCAAAGCTTGCCGTCGAGGTGGATGGCGGCAAAGCGAACCTCGAGATCGCCGTCTCTTCCGCCTCGCACGCGGTCGCAAATACCCTTCGCGAGCGCATCGGGCAGATCGAAGGCGCACGACTCACATCCGAGCTCGGCCCGCGCGCCGCTGGCTGATAGTCGGGCCTGGCTGACACCGAACACTAACGCGGCATCGCCGCTCACAATCAGACGAAAACGACAGGAGTGCCGACATGGCCGTTCGTAAGCTTTTCATCCTTCCCGGCGACGGCATCGGCCCGGAAGCCATGGCGCAAGTCCGCAAAATCATTGCCTACATGAACGCCTCGCTTGGCGCCGGTTTCGTGACGGACGAAGGCCTCGTCGGCGGCTCGGCTTACGATGCCCACGGCCAGGCAATTTCGGAAGGGGACATGG
>NZ_QJNR01000013.1:108837-133312 GCF_003355565.1 Ensifer sp. M14
GCGAACTCGTCGAGCAGGTAGAGCACGGGCCGGGCAGGGGAGGCGGGATCGCGCGCCATGTCGGTGAGGCTTTGGGTGATCAGCAATCGCAGCCACCTGGAATAGGCCGACAGCCGATCAGGCGGCAGGACCAGAAACACGGTCGCGTTGTTTCGTTTGAGATCGGAAAAACGGAAATCCGATCGGCCGAGCACGGCGGTCATGCGTGGGCTATCGAGGAAATGGGTGTGACGCTGCGCGGCCGACAAAACGCCGGCTGCTTCCCGATCGGACTTGCCAAGATGGCGATTGGCGGCACGGGCAATCAGCCCATTGGCCTCGTCCATGTCCTGCATTCGCGCGAGCAAACCGAGGAGGCGTTCCGGGGCGTAACGTCGAGAGGTTTCGGCGCCCCGGAGAACTGCGATAACGATCTTGAGGATGGGGCCGGCGATCAGTGCCTTCGCCTCCTCGTTCCAATGGGCATCACCGGCCATGCCCGGTTCGTCGAACATCAGGGCGTCGGCGAGTGTGCTGGCATCTTCCGCGATATCCAGGCTATCTGGGTCGAGCATGTCGAGGGGATTGAAGGCTGCTGAGCGATTGCCCGTCACGCCGAAGGGGGCGACGCCTGTTGAAGATGCCACTCTCGTGAAGCGTCGCCATATGAGCGCCTCAGTGGTATCATGACCCAGCGCGGTCGCGGTATCAGGCAGCCCGATAGTGCATGTCGCCTCAATTGCCTGGCTTCATGCGGCGGATCTCCTGAGGGGGAGACAGCCATGGCAACTGCAAGAGCAGAGCGGCGGCTGGCCGCGATCATGGCCGCTGACGTCGTCGGTTACTCCCGCCTCGTCGAACATGACGAGGCTGGGACGTTGTCGGCCCTCAAGGTTCTGCGCCGGGAGGTGATCGATCCCCTTTTGGCCGAGCATCAGGGCCGTATTGTCAAGTTGATGGGCGACGGTGCGCTCGTGGAATTCGGCTCGGTCGTCGATGCCGTCGCTTGTGCGGTCGCCATCCAGAAGGGAGTTGCCGAGAACCAGGCCGATATCCCGACGGAGCGACGCATCATCTTCCGGATCGGCGTCAATCTCGGTGACGTGATCCATGAAGATGATGGGGATCTCTATGGCGATGGCGTCAACATCGCGGCCCGCCTCCAGACCTTGGCGGATCCAGGCGGCATTTTCATTTCCGGCACTGCGTACGATCACCTCCCGGGCAAGCTTGACTGCGGCTACGAGTACCTCGGAGAACGCGCGCTCAAGAACATGGAGCGGCCGGTGCGACTGTACCGCCTTCTTCTGGAAAGGACGACCGCAGGAACGGCATCGCTGAGGCCCGCACTTCCGGACCGACCATCGATTGCCGTGCTGCCGTTCAACGCCATGGGCGCCGACCCGGAGCAGGACTTCTTCAGCGACGGGCTCACCGAGGACATCACCACCGCGCTATCCAAGCTCAAGGGCTTCTTCGTGATCGCCCGCAACACGATGTTTACCTACAAGGGAAAGCCCGTGGATGTGCGCGCCATTGGGCGCGAACTCGGGATCCGCTATATCCTCGAGGGGAGTGTCCGCAAGTCCGGCAACCGGGTGAGGGTGACCGCGCAGCTCATCGATGCGGTCTCCGAAGTCCATCTCTGGGCCGAGAAGTATGACGGCGACCTCGGGGACATCTTCGTCATTCAGGACGAAATCACCGCAAGTGTCGTCGGTCGCATCGGGCCGGAACTCCTGGCGGCAGAGCATGCCCGTGAAAGCCCCAAGCCGCATCATGGCCTTGATGCCTGGGAGTGTGTCGTGCGAGCGGTGTTCCTGTGTTCCCAGTTGTCTGAGGAGAGCAGCGGCAAGATGCTCCCCCTGCTTGATCGGGCAATCGGACTGGCACCCGGTTATGCGCAGGCGCTTGCCATGAAAGGTTGGATTACCATGTGGCGCGCGTTCCAGGGGTGGGAGGACATGGGACATGCCCTGACCCTTGCCAGGGATTTCGTCCAACAAGCCATTGCCGCGGACGATAAGGAACCGTGGACGTACCTTGCGCAGGCGATGATAGCTTTTGCGACGCGTGACAATGTCCTGGCTATGGCAGCGATCAGCCAGGCTGTCGCGATCAACCCCAACTCCGCGTTTGCACACGGGCAGTTGGGACTTGCGCATGCCAACGGGGGCCGCGCGGCGGACGCCATTCCCTGCATCGACTACGCCCTCAGACTGAGCCCGCGCGAGGCTTTTCTTGGCGACTTTCAGTTTTACTACGCCATGGCTTATTTCCAGGGCGCGAATTACGAATTTGGATTGAGTTACGCGCGGGAGGCACATCGATTGCGGTCTGGCCACGCGGTTCCGCTGGTTATCGGCACAGCCTGTGCCGGACTTCTGGGCAACCATGAGGCTGCCACAGACTTGCTCGGACGGCTCAAGTCGTTAGTTCCTGACATCTCACGGGATGCGGTCAGAGCAACATCTTCCTTCGTCCGCTCCGAGGATCGGGCGCGCCTGATCGAGGGACTTGCCCGTGCCGGGCTGAATTGACGGGCTGGATTTACCTCGAGAACGGATCGCTTACCGGAGGAGCGTTCCCGGCAGCACGTCGTCATCCACCGGCATTTCTTAATGCTGCTGCGAAACTCACCATAAACGTCGTTACGGTCGGCGTCGTGGCCGTTACAGAAGATCGCATAATGTATCATAGGGAGCCGCGTGCGGCGGGGACCCATCTCGGGTGCCGCATAGCTCAAATGCGTCAGCCCACAGGTTCTGCCGCACAATCCGCAATCGTTAAGGTTCGAGGCGACCAGTTAGCACCCCCGTGAGGTGGTGCGCTCGCTCGCCCCGAATCTCTGAGTTGTATCAGCCGTTCAGCGCGTCCTTGAGAGCTTTGGCCGGCGCGAAGGTCAATTTCTTCGCAGCAGCAACCTTAATGGTTGCACCGGTGGCCGGATTGCGCGCTTCCCGCTCCGGCGTGTCCTTGACCTTGAACTTGCCGAAGCCTGGGATCGATGTTTCCGCGCTGGATTTGGCGGCGGCGGTCACGGCTGCGAAGACCGCCTCCACAACCGCCTTGCTCTGGACTTTCGTCAGGCCATGTTCGGTTGCGATCTTTTCTGCAATCTCATTTGTCGTTGTCATTGTTTTTCCCCTCTTGGTGACGGGGAAGTCTCGCCTGCCCGGATCCCTTTTGTCATCCGGCGTCCCAGCGAGGTGGAGCGAAATGCCGAGGATTTCCACAACGTAATCGCCGCTTTTCGATGAAATTGGCCCCGAGCATGCGAGTGCCAGTTCGATCGAGGGCGGGCATTCAGATGTGTCTGGTCATCTCATGCAGCAAGGTATCGCCCGCCAACTAGAAAGGCGCGCGTTGAGCAGTGTCGAATTCCCATCCACCACGAGCCACAGGTCGTTGTCTAGTGACTGAACCGTGAGGGGTTTGCGTTTCTCCAGATTGCATTTCGCTGCCGCCACCATGTGGCGGTTGGCATTGATGATGCCTCTTTCGCGCGCACGTGCGTTTACCAACTGCTCGAGCGGAATAAGCAGATGTGGTTCGCTCAGATCGAAGTAAAGCGAAGGGTCATCCGGGAGCCGGACGAGCGTCGCGGCGATTTCCTGATTGAACTCGATCGCAACAACAGCGCCGTCGGGTTGAAGAGCGGAATATTTTAGCGAAATTTCTTCAGCTTTCATGCCGTGCCTCTCGGGAAGTCTCGTGCCGGAAAGAAGGGACCCCGCCGCCAGGCGGGGCGAGTACCGCACCCATATGGCTCACTGGGCGCGGGCAGGAATGCGGTCCAACAGAAAATGCTTATGTACGCTAAGCGCTTAGCTCAGCGGATAGAAGTTCTAATTCCTCGATTCCGGTACGCTGCCGCAGAAAAACTCGACCACGAACGTTGCAGCGTAAACACGCGGCCGGCGCCCAGTAGGCGCAGCCGTGAGGAAAAGGCATTTCCGGCGCCACATTCATCCTCTTGTTTCACCGCAATCACGCGAATGGGCAAACTTCAATCCGCCACGTTACGAACGATGGGGAGCCCATAAAATTAGGGGGAATAAATGTAGCAAAGGCCAGAAAAGGCGCAACCATCCCGACTGCAGTCGGTCGTGACCTCATAGAAATGCTTGAGCCTCCACAGGGGAGCGGAGGCTGAAGGGATGCGCGCGCTTTAAGAGCGAAATTGCGCGGCAATAAAAACCGGCACAAGCTCATCTCTGGCGTGTGTTCTGGCTGCGCGCAATTAAAAGTGTAATGTCGCAATTCCCGTGGTCCAAAGCAACGAATTTATGAGCGGCCTGACTAATCAATCCGGGTTACGCAAGGCGCGATCATACCTCAGCTAACTTGCTGTTCAGGGACGGCGTCGAATTCAATCCTCCAGCTTCCGCAAAGAGCTTTGCGTTAACGGGACCGAAACTGGTCCGGATGCTCAACTCCGTCATGCGATGACCTCAAAACCGGATGCTGATGAAGACATTCATGCGCCCCCGACATTCCGTTCATAGTGTCTTGCTCCCTCACAAACTGATTGGCTAGATCGACCTGACTGGCCATCTGCAAGAAGTGCTCGTCACTCGATGAGAAGAAGTTGGATAGCGCCCAGGGGAAGCGGCAGACGCCGAGGGCGGGCGCCTTCGCTCCATCGGCTCAGACGCTCTTTCGCGTGACGAAGCGCGTTTCCAGATAGGCCTCGATCGCGTCGGAACCACCCTCGGTGCCGTAGCCGGAATCCTTGATGCCGCCGAAGGGGACTTCGGGGAGCGCCAGGCCCAGGTGGTTGATCGAAATCATTCCGCTTTCGACCTCGCTTGCCAAGCGGTGGGCGCTGCGCTCCGATCCGGTAAAGGCATAGGCCGCAAGACCGAAGGGCAGGCGATTGGCCTCGTTGATCGCCTCGTCGAGATCATGGAAGCGATTGATGATCGAGACCGGGCCGAACGGCTCGTCGTTCATGATCCGGGCCGAAAGCGGCACGTCCGCCAGAACCGTCGGCTCGAAGAAGTAGCCACGATTGCCGATGCGATGGCCGCCGGTTGCCAGTCGGGCGCCTTGCTCGACCGCGTCGGCGACCAGGCTTTCAATCGCCGGGATGCGCCGGTCGTTGGCGAGTGGCCCCATGTCGACACCGGCTTCGAGACCGTTGCCGACCTTGATCTTTTTCGATGCGGCGACGAAGCCGTCAAGGAACTGATCGGCGACGCGCTCCTGCACGAGGAAGCGGGTCGGCGATACGCAGACCTGGCCGGCATTGCGGTACTTGCTGCCGGACATGATCGCGACGGCGCGCTCAACATCGGCGTCATTGGTGACGATAACAGGCGCATGCCCTCCGAGTTCCATCGTGGCGCGCTTCATGTGCTGGCCGGCAAGGGCAGCGAGCATCTTGCCGACTGGGGTCGAGCCGGTAAACGACATCTTTCGGATCACCGGATGGGCGATCAGGTATTCCGAGATGACCGAGGGCACACCGTAGATGAGGTTGACGACACCGGCCGGAAGCCCGGCGTCGACGAAGCAGCGGATGAGTTCGGCCGGCGAAGCCGGTGTTTCCTCGGGCGCCTTGACGATGATCGAGCATCCGGTGGTCAGCGCCGCCGACAGCTTGCGCACCACTTGGTTGATCGGGAAGTTCCAGGGCGTAAAGGCGGCGACCGGACCGACCGGCAGCTTGACCGTCATCTGGGTGACGTCGGGCGCGCGCGGCGGAATGATCTGGCCGTAGGCCCGCTTTCCTTCCTCGGCAAACCACTCGATGATTTCGGCGGCACTCAGGATCTCGCCCTTCGACTGGGCAAGGGGCTTGCCCTGCTCGCGCGTCATCAGAAAGGCGATGTCGCCGACCCGTTCGCGAAGCAGGGCGGCAGCCGACCGCATCACCTGGGCGCGATCGAAGGCGGATGTTGACCGCCATGTCTTGAAACCCCTTTCGGCCGCCGCAAGTGCCTCGTCCAGATCCTCCACGTCGGCCCAGGCCACATGCCCGATCGCTTCTTCGCTGGCCGGGTCCATGACGGGAATGGTCTTGCCCGATCGCGCCGGCCGCCAGGCGCCGTCGATGTGGAGGAGAATGTGCGGATACTGTGTCATGGAGAGCCTTTGATGAATGTTCAGTGCCTCGTTCGCGCGAGGTGAAGTGATCGAGCCAGCGGGCCTTGCCGGGTATTCTTGATCGCCAACAATGGCGGCGCAGCAGCAAGACAGTCGATACTGCGTCGTCCAATACCGCTGAACGCCTAGACTAAGCCGCTCGCCAGACGAGGTCGATGCCGCCGCCGTCAGCCGGAGTAAGCATGGGAACCGCCGACAGGAGCTTCTTCGTGTAGGACGACGTCGGCCGGTCGAAGATTTCGTCACGGCTGCCCTGTTCCTCGATGACGCCGCGGTGCATCACGACGACGCGATCGGCGATCTGTTCGACCACGCCAAGGTCGTGCGAGATGAAAAGGCACGCAAATCCCTGCTGTTCCTGCAACTGCAACAACAGTCTGAGGATCTGGGCCTTCACTGTCATGTCGAGAGCCGAGACCGCTTCGTCGGCGATGACGAGGTCCGGCCGGCGAGCGAGCGCACGGGCGATGGCGACACGCTGCCTTTGTCCGCCCGAGAGCTGATGCGGAAAACGATCGGCGAATTGTGGACCGAGCCCGACCTCGCTCAATACTTCGTTCACCCGCTCGCGTCGGGCAGTCGAACGCATCGACTTTTCGTGCCGGAGCGGCGCAGCGACGATCTCGCGCACACGCATCCTCGGATCAAGCGAGGAGTAGGGATCCTGAAACACCATCTGGCAATTCGCTCGGTAATCGGCGTAGCCGCCGCTCTTCCGGTTCACGGATTGGCCGCGGAAGGTCAGCGTGCCCTCGTTCGGCTGCAGCAGCCCAGCGATGATGCGGCCAAGCGTCGTCTTGCCGGAGCCCGAACCTCCGACCAGCGCGACGATCTCGCCGGGATGGATGTCCAGGTCAATGCCGTGCAACACAGCCTTGGCGCTGCTGCCGCTGCCATAGGCAAGTTTCATGTTTCTGACGCTGGCAAGCGGAGCACGCGGCACGACTGACCGAGCCGGCGCGCGGCGGGGAAGGGCGGACAAAAGTTTCCGGGTGTACTCATGGCGCGGCGCGCGCAACAGCTCGCTGGTCGCTCCTTCCTCGACGCACACGCCCTTCTGCATGACCAGCACGCGATCGGTGTATTGGGCCACCATCGCCATGTCGTGGCTGATGAGCACCATTGCGGTGCCTTTCTCTTCGACCAGGGCATGCAGCAGTTCCAGCACCTCTCGCTGGACGACCGCATCGAGTGCGGTCGTCGGCTCGTCGGCGATCAAGAGTGCCGGCTCGAGCAGCATGACGGATGCGATCATGATGCGCTGGCGCATGCCGCCCGAAAACTCGTGCGGAAAGGCGCGGACGGCGGCGTCAGGATCCGCGATGCCGACACGCCGCAACATGGCAAGGATTGCGACACGGCGTTGCGCGGCGTCCATCGCTGTGTGCAACGCCAGACCTTCCTCGAGTTGCCGGCCGATTGTCAGCGCAGGGTTGAGCGAGGTCATCGGCTCCTGGAAGATGAGGCCTATACCCTTGCCGCGCAACTTGCGCAGTTCTTCGGGCTGAAGATCTCCCATGTCGCGATCCTCGAACCGGACGGTGCCGCCGAGCTTGGAGATTCCGGCTGGAAGCAGGCCGATGACGGCGCGCATCAGCATCGACTTGCCGGAGCCGGATTCACCGACGATGCCGATGCGTTCGCCGCGGCGAAGCGTCAGGCTGACGCCGTTGACGACCTGGGGGGTGAGGGCCGTGGCGCCGAGCACCAGACGGTCGACCGTGAGGAGGGTTGGCGTGTTCATTGCATGCCTCTCATTTTCGGATCGAGCCGATCCCGCAGTGCGTCGCCGAGGAGATTGATGCCGAGCAGCACGATTGAGATGCAAAGGCCTGGAAAGATCGCAAGCCAAGCGGCCTGGGCGAGGTAGGGGCGGGCAGCGGCCAGCATGTTGCCCCAGGTCGGCGCTGGTGGGGGTACACCGAGGCCGAGGAAGGAAAGGGCGCTCTCCGAAAGCAGGGTCCAGCCGAACATCGATGTCGACAGAACCGTCAACGGGGCGATGCAATTGGGCAGGATGTGGCGAAGCAGCGTGTACATCTCGGTATCACCTGATACACGCGAGGCATCGATGAATTCCCGCTCCCTGAGCGAAAGCACGGTACCGCGCACGATCCGGGCGACCGAAGGCGTATAGGCGATGCCGAGAGCCAGCACGATGCCGTATTTGTTGGCGCCAAAGATCGCAAGCAGGCCGAGTGCGAGCAGGATGCCAGGGAAAGCAAGCAGGGCGTTGGTGACGGCGACGAGCACACGGTCGGTCCATCCGCCGAGATAGCCTGATATCGAGCCCAGCGCGGTGCCGAGTACGGTCGCAATCGCAACGGTCGCGAGACTGACGATGCCGCTTGCCGAGGCGCCGAGCATCAGACGACTGAGCACGTCGCGCCCGAACTCGTCGGCGCCGAGCAGGTGCTGGGTCGACGGTCCGGCCAGACGCGCCTTCATGTCGATCGCCATCGGGTCGTAGGGCGTCCAGACCGAACCGATGCAGGCTGCGATCACGAAGGCGCCGACGAACAGGCCGCCAACCATCGCATTGGCAGAAAGGGTCTTCATGTGATTTTCACTCGCGGATCGAAGAGCGGATAGCAGAGGTCGACGACCAGATTGACCAGCACGTAGATGACAGCGATGAACAGCAGACATCCCTGGATGACCGGATAATCACGGCCGAAGATTGCATCGACCAGAAGTCGCCCGAGACCAGGAATGGTGAACACGGTCTCGACGACGGCGATGCCGCCCAGCATGTTGCCGAGAACCAGGCCGATCAGCGTCAGCGTCGGGGCAAAGGCGTTGGGAAACACGTGTCGCCACAGCACGGTGCGCTCAGGAAGGCCCTTGGCACGCGCATGGGTAATGTAGTCGAGCCTTAGGACTTCGAGCGCCGAGGCGCGGGCCATGCGCAGCAGCACGCCGATCTCGTGCAGGAACAGGGTGAGGATCGGCATCAGTACGTAAAGCAGTCCCCGACTCGGGTCTTCGGCGACCGATACGTAGCCGACCACCGGCAACCAGCCGAGCTTGAGGCCGAAGATGAGCAGGATGACGAGGCCGAGCCAGAAGGTCGGGATCGACAAAAGCAAGGCCGCAATGGATACGAGCGTCAGATCAAGCTTCGAGTTCTGCCGGAGCGCGGCAATGAAGCCGGCGGGGACCGCAGCAAGCGAGGCAAGGGCGACGGCAACGAGGACGATGCCGGCGCTCACCTTGAAACGCTCGATGACGAGATGGGCCACTGGCTCCTTCGTCGTGATCGACGTCCCGAGATCGCCCTGGAACACGTTGGTCAACCAGATCGCAAACTGCGTTAGGATGTTCTTGTCCAGTCCGAGATCCGACCGCAGGGCGGCGACGCTTTCGGGTGACGCCATGTCTCCGAGCAGAAGTGCAGCCGGATCGCCGGGAACGAGGCGGATCAGGAAGAAGACGACGACGGCGACGAGGAGGACCGTCGGAACGGCCATTCCTATTCGCGACAGGATGAAGCGCAGCATCTCGACCGAACCTTCTTACTCGGCGATCGTAACTTCCCATGCCCTTGGCATGGAAAAGATCGAAGCCGCGTAGTTCTGGACGTGTTTCTGGTAGGCCGACGCCTCGAGCCCGTTATAGAGCATGATGAAGGGCACGGTTTCCAGGAAGCGCGCGTGCAGCTTGTCGAAGAGTTCCTGGCGCTTTGCCGGATCGGAATAACGCACGGCGTCGGCGAGCATGGCCTGTGCGTCCGGATCGTCCCAGACCTTGCGCGGCTCCTTGTCCTTGTTGCCCATGACGGAGTCCATGGTCAGTGCGGGGTCGTAGCGTCCCGAATAGGGAAACACCATCGCCGTATAGTTGCTGCTCTGATATCGGTCGAGCTGTGCGGCCCATTCCAGCACTTCGAGTTCAGCGGTAATGCCAACCTGTTGCAGCATTGCCTGTGCCACGATTGCCGCATCGTAGGTGTTGGAATAGCGCGTATTGGCGATGAGTTTGATCGGCTGGCCGTTGTAACCGGCTTCCTGCAGCAGCGCCTTTGCCGCCTCGGGATCGTAGCTGTAGCCCTGGGCCTGGGCTGCGGAATGGTACTGTGAGGTCGGCGGTATCAGCGAGTTGTTGGCCTTGCCGAGACCGAGCGTAATTCCCTCGACCATGGTCTTGGTGTCGAGAGCCATGGCGATCGCCTTGCGGATGCGCATGTCCTTGAGAAGCGGATCGCGCGTCTGCAAGAGGAGTGCGACGATACCGGGATTGGTCGCCAGCGAAACGGCGGTATCGGCGTTCTGCTTGAACTCTTCGACATCGGCATAGGGAACGTCCGGTACGATATCGATGTCGCCATTGAGCAGGGCAGCCTTGGCGGACGAGCGATCGGGAATGACGGCGAAGCGGACGGCCTCGACGAGCGGACGCTTGGCACCGGTGTAGCCGTCCCGCTTTTCTTCGCTGCGTACCGCGTAGTCGGCAAAGGCTTCGAGGTCGATGAATTCGCCCTTACGCCATTCCTTATAGCGGAAGGGACCGGTGCCGACAGGCACGTTGAACGAGCCGTCGGCGTTGAACGATGATTTGTCGAGAATGCCGGTCATGCCGCAGTCGGTTCTGGCAAGCGTTGCCTGAAAGAGGGCGTTCGGCTTTTCGAGCTTGAAGACGACGGTTTGGTCGTCGGGTGCGGTGACCGATATGACATGGGCAACGCCGCCCTCGGCGAAGTCGTTACGGCATCGCCATTTCGTGGCTTCGTCCATGTAGCGGCTCCAGTTCCAGACGACGTCGACCGCAGTGAGCACGTTGCCGTTATGGAACTTGACGCCATCCCTGAGCGTGAAGGTGTAGGTCAGGTCGTCGTCCGAGACTGCGACCTCCTTGGCGAGCAGCGGCTTTACCGAGGCGTCCTCGCTGTATGCGACGAGACCCTCGACCATGTGCAACACGACGGCGTCGCTGTTGGCGTCTCGGTTGACGCCCGGATCAAGGCTGCGGATGTCGGCATTGAGTGCGATTTTCAGCGTTTCGGCTGCGGCCGGGCCGCAGGTCAAGGTCAGCGCGAGTGCTGCGGCCGACGCGGCCAGTCTCTGTCTACGGTTCACCTCAGTTCTCCTCTTTGTAGTCTGTCCGGTTTTTCCGGTTGAGCGAACTGTGCCTTTTGTTTGATCATAAAGCAATACAGAAAATCGCAAACCTTGTTCGGCCTCTGCGAAAGGGGAGGCAAATGCGCTCTCCGCAGGCGTTATCTTTCGCTGCGGATCCGGTCCTCGACTTTCTGCAGCGTCGATTCAAGGTGGCGCCGCAGCGCAAGCTGGGCGAATTCGATCTCGCCGGAGCCGATATACCTGAGGATCTGGATGTGCTCCTTCAGCGACCTCTCCCTGCGCTCGGGCCGGAGCCGATCGAATACCGAGGACTCACGCAGCAGTCTGAGGTCGTTCTGCATGCGCACGGATTGCAGGATGAAGCGGTTGCCGGACCAGGCGGCGAGTGTCTCGTGGAAGGAGGCGTTCAGTTTCAACCAGCTGTCGCGGGTGATGCTGCCGGCGGCATTGATCTGGTCGAGCATGCTTTCATGTTCGGCAATGAGGGCCTTAAGCGCATCCGGATCGGCGCGGTAATTCGGTTCGGCAAGGCCTGCAAGCTCGATCGCGATGCGAAAACGATAGCTTTCGGCCAGGCTTTCTGCGCTGTCGAGCGAATCGACGAACGCCCAACCGTGGCCGCGCTGGCGGTGAATGAGGCCTTGCGAGGATAATTGTGTCAACGCCTTGCGGATCGTGCCGCGCGCAATGCCGTACCGTTCCGTCAGCTCATTTTCCGACACTTCCTGCGGAATGGTGCCGACAGAGCGGTCGCGCAGGATCTGCTGCTTCAGGCGTTCCGTTTCACTCTCGCTGAACGTCTCGATGTGGCTGCCGTTGCCGAGATCGGTGGCGGCGACAAAGCCTTTGTTGGGGATGAGGCGCACCAAATCCTTGGTCGCAAGGATTTCGAGAGCGGCCCGCATCGGCGTGCGCGATACGCCAAACATTGCTGCCAGGGTCTTCTCGACAATCGGATGACCTGCCCGCCAGCCTTCTTTTTGTGCCTGAAGCAGGATCTGCCGGGCAATGTCGATCTGCAACGCGCTCGGGCTGCTTTCCGTGCTCATCAACTGGCTCCAGGGTCTGGTCGGTCTTTGGGGTGCGCTTCTGACATAGCTGTTCGATTTCCTCTGGACAATTCCTTGTGATAGTGCATTTTAACATCACAAAACGCAACATAGAGTGAAAGAAAAGACAGATGACCGCCGCACCGTTTCCGTTCGTTTCGATCTCAGGAACTCCGCTCGAGCGTGGGCGTCAGTATGGGCAGCGGGCGAAGGACCGTGTGCGTCGCAGCGTTGAACTCTATGCGGGCCGGCTTGCGACGCTCGGGGTCTTGGCCGACGACCTGAAGTCGATCGTCACCGGCTATGTTCCGCTCATCGAGGCGTTCGACCCCAATTTCGTCGTGGAGATGAAGGGCATAGCGGAAGGTGCTGACTTGCCGTTCGAGCACGTCGCGCTGATCAATGCCCGTACCGAGATCCTTGCGAGGGCGCGAAAGACCCAGGCGGCGAGGGCCGAGCATTCGGGCGACGGCTGCACCGGGGTCGTCGTCCTGCCCGAGCGCAGCGCCACGGGAGAGCTCGTGCACGCGCAGAACTGGGACTGGATGGCAGAATGCGCGGAGACGGCGATCGTCTTGCGCGTCAAGCCGGATGAAGGTCCGTCCTACCAGACGTTCACCGAGGCCGGTGGCCTTGCACGCAGCGGCATGAACGACAAGGGCATCGCCGTCACGGCCAATTATCTCGAGAGCGACCGCGACTTTGCCGGTGATGGCGTGCCGTTGGCGCTCATCCGGCGCATGGTCCTGCAGCAGGAACATTTGGCGATGGCGATGCGTGCCGTGGCCGGAACGAGGAAGTCGGCGTCGAACAACATCATTGTCAGCCACAAGGATGGCTTTGCCGTCAGCTTCGAATGCGCACCGGACGAAGCGTTCAACATCTATCCGGAAAACGATCTCATCGTGCATGCCAACCATTGGCAGAGCCAGACGGCGCTTCTGAAATTGCGCGAGCAGGCGCATTCAAGCTGGTCGGACAGTTTTTACCGCGACTGGCGCGTTCGCCGCATTCTCGAAAAGTCCGACAAGATCGGCGTCACCGAGGTCAAGGCCGCGCTTTCTGACAAGTTCGGTTATCCCTACGCCGTCTGCCGTCCGCCACATCGTTCGTCGCGTGGCCATGTCTCAGCGACGGTCGCGACCATCGTGATGCGGCCTGCGGCCGGCGAGATGGAACTCGCGGTGCTGCCCGCCGACAATCCGAGCTTCAAGAGCTACCCGACCTACCGGGATGAAATTGCGGCCTGAAGGCCCGCCGGCGCGCCTTGCCGGTGCGCTTGCCCAACGAACAGAAGGCGCAATCACATGGATACGCTCACCACGCCCGGCCCGAACAGCCTCGATGCCTATTGGATGCCGTTCACGGCAAACCGGGATTTCAAGGCGAATGCGGCACTCATCTCGCATGCCGAAGGGCTCTATTACTTCACCAGTAACGGCCATCGTCTGCTCGACGCCATTGCCGGTCTCTGGTGCGTCAACGCCGGGCATGGCCATCCGCGGATCGTCGAGGCGATCCAGAAGCAGGCGGCGCGGCTGGACTTTGCTTCCTCGTTTGGCCTCGGGCATCCGCTTGTCTTCGAATATGCCAATCGGCTGACGTCGATCGCTCCGGCGGACATGAACCATGTGTTCTTTACCAATTCGGGTTCAGAAGCCGCCGATACGGCGATCAAGATCGCGCTTGCCTATCATCATGCACGGGGAGAGGGGCAGCGCCAGCGTATCGTCGGGCGCCAGCGCGGCTATCACGGTGTTGGTTTCGGGGGCCTGTCGGCGGCCGGAATGGGACCGCACAAGAAGCAGTTCGGCATGCTCTTGCCCGGTGCCGTTCACCTGCCGCACACGCACGATCCGGTTAGGAACGCCTTCAGCCTCGGTCAGCCTCGCCACGGTGCGGAACTTGCCGATGCGCTCGAGCAGATGATTGCGACATACGACGCTTCGACGATCGCAGCCGTCATCGTCGAACCTGTCGCCGGTTCGACCGGCGTGCTCGTTCCACCGGTCGGCTATCTCGAACGGCTGCGTGAACTCTGCACACGCCACGGCATCCTCTTGATCTTCGACGAGGTCGTCACCGGCTTCGGGCGACTTGGCCGGCCCTTTGCGGCCGACCGCTTCGGGGTCATACCCGATCTCCTGATGGTCGCAAAAGGCATGACCAACGGTGCAGTTCCGATGGGTGGTGTGATCGCCTTGAGCGCCATCTATGACGCTGTGACCGGAAAGGCGGGCTCGGGTGCCGTCGAACTGTCCCACGGCTACACCTATTCCGGCCATCCTCTGGCAGCGGCGGCCGGCCTCGCCTCGCTCGATGTCTATGTTTCCGAAGGCCTGTTCGAAAGAGCAGCGCGGCTTGAGCCGCATTGGCAAACATGCGCCCACACCCTCAAAGGGCTTCCAGGAGTCGTCGATATCCGTAATCTCGGTCTGCTTGCCGGCATCGAACTTGGAGAGGATCCCGTTCGTGGCAAGGCACTGGCCAGGAAAGTCTACGAACACTGCTTCGATCACGGCGTGCTGGTTCGTCCTGTGGCGAATACGATCGTGCTGTCGCCCCCGCTCACCATCGGGGAGGATGAGATCGAGACGATATTCGCAACCATCAAAGCAGCGCTGAAGTCGGACTGATACAGCCAATAGCATCAATCAGCGGCCGTTCCCGCGGGGGGCGACTGGCCAGATCGCCGAGTTGTGCTCAAGCAAAAGCTGAGGCAGCACCGTAGACCGGTGACTTGGGTTCGCGACCCCCTGCGGGCAAAGGCGGTGTCTGCTCCATTCACGCGGTCATTATCGAGGCTGAAAAGCGGGCGAGAGAATTGCCAGCCATACGCTGGCGAGCATCGCTGGGCGCGCGGCCGCGAAGGCGCCCAAGGGGTCTCCGGCAGCAAAGAATTGTCTCGCTGCCGAACGCCGCACCGCCGCCGCCGCGGCGTAAAGTCGGCTGGCGACACGCTTATGGAGAAGAACAGCGCGCTGCTTGCCCGTAGCGAGATCGGCATCGAGGATCTAAAGGGTGAGAAGATCATCTCGTTCTCGCGGCGGAACCTGTTTTTTACCGAACGCTACTTCGCTGAAGAGTTCGAGTAGCACGATCTGGCAAAGAGCGTCGCCCATACGTGCGACGACACCGTCTCACTGATGTCATTGGTCTCTGCCGGTCTCGGCATCGGCTTTGCGCCGGAATGGACGCTGGATCTGCCGAACCGCAATTTCGAGCTCCGGAAGGTGAGGGGTGTCGATTTCAAGATCGGGCTTGGGGTCGCCTGGTCGAAGGACGACCCGACGGCCGCCCGCGTCGATATCATTGATATCGCGCGCTCGCTGGTAAGGGCGGGTCGGTGAGCATCTGCTTCTCGTCGAGAGGATGTAGCGGGCGCCGTTCCAGTCATAACTCGTCTGCGCTGCGTTCCGTATACCGAGAACGTGCTGTTTACTCGTTACATGAACTTTGCGAATTGGAGGCGCCTTCCCGCCTCCTGGATTTTCAGGGCATTCATGGGAGTGCTGACCTAGCGGACCATGCGGGGGCTCACACAGGCGAGCATCTTGATGACGTCGTCTTCCAGCTTCTGACAGAGATCCTCATATTCGGCCAAGATCGAAGGGTCTGGCGTCGGTTGCTCTCGTAACTCGTCGCGCTTTATTGCGGCCATGCCGTAGGCTTCCAGCAAATCGGTAATCGCCAAGAAGTTGGCATCAGAGATCTGCTTCCGGTGCCTCGGCAGCCGCATCATCAGGCGGGCCCGCCCGACCTTTTCGAAATCCATCGCCCGCTCCTCACTCCTCGGACCAGATTGTCCTCCACCAAAACGAAAGTAGCAACAAGACCTTGAGCCGGCGGAACAATATTGCGGAACTCGCGCTCGTCAGGCCGAAAGCTGGGGGAAGAGGAGCAACTTGCCGTGCCTGAATTTCCTGGATCCCGGCCGTTGGCCGTCGCCATGCTGATCCTCCGAGACGAGGCTTTTAACCGACCAAACCGCGCGCGAACGGGCTCTGGCAGCAAAGCCGCCGGCGCTTGGTGCGCTGTGCGAAGGATCATCAGCGTTTCGTTACAGAAGATCGCATGATGTATCGAATGGGATGGGTCTCAACCCCTGGCTGGAATTCGAGCGATCACCTTGATCTCAAAATCGAAACCGGCGAGCCAGTTGACGCCGATCGCCGAGCTGGATCAGGGATACCTGGCAGGACATTGAAGCCTCGCGGCGAGCCTTCGACGATTCCGGGCGAGATTGAGTGACGCTACGATGAGTCCCGGTTCGCCTTTGTCGCCCCATAGCGCAGGCCATCCAGCAGCAGCATGAGCATGCGTTCGGTATGCGCTGGTCCATCCTCCCCGGAAGCCACGGCGAGGTTTCCGATCGCGCGCAGCAGATCATAGGGCGCGACGTCGGCACGGACTTCGCTCGCATCGGCAGCGGCATCCAGCAACATCGACAGAGCTGGTTCAAACCGGCTGCGGAAATAGTCCGGCAAGGTAGCAAAGGCCGAATCGCCAGAATGGAGTGCAGCGGCCAATCCCCGTTTCGTGGCCAGGAAGCGTGTATAGAGCATCAGCCACGCGGCCAGCGCCTCGGTTGGACCCCGCTCGGCGGCAAGGGGCGCTGCCGCATCCGCGCAGGCATCGACCTCGCGGCGGAACACGGCGGCCACCAGGTCGGCACGGGTTGGGAAACGGCGATAGAGCGTACCCAGCCCGACACCCGCTTGTGCCGCGATCTCTCGGATCGGCGCATCAACCCCCGAACGGGCGAACACGATCTTAGCAGCTTCCAAAACCGCTTCCTCGTTCCTGCGCGCATCGGCACGCATTCGCGGTGCAGAGGGCTCGGCTTCGCCCCTTTTCCCTGAGTCGGTCTCGGTCACATTCCGGGATTTGGGCACAGCCGGCTTCATCCTCTTGATAAACGGATCATCGATCCGTATACGATCTAGCGGATCATTGATCCGGTTCATAATTAAGAGGTTCGCGTTCCTATGTCCAGTTCGTTCGCTGAAGCCCCAGCGCAGGCCGGCGCTTTACCCGCCGTTGTCTCCATCGCTCCCATTACCTTGCCGTCCCCGGGGCGGGGCGTTGACTTGCATGTCAGGGTTTCCGCGCCGATCGCCGGCGACTCGCTACCCGTCATTCTTTTCTCGCATGGCAACGGCCAGTCGCTTCACACCTATGGCCCCCTCGTCGAGTATTGGGCGGCCCATGGCTTTGTCGTGATCCAGCCGACGCATCTAGATTCGCGGATGCTCGGCCTTGCCCCAGACGATCCTCGCCGCCCGAATTTCTGGCGCTTCCGCGAGCAAGACCTTGCAGCCATTCTCGACAGGCTTGATCACATCGAGGGCGAAGCATCGATGATCCGCGGGCGGCTCGATCGCTCGCGGATCGCGGTTGCCGGGCATTCATGGGGCGGGCAGACCGCCAGTACCTTGCTCGGCGCCACCCATCCTGACCCTGAGAGTGGATCGGTGATCAATAGGACGGACAACCGGGTGAAGGCAGGCGTATTGCTGGCGGTACTAGGTAGCGGCAACGACCTCACTGAGCATGCAGCCCGTACCTTCCCGTTCCTGTATCCCGACTTCTCGACCATGACGGCGCCGAGCCTCATCGTCGCGGGTGATCAGGACCAAGGCGGCCTGACCATGCGTGGGCCAGACTGGTGGCGTGATGCCTACGATCTGAGCCCATCGCCAAAGGCGCTGTTCACTGTCTTCGGCGGCGAGCATGCGCTTGGCGGCATTCCCGGCTACGAGGCGCGCGAGACGACGGATGAGCGGCCCCAGCGTGTCGCCGCCATCCAGCGCCTTTCAACCGCCTTCCTCCGTAGTGCGCTCTATCCATGCAATCCCACATTCTCCGAGACGGTCGCCAAGCTGGCGGCCGATACCGCACCGGAAGGCAGCGTCGAGACAAAGTAGGCCGTCGGACGCACCTTGTTTCGGCCACCCGCGCAGCGCGCGCCAGCCCCTTCCACGGTCGCGCCATACCAGCACTGCAAACAGGAGTTTCACATGGACACGATCCTCATCACCGGCAGCTCGTCCGGCTTCGGGCTAGAGACTGCTCGCTATTTCCTCGATCGCGACTGGACCGTCATTGCTGCGATGCGCACGCCGCGCGCGGACGTACTGCCCAAATCCGAACGCCTTCGTGTCGTTGCCCTCGATGTGACCGACGCCCCTAGTATTGCCCGCGCCGTCGAAGAAGCAGGACCGATCGATGCCCTGGTCAACAATGCCGGCGCCGGCCTCATGGGCGCGCTTGAAGGCGTGTCTATTAACGCTACGCGCCAGATTTTCGAGTTGAACACATTCGGCACCATGGCGATGACGCAAGCCGTGCTGCCCGGTCTTCGTGAGCAAAGGTCGGGCGTGATCGTCAACGTGTCGTCGGCCGTGACGCTCAAGCCGCTGCCGATGCTGTCGGCCTATACCGCCAGCAAGATGGCCGTAGAAGCATTCAGCGAAAACCTTGCGCTGGAGGTGGAATCATTTGGGGTGCGCGTGCGGCTAGTCATCCCCGGTCGAGCGCCGGGAACGTCCTTTAGTGCGGCCGCCCGTGCCCGCTCGCAGACCAGTATACCCGAGGCCTATGCCGACTGGGCGAAACAGGTGTTTTCTGGAGCGTCGCAACAGCCGGCCGACATCACCACTGCAAGCGACGTGGCGGAGGCGGTCTGGCAGGCGGTGACCGATAGGTCTTCGCCGTTCCGCATACCCGCGGGCGCGGACGCGGTATCGCTTTATGCGAAAACTGCGTAACGGGTGATCTTCGACGCGACAGGCGACGTCCGCGCGCCTGAGAGGTTCAGCCTGAGTTTAGCAGGGTCGATGATAGCGCGGAAAATGGGTGTCGACATCGGCACCCAACGCTGCCGGCTGGCTGTCGATCCAGAGAGAGATAGCAAGCCGGGCGCCATTGCAGCAGCTTGTACCGTGAAGAAGGCATTTTTTCCCTGCCTGGCTGGACAAGCCCAGCCATGCCATAGTGACGACGAACGACCGGGTGATCAATCCTGACCTGCAGCGATCCATGTGCGCGCGCGGGCAGCATTGTCACCGAGGTCGATGCAGGCCACCAATCCGCTCTCCGTGCTACGAGACGTTCCGGTGCTTCATTGGCATGGCGATACATTCGACCTGCCGGGGGGGGGCGGCAGGGTCCTCGCATCGACATCGCTTTGCGTAAACCAGGCGTTTTCGCGCGGGCCAAACGTCCTTGGTCTGCAGTTGCATCCGGAAGTTCTGGGAATACGGTTCGAGCACTGGCTTTTGGGACACGCCAATGAATTGGCGGCAGCCGGCATCAGCCCCATCACGCTGCGCAATGATGCGAGGCGATATGCCACCGGGCTGCTGATGTGGGGTGCAAAGGTCAATCACCTGGTGAAGATCCTGCTTGGAAGTGCGTGTCATCGACTGTTATCCAAGATCCTATCCAAGCCTTTGTCCCAGTACGGTTGATGTCCAAATCGGTCGACGAGCCAGTCGATGAACACCCTTACTTTTGGCGCCAGCTCGCGGGAACTCGGATATAGCGCCCAAAGCGTCTGGGTTGAGACCAGCGGGTATCCGGGAAGGGCTGGCACGAGGGCGCCCGATCGGAGCTCTTCCGATGCGCACCAAGTGGCCATCAGAGCGATACCAAGCCCAGCAGAGGCTGCGTCGCGCACGGCGCTGCCGTCATTGATGCGGAGGCTTGGGGTAACTCGCTGCTCGATCACCTCTGCATTTCTCCCTCGAAACGTCCAGAGATCGAGCGTGCCGACGACGAGGCAGGCATGTTCCGTTAAGTCGTCGGGGGTGTTCGGCCGCCCGCGTTGCTCGACATACTCGGGCGATGCAACCAGCACTCGATTGTCCGGAGCAAGCCGCCGAGCGACGAAGGACGTGTCGCTGGGCTCTGTATAACGAACCGCCACATCGAAGGCACCTTCGACGAGGTCGACGATGCTGTCCGAGATGCGCAAATCGAGTGCCAGTTCGGGATATCGCCTGCAGAACTGCGGCAAGCCGGGTACGATGTGCATCCGCGCGAACGAGGCCGGAGCCGCCACCCGCAGGGTGCCGCGCGGCGAGGCCTGCTCTCGCCCAAGCGCTGCTTGGGCGGACTCTGCCGCATGCACAACATTCTCTGCATGGGGCAGGAAGGCGAGGCCGTCCTCGGTCAAGGTCGCCTGGCGCGTTGTGCGATGGAGAAGCCTGGCGCTGAGCTTTCGCTCGAGTGCCGCCAGTCTGGCGCTGGCTCCCGCTGGCGTGAGACCCATGTCGCGAGCCGCGGCGCTGATGCTGCGCAGTTGGGCGATACGTACGAACAGGCGCAAATCGTCGACGTCCATGAGGTCGCTTTCAAAGGTTTGTTGAAACTGATCCTAAAACAGGTCTTCTACTCAAGGCAATCGAGATAAATCAAATAGGAGACATCGAGACGGCGCCATAGCCTATGGGGCCGTCAATACTTCTCCTGATGAAAGGATATCGTTATGGCCAACTCAATGAAGGCCGCCGTTCTTACCCGTTTCGGCGGCCCGGACGCATTCGAACTGCGCGACGTACAAGTGCCGGCGGTCGGTCCGCGCCAAGTGCGAGTACTGGTGCATGCTACCGCTATCAACCCACTCGATTACCAGATCCGCCGCGGCGACTACACAGACCACGTGCCTTTGCCCGCAATCATCGGCCATGACATCTCAGGCGTGATCGAGGAGCTGGGCTCAGACGTTCATGAGTTCGCAGTCGGAGATGAGGTCTATTACACCCCGAAGATCTTCGGCGGGGCCGGCTCATACGCAGAGCAGCACGTCGCCGACGTCGAGCTCGTCGGCCGAAAGCCCCGGAACCTAACGCACCTTGAAGCTGCGAGCTTGACGCTCGTTGGCGGTACGGTTTGGGAGGCGTTTCACCAGCGCGCGCAGCTGGAGGCTGGCGAAACGATCCTCATCCACGGCGGTGCGGGCGGCGTTGGCACCATCGCGGTTCAGGTAGCCAAGGCGATCGGCGCACGGGTAATCACGACGGCGCTTGCCCGCGACCACGAGTTCGTACGCTCGCTCGGGGCCGACGAGGCAATCGACTTCACGGCGGAAGACTACGTGGAGGCCGTCGCCCGGCTGACCGGAGGGGAAGGTGTGAACGTCATTTTTGATACGATCGGCGGTGATACGCTCACGCGAAGCCCGCTCGCGCTGGCGGATGCCGGACGCGTGGTCAGCCTCGTCGATATCGCGCAGCCGCAGAACCTCATCGAGGCCTGGGGCAAGAACGCGGCATACCATTTCGTGTTCACCCGCCAAAACCGAGGCAAGCTTGATGCGCTCACAGATTTGGTCGAGCGCGGGCTGGTCAAGCCCGTGATCGGCGCTACGCTTCCGCTGGCCCGCATGGGTGAGGCGCACGAGCTGTTGGAAAACGGCTCCGCGCGGGGCTTGCGCGGCAAAGTCGTGATCGACGTGTCGGGTGAGGCGAGTGCCTAACTCGACATCCGGAACAGTGCGCGGGCGGTCGAGGATCAACCCGGCCGTCCGTTTCAGGAAGGAAAGAACGATGACTATCGCCCCATCGCCGGCCGAGAACGCCGGTCTGAACCCTTTCGGCCGCGGCTACGCGTCAATGTTCGCGCCCGAGCAGTTGACTGTCGGCGTTTATTTCCCGATCGAGTCTTTCGACGGACCCGAGCCGGCTATGCAAGACCAGATCGAGCTCGCCCAGCAAGCAGAGCGTCTCGGCTTTGCCGCGCTCTGGGCGCGGGACGTGCCGCTGAACGACCCGAGCTTCGGCGATCTAGGCCACATCTACGACCCTTTCGTTTGGCTCGCAACGATCGCGGCGCGCACGTCTACCATCGCGCTCGCCACAGGTGCCATCATCCTGCCGCTCCATCACCCGATCGATGTCGCCAAGGCGGGGGCGTCGCTCGATGGTCTATCCCGCGGACGCTTCGTGTTCGGCGTCGCTTCGGGCGACCGCCCGGTCGAGTACCCGGCCTATGGCCGCGACGCGAACCTGCGTTCCGAACTCTTCCGCGACGCGTTCGACTACGTGGAGGCGTTGCTCACGAAGCGTTTTCCGGTCCACGCGTCGGCGCACTATGGGTGGCTCGCGGGCGGCGGCGATCTCGTGCCCAAACCTCTCTCGCCCCGGCTGCCCACCCTCGTTACCGGGCAAAGCCAGCAATCTCTGGACTGGATCGCGCAGCGTAGCGATGGTTGGATCACTTACCCGCGCGGCGTGACTCAGCAGGCGCAGGTCGCCTCGCGTTGGCGCGAAGCACTCGACCGCCTAGGAGCAGGATTCAAGCCGATCGCTCAATCGCTCTACATCGACCTGGCCGCAGATCCGGATACGCCGCCCAGCCCCATCCATCTCGGATATCGGGTCGGACGACGTCGGCTGGCCGACCTATTGGACGACCTGCGATCAAATGGGATCAACCACGTCGCACTGAACCTCAAGTTCAGCCGGAGACCGGTAGCCGATGTTCTCGATGAGATCGGAACTGAAGTCATACCGCATTTCCGCATCAGTGCGCCATGAGCCGCCCAGGCGCTGTCAAGACAAACCTTGGCAGTTCCTCTGATCAACGCCTTGTAGATTGACGAGCAAGCCTCCGTTGTCACGGACGATGCCGGCAATCCGCAGTTTTTTGCCTTTGCCAAAACAAGGAACCTACAATGAAAGCGATAACACTCAAATCTTTCGGCGGTCCAGAATCGTTTGAGCTCTCCGAAGTTCCAAAGCCCGTTCCGCAGGCGGGACAAGTCCTCGTTCGCGTCCATGCCACGTCGGTCAATCCCCTGGATTACCAAGTTCGGCGCGGCGACTATCGCGATTATGTACCACTGCCGGCCATTACCGGTCATGACGTGTCCGGCGTCGTCGAAGCCGTCGGTCCAGGGGGCAAGGTGTTCGCTCCGGGAGACGAGGTATGGTACACGCCGCAAATCTTTGACGGCCCGGGCAGCTATGCCGAGTACCACGTCGCGGACGAAAACATCATCGGACGCAAGCCCAAGTCGCTAAGCCATCTCGAAGCAGCAAGCCTGAGCCTGGTTGGTGGTACGGCGTGGGAGGCTTTGGTCTCGCGTGCGGCTCTGAGAGTAGGAGAAAGCATTCTGATCCATGGCGGCGCAGGAGGGGTCGGTCACGTGGCGATCCAAGTGGCGAAAGCCATAGGTGCGAAAGTGTTCACCACCGTACGCCAAGACAACTTCGACTTCGCACGAAGCATTGGGGCGGATGTGGTCATCGACTACCGGAAAGAAGACTACATCGACGCCATCATGCGGGAAACGGATGGCCGCGGGGTCGATGTCGTGTTCGATACGCTCGGCGGCGATACATTAACCCATAGCCCAAAAGTTCTCGCGCAACTCGGCCGTGTCGTCTCCATCGTAGACATCGCACTGCCACAGAACCTCATCGAAGCTTGGGGTAAGAATGCAAGTTTTCACTTCGTGTTCACACGGCAGAACCAAGGCAAGCTCGATGAACTTAGCACATTAGTGGAGCGTGGTCAGCTGCGGCCGCACGTTGGCGCTGTCTATTCGCTCGCCGATCTCTCTCTCGCCCATGCTCTGCTCGAGACCCCGAACAACGGTGTCCGAGGCAAGATCGCAATTGCAGTCGAACCGTCGGCCGGCACTGCGCGTGCTAGCGAATACCCGTCTAAATTCACTTCAAAGGTGCAACCATGATTTACGAGATCGCTCAGCTACCCGTTCACAAAGAACGGACTGAAACGTTCAGACGAGCATTCGCAGAGGTCGTTCCGTTGCTCAGCCGCGCGCGGGGTTACCGAGGCCATGTTCTGGCGCAAGGGATCGAAACGCCCGAAATTTTCAATCTTATCGTGCAGTGGCGCTCGCTTGAGGATCATACGTCGGGCTTCGAAGCGAGCGAAGATCACGAGATATTCATGGGAGGCCTACAGGAATATTTCTCGGATGAACCGAAGGTCTATCATCTCGAAGGCACAGCATTTGCCGTAACCGGACATGATGATGGGGATGCCGCAGCAACATAGGCAACGCCGCTTAGTAGAGGAATGCGCGGATTTAGAACTCGGGTGATTGTCGGGCCATCTTGACGGCCACCCGATTGCTGAATGCATGTCTCGTTATCAGTCTTTTGAAGGAAGGCATTCGTCGATGTCGCTATTGGTTTGCAACAATCTATTCTGGCACACTCGATACTTCATTATGGACTGCCCCTCATATGTCAACCAATGACGCAAGGTGTCGCTCGGCGGCAT
>NZ_QJNR01000014.1:0-48426 GCF_003355565.1 Ensifer sp. M14
CTATCCCGTGGCGCTTGAACACATGGCGAGTAGGAGTGGTCTGAAAACTTGGCGGTGAGTAGTTGCAAATCGAACAGTCGGCGGTTCGATTCCTCTCAAGGCGAAGAATTGCTCGCTTTCTTCCCGGTGGTTCAACTTTGCCAATCTCGTGTGTGATTAAGCATTGAAGTTTGTCCCCTTTCGGCGCGGAAGACTGACCCCGGTTGGTACAGGTTAACACGCTGATCAATTTGCCGTTTCTTCGGCGTGGCGGGGGTCAGCCTTCGGCACCGATGGTGGGGTCAAATGCCACGCCGAAACACACGTCCTACGCCCGTAGCGCCGACGAGATTGGCTAGAAGCCCTTGAGGGGGCAAAGACGATCGTTCATTCCCTGGAGCAGCGGTTCGGTCATTCAGATCCGCGGGAAATCAAAAACGCGCTCGGCAGGCTGGGATCTCGAGATGAGCCGATGAGCGAGCACAACAAGGACGTCGCCCGCGTAACGGAGCGGGCCAACCGGGCAGAACTCAGTCGGGTGTACAAACTCACCCGCGGACTGAAAAAGGGACTGGGTTTGGACATGTAGGTCGTGCGCAAAGAGCGCAGGGCGCGGGCACGGTTCAGCTACTGAAGTTGGTGTAAGCCTTAAGCAGCGACGTCGCCGATAAGTGAGCCAGCCGGAATGTTCCATTCTTTGCTGAGCTTTCGAATCTGATCCAGATTGATTTCCCGCTTGCCGTTCAGAAGATCGGCCGCCCGTGCTTTCGAGCCAATAACCGCCACGAGATCGGCGCGCGTGTAATTATTCGCAGCCATCACCGATTTCACCACCTCAACCGGGCTCGCCGTCGGGATCGGATAGTGCTTGCCTTCGTATTGTTCGATCAGAAGAACAAGCGCATCAAAGTGCGCAGCTTCCTCAGAGCCTTCATCGGGCTCGTTCTCGAAATACGGCCGAACTTCCTTCAATGCGGCGTCATACTCGGCTTCACTCTGAAGCGTCCGAAAAGCTTTCAAATCCAGCATGTCGACTTCCTTTCACGTCAGAGTTCTTTGACGTCAATCGCATCGTACTGGGCGTGTGTCCCGACAAACAGAACGAAAATTCGCTTTGACCGAAAAGCGACCAACCCCACGATGCGATACTTGTTGCCACCGACGTCGAAAACAACCTTGTTACCCGCCACCATGTCAGCCGAGTTAAATGTCTTCTTCAACTCGCTGAAATTGCTCCAGCTCGCCTTCGATGCGGTGGCATACCACTCCGTCATCGCGGCTTCTGCGGTCTCTCTAGGAGCTCCTTTCGGCAAGCTTTTCCAAAAATTGACCAGCGCGGATTTAGCGATAACGTTCACTCTATCTCCTATTTAGCGCGTTCCCAACTTGGAAACAAGTGCGGCGTTCCCAATTTGGAAACTTACTTGTCAGGGCATTCTCAACTACAACCCCTTGATGGACTCGAGCCGATCCGTCATTTGTCCGTCGCGCACTGATACACCGACCTGTGGTAGGCCGACCATGTCGGAAATGGCCGACGTCGTCATCGTCATACACGATCCGAACTCGATCGGGCGCACGCGGAAGCGGGACCGAAGAAGGTGTTGCATCATACCCCTTCTTCGGCAACTTTAAATTGACTTAACCGTCTGTCACGGGCGCTATTTCTGGTGAACCTTCGATACGGGCGTTTAGCCCCGGAGAAATCCATGGCAGTCGTCGACGCTCGAATTTTTATCCTCTGTAAGACTTATCCTTCGCCGCGGCCCGACCGCCGCGGCTGCGGGCGTGACGAATTCCTGCCGACCTCAGCAAATAGTTCTGCGACGCTTACTGAAAGGACGTTCTTCAGAGCCTCCAAGGTAGACACGGTTACGTTTTCCATGCCGCGCTCAATACGCCCGACATAAGAACGGTCGATGCTTGCCTCCAGGCGGAGGGGTTCGAGCTGTCGTCTGCGTTTCTTGTGAAGTTCCAGAAGGCGCTTGCTGAGCTTCCGGTGGGCGACTGCACGGAATATTCCAGGGCCACCGATAGCGCGCTACCGTCCAGTTCTGATGGCGCCGAATGTCTATGCCGGCGCGGCGGCCACGGAGGCGCGCTCGACGACTTCCGTCTTCAGGACCACGCGCGTTGCCTCCGCGCTGTTTCCGTTAAGTCGCTCGACCAATAGCTTGGCCGCCGCTTCGCCAAGGCCGTAGACCGGCTGGCGCACGACTGTGACGGGCGGTGTCGTGACGGACGTCCAGTCCGCGTCGTGAAACGACACCAGCGACAGGTCGGTTGGAATAGTAAGGCCAAGTTCGCGACAGACCTTGAAGACTTCGAGGCCGATCACGCTGTCAGATGCGATTAGCGCTGTCGGACGCCGCGAGGATTTGAGTATGACGGTGGCGATACAGCGGGTGTGTTCCGGTGTCACGGCGCCCACGTGCACCCAGTCTTCCATTCGCTCGAGGCCAGCCTTCTGGCAGACATCGAGGAAACCCTCGATCCGCCGGCGCACAGAGCCGGTATTGATGTCGGTCGGCGCGCGGAAGCGGTGGTCGGGGGTGTCGCAGGCAGTGAGATAAGCAATACGCCGGTGGCCGAGCGCGATGAACCGGCGTGTGATGTTTTCCGCGGCGTGCCGGTCGTCGGCGATCACGGTGTCGATGTCGAGCGTCTCGCTGCCGCGGTCGAGCAGCACGAGCGGCCGGCCGGAGCGTGCGGCTTCCCGCAAATGATCGGCATCGCTTTCCTTGGCTGGTGAGACGATGAGGCCGTCCACCCGCTTTGCAAGCAGGGTTCGAATTGCGGATCTTTCCGTATCAGCGTCTTCGCCAGAATTGATCAGGATGACGGTGAAGCCGGCCTGCCGTGCCACATCGCTGATACCGCGCATCGCAAGGCTGAAGAACGGATTCTCGATATCGCCCACCACCACGCCGATCGTGCCAGAGCGCCCCGTCGTCATACTGCGGGCCAGTTCGTTCGGCTGGTAGTCGAGGGCTCGGGCGGCGGCGGTCACGGCATCGCGCACATGGTCGCTTACGGTTCCATAGCCACCCAACACGCGCGCGGCGGTCGCCTTCGAGACGCCCGCCTTGCGGGCGACGTCTGCGACCGTGACGGAGGAGGATCGGGGCGGGCTTTGGTCCATGGAAGTTAGCCATACAAGAGATATTGACGACTGGCAAATGCGAAGATAACAATTGAGAAAAGTCAAAGAGACCGGTCTCTTTTTATTTGAGACCGGTCTCATAGTGAGAATAGCGAAATCCCGGCATGCGATGGCATCGGGCCGGACGAGCGGGTCGTACCGTCGTCCGGGTGGGACCCGTGCGGCTTAAAGACATCGCAGAGAACACCACCAGAGGAGACGAAATCGATGAAACTATCAGAAGCCATCACTTCCCCCCTTGCCTGCATGCGGGCGACCGCCGCTGCAATCGCCCTCGGCGTCATGGCAGGCGTAACGGCGCCGGCCGTAGCGCAGGATAATTCCCTCGGTCTGATCGATCCGGCCGTGATCAGCGTCGGCACGATGGGCGATGCCAAGCCCTATGCCTTCACTACCGCCGACGGCAACTTCACCGGCTTCGACATCGAGCTTTTCCTCAACGTTGCCGAGCGCATGGGCTTCAAGAAGGAGCAGGTGATCTTCACTGGCCAGGAATTCTCCGCCCTGATGCCTTCGGTTGCCAACAGCCGCTTCGATGTCGCGGCGGCCGCCATAGGTACGACGGATAAGCGCAAGCAGACCGTCGATTTCTCGGATGGCTATCTCGCTGGTTTCCTCACCGTGCTGACGTCGGATGCCGGCATCACCGATGCGGCTGGCCTCAAGGGCAAACGCCTTGGCGTCGTCCAGGGCACGCTGCAGGAAATCTACGCCGAGAAAAATTTCACCGCTGCCGACCTCGTGAAGTTCCCGGACAACAATTCCGCCGTCTCCGCGCTCAACAACGGCACGGTCGATGCCCATTTCCTCGACTACGAAGCGGCCAAGGACTACGCGGCGCGATATCCGGAGCTGAAGGTTGCGGTCAACATTCCGAGTTTCGACGCGCCAGCCGGCTTTGTGATCCGCAAGGGCAATGACGCACTGCGCGAGTCGCTTAACAAGGGGCTCCAGGCAGCCATGCAGGACGGCACTTGGAAGACGCTGCACGAAAAATGGTTCCCGGGCACGCCGATGCCGGATCAATACCTTCCCAAGCAGTGATGCCGCCTTCCGGTCCGGCCTTTCCCGGTCGGACCGGCCTTTCTTTCAAGGGATCCCCTGATGAACTGGCTTGAAAACCTGCGCCGTAGCTTCCTCGACTGGAACGCGATGGCCGAAGTCCTGCCGACCATGATCACGGTCGGGCTGAAGAATACCCTGATCCTTGCGGCGGCCTCCACAGTGCTCGGCGTCGTGATCGGAATGGTGCTCGCCATCATGGGCATTTCGCGCTCGGCCTGGCTGCGCATACCGGCCCGCATCTATACGGACGTCTTCCGCGGCCTGCCGGCCATCGTCACCATCCTGCTGATCGGCCAGGGATTTGCGCGCATTGGCCGCGAACTGTTCGGCCCTTCGCCTTATCCGCTCGGCATTCTGGCGCTCAGCCTGATTGCCGGCGCCTATATCGGTGAAATCTTTCGCTCGGGCATCCAGAGCGTCGAGCGCGGCCAGATGGAAGCCTGCCGGGCGCTCTCGATGAGCTATGGGCAGGGCATGCGGCTCATCGTCGTGCCACAGGGCGTGCGCCGCGTGCTGCCGGCGCTTGTCAACCAGTTCATCGGCAACGTGAAGGATTCCAGCCTCGTCTACTTCCTCGGCCTGCTGGCCTCCGAGCGCGAGATCTTTCGCGTTGGCCAGGATCAGGCCGTCGTGACCGGCAATCTTTCGCCGCTGCTGCTTGCGGGCGTCTTCTACTTGGTCGTCACCGTGCCGCTCACCCACGTTGTTAACGCGATCGACAATCGCCTAAGACTCGGCAAGCAGCGGCCGGCAATCATCACCAGCGGGCTGGAAGAAGTCAGCGAGCTCGATGCTGCTAGCCGTACCTCCGGGGCGAGCTTCAAGGGCGGTAGCCTGGACGTCCGCCAACTCGGTATGGCCTATGGCGAGTTGGACGTGCTGAAGGGTGTCGATCTTTCGGTAAAACCCGGCAGCGTCACCTGCATCATCGGCCCGTCCGGTTCCGGCAAGTCAACGCTTCTGCGCGGCCTCAACCGGTTGGTCGAGCCGAAGAGCGGCGATATCCTGATCGACGGTGAAAGTATCCTCGCCATGAAGCCGGAGCGGCTGCGCCGTCGGGTGGGCATGGTCTTCCAGCACTTCAACCTCTTCCCGGACCACACTGCGCTCGAAAACGTCATGCTGTCGCTGACGAAGATCAAGGGGCTGCCGAATGCCGAGGCCGAGCGCATTGCCAAGGCGCGGCTCGCCGATGTCGGCCTTGCCAGCCGTCAGCATCACCGGCCGGGCGGACTCTCGGGCGGCCAGCAGCAGCGTGTCGCCATTGCCCGCGCGCTGGCGATGGAGCCCGAGGTCATCCTGTTCGACGAGGTCACGAGCGCGCTCGATCCCGAACTGGTCAAGGGCGTACTCAACCTCATGGCCGATCTCGGCAGCCGTGGCATGACAATGGTCGTCGTCACGCATGAAATGGGCTTTGCCCGCCGTGTCGCCGATCAGGTCGTCTTCATGGACGAAGGACGTGTCGTGGAGGCTGGAACGCCCGAAGCGATTTTCGACAATCCGCAAAGTCAGCGCCTTCAGCGTTTCCTTGCGGAAGTGCTCTGAGCCCGGCTCAAGGAGAAGACCATGACACACACGATACGATGGGGTGTGCTGGGTTGCGCGGGGATCGCCGTCAAGGCGGTAATCCCGGCCATCCAGTCGAGCCGGCTGGGGAGGGTTGCGGCCATCGCCTCGCGCGACCTGAGGAAAGCGGAAGAAACGGCGGCGGCGTTCGGAATTCCCAAGGCTTATGGCAGCTACGAAGCGCTGTTGGCCGATCCCGAGATCGATGCGATCTACAATCCGCTACCCAATCATTTGCATGTGCCGCTGACGATCAAGGCGCTGGAAAACGGCAAGCCGGTACTCTGCGAAAAGCCGATTGCGCTCGATGCCGCAGAAGCCGTGACGCTGGCGGCAGCGCAAAAGTCGGCCGGCCTACCGGTCGCCGAAGCTTTAATGGTGCGTCATCATCCGCAATGGAAGAAGGCCCTAGCGCTTGTCGCAGAGGGACGGCTTGGCGAGGTGAGGGCGATCCAAACGATCTTCTCCTACCATCTCGAGGATCCGGAGAACGTGCGCAACCAGGTCGATATCGGTGGCGGCGGCCTGTTCGACGTCGGGTGCTATGCCATCAATACGGCCCGTTTCCTATTCGGTGCCGAGCCGCTCCGGGCGATCGCCCTGATGGACCGCGATCCGGTCTTCGGCACGGACCGGCTGACGAGCGGACTCCTAGCGTTCCCCGGCGGACGGCAGCTTGCCTTCACCTGCGCGACGCAACTCTCGCTAACCCAGAAGGTGACGATCCTCGGCACCCGCGGCCGGATCGAGATTCCGATCCCGTTCAACGCACCGACGGATGCGGCGACCGTGATCATGGTCGATGACGGCCGCGACCTTGTTGGCGGCGGGCGCGACGAGATCGCCATCGAACCGATCGACCAGTACCGCCAACAGGCTGACGCCTTCGCTGCGGCCATTCTTTCCGGTGAACCGCTTTCCTCGAGCCTGGACGATGCCATCGCCAACATGAAGGCGATCGACGCCCTCATTCGCTCGACGGAGAGCGGGCGCTGGGAGGCGCCCTGATTTTCTCGGATCTTCATGACCAACAGATTGAAAGACATGACCATGAACGACAACACCATCACCTCGGCGGTGATCATCGGCGCCGGCATTTTCGGCGTTTCTACCGGCCTGCAGCTGGCCCGGCGCGGCATTCGCGTCACGATAATCAACGACGGCCCGCCGGCCAATGGCGCGTCTGGCCGCTCGCTCTCCTGGCTGAATTCGGCGCGGATGCGCTCGGAGCCCTATCATCGTCTACGCATGGCCGGCATCGACCGCTACCGCACCCTTTCCGCGCGGCATCCTGATGCTGACTGGCTTCGTTTCGACGGCGGCCTCACCTGGGATGCAGACGACGAACGAAACGAGGTCGATGCTGCCTACCGCCACGAGGTTTCGCTCGGTTATGACGCCCGGCATCTGGCGGCAACTGATGTCGCATCAGTGACGCCAGGCCTTGATGCGAGTGCGATCACGCCACAGGGCGCGATCTTCAACCCGGGCGAGGGCTGGGTCGACCTGCCGGTCCTGATCGACCTGCTGCTTAAGGAGTTTGCCTTGTTCGGCGGCGCGCTTGTAACCGATCAGGGCGCGGCACGGGTCGTGATCGAGGGCGGTCGGGCAGTCGGCGCGGAAACATCGACGGGCGGCCGCTTCCTGACGGATGCTGTGGTCCTTGCCACCGGTCCGGCTGTGCCGAAGATGGCATCTGAAGCGGGGCAGACTATTGGCGACGGAACCCCGACTGCCCTGCTGGTGCAGACCAAACCACTCGCCCATCCCCTGCGCGCCGTCCTCAACACGCCACGCGTCGCCGTGCGTCCGGCGCCGGGCGGCACCTTCTCGGTGGACGCCGACTGGGCGGCCGACGAGGGCGTGAAGGTTCGTGACGATGGTGGTTACGAGATCGACGAGGCGGTGGTTGAGGCCCTTTTGGCGGAGGCATCCAAGGTGATGGAGGGCAATCCACAGCTTGAGGCCGCTTCCATCGGCGTCGGCGGCAAGCCGATCCCCGGCGACGGCGAACCAGTGCTGGGAGCCCTCAAGGCCATCCCTGGCTATTACATCGCCTTCAGTCATAGTGGCGCGACGCTGGGCCTCATCGTTGGCGAACTGCTTGCTTACGAGGTCGCGACCGGCGCTGAGCACCCCATGCTCGCTCCCTTCCGCCCGGATCGGTTCAAGTCATAATACGAAGCCGCTATACAAATCAGACCCCGTGCCAGGGTGCGCGTTTTGTCGCCATGAGGCGCGACGATTATCCGGTATGCGTGTCCCGCCAGATTACACTCGATCGAAGTAAATGGTTTGATATGGAGTGGACGATCTTTCGATCGGCCAGTTCATATCTATGAGACATGTATTGATGTCGTTCTTTCATGAATCGGAAACAGGGGCCACTTGACTCGCGGCAGCGGGTCTTGAGACACTTTGGTTGTCAGGCATCTTACATAAACGGGGATCCAAACTGACGGATCACAAGGAGGACCACATGAAAAAGCTCTTCATGCGACTGACCGTAGGTGTTGCCTTTGTCGCTGCCGCCTTATCGGCCCATGCTGGCGAGACGTTGGATCGCGTCATGGAAAAGAAGGCGATGGTCGTCGCCACCAACAGCGGTTGGCCGCCCCAGAGCTATCTCGACGACAGCAACGAGATGGTCGGCTTCGACATCGACGTGTCGCGCGAGATCGCCAAGCGACTCGGCGTCGAGGTGAGCTTCGAGACGCCGGACTGGGCGACGCTCACGGGCGGGCGCTGGCAGGGCCGTTACGACCTTGGTGTCGGTTCGGTCACACCCACTAAGGCCCGCGCGCAAGTGATCGATTTCGTCGGCATCTACTACTACAGCCCATATGTGTACGTCGTGCACAAGGACAGCGACGCCAAGACCGTCACCGACCTCAACGGCAAGGTGGTCGGCGTCGAAACGGCGACGACCTCGGAAGACTTCATCAACCGCAAGCTGGAAATCGACGCCCCAGGCCTGCCGCCGATCGAATACAAGCTCGAGCCGGGTGAGGTCCGCACCTTCGCCGATTCCATGTTGCCCTTCGACGACCTGCGCCTCGGCGCTGGCGTTCGCCTCGATGCGGTGATCGCACCCGAGCAGACCGCGATGAATGCCATCAAGAATGGCTATCCGGTCAGGGTTCTCGAAGGCGAATATGCCTTCCGTGAGCCGCTCGTCGTTATCGCCGAGAAGGTCGATCCGGAGTGGACGGCCAAGGTCGGTGGTATCGTTGAAGAGATGAAGAACGACGGTACGCTCGGCCAGCTCACCACCAAGTGGTATGGCAAGGACTACAGCGCCGACTGATAAACACCGGTGCGGGCGTCCTTTCGCCCGCATCCTTTCGTTCGAAGGGGGGCGCATGCCGATGACTTATCCAGACACCTACTATAAACGAACGATGGCGGACCGGACGGCGCGACCAGCCCTTTCGGGTACGGTCGAATGTGACGCGGTCATCGTCGGCGGAGGCCTTGCCGGCCTTTCGACGGCGCTGCAGCTTGCTCGCGCCGGTAAGCGCGTCACGGTGCTGGAGGCCGAGAGCGTCGGCTTCGGAGCGTCCGGCCGCAATGGCGGGTTCGTCAGCCCCGGTTATGCGACCGGCGGCGACGACATTGCCCGCGTCACCGGCGAGGATGCGGCGCGCAAGCTGCACCTCCTCTCCGTTGAAGGCATGGAATTCATCCGCGAGAACATCAAGACGCTCGGCATCGATAATGCGAAGCCAGAACCGGGCATTATCAGCGTTCTGCGTTACGACGATGGCGCGAGCCTCAAAGCCTATGCCGAGGAGGTAAGCCACGAGTACGGCTACGAGCTCGAATATATGGACCGCGACGCCGTGCGTGCTGTGCTGAAATCCGAGCGTTACTTCCAGGCATTGCGCAATCCGACTGCCTTCCATATGCACCCGCTTAACTATCTGCGTGCCATCGCGGCGGAGATCGAGCGGCTTGGTGGGCGCATCTGCGAGCAGTCGCTGGCGACTTCGGTGGATTCTTCCGGTTCCGAAAAACGTGTGAAAACCGCACGGGGCGAGGTGAAGGCGCGTGACGTCGTCTTCACGACGGGTGGTTATACCGGTTCGCTGAATGGCAAGTTGAAGCGTTCCTATCTGCCGATTGCCACCTATGTGATGGTCAGCGAGGAGGCGCCGGAGCTGATCGCCACGGCGATCGCCACGAAGAACGCCATCGGTGACAACCGCCGGGCCGGTGACTACTACCGCCTCGTCGACGGCGGCCGCCGGATCCTCTGGGGCGGGCGTATCACCACGCACGCTGCCTCGACTGCTGGGCTCGTGAAGGAACTGCGGGCCGAAATGGTCGATACCTATCCGCAACTCGCCGGACTCAAGACGGAGCTCGCCTGGTCAGGTCTCATGTCCTATGCCCGTCACCTGATGCCTCAGATCGGACGTATGAGCCCAGGCATCTGGTACTGCACCGCCTTTGGCGGTCACGGCCTCAACACCACGGCGATCGGCGGCAAGGTCGTTGCCGAGGGCATATTGGGGACAAGCGAACGTTACAAGCTTTACGAGCCCTTCGGTCTCGTCTGGGCCGGGGGCCTTGCCGGGCTTGCGGTGGCACAGCTCACCTACTGGAAACTCCAGGCGCAGGACTGGTGGCGCGAGCGTGCGGCTTAAGCAGCTTCTACAACAAAAAGGGGCGGAATATGATTGGTCGACTGATACTCACCTATCCCGAAGCGTCGCGCCGGGCCGGCGGCCTGCTAATCCTTGCGATCGTCGTGGCGATCCTTTACGCCCTCGGGGTCAGTTCCGCCTGGATCGGCCATGTTCTGCCGTCCTCGACAGACTGGCTGAAGGAGAACCCTGCGATCAGCCGCGTCGTCTCGTCGGTGCTGATCGCGCTCATCGTCGCCGCTAACTGGAAGGCGCTGCGCCAGCTGTCACGCCGCCAGCAGATCGTCGCCGTCTGGATCGAGCTGTTCGCGCTCCTGATGCTGTTCTTCTACTCCTTCGATCTTTCCTTCGCCTTCATCGCCAAGAAGATCGGCTTCCTCATCACGCAGGGCGTGACGACGACGCTCTTCATTTCGGCGATTTCGATCGTCATCGCCACCATCATCGCGCTGGCCGGCGCCATCGCGAAACTCTCCAACAATGGCGTGATCTACGGGCTTGCAACGTTCTATACGTCGCTTTTCCGCGGACTGCCGCTGCTCATGCAAATCTACATCATCTATCTCGGCCTACCGCAGGTGGGTTACGTGATCGGCGCCGTACCGGCCGGCATTCTCGCGCTCTCGCTCTGCTACGGCGCCTACATGACTGAAATTTTTCGCGCCGGCATCCAGAGCATCAATCGCGGGCAGACGGAGGGCGCGACCGCGCTCGGTCTCAGCCCGGCGCAGACGATGATGCTGGTCATCTTGCCGCAGGCCATGCGCGTCATCATCCCGCCGACCGGCAACCAGTTCATCGCAATGCTGAAGGATTCCTCGCTGGTTTCTGTCGTCGGCGTCTGGGAAATCATGTATCTCGCCCGCACCCAGGGCCAGACGGAATTCCGACATATCGAAATGCTGATCACCGCCTCCATGATCTACTGGACCCTTTCGATTTGCCTGGAATATGCCCAGTCCTGCATCGAGGAAAGGTTTGGCCGCTTCAATGTCCGCTGAGGCATCCGTGGCAGACAGCGACGGCACTCCGGTCGTGCCGTCGAACGGTCGGGGCGCGCTGCTCGTGCTCGCCGCCTTCTTTGTGTTCTCCGCAACCGATGCGATCGTCAAGATCATGGCCAGAACGATGCCGGCGCCGCAGGTGACCTTTTTCGTCACCATTGCAGCTCTCCTTCTGCTCCTGGCCCATGCACTCGCGACTGGCCGTCTTCGCCGCCTCATCCCGCGCCAGCCGTCGCTCGCTTTCTGGCGAGCGCTGCTGCTGGCGCTTGATACGCTGCTGATCCACTATGCCTTCGCCAAGTTGCCGCTTGCGGAAGCCTATCTTATCGCCTTCCTGACGCCGATCCTGGTGGCGATGCTGAGCTTCGTCTTCCTCGGGGAGCGGCTGTCGCGCATCGGCTGGGCCGGTGTGCTGATTGGCTTTGCCGGCGTCGTCGTGGCGCTGAAACCGGGCGTCGCGCCGCTCAATCTCGGCCATCTCGCCGCCTTTGGGTCCGCCGTGCTTTTTGCGCTGTCGTTAATCCTGCTGCGCCGGGCGAAGGTGGCAGAAACGGATGAAGCGCTGGTTGCCAGCCTGCTCGTCGTCATGACGCCTGTCGCCTTCGCTGTTGCGGCTGTTTCGGGCGAGCCAGCTCCGCTTGGCCTTTCCGATCTTGGCTTCTCAGTCGCAGGCGGTGCCTTGATGCTGGGCGGACATGCGTTGCTGGTGCGCGCTTTCCGTGTTGGCGAGGCTTCGGTCGTTGCGCCGTTCCAGTACAGTCAGATCATCTGGGGCTGCTTCTACGGCATGTTCCTCTTCGCCACGCCGTTAGAGCTGTACACGCTGCTGGGCGCGGCAATCATCATCCTGTCCGGCTGGCTTGTCCTGAAATGGCCTTGAGGGCAGTAGGTTTCGTGCGGCTGTGCCGGGCAAGAAGATGTTTTCTGCGCCCGCCGAAAGGCAGGAGGAGATCACCGTTTCGATCCGGTTCTGCGAGCCGAGACGCCCGGCTGCATGCGCAGGAATCACTGTTCGTCGAACTTCAGCATGGACATGTCTTCATTGCCATGGATCAAAAAGTTGTAAGACAACGGACATTGTGGATGTCGCCTGTCAAGGCGACCCTTGGGGATCCAGCGGCTGGAAGTGCAACATCTCGTGCACGGTTGCTGCATGCGCCATACACTTGACCATCCCGGATTTGTCAGACAAGGAAGTTGCAACGACAATGAATGACGAGGCACGCCGGTGGAGGAACCCCTTCGCGATTCACGCACCCTCGCTGTCCAGCTCCGGGACCGGATCGCCGATCTTATCAAAGATAAAGGGCTGAAGCCGGGCGACAGGTTGCCGACCGAAGCACAGCTGACGCAGCGGTTCAAGATTTCCCGGCCGGCGCTGCGCGAGGCGCTGAAACTGCTCGAACAGGACGACGTGATCAATGTCGAGCACGGCCGCGGCCGGTTCGTCTCGGCGCTCTCGGCCGTGCAGGTCGATCGACCGATCACCGTCTTCGAGAGCGTCACAGACATGGCGCGGCACTACGGCTACCGGACGGTCAACAAGGTGCTTTCGATCTCCGAGGAGGCGCCGGACGCGTGCGTGGCCGAGAGCCTAAGGCTTGAACCGGCGGACCGCGTGATCCGTATCGAGCGCATCCGCCTGCACGAGGAAGAGCCGATCCTCTACTGCATCGACTACATGCCGCGCAGCCTCATCGAAGGGCGCCTCTACGAGATCGACTGGAGTGGTTCGCTGATGCAGCTCATGGAGGAATACGGCAACCGCCCGCGCATGTCGGCGGCCAGCGTTTCCGCCGTCATGCTTCCGGACGACGTGGTCGAGCGGCATGGTCTGAAGGACTTCGGCCCGGCACTTCTCATCACCGAAACCTGTTTCAACTCCGCCGGCGCGCCGGTGAACTACGCCATCGACTACCATCGCGGCAGCCATTTCTCCTTCAGCCTCGTTCGTAAATGATGTCGCTGTGGGGGCAGGAACCGTCCGTCACCCGCATGACTAGGCGAACCGGCTGCCCGAAGCTACAAGGGGATCGCGAAGCGTCCTGCTTGTACGATTGGAGGTGACATGGTTCGGAAACCGGCGACATTGAAAGATGTGGCGGCGCTGGCCAATGTGTCGCGCGCAACGGCCGCCCGGGCTCTCAACAGTTACGGATATGTCGGCGACGAAACCGCCCAGAAGGTCCAGGCTGCCGCGGAAAAGCTCGGCTATCGCGGTAACCGCCTCGCGCAGGCGCTGCGCAGCGGGCAATTGCCGATCGTCGGCTGCATCCTCGGCGATATCCAGAACCCGTTCTTCGCCCGCATCGCGCACGATATCGAGGTCCTCGCCCGCGAGTGCGGGCACAATCTCGTCATCGGCAGCAGCGAGGAGGAGTTGGCGCAGGAAATTTCCCTTCTGGCGAGCCTCCGGTCGCTCAGCATCCGCGGCTTCATCGTCGCGCCGACCTCGCAGGGCAATAACGCCCACCTGCAGGGTCTGATCGACGAAAACGTGCCGCTGGTACTGATCGACCGTGTCGCCGAGGGCGTCGATTGCGACAGCGTCGTCGTCGACAACGAGGGCGGCGCCCGCAAGGCCGTCGAATACTTGATCGGCATGGGCCATACCCGCATCGGCCTGTTGCAGGACGACATGCGTATCTTCACCTCACGCGAGCGCAGGAGCGGCTATAGGTCGGCGCTCGCCGCCGCCGGGATCGCGGCCGACGACCGCATGGTAGCCGTTTCGCAATCCACCGTGGAGCACGCGGTCGATGCGACCATACGGCTCTTCAGCCAGAAGTCCCCGCCGACGGCGCTTTTCACCGTCGACAGCCTGATGACCCAGGGGGCGCTCCTGGCCTTCCGTTCCATGGGCGTTTCCATCCCGCACGACGTCTCCCTCATCGGTTTCGACGACTTCAATCTGGCAACTTTCACCGATCCGCAGATTACCGTCGTCTCGCAGCCCGTCTCCGAAATCGGCCGCGCGGCCGCCCGCGTGCTGTTCGAAAGGCTCGCCGGCAAGGACGAGGCGCCGCAGAAAATCCGCTTTGAAACCAAGCTGATAGTTCGCGGCTCGGTCAGCCGCCGCAGCGGCGTCTGAGCGCCGCAACCCCCGCCTCAAAAAATTCGAGACGCCCACTTGCCAGCGCGAAAGTCTTGTGCGTTAAATATATGTGAGATCGATCTCACATCGTCTCAAAGTTTATTCGCGCGGGCACGCCACCTCGCTTCGAAGGCGATTTCGCGCAGCGCAAAACGGGAAGGTACAAATGCTCAACTTTGATAGAGATCGCTTTGTGAAGATACAAAGCGGTGCAGTCGCAATCGCCGACGACATGCGCGCCCTGATGCGCGGTATGCTCGACGACGGTCTGGAACGCATTTTCTTCATGGGGACCGGCGGCGTGCAGTTCCTCACCCAGCCGGCCATCGAGCTTGCGCGCGCTTTGACGGTATTCCCGGTTTCGGCGGCCTATTCGGCGCAGGTCGTGCTGGAGCCCCCGGCCGGCCTGAACGAGAAGGCGCTGGTCGTCCTGCCCTCGCTGTCCGGCACAACCAAGGAAAGCGTGCAGCTCCTGTCCTTCCTCAAGGAGCGTGGCGTCAGGACGCTGTCGCTCACCGGCCACAAGGACACGCCGCTCGGCCGTGACGCAGACCACAACTTCACCAATTTCGCCGAGGACGATACCTCCTCGGAATCCTTCTATCTGCAGACCCTGATCATCGTCCTCGCGCTTTTGGCCGAGCGCGGCGAATATCCCGATTTCGATGCGACGGTGACAGAACTCAAGCTGCTGCCGGAACTGCTGGTTTCGGTGAAGGAAGGCTATGAGGCGGATGCCGCGGCTCTCGCCAGGGACATCAAGGACGAGACCTACCACATCTTCACGGGCGCGGGCGCCGCGTGGCCGGAAGCCCACTATTACGGCATGTGCATACTCGAAGAGATGCAGTGGATCCGCACCCGCCCGGTCCATGCGTCGGACTTCTTCCACGGCACGCTCGAACTGCTGGAGCCGGGTGTCAGCCTGTTCATCTTCAAGGGCGAGGATGCTTGCCGGCCGCTCACCGAGCGTGTCGAGAATTTCGCCCGGCGCTACACCGACAAGGTGCGTGTCCTCGATGCGGCGTCCGCCAGCCTGCCGGGCGTTTCCGCCAAGACCCGCAGTGTGATCTCCCCGGTCCTCCTCGCGACCATGCTGGAGCGCTTAAGCGCCCACCTGGAAGTCCTGCGCGATCATCCGCTGACGACGCGCCGCTACTACAAGCGCGTCGAATATTGAGGTTCCCCCGGTCCGGCGAACGCGCCGGACCGGGATGCCGTCTTGCATGCCCCAGGTAACGAAAGAAGAGAGAGGAACTGCGAAATGAAGACCAACACGTTCTTGAGCACGACAAGCCTCGGGTCGCTTGTCGCGGCCGCATTCGTCATCGGCGGCGTCAGCGGCGCAGGCGCGGCCGATCCGGTCGTTGCCGATCCCAATGCCGCGGTCGAATATTCCGGCACGGTCAGCGTGCTTACGAAATTCGGCCTGCAGCAGCTTTCCCCCTTCTTCGTCAATGCCGCCCAGGAATACGAAAAGCTGCATCCCGGCGTGAAAGTGGAACTCATCCAGGAGAGCGACGACAGCGTGAAGGGCAAGACGAAGGCGCTGGTGGCGTCCAATTCGCTGCCCGACGTCTATTTCACCTGGACGGGAAGCTGGGGCGAGAATTTCGTGCGCGGCAACCGCGCCGTCGACCTGACGCCGGTCATCGGCCCGGAAACCGAATGGGGCAAGACGCTCGCCAACGCCGCCGTCTCCGCCTTCCAGTACAACGGCAAGCTTTACGGCATTCCGCTTTATCTCGACGCCAAGTTCATGGGCTACAACAAGAGCCTGTTCGAAAAGGCGGGCGTTTCCGAGCCCAAGACCTTCGACGAGCTCCTGGGTGCCTGCGCTGCGCTGCGCAAGTCCGGCGTCACGCCGGTTTCCTTTGGCAACAAGGAGGGCTGGCCGGGCGTGCACTACGCGGGGCAACTGCTCGCATACAACGTGCCGCAGGCGACCCTCGAAAAGGACTTCGTCCCGGCCACAGCGGAATTTGCCGATCCCGGCTACGTAGCCAGCCTGACGCAGTTCAAGAAGCTGATCGACGAATGCTCCGACGGATCGGGCACCAACGGCTCCTCCTATGCCACGGCCCTGCAGCAGTTCAGCAACGGCCAGTCCGCCATGTACTACCAGGAGATCATCGAGTTCGACCAAGCGACGGCCGACGGCGCGCTGAAGCGCGAGGACTTCGGCTTCTTCAAGCTGCCGGCGCCCGCCGACGCCAAGGGCGACGTCAAGTCCATCGAGGGCGCGCCCGAGGGATACATGATCAGCGCCGCCTCGAAGAACATTCCGCTGGCGATCGACTTCATGCGGTTCGTCACCTCGGCCGACAACGGCAAGGTGCTTTCGGCGCCGCCCTACGGCCAGCCGAGCGCGACGGTCGGCGGCTATTCCGCCGATGCCATGAACCCCGCGGTCGTCGACGGCCTGAAGGTGATCGCCGATTCCTCCTATCTCATGCCCTGGCTCGACACGGCCAATCCGCCGCGCGTGGCGGCAGCCTGGCTTTCGGGCCTCCAGGCGCTGATCGGCGGCACCATGACACCTGAAGAGGTCATGGGACGGGTCAAGGAAGCGGCGGCTTCGTCCAAGTAGGAACAGGCCGACGATGACTGTCATGAAGCAAGACTACAAAGGTGAAGCCGTCAAAATCGGCTTCGCCGGGCCGGGCCGGCCTGAAAAAGACCGGCTCGGTCCGTTCGCCGGGATCCCGTCCTTCCGCTGGGTCCTTATCGCCTTCGTCCTGATCCTCTGGTTCGTCTATTACCCGATCATCGACAACTTTCTCGTCAGCACGCGGAACCAGGACATCTTCACGGGGCAGACTGACTTCGTCGGGCTCGACAATTACCGGCGCCTGCAGGACGATCCGGTCGTATTGACGGCGATCGTCAACAACACGCTCTATGCGGTCATCTCCGTCATTTTTCAGGTTTTCGGCGCGTTCGTGCTCGCCGCGCTCATCGAGGGGCTGAGCGAAGAGAGATGGCGCCGGTTCTGGCGCGCCGTCTATTTCATACCCTCGGCCATCTCGATCACCGTCACCGGCCTCCTGTTCTATTTCATCTACCAACCCGATATCGGCCTTCTGGATTCAGCGCTGACGCAGATCGGGCTGGCGGATTGGTCGCGCGCCTGGCTCGGCGAGGAGGGAACCGCGATCTACGCCATCATCGCCATGAGCCAGTGGCAGGGTTTTGGATATTCCACGCTGCTGTTCGCCATCGCGATCCAGAAGATCCCGCGCGAACTCTACGACGCGGCGATCATGGACGGCGCGGGAACCTGGAGGCGCCTGTGGAACATCACCTTTCCGCTGACCCGCGAAATGACCGGCCTCATGGTGATCGTCACGATCACCGGCGCATTCCAGGTCTTCAACGAGGTCATGGTGATGACCGGCGGCGGGCCGAACAACAGTAGCCAGGTGCTGGGCACATGGCTCTACCAACAGGGCTTCATCGAAAACGACTTCGGCTACGGCGCGGCCATCGCATCGGTCATCTTCGTCATCACGCTCATCACCGGCTTCGCGCAGCTCTGGTACACCAAGCGACGGAGGGTCGATCTGTGAGCACGTCCTGCCAACTCCGGGAAACCGGGCGCACCGATTTCGTCGCCGTATTGGCGAAGGTCTGCCTCGTCACCTTCCTCGTCAGCCTCGGCGTCATCGTGCTCTATCCGCTGTTCTGGATGGCACTGAACGGCTTCAAAACCAATGCCGAGATCTTCGGTAATCCGTTCGCGCTACCGGGCGGCTTCAGCATCGCGAACTACATCTCGGCCTGGAACCAGGGCATCCGCAACTATATCGCTACGAGCATCATCGTCACCCTGGGCTCGGCCGTCTGCACGGTGCTGGTCAGCGCCTGGACCGCCTATGGCCTCACCCGCTCGAAACTGCCGGGAAAGCCGTTCTTCGTCGGCATCGTGCTCGGTGGGCTCATGCTGAGCCCGACGGTCGCGGTCATCCCGCTCGTGCGCATGATGCAGGAGCTCGGCCTCTATAACACCTACTGGGCGCTGATCATCCTTTATACCGCCTTCCGCATTCCCTTCACGACCTTCCTCATCCGCGCCTACATGCTCGGACTGCCGCGCGACCTGGACGAGGCGGCCATCATGGACGGGGCGAGCGAAGGCCAGATCTTCTGGCGGGTGACGCTGCCGCTCTGCAAGCCGATCCTGGTCTCTTGCGTGATCCTGCATGTGCTCTTCGCCTGGAACGAATATCTCTTCGCCATGATCTTCACCAGCGGCGCGGACCTCCAGACGTTGCCCGTCGGCCTCACCTCCATCATGGCGAAGCACGGAACGAACTACGCCGTCGTCTTCGCGGCGATGACGCTCTCGGCGCTTCCCATCGTCATTACCTTCTTCGCGGCCCAGCGCTTCTTCATCCGCGGGCTTGCCGAGGGCATCGGAAAATAGGGCAGGGCATTATGTTGAACCGCAAACAGCTCATCGGTGCGAACTTCTCCTTTCAGCACCATCCGTTCCGCTGGACTGCCGAGCACCTGCGCGCCATGGGGTTCGACCGGATGGAACTGTGGGGGATCGCCCCCCATCTCGACCTCTTCCACGACAGCCGCGCGCAACTGGCGGAGGTGAAGGCGATCCTCAGCGACAACGGGCTCACGGTCCGTTGCTTCACCCCCGAGCAGGTTCTCTATCCGGTCAACATCGCCTCGGGCCATAGGTCCTATCGCGAGGCGAGCGTCGGGCGTTTCCTGCACGCCGCCGACATCTGCGCCGAGCTCGGCGCGACTTACCTCTTCCTAACGCCGGGCCGTGGCTTCGAGTGCGAAAGCCGGGACATCGCCTTTGCGCATTCGGTCGCATCCATCAACCGGATTGCGGCGCATGCCAGAAACCTTGGCGTGTCCTGCCTGCTGGAGCCGCTACAACGCGTCGAAAGCAATATCGTCACAAATGCGAACGAGCTTTACGCCCTGTGGCGTGCGCTCGACGACGAGCATATCGACGTGGTTCTCGATCTTGTCGCCATGGCGACGGCGGGCGACAGCGTCGCGGGCTATTTCGAGCGGTTCGCAAAGCGCATCGCCCATGTGCATGTCGTCGACGGGACGCCGGCGGGGCATCTCGCCTGGGGTGACGGCAACCTGCCGCTCGGCGACTATCTCGCCGAACTCGGCGCGCATGGTTTTACCGGCACGCTGACGTTCGAGCCCTTCGGCAACGGAAGCTATGCGCTCGATCCCGTATCCACCTGGCGGCGGTGCCTCGACGCGGTCGCCCCTCATTTCAATCAAGCGGAACAAGCATGAAGAACGCCAATCCTACCCTGATCGCCGTCGGCGACAATTGCCTCGACGCCTATCTGAGCAAGGGCTTCGTCACCGTGGGCGGCAATGCCCTCAATGTCGCCGTGCAGTGGCGCCGGCAGGGTTTGAATGCCCGTTATTTCGGCGCGCTCGGGCCGGACGAGGAAGCGGAGATCATGCTTGGCGCCATTGAGGATGCGGGCCTTACCCGGGCCGATGTCGAAATACGCCCGGGCGCTTCGGCCGTGACGCTCCTGACCGACGACGCCGGCGAGCGGCGCTTTCTCTTAGAATCCCTCGGCGTCGGCGAGGATTATCTGCCGAATGCGGAATGCTACGCGGCGCTGCTGCAGGCCGACTGGGTGCATCTCGGTACCAATTCCAGCGAGCGGCTGGTCCGCCGCCTCGTTGCCGATGGCGTGACGTTCAGCATTGATGTCTCCACGCGGCATTTCGACCTCCCGCTCGAAGGCGTGCCGCTGGTGTTCGCTTCCGGCCCTGAAGACCCTAGCGAGCCGGTCGAGCCGCTGATCGCGCGGTTCAAGGCGGCGGGCGCGCGCCAGGTTGTGATCACCTGCGGCAGGCGCGGTTCCTTCCATGACGATGGCGGCACGCTGTTTCAGGCCGGCTCGGTGCCGGTGGCCGTGGTCGATACCTGCGGCGCGGGGGACAGTTTCATCGCGACTTTCCTTGTGTCACGCTTCTTCGAGATGCTTTCCGGGGAGGCGGCTCTTGACCGTTCTGCCGCGAGGGCAGCGGAAACTTGCACGCATCTCGGTGGATTTCCCCAGCCGATCCAGGCAATTCCCCAATGGTTGCTGGACAAGTACGACAGCGTTATCCGCACGACACAAAGGGCTTGAGCATGAACATCATCAAGATGAGGCCGCCTGTAGCTGCAGCAAAGGGGGACCGCTCCTACTGGCTGCAGAGCATCGATGCGGATGCCGTCGCCGCTCCGTTGCACGGCAGCGAGGACTGCGACGTGGCGATCGTCGGCGGCGGATATGCCGGTCTCTGGACGGCTCTCCGCATAAAGGAGGAAGCCCCGCAGACGCGCGTGACCGTTCTCGAGGCTGACTTCTGCGGGTCGGGTGCTTCGGGCCGCAATGGCGGTCAGGTTCACAGCTGGTTTGCGGAAATTGACACGCTGCGGGCGCTTGTGGGTGAAGATGAAGCGCTCATGCTGTGCCGGGCGACCACCGATGCCATTGAGGAACTGAGCAGCTTGCAGGCCGCAGGCACCATCGACATGGATCTGCGGCTCGACGGCTGGCTGTGGACGGCAAGCTCGACCGCGCAGGAAGGCGCCTGGGGGCAAGCTTGCAACGTGTGCCGCACGATTGGCGAAGAGCGCTTCCGGCCGCTCCAGCGCACAGAGATCCTGCTCCGCACGGGCTCCGCCGCCTCCTATGTCGGCATCGTGGAGGAGAGGGCAGGGACCGTCCAGCCCGCAAAGCTCGCCCTCGGCCTGCGCCGGTTCGCCCTTTCCAAAGGCGTCGTCATTCGCGAGCACAGTCCGGTTCTCGAAATCGTGCCGGGCGACAGACCGCAATTGCGCACAGCAAAAGGCGTTCTGTCTGCCGGCAAGGTGATCCTTGCCGCAAACGCCTGGCTGTCGGCAATTCCGGAACTGCACCCCTATCTCTATGTGGTCAGCAGCCAGGTCATCGCCACCGCACCTGTACCTGATGTTCTGGACGAAATCGGCTGGACTGACGGCGCCTCGATCTGCGATGCGCAGCATCACGTACTCTACTATCAGCGAACGCCAGGCGGCGAAGTCATCTTCGGGCGTGGCACGGGCGGCATTTCCTTTGGTGACCGCATCGACCATCGATTTAACCGCAGCGCGGATGCGGGGGCAGACAATATCCGCGAAATGCATCGGGTCTATCCGCAGCTCAAAGGGGTGCCGGTTCTCTACGATTGGACCGGACCCATCGACTGCACGGCGCAGCACATGCCGGTTTTTGATCGTCTCAGGGACCACCCGAACATCTTCTATGCCATGGGTTTCAACGGCACGGGCATCGCGCAAGCGCCGGTCGCCGGGAAGATCATGGCAAGCCTTGTCCTCGGCCGCGACGATGTGTGGAGCCGGTGCGGACTGGTTGGCATCGACAGACGGACGCGGTTGCCGCCAGAGCCCCTGCGTTACGCGGGGGCCAGGGTCGTCCGTCGGGCCATTCGCCGGAAGAATGACCTCGAAATCCAAAACCGGAAGCCGGATCGGATAACGCGGTTCCTGGCCGGGCTCGCGCCCTGACGCTGCGGTGTCCTCGCGGGTGAAATCAAGAAAATGGAACGGGAACGATGGCTTACCTGACGCTGAGAAACATACGTAAGTCTTATGCCGATTTTGAAGTGCTGCACGGGATCGACCTCGATATAAAGTCGGGAGAATTCATTGTCTTCGTCGGGCCCTCGGGTTGCGGAAAGTCGACACTGCTGCGTACGATCGCGGGTCTCGAGACGATAACATCCGGCGACCTCGTCATCGACGGGGAGCGGATGAACACGGTGGCGCCTTCCAAGCGTGGCATTTCCATGGTGTTCCAGTCCTATGCTCTCTATCCGCATATGACCGTCTATGAAAACATGGCTTTCGGATTGCGCATTGCCGGCGTGTCGAAGGCAGAGATCGACGAGCGGGTTCAAAAGGCGGCAGAAATCCTGCAACTGAGCAAGTATCTGCAGAGGCTGCCGAAAGCACTTTCGGGCGGACAGCGACAACGTGTCGCCATCGGCCGCGCCATCGTCCGCAATCCACGGGTCTTCCTCTTCGACGAACCGCTTTCCAACCTCGACGCGGCGTTGCGTGTGGCGACACGGATCGAGATCGCCAAATTGAAGCAAAGCATGCCGGATGTGACTATGATCTATGTGACCCACGACCAGGTAGAGGCGATGACCTTGGCCGACCGCATCGTCGTATTCAAGGACGGGAACATCGAGCAGGTTGGAACGCCCCTAGAACTCTACAAGCTACCGGCAAACCTTTTCGTTGCCCAGTTCATCGGCTCGCCCGCGATGAACATTCTCGAAGGCACCGTCGTCGGGAAGTCGGAGGGCGTCACGCACCTCATGCTCGAGTGCGGCGCGGCGCTGGACGTGTCTGCCGATCGCGGGGCGCTGTCAGTGGGCGAAAGGATCAGCATCGGCATTCGCCCTGAAAACACGCAGATCATGGCGTCAAAGGGAAGTGGTCCGGTGCTTACCGGCACGGTCGATTTTGTCGAGCATCTGGGCGAGGTTCAGATTCTTTACGTCGATGTGGCCGGTTCTGCGCAAAAATACCTGATCAAGGCGGCGGACGATAGAGCATACGCAAGAATGGACGCCATCCGGTTCACGGCTCGGGCGCCTGACATCCACATTTTTGACGCGAAAGGTTGCTCCATCGCCGGGCGGATCCCGGAGGCACACGTGTTCGACCAATAGTCCACTTGCCACGGTGATGTCACGTTGTCTGGCTATGAACGCGCTGAGACCTGCAGAACTGTTGTCAGCTGACCACGGACACGGCTTTCTACTCCGCCGTGGCCTGCAGGCGGTGAATGTGTGTCGCGAGCGCGGAGCGTTTTAAGCGAGGTGGAACGAAGAGGTTGCGTAGAGCTGAGAAGATCGAGACGAAACGCTGCAGGCTTCCTGGCGATCGGAAGCCCTGCATCACCCTCTCTCGTTTTCGCCGCGGCACATGGGAATTCTCGGCGCGGTTGTTCAATTTTTTGTGTGACCGGTGTTCGACGTTCGGCATTACCTGACGCTTGGCCGCCTGGGCGTTGCGGCGGTTCTGGACGATCTCGTCGAAGACATAGCCGTCCTGATCGACGGCGCGCCAAAGCAGTGTTTTCGGCCAGCAATGGTGATGACAACTTCATCCAGGTGGATGTCATCGCGGCTCGGCTGCTTGCGGCGAGGCATTATCATGCTGCCGCCCCTATGCAGCAAATGCTGACGCGGGGTTTACGTGACAACACCGCCGGAACGTTTCAAAACTCCCGCGCACTGATCCTGTCTGCTAGTCTCGTCATGAGGTCCATGCGCTCATGAAAAATTGCCACGACCAATGCGGGCGCTCGCTCGCGCGGCAGGCAGAAGACGTAGTGATGTTCGCAACGCGCCATCCGTAACGCTGGAAAGAGCTCGCTCATGTCTTTGAAAGAGCCTTGTCCGGCGGCAAGGCTGGCAATTCCTTGTTCCAGCTTGGCGACATAGCGGCGGACCTGCGTATCGCTCCACTGCTTACGCGTGTAGCGGATGATGCCGCGCAGATCGGCTTCTGCCTCTGCCGTGAGGGTATAGGCTGTCAAGCGCGGTCCCCGGCGAGTTCTTCATCCAGGATTTCACCGATGCTCTTGGTGGAAACCCTCCCCGCAAGGCCATCGTTGATGCGATTTCCCAGCAGGTTTTTCAGCTCCTGCCATGCCTGATCGGCATCAGCATCGCCGGGAAACAAACGTTCCAGGGCGTATTGCTTGATGGTCTTGCCCTGCAACGCGGCGAGCGCCTTCAGGCTTTGGTGCTGCTGGTCCGTTATGTCGATTGTCAGGCGGCTCATGGGGATTCTCCGTAAGACTCACAAACCCACATTAGCACATATGCACGGGCAGGGCTATTGTCCTGTCGTTTGCCACTTAAACGGGGGCATCGTCAACTTAACGGAATGGGGACTCGCTGTGCGATGACAGACCATGACAGACCCTGACCCACTCTACCGCCGCCATCGCTTTCCTGCTGAAATCATTGCCCACGCCGTTTGGCTCTATTTCCGCTTCCCTCTCGGCCTGCGATTGGTCGAGGACTTGCTGGCTGCCCGTCGGGTCGTTGTCACGCATCAAACGATCCGGTTTTGGGCGGAGGAGTTCGGACGTGGCTTCGCCAACAAGATCCGCCGCCGCTCATCCGGTGGGCTTGGGGAGAAGTGGCATCTCGATGAGGCCGCCGTTTCGATCCGTGGCAAGAAGCACTGGCTCTGGCCTGCTGTGGATCAGTTCGGTTTCGTCCTGGAGGTTCTGATGCAACGCCGCCGCAACGCCGAGGCAGCCAAGCGCCTGATGCGCAAGCTGTTGAAAGGGTCAGGGACGGTCGCCGCGGGTGATGGTCACCGACAAACTTCGCTCCGACGACGCAGCAAAGCGGGACATCATGCCGGGTGACGAGCATCGCTAACACAAGGGCTTGAACAATCGAGCGGAGAATTCCCATCAGCCGATCCGGCGACGAGAGCGGATTATGAAACGCTTCAAGTCACAGCGACATCCACAACGCTTCGTCTCCATCCACGATCCCATCGCCAACCTGTTCCACATCCCCAGACAGGACATCTCCTCCGGCCATCATCGCCAATTGCGTTCAGCGGCGATGAACCTGTGGGCGAACATCGCCCGAGCATGACCGACAAACTCGGCCGGCGTCAACGTCTGTCCTTGTTGCCGTTACGTTTACGACGCCTCCAAGGGTGCACGGCGACTCGTCATTCAAGTCGTCCGGAGGATGGGTCATTAGACGTAGGTCGGCTCAGGCGGCTTTCTCTTCCGGCGTTGCGTTCGCTCTGGCTCGTGAAAGGAAGCTCTGGTTAACGGGACTGTGAGGCTTCAGCGCCAGGCGTTCATTCGCGATGGCTTCGGCCATTGCGGTCAGGCCGCCGCGAACCGTTGCTTCGGCCAACGTCCAGTCGATGATGTCGCGCTGCGCATGGCTGCCGCCGAACGAGTTGACGATGAAGCGAGCGCCGTAAAGGCGGTTGGCAGCGGTTTCATAGTCACCGCGCCAGAACGATGCGAAGCCTTCTACCAGAGGCACGGCGGTGCGCTGTCCCCATTCGGCCGCGTCGGAGATAGCAGCGCTCTTCCGGTAAGCGCCAACGATCCGATCAACTTCGCCCGCACGTCCCGCGCCGAGATAGGCCATCACCGCATGCCAATCGTTGAACGGGTAGGTGCGGGCATCGGCGTGGTGGTCCCAATTGGTCGCAAGTTCGTTCCACCGGTCGCCGACATCATTGCCGGAGAGATGAAGCCGCCAGAGAAGCGCGGAGGCGTCCACCATGTCGAGCGCGACGATGCTGCGGTCCTGCCGGATCGGCCCGTCATAAAGAGCGAGAACCTCGTCGGTCTGGCCGAGGTCCAGATGATAGAGCGACCGATGCCACCAGTTGTGAACCTTGAAGAAATTATCATCGCCCGACCAGTGCGGCTCACGTGCAATCATCCAGCCTATGCCGTCCTCGGCGCGGCCTTGCATCTCCATCACATGGGCGACGGCATGATGCGCCCAGCAGTCGAGCGGCTGCAGGTCCACCGCGCGGCGGCCGGCCTCTTCGCCCCGCCCGTAATCGCCCATTTCCTCAAGGCCGAAAGAAAGCATACCTAGCAGGATCGAATAGCCCGGCATGTCCGCCGACCACTTCGGCAGCGCGCGGGTGATGCGATCGCGCAGATCGCGGGCATTGGCACGGTAGAAGTCCATCAGGTGGCCGGACTGGAGCGCCACGATGTCATGCGGATAGTGCACGCTGTGCCGGTCGAGCGCTGCGGCCGCCATGGACCATTGACCATCAACGAGGAGGTCGAGTGCGGCTACGTGCGAGGCCTCACGCTCCGAAAGGCGCATGGTCTTGAGCGTCACGAGAATCTCTTTCGCGGCCTTCGTCGCCTCCGGCTCGGTGGCCAGAGCGAACAGGTGAGCCTTCAGGATGCTCGCCATCGCAAAATCCGGAGCAGCCGCGGTGGCCCGGTCAAGCAGGCCCACCGGGTCGCCACGATAAATGTTGAAGGCTTCGACGGCCTCATTGAACAATTCAGCGGCTTCGACTGTCGCCCCCGAAAGCATGTTTCCTTGCTTGTCCGTCTTCATGATTGATCATCTCCATTCGATATTGCCCGCCTCGGGCGATGCTCGAAGACTGATCCTCCTGACCGCTGCCGGAGGTGTGGCTTCGGTGTTAGACTACGAGTGCAGAGAAGGCGGCGGAATGAGCGGGACGCCGGAAGAATTGACCAATCCGCCAAGTCAGCGGGAAACATGATCGACGCCATTTTGGAGATGATGCGTTCCATGCGCCTCACGGGCGGCATCTTTCTTGATGCGGACTTCAACGCACCTTGGTGTGTCACGGCAAAGGTAGGTCCCGAGGATTGCAGCCCGTTCACACCCGAGCCGCGCCACATCATTGCCTACCACTATGTCACCGCCGGACGCTGCCTCCTGAAGGTGGGCAATCAGCCCCCGGTGCCGGTCGAGAGCGGAGACATTGTCGTTCTGCCGCGCAACGATGGTCACATCATCGGCAGCGCGATGAACCTTCGGCCGGTCAGCGCCGAACATCTGATCCAGGTGGAGCCGGACGGCGGGTTGGCAAAGATCGTCTACGGCGGTGGCGGCGAGCGCACGCACATACTATGCGGGTTTCTTGGCAACGATCTTCCTCACAACGCCTTCATTTCGATGCTGCCGAGCGTCTTGAAGCTCAATGTCGCAGAAGGAGCGTCGGGAAGCTGGATAGAAAGTTCATTCCGCTTCGCTGCGAAGGAACTGACGGAGGGCCAGGCGAAATCGTCGCCAATCCTCGCAAAGCTGGCGGAGCTCCTGTTCATGGAGGCTGTCCGCCGCTACTTCACCTCTCTGCCGCCCGCTGCAAATGCCTGGACGGCGGCGATGCCGGACCCGATCGTCGGGCGCGCATTGGGCCTTCTCCATGGTCAGATCGCCCGTCGCTGGACTACGGAGGATCTTGCCCAAGAAGTCGCGATGTCCCGCTCCGCCTTTGCTGACCGGTTCACCCGCGTCATAGGCGAGCCGCCGATGCGCTACCTTGCGCGCCAGAGATTTGAGCAAGCCGCGGCGCAGCTCAGCGAATCGGCTGACGCCATCGCACGGATCGCCTTCGATGTTGGGTACGAATCCGAGACTGCATTCAACCGTGCATTCAGGCGCGAATATGGCATACCGCCTGCGGCCTGGCGCCGGGCGCACAACGCACCTGTGGCGTGACGTTCGACGCAGCGGTCGAGCAACTCAGACCGCGCGGAACTCGCCGCAGCAAGCCGGCTTACAGCAGGGGCCAATCAGCCAATCAGGAGGCGGGCTACGCCCAGCTTATCCCGACTGGCGCGGAATGATGACCTCCAGTGGCGGCGGAGGCCTACTCACGAAGGTCAAGGAAATGTCTGCTCCGGACTTGGTTGTGGCGAATGTCGGTTTTCAGGATACCGGACGCAATCGGGAATGACCGGCTAGGGTCAAGCCTCGTCGTAGGTTGAACTCCACGGAAGGTCTGGCAAGGGTCGAAGGCAGCCGTTCTTCACGAGGCCCGTATCGGGCTTGTTGAGAAGATGTTCACTATCTGTACTGCAACGATCGCATAATGTATCGACTGGAATGGCGACGCTCCTGCGGCGCCAGACCATTTGTTTAGCGATGGCCTGAAGACGGGCACACCGTTTTGAGAATAACACCTTTCCCTTACAGTCTCAAAAATATTCTAGTTGAGATTGCAGCGCGAAGATGGTGCTATGTGCTGCGCGTAGCAATGTTCCCTTCTTCTCCCAGGACAAAAGCGAGCGGCCTATGTCGATCTCAGATGCTGTCTATCGTCCCTTCGAAACGCTGATCCGTCCGCTCGACATCCCCTATCAACCGCTTCCGACCAAGGGGCCGGTCGCCGTCCTGATGCACTTCATCCGGATTTTCCGAGGCGTCATCATTGCCATGGCACTAACCTCGATGGCCGTCGAAGCAATCAACCTGATCGTTATCTGGGGACTATCGGTGATCGTCGATGGTGTGGCGACACAAGGGGTCGGGCAGTTCGTCGACAGCCGGTTCTGGTTGCTGGTGTTCCTCGCCGTTCTGATTTTTCCGGTGATGCCCATCGTCTTCTATATTACCAATATTCTGAACTCGCATACCGTCGGCATCAGCCTCCCAATCGCTATTCAATGGCAAGGGCACAAAGCCATTGAAGGGCAGGACCTTGCCTTCTTCCATGACCTTTTTGCCGGCCAGGTAGCATCACGCCTCGGCCAAGTGGCCAATGCAGTACAGCAACAGATCCTGATCGCCTTTCAGACTGCGCCCCGCTTCCTGCTTCAGATTGTCGGCTCGGTTCTGCTGTTGCTCGCGCTGTCCTGGCAATTAGCGCTCCCGGTCGTCGCCTGGGTGATCGTCAATGTGCTCTTCACCCTCAAGGTCGTACCTGATTTCACGGAGCGTGCGCGGCGCTCGGCGAGGCAGAATAGCCTCGTTTCCGGGGCCATGACGGACATTTATGGCAACATCCAGATGGTCAAGCAGTTCGCCGCCGAAGACACTGAAGCGGGCGCACTCAGGAAGATCATGGCAAGAGCGGTCAACACACAACACCACGAGCAGCGCATCTATCGAACCACTGAATTGGTCGTCATCACCCTCAACATGGTTCTCTGGCTCGTCATGCTCGGCATCGGCTTTTGGGGGCTCTTCGATCGTTTCCTGACGGTGGGCGAGTTTGTGGCGATGGTTTACATCCTTCAGCGGCTGTCGGCTGGATCTTTCACGTTTATCCAGATGGGCCAGCAGATCTTCAAGGCTCTAGGAACAATCAGGGATGCGATGCCCGTCATGACCACTCCGCCGACCATTACCGATCGGCCAGGCGCAAAGCAGCTCATCGTTCGCCATGGCGAAATCCGTTTCGAGAATGTTCAATTTGCCTACAAGTCGGACAAGGGCGTCATCGATGATCTATCCCTTACCGTCCGAGCAGGCGAGAAGGTTGGACTGGTCGGGCTGTCCGGCGCCGGCAAGACGACGGTGGTCAATCTGCTGCTACGCTTCTATGACATTCACGGCGGCGCCATCCATATAGACGGTCAGGACATTCGTGCCGTAAGCCAAGCGAGTCTGAGGCAAAACATCGGCGTTATCGCCCAAGATGTCGCGCTGCTGCACCGGTCCGTCGGCGACAACATACGCTACGGCCGCCCCGAGGCGACGTCAGCGGAGATCGAGCAGGCAGCGCAGGCGGCGCAAGCCGATTCCTTCATTGCCGATCTGACCGATGGTGAGGGCCGCAAGGCCTATGAAGCCTTCGTTGGCGATCGAGGCGTAAAGCTATCCGGAGGTCAGCGACAGCGCGTTTCGATCGCGCGGGTGCTGCTGAAGAATGCGCCCATCCTGATCCTCGACGAAGCGACGTCGGCGCTGGACAGCGAGGCGGAGGCCGCAATCCAAGAAAAGCTCAACCTGCTAATGGAAGGCAAGACAGTGATTGCCATCGCACATCGTCTTTCCACCATCTCCAGGATGGATCGGATCATTGTTCTCGATCGTGGCCGGATCGTCGAGGAAGGCACACCGGATGCGCTTATCGAACAGGACGGGCTCTATGCCCGTCTCTGGAAGCGGCAGACGGGTGGCTTCATTCCTGGGGACATTTGAGGCTGCTTTTAGGGGCCTTTGGTTCGATTCCCATCAAGAAACGTGGTAGCTAAAGCGATGGCGAGATTGCGCTTGCCATACTATCAAAATTCATCCGACCGCCAGGCGAAAGCCGCGTAAATGATCCACCAGCGCTCTCAGTTTCGGCGCCATGTTGCGGCGGCTCGGATAGTAGAGAAAGAAGCCGGGAAAGCATGGGCAGAATTCTTCCAAAATTGGCACCAGTTCACCGCGTGTGATCGCCGGCCGAAAACTGTCCTCCATTCCAAAGCTGATCCCGGCGCCTGCCGTCGCAAGCTTGATCATTAGCGCCATATCTGTGGTCGTGATCGTATCGGCCACTGCCACCGAAAACTCCCGGCCGTCCTCTTGAAACTCCCAACGGTACGGGGCGAGGCTCGCCCTCCGACGCCAACCGACGCAGCGGCGGCTTGCAAGTTCGCTGGGATGATGCGGCGTCCCGAATTGTTCGAGATACCCCGGCGACGCCACGGCCAGTTGGCGCTGCTCACCCGAGACCGGCACGGCGATCATGTCCTGGGCGATGACTTCCCCGAGCCTCACCCCCGCATCATACCCTTCCGCGACGATATCGAACTCCTCGTCGGTGACGGTCACATGCATCGTCACATCCGGGTTTTCCCCCAGAAAGGTGGCTAGCAGCGGCCCGGACAGAAAGCTCTCGGCAATCGACGAAACCGCAAGCGTCAAACGTCCACGCGGCCGCCCACGAAGGTTCGCGGCCGCCTCCATGGCGCCCTGCATATCGAGGAGTGCTGGCGCCGCCTCGGCATAGAGCCGTTCGCCGGTCTCGGTCAGTGCCACGCTGCGGGTCGTACGGCTGACCAGCGCGATACCGACCGTCTCTTCGAGCCTGCGGATCGTCTGGCTTACGGCAGAGCGCGTGACGCCCATTCGGTCGGCAGCGGCGCGAAAACTCTTTTCCTCCGCGACGAGAGCGAACACGGCAAGCGCATTAAAATCCGGCAGCATTGGTTAGTGCTCCTTACCTCTCCATGAAAAAAGAGACGGCTTATCACGACAATGCTCCAGGCTTATCTTCCTAGCAACCGCAATTATGCGGAAGCAAGAGGAGAAGTCATGGACAAGGTTATTCTCATAACGGGCGCCTCCAGCGGCATTGGTGTCGGCATTGCCCACGAACTGGCAAAGGCGGGCGCGACCGTCGTGCTCGGCGCCCGCCGCACCGACCGGTTGGAAACCGTCGCCGAGGAAATCCGTGCGGCCGGCGGGAAGGTCATGACCCGCAAGGTCGACGTCACCGATCGTGCCGACATGGCAGCCTTCGCCGAGGCCGCCCGCCGGGAATTCGGCCGTATCGACGTCATTGTCAACAATGCCGGCGTCATGCCGCTGTCGCCGATGGCTTCGTTGAAGGTCGATGAATGGGACAGGATGATCGACGTCAACATCAAGGGCGTGCTCTACGGCGTTGCTGCCGTCCTGCACGAAATGACCGAACGCGGTTCGGGCCAGATCATCAACATCGCCTCCATCGGCGCATTGGCTGTGTCTCCGACGGCGGCTGTCTACTGCGCCACCAAATATGCTGTCCGTGCCATTTCCGATGGCCTTCGCCAGGAAAACGACAAGCTGCGCGTCACCTGCATCCATCCGGGCGTCGTCGAAAGCGAACTGGCCAGCACGATCACTGATCCCAGCGCGATCGAAGGCATGAAAGCATATCGCGCCATCGCGCTCACGCCCGATGCCATCGGCCGCGCCGTCCGCTTTGCGATCGAGCAGCCCGACGATGTCGACGTCAACGAGATCGTCATCCGCCCGACCAGGGCAGCTTTCTGACCAGCCACTCAGAAACCAGCCAGTAAAGAGGAGGTTATCATGTTTCAGCAGATCAGGACTCATCTCGCAGCGGCCGGCGCCGCCTCACTTCTCGGCCTCTTTCCCGACGCCGCTCTCGCCCAGACCACGGACGAAAGGCGCGAGCGCGGGGCTGCGGTGATCCGCAGCCTGAACAACGGCATGACGCAGCCAACGCTTGAAGGCATGCGCCGGGAATTCCCGTTCCTGGCCGAGGCAACCGAAGCCTATGCACTGGGCGACGTCTGGTCGCGCCCGGGTCTCGACAACCGGACACGCCAGCTCGCTGCTGTAGCGGCGTTCGCCGCCATCGGTGAAACGGCCTTCATGAGGGTTCATGCCGGCTATGCACTCAATATCGGCGTGTCGGAGGAAGAGCTGAACGAGATCATCTACATGGTGACCGTACCGGCGGGCTTCCCCAAGGCGATCGCCGCCTCCCAAGTCCTGTCACAGCTCTTTGAAGAGCGACGTCAACCCCAGCGCGGCGGACCCGCTGATCAAAGCCCAGCGATGGCGACAGGTGAGGAGGCTGGGCCATGAGGTATCCTCTCCTGATCATCGCCGCCATCATCATCCCCACCGCCGCGTCCCTGAGCGCGATGGCCCCTATCACAAATGCAGAGGACACCATGCCCACTCAATCCAGCACCCAGGCCCAACCGCAGAACCATCCCTATCTTGGGATGTGGGTCACCGGCGACGGTCACATCCGCCAGGAACTCCTGCCAACCGGTCGCTACGACGAGGCCCGCGGGAATCGCCGTAGCGCCTACCAGGGCCGTTACGTTGTAACTGGCAATCACATCGCCTACTGGGACGACACGGGCTTCACTGCCGACGGCACGTTTGTCGACAACGACACGCTTCATCATGGCGGTATGGTCTTCTACAGGGAAAAGCCTTAACTCTGCCAACTCCGTCTCAGTGGCAGTGACCTGCCCTCGACAAAAAGGTATGGCTCCGGCATGAGAGCGGCGTCTGTATGCGCGCGACACCGCTCCTCAGGGCCAGTGCCGTCGTCTACAGCCTGATGCTGACCTGCCGCGCCTGCGGCATCGAGCCCTTGGCCTACTTGCGCCACGTCCTTACCGAATTGCCGCAGCGACCCACAGACGCCAACATCACCGACCTGCTGCCCTGCAACTTCGCCAAAAACCGCCGCTACATGATCCGATGCGGCCAACTGGCAGGCGACCCCGTCAAACGGGTCGCGTCAACGCGCATGGAAATGAGCGGTTACCTCCTAATGGCGCCCGTTCATCGTGTTAGGCGCCAATGTCGCCTGGATCAAAGCTCAGGAGTTCAATGTCGGCGTTAATTAAGCGCGCTTATCTAAGTCTGTCGATTAATTAAATGAAATGCGTCTTGCTTAAATAAGGGGCGCGGCTGATATTTGGTTATGTCTGATTCCCAATCCAAAAACCGCCTGGGTCGTTTCGTCGAGACGGTCGCCGCCAGTGAAACAGTGCGGGCGTTTGTACCCCCGCCATTGCCGCCCGAGCCGGCGATTGATGTGCTTTCATTGCTAGAGCGCCTCAGCTTGGCGGAACGCGCGCTAGGACGCCTGGATGGTATCACAATGCTGCTGCCGAGACAGGAGCTGTTTCTTTATATGTATGTGAGAAAGGAAGCCGTTCTTTCCTCGCAGATTGAAGGCACGCAGTCCACGCTTTCTGATCTCTTGCGGTTTGAGACCGAAGCCCAAGCCGGACAGCCGGTTGATGATATCCGTGAAGTATCCAACTACGTTGACGCCATGATGTATGGTTTAGAGCGGCTGGAAACGCTGCCCATGTCGTTGCGTCTGATCCGTGAGATGCACGCCAGACTCCTACACAGTGGGCGGGGAGGCACCAAGGATCCTGGAGAGTTCCGCCGCTCGCAGAATTGGATTGGTGGGACGCGCCCCGGTAACGCACTCTTTGTACCGCCACCCGTCACTGAAATGGCCGGTTGCCTGGATGCGTTCGAGCGCTTCATGCATGACGACCAATCGCGTTTACCGGCGCTAATCAAAGCTGGCCTGCTGCATGTGCAGTTTGAAACGATCCATCCGTTTCTCGATGGCAATGGTCGCATCGGCCGTCTGCTTGTAACCCTGTATCTTTGCATGAACGGGGTTTTGCGAAAGCCGCTGCTCTACCTCAGCCTCTATCTGAAGTCCCATCGGAGAGAATATTACCGGTTATTGCAAGAGGTGCGTGAGCATGGCAACTGGGAAGCTTGGCTGGACTTTTTCCTGGCCGGCGTTGCCGACACTGCCAATCAAGCATTTGAGGCTGCGACCCAGATCGTCGATCTTTTCAAGGAAGATCGGGAGCGGATCACGATGGAGAGCGATAGAGCAGGGTCGGCCCTTCGTATTCACGAGCTGTTCCAGCAGAATCCTTTCCACACTGCCAACCAGATTGTTCAAATCACGGGTCTTTCCGCGCCTACGGTCAATGCCGCACTTGCTGATCTGGAGCGTTTGGGCATCGTTGATGAGGTGACCGGCCGCAAACGCGGCCGCGTGTTCAGCTATCAGCGATATCTTGCAATCCTGAACGAAGGCACCCATCCGTTGCCCCTCAGTTCATGAAAAATAGATGGGCCAAAGGTTCGATTTTCATCAAGGCGATGGATAGGGGCGAGCGCCTTAATTGGGGCCGTCAGCGGACAGTTAGCTTTTGGTCTCGGCGCTTATCAAGCGGACGTTCAAGGCTTGCCGCGAGTCGCGGGCTGCAAGACGCAGTGACAGGTCTTGTCCCGTCAAGGCCTCGCCACAGATGCCCGCCGGCGAGAGGTCGTCATTTTTTTCGGTGTCGTACCCGCGGCTGCAAGGCTTGGATCGAGCGTGAACAATTCTTTGGCTTTTCCAACGCCTTTCAACGCAAATCGCCCGACGGAAACGAGCTTGTCTCGTTCCTCCCCCAGCAGGAGGTCGGCGAATTCCGAGGAGCAGAGCATGTTTCGCCCTGTGGAATGGCACATATCGCTGATGCGGCTTACTTCGTTGACTGCCTGGCCAACCACAGTGAAATCGAGCCGGTCGGGTGTGCCGATGTTGCCGTAGAACACATCGCCCGCATGTAGACCGAGATGGATGTCGGCGACAGGCAGGCCCTCTGTTTTGCGGCGGCGTGCAAGCTGGCCGAGCCGCAGCCGTAGATCGTGCTCCGCGTCAATGGCCGCTCGGCACGCATGTTCCGGCCGGGAACTCGTAAACATCGCCAGCACGCCGTCTCCGATCAGCTTCAGGACATCACCGCCGGCCGACTTGACCGCCCCAATCACCGCCTCTGCATAGTCGTTGATCAGAGGGATCAACTGATCGGCCTGCACGGACTCGGAGAGATGGGTGTAGCCGGTGATGTCCGAATACCAGAGCACGGCCCGGATACGCCTCACAGCATCATGTCGAATGGCGCCGCTGAGCACACGCCGGCCGGCATCGCGGCCGAGATAGGCTTCGGCGAGCGTCTTCGTCAGCCGGGTTTGCGCAGCGGACCTGATGGCGAGGCCGAGGTGCGGCGTAAGTTGCGCCAGGCAAGCCACATCAACGTCGCTGAATCCCCCCGGCCGAGCCGTGGTGAAACGCGCATAGAATGCATCGACATCTTCGACGCGGACTGCCTGCCGCGTACGGTAGACGAAAGCCAGATAGTCAGTTTGACCAGCGTCGCACAATTCCTGGATCGCTGAATAGCCGTGGGTTTCGCCGTGCTCCAGCCGGCAGCGCAGCGAGGTCTCGCGCCGGCGCAGCATCTGCAGGAAGGGGCTACGCGACCACTGCGCCGTACCTTCCGGATCACGACTGCCGACATACTCCTCTTCGCGGAAAGGGTTTTCGGGCCCCTCGTCCCAAAAATACGCGCGCGCCTCATACATCGGATGTAGCGTGTCGATCATTACGAAGACTTTGCCGAGCGGCAGTCCAGCCTCGACGCATCGTTCGCAGAATGCCTGCGTCAACGAGGCCTCGTCTCGAATCCCCAGCAGGCCGGCCTCAGCCAACCACGCGGCGATCGTGTTGCAATCACGGGTATCCATGACCCGATCATAGCTGCATCGCCCGCAGGTAAGAAGCCGAATTGCGTTGCTGGGCGGAGGCCAAATTTATCTCTACGCCGAGATGGGGGCGCAATGTTGTCGTTTGCAGACCTAAGCGTCGACGCGCTTACGGGCCGGACAGAACTGTGCTTCCTAGAGCCGTGCAAGCCTTGTTGCTGTGATGTTCACTTTTGGGAAATCCTAATCGAAGTGCATCATGCCGGTTTTAGGGTAGGGGTTCAGCCTCCATCTTGCAAATGTGCCCTGAACACTTCGGCCGGCGTCCTGTAGTCGAGGCACTTTCTCGGCTGGTCGTTGAGATGGCGAGCAAGCTGGATGAGCTTGCGTTGCGACACGGCTGCAAGATCCGTATTACCCGGCATGAACCGGCGAATGCGCTTGTTGACGTTTTCCACCGCACCTTTCTGCCACGGCGCACTGGGGTCGCAAAACCAGCTCCGCGCGCCGATGCCATCTTCCAAAGCCCTGAATCCGGCAAACTCCGTGCCACGATCAAAGGTGAAGCTCTGCCGGGCAAAGGCTGGCAAGGGAGAGAACGTTTCGATGATGTTGGCCACGATTGCGGGGAAGAGCCGGCGAAGGGTGCGATAGATTTCCAGATACCGATAGTCTCGGTCGGGAATGAAGCCCACCAGCGCATAGGCGCGCAGCAGTGTGCCGAACCGACTCGCGAAGCAACAGCTCGAGGGACATTCGTCCGCCTCGTCAATCAGGATGCCGGATCCGGTTGATCCTGTAAAACCGACACCAACCCTGCTGCCGGGTCAAATCGTGGGCGAAACGGTCGCTTTCACTCGACGTTTCCCCTCTTGTGCGCGCCCAAAGCTGTGCGGCTCCGATTGAAAACTGGCCATCAATGCTTTATATGCAATCAATGATTACTGGAGGCAGTGCACATGGCCAGCATGACCATTCGCAACATCGACGATCGACTGAAACAGAGGTTGCGTGTACGCGCCGCGACCCACGGCCGATCGATGGAAGACGAGGCACGTGACATCCTGAAAATGGTGCTAGCTCAACAGGAGGCAGCGCCGGGAAACCTCGCGAGTACGATCCGCGCCCGCTTGCAGCCGCTCGGCGGCGTCGAACTGGAACTTCCCGGGCGCGAACCGATTCGTGACGCTCCGGATTTTTCTGCAATATGATCGTTCTTGACACCAACATCATATCCGAGCTGCTCTTGCCAGTCCCGGAGCCCTCGGTCGTCGAATGGCTTTCGGATCAACCCGCCGCCGCCGTCTTCACCACCACGATCACGGAAGCCGAAATCCTATATGGTCTACGCCTGCTTCCCGATGGTCGGCGCCGGCGCGACCTTGAGGCGGCAATCTTGCCGATCTTTGCGCAAGACCTCGCCGGTCGCATCCTGCCGTTCGATAGGGAGGCCGCTGACGTCTACGGTTCAATTGCAACTGAGCGGCGCAAGGCAGGTCGCCCAATCAGCCAGTTCGATGCTCAGATCGCCTCCATCGCGCTTTCCCGTGGTGCCGCACTGGCAACTCGGAATGTTTCGGACTTCGAGGGTGTAGGCTTGGCGATCATAAACCCGTGGAAGAACAGGTAAGGTGGCCCCACGCCGCAAATCGCCCGACGGTATCAGCCGAGGCGATACTCCATCGAGCCGAGCCACTCGATACGCCACGGCTTTGTCATAGTAGCGATCCGCATTGGCAAGCAGCTTCTGAGCGAACATATCAATTACAGTAAGCGTGGGAACGCGGAGGTCGTCGTCCATGTTCCCCTCAACTATCACGCAAAGATGCCGTTGGCTTTAAACTAGACAATGTCTGCTTTCCGGCAGGTGCAAGGTCTGATTAAGTGCCAAAATGTGCTCGCAATGCTGCCGTTCGCTGACATATGCGTGGAAATCGCCTTACGGGCGGACAGGGACGTGCTCCCACGAGCCCTGCACGCATTAACTGTTTGTCGACCGGTGTTTGTGGCAATTTTGGGCGGGTCACAGATCCGAGGCAACGTTGGTATGAAGGCATCACGGGTCGCCGATCAGGATCACGGGTGGAGCACCGCGCAGCGCTTTGAGCAGCGGCCGAAGCTTGTGTTTGCGCCGGTGCCGCTGGATCAGCGCATCGAGTTTTTCCGTCCATTCCTCGAAGCGACCGGCTGCATCATAGGCGAGAGCGGCCTTCTCCAGCCATCGCGCGGCAAGCTCGTATTGGCCGGATCGCCCCGCCTCCACGATATCGGTAGCCATGCGCTCGGTGATCTCGATGACCCACTCTGGATGGCTTGCATGCGCAGCCCCGGCAAGCCGCAGGAGGATTTCACTGGAGCCGTAGAGGTGCATCTCCCGGGTCTCGGTCGCACGCACTGCCTCGTCGATCATGCCTTCTTCCAGGAGTATCTCGATACGATCGTGGGAATGGTCCGCCGTCATGAGGCCCTGCAGAAGTCGGGCACGCAGATCCCGCCAGTCCGGTCCAGCCAGCGTTTCGGCCTTGCGGAAATCCTCGAGCGACAGGCTCGCCTCGAACGCCGCTCGCGCCGCTGCAAGTGCCAAATCTCTCGCTCCCAGGAGACCGGCCGTCTCGCGCAGCCATCGCGCCAGAATTATTGTTTCGTACGAACGGTCGTGATCTTGATTGAGCGTCAGTCCCCAATGGGCAAGCTCAAGCGCAGCCTCGATGTGCCCCCGCTCCTTGAGCAGCCGGCAGAGATTAAACGCCTCTCCCGACGAGCGGAATCTCGCTTGCGCATGGGCGATGGCATCCGCGATCCGGCCATGCCGGATCTGCATCGCAGTGAAGTCGCCATGCAGACCCGCTGCGCGTGCCAGATTGAGGAATGCCTCGACCTGGCCGCCCGTATCGAGCACGCGGAGCCGGGCCTCGGTCAACCGCTCACCAGTCCAGTCACTCTTGCCCAAGATCGGCCACGTGCTACCTTCGCCGGCAAGAACCTCCTTGAGGCCGATCTCGTCCCAGCCCTGTTCCAGGGCATCGATGCCGACCTGCAGATGGCCGTCAAGGCCATACTCGTCGAGCATACCCTGCCAGACATCGAGCCGCACCATCAGGTCATCGCGCTCTTCAGGCGATAGATCGGCCATCAGCGCGGCTTCCGCGAACATCTGACCGAGCGCGGGAAAGAGCTCGTGCAGCGTTTCATCCCAATCAGCCTGCTCGGACCATGCCGCAACAAGCGCTTCGCCGGCGGGTTCCAAGATTTTCAGGGCGTTTCTGCCATCGCCGACTTCAAGGAACGGTCGGGCCTTTTCGAGCAGCGCGGCGAACCCGTTCTCGTCTGCAACGGGATCAACGTAATCCCAGGCCTTCCTCGTCGAATGGCGTCCCGACAAGAGCGCTTCCGCCTGCCGGCGGATTGGTTCGCGCTCAACGGCCGTCCTGCGGGCACTGCCTTCAGCCGTCCCCGGCGCGCCCGTCGCAAGTTCCGCCTCAAGCCACGTAACCAGCCCTGGATCCTGGGCGGCCCGTCGGATCAGAAGGTCCGCCAGGGCTTCGCGATCGAGGCCGCGGATTATTTCCTCAGGCGCCGGCCTTACGACGATCTCACCGGGTGCTTCGATATATTTGAGCAAGACGGCGACGACATGCTTGCAAGTGCCGCCCCATTCATAGGGGCAGGAGCAGCGCGTGGCGGTCACGCCTTTGTGGTGCAGCTCGATCGTTACCTCGTAAGGAACAAACGAGCTGCCTTCGACCTGGGCCGCCATAAAATCACCACGGCGCGTGAGCTTTGAAACGGCGCCGATCCTCAGACAGTGGCGGCCGCGCGCGAAGGACTCGGCGCTGGCGAGAGCCCGGACAACGTCTTCCGTGAAAGCTGGCGCAACCATGATAAATACTTCGTCTCTCGTACACATTGCCGTCGGATATCTCACCGAAAAGACGCACCGCGGCAACCCCATCTGGCCAAAATAAGGCTCACCCAGAGCGCGTTCATTGAACGGGGAGTCGCGTCAATCAAATCGAGAAAGCGTTTGCCAAACTGGAAACAATCTTGCGCGCAAGAGCCGAGCGAACAGTCGAGGCGCTATGGGATACGGTGGTCGTTTGGAACTTAAACGGGTTCTTCCTCACTTTGTGTGGCGCCGAGGGAGCATACGTGCCCTCAGCAGTTCAGGACCTGCCTTCCCGTACACTGCAAGCTTGAGCGCCTTGAGGCGGTTGGTCTGGCCCTCGGGCTGTCCATTGCTCCAAGGCATCTCAATAGCGTTGTTGACGGCAACGATGTCTCTGCGCAGTTCGCGGGCGAACCGCATGAACGAAATGAGTTCGGAGTCGATCTCAGCGTCGATCCACTCTTCCAGTGGTGCCGATCGCATCGCCAAGCGTCGCATTTCGGTGAAAGCTTCAGATCCCTGCTTCACGGCATCGATCTTGCTTACCCGCCGGTCTGCCAGCCTGCCTCGCGGCATGCTAATGTACAGCGCTGCGGCAAATCACCGGCGAGATCGCATGACCGGTTTGCGCTGGACTGGTAAATCTTGGAGGTGACGGTTCGACCAACCGTGCCGACTTCGGCTACGCTGGAATAGTCAGCCGCCGGGGCGATGCCTCTAGTTGCCTGGGCGTCGATGTAGATTCTGCGGAGCAGCCAGCTTGCTATCAGGTGAGAATCGAACTAAGTTTATGAGACTAAGTTTGAGGTGGGTCATGCAAACTGTAAACATTCATGAGGCGAAAACTCATTTGTCGCGGCTCATTGAGAAAGCAGCAAAAGGGGAGCCGTTTATCATCGCCAAATCGGGTAAGCCGTTGGTGAAGGTGGTCGCGATTGAGGCTCCTGCCGCCGACGAAACTCGTCGCGTCGGTTTCATGGCGGGGCAGTTTTCCGTACCGGAAGACTTCGATCGGATGGGTGGCGAAGATATTGAGAAACTGTTTGGCGGCGAATGATGAAACTCCTGCTCGATACGCATCTTCTGCTCTGGGCTGCGGGAGAGCCTGGAAAACTGCCGCCTGCCGTTTTGGCTGAAATCGAGAATACCGATAATGTTTTGCTATTTAGCGCGGCGAGTCTTTGGGAGGTGACCATCAAGCGCGGGCTTGGTCGCGCCGATTTTACCGTGGATCCTCGCGTACTTCGCCGCGGTCTCATTGATAACGGCTACCAGGAGCTCGCAATCACCAGCGAACACGCGGTAGCGGTAGATTGGCTGCCGGCGATCCATAAGGATCCCTTTGATCGGATTTTGGTCGCTCAGTCGATCGTGGAGGGTATTACCCTGTTAACTGTCGATGAACTGGTCGGGCAGTATTCGGGCCCCATTCGCTGTCTACAAAAGTAGCTCGAAATCCCTGCACGCTCATACGAAGCGAACCGGTGTTGACGAAATTCCGGCGTGTCCACGTTTGCCTGAGACGGGTAATTTGTCTGTGGCTAGGCGGCGCGAAGGAGCGGCGGTTTGGGGTTGAACAGGGAAGGCACGTTCGGCCCTGGCTGTCGAAACGGTGCCCGCAATCGATCGCGAAGCTTACCCTTGATCTCGGCCGTCCGAACCTGCATGAGCATGTGAGCGCCATGGAGCGTCCAGCGCGCCTGTTGCTTCTTTACCATCCGCTTGCCGACCAACGAGTTCACCGCTGACTCGGCGAGGGTGGTGGCGACACGAAGCCCGGCTCGAATCGGCTGACGCCATCGCACGGATCGCCTTCGATGTTGGGTACGAATCCGAGACTGCATTCAACCGTGCATTCAGGCGCGAATATGGCATACCGCCTGCGGCCTGGCGCCGGGCGCACAACGCACCTGTGGCGTGACGTTCGACGCAGCGGTCGAGCAACTCAGACCGCGCGGAACTCGCCGCAGCAAGCCGGCTTACAGCAGGGGCCAATCAGCCAATCAGGAGGCGGGCTACGCCCAGCTTATCCCAACTGGCGCGGAATGATGACCTCCAGTGGCGGCGGAGGCCTACTCACGAAGCTCAAGGAAATGAAGATCGATGCGGAACTGGCTTCCGGAACCTGACGTGCGCGGCAATGCGCTGCCTCGACCTGATCGTCGCGCTATACTGAAGCCTGTTCGCGATTTCCTGTGTTCGGCTGGTGACGTCGGTTGCTAAACAGGAGGCGTCCACCCCATCGACTGGGCCAGCAAGGTTTGTATGGGTCCATTGGTTTCACCAGCTTGAAGAGGTCTGGACGAATGAAGGGAGCGGTAAGTGACGGATGGTCAGCCATTAATTTCACCGCATTGCACATGATTTGTTCTTTGCCCAAAAGTAGGCCATTGAACCCAGGTGTTTTTGGAAACCCCATATGACCGGTCCGAAAATCCTAATCTATTCACCGGGCTGATTGGCCATTTGCAAAATCGCGGGCAGCCTGAATAAACGCACTAAAGGCAGCCGGTGGATTTTTCCTGCCGGGATAATACAGCGCGAGCGGTGCCAGGGAAGGGGTCCAATCCTCGAGAACGCGTACCAATCGACCGGTCGCAATGTCATCGCGCACATCCGCTTCCATGACGTATCCGAGCCCAACTCCATTTTGAGCCGCTATTCTGACAAGGCTTGGCTCGTCGAGGGTTATCGAGCCTTGCACATCGATCTGTACAGCGTTCCCGTCCTTTTCAAATTTCCACCGAAACAAGGCGTTGTTGGGCAGACGCGCACGGATGCAGCGAAACCGGTACAGGTCGGCTGGGACGGTTGGCCTGCCATGAGTGCGCAGGAAGTCTGGTGATGCGACAACGGCATTACTGCGCTTGGTTCCGAGTGGCACGGCGATCATGTCAGTCGGGACCAGATCAGCCGGCCTCAAGCCCAGATCGAAGCCTGCCGCAACGATGTCAACGATCCGTCCCTCTGTGACCAGATCGATATGCACCTGAGGGTAGCGCCGCATGAACGACAAGATGAGCGGTTCGATAACCTCTCTGGCTGCCGTCGCGAAGGCATTGATGCGCAATGTGCCCGTCGGAGTTTCCTGAAGAGACTGGACCGTGAGCATAGCATCGTGGATGTCCGTCACAGCCGGCCCAACCCGCTCGACAAATGTCTTTCCCGCGTCGGTGAGTGAAACGCTCCGCGTTGTACGGTTAAACAGGCGTACGCCTAGGCGCTGCTCAAGCTTTGCGATGGCATTGCTCAATGCTGTGGTGGACATGCCAAGCTCGAGCGCGGCGGCCCGAAACGAGCCGAGGCGGGCGATGCTGAGAACGGCGTCCAAATCGACAAGTACAGACCGCGTCATTATCCCACTTTTCGCAACTCCTCATCCTCATTTATCCTAGTTATCGTGTCAACCAAGTCGTCTTAGATTACCGTCATCGACCTCTTAAGGGGCCGCGCACTCAGCTGGCAGAGGCTGGACCAGGATTGGAGGAACCAATGACAATCAATCTACCCAAGGCCATCGAAGGGTATTTCGAGGCCGACCGGACAGGCAGCCCGGATGCGATCGCTGCCACATTCACCGAGAACGGCATCGTTAAAGATAAAGGCCTCACGCACCGAGGCCGTGATGCCATCCGTGCATGGATGGCTGATGAAGCTCAGCAATACAGCTACACGGTGGAACCCTTCTTCATTGCCACCGAAAACGGGAAAACCCAGGTAACGGCCCATGCCGTCGGCGACTTCCCGGGCAGCCCAATCGATCTGCGCTTCTTCTTTGTCCTCGCGAACGACAAGGTCGCCGAACTGGAGATCACCGTATGACACAGTTTCTCAGCTTGCAGGGCCGTCGCGCCCTGATCACCGGCGGGACTTCGGGCGCCGGCGCCGCAACCGTGTCGCTGTTCAAGGAGCTGGGCGCCCGCGTGCTGACCACTGCTCGCAAGAAGCCGGCGGACTTCTCCGGTGCGGCGTTCGTCGAAGCCGATCTGACCACCAAGCCGGGGGTTAAAGCCGTCGTCGATGCGGTGCAGCGGGAACTCGGCGGCCTCGACATCCTCGTGAACGTACTGGGTGGTTCCTCAGCCCCTTCGGGTGGCTTCGTCGCGCTGACCGATGAGGAGTGGGAAAAGGAATTCGACCTCAATTTCTTTCCGGCCGTCAGACTAGATCGCGCTCTCATCCCCGGCATGATTGCCCAGGGAAGCGGCGTAGTCATCCACGTCACTTCGATCCAAAGAAGCCTTCCGCTGCCGGAGGCAACGACCGGTTACGCTTCGGCCAAGGGAGCCCTCAACACCTACAGCAAGAGTATCTCCAAAGAGGTGTCTCCAAAGGGGGTACGGGTGGTACGGGTTTCTCCCGGCTGGATCGCGGATCCAGGGGCCAACGGTCTAGCCCTGCGCATCGCCGAGGAGGCGGGCATCGAGTACGACGCCGCAGTGCAGCTGATCATGAACTCGCTGGGCGGCATACCGCTTGGACGACCGGCAAAGCCAGAAGAGGTCGCCGATCTGATCGCGTTCCTTGCTTCGGACCGGGCAACGTCCATTACAGGGACGGAACATGTCATCGACGGCGGGACTGTTCCGACCGCTTGAGCAAGCGGCGATCTAGCCCGATCGCAGATCAAGCGGGTGCGTCCCACCCGCCGATCTGCGAGTAGATTGAGTCACGTAGATATCGCACGTCGCGATTCAACGCAGCGAGTTCCGGTGGCGACTGTGTCGAGGCTGCGAGCAAGGTATCGCCTAGGCAGCCTGCCCTGTGCCGCAAGGCACGACCCTGATCTGTCAACGTCACCAGAACCTGACGTTCGTTGCTGACGTTGCGCGTCCGACGCAGGAGCCCGGCGGCTTCCAAGCGTTTTAGTAGAGGCGTCAACGTGCTGGATTCGAGTGCAAGCCGATCCGCGATGGAGACTACAGTCTGTTCATCTTCCGCCCAGAGTACGTTGAGGACGAGGTATTGCGGATAGGTAAGGCCTAGCTCGTCAAGATGCGGTTTGTAAGCGCGTTGGATGGCAATGCCGGCGGTATAGATCGCGTAGCAGAGCTGGTCGTGCAGGGGCGGGGGATCGTTAAGGCGTTTGGTCATTTTGAACTCCTGTTTACGTTCATATAGCCGATCCTATCACAAAAACAAATATCGCGATAATAAATGTGTTGACGCAGACGTCGAGATCTGGCAGCATAAAGATATCGCAATAACTGTTATCGCAATAATACATAAACCCAAGGAAAAGACAATGACACGAAAGACCATCACCACCATTTCAGCAATTGCAGCTGCAGCCTCCCTCTCGGCCGCCCTGCCGGCAGTTGCCGCAGAAGCACTCCCGAAAGACCAATCCGTGAAAAACGTCGTTCTGGTTCACGGTGCCTTTGCCGACGGTTCCGGTTGGAAGGGCGTTTACGACAATCTGACTAAACTCGGATATCGCGTCACCATCGTGCAGAACCCGCTGACGTCGCTTGCAGACGATGTCGCCGCCACCAAGCGTGCCCTTGAGCGGCAGGACGGTCCGGTCATTCTCGTCGGACATTCCTGGGGCGGAACTGTCATCACGGAAGCGGGCATCGATCCGAAGGTTGCGGGCCTCGTCTATGTCTCCGCTCTCTCCCCTGATGCCGGCGAGACAACGGCTCAGCAATACGAAGGATTTGCGCCTGCGACCGAGTTTGTCATCGAGACCACGAAGGATGGTTTTGGCTATGTCAGCCCGGCAAAGTTCAAAGCGGGTTTCGCGCATGATGTCAGCGACGCTGATGTTGTCTTCATGAGGGACGCGCAGGTTCCGATCAACATGTCTGCGTTCGGCACCAAACTCGAAAACGCCGCTTGGCGCACCAAGCCCAGCTGGGCCGTTATTGCCACCGAAGACAAGGCCTTCGACCAAGCGATGCTGATCCACATGGCCGAACGCATCAAAGCCAAGATCACCAAGGTGTCCGCAAGCCACGCCCTGTTCATGACGCAGCCGGCGGTCATCGCCGATACCATCGATCAGGCCGCCAAGACGGCGTCGGCAAAAAAGAAATGATCGACTTCGCGCTATCGGGACGGTCGAGCGCCCTCCCGATAGCGCTGATAAAATTACCTTAAACGGCTCGGCACGGCAGAAGTGAAATGCCGGCGGTACGCCGGATCCCTGACCCAAATCCATGGGCATTTGCTCGCCTCTCGCGACCCAGACTTCAGCAATTCACCTGAAACAATTCACGGAGGAACTCACGTGAAACTGTCTACCCATGACAAGAATGTACCCGCGAATACGTCTTTTCCGCGTAACGCCGTCGGCGATGTCTTTGACTTTATTGTCTGCGGCGCCGGGTCCAGCGGCTCGGTTGTCGCAGCACGACTGGCAGAGGATTGGAACGCGAGCGTACTGCTGCTCGAAGCGGGCGGAGATGATAAATCCGAAACTGTATCGAACCCCGCTCAGTGGCCCCTCAATCTCGGCTCCAGCCGGGACTGGGGCTTTGTCGGACAACCGGCACCTGGTCTGGATGGCCGGCGACTTCCTCTCAGCATGGGCAAGGGACTTGGCGGCGGCTCAAGCATCAACGTCATGGTCTGGGCGAGAGGGCATACGGAAGACTGGAATCATTTTGCCGCGGAGGCAGGTGATGACGCCTGGGGATATGAGTCGATCCTCCGCTACTATCGCCGGATCGAGGATTGGCAGGGCGCTCCGGACCCGGTTCGTCGCGGCATAGGTGGGCCTGCTTATGTTGCGCAGCCCCAGTCTCCGCAGCCAGTGGCGGAGGCTCTGTTGAGCGCTGCGTCAGCTATCGGCGTTCCGGTGTTCGATTCGACGAACGGCGAGATGATGGAGGCTGGCGGTGGCGCATCGATCGCTGAACTGCGGATCCGTGATGGCAAGCGGGAATCCGTATTCGGCTCCTATGTTCGTCCAATGCTGCCGCGCCCAAACCTGACGGTGATGACCGAGGCGTTGGTCACGGGCCTCATCTTTGATGGTAAGCGAGTGAGGGGAGTAGAGGCGCTAATCGATGGTCAACGGCGCCAGTTTATGGCGCATTGCGAAACGGTGCTGTCGCTTGGGGCGATCAATACTCCGAAGGTCCTGATGCAGTCCGGTATCGGCCCGGAAGACGAGCTACAATTGCATGGTCTTCCGGTCGTCCAACATTTGCCGGGTGTCGGTCGCAATCACCAGGATCATCTCGCTTTCGGCTGCACATGGGCCTACCGAAAGCCGGAAGCAGTCGGCGGTAGCGGATGTGAGGCAAACATCTACTGGAAAAGTGAAGCGCGTCTATCCCAGCCGAACATCCTGCAGTGCCAGTTGGAGTTCGCAGTTCCGTCGCCGCTTGAGACCGGTCTTGAAACGCCGGAGCACGGCTGGACGATGTTCAATGGTCTTGCCCAGCCGAAAAGCCGTGGTCGGTTGCGGCTCTCTGGTCCTAACATAAACGATCCTATCCTGATCGAGCCGAACTCCCTTAGCGAGCCGGAAGACATGGCTGCCGCTTTGGCTGCAGTCGAGTTGTGTCGTGAGCTTGGAAACAGCGAGGGCTTTTCCCCGTTGGTGACAGGCGAAACAGCTCCAGGTGCGCGCGACAGATCAGGCATGATCGATTTCATCCGACGCTCGGCCGTCACCTACTGGCATCAAACCTCCACAGCCAAGATGGGGCGCGACAACATGTCGGTCGTCGACAATGAGCTCAAGGTCTATGGCATCGAAGGTCTTCGCATTGCGGACGCCTCGATTATGCCGCGGATCACTACCGGCAACACGATGGCGCCCTGTGTTGTCATCGGTGAGCGGGCGGCCGATCTAATCGCAAATTCACATGGATTGAGCGCTCAGCGCGAACTCGTCGCTCCGTTTGTCTGATCCTGACAGTTGGGACTGAGCGCTCTGTTTTGCATGGCGCTAAGTTTCCGAACTGGACCATCATGGAATCCAATGTCGTCAAGAGCGTTCGGCGCTCGCTTTTATATCCATGATAAAGGACATTATGATGGATAGAAGGTCGCGTACATTGGCACTTTCAATGCCAGACAATTAGGACTATATAGCTAGACAGTCTAGCTATCGAGGAGCGAAACTATGGAATGGCAACTGCAGGACGCCAAGAACCAATTCTCGAAGGTAGTGCAGAAGGCGCGCCACGAAGGGCCGCAGATTGTCACGCTGCGCGGTGAGCGCACGGCCGTCGTGCTGTCAGCTCATGACTACGACGCTCTGCGCGCCGGCCGGCCAACGCTGGTCGATGATCTGCTTGGCGGTCTCGCTTGGGACGATCAGCTCGCTGATGCGGTGAATGTACGCGTCAAGACGCCAAGCCGCGATGTGGTCTTCTGATGTATCTGGTTGACACCAACATCGTCTCAGAGGCGCGACGCGGCACGCCGCAGGCGGTGTCCTGGCTGCGCTCTATCGATCCGCTCAGCATCCACCTGAGTGCGCTCACCCTCGGCGAAATCATGCGCGGCATTGCCCTGAA
>NZ_QJNR01000014.1:48526-698875 GCF_003355565.1 Ensifer sp. M14
GCGGGCTCGAATGGACGCAGAAGGATCCGAACTATCTCTGGTACACGCCGTTCGGTGAGCCGAAGCGGCTGATCACCCGCGCCGGCGCCGGCTCCGGACCTGCTGCCGCCCGCGTCAGCCGCATCCCGTCAGGACACCCGGAAGGTTATCTCGAGGGCTTTGCCAATATCTACACGGAAGCGGCCCGGGCGATCTTCGCCAAGCGCCGCGGTGAGGCGATCGATCCCGCCATCACCTATCCGACCATCGACGACGGCATGAAGGGCATGGCCTTCGTCGATGCCTGCGTCCAGTCGTCAAAACGAAACGGGGCGTGGGTAAAGGTGTAGGACCCACAGCGCCGCGCGTCTTTTCATACACGGAAGGTCGTTGCAGCACTTCGAATTGCTGCATGTCTTTATTCTTGCACCGGATACGATGTAGCGAAACATGCAGTCATGTGCCCTGAAATCGGGGCCGTCGCGTCTTGCGCGACGGCTGGTGGCCTCAGGCAGCGGCCGGCTGTCTCGGCCGTCTTCACCGAATATCTGGTCCAGCCTGGATGCAATCGACCAGAGCTGAGCAACGTCTACTGCCATCGACGCCGTCAGATGCGAACTTGTGCCTTTGTGCCGGTGCGCGTCACTTCGCCAAATGCCCCAGGAGCAAGTGGCGTTGATCGCTACGACGATGATCATGAAACTCTGTCGTGCTTATCTCAGCGGGCACATCCTTGCGCCGTCGGGTTTGTCCGGTCGCATCCTTTCGCCGTCGCCGCACGATTGTTGTTTCTTGCAGCAGCCCCTGCGAGGTGGTCGGCATAGTTGTCGCGGGTGTTCTGATCGACGACGGCGACAGGTGCCGCAAGAACCAGACCTGCAGCGTTGCCGACGGCCGCGGCCGTTCCGGTCGTTGCGACAAGGATCTTGTCGCCGAAGCCGACCCGGCTGTCGGTCAGCGTCTGGCCGTCGGAAATGCGCGAGCCGATAAGGCGAACGATCTCCGGTGATTCCGCAAACTTGCCGTGATTGAGGCGGTCGCCTGCCTTTATCTTCGTCAGGTCGATCACAGTAATCTCGTTGTCCTCGAGTTCCTTCTTGTAGGGTTCCTGCTCCGGGTCGATCGCCCCGAGCCGAGACACGTCACCCCAGACCCGGCGCGAGACAGCGAGGGCACGGTCGTCACGGGAAACGAACAGTGTGAAGTTCGGGTGCTTCTTGCCCATGTCCTCGATCTGCTGGCGGAAGACGTCGACGTCGACATCGGGGGCCGCCAGCATGACGTTCTTGAACTTTTCCGGCAATTCGCCATTGCGGATCGCCATCTGGCGCAACGCCTCCAGCGCCAGCCAGTTGCCCATGGAGTGCGCGAGGATCGAGACCTCCTTCACTTCCGGGTCGCGGTAGAGGTACTGAAACAGGTTCTCCAGCGCATTACGGGTGTAGTTGGCACTCTCGCGATCGTAGCCGTAGGCAAGCAGGCTTCCGCGTGAGGGCCACGTCACCAGGATGGGCGCGCTGTGGACGCCGGAATCGTGGACGATCTGGGCGAAGCGATAAACGGAATCCTCGAAACGGTTATTGAAGCCATGGATGAAGACGAGCACGCTTCTGTCAGGGGTTTTGCGAACGCTTGTGCTCAACCACGCCTTCGCACCGGGCATGTCGAGACCGTTCGCCTTCAGCGTTGCAAAATCGGTTGCCGGATTGGGCGGCAGCCGTTTCGGCCAGGCAACTTCGCCGGCCTTGCGCACCGTGTCCGGGGGAATGGAAACGGTCATGTCGACGAAGGTGGCCCCCAGGGCGCGTTCCCCGTTGTACATTTCGCCGGGATTGGACGAGCGGCTGCGTGTCGTGGTGATCAGCATGTTGACACGGCTCGAACCCGGAGAGGTATCGGCGACCGGTGTCAGCACGCCTTTGGGATGCCCGCCACATGCGGCCAGCACAAAGACAAGCATGGCGACGATTGCGCCGGTTCGAAATCGTTCAGGAGGTGCGTCGCTCCTCCTGCCGTCAGTGTTCCGGCTCATTCATTCCCCCTGTCAAAGCGCAGTGCAAGCAGTCCCCAGCCGGCTTCCCGTCTTGTTTCCGGGATGCTAATGCACGGAGCAGTTACAATGCAAGTGCGCCGACGCCCGCTGCGGCGGAACAGTGCCCGGTTTCGCAGAGGTGGTTGCGGGGGCAACACGCTGCGGCAAGGCGATCGCGCTCTTGCCGTCGCAACGCGCAGACGTTGCGGCATTCGGGCGACGTTGGTGATCACCTCAGTAAAGCCCCAATCACCGGTTACCCCTCTATCGTCATTCTCAGGCTCATCTGGCTTTTCGCTGCGGCGGCGACCGCAGGTCTGCCAACGCGCCCGGTTATCGACCCCTCCATGGGCAATATGGTCCCTGTCCTGTTTGAGGACAGGCCGGCGCGAGTGAGGAGCGAGGTTCCTATGCGTGGAATTCCCGACGACATGCTTGCCGCCTTGAGCAAGGCGGAGGTCTCCATGCTTTGGCGCGTCTTTGAGACGGTGTGTATCGAGTACGACATTCCGAGAGATGGCGAGCAGATCCAGCATCTCGCCCGATTTCTCATGAGCGAATTTCGTCGGCCTTTGGACGAGGAAGCGCTGCTGGTCGCGGCCGAGGCCTTTTACCGTCACCACGACGGCAAATATGCAAAATCGGCCTAAGGCCGCAATTTCATTGGCCATGGCGACGCCGGCTGCCAGCGATCCGGGCCGTTATCGCATTGAAACGCAACCAAGGGAGAAAACCATGAAGCCATCTATCGGAAGCTTCGGATACCAGTTCAGGTTCATTGATTTCACGGTCCGATCGTCGCTGGCAATCGTGCTCGGTGTCGTCGGCTGTGTCACCTTCTACGGTGCCTTCTGGTAACGGACCGTCCCGGAAGGCTGGCCGCTCAGAGCAGCAGTCCGAGGACAATCGCGGCGATGGCTGAGGTCAATATGCCGTTAAGCGCCATGGCAAGGCCCGAAAACGTCCCCGCAATTTCATTGACCTGAAAGGCCCGCGCGGTACCGATACCGTGCGAGGTCAGGCCGGCGGCAAACCCGCGTGCGGCATAGTTCTTGATGCGCAGCAGGTTCATCAGCGGCGTGACGATGATGGCCCCGAGTACCCCGGTGAAAATGACGAGAAGCGCTGTCAGGGCCGGATCGCCGCCAAGCTGCTGCGAGATGCCGACCGCGATGCCTGCCGTTGCCGATTTCGGCGCCAGCGATATGGCGACGCTGTCGGGTGCGCCGAGCAGGAGGGCGACGCCGGTCGCACAGACGATTGCCGTCAGGCTTCCGGCGACAAGCGCAACGATGACGGGCACGAAATTCTGCCGGATCAGCGTCCGGTTTCGGTAAAGTGGAACGGCGAGAGCGACCGTTGCAGGACCGAGCGCGAAATGTACGAACTGCGCTCCGTCGAAATAGGTCGAATAGGATGTGCCGGTGGCCGTCAGTATCAGGACCACCAGGGCGACCGAAATCAGGACCGGATTGACGATCGGGTTGAAGCCGCTCGCCGCCGCGAGCCGCTGGGCGGCGATATAGGCGCCGATCGTCACGGTCAGCCACAGAAGCGGGCTGGTCGAGAGATAGACCCAGAGCTCGAAGACGCGGCCGCTAGTGTCCATCGCCAGCTCCTTCCGCGCCCGACAGCTTGCTCGCGAGCAGGAACGCGCCCACCGTCACCATCAGGGTTACAATGGTCGACACCACGACGGCAATGACGATCGTGCCGGCGTATTCGTAGATCAGCCGGTAGTTCTGCATCACCCCGACGCCAAGCGGCACGAACAGCACGCCGAGGTTCTTGAGCAGGGTGTCCGCCACGCCGTTGACGCGGGTGTGAGCAGCGCCATCTTCCGATCCGGTCCGCCTGTCGGCGAGCCAGAGATAGCCGAGCAGAAGCACGATGCCGAGTGCGGGAGCGGGCATGCTCAGGTCGAGGGTTCTGACAACGATCTCGCCGATCAGTTGGCAGACCAGTATGACAAACAGTCCTTCCATCGCCGTCTCCCGTATGGTCCGCGGGGAGATCCCCGCGGCGCATTTGCCCACATCAATCGGTGCTTCGTAGCCGAAATCCTTCCGCTAAGCCTACCCATATTTTTCAACGCGTTTCAGTGGTGCGGGACCGCGACCGGGACCTCGTTGCCATCGCGGTCAAAGAGCTTTCCGTCGCGATAGTGGTCGCCGTCGCGCAGCGCGGAAATGTCCTGGTAGCGGATGATGCGCTCCGTGCCGGCGACGAACACCGACTGCTGGTCGGAGTTGCCGGCCTTGAAATGGAGGTTCAGCGAGATCGCCATGATGGCTGAGGAGCTGATGCCGGAGTGGAAGATGGTTTCGAACCAGGCCGGGAAGTGATCGTAGAAATGCGGTGCCGCGATAGGGATCATGCCGAAGCCGATCGAGGTGGCGACGATGACCAGGTTCATGTTGTTGTGATAGTCGACCTTGGAGAGCGAGCGGATGCCGCTTGCCGCCACCGTGCCGAACAGCACGATACCGGCGCCGCCGAGGACTGCCGGCGGAACCGCGGCAATCACCCGCCCCATGACCGGGAGAATGCCGAGCGTCACCAGAATGAGGCCGCCGGTGGCGACGGCATAGCGGCTCTTGATGCCGGTGACGGCCACCAAGCCGACGTTCTGGGCAAAGGCGCTCTGCGTGAACGAGCCGAAGATCGGGGCAAACAGGCTGGAGATCATGTCGGCGCGCAGGCCGTCGCCGAGCCGATTGGAATCGACCTTGGTGCCGATGATCTCGCCGACGGCGAGGATATCCGCCGATGTCTCGACCAGGATCACCAGGAGGACGATGAACATCGAGATGATTGCGGCGGCCGTGAAGACCGGCGCGCCGAAATGAAAGGGCGAGGGGAAGGCGAGGATCGGGCCTTCGGCCACCTTGGAAAAATCGGTCATCCCGAAGGCAAGCGCGATCAGCGTGCCGATGACCATGGCAAGGAGGATGGACAGGCGCGAGATGCTGGAGCTGCCGACCTTGCTCAGAAGCAGGACGGTAAGCAGGGTCACGGCGGCGAGACCGATATTGCCGACGCCGCCGAAATCCGGCGCGGTCGGATTGCCACCCATGGCCCAGCGGGCCGCGACCGGCATCAGCGTCAGGCCGATGGTGGTAATCACGATGCCGGTGACGAGCGGCGGAAAGAACCGGGTGATGCGCGAGAAGATCGGCGTGATCGCCAAGCCCACGAGTGAGGCCACCATCACCGCGCCCATGACTGCCGGCAGTCCGCCGCCTTCGCGGCTGGTGACGATCGCCACCATGGTCGCGACACCGGCGAACGAGACGCCTTGCACCAGCGGCAGCTGACAGCCGAAGAAGGGAATGCCGATCGTCTGCAGAATGGTCGCGAGGCCGCCTGCAAACAGCGACGCGGTGATCAGGAGGCCGATATCAGCCGGTGACAGGCCGGCGGCCTGGCCGATGATCAGCGGGACGGCGACGATGCCGCCATACATGGTGAGCACGTGCTGAAGGCCGTACACCAGGTTTGCGCCGGCGCCGAGACGTTTGTCCTCCGGCCGCTCAAGTGTCTGTTCGATGTGGTCGTTTCGATGCGAAACATCCATTTGCCTCCTCCCAGATGCGTGTTCAATTCAATTCGCGCGTCTCCTCAAACGCGATGAAGAACTATAGGCCGAGATGTTGGGCACCATTGCATGCGGGTGATTTGAAGTTGTTTTCGGTTTGGCAGCGGTAATGCACGCGTCCGGAAACGAGTGGTTTGCGGTGAAAACAGACATGCCGGCACGCCAGGCAGCGCTGCTATTGCGACGCAGCCTGGACCACGGTGACAGCGATCATGTGGAAGACGTCATCGGCCGTGCAGCCGCGCGACAGATCGTTTGCGGGTTTGGCCAGCCCCTGAAGCACGGGGCCAATGGCGGTCGCTCCGCCGATGCGCTGGGCGATCTTGTAGCCGATATTGGCGGCATCGAGATTGGGAAACACGAACACATTTGCCTGCCCATGCAACGCGGAACTGGGCGCCTTCGCCGATGAGACGGCCTCGACAAATGCGCTGTCGAACTGCAGTTCGCCGTCGATCAGCAGATCGGGGTTGGCGGCGCGGGCCATCTGCGTCGCCTCGACCACCTTGGAGACGCGGTCGTGTGTGGCGCTGCCATTGGTGGAGAAGGACAGCATTGCGACCTTGGCGCGATCCCCAAGCAACGCCTGATAGGATTGCGCCGACATGCGGGCGATATCGGCAAGGCCGGCGGCATCCGGGTCGACGACGAGGCCGCAGTCGGAAAAGACGAAGGCACCCTTCTTGGCGTGATGGGGCTGACACAGCAACATCAGGAAAAAGCTGGAAACGAGGCCTGCGTCCGGGGCACGGCCGATCACCTGCAGCGCGGTGCGCACGGTATCGGCCGTGGTTGCCACCGCCCCGCCGATGGTGCCGTCGGCCTCGTCCTCGCGCACCATCATGGCGGCAAAGGCGAGGTCCTCTCGAACTGCTTTCTCGGCCTTCTCCCGGTCGACGCCCTTGCTCCGGCGCAGCTCATGATATCCGGCCGCGAACCGCTCCGTCAGCGATGACGTCGCCGGATCTTCGATCCGAAAGTCGCCTTCATTGCCGCCATGCTCGCGCAGACGCTCTGTGATGATGTCGTGCCGTCCGATAAGCGTGATCTCGGCAATGCCTTCGGCGTGAGCGCGCAGCGCGGCGGCGACCACGCGCGCGTCCTCCCCCTCGGCAAGGACGATATGGCGCGGCGCTTTTCTTGCGGTTTCGATGATTTTGTCGAGCGGTTTCATCAGAGATGCCCCAGATAGTGCATGCCGGCGAGAATGAAGACACCGAGGAAGATGGTTTCGGCAACGATGAGCGCGACCGCGTCGCCGCCGACATCGAGCACGCGCCGCAGCGACGTCTTCATGCCGACGGCGACGATGCCCGCCAAAAGCGCCCAGCGCGATGCCTCCATGCCGAGTTCGGCGACGGCGGCGGGCACCATCCCGCCGGAGTTCATGCCGGCAAGGATCAGGAAGGCGACGACGAAGCCCGGCAGCAAAGGCGGGCGCTTGCCGGCCTCGACCCCTTCCTGGGGGACGTTTCGAAGCGCGATCGAAAAGATGAGCACGACGGGCGCCAGCATCGTCACGCGGATGAGCTTGACCAGCGTTGCCGTTTCGCCGGCTTCTGGTGACACGGAAAAGCCGGCGCCGACCACCTGTGCCACGTCATGGATCGTGCCGCCGAAGAAGATGCCGGTGCCGCGCGCGTCCAGGCCGAACGATTGCGCGAGGATGGGATAGCCGATCATTGCAAGGGTGCTGAGAACAGTCACCGACAGCACGGTGAAGATCAGGTTGCGCTCGGAAAACTCGTTCTTGGGCAGGACGGCGGCAATCGCCATGGCAGCGGAAGCGCCGCAGATTGCAACCGCACCGCTGGTCAGAAGCGCAAGCCGCCAACCTCTGCCGAGGATCTTGGCGGCCGCCAGGCCGAACAGGATCGTCGCTGCGATCGCTGCCACCAGCAGCAGGATGGTGCCGCTGCCGAGCCCTATCAGGAGATCGACGCTGATGCGCATGCCGAGAAGGGCGACGCCGATCCTGAGGATCTTCTTTGCCGAAAGCTCGATGCCGGCGACGCACCGGCCTTCTTCGGAAAGAAAGTGGAAGGCGATGCCGAGCAGCAGGGCCATCAGCATGGCGGGGGCGCCATAATGATCCGACAGGAACTGTGCCGCCATGGCGACGGCTGCCGTCACCAAGAGGCCGGGGCCATAGGTCGACAGGGCCGCAGGCAGCCATTGAAACCGCCGCGTCGTTTCGGATACCGCACTCATGTCAAATTTCCCGTCTGAAATGCCAAATCGGAGGCCCATGCCCGGCGACTGATGTCGCCGGGCATGGGGGATGTCAGGCGTGCTGCTGCGGCCGCATGTCCGAGCGCTCGATGCCGGCGACCTGCACCGGTTTCTTCATCGCGTCGCGGCGGAAGGGTTCGCCGAGCTCCTGGTTGAGGATGACCTCGACGAAAGTGGTCACGCCCTTTGCCTGATCCTGCAGCGCCTGCTCCAGGGCAGCCGTCAGGTCGGCCTGCGTGTCGACCGTCACGCCCTTGAGGCCGCAGCCGTCGGCTACCTTGGCGTAGCTGAGGTTGGGGTTGAGTTCGGTGCCGACAAAGTTGTTGTCGTACCAGAGCGTCGTGTTGCGCTTCTCGGCTCCCCACTGGAAGTTGCGGAAGATCACCATGGTGATCGGCGGCCAGCCGGCGCGGCCGATGGAGGTCATCTCGTTCATCGAGATACCGAAAGCGCCATCGCCGGCAAAGCCAACCACCGGCACGTCAGGGCAACCGATCTTGGCGCCGACGATCGACGGGAAGCCGTAGCCGCAGGGGCCGAACATGCCGGGAGCCAGGTACTTCCGGCCTTGCTCGAAGCTCGGATAGGCGTTGCCGATGGCGCAGTTGTTGCCGATGTCGGTCGAGATGATGGCATCCTTGGGCAGTGCAGCCTGGATCGCACGCCATGCCTGGCGTGGCGACATGCGGTCGGATTCCCGCCGGCGGGCCGAGGCATTCCATTCGGTGCCCGGATCGTCGTCCTCGTGGTCCATCGACGAGAGCTGCTGCAGCCAGGCGGAGCGCGTCGTGTGGATCAGTGCCTTGCGCTCCTCGCGACCGCTGTCGCCGGCCGATGGCGACAGCTGATCAAGGATCTGGCTTGCGACCTGTTTGGCGTCGCCGCAGATGCCGACCGTCACCTTCTTCGTGAGGCCGATACGGTCGGAGTTGATGTCGACCTGGATGATCGCGGCGTTCTTCGGCCAGTAGTCGATGCCATAACCGGGCAACGTCGAGAACGGGTTGAGGCGGGTGCCGAGCGCCAGCACCACATCGGCCTTGGCGATCAGTTCCATGGCAGCCTTGGAGCCGTTGTAGCCGAGCGGGCCTGCCGCCAGGCGGTGGCCGCCGGGGAAGGCATCATTGTGCTGATATCCGCAGCAGACTGGGGCGTCGAGACGCTCGGCAAGTGCGATGGATTCGCCGATCGCACCGCCGATGACCACGCCGGCGCCGTTGAGGATGACCGGGAATTTCGCCTCGGACAGCAATCTTGCGGCTTCAGAGATCGCCTGCTTGCCGCCGGAGGGGCGCTCCAGCCGAACGATGCTTGGCAGTTCGACGTCGATCACCTGCGTCCAGTAATCGCGCGGGATGTTGATCTGCGCCGGGGCGCAGCCGCGCCAGGCTTTCTCGATAACCCGGTTGAGCACTTCGGGAACGCGGCTCGCGTCGCGCACTTCTTCCTGGTAGCAGACCATTTCCTCGAACAGTGCCATCTGGTCGACTTCCTGGAAGCCGCCCTGGCCGATCGTCTTGTTGGCCGCCTGCGGCGTGACCAGAAGCATCGGCGTATGGTTCCAGTAGGCGGTCTTGACCGCGGTCACGAAACCCGTCACGCCGGGGCCGTTCTGGGCGATCGCCATCGACATGTTGCCGGTGACGCGGGTGTAGCCGTCGGCGATAAGGGCGGCATTGGTCTCATGGGCGCAGTCCCAGAAAGTAATGCCGGCTTTCGGGAAGAGGTCGGAGACCGGCATCATCGCCGAGCCGATGATACCGAAGGCGTGTTCGATGCCGTGCATCTGGAGGACTTTGATGAAAGCCTCTTCGGTCGTCATTTTCATTGTCTGTTTCCTTTCATGTTGGGTTTTGGGGCCGACCGAGCGGCTAGAGGATTTCGTCCCTGAGGTAGTACCAGCGGTACATTCCCCACTGGCCGATGCGCCGGAACGGCGTCAGCAACCCGTGGCTGGGAAGAGAAGAGGTGAAGATCGGCAGGTCGAGCGTACCGCCCTTGCCGGCGACCATCTGCGCCATGCGCCGTCCGGCCTGGGCCGAATACATGACGCCATTGCCGCCATAGCCCATGGCGTAGAACAGCGCCTGCTTCGGGTCCGGACGGAAGATGCGCGGCATCATGTCGTGGCTGACATCGACCCAGCCCCACCAGGAGTAATCCACCTTGATGCCTGTCAGCACCGGGAACTTGCGGTAGAGGCCTTCGAGCAGGCGATCGAGGTGCTTCGGGTTGACCGCGTCCCTGCCGGTAATCGCGCTGCGGCTGCCGATCTGCACGCGTCCGTCGGGCAACAGCCGATAGTAATGGCGCAGCGTGCGTGTGTCGGTGAGCGGAATATGTGTCTTGAAGTTCAGCGCCGATCGCTCTTCGTCGGTAAGCACGCGCGTGACGATCGAGTTGGAGAGGATCGGCATCAGACGATGCTTCGTCAGCGAATGCAGGCCGGGCGAGGTGTAGCCGGCAGTCGCGAAACACACCGCCCTTGCCCGCACGATGCCGCCGGGGGTGCGAAGGTGGAAGACGCCGCCTTTCTGATCGCAGTCGAGAACCGGGCTGGAGGTATGAACGCGGGCACCGAGCTTGCGCGCCAGGGTGAGATAGCCGAAGGCGAGCTTGGCCGCATGGATGCCCATGCCGTCGGGCTCGTAAAGGGCGCCCACCGCCTCGTTATCACGAACGAAGTCGCGATGAATTTCGTCGCGGCCGAGAATGCGCGTGCGGTAGCCGAAGACGTCGTTGAGGACGCGGGACTCCGCCTGAAGCGACGGCATCACCTTGTTGCGATGAGCAATGTAGAGATGGCCGCCGTCCTGCGGATCGCAGGCGATTTCCGGCGAGCGGATGAGATCGCGGAAGAGATCGAAGGCTTCGCTGATCTCGACGTGAAGTTTCCTGGCGACGTCCACGCCCCAGCGCTCGATCCACTGCGAGCGCTTGAGCCGGCCCGCCGAAATCTGCGCCTGGCCGCCGTTGCGGGTGCTGCAACCCCAGGCGACGCCGTTGGCTTCCAGCACCGTCGCCTTGATGCCGTGCTCTTTGGCCAAATGGATGGCGCAGGAGAGGCCTGTGTAGCCCGAGCCGACGATCGCGACGTCGACGTCGATATCCTTCAAAACGGGACCGTCGTCGACGGGGGGCGGTCCGGCCGTGGCGATCCAGTAGGTCGGCGCATAGTCCTTGCCCTCGCCGGGATTGGCGGCACGGTTGGGGTCGTATGCCGGGTCGAAGGGCTTGTTCGGCCGTGCTGTTCTGACAAGCTGTTCCATGTCGGTTTCCTGGCCTGGCTCGAGCTCAGTAGCGGAAGGGAGCCGCAATCAGCGGCCGGTTCTTGCGGAAGGCCTGCTTGCGGACGATCTTGCCGTCACGCAGCGTGAAGAGGTCGCAGCCCTCGGCCTCGATGCGGCTGCCGTCGGCGTTCGTGCCGGAAAAAGTCCATTCCGATACGGCCCGGTCGCCATGGACGAAGTGACCGTGATGCGCCCAATGGGCATCCGGCATCGTCTGCCACACGCCGCTGAATGCGGTGGCGATTTGCTCGGTGCCGTCGACACGTGTGCCGTGCGCTTCGCTGCCTGCAACCGTGTTGAAAACGCAGTCGTCAGCGAAAAAGGACATGACGCCGTCGATGTCGTGCCGGTTGAAGGCGTCGAAAAGGTTGGAGAGGTCGGTCGGTGTCATGGCTTGTTTTTCCTAAGCGTTGCAGGCGATGTTTTCGGGCATGGCTTCGCCGTTGCCGGATGAGCCGGCCGGATCGGCTTTATGCGTCTGGTGAGGTGGCCCTTAGGGCCGAGCGGTTATCCGCTCGGCGGTTGTTGCCCTATCGAACGGGGCATCGTCACACCTTGCCCTTCCAGGGAATGAGCGCCTTTTCGAGGTGGCGGATCAAGAGATCGAAGGCGAAGGCGAAGACGCCGATGACGATGATGCCCATGATCACGGTATCGCTGGCGAGGAACTCGGCGGCGTTCAAGACCATGAAGCCGAGGCCTCGGTGGGCTGCGACCATTTCCGCCGCGACCAGCGTCGTCCAGCCGACGCCGATGCCGATGCGCATGCCGGTGAAGATCTCGGGCAGCGCCGCTTTCAGAATGACGTGGCTGATGACCTGGCGGCGGCTGGCGCCCATCGCATAGGCCGCATGGATCTGCTCGATAGAGACAGAGCGGACACCGGCCCGAGCGGCAATCGCCATCGGCGCGAAGATCGCGAGGAAGATCAGGAAGACTTTCGGAAACTCGCCGATGCCGAGCCAGATGATGATCAGCGGCAGGTAGGCGAGCGGCGGCAGCGGGCGGTAGAACTCGATGATCGGGTCGAACAACCCGCGCATTACCCGGTTGACGCCCATGAGAATGCCGATCGGGACGGCGGTGACGAGGGCGAGCGCGAAGGCGCCGAGCACGCGACCGAGACTTGCCAGCGTATGCTGGGCGAGCGTCGAGTTGGAGACGCCCTCCGTCAAAGCGATCACGAACTTGTCCCAGACCGCAAGCGGCGATGGCAGGAAGAGCGGCTTCACCCATTGCATTTCGGTGATCAGCAGCCAGAGTGCGACGAGCGTCAGTGCGGTCAAGAGGCTGATATGCCCGCTCATGCCTTCGCCGGGTGCGCCGTAGATCCGGCCCGGCTTGACCGGCTTGGCCTTCGTCACGCGCTCAAGCATGGAGGAGCTCCGGGTTTCCGGACTGACGCTCGTCGCCGTAGATGATGCTGAGGATCTGTTCACGCATGTCGATGAAGTCGCGACTGGATTTGATTGCACGGGCATTGCCTTCTTCCAGAAACCGTTTGTTGAAATCGAGCTCGTAGGTGTGGGTGATCCGTCCGGGGCGCGGCGACATCACGATCAGGCGCGAACCGAGGAACAACGCCTCCTCGACGCTGTGGGTGATGAAAAAGAACATCTTGTTGGTCAGCTGCCAGACTTTGAGCAGCAGCTCCTGGATGGTCTCGCGGGTCAGCGCGTCGAGCGCTGCCATCGGTTCGTCCATCAACAGCATCGACGGGTCGCAGCTTAGCGCCCTGGCAATGCCGACGCGCTGCTGCATGCCGCCGGACAGGTGGTAGATCATGTGCCGGTGAAAATCCTGCAGGCCGACGAGGGCGAGATTCTTGGCGGCCACCTCGTGGCGCGTCGCCTTGTCGACACCCCGCAGTTTCAGTCCGAATTCGGTGTTGTCGATGACGTTGAGCCAGGGCAGCAGCGCGTGCTTCTGGAACACGACCCCGCGGTCGGCGCCGGGACCTGAGACGCGACGGCTTCCAAGCGTGATTTCGCCACCGCTCGGGGCCATGAAGCCCGCCATCAGGTTGAGAAGCGTGGTCTTGCCGCAGCCCGAGGCGCCGAGCGCAACGACGAAATCGCCGCTCTTGATCTCGAGGTTGACGCCCTTGAGCGCGATGACCGCCTCGTCCGTATAGAGACCAGGATAGGTCAGGCTCACATTGCTGACATTGAGAGTTTCCATTGTGCAGGCCTTTCGAAAAACGGCTGTTGAGTGGCGTTTGCGGCGCTCCTGACCGACAGGCGGTCAGGAGCTAAGCGTCACTTCGCAGCTTCCTTCGCGTAGGCGCTGTTGACGTAGGGCGTGTAGTCGTCGAGCGCCTTGTCGATCTGCTTCTGGTCGGTAAGGAATTTTGCGCTTTCCGTGAGCGCGCGAAGCGCACCACCGCCGAGCCAGGTTTCGGACGCCTGTTCTTGCGCAGTCGGGAAGGACAGGAGGTTCAGCGCCTCGACCGTGCCGGCGCCATCGCCGCCGATGAGCTTGACGATGTTCTGGACCGGTGCGGAATCTGCCGTCCAGCTTGCGCCGTTTGCCTTGTAGTCGGCATAGGATTCGGCCAGCACTTTGGTGAAGGCAGCCATGAACTTCGGGTTTTCGGCCGCCCATTTCTTGTCGACCACGAGACCGTCGAAGGTCGGCACGCTCGCCGCGCCGATCGCCTCGGAATCTGAAATCACCTTGCCGGTCTTCAGAAGTTCCGACAGGGCCGGTGGCCAGACATAGGCGGCATCGATGTCGCCGCGTTGCCAGGCGGCCACGATCTGCGGCGGCTTCATGTTGAGGATGTTGACTTCGCGCGGATCGACCTTCCACACCTGCTCGAGACCGACGAGCAGATGGAAATGCGAGGTCGAAACGAACGGCACGCCGACGGAGCGACCGACCAGATCTTCCGGCTTCTCGATGCCGGAGCCTTCGCGGGCGACGAGCGCTTCCGACTTGCCGATGTTGTCGAGGATCCAGAACAGCTCGAGTTCGACGCCGCGCGTTGCCGCCGCCGTGGTGCCGGTGGAGCCGATGACGCCGATCGGCACGTTGCCGGACGCAAGCGCCGTCGAGATGTCGCCGCCGGAGCTGAACTGGCGCCAGTCGACGACGTAGCCCGCCTCCTTGGCGGCGGCGTCGAAGCGGCCGTCGGCGATGGCCGCGATGAACGGGCCGACGATCTGCTGGTAGCCGATAATGACGTTGGTCTCGGCGCGGGCAAGGCTGGAGGTCAGGAGGCCGGCCGCAATCGCGGCTGCCCCCGCCATGGTTTTCAAGGCGTTGGAAGTGAACATGTGTTTCCCTCTGGTTCCGACCCATTTTTAGGGTCTGTCGACTGTTATGCCGATCTCATTTTCGACCATAAGGGATAAAGCAGCTTTCCCGTTTGCTTTATAGCCAGATTGAAAGTTAGATAAGTCCAGTTTTGATCATCAAGGGGTCGGACTTGGCGCGCATCTCTGTTCCGGAAACCGTGTTCTTCGTCGATCGGACGAGCCGCACCAGCTTGCAGGCCCAGATCCGCGAGACGGTCGTTTCCGCCGTGCTGTCGGGACGGCTTGCCCCGGGTGGCCAGCTGCCGTCGACCCGCAAGCTTGCGAGCTACCTCAACATTTCGCGCCTCACCGTCACGCTCGCCTATCAGGAGCTGGCGACGCAAGGGTATCTGGAGGTGGCGGACCGCAGCAGTTTCCGGGTCGCCGACAAGCCGCCGTTCAATGTTCTCGGCGCGGATGTGGCCCCACCGGATGCGGAAGCCGTGGACTGGTCCTCCAAGCTGCGCTCGACCTTTCGTGTCGCCAAGCAGATGCGCAAGCCGCTCGATTGGCGGCGGTATCCGTACCCTTTTCTCTATGGCCAGATGGACCCGTCGCTGTTCGATCTCACCGCCTGGAGAGACTGCGCCCGGCGCGCGCTGGCGCGGGAGGATTTCGAACTGATGGCCGGCGATTTCGCCGCGTCGGACGACGTGCAGCTGGTCAACTACATCTGTTCGCGCACGCTGCCTGGGCGTGGCATAAGGGCCAATCCTGATGAGATCCTCGTGACGGTGGGCGCGCAGAATGCGCTCTGGATCGTCATCCAGCTCTTGCTGCGGCGCGGCTCCCATGCCGTCTGTGAAAATCCCTGCCACCCGGATATGAGCGCCTCGCTGCGGCTGAGCGGCGCGAAGGTCACGGTGCTCGATGTCGATGACGGCGGGCTGCCGCCGGCGAACCTGCCTGAGCAGGTCGATGCCGTGTTCGTGACGCCGAGCCATCACTCCCCGACGGGAGCAACCATGCCGATGGATCGCCGCGTCGCGCTGCTCGATGCCGCCTCAAGCCGGGACTTCGTCATCATTGAGGATGATTACGAGTTCGAGATGAGCTTTCTCGCCCCGCCGTCGCCGGCACTGAAGGCCTTCGACAGAAACGGGCGGGTCTTTTACATCGGCAGTTTTTCGAAGTCGCTTTTCCCCGGCCTGCGGCTCGGCTACCTCGTCGCACCGGCGCCTGTTATCCGCGAGGCGCGGGCGCTACGCGCGCTGATGCTGCGCCATCCGCCGGGCCATCTTCAGCGCACGGCCGCCTATTTCCTGGCGCTCGGGCACTATGATGCCGTGCTTCACAGGATGCGGGAGGAATATCACCTGCGCCATCGGGTGATGGCGGACGCGCTCAATGCCAATGGACTGAAGATCGCCGGATCGGCAGCCTTCGGCGGGACCTCGTTCTGGATCGAAGGGCCTGACGGTCTCGACGCGGACAGGTTGATGGCGGAACTGCGCGAAGACGGGGTCCTGATTGAGTCTGGGTCCCCGTTCTTTCCGGCCGAAGAGGAAAGCTGCCGCTTCTTCCGCATGGGGTACTCGTCGATTGGCAGAGACCGCATCGCCGAGGGCGTGAAGCTCACGGCGATGAGAATGGCGCAGTCCTGATCGGTGCTGCAGGCTTTCCCGCCGCTCTCGCGCTTCGGCAGCCCCTCACGACGCTTCGGGTGCCTGCTATCCGCTCGACAGCAGTGCCAGGATCTCGGCGCGATTGAGCTTCTTCCCGCTGGCGACGTCGAAAATCCGAAGCGCGATCCGGTTGGCGGGCGGGTCGGATTGGGTGCAGTTGTTCTGGGTGCACCACTCGGCCAGAGCCTCGCGCATCTCCATGATGTCGGTTGCTGGGGGATTGCGGGTGTTTGACATGGCGGAACCTCATTTTCGGCTTGAGCTTAGGTTCTGCACCACTCCGTCACAACTCTGAGAAATCAGGGGGATCCGGTCGTTTTACCCATCAGAAAACACGGGGCGTCATGCCTGACGCGCAGCGCTTTCTGCTGGGGCGGTATCGCCCGTCTGGCGGATATGCGCCTCGATCAGGCGTTTGAGATCGGCGATATCGCGGGCTTCGAGCGCATCGACCATCATGTGGTGCTCGCGTGCCGAGCGTTCGACGCGGGCCCGTGTGCGCCACTGCGAGACCGGTGCCGACGAGGTGCGCTGGCGGATTTCGGAAACGAGATCCACAAGCTCGTTGTTGCCCGACAGAAGCAGCAGCTCGCGATGGAAGGCGAGGTTTGCCTCGTAGTGCTCCAGCACCGTACCCACCATCGTCATCCGGTCGAAGTGGCTGGCGAGTTCTCGCAGTCTGGCGATACTTTCGGGTGTCGCCCTTTCCACCATCAGGTCCGCCACCGCAGTTTCCAGGATGACGCGTATGTCGCTGACTTCCTGCGCGCGCCGCCCGTCCGGCTGGTAGACGTGGTAGCCGCGGTTGGGCACGTGTTCGACCAGGCGCTTCTGTGACAGCCGGTCAAGTGCGCGGCGAACCTCCGGCCGGGTGCACGCATAGCGCTTTTCGAGATCGATCTGCTTGAGCCAGGTCCCGGCCGGTAGCACTCCGGTCAAAATATCTTCGAGGACGAGATCCGTCACGTCCCGTTCATTGGCAGCAGTCTCGGTCGCATCGTGCATTTCGGTTATCGACATTCCTGTTTGCTCCATTGCCGGCACGCTTCGTGGGCGCGCCTCGGTCGCATTCGCGATCATCATTTCTTGCGCCTGCGACCGATACCGAAAATATCCATCGCCGCCCATTGCGCAAATTATTTTTGTATCCTAAATTGGCGCCAATTTTGGTAACTATCTCATGTGGGACGCTAAACGCAATGAAGAATACGGAACGCGTATGGTCGATCGTCGAGGAAAAGAGCCCGGCATTCTTCGCGCTCAGCGACCGTGTTTGGGACAGTCCCGAAACCAACTATCAGGAATTTCAATCCGCGAGCGAGCATGTCCGCCTGCTTGAAGCGGAGGGGTTTCGCGTTGAGCGCAATGTCGCCGGCCTGCCGACGGCGGTGACGGGTGAGGCCGGCGAAGGTGGTCCGGTGATTGCCATCCTCGGCGAGTTCGACGCGCTCCCCGGCCTGAGCCAGGTCGCGGGCCTTGCCGAGGAGCGGCCGGTCGTTCCGGGCGGCAACGGCCACGGCTGCGGTCACAACCTGCTCGGCTCCGGCTCCATGCTTGCCGCTGCCGCGGTCAAGGATTACCTCAAGGTCAATGGCCTGAAGGGCCGCGTGCGCTATTACGGCTGCCCGGCCGAAGAGGGCGGTTCGTCGAAAGGCTTCATGGTGCGGGCCGGCGCCTTCGACGATGTCGACATCGCCATCTCCTGGCATCCGGCTGCCTTTTCCGGCGTCAACAATCCGATCTCGCTTGCCTGCAACGAGATCAATTTCCACTTCTCCGGCCGCGCGTCCCATGCCTCGGCGACGCCGCATCTCGGTCGCAGCGCGCTTGATGCCGTCGAACTGATGAATGTCGGCGTCAACTATATGCGCGAGCACATGCCGTCGAGCGCCCGGGTGCACTATGCCATCACCGATGCGGGCGGCGATGCGCCGAACGTGGTGCAGGCCCGCGCGACGGTGCGTTATCTCATCCGCGCCCGTTCCTTGCCGGACCTGCTCGGCCTGATCGAGCGCGTCAAAAAGATCGCCCAAGGGGCGGCGCTGATGACGGAGACGACCGTGCGTCATGAGGTGATCAGCGGCGATGCCAATCTCGTCGGCAATGGCCCGCTGGAGGCGCGGCTCCACACCTGTCTCGAACATCTCGGGCCTGCCGCCTTTGATGCCGCTGATCTGGAAACAGCGCGAAAATTCCAGGCCACCTATACGCCTGACGATATTGCCGCGTCTTACGCCCGTTTCGGTCTGTCGCCGCGCAAGGGGCAGCCACTGTGCGACATGATCTATCCACTTTATGGCGGCGACGGCAGCATCGTCGGCTCCACCGACGTCGGCACGGTGAGCTGGGTCGTCCCGACGGTGCAGATGCGCGGCGCGACCTATGCGATCGGCACGCCGGGCCATTCCTGGCAGCTGGTCGCACAGGGAAAATTGCCGGCGGCCCACAAGGGCATGGCCCATGCGGCGAAAGCCATGGCGAGCCTTGCCATCGACCTGATGTCGGATCCCGAATTGGTGGCCGCCGCCAAGGCGGACCATCGCAGCCGCCTCGATGGAACGCCCTTCGTCAATCCGATCCCGGATGATGTCGACCCGCCTCTTCCTGCGCGCGACGCCAGCTCCGCCGAAAAGGGAGTGCAGGCGTTGTGACCCAACCCGGTATCCTCGAACTCCTCAGTTTCGGTCCCGGCGGCTGGGGGAACATTCTGCTTGCCGGCGCGACGATGACGATCCTGATCGCTCTGTCGGGTTATGCGACCGGTGCCGTCATCGGCGTCCTCGGCGCCTGGGCGAAGGTCCGCGGCGGACCGGTGACGCGCCTCGTTGCCGACGTCTACACGACGGTTCTGCGCGGCATTCCAGATCTGTTGGTGATCTATCTGCTCTATTTCGGCGGCTCCGCCGCAATCTCCGCCGTCGGGCACTTCTTCGGCGCTGAAGGCTTCATCGGCTTTCCCGGTTTTCTTGCCGGCATGCTTGCGGTTGGGATTACCTCGGGGGCGCAGCATACGGAGGTCTTGCGCGGTGCGTTCAGGGCAGTTCACCCAGGCGAAATCGAGGCGGCCATTGCCTGCGGCATGCCGCGCTGGCTGCGCTTCCGGCGCATCGTCGCGCCGCTCACTCTCAGGCACGCACTGCCCGGCCTCGGCAATGTCTGGCAGGTGGTGCTCAAGGAGAGCGCGCTGGTCTCGATCACCGGTGTCGCCGAACTGTTGCGCCAGGCTCAGGTCGCCGCAGGGTCCACCGGGTTGCCTTTCGATTTCTACCTGATTGCCGGCGCCATCTATCTGTCGATCTCGACGGTCTCGAGTGCAGTCCTGCACCGGGCCGAGCATCATTTCAGCCGCGGCGTGAGGAGAAGCTGATGGACTGGACCTTCCTTCACGAAACCTTCGTCAGCCTCGTTTCGGCTGTTCCACTGACACTGTTGCTGGCGGCCAACTCGATCGCGTTCGGCGCGGTCCTGGCGGTCGGCATCGCCGTCGCCCGGTTTTCGGCTGTCGCTCCGCTGCGCTGGCTGGCGCAGGCGTATGTTTTCGTCTTCCGCGGCACGCCGCTCTTGGTCCAGATCTTCATCATCTATTATGGCCTCAGCCAGTTTCCTGCCATCCGCCACAGCCTGCTTTGGCCGATCCTCAGGGAGCCCTACTGGTGTGCGGTGCTGGCGCTGGGGCTCAACACCGCCGCCTATGCCAGTGAGATCGTCCGCGGCGGCCTGCTTTCGGTGCCTTACGGTCAGGTCGAAGCGGCAAGGGCATGTGGCATGTCGCGCTTCATGATCTTCCGGAGGATCACGCTGCCCCTCGGCGTCCGACAGGCGCTGCCTGGCTACGGCAACGAGATGATCTCGATGGTCAAGGCGACGTCGCTAGCGTCGATCATCACCCTGATGGAGGTGACCGGCGTTGCCGCGCGCATCATCTCCGAGAGCTACCGCGCGATCGAGGTCTTCGTCGTCGCCGGTGCCATCTATCTCACCATCAACTTCCTGCTCACCCGCCTGGTGCAACTCGTCGAGTTCCGGCTGAGCCCGCATCTCAGGCAGCCGGTCGCGGTGTTGCCCGGCATTATCGAAGGAGAAGCGCATTGAGCTCGCCCGCGTCGTCCGCCGCTCCCGTCGCCATCAGCGTTCGGGACATCCACAAGAGTTTCGGCCCGATCGAGGTCCTGAAGGGCATTTCGCTCGACGCGCGCGAAGGCGAGGTCGTCTCGATCCTGGGCTCGTCCGGGTCGGGCAAGTCGACCCTGCTTCGCTGCATCAACATGCTCGAGACGCCCGACCGCGGCGCGGTTACGGTCGCGGGCGAGACCATCGAGATGCTTGCGACCGGCAACGGCAAGAGCCGCCCGAAGGACCGCGCCCAGGTGGACCGTATCCGCTCGCGCCTCGGCATGGTGTTCCAGAGCTTCAACCTCTGGTCCCACAAGACGGTGCTGGAAAACGTCATCGAGGCGCCGATCCATGTGCAGAAGCGCCCGCGCGCCGAATGCATCGAGGAGGCCGAAGCGCTTCTTGCCAAGGTCGGGATCGCGGCCAAGCGCAATCACTACCCGGCGCACTTGTCCGGCGGCCAACAGCAGCGGGCGGCCATCGCACGGGCGCTGGCAATGCGCCCGGCGGTGATGCTGTTCGACGAGCCGACATCCGCTCTTGATCCCGAACTCGTCGGCGAGGTGCTGCGTGTTATGCGCGCGCTCGCCGAAGAGGGGCGCACGATGCTGGTCGTCACCCACGAGATGGGTTTCGCCCGCGATGTCTCGAGCCGGGTCATCTTTCTTCACCAAGGCCAGATCGAGGAAGACGGTCGGCCGGACGAGGTATTTGGCAATGCCAAATCGGACCGCTTCCGGCGGTTCATCAAGGCGTGAACCGCCGGCTCTAACCACTCAAAAAAAGGGGAACTACGAATGAACTACACGAAATCGGCAATGAAGGCTTTGTGCATCGCGACGATGCTGTTTTCCGCCAGCGGCGCCCATGCGGAAAAAAAGACGTGGACGCGTGTGTCGATCGCCACCGAAGGCGGCTTCAAGCCCTACAACTTCACCAAGCCCGACGGCACGCTCGACGGCTATGAGATCGAGCTCAGCAAGTATCTCTGCGCCCACATGAAGGTGGAATGCGAGATCAACGTCCAGAATTTCGACGGCATGATCCCGGCGCTGAACGCCGGCAAGTTCGACGCGATCATTTCCGGCATGTCGGCAACGGCCAAGCGCGAGCAGGTCATCGACTTCAGCGACTCCTACGGCTCGACGGGCCAGGCATTTGCGACCTCCAAGTCCGGCCCGCTTGCATCGCTGCCCGAAAAGGGCGTCGTGTTCTCGCTCGCTTCGAACGAGGCGGGTGCCGTTGCCGAGATCGAGAAGCTGAAACCGCTGCTCGAAGGCAAGACGATTGGCGTCCAGATCGCCTCGACCGGCGCCGCCTTCGTCGACAAGTATCTGAAGGGCGTTGTCGAGGTGCGCGAGTACAAGACGACCGAAGAACACGATCTTGATCTGGCCGCCGGCCGCGTCGACCTGGTCATGGCCTCGATGGCGTATCTGACGACGGCTTCCGAAAAGCCTGGCAATGAGGACATGACCACGGCTGGTCCCCGCTTCCAGGGCGGCTTTCTCGGTCGCGGCAGTTCGGTTGGCCTACGCAAGACGGATCCGGAGCTCAAGGCCCTGTTCAACGAGGCGATCGCAGCCGCCAAGGCAGATGGAACGATCAAGGCGCTTTCGGAAAAGTGGTTCGGCTTCGACGTCACGCCACGATAAGGCATACAGCCATTCGCTTTTTCACTGGACGTCGTCGCGCAAGATCGCAGCGGCGTCCAGCCGCATAACTGGGGAACCCTCACCGCCGCCCCCGATCGCCCAGGCGGGAAAACTCCTGCGCCAATCAGGCCTGCAGTTTCGCAACCGTCTTGGTCGCCAGCCCTAGCAGCGACGCGGGCCCGCCGAAAGGCCAGCTTGGCCGGCCTACGGGAACCACGCCGCCCGACGCGACCACGGGAAGCATCGGCCATAGCGCGCTATTGAGCAATTCTGCCGGTGCTTCCTCGGCAAGCAGGATAAGCTTGGATTTTCCATCCAGCGCGGCAAGACCCTCGAGCCCGATGGTGCTGAACCCGAACGATTCAGCCGGCAGAGCGAGGGCTGCAGTAAAGCCGGCCCGAACGAACACCTGCATCACCGCCGAATTCGACGTGAAGATGCGCAGGCGCGGCACGCCCGGCAGCGGTTGGGCGACGAGCACTGGCTGGCCGCCAAGCTTGCTACCGGCGATTTCCTTGGCGATAGCGGCGAGTTTCGTGTCGAAATCTGCAAGCAGACCGTTGGCCGCCTGGCTGCGGTCCAGCGCCTCGCCGGCCGCTTTCGTGCAGTCATAGACCGCGGCGAGAAGGTCGCCATCTTGCGGCTGGTCGTCGAGGAGCCGTGTCGGGCCGATTTCCGATAGCCTATGTTCGAGCGGGCGGTGACGCAGCGCAGAAGACAGGATGAGGTCCGGTCTAAGGCGGTTCAGCGCCTCCATGCCCGGTTGCTGCCGCCCGCCGACATCTATTGCGTCGGCGAGCCCGTCATTGTTGACGGACACCCATCGGCGATAGCCGTCGAGATCGGCAACGCCGACGGGACGTTCGCCGAGCAGCAGGGCGATTTCGGTTGCCAGCCATTCGAGCGTGACGAGCCGGCGCGGCTCGCCGGCATGAAGGCGCGGGGCAGCCAGAAGCGACAGGGCGCCGAAAACGAAACCGCGGCGCGTCTGCCTGATCACCATTTGATGCTCGCCGTGGCGACGACGGACCGGCCCTGGCCGTAGTAGCACTGGGTCGGCGTGTTGCATCCGGCAACATAGGTCTTGTCGCCGAGGTTATAGCCGTTGAGCTGCAGGCCGTAACGGTTGTGCTCGTAGCGGACGAAGGCGTCGACCAGCGTGTATCCGGGCACGAAGAACGTGTTGGTCGTGTCTCCGGCTGTCTTGCCGATGTGGCGCACGCCGCCGCCGACCACCAGTTCGCCTTCCCATGCATCCGGCAGAGCTATGTCATAGCTGACGAACAGCGACTGCTGCTGCTTGGGTACGGTGTAGGGCATCTTTCCGATCTGCGACGCGGTCTGGCTTTCTGTGACTTCCGGATCCTGGAAGCTGGCGGCCGCCGTCAGGTTGAGGCCGTCCCAGAGGCTGGCATTGGCTTCGATCTCCACGCCACGCACCCGGACTTCATCGGTCTGATAGTAGACGGTCGCGATGCGGTTGACCACATTCTGCTGCGTTGCCTCGAAGGCCGACAGCGTCACGTCGAAGTCGGCTCCATCGGGCGCGTACTTGACGCCCACTTCCTTCAGCGTGCCCGTGGTCGGCTTCAGCGGCGTATTGGCCAGAGTCAGCACCGGCAGGAACGAGGTCGAGTAAAGCGCGTAGGGCACGATGCCGTTGTCGAAGACGTAGGCCGCGCCGACGCGGCCCGTAAACTGGCTCGGATCCTGGGTGTATGGCGTCGTCACGCCGGTTGCCAGCACCTTGGACTGAGAGCTGATGTTGACGAAATCCTGCCGCCCGCTTGCGGTCAGGCGCAGCCCGCCGAGCTCGATCTGGTCCTGGACATAGATGCCGACCTGTCGCTGGATCTGGTCGAGGCGGGTTGTCAGCGCCGCGGGCGTGAACGGCTGGTCGTAGGTCGGATCGAAAAGGTCCTGCGTCGGACCGACCTTTGAACCGGTGTTGTTGATCAGGCGCTGCCACTGGAAGTCGACACCGGCCAGCATCGTGTGCTGCATCGGGCCGGTATCGAATTTGTATTCGAGGTTGGTGTCGAGCGCGTAGGCGTCGAGCACCGGCTGCGCATTGTAGACCGTGCGCGTGATCGTCCGGTTGTCGGGCAGAAGGCCGCTGGTGAAGAGGTTCTGGTAGTTGGCGTCGAGACGCGAATAGCGGAAGTTCTGCCGTAGCGTCAGGTCGTCGCTAAGCGCATGCTCCAGGCGGTAGCCGACATAGGCGGTTTCCTTCTCATAGGTGTCGTAGCGCGGGTCGCCGTCGGTGAAGTCCCTCGGGATCGTCAGCCCCAGGCCGTTGGGCAGGACGCTGCCGCGCGCGGGGATGATCGCGCCGGCCTGGCCGGCATCGTCCTTCATGTAGGCACCGTAAACGGTGAAGCTGGTATCCTCGTCCGGCGCCCAGGAGATCGTCGGGCTGATGGCGAAACGATCGTTCTTGCCAAGCTTGATGCCCGTTTCACTGTCGCGGTAGATGCCGGTCAGGCGATAGGCGAGATCGCTGTCCTTGCCGAGCGGGCCGGTGAGGTCGAAGCCGGTCTCTTTCTGGCTGAAGCTGCCGTAGCGTGCATAGACTTCGCCGCTTGCTTCGTCGGACGGGTCCTTGCTGATCATGTTGACGACGCCGCCGACATTGGTCTGGCCAAACAGCGCCGAGCTTGGACCACGAAGGACTTCGACGCGGTTGAGGAAATAGGGTTCGACGCGAAAGCCGACATAACCGCCGGTCTGGTTGGCGATCTGCGGGATGCGCAGGCCGTCGAGATAAAGATCGGCCGGGAAGCCGCGCACGGTGAAATAGTCCGAGCGCGTGTCGTTGCCATAGCGCTGGCCGTTGACGTTGGCGCTGTAGACCAGGCTGTCGGCGACGGACTGCACGGCGCGATCCGTCATGCTGGCCCGGGTGATGACGGAGATCGATTGTGGCGTCTCGGCAACGGGTGTCGGTGTCTTGGTGGCCGATGCGCTGTCCCTGGCGACATAACCGTCTCCGGCCGAGCGCGATGTCTTTGTCGTCGCGCGGTTGCCCTCGACGGTAATCGTTTCGAGCGCCGTTGCCGGCTGCGCGGTTTGCGCATGGGCGGGCGCCTGCGCCAGAATTGCAAAACCGGCAACACTGGAAATCAGCAGGCCATAGGTCGTCGAGCGGGCTTTTTGCGCGGAACGCATCGGCAGGTCGCCGTTGGAGGAGCGCGCGGAACTCGAATGCCTGTGTACCATTGCCAATTTTCCTGACCTTGCATGTCCAGAGCGGTGGACCCGCCTGCGGGTGCAGAAAGGTCGATGCCTGTCGTTTTGTTCGGGTTTGCCGAACCGCTTTCGGCGACTAACTAGACTTTTGAAGTCAACATTGTCAGGTCAAAAATGATCGCGACCGGGCCAATATATGGCCCGATGAGGCGTGATGAGATTGATTGAGGGAAGTGGGCCAAATATTGCTTTGAAAATACCTGGGGGCGTGTCTATTGCTCACCGAAATATGGGCAGGAAGAGCAATCCCACCGGGCATGGGCGTGAGGCGCAATGCAAGGTCGCGCTCAGCCGATAGCAATTGACGAGGACGAAGTGAAGCGCCCGCAGCAAGCCATCGATCTTCAGACGGTTCCGCGGCCCGTTGCCGCGATGACGCGTCTCTACGAGACGAGCGTCGATTTCGGCTGGCACAGCCATCGGCGCGGCCAATTGCTGCAGAGCGTCGAAGGCTTCATGACGGCGCGAACGTTGGATGCGTCGTTCATCGTGCCGAGCGGGCATGGCCTGCTGATCGCGCCGAACCTGCCGCACGCCGTGACCAGCCACGGCCGGGTGCGGATGCAGTCGCTTTACATCGAGCCGGCGACCGATCCGGTGCTGGGATGGGATCCGGTCCGCGTCATTCCGACATCGCCGTTGCTGTCGGCGACCGTTTCGGCCCTGCTTGAAGAGCCCGTGCTCTATGACGAGGATGGCCGGGGCGGGCATCTCGTCGCCTTGATCCTGCAGGAGATCACGCGCGCCAAGGAAGGCCCCTTCGCTCTGCCGATGCCGCAGGACAAACGGTTGCAGAAACTCTGCATGGATCTCTCCGACAAGCCATCCATCGATCTCGATATCGACAGCTGGTCCGACATGCTGGGCATGAGCCGGCGGACCATGACCCGCAAATTCCGGACGCAGACCGGCATGAGTTTTGCCGAGTGGCGACGGCGTCTGCGCATCGCCCATGTCATGCGCCGTCGGGCCGAAGGCGCACGGTTGGAGGAGGCGGCTGTTGACGTCGGATATCGCTCCGTTTCGGCCCTGCGCAACGCGCTGCGCGAGGTGCTGCCGTGACCGCGGTCGCAATGGCGGTGGACACCGCCGAGAAAAGCCAGGGCGCCATCATTCACGCGACGGATGTCAGCGTCGTCTTCAATGGCATGGCGGCTGTCGATCGGGCCTCTGTCGCTATTCGTCCCGGTCGCATCACCGCTATTTGCGGCGCGAACGGCTCGGGCAAGAGCACGCTTCTGAAATGCCTTTCAGGGCTGGAGGCGCCGACCAGCGGCGCTGTTCTGCTCGCCGGTCAGGCCCTTGCCGGCCTGAGCCGGCGCCAGATCGCAAGGCAGGTTGCCGTGCTGGGACAAAACCCTGAAACACCTGCGGGTCTGAATGTCGAGGAACTGGTCGAGCAGGGACGATATCCGCACCGGCCGTGGCTGACGCGCCTGAGGGGACATGACCAGGATGCGATCGAGCGGGCGATTGCTGCCGTCGATCTCAAGGATATGCGCCAGCGCCAGCTCGCCTCGCTTTCCGGCGGTGAGCGCCAACGGGCCTGGGTGGCGATGGCGCTCGCCCAAGAGCCGCAGATTCTCTTTCTCGACGAGCCCACCAGCTTCCTCGACGTGCGCCATCAGGCGGAGCTTTTGACGCTCTTGCGTCGGCTCAACCGCGAAGAGGGGCTGACGATCATCGCGGTGCTGCACGATCTCAATCAGGTGATCGAATTTGCCGACGACGTCATCCTGATGAAGAAGGGGCAGGTGCTTTCGACCGGCGCGCCGGTGGAGATTTTCACACCACGGCTCCTGAGCCATGCCTTCGGATGCACGGTTGATGTCGTCCCGCATCCCCATACCGGCCGGCCCTTCTGCCTGATCGACTGGGTCGGAGACCGCAGCGGTCGCGATCGCGCCGGAGACCATCGCTAGTGCGTTCGGCATCGTTGCATGCATCGTCGGCAGTTTCACTGACGCTGATGTTCGGGGCGGGGCTGGTCCTGCTGATAGGCCTTTCGTTCCTGGCGCTGATGCAGGGCGGCAGCCTTGTGGCCTGGAGCGATATTGCCGCGGCGCCCTTTCGCCCCGAAACACTGGCCCAAGCCATCATCGAGACCATCCGCGCGCCCAGGCTTTCGGCTGCGATCCTGGTCGGCATCTGTCTTGCTGTCGCCGGCGCCGTCATGCAGACCGTGCTTCGCAATCCGCTTGCTGCACCTGATATTCTGGCGGTGACGACAGGTGCGCAGCTTGCGCTGGTCATCGTGACACTGCTTCTGCCGTTCTATGTGCCGAGCCTGGCGGCGACCGTTTTTGGCGGCGTATTCGGCGGGCTTTCCTGCCTGATGCTCGGGGGAGGCCTCCGTGCGCCGCCGGTGCGTCTGGCGCTTGCCGGCATCGCCGTGTCGCTGTCGTTCGCGGCGATTTCATCGGCCATCGTCCTCATAGCCGACGATCGGGCCTCCGGTATCGTCCTCTGGTCGGCCGGAATCCTCGACCAGACGGGCTGGACGAAGGTCGCAACCGTCGGGCCTGCCGTCGCCATCGGACTCTTCGTCGTCGGTATGATGGCGCGAGCGCTTGATCTGCTCGGGCTCGGCGAGGATTCGGCAAAGGGTCTTGGCATCACCAGAACGGTGACTGTGCTTGCCCTTGGTGCAAGCGTGGTGCTGGCCGGCGCGGCCGTGACGCTCGGCGGTCCCATCGGCTTCGTCGGCCTCGCCGTTCCCAATCTGATCCGCGGCATCGGCATTACCCGGCATCGCCAGGTCATTCCGCTTTCGGCGCTGTGGGGTGCGGTGGTCGTGCTGCTGGCCGACGTCACGGCACAATGGCTAAGCGCCGAAGGCTCGTCGATCCCGACCGGGGCGATCGTTGCCTGCCTTGGGGCACCGACAATGCTCATTCTGTTGCGCTTTGCCAGGATTGGCCAGGAACAGCGGCCAAGGGCGCTTTCGATATCCTCTCGGCTGCCGGCCGGTATCCTCCTTGCAATTCTGCTGGTCGCATCGGCGATTGCTGTCGTGTTGGCACTCGCTGTAGGCGACGGTGTCGCCAAGACAATGGCGGAGTTAGCGGCCGTGTTCGATTTGCGGGCGCCGCGCCTGCTTGTCGCCATGGGGGCCGGCATGCTTCTCGCGGGTGCTGGCGTCTTCCTTCAGGCGGCCACCCGCAATCCGCTGTGCGGGCCGGAAACCTTGGGTCTGGCGCAGGGGGCTGCACTCTTCAGTCTTGCGGCGCTTCTGGGCGGGTTGCTGCCGGGATCGTTCGGCTTCCAGCTGGTGGCGGCCGCAGGCTCCTTTGCCGCCCTGTTCTGCCTCTTTGCCTTCGGGGTCCATCGCACACCGGAAAGGCTGGTGCTTTACGGCATTGCCCTTGCGGCGAGCCTCGGCGCCTGCGGCACCATCGTCGTCGTCGAGGCCCGGCTGCAGGCGACGCAGGCCCTGTCGTGGCTGGCGGGTTCCACCCACGCCCGCGGCATGGACGATGTAGCCGCGCTGCTCCCATGGCTCGCGTTCCTGCTCATTGCGGCCGTGTCATTCTGCTCACGGCTCGATGTGCTGGTCCTCGGTGATGATACGGCACGGTCGCTGGGGCTTTCGACCAGCAGAACCCGTTTTGCTGCGGCGGCGATGGCAGCCACTTTCGTCGCCGGCGCGGTGTCGTCCATTGGCGCCATCGGCTTCGTCGGTCTGCTCGCGCCGCATGCGGCAAGGCTTCTCGCCGGCCCGAAACATGCGCGCCTTCTGCCTGTGTCGCTCGTTCTCGGCGCCATTCTCGTTGCCGTCGCCGATATGGTCGGGCGCAGCATCATTGCACCGCGCGAGCTGCCGGCGGGGATCGTGACCGCATTGGTCGGGGCGCCAGTGTTCGCCCTGCTGCTGCACCGTCGTCGCTCTTAGTTGCGGAATATGCCCTTGTAGTAGGCTCCGTTTCTCGGCGGAGGCTTATTGACGGCGACCGTAGGACGCCTGCTTTTCCTGGGTCCGGCCGACGGCTTTCCCGATGCTTCGGCATTGCGTGTTGAGCTGTCCTGCGATTTGTTTTGGGCTGCGGCGGGGTCCACGACACCGGTGCCGATCATAAAGGCCAGGACTGCGATGACTGACAGTCCGCTGAGCATTCTGCTAATTGTTCCAACCTCACGCTGCCGTGTTGCGGTACACGACCGCATGAGCGTGCGTTGACGGTGTGACGTTTGCAGCGTGCTCTGCCGTCGCCGCGTCGGCGCCACCATGCCGGTCGACCCGATCCTCGCCTGGAAGAGGCGCGCTTTGCAACCCAGCATGTGGACGCTGCGGGCCGCATTCTACTTTGGATCGGCTGAGTTCGCGCCGATCAAATGGTAACATCGCGCCTCCAAGCGGACGAGGGCGAGTGACATGCTGAGCGCGGACCGAAGTGACCGGGGGCCATTCTGGACACGACCCATTCCAGTGGGACAGGCGGAACTCAGCCCGTCCGTTCTCGAAGAGATTGACGCGAACGGGGGGCGAACCGGATTTCGCGGCTACGTCCTGCAGATCTTCGATGCACTGGATGCACCGCCTTCGGGTGTTCTCGAAATCGCGTTCAATCGAAAGCAGCACCGCGCCTGCGGCATTTACGAGAGCGAAGCATCGGGCCCTGCTGCCCGGCGGGATCGTGTCGTCTTGATGACCGATCCGGTCTGGTTTGCCGCCTCGACGCCGCAGGAGGCCGCAAACGTGCTGTTTCAAACGTTGGTCGACCGCGCACCTGATCTCTAGGTGTGCGAGACCGCCGGCCTGTGTCGCGGCGGCCATGTGGAACGTCACTCCGGTCAGGATGTCGAGACGGCCTCTTGTCGGCGACGGCTGCTATCGACCGGCTGGGAAAAGCCAGTCCGGCAGCCGCGCCGGCACGCTTCCGGTCAGCGCCGCCGTCACGCAATCGGCAAGGTTGCCAAGGCGAACCGCACGGCCGGACAGGCCGGGGCCGTAATGGGCATATTTACCGGAATTGGTCATCAGTGCGCGGGTCCGCGTCGGGAACACCGGTTCCGAAATCGAGCACCAACAGAGATCGGGCAAGACCTGTACGCCGCTCGCCTCAAGGGTGGCAAGGATGCCTTCGGCGCGCGCGGCGGCAATCACCTCGCGGCCGGCCGTAACGATGACAGCGACATCCTTATTTCGTGTGCGACCACCAAGCGCCGTGGCCAGGGCCCGGCATTCGTTGAGCGACGCATGAGGGCTGCCGATGGCAACGAGTTCCACGTCCTCGGGGCCTTCGTTCAGCACCGTCCAGGCGGCTGCCATCTCGGCGCGCGTGATTGTTACAGCATCAGCTTCGCTTTTCGCCGCACCTTCTGCCTCCGGCGTAACGCCTTCGATGTGCAGCATGGGGGCGGCGGACGTTGTCCCGAAGGCAGCGCAGAGTGCCTTCAGGTCGTCGGGCGAAGGTTTTGCCGCGGCAAGGCCGCGCAGAAGCGGGATACGATCCGGCGCGGCGCGCCCGGCGAGATAGCCGATCAGCGGCCAGAAGGCATCGTCCACGGCTTCGGGCAGATCCACGTCGATGACGCGGCTCGCCCTGCGGTGTTCGTCGAGATAGACGCCGGAGAGCGGCGCGCGGCCCGTCAGCGCGATGCAGAGATCGAGGAAGTCAGGGTGTTTTGCCGTCCGCGCGCCGAGCACGGTATTGGCGTAAATAACGGCGTTCGATTCCGCCCATGCAATCGCTTCGCCGGCCTCAGGCGCGCTGTCGAGCAGATAGGGCGAACAGGTAAAGGTCGGGCGGCAGCCCATGCGGACATAGGCGTCGGCAAGGCGGGCTGCGGGGTCGCCAAAGGAAGACGGTACACCCTGCGCCTGCCAGTTGGCGCGGTCGACCGAGATGGCGTTCATCGTGGTCGGCAATCGGACCCGCGCGCCCATGTCGGCCATTTTCTCGGCGAAGGTCAGGTTGGCAGGGCTGGCATAGATGCAGCCGTCGATATGCCCCTGGGTGACGCTGACAAGATGTGTCGCACCCTGCTGCGCGGCCATGGCACAGATGATGCGCATGGCTGCCTCAACCGCCACGCCGTCGCGGCCTTCCAGCATGGCGCGGTCCGCGTCATCAAGGTCGAGCTTTGCGGTCGCAGGCGGGGCGATCTCGATCGTCAGCCCGTCGGCCACGATCGCCTTTTCGGTGATGCGCGCAGACTTTGCCTCGGCGAGCGCTGCGAAAGCATCGCGTGAGAGCCGAAGGACGGGCAACTGCTTGTCGAACATCTCGGCTGCAATCAGCGCGCCCAGCGTCAGCACGTCCTCTGCCTCGGAAAAGACGAGGGCTGCCGGCGCGCGGCCGGTCAATGCCAGATCGAGAAGCACGCCCGAGCCGGTGCAGGAGCCCCGGCTCGACGGCATCATCAGGATACTGCCGGTGAGACAGACCCCGTGCAGCGGGTGGTGAACATCGATCACCGCTCCGCTCGCCGGGTCGACGCCGCCCCAGAAGCTCAGTGCTTCCGGGGCGGCAACGATAGGTCCCTCAGCGGTGCCGCCAAGGATGCTGTGAGCGGTGATCGTATTTGTCATTTGACGACGAAGCCGTGTGCGAAGGGGTCGCGATCGTCGATGAAGATCGTGTTGATGCCGGTCATGCGCGCCCATCCGGCGATCGAGGGGATGATGGCGTCGCGGTCGGCGACCTTGGTCGCCGCCTCGACCCGACCCTTGAACAGCGAGCCGATGATCGATTCATGCACGAATTCGTCGCCGACCTTCAGCTTGCCCTTGGCGGCCAGCTGCGCCATGCGCGCCGAGGTGCCCGTGCCACAGGGCGAGCGGTCGATCGCCTTTTCGCCGTAGAACACGGCGTTGCGGGCGTGCGCTTCGGCCTGCGTCGGCTTGCCCGTCCATTGGATGTGGCTGAGCCCCTTGATCTCCGGATGCTCGGGATGGACGAACTCGTACTTCGCGTTCAAGGCGGCGCGCAGCTTCGGGCTCCAGCCGATCAATTCGCCGGCCGTGTGGTCGGCCATATCGCGAAAATTCTTTTGCGGCTCGACGATGGCGTAGAAATTGCCGCCATAGGCGACGTCGACGACGATCTCGCCGAGGCCTTCGACTTCGGCGGTCAGTCCCTCGGCATAGAGGAAACCGGGCACGTTGGTCAGGCGCACTTCCTCGACGAAGCGGCCCTCCTGGCGGTAGCTGATGTCGACCTTGCCGGCCGGCGCGTCGATTGACAGCTTGCCGGGCTCGCGCGGCGTGATCAGGCCGTTCTCGATCGCCATGGTGATCGTGCCGATGGTGCCGTGGCCGCACATGGGCAGGCAGCCGGAGGTCTCGATGAACAGCACCGCAACGTCGCAATCGGGACGCGTCGGCGGGTAGAGGATCGAGCCGGACATCATGTCATGGCCACGCGGCTCGAACATCAGGCCGGTGCGGATCCAGTCGAATTCCCGGAGGAAATGGGCGCGCTTTTCCAGCATGTTGGCGCCTTCGAGACGAGGGCCGCCGCCGGAAACGAGGCGGACGGGATTGCCGCAGGTGTGCCCGTCGATGCAGGAGAAAGTGTAGGTGGCCATGGTCGAAACCTCTGTCAGAATCGTTGCGGCGAGAAGGGGGCGATGTCAATCGTCGGGGACTGGTTGGTCAGGAGATCCGCGACCAGCCGGGCGGAGCCCGCCGATTGGGTCAGGCCGAGATGGCCGTGACCGAAAGCATAGACGACCCGCGCCGTGGCCCGGGCGCGGCCGATGGCTGGAAGGCTGTCGGGCAGCGACGGGCGGAAACCCATCCACTGCACGCCGCCCGTGGGCTTGAGGCCTGGCAGGAAGGTTTGGGCCTTCTGCAGCATGGCCTCGGATCGGCGGTAATTCGGCGGCAGCGTCAACCCGCCGAGTTCGACCGCGCCGCCGACACGGATGCCGGTCGAAAGCCGGGTGACGACGAAGCCATGGCCGCCGAAGGTGACCTGCGTGCGCAGGTCGAAGGCATCTGCCGGCAGCGTGGTGTTGTAGCCGCGCTCGGTTTCGAGCGGGATGCTCTCGCCCAAGGATTTGGCGATCCGGTGCGAGAAGGCGCCGGCCGCAAGCACGACCTGTGCTGCCCGCCGCGTGTTGCCGTTCGTCGTGCGGATTTCGACGCCGTCGTCGATGGCCGCTAGGGCCGTGACCTCAGCTCGCTCGATGGCGCCGCCTCTGGAGCGGAAATGCTCCGCCAAGGCCAGCGTATAGAGCTTGGGGTCGGCGATCGAGTACCAGCCCGGCGTAAACGTGCCATGGGTGAAGCGGGGTGCAAGGCCCGGCTGGATCTCGGCCATCTCGGCCGCGCCCATATGGCGGAACTCGATACCGTGCTTTGCGCGCGCGTCCCATCCGGGCTGCGAGGCCTTGAGTTCAGCTTCGCTCTCATAGACCTGGAGATTGCCTTCCTTGCGCAGCATGGCAAAGGTGCCGGTTGCGGCAAGGAACGGCTCGAGCTCCGCTTTGGACAGGTCCATCATCGCCGTCTGGGCGGCGGTCGAATGGGCCACCCGCTTTGCAGAGCAGGCGCGCCAGAAGCGGAACATCCACGGTGCTATCTGCGCGGCATAGGCCGGCGGCACGCTCAGCGGCCCGAGCGGGTCGAGCAGCCACTTCGGCGCCTTTTTCAGGATGCCGGGTGAGGCGAGCGGCAGGATGTCGGTGAAGGCAAAGGCCCCGGCATTGCCCGCCGAAGCCCCGGCCGCGGGACCCTCCCGGTCGAGCACGGTGACCGAAAGTCCCCGTGCCTGGGCCGCGATTGCTGCGGAAAGGCCGACAACGCCGGCGCCGATGACAATGACGTCAGGCTGAGCTGCATCCTTCATGATCGGCTCAGTGCGTCGCTGCCAGGAACTTCTGCAGTTCTGGATCCTTCGGCGCACCGAATAGCGCTTCCGGAGGGGCGATCTCGGCCATCACGCCCTTGTGGAAGAAGGCCACCCGATCGGACACTTCGCGGGCGAACTTCATCTCGTGGGTGACGCAGATCATCGTCATGCCCTCGGAGGCGAGCATGCGCAGCGTGTCGAGCACTTCGCCGACGAGCTGCGGGTCGAGCGCCGAGGTCACCTCGTCGAACAGCATGTATTCCGGCGACATGGCAAGGGCGCGGGCAATCGCCATGCGCTGCTGCTGGCCGCCGGACATGCGGTTCGGGTAGACCGAAAGCTTCTCGCCGAGGCCGACATGCGTCAACTGCTTGACGGCCATCTCCTCGGCCGCCTGCTTGGACTGGCCGAGCACCTTGCGCGGGGCGAGCATGACGTTTTCGAGCACGGTCAGGTGCGGAAAGGCGTTCCATTGCTGGAAGACGATGCCGATCTTGCTGCGCAGCTTGTTGAGATCCGTGCTCTTGGCATGAACTTCGGTGCCGTCGACCTTGATCCGGCCGGCATCGATCGGCTCGAGGCCGTTGATGCAGGTGAGCAGGGTCGATTTTCCGGAGCCGGAGCCGCCGATGACGGTGACGACTTCACCCTTCTTCACGGTGAGGTCGATGCCTTTCAGAACTTCCAGCGTGCCGAAGGATTTGCGGACGTTTTCAATCTCAATCATTGGGGGACCACCGTTTTTCGAGATACCCACCAAGCCGGGCGATGGGGAAGCTGATGAGGAAATAGATTGCGCCGCAGATCAGGAGAATGAACAGCGGTTCCTGCAGGCGAGTGACGAGGATCTGCGAGGCGCGCAGAAGCTCGATCAGGCCGAGCCAGAGCACGAGCGCGGAATCCTTCATGACGCCGAGCGTGAGGCCGATCCACGACGGAAGCGAAACGCGGGTGGCAAGCGGCGCCACGATATAGCGCATGTCCTGCCACCAGGTCATGCCGAGCGAGCGCGCCGCGCGGCGTGTGGTTGCCGGCACGGACGAAATGCCGCCGCGCACGATCTCGGTACAATAGGCGGCCGTGTAGAGCGACAGCACCACGCAGGAGGTCGTAAACGGAGCCCAGCCCAGTTTGGCAATGGACTGAAAGGCATTGGCCAGCACGAGCTGGATCAGAAGCGGAACGGAGCGAAAAACATCGAGCACGAAGGTCAGCGGCATGGACCAGTATGGTCCGGCCTGGACTCGGATCACCCCGAAAAGGATGCCGAGCAGCGTGCCGGCTGCAACCGAGACGGCGGTGACGGCGAGCGTCATCGCCGCGCCTTGTGCCAGGAAGGCGAGATCACTCCAAGTGAGGGCGGTACTGAACATCTCTCACCTCTCTCAGTAGCGGAACATGCGCGAGGCGATTGCTCGAGCAGCGAGGGTTACGGCCTTGGCGATGACGTAGTAGATCACCGCGGCAAGCGCGAAGAATTCGAAGGTGCGGAACGACCGAGCGTTCAGTTCCTGGGTGACGCCGGCCAGGTCCGTGTTCATGCCGACGGTGACGCCAAGCGAGGTCATCAGGATTGCCCAGACCATCTGGTTGGTGGTCGGCAGGAAGGCGACGCGCATCATCTGCGGCAGAATGATGTACCGGAAGGCCTGCAGCGCCGTCATGCCGAGCGAACGGCCGGCACGGGCTTGCGTATCCGGTATTGCTTTGAGGGCGCCGCGGAAGTTTTCCGCCAGATAGCCCGCGTTGTTGAAGGCAATGCCGACGAGCAGCGCCGTGTAGGGGCTCAGATGGATGCCGAAATTGCCGAGGCCGAAGTGAGCCATGTAGATCTGGAACAGCGCGGGCGTATTGCGCGCGATCTCGATCCAGGCGGTGGCAAAGCCGCTGAGGGCGCGGTTGCCGGACAGGCGGAACCCTGTCAATGCCAGCGCGCATACGACGCCGATGAGCATGGACAGCAGCGCGATCTGCAGCGTGATCAGCGCACCGTCGAGCATTTGCGGCAATGCTTTCAGCGCCTGGTTCCAGTGGAAGGTGTAATTGAACATCGCCGTCTCACCTTTTCGAAAATGAGCGATACCAATATGCGCTGATATTGGCCGATTGCCCCGGAGTGTCCGGCCTTTCGCCGCCTGACGGCCCCCGCAATCGGTCAATATCAACGCATCTTGGTATGACGGCGCGAGGCAAGTGCCTCGCGCCGTCATTGAAACGCACAGATTAGCGGTAGACGCCGTTTACTGCCAGCGAAGGTAGCTCGCCGCCGACCCACTTTTCGTAGAGTTCAGCATAGCGGCCGGTGCGGACCTGCTGGTTGATGAAGAGGTTCAGGTAGTTGATGAGGCCGTATTCTTCGCGGTTGGTGAAGAGGGCCACGTAGTCGATGTCGAACGGTGCCTTGCCGACGACCGAGATACCGGCGAACTTGCCGGTCTTCACGTTGGCCTGGGCGACGGTCGAAGTCGATACGGTTGCGTCGATCTGGCCCTGGCTGAGAGCGAGGAACACGTCGGCCTGCGTCTGGTAAGGACGGAATTCGCCCGCACCCCATTCCTTGACCTGCTTTTCCAGAGCGATGGCTTCGAAGGTGCCGGCGGTGGCGCCGACAACTTTGCCCTTCATGTCCTCGAAGGACTTGATGCCGGTCTTGTCATTGGCGGTCACTGCCATTTCGAAGGCGAAGTAGGGAACGGTCATGCCAACCGTCTTGGCGCGCTCGAGCGTGTCGGAGGTCGAAGCGACGCCGACGTCGACGCGTCCGGACATCAGCGCAGGAATGCGCTCGGGGAAGGGAGTTTCGACGATCTCGGCCGTGACGCCAAGTGCCTTTGCCAGGTCGTTGCAGTAGTCGACGTCGAAGCCGACCGGATTGTTGTTCTCGTCGCGAGAACCCATCGGCGGGAAGTCAAGAACCACTGCGCAACGCAGCGTACCCGAGCCGATGATGTCATCCAGCTTGTCGGCATGGGCCGGGCTGGTCAGAGCAGTGGCGGCAACGAGGCCGAAGGCTAGGACCGAGGTCTTCATTTTTCTCTCTCCCTGAATTGGTGTGCCGTTTGACGGCGACCGCAATATTCCGCTTTGGAGACAGTAAATCAACCTAAAAATACAAACAGTATACAAAAAGTATATGATCCTATCGCCGGCCGCGTGCGGGGATCCCATTTATTTCGTCAAATGGGATCCCAACGCAGCGATCGGTCGCGTGTCAGTGGCCGAAGTCTTCGGGCAGCAAGGCCTCCGGCATGTTCTGGTAGGCGACAGGACGCAGGAACCGACGGATCGACATGGTCCCGACGCTGGTTGCCCCAAAGTTCGTCGAGGCCGGATAAGGCCCACCGTGCACCATGGAATCTACCACTTCGACCCCGGTCGGAAAACCGTTGACCAGGAGCCGGCCAGCTTTCCGCTCGAGAATGGGGCGCAGCCGCAAGGCCGGCTCGGTATCGCCCGCATCCATGTGCACGGTGACCGTAAGTTGTCCCTGGAGACCGCGCGCGAGCTGCTCCATCTCGTCCTCAGAGTTCACCCGGACGACGAGACCGAGCGGGCCGAAAACCTCCTCGCCGAGCGCGTGGTCGGCGAGAAACTGCGCGCCGGTGGTCTCGAACAGATTGGGTGATGCCGCGCGGTCCGTCGAGCTGGTCACGAGCAGCGGCTTGACGCTGTTGCGGGTGGTGAAACGCTCCTGCCCATCGCGGTAGGCCTTGGCGATGCCGTCGGTCAGCATGGTCTGCGGCGCCACCTTGCCGAGTGCTTCGGTCGCTGCCGCCGTGAAGCGGTCGGCGTCGGCGCCTTCGATCACGACCGCAATGCCCGGATTGGTGCAGAACTGGCCGGCGCCCATCGTCAACGAGCCAGCCCAGCCCTGTCCGAGTGTCTCGGCGCGTGCCTTCAATGCCTCGGGCAGCAGGAACATCGGATTGACCGAACCGAGTTCGCCGAAGAACGGGATCGGTTCGGGACGGGCGGCACACAGATCGAAGAGCGCGCGTCCACCGGCGAGCGAACCGGTGAAGCCGACGGCCTTGATCAGCGGATGCTTGACCAGCGCATGGCCGACGTCGCGGTTGCCGCCCTGGATCAGCGAGAAGACGCCCGGATGAACGCCGCACTTGCGAATGGCGGCTTCGACGGCCGCTGCAACGATCTCGCCGGTGCCGGGATGGGCCGAATGGCCCTTGACCACGACGGGGCAGCCGGCGGCGAGCGCTGCGGCGGTATCGCCGCCGGCGGTCGAGAAGGCGAGCGGGAAGTTGGAAGCGCCAAAGACGGCGACCGGGCCGATCGGCCGCTGGATCAGCCGGATTTCCGGACGGGGCGCCGGCTGGCGTTCGGGAAGGGCGGCATCGACGCGCCGGTCGAGGTAGGCGCCGGCCTCGATATGGTCGGCGAACAGTCTCAGCTGTCCGGTGGTGCGGCCACGTTCGCCCTGCAGCCGCGCTTCCGGCAGGCCGGTTTCCTGGCTGCCGATCGCGGTGATCGCCTCGGCGCGGGCCTCGATCTCGTCGGCGATAGCGCGCAGGAAGGTTGCGCGCTCTGCCCGAGAGGAATTACCGTAGGTCCAGAACGCTTCCTCGGCAGCTTCGCAGGCGCGGTTGACCAGCTCCACGGTGCCGACGGCGAAGTCGTGCGCCGGGCCGTGCGCCGGTGTCGAGGCGAAGGTGGCTGCGCCGTCAAGCCACTCGCCGGCGACGAGATGTTTTCCTTTGGGGGTGAAGACCATCTGCGGATCCTTTCTTGAGAACACCGGTGTCTTTCGGCATGAATAGCTCGCAGCCGATTTGCACTTGTCGGATCTTTGTATACTCTATGTATGCAGAACTTCAACCGCCCGCAACAGGGTCATACGCAGCCAGAAAGGTACAAGATGAGTGAGACCACCACCCTGACGATCTCCGCAGTTCAGGAGCGGGTCGAGGCGATCTTCCGTAAAGGCGGGCTCAACGCCGTCCAGGCCGGAGCCCTTGCCCGGGTGATCGTGGCGGGCGAGCGTGACGCCTGCAAGTCGCACGGCATCTACCGCATCGAGGGCGCGCTGCGCACCGTCAAGGCCGGCAAGGTCAAGCCGGATGCTGTCCCCGAACTGCTGGCGCAGGAAGGCTCGGCCATCGTCAAGGTCAATGCCAAGGGCGGATTTGCCAATCCGGCCTTCGAGCTTGGCCTGCCTGTTTTGGCCGAACGTGCCCGGACGCTCGGCATTGCCGCGCTCGTCATCAACGACTGCACCCATTTCTCGGCGCTCTGGCCGGAAGTGGAAGGCTTGACCGGAGAAGGGCTTGCCGGCCTCGTCATGTGCCCGAGCTATGCGACAGTCGCGCCAACCGGCGGCAACAAGCCGCTGCTGGGCACAAACCCCTTCGCCTTCGGTTGGCCGCGCCAGAACCAGCCGCCCTACGTCTTCGACTTTGCGACTTCGGTTGCCGCGCGCGGCGAGATCGAACTGCACCGTCGTGCCGGGAAGCAGTTGCCTGAAGGCTGGGCTATCGATGCCGAAGGCAATCCGACGACCGACCCGGAAGCAGCCCTTGCCGGCGCCATGCTGCCCTTCGGCGGCCACAAGGGGTCGGCGATCGGCACGATGGTCGAGCTTCTTGCCGGCATCATGATCGGCGACCTGACGAGCCCCGAAGTGCTCGATTATCTCGGCACCACGACCTTGGCGCCGTTCCATGGCGAACTGATCATCGCCTTCTCGCCGGAGAAATTTGCGGCCGGACGGCCGGGCAATCCGTTCGACCGTGCCGAGGTCCTGTTCGAGGCGATCGTCGGCCAGGGTGCGCGCCTTCCTTCGCAGCGTCGCTTCGTTGCGCGCGCCAAGTCGGAAGCCGAAGGCATTGTGCTCAACAAGGCGGAGATGGAACAGCTCGACCGGCTGCTCGCGCTTGGGATCGACGCCGTCGCATAAGCGACGGCGTACCCGCGCCGCAATCGCTCGGCGCACAGTGGATCAGCCAACGAAAAAAGGCCCACCGATTGGCGGGCCTTTCTTTTGTGAAGTGGTGCGGACGATCAGGCCTTGTATTTCTGGACTGCGCCCGGGAGCTTGCTCCACTCGGCATACCAGCTGTTGAACAGCTTGAACTGGGCTTCGACATAGCCACGCTGGCTGTCCGACAGGGCGTCGGTCTCGTTGAAGTGCAGCGTGTATTCCTTGTCGCCCTTCAGCACCATCATGTGCTTGAAGTAGAGAACCAGGTCCGGGCCTTCGTCGAAGGAGGAAAGCACCGCGAGTGCCTGTTCCAGTTCCAGTGCGCGCAGACGTGCGTCGACGTCGCCTTCGGCGGCTGCCCGCGACAGGTTGCACATGTGGATGACTTCCTTCGGCAGCACGCAGCCGATGCCGGTGATCGCACCGGTCGCGCCGCAGTTGACGAAGCCGTGGAACACAGCCGTGTCGACGCCGATCATCAGCGAGACGCCATCGTCACGGCTGGTGATGTTCTCGGCTGCATAACGCATGTCGGCGGCGCCGCCGAATTCCTTGAAGCCGACGAGGTTCGGATGTTCGGCGCGCAATGCGAAGAACAGGTCGGCGCGGGTGGCAAAGCCGTAGTAGGGGCTGTTGTAGATGACTGCCGGCAGGTCCGGAGCGGCCGTAAGAATGGCCTTGAAGTGGTTCTTCTGGGCGGCGACGACCGAGCCGCGCGACAGCACGCGCGGAATGACCATCAGGCCCTGGGCGCCGACCTTCTGGGCGTGGGCCGCATGGGCGACGGCAGACGCGGTGTTGACGGCGCCGGTGCCGACGATCACGGGGATGCCGGCCTTGACCAGACGCTCGACGCCTTCCATGCGCTGCGCGTCGGTCAAAAGCGGCCAATCACCCATCGAGCCGCAATAAACCACTGCGGACATGCCCTGGGCGATCAGGTCCTGGCCCTTGCGCACCAGCGCATCGAAGTTGGGGCTGCGGTCGTCGTTGCACGGGGTCATCAGCGCAGGAATGACGCCGGAGAAAATCTTGGCCTTCATCTCAAACTCCTATTGGTCTGTCGAATGAGCAAAGACCGCCACGTCCTCATCGACGCCGATCTGTGCCTTCGACGATGACAATAGCGCGTTGTATTTTATTTGTCGACAAGAAATCGACATGAGATCACAGAGCGATATCCAGCCGCTCGTCACGGGTGAAAAGGCGCTTGATCTGGGTCACGATCTGCTCGGCATGGACCTTTGCCAGTTGATCCGCCGCCTCGACGTCCCGGGCGGAGATCACGGTGATCATGTCCTCGTGCTCGTCGACAAAGCGCTGCGGCAGCTGGTCGCCATAGGATTGGTAGTAGAGCCGCAGCATCCGCCGGCCCTCGTCGAGCAGACGATTGAAGAGGCCGATGAAGTATGCGTTGCGGCCGGCCTCGGCGATGGCCGAATGGAAGGCTGCGTTGGTGGCGATCATCGCCAGTGCGTCCTGGGCTTGCACGGCGGCGGCAAATTCCGCCTGTCGGGCGCGGATGATCTGCAGGTCTTCCGCGCGATGATGCTGCGCCGCCAGCCGCGTGGTGACGCGATACATCAGCACGAGTGCGTCGAAGAACGTGTGCATGTTGAGGAAGTCGATGCTCGACACCATGGTCGAACGGTTCGGCAGTGTATCGATCAGGCCTTCGCCGGCAAGCCGCACCAGCGCTTCGCGGATCGGCGTGCGCGACATCTTGAAGCGTTCTGCAAGCTGAACCTCATCGATCGGGCTGCCAGGCGGCAACACCAGATCGAGAATTTCATCACGCAGAAGGTCGTAGACCATCTTTACTCCGGAGCCACGCTTGCGCTCGAGTGTTGGGCTGGAATCGGTGTCGGTCATGTCAAGAATCCTTATGTCGACACGATAAATACTTCTCCCTGCTCGTCGGATCAACTCTGCATAGACATTGGTTTCGTGGCGCGATGGTTCCCGAGGCCAGCCATCGCGATGCGCCGACGAGCGCGGCTGCCTTCGAACTTTTCTGGCGCTTTCAACGCGCCTTACTGCCGGCATGGCAGAACTTGCCGGTTCTTCTCGGAAACAACGGTTCGTCAGGCTCCGCGCCTCTGGCGAAGCTCACTGGGGCCGCTCGGCAACGCATCGTCATTACCGGCGGCCCGGCCAGGAAGCGTCGGCATGTTTGTCCTTGAGAAATTCGCGAACGCCGCCGCCGGCAAAGGGCCTGCGGTCAGCAAGGTAAAATCGAAGGATGCGCGAACGTCCGGGCCAAGGACATACTGGCGGTGCACGCGCAGGAAGTTGCGCCTGATCCTGCGGTAGCGGTCCGCCGACAGCATGTGCTTGACCTTGATATAGGCGATCGACGGTTGCTTTTCCTGCGGGTGCCCGGACAGCGTGGCGACGCGCGTCTTGTAGAAATTGACCACATCCGTCAGGCATTGCACCTCGAACCAGAAAATCTCCCTGGCGCGGGCGATCGTCCCGACACGGGCGCGAAGGGCTTCAGCAGGCCGCATCAGCGCACATTGCAGGATCGCGCCGCCAAGTGTGGCAAACACAACCCGCTTGCCTGCCAGAATATCCGGGTGCTGCTCCAGCAGCATGCCGATGACATGCGCAGCGACGCTCGAACCCATGCTGTGCGAACTGATCAGATACTCGTCGGCCCTTTCGCTGAACGCTTCGCGGGCGCCGTCCACGCAGCTTTCGAGCCAGCGGTTGAAATCGGGACGATCCAGTCGTGCGAGTGCAACAGCCATTTCCCAGTCGGCAAACAGGTGCAGCGTGTGGAACCTTGCGGCGAACGGCAGCAGGCCCCGGTACAGGAGAAGAGCGGCAAGCGGCACGCTCCACAGCAGGTTCCAACCGGCAAGGTTCAACCAGTGGGGAAGGGATGCGATGCCGAGTACGGTTGCCGTCATCAGGCAAACCAACAGGAAGGGGAACAGGAAGAACAGGCCGAAGCGCCAGACGTGGCGAAAGTAACCCCAAAGCCCGCCGTTGAACGCCACATGCAGCGCGCTGGCAAATCCCCCCGCCAGCCGGTGAACCAAGGACCGCCGGCTTAAGGCGTCGACAAGCACATCGTGATCGAAAACATGGATGCGGCTCGACGTCTGCCAGTCCGAACCGGCGCAATCGACATCGAAATGCGCTGCCTGGTTCGACCTGAGCAATGGTCCGACATCGGATCTGAAATCCCACGCCGTGGCACTTTGTCGTGCTGAACGCTGATAGCGCAGGCGGTGTGCTTCCGCATCGAAAGGCTCAAAGCCCGGAAAATGCAGAACGACCCTTTTCGTAACACGCGGCATGGGAGGCATCTGTGAACTTGGTTTCGAGGGCTGTCGCCGAGCGACGCGGCGGCGGTCCCGCTTGGGTAACCGCTGGCGATCTGGCGACGTGAGGCAAGGGAGGGCAGAACGTGGAATCAGCTTGAAATTGACCGGCATCGTATCGACGCGAACTGCGGCGCAATCGTGATCGATGAAGCGGCTGCGACCCTGGTCAATCAAATAAAACAAGACGATGTATGGGCCGTCGCCGCGCGCCTTGCTGGGGTCGGAGCAGGCCACATATCGACCGTAGAAAGCGCAAAGCAACTTGGCCTTGGCCGCACAACGGTTTATCGAGGGACGCGGTTCGGTTGGCTGGAGTTTCGGAACGTTCTCCTCAGGGTGAGTGGACGATCTGGGCAAGATCATTCCGGTCGGAGAACCCCGGGCTGCCATTGAACTCGTGCCGTGAAGAGTGAGCTTATGAACACCAATCCAGACACCGATTTCCCCGAACTCAATGCGATCGAAGCGCGCGTTCTTGGCTGCCTGATCGAGAAGAAGGAAACCACGCCTGACGTCTACCCGCTGACGCTCAACTCGCTTCACTCCGCCGCCAACCAGAAGACGGCGCGCGATCCGGTGATGGCGTTGGAACAGGCGGATGTGCACCGGGCGCTCAACTCGCTCTCCCAGAAGGGACTGGTGCGGCAGGCCTTCGCGTCGCGCGTCGAGCGGTACGAGCACCTCGCCGCCAACCGTTTTTCGCTGACCTCGCCGCAAATCGTCGTGCTCGGGCTGCTGTTGCTGCGTGGTCCGCAGACCGCCTATGAGCTCTGGTCGCGCAGCGAACGCATGGCGCGGTTCCAGTCGGTAGAGGATCTGAAAGACAATCTCGATCTGATGATCGGCCGGCGGCCGCCGCTGATCGTGCAGCTCAACCGCGGTGCGGGCCAGCGCGAGGATCGCTTTGCGCATCTTTTGTGCGGCGAGGTCGATCAGACCGCCGTCGCCACGCCGAGCGCAACCTCCTTTGGCGGGGCCGGCCTGTCCGAACTGGAGCAGCGCCTACGGTCTCTCGAAGAGACAGTTGCGACACTCCAGGCGGAAGTTGCGGTCCTCAGGGGAAATTGATTGCCCGCAACAAGCAATCGCTGGCTTCTTGGGGCTAGCGGTCTATGAAAATTCCGGGCGCGAAACGCCCGGAATTTTCATCACTTGCCGGCGGAAGTGGCCGACTGCCTTGCGGCTTCCGCTTCGCCGATCGCGGCAGCGCATTCCTCGCAACAGACTTCCACCGTCTTGCCACCAAGCTTGACCTTGATGCTGTTCTCATCGATTTCGCAGTCGCAGGCTGCACAGGTTTTCTGGCTCATTGTCTTCGTCTCCTCTTGGTCGTGGTTTCAACCATCATAAAAGACCATTCGGAGCGGCTGCGCCGCTGTCAGATTCTTTAGCGATCTGATGCGGCTAATGCGATCGTTCAGTCGCTCGCCACGGGGATGTGGCTGTGTGGAGACTGGAATCATGTCCGATGTTCCAGTGCGGTTCTATGAAAAATTGACCCATAAAAGTTGATTGATTTTCATCGGCAAGATCGCCACAGTAGCGGGGTAGAGCACAGCTCGTCCGCTTCAAGACAAAAATGAGCTAAGATGCGAGCGAGGCAGTATTTCGGTGCTCCGAAACGATATCGATTAAGAATTTTCCATACGAAAACAACAAACAAAAAATAGGCCCCGGCATGTACAGCCAGGGCCATTTTTTTGTCGGGTGCGTCGGCGAGGCGCGATGATCCCTACCGCTGCGATCACAAAAAGTTGATTGCGCGCCGGACGGGCTCCTGTCTCTCGATCACGCGACGCACCTGTCGGCGATCACGCCTGAGGATATCGAGGCAATCATTGCCGAACCACTCCAGCGATGCATCGATCGGTTCGCCGCTGGCGATCTCCACGAGAAAGCCGACATAATCGACAGTGCCATCGAACAACGGCGTCATGCCGTCGCGGCGACCGGCGGCGGCATAGACGTTGGCCGGCTCGAAGACCGGGAGGTCCGAACGGTCGCGAACGTTCTTCAGATGGTAGTGCCCGATATGCGGTTTCATCTGCCGATGAACGACTATGGGGTCGTCGCCGCCTTCCCAGACGTGGAGCGTATCGAAGTTGATGGCGAAGGCGGGGTGATCGACCTCCTCGATGAGGCGTAAAGTCGAGGCTGCGGTATCGGCGAGCGTCTTCGGATGCGTCTCGGCGAGCAGCTGAATGCCGTAGCCGGCGGTGATCGCGCATATCTCCCTCAGCCGCGCTGCGATCAACTGCCGCTCCTCGCTGGAGACGCAGAGACTGCCGCAATTGCCGGCGAAGGTGCGGATCTTGCGGGTTCGCCAGCGGCGGGCGAGCCTGCAGAGCTCGACGGTCTTGTGCCTTAACGTCTCCGGATCGCCGTCGAGCGGCAGATAGTCGCTGATCATCGGCACCTTCAGCCCGAAGGTGTCCAGCCAATCGGCATTGCGGTCGGGCTGTTGCGCCAGGTTGCGCGCATGCGCACCCCAAAGCTCGATCCCCTGAAAATCGTTGGATTGTGCCCAGGCGGCGATTTCGCCGAGCGACATCAGGTGATGACGGAATGTGATTGTGCACAGCGAGATGTTCATCGCGCAACCCTCTTGAGCATCGGAATGTCTGCGGGGACGTTCTGGTCGCACCAGAGGTCGAAGATTTCAGCCAGCTTGCCTTTCAGCTTCGTCTCGATCCGGTCGGCTTCAGCCAGCCGCTCGAAAACCGGAGCGGCGAGTGCGCGCTCACCGGTCTGGCTCAGCTTCATGCAGTCGTAATGCAGCGCTTTCAGCGCCTGCACGAGCGCCTCGATCTCGTCGCACCAGCCTTCGAATTCGCGCGCCGGCAGCTTCAACGCTCGCCAGAAGAAGGCGAAGCCATGTTCGTAGGCATATTTGCGGATGGTGATGACCGGCAATTCGCGCACGGCCGCCGACAGATCGGAGAGACCGATGCCGCCACGTCCCCCCAGATGAGCGGTGACGATCTCACGCACAGCGTCTGTGAGCGGATTGTTGTCCCGGACGAAGCACGCCTCGAAATAGGCCTTGAGGTCTTTGGCGTCCGGCGCATGTGCCTCGGCATTGTCGAAGACATACCCCCCGCCGACGGTCGGCTGCATGACCGCATGGATCACCTTGTCCCGGGAGATCTCGCCTTCCCAGCGATAATCGGGATCGTACACGAACCATGTGTCTGGATCGGCGGTTTCTTGCAGCATGAGGTAATGCGGGAACGGGTTCTGGTTGAACTTGTTCTCCCGCTCCGGCAGGTGGAACATGTCGAGCATGACCATGACGGACCCGGTCTCTTTCCGCCGGCGGACGAGGTCGAGCATCACGGCGAGATTGTCGCTCTTGCTGATGTCAGGGTCGTACCATTCGCGAACGGCAACGCCGTAGAGCCGCTGAAACCACGCACGGAAGAATTCCTGGGTGATATCGGGGGCGTGGTAGAGCAACTGGAAACGGTCGCTCATGGCAAATTTCGCGTCCCAGACGCCGAAGTAGAACGGCCGGTGATCGAGGCCCTGCCGCTTCAGCCCGTCGCAGACGCAGCTGACGAAGCAATGAACCTTGATGTCGTAATAGGCCTCGCCATGCACGCCTTCGTCGGTCGTGCCGCCGGTCAGCGGAAATGATGGGACCACTGTGGCGGTTGCCTTCGGCTGATAGAGGGCGACCAGGTCGGCGACGGTCTGGACATCCTGGCGGGCGATCGCCTCTTCGGGAACGCTTAAGCCGTATTCCAGCTCCAGATTGAGAAAGATCTGCAGGATCAGGACGGAGTCCAGATAGAGGTCCTCGTTGAGCCGGGCCTCCGGCCCGAAGCCGTCGAGATGCTGATGCATCATGTGCTCGCTGAGGACCGTATGGATTGCTTCAAGGGTTTCGTCGCTGGTCATGACACTGCTCCGACATTCTTTTTGCTGAACTCGCCGGCGGCGTGGCGCGCTGCCACCTCGCGGCGGCTGATCTTGCCATTGGCCTGGCGTGGGATGGCGTCGACCTGGCGGATGTCCATCGGCAGCTGATGGCTGGCGAGGTGCCGGCTGCACCATTCGCGGATTGCTTGCGGTGCAATGGTCTCATCGGCGCTGAAGAGAAGCGCGACGCGCTCGCCGGCGAAGCGGTCGCCCATGCGGAAGGCAACGGCATCGCCGACCGCAGGCATCGCCATCACCGCATCCTCGACGTCGCGGGGGTAAACGTTGAGCCCGGAAACGTTGATCATGTCGTCCATGCGCGACACGAACACCAGCATTCCGTCATCGCGGCGATAGCCGAGATCGCGGGTGTGGATGGCGATGCCGTCGTCCTTTGTGACGACGATTTCACTGGCATCCTCGGCACTGCTTCCGGTTTGCGGCAGGAGATGCGGCAGCACGAAGCCCATGTCGCCGGCGGTGGTAACGTCAGGATTGATGGCGATGCAACCGGCTTCCGAGCAGCCATATTGCTGGAACATGTGCTGGCTCTTCGCCCGGATCTGGGCGAACCAGGGATCCGGCAGGAGCGTGCCGGATGTCATCGTCGCGTGGAACTGCTCGCCTTCCGGCAGGAACCGGGCCAGCGTATGCAGGATCGCCGGCGAGGAATAGAGCAGCGGTCGCTCGGTTTCGCGCAAGACCTTCAGCAGATATTTGGGATTGGCGGTGCTGACGACAACAGGCGTCTGCCTCCGCTTGAGCGCCACGAGGATGCCGCAGATCAGGCCATAGGAATGGGTGGTCGGGCAGGCGACGACCGGGGTCATGCCCTCCGGCTCGCGGAAGGTGGCAATGTAGCTTTCGATCTCGGCGTCGATATCTTCCCAGCTTCGCGCCACACATTTCGGCGCGCCAGTCGTACCGGAACTCATCTGCAGGAGCGTGCCGACGGGCGAGACGTCCGCCGACCGTTCCAGCACTTCTGCCGTCAGGCTGTTGTAAAAAAGGCGATCGCAGCCGGCCCCGACCGCCAGCTTTCGCGCCGCGGCGTAGGGCGTGCCCGGATGGATCGGCAAGACGCTGGCGCCGGCCTTGCGGATGGCGAAGAACAATGCGAGCCATTCGACCGTTTCGGCAAAGCAGACCGCGTAGCGTCCGTCGTCGCGGTCTTTCAGGCCGATCTGTGCGGCCAGGCGTGCGGATGTCTCTTCGAAATAGGCGTTATCATGGAGCCTGTCGTCGATGCGGATCATGGCCTTCTCCTTCGTTGAAGCTTGTCCGCGGCAAGCGGATTGGACACCACGTGGTGGTACTCCGGCTTGCGTGCGAGGAGCTTCCTCGTCATCAGGGATTCGGTGAGTATTTCGGGCCTGTCATGGGCGAGCCGAGCCTGCCTGCCCGACATGCCGTGCTTGTGCGGGTAGGATGACAGCAGGTTCTCGACACGCTGCCAGAACAGCGGTTCGCCGAGCGCGTAGCAATGGGCGAGAAGGTGGCTGATTTCGCTCAAGTTGTAGACGAACAGCGTGTCCATCACCAGTTCACGCAGCGAATCCAGATTGTCCGTCCAGTAAAACTGGTCGGGCTCGGCGTCGCGGTAGGACGGATGCAGAGACAGAAAATCGGGCGCTTTTTCCGGTTCGCGCAGGAAGGCCGGAGAGAACTCGATGCTCTCGTGAAAATCGCGCAGGATCAGCCGCACCGGCCATCCGTCGCGGTGGACGAGCAGCATGTTCTGGCCATGGGCCTCGACGGCGATGCCGTGATAAACGAGCAGATGCCAGACCGGCAGGACGGCGATCTCGAGCAATCGGTTGATCCATGGCATCAGCCCGAAGCGCGTGATCCAGTCGTCGGCAAAGGGACGTCCGTCCGTCTCCACCATCATCAGCGCGGTGAAGGGGATGACGGCTTCTCCGTCTTTGAGCGTCGCCACGGCACTCTCTCGCCAGATAGCACCGACTTGGCCGGCCAGCGGCTCGTCGGCATCGGCGATGATGCCTGCATATTCCTGCAGGATGGTCAGCGGATAATCTTCGTCAAACACCGCGTCGGAAGCAACCATTTCGCCGATCCAGCGGGAGATGACGGGCGCCGTGCAGACAGAGTGTGGCTCGAGAATGCGCCGGGAGGACGTGTTGACGATGTTGAGCGGCAGCTTGATGCTGGCGGCCAGCGGCCGATCCCGGTTGAGCAAGGAGCGCACCGATTGCGTGGCCGTGTAGTGGTCGCCGGCAAGGCCGAGGCAATGGGCGTCGCCGGCCGCGATCCAGCCGGACACGAGCGTCTCGCTCAGATTGCGCCATTGCCAGGGATGCAGCGGCACGAGTCCGAAATCCTCAGTGGAGGCGCCGAGCTGTTCTCGCATTCGTTGAAGCTGCGCCCAGGTTTCCGCGCCAAGTTCGGCCTGCCAGAACGCCTCTTCGCCGTCGGGCAGGGCCTGGCGCAGATGGCGGCCGGCAACAAGCAGCCAGACGAGTTGAAACGGCTCGCCGGCCTCCGGACCGAACAGCGCGTGGTCGGCGGCAGAGAATCCGGTGCGCGCCTTGTAGCAGGGATGGTAGGGATGCCCCTCGTCGATGGCGCCCTCGAGTTCGGCGAAGACCATCTCACGGCGGGGACGGACGGCAAGGTGGCGATCGTTCCACGCGGAAAAGGCAATCGTCTGCTTCATCTCGTTCAGAAGCTTCGCCCGGGTGATGCCGGTGCCGGGCAGGGCGGAGACCAGAAGCGAGAGCGACGCCTCGCTCCAGCTGCCGTTGTCTTCGCGCATCTGCACTGATCCTGGCAGCGGCCGAACGCGCCCGAATGCGCCGAGCAAAGCATCGCATCGAAAGTCGCGGCCGCCGAGGGTCCAGCGGAAATGCGTCGAGCCGTCGCCGCCGCTTCGACGCGCCTCGATGATGCCTTCGAAGAGAAGCGCGGCGACAAGCTGGCGAAGCACCCGATCGTCCGGGCGTCCCTTGATCTCAAGAGGCAATGGCATGGCTTGTCCTCGATGCCGTCAGCGCCGCCGGTGCCCGCAATGGGTTTTGAACCGGGCGATACAGGATCGGCGCGTGGTCGGATTGCAGTTCATCGACATTGAACAGTCGGGTGGTCAGGTTGGCCTTGGAGGCGATCGTCGGCAGGTCGAGCACGTGCCGGGCGAAGTCGCGTCCGGCGCCGGTCATCGCACGTGCGCAGTGCTCCAGGTGGTTTCTCAGCACCCGCAGCAGCGTGACCTCGTCGCACAGTCCGTCGTGGCCCATGCGGCTGATGACGGAGAAGACCTGATTGACGATGAGATAGTAGGCGAAGCGGTCGCGGATTTCGCTTTCGGGGAAGTAGAGCGACGGGATCGTCCCGGTTTCCGGGACGTGGCTCGAAAGCAGGTTGCGATAGCGTTCCGAGAGATAAAAACCCTGGTTATCGCGGTAGTAGCTGACCGAGGGGTAGCCGGCGCCGATGTCGAGCAGGCTGTTTTGCTGGTGCGCTTCAAGCGCGATGCCGTAGTCGTCGTAAAGCCGGATCAGCGGCTCGACCGCGCAATCGAGATAGCGCTGGAACCAGGCGATGCAGATGTCGACGAGAGGCTCACCATCCCGGGTGGCCAGCGTGCGCAGCAGTTTTTCGAGCCTTGATGGCGTTTGCGGAAGCGGGTCAGCCGTCAGCGCCGCCACGGTTATGACGCCCTGTCCTCGGCCGTGGGCGAAAGGGTTTTCGCGCAGGATGACCTCAAACCCGCTCTCGCTCTCGCCCGGCAGATCGAGCGTGATATAGGCCGGGTCCTGGATGATCCGGAAGTTTGTCGAACGCTCGGAAAGGCCGATCCTATCGATCAGCTTGGCCATGGCGACGCCGGCCTCCAGCTCCTGCCTTCGGTTCAGGCGGACGGAGTTGGTGATGCGCACCGGCAGCGAAAACTTGAGCATCCAGTCCTCGTCAGCACCATAGACCGTGCGGACGGAGGATGTGGCGCTGAAGAGCGAACCGGCCGGGCCGAGGTGACGCAGGGTGCCGGACTGCTGCAGAGCTTGGATGCGCGGATCGAGAAGCAGGGCTTCGGCCTGCAGCGGGTGCATCGGCAGCAGGCATTCGTCGCCGGCAAGGGCCAAGCCGTCCGCAGCGAGCCTCGACAGGCAACGCACGATGTCCGGCGCCTGTGCCCTGCGGGCGGATGCGTGGCTGACGTGGTCCCTCTTTGCTGCGAAGTAATGCAGCTTGAATTGACCGCGCAGCTCCGGCGCATAGCTCTCCTGCTGCCAGTAGGTCATGCCCTGCCGGCTCTTCGGCGTGGGGTGCAGCCAGTGCCCGAAGACAAGAGACTGCTCGGCCTCGAGAAATTCACCGGGGTCCTTTGGATCCGGCAGTGCCTTGTCGATGTAAAGCGCGGTCTGCTGGTAGCTTTCGAGCACCCGGATCAGAAGCTCGAGTTCGAAGCCGCGCAGCGCGTCAGATGGGCCAGTATCGTCCTGGCGATAGGCGGCCTGGACCAGCATATGAAGCGCGGACATCAGCTCGATTGGCCGCCAGGATGGATCGGAGACGTTGCGCGCCCATGCCCTGCCGAAGTGAAACGGACCGCAAAGGGACGATGAGGTGACCTCGACGCGCAGCATCATTTGCTGACGGGGAAGCGACCATTCGATGCTGTCGCAGGATCCGCCGGCGGTCCGATGCATCACCGGCACGCCGGGATTGACCTCGCGGAGATAGCAGTTGGCGAAGCTTTGAAAGGTCGCAGTTTCTGCGATTTGCCTAGACGATTTCATTTTTTCAATCCTCGGCACGCGACATGCAAGGTCGCGCAATCGCGTCGCGTGGGAGGCGCAACGCATTGAATTTTCGTGGTGATTTGCTTCAGGTCGGCGCGGTGTGCGTCACGCGCGGTCTGCCAGCCGCCGGTGGAGGCGGATGGGATTGGCGAAAGATAGGGCCGGCTATAGGCCGCGCGCCACATGAGGGCGATTCGGACGGGCGCCACTGGTGGCGTCCGGTGGAACGGTTGCTGCGGACGGAAGCAATGTGCGTCCGCGGCATTGCGTGCAAGGTCGTGAACGCGAACACGTCCGTCGCCGGCCCTCCCGGCAGAAACGGACCGGTGCGGCCACGTTCCGCTTCAAAAGGCAGACGTCCGTTACGGCATTCCGGTGAGCTCATCTTCCACCCGTCTCGGCTTTCGGCGCGGTGCGTCAGCAATGCGCTTTCAAACAAAGACGACGGGCTCCGGATTTTTTTTCACCGATCCCGGATTTTTTTATGATTATTTTTGTCCAGTTAAATTTCAACGGCAACGGCAACGGCTATATGGAACCAACGGTAAAAGACCGCATGTCGGCCGGTGCCGGTGCCGGTGCCGTGTGGCGACGGCGCTGAAGATCAGCGAAGATGGAGGGCGCGTTGGAACTCGGCGGGCGTGCGCCCGTAAGCCTGCTTGAAGGAGGCGCTGAAATGGCTGTGACTGGAAAAGCCGAGGTCGAGGCCGAGGGCCGTCAAATCACGGCAGGAGCCGAGCAGATCCAGCGCCCGGGCAAGCCGCAGCCGCAGCTGGTAGCGATAGAGCGGCATGGCTTCGACCTGCTGGAACATCTGGGTCAGATAGACCGGCGACACACCGACCTCCGTTGCCACCTCGGCCAGGGTCCAGCGGCGGGCGAGATCGCTTGAAAGAACCAGCTTCGCCCGATCGACGAGTTTTTCCCGGCCGTAGGTGGTGGCAGCGCCGTGCGACGTGCGCTCGCCGAGCGAACGCCGGATCAATGTCAGCGTCAGGGTCTCGGCTTCGAGCGTTTCTGCGACCCCGCGATGAAGGCTGTAGCGCAACAAGGCGACCAGCGCCTGCGCTCGCGGGTCGATGCGCCGGCGCGGTCTTTTGAACGAGGCAAGCGCGCCCGAGCGCAATTGCTCCTTCGGTGCGAGCTCGTTGAGGACGGCTTCGTCCACCTGCACGTCGAGACATGCGTCGCCACCTTCGACCGGGTGGCTGACGCGGTAGTCTTCTCCGCGGTTGAAGAAGATCACCTGATTGGATTCAGCCACCGTATCGGCCCTGCCGACGTGCCGCATGAAGACACCACGATAGGGATAAACGAGGCTTGTTCGATGCGCACATTCCTCGCCGCTTTTCCCGCGGCACGAACCATCGCACACCACGTCCCGAAGCGAGGCGATCGACGTGTCGAGAAGCGTCTGGCACGAAAACTGGGACATTGCAGTCCTACTCGTCGCGTTGGTAGAAATCGTTATAGGCGTCCCCGCGCGACAGGCCAATATCCTTCAACTGATGATCGGAAAGCGCAAGCAGGTCCAGACGTCCCCGCCGGGTTTCCATCCAGCGCGAAACGCGCCAAAAAAGCCGCCAGAGCAAGCCTTGCGCTCCGAGTTCGGCCGGAGCCGCAAATCTTTGCCGCGGGGCGATCCGTCGGGTGGAGACATAGATCAGGTTGTCATGAGATGAAGTTGTGTCGGACATCGGGTCATCTCCCTTCATTTCGTTTCCGATGATGGCAAAATGACGCGTTGCGGCCGCGGCCGCTGTCAGATTGTTTAGCGATCGATGAGAGCTTGCCGGCGCTCTTGGCAAGCGGCATCGCCGAATACCAAAGTCGCCGTAAAAGTACGACTTTAGTCGCTTTGCAGGCTCCTACCGCGGGACTATTCTTTATCCGGGAGGATCACTCATGACCAAGATAGCCGTACCGCTGGTCAGTCACGGACACCCGGATCGCGAGCCGGATTGCGAATGCGCGGTTGAAGATGCCTTCCTGGATTTGGTCGAGCGTGCGGAGGCAGCCGGCTGGACGTCGGACGAGGTGGCGGATTGTCTCGTCAACCTGTCGCACAAGCATCGCACGACACTCAACGAGGACATCCACATGCTCGAAGAGATCACGTCCTCACTGCTGCTCTCAAGAAAGCTCCACTAAAGTATCCCGCTTTCAAGTGGCTTCGCTGAACGCGGGTAAGATGCAATGGCATCAAAATGCAAGCGTCCGTCGTGCGTTTCTCTGAACGCACGGCGCTCTATGCTCCGCTGTCGTCTTGACCGGCTGACATCTCGCTCCTGGACATAGATCCCGTGTCCGGCTGGCCGACACCGCAATGTGTCGTCGTCGGTCTTCGTTTTCCCGCCGTCAAGCATCCACGGCTTCAGGCCGGCACGAACTTTCCATCGTATCGCACGCGAAAATTCCGGCGCTGTGCGTCCTCCTGGAAGCAAAGGAACACCAGTTCGAGGTCGTTCGCGCTGCTGCGCCGCCCGAGCAGGCTGAGCGTGATCACGATCACGCCGCCATAGGCACGCGTCAGATCTATTGCGGCCCGGCGAATTTCATTGGTGCCCGCGTCGTCTCTATCTTCCCGCCGTTCGTATACCTGAAAGAAGCGTGCCGTCTCCCAGGCTGATCGCAATGCCTCGGTTATCTGGTCCTTGAACTCGTCCGCCGACCTGCCCTTGCTCCAAGAAATGGTCTGCTCGGTGTGATCGCTAAAGATGTCGAGATAGCCGTCATAGTCGTCCGGATCGGAAAAACACCGCTCTATCATCCCGAACGCCACGTCATCGGAAATCGCTGCCTTGAAGAATATCGTCATCGAATCGCAAACCCTGCCTTGAGCGCCTATGTTGTCAAAGCGTCAGCGACGTATCTAGCCCCTTGCGCGTCTGATCGATCGCGCGCGCGGGAATTATCCTGCTACCGCACCGGCACGGACGCTGAAGGCGCACCGCTGATGGACAGCTTTTTGAGATGTCAGGGCCGCGTCCGGTCGTAAGGCCGCGCGCCGAACAGGCCGATCGGACCGCGTTTACGCACCGACTACGCTTATATGAGTATTGCCTCATATTGATCGGCCGTGCTATTTTCGATTTCATTCCAGATCGATGCAATCCGCATTTTCGTTTCGCCGTCTGATGCACGATTTCAACAGTCGTGCGGGATGGGCCATTCGTTTCGGTACGCACATTTACGGCATGGCGTTTCTTCAATCCGGCGCAGCACCGGGGATGTAGGACAAGGGCGGGGACGCGATTGTTCCGCTCTGGAACTCCGGTGCAAGACAGTCGAGGGGAGGTGCACTTCCTTGCGCGGCACGGCATTTTCACGCGAAGTGCTTCGGTGGTCAGTGGCTATTGCCTGTCTTGCGATGGCAACGGTCGCGTCGACCGGGGCGGCTCGGGCATCGCAGCCTGACGGTGCCGAAATGCAATTTCTCGTCGTTCGCAGCGGCCAGCCCGGCTGCGAGCCGACCTGTGCCGAGTGGATATCGGCAGAGGGCACGATCGTTGACGAAAGCCCGGCCATCTTCAAGAAACTGCTCAAGTCGATCGGCAATCGTCGCCTGCCGATCGTCGTGACGTCGCCGGGCGGCGACGTCGACGCGGCGCTTGCAATCGGCAGAATGATCCGGGCGCGGCAGATCGAGGTGGCGGTGGGCAAGACCCAGCTCATCGACTGCCAGCCAGAGCAGGAGGATTGCATTGACAGCGACCGTCACGGCGCGCGCCGGATCGGCATCGCCCATTCCGGTGAAGCCTATTGCAACTCATCCTGCCCGCTGATGCTGGCCGGCGGCACCGGTCGAGTGGTCGGCGAGTGGGCATATCTGGGCGTCCACCAGATCACCACGACCTACGTCCAGATCGAGACCCTTTATCGGGCCAAATATCGGATCGTGAACGGCAAGAAGACGATGACGAGCAAGAAGGTTGTCAGCCGCAAGAACATAGGCGGCTACAAGACCTATGAAATGAGCAAGTCGACCGAGCGCAAGCTCAAGGCCTATCTTGCCGAGATGGGCGTCGGTGGCGCCGTCGTCGACCTGATGAAGATCACGCCCGCTGCCGACATCCGCAAGATCGAGCCAGTCGCCATGCTGGAGATGAAGCTGACGACCAAGCTTGGCGGGGTCGAGCTGCTGACGTCTGCCGAAGCCTGCAGGACGGTGCCGGCGGCTGCCAACTGCCGGGTGTTTACCTCGGTCGATCTGGAGTAGAGGTCGGCTTTGATCTCGATGGGCGCGGATGCGAACCTGCCTTCACCGCGTTCTATTTCGCAGCCCATCGTCAATCGACGCGGAGCGGACGGTCAAAGCGCGAGCCGCAACAGCAATGACGATTGCCAGGAGAATGAGGCCCGCCGCGACCGCAAATGTGACACGCATGGCTGTCGCGGCGGCCTCGGGCGGTGCCGTGGAGATGTCGGAGGCCGCCGATGCCAGGGAGAAAACCGCACCCATGACCGAGGCGCCGGTGACGAGCCCCAGGTTGCGCGACAGGTTGAGCATGCCTGAAATGACGCCGCGGCGATCCGGTGGCACGTCTGCCATGACGGCCGTGTTGTTGGCCGCCTGGAACAAGGCGTAACCGGCGGTAACGATGACGATGGGTGCAAGATAGCCTGGGATGCCGAGCGTTGCCGGCAGAGTGGACAATCCGACGGCGCCGGTCGCGATTGCCGTCAGTCCGGCCAGTATTACCGGTCGTGCGCCAAAGCGATCGACGAAGCGGCCCGCCGGAACGCCGCTGATGGCCGCCACGACCGGGCCAACCGACATGACCAGTCCGATCACGGCTGCATCGAGCCCCAGAGCGCGCGTGAGATAAAAGGGACCGACAACCAATGTCGTCATCATCACCGTCGAGACCAGCCCATTGGTGATCAGGTTCGCGCTCAAGGCCGGATCTCGAAATGTTGTCAGGCGTATCAATGGGGAGGCGACCTTTGTCTCGACCATTGCAAAAGCCCCGACGCCCAGGGCCGCCGCCAAGAGAAGTACGACATTGAGCGGGCCGAAATGCCCACGTCCGATGGTCATGGCAAGCGCGTAGGCGACCAGCGTCGATGCCAACACCAGGGTACCGAAAACATCGAAGCGGGCGTCGGCGCGCGTCGCGGCGTTGCGGTCGGCAGGCAGATGGCAATGCGCGAGAACATATGTGAGGATTCCGAGCGGCACATTGACGAGGAAAAGTGCGCTCCAGCCGAAGCCGGCAATCAACGCACCGCCGAGGGGCGGCCCGAGTGCGGTGCCGATGGCCGACATCGTTCCGAGCAATCCCATGGCGCTGCCGGTCCGTGCCTTTGGCACGGTCTCGGCGACGAAGGCCATGGTGAGTGCCATCATGACCGCCGCGCCGAGCCCCTGGGCCGCGCGGGCGGCAACCAGCAACCAAAGCGTCGGAGCAAGGCCGCTCAAGCCCGATGCCAGCGTGAAGACCGCGATACCACCGAGCAGCAGCCGGCGGCGCCCGACAATGTCGCCAAGCCGGCCGACGCCGACGATCAGTGCGGTGATGGCGAGCAGATAGGCAAGGACCACCCATTGCACGTCCTGGAACGGCGCCTCGAAAACGCGAGCGAGTGTCGGCAGGCCGACATTGGCGATGCTGGTGCCGAGTGCGGACAACAACATGGTGAGCGAGAGGCCGGCCAGCGACCACCGGACGGAACGCGTCAGTTCGCTGCATTCGGCGGCTGGCTCTGTGGGTGCTGCAATCCTTCGCTTCAAGACACACTTCCTTTCCTTGGCAATCTCCGAAATGGAGCTGCCGGAAGCCTAGGTCTTTACGTGACATGGCGGAACGCGCACGGTTTGCACTTTATTCATGCATTAGACGCCACATCCCAATGACACTGCGCTATACTGAGCGGATGTCGAAACCCGATCTCAATCTGCTGGTCCAACTTGACGTTCTGCTCGCGGAGGGCAGCGTCGCGCGTGCGGCCGAACGGTTGCGGCTCAGCCCTTCGGCCATGAGCCGGGCGCTGGCGCGGCTGAGAGAGGTGACAGGAGACCCGCTTCTGGTGCGGGCGGGACGCGGGCTTGTTCCGACGCCGCGGGCGCTGGAACTGCGCGAGCGCGTCAGCCAACTCGTCGATGACGCCGAGGCGGTTCTGCGCCCGACGGATATGCTGGAGCTCAAACAGCTTGTGCGGACCTTCACATTGCGCACGAGCGAGGGGTTCGTGGAGAACTTCGGCCCAGACCTTCTCCGACGCATCTCCGCTGAAGCACCAGGTGTCCGCCTGCGCTTCCTGCCAAAGCCGAACAAGGAGAGCACCGCGCTGCGCGACGGCAGCGTCGATCTGGAAACAGGCGTGGTCGGGCTTTCGACCGGCCCCGAGGTGCGCACACAGGCCTTGCTCCGCGACCGCTTCATCGGTGTCGTCCGCAAAGAGCACCCCTTGAGCAAAGGCCCGATGACAGCGGCCAGTTATGCCGGCGGGCGGCATGTGCTCGTCTCCCGGCGGGGCCTTGAGCGGGGCCCGATCGACGACGCCCTGGAAAAGCTCGGGCTCGCGCGGCTGATCGTCACCACGGTTGGGGGCTTCTCTGCAGCGTTGGCACTGGCGCGCGGATCGGACCTGATCGCCAGCGTGCCTGAGCGGCATACCGGAAATCTGCGCGCCGGCATGCATAGTTTTGCACTGCCGGTCCCGGTGCCCGAGGTTACGGTTTCGATGCTCTGGCACCCGCGACTCGATGCCGATCCGGCCCATCGTTGGCTGCGCGGCTGCGTGCGCGAGGTCTGCCTGGCACAGCTTGCCGACCCGCGAACAGGCAACTTGCTCGGGGACGATGCGACGTAGCAGGAGTGACAAAGCCTTCCAGGCAGCCGATAGGCAAGCCCTGCCGGCCCAAACAGGGCAAGCCGTTAATCGACCTTTGGCATTGCAAAGCCAGGTGATGAGACAACATATACCGCTGCTACACGTCCCGATTGCTTCACTGATATTGCCGCTGGAGAGTTCATGACCAAGCCCGTTTCCCCAAATCTTTCGACGATTGGCGACGATCCGTTTCTTTGGCTCGAGGACAGGACGTCCGGTGCTTCGCTCGACTGGGTGCATCGCCAGAACGGGCTGACGAAGGACAGGCTGCAGGGCGACCCTTCCTACCGGCCGCTGTACGAAACGGCGCTGGAACTGATGACGGCAGAAGACAACATCGCGGTCGGCTATGAACTGCGCGGCCACGTCTATAACTTCTGGCAGGACAAGGCGAATGTCCTCGGCCTCTGGCGCCGCACCACCGTCGCCTCCTACAAGACCGACGCGCCGGATTGGCAAACGATCATCGACTTCGACGCGCTTTCGGCTCAGGAGGGCGTCAAATGGGTGTTCAGTGGCGCGCGCCGTCTCTATCCGGATTTCAACCGTTGCCTCCTGAACCTGTCACCGGATGGCGGCGATGCCAGTGAAATGCGCGAGTTCGACATCGAAACCGGGACCTTTGTCGAGGGCGGATTTCAGGCACCCGTTTCGAAATCGAATTTCAGCTGGCTCGACATCGATACGGTCATCGTTGCGGCCGCCTTCGAGGCGGACGAGAGGACGCAATCCGGCTATCCTCGCGTGGTCAAATTGTGGAAACGCGGAACGAGCCTCGCCGAGGCGGTGCCGATCTTCGAGGGCCAGGTTGAGGATCTTGCTGTCGGCGGGGCACTCGAGTTCGACGGTGACGCGCAATACCTGCTGCTGACGCGATCGATCGACTTCTATTCCGGCCATCATTTTCTCAGGCTCGCTTCGGGCGAAAACCGGCGGCTGCCGCTGCCGGACGATGTCGGCGACATCGCCCTTTTGAAGGGTCAGATCGTCTTCGGCGTGCGCAGCCCCTGGTCCGCTCCGGGCGGCGCGATATGCCTGCCAGACGGACTTTACGCCTTCGATTTCAAGCGCTGGCTGGAGAGGGATGACATCGGTGCCATCGAGACGGTGCTGCCGCCCGCAGAGCGCGTTTCGATCGCGCATGTCGCGAGTACGCGCAATCGCCTGTTCGTCAGTCTCATGGACAATGTGCGCGGTCGCGTGGTGTTTGCGGAGCGCGGCGAGCACGGGTGGTCGCTCACGCCGGTTGCCTTGCCCGAAAACGGCAATGTCGCCATTAGCCATATCAATCAGTTCGGCTCCAGCGTCTCGTTCTCCTTCACTGACTTCCTGACGCCGAGCTCGATCATCTGGTCTGACGACGACGGCGCGACGCTGACGACGGTCAAGGCGCAGCCGGCGCGCTTCGACGCGTCCGAGCTGGTCTCGGAACAGTTCGAGGCGCGCTCGAAGGACGGCACACTCATTCCCTATTTCGTCGTGCGGCGTCGCGACCAGCAGGAGCCGGTGCCGGCCTTGCTCTACGGCTATGGCGGTTTCGAAGTCCCGCTGCTGCCCGGTTATGCCGGCGTGCGCGGCAAGCTCTGGCTCGAAAAGGGCTATGTTTATGTCCAGGCCAATATTCGTGGTGGTGGCGAGTTCGGTCCTCGGTGGCACCAGGCGGCACTCAAGGAGAAGCGACAGAACGCGTTCGACGACTTTGCCGCCGTTGCAGAAGATCTGGTGCGGCGCGGGATCTCGACCCCTTCGATGCTCGGCATTCAAGGTGGATCGAATGGCGGCCTGCTCGCCGGCGTTTCCTTGGTCCAGCGGCCCGAGCTTTTCGGCGCTGTCATCATCGAAGTGCCGCTGCTCGACATGCTTCGTTATACGGAATTGCCGCCGGGCGCGTCCTGGATGGCCGAATATGGCGATCCCACGAAGCCCGAGGAAGCGGCATGGCTGGCAAGCTATTCTCCCTACCAGCACGTCGCTGACGACGCCGAATATCCACCGGTGCTGCTGACGACGTCGACCGCAGACGACCGGGTGCATCCCGGTCACGCCCGCAAAATGGCGGCGAAGCTGCAGGCTGCCGGCCATGCAAATGCGCTCTTCTTCGAGGAGACCGAAGGCGGCCATGGCGGGCGTGGTGACCGCCGGATACAGGCGGCGCAGACGGCGATGAAGTATGTCTTCCTGGAGGGGGCGCTGAAGGGCGGGACAAAGTGACCGCGCGTCAGCCAATGCCGGCTCCTATCCGATGGCCGGGCGCTTCAGCGCCCCGCCATGTCGCAGCGCCTGGTGGCTGATGGCGACGAGATAGGTGGTCAGGAAAAGGATGCCGACGAGCTTGAAGGCCTCTTCGACGAAGGTGGCCCCACCGACATGGACCGGCGCCATATCGGTGGCGAAGGACAGTCCCATCGACAGGACAGAACCGACAAGCAGCAATCGCGGCGTTGCTGCCCGAACGCTGTAGGCGCAGGAGCAGAGTGCACCCAGCAGGATCATGTGCGGTAGGAGAACCACTTCTTCCGGGATGCCCATGGTCGCGACGGCCTCATGCAGCATGAGGAAATCGTCGATACCCATGAGAGCTGCGAAGAGCCCGCCGGCGAGCAATGTTCGCGTGAGAGGCGTGGCCCCCTCGACGAACGTTGCCGCGAAGGCCTGAAGTGCCGCGGTTGCGCCGACGATCCAGAAGATGATCCCGATGTTGGAGACGATGCCGAAATAGCCGGGGTTGCGGGCGATCGCGTTCGGGTCGCGAACGAGATCGTAGTAATCGATCCCGAACACCCGGTCGGCAACCACCAGCGACGCAAGAATGGCGACAGAAACGAGGAGAACGGCGATGATCGTGCCGGCCTCCGAGCGATGCCACCGGCCGGCTGGGGCCTTCGGCGAATGCGTCTGTGCCTTGGCACTCATGGCGTCTCGTCCTCGCGTTGTCGTGGCCAATCGGAACTGAACGCCCGCGACCCGGCCCTCTGTTTATGACAGTTTTGTGACGGTGCATGGGTTTAGCGCGCGGTAGGTGCGCCGGGCATTGCGGGAGGCTGCGCGAAAAAAATCAAGGGCGATGTCGGCGCGTGCGGCGTTCGCTCGTCTTACTGTCAGAACGCATGAAACCGTGAGGAAAGAGATATGTTTCGGACTGCCCTTATCGCCGCAGCCTTCTTCATTGCAGGGCCCGCGCTTGCCGACAGCCAGCCGGTCGGCAAGCGCGTCGAAGTCAACGGCATGACGATGTATTACGAAGTGTCCGGCGAGGGCGAGCCGCTGGTCGTGCTGCACGGCGCCTATATGACCATTCCGTCGATGGGCGCGATCATTCCCAAGCTCGCCGAGACCAACAAGGTCTATGCGATCGAGTTCCAGGGGCATGGGCGCACGACCGACATCGACCGGCCGATCACCTATCCAAATCTCGCGGACGACGTGGCTGCCTTCATGGATGCCGTCGGCGTCAAGAAGGCGGACGTCTTCGGCTATTCCATGGGGGCAGCGGCCGGGCTGCAACTCGCCATCCGCCACCCCGACAAGGTGAACAAGCTGGCGGCAGCTTCTGTCGGCTACGATGCCGAGGGCTGGCAGCCCGAGTTCAAGGCATTCATTCCGCAGATGACTGTCGAGATGTTCGCCGGCATGCCGTTTGCCGAGGACTATCGCAAACTTGCCGCCAACCCGGATGGTTTCCCGGCGCTCGTCGCCAAGCTGATCGCGCTTGAGAAGGAGCCGATGGCCTGGGAAAAGGATGTCAAGGCGATGAAGACTCCGGTGCTGGTGATTGCCGGCGATGCCGATGTCGCGACGCTGGAGCATACGGTCGCGATGTTCCGGTTGCTTGGCGGCGGCGGCATGGGAGACATGGGCAAGCCGCTTCCCGCCTCCCGCCTCGCCATCCTGCCGGCAACCTCGCACACGGCCGTCATCAACCAGCCGGAGTTGCTCGAGGCCCTGATCGTCCCTTTCTTCAAGGGCGAGACGCCGAAGGGCATGTTCCAATAGCAATTGCCGGTGCGCCTTGGCTTGTAAAGCGAGGCGCACCCGTCATGTGCCTAGTGCCGACCGCAGCCTGGGTGCGGCCTGTCTATGCCCGCTTCTGCGCGTCTGCGATAATCCAGCGAGCGGCTTTCTCCGCAATCATCATGGTCGGCGCGCTGGTGTTGCCGCTGGTAATGGTCGGCATCACGCTGGCGTCGACGACGCGCAGTCCCTCGATCCCCCGGACCTTGAGCCGGCTGTCGACGACGGCCATGGTGTCGTCCTTGTCGCCCATCCGGGCCGTGCCGACAGGATGGAAGATGGTGTTGGCGATATCGCCGGCAAGTTTCGCCAATTCACCATCGCTTTGGAATTCCACTCCGGGCTTCCATTCGACCGGCTCGTATCGCGAAAGCGCCGGCTGGCTGACAATCGACCGGATCTGCCGGATGCTGTCGGCGGCGATCTTGCGATCTTCGTCCGTGCTCAGATAGTTCGGGGCGATGGCCGGGGCGTCGCCGCGATGGCGCGAGCGGATCCGCACATGGCCGCGGCTCGTCGGGTTGAGATTGCAGACGCTGGCGGTGAAGGCCGGAAAACTGTGCAGCGGCTCGCCGAAGGCGTCGAGGCTGAGTGGCTGCACGTGATATTCGAGGTTGGCATGGGCGCGATCTGGGTCGGAGCGGGTAAAGGCGCCGAGCTGCGACGGCGACATGCTCATCGGCCCGCTGCGCTTAAGCACATATTCGAGCCCGATCCGGGCCTTGCCGACAAGATTGCTCGCCAGCGTGTTGAGCGTCTTGGCGTTCTTCACCTTGAAGACCGCGCGGATCTGCAGGTGGTCCTGCAGGTTCTCGCCAACGCCGGGGGCCTCCTGTTCGACGGAGATGCCCATGGCCTGCGACAGCGCGGCCGGTCCGATGCCCGAGAGTTGCAGGATCTGCGGCGAGCCGATCGCTCCCGCCGAGAGAATGACCTCGGTCTTCGCCCGCACCGTCACCTTGTCGTTGCCACGGAAAAGCGAGACGCCCGAACAGCGCTTGACGCCATCGGCTGACGTTTCGATCATCAGCTTTTCGACTTCGGCCTCAGTCCAGATGACCAGATTGCGTCGGTGGCGCACTGGCCGCAGGAAGGCCTTGGAGGTGTTCAGCCGCCAGCCCGATTTCTGGTTGACCTCGAAATAGCCGACCCCCTCGTTGTCACCGCTGTTGAAGTCTGTCGATCGCGGGATGCCGGCCTCGACGGCGGCCTCGGCGAAAGATTCCAGGATGTCCCACCTCAACCGCTGTTTTTCGATGCGCCACTCGCCGCCGCGGCCATGCATGTCCGAAAAGCGGCTGTTGTCGCCGGTTGCGGGATCGGCGCCACCGTCGAGCCGGTAGTGGTCCTCATGGGCCTTGAAGTCCTGAAGAGAATTCTCCCAGGACCATTCGCGGTCGTTGGTCTTCGCTGCCCAGCTCTCATAGTCGCGCGATTGCCCGCGCATGTAGATCATGCCGTTGATCGAAGAGCAGCCGCCAAGCGTCTTGCCGCGCGGATAGCGCAGTGATCGACCGTTCAATCCCGCTTCCGGTTCGGTCTTGTAGAGCCAGTCGGTGCGCGGATTGCCGATGCAATAGAGGTAGCCGACCGGGATGTGGATCCAGGGATAGTTGTCGCGCCGGCCCGCCTCGATCAGCAGCACCCGCTTGCCGGGGTCGCGGCTGAGGCGGTTGGCAAGCAGGCAGCCGGCCGAGCCGGCGCCGACGACCACATAGTCGAAAACGGCGGCGTCAGCAGTCGATGTGTCGGTTTTCATCGCAAGCACTTCCCAATTCGGCGAAAGGGGATGAACGAGTCGCGGCTTGCACCGTACCGCGGACCAAGATCACCCTACCTTTATAACGTCCATCAGCGATCGCGGCATTGCGATCCTCCCAAGGATGAGTAAACGGCTACCGCATGCCGAAATCCAATGATAAATAGAGCTCAGCATTATAAGGAAAGTTTATATGGCTGATCATCTGGATCTGCGATTGTTAAGGGCTTTCGTCACCGTGGCGCGGGAAGGCAACGTCACGCGGGCATCCGAGCTTTTGCATCTGACCCAGCCGGCCGTCAGCCTGCAGGTAAAGCGCCTGTCGCAGGAGCTCGGCCTCACGCTGTTTCATCGAACAGCCAGTGGGCTTGAACTGACCCGCGACGGTGCGCTTCTTGCGGCCAAGGGCGAACAGGTGCTGGCTTCGGTGACCGAGTTCCGGCAGACGGCCATGCATCTGACGGCACGGCTTCGCGGCACGCTGCGGATCGGCACGATCATCGACCCGGAATTTACCCGGCTCGGCGCCTTCCTCCAGGCTCTGGTCGAAAGCGGACCGGGCATCGAAACCACGCTGCGCCAGGGCATGAGCGGCGAAGTCGCCATCGGTTTGAAGCGCAACGAACTCGATGTCGGCTTTTTTCTCGGCGATCTCGATGACTTCGGCACGAGCACAGATGCTTTGGCCCGCGAGCCCGATGCGCAGTTTTTCGTCAAGCCGCTGTCGCGGCTGACCTACCGTGTCGTCGCACCACCGGCCTTTGCCGGCATCGTTGCGGACAAGGACTGGAGCGAGCTTGCGGCCTTGCCCTGGATCGGAACGCCGCCGGCTTCGGTTCACCACCGGCTGCTTGCTAGAAAGCTCGGTGACCTGAACCTCAAGCAGAATGTTGTCGCTCTCGTCGATCAGGAAACATCGATGCTGGCGATGGTGCGCACCGGGCTCGGGCTCAGCCTTTGTCGGGAGTCGATCGCGCTTGGCGAGCAACAGGCAAACGGGCTTGTCATTGCCGACCGGGTCAAGCTCGAAACCACGCTCGGCTTTGTCTGCCTTCGGCCCCGGCGCACCGATCCCAACGTCGCGCTGGCGTTTGACGTCATCGACCGGATATGGCGCACGGACCGCAGAGACACCGCCTGACGATCGTCGTCGCGATTACACATCCGCCTGCACCGGGCGTTTGCAGCCCAGTGCAGGCGGATACTCAGTCAGCTATGGGGCTAGCTTTGCCGACTTACTTCTTCAGTTTGGAGTAGTCGAGTTTCGGCGCCTTCGTCAGGTCGTCCTTGGTGGTGTCGACATAGGCCTTCCAGGTACCGTCTTCTTCGGCAAGGGCGATCGACGCGGGGTCAAGAACGACGTAGCTTTCGCCGACGCCAAGAAAGCCGCCGACGCTTGCAACAATTCCGATCACCGACTTTCCGCCGCCGATGACGACGTCGGAGATCTCGCCGATCGTTTCGTCGTTCTTGTTGTAGAGATCAACGCCGATCAGCTTCGACACGACCAGATCGCTGTCCTGGATGTTAACGTATTTCAGCGGCATCGTCGCGGCCTTGCCCATGGTCAGGCCCGGGCCGGCCAACGTTGCGTCGGCGCCCGTTGCGGCGGCTTCCTGTGCCAGGGCTGCCGACGCAGACAGGGAGAAAACGGTCGCGGCAACGATGGGAAACAACTTCATATGAAACTCCTGCATGATACCGGCAGTTGATCTGCCGTGACAGATCGATAACGGCGCTCGGTGCGAAGTGTTCCGCTACCCGTTTGAAAAATATCGACTTTCGTCCGAGCTGTTTTCATAGGGGGTATTCTGACGATCACTATTTGGCCGGGAATGCCGGCTTTCGATCGTGGTTCGAAATATCGCGCGGCGGCCTTGAACTTCGACCGAAAACGGACATTTAACGTAGCTTCTTGCCCGCAAGGCCCTTCGGGCCAACCACCGCTTTCATGCCCCGTTGCACTCTCAACTGCCTGCAGACCCTGTCGCGGCGATACGAAATGAACCATGGACACCACGCTCACGCCGCCGCTTGTTTTCGTCAGTTCCGATAATGTGATTTCCGGCTGGAGCGAGGGGGCCGAGCGGTTGCTCGGCTGGTCGCGCGACGATGTGGTCGGGCGACCGCTGTCGGCGATCTTCGATGAGCGTGGCTTCTTCATAGGCTCGACCGGCCCCCAGGATCTCGATGCCGAGAAAGTGCCGTCTCCGGATGGCGGCTCCGTATGGGCGCTGAGAGGCAACGGCCGGCAACTGCTGGAGGAGCAGCTCGAGCTGACCTTTGCCAACGCCGATGTCATCGGCGCCTGGGATTGGGACATTGCCGCCGACCGCGTGGTTGCCGACACGCGCTTCGCGCAGGCGTTTGGCGTGAATCCCGAGAGCGCCAGAGAAGGCCTGCCGCTTGCGCACTTTGCCGCCGGCATCCATCCGGACGATCGGGCTCGGGTGACCCGGGAGATCGAGGATGCGGTTGCCGGCGGTCCTGCGTTCAACAGTGAATACCGCATCCTTCGGTCCGATGGATCGCTGTCCCATGTCCTTGCGCGAGGGCGCCTTGTGCAAGCCAAGGGACACCGGCCGGCGCGTTTCCCCGGCGTCCTGTTCGACATCACCGCTCGCAGATTGGCCGAAAGCGATGCCCATGCGAACCGCCAGCGCTATCGATCGCTGTTCGAAATGCTGCCCGACGGATTTTGTGTCATCAAGATGATCTGGGATGCGGATGGGGTGCCGGTCGACTACGAATTCCTTGAGGTCAATTCCGCGTTCGAGAATCACACGGGCATCACCTCGGCCGTCGGCAAGCGCGTCCGTCGCGATATCGCCGCCGGTCATGAACAGTACTGGTTCGATATTTATGGCAAAGTGGCCCGCACCGGTGAGCCGGTAAGCTTCGAGAACTCCGCCGAGGCGCTTGGCCGCTGGTATCAAGTCCAGGCCTTTCCGATCGACGGGGTCGGATCAGAACATGTTGCCGTTCTCTTTAGCGACGTCACCGACCGCCGGCGCACCGAACTGGCGCTGAAGGCAAGCGAGGCGGAATTCAGAACACTATCGCAATCGATGCTCAACCATGTCTGGACGGCAAGGCCGGATGGTCAGCTCGACTGGTTCAACGATCGCGTGCTCGCGTTCAGCGGCAAGAGCGCTGGGGAACTCGTGGGCAACGGCTGGGCATCGATCGTGCATCCGGACGATCTGGAAAAGGCGGCGGCAACGTGGTCGGCGGCGTTGGCGGAAAATGAGGTCTACCAGACCGAGTTTCGCATTCGCAGGGCTGACGGCCGTTATCGCTGGCATCTGGTCAGGGCCGTTCCGGTCAAGGGAGAATGCGGCGACGTGTGGCGCTGGGTCGGCACGAACACCGACATCGACCACGCCAAGAAGAACGAGGCGGCTCTGGCGGATCTGAACGCGACGCTCGAAGAGCGGATCGCAGAGCGCAGCGAGCAGCTGCTCCTGTCGCAAAAGGCGTTGCAACAATCGCAGAAGATGGAGACCATCGGCAAGCTGACGGGCGGGGTGGCGCACGACTTCAACAACCTGCTGCAGGTGGTTGCCGGAAATCTTCAGCTCCTATCGAGGGACGTCTCTGGCAACGAGCGCGCAGCAAGCCGGGTCGACAATGCCCTCGCGGGTGTCGCGCGTGGGGCAAAGCTTGCGAGCCAGCTGCTGGCCTTCGGCCGTCGCCAAGCGCTCGAACCGAAGGTCATCAATGTCGGCCGGTTCGTCAAGGGCATGGACGACCTCCTGCGCCGCTCGATCGGCGAGGGCGTCGATATCGAGGTGATCGTTGCCGGTGGGCTCTGGAATACGCTCGCGGATCCGACGCAGGTGGAAAACGCCCTGCTCAACCTGGCGATCAACGCGCGCGACGCCATGGATGGCGCCGGAAAGCTGACCATCGAAGTCGGCAATGCCTTCCTCGACGATCATTACGCCGCAACGCACGCCGATGTCAGCGCCGGCCAATATGTCATTCTGGCGGTATCGGACACCGGGTCTGGCATGTCGCCCGACATCCTTGAGCAGGTCTTCGAACCGTTCTTCTCCACCAAGCCGGAAGGCAAGGGCACTGGTCTCGGGCTCTCCATGGTCTATGGCTTTGCCAAGCAGTCCAACGGCCACGTGAAGATCTACAGCGAAGAAGGCCACGGGACGACGGTCAAGCTGTACCTGCCGAGGGAGATTGCCGAGGAAGAGCGCGAAACGGCCGTCCATACCGCCGGTGCTGCCGTCGGCGGAACGGAAACCGTGCTGGTGGTGGAGGACGACGAAGAAGTCCGCAACACCGTGGTCGAGACGCTCGGCGAACTTGGCTACCGCGTGCTGACGGCGCGCGACGCGCAGAGCGGATTGTCGGTGGTGGAAAGCGGTGTCGCCATCGATGTGCTCTTTACCGACGTGGTGATGCCGGGAACACTGAAAAGCCCTGAAATGGCAAAGCTCGCCAAGGCGCGCCTTCCAAATCTCGTGGTGTTGTTTACCTCGGGCTATACCGAGAATTCGATCGTGCACGGCGGAAAGCTCGACCATGGCGTCGAGCTTTTGTCGAAGCCCTATACCCGTGAGGCGCTGGATCGTCGCATTCGGCACCTGCTGGCCAACCGCCGTCAGGCGACGCAGCGCGAGCCGGGTGCGGCCACAAATACGGCCACTCCGGCAGAGGAGCGCGCGCCGCTGAAGCTTCTTCTCGTCGAGGACGACTTTCTCATTCGCATGAACACGGCGGAGGTGCTGCGTGACCTCGGCCACGACGTGATTGAAGCAGGGACTGCAGCGCAGGCGATTTCGGCGGCAGAAGCGACCAGCATTGACATCCTGCTGACCGATATCGGCCTTCCGGATATGCAGGGCGGCGATCTGGCCGTGGCGGTGCGCGAGATCCGTCCCGGCATTGGCATCGTCTTTGCCACGGGCGAGACGTCGGTGCCACCGGGTGCGGACCCGTCCGCCGTGCTCCTGGTAAAGCCCTACACTGAGCGAAGCCTGAAACTGGCGATAGACAGCGCCAGCGAGCGCGAGGCCGGCGGAGCTTGATCCTGATCTCATGGCTTTTGCAGTGCCCAGGGGAACAATGATCCATGCGCGGCTTGCAGGGGTGGGCTGACGTCTTGGCGCTACTGTGCGCGAGGGCTGTCGACTATATTCCCCTCATCGAAGCGAACGAAGCGCCAAGGACTGGCAGCTAGGCTTCGAAAGCCCAAGGAAAGGGGATCATCATGAACGTAGCACGCTCTTTCAACAACTGGCTCAAGTACCGGCAGACGGTCTCCGAACTGGGCCGCATGTCCTCTCGCGAATTGCGCGACCTCGGCATCGACCGCTCGGACATTCCGGCGATCGCACGGACTGCCTACGGCCGCTAATCGCGCCTGAGACCATTGATCAATTCATGAAGCGCCTGCTCGGCAACGAGCGGGCGCTTTTGTTTTGTCCGTACATCTTCTGCGAAGCGAGGTCGACGGGTGGCTAAGCCGCGGCCGAAACCGACCGCGTTACATCGCGTCCATGCCCTTGACCGCGTTGCCCATATGGGACTTGCATTTTTCCATGTCGTTTGCAGCCATGGCCTCCTTGGCCATTCCGATTTCCTTGGTGGCTTCGATCTTTTTGGCGCCGTCCGAGATTGAACTGGCGTCCGTTTCCAGCTTCGTCAAGGACGCAGTGTCGCAGACGATGTCGGCCTGCGAAAACGCAGGCGTCGTCAGGCCGAAAACCATGGCTGCCGCACATAAATACTTGCCGTACATTGGGAAATCCTCCTTGGCGGGCCGACGGAATTGTCAGCTTGGTCGCGTCAGTCAACGCGCGAGGTATGGCTCTGTTCCGACGAGAGGAGCGATCCGTATGTAAGAAATAGCTTACATTATGGGTTCCATCTGGTGTGGTGAAACGGGAGAAGCCCCTGCCGCCGCAGTGCGGGATCCGGCTCTGCCGCCCAAAACTAACTGCGATCGGTCCGCCACGCTCTGATGGCCTTGCAATGTCATTGTGCGTGCTGCGGCACCAGACGTCGCCGCGCCTTTGTCTTGCTTGGAGGGGCAAGCGGAAGCGAGGGTCGTTTCGTCAGTGCCTCGATCGCCGCGGAAGTCATGTCCGATGTAACGAAGTCGGCGCCCGGAACCTGCTCCTTGCTCGTATCGGGCTTGTGCTGGGCCGCTGCGTCGTCGGCCGAAGTGTCCCAAATGACGATACCCACCCTTGCCCGGGTGTTGACGCGCTTGAGCCGGCGCACGACGAAGCGGGCATGCTTGATCGAATCCCGATTGAGAAAACACACGATGATCGCATCGACGGCATCGGTCTGGAGCTTGCGGATATTGGCCGGTTCGATCTCGTGAAAATTCAGCGCCGTCGCCGATGCCCCCTCCGCGCGCAGCACCTGGGCGAGCATGGCGGCCGAGACGTCGTCGATCTCGCCTCTGCCGCCGACGCAAAGGATGGTCATGCCTTCGCCGTCCGGAATGGGCTGGCTTGCAGCTTCGCTCTTCTCATCCTCGTTTTCGAGCTCGTCATCCTGACTTTCCTCGATCGCAATGTCTTCGAGGTTGGACACCAGCGATAGGCCGCTCGCCGCCACCCGCAGCCGCTGCTCGTCGCTCATGACACCGCGGGCGCGGTCCTGTTCCGCCAGAGCCAAAGCGGGGATTGCCACTGCGCCGTAATAATCGACGAGATACTCGTCTTCGAGGATCTCTTCGGCCTGATCGGTCGCTTCATCGGGATCGCCGGCCAGAAGCCGCTGGTAGAGGCGCGCGTGCGGCGCCAGCACCGGGTCGCTGCCGAAAAGCACCTGCAGAAATTCGAATTGCGGCACATGCTTGCCGAGCACGACCAGGCACACCGTCAGCGGCGTTGAGAGGATCAGGCCGACAGGCCCCCAGATCCACGCCCAGAAGATCGCGGACACGATGATTGCCAGCGGCGAAAGCCCGGTCTTGGAGCCATAGAGCATCGGCTCGACCACATTGTTGATTACCAGCTCCATCGCGACGAACAGCCCGGCCGTCCACAGCAGCATCGACCAGCCGCTGTCGACCGCGACGGACAGGAACAACGGCAGGACCATGGCGATGATAGGTCCGATGTACGGAACGAACCGCAGGACGATCGCCAGCAGTCCCCACAGCACTGCATTGGGTATGCCGATGAACCAGAGGCCGATGGCGACGGGCAGGCCATAGGCGGTGTTGACGATCAATTGCATCAGCAGGTAGTGGCCGACGCGCGTACCCGCGTCCTGCAGGCCCTCGGTGGTTCGATGCAGGTCGCCGAAGCCGGCGAGCCGTATGAACCGGTCCCTGAGATCCTCCCGCTCCAGCAGCATGAAAATGACGACCACGACGACCAAGCCGGCCATCGCCACCGGGCCGACGAGCGGCGCTATGATATTGGTCAGGACCTGGATCGGATTGTCGCGAGAATAGATTTCGACCAGCAGGGGATCTCTCTTCGGAGCTTCGACGCCGGTTGGCGTTTCCGTGGTCGGCCGGTCTATCTCGCGGTTGATGCGCTCGACGACGTTGCCAATGCGATCGATGATGCCGTTTTCGGCGCCGGCCTCCTTCAGGTCCTTCACCTTGGTGACGATGTTGGATTGATAGGCGGGAAGGTTTTTGGCCAGTTCGGCAACCTGCAGGGCGACCACGAGGCTGAAAATGCCGATCAGGGTAAAGGTGATCAACGCGGTGGAGATCACCGCAAATGCCCGGGGCAGACCGATGCGGCGCAGTGCTGCGACGACAGGGGCAAGCGCGAAGGTCAGCAGCAGCGCGACGGCGATCGGCAGGAAGACATCGCGGGCCAGATAGAGGACGACCGCGGCGCCGACGAGGGTCAGCGACGTCGGCATGGCCGGCCGTACGCCTTGCATCGAGGGCGCACCGAGATCGCGGATCTGATCGATTGCCTTGCCCAAGTCTATCCCCCTAGGATTTGTCAGAAGCTATCACGAATGATGGCCCGGTAAACGCTGTGCTCGTCTGCAGGCCCGCCGTTAGACGAACGGAAACAGTGAAGCGTCCGGGTCGGCATGCCCTAAAATGCTCGACGAGATGATTTCGGCGGCGATCTGGCTGAAGGTGATGCCGTTGCCGCCATAGCCCATGGTCGCGAAGGCATTCCGCATGCCGGGAACACGCCCGATCATCGGCAGGCCCTGTGCCGTGACGCCGAAGGCGGCGGCCCAGCGGTAGTCGGGCTCGCCGATCCTCACTCCGATGAGATCGGAAAGTTTTTCGCGCAGGATGTCCGACTTTGCCTTCAGCTTTGCCGGGTCTCGGAACGCGTCATCGCTTTTCTCGTCCTCGCCGCCGACGATAATGCGGCCGTCTTTGGTCGAGCGGAAGTAGAGATAAGGGTCGGCCCCTTCCCAGACGAGATAGTCGTCCAGCCACTCCGGGCGTGGATGACGAGGCTTGGTGGCCAGTGCCCAGGTCGAGACGATGGCATGGTTCTTGTGTGCCACCGCCTCCAGAAACTCGTAGCCGGTGCAGAAGACCACGTGGGTCGCGGCGATGATCTGGCCATCGGACGTCGCAACCGCATTTCGGCCCTCGATCTCCCGGATATCGGTGATCTCCACGTTTTCGACGATGGGGATGTCATTGGCCTGGGCGTGCCGGAGAAAGCCTGATGTCAACTGGGCCGGGTTGGCGGATGCGGAAATCCGGGTCTCGATCGCCGCGGTTCGGTCGATGTCGAACCTTGAACGCAGATCTGCTTGAGGCAGAAGCGTTGCTTCAAGCTTTGCTGCCCCCCGCGCCTCCACTTCCGCCTGAAGCGCGCGCGCGCCATAGGACGAGCCCGAGAGAAAAAGCGTGCTCTTGCGCTCGAACTGGCAGGTGATCTGCAAGCCGTCGACGAGCGATGCGAGGTGTTCGACGGCTTTTGCCGAGCGTTGCCAGATGCGCGCGGCGTCGGCCGCGCCAAGCACACGGTTCAATTGGTGCAGTGGCACGTCGATCTCGTGCTGGATCATGGCGGTGCTGGCCATGCTGCTGCCGCTGATCGGCTTTCGACGGTCCACCATCAGAATGCGCAGCTTGTGGCCGATGAGGGCGTTGGCCATCAGCGCGCCGCTGATCCCGGCGCCGACGATCAGCACGTCGACATCGTGGGCGGGGACCCGTTTTTGCGTGCGCACCGTATGGCGCGGCGTATCGGCCCACAGAGGCTCGGCCTTCCGAAGGTCCCGTTTGCGGGTCAATGTGTGCAAGTGATCCTCCAGCTCCGCGCATTCGTGCCAGATCTGCGCATTCGGGAATGCGCAGACGCGGATTAAGTTCCGCCCCGGCTTACTCAGGCTGTCGACGCCGAAACACGGCGCAGCGCCAGGTACTCCCACAGGGCGACGATCAACAGCACCGCGGTCGCCACAGCCTGAACGATGTAGTTGGGGGCAACGGGCACAATGAGGATCGCGACCGCCAGAAGCACGAGCCCGGCGATATGCGAGACCGGGAACTGGCGCGTGGCGACGGCCTTGATCCAGATGTTTCCCGCGAGGAAGAGAGCCGGGCCGCCGAGCATGGCAAGCGCGTGCTTCAGCGAACTGGGTTCCTCGGCATGCGACAGGCTGAAGTCCTCCCCGACCGCAGTCAGGATGATGCCGGCGACAACAGGGAGGTGGCCATAGGTGAAGAGATTGAGTGCCACGGTTTCCGGCCTCGATGTCGCCTCTGCTTTCGATGCGGCCTTTTCTTGGCCGTGGTGGAAATAGATCCACCACATGAAGCCGGTGCTGAGGAACGCGCTGCAAAATACCGCAAAAGTCATGTCATCCGTCATGTGCTCCGTCGCATTGCGGCCGGTCGTCAGGATGGTCTCGCCGAGGCAGATGATGACGAACAGCGCTGAGCGCTCAGCCATGTGAGCGCCGGACACATCCAAGGTTTCGTCGGGCGATCTGCCGAGAAAAGGCACGTAATATCTCAGGGCCGGCGAGGCGTATTCGACAAGGAGGGCGATCGTCCAGAGGACCAGGCGCCCTTCGAGCTCCATCAGTCCGCCGGCAAGCCAGAAGGCGCTCGATAGCAGCATCCAGATCGTTATGCGCAGGAAGGTCAGGAACGACCGCCTGTCGGCATGGCGAAAGGCATACAGCGTGAAAACCGACCGGCAGATCTGCATGCTGCTATAGATGGCTGCAAAGACCAGGCCTTGATCGCCGAACGCCTCGGGTAGCGCGATCGCCAGCAGGACGCCGGCAAACATCAGCCCGAACAGCAGCAGACGGACAGGCTCCTTCTCGGTATCGAGCAGGTTGGTCACCCAGGTTGTGTGGATCCAGACCCACCAGACGGCAAGGATCAACAGAACCGCCTCGACAGCGGCCGTGGCGCTGAAATCGGACGCGAGCTTGTGCGCGAGCTGAATGAGCGCGAATACGAAGACAAGATCGAAGAACAACTCGGGAAAACTGGCTCGCGTCTGATCGGCCCCCGCCTTCCTGATCCAGTCATTCTTCTGATTGCTCGCCATTCAGGTCGCCGATGCTGATCCGATCAAAACTCGAACGGGAACTAGGGCGTTGTCGAAATTCAACAACGGCAGTTTCTTGATGGGGCGAAAGAACGTGGTCGTCGAAGCGCATGATGTTGATGCCTTCTGACGGCTTGAACACCTTCCGCTCAATGCGAGCGGTAGCATGTAGTGTGTGAACCTTCGTGCGCGACACGCGTTTGGATGGGCGCTGTCGTGAGACCGGCGGGCTTCGCCGCGCCCGATCGACGCCGTGCCGCACGTCTGTAACATATTAAGTTGATTGGATAATTCTAAATTTCTTCTGAGGTTGAACAGGAACCATCGCCAATCACTCGCGTTGTCCCCGCATCGATCAATGACGGACCAAGGAGACAACGATGAAAAGAATGATCGCCGCGACGGCCTTTCTGGTGGCAGGTACCTTGAGTGCTTACGCCCAGACACCAACGCCTTCGCCTGAGGCCGAAACCCCCGCTGTAGCGACGCCCGATACCACAAATCCGACTGCACCCGTTGCCGGCGCCAATAGCTTCACCGAAGAGCAGGCGCGCGCCCGGCTGCAGGAAAGCGGCTACACCGCCGTCAGCGGATTGAAGTTGGACGACAAGGGTATCTGGCAGGCGGCCGCCACCAAGGACGGAAAGCCCGTGAACGTCGCACTCGACTACCAGGGCAACATCGTCGCCAACTGATGTTGGCCGAAAGATTAGCAAACACATTCAAGGAAAATCGATATGAAAACTGTTTCAGGACTGTTCGACACCTATGACCAGGCTTCGGAAGCCGTGCGTGCGCTGAAAGCCTCGGGTATCCCCGATGGTGATGTCAGCATGGTCGCAAGCAACGCCGAGGGCCGATACAAGGTCGACGATGCCGAAGGCGCAGCAGCGGGTGCCGGAACTGGCGCCGGGCTCGGCGCTGCCGTCGGCGGTGCCGGCGGTCTTCTGACCGGCCTCGGACTGATGGCGATCCCAGGCGTTGGTCCGGTGGTCGCGGCGGGTTGGCTTGCAGCAACCGCTGCCGGTGCGGCCGCTGGCGCAGTCGCCGGTGGCGCAGTCGGTGGCATCGTCGGTGCGCTGACCGATTCCGGCGTGCCGGAGGAGGATGCCCATGTCTACGCCGAAGGTGTTCGCCGCGGTGGCACACTGGTCACTGCACGCGTTGCCGACGGTGATGTCGCCCAGGCGGAAGCTATCCTTCAGCGTTCCAACTGGGTCGATCTGGAAGGCCGCCGTTCGGCCTACCGTGCCGAAGGCTGGAACAGGTTCGATGAGAGCCTTGATCCCTACAGCCCGACTGAGGTCGAAGAGCAGCGCGCCCGCTACGCCAACCGCTAGTCGCACGTCAGCATGAGTACGCCAGGGGCCGGCCCATAGGTCGGCTCCTGTTTTTCGTTTCACGCCGTTCACGTCTGCCCGGAGGTCATCAAGGAAGATGAGCCGTGCCGGTGCGCTGAACCGTCAAGGAGATAGGACATTGGCAAGCCCCGAAGAGCTCAAGACGAAATTCTGGAAAACGTTGAAATCGGACATGACCGTCATGCTTGGTTTGTCTGAAGCGGAGCATGGGCACACGCGTCCGATGACCGCGCAGGTCGAGGGCGAGCACGGGCCGATCTGGTTCTTTACCGTTCGCAGTGCTGTCGTCGCGCAGAATGCCCACACGGACACGCCTGCCATGTTCGCCTTCGCCTCGAAGGACCACGAGCTGTTTGCGACCGCTCACGGGATGCTTCGTCTCGACAATGACCGCGCTGTGATCGACCGGCTGTGGAACCAGTATGTCGCCGCCTGGTATGAGGGCGGCAAGGACGATCCCGAGCTCGCCCTTTTGCGTTTCGAGCCAAGCGAAGCGGAAATCTGGCTCAATGAGACCAGCCTGTTTGCTGGCATCAAGCTGCTTTTGGGCAGAGACCCGAAGGAGGCGTATCGGGAGAAAACCGCGAAAGTGGAGCTCTCCTGAGCATTTCCAGGAAAGATGCGAAGCGGTTTTCCGCTCGGAAATGCATGAAAACAAAGAGATAGAGTGCCACTGTCCTCCGTCTAAACCGGGACGCTCCAAGCGTCTCGCCAAAACGCCTGCGGCGGGTACTTGTCCCGCGGCAGGCGTTTTGCTTGAGCGTCGATGGTTTCGACCGTGATCGTTCGACGGACGGCCATCGGCCCGCGAAGGCTACTTCGCTTCAGTCAGCGTTTCCGTCCCGCTTCCATCCTTGCCGGTGATGGTCCAGGTGCCGTCCAGCGAACCATCGCCGTTGACCTTGTAGACGATGAGGCCGAGAGCATCGCCAAGCACGTAGGCTGCGGCAAAGGCATCGCCGTTCAGCATGCAGACGCCGGTGGATTTCACGCCGGCCGTGTCCCATTCGATGACGCAGGTGGTTTCGCTCGCAAGCGTGATTTCCGCTGTGCCGGAATAGCTGGAGCCATCCAGGTTGGTGCCTTCGACGGTGTATTTGCCGGCGTTGACAGTCTGGGCGTTCCCGGCCGCGGCCGCGCCGAGAAACAGCGCTGCGGTGAGCAACAATCTTTTCATCAAGTCCCCCAAGAGAACCGCGCGCCCCTCGCGCGGTTCGCAATTGTTACGCACAAACCATGACGTTTGAAACGGTCGGCAGGGTCGGCCCGCCTTCATTTTTGCTGGCGTCGCCCGTCGGCGCGTCCGGGCTGCCGAAAAAGGACCGTGCGAGCACCTCCGCGACGATCAGGACGCGCGCTGCGGGTCGCTTGCGCCGGCTGACATTCGTGCCTGCTCATCCCAGGTCGACAGCAGCGACATGATCTCAAGCGAATCGGACAGGCTTGGCGCCGGGCGCGACGCTTCCGTCACGCCCGCCTTCAAACAGCTCTCGACCAACCGCACCTGATGGCCGAAGGCGTCGTGATCGGAAAGAACGACGATCTCCTCGGGCGGGTGACCATACTCGCAAAGCTCCATCCGGTTTTGGCCTGCCACCGGCAGCCAAGGGTTGGTGAGAAACCGCAGGCTGCCGCGCTCCCCGTGGATGGAGAAAGCGAAAGACATGCCGAAGCTGTCGGTCGATTGCAGCGTGGCGAGAACACCGTTGTCGAAACGGACCGACAGGCTTGCATCGCAGATGTTGCCGTCATGCGGCGAGACGTTGCCGAAAGCGCTGGTCGCCCGTGCTGAAAAAGCATCCGGCCCGCAGGCCGTCTGGATCACGTAATGCAGCAGTGAGGCCGGGTAGCAGCCGAGATTGAAGATCGTGCCTCTGCCCAGCGGGTTGACGAATTTCCAGATGTCGGCGGCGTAGAGCCCCGAAACCGACCGGATCGCGCCGAGCCGACCGGACTGCAGGATTTCGCCGGCCTTGGCCATCAACGGATGGCACAGATACATCAGACCTTCGAGAAAGAAGATGTCACGGGCACGCACAGCCTGAGCCAGCGCCTCTGCGTCGGCCATCGTCGTGGTCAGCGACTTCTCCGACAAAACGGCCTTGCCCTTTTCCGCAGCGCGGATCACCGCCTCATGATGCATGTTGTTGGGCAGGCCGACATAGACGACATCGATGGCAGGGTCGTCGAGCAGCGCGTCGTAGCCGGAATAGTGCTTGGCAATACAGTGCCGGGCGGCAAAATCGGAACGACGCTGCCCATCGCGCCCGGCCACCGCCTCGATGCGTGAGCCGTCGCTTGCGCCGATGGCCTCGGCCATGGTGTCGGAAATGAAGCTCGTTCCAAGAATTCCCCAGCGCAGCATGTGTCAGTTCCCTCAGCGGTGCAGTTCGAGATAGGCGGATGCGACCATGGCGTCGATGTCCCCGGGGACCGGCACGACGCACATCGAAGCGTCGAGTGTCCGGCTCGCCACCCTCTCCAGGCAGCGGGCCTGGAGCGCAAAGCCGAGATCCATGGATTCGACTGAATTGCCAAGAGCCCTTGGCCCGGCAAGATTGGCCATGTGGCCTGCGCCAAGACTATGGATGCGCCGGCCATCGGCAAGGATGATCGTCTCGATGCCCTCGTCGAGATAGCTTTCCGCCGACATCACCGCGGCGTCGGCGCGCATGCCGGCGATGTCGATCTCGTGCGGGAAGTGCCCGCCATTGATAAGGATGACGCCGTCCTTGAGCGCTGCGAGATCGGAAGCCGTCAGGATGTTCGCGGAGCCGGTGACCGTGACGATGACGTCGGCCGAGCGTATGGCGTCATCGCGCCTGGGTGTGGAGAAGCCGTCGAGATGGGCTTCGAGTGCGGCAACCGGGTCGATGTCGACGACGCTGACGGCGCTGTAGGCACTTCGGAAGCAGGCGGCGGTGCCCTTGCCGCAGGCGCCATAGCCGAAAACGGTCACGCGCTTGCCGTTGGTCGAGCGATTTGTGAACCGCATGTAGCTTTCGAACAGGCTCTGGCCAACGGCATGACGGTTTTCGGCGAACTGCTTGATGGGGCTGTCGTTGATAACAAGCACGGGCAGGCCGATCGCATCGCGCATCGGCTGCAGCCGGGCCCGGCCAGACGTGGTCTCCTCCGTGCCGCCGAGCAAGGTCGGGTAGGGCCGTTCGGCGACGCGGGCGAAAAGGTCGCCGCCATTGTCAAGCAGCAGGTCGGGTTGATGATCGAGCAGGTCATTGATGAAGCCGGAATGTGCCGTTGCATCGGTCGTCTGCCCACCGATGACGGTGATACCCTCACGTCTTAGATAATCGACCGTCGTCGGCTGGGTGCTGTTCAGATTGCCGGTCGCTACGAGCTTCGCGCCGCCGGCCTTGAGCGTCATCAGCAATGCCACCGTCTTCGGCTCCAGATGGATCGCCGTTCCGATCGTCAAACCGTTGAACGGCTGGGTTGCCTCGAACTCGGTGGCAATGGCGCGCAGGAGCGCACAGCTTTGCCCGACCCACTCGATGCGGGACGGATGGCTGGAGGTGGGCATGGCGAGGATCCTGAATGTCTGTCGATGGTGCCGGCAACATAATCCGGGCAACATGTCCACGGGCAGAGACATTAAACTGCGGCGGAGGGCAGTTTTCCTTCCAGGTTAAGCCCCTCCGCGAGAAGCCAGGTCCGAAGCGCTGCAATCGGCTTGCGATCCCTGTCGGCGATACGACAGCAGAAGCGATAACCGGTCGGCCGGCTGACGAAACCAAAGGGCGCTTCGAGCGCACCGGAGGCAAGTTCGGCCTCGATCGATGCCGCCGGCGCGATGGTGACGCCGAGCCCGCTGCGGGCGGCGCTGAGCGCCAGCGTCAGGTCGTCCACCTCGATGCGCTTGCGAAAGCGGATGGGTGGATTGCCGCTTTCGCGAAACCAGTCGTCCCAGAGATACGGCACGTTGCGGGCGATCAGCGCCGTCATGTCTGCCAGATCGACGAGCGACGGTTGTCCGGCGGTAAGCACCGGGCCGAACCGATCGGCCATGAAGGCGGTTGCCGATATGTCGGGGAGCGGCCGGTACTCGCCGCCAACGATCAGGGCGTCGATTTCGGGCCTGTCGGTCAGCGACTGGGTGACGGCAACCGGGATGATGTCGACCTCGAGCCCCGGCGCGGCGCTCGACAGCGCCGCCAGGCGCGGCATCAGCCATGCGGATGCCATCGGCATCGGAACACCAAGCCGCAGCCGGACCGTGCTACCGCTCGACGAAATCTCCTCCGCCGCGCGCGACACGATGGCGAAGGCGACGCCGACGGCATCGGCGAGCCGTTGCCCGGCCGGATTGAGCGTCACCCGTCCGCTTTCGCGATCCAGCAGTGCAAAGCCGAAATGCTCCTCAAGGCTCGCAAGCTGCTGGCGTACGGCCCCGGGCACGACACCGAGCTCGATCGCGGCCGCGCGCAGACTGCCGCAGCGGGCGAGCGCATCGAAGGCGCGGAGCGCATTGAGCGGCGGCAACGGGCGCTGCGATTTCAAGAGCAGATCATCTGTTGGCATAATGCGCCTCCGCCGACATCGGAGCCTGGTGCATAAACCAAGAGACTACCCGCTGTCGAACGCGGCATTCTCGCTTGCTGCTTGAGTGCCTCTGGGTCTCATGAGAACGCTGATGGATGTAGCTTAGAAAAATTGAATATTTCGAAGGATTTTTGCGACAGCATCGCCTAGAGCCAAGTCAGTGCAGCCTGCTCTTTCGTTTATGGGCAGAGGAGACAAGGGAAGAAGACAATGCCTGGATGCCATCGTCATGAGCGTATCGCCTAGTCGTGCCGGCGCGGATGCACCTGTGAAGGACGCGGTGCGGTTCTCCCGCGATCAACTCTCCCTCATTCTTGCCGCCTTGCCCGATCCGGCCTTCATCCTGACCCGCAGTGGCCGGTATGCGGCCCTGTTCGGTGGGGCTGACCACCGCTACTATCACGATGGCAGCAGCCTTGTCGGGCAGAGCGTTTACGATGTCCTTGCCCATGACAAGGCGCACTGGTTCGCGCAGGAAATCGAAAAGGCGCTCGGTTCCAGGGCGTTGCACATTGTTGAATACAGCCTTGCCGGCAGCGATGTTAAGGGCCTTGAAGATGCTGGTCCCGATCACCCGATCTGGTTCGAGGGACGCGTGCAGGCCCTCGATTTTCCTGTCGACGGCGAAGATGCCGTGGTCTGGGTTGCCAGCAACATCACCGAAAAAAATGCCATTGAGCATCAGTTGCGGCAACAAAGCGAGACCGATCCGCTGACCGGGCTCAACAACCGCCGAAAGCTGCTCGATGTGCTTGCGATCGAATTCGATCTGGCCACTCGCACCCGTCAACCGACATGCCTCTTGATGTTCGACGTCGACAACTTCAAGGCGGTGAATGACGAGCTGGGGCATTCCGTCGGCGATGAGCTGCTGGCGACGATTGCAACGGTCTGCCGACGCACACTGCGGTCGGACGATGTTCTGGCCCGGCTCGGGGGCGACGAGTTCGTTGTGCTGATGCCGGGGACGACGAGTGGCGAGGGCGGCCTCGTCGCCAACGGCTTGCGCCAGCAAATCTCACTGGAACTGCAGTCAAAGTTGGCGCTTTCCTCCACGATCAGTGGTGGCCTCACTGAAATTTCCCGGTCTGATACCAGCATCGGCGATATTTTGCGGCGGGCCGACGACGGCCTTTATCAATCCAAACGCAACGGCCGCAACCAGATCACGATCGTTTGATGCGGTGTCGGTGGGCGCCCGGCGCGGTGGCGCGTCTGCGATAGCTGTCGATTGCACAGCGGCGTGCAGACATGGATCGATGTGACGGCGCGTGAGCTGGCCGGCGAGGGCAGGTGCTGGCGAGGGCAGGTGCCGGCAAGCGCCGGCGAAGGCTTGCGATCTCCACCTTTTGCTCATGGGCTCCCTCCTGCAGCACGTAGCACGGCCGGAAGGACTAAGCGTCTACCCGGATGACGGATGTATTGCGGCAGCCATGCCCGTTTTGCTTAGTTGACCGCTGCGGGGCGTGCACCGATCCTGTCGGTCAGGGACAGGATGGGGTCAGCTATGTGTGAGGCGTGGCAGCGATCATTGATCGAAGAAGACGAGCTCGTCAAAAAGGCGGCGACAACCATTCCGAGGCTGCTGGAGCATCCGGGCATTACGCTCGACCAGGCATCTCGTCTGCACGTGAACATCGACGAGTGCGTCGAGCGAATGGATGTGCTGATTATGGCGCTTGAGGAGAACAGTGTCGACCGATCCTGGATCCAGATGGCGACAACGATCAGAAACAGTTGGGAGAGGCTTGCAGAAGACGCGGCGAAGAAGGTTCTCGTCTTCAGTGGTACCTCCGACACTACCGTCCGCGACGACAGCATGCGGAAGGTTATGGGGGGATAACCCCGTAATCTGCAAACAGGGGCACGGCCGTATCCACTGGCAACTGCGTGTTGGCCAGGAATGATGGCGGCGTCGACGGGCTGTTCATCCTGGCGGGGTACGGGTGATCAACCCCCGTTTCGCCCACTGCAACCAACGCCGGCCATGTCCGTCTATTCCTCACCCAGACCAATCGTCACACGCCGTACTTCGATCGCGCCGGGCTGTGGCCTGCTGTTCCTGACTTGAAGCGTGTCTGGCGTCACGTGGCGGCGCCGCGCCTGTTCAGTGGCCTCGTTGCGACGTTGGCCCGATATCGACACTTCAGGAGTGCCACAAACCCTTTTGGTATCGGGGGTTGGTGATGCCGGTTGGCTGTCGTGACCGCCATCTGGCGTCTCTCAAACTGGTCGGCCTTGCGCCGCTCACGTCGCGCGGCGGGGGCAGGGGCGGCTGCCTCGATCATGGCGGTGGTTGAGACACACTCGCCTTCTTCCGCGGCAAAAGTTGGTGTTCGGTCGAATTTTAAACTTGACTATTATAGGCATGTTTTCAATTTTACGCCCGTTCGCGCAAAGCACCACACGCGGACGAACCCGTTCCCGGCCAGGATCCCATGACGACCGAGACCCAATCCGAAACGCGCGTCGATATCTTTCTTGCCCACCGTCCGGCGCTCATCGCCTATGCGGTTCGCCTGCTCGGTTCCCGCGATGCTGCCGAAGATATCGTCCAGGATGCGTTTGTTCGGTTCCTGCCCTCCAGCACCCGATCGGTTTCGAAGGGCCAGCTCCTTGCCTATCTCTACCGCACAGTCAGGAACCTTTCGCTCGACGTTTTGAGGCGCCGGAAGGTGGCCGCGATCGGCCATCAGGACGATGTCCCGTTCTGGTCGGTACCTGCCGACGTGCCCACGCCGGAGCAATCGGCTTTGCTGTACGACGACATCAGCCGGATCTCGCAGATCCTCTGCGAACTGCCGGTTGAAGCGAGGGTAGCCGTCGAGATGCACCGCTTCGGTGGCTACACGCTTGAAGAAGTGGCAGCGCATCTCGGCATCTCCACCGCCAGCGCGCATCGCTACGTCACGGCGGCGATGATGAAGATTGCCACGGCACTTCTTGTCAACGCGACTTAAAGTGGTCGCTCCCTGAGAAAAAAAAGCGCGTCATTCGTCTTTGTCAAAAGAGGGATTGTTCGGGTAGAAGTGCCTCTGAAGAGGCCAGACCGGCATAGGATGTCATTGACCCAAGATCAGCAAATCTCAGCTGTTACCCTGGAAGAAGCCATGGACTGGTTTCTGCGGTTGAAGGCCGAGCCCAATTGTCCCGACCTGGTCTCCGACTTCCAGCACTGGTTGCATCGCTCCGACGATCATCGGCGGGCGTGGGAGTATGCGCTTCGGACGTGGCAGCTTATGGGAGAAGTCGCTCCGGTGCATGAGCAACTATGGGCGGACGCGCCACGCGCCAAAGTCATGCCGATCACCGGCCGCCGCTGGCGCCGCCCGGTGATCGCCTCCGTCGCCGCCATTGCCGCCACCCTGTTGCTCGTCCTTGCCGGCCCCTCACTGCTGATCCGCCTTCAGGCGGACCACATCACCACCACCGGCCAGAATGCCAGCGTCGCGCTGGAGGATGGAACGGTGATCGAGCTTGGCGGCGACAGTGCCATAAAGACCGAAATGACGGCCGCCGGACGCCACGTCACCCTGCTTTCCGGCGAAGCGTTTTTCGATGTCGCACATAATCCGGCGCGTCCTTTCACGGTGGAGGCGGGAGGGGTCCAGGTGCTGGTCGTCGGCACCGCTTTCGATGTCCGGCTTGCGGGTGAGGAAACGACCGTCGAGCTGGAGCGAGGCGTCGTCCAGGTGTCGATCGGTGAAGCCAGGGAGACACCGGACTTCCGGCTGCTTCCAGGCGAAATGGCTGTTGTAAACAGAAGCGACGGTGCGGTTACCCGCAACACCATCCAACCCGATCAGGTCGCCGCCTGGCGCAGCGGACGGATCTTCGTCAAGGATGCTTCCATCGGCGCGGTCGCCGCGCAGCTTCAGCGCTATCATTCGGCCTGGATCGCGGTGCCCGACCGAAAGCTCGCCGGTCTCAAGGTCACCGGTCTCTACGATCTTCACGATCCGGACAGTGCGTTGAAGGCGCTGGTCGAGCCCTATGGCGGCCGCGTGCGGACATTTTCGTCCTATGGCCGGCTGCTGACGCAATACTGAAATCCTGACAAAAAGATTCAATTTATCTGAGAAAAAGGATTGAGGTCCTCGTCTTTGTTGGAAAGCGCTCGGCAACGGGGCGCAGTTCAAGGAGATGAGAGTACGATGCGCATATCGCAAGGCCGCAAGGGATCCCGTCGTTTGAAGTGTGGCGACGCCGGCGGGCGTCCGATCGGACGGCTGATGGCAACGACGGGAATGGCGATCTGCCTGGCCTCGGCGCTGAATTGGCCGAACCCAGCACTTGCGCAGGATGCAGCGTTTCAGGTGAGCGCTGCACGCAGCTTCAACGTGCCGGCCCAGCCGCTTGCCGATGCGCTCAATGTCTTCGGCCGGCAATCGGGCCTGCAGGTGACGCTTGCCGCTTCAGTCTCCCGCGGCGTCATGTCCAAGGCCGTTGTTGGTTCATACGCACCTGAGGAGGCGCTTGCACGGCTGCTTTCGGGAACGGGCATCGAGCATCGCATCTCGGGCGGGCGGACGGCTGTCATCGGGACAGGGTCGACCGGCGGCGGTGCGGCAGTGGTGCCGACCGACGGCTCTACGGCGCTTGATCCGATCTCGGTTTTCGGGAACGCAACCGGGGTCGGTGAAATCGTCATCAGCCAGAGGGATCTCGAACTGCGCAATCCAGCGACGATAGCCGACGTCTTTCGTGGCGAGCCCGCGATCTCGGTGGGAAGCTCGCTGCCGATGTCACAGAAGGTCTATGTTCACGGCATCGAGGAAACCAACCTCGCCGTTACCATGGATGGCGGCCGCCAGAACAACAAGGTCTTCCATCACAACGGTACCAACCTCATCGATCCGAGCCTGCTGAAGGCAGTGCGCGTCGACGCCGGCATCGCGCCCGCGGATGCGGGACCGGGCGCACTCGGCGGCGCCATTGCCTATGAGACGAAAGACGCGCGCGACCTGCTCGACGGCGACGGATATGGCGGCTTCGTCAGTTCCAGCTACAATTTCAACGGCAAGGTCTTCCAGACCGGAGTTTCGGCCTACGGCATGCAGGAAGGGCTCGAATTCCTCGGCTATTTCAACTTCGCCAAGGGTGACGAGTTCAAGGCTGGAAACGGCAAGATCGTTGAAGGCACGAGTACCGACCTTTTGAGCGGGCTTGGCAAGGTCGCCTACGAGTTTGAGAGCGGTGACCGCTTCGAGATCAGCCATGAACGTGTCTACGATGACGCTCCACGCCCGTTCCGCGCCAATTCAGGTTTCATCAGCGGCCGCCCGGCGTGGGAACCGCGCGTGCGCGACTACACGCTGGACAGGCAGAACACGGTCTTTTCCTACACCGACAGCACGCCCGAGGGCTGGTGGGATCCGACCGTGGTGCTTGCCTACAGCTCGACGCGGCTCGAAATCCCGATCTATCCCAAACCGGTGGCGCCGAGCATGGTATCCGTTCCCTATCCCGGTGCCGGCGAAACCGGCACCTTCAACGGCAAGTTTGAGAACAGGTTCAGTTTCGATATCGGCAGCATCACCGCCGGCATCGATTTCTACAACGACAAGGCCGAACTCGAAGATCCGTCCGACGCCGCGACCGAGCGTGCACGCAATGTCGGCATTTACGCGCAGGCGCGGCTGGAGCCATGGGAGCGCACTCGTCTTTCCTTCGGTGTTCGCGGCGACCAGCAGTGGTTCACCGGCACCACGGATGAGAAGTGGCACAACGCCGGTTTCAGCGGCAACGTCTCCGGCGAATATGACCTGATCGAGGACCTTCTGACGGCCCAGGTGGGCTATTCGCACGTCTGGGCCGGCGTTCCGCTTGCAGAGAACTTCATCATGAATCCGCGGTGGAATTATGGGGGCGGACCGGACACGAGCAGCGCCGACAATTACGCCTTCGGCCTTGTCGCCAATTATGAAGGCTATACTCTGGAGGGCAGCCTATTTCGCACTGATATCGACAACGCGCGCACGGCGAAATACGCGGTCGCAAGGGCCATCGAGAACCATGACGTGCGCTCGAAGGGCTTCGAGCTTGGCGCGGGCTATGACTGGGGCGACGGCTACTTCAAGGTCAAGTACGCCAACATCGATGTTTCGATCGACGGCAAGCCGGCCGACTCCGACACCGGGATCTATCTGGCAACGCCTGCCGGCCAGTTCATCACGCTGGTGGCAGCGCATAGCTTCATCGATTGGGGCGTCACCGTCGGCGGCGATGTCGAGATCGCGCTCGACAATGATGATGTTGCGCTCGGGACCCCAACGCTCGAATCCTACAAGGTGTTCAACACCTTCGTCGAGTATCAGCCGCCGAGCCACAGCAATCTGACGCTGCGCGCCGAAATCAAGAACGTCTTTGACGAAACCTATTCGGAACGTGCCACCTACGGCCAGGAATTCGGCACCGTCACGCCGCTCTACGAGCCTGGCCGCTCCTTCATCCTGAGCGCCAAGGCGACATTCTGAAATGGCATCAGAGGAAGAGGCATCGCCGATGCCTCTTCCTCCTTGCCGGCAGGTTGCCCCAGCCTTTTTTCTAATGTGTTCGTACTGAAATCTTCAGATTACAATTTACTGAAATCAATTCGCATTTCCGCCCAGGCATGCTCGAATCTTGATCTCGCGATCAGCCAGGGGGGCATGGCCCTGGAAGCCGTCAGCCTTGCCAGCAAACGGCCCTCTGCATTCTCCACCGCGACGATAACGCCGCGGTAGTCGTCCTCTTCGGCGATCTCGTCCGCAACCAGGCGGCCATGTTCGACTGCCTGACTGTCATCGGCAAGCAGCGTGCCGACGCTGTCGCGGCTTGTGGCACCTGCCAGGTGGATGTGGAAAAGATAGCGTTGCATGATCTCACTCAAACCATACGGCGATTGACGAAAAACACTCGCGCCGCTTCGGGTATGGTTGTGGTAGCACGCCTCTTCGCTCTTTGCGCGTGACCGGTGCGTGACACGCCCTTGTGGGCCATCCGAACGCTCGCACATGGGCAATCACTGCGGTGCTCGCCAGTTCGATGGCGAAGGCGGAAACGCCCCACCACCAGAGCGGCAAGGCGCATCTCGCAGGACGAAAGCCCGGATTTCCTCAGGTTGAAAGCTGGTCGAGAAACACCAGTTGCAGCGGGCGGGCAAGCAAATTGTCGACCGTCGCAGCGAAGGCTCGGAAATGTGGGGTTTGAAAGTGGGCGTCGAGCGCGGCGCGGCTGGTGAAGGCCTCGCGCATGTAGAACGTGCCCGGCGCGTCCTGCATTTCGAACAGGACGTAGTCGAGGCAGCCGGGTTCTTTGCGGGTCGGCTCGACCAGGGCAAGCAGCCCGTCACACAAGGCATCTTGCTTTCCGGGTTGGGCTGTCAGGATTGCCAGAGAAACCAGTTTTTCGGTTGATTGTGTCATCATCGTTTTCCTCGGACGACGGAGGGGAGGGAAGGCGCGGCCGGTTGCATCGCATGAGCGCAGCCGGGCGACGCATGTGCGGCAATCGCGACCATCTCGTCTTTGTGTTGTCGATCGATTTTCTTGCATGCGCCGGCCGTGGCCGCCCGGACGGGGCAGCTTTACGGCAGGCGCCATGCTGTTGCGGAGGAGGCGTGGGCGGTATCCTGCGCTTGCCTAGAATCCTGAAAGAACGATCTTGCCTTTGGCCTTGCCGGACTCGATCAGTGCGTGCGCGCGCTTGAGGTTTGCCGCATTGATCGTTCCGAAGTTCTCGGCGATCGTGGACTTGATCTTGCCCGCATCGACCAGCTCCGACACGCTGTTCAACAGGGCATTCTGCTTATCGATATCCGCGGTCGCAAACAGCGAGCGGGTGAACATAAGCTCCCAATGCAAAGAGATGCTCTTGCGCTTGAGCGGAAGTGCGTCGAGCTGCTTGGGGTCGTCGATCAGGCCGAAGCGCCCCTGCGGTGCGATCAGCTCGACAATCTGGGCGAGATGATCGTCGGTATTGGTGGTCGAGAACACGAAGGCCGGCTGACCTATTCCAAGGGCTTCGATCTGCCCAGCGAGCGGCTGGCGGTGGTCTACGACATGGTGGGCGCCGAGTGACTTCACCCATTCGACCGTTTCCGGGCGCGATGCGGTGGCGATGACGGTGAGGTCCGTCAGTGCCCGCGCGACCTGGATGGCGATCGAGCCAACGCCGCCGGCACCGCCGATGATGACGATCGCATGGGCAGCACCCGGAACCGGCCGGGTGACGTCAAGGCGATCGAACAGCATTTCCCAGGCGGTGATCGATGTCAGCGGCAGAGCTGCCGCGGCGGCAAAATCCAATGACTTGGGTTTCCGGCCGACAATGCGTTCGTCGACCAGATGAAATTCGGCATTGGTGCCGGAACGATTGATGGCACCTGCATAAAAGACCTCGTCGCCCGGCTTGAAGAAGGACGCCTCCGGCCCGACGGCGCTGACGACGCCGGCGGCATCCCAGCCGAGCACTTTCCATTGCCCGGCTTCCGGCTTTGCGCCCCGGCGGATCTTGGTGTCGACGGGGTTGACCGAGATCGCCTTGACCTCGACGAGGATGTCCCGGCCCGTGGGCTCAGGCCGCAGCAGGTCGATATCGACCAGCGAGGTTTCGGCTTCGATCGCTTGCGGGATTTGGTAGGCTACGGCTCGCATTGAATGCTCCATCGGTTGAACACAGCCAAGATGCGCACTATGCTGCGATATCGCAAGAACGCACATATAAAGCTCATAGTATCGAAAAGGATACCATTGGATGGGACGCACGCGCCACGATCGTTTCGACTGCAGTCCGGGCTGTGCCGTAGAAGCGACACTCAGCCTGATCGACGGCAAATGGAAGGGCGTCGTTCTCTACCACCTCATGTCCGGCACTCTGCGCTTCAACGAAATCCGCCGGAAGCTGCCGAACGTGACCCAGCGCATGCTGACGAACCAGCTGCGCGAACTCGAGGCCGATGGCTTGATCACGCGCACGGTGTTTGCCCAGGTCCCGCCCAGGGTCGACTACGATCTCTCGGAGCGGGGCCGCACCTTGGAGCCGGTCATTCTGGCGCTGAAAGTCTGGGGCGACGCCAACATGCCGTCGACGGGGAGTACCGCGGCCTGACGGCCGCGACGTTCCGTCGGCAATCGCCGGCTTCCACGGTGGTCTCGGTCGTTCCCCTAGGCGCCGACCAGCACCCATATCATTCCTGCCAGCGCCGAGGCGAGCAGCGTCGCGATTACCGAGGCGTTGAAGCGGAAGATCGCCAGTGCAGCCGCAAGCGTCAGCAAGAGTGATGGCAGCACCAGCGAGCTCAATACAGGCACATCCAGTGTAAGGTAGCCAAAGCGCCACGGGACGACCTGGGAAAACAACGTGTGAAGTCCGAACCAGACCGCAAGATTGAGGATCACCCCGACGACGGCGGCGGTGATGGCCGACATGGCGCCGGTCAGGGCGGTGTTGCCTCGCAGCTTCTCGATGAAGGGCGCGCCTAAGAAGATCCAGAGGAAGCAAGGCACGAAGGTCACCCACGTTGTCAACAGCGCGCCGAGCGTTGCGGCCATCATCGGGGCAAGCGTGCCGGGATCGCGGTAGGCGCCCATGAAACCGACGAACTGGACGACCATGATCAGCGGCCCGGGGGTCGTTTCGGCCATGCCAAGACCGTCGAGCATTTCGCCCGGCCTGAGCCAGCCGTAATACTGCACGGCTTCCTGCGCAACATAGGCGAGCACCGCATAGGCACCGCCGAAGGTGACGACCGCCATCTTGCTGAAGAACCATCCGATCTCGGTAAAGACGTTGGCCGGTCCCGCGAGCGCAAACAGCAGCGCCAGCGGTAGGAGCCACAAGGCGAGAAAAGCGGACGAGATCTTGAGGGACCAGGCGAGGTTGGGGCGGGCATGGATCGGTATCTGCTCGCCAAGCGCCGAATCCTCGTCCTTGAGGACCGGTCCGGTTGCCTTGCCGTGGCCGCCGCCGATGCGAAAAAGTGGCGAGCCCGCGCGTCCGCCGATGTAGCCGACGACGCCGGCTGTCAGGATGATCAGCGGGAAGGGAATGCGGAAGAAGAAGATTGCGACAAAGGCCAAAGCTGCGATGCCGATCATCAGCCTGTTCTTCAGCGCCCGGCCGCCAATGCGGAAAACCGCCTGGATGACGACGGCAAGCACTGCCGCCTTCAACCCGAAGAACAGCCCTTCGATCAGGCCGACGTTGCCGAATGCCGCATAGACGTAGCTGAGGCCGAGGATGGCGAGGAAGCCCGGAAGCACGAACAGGATGCCGGCGACAAGGCCGCCGGCGGTGCGATGCAGGAGCCAGCCGATATAGATTGCCAGCTGCTGTGCCTCGGGACCGGGCAACAACATGCAGTAATTGAGCGCATGCAGGAAGCGGTGCTCGCCAATCCAGCGCTTCTCATCGACGAGGATGCGATGCATCACCGCGATCTGCCCTGCCGGGCCACCAAAGCTCAGTGCCGCGATCCGAACCCAGACCCAGAACGCTTCCGAGAATGAAATGCCGTGGCCATGGGGCACCGACGCCCTGTCGGCGTCGGCGGTGTGAACGACATCGGTCATTTCAAGCCCCCTTTTTCGGCGAGGGCCAGTTGTGGGTTTCGCCGGTGGCATCGCGGCACCAGCGGTAAAAGGCGTCATAGAGCAGCAAGCCCGCCTGCAATTGCTCATGATCGTCGGCATACATGCGCGAGAGGCCGAGCGAAACCGCAAGCAGCCCGGCTGCCTCGGGGGCAAGGTCGAGGCGCGAGGTGTCCGCGCCCCGCACGATCGTTGCGAGCCGCAGCATCGGTTCCGTTTCCAGCCCGAACGCCTCCACCATCACGTCGAAGGTGCAGCGGTCGCCGCGATGGCTCCAGCGGATCGCGGCGTCGATGTCAAACGGCGTGGCGTTAAATCGGTCTGCAACAGCTTCGACTTCCGCAGGTGCCACGAACAGGAATACGGCGTTCGGATCGACGAAGCGCCGAATAAGCCACGGGCAGGCGATGCGGTCGATTTTCGGGCGTGCGCGCGTGACCCAGAGCGTGTGACCGCTTGCCTGGCGTTTCGGCATGGCGGAGATGGGCACCGCCGGATAGGCCGCCTCGGACCAGGCCTCAAAGCCGCCTTCCAGGACATCGGCTGGAATCCCCATATGCCGCAGCCAGGCGGCGACCCCATGGCTCAGCTTCTTGCCGCGTTGGCAGATGATGACGGCGGACCGATCCACGAAGTCGTTGCACCAGTCCTCTACGAACCGGTAGTCGCGCCGGAGCGATCCGGGGATCAGGCGCGGATCAGCATCGAAATCCTCGTCGATCCGGACATCGATCAGCGCAGGGCATTTGGGCGTGCCGATAAGGCGGGCAAGTTTATCAGGGGAAATTTCGAGAAGTGACGGCATGACGCGTCCTCCGTCTGAGCGGTTGAATGGACGCGATACTTCGGCTGTCGCCTCGTGGGGTGATCGCGACCCCATGTCGGATTATTGCCGCCGTTTCGCACAGGCTGTCAAGTCGCGGCCCCTGTGCCTGTCCGAGCGATGGCCGCCGTGTTGCCTGTGGCCACACGGCATAATGCCCTTTCGTAAAAGGGATGTGACGACGTTGTTCGAGCTAAGGGTTGCCTTGCTCGGCAGCGGCGCGCCGGGTGTCTTCGCCACCCTCTGCGGAAGCGGACGTGTCTCCGGCGTCAGTCATTGGAGCTGAAGCCTGGACTCCGCCCGTGGTTGAAAGACCGGCAAGCTTGTGACCACGTTCGCGCAACCATTGAAACACGACGTAGAGGGCCGGGATGATGAAGATCCCGATCAGCGAGGCCGCGAGCATGCCGCCCGCGACGCCTGTGCCGACGGCGCGCCGGCTGAGCATGCCGGCGCCCTCCGCCGTCACAAGGGGAATGAGCCCGACGATGAAGGCGAAGCTCGTCATCATCACCGCGCGGAAACGGGCGCGTGCGCCCTCGACCGCCGCCTCGACGATGCCGGCACCTTTCTCGCGATGGAACTTGGCAAATTCGACGATCAGGATCGCGTTCTTGGAGGCGAGCGCGATCAGCACGACGAGGCCGATCTGGGCGTAGATGTCGAATGACAGGCCGGCGACAAGGATCGAAACGAGGGCGCCGGCGACGCCGACCGCCACCGACAGAAGGACCGGGATCGGGATCGTCCAGCTTTCGTAGAGCGCGACCAGGAAGAGATAGGCAAACAGCACCGCCAGCGCCAGGATCGCCGTCGTTTGTCCCGCCGCTTCAAGTTCCTGCAACGCGGTCCCCGTCCACTCGTAGCTGTAGCCGGGGGGCAGCGTCGTGGCCGATATCGCCTCCATCGCGGCAAGCGCCTCACCGGAAGACACGCCGGGCGCCGGCTGACCATTCAGCGTGATCGAGCGGTAGTTATTGTACCTGACGATCGACTGCGGCCCGATGACATATTCGACGCGTGCGACGGAGGCGACGGGCACCATGCCGCCTGACGCATTGCGCACATGCAGGCGGGCGATGTCGTCGACGGATGCGCGGTCGGCCTGGGCCGCCTGCATGTTGACCTTCCAGCTGCGCCCAAAGAGGTTGAAGTCGTTGACGTAGAAGGATCCGAGCGTGCCCTGCAGGGTGGTGAAGAGATCGCTCACCGAGACCCCGAGCGCCTGAAGGCGATCCCGGTCGAGATCGAGATAAAGCTGGGGCGCGCTTGCAGAATAGGTGGTGAAGGTGGGGCCGAGAAGCGGGCTCTGGTTTGCCGCGATGATCAGGCCGCCGGCCGTTGCCGCCAACTCCGCCGGCGATCGGCCCTGCAGGTCCAGCAATTGGTATTCGAAGCCCGAACCGGTGCCCAGACCCATGATCGGCGGCAGGTTGAAGGCGAAGATCTGCGCGCCGCGGATCGCCGTGCCTTTGGCCATGGTCGTTGCGACCGCCGCGTCGACGGAACTCGCCTTACTGGTGCGCTCGGCAAACGGCTTCATCGTGACGATGGCAAAGGCGCTGTTCGATTTGGACAGGCCGTCGAGGAAGCTGTAGCCGGTGACGGTTATGACGTCGGCGACGCCATCGATGCCGCCGAGAATTTTTTCGACGTCGCGCACGACCGCGTCGGTACGGTTGTAGGATGCCCCTTCGGGGAGCCTGATCTCGGTGAAATAGGCGCCCTGATCTTCGCTTGGAAGGAAGCCTGTTGGCACGACGCGGAAAAGCCAACCGCTGGCGCCGATCGCAACAGCCAGGAGGAGAAGGCCGAGGACCGCTCGACGGGCGATATGCCCGGCGACATGGACATAGCCATCGCGGCCGCTGTCGATCCGCCGCGAGATCCAGCCGAGGATGCCGCGCTTGGGCCCATGATGCGGCTTCAGGAGAATGGAGCAGAGAGCCGGGCTCAGGGTCAGCGCGTTGATCGCCGAAATCACCATCGACACGGATACGGCCACCGCGAATTGCTGAAACAGTTGTCCGCTCAATCCGGGAATGAAGGCGACCGGCACGAATACCGAAAGAAGCACGAGCGTGATCGCGACGATCGCGCCGGTGATCTCACCCATGGCGAGGCGCGCCGCCTCGGGCGCCTGCATGCCGGGATTCTCCTCCATCACCCGCTCGATGTTCTCGACCACGACGATCGCGTCGTCGACGACGATGCCGATCGCCAGCACCATCGCCAGGAGCGAAACGGTGTTCAGCGAGAAACCCATGGCGAGGATGACCGCGAAGGTGCCGATCAGCGCAACGGGCACGGCGACAAGCGGAATCAATGTCGCCCTGACATTGCCGAGGAACAGGAAGACCACGATGATGACGAGCACGAAGGCTTCGAGCAGCGTATGTACGACATTCTCGACACTCGCCTCGACGAACTGGGTCGTGTCGTAGGAGATCGAGTAGGTCAGGCCCTCGGGAAACGACTGGGAAAGCCGTTCCATCGCCTGCTTGACGCCTTCGGCGGCGGCAAGCGCATTGGCTCCCGGCGCCTGATACGTGCCGATCATGGCCACCGGCTTTCCGTTGAAGCGGGCGCTGGAGTCCGAACTCGCGGCGCCCAGCTCGACTTTGGCGATATCGCGAATACGCACGAACGAGCCGTCCGACTCGGCCCTCAACACCACGTTCTCGAACTGGGAGGGATCGGTCAGGCGGCCCTGGGTCGTCAGATTGAGCTGAAACAGCGGATCGTCGGTCATCGGCTGCGCGCCGATCCGGCCGATGGCAGCCTGGACGTTCTGTGCCTTCAGCGCGTTGATCACATCGGTCGGCGTCAGGCCGAGATTGGTCAGCCGGTCGATGTCGAGCACGATGCGCATGGCGTAGTCTTGTGCACCGAACAGCGAGGCGTCGCCGACACCCGGCACCCGCTTGACCGTGTCGAGCAGGTTGATCGTCGCGTAGTTTGACAGGAACAGCGAATCGAAATCGCTTCCCTCCTTGCCGTAGATGGTGATCACCTGCATCAGCGCCGATGATTTCTTGCGCACGCTGACGCCGGTCTGCTTGACCTCTGAAGGCAGCCCGGCCTCGGCCAGCGACACGCGGTTCTGCACGTTGACGGTGGCGATGTCGGGGTCTGTGCCGACGGCGAACGTCACGGTCAGCGTGTAGGAACCGTCGGCGCCACTCGTTGATTTCATGTAGAGCATATCGTCGACGCCGACGATCTTGCTCTCGATCGGCTGGGCGACGGTGGTCTCGACCACCTCGGCGCCGGCGCCAGGATAGCTTGCGGTCACGCTCACCTGGGGCGGCACGATGTCTGGAAACTGTGCGATCGGCAGCCGGGTAAGTGCGATCAGGCCGGCCAGCGTCAGGACGATCGAGATGACGGCGGCAAAGCGCGGGCGATCGATGAAGATTTCAGAGATCATGCTCAGCCACCCGTCGCCGCTGCTGCGTCAACGACGATGCCCGGCCTGACCTTGCCGACCCCCTCGGTGATGACGTTTTCGCCCTCCTTCAGTCCCTTGCTCACGACCGAGAGGCCGCGAGCAGAGCGGTCAACGTCGATGCGACGCAATTCGACCTTCGAGGCGGCATCGACCACCATGACGAAGGCACCCTGCTGGTCGCGTTGCACGGCCTCTTGCGGGACTGCCAAGACATCCTGCTTGTCGGACTGTTCGAGTGTGACCCGCACCAGCGTCCCGTCGAGCAACAGTGCGTTGGGGTTGTCGAACTGCGCACGAACGGTCACCGTGTCGGTCCCCTGCGCGACGTTGCTGCCGATGAAATCGATCGTGCCCTTCAGCGGATACTCGGTGCCATTTGGCAACGTCAGCCCGACATTGGCACCGCCAGGCGTCATCCCCTTCAGCACGCGTTCCCGATAGGTCAGCAGCAGCGACGTGGAGACCGGAAACTCCACATAGATCGGGTCCAGCTTCGTCAAGGTGACGAGCGGACCGGTATCCGGGCCGACCAGCGCACCGACATCGGCAGTGCTCAGGCCCAGTACGCCGTCGAAGGGTGCGGTAATCTTGGTGTAGGAGAGGTTGAGGTCTGCGCTCTGCTTGCTGCCCTGCAGCTTGACGAGCTCAGCTTCCGCCTTCTTGACTTCGGCATTGGCGGTATCGACCTTGGCCTGCGAGATCGTATTGGTCGCGATCAGTTGCTGGGCTCTATCCCGTTCGAGGACTGCGAGATCCCGCTGTGCCTCGGCTGCCTCGATCGATCCCTCGATCTCCTGCACGGCCGCTCGATAGGCGCCATCCTCGACCTGATAGAGCTGGGTCCCGGCCGTTACTTTTTGCCCCTCCTTGAAATTCACCGCCTCCAGGAAACCGGCGACGCGGGCGCGAATATCGACCTTCTGGGTTGCGACGACCCGACCCGTCAGATCGACGCTTTCGCGCAGGTCCACGATCCGTGCGGGCGCCACCACCACGGCGGGCGCCTGCTGTGCGTCGGCAGCCGGTGCGCTGAACATGAACGCCAGAAGGACGGAAAAGGCAGAGAAGGCGACTTTCGGCACGGTCATGCGACACCCTTTCGGCAACAAGGCCAGGTTCAGTCCCACGGAGTCTGCTCAACCCGCACAGTAGTCACGAATACTCTGCCTTTGAAGCGTAAATCGCCCTTCCGTAACTGTTACATCGGCGTCCGAAGGAATGTTACGCGATCCATCAATCCTGCGTGCGGCACGATCGGAATGTCGTGCTGCCTGGGAACGGGCATTGCGGCGCCGTGACCTGTCCATGGGGTAATCCGGGATATGCGCATGCCAGATGCTTACGTGCGTGGCATACCGGCCGGCTCAAGGAACTTGCGCAGCGCCGCGATGCGGAAGATCGCATTCGCCGCGCCATATCCGCGATATCCGCGCCGCTCGACGATCTCGAAGAAGAAGCCGCCGGAGAACGTCGGGCTGTAGAGCTGGAAATACTCGCCGTTTTCGTCCCTGTCGTAGAGGATGTTCTTTGCCTTCAGTCTTTCGGTGAAAAGCGGATCGAGCCCGAAGCGGGCTTCGAGATCGTCGTAATAATTGGGTGAGATCGCCAGCGAGACGAAGCCGCCCGCGGCAAGCGCGTCTGCTGTCGCGAAGATGTCATCCGTCGTGAAGGCCAGGTGCTGGATGCCGGAGCCGAAGGTCTCGGCGATGAAGCGTCCGGCCAGCGTGTTGCGGTTTTCGGCGCCGTTCATGGTGATGCGCAGGGAGCCGGTGGCGTTTTCCACCACCTGGCTGCGCACGATGCCCGAGGGGTCGATGATGTCGACCAACGGCGTCTTATGGGCTTCCAGCAGCGACGTGTAGAAGAGCAACCACGTCAGCAGTTCGTCGTAATGCATCGTCTGGGCGATGTGATCGATCGACAGCAACCCGGCGGATGTCGCAGCCGTGTCGTCGACCGGATCGAATTCGATGTCCCATATGCGGCCGAGGTCGCTGTGGCGATCGAGGAAGTAGACGACGCCGCCGCCGACGCCGTGCACCGCCGGCATCTCGATCTCGCCTTCGTCCACGGGCTGGGCGAAGGTTTCAGCGCCGAGCGCCAGCGCTCTTGCATGCGCAGCCCGGGCATCGTCGACCAGAAGGCCCATCGCATAGGCCGACGTGCCGTGCACCAGATAGGACGAGTTGGCAAAGCCGCGGCGTTCGGTGTTGATCACCAGCCGGATATCGCCCTGCCGGAAGACATTGACGCTTTTCGTCTTGTGGCGTGCGGCCTTGCAAAAGCCGAGTGTGCGGATCAGCGCCTCGAGTTGCGGCGCCTCGCTTTCGTCGATGGTGAATTCGATGAAGGCGATGCCCTCGACGCCCGATCGCGCCGGCATGTCGGGAACGGGAAGCGCGATATCAGGCTCTGTCCGCCGCACCTGGTCGCCGAGATAGAGCAGCGAGCGCTGACCGTCGACGGAGATCGCCGTTGCCGAGCCGCCGCGAAACTGATCGTTGAAGATCTCAAGCGAAAGATAGTCGTCATAGCCGGTGGCCGCCACCGCCCGCATGAACTCGAGCACGGGCAGGTCGCCTTCGCCCGGCATGTTGCGGAAATGCCGGCTCCAATAAAGCAGATCCATGTCGATCAGCGGCGCATCGGCCAGCTGGATGATGAAGATCTTCTCCTTGGGGATCGAGCGGATGGAATTGACGTCGATCTTGCGCGCCAGCGTGTGGAAGCTGTCGAGAATGAGGCCGACATTGGCATGGTCGGCGCGGCGCACCACCTCCCAGGCGTCGCGGTGGTCGTTGATGTGGCGTCCCCAGGCGAGTGCTTCATATCCGACGCGCAAGCCCCTTTTGGCCGCCCGTTCGCCCAGCTCGCGAAAGTCGGCGGCGGCCCGGTCGAGACCGCCGAGTGCAGCGGGGGAAACATTGGAGCAGACCAGCACCAGGTCGGTCCCCATCTCCTGCATCAGGTCGAACTTTCGCTCCGCTCGGTCGAACGTCCGGCTTCTCAGCGGCTCCGGCATGCCCTCGAAATCGCGGAACGGCTGGAACAGCGATATTTCCAGACCATGGTCGCGCACCATCTGCCCGACCTGACTGGGGCTCTCGTCGAAGACGAGAAAATCGTTCTCGAAGATCTCGACCCCATCGAAGCCGGCCCTGGCTATCGCCTCCAGCTTGCTGCGCAGGTCGCCGCTGAGCGAGACGGTCGCGATCGAGGTCTTCATGCGTGTCTCCTACGTTGCCCTGTCGTCAGGCGGTCAGAGCGTTGAAATGGGCAAGCATGCGGGCCGCATCCGGCTCACGGCCGGTAAACAGGCGAAAGGCGCCGACAGCCTGAAACACCGCCATGCCGCCGCCGTCGAGCGTCTTGCAGCCGCGCCGCCTGGCTTCTGCCAGAAGGCCGGTTTCCAGTGGGAAATAGACGACCTCGGCCACCCAGTGGCGCTGATCGAGCAGCTCGGCCGGAAGCGGCAATCCGGGATATTTCGCCATGCCGGTCGGTGTCGCGTGGATAAGGCCGTCTGCCGCTTGCATCGCCCGGGGAAGGTCGGTGCCAGCAACGATCTGCGCCTGCGGAAACAGCGCCGACATGCTAGACGCCAGCGCTTCTGCGCGCTCCGCTTCCCGATCAAAAACCGCAAGAGAATTTAGCCCCAACGTCAGCATCGCATAGGCCGTAGCAACGCCGGCGCCGCCGGCGCCAAGTTGAACCGCATGCGACAGCCCGACATCGGGCAAGCCGCGGCGAAAGCTCTCGGCGAAACCCCACCAGTCGGTGTTGTGGCCGATGCGACGCCCCGCCTCGAGCACCACAGTGTTCACGGCACCGAGATCTCGGGCCTCGTCGGACAGTTCGTCGAGAAAAGGGATGACCAGTTGCTTGCACGGATGCGTGATGTTCAATCCGCAAAGGCCCCGCTGTTCCGCCTCCCGCAGCAGCTGCGGCAGGTCATCGGGGCTGGCGCCACGTTGGCTGAGGTCGATCAGTTCGTATTCGTATGCCAGGCCCTGCGCGGCACCTTCGCGCATGTGCATCGCCGGCGTGAGCGAGGCTTGAATGCCGGCGCCGATCAATCCGGCGTTCAACGGTCTGAGAAGGGTCTCGGTCATCTCGACGGCTTTCATCATGGGATGGGTTGCCGACCCGCCGTCACAGCGGGCCGGCGGCAGGCTTACTGGCCGCGAAGCGTCTGAAGCTCCTTGAAGAGCGCTGCGACGGTATCGGGACCGATTTCGGCGCTGAACTTCTCGACCATCGGCTTGACCGCGTCGCGCAGCTTCTGGGTTTCCTCGGGCGACAGTTCGCTCACTTCCATGCCGGTCGCCTTGATGTCGGCGATCGCCTTGGCGTCGAACTCGCGCGAGACCTGGCGCTGGTAGTCACGCGCCTCGGTGGCCGCGGTCTGCAGCACGGCCTTCTCCTCGTCGTTGAGGCCGTCCCAGAACTTCTTGCTGATGAGCACGATCTGCGGATTGTACTGGTGACGGGTCACCGTCATGTACTTCTGCACTTCATAGAATTTGGCATTGAGAATGTTGGCGGCGGGATTTTCCTGGCCGTCGACCGTGCCGGTTTCAAGTGCTGTATAAAGCTCGGTGTAGGGCAGCGGCACAGCATTGGCGCCGAGATTGTTGAAGAGCTCGATCGGGATCGGCGACTGGATTGTGCGGATCTTCAGGCCCTTGATGTCCTCAAGCTTGGTGACCGGGTGTCGATTGTTGGTGAGGTTGCGGAAACCCAGCTCCCAATAGCCGAGACCGACAAGGCCGGTAGCGGGCAACAGTTCTGTCAGGCTGGTGCCGAAGGGGCCGTCCATGACCTTGTCGGCCTCTTCGCCATTGTTGAACAGGAAGGGCAGGTCAACGGCGCCGAACTGCTTGACGTTGCTTGCCAGGATGCCGGCATTCAGAACCGTCATTTCGATGACGCCGCCCTGCAGCGCCGAGACGGTCTGGACGTCGCCGCCGAGCACGCCGCCCGGAAACAGCTTGACCTCGATCTTGCCGCCGCTCTTGTCCTTCACCAGCTCGGCGAATTTCTCCATGCCCATAACCTGGGGATGGCCCTTGTTGTTGGCGGCGGCGAATTTCAGCTGCTGCTCGCGGATTTCGGCGAGTGCCGGGCTTGCCGCCATCAGCGCTACTGGTAGTGCAACGCCAAGCGCCATTTTCATCAGTTTGTCGAACATATTTCCCTCCCAGGTTTGGCCGGTTTCTCCCTCCGGCCGGTTGAACTTTGCATGCGTTTTCTTCGGGTCTATCGCGCAAACCAGGAGACCGGCACGGTCACCAGTTGCGGGAACAGCACGAGCAGAAGCAGAACGGCCAGTTCGGCGATGAGGAAGGGCATGACGCCCCTCATCAGGTCTTCCATCTTCAGCTTTGAAACGCCGCAGATGACGTTGAGCACCGTGCCGACGGGCGGCGTGATCAGGCCGATCGAGTTGTTGATGATGAACAGCACGCCGAAATAGACAGGATCGATGCCGGCCTGCTTGATGATCGGCATCAGCACCGGCGTCATGATCAGGATGGTCGGGGTCATGTCCATGGCGGTGCCGACGACGACGACGAGCGCCATGATCGCCAACAGCAGCAGCGTCTGGTTGTCCATCAGCGGTTCGACGAGGGCGGCGAGGTCGCCGGGTACGTCGGCAACCGTGATCAGCCAGGCAGAGACGGCAGAGCAGGCAACCAGGAACATGACGATCGATGTTATCTTCGCCGCGGCCACGAAGACGTGGAACAGCTTGGCCGGCGGCAGTTCGCGATAGATCACCATCGAAACGAACAGCGAATAGACGGCGGCAACGACACCGGCTTCCGTCGGTGTGAACACGCCGAACTTCAAGCCGACGATGATGATCACAGGCAGGAACAGCGCCCAGAGGCTGTCGATGAAGGTCTTCATCCTGACCGCGCCGCTCTGGCGCGGCGGCAACTGATGCTGCTCCTTGCGCGATACGATCAGCCAGGTCACGCAGAGAGCTGCTGCGATCATCAGCCCGGGGAAAATGCCGGCCAGGAAAAGCTTGGTGATCGAGACGCCGCCGACGACGCCGTAAAGGATGAAGCCGATCGACGGCGGAATGATCGGGCCGATGATCGAGGCAGAAGCCAGCAGCCCGCCGGCGCGGGCCGGGTCGTGGCCGGATTTCAGCATCATCGGCAAGAGAAGCGCGCCAAGCGCTGCAGCATCGGCAACGGCCGAGCCGGAGAGGCTCGCCATGATGCAGGCGGCGAAGATGGCAACGAAGCCGAGGCCGCCGCGGATATGGCCTACCATCGCCATCGCCAGATTGACGATGCGGCGCGACAGGCCGCCGGTGTTCATCACTTCGCCGGCGAGCATGAAGAACGGCACGGCCATGAGCGGGAAGCTGTCGGCGCCGTTCAGCACGTTCTGAGCGACGATCTGGGCGTCGTAGAGGCTGAGATACATCATCAGCGCGACGCCGGTGATGATCAGGGCGAAGGCGATCGGCACGCCAAGCGCCATCGGGCCAAGCAGAGCGCCGAGAAAAATCGTAACGGTCATCGGTCTCTCCTCAGGGCTTGGCGACGGGGTGCGCGAGGGAAGGTACCGGATGCTCGTCGAGGACGGCCTGATCCTCGCTGTCGCGCACCAACTCGGCCGTCGCCACGTCAATGCGGCCGGTGAGGATGCAGAACATGTCCCAGAGGATGATCAGGAAGGCGGGAATGCCGAAGGCAAGGCCGGCGCCGTAGAAGAAGCCCATGGAAATGCCGGTGGCCGGTGCCGCGACATGCAGGTTGATCAGCGTCTGCGTCCAGCTGCCGCTGATGATCAGCCAGGTTGCGCCCAGCATCAGCGCCTGGCCGCAGAGGATTGCGACCTTTGCTCCGTTCGGCGGCAGCCGGCGCAGAAGCGAATCGACGCCGAGATGGGCGTGTTCGCGCATGGCAACGACCGCGCCGAGGAACGTCAGCCAGATGAAGAAGATGCGCGACAGCTCTTCAGAGTAGGTGATGCCGGTATTGAAGGCGTAGCGCAATACGACATTGCCGAAGACGAGCACGACCATGCCCGCGAGCAGAAGCGCGATGGCGACCTTCAAAATCAGAAAGCAGAATTCGATTATCCTCACCATTTCGCTCCTCCCAGGCGATCTGCCGCGTCTTGCGGCCTGTGACGTCCGTCATCGGTCAGGACATCCAAGTGTGCAAGGCTGACATGCCGATCTCTCCTCCAAGCGACCGAATGCCTTCTCAAAATGTACTAACTAGTTCGAATGTCAAGCGGCATGTCTTGAAAGAAACCGGCAAGCCCAATAAGACTTGAGGAGGGACGCGGAGTGGAGCCGCAAACCCGGGAGCGACGGCTGCAACCGTTTCGTGTTGAAAATCAAAGGCGGAGGAAGCGACGGGGCATGGCGGCGCGAGCAGAGAACGGACGCAAGAACGATCCACAGCGCACGAAGGAGGACATCCTCATCGTCGCGACGGACGAGTTCGCGACCCATGGTCTGGCTGGCGCCCGCGTCGACGCGATCGCCGAAAAGACCCGAACCTCCAAGCGGATGATCTATTATTATTTCGAGAGCAAGGAGGGGCTCTATCTCTCGGTGCTCGAGCGGTCCTACCGCAAGATCCGTACGCTGGAGGCCGACCTGCAGTTGTCGAGCCTCGCACCCGAGGCGGCGTTGCGGACGCTGATCTCAACCACCTTCGACCACGATCAGGCCAACCCGGAATTCGTGCGGCTGGTCAGCATCGAGAACATCCATCACGCTGCCCACATGATGCGCTCGGAGGCGATCCGCGATCTCAATGTGTCGGTCATCGAGACTATCGCGGGCATTCTGGAGCGCGGTGTCGCCGAAGGCGTGTTCCAGCGCACGGCCGATCCGATCGACGTGCACATGCTGATCAGCGCCTTCTGCTTCTTCCGCGTCTCCAACCGCTACACCTTCGGCACGATCTTTCGCCGCGACCTTTCCGAGCCGGAGACGATGCAGCGACACAAGGGCCTGATCGCCGATGCCGTGCTGAGCTATCTCAAGAGCTAGGGACAGCCCGGTTCAGCCGTTGCGCAGATGCTCGGTCGGCAGCGCGGTCGTATACTTGATCTGGCTGAGCGCGAAACTCGAGCGGATGCTGGAGACGCCGGGGATCGTCGTCAGGAAATCGACGACGAGCGCCTGGTATTTCATCAGATCCTCGACGACGACGCGCAGCATGTAATCGGACTCGCCGGTCATCAGGTAACATTCGACGATCTCTGGCTTCGTCTTGATGGCGGCGCTGAAGACGTCGAGCGAGGCGCGGTCCTGCTGCTTCAGCGACACGTGCACGAAGACGTTGACGGCAAGGCCGAGCGCGAAGGCGTCGACGAGCGCGACCGAGCCCTTGATGACGCCGCTCTCCTTCAGTTCGTTGACCCGCCGCCAGCAGGGCGAGGCGGAAAGCCCGGTTGCGTCGGCAAGCTCCGCCGTGCTGATCTCGGCATTCTGCTGCAGAAGATCGAGAATACGGATGGTCGCGGCGTCGAAGCTCGGCGGTTTCTTGGGCATGGAATTTCCTGAAATGACGTTTCAGCGGTGAGTATTGCCGAAAGTGGCAAGATTTCCAACAAAGATAGACCGGATATTTCGCGAGGGCGGGTGTAGCGTTTCCAGGTTCTGGGAGGAGCCGACATGGAAGAGCAGAAACTTTCGACCGCCACGCTGAAATCTCTGAAAGATCTGGAGCGGCAGGTGCTCTGGCATGCATGCTGGATGATCCACAACGCCAATCACATCCGGGAAAAAGGCGAGGTGAAAGTCGGCGGGCACCAGGCGTCTTCCGCGTCGATCACCTCGATCATGACGGCACTTTATTTCCATATCCTCAGGCCGGAAGATCGGGTCGCGGTCAAGCCGCATGCGGCCCCGGTCTTCCATGCGATCCAGTATCTGATGGGCAACCAGACGCGCGAGAAGCTGCAGAATTTCCGCGGCTTCGGTGGTGCGCAATCCTATCCCAGCCGCACCAAGGATATCGACGACGTCGATTTTTCGACCGGCTCCGTCGGCCTCGGTGTCGGCATTACCGCCTTCGCCTCGATCATTCAGGATTACATCGCGTCCAAACCCTGGGCACAGAACAAGAGCGACGGCCGCATGATCGCACTCGTCGGCGATGCGGAGCTCGATGAAGGCAATATCTATGAGTGCCTGCAGGAGGGCTGGAAACACGATCTGCGCAACACCTGGTGGGTCATCGACTACAACCGCCAGAGCCTCGACGGCGTCGTTCGCGAGGGCCTGTGGCAGCGGATAGAGGCGATCTTCACCGCTTTCGGCTGGGACGTGGAGGTCGTCAAATACGGCTCCCTGCAGCAGGCGGCCTTCAAGGAACCCGGCGGCGAGACGCTGCGCGCCTGGATAGACCGCTGCCCCAACCAGCTCTATTCGGCGCTGACCTTCCAGGGTGGGGCCGCGTGGCGCAAGCGGCTTCAGGACGAAATCGGCGACCAGGGCAATGTCAGCAAGCTGCTTGCTTCGCGCAGCGACGAGGAACTGTCGGAACTGATGAGCAATCTCGGCGGTCATTGCATCCAGACGCTCGCCGAGACCTTTGCCAGCATCGACCATGATCGCCCCACGGTCTTTCTCGCCTATACGATCAAAGGCTGGGGAACGCCGCTCGCCGGCCACAAGGACAACCACGCCGGCCTGATGACCAAGGCGCAGATGCAGGATTTCCAGCAGAAGGTTGGTGTGCGGGCCGGGGAGGAATGGGATGAGTTTGCGGCGGTCGCCGATGCGGGCGCTGCGAAGGCATTTCTGAAGACCGTACCATTCTTTGCCAAGGGCACAAGGCGGTTCAAGTCGGACCCGGTGCCATCGGCCGGTCCGGTGTTGCTCGACGATCGCGAGCTGTCGACGCAGGCGGGCTTCGGCAAGATCCTCGATGCGCTGGCGCAACGCGACGATGCACTTGCCAGCCGCATCGTGACGATGGCGCCCGATGTGACCGTCTCGACCAATCTCGGCCCCTGGGTCAACCGGCGCGGACTTTTTGCCCGCGACATGCAGGCCGACACGTTCCGCGACGAAAAGGTTCCCTCGGTACAGAAATGGGTCTTCGGTCCCGGCGGCCAGCATATCGAACTCGGCATCGCCGAGATGAATCTCTTCCTGCTGCTGGGTGCGGCCGGTCTTTCCCACTCGGTATTCGGTGAACGCCTGCTGCCGATCGGCACGGTCTACGACCCGTTCGTCGCCCGCGGGCTCGATGCTCTCAACTATGCGTGCTACCAGGACGCGCGGTTCATGATCGTCGGCACGCCGTCGGGCGTCACACTGGCGCCGGAGGGGGGTGCTCACCAGTCGATCGGCTCGCAACTGATCGGCATGAGCCAGGACGGGCTTGCCAGTTTCGAGCCTGCCTATCTTGACGAACTCTCCGTGATCATGGACTGGTCCTTCGACTACATGCAGCGCGACGGCGATGCCGTGCATGACGAACGCACGTGGCTGCGCGATACGACCGGCGGCTCGGTCTACCTGCGGCTGACCACACGCCCGCTCGAACAGATGCAGCGTCGCGAAGATGCAGTCTTCCGCCAGGGTGTGATCGACGGCGCCTACTGGCTGCGCGAGCCACGACCGAACACGCAGCTGGTGCTGGCCTATCAGGGGTGCGTCGCGCCTGAAGTGCTGATGGCGGCCGGGCGGCTGGCCGAGCGCCACCGCGATGTCGCGGTGCTGGCGGTGACATCAGCCGATCGGCTCAACGCCGGCTGGACGGCGGCCCAGCGGGCGCGGCGGCACGGCCACAACAGCGCCGAAAGCCATATCGAGGCGCTGCTGGCACCGCTCTCCGATGCCTGCGAGATCATTACCGTGACCGATGGCCATCCGGCCACGCTCGGCTGGTTCGGATCGGTGCACGGTCACCGCACCGTTTCGCTCGGTGTCGAGCATTTCGGGCAGACGGGCACGATCGCCGACCTTTACGCCCATTTCGGCATCGACACGGACTCGATCATCGAAGCGGCCGAAGCGGTCGCTCTCGGCCGCAATCGCCGCAAGTTCAGGCAGGCCGGATAGGAGCGCCACGACCGGGGTGCCGGAGCACCTCGCACCCACCGTTTCCGATAAGGGTCAGCCGACAAAAGCGCGCCGCAGAAGGCCGGCCATCGATGCGCGCAAGCTGCCACGCTCGGCAATTTGGGCGCGCGACACGCCAAACAGCAGGCTCAGGATGCCGTTGCGTTGTTCGGTTGTCGGCAGGATCGTCAATCCGCCGCCGGCTTCATGGATTTCGGCAATGCGGACCCAGCCGATCTGAGGCAGGTAGACCGCTGCATCATCTGTTCGCGTAGCGTCCAGGCCCGGAATGCGGACGCGGTCCGCCGACAGTCCGCCTATGCTGACGTCGACGGTCTGCCCGGCCTGGCGATACTGCCCGTCCAGTGACACGTCGATGACCTCCTCCTGCCCGTATCGTGGCAGTTCGATGCAGACGAGCAGGCTGACGAAGGCGATGGTCATCGATACTAGGGACCAGACGAGATTTAGGATCTCGCGCTCGGAAAAATCCGTGGGCGCGTTCCACGCGAGCACCGTCTGCAGCACCGAAAGACCGGAAAGCACCGTCACCAGGCCGAAGAAGAGCGCCGTCGGCAGGTGTACGCGCATGCGCGCACGGTCGCCGCCTTTCTCCGTCACCTTGAAGGGGCGGCCGAATGGACGGCGGATCGCCTGCAGCAGCGTAAGCGTGACCGGCAGCGCCGTCAGCGCATGGGTTACCTCGGTAAACAGCGGCAAGGTCCGTTTTCCCGAGATCCAGGATGCGTAGACCCAGAACACCAGCAATGACGAGATGCCGTATTTCATGAACAGAAGCTCGTCGGCCTGAAGCGCGGAAATGCCGAAGAGCCAGTAAATCGACGGCGCGAAAAGCAGGCAGAGAATGAAAGGCTTCGACAGCCAGCAAAACAGACCGTGCAGATAATGGAAGCGCTGCCGCAGGGTGAACCGACCGCGCCACAGCGGGCCATCCTTCAGCAGGCCGATCTGGATCGTGCCGAGGCACCACCGGGTTCGCTGGGTGATGTATTCCGGAATGCCCTCGGCCGACAGGCCGACGCTGAGTTTCTCGTTCAGCCATCGGGTAATGTAGCCGCGTTCCATCAGACGGTAGCTGAGCAACATGTCCTCGGAGAGTGCCTCATGCGGGAAGCCCCCGATCTCGTTGACCATGGAGCGGCGCACGACGAAGCTGGTGCCGACGCAAAAGGCGCATTCCACCGCGTCCTTGGCCGGTTGGAACGTATCGAAAAACACCCGCTGATCGTCGACGAAGCTCGACGCGATGTGCAGGTTGTGCTGGATCGGGTCGGCGTTGAAGTAGAACTGCGGTGTCTGGACGATGCCGATACGCTGGTTTCTGAACAGGCCGACGACGCGCTTGAGGAAGTTGGCCTGCGGCGCGAAGTCCGCATCGAGGACCATGATCAGTTCGGACGGTCGCTCCTTGTTCGTCAGTTGCAGCGCGTTGTTCAGATTGCCGGCCTTGGCATGCCGGTTGTCCGGGCGCGTGATGTAGTTGACGCCGATGGTCTCGCAGTATTCGCGCACTTCGGGGCGGCGGGTGTCGTCGCAGACATAGACCTGGAAATCCGGGTAATCCATTGCCTTGGCGCAAACGGCGGATTTTTCCAGAATATGGATCGGCTCGTTGTAAGTGCAGATGAAAACGGCCACCGATGGATAGCGGCCGCTTGCGGCAAGTTCGCTCTCTGCGGCATCCGCCTCGGCCGTCCAGTCCGTGGTGCGGCAAAGGATCAGGACGGAGGCGACGGCGTATACGATCGATATCGCCTCGAACGAAAAATAGACATAGGGCCAGAGGCTTTCCGCTGTCGGTTCCAGGTCGGGCAGGGTGTCGAGCAGTCGCCAGCAGAGATAGAGCGCGAGCGATGCTGCAGTGACGATGCTGAAGGCAACCCTTTCCAGCGGGTTTCGCGGATCTGCCAGCGCGGCAAGCGCCAGGAACGCCAGTGCAACGCCCAGATCGAACAGAAGGACGCTTGTGAGATCGGAATCGAAGTGGAAAAACATGGCAGCTCTCAATTGGCTCGGAAGGGGTTGAAAGCCGTGGCTGCGAGAACGGCCCAGGCCGTGGCGCCCAGATGCGGCCGTCTGTAGTAACGAAACGCCTCCCCGACACCCGCAGCGTCGATCGTAAGCCCGGTCGATATTTCCTCGTCGCGGGTAGCAAACAGCCAACCTGACGCCGCATCGCGATTGTCCAGCACGCTTTCCATCAATCCTTCGGCGCGCTCTTCGTCACCCTCCAACCGAAACATCAGCGCTGCCTGCGCGGTTCCTTCGATCCAGATCCCGTCCCGGTCGTCGTTGAAGTCGTAACCGCCCGGGACTGCGAGTTTGGCATCGATGCGCAAGGGTGCTTCGTTCCAGCCCGCCGGTCGCTCGCCCGCAGGCATGACCATCAGCGGCCATATCTGCACGTCGAGAACGGTGATGCCGTTGCGCGCCGGCTTGCCTGACGTGTCGGTGCCGATCAGGAAGCCTTGCTCCCCGTCAAACATGCTCGTGACGAAATGCAGGGTCGAGCGCGCAAGGGGGTCCCATTGCGGGTCTCCGGTTTCCGACTTCAGCCAGCGCGCGACGGCAAGCGCATCGATATTGTGTTCCGTCGATTTCCACGGGATCGGCTTTGATGCCGGGTCAAAACCGAAATATCCGCCGGTCAGGCCGGCGTCGTCTTCACGAAGTCCGCTCTTCAACCATGCGCCGAGATCGACGGCACCCGCGAGATAGGCAGGCTCGCGGGTGCGGGCATGAAGCTGGAGCAGGGCGAGTGCTGCCCAGGCGACATTTCCAAGGGCGGTGCTGACCTGATATTCGTCTTCGGCCCAATGGCCCCCCTCGGCATCCCACCATCCAGGGAGCGCAACCGGCACGGTGATTTCGCCGCTCCGGTAGGCGTTGCGCAGGCGGCCGTCGCGAAACTGCCGATCTGTCTTCGATGCGGCCAGCAATGCGTCACCGATCGATCTGGCTGCGGCAATCCTGCCGCAGGCAAGCAAGGCCATGGCTGCAAGCGCATTGTCGTAGGTAAACGCCGCCGTAGCCAGCGGCTGCGGCAAGGCTGTTTCGTTCGGCCCCGGCCGATAACTTGGGATGAAGCCGACCGCGGGAGGCTGCCCGACCGTTTCGTGCTGCACGGCTGCGATCGCATCACAAAGCTCTCGCGCCGCGCTCTCGGCGGCTGTGGCGGGCGAGGCAAGGCAGGCAAGGCAGGCGAGCGCCATGGCCCGTGATCCCAGGGCAAGGGGTGAGCGAGACATCAGCTGAAACCTCACAAACGTCAGAGCGCTTTCGCTTGGATGCTTGTGTTGTCGGGCTTCATCGCCACGGCCAGCGTGGTGTTGGCGGCAAGGCGGGCACCGCGGGGCGAAACACGCGTGATCCTCGCCTGCTCGCTCGGGCCGGCTACGGGAGCGTCCGTAAACGCCGCCAGGTGCTGCCGGAGCTGACCGGCATAACCGGCAAGCGCGCTCGACGTGTTGTCGAACTGGCGGCGGGTCCACACGACCCAGGTTTTCGGCATGCTGACAGTCACCCACGTGCCGACGCCGCAGAACTTGTTCACGACCCCATTGTCCGAATGCGCTTCATCGGGGGCTATGAACGCGTAGAGTTCGCGCCGTTCCGTCGGCGGAAATGGCACGGCATAGTCGAGATCGACCCGCTCCGTCGTCTTTGGCACCAGTCGCTCGACACGGCCAAGAACCGGACTGTCCCAGCCGTCGGCCTCCACCGTGACGCTTGCGCCCAATGACAGGCTTTGTGCCTGGCGCTCGGAGAAGATGGCAACGACGAAGGCATCGGCACAACTGACGGATTCGGCCAGAGTATCGCCACCGCTGACCTGCTTTCCGACCTGTGCCACGGTCTTGAAGAGCTTTGCTTGCGTGGAGATCGCCACATCGGCTCGAACGAGCTTGGCGATGCGTTCTTCTTCCGCTTTCGCCAGAGCCTTCAGCTGGTCGATGCGCGCCTGGATGGTTGCAGTCTGGATGCTGATCTGCGAACGGTCGGCCTTCACATTGCGGATTTCTCGCTGAAGGTCCTGCAACGATTGCTGCTCGCCGCCGACAAAGATGCCCGAGCGGGCATTGCCGAGATCCGCACTCAACATCTCGACCCGCAATCTGGCCGCTACGATCTTCGTATCCTCAAGTCTCAGCGTATTGGCAAGCTCATCCCGGTTGCCGGCGATCACGCCCTTTTTCACGAGACCGAGTTTTCGCTCCGCGGCGTTCTTCTCGTTGGCGGACGACAGGCTGACGATTTCCAGGTGGGCTTGCGCGTTGCGCAGGTCGTTGTCTGAGCGAATGATGATCGCCGCCTGTTGGCGGTTCAAGTCTCGTTCGAGATCGGCGATGCGGCGGAGATAATCCGCGTGGATCGACTGCTTGAGCGCCAGATCGTTCTGAAGCGACGTCAGCTCGATCGTCAGGCCGATCAACGTCGAGCGGTCGACGCGGTCGTTTTCGATCGTTGCAAGCGGGAGGTTGCCGTCGCCTCCCGTGTTGACCTCGACGACGCGCCCGCCGATCGGCGAGGTGATCGAAACGACCGGGGCGTTGGTGACGGCACGTGTCGTCGATGATGAGAAGACCGGCGGTGCAATCGTTGTCATGAATGTCGACCCGACAACACCGAGAACGCCAAGAGATAAAACTCTGACTGATTTAGTGTTATTTGTCGAAATGTCTTTGTTTGTCTTGGAAGACATAGCTTTAATCTCCAAAGGTGATTTTTATGCTACGCATCCTCCCATAGGTTTGAAGGGTTACATGCTGTTGATATCTCGTCAAGACGTAATATTAGCAAATTATTGATGAATATATACTCATTTACTGCATCGTTTAACGGCAACTGTCCTTGCGTTGGTCAGCTGCACAAGAAATAAGCGGCGCGCCAAATCGAGCCCTGGCGTTGGCGCAAATGACAAGGAGTGCCTGCCGGCATGGGGCAGCTGATCTTGCGCCCGGCTGCGCACAGGCCACGTCGCGCATCAGATCCGCCTGGCACGGCGTTGCTCCTGCATAGCGGGCACCTTACGTATGACGGGCCGAGAGCGGCCAGCGTCAGCGCCCGTACCTGCGCATGACCTCAACAAGTGGACCATGCTTGATGGCTTCGATCCTGAAACGGTCATGGGCCGTGCCGCCTGAATCTTCCGCTGCGAGCATGGCATTGACCACCGCCTCTTCGACGCTGTCGACCGTGGCCAGATAGACGGGGTCGAGCATTTCGTCATTGACGATTTCAAGCGCCAGGCGCGGCGGGGCACGGTGCGCCATCGGCTGCGGATTGGCGGTCGAAAACGCCAGGAAGATGTCGCCGGAATTGTTGCCGCCTGGCGTGCCGTTGCGGCCGATGCCGATGGCCGCGCGGCGGGCAAGCCGCTGAAGTTGGTGCGGGGCCATCGGCAGATCGGTGGCGATGACGACGATGATCGAGCCGCGCTCCTGCATCTGGCTCTGTGGCGTGCCATCGCGCATGTGCTCGCCGACCGGTACGCCGCAGATCGTCAGCCAGTCGCGTTGGCCGTGGTTGGCCTGCACCAGCGTGCCGATCGTGTAGTCCCGTCCGCCAAACTCGACGACCCGCGAGGCGGTGCCGGTACCACCCTTGAAGCCATAGGCGATCATGCCGGTGCCGCCGCCGCAATTGCCTTCCTGGACCGGTCCGCCGGCGGCAGCATCAAGGGCGGCCTGCACCTCCGCTTCGCCGATCGGCTGGCCGTTGATATCGTTCAGTACTCCGTCGTAGGTTTCGGCGACCACCGGCATGATCCAGAGAAAATCGTCGCTGTCATAGGTGGAGGCATAACGCTCCAGCATCCACTTGATCGTGGCGTGGTGGGTCATGCCCACTGCATGGGTGTTGGTGATCATCACCGGCCCGAGAAAGAAGCCGCCATCCTCGATCCAGTGGGTTCCAGTCATCTCGCCGTTGCCGTTGAAGCGATGCACGCCAGCGTAAACGGGAACCGGCACGTCCGAGCCCGCATGCGGCAGGATGGCGGTGACCCCGGTTCTCACAGGGCGCTTGCGGCCCGGGCGCGGTTCGTCTTCCGAGATGGTATGGAAGCCGACGGCAATTCCCTCGACGTCGGTGATGGCGTTGAAGTGGCCGGTGCGGCCCTTGAACGGCAGGCCGAGGTCCCGGGCGCGGGCTTTGGTGGCGGGCGTATTCTTGTTGTCCATGATCATTTCTGCCGAGAGCGGAGGTAGAGGCCAAGCGAGGCGACGACGAAGGAGAAGGTCAGCATCATCACCGCGATCGCGTTGATCTCCGGCTTGATGCCGCGCCGAAGCATGGCGAAGATGAACATCGGCAGCGTCGTCACGTCGACGCCGGCGATGAAGTAGGTGATGACGAGATCGTCCATCGAGATGATGAAGGCGAGCAGGGCGCCGCCGACGATGCCGGGCAGAAGCTGCGGCAGCACCACGCGGCGAAAGGTCGTCCACTCGTCGGCGCCCAGGTCGGCCGAGGCATTTTCGAGCGTGCGGTCCATGCCGGCAAGGCGCGCCGAGACGACGATGAAGACATAGGAAATCAGGAAGGTGCACTGGCCGATGATGATCGTCGTCAGGCCGAGGTGTATGCCCGAATTGACGAAGAAGATCAAAAGCGCGATGCCTAGCACGATGTCGGGCATCAGCATCGGCATGAACATGATCACCCGATAGAAACGCTGGCCGAGAAAGTCGAAGCGGTAAAGCCCGATCGCGATCGCCGTGCCGAAGACGGTGGCGATCAGCGTCGTCGAGGTGGCGATGACGAGGCTGTTCCACACGGCCTGGAGAAGCTGCCCGGTCGATTCGATATAGAGCGCGTTTTCGGACACCGTGGTCTTGAACCCCAGCACCTGCGCGTACCATTCGGTGGTGAAGCCGGTCCAGGTCATCATGTTGACCGGGTTGGAATTGAACGAATAGACGGCGATCACCACCAGCGGGATGTAGATGAAGGCGAAGAAAAGGCCGGTGTAAGCGACGAGGCCGCCGCGGAAGAGGGATTGAGCGATCTTCATGGGGCGACCTCAGCGATTGAGTGCGGCGTCGGCGCCGCGGCGGCCCGATGCGAACACGTAGACGAGCAGCAGCACCAGCATCACGCTCATCACCATCATCGCGAGCGCCGAGCCGAACGGCCAGTTGCGGGCGGCGAGGAACTGCTGCTCGATCAGATTGCCGAGCATCATCACCTTGGCGCCGCCGAGGACGGCCGGAACGACGAAGTTGCCGAGTGCCGGGATGAAGACGATGATCGCGCCGCCGATGATGCCGGGAGCCGTCAGCGGCAGGATGATGCGCCAGAAGGTACGGATGGGCCCGGCGCCGAGATCGAGCGAGGCGCGCACCAGCGTCCAGTCCAGCTTTTCGACGCTGGCATAGACGGGCATGAACATGAACGGAATGAAGACATAGACCATGCCGAGAATGATGGCGCCATTGGTATAGATCAGGTCGAGCGGCCGGGCGATCATCCCCGTCGACATCAGCATCTCGTTGACGAGGCCGGTCTGGCGCAGGATCAGCACCCAGACGAACAGGCGAACGATCAGGCTGGTGAAGAAGGGCAGGGTGATGAGGAATAGGCAGAAGTTCTTCCACCGCTCCGACAGCCGGGCGATGCAGAAGGCTGCGGGATAACAGACAAGCAGAGCGGCCAGAACGGTCAGCGCCGCGATCTTCACCGAGCGGATGAAGATGGCGATGTAGACGGGATCGAAATCCTCGAACATCGGATCGGCAAAGCCGAGGATGCGGCCGAAGTTGTGGGGGTAGAAGGTCCACTCGACGCCGCCGTAAAGCCCCGGCGCCAGGAAGCTTGTGACCATCATGATCGCGAGCGGGCCGAGGAAGAAAACGGCAAGGAACAGGGAAACGGGTCCGAGCAGGACGGCAAGCTGGACGCGGCGGCGAACGGCGATCGACATGTCACGCCTCCGCGCAAGCGTGAATGAGGTGAACGGCTGCCGGATCATAGGCAAGCTTCGCGCGGCGCGTCCGCTCGATTTCGCCGATCAGGCTGCGTCGACCGGCGGGGATCTCGGCGATGACCTTTTTGCCGGCTAAGGTTCGGCCGAACAGTTCGAATGTAGAGCCGACGAACACGATTGCCTCGAGGTCGACATCGAGGGTGGGGAACCGTTCGCCTTCGCCAGCGAGAAAGAACTGTTCCGGCCGGATCAGCGCCGTCGCCGCGCCCGATGCCGTCGACGGGGTTTGTCGATGGCGGATCTCCGTGCCGTCGCCGGTCATCAGCCGGTCGCCATCGATCCGGCCGTCGAAGAGATTGCTGGCGCCGATGAAGGTCGCGACGAAGCTGTTGACCGGGTGGTCGTAGATCGCGCGCGGCGTGTCGAGCTGCTGGATCCGCCCGCCGGAGAGAACGGCGACGCGGTCCGACATGGTCAGCGCCTCCTGCTGGTCGTGGGTCACGAAAATGAAGGAGATGCCGAGCTCGTGCTGCAGTGTCTTCAGCTCGATCTGCATGGCCTGGCGCAGGTTCTTGTCGAGGGCCGACAGCGGCTCGTCGAGCAAAAGCAGTTTCGGGCGCGCAATGATGGCGCGGGCTAGCGCCACGCGCTGCTGCTGGCCGCCGGAGAGCTGGCGCGGACGTCGGCCCTCCATGCCTTCAAGTCCCACCATCTTCAGTGCCGCCGCAACTTGTTCGCGTCGCTTGGCCTTGGCGACGCCGGCGACTTCAAGCGCATAGGCGGTGTTTTCGCCGACGGTCATGTGCGGAAAGAGCGCGTAGTTCTGGAACACGGTGTTGACGGGGCGGCGGTAGGGCGGCCTGTCGGTCATGTCCTCCCCGTCGATCAGGATGCGCCCGCCGTCGAGTTCGACGAAGCCGCTGATCGCTTGCAACAGCGTGGTCTTGCCGCAGCCGGATGGCCCGAGAAGCGTCAGGAACTCGTTGCGCCGCACCTGAAGATCGATGGCGTCGAGCGCAGTCACGCTCCCGCCCTCCGGAGTGGCGAAGGCTTTGCTTGCCCCCTCCAGCCGGACAATGGAATCCTGCATCTGTCATTCCCCAAAATGTTATTTAAATAACGCTTGTGCGTTTTGGATATATGGATACCATTTGTTCATCGGTGTCAACGGCCGCAGAAGCCGGAGCCGGCAAGGACCAGGGAACGGTCCGACCTTGGGGTACCAAGCCCCATGAACCATCAGAGGAGACTATCTATGACGAAAGCAAGCCGCGTCGTCCGGGCGACCAGGGCCAAACTTTTCGGCTCCGCACGGGCCGCCGCATTCTCGCTGTCCGCCTTGATCGCCACCACGGGTCTCGGCCACGCAGCCGAGCTCAACATCTACAACTGGGGCGAATACATCAATCCGGCGGTCCTGAAGAAATTCGAGGAAGAGACCCAGATCAAGGTCAACCTTTCCACCTATTCCTCCAACGAGGAGATGCTGGCGAAGATCCAGGGCGGCGCGACCGGCTATGACGTCGTCTTCCCGTCGGTGCATATGCAGGACATCATGTCCAAGCTCGACCTTCTGGAGAAGACCGACATCAATGCCTATGAAGGTTTCAAGAACATCGATCCGGCGTTCCTGAGGGCAAAGAGCGACCCGAAGGGCGAGTATTGCTTGCCCTATGCCTTCGGAACCGTCGGCATCGTCTACAATCGCAAGGTGCTCGGCAAGGACGTCGTCGGCTGGAAGGACCTGATCGCGACCGTCAAGGAAAAGGGCCTGAAGTTCACCCTGCTCGACGACATGCGCGAGGTCCTGGCCGTGGGCTTGATCCTCAACGGCCACAAGGTCAACTCGACCGATCCTGCCGAGTTGCAGCAGGCGGCCGATACGATCATCGCCATGAAGCCTGACGTCGCTGCCTTCACCTACGATACCCGCCCGATGGTGCAGTCCGGCGACGTCGCCGCCGGCCATTTCTTCGTCGGCGCGATGGTCGACGTCTTCGCCAACCAGAAGGATCTCGGCTACGTGATCCCGGAGGAAGGCGCGACCATGTACCAGGAGGATATGTGCGTGTTGAAGACGGCGCCGAACAAGGACAGCGCCATGAAGTTCATGCAGTTCTACACCCGTCCGGAAGTGGCAGCGCTCAACGTCTCCCAGCAGACCAACGGCACCGCCAACGTGCCGGCGCGGCAATTGACCCCCGACCAGATCAAGAATAGCAAGGAAATCAATCCGACTCCCGAAACGATGCAGCGGCTCCAGATCTTCGAGGACCTGGGCTCTGGCGTGCGCCAGCTCGATCGTGTCTGGACCAAGGTGAAGACGGCGCAGTAACGGCGGCAAAGATCGGCAAATCCGCCCGCTCACAGCGTGCTTTGCGTCTGACATCTGACGCGCAGCGCTGTGGGCGGGCGGAAGGATCTCCGGGGAGGGGACGTGGCACAACGAATCCTGAAGCTCGTGCAGAGCGAGGAACTCAGGCGGTCGAAATCCGACAAGCTGATTGCCCACTACATCGAGCGCAATCTGGCGGAGATCCCGTTCGAAACGGCAAAATCGATCGCAAGTCGTCTCGAGCTGTCGCCGATGACTGTCGGGCGCTATCTCCGGCGCATGGGTTTCGACGGCCTCGACCAGCTGAAGCACGAGTTGCGGCGCGGCAGTTCCAACCCGGCTTGGCAGGTGAAGGGGCCGGTGGACCGACTGCGCGAAGACATTCGCGAGGGCAAGCTGCTCGCCGGCCTGATCCAGGAACAGATCAACAATCTCGGCATGGTCTACGAGCTTACGACGTCGCCGGAGTGGCAGAAGGCGATCGATGCGCTGATCGGCGCCAGCGAGGTCTATGTCGCCGCCTATCAGAATGTGCGCGGCATCGCCCAGTATTTTGCAAGCCAACTCTCTTATACCCGCTCGCGGGTGCAATTCGTCGATGGCCTGAACGGCACCTATTCGGAACTGCTCGATGGCTCGGTGGAGGGGCGCGTGCTCTTCCTGCACGATGTCAGGCGCTTTGCAGCCAAGGCAAGGCCGCTCGCAATGGAGGCGCGCCGGGCCGGCGTCAAGGTGATCCTCTATACCGACGAATATTGCCCTTGGGCTGCGGAAGTGTCGGATATCTGCCTCGTCGTCCCCGGCTCTCATGGCCCCTTATGGGACGGCGCGGCGACGACGATCGCCGTCATGGACCTGATGCTCAGCAACATTATCGTCGTTCTGGGCGACGAGGTCAGCGAACGGGTCGGCATGCTGACGCGGCTACAGGACGTGTTCGGCGACTTCGAGGCCTGAGTGTAGCGAAGTCGCTTCGCTTGCGCTGCCTTCGACCGCCGTTCGGTAATGAGGGGCAGCACGGCCCCCACTCCTTTGCGGATCTTTGCAAAGATTTTTGTCGGCGCCGTTCCACACTGTCGCAAGCGCCAGCTTTCTGCCCTCTTTGGCGTGGATTTCGTCCGATAGCCGCTGAAAACCCTAAAAAATAGACTGATTTTCGAGTGCTGGGTCAAGCCTTGCAGAGCCTTGCAAGGATTCTTGCGGGCATCACCTTGACTGCAAGGTCGTTTGCTTGAACGATGTGTCATGCAAAGAAACTTGTAGAGCGCCATGACACTCATCGATCGCATAAAGGCACAATCGAAAAGACTGACCGAGGCGGATCAGAAGCTGATCGCGACGATGCTCGAGAACCGGGCGGAGGCAGCCTTTCTGTCCGGGCCGCAGCTGTCGCAGCGCGCCAGCGTTCATGAGGCGACAGTCACCCGCTTGGCGCAAAAGCTCGGATACCGCGGCTTTCCCGATCTGCGGGCGCAGCTTCAGCGTGAAGTGCTTGATGATCAGGATGCCGCGACCCGCATGCGCCGCTCGGTCGCCAAGGTCGAGCACGGCGACTATCTGACAGATCTGATCGCAGCGGAGATTTCGGCCCTGGAAACGCTCGCGCGCTCGGTGCCGCAAGGTGACGTGGACCTCGCCGCCGACATGATCTTCGAGGGGCGTCGGGTCTTCGTGTTCGGCCAGGGGCATGCGCAGTCCGTCGCCGGCTTCCTGCAACGTCGCCTTGACCGCTTCGGCATGACGACGATCGCGCTCACCGGCCGCGGCCGGGATATCGCCGAGCGCATGGTCAGCATGGACAAGAACGACATCGTGATTGCGCTCGCCTTTCGCAAGCAGCCGCAAAGCTATGCGCCACTGGTTGAGCACGCTCGCCGCGTCGGCGCGCGGACGATTTTGATTTCCGACCTTGCCGGTCCGCTGATGGAGCCGGTTGCGGATCTGATGCTTGCCGCTCCGCGCGGGCGTTCGGGAAGTGAGTTTCAGACGCCGACCATCCCGTTTGCCATCGTCAACGGCATCGTCCTGACGATCGCCGGCAGGCATGAGCGCGAGGTGATCGGCAGGCTGGAGAAACTGTCGGAGCTGTTCAACGACTTCGATTGACTGGGGAAAATGGAGGAGGAAACCATGTTAAAGCGACTGATGAAGTCCGCACTTGCGGCCTGCGTCGTGCTGCCCACGGCAGTTATGGCGGCAGATTTGGATAGCATGACACCCGAGCAACTGCTGCCGCTCGCGCAGAAGGAAGGAAGCGTCACCGTCTTCTCACTGTCGAGCCGCATCGCCAAGATCGAGAAAGCTTTCGAGGAGACCTATCCCGGCATCGATCTGATCGGTCTCGACATGAGCTCGACAAAGCAGATCGCGCGTCTGGAAGCCGAGCAGCAGGCGGGCGTGCATGCCGTCGACGTGCTCTACATTGCCGACACGCCGGTTGTTTTCAGCAAGCTTCTCGAAGCCAAGCGTATCGTCAACTACGTGCCGCCGCGCGTGGCAGGGCAGATCGACGATCGTTACAAGGGGCCGCTCCTCACCCAGCGTCTGTCGACCAAGGTGCTGATGTACAACGAGAAGGCCTTCCCCGGCGGCTCACCCGTCACCAATCTGTGGCAGCTGACCCAGCCGGAGTGGCAGGGCAAGGTGCTGATGGTGGACCCGAGCCAGCGCGGCGAACTGCTCGACCTCCTGACCGAGATCGCGCTTCATCCGGACGAGATGGCCGCAGCATACAAGGCGCAGTTCGGGAAGGACATAACCGTCGATGCCGATCTTCAGGGCGCCGGCGAGCAGTTCATCAAGGACCTCTTTGCCAACGACCTGATTCTCGTCCCCAACAGCGACGTGCTCAACAAGTCGGTCGGCGACGCCAATGCCAAGAACCCGCCCGTCGGCTTCGGCACCTATTCGGACCGCCGCGACAACGAGAAGGAAGGCTGGGCACTGCAGGTCGCCAACAATGTCGAGCCCGCCAACGGCATCCTGTTTCCGGCGGTTCTGACGATTGCCGACAAGGCGCCGCATCCGGCCGCCGCCCGGTTGCTGATCGACTTCATGTTCGGCGACGACACGCCGACGGGAGGTGCCGGCTTCGAACCCTTCAACGTTCCTGGCGACTATGCCACGCGCACGACCATCGCCCATCATCCGGACTCCGTCAAACTCGGTGACCTGAAGGCCTGGACCATAGATCCGGCCAAAACCGCCGCTGCACGCGGCCGCGTCTCCGATCTCATCATCACGCTTCAGTAACGGGTTGTTTGCCGGCGCAGTGGTTGCTGCGCCGGCAAACACCGAGGTTCGCAAATGACATTCATATCAACCTTCGCGCCATCGGGCGGTCGCCGGCTGCTCCGATCAGGCTTCGTCATGCCGGCAATCCTCGTTGCCATCGTCGCCATCCTGGTGGTGGCGCCGCTTGTGCGCATCCTTCTGTCGACGCTCACCCCTGCAGGCATCGAGGCCTGGCAGGCGGTGCTTGTCAGCCCGCTGTCCTTCAATCTCTGGTGGCGACCGTTGTTCAACACCATGGTTCTCGGCTTCGGGGTCGCCAGCGGCTGCCTCGTCCTCGGTGGGTTTCTGGCCTGGCTGGTGGTCCTGACCGACGTGCCGGGACGTCGCGTGCTCGCACTGATGGGGACCTTGCCCTATATGATCCCGAGTTTCGCAGCGGCGCTTGCCTGGGGAACGCTGTTTCGGAACTCCCGCCTTGGAGGTTCCGCCGGCTTCTTCGAGACCAACGGCCTCTCCATTCCCGACTGGCTCGCCTGGGGTCTGGTGCCGACGGCAATCGTGCTGATCGCCCACTATTATTCGCTCGCCTATACGATCATTGCCGCGGCGTTGAGTTCCGTCGGCGCCGACCTCGTCGAAGCGGGCCAGATGGCTGGTGCGAAACGCCCGCGCATCTTCTTCGGCATCATCTTGCCCGTCGTCACCCCGGCGCTGATCGCCGCCGCTTCGCTCACCTTCGCCGGTGCGGTCGCCAACTTTGCAGCTCCAGCGCTTCTCGGTCTGCCCGTGCGCATGCAGACGCTGTCGACCCGCCTTTTCGGCATGATCGAAACTGGCCAGAACGAGCGCGGCTTCGTGCTCGCCCTGTTGCTGATCGCCGTCTCGGCCCTCTTCCTGTGGATGTCGGACCGTCTCGTCTCCGGCCGCAAGGCCTTCGTCACCGTCACCGGCAAGGGCGGTCGCACGAAACGCTTTCCGCTTGGTACCTGGCGCTGGCCGCTCTTTGCCGTCGCCGTCACCATCGGCCTTCTGACCACGGTCGTGCCGGTTCTGGTGCTGGCGGCCTCTAGTCTTGCGCCACAAAGCGGCGCGCTGTTTTCGAACTGGACGTTGCATTTCTGGATTGGCGAAGGCGGCGGCGAAATTGCGCAAGGGCAGGCGGGTATTTTCCGCAATCCCGTGCTGATCGACGCCCTCTGGAACACGATCCGCCTCGGCCTTGTCGTCGCGCTGACGACGATGCTGCTGGGCCTCGCACTCGCCTATACGATCGTCCAGCGACGCGGCAGCCTGCTGGCCACGATCCTTTCCCAGCTCGCCTTTGTCCCGCTTCTGGTGCCGAGCATTGCCTTTGCGGCGGCCTATATCGCGCTCTTCGGTGCACCGATCGGTCCGCTGCCTTCGCTTTACGGCACCTTCGCACTGCTGGTGATTGCCGCATCTGCGCATAATCTCCCCTTCGCCGTGCAGTCCGGCCGATCGGTTCTCGGCCAGATTTCTGCCGACATCGAGGAAAGCGCACGGCTGACCGGGGCCGGCCTGCTTCGCCGGTTGTTTGCGATCATCTTCCCTTTGGCGATCCGCGGTCTGTTTGCCGGCGCGATCCTCGTCTTCGTCAAGATGGTGCGCGATCTCTCGCTGGTCGTGCTCCTGTTCACGGCGACGTCGCCGGTTCTCAGCATGGTCGCCTACCGTTATGCCGCCGAGGGCTTCATGCAGTTTGCCAACGCCATCACCCTCGTCATTCTCATCGTCTGCCTTGCGGCCTCGTTTCTGGCCCACGGCCTCCAGAACCGCGTCCAGAAATGGAAAGAGTCATGAACGCACTTGCAACCGGCGCCGCGGACGCCATCGAGATCCGCAACCTCGTCAAAAGATTTGGCGCCTTCACAGCCGTCAAGGATGTCAACATTTCGGTTCCGGCCGGTTCGTTCCTGGTGCTCGTCGGCCCGTCCGGCTGCGGCAAGTCGACCTTACTGCGCATGCTGGCTGGCCTCGAGGGCCCAAGCGAAGGCGAGATCGCCTTTGTCGGCCAGACGGTGTCGAGCGGTGCGGGCGGCGTAATTGCCGATGCCGGCCGCCGCAACGCTGGTCTCGTTTTCCAGAGCTACGCTTTGTGGCCGCATATGACGGTCGCCGGCAACATTGCATGGCCTTTGAAGGTTGCGCGCTGGCCGCGCGAAAAGCGCGATCATCGTGTCAAAGAGGTGCTCGCCCTGCTCGGCATCGGCGCTCTAGCCGAGCGTTATCCCGCGGAAATCTCCGGCGGCCAACAGCAGCGCGTCGCAATCGCCCGCACAATCGCGCCGGAGCCGAGCATTCTCCTGTTCGATGAACCGCTGTCGAACCTCGATGCCAAGCTGCGTATCGAGATGCGTAGCGAGTTGATGCGCATCCACCGGGCAACGGGCGCCACGTCCGTCTACGTCACCCACGACCAGGTGGAGGCCATGACCATGGCGACGCATGTGGCCGTGCTCAACAATGGCCGTGTCGAGCAGTTTGGCAAGCCGATCGAGCTGCTGCGCAATCCGGCAACGACCTTCGTCGCCACCTTTCTCGGCACGCCGCCGGCCAACCTTCTGCCGGCGCGCCGGGTCGGCGAGACATTCGTCTTCAACGACACGCCATTGGCTTCGGGTTCCATCGCGCCCGGTCATGACGAGGTACAGCTCCTCTATCGTGCCGAAGATGTGTCTGTTGGGGCGGTCGCGGACAAGCCTTCGGTCACCGCGCGTTTTGCGGAGGCCGCACCGATCGCCGGACGCACGATGGTCACGGCCATGCTCGGCGAACTCAGGATCACCGGCATGGCGGAAGGCTATTTCAGCGCCATGCCTGGCGACCCCGTCACACTGTCATTCATAAGGACCCCTGACGCAGTCTTTGCCGTCAGCGGAGAAAGGATAACTCAATGAGGCTGATCCTCATGCGCCATGGCGAAACCGAGTGGAACGCCGAACAACGACTACAGGGCCAGGACAACTCGCTTCTGTCCGAGCGCGGCGTGGCCCAGGTCCGGCGTTTCCGCCCCTATGCCAAGGCGCTGCAACCCGCCCGCATCATCGCCTCGGATCTCGGCCGGACACGACAGACCGTTGCGCTGATCGGACATCCGGATGCGCCCTCTGACGAGCGCTTTCGCGAGCTCGACATGGGCGAGTGGACGGGGCGGCGCAAGCCGGAATTGATCGCCGAGCGCCCGGAGGACTATACCGCCTGGCGCGCCGGCACGTTTACGCCCGCCAATGCCGAAACCTGGATTGCCTTTCGCAACCGCGTCGCCGACGGCGTTCGCGACTGGATGTCGCGTACGGACGGCGACCTGCTCGTGGTGGCGCATGGCGGCGTTATCCGCGCGGCCTGCCACGAATTTCTGGACTTGCCGCCCTCGCGCGTCGTTCCGGTCACGCCGGGAACGGCAACCATCCTGAACTTCCCCGTCGCGGACCGGTCTGCAGCGCAGCTCGAAGGCTACAACATCGGATCTGTCGCCCCCGACATTTCCGTCGCCGATTGATCGCTTCGGGCGGAAGGGCCAGGCTGGACATGAATTCCGGAACGTTTGTCATTGTGGAACTGCTCGGCGGCGTCGCACTCCTGCTCTGGGGCGTGCGGATGGTACGAACCGGCGTCATGCGCGGATGGGGCGATCGGCTGCAGCGCTTCGTCGAGCAGCGGCTCTCCAACCGGCTGACCGCGTTCGGTGGCGGCATCGCCGCCACCGCCGTTCTCGGCAGTGCCACTGCCATGGCTCTCATCATAGCAGGCCTTGCCGGTGCGGGGGCGATCGGAGCGGCAACGGGCCTTGCGGTCCTGCTCGGTGCCGATATCGGTTCGGCACTCGTCTCCGGGCTCTTTGCGTCAGGCTCGTCGTTGGCAACGACGATGGCGCCGCTCTTTCTGTTTGCGGGCTATCTCACCTTCGGCGCGTCGAGCGAGTTTCGCCCGCGAAATGCCGGCCGTATCATGATGGGGCTTGGCCTCATGCTCCTGGCACTGAAGGTCATCGTTTCGGCGACCGCACCCTTGCGCGAGGCCACGCTGTTTCACGACGTTCTGGCGGCGATTGCCAACGAGCCGGTTCTCGGCTTCCTCGTCGGTGCGATCCTTGCCTGGTTCTGCCATTCGACCCTGGCGGTCATTCTGTTGATCGCATCGCTGATGACCAACGGCAGTCTGGAAGTGGCCGGGGCCGTGCCTTTGATCCTCGGCGTCAATTTCGGCGGCGGCCTGCCTGCCGTCAGCGCGACCCTCGATCAGCCGTCGGTCGCTCGCAAGCTTCCGGTCGCCAATCTGCTTTGCCGCGGCCTCTTGGCACTTGCACTGTTGCCCGTGGCGCGACAGATCGTCGATCTTGCCGGCCATCTGCCGATGGATCCCTTGCATGTTGCAGTTGGGCTCCACGCCGCGTTCAACCTGGTGGTCGCAGCCCTGTTCCTGCCGATCACCCCGGTCGTCGTGCGTGTTGTCGACCGGTTGATCCCGAATGCGGCGGCCGCCGACGATCCCTTGGCGACCCCGCGTTATCTCGACAGCGTTTCGTTGGAGACCCCGGCGATTGCGCTTTCCAATGCGACGATGGAGACGATCCGGATGAGCGAGTTGCTGGAGCGCATGTTCCTGACGGCGCTGACTGCGCTGTCCTCCAATCGGCTGGAGGCATTGAAGGAGGTCAACGCCATCGATCTCAAGCTCGGTACCTACATGGGCTCGGTCCATGCCTATCTCGGCCGGCTGGCTCAGGGCGAGCTATCCGGCAGCGATACCCGCCGGACCTTCGAGATCATGCTGTTTGCCAGCAACATCGAGCATGCCGGAGATGTCATCAAGCTCAATCTGGCTGACCGCATCCGGGCAAAGATCAGGCAGGACATCCAGTTCGCGCCGAGCCAACGCGAAGCCATCGACAGGCTTTGCGAAGAGGTGGCCATCTCGCTGCGCCTGGTGCCGGCCGCCCTTTCGTCACGTGATGTCGGTGCGGCCGCGCGTCTGGCTTCGCAGAAGGATCGCTTCCGCGCGCTTGAGGAGCGCGCAATCAACGCGCATCTCGGCCGGGAAGGCATGGAGAAGGGCGTCAGTTTGAGCAGCAACGCCCTGTTCATCGATCTCGTCGGCGATCTGCACCGGATCAACTCGCACATAGCCGCTGCGGCCTATCCGCTGATCCAGGCGGCGGGATTGCTGAACGAGACCCGCCTTCGTACGTCTGCCTTAAGCGAACGGCTCGCGTGAGAGACCAACGGGGTCGGTGCAATAACCGGCTGGTTGTCCTTGTCGCGTCTACTGCCGAGAAAACAGGTCGTACACTCTAGGCAATGAAGGGAGTGCAATGCCGAGGCGTAGGGCAACCCTCGCACCTCCTATGGCATCTCGTGACGATCTATCTTCGCTGGCGCCCGTCAGTGCAGCGCCGAGGGCATCACGAACACGGACATGCCGTCCTCCTCGACGGCGCTCAGAAATTCGGCGAGCGCGGCCGCATCGGTCGCGAACAGGTCTTCCCAGCGTGTCGACATGCCTTGGCTATCGGTGACTTCGAGCGCCCATTCGTTGCCGTCCTCGACCCGGGAGATTTCGACTGTGACGGTGATCCCGTCGCGCGAGAATTCCTGCGAGAGCGGGGACAGGACGATTTTCGGTTCTTCGTTCATGGGACACCTTTTGCCGTGTCGGTTGGATCTATCCGTCGAACCGACTGCCTCTAGCTACGCCATTGCCGCTGGCGCAATCAAGGCCGCCCTCGGGGTATCCAAGAGGCTATCTGATTTTGGTTGGCTGGAAACCGTTCGATCATGGTGTCGCGTGGCGTCGACGTTTCATCTTGAACGTTTCGCTTCGGAGACCCGGGCAAGCGGGCCGGCCTGTGTTCGAGAACGTATTTATACGTGAAAAAACGTCTCTCGACCGCGTCACAGAAGGCGCTGCCGGTTCGTCAAAGCGATATGGAGCCGGAAGGTACCGCACGACAAGCACGATTTCCCATCTGGGCGACCTCATCTTTGCCGGCGTTGTCACCGTAGAGTTATCGGTCGTCGGCGACGCGACACGTCTCGTCATGACGGAGAACGGCGTCTATCTCGATGGCAGCGACAGCCCGCTGGGCATGAGGACGGTTGGGCGGTGATGCTCGACAGCCTCGGAGACTACCTGAAACGCCGCTTGCGGCATGCCGCGTAACCTGTTGCCCCCAAGGCGAGCGCTGATTCTCCAACCCGAAAGAAGCGCCGGATGCTCCTCCACGGGACGGTGCGCTGCGGGCCCTGCCCGCAACGCGCCGTCCCGATGATTGGTTTTCCCACGCTAAATCCGGCCCTCTTGCCACAGGTCTGTTGACAGGGCGGGAAAGTGATGGCGCGATAGGCACTCGATCTTCCCTTTCACCAAAAGTTCCGGGAGAAGGGCTGATGGCATTGCAATACGACATGTTTGTTTCGTCTGAACCGGACGAAAAGGGAGCACGCGCCAAGCGCGGGTCTTCTCGCGCGGCTGCCGGCATGAGCGCCGGGGCGATGGTCGATCATCTCGAGGCGACGGGCCGCTACCGCGTGCTGCAAAAGCTTGAGGCGCGTCCCGTCGTGACGCAGCCACGGGCGGAGTTTCCGCTCGTCGGCGTCATTCTCGACACCGAAACCACGGGCCTCAATCATCGCAAGGACGAGATCATCGAGATCGGCGTTATCGCGTTTACCTTCGACGCCCATGGTGCGATCGGCGACGTCATCGACGTTTATGGCGGTCTGCGGCAGCCGAGCGGTCCCATTCCGGCCGAGATCACGCGCATCACCGGCATTACCGACGACATGGTCGCCGGCCAGACGATCGACCTTCCGCGGCTCCAGGCGATCATTGAACGTGCCGACCTGATTATCGCCCACAATGCCGGGTTCGACCGGCCGTTTTGCGAAGCCTTTTCGCCGATCTTCGAGAAGAAGGCCTGGGCTTGTTCCGTGTCGGAGATCGGCTGGAGCGATCGCGGCTTCGAGGGCACGAAGCTCGGTTACCTCATCGGTCAGGCCGGATATTTTCACGATGGTCATCGCGCCGTCGACGACTGCTTTGCCCTGCTCGAAGTGATCGCCGGGCCCGACGATCAATCGCAGCAGACACCGTTTGCCGAACTTTATGCTGCAAGTCAGCGCTCACGCGCCCGCCTGTATGCGGAAAACAGCCCCTTCGAGATGAAGGACCAGCTGAAGGGCCGCGGCTATCGCTGGTCCGACGGTAGCGACGGGCGCCCGAAATCCTGGTGGATCGAGATCGGCGAAGAAGCTCTGGACGAGGAGCTCCGCTACCTCAGAACGGAAATCTATCGCTGGAGCGAGGCCGATCCGCCCATGGTCCGGCTGACGGCCTTCGATCGCTTCAAGGCCCGCTGAGCCGGCTGCCCGGCGCTGGGCGCATGGCTGCTCTGCGAACTCAGATCTACGAAACCGACCGATTTCTTGTATAGTCAACTCATCGAAGCGATGCACCTCCTCCCGCAAAGCTTCGTGTCTGCAGGCGCTTTCTCCTCCTCCCAACGAGCGCCTGCCGGAATGGCAACACTCCTCCTCCCAGTTGCCATTCAATCCCTTTAAGAGCCTGCCGCACCTCCTCCCGCGGCAGGCTTTTTTGTTTCCGGGCGAGACCGTTCAGAACGAAAGCTCAAGCTGAGGGCGTTCTTCCGCATCATGGCCGTTGAGCGATGACAAGGTGACGCCAAGCAGCCGTACGCCGCGCTTGAACGGGTGGACGGATGCGAGCAGCGCAACTGCCACCTCCAGCACTTCTGCCGCTCCACCCACCGGCATCCCGAGAGTTCTGCTTCGTGTCGCCTGGGTAAAGTCTGAATACTTCACCTTGACGGTTACCGTCTTGCCGCTCATCCCATGCGCCTCGCAGTAGCGCCAAACCTTGTCGGCCAAGGGCAGCAATTCGGCGCACGCCGGTTCGAACTCGAAAATATCCTCGACGAAGGTGTCCTCCGCGCCCACCGATTTGCGCACCCGGTCGGGCTGCACCCGCCGTTCGTCGATGCCGCGCGCGATGCCGTAGAAATACGGGCCGGATTTGCCGAAATGCTCCTGGAGGAACGCGAGCGGCTGCTGTCGCAATTCAAGGCCGGTCTCGATACCCAGCCGCTTCATTCGCTCCGCCGTCGCTGGCCCGACACCATGAAACTTCTTCACCGGAAGCGCTTCGACGAAGGCCGGGCCGTTCTTCGGCGTGATCACGAACAGCCCGTCCGGTTTTCGCTGGTCGCTTGCCATCTTCGCGAGGAACTTGTTGTAGCTGACGCCGGCCGAGGCCGTCAGCTTCGTCACCGCCTTGATCTTTGCCCGGATCTCCTCGGCGATTTCGGTGGCGATCTCCATGCCCTTCAGATTGTCGGTCACATCGAGATAGGCTTCGTCGAGCGACAGCGGCTCAATGACAGGCGTATATTCGGCGAAAATCTCGCGGATCTGCTGCGAGACGCCGCGATAGACGTCGAAGCGCGGCTTGACGAAGATGAGGTCGGGACATTTTCGTTTCGCCGTGACAGACGGCATGGCGGAGTGGACGCCAAACTTGCGCGCTTCGTAACTGGCGGCCGCAACGACGCCGCGCGCAGCTGCGCCACCGACGGCGACCGGCTTGCCCCGCAATTCCGGATTGTCGCGCTGCTCGACCGATGCATAGAAGGCATCCATATCGATGTGGATGATCTTGCGCTGCCGTTCCGCGCCTGTCGTATCGGCTGGAGGGTGCCTTTCCTCGACGGTGTCGTTGGGCTCGGCCACGTGCCGCTCCTTACTTCCACATGGTCCGCATGCGCGCGCCGACATCGATGCGGATCTGACGGGCGCTGCGCTCGGACGCGGCGGCGCTGACCAGCGGCCAGGAAGCCGTCTCGAAGAACTGCAGGAGGGTTGCCGGAATGAAGCGTGTGCGCGCCGCAAAGACGTGGCGATCGCCCTGCGCGTGCTGGCCGCTGGTGAAAAACCTTTGCGGCGTGATCAGCGTCAGGCTGTCCTTTGCCCGCGTCATGCCGACATAAAGCAGCCGGCGCTCCTCCTCGAGCTCATGCGTGGTGCCGACGCCGAGATCGGAGGGGATGCAGCCGTCGACGACATTGAGCATGAAGACAGAGCGCCATTCCTGGCCCTTGGCCGAATGGATGGTCGAAAGGATCAGATAGTCCTCGTCAAGCAGCGGCACGCCTGCCTGGTCGCTGGTCGCATCCGGCGGATCGAGCGTCAGTTCGGTGAGGAACCGTTCGCGGCTGGGATACCCCCCGGCGATCTGCTCCAGCTGCAGCAGGTCGGCCTTTCTTGTGTCGGCATCCTCGTGGATGCGGTCGAGATGCGGCTCGTACCATTCGCGCGCCTGGGCTATTTCACCCGGCCAGCCGCCGGCCTGTTTGCGCAGCCCCTCGATCAGGGTCACGAATGCCGTCCAGCTGTCGCCCGAACGCGGCGGGGCGGGGATTTCCACAAGTGCCGTCAGCGGTTCCGGGTCAGCGGCAATCGCGTCGAGGATCTTGCCGGCTGTCTGCGGGCCGACACCCGGGATCATGTGCAGCAGGCGAAAGCCGGCGACGCGGTCTCTCGGGTTCTGGGCAAACCTGAGCACGGCCAGCATGTCCTTCACATGGGCGCTGTCGAGGAATTTCAGCCCGCCGAATTTCACGAAGGGGATATTGCGCCGGGTCAATTCCACCTCGAGCGGCCCGCTGTGGCTCGATGTGCGAAACAGCACCGCCTGCTGCTTCAGCGTCATGCCGACCTCGCGGTTCTCCAGCACCTTCTCGACGATATAGCGCGCCTGGTCGGCCTCATCGGCGACTGCCAGCAGCTTGGGCCGCTCCGCCGACTGCCGCTCGGTCCAGAGGTTCTTGGTGAAGCGTTCGCGGGCAAGATCGATCACGCCGTTTGCGGCAGCGAGAATCGTCTGGGTGGAGCGATAGTTTCGATCGAGCGTGATGACATCGGCCGGCGGCGTGAACGTGCCTGGAAAATCCAGGATGTTGCGCACGGTCGCCGCCCGGAACGAATAGATCGACTGGGCATCGTCGCCGACAACCGTCAGACCCCTGCCGCCTGGTTTCAATGCCATCAGCACGGAAGACTGCAGGCGGTTGGTATCCTGGTATTCGTCGACCAGCACATGGTCGAAGCGGTTGCCGATATCCTCGGCAAGTTCCGGCACGCTGACGGTCTGCGCCCAATAGAGCAGCAGGTCGTCGTAATCGAGCACGTTCTGCGCCTGCTTTGCCTCGACGTAACAGGAAAACAGCTGCTTCAACTGCTCCTCCCAGCCAGAGACCCAAGGATAGTGCGCGCGCAACACCTCGCTGAGAGGCGTCTCGGAATTGACTGCCCGCGAATAGATCGACAGGCAGGTGCCTTTGGTCGGGAAACGGGTTTCGGTCTTGGAGAGGCCCAGCTCATGCCGGACGAGGTTCATCAGGTCGGCGCTGTCTTCCCGGTCATGGATGGTGAAATCGACATTGAGGCCGATCTGCTCGGCGTAGATGCGCAGCAGCCGCGCACCGATGCCGTGGAACGTTCCGGCCCAGGTGAGAGCGTCGGTGGCCACCGAGGCGTTCGCGCCGAGCACCTGGGCGCAGATGCGTTCGACCCGACGGGCCATTTCGGATGCCGCGCGGCGCGAAAACGTCATCAGCAGGATGCGGCGCGGATCGGCGCCATTGACGATGAGGTGGGCGACGCGATGGGCGAGCGTATTCGTCTTGCCCGACCCGGCGCCTGCGATGATCAGCAGCGGTCCCGCAATCGTTTCGCCCGGTGCGGTGACGCCAAATTCGACGGCATCACGCTGTCGGTCGTTCAATTTTTCCAGATAGGCCGCCGCCACGCCGAAGTCCCCGGTAAGTCTTTGCCGATTCTACCCCATGCGCCGAGTGCCGGCGCAAGTTGCGCGGCGCTCCGGGTAATGCGAGGCATCCCCGCGCGCGAAAAGAGCGATTCTTGGCGAGGAACGAATAAGGAACATATCAGCCGTGGGACATATTGCAAAGGCCCCGTTGGCAATAGCTAAAATGCACCCGCGGTTTCCGTTCGCGAAATCGTCGATCTGACGGCGCGGCAATCAATCCCATTGCTGGCGACTACCGGAGCTGCGTGTTAGCGGTTATGCCTTTCCGCGACTCTTCAGCCAACGAGCGCATTGCAACCGAGCCCATCCGCCCCGTGACATCAAACGATCTGCAAGCCGATAATCCGTCCTCCGATGCGCCGCCGTCTGACACGCCGACCGCGCGCATGCTGTCCTGGGCGCGCAACTCGGCGGTCTATCGGCTCGAGCGCCAGATGATGACCGAGAAGCAATTGTTCGACGCAATCACCCGGAAGGCGCGGCAGAAGTTCGAGGATATCAGTCCGGAACAGGTGAAGGCAGTGGCCGACTTTGCGGTCAAGTTCGCCTATGATCTGAACGCGCTGAATGACGCCGATTACGCGCAGCTCAGTACCCAGTCGGCGGTGCGCAGCGGTAAGTCGAAGCGGGCGATTGCCCTGAAGCTCTCGGTGAAAGGTATAGACCGGGAGACAGCAGCGATCGCACTTGAGGCGACGGATGATCTCTACGCAGCCGTGGTGTTTGCCCGCAAGCGCGCGTTCGGGCCTTTCCGGCGCGGCGAGCTCGATGACAAGCGCAAGGCCAAGGAGCTGTCCGCATTCGCCCGCAATGGCTTCGGCTTCGAGATCGGCAGAAAAGTGTTCGACATGAGCCTCGGCGAGGCGGAAAGCGTGCTGCGGAAGGACGCCGTCACATAGGGGCAAGGCCCGGTAAAATCATCTGTTCTGCCTGGTGTTTTCTCGCCTCACCGACTTTGGGCATCCCTCCTGCACGGCTGCATCGATACCCCGCACGCACGCGACCGAGTGAATTTTGCAACACTTCGGCGGCCGCGAACCACCGGCGAGGACCATCCACCAAAGAGATCGGATTTGACCACATTTCGGTCACGAATGGGACCAACAGCACACCTCTCTCCGCGCATGTCCCCAACCCCGGAATAAAACAGTGTCTTTTCAATTGTCCCGCCGATCGCTGCTTGCAGTGGTCGCAAGCTCCATTTTGAGCGCCTGTACCCAGGTCCCGAAGCCCGGTCTCGAGGTGAAAGCCGCCGACAAGGCCAACAAGAACGTCATCAACCCACCGGAGAAGGCTCCGATCGAGCCTGAGCGCAAGGACGAGCCGGCGCCGAAGCTGGACTACGCCACGATCTACGGTCCAGTTAAGGACGAAGGTTATGACGTTCCGGCGGTCGAGTTCGGTGCGATCAAACCGGAATTCCTGCGGCAGGAGGTTGCCTACGCGACCGGCGAGCCGGCCTATTCGATCGTCGTCGATACCCAGAAGATGTTCCTCTATTGGGTGCTGCCTGGTGGCAAGGCGATCCGCTACGGCGTCGGCCTCGGCGCGCAGGGCCGCGCCTGGAAGGGCAGGGCGGTCGTGCACTGGAAGCGCAAGTGGCCGCGCTGGACGGTGCCGGACGATATGGTCGCGCGTCAGCCGCACCTGAAGAAATACGGCATTGAGGCTGGCGGCATGGATCCGGGCCTCAGCAATCCGCTCGGCGCGCGGGCGATGTACATCTTCCAGGATGGCCAGGACACGCTCTACCGTATCCACGGATCGCCGCAGTGGCGCTCGATCGGCAAGAACGCTTCGGCCGGCTGCGTCCGCATGCTGCAGCAGGACGCGATCGATCTCTATAACCGCGTCCGCGGAAAAACGCCGCTGCTCGTGATCTGAGGCCAGATCTCGACCGTGGGAGCGCCGACCGCTCCCACATAGGGCCCGCCTTAATAGATCGGCGGCGGTGCGCCGGGAATGCCGCCTTCGCCGGGCAGGAGGTTGTTCTGCGGCTGCGGCTCCACCTGCTGCGCCGCCATGCCGCCGCCCGACAGGTCCGTCACCACGATCGGCGTGCCGTTCGGCACGCGATCGTAGAGATCGACCACGTCCTGGTTGATCATGCGCACACAGCCTGACGATACCGATTGGCCGATGGTCCACCATTCCGGGGAGCCGTGGATGCGGTAGAGCGTGTCTTCGCCGTTCTGAAAGATATACATGGCGCGGGCGCCGAGTGGGTTCTTCAGCCCAGGCTCCATGCCGCCTGCCTCGATGCTGTACTGCTGTAGTTCCGGTTGGCGGGCGACCATCTCGTTCGGCGGCTTCCAGCGCGGCCACGGCCGCTTGTACTGGATGACGCCGCGACCGGCCCAGGCAAAGCCGGCCCGGCCTAAGCCGACGCCGTAGCGCATCGCCTGGCCGTTCTCGTAGACGCGGTAGAGGAAATGGTTACCGACATCGACAACCAGTGTGCCGGGCTGCTCGCCCGTCGGATCGGGAACCATCTGCCTGTAATATCGCGGGTCGATCTTCTCGTAGGGGATCGCCGGCAGGGGATAGGTTTCTCCCGGCCGTTCGCCATACATCTCCGAAAGCACGGTGTTGGCGGCCGGAACGGGCTCCTGGATCGGGGCATATTGCTGCGAAACCCGCTCGCGCGTCGAGCCGCACCCCGCCAGTCCGAGCGCCGCCAGGCCGGCGGAAAGCTTGAGGAAGGATCGGCGACAGACGTCACGTTGGCGCATGGGGACCTCAATTACCTGTGTTCGATGACCACCGGGCGAATGACGCATTTGCTGCCGCTCATCTCCCGCCGCCACCGATCACAGGCCGGCATAGGGATCTGCCAGCGCCGCATCCGGTCGGCTAATGGGGTATTTAGTTGCCGATATCTTGGCGGCCAGCTTTTCCGCACCGTTTTTCTCAAGCAGCGCCCGGAAGCTCGGGTGCATGCCGCCGTCGACATAGGCATTGACAGGTGCAGTGGTCTGGTTGGCGACCAGGCCGGCGATCTTGGCGTCCTCGGTCTGCAGCCGTGCCATCAGCCCGGCATCGGGCGTCGTCGCGGCAGCAGGGCAGGCGGCAAGCGGGTCGGTCGGCTCGCCATCGGCAAACTCGGTGTTGAAGACGTAGCGACCGCCACAAACCGATACCTTTGGCTGGCGTTTCGTCGCTTCGAAGATATCGTAGCCCTGTTTGATGTTCTTCCAGAATGTGAAGTTCGGGTCGCTGCTGTGTTTGGCCATGTTCGTTGCCGTCATGCGGAACGGATAGGCTTGCACCTGGAATTGTCCCTGGCCGCCGGCAAGCGCGCGCTGGACGACGGCATAGATTTCGCCGACCCCCTCGTCCGTCAGCGCGTAGCAGCCGGATGACGAGCAGGCGCCGTGCACCATCAGTGCGTCGCCGGTGTAACCGAGCGCAGACTCGAGCCGGTTGGGATAGCCGAGATTGAACGACAGATAGAATTGCGACTTCGGGTTCAGCATGCGGGCGGACACATGGTAAAAGCCTTCGGGAGCCTGGCGGTCGCCCGACTTGGTCTTCGGTCCGAGCTTTCCCGACCAGCGGCACATCGGATAGGTCTTCAACAGTGCATACTGACCGGACTTGTTCTGTTTCCAGATCTCCAGTTCGCTTTCCTGCTTGAAGATGCGAACGAGCACCGGGCTTTCCGGCTTGGAGCCGTTCTTGGCCATGGCGCCGATCAGCTTTGCCGGGATCGGCGGCGGCGCACGAACGTCGTCAAAGGCCGACATGCAGCCGGAAAGGGCGATGGCGGCCATCACGGCGATGGCGGCGCGCCGGGCCTGCTTCGTCTTGCCCAAGAGTTCGCCGGTATTTTCTGGCGAAAGGGAAAGAAGATGTCTCGTTATGCGCCGCATGCGGGCTCCTTGAAATGGCGACCGGACCTTAAAACCTCTAGCGGCTTTAGCTGCAAGCGCTTGCCGCTGGCTTTCGTCTCGCGGCGGTTCAACAAAACTTGAACGCCTCCAGTGCACATCAGCCTTGGCATGTGATGGTAAATTTTGTCCAAACAGCGGCATCACGTGCGCGTGACTCGTCCGGCCGTTGTCGCCGCCCGCTTTTCAGGCCGCCTTGTTGAGTGACGACGCCATGGCGCGCAGGATCACCACGGACGAAGCTGCACCAGGATCGACATGGCCAAGCGAGCGTTCGCGAACCCGAGCGGCGCGTCCCTTGGTGGCGATCATCGAGCGCGTCGCGTTGGCGCCGGCTTCCGCCGAGGCGACGACGTCGCGCCAGAAGCCGTCGGCGCCCTTGTTTTCTGCAAGCGCTGCCGCGGCGGCGTCGGCTGCCGGCAGCCAGGCGTCGAGCATCGTCTTGTCGCCGCGCTGCCCCTTGCCGCGCTCGCGCATTCCCGAGCCCATGGCCTCGATGATGGCCGCGCAGGTTGCAAGGTCGAGTTCCGTCTTGCCGGCAACGGCCTGCCCAGCACGGCGAAAGGCCGTGGCATAGAGCGGCCCGGTCGAGGCGCCAACGGCATTGAGGAATGCACCGGCCGCCGTCGCCATGACGTCCGAGAGCTGTACCTGGTCGAGCTCGAGTTTTGCCAGTTCGGCTTTTACCGCCAGGAAGCCGAGCGACATGGTGGTGCCGTGATCAGCATCGCCGATAGCACCATCAAGCTCCGACAGATGATCCTTCTCGGCTTCCACGGCATCGGAGATCGCCTGAAACATGCTGACCAAGCGGCGCGCCGCATTTTCCGACATCATTGTCCTCCCAGAACGCCCGATACCCACACTTGACCATGGGTCCCTGACGGAACGCTAATTGATACGCAGGAAAGCCGTTTCGCAAGGGTGATGCAGCAGATCGGTCAGTTCCTGGTCGAGATGGAGGATCGAGATCGATGCGCCGACCATGTCGAGAGACGTGCAATAATGGCCGATCCAGTTCGCTTCAATCTCTATGTTCTTGGCGGCGAGGCGCTGCGCCACGCGCCGGTAGAGAATGTAGAGTTCCATCAGTGGCGTCGCACCGAACGAGTTGACAAGCACGGCGACGCGGTCGCCCGCCGTTGCCTTCATCTCCTTGAAGATGTTGTCCATGATCGCGTCAGTGATGTCGTCGGCGGGCTTGATGCGCTCGCGGGTCACGCCGGGCTCGCCGTGGATGCCCATGCCGATTTCCATGTCGTCGGGGCCGATCTCGAAATTGTGGCGGCGCGTCTGCGGCATCGAGCAGGGCTCGAGCGCAACACCGACCGTATAGGTGCGCAAGTTCGCCTTTCTGGTGACGGCCTCGCAGGCGTCGAGCGAAAGCCCCCGGTCGCAGGCAGCACCGGCGATCTTGAAGATGAAGAAGTTGCCGGCAACGCCGCGCCGACCCTCGCGATCCTCGATCGGCGAGGAGGCGATATCGTCGGTGGTCAGGACGGTGCGAACCTTGATGCCCTTTTCCTCGGCGATCTCGGCCGCCATCTCGAAGTTCATCACATCGCCGGCATAGTTGCCGTAGACGAAAAGCACGCCCTCGCCGCCGGATGCAGCAACGGCGCATTGAACGATCGGATCCGGCGGGGGCGAAGAGAAGATGTTGCCGACTGCGACTGCGTCGGCGAGACCCTTGCCGACATAGCCGAGGAAGCAGGGTTCGTGACCGGTGCCGCCGCCGATGACGAGGCCGACCTTGCCCGGGCGTGGCCCCGATTTGGCGAGAAGTGCGCGATGCGAACCGTTGATCGGTTCTATGTAGTCGCGATGCGCCCTGACAACGCCGTCGAGCATTTCCTCGACAACCTCGTTGGGGTTGTTGAGGAATTTCTTGACGTGGGTGCGGTAGGAGCTGGGCGTCTGTACCAGCTTCGGGCGCTGCGAAATCCGGGTGTCGAGGCCGGTGACGCCATCGGCCCGAAGGATGCCGTGACCGGTCGCCGCATCGGTGATCAGCACGTTGACATAGCCACCGCGCAGTGCTGCAAGCAGGGCCGGCACTTTGTCGAAACCGCCGGCAACGGCGATGCGCGTGCCGATCCGGCGCAGCATGTCGAGCGAAATGCCGACCGTCCTGTCGTCGAGCGGTCCCGCGACGGGGCGTCCGCGCTCGTCGATGAAGCGCCCGGCGACGACGCCGACGGCGCCAGCGGCAAGATAATCCTGCAAAGAGACGGTGTCGAAGAAGCCGCTGGTATGGATGGTCGAGTTGGGGCGCAGCGACGAGATGCCGAAGAGGATGCGGTTGGCCTGCGCCAGCGTGGCGAATTGTTCCTGCAGCAGCGGCTCGTCGAGCAGCATCTGCCGCATTTCTGGCGACTTGACGATCGCCGGCGCGGTTATGCCGACGCAGCGTGCGCCAATGGCGCGGGCGATCGAAGCGGCGCAGAGTTCCGGCGTATAGGAGAACGCCGCCGTGGTGCCGCCGGTTGCCTGCACCACGGTCGCATCCTGAAGCGCCTGCACGTCCGCATGCTCGCCGACCGACATCACCGTGCGGCCCCAGGAGACAGCGAGCGTGTCGCCTGATTTCATCAGCTTCTGCAGCGCCATTGCGCCGGCGACGCCGAGACTGTCTATCAGCGGACGCGCGTTGTCGTCGCTTGGAACGACGAGACAGTCGGCAAGCCCGAAATGGCGCTTGAGTTCCTGGGCGATCGTCAGCGACGCTAGCCGGGCCGGCTCAAGCGAGATGTTGACGATGCCTTTTTCCCGGGCGTCGGCGAGGTAGCTGTTGACGGTCGCGCGCGAGACACCCATTGCATCGGCGATCTCACCCTGGGTCATGCCATCTTCGTAGTAGAGCCAGCAGGCCCAGACATAGGGATCGTCACCATAGCGCAAGGGGATGGCGTCCGACGTATCGGCAGCGCCGCTCCTGCTCGCACCGCCCTTGCGTGGTGAGGATGTCTTCGATGTCATCTGGTTGCGTTCGTTCCCTGTTTTGGTTGGTGAACATGGAAGCAACGTCGTGCTTTTGCAACCTTACTGCGCTGTTCCCTAGGTCGGGTGTGAGGGAAGCGCCGTGTTTATACAGTAGATTTGGAATGTCGCGCATTCAGCCATGCGTACCGACCGGCAGCGGCAGCTGATATGATTGTCGTCGCGGTGTGCGATCCCGCTCATTTTAGCGGGATCGCACCGGCCCTGGGAGGCGAAGTATTCTGGCGAAGGCACGGTTCCGTGCCGCCGCCTTCGTCAGGAATTACGCCAGGCGCGCGCGGGCGCCCTGCGAAAGCTCCTTCAGGATAATCGCGCAGGAGGTGGCGCCTGCGTCGAGCACGCCGAGCGAGCGCTCGCCGAGCCGGCTGGCGCGGCCGATCTTGGCGACCAGATCGCGGGTCGAATCGCGGCCTGCCTCGGCTGCGACAACCAGCGCGTCGAGCGCTTCGTCGAACGATTTTCCGTTCGCCGTCGCGCCGTCAAAGGCCTCCACCGCCGGAACGAGCGTGTCGATCAGCGTCTTGTCGCCGACCTTGGCCGAGCCGATCGACTGGATGCCCTCGAGGCCGGCATGCAGCATGTTGCTGTAGGTCGCCGCATCGATGGCGGGAACGCCGTCGAGCTTCTCGGCGAACTCGGTGAACATCACCCCATAGAGTGGGCCCATGGATCCGCCGATCTCGGTCATCAGTACGGTGCCGAGCGTATCCAGCGCCTCGGACAAGGTGCTCTCCCTGTCCTTCAGCCGGTCGGCGGCCATGCCGAAGCCCTTGGCCATGTTGACGCCATGGTCGCCGTCGCCGATTTTGCCGTCGATTTCGCTTAAGTAGGCGCGGTTCTCGATGATGCGCTCTGCGAGCGACAGCACGATCGCGCCGGAATTGGCGTTGCTAAACGTCTGCATGATGCGCCTCTTTCGTCACAGGATGGTGGTGCAGCGAACCTCGACGTCGAGGAGCGCCTTGAGTTCGTCGTCGAGCGCCAGCACGGTCAGCGTCGCGCCGACCATTTCCAGCGAGGTGAAGTAGTTGCCGATATAGGTCCGGTAAATGCTGAGACCGCGACCGGTGATTTCCTTCTCGATCGTGTCGTTCAGGATGTAGAGTTCGTTGAGCGGCGTGGCGCCGAGACCGGAGACCAGCACGGCGACCTCGGTACCCGAAGCCAGGTTGTGGTCGTCGAGCACGATCTGGCACATGTCCTTGGCGACCTCGTCGGCGGTCTTCAGCGCTTCGACCCGCACGCCCGGTTCGCCGTGGTGGCCGATGCCGACTTCCATGGTGCCGGGCTCGATCTGGAAGTTCGGATGGCCGACGGCTGGAAGCGTGCAGGGCCCAAGGCCGACGCCGATCGAACGGCAATTGTCGATCGCCTTCTGCGCGGTCGCACGCACCTCTTCGAGGCTTGCGCCTTCGGCCGCCTTTGCGCCGCCGATCTTCCACATGAAGATCTCGCCGGCCACGCCGCGGCGCTTCTCGCGCTCTTCCGGCGGTGCCGAGCAGACGTCGTCATTGGCAACGACGGTCAGGACGTCGATGCCGTCCTTGGCGGCGAGCTTCATGGCCATCTTCACGTTCATGTTGTCGCCGGCGTAGTTGCCATAGAGGCAGACGACGCCCTTGCCGCCATTGGCTTCGCGGATCGCATCGTGGAAGCTCTTGGCGGTCGGCGACGAGAAAAGCTCGCCGACGGCAACGGCGTCCAGCATGTTGCGACCGGTGTAGCCGATGAAGGCCGGCTCGTGGCCGGAGCCGCCGCCGGTGACGACGCCGACCTTGCCGGCAACCGGTACGCCCCTGGCGACGACCACGCGCGGGTTGTCAGCCAGACGCACGATGTCGGAGTGCGCCTTGACGAAGCCCTTGACGGTGTCCTCGACCACCTCGTCGGGATTGTTGATGAACCTTTGCATGGTAGCTCCTGTAGATGGGGTCGTGCTTCGTCAGAGAATGGTGTAGCCGCCGTCGATCAAGAGATCGGCGCCGTTGATCATGTCGGCTCCCGCCGACGACAGGAACACGGCGGCAGCCGCGATCTCTTCCGGATAGGCGAAACGGCCGACCGGGATGCGTTTCTTGGCAGCCTCGCCCTTTTCGCCGCTCCAGGCCTTCTTTCCGAGTTCTGTCAGAACGATGGTCGGGGAGATGGTGTTGACGGTGATGCCGTGTTTGCCCCATTCGGCCGCAAAGGTCTTCGACATGCCGATGACGCCGAACTTCGAGGCGCAATAGGCAACATGGTCTTCGATCGCGACCGTGCCGGCCTGCGAGGCGAGGTTGATGATCTTGCCGCCCTTGCCGGCAGCGATCATCGCCCGGCCGACGGCCTGGGTGACGAGGAAGCTGCCCTTCAGGTTGATGGCGATGGTCTTGTCCCAATAGTCGAGCGACAGCTCCTCGGCGGGCGCGAGGAACACGACGCCGGCGCTGTTGACGGCGATATCGATGCCGCCGAAGGCAGCGACGACGCCCGACACAGCCGCATTGACCGAGGCTGCGTTCGAAACGTCGCAGACGAACGGTTTCGCGTCACCGCCGAGCGCCTCAGCCTTTGCGCGTGCGACATCCTCGTTGATATCGAGCACGGCCACTTTCGCGCCCTTGGCCGCAAAAGCGCTGGCCACGGCCGCGCCGATGCCGGAGGCGCCGCCGGTGACGAGCGCAACCTTGCCGGTCAGCGGGAAATTGAGGTCGATCTGCGGTGTGGTCTCGGTCATGTCGTGTTCCCTCGGCGTTTTGAAAGCGGGGCGGGCAGGCCGCCCCACTTGAGTTGGCGTTACTTGCGGGCTTCGAGCAGCTTGTCGACGTTTTCGGTCGTGACCGGCGTCCACGGAACGTTGTATTCCTTGTCCTTGCCGTCGTTGAACGGCATGTCGGGATACTGCGCCCAGATGTCCGACTGCGGCTTGTAGTCGCCCTTCTTCGCCTGGAAGATCGCGAGGTCGAGCGCGCCCTGTGCCTGGGCACGGGCATCCTGCAGAATCGAGGTCATCGTGCCTTCCTTGACGGCCGTCAGAGCATCGGTCACGCCGTCGATGCCGGCAATGGCGAAGTCATCGACCTTGAGGCCGGCCGACTTGATCGCTTCGATCGCGCCGAGCGCCATCTCGTCGTTCTGGCCGATGACGCCGTTGATCTGGCCCGAATGCGCCGTCAGCCAGTTTTCCATCAGGGTCTGGGCTTCGGCACGCGACCAGTTGGCGGTCTGCTGTTCGAGGACCTTGACATCCGGGCACTCGGCGAGCGCCTTCTTGTTGCCCTCGAGGCGCGAGATCTGCGCCGACTGGCCGATCGGGCCTTCGATGATGACGACATTGCCCTTGCAGCCGATCTTGTCGAGTACGGTCTTGGCTTCCATGTAGCCGGACACCGTATCGTCGGAGCCGACATAGGCAGTCAGCAAGTCGGAGTTGACGCGGGTGTTGGAGCCGACGACCGGAATGCCGGCGTCATGGGCGGCCTGCACGGCGGTCGCGCCAGCCTCGATGTCGATGGGCACGAAGATGATTGCGTTGAACTTCTGCGTGATCATCGTGTTGAACTGTTCCTGCTGGACCAGAGCGTCGTAGCGGCCGTCGAACACGGTCAACTCGACTTCGCCGCTCTTGACGGCGGGATGCTCTTCAAGGGCCGCCGACCAGATCTGCATGAATTCGGCATTGAGGCCGTAGGGCGCCGCACCGATCTTGAGCTTTTCCTGCGCGACGGCCGACGACGCGAAGAGGGCCGTGGCGGAAGCCAGGGCGATCACGAGTTTCTTCATGCTACTCCTCCTTATTGTGGTTTCCGCGACCTTCATGGCGCACGGATTGCTTCATGGCCGCCGCTCGGCGGCCAATATCTCAAGGGTCAGAGACCCTGATTGCGTTTCTGGTCGAGCATCACGGCGCCGACGATCAGCGCGCCTTTGAGGACCTGCTGGTAGTAGGATTGGATGCCCATCAGATCGAGGCCGTTGTTCATCACGCCGATGATCAAGGCGCCGATCAGCGTTCCCGTAACCCGGCCGACGCCGCCCGAGAGGCTGGTGCCGCCGATGACGACCGCAGCGATCGCGTCGAGTTCATAGGCGATGCCGGCCTGCGGCAGGGCGGAACCGGTTCTCGCCGAGAGCATCATGCCTGCAAGGCCCGAAAGACCGCCGGAGATGACGTAGACGAGGAAGCGGATGCGGGTGACGTTGATGCCCGAGGTCTTGGCCGCATGCGGGTTGCCGCCGACGGCGTAGATGTAGCGGCCGAAGCGCGTGCGGGTGAGGATCCACCAGGAAGCGAGGAAGACGATCCCAAGCAGGATGACGGGCATCGGAATGCCGAGGATGTTGCCGGTGCCGATCCAGCGGAATTCCGGCGTCAGTGCCGGCACCGGCTTGCCGCCGCCATAAATCAGCGTCATGCCGCGGGCGGCAGACAGCATGCCGAGCGTGGCGACGAAGGCAGGGACCGAGAAGCGCGAAACGATGAAGCCGACGATGATGCCGCAGGCGACGCCGACGAGAATGCCGATCGCCAGCGCCACGAAAAAGGGGTATGGCGCGCCGGCGACGCCTGCTGTCGCCGAGGTGGTCGCGAAGCTGGCGCTGACCATGCCTGCGAGCGCCACCACCGAACCGACGGAAAGGTCGATGCCGCGCGTCAGGATGACGAAGGTCATGCCGATCGCGAGCACGCCGTTGATCGACGTCTGCAAAAGCACGTTGGAGATGTTGCCCGGTGTCAGGAAGTACTCGTTGGAGAACGAGAGGATGACCGCCAGCAGCAGGAAGGCGAGAAAGATGCCGTATTCCTGGACCAACGTGCCGCGGTTTTCGGCGCTGAACCAGCTTCTGGAGGAATTGTTTTCGATGTTGGACACGGTTCTCAGGCCCCTTTGATGTCGGACAAGCGCTTTTGGCGTCGATCTCGCGGGTGGTTCAGGTCGATAGATGGACGAGCGACTGGGCGTCCGTCGCCCGGCGGTCGTGGATGCCTGCGGATTTTCCCTGGCGCATGACGAGGATGCGATCGGACATGCCGAGCACCTCGTCGATTTCAGAGGAAATCATGACGACGGTTCCGCCGGCTGCAGTGAAATCGCAGATGATGCGGTAGATCTCGCGCTTGGCGCCGACGTCGACGCCGCGGGTCGGCTCGTCGAGCAGAAGCAACCTCGGCTGGCGCAGGAACCATTTGCCGAGCACGACCTTCTGCTGGTTTCCGCCCGATAGGCCCGAAACCGGCATCGTGTCACGCGCGGCCTTGATGCCGAAGCGGGCGATCATTTCGGCGCTGGCTGCAGCCTCGTCCCGACCCTTCATGACGAAGCGCGGGCTCATTTCGGGAAGGCTTGCCAGGCAGATATTGCCGCGAACGCTGTCGGCAAGATTGAGGCCGCTCACCTTCCTGTCCTCGGTGACGAGGGCGATGCCGTTCGCCATTGCATCGGCCGGCTTGGCCACCGTGATCTGCTGGCCTTCGAGCCGGATGCTACCTTGCGACGGGCGGTCGAGGCCGAACAGGCAGTTGAAGATCTCCGTGCGGCCCGAGCCCATCAGCCCGTAGATGCCGAAGATCTCGCCCTTGCGCACCGAAAACGAGATGTCCTCGATCTTGCCCGGCAGCGTCAGGCCCGAGACCTCCAGGCCGATCTCGTCGGTCGGGTCGTTGGTCTTGATGTATTCTTCCCCGAGTTCGCGTCCGACGATCATCTTGATCAGGCCAGGGCGATCGATGTCGGCGATGAGGCCGCTGCCGACATATCCGCCGTCGCGAAAGACGGTGTAGCTGTCGGCGATCTGGAAGATCTCCGAAAGCCGGTGCGAGACGTAGACGACGCCCTTGCCCTCGGCCTTGAGGCGGGCTACGGCAGCAAACAGGTGCTGTGCTTCCTTCTCGCCGATCGCCGATGTCGGCTCGTCCATGAAGATGACCTCGGCTTCATGGCTGAAGGCCTTGGCGATTTCGACCAGCTGCATCTGCGCGACCGAAAGGGTCATCATCGTCTGGGTGGCGCGGATGCCGAATTCCAGCCGATCCAGCAGTTGCTGGGCGTCCCGGTTCATTTTCTTGAAGTCGATGCCGCCGAAGCGGCCGGAGGGTTCGCGGCCGAGATAGATGTTTTCAGCCACCGTCATGTGCGGGACGGGGCTCAGTTCCTGTTCGATGATGGCGATGCCGGAGGCGAGCGCTTCGGCGGGGTTGCCGTAGTGCACTTCCTTGCCGCGCCGCCAGATCGTGCCGCCCTCGCGCTGTTGGATGCCCATCAGGATCGAAAGAAACGTCGATTTTCCAGCGCCGTTGCCACCGCAAAGCGCGTGAACGGAGCCGGCCTGAAGCTCCAGGCGGCCGTCGCGCAACGCGACGACTCCCCCGAATGACTTCTTCAATCCTTCAACCTTCAAGAGCGGTTGCATGGTGTCCTCCCACGCTGCGATGGCGATTATCTTGCCGTCGATTTCGACAAAAATCACACGATGATCGACATATGTCAATAACGCTATTTTACTTTTGATGATTTTGATCGTCTTTTGTCAAATTGTGGCACTGCCGGGAGCCAATTGACATGAGTCAATGCAATGCCCTCGTCCATCGCGTCTGCACTGGCGATCCGTTGACGCCGCGGTGACGCTTCGCCGCGCCCGGCCTATTCCCGGTTGAGTTCGGGTGACCGCGGGCTATTGTCGTGGTGTGTAATTGAAGGTGAGAAGCTGAAATGGAAAAAGCCCGGAAGAACTGGCTCGCGATCGGTCTGGTCGTTCTAGCGCTCGCGGGCGGCTACTACGCCTGGCAGAACCTCGATCGCAATGCGCTACCCGCCGGGATCTCCAGCGGCAACGGACGCATCGAGGCGGTCGAGATTGATATCTCGACGAAAACGCCGGGCAGAATCAAAGAGATCCTGGTGGACGAGGGTGACTTCGTCACTGCCGGCCAGGTGCTCGCCCAGATGGATACGGTCCAACTGGAAGCCCATAAGCGGCAGGCCGAAGCGCAGGAGAGGCGCGCTATCATCGGCGTCGAGGCGGCAAAGAACCTCGTGACCCAGCGCGAGGCGGAAAAGGCAGCTGCCGATGCCGTTCTGGCGCAACGGCGGGCACAACTGGACGCTGCCGAGCGACGGCTTGCCCGTTCCGAACAACTGGTCAAGACGAGCACGGTTTCGCAGCAGGTACTGGACGACGACCGGGCCACCGCCGAAGGCGCAAGAGCAGCCGCCAGCGCCGCTGAAGCGTCCCTTGCCGCCTCGAATGCCGCGATCAATTCTGCGAAATCCCAGGTCGTCGATGCCGAAGCCTCGGTCGAGGCAGCCAGAGCGTCGGTCGAAAGCATCGTCGCCGATATCAATGACAGCACCCTTGTCTCGCCGCGCGACGGCCGCATCCAATATCGCGTCGTCCAGCCCGGCGAAGTGCTGGCGGCCGGCGGCCGGGTGCTCAATCTCGTCGATCTCGGCGATGTCTACATGACGTTCTTCCTGCCGACCGATCAGGCAGGGCTGTTGTCGATCGGCAGCGAGGTCCGCCTCGTGCTGGACGCAGCACCTCAATACATCATCCCCGCCAAGGTCTCCTATGTCGCCGATGTCGCGCAGTTCACGCCGAAGACGGTCGAGACGGCCGAAGAGCGGCAGAAGCTGACGTTCCGCATCAAGGCGCAGATTCCGAAGGAGCTGCTGAAGAAGTACATCCGCATGGTGAAGACGGGACTTCCGGGCGTGGCCTATGTCAAGGTCGATCCGAATGCGGAGTGGCCCGCGAACCAGACCGGCACATTGGTGCAATGATGGCAGATCCCGACCGGACCGGCTTGCCACCGGGGGATCCCGTGGTTCGCCTGAACGCCGTGACGCTTTCCTACGGAAAGACCAGGGCCCTTGACGACGTGACGCTCGACATCCCCTCCGGCTGTATGGCCGGCCTGATCGGGCCGGACGGGGTGGGGAAATCCAGCCTGCTGTCTCTCGTTGCCGGCGCGCGCGCCATGCAGCGAGGACGTGTCGAGGTGCTCGGCGGCGACATTGCCGATCCCGGCCACCGCCGCCGGACCTGCCCGCGCATCGCCTATATGCCGCAGGGCCTCGGCAAGAACCTTTATCCGACGCTCTCGGTTTTCGAGAATGTCGACTTTTTCGGCCGCCTGTTCGGCCATGATCGCGAGGAGCGCGAACGGCGGATCGCCAGCCTGCTCCAAAGCACCGGCCTTGCCCCTTTCACAGAACGCCCTGCGGGCAAGCTTTCCGGCGGCATGAAGCAGAAGCTCGGGCTCTGCTGCGCGCTGATCCACGATCCCGATCTCCTGATCCTCGACGAGCCGACAACCGGCGTCGATCCATTGTCGCGCCGGCAGTTCTGGGAGCTGATCGACGAGATCCGTACTGAGCGGCCAGGCATGACCGTCATCGTCGCCACCGCCTACATGGAAGAGGCTGCCCGCTTCGATTGGCTGGTGGCCATGGATGCCGGCCGGGGGCTGGCGACCGGCACGCCCGACGAACTGCTGCAAAAGACTGGCGTCGACACGCTTGATGCCGCCTTCATCGCGCTTCTTCCCGAAGATCTCAGGCGCGAACACCATGACGTCGTCATTCCGCCGCGCCCGGAAGGGGTGGGCGACGACATCGCTATCGAGGCCAACAATCTCACCATGCGCTTCGACGATTTCGTCGCGGTCGACAATGTCAGTTTCCGCATCGGCCGGGGCGAGATCTTCGGCTTCCTCGGCTCCAACGGTTGCGGCAAGACAACGACGATGAAGATGCTGACGGGCCTGCTTGCCGCCAGCGAAGGCACGGCCAAACTCTTTGGGCGCGAGGTCGATCCGCGCGACATGGAAGTGCGCCACCGCGTTGGCTACATGTCGCAGGCGTTCTCGCTCTATACCGAGCTCACGGTCCTGCAGAACCTCGAACTGCACGCCAAGCTCTTCGGCATGGCGACTGACACCATTCCTGGTCGTATCGAAGAGCTGGCAAAGCGCTTTGACCTCTCCGGCGTGATGGAGGCCCTGCCGGACGCCTTGCCGCTCGGGGTGCGCCAGCGGCTGTCGCTGGCGGTTGCCCTGATCCACTCACCCGATATCCTCATACTGGACGAGCCGACATCGGGCGTCGATCCCGTGGCGCGGGACAGTTTCTGGCAGATCCTCGTCGACCTCTCGCGCAACGAGCAGGTGACGATCTTCATCTCCACCCATTTCATGAACGAGGCGATGCGCTGCGATCGCATGTCGCTGATGCATGCCGGCAAGGTGCTGGTCAGCGATACGCCCTTGGGCATCATGAGGAGCCGTTCCGCATCGACGCTGGAGGAAGCCTTTATCGCCTATCTGGAAGAGGCGATCGCCGGCGCGAAGCAGGCAGCGACTGCCGTGGTCAGGGCGCACGCTCCGTCGACGCCGGCAATCGCGCCTGATGTCGAAAGGAAGCCGTCGTCCACGTCGGGGTTTTTCGATGTCGGGCGCATGTTCAGCTACACCCGGCGCGAGGCGCTGGAACTGGTTCGCGATCCCATCCGCGCGACGCTTGCGACCATCGGCACGGTCATCCTGATGTTCGTCATCGGCTACGGCATTAACATGGACGTCGAGGACCTCACCTTCGCGGTGCTCGACCACGACCAGACCACCACCAGCCGCGAATACATTCTCGAGATCGCCGGCTCTCGCTATTTCATCGAGAAGGAACCAATCACCGATTATGCCGATCTCGACCGGCGCATGCGCAACGGCGAACTGAGCCTCGCGATCGAGATCCCGCCGGGTTTTGCCAGGCGCGCGGCGCGTGGCGACACGGTCGAAATTGCCGCCTGGATCGATGGCGCGATGGCCAGCCGCGCCGAAACGGTCAAGGGCTATGTGCAGGGATTGCACGCCCACTGGCTGACCGGCAAGATCCGCGAACGCTATGGCGATGCGGCAACCGCCGGCACCTTCAAGATCGAGACGCGCTTCCGCTACAATCCTGACGTCAAGAGTATCGTCGCCATGGTGCCCGCCGTCATCCCGCTGTTGCTCATGTTGATCCCGGCGATGTTGTCGGCGCTCAGCGTCGTGCGCGAGAAGGAGCTGGGCTCGATCGTCAACCTTTACGTTTCGCCGGTGACGCGGCTGGAGTTCCTGGTCGGCAAGCAGATCCCCTATATCGCTTTGGCGATGCTCAATTTCGCGCTTTTGACGGCGTTTGCGATCTTCGTCTTCCGGGTGCCTTTTACCGGCAGTCTGCTCACCTGGACGGTCGCCGGACTGATCTATGTCTCGGCGGCAACGGCAATGGGGCTTGTCATCTCCACCTTCATGTCGAGCCAGATCGCCGCGATCTTCGGCACGGCGATCCTGACGCTCATACCGGCCATCCAGTATTCCGGCATGATCGACCCGGTCTCCTCGCTCGAAGGGGCGGGGGCTTTCATCGGCCAGATCTACCCGACGACGCATTTCATGACGATCGCCCGCGGCACCTTCTCCAAGGCGCTCGGTTTCGGCGATCTCGCCGGCGCCTTCGTGCCGATGCTGATCGCCGTGCCGGTGCTGCTGGCGATCGGCACCCTGTCCCTCAAGAAGCAGGCGAGGTGACGATGCGCGTGTCCCACATCTATCAACTCGGCATCAAGGAACTCTGGGGGCTCTGGCGCGATCCGATCCTGTTGATCCTGATCGCCTATTCCTTCACGCTGTCTGTTTACACCGGCTCGACGGCGATGCCGGAAACCCTCAATCGCGCCGCCGTCGCCATCGTCGACGAGGACCGCTCGCCGGTGTCGACGCGCATCTCCACCGCGTTCTATCCGCCCTATTTTGTGCCGCCGCAGATGATCACGCCGGCGGAAATGGACCGGCGCATGGACCAGGGGCTCGACACGTTTGCGCTCGATATCCCGCCGAATTTCCAGGCCGATCTCCTAGCCGGTCGCTCGCCGACGATCCAGCTCAATGTCGATGCGACGCGCATGAGCCAGGCCTTCTCCGGCAATGGCTACATCCAGCAGATCGTCACCGGAGAGGTCGCCGGCTTCCTCGATCGTCACCGAAGCGAGCAGAAACTTCCGGTCGATCTGGTCCTGCGCGCGCGCTTCAATGCCGAACTCAACAAAGGCTGGTTCGGCGCGGTCATGAACGTCATCACCAACATCACCATCCTGTCGATCGTTCTGACAGGAGCCGCCCTCATCCGCGAGCGTGAACATGGGACTGTCGAACATCTGCTGGTGATGCCGGTAACCCCATTCGAAATCATGGTCAGCAAGGTCTGGTCGATGGGGCTGGTGGTGTTGCTGGCTTCGGCGGTGTCATTGGTCTTCATCGTCAAGGGGGTGCTTGCCGTTCCCGTGCAGGGGTCCTTCGCGCTGTTCCTGCTGGCAACTGCCTTGCAACTGTTCGCCACCACGTCGATGGGCATCCTGCTTGCGACGATCGCCGGCTCGATGCCGCAGTTCGGGCTGCTCTTGATGCTGGTGCTTCTGCCACTTCAGGCGCTCTCCGGCGGCATGACGCCGCGCGAGAGCATGCCGGAGATCATCCAGACCATTATGCTGGCGGCACCGAACACCCATTTCGTCATTCTGGCGCAGGCGGTTCTGTTCCGCGATGCCGGGCTGGACGTGGTCTGGCCGCAGCTCCTTGCCTTGCTGGTGATCGGCACCATTCTCTTTGCCTTCGCCATGCGCCGCTTCCGGGCGTTCCTGAAATAGCCCAAACGCCACGGCGGCGACCGTCGTGGTGCGTTGCGCGATGCCTGATTGGGCGGAGGGACGGCCGTGACGGCACCGGGACTGCTCGTCACTTTCAACGCCGGCCCTTCGACGGTGAAGGTCGGCCTGTTCGAAATCCGCGACGGCAAGCCAAGCCTGCGTCGGCAGGGGCATGGTCGATTTCCGCAGCAAGCCACTTGTGTTTCACCTGACTGTAACGGCCGGAATGCGGCAGTCGTCAGCACGGAGCAAAGTCGGATCAAGGCCTATGTCATTCCGACGGACGAGGAACAGATTATCGCTAGAGAGGCGCTCACCTTTCTTTCCAGCAATTGATCCAGCGCATGGCCGGCCCGGCCGCGTGCACTAGTTTGAACGCATTCGGCCGAAACGGGAGCAGACTTATGGAAAAGACGAGTGAGAAGTCCGGCGCGCAGGCGCTCGCCGCTGGCGAACTCGCCCTCATCGACCGCTATTGGCGGGCCGCCAACTATCTCTCGGTCGGGCAGATCTACCTGCTCGATAATCCGCTTTTGCGCGAACCGCTGAAGCCCGAGCACATCAAGCCTCGGCTGCTCGGCCACTGGGGTACGACCCCCGGCCTCAATTTCATCTATGCCCACCTCAACCGCATGATCCGCAAGTCCGATCTCGACATGATCTATGTTTGCGGACCGGGGCACGGCGGCCCCGGCATGGTCGCCAACACCTATCTCGAAGGCATCTACAGCGAAGTCTATCCCGATATTGCCGAGAATGCGGAAGGCATGCGAAAGCTGTTCCGACAGTTCTCCTTCCCCGGTGGCATTCCGAGCCATGTGGCGCCGGAAACGCCCGGTTCGATCCACGAGGGTGGCGAACTCGGTTACGCCTTGGTGCATGCCTATGGCGCGGCCTTCGACAATCCGGATCTCGTCGTCGCCTGCGTCGTCGGTGACGGTGAGGCCGAAACCGGTCCGATTGCCGCCAGCTGGCATTCCAACAAGTTCCTGAACCCGGCGCGCGACGGCGCGGTGCTACCGATCCTACATCTCAACGGCTACAAAATCGCCAACCCGACGATCATGGGGCGCGCCAGTAACGAGGATTTGCGGCAGCTGTTCTCCGGGTACGGCTACGAGCCGTTCTTCGTCGTCGGCCAAGATCCGGCCGACATGCACCAGCAGATGGCGGCCACCTTCGATCAGGTTTTCGCGCGCATCCGCTCGATACAGGAGGAGGCGCGTCGGGGCCGGGCCGATCCCGACCGGTGCCCGCGCTGGCCGATGATCGTGCTTCGAAGCCCCAAAGGCTGGACCGGTCCGAAGGAAGTCGACGGCAAGAAGGTCGAGGGCTTCTGGCGCTCGCATCAGGTGCCGGTCTCCAATTGCCGCGGGGACGACGCCCACCGCCGGATCCTCGAAGACTGGATGCGCAGCTACGATCCGGAGGATCTGTTCGACCGGGATGGGCGGTTGAAGCAGGAGCTGCGGGCTCTGGCGCCGACGGCCAAGCGCCGGATGGGCGCAAATCCGCATGCCAATGGCGGTCTCCTCAGGCGCAAGCTTGCAGTGCCCGAAATCGCGGCCCATGCGGTGGCAGTCGATCCCGCCGCCCGCGGCCAGTTGATGGTGCAATCGACCGAGATGCTCGGGCGGTATCTCCGGGATGTGCTGACGCTCAACGCGGAAAACCGCAACTTCCGGATTTTCGGTCCCGACGAAACCGAATCGAACCGGCTCGGCAGCGTCTTTGAAGTCACCGACCGGGTCTGGATGGAAGAGATCGAGCCCTATGACGTGCACCTGTCGCGCGACGGACGGGTGATGGAAGTGCTGAGCGAACACCTGTGCCAAGGTTGGCTCGAGGGCTATCTGCTCACCGGCCGCTACGGCTTCTTCTCCTGCTACGAGGCATTCATCCACATCGTCGACTCGATGTTCAACCAGCATGCAAAATGGCTGAAGGTGTCGCGCGAGATTGAATGGCGAAAGCCGATCGCCTCGCTCAACTACCTCTTGACCTCGCATGTCTGGCGCCAGGACCACAACGGATTCAGCCATCAGGATCCGGGCTTCGTCGACCTCGTCGCCAACAAGAAGGCCGATGTGGTGCGCATCTATCTGCCGCCGGATGCCAACACGCTTTTGTGGACCGGCGACCATTGCCTGAAGACCTACAACCGCATCAACGTCATCGTGGCGGGCAAGCAGCCCGAGCCGCAATGGCTGACGATGGAAGAGGCAATCAGGCATTGCGAAGCCGGCATTGGTATCTGGGAGTGGGCCGGCAACGAGGACGGTGCGGTGGCGCCCGACGTGGTGATGGCCTGTGCCGGAGATGTGCCGACGATGGAAACGCTGGCCGCCGTCGCCATGCTTTGCCAAAAAATCCCGGCCCTCAAGGTCCGCGTCGTCAACGTCGTCGACCTGATGGCGCTGCAATCCAGCGACCAGCATCCGCATGGTCTGTCGGACGATGCCTTCGATCGGATGTTCACGACGGACCGGCCGGTGATCTTCGCCTATCACGGTTACCCCTATCTGATTCATCGGTTGACCTACCGGCGCACCAACCACGGGAATTTCCACGTGCGCGGTTTCATCGAGGAGGGCACAACCACAACGCCCTTCGACATGACCGTGCTCAACGAACTCGACCGTTTCCATCTCGCCTTGGAAGCGATCAGCCGGGTGCCGGGGCTGGCGGAAAAGGCGGCAGGCGTTGTCACCGAGCTACGCGGCAAGCTTGAGGAACACCATCATTATGTCCGGGAATACGGTGAAGACATGCCGGAAATCCAGGGTTGGCGTTGGCCGGGCTGAGCCTTTCGAATGTCTTCTCTGGGAGCGGTCCGCTGAACCGCTTCCAACTCTGCTCGCGTACATTGCCAGTGGAAAATGCGACCGGCGGTTGACGTGCCACTGGCATCTGGTAGGTCTCTTCCTGCGAAACAGGTTCCGTCTAACGACGGATGAAAAGGGAACACGGTGAGGATTGCCCGCAAGGGGCCGAAACCGCGACTGCCCCCGCAACTGTAACCGCCGAGCAGAACCCCATGTAGCCACTGCGCGAACTCTCGCGTGGGAAGGCGGGATGAAGCGACGACGCGGAAGTCAGGAGACCTGCCTGTTTCGGTCACCCATGCCTGGACACGAGGGGTGTCGAGGCGCGGCCGTCCGTAGCGGTGACATTGGAGCAATGTTGCCGCGTGCCGCAGACGGCGCCGGGGGTGATCGCTTGTCGTTTGCTCTCCGCCAGTTCCTGCCCGCGGTCGATCGCGCGTGGGCCAGGTCGTGCCCATCGCGCCGGAGTGGGGACGATATGAAGAAGCAATTGACCGGCACAGCAGTGCTGGTTCTGACACTCGTTGGCGGGGCTCAGGCACAGGATCCCGGCAGAAACGAACAGCCGACCAAGCTTGAGCCGATTCTGGTCTCCGATGGCCTGACACCAACAGAACAGCGCAAATCGGGACGCGCCTTCACGGTCATTACCGGAGAGCAACTCGAGAAGAACCAGATTCGCTATATCGCAGACGCCCTGCGCCTGGTCCCGGGTTTTTCGGTGTCGCGCACCGGTGCGTCCGGCGGCCTGACGCAGGTCCGGGTCCGTGGGGCCGAAGGCAACCAGGTGCTGGTGGTGATCGATGGCGTCGAGGCCAACGACGTCTCTCAAGGCGAGTTCGATTTCGGCGCCCTCGTTGCCGACGATATCGAGCGCATTGAAATCCTGCGTGGGCCGCAAAGCACCTTCTGGGGTGCCAATGCCATGGCCGGCGTCATCAACATCATCACAAAGAAGGGAGGCCGCGACGGCGCCAAGTCGAGCGCCCGCACCGAAGTCGGCAGCGACGGCACCTGGCTTGGCGGTGTTTCGACCCGTGGCGGCGGCGAGGGCTATGATTACGCGCTGTCCGGCGTGTTGCAGAGGACCGGCGGCTTCAACATTTCCGACACCGGTCCCGAGGACGACGGCGACCGCAACGGTACCGTCAACGGCAAGTTCACCTTCGATCTTTCGCCGGACCTGCAGCTCGACGCGACGTTGCGCGCCGTCAACCGCAAGACCGACCTCGACGCGCAGGACTACATGACTGCGCTGACCTACGACACCCTTGATTATACCCGGTCGCGCGAGCTCTTAGGCTCGCTCGGTCTCACGCATTTTGCCCTCGACGGCGACTTTGCGCAGAAGGCGCGCGTCTCCGGCCTCGACGTCCACCGTGACAACATCAGCGGGTTCGGACGGTCCTGGAACGACGGCAACCGCTACAATGGCAGCTATCAGGCAAGCTATGGCTTCGATGGCGGCGACGGCATCCGCCATCAGATCACCGGCGGCTACGAATGGCAGCGCGAAACGTTCACGCCGTCGCATCTGCAGCACACCTTCAGCCGCAATGCGCATTCGCTCGTCGGCGAGTATCGCGGCGAGTTGGCCGACCAGTTCTTCGTCAATGCCGGCATCAGGCGCGATTTCAACGACCGTTTCGAGGATGCGACCACATGGAGCCTCAGCGGGTCCTGGGAAATACCCGACAGCGAAACACGCTTGCATGCATCCATCGGCACCGGCGTGACCAACCCGAGCTTTTACGAGCAGTTCGGCTATATCCCGGGAACTTTCATCGGCAACCCTTCCCTGAAGCCGGAAGAAAGTCTCGGTTGGGACGTCGGTGTCGAGCAGCGCTTCTTCGACGGCGGCCTGACCGTCGACGTGACCTATTTCGACCAGAATCTGGAGAATGAGATTGCTACGGTCTACGACGCCAGCTTCCGGTCGATGCCGGTCAATCGCTCGGGCGAAAGCCTGCGTCACGGGATCGAGGTGTCGGCGACCGTCGACTTCTTCAACGGGCTGACGACGACGGCGACCTACACCTACACCGCTTCGAGCGAGCAGACGCTTGCCGGCGGACCCCGCCTGCAGGAAGTCCGCCGTCCGCGCCAGGCCGCTTCGCTTGATGCGGCTTACGTCTTTTACGACGACCGCGCCCGCGTCTTCGGCGAAGTCATCCTCAATGGCCGGATGCAGGATGTCGCTTATCGGCCGGGGCCGGAACGGGTGCCGCTTGGCGCCTATACGCTGGTCAATGTCGGCGGCAGCTTCAGGGTCAACGACACGCTCGAGGTCTTCGGTCGCGTCGACAACCTTTTCGATGAGGATTATGAGGAGATCTACGGCTACAACACGCGAGGTGTTGCCGCCTTTGCCGGCTTGAAGGCCTCGTTCTGATGATGTTCGGTTGGTGCAGGCGATATCTGGTTGCGGGGATGCTTTGGGCAGCCTTGCCCCACGGCGCCTGGGCGGGCGAAGCGCCGCGCCGCGTCGTCTCGATGAACGTCTGCACCGACCAGATGGCCATGCTGGTTGCCGGCAACGGCCAGCTTCATTCGGTTTCCTATCTGGCCACCGACGGCGCGACCTCGGCGCTTGCCGCCGAGGCCAAATCCTATGTCGTCAATCATGGGCTTGCCGAAGAGATCTTCCTGATGAAGCCGGATCTGGTGATCGCCGGCACCTATACGACGCGCACGACCGTCGATCTGCTGAAGCGGCTCGGCTTTGCCGTCGAGGAATTTGCACCGGAGGCTTCGATCGCCGAGGTGCGGACCAACCTTCAGCGCATGGGCCGGGTGCTCGGCCGCCAGCAGCGCGCGGATGAGCTGGTGGCGGCAATGGATGCCGAGATCGCGCGGCTGCAGGCGACAAAGGTGCCCGAAGTCGAACTGGCGCTCTACTATGCCAACGGCTTCACCTCCGGTAGCGGCACGCTGGTCGCCGATATCCTCGGCATCGCCGGACTTGAAAATCTCGCAGACAGGCTGGGTATTGCCGGCACCGGACAGTTGCCATTGGAAGCATTGGTCCTTGCTCGACCAGACCTGATCGCCATCGATGCCAATGGCGAACGCGGGCCGGCGCTCGCCAAGCAGAACTTCTCCCACCCGGCCTTCCGTGCAGTCGCCGCGCAGCACCGGGCGGTCCAGCTCGATAGCCGTTATACCATCTGCGGCGGGCCTTTCACGTTGATCGCCGCAAGCATCCTGCAGCAGGCCGCCTTGAAACTCGACGCCGAAAATTTCGACATGGGGAAATGATGACGGAAACCGCCCGATACCGCTTGCTGATCGTCCTACTCTCCATTGTCGTCGCCATCCTATTCGTGCTTTCACTGACAGTCGGCCCGGCGGACGTTGGCCCCTGGCAGGGCATTGCCGGCCTTTTCACTGGAGATGACAGCCTGATCGGGTTGGTGATGCGGGAAATTCGCCTGCCGCGCGCGCTCCTCGGGTTGATGATCGGGGCGACGCTCGGGCTCTCGGGTGCTGCCCTTCAGGGTTATTTGCGCAATCCACTGGCCGAGCCCGGCCTGATCGGCGTCAGCGCCTCGGCATCGCTTGGCGCCGTGATCGCCATCTACACCGGATTGTCGGCCCTTCTGCCGCTTGCCCTGCCGCTGATGGCGCTTGCAGGTGCGCTCTGCGCCGTGCTCGTCGTCCGGCTCATGGCTGGGGCTGATGCCCGACCGCTCTCGGTGATCCTTGCCGGCGTCGCCGTTTCGACCTTTGCAGGCGCGATGACCTCGCTGGCGCTCAATCTCTCGCCCAACCCGTTCGCTGCACTTGAGATCATGTTCTGGATGCTGGGCTCGCTCACCGACCGCTCGATGACGCATGTCTGGCTGTCTGCACCGTTCATGCTGGTTGGATGGCTGATGCTGGCAAGCCTCGGCCGCGCGCTGGATGCACTGACGCTCGGCCACGAGACGGCGGCGAGCATGGGGGTCGACATGAAAAGGGTGCAGAGGCTTGCCGTCATCGGCACGGCCGCCTCGGTCGGTGCTGCAACCGCGGTTGCCGGTGCGATCGGTTTTGTCGGTCTGGTTGTTCCGCATCTGCTGCGCCCGCTCGTCGGCGCTCGGCCCTCCCGGTTGCTGTTTGCCAGCGCACTTGGCGGGGCAGCGTTGCTGCTCGCGGCCGACATCCTCGTGCGGGTCGTGGCCTCCGGACGCGATCTCAAGCTCGGTGTGCTGACGGCGGTCGTGGGCGCGCCGTTCTTTCTCGTTCTGGTGATGCGCGCGCGGAGGCAGATGGCATGATCCGGCTTGTCGTTTCCAACCTCTCCGCCTCGCTTGGCGGCAACACGGTGCTGAGGGATATCGCTATCAGCGTCAGCCCCGGCGAATTCGTCGGCCTCATCGGCCCGAACGGTGCCGGCAAATCGACACTTCTGCGCGCCTGCCTCGGCCTGATCCCATCGAGCGGCGAAATTCTGCTTGCCGGGCGAGATCTGCGACAGATGGCGGCATCTGAGCTTGCCCGCCATGTTGCCTATGTCGCGCAGGACCGGGATATTGCCTGGCCGATCACGGTTGAAGCGTTGGTCGATCTCGGCCGGCAGCCCCATCGTGGCGCATTTGCGCGGCCCGCAGCCGCCGACCGGGAGGCCGTTGAAGCGGCGCTTCAGCGTATGGATATCGTCAAGTTGAGATCGCGCCGGGCGACCGATCTCTCCGGCGGCGAAAAGGCGCGCGTGCTGATTGCAAGAGCCTTGGTGCAGGAGGCCGACCTGCTTCTCGCCGACGAGCCGGTCGCAGGCCTCGATCCGGCGCACCAGATCGCGCTGATGCAGGTGTTCCGCGCGCTCGCGCAGCAGGGCACGTCGGTCGTCGCCTCGATGCACGATCTCGGCCTGGCCGCGCGCTGGTGCGATCGGCTGGTCCTCCTCGAAGGGGGCCACATCGTCGCCGACGGTCCGCCGGCCACCGTGCTGACCGCAGACCTGTTGCGGCGCGTCTATGGCATCGAAGCCTACGTCGCCGAGGCGGCGGGAGGACTGATCGTGCAGCCGACGCGCCTTGCGCAGACCGGTATCGAACAAGAAACTTCAAGGGACAGCACGGTATGACCGAATTGGCCGACATGCTCTGCACGCATCTGAAAGACCCGGAGGCCGGGTGGAGCATGGGGACGTTCGGCGCCATCGCCGAGTTCCACCAGGATCCCGGCGAAACGCTCGCTGTCGATACGCCGGATCTGTTTTGCCGGGCGACGGAGCGGGGCGGTGTGCGGATCGATCCCTCCCGCCTGGCCGACATCGTTCCGGTTACCTACGAGGCATTGAGCCCAAGAGCGCACCGCTGGAGCCACGCGGTCGCCCTGTGTCTGCCTGAAGGCGACGCACGCCGTGAGGCGCGAGCAGTGCTGACCGAACTCGGCGCTGATGAAGCGGCCATTCGCACCGGCGATCGCGGCGCGATCCTCTTCGACATGGGGCTTTCGCTGCCGCAATGCGATTTCTGCATTCGCACCGAGGACGTCGCCGTCCTTGAGATTTTGCGGCGTTGCGCCGGACGCTCGCTGTTCGAACCCGACAATCCGGCAATGCCGGCAATCCTGAAGGCTCATCCCCATCGCGTCGCCGTGACGACGATCGGTCGTGTCGAGGTTTACCAGAAGATCGGCGGGCCGGACACAGGCGGCGTTTCACCACCCGGCCCGCACACGCACGTGCTGCCGCAGCTCTTGCGTAGCGGTCGCACTCATTCGGCCAACACGCCGATCCCGCCGGGTCTGATGCCGCTCGGAAGTCTGCACCCCGGCAATCCGGTGGTCGGCCCGATGGGCGAGGAGAGGGCTTTCGATCCGCATCTGCACGCCCGGTTCCAGGCGCTTCTGGAGCGTTACGGCAATGCGTCGGCCGTAGCCGTAAAGACCGATCTGCTTGCGGCGCTGGCCCGCGGCGACCATCCGCAGGACTTTGCCTGCCCGAACGACCGGTCGGCCCGCGCGGCCATGCGCGTTGGCCTCAGGCAGCAGGAGCACCTCGCCCGTCAGAGTGGTAAGGAAGAATATCTTGCGAAGATCCTCGCCTGGCGCACGGTGTACGATCGCGCCGTCGACGCTGCGGACACCGACGACGAAGCGCCTGGCCACTAAGGGCAAGGCACTGCGGGTGCTGCGACGTCTGCGGCAAATCCGAAACGTGTCGGGCGGCCTTGCAAGACGCGCAGGAGAGGAAATGGCCTTCTGCCGCCTTGCCTGGCGCACGTTTTCACGCCAGACACAAGATCGAAACAGCGCTGGAATTGACGAAGGGCAGGGGACGATGGCCGAACGCAAGCACGGAGAAGCAGCCCCCGCAACGGAAGTGACCGTTGCCGGTGCCGACTGGTACGGGCTCGATATCTCCGACCGCAACCAAAGCCGCACGCTGTTCTCGGATCTCGATATGACCGAGGCCACGAGCGCCGGTGCCGTCTTCAAGGAGTGCACCTTCCGCCGCGCCAAATTCAATTGCTCGCGCCACGAGGGCAGCGCCTTCATCAACTGTACCTTCGTCGGCTGCAATTTCTACGACGTCGACTTCAACGACTGCAAATTCGTCGGCAGCATGTTCGACAGCTGCAAGTTCGACGCCACAAGGATCAAGGGCGGCAACTGGTCGTTTGTCGGATTGCCGGGCGCCGACCTTCGCAGCGCCGTTTTCACCGATGCGGTCCTGCGCGAGGCCGACCTGACCGGCGCGCGTTGCGAGAGCGGAACGATGACCGGCCTCGATCTGTCCGGCGCCTGGCTTCACAGCGCCAATTTCAGCGGATGCGATCTGCGCGGCAGCGACTTGACGTCGATCGAGCCGGAAACGGTTACGCTGAAGCGTGCGGTCATCACCATCGAGCAGTCGGTAATGATCTGCGAGGCCATGGGCCTGGTGGTCCGGGCGTCCTAAATCGTCTTTCGCCAACGTCTGCTTCGATCGGCAGGCCGCATGAACCTGCTCAGTTTCGCGGTTCGCCGCTCGGTGCGTAGACCGTCTTCTGCTTGAAGGCGAAGATATTGCCGCAGCGGCATCGCATCATGTGCTTGGCCGGGTCGCTCGACGGGCGCTCTGTCGAAAAGCCCGCTGGCATTTGGTCGATGAGAAAACCACGGGTCCTGCTTCTCGGATCGTCGTTCTCCGAGGCCTCTGCAAACCCGGACGCGCCGCATTTGGCACATTCCAGTTTTCTCGAATAACGATCTCTCGACACGATTGTCCCAATCCAAAATCAATGAGGACCCGAACTACAGGAGGCGAGGGGCTCGTTCAAGACCATCCATTGAAACGGTGCTGCATCGCGGCGCTCTTGAGGGCGGCGTGTTACCAATCAGATATTGTCCCGTCACGGCCGTCGTCCTGTCGGGGCGAAGGCGCTTGGTGGCGGTAACACCTCGCTTCCACGTCGACGGCGGGCGTTCTGCTGCCGTCCAGACAATGGGCCAGACCGCATAGCAGACCATATTGCGCCGTGCCGAGCGGGAGGTCCCCCGGCCGCGCAACAGCACTTCGACCATGCCGGAACTGCCGATCAGCGTGCTGCGGCAGGAAGCCCTCCAGGCGTGGATGGCTTTTTCCCATGACCTCTTTCTCACGACAGCGAAAAGACGGAGGAAGCGCCGGCGCCCGATTTGTTCACGCGACAGGCTGAGCAGGCTACTACTTCTGGATTAGTGGCTCCCCTCTCACGTATTTGCAAACTTTCGCATATAATCCCGCGCGGCGCTAAGAGGGGTCTCTCAGCCTCATTCGAGATCGGGGTACGGGTCGGAAGGCCCGGCGCTGCGCTTTGCGCTTGAATGCAATCTAAAGTTAAGTTCGCATCTGTCGCACGCGAAGCATGGAGACGATGCGAGCATGTTCAGCAGGCATGGAACGACCAGAAGGACGGCGGCCGCGATCGATGGCGGCGGCAAATCTGATGGAGAACATTGTGCAGACAGGCGACATCGGTAACGGCGCATCGCGGCTTTTCAAACGAACGGGCGCGTCCGTCGATGATGCGGGCTGTGCCACCGTCGCGTGCCGCGACGGTTCGGTGCGGGGGCTGGCATGACCGACCTCGATACGGAATCGAAAACGGCCTGGATCTCACAGGGTTTCGAGCGGCTTGTCGATCGCGTTCGCAAGGCTCCCGCCGCTGTACATTTCGATGTCCTGATCATCGGCAGCGGTTATGGCGGCGCCATTGCCGCTTCCACTTTCGCCGGACGTACACATGAGGGCAGGCCGATGTCGGTCGGCGTGCTGGAGCGTGGGCGCGAATATCTGCCGGGCTCATTCCCGACAGGGCTCGGCGAGTTGCCGCGCCACATACGCGGCGACAACAACAAGGAGGGACTGATCGATATCAGGATCGGCGCGCAGGTCGTTGCCGTCGTCGCCAGCGGAGTTGGCGGGGGGTCTCTGATCAATGCCGGGGTCATGGAAACGCCGCTGCCAAACGTTTTTCACAAGCGGTGGCCGGCGCCCCTCAAGGACCTCTCGGCCTGGAAATCCTATTTCGATCGCGCCCGCGATCTGCTCGGCAGCACCATCATGGGCGCTCCAAACACAATCGCCGACCATGTCGATGGCGTGCCGCAAAAATTTCGGTCGGTGCGCGCCATTGCGCCGGACGGCAATTTCAGACCGGCTTCGATCACGGTCGCGATGAGCGACACCACCAGTTCCGGCAATGTGCGCCTGAACAAATGCCTTCGCTGTGGTGATTGTGCGACCGGCTGCAATAGTGGCGCAAAGAACTCGCTCGACGTCAATTTACTGGTGAGCGCGAACAAATACGGTGCCGAAATCTTCAGCGGCGCAACGGTGCTCAGCCTGGCCAGGGATGGAAATGCCGGGTGGCTGGTCAGGGGTGTTCACACCAATGCGAAGCTCCGCAAGCGCGATGCCGACCCGGTGGTGATAAGAGCCCGCAAGGTCGTGCTCGCCGCCGGTACGCTCGGATCGAGCGAAATCCTCATGCGCTCTCGTGGCGCAGGCTTGCAACTGGCGGACAAGAACCTCGGCACAGGATGCTCGACCAATGGCGACATGCTGGTCGCCGACTATGCGACTGTCTCCGATGTCAACACCGTCGCCGACGAAGCGATCAAGCCATCGACCCGGGCCATCGGGCCGACGACCACCGGGGTGATCGACCTTCGTGCCTCAAAGGGCGTGATGATCGAGGAGATGTCGGTACCGGCGGGTCTGCGCATTGCCTTCGCCGAGGTCTTTGCTACCCTCAACACGCTGCACGGCCTTTTCAGGTACGACGGCACGCGGCATCGTCCGGGGTTTCCGGATGACGATATTTACGCAGCGCCGGCCGCACGCGTCGGCCGCTCCGCACTTTATGCCGTCATGGCCGATGACGGCGCAGCGGGCCGGATCGAGCTCGACGGCGACCCAAATGCGGTCGACCGGGATGGCATTGCGCGAATCCGCTGGGACAATCTGCAAACTCTGCCGGTTTTCGACAGGCAGGTCGAGGCACTCGCGGCGCTGACGAAGGACACCGGCGGCCGGCTCATTCCCAATCCGGTCTGGAAGCTGCTGCCGGCCGACCTCACCTGGTTGCTTAAAGATCAACGCGGACCGCTGGTGACCTTCCATCCACTTGGCGGCTGCGCGATGGCCGATAGCGGCGCAGAAGGTGTGGTCGATCACCTCGGCCGCGTCTTCACATCGGCGGATTCCGATGCGGTGTATCACGATCTCGTCGTGCTGGACGGGTCGATCGTTCCGAACGCGCTTGCGACAAACCCAGCCCTGACGATTGCTGCGCTTGCGCTGCGCGCGGCCGAAGCGCTGGCCGAGGAATGGAACTATGTCGCGGCCGAGGTTCGGCCCATCGGTCCCCCGCTGGTGCGGCCTGTCTTTCGCAACACCGACGTCGCCGCGCGAGCGCAGTCGAGCGAGGTGGAAATCATCGAAAGGCTTGTCGGCCCCATCAGCTTGACGCCGGTGGGCGGGGTCGAAGAAACCCGGATCGTTGAGCTGACCATGCGTTTCGCACCCACGTCGCTTTTACAGTTGACGCCGAGCAATGGCAGCCACCCGATCATTCCTGTCGCCACCGAAGTGCCGGATCGCGCCATCCGAAGCCAGATCCGGATTTTCCCTCGGGACGTTTGGGAAACGCTGGAAACGACCTGGCTGCCTTTGCATGTGAAGGAGCGAAGGCTCGATGCCGCCGCCGAATTCAGCGCGCCGATATCCGGCAGCCTGCGGATCTTCGAGCGCCAGCCGAGCTCGATGCCTGGACGCGTGTGGCGCGCGGGCAAGGCCTGGGTGCTGAACCGGGGGCTTCGCGACGGCTACCAGGCACTCGCCGACGGACATGGTGGCCCTGGCCTCTGGTCGCGGCTCAAATCGGCTTTTGCGATCGCCAGCCGCTCCGGCGAGATCAGGACCCTCACTTACAATCTGACGATTGGACCGCCGGATGTCGACGGCAAGATCGCGCTTGCAGGCAACCGTATCGTCGGCCTCAAGACCTTGACCTATGAGAGGCGCAGCAATCCCTGGCGCCAGCTTATGGAGATGACGCTCGACACGTTTCCGGGCTCGAGCCCCGAGAGCGGCGAGCGCGTGCTGAAACTCGACGTCGGCTATCTCGCGCGGATCGGCGTGCCGTTGTTCCGGGTCGCCAATCAACGCGACGGCGTCAACACCATCGGCGAACTGCTGACGCTCTTCGGCTTCGTCACGCGGCTTCTGCTCGGTCTGCATCTCTGGAGCTTTCGTGCTCCCGATCAGGACAAGCGGTGGCGGCAGGCGACCGTCAGCCGCCTGCCGCCGACTACGCTGAAGCTCCCGGGCGGCGCGTCGATTACCGCCGAGCTGCATCGCATCGCGCTTGCACCGGAACGGCCGGATGGCAGAGGCAGCGATGTGCCCGGCGAGGTGCGGTTGACGCGCTACCGCTATCCCAACAGCAAGAAGCGCCCGCTCATTATGTTCCACGGCTATTGCGCTAGCGGCACGACCTTTGCGCATCACGCGGTCAATCCCAATTTCGCCAGCCATTTCTGGTGTACCGGTCGTGACATATGGATCGCTGATCTCAGAACCAGCGCCGGCCAACCGACGTCGACAGAGGCGTGGAGCTTCGACCAGATCGGCAATGTCGACGTACCGGCGGCACTGAAGGCAGTGGCGGCAACGTCGCCGGACGGGACGGTCGACGTGATCGCCCATTGCATGGGAGCCGTCGTCTTCAGCATCGCCGTGCTGAACGGCCATGCGACCGGGCTCGTCAATCGCGCCGCCTTCACGCAGGTCGGGCCGCTCGACGTTTTTGCGCCGGCCAACATTTTTCGCGCCTATCTCGTGCGCTACCTCATCGATTTCCTGCAGGACAACTACAGTTTCAACCCGAGGGAACCGACCCTTGTGGACGATCTTCTCGATCGTTTGCTGTCGTCGCTGCCCTATCCGGTCGAGGAGTTCGACGTCGAGAACCCGCTATGGCCAACGAAGCGCACGCCCTGGACGCGCACACGCCATCGCATGGACGCGCTGTGTGGTCGCCATTTCAATGTGCGCAACATGGAGCCCGGAATGCTGCGCTATATCGACGAGCTTTTCGGTCCGCCGAGCCTGTCGACGGTGTCGTCTCGCCTGCATTTTGTGCGTTCCTCGACGATGACGTATTTTCATGGCCACAACGGTCTGGTCTCGCGCCAGAACTTGGCAAAGTACTGGTCGTTCCCGACCTCCAGCGTGCATGGGGGAGAAAACGGACTGTTACATGTCTCGACCGTCGACCGCATGCGGCAGATTTTTGGCGATGCCGGCCGGGTCTATATGCCTCCCTTCGTCATTCCGGGTGCAGGCCATCAGGACGAGCTGGTCGGAACCAAACGTCACGCGACCTTGCAGCAGATCCAACAGTTTCTCGACGCAGACATACCGGCGGGCGCCGTCAAGGCCGACAGTGAAAAAGTCGTCTATCCGCCCTGGATCGGTCCGATCCTCACCGAAGAGCGCCCAAAGACCCCGGCGCTGGTCATCCGCCTTGGTGCGGCGCCTTCGCACCGGGTAACCGAAGCCGCATTGCTCCTGCGCGTCCGGATGGTCGATGATCGTATCTGTCGGCCGGATGATCCGACGCAGCCTTGGGACACCGGCTATCTCCTGGAACATCTCGTGGCCTATACCTCGAAGGCGCTTGAGAACGATGGGTGGGATGCGTTCGAAGTTCCGTTGCTTACCCGCATGCCCGGCCACGGAATTACCGATCGCAGTGATGCCCTGCTGATTCTGCTGGCCTACGGCGACGATGCGGCGTTGGCCGCACCGGACCTCAGACATGAGGAGCTGCCATCGCCGCTTGAGCCCGTCGTGGCGCCACCGACCGTGACCATGTTTCGCGAGCCCGCGGCCTTCCCAGATCTGGTCGGCGGCCTTAGCGCAGGCCCGTCGCTGCGGACCTTCGACTTCGACCGAAGCCAAGCGCTGCCGCGTCATGCCGCTCAAGGGGCGGCTTATGGCTACTTCGTTGCCGATAGCGGACAAGGACGGATGCGGCGCCTCGATCCGACGGGAGCCGGCAATGCCGCGAGCGGGCAGGCGGTCGCGTTCGCCTACAGCCGTTTTGAGAAAATGGCCGCGGCGGTGGAGCGCGCAATCGCCTTTCCATCGCCGAACGCCAGGCACCATGGCTTCACGCAGTCGGCGTGTCCGCCCGTTGTCGAACAGGATTTCGACCTGAAGGACGGCATCGTCCCCTATGATCCACCGGCATTTCCGCCCTTGGAACCGACGCCGAACGGAACCAGCTTCGCGCTCTCCTCCTGCCAGTATCCGGCCGGTTTCCTCGACGAGGCGGTTGCCTACCGCGGCTATGGTCGTATTGCCGAACGGCTGGAGGCCCGTGCTGGGATCAAGCCACGCTTCGCGCTCTTCGTCGGGGGCCAGGTCTATGTCGATCCGAAGGCAGGGCTCCATGATCCGACCCGACGGGATGATCGATACCGCCTGCCCTACGAGGCCTGGCTGAGCCAGAGCAGCGTGCGCAACGTTTTGCGACAGATCCCGTCCTTCATGCTGCTCGACGACCAGGAGATCGACGACAATTGGGAGCCGATTTCCGATCCGGATGACGATGACAACTCCGGCAATGCGATGCGCGGCATCGAAGCCTACCGGAAGTATCAGCGCGGCAAACATGCCAAGCTCGATATGTTCGATTTCGACGGGTTCCATTTCTTCATGCTCGACACGCGAACGCAGCGAACCCATCGAAAGGTGGGTGATGGCCTGAAGGCGGCCGCGATGTTCACACCGGCGACGATGGACAGCTTGAAGCAATGGCTGTTGCTGGCGCCCGGCCCGAAGTTCGTTGTGTCGCCTGCGATGTTGCTGCCGCGGCATCGGCGCGCCACCCAGCGCGATCAAAGCCTTTCCTGGACGAACTTGAGCGCGTTGCATTCCGATGGATGGGACGGCTATCCCAACACGCTTGGCGAGGTGCTTGGCTATATCGCCGAGAACCGGATCGAGCATGTGGTGTTTCTCTCGGGAGACGAACACCGGGCTTGTGTCGCGACGGTCGACCTCTTTGCCGAGGATGGTTCCGTCACCCGAATTCACTCGATCCATACGGCGGCGATGTTTGCGCCCTATCCATTTGCCAACGGCATCGACGAGGAAATCGTCGAGCGCGAGACGATCGAAGTCCGGTCGGGCGCGAGGACCTACCGCTGCGCCGTCAATGCAACGCGTCCGGTACCCGGGGACGGGGCGACGTTCCTGCGTGTTCGCCGGGCGGAAACCGGATGGGAACTCGATTGCGAGTTCGGCGATGGCGCGGTGCAGACGCTGGTGATCTGACGGACATGGCCGCCGGCTGCCTGAAGGCGAGCAGTTTCAGCGATACCCGGTCGCATCAGCGGGTTTTTCCTTTTCCATCACTTCGCGCATGTAACGCCAGCAATCGGGGCGCGAGCCGTCGAGGTCGGTAAAGCCGTATGCCTGGGCAAGGCCGCCGCTCGAAAGTGATTGTCCGTTCCACCGGTCTTTCTGCGGGTCTGCCGCAAGAGCTGCGATGGCACGGCCGACGAAGCGCGGGCTTTCGGAAATGACGAAATGCGGCTGGTTCCTTGTCGCCTCCTGCCACGTCTCTTCCGTCACCTGGAAATGCTCCAGCATCATTTCTGAGCGCATCCAGCCGGGCGTAATCGATATTGCCGTGGCGCCGTGCGGCTCCAGATCCTTGGCGTGCGCCCAGGCCATGCGATTGGCCGCGACCTTGGCGAGATCGTAGAACGGTGAGAGCCGGTAGTGCTCGGCATTATACTCGGCCGTTCCGTCCGTCACCTCGACAAGCAGCCCGCCGCGATTTTCGATCATCAGCGGGAGGGCGTGATGGGCGGTGATCAGATGCGTATCGATCCCGAGCCGAAGCAGTTTCAGGCCATTGTCGAGATCGTGGTCCCAGACCGGCTTGTTCCATTCGAACAGGTTTTCGCCGCCCCAGATGTCGTTGACGAGAATATCGAGCCGACCCTGTTCCCGGCGGATGCGTTCGACGAGTGCCTTCACCTCAGCCGGTTGCAGGTGGTCGACCTGAACTGCAATACCCTTGCCGCCAAGATCACTGACGAGGCCAGCCGTTTCCTCGATCGTTTCGGGGCGCTTGTAGTCCGATTGCTGGCTTCTGGTGGTGCGGCCGGTGACGTAGACGGTGGCGCCCGCCGCTCCAAGCTCAGTGGCAATGCCACGTCCGCCGCCGCGCGTGGCGCCTGCTACCAGTGCGATTTTTCCCTTGAGCGTCATTTTTCCTCCATCGGCGGTCTGAGCCATCTGGTCGTGGCTGTGTGAATGGGATATATAAACGATTATTCGGTTATTAATGAGAGTCAAGATGCCGCGTCCCAAAACCATGCCTGACGAAGATGTGTTGGCCGCCGCGCTCGCGATCATGCATGCGAGCGGACCGGAGAGCCTGACTTTCGCCGCCCTTGCCGCGGGTACGGGCCTTTCCGCCTCCACCCTTGTCCAGCGGTTCGACAACAAGCAGAACCTCGTCCAGCGTGCACTTCTGCAGGCCTGGGACGGGCTCGACCGGTTGACTTCAGAGCTTTCGTCGACCCTGCCGAAGACGCCGGAAGGCGCCGTCGATTTGCTCGCTGGACTGTCGGGCGATTACGGCGGCATCGAATCCTACGCTGACGGGCTGCGGGTCTTGCGCGAGGATTTGCGAGACCCGGCGCTTCGCGCCCGCGGCGCGAGGTGGCGCGATGCACTTGCTGAGGCGCTGGACGAACGCCTCGCCGGCCTGTCCGGGCCGGTTCCCGGAATCGGTTTGCTGATGGCATCCCACTGGCAGGGGGCACTGCTTTGGTGGAGTTTCGACCCGCAGATCCCGGTTACGGATTTCGTCCGGCAGAGCTTGCGCCGTTTCGTGTCGGTCCTTGCCACAGGCGCTGCCAGCCCAAAGACAACGTGAAACCGGTGCACGGATACGCCAAGACTGGGCTTTTCACCGAGCTTCAAATCAGCGTGACAATGCATGTCGTGCGATGACGCGGCCGCGCTTTCACCCTAGATCGGAATACATGATCAGATTTGCCGCTGCATTGTTCTGGCTACTGGCGACGTGCTCCTTGGCCGTCGCGCAGGATCGGCCTTCGCTTCCGACGCTATTGGAGGCACTTGCGGCGCGTGACGACCTGACGCCGTTGAAGACGGTAATCGTCGCCCGATCCGGCTCTGTCATTGCCGAGCGCGGCTATCGCGACAACCGTCCCTCGGACAGCACCAATATCAAATCCGCCTCCAAATCGATCGTATCGGCCCTCGTCGGCATTGCGATCGACAAGGGCTTGTTGGAGGGACCGGAGCAAAAGATTGCGCCGATCCTCAAGGCAGACTTACCGGCCACGCAGGACCCGCGGCTTGACGACATCACCATCGGCCATCTGCTGTCGATGCAGGCAGGCCTTGGGCGGATGTCCGGTCCCAACTACGGCCGCTGGGTGTCAAGCCGCAACTGGGTTCGCTCTGCACTGGCACAGCCGTTCGACGATGATCCCGGCGGGCAGATGCTCTATTCGACCGCGTCCACCCATCTGCTCTCGGCCATCCTGACCAGGGTCAGCGGCAAGTCGACGCTTGCTCTCGCCCGCGAATGGCTCGGTCCGATCAAGGGCTTTCGCATCGATGCCTGGGACCGAGATCCGCAAGGCATCTATCTTGGCGGCAACCAGATGGCGATGAGCGCGCGGTCGCTGCTTGCCTTCGGCGAGGTTTATCGCAACGGCGGCAAGACTGCAGAAGGAAGACAGGTGGTCCCGGCGCAATGGATCGCGCTGTCCTGGCAACCGCGCACCAATTCGCGCTTCTCCGGCGACATCTACGGCTACGGCTGGTTCCAGCGCGAGATCGCCGGCGAGACCGTGCACTTCGCCTGGGGTTACGGCGGCCAGATGCTCTACATCGTGCCGGCGCTCGACCTGACAGTGGCGATGACGTCTGAGGAGAGCGGCCCGTCGGCGCGCACCGGATACCGTGATGCGCTTCACCTGCTGCTCGGCGATATCATCGACACGGTGAAGGCGGCGCCGCGCCTTGGCGAGTAGGGGCGTTTGCGCCGTTCGTCTGATCCGATTGCGCGGCCACAATGCGGATTGGCTTAAGCCGAACCGCGCAGCATGATCTCGGCGCTGAGCAAAATGCGTTCGTCCGCAGGGAAGGCCTGATCGGCGTTCTCGGTCTCGCCAAGCTTGAACAACAGCAGCTCGATCGCCAGCCGGCCGATCTCGTTATAGTTCTGCGCGACTGTTGTCAGCGGCGGACAGGTGTAGCGCGAGAGCGGATGGTCGTCGTGGCCGGCGACGCGCAGGTCGCTGTCGGGCTCGCGCCCGACCTTGACGCCGGACTGGAACGCCGCCGCGATCACGCCGAAGGCGACGCGGTCGTTGGCGCACAGCACCGTCTTCGTCGGAAAGCCACCTTCACCCAGAATGCGCAGCGTCTCGTCGTAGCCGAATTTTTCGAAGTCCCAAGAGGCGTTGGGGGCCGTCGGCACGATGGCGGCGTCCATCTTCAACTGCTGCATCGCTTCTTCATACGCATGCTGGCGGGCGAGCGCGTTGTTGTTGACCGGCGGCATGCCGAAGTAGCAGGGCGGTTCGCCGGACCGGCAGAGATAATCGACCATCAGCTTGAAGCTCTGCCGGTTGTCCGTGCCGACGAAGGAGGAACTGCCGTCGAGCGGAGAGTCGACATAAACAAGCGGAATGCTCTCGCCGAGTGCCGTCAGTTTCTGGTGATGGGATTGGACGCCGAGCGGAGCGATGATGGCGCCGGCGACGTTCATCGACTTGAAGGTCTCGATGGCGCGCTCTTCCATCTCCGGCTTGCCGTCGGAGGACAGGACGAAGGCGAGAAAGCCCGCCTGGTTGGCGATATGCTCGATCCGCCGCGTCAGCGCCATGTAGAACGGGTCGGTGGAATTGGGAACGATGACGCCAAGAATATTGGTTCGCCGCCGATTGAGGTTGACGGCGAAGATGTTTGGCCGGAAGCCCGATTGCTTGATCGCGGCCTCGATGGCGTCGCGGGTCTTCTTGCGAACCGAAGTCGGATCGTTGAAATATTTGGAGACTGTGGGGCGCGACAAACCGACGAACTCCGAAAAATCCTCCATCGTCTTGATTTGTCTGTCCACGGTCGAAGCGCCCCCATTCTTCTTTTGGGTTTCGTTTATAGATTTATTTCCGAGGGATAGGCAGTGTCGACTGCGAAATATTCACGGAATGAACGGCCGGCTCTATCCTTTGCAGGCCGAAAAATAATCCTCAAGAACCGCGTCGACGGCGGCGATCGCCAGCGCCTTTGCTTGCGGTGCCACGTGGCCGTCTCGCACGCGCTCGTAACTGCCTGTGAGATACTGGCTGATCAGCGTCTCGGGGATCGTCACGCCATCGAGCAGGTGGAGAAGCTCTTCGACAGCCGTGGCGACCTTCGGATGCGGCCAGTAGTACCGGATGCGGTCGCTGTAGGAGAAGTGGCGCTGAAGGCGCAGCGCTTCGGGCGAGCCGTGATAATACTTGCCCCAGTTGGCCGGCTCCTCACGCATGACCTCTTCGGTGACCTCGGCCAGCGTCTTCGACCGTGCATCGGGAAACAGGAATGCGGCGATCTGGTCGAGGCCATAGAGGGCTTCACGCAAGGCGAAGGTCAGGCCGGGGCCGACCTTGAGGATGGCGAAACCATCGGCCACCAGGGCGCGAAGCGCGTCTTGCGTCTGGTAGTCGGTGGAGTGCGCCTCGAAGACGAGGCCATCGAGCTTCGTGAGGCTTGCGCTCAAGTTGGCGGCTTTCGGTCGATCATAGGGGATGACGTTCTCGTTGCCGAATTCGACGCCCGGCTGGACGACGGCGCCGACCACCCGCGAGAAGGCTTCGCCGGCGCCGGCATGCTCGAACGCCTGGCGATGAATGCCAACAGTTTCGACGGCTGCTTCGGGTGCGGTGACTTCGAGCGTATCCAGTTCCTCCAGCGCACCGCCTGGAACCGGCACTTCGGTGCCTATGATGTAGACCGGGGCGACGCCGTCTAGTCCGCGGATCGCATCTTCGGCGGCAGCGGCCAGTCGTGCCGCGCGTGATGCCGTGATTGCATCGGGAAGGGCGACCGGCTCGCCGGCGCAGCCCATGCTGGTATCGAGATGAAGCTTGGTAAAGCCAGCCTCGGCATAGGCGCGAATCATCGCTTCGGCCTTCGCCATCGCCTCATCGGCCGGCAAGTTCTTCCACGGGTTTGGGCCGAGATGATCACCGCCGAGGATGATGGTGTCGATCGGAAAGCCGGTCTTTGCGGCGATCTCTGCGACAAAGCCGGTGAAATCGGCAGGCGTCATGCCGGTGTAACCGCCGTCCTGATTGACCTGATTGCAGGTCGCCTCGATCAACAGGTGCGTGCCTTCCTTCAGCGCCCTGAGCATTGCAGCCTCGATCACCAAAGGATGCGCCGAGCAAATCGAAGGAATGCCGCGCAGGCCCGGACGATCGCGCCACTGGGCAATGTCGATCAGATAATTCGGTTTCATAGTCTTCAATCCTTTCGCGCGCTGATGAAGGCTTCGAGTTCTGCTCTCGTCGATGCGCCTTCCATCGGGCCGGAGATCATCACGGCGCGGGCGCCGGAAGCGTTGGCGAATTCGAGCGCTTCGCGGGCGCTGGCACCGTTCAGCCAAGAGGTGACGAAGGTGGCGCCGAAGCAGTCGCCCGCGCCCGTCGGATCGATCTCTTCGACCGCAAAGCCGGGCAGGGAGAGCGTCGTTTCCGTGTCGAAGTAGCTGGCGCCCTCGGCGCCGCGCTTGACGACGACAACCTTGATGCCGGAGGCGAGGAGCTCGGCGATGGCGTCCGACTCGTTTTTCGCTTCGGTGAACAGGAAGAGTTCGGCACCGCTCGGCAGGAAGACGTCGGTCTTGGCAAGCACCGTCCTCAGTGCCTCGCGCATTCCAGGGCTTTCGAGGATTTCTGCCCGAAGGTTGGGGTCGAAGGACACAGTGCCGCCGGCGGCCTTGACGATGTCGATCGCCGCCAGAATGCTTTCGACCACGCTCGGCGCGTAGAGCGACGACCCCATGACATGCAGGTGGCTGCAGCTACGAACGAGCGCGGTCGCCTTGTCATCGAGGCGAATGGTGCCGCAGGCGCTGTCGCGGATGTTGAAGACGAAGGCGCGGCTGCCGTCATGGCGATAGCGAACGAAGGCGCTGCCGGTGGTGGCGAGTGCATCGACGGCGATGCCGGAGATATCGACGCCATCGGCCTCAAGACGTGCGATATTGACGTGACCGAAATCGTCGCCGCCGACGCGGGAAATGATCGCGCTTGCCTGGCCGAGCTTGCCGACCTGGTCGATGAAGATGGCAGGAGCACCGGAGGGGAAGGGGCCGATCAGCGGCGTCGCCTGCCGGAAGCCGTCACCCTTTTCGGTGGCGATGATCTCCACGAGGATTTCGCCGATCGTCAGTATCTTGTGCATGTGTGTTACTCTCGAAGGGATCAGCGCTTGGCCTGCTTGGCGCGCACGTCGAGCCAAACGGCGATCAGGATCACCAGGCCCTTGACGATGAGCTGGTAGAAATAGGGGACGGAAAGCATGTTCATGCCGTTGTTCATCACGCCAATGATCAAGGCGCCGATGAGCGTGCCGACCATGGTGCCGACACCGCCGGCAAGCGATGTTCCGCCGAGAACGGCCGCAGCGATGGCGTCGAGCTCATAGCTCATGCCGGCATTGGTCTGGGCGGAGAAGAGCCGGGAGGAGAGCAGCACGCCGCTGATCGCCGCCATCACGCCCGAGATCATGAAGATGATGATCTTGAGGCGATCGACCTTGATGCCCGAATAGATGGCCGCCTCGCGGTTGCCGCCGGTCAGATAGGCGCGGCGTCCGAAGCTCGTCTTGCTGAGCACGATCTGGTTGACGACGAAGAGCACGGCCACGACCCAGATGATGATCGGCAGGCCGAGGAAGCTTTCGGTACCGATGGCGGTCCAGGTCGAATTGTCGATCATCGCCGGCGCGCCGTTGGTCGGCAGGCTGACGAGGCCGCGATAGATGCCCATGGTGGCAACCGTGACGATGAACGAAGGCAGCAGGAGCTTTGCCGTCAACACGCCGTTGAGCATGCCCATCAATGCGCCGGCCACAATCGTCACGGCGAGCGCCGTGCCGAAGCCAAGGCCGAAGGCGAAACATTGCGCCCCGACCATGCCGGCGACAGCTATGATCGAGCCGACCGACAGGTCGATCTCACCAAGCAGGATCACCCAGGTCATGCCGAAGGCGGCAATCGCGATCACGGCTACCTGCTGCAGGATGTTCATGAAGTTGACGACCGACATGAAGCGAGGATTGAGGAAAGAGAAGATGACGCAGAGCATCACCAGGGAGAGGAGGATACCGCCATATTGCTTAAACGCCCTGACGAAGGCGGCCTGGGCTGCAGTTTGCTGGGTCATGATTGAAAACCTGTTGCGCGCGCCATGATCGTTTCGGGTGTGAGGTCAGTGCCGGCGAGGGTCGCGCCGACGACGCCCTCATGCATGACGACGACGCGGTCGCTCATTCCGAGCACTTCCGGCAGCTCGGAGGAGATCAGCAGGATCGCCGTCCCTTCGGCCGCCAACTGGCGGATGATCTTGTAGATTTCGAATTTCGCGCCGACGTCGACGCCGCGGGTCGGCTCGTCGAGGATGAGCACCTTCGGTCGGGTCAGGAGCCATTTCGCCAGCACGATCTTCTGCTGGTTGCCGCCGCTCAAGGAGCCGGCCGGCGTGTCGAGCGAGTGCGTCTTGATCGCGAGACGGCCGACTTCGGCGGCAGACGCCTTTCGCTCGGCGCCAGCGCGGGTGAAGCCGAAGGGGCCAGTGAAATCGGGAAGGGCGGCCATGGAGATGTTCCAGCCGACGCTGTGGCCAAGCACCAGGCCCTCTTCCTTGCGGTTTTCGGTGACGAAGCCGATGCCGCGGGCAATCGCTTCGGCCGGTGAGCGGAAGCGAACCTCCTTGCCATCGAGGCGGACGGTGCCATTGGCGTTCTTCATGCCAAAGAGCGCGTTCATCACCTCGGACCGGCCCGAGCCGACGAGGCCGAAGAAGCCGAGGATCTCGCCGGCGCCGACCGTGAAGGAAATATCGGCGAATTCCTCGTCGCGCGTCAGGCGCTCGACTGCGAGCACCGGTGCGCCCGGCGTCGAGCGATCATGGATCGGCGGAGGATAGATCTCCTCCATCCGGCGCCCGACCATCAGTGCAATCAGCGCCTCGATGGTGACGTCGTTGCGATCGTGAGTGGAGACATATTCGCCATCGCGGATGACGGTGATGTCGTCGCTCAGCCGCATGATCTCTTCCATGCGGTGGGAAATGTAGATGACGGCGACGCCGCGGTTCTTCAGCCGGCCGATGATATCGAACAGGATCTCGGCTTCGCTGTCGCTGAGCGACGAGGTCGGTTCGTCGAGAATGACGACCTTGGCATCGTGGCTCAGGCCCTTGGCAATCTCGACCAATTGCCGCTGGGCGATCGACAGATTGCCGACCTTCTCGGTGACATCGATCGGCAAGCCGAGCTCGGCGACGATCGCCTTGGCTCTGGCAACAAGCGCCTTGTCGTTGATGAAGCCGAACTTGCGCGGCTCGCGGGTCGCGAGAATGTTTTCTGCAACCGTCAGGTTATTGCAGAGGCTCAGCTCCTGAAAGACGATCGCGAGCCCGAGCGCTGACGCCTGCTGCGGGTTGGCGGGTCGATAGGGCTGATCGTCGAGCGTAATCTCGCCTGATGTCGCGCTGTGGACGCCGGCAAGGATTTTCATCAGTGTCGATTTTCCAGCGCCGTTTTCACCCAGCAGCGTGTGCACGCGGCCGCGGCGGACATCGAGCCGCATGCTCTTCAGCGCGGCAACCTGCCCGAAGGATTTCGTGACATTGCTGATCTTGAGAACGGTGTCCGTGGTCGAACCATGCATGGCGGCCTCCTTGGATCGCGCCGAGAAGCGTCTCCTGCGTCACGGCCCAGAGCATCTCAAGAGACATGCATGGGCGCTGTAACGCTCTGACATGCCTGCATTTTCCATGCGGCAGGCCGAGACGTTCGTCGTATGGGTGCCGCCGCCCCTGGGGCGGCGGCTGTCCTGGGAGGACTTACTTCGCGGTGTAGACGCCCGGCACGATCGGCTGTTCGGCCGGAACCTGTTCGCCGGCTGCAACCTTGACGGCGGTGTCGACGGCCTGCTTGCCCATCTGGTCCGGGAACTGCTGGATCACGCCGACCATGACAGGGTTGCTGTCGACGGCGTCGCGGGCTTCCTTCATACCGTCGAAGCCGATGACCTTGACCTGGGCTTCGAGGCCCGCCGCCTTGACGGCGACGGCTGCGGCGAGTGCCGCGTCATCGCCGAAGCCGAAGATGCCGGTGATGTCGGGGTTGGCCTGGAGCATGTTCTGCGCGGCGGCAAGGGCTTCGGCGCGGGTGATGCCGGTCTGGATGGCGACGATTTCCATGTCAGGATGCTTGGCGATCGCTTCCTTGAAGCCGTTGACGCGGTTTACCACCGACTGGACCGTCGGGTAGTCGATCACGGCGACCTTGCCCTTGTTGTCGAGGACCTTGGCCATCAGCTCGCCGGCCTTGACGCCGCCGGTGAAATTGTCGGTGCCGATATGCGAGGTGACGGTCGCGCCATTTGCCGGCACGTCGACGGTAATCACCTTGATGCCAGCCTTCTCTGCCTTTTCGATCGCGGCGCGCACGCCCTGGCTATCGACCGGCGAGATGACGATGACGTCGACGCCCTTGACGATGAAGTCCTCGACGTCGGCGAGCTGCTTGTTGAGATCCTGGTTGGCGATCGCAACTTCGAGCGCGACGTTCTTCTCCTTGGCCTCGGCTTTCATCGCGTCGGCAAGCTCGATGTAGAAAGGATGCTGCTGGGTGAGCAGCGAGGCGCCGATGCCTTCGGCCGATGCGGCCGTTGCAATCAGGGTCAGTGCAGTGCCGGCGACAAGCGATTTCAGAATGCGGGGCATGTTCATGAGTTTCCTCCCTGGAAACGACGTGGGCCTTTGGTCTTGGCTGCCAAGCAGGAGGGCCCTCCCGTCACCGTCTTGGCGATGGTGCAAAAACCACAAAACTTTGCGCACGTCAAATTGTAAAAATACGCGATGTAATTAATAACAAGGTAGCGCGAAAAATTATTCCGCCTCTCGTCTGGGTGGTCGTCGGCGTTTACGACGGATCCGGCATGTCGTCGCCGCTCAATCTCTTGTCAACATGGTCGCGCGTCACACGCGGCTGCCTTGCCTTTTGCCGTCTTCGCTCCAGTTCCTCTTCTGGGACGGAATCAGGTGCGATCATGGTCAAAGAGCGCAAGGCGATGTTGGTCCGTGTCAGTGGAAGGGTGCAGGGCGTCAGCTTCCGTATCTGGACCCGCCGAGAAGCCGAACGCCTGGGCGTGACCGGATGGGTGCGCAACGAGCGTGACGGATCGGTGGCGGCGATGATTGTCGGCACGGACAGGGCGCTTTCAAACATGGTCGAGCGGTTGTGGATGGGGCCAGCGGCCGCCTCCGTCGTCAGCGTCGAGACCGAACCGGTCGCCGTGCCCGACCCGGTTCAGGGCTTCCAGATCACCGGGTAGCGGGCGGGCAATGTCGCAGCACAACCTTTGCGGACCGGAGCTTTGCGCTCGCCCGCTCTGGCACCAGTGGTGCCGGCTGAGGAAGGTGGTGAAGCCGGAGAATACAGTATGTAACGCCGGGAAGCGGATGTGCTTTCCCGGCGTTTCTGCTTCGGGCTGACCTATCCCTTGACGGTCAGCACCGGTCTGATGCGGGCGACAGGGGCGACCAGTCCGGTCGCCACCATCGGATCGACGACCTGGTCGATCGGCCGGTAGGCGGCCGGGGCTTCCTCCTTCAGCCGGCCCTGAAGCTCGGCGAGGATATCGGGCCGGCCGCGGATCGCCGCGCTCGCGGTGTCGACCGGGCCGACGACGCGCAGGCCGGCGAGCGTCGTTTTCGCTCCGCGTGCCTCCTGGCGCGAGAGCCGTCGACCGGCGCCATGGGCCGACGATTCCAAGCCTTCCGTGGCGCCCAATCCACGCAACAACCAGGTGCCATCGCCCATCGAACCCGGCAGGATCACCGGTTCGCCCGACCATTCGTAGGGCGAACCCCTGATCCTGCCGGGGCCGCGCGCAGGGCAAGCACCCTTGCGATGGCGAACGGTATTGCCGGTCTGCCACACGGTGTTGTGCGGCGCGTCGTAGACCAGCCGGTGTGCGACCGGCCGGCCGATCGTTCGCGCGAGCGCTTCCACCGCCGCCAGGCCGATCAGGAAGCGATTGACGAAGGCGGCATTCGCGGCATTGGCATGGCCGTTCATGTATCGCCGGTAATGGCTGGCGTGACGGGCCTCGGAGACGATCCGGTCGTCAACCGCCACCGCACCGTTTTGACGTGCCCGCTCACGCACCGCCGTCCCGATCCGCTGGCCGAAGTCGAGCGACCCGGAATGCACGACGATCACCACGCTCTGCGGTTTCAGTCCGGCGATGCGGGCAAAACCGCCGTCGACGATGCGCTCGACCACGCCGAACTCGACGAAGTGATTGCCGCCGCCGATGGTGCCGAGAATAGCATCATGCCGGTGCCGGTCATCGGGTGCCGCATAGTCGGTGAAATCAGGATCGATGGCATCAGAGCGGAAGCAACCATCGTCGGATGTGGACGCGACATCCGCCCAGGCGGATGCCAGGTCGAGCCGCGCAAGCAGGCCCTGCCGCTTGCCGGCCAGGCTCTCGAGCAGGCCCGGCACGCCGTCCCTGAGGGCGGCATGGCGATCCCTGCCGGTCAGCGCGATGTCGCGCCCTCCCTGGAAGAACACATGCCGCAGCTGCCCCTCCAGATCAGGCACAAGTTCGTCCTCCCGGATGCCGTCGAGCACAATCATGCGCATGCCGCAGCCGATATCGTTGCCGATCAGGTGCGGAATGACGGCATTCTCGATGTCGGCGACAAGTCCGACCGGAACCGGTTTTCCCGGGTGGAAGTCCGGGGTCGTGATGATGCGTCCGGCGACGGCACCATGGATCGCCAGCGCTTCCGGGGATGGAAGGGCGGAAGTGAGATCGCCGAGTGCGCGCGCGCGTTGGTGCTCAGGTTCGTCGATCGCGACGACGGACCTGATCGCATGCCCGGAAACGATATCGTTCCGGACGATAGGGTTATATTGGTTGGACATTGCTAGATTCTCCGTTGCCTTGGGTTCAGCAGCCGCGGCAATACGGATTGGCGCGCCCTTTACTCGAAGGCGGGCCGGCAGTCAATGGTGCGGCCGGCAGTGAGCCGGCAGCACGTTCAACCCGCTGCAGGCTTTCAGCCTCCGACCACTTCGGTCCACGGGAAAATGCAGCGATGATGTAAGGCGCGTTCGGGCTCAGAAATCCCAATCCTCGTCCTCGGTCGCGACCGCCTTGCCGATGACATAGGACGAGCCGGAGCCGGAGAAGAAGTCGTGGTTCTCGTCGGCGTTCGGCGACAAGGCCGACAGGATCGCCGGATTGACCTTGCAGGCATCCGCCGGGAACAGCGCTTCATAGCCGAGGTTCATCAGCGCCTTGTTGGCGTTGTAGTGCAGGAACTTTTTCACGTCCTCGGTGAGCCCGACGCTGTCGTAAAGCGATTCCGTATATTTCGCCTCATTGTCGTAGAGTTCGAGCAGCAGGTCGAAGGCGAAATCCTTGATCTCCTGCCGGCGCTCCTCGCTCAACCGCTCCAGCCCCTTCTGGAACTTGTAGCCGATGTAGTAGCCGTGCACCGCTTCGTCGCGGATGATGAGGCGGATCATGTCGGCGGTATTGGTGAGCTTGGCGCGGCTCGACCAGTACATTGGCAGATAGAAGCCGGAGTAGAACAGGAAGCTCTCGAGGAAGACGCTGGCGATCTTGCGTTTCAGCGGGTCCGAGCTGCGATAGTGCTCGAGAATGAGCGCCGACTTCTTCTGGAGGTGTTCGTTCTCCTCAGACCAGCGATAGGCATCGTCGACATCAGGCGTCGAGCAGAGCGTCGAAAAGATCGAGGAATAGGAGCGGGCATGCACCGCTTCCATGAAGGAGATGTTGGAATAGACAGCTTCCTCATGCGGCGTGATCGAATCCGCCATCAGTGTCGGCGCACCGATGCTCGTCTGGATCGTATCGAGCAGGGTCAGGCCGGTGAACACCCGGATCGTCAGCTGCTGCTCCTCCGGCCGAAGTGCTGACCAGGAGGGAATGTCGTTGGAGAGCGGCACCTTTTCCGGCAGCCAGAAATTGCCGGTGAGCCGGTTCCAGACCTCGAGGTCCTTGTCGTCCTCGATACGGTTCCAGTTGATGGCGCGCACGGCCTGCGAACCCTTGGGTGTCTTGGTCTTCACTTGGATGTTCATCGTGTTCCCCGGGGTATCACAGTGCGCAGGAGACGCAGCCCTGCACTTCCGTGCCGGACAGCGCCATCTGACGAAGGCGGATGTAGTAAATCGTCTTGATGCCCTTCTTCCAGGCATGGATCTGCGCGCGGTTGATGTCGCGGGTCGTGGCCGTATCCTTGAAGAACAGCGTCAATGACAGGCCCTGGTCGACATGCTGCGTCGCTGCCGCGTAGGTGTCGATGATCTTCTCCGGCCCGATCTCGTAGGCGTCCTGATAGTAGTCGAGATTGTCGTTGGTCATGAAGGCGGCCGGGTAATAGACGCGGCCGATCTTGCCTTCCTTGCGGATCTCGATCTTCGAGACGATCGGGTGGATCGAGGAAGTCGAGTGGTTGATGTAGGAGATCGACCCGGTCGGCGGCACGGCCTGCAGGTTCTGGTTATAAAGGCCCGAGGTCATCACGGCCTTCTTGAGTTCCAGCCAGTCTTCCTGCGTCGGGATATCGATCCCTGCGGTTTCGAACAGTTCGCGCACGCGCTCCGTCGCCGGCTTCCATTCCTGCTCGGTGTATTTGTCAAAATAGTCGCCGGAGGCGTATTTCGAGTTCTCGAAGCCCTTGAAGCTCGTTCCGCGTTCGACGGCGATCCGGTTCGAGGCGCGGATGGCGTGGTAGGTCACGGTGTAGAAGTAGATGTTGGTGAAATCGATGCCTTCGTCCGAGCCGTAATAGACCCGTTCGCGGGCGAGATAGCCGTGCAGGTTCATCTGGCCAAGGCCGATCGCGTGGCTGTCGTCGTTGCCTTTTTCGACGGAGGGAACCGAAGAGATGTGGCTCATGTCCGACACCGCCGTCAGCGCCCGGATCGATGTTTCGATCGTCTTGCCGAAATCGGTGCTGTCCATCGCCGCGGCGATATTCAGCGAGCCGAGGTTGCAGGAAATGTCCTTGCCCATGTGCTTGTAGGACAGGTCGTCGTTATATTCGCTGGCTTCGCTGACCTGCAGGATTTCCGAGCAAAGGTTGCTCATGGTGATGCGGCCGGCGATCGGGTTGGCGCGGTTCACCGTGTCTTCGAACATGATGTAGGGATAACCCGACTCGAACTGGATTTCGGCCAGCACCTGGAAGAACTCGCGCGCCTTGATCTTCTTTTTGCGGATCCGGCTGTCGGCGACCATTTCCCGGTATTTTTCCGTGACCGAGATATCGGTGAAGGCAACGCCGTAGACGCGCTCCACGTCATAGGGCGAGAAAAGGTACATGTCCTCGTTGTTCTTGGCGAGCTCGAAGGTGATGTCTGGAACGACGACGCCGAGCGACAGAGTCTTGATGCGGATCTTCTCGTCGGCGTTCTCGCGCTTGGTATCGAGGAAACGCATGATGTCGGGGTGGTGGGCGTTGAGGTAGACCGCGCCTGCGCCCTGGCGCGCGCCGAGCTGGTTGGCGTAGGAGAACGAATCCTCCAGGAGCTTCATCACGGGAATGATGCCCGATGACTGGTTTTCGATCTGCTTGATAGGCGCGCCGGCTTCGCGGATGTTGGTGAGCGACAGGGCTACGCCGCCGCCACGTTTCGACAGCTGCAGCGCCGAGTTGATGCCGCGCGCGATGCTCTCCATATTGTCCTCGACCCTCAGCAGAAAGCAGGAGACGAGTTCGCCGCGCTGCTTCTTGCCGGCGTTGAGGAAGGTCGGCGTTGCCGGCTGGAAGCGGCCGGAGATGATCTCGTCGACCATGTCGCGCGCCAGCGCCTCGTCGCCGCGCGAAAGCGTCAGCGCCACCATGCACACCCGGTCCTCGTAGCGCTCCAGGTAGCGCTTCCCGTCGAAGGTCTTCAGCGTGTAGCTGGTGTAATATTTGAAAGCGCCAAGGAAGGTCGGGAAACGGAACTTCTTGTCATAGGCGTGATCGAACAGGTCGCGCACAAAATTGAACGAATACTGGTCGAGAACCTCCTGCTCGTAGTAGCCTTCGACCACGAGGTAATCGAGCTTCTCGCGCAGGTTATGGAAGAACACGGTGTTCTGGTTGACGTGCTGCAGGAAGTACTGCTTGGCGGCCAGCCGGTCCTTGTCGAGCTGTATCCGGCCGTCCTCGTCATAGAGGTTCAGCATCGCGTTCAGCGCGTGGTAATCGAGCGCCGCTTCCGTCGCCTTCAAGGGGCGTTCGAGTGTTGAGACGTCCAAAATCGTTCCATCCCGTTTTTGACATTGGCGACGTCCTCGTCGGTTCCCAGGAGCTCGAACCGGTAGAGATAGGGCACCTGGCACTTGGCGGAGATCACGTCGCCGGCGATCCCGTAGGTCGCGCCGAAATTGCTGTTGCCCGCGGCAATCACGCCGCGGATGTGGGAGCGGTTGTCCGCATCGTTCAAGAAACGGATCACCTGTTTGGGCACGGCGCCCCGGCCGTCGTCGCCGCAATAGGTCGGCACGACGAGCACATAGGGTTCCTTGATCTCAAGCGGCCCGTCGGCTGCGCTGACGGGGATGCGGATGGCGCGCAGGCCGAGCTTACCGACGAAGCGATGGGTGTTTTCCGAGCGGGTGGAAAAATAGACGATCAGGCCCATCGCCCGGCACCTTGGCTTTAGGACAGCGCGCTGATCTTGTCGGGGCGGAAGCCCGCCCAATGTTCAGGACCGGCAACGACGACGGGAAGCTGCAAGTAGCCGAGGCCCTTGACCGTCTGGAGCGCGTCCTCGTCGATCGAGATGTCGATCACCTCATAGTTGACGCCCTTGCGGTCGAGTGCGCGGTAGGTGGCGGTGCATTGGACGCAGGCGGGCTTGCTGTAGACGGTGACGTTCATTTCTTCCTCGTTGGGTCGGCTGGATCTGGGCATGAAAAGGCATGCGGGCGCGCGAACGCGCTCCGGCGAAAGGGCAGGGCTGGCAGGATGACGGCTTGCTCTGATCGAAACGACCGAGCGCACGTCTTCGTCAGGTGCGCGGGTTCCCGCGCCTCTTCATTGGCGAGTGATAGGAATTCGATGACGCGGACATGACTTCACCCCGAAGTTGAAGACGGCGCTTCCGGGGATACGTCGAGACAATCAGGCAGGGTTCATCCCGCCTCAATTACACTCTGACCCCTCCGGACACCCCGCCCGTGGACGTTTATTGATCGAGGCAGGTCTCCTGGCTCACGGGTCGGTGCTTCTGTCCGGACCTTCCCGAAGCATCATGCTTCAGTGGCCGAATGCTGGACAGTCGCTCGCCGTTTACAGTTGCGGGGGCAGCCACGGCTTAGCCAAGCAAAATCGCTAAAGCGCACCGTATTCCCATCTTCGCTCCCAATCCTTGCGAATCGGAAGAACCTCGAACACTAGATATAGTATATGGGTGTGAAATCTCGTCAATAGGTCTGGTGCTGCCGCGGTCGCTGGGAGCCGACAATATTTTTCCGGGTGTGGATAACGGGGAGTAAACGCGCGCTTCCGGCAATGCCTGTGGATGAGGGGCCGTCGCGACGGCTCCCTCGGTTGAAATCGTCAGGCTGCGAAAGCGGGAACCGGACGATTGTCCCGGTCGACAGCCACCATGATGAACGCGCCACGGGCAGTCAGCGTCCGTTTCCCGCCCATCAGGTCTTCGGACCACAATTCGACCTCGACCGTCGTCGAGCTTCGCCCTGTTTTCACGATCCGGGCGACAAGCTCGATGATCGAGCCAACGGTGATGCGGTGCTTGAAATCGATGCGCTGGCAGGAGGCGAGAACCGTCGTCTTGCGGCTTGCCCGCGTGGCCGCGACAAAGGCCGCCTTGGTCATCTGCGCCAGCGCGTCGCCGCCGAACATGGCCCCGAAGCTGTTGGCTTGGTCGGGAAAGACGATATCGACCATGCGCACGGCGTCGTCCTTTGTCGGACCGATCGTGGCGCTGTCGAGAGAGGGCAACGACCATTCGGCGTCCTTGCCTTCGGGCATTGCCACCATGGTGAACTGGCCGCGGGTGCAAAGATCGCGGGTACCGGCAATCAGATCCTCGGCGACCATGTCGACTTCGACCACCATCGAGCGCCGCCCGACCCGGACCCGGCGACCGCTGAAGCTGATGACGTGGCCGATACGAGCAGGGGCGCGGAAGTCGACGCGATCGCAGGACGCGGTGACGAAGGGAACGCGGCCGTGACGCGTGGCGACGATGAAGGCGATCCGGTCCATCAGCGCCAGACCGGCTCCGCCAAAGAGCGTGCCATGGTGATTGGCATCGCCGGGAAAAACGATGTCGATCAGGGTGGCAGGCGCCGGGGTTTCCCCCGGCGCCATTTCGACATTGCTATCGTCCGTCATACGTTCACGGCCTCTCGCCGGCCGGCAGCAAAGGATTGCCGCAGCGCCTGTGCCGCCTGCACCATGTTGACGAGGGCCGGGCGCACTTCCTCCCAGCGCCTCGTTTTCAGGCCGCAATCCGGATTGACCCAAATCTGCGCCGGTGTCAGCCCGTCCGTCGCCCTCTCGATCAGATGGACCATCTCATCGACCGTCGGCACGCGCGGCGAGTGGATGTCGTAAACGCCGGGGCCGATCTCGTTCGGATAGGCCTGATCGGTAAAGGCGCTGAGCAGTTCCATCTTCGAGCGCGAGGTCTCGATGGAGATGACATCGGCATCCATCGCAGCGATCGCCGCCATGATGTCGTTGAACTCCGAGTAGCACATGTGGGTGTGGATCTGGGTTTCGTCGCCGACACCGGAGGCGCTGATGCGGAAGCACTCGACCGCCCAGTCGAGATAGGCCTTTCGATCGGCCTGTCTCAGTGGCAGCCCCTCGCGCAGCGCCGGTTCGTCGATCTGGATCACGGCGATGCCGGCCGTTTCCAGATCGGTGACTTCATCGCGCAGCGCCAGCGCGATCTGCCGGCACACGATCGACCGGGGCAGGTCGTCGCGCACGAACGACCATTGCAGCATCGTCACCGGGCCGGTCAGCATGCCCTTCATCGGCCTTGACGTCAGCGACTGCGCATAGGTTGCCCAGTCAACCGTCATCGGGTTCGGCCGCGAGACATCGCCGAAAATGATCGGCGGGCGCACGTAGCGCGAGCCGTAGCTCTGGACCCAGCCGCTCTGGGTGAAGGCGTAGCCGGAAAGCTGTTCGCCGAAATACTGCACCATGTCGTTGCGCTCGAACTCGCCGTGCACCAGCACCTCGATGCCGATCTCCTCCTGCCAGCGCACGGCCTTCTCCGTCTCCTGGCGCAGATAGGCGAGGTAGTCGACATAGCTGAGCTCGCCCTTGGCATGCAGCGACCGTGCCTGACGCACTTCTGATGTCTGCGGGAAGGAGCCGATGGTCGTTGTCGGGAAGAGCGGCAGGGCCAGCCTGTCTTCCTGCAGGTGCCGGCGGGTCGCAAAGCCCGATTTGCGGCGACTGTCGGCTGCCGTCAGGGTCTTCAGGCGTCCGGCAACCAGCGGGTCGTGCACCTTGAGCGAGGTCAGCCGCGCCGCGGCGGCTGCGGTCGATTTTGCAAAGACCTGCTCGGGATTGGCAAGGCCGGGCTCGAAGGCGCGGGCAAGCAGGCTGAGTTCGTCCAGTTTCTGCAGGGCGAAGGCAAGCCAGGAGAAAAGCTCGGGATCGAGCCCCCGTTCGAGATGGAGGTCGATTGGCACATGCAGCAGCGAGCAGGAGGGGGCAAGCTCGATGCGGTCGCGGCCATGCGCCTCGATCAGCGGCTGCAGCCGGCGGAAGAGCCCGGCAAGGTCTGTCCGCCAGACGTTGCGGCCATCGACGACCCCAAGCGACAGCACGAGCTGCGCCGGTGCCGTCTGAAGCAGCACTTCCAATTGTTGCGGCGCCCGCACGAGATCGAGATGCAGCCCGGCAACCGGCAGCGAAAGCGCTGTCGGCAGGTTGTCGCCGATCGCGCCGAAATAGGTCGCAAGCATGATCTTCAGCTGCGGGGTTTCCGCAGCAAACGTCCTGTAGGTGAGCGCCAGCGCCCGGCGTTCCCGCTCGTCGAGATCGAGCACCAGGCAGGGCTCGTCTATCTGCACCCATTCGACACCGGCGATCGCAAGCTCGGTCAAGAGCTTCACATAAACAGGCAACAGCCGCTCGATCAGCTCGATCGTGTCGAACCCGCCGGCAAGTGCCTTGCCGAACTTCAGGAACGTGACGGGACCGAGGAGAACAGGACGGGTAACATGCCCAAGCGCCTTGGCCTCGAGGAAGGCGTCAAGCGGCGCATTGCGCGTCAACTCGAAGCGCTGGTCCTCCGCGAATTCTGGAACCATGTAGTGGTAGTTGGTGTCGAACCACTTGGTCATCTCCAGCGCCTGATTGCCGCCGTCAGGTCCGCCATGGGCGCAGCCGGAAGCGCAGGTCGCGGTTGTTGAGCCGCGCGCCATGGCGAAATAGGTGTCGAGATCGACCGGGCCGCCTTTCCAGCCATAGGCCGGCGGCACCGCGCCGACGAGCACGGATGTGTCGAGAACCTGGTCGTAGAGCGAGAAGTCGTTGGACGGAATGATCTGGATTCCCCGCGCATTTTGCGCGGCCCAGTTTTCTGCCCGAAGCCTGGCGGCGACGGCGAGCAGGTCCTGTCTTTCGATCTTGCCGGCCCAATAGCGCTCCAGCGCGAACTTCAGTTCACGGTGGCTGCCGATACGTGGAAAGCCGAGATTGGCTGTCTTGATGGTCATTTCCTTACCCCGAAGGTTGTGGGCAAGGCTGGAACGCGACGCATCCACGACCGAGGCAGGCTCGCTCGTCAAGGCGGCACATCGGACACCCCGCCCGTGGACGTTATCGATCGCGGCAGGTCTCCTGGCTTGCGGGTCAACACGAACCGTCCCGTCTTCCCGAGGCGTCTCCTCAGTGACATCATTGGACGGCCGCTCGCCGCTTACAGTTGCGGGGGCAGCTCCGGCATGAGCGCCTTGCGGCGCCGCACCGAATTCCCTCTTAGCTCCGGCCCGCCGTGAGACGAGCCGCAGAACCACGATGCTTTGACAATGCCCTGCAAAGACAGGCAGGTCAATCGCATAAAGAAATGTTTATGTCTTTATTCTCGTTCCTCGGCGGGCAGAGGGGTCTTGTAGCGACGGTCCGCGGTACAGCGTCATGAGACGTTGTCTGCACGGACGCGATTGAATTCTCCGTTACCTGCAGCGACGGGGCGTCTCCAGGATTGGGATCCGCGACCCGCTGCCATGGGACGGCGATGTCGCCGGCGCGTGCCCGGATTCCGTCATTGTCTCGCGTCAGGCCGATGTCCCTCAACTGGAATTCGCTGAATGTATCGACCGTTGTCGTGGTGTCGGCGGCTCTCCTGGCCAAGGTCCAGACATGGCGGATGATCGATCGCAGTGCGCTCGGCATTGCTAACCCCTTCATTTTTGCGGTGATGTGTTCGCGAGAAAATTGAGGATTTTCAGGGTTTCGCGCAAAGCGGTTTCTCGCATGCTGGCATAAAGAATGCTTATCTCAGCGTATGAGCAAGATTCCCCCCATGAGCGCGGTGCGCGCCTTCGAGGCAGCCGCCCGGCACCTGAGCTTCACCCGCGCGGCGCAGGAGCTTGGAATGACGCAAGCGGCCGTCAGCTATCAGATCCGGCTGCTCGAGGACCGTACTGGAACGGCGCTCTTTGTTCGTCTGCCGCGGGAAGTGCGGTTGACCGCCGCCGGCCGTCAGCTCGCGCCGAAGGTAACGGAGGCCATCGATCTCCTGGGCACGGCCTTTTCCGAGATTGCCGACAAGACCGAGCATCACCTGCACATCTCCGTGCTTCCGACGGTCGTCTCAAGCTGGCTCGGCTCGCGGCTCGCCTCGTTCCAGGCGGCGCATCCCAACATCAGCATTCGCGTGCACATGTCGACCGAGCTGATCGACTTCAAGCGCGACGCGATCGATCTGGTGGTACGCAGCGGCAACGGCGACTGGCCGGGCCACGATGTGTTTCCGCTTTTCCCGATCGAATACCTGCCGGTCTGCACGCCGACGTTTCTTGAAAAGCATCAGCTCAAGCATCCCGCCGACGTTCTGAAGGTAAGGCGGTTCGGCAACGCCAGCTGGTGGCGGCGCTGGATGGTCGAAACCGGCGTGGAGCCGCCGGCCAGCAACGGCACCGAGCTGATCTTCGACGTCCAGGCAATGGACGTGGCGACGACATTGCTCGACCACGGCATTGCCATGGCCGTCTCGACCTTTCTGATCGAGGAGCTTCGCAGCGGAAAACTCATCCGTCCGTTCAATCACGTGGTCAGGGACGGTCGCGCCTATTGGCTGGTTTATCCGCAGAGCCACCGGCGGCAGAAGAAGATCCAGGCGTTCCGCGAGTGGATCATCGCCGAAGCCGCTGCGTCGAACGCACAGTTGGCGATGGCGATGGGCGAGTGAGGCCGACAGGCGGTGGCAATATACAGGTCGCCATGAATTATTATTCATGGCATGAATTATATTGACAGAAGCCCTGGTCGTCGTTTTAATCGTGACAGTCGGAAGTCGAGGAGGAGTTCCGGCAAACTCACACATCAGCGGTCATTTCTGACGGCACGATTGGTTTTTGGGAGGGGCTTCGGCCTCGAGGAGGACGCTTGCGCACTTTTTTGAGCACGACCGCACTGGCGGTCATTGCAACGACGTTTCTGGCTGGCGCCGCCAGCGCGGAGACGGCTAACCCGTTTCGCTGCGCACCCGGCGAAAAATATGTCATGAACGTCATGGTTTCGGGCGTCGAATACTGGTTCCCGGTCTATGAAATGTTCAAGCAGGCCGGTCAGCAGTTCGGCTGCGAGACCGAATATACCGGCACCCCGGAATATGACGTCAACAAGCAGATCGCCACGTTCGATCAGGCGCTGGCGCAGAACCCGGCCGGCATTCTCGTTCATCCGATGAACTCGGATCCGTTCATCGAGCCGATCAACCGCGCCATCGATCAGGGCACGGCGGTCGTCACGTTTGCGGCAGACTCGCCGCTCTCCAAGCGCATCTCGTTCATCACTTCGGACAACAACCGCGAAGGCGTTTATGCTGCCGATGCGATCGCCGAGAAGATGGGTGGCAAGGGCGAATATGCCGTTCTGGAAAACCCCGGCCAGGACAACCATGACAAGCGCATCACGGCCTTTGTCGGCCGCATGGCTGAAAAGTGGCCCGACATGAAACTCGTCGGCCGCGCCGCGTCCAACCAGGATCCGAACAAGGCCTATCAGGGCCTGATGAGCCTGATCCAGGCCAACCCGAACCTCGGCGCTGTGTTCATGCCGGAAGCGAACTCCGCGATCGGTGCCGCACAGGCGAGCAAGGAAAGCGGCGGCAAGGTTCTCGTCATGTGCGCCGACGTCAACGCCAACATCCTCGATATGATCAAGGCCGGCGAAGTCTTCGGCTCGATCAACCCGAACCAGGGCATGCAGGGCTATATGGGCTTCATGCTGCTGTGGCTCGCCAAGCACCCGGAACTCATCGATCCGATGAATGACGCCAAGCGTTCCGGCTTCAACCCGATGAGCATTCCGTTCGTCGACAATGGTCTCTCCATCGTCACCGCCGCCAATGCGGACGACTTCTACTGGGACAAGTACCTGAAGCGCCGCGGCACCAAGGGCATTGACGAGTAAGGGACTTTTGACATGGCTATCCGGATACCCGGATAGCCCGTCGAACGCATAAGAGTGGAGAAGGCGATGACATCGCAGCCGGTCCTTCAGGTCCGCAACGTCACCAAGCACTTCGGGGCTGTGAAGGCGCTGACCAATGTGGATTTCAACCTGGAAAAGGGCGAGATCCATGCGCTTTGCGGCGAGAACGGCGCCGGAAAATCCACGCTCATGAACATCATCGCCGGCGTGCTGCAGCCGAACGAGGGTGAAATCCTCGTCGACGGCACGCCGACGAGGATCGCCTCGCCGGCTGCAGCCCAGTCGCTCGGCATCGGCCTCGTCCACCAGGAGATCGCGCTCTGCCCGGATGCAACGGTGGCGGAAAACATGTTCATGGCCGCGACCAACCGGCGGCGCTCGCCGCTGATGAACTATGCGTCGCTTGCCCGCGATGCGCAGGCCGTGATGAACCGGCTGGCGCCGATCGACGTGCGCCGCAAGGTCGCCGACCTTTCTATTTCCAGCCAGCAGCTGGTCGAGATCGCCAAGGCGCTGACGCTCGATTGCCGGGTGCTGATCCTCGACGAGCCGACGGCGGCGCTGACGGAGGCGGAGGCGCAGGCGCTTTTCGGCATCATCCGCGACCTGAAGGCCGCGGGCATTTCCATCATCTATATCAGCCACCGCATGGCCGAGATCTTCAGCCTGTGCGACCGCGTCACCGTCTTTCGCGACGGCCGCCATGTCTCGACCGAGCGTGTCGCCGATGTAACTCCGGACGATGTCGTGCGACGCATGGTCGGCCGCGAGATCACGCAACTCTACCCGCCGAAGCAGACACCCCGCGAACAGTCCGACGACGTCATCCTGTCGGTTCGCGGTCTTGGCGACGGCGAGCGCATTGACGATGTCGGGTTTGAACTGCGCAAAGGCGAAATCCTCGGGATCGGCGGTCTGATCGGCTCCGGCCGCACCGAGATCGCGGAAGCCATCTGCGGCCTGCGCCGGAAAGTGCGCGGCGACGTGCTGCTGCACGGCAAGAAACAGACGATCGGCAACTACAGAAACGCCGTCGATGCCGGCATCGTCTACCTCTCGGAGGATCGCAAGGGCTCCGGCGTGTTCGTCGACATGTCGATCGCCCAGAACATTTCGGTGCTGGATCTGAAGACGCTGACCGGGCCGCTCGGCTTGATGAATGCGAAGGCGGAAGCGGACCTCGCCCGTGATTTCACCCGGCGGCTCGGCGTGCGCATGGGCGGCATCGCCATGCCGGTGTCGTCGCTCTCGGGCGGCAACCAGCAGAAGGTGGCGATCGCCAAGCAGCTTGCGGTGCGGCCCAAAGTCATTCTCATGGACGAGCCGACACGCGGCATCGACGTCGGTGCGAAATCAGAAATCCATCGGCTGCTGCGCGATCTCGCGCGCTCGGGCATCGGCATCGTCGTCATCTCGTCGGAACTGCCCGAGCTTCTGGGCTTGTGCGACCGGGTTCTGGTCGTTCGCGAAGGCGGCATTGCCGGCGAACTCGGCGAGGCCGAGATGACGGAAGAGGCGGTGATCCGGCTTGCATCCGGGGTCGGGCCGCACAGCGACCAACAAAAAAGCAGGGCGGCCGAGCATGTTGCCTGAGACAAGCAGAGTGAATGGGGAGGCGGAAATGGCAGTCGATACGGTGGTTGCAACGCAGGTGCGGGTTCCGGCCTGGCGGCGGATCGGCACGATGCGCGAGGCAGGGCTGATCGCCATCATTCTCGCGCTTGGCATCATCATGAGCTTCGCCTCACCACACTTCCTCACCTTCGGCAACATGCGCGCGATGCTCATGAGCTTCTCGGTCGAAGGCATCGTCGTCGTCGGCATGACGATCCTCCTGATCGTCGGCGGCATCGACCTTGCTGTCGGATCGGTCGTCTGCTTTGCCATGGTACTGGCGGGATCGCTGTTCCTTGCCGGCGTCGATCCCTGGACGGCCTCGCTCTTCGGGATCCTGGCAAGCAGCCTCATCGGCGCCATCATGGGCTTCTTCGTCACCGTGGTCGGGCTCAACCATTTCATCACGTCGCTTGCGGCAATGGTGATCGTGCGCGGCCTTTGCCTCGTCATTACCAAGGGCACGCCGCTGTCGCTGTTCACCCTGCCGCCATCGTTCAAGGCCGTCGGTCAGGGCACCTTCAATGGCATCCCATATGTCATCCTGATCTTTGTCGCGGTCGTCGTCCTGTTCGACTTTCTGCTCCGCCGGGCGACCGCCTTTCGCAAGGTGTTCTACACCGGCAGCAACGAGAAGGCGGCGCTCTATTCCGGCATCAAGACCAAGCAGGTGAAGTTCTGGGTGACGGTGCTCTGCTCCACGCTCGCCGGTGTCGCCGGTGTCATCTACATGTCGCGCTTCGGTGCCGCCACGCCCACCTTCGGCGTCGGCATGGAGCTCAACATCATTGCAGCGGCCGTGATCGGCGGGGCCTCGCTCAACGGCGGATCGGGTACGATCCTCGGCGCCATTCTCGGCATGGCCCTCTTGTCGGTCGTCACCAGTTCGCTGATCCTGCTCGACGTCTCCGTCTATTGGCAGGATATGATCAAGGGCTGCATTCTGCTCGCCGCCGTTTCGATCGATCATTTCCTGCATAAGCGGAAGGCCGTCTGACCATGCCGATTGCCAATTCCAATCAGAACATCATCTCCAGCGCTCGCGAGGAGCTCGTCGTCGCCCGGCAGATGCACCAGGCTCTGGTGTTACACTTCCTGGAAGGTCTGACCCAGTCGCAGATTGCCGAGCGGCTCGGCATTTCCCAGCCGACTGTCAACCGTCTGATCAAGCGCGGACGCCAGCTCGGCCTCGTCGAAATCAAGATCAAGTCGCCGATCGAGCCGCTCGTCGACATGGAAGAGCAATTGCTGGCGCTCGGCGGCATCAGCCGTGCCGTCGTGGTCCCGACCGTCTCGGATAACCAGCAGACGGCGCTGCAGGCGGTGGGCGAGGCCGCGGCCCGGCTGTTAATGGAGGAGATCGCCGACGGCGACACCATCTGCATTACCGGCGGCAAGGGCGTCAGTGCCGTCGTTGCAGGCCTGCATCCGTCACGGCGCCTCGATGTCGAGGTGATCCCGGCGACCGGCTGCGTGCAGGGCAAGCACTATACCGATGTCAACCACGTCTCGACGCTGATGGCCGACAGGCTCGGCGGCAGATCCTATCAGATCCACGCGCCGCTCTTTGCCGACAGTGCGGCCGAGCGCGCCATGCTGATCAATATGCGCTCGGTGGCGGACGTCTTCAAACGCGCCCGGGAAGCGAAGGTCGCGATCGTCGGCATCGGCTCGATCCTCTCCGACGATTCCAGCTACTACGACCTGCACCCGTCTTCGAGCACGGATCGTGATGCGATCAAGCGCTCCGGTGCAAGCTGCGAGCTGCTCGCGCACCTGCTCGACGATCAGGGCCGGGTCTGCGACTACAGCCTCAACCGTTCGCTGGTTTCGCTCACCCTCGACGAGTTCGCGTCGATCCCGACCAAGATCGGGGTGGCGAGCGGACCGAACAAGGCCGGCCCCATCCTCAGCGTCCTGCGCGGCAGGCATCTCGATACACTCGTGACCGACGAGGCGACCGGCGAGCGCATCCTTGCCATGGCAAGCGAAAAGGGACTTTCGGCATGAGCAATGAACAGTTGACGCGCGAGATCGGCCGCTCCGGTGTCAAGGCATCCGCCGTCGGTCTCGGCACCTGGGCGATCGGTGGCTGGATGTGGGGCGGGACGGATGAGGGCTCTTCGATCGCCGCCATCCAGGCCTCGCTCGATGCCGGCGTAACCCTCATCGATACGGCACCAGCCTACGGCCTTGGCCGCTCCGAGGAAATCGTCGGCAAGGCGCTCGCCGGCCGTCGCGACAAGGCGGTGATCGCAACCAAATGCGGCCTTGTCTGGCACACGACGAAGGGGCGGCATTTCTTCGACCAGGACGATAAGCCCGTTCATCGCTATCTCGGCCGTGACGCCATTGTTCACGAGGTGGAAGAGAGCCTGAAACGGCTCGGGACCGATTACATCGATCTCTACATCACCCATTGGCAAGATCCGACGACCCCGATCGAGGAGACGGTTCGGGCGCTCGAGGATCTGAAGAATGCCGGCAAGATCCGCGCGATCGGTGCCAGCAACGTCGACCGGACCGAACTTGAGGCGTACATCGCCACCGGTCGCCTCGATGCGATCCAGGAGCGCTTCAGCATGATCGATCGCGAGATCGAGGCGGAATTGCTACCGCTGACGACGAAGAACGGCGTCGCGACACTCAGCTATTCTTCGCTTGCTTTGGGCCTGCTCTCCGGCACGGTCGGCCCTGACCGCGTGTTCTCAGGCGACGATCAGCGTCGCGACAATCCGCGCTTCTCGGTCGGAAACCGCGAGAAGGCAACGGCTTTTGCCGAGGCCATTCGTCCGGTTGCCGAAAAGCACGGAGCCAGCATCGCCCAGACCGTTATCGCCTGGACGCTCGCCCAGCCCGGCGTGACGTTTGCACTCTGCGGTGCACGCAACCCGGCGCAGGCGCTCGACAACGCCCGGGCAGGTACACTCCGGCTCGACGCCCCGGATCTCGCGGCGATCGACGACGCGATAGCGGCGAAGCTCGCCCACATGGATAGGTAACGGACCGCCATCATGAACCGAGAAGAGATCTTTGACGGGCTCCGCCAGAGCCCGAAGGTGGACGTCTGCGTCCTCGGCGGCGGCATCAACGGCCTCAGCGTATTTCGCGAGCTGGCGCTACAGGGCGTCAATGTCGTGCTCGTCGAGAAACACGATTTCTGTTCCGGCGCCAGCGCGGCACTGTCGCGCATGGTCCATGGCGGGCTGCGCTACCTCGAAAACGGCGAGTTCAGCCTGGTGCGGGAATCGCTGGTCGAGCGCGACCGACTGTTGCGCAACGCGCCGCATTATGTCGGTCCGTTGCCGACGACGGTTCCCGTCTTCGATGTCTTCTCTGGCATCGCCAACGGCGCCGTGCGGTTCCTCGGGCTTTCCCGCCGGCCGAGCCGCCGCGGTGCTGTCGTCATCAAGGCGGGGCTGGCGATCTACGATTTCCTGACGCGAAAGCGCGCCTTGATGCCCCGTCACGAGTTTCGCGGGCGGCGCTCGACGCTTGACAGATGGCCGGCGCTCAATCCGGCGATCAAGAATTCCGCCACCTATTATGACGCCTGGGTCAGCCAGCCCGAGCGTCTCGGCATCGAACTGCTCGAGGACGGGCTGTCGGCCGGCACTCACGCACGCGCCGTCAACTATGCCGAACTCAAGCTGACCGCCCCGGGACGCTACGTGATCAAGGACACGATCGGCGGCACGGAAATTTCGATCGAGCCGACACTGATCGTCAACGCGACAGGCGGCTGGATCGACATCGCCAATCAGAGCCTATTTTCCGAGCCCGCACGTCTGGCGCCGTTGATGGGCGGCACCAAGGGCTCGCATCTGATCATCGACAACGACGATCTGACCCGCGCCCTCGATGGCCACATGATCTACTACGAGAACGAGGACGGGCGCATCTGCATCCTGTTTCCCTATCTCGGCAAGGTTCTGGTCGGCTCCACCGACATTCGTGTCGACGATCCCGAAGCCGTGCGTTGCGAAACGGCGGAGCGGGACTACATCCTGCAATCGCTCGCCTTCGTCCTGCCGACCATCAAGGTCAGAACTGAAGAGATCGTATTTCAGTTTTCGGGTGTGCGGCCGCTGCCGGCAAGCAAGGACAGTTTTACCGGCCGCATTCCGCGCGACCACTATTGCACCTTCGTCGAGACCGCCGATGCCGGGCCGCCGGTGCTGTGCATGATCGGCGGCAAGTGGACGACCTTCCGCTCCTTCGGCGAGCTGGCGGCAGATCTTGTTCTGGAACGCCTGGCGCAGCCTCGCCTTGTGGCCACCGCCGACCGGGCGATAGGCGGTGGTCGGGATTTTCCGGCCGATCGCGAGGCCTGGATTGTGCGGGTCGCAGCGGCAACGGCGCTTTCATCGACGCGTATCACCACTCTGTTCGAACGCTATGGAACGGACGCCGAGCGCATCGCAGCCTTCATTGCCGTAGCCCCTGACGCGCCGCTCCCGCACCCTGATTACTCTATCCGCGAAATCCAGCTTTTGATCCGTAGCGAAAAGGTGGAGCATCTCGACGATCTCCTGCTTCGCCGCACGACGCTGGCAATCACCGGCGAACTTTCGCTCGAAATGACCGATGCCGTGCTCGCCCTGCTCGCCGCTGAAAAGCACTGGCCCGCTGCCCATCAGGCGCAGGAGCGCGCCCGTTTTCTCACCCTTCTCTTCGAACGCCACGGCGTCGACGAAGACATGCTTTCCGCACGGAACGAACAAAGGAGTGCATTATGCGAAACAACCGCAAGGTCCGGATGAACCGTCTCTTTGGCGCAGGACGCTGCCTGGACGTGGCCATCGACCATGGCGTCTGCAACGAGCCGTCCTTCCTTGACGGCCTTGAGAACATGGAGGCCGTAGTCAAGGCGCTGGTCGATGCCAGGCCCGACGCGATCCAGATGAATTATGGCCAAGCCGACCTGCTGCAGGATATTCCCGGCAAGGACAAGCCGGCCCTCGTCATGCGCATCGACATGGGCAATCCCTACAACCGTATTCGCCACCGCGACATGTGGGCTGTGCTGCAGAACGAGGCCGAACCGCTGATCGGCGCTCTGGAGATGGATGCCGCCTGCGTGGTCGTCAATCTGTTCATGCTGCCCGATGAGCCGGATCTCTTCCGCCAGTGCGTCGCCAACATTTCCCGCGTGCGCGCCGATTGCGAAAAATACGGCATGCCGCTGATGATCGAGCCGCTGGTCATGCAGCCGGTCACCGAGCGCGGCGGCTACATGGTCGACGGCGATGCGGAAAAGATCGTGACGCTGACGCGGCTTGCCCGCGAGATGGGCGCCGACATCATCAAGGCCGACCCGACGACCAATGCGGAGGATTTCCATCGGGTAGTCGAGGCCGCTCGTTGCCCAGTCCTGGTGCGTGGTGGCGGCAAGGAAGACCTGCGTGCGGTGTTCGACAAGTCTGCGGCCTTGATGCGGCAAGGTGCCGTCGGCATGGTCTACGGGCGCAATATCTATCAGCATGCAAACCCGAGCGCCATCGTTCGCGGATTGATGGCCATCGTGCACGACGACGCCGATGGTGAAGCCGCCTTCGCGTTGTATCAACAGGGCTAACATCAGTTCCGCTTGGTATAAGAGCGAGGATCCGAACCTTGGGAGGGGTTCTTCAATGGCAGACTATCTTCTGGGACTCGACGCCGGAAACACCGTCATCAAAGCGGTGATTTTCGACCTTGAGGGTAACGAGATCGCGGCGGCTGCGCAGGAGGGACACAGCCGGGTTCCGCGGCCCGGGCATGTCGAGCGGGGGCTCGAAGAGCTATGGACCCATGCCCGGGCAGTCATCCGCCAATGCGTCGAGCGTGCCGGCATCCGCGCCGAAGAGATCGTCGCGATCGGCTGCGCCGGGCACGGCAACGGCCTATACGCACTTGATCAAAGCGGAGATCCGTTTCTCGGCATCCAGTCGCTCGACACGCGCGCCGCAGGACTGGTTGAGGAATGGAAGGCGCAAGGCGTCGGCGACCGCACCTATGCCATCGGCCGTCAACGCCCATGGCCGTCGCAGACGCCGACCCTGCTCGCCTGGCTCAAGCGCTATCAGCCAGAGACGTTCGCCAGGATCGGCACCGTGTTCCTGTGCAAGGATTTCATCGTCAACCGTTTGACGGGCCGACGAGTGAGCGACGTCTCTGATATGACCGGCTGCGGCCTGCTGAACGTCGTCAACCGGCGTTACGACCGCGACCTGATGGCCGCCTTCGATCTCGGCGAGGCAACCGGGCTTTTGCCGGATCTCGCCGAAAGCGCCGATGTCGTCGGCACGGTCACGCCGGAGGCGGCAGCGCAGACAGGGCTTGCCGCCGGCACGCCGGTGGTCGGCGGCCTCTTCGATGTCATCGCCTCGGCCGTGGGTTCGGGCGTGACGCGTACCGGCGCGGCCTCCATCATCGCCGGGACCTGGAGCATCAACCAGGTCATCATCGACGGCCCCGATCTTTCGGGGCCCGTGTTCATGTCATCGACATTCGACCGCGGCCGCTACATGGCGATCGAATCGAGCGCGACGTCTGCGGCCAATCTCGAATGGCTGGTGCGCGAGTTCTTTGCCGAAGTCGGCATCGAAGACGGGCGCTCGCCCTATGATGTCTGCTGCGCGCTTGCAGCCGATATCGAGCCGGCCGCCAACGACCCGATCTACCATCCGTTCCTTTATGGCGCGCAGCAGGACGGCAATGCCCGTGCCGGCTTCTACGGGGTCGCCGGATGGCACACCAAGGGTCATCTCGTTCGGGCCGTGCTTGAAGGTGTCGCCTTCGGCCATCGCCAGCACATCGCCACCATGCGTGCGGCAGGCGCGACCTTCGACGAAGCGGTGCTTTCGGGTGGCGGATCGCGCAGCCTGATCTGGCCGCAGATCTTTGCCGATGTGCTCGGGGTTCCGGTGTCGGTTGCCCGGTCGCGTGAAACCGGGGCGCTGGGGGCGGCGATTGCCGCCGGCACAGGGGCGGGCATTTTTGCCGATTTTTCGGAAGGTGCGGCAGCCATGGTGAAGACGGAACGTCACTACCGCCCGAACGCGGCCATGGCGCGCCATTACGCGCGACGCTATGAGCTTTACAAGGATATTGCCGAAGCAATGGCGCCGATCTGGCGACGGCTTTCGAATGCCGCAGATGACGTGTCGGAGGTGGCGGCCTAGCGGCCGAAGGATGGGCTGGCAACCTCATCGTCGATCGCGTGGACAGCCGAAACAGTGAAGCCGAGGGCCGGGGCCGGCCATCGGCTTGATCGTTCCATGTCGATCCGGGCGCCGCAGACCCAGGGAGGATTGGCCAACGGCGCTGCGATCACTATCGAACGATCAGAACCGCATGTTCACGCCGGCCTTGATCACGTGGCTGTTGATGTCTTTCTCGCTCGATCCGAAGGCCGTGTTGGTGCGGACATCAGGGGTGGTGATGTAGTTATATTCGAGCTTCGCCGAGAGCCCGCCTGCAAAGGCCTGCTCGACGCCGGCGCCGACGAGATAGCCACCCTTGAAGCCGACATCGTTCTGGACGCCGCCACCCTTCTTGTAGCTGGTCATGGCATAACCGGCGGTGCCGTAGACAAGCGTCTGGTCGAACGACAGGCCGGCCTTCGCCTTGATCGCGCCGCGCCATTTCTCCTTGAGCTTGCCGCCGCTGACCTTGTGTTCGGTGTCGCCGAGATAGGAGCCTTCGATTTCAGCGCCGACAATGCCGGGGCCGACCTGCATGTTGTAGCCGGCCTGCGCGCCGAAGGCGACGCCGTTGCGGTCGGCAAACGGATTGGGGCTGCCGGTAAAGCCGATACCGCCATGGGCACCGACATAGGCGCCGCTCCAGTTGAAGGCCGGCGGATCCTGGTAGGAGGAGGCCGGTTCCGGCGAATAGGGGTCGGCGGCCTGTGCCTGTTGCACACCGGCTGCTGCCAGGAAGGCGATACCGAGCCAGAGGGGAAATTTGTAATGCTGCTGCATGGCGTTGCTCCGTGGATTGGACATAGCGCCGCTTGTGGCGCTTTCATCTCCGCTCTCTGTTTCGCGCCGGGCTGGCGCGATCATCGACGCTGGAAGATGTGCGCATTTGTGCGCCGCGCGGATTGCATCAACATTGCAAATATCGATTAAAGTGCTGATTTTATTATTAATAACCTGTTAGCCTCTATGGCGAATGTTGGGCGGCCCGAGGCGGTATTCGTCTCAGGCCACAGGCAGGGTCATGCGGAAGCAGGCGCCGCCGGTCGGCGCGCAAACCACCGATATGTGGCCCTTGTGGCGGCTGACGATCTCGCTGACGAGATGGAGCCCAAGGCCCGCGCCATGGTCGCGCGGTTGCAGCCGGTGAAATGGCTCGAAGATCCGTTCCCGTTCGCTTTCGGGAATGCCGGGACCTGCGTCGCTGACCTCGATGATACCGCCACGTTCGACATGAATGGAAATCAGGCCACCCGCATGCTCGATCGCGTTGCGCACCAGATTGGTGACGGCACGCTCCAGGGCGCCGGCGTCTCCGTGCGCACTGACCTGTTCGGGTCCGTGGGTAAAGGAGATGTCGCAGCCGGCCGACAGAGCGAGAGGGGCGAGGTCGGCAGCCACATCGCGGCAGAGCGAGACCAGGTCTATTGAGGCGAAGTGAGCGCTGTCGCGATCGATGCGCTCGAGGTCGAGCAATTGTTCGGCAAGCCCGGCAATACGGGCGGTGTCAACCAGCAGGCGGCTGCGCAGCGGGCCGAAGTCCATGCCCTCAAGACGCGTCTGCAGAATTGCGACCGGTGTTCTGAGCTCGTGAGCGGCATCCATGATGAAGCGCTGGCGTCGTTCGTAGCCTTCGTCCAAGCGCTGCAGCGCGCCGTTGACTGCTTCCACGAGCGGGCGCACTTCACCGGGAACGCGACCATCGGGCAGGCGGGCGCCGCGACGGTCGACATCGATGCTCTTGGCATGGTCGGCGACCTCGGCAAGGCTTGCAAAGGCACGGCGCACGATGATCGGAATGGCGAAGGCCGGAATGAGAACGAGGATCAGAACGATCGGCAGCAGCAGCAGGTTCGTCAGGAAGAACACGGCGAACGAGGCGCTCCACAGGCGTCCGCCGCCCGTCAGGACCGTATACGTACCCCGCTCGGTCTGAACCACCCGGGCGATCGCCGAGAGCATGTAAGGTGCCATACCGTCCCGGATATCGGCAAATGTTACACGATCGAGATGTTCGCCGATGCTGCGATAGGCGTCGGGCACCGGTCCGCTTTGGACCGTCTCGCCGCGCTCGTTGCGCACAACGAACCAGAAGCCCGGCGTCTCGGCGCGCATGGCGCGCAGCTCGGGCGTGTCTTTCAGTTTCAGCTTCTGGTCCGAGCCAACCTCGACGGCGCCGGCGGCGATCGATGCCGAACCGGCGTCGAGGATCATGCCGCCGAGATCGGCCCTGATCAAAAGGGCCATGAAACCGGCAATGACGGCCACGAGCAAAAGCACCTGAAATGTCAGGATATGCCAGATCAGCCGCTTCTTCAGCGAGTGGTTGGCGCTCGTGGTCACGACAATGTCCTCAGCAGATATCCAACCCCGCGAATGCCGTGGATTTCAACGCCGGAACCCGATTCCAGCAGCTTTCTACGCAGCCGCGAAACATGTGCGTCGAGCGAATTGGACTGGATCTCGTCGTCGTATCCGTAGACCGACTCCTCCAGTGTCGAACGCTGCACGGTTCTGCCCTGTCGCCGCACCAACGCCTCCAGCACAAGCAGTTCGCGGCGGGGAAGCTCCAGGACGCGGCCGTCGATGCGGGCTTCCCGACCATCGAAATCGAAGACAAGATTGCCGATGCGCGCAGTCATTGGTGCGATATCGGGCGCACGGCGCATCAACGCGCGAAGCCTTGCCAGCAACTCCTCGACGGCGAAGGGTTTGGCGAGATAATCGTCGGCGCCCATGTCCAGTCCTTTGATCCGCTCGTCGACGCTGCCACGTGCCGTCAGCACGATCACCGGAATGCCCGCTTCAGCGCCCGAACGCGCGGTATGAGCGTCAGCCCGTCGCCGTCAGGCAGTTGCCGATCGAGAATGATCGCGTCGTGGACCTGATTGGCCATGGCGGCGATGGCGTGATCGAGCGACGGCGCGTGGTCAAGGATCATGTCAAACCGACCAAGAGCGACGCCGAGCGCGGCAGCCATCTCGGGCTCATCCTCAACAAGGAGTAGGCGCATGCATCGATTCTCCAATGTGTCTGTGCGACGGCGGCACATTTGATTGAGGAGCATTGCCGCAAGGTTGCGGCTGGTGCGCAGATCGAGTGCACACTCCCCAGTGGAAACGCAATGCAATCGCAGCCGTCGTCATTGGCGGTTGCGATATTCCATGGCCGGTGGACGTGGCATGGATAGAATGAGACCAAAAGGCGGTGGCATATCGCGGCCATCGTAACGTCGGCGACGCGTTTTGTTTGGTCGCAGTAAAGAACGAATTCGCCGCGATGCTTTTTGCCATCGCGCTCCAACAGGCTCCTCGGCGCACATCCCTGGAGAATGCGCCGACAGAGAGAAACAGTCACACGGTCATGCGATGGTCGAACCTAAAGCGTATCGCGCAAAAGTGTGCCGCGGTTTTGCGACAACTGCATGCGTGAAAACAGGAACTTAAAGCGCGCCAAGCGAATCTGAAAGATCGCGACGCGCTCTAAATGGCCCGGTTCTTGAAAAGAGCCGTCACCCGTCGCGGGTTCCAGTCGATCGCTTCAAAGCCGGCGTCCAGTAGGATATTGAAGACCGGGATGAGGGTGCTTTCCTTTGCTACCCCTTTTTCGAAGCCGCAATCCACGGTGACATAGTGCGTCGACTTCAGGGTTTCGCGAGCGCCGGCGAGGATTTCCGGTTCCGCACCCTCTGCTTCGATCTTCAAGATGGCAACATTCGTCAGCCCCGTCTCAGCTGCATAGCTATCGAGGCTCCTGACCTTGACCTGGAAGCGGTCAGCATATTGCTCGGTCTCGAAAAGCGAACCGTCTGCAGTCCCGGGCTTGGAGTAAAATGTCAGTTCTCCGTCACTCGACCAGAGCCCGAACCGGTTTGTCTGGGGCTTGCCGTCGAAATTGTTACGGTCGCAGCAGTCCGCTTCCAGGCCTTCCGGCTCAAAGGCGTGGTACTCCAGGCCCTTCGAACGGCTGTATGCACCCAATTCGCCGACATTAGCGCCGCAATCGACAAAAGCGCCTTGGAGTGGTTCCGAGATGTGATGAAGCAGATAAGATTCCGCCAGCTGGTTCACGCGGGCGCCGATACCGCGCTTATAGAGCCAGAGCCGGTCGCGGCGGCAAATACGCAGCTTGTCGCTTCCGTCCATGACCGTCATCGTATTGTCGTTGCTATGCATCGCGATGCGATGGCTGTAGCCCTTCAATACGCTGGTGCCGTTTGTAAATTGGACAAACTGCCGGTTTGGCAGGCCCTCAATCATAGATTGACGCACGCGTTTCAGTATCTTCATCTAGCCATCGCCCCCACGATGCAGTCTGTCTAGGATGCCCTTGCGAGTTGTCCCTAAAAGAGTTGAGTGATTCCAGCCGATTGTAGCTTCGACGCGTTGTGCCGATTTTGCTGGTTGCGTCAATGCGGTTCGGCAGAAGAAATGCTCGTATTGGTTGATATCCGCAACTTTCTGCGGGAGCATGCAAGGTATGGCCGCAATGATTTCGAGGGCCGCCTGGCCCGCGACTGCACGACCGTCCGGCCGCAGAGCAAGGGTTGCGTAATCGTCAGCCCACCGACAACGGTCTCTATCGAGACCGACGCCGAAGGGGGCGGGGCGACGATTTAGTTGAGGGGGATTGCATTGTCCCCCTTGCTGGCTTGATAGACGGCAGAGAGGTCGTCGTACTTCCGGCTGATGGCGGAGGCTCTTCCCTTCAGATCGGAACGCTGCGGCTCGGGCAGCTGATCTATTAGCCCCCCGATCGACTGGCCTTTCCAGAATGAGTTCGACCGATTGTACCCCCCTGGCTCCAAGGTGAAGACTTCCTTCAGGATCTTCAGATCGTGCGGAATGGAAAACGCGTCCCGGGAATCTTCATGGCTGAAGAAATAAAAGAAGTTGTCGAACCCTGCCCAGGTGATCGCCGAAAGGCACATCGAGCACGGCTCATGGGTCGACAGGAAAATGAGGTCCTTCGAATCCGGTCGCTCGGATCCGGTCATCTCATAGAAGCGCTTCAGGGTGTGAACCTCGCCGTGCCACAGGGGATTTTCAGTCTCGTTGTTGGTTTCGACAAGGACCGTGGAAAGGTCCGATTTGCGCAGGAGTGCCGCTCCGAAGATCTTGTTGCCGGCGGCAACGCCTGCCTCCGTGGCGGGGATGATGCCAGCCTCCATGGTGGTCAGCAGGGCGTCGAGCAGCCGCGCCGTTTCGATTTTTTCTGACATTCTTCATCTCCTTGAAATGTCGGGTAAATTTTGCCCGGATCAAAATTTTGAATTTCGATCCGGAGCGTGAGTTCAAAGCAAAGCTCAATGAGCGCCTTCAGGGATCATTGGTATTTCGATACCCTTTTCGTCATAGAGCTTGCCGTTGAGGAAGTAGTCGCCGTCGCGAAGTGGCGCGATGTCCTTGTAGCGGATCGTCCGTTCCGTCCCCGCCACGAACACGGATTGCTGGTCGGCATTCCCTGCTTTGAAATGGTTGAACAGCAGATTGAGGACGATCGCCATCAAGGCGGCGGAACTGATGCCCGAGTGAAAGATCGTCGCAACCCAGGCCGGGAAGTGCTCGTAGAATCCCGGTGACGCGATCGGGATCATGCCGAAACCGATCGACGTCGCGACGATGATCAAATTCATGTTGTTGTGGTAGTCGACCTTGGAGAGCGTGCGTATGCCACTTGCCGCGACCGTACCGAAAAGGACGATGCCGGCCCCGCCGAGAACGGAACTCGGCACCGCCGCAACAACGCGTCCCATGACCGGCAGAAGGCCGAGGACGACGAGAAAGAGACCGCCTGTCGCTACCACATAGCGGCTCTTGACGCCGGTGACAGCGACAAGCCCGACGTTTTGCGCAAAAGCGCTCTGCGTGAACGAACCGAAGATCGGTGCGAGAATGCTCGACAGCATGTCGGCGCGAAGGCCATCGCCCAGGCGGCGAGAATCGACCTTGGTTTCGACGATTTCGCCGACAGCGAGAATGTCGGCCGATGTCTCGACGAGCGTTACGATGATGACGATCAGCATCGAGACGACGGCGGCGATCTCGAATGTGGGATAGCCGAAATGGAATATCGTCGGCAGGGCGAAGAAGGGGCCGTTTGCCACCTGCGAAAAGTCGGTCATGCCAGCGGCATAGGCGACGCCCGTTCCGATCACGAGCGCAAGCAGGATGGAGAGCCTTGAAACCGAGGCGCTTCCAAGTTTGCTGAGCAGGAGAACGATGGCGAGCGTTGTGGCGGCCAGCTGGATATTCGCCGGGCTCCCGAAATCGGGCGAGGTGTTGTTGCCACCCATCGCCCAGAACGCGGCGACCGGCATCAGGGTCAGTCCGATGGTGGTGATGACGATCCCGGTGACAAGGGGCGGAAAGAAGCGGGTAATCCGGGAGAAAACAGGCGTGATCAACAGCCCGATCAACGACGCCGCGATAACGGCACCCAGAATAGACGGTATTCCTCCATTACCGGAAATCGCAACCATGGTCGCGACGCCCGAGAACGAGACGCCCTGAACAAGCGGCAGCCGGCTTCCGAAGAATGGCACTCCCAATGTTTGCAGGATGGTGGCCAGACCACCGGCGAAAAGCGACGCCGTCACGAGAAGGCCGATATCGCTTGGGCTAAGCCCGGCTGCCTGGCCGACAATAAGGGGTACGGCGACGATGCCGCCGTACATGGTCAGAACGTGTTGTAGTCCATAGGCGATATTGGCGCCGATGCTGAGCTTTTCGTCTTCCGGGCGCCGGCTTGATGCACTTCCCTCTTCTAAAGTTGCCAAGGTAAACTCCTCCATACCTTTGCGTGTGTTGCGCTTTGAGTTGATCCCCATTCCAATCAGGCACGTCGGCATAGCCATCGGGGCACAGGCCCATGCCGCACATGGGCTCATGCCTGAAGCAGAAATCGTTGCCGATTGTCGTTGCTGGAACGCGCAAAAGAGATGGCTCTTCGCGCAAGAGGGACAGGGCGTCCCGAAGCGTTTGCAGGAGTGCTGACGGGGGTCTCGCGACGGGCATCACACGGACGTGTGTTGCGACCGGAAACGCAATGAAAGTCATAGACTAACCCGCCGTCGGGCGTGATCTTCCAACCATGATCAAAGCAAAAAATAATACGAAAGGGGAGATCAGTCTCCATGCCCCACCAGCTCCATAGTTGAACCGACCATTGGCCAGTTTCGCTAGGACCCTGTTCCAGGAGGTGCGAACTCCGGATCGTCATCAACGTGAGTTGAACGGGGCGATTCCTGTGAGGCAGACGCCTACACTTTCACTAAGCTTGCAATTTTTTAGAAGAACCTGTCAAGGGCGTGCCGCCGCGGTTGTTCCGGCGGACAAAGGGAGGGGGCTTTGGTACCCCGTGTACCCGTTCGAATTGCCCTCCACAGATTGGGCGTACGGTTGCTGCGCGTGGGGAGCGCCAAGGCTGCCGTCTGGTCCTTGCGTCGCTGTCAAGCAACGACGCCTTCTTCCTCGGCGCGTCGGTCAGCGATCAATCGGTTTTCTCGACTTCATGCCGAGGCGGCCCAGCCTGTGGCACGCACGGGCGACCGGTAACGGGGTCGCAAATCTATCCACGGCAACGCCGGCTCTCGGACGTCAATGCCGATAACCATCAGCCTGACGGTGCCTTGCCGGGGGCGTGATGGTCAGACGTATCTCCGGTCGTAACGGCGTCCGAGACCGGTCAGAATCTCATAGGAAATGGTGCCGGCATCGCGCGCCACGTCTTCGAGCGTCTGGTTCGGGCCAAGGACTTCCACCAATGTGCCGAGCTTAAGCCGGCCTTCCGGCAAAGCGGAGATATCAATCGTGATGCTGTCCATGGAAACGCGCCCCACGATCGGCAGCCGAACTCCGTCGCAATAGACGGCACCCTTGCCGCTCAAGCTGCGTGGAAGGCCATCGGCGTAGCCTGCGGCAATGGTTGCAAGGCGGGTTTCTGCCGTCGTGACATGGCCGCCGCTGTAACCGACGCGTGCGCCCGAGGGGACGCAGCGCGTCTGCACCACTGCAACGTCGAGCCGCACGACAGCTTCCATGGGATTTCGTGCGCCGACCGTCGGCGCACCACCGTACAGTGCTATGCCTGGGCGGACGAGTGCACGGTGATAGGTGTTGCCGAGGAAGATGCCGCCAGAGTTGGCGACGCAGATCTCGAAGCCTGGGAATTCCGCCGCGATGCGGTCCATCTCGGCAAGTTGGGCATCGTTCTGGGTGCTCCCGACATCGTCGGCGCAGGCAAGGTGGCTCATGATGAAGAGGATTTCGATAAGGCCGGCGTCCTCAACTGCGCCGGAAAGGGCCAGCCGTTCCTCCGGCGGCACGCCGAGGCGAGACATCCCGGTGTCGAATTGCAACACGGCCCTCAGACGGCTCTTGAGGCTGTCGGCGGCCGCGGACCAGCGCTGCAACTGTTCCAGCGAATTGACGACCGGAATGATGCCGGCTTCGGCGCAGGCGCGCTCGTTACCAGGCTGCAGGCCGTTCAACACGAAGATGTCCGCGTCCAGCGGCAAGCAAGGCCGAAGGCCGAGCGCCTCACCAAACTGGGCAACGAAGAAGTGGCGGCAGCCATGGGCATAGAGTTTGACGGCCACCTGCTCGGCGCCAAGCCCATAGGCATCCGCCTTGACGACGGCCGCTGCGCGCGCCGGCGCTGCGTCGGCCGCCAGCTTCTCGTAGTTGCGGGCGAGAGCGCCAAGGTCCACGGTCAGATAACCTGGCATGCCTTCTGTACTCGGCGATCGGTGACAGGGCTGCCGATCCAAAATTGTGATGTCCATTTCCGTCTCCCAGTTGACGGAAGCCTATTGAAACAATCGTCAAATTGTTTGCCGATGATTGGTCAAAAATTGTGAATTTGCAGATTTGTTAAAATAAAGCGTGAACATTCTGAATAATCGCGCATGGCGGATTGGCTGTGGGCGATGACGGCATTTCGCGATTACCACCGCTTGATCTGTGCAGGAGAATGCCCGTTTGGCAGTGGACATCAGGTTGTGGCAACCAGCCGAACCGAGCGCGATGCATTGGTCTAAACGTGGTTGGGCCAAAGGTGTGAGAGTGATCAGGCAAAGAGTTCGAATGCCCTCGGTGGAGCTATCGATTTGGCGTCGGAGAGGTTTAGGGGGGGCGGTTCTTGCGGCAGAGGGCCTGCCGATGGACCTCAGTCGGGGTGGCGAAATGTGCAGTGAACGAAGTGTGTTGCGACACATTTTCGTAGCAGCTATGGAGTTCGCACCGTTCATAGGGAACACAACATGACGACACGTGCTACCCTTCCCGCGGTCGACTGCGATCCTTCACCGGAAGGACACGGGCCGATCTCGGTTTGGGGACATCGGCCCATCGCACTGCAGCGACTGATCAACGCAGCGGGCAACCTTCTGTTTGCTCACGATGTCCCGTCCATGGCGCGCTATACCGCAGGCAAGATCTTCCACGATCTTTCCAAGCCATCGTCCATGTTCGGCGTTTCCGGCAACACCTTGCCAGCCTCGGGATATCTGACCGAGGCCCTGGCCGTGGCGGTCAAGGCGGGCGGACCTATCGCGGACCTCGGAAAAGCCATCGCGGAAATCGCGCCGGACCTTCGCTGGTACAGTTCAAGGACGGGACCTTTCGCAAGCATCAATTTCGTACGTGGTCATGCACATGCATTGATGGTGGGACCTGGCGGCATGGAGGAGCGTGACGACGTCCATATTGGCGCGACGATCATGGCGCCCTATAGCCGCTTTCCCGATCACCGCAAGAAACATCCGACAGTCTTTCTAGCGCTGTCGCGCGCCGAAGTGCGCCTCAACGACGACGATTGGCTCGTTCGCTCGCCGGGAGGCATTTTCTTCAGCGATGAGGGCAACGATCTCGCCATGCGCTGTACCGGCAACCCACTCCTCTTGTTTTGGTGCCAACGCGTTCGGTCTCAATCCTAGAACGTAACAGCGATAGAATTCTTCGTCTTCTCCGGATCACTGTTGGGCGGCCCCCGGGCGGTGTGGTGCGCAGGACGGGAGATCCTGCCGCAACACGAGACGGCATCGTCGATATCGCAGGCTCGACGGCTCGGCTGGCTGGCCTTCGCAAGCAGGGATGCGAAAGACGGTTCTACGCCTCGCGCAGCTTCGCCTCACAACGCAGCAGCATGCCGTAGAGATCACGCGGCTCGTCCGGATCGGCCAACAGATCGAGATCGATGTAAAGCCCGGTTTCCTGAAGTTTGCTGCGCACATAGCGCAGCGCCGAGAAGTCCTCGATTGCAAAACCGACGCTATCGAACAGCGTAATCGTCCGCTCGGACTGACGGCCTCCACGCTTGCCGGCGATCACTTCCCAGAGTTCCTTCACCGGATAGTCTGCGTCGAGCTGCTGGATTTCGCCCTCGATGCGCGTTTGCGGCGGATATTCGACGAAGATATCGGAGCGCAGCAGGATATCCTTGTGCAGTTCGGTCTTGCCGGGGCAATCTCCGCCGACAGCGTTGATATGCACACCCGGACCAACCATGTTGTCGGACAGGATCGTTGCGTACTGCTTGTCCGCCGTGACTGTGGTGATGATGTCGGCTCCCTCGACTGCTTCCTGCGAAGAGCTGCACGACTTGATCGCAAAGCCCTTGCCGGCGAGATTTCTGGCGCAGCGCTCGGTCGCGCTCGGGTCGATATCGTAGAGCCGAAGCTCGCTGATCCCGACAATCGCCTTGAAGGCAAGCGCCTGGAATTCGCTCTGTGCGCCATTGCCGATGATCGCCATGGTCTTGGCGTTCGCGCGAGCGAGATGCTTGGCGGCGACCGCCGACATCGCTGCCGTGCGAAGCGCCGTCAGGATCGTCATTTCGGAGAGAAGCATGGGGTAGCCATTGCCGACATCCGAGAGCACGCCGAAGGCAGTGACCGTCTGGCGCCCTTCCTTCGTGTTCTTGGGGTGGCCATTGACATATTTGAAGCCATAGAGCGTGCCGTCGCTTGTCGGCATCAGCTCGATCACGCCCTCCTTGGAATGCGAGGCGATACGCGGCGTCTTGTCGAACTGTTCCCACCGGCGGAAGTCGTCTTCTATCACTGCGGCGAGTTCGGTGAGAAAGGTCTCGATCCCGACCTTCAGTACCAGTCTCATCATGTGGTCCACGCTGACGAACGGTACGATGTTCAGATTTGAAGGAGCAGTCACTGTTCAATCCTTTTGGTTCAGACACTCGGCTTGAGGATACGAGGAATGGTTCCAACTCGCACCCATTGACGGCATCAATTCCCTTGGCAGTTGTCGGCGAGGAACGTTCTGGCGATTTCGGAAACGAGATCCGGCAGGACCTCGAAAGCATAGGGTGCATGCACGCGCTCGAACTTCTGGTGGAACTCGCGGCCCCAGGGACCGAGATTGACCGCCGGGAAGCGCAGCGCATTCTCCGGCGGACGATCGATCAACCGCGAGATCGGCGTGTTGTCCGAAACGACCTGGCTGCCGCTCGCCGCCAAGCCTAGGAAGCTCATGTCGGAGATACCCTGGAAATGTGGCTTCCAGACCAGGCTACGGTCAGGATCGTTGCCGAGACCCGCACGTGCCTTTTCGATGGCGTGATGCAGGGCGCGGTCATTCGGTTCGTCGAGCCGCAGGTGGCTGGAGGGATAGTGAAGCCCGGAAAAGCCGATGACAATGGCAGGTCCGGACAATCGGGCGATCCCGACCAGCCACTCCGTCAGTTGCCGCGTGAAGACCAGCGGATTGTCGATAGCGGACAGTGACGTTTCCTTAGCCGCGTAAAGGGCATCGAAACCCTCGCCGCAAACTCGTTTGGCCAGTGCCCGCAATTCCTTGAAAGTCAAAAGATGCGGTCTGCCCGGCGTGGCGCCCGCGCTTCTGCCGACGAGCCTGCCATATTCGGCGGACTGCGAAGCGAAACGATCTACCGCTTCGGTGGCGCCGGAGAGCACTTCCTGCCCGAAGCGGGCGAACAAGTCGTCCGCTGGCGTTGCATGGTACAGCCAATTGAAAGCGATCCAGAACCGTTCCGGCGTCGTAACCTCATACCCATCGCGCAGATCCTTGGCCTCCAGGCAGATCGGCGGGGGTGAAATATCGTTCTCGTCGCGATCGGCCAGCGAGGCGTTGCCTTCCAAACGCGCCAGAATTCCAGCGGCCATGGCCTGCGCGCTGACACCTTCGAATGGATAGCTGGCATGGGAGCTGCAGCCAATCACCAGCGCGAAAGGCAGAAGCTTGCCGATCGTGCCGGCATAGACGGCGCGGCCTTCGCTGCCGTCGCCCTGATCCGACGTCACATCCAGGTTGATGCCGGCCGCAATCTCGACGCCCAATGTTGACGTGAGGCTCGGCAGCGCGTCGCGAAGCGATCGCATGCCGCGGCTTTCACGTTCTTCATCCGGCGTGGCGACCAGCATCAGATTGCCGTGGCGATCGGGATCGGCCGCGAAGTTTTCAAGGCAGGCGATCGCAACCGCGATGCCGCTCTTCATGTCGAGCAGACCGCGGCCGGGCAAGAAGTCACCGCCCAGCAGATCCTGCAAAGCCCGTTCCTCCTGTTCGGAACGGTCATCCCGCACCGAGAGGCTCTCGATCAAGGCTTCCTTCAGCCGGAGGCTGTCGCACGCCAGCGGTTTGAGCTCGTGATAGTTATCGGTCGAGACCGTATCGAAGTGTCCTGCCATGACGAGCGTCCGCTTGCCCGTGCCACGAACAAGTGCCACGACATTGCGGGTGAGGGGCTCTCCATGGCTTTCAACCAGGCGAAGATCTTCGGGGTGCGCGCGAAAATAGGCAAGCTCGCTCAGAAGTTCGTGCAATTGGTCGGCAAATCCGGCTTCACCGGAAGTACCCGTTTCGCTCGGCCATGAGGTAATGCGCAACGCAAGTTCCCGGGCGCGATTGCCGTCGATCCGGGTTCCTGTTCGGGAAACATGTTGTCGTTGTTGTGGGTTCGTCATTCTGTTTCTCCGTCGTTCAATTCGAGAGGTGCTTGCGAAGGAAAGCGCGCGTGCGCTCCTCTAACGGGTCGGAAAGAACCTGCGCGGGTTCTCCCTGTTCGATCACCACGCCGGCATCCATGAACATCACGTGATCGGACACTTCGGCGGCAAACCGCATCTCGTGCGTCACGATCAGCATGGTCATGTGTTCGGCGGCAAGCTGCTTCATGACCTGGTTGACCTCCTCGACAAGTTCGGGGTCGAGCGCCGAGGTTGCCTCGTCGAACAGCATGACCTTCGGCTGCATGGCGAGCGCGCGGGCAATGGCGACACGCTGTTTCTGGCCGCCCGAGAGCCGTGCGGGGTAAGCATTTCCCTTGTCCGAAAGCCCGACCTTGGCAAGCAGGGCGTTGGCTCGGTCCAGGGCTTCCGCCTTGGTCAGGCCCTTGAGGCGCATGGGCCCGATCGTGATGTTCTGCAGGACGGTCAGGTGCGGAAACAGATTGAACTGTTGGAACACCATGCCCATTTCGCGGCGGATATGGTTGATGTGGTTCTCGAAGGCGCGCCCCTTTAACGGGCGGTTGACCTGATGGCCGTCAAGCCAGATCTCGCCGCTGGATGTTTCCTCCAGCATGTTGATGGATCTCAGCAACGTGCTTTTCCCCGAACCGCTCGGGCCGATGATGGAAACGATCTTGCCGCGGGCGACACTGAGGTCGATACCTCGGAGCACTTCGTGGCTGCCGTAGGATTTGCGGATTTGCCGCAGTTCGATCATGGGCGTTTGTGTCGTCATCGGATTTCCTCCGCTTTCCGGGCGGCCATGCTCAACAGGAATTCCATCGCCAGATTGACGACGTAATAGAGAAGAGCTGCGGTGAAGTAGAATTCAAAGGGGCGATAGGTTTCGCTGATCGCACGCTGCGCGTTCAGGACCAGTTCGGCGATGCCCAGAACCGAGAGGACGGCCGTGTCCTTCAGCAGAATGATGCTGTTGTTGCCGACTTGCGGTAGCGCCGTCGCGATGGCCTGCGGCATGATGAAGAGGCGCTGGGTGGCGCCGCGGCTGAATCCCAATGATCGTGCCGCCTCCGCCTGCCCGGGATCCACCGCCTGCAGCGACGCACGGAAAATATCCGCGTTGTAGGCGGCATAGTGCAGGCCAAGCCCGACCACCCCGGTCCAGAAAGCGGGAAGCATGACGCCCACCTGCGATAGGCCGTAGTAGAGCAGGTAGAGCTGCAGCAGCAGCGGCGTGCCCAGGAAAAGGAAGCTGATGCCGCGCACCGGCAGGCTTGCAAAACTTGGCCCGTAAAGCGTTGTGGTGGCGATGGCAAGGCCGAGCAGGATGCTGACGGAGCCGGCCAGTACGGTGATGAAAATCGTCCAGAGCAGACCGGTGAACAGAAGCTCCGAGTAGGACGGCACCACGCCGAAATCGAGTGTCATGCTCCGACCCTCCTGTCGGCATCGAAAAGCTTTTCTGTGCCGCGCACGAACAGTGAAATCATGGCGACGATTGCAATGTAGGCAGCGCCCGCAACCGCAAAAACCTCGAACGGCTTGTAAGTGGAGGTGACGAAACGCTGCGCCGAGTAGGTCAGCTCGACGACGCCGATCGTCGATACAAGCGCGGTGCTTTTCGACAGAATAACCGTGTTGACGCCCAGCGACCGGATCATCAGCGGCGCCGCTTGCGGCAGAATGAAGAGCCGCAAGGTATCGAAGCGGCCAAACCCGATCGAACGCGAAGCTTCGCCCTGTCCCTTGTCGACGGCGACGATGGCGCCCTTGATACCCTCCGACATGTAGGCGCCGATGTTGAGCCCCATGGTCAGCACACTGGCCATGAACGGCGTCAGCTCCAACCCGAACTGCGGACCGCCGAAGAAGACGATAAAGAGCTGCACCAGCAATGGCGTGCCACGCATGACGCTGACATAGGCCGTTGCAAGCCAGCGTATCGGCGTCATTCTGGAGAAGCGTCCTGTGGCCACGATTGTGGCGACGACAAGCCCGATCGCCAGCGAACAGACCGTAAGGCCGATCGTCAACAGCGACGCTTCCAATATATGGGGCAATAGTCGCCCGATCAGTTGAAAATCCATTCCGGCCTCTGCGGACTAGGCTCACGGGCGATGCGTTGCCTTTTCCGGGCCGCGTGAAACGGCACCTGAGATGACACGCCCTAGAGCTACCAAACTCGACGGATCCGACGGCCTGACATCCTGAGGCCGAACACGGTCATTCCCTATGAAGGATAGCCGGCCGAGACACATCTCGTGTCCCGGCCGAACCCATCAGCGGATGTCCTGGCCGATCCACTTTTTCGAAATGGCTTCGTAGGTGCCGTCGGCCATCATGTCGTCCAGTGCCTTCTGCATGGCAGCGGCGAGTTCCGGATTGTCCTTGCGGATTGCGATGCCGATGTCGTAGCGGGGAAGCTTGTCGTCCTTGATCTGTTCGATCGGCGCGTTGCTCTTGGCAATCGCCACGAACACGGGAACGTCGTCGGCAACGATGGCATCGACGCGGCCTGCGCCGAGATCGAGAAGCATTTCGGGAAGGCCCTTGTAGGTGCGGATCTCGAATGTGTTCTGGTCGCGTGCCCATTTCTCGGCGGCTTCGCCGAGCGTGACACCGATCGTCTTGCCCTTCAGTTCGTCAACACGGGCGACGGCGGCGCCCTTGCGAACGAAAACGGCAAGGCCGGAACGGTAGTAGGGGCCGACGAAGTCGACGGCCTTCTTGCGCTCGTCGGTGATGCTCATGGAACCGATGATCGTGTCATAGCGACCGGTGACGAGACCGGCGATGATGCCGTCCCAGGCAGTTGTCACGATGTTCGGCTCGACCTTCAGCCGACGGGCGATCTCGGAGCCTATATCGGCGTCGAAACCGACGACCTTGTTGCTTTCGTCCACGAAGCTGAAGGGTGGAAACACGCCCGAGAGAGCAACCGACAACTTGCCGGCCTCCTCGATCTTCTGCAGATCATCAGCCTGTGCAGGGGTGAACGGCAAGCAGATCGCGGCAGCGACCATCACGGCAGAAAAAACGCGGTGCAACTTCATCTGTATCATCTCCCAATTCGACCCGACATCACGGATCATCGCGTGGTTTACGACGGCAATTCAAAGGGCATGGATCGATCGACAGAATGTGAGGCCGGGCTGTCTTGTCTGATCCCGCTTTATTCCGGTGTTCCATCTCGATGAGGGAGTCGTATTGCGGTTGGGGGGAACAAAAAAGAATACAAAGTGCTTGAAGTTGCCTATTTATGCCGGAATAGTAGCAAAATTGACGAAATGGGAAGTCTGCGGTGGATGATCTCGATAGACGGCTGATTGCAGAACTGCGCATCAACGGCAGAGCTTCGGTGCCGCAGCTGGCACAGCTTCTCGGGGTAGCGCGCGCAACGGCGCAGAAGAGGCTTGATCGCCTTGTCACCGACGGAGTGATCAAGGGCTTCACGGTCCGCCTGAAGGACGACATCAGCAAGGATCTGATCAGGGCCTTCATCCTGATCACGATCGACGGCTCGCCACGGCCGGCGGTGTCGGCCGTAAAGCGTCTTCCAGGGGTGGCTGCCGTGTCCAATACCAATGGGGTCTGGGACATCATCGCCGAGATCGAGGTTTCGACCATGTCGGAGCTGAACGAGCTCATCTCGACGGTTCGGGCCATCGATGGCGTCTCGAAAAGCGAAACCTTCATCATGCTCGGGCCGGCGTGAGCGGCCGCGGCACTGCCGGTCTGTCCGAAGACCCGTGAAGGAGGACATTGCTTCACGCCGACTGGCGTAACTCCTTGAGGAACTGTCGTCGCTCGTCAGGCGAATCGGGTCGCCATCCTGGCGCGCGCCTTGCTTGCTTCTTCTTCGCGGTTACGTGGGGGTTGCGATGTCTTGAGCGTGTCGAGCAATTCCCGGGCGCAGGTCGCGATCGAAGCGACGGCGTGCTCGAAGGCTGCCTCATTGCGCTTGGACGGTTTTGTCGCCCCGCTCAGCTTGCGCACGAACTGCACTGCGGCGTCGTGGATCTCCTCGTCGGTCGCAGGCGGATCGAAATTGAACAGGGGTTTTATGTTTCGGCACATGACTGGCTCCCGCGCCTGTAATTCTCGCTCCTCTGGAAGTCGAGATCCTAATGCCCACGCTTCGCCGGCGGAAGAGCCTATCGTCATGCCTTCCTTCACCCAATCGACTGGCGAGCACTGCCTGTCAGGTGTTCTTGCCGTTTGATGCCATTTGCATTCCGGCTGCACGTCCGCCGCTCGGCACCACGACGATTTGCCTGACCTTGCCCTGTTTGAAGGCGGTGAGGAAACGCGGATAGTCCTTGAAGGCGACGCAGCCGTGCGATTCCGCCCGGTTGCCGCGCAGCAGGTAACTGTGGGTCAGGAAGCCGTCGCGGCCGTGCTTGTTTCTGCCGTCGATCGGCAACATGCGGATTGCTTCGACACCGTGGAAGCGCGTCTCGCGCATCTTGAGATTGTAGGTGTGCGGTGGTGTCGGTCCGGTCATCTTGACATTCACGTAACGCGGATTGTCGGCCATCTTGCCGATGCCGGAATGAGCCTCGAGGACGCTGCCGTCGGGCATGTAGACCTTCGCGGCGCTGATGTCGTAGACGGCGACGCCATTTCCGGCCCGGGACCCACCGCCGAACAGGTCTCGCAACGCCCTGAGGCCGCCACCCGATTTATTGTCTGCCGGATTGTTCGGCCGCACAAAGGCAAGCTCTTGCTGCTTTGGCGTTTCGCGTTCATCGGCCTTCGGCGCTGCGTCGGTCCTGGCGCGCCCGGTCTCCGGTTTCTCCGCTTCAGTGGCAGGCTTTTGGGCTTGGTCGCCGCCGGGACGGAACTGGGGCATCGGCCCCGAGGACGGCGTATCCTCATAATCTGGCAGGGCAACGGCCTCATCTTCGACGCTTGCGTCTTTCGAGGCAGGGAATTCGTCCGCTAATGGTGCAGTCAGCAAGGCCGAGAACACAGCGCTGCCCGATGCGCTCTTGGAGGGCCCCGCGTAAGCCAACGAGACAAGGGGCTTGTCGATCGCGCGGGTGAGCGGCGGCCCGAACCGTTCCGGTGCTGGCGTGTCGATGCTGGCAATCGCGCCGCTGGGCGTGATGGAGTGAGAGGCCTTGAAGTGACGGACGATCTGCTCGGATGTCAAAGTGGCCTGCGTCGCCGCCAGGGAAAAGCGCGCCGCCTTGCCTCTCGCCGCGGCATCTCCAAAGATGTCTGCATTGCGGGGCAGTTTGCCTTCGGCCCCGTTGACGTTTGCAAGGACGACGGGCTCAGCGACGGCGGCGACCAGCCTCGGCGTCTGTTCGACCCGAGCTTGCTTGACCCACGAGCGTTCCTTTTTTCGCTGCGCCACATAGAGCTGTGGCTTGGGCAAGAGGTTGCCCGAGCCGTGAGCGAAAAAGCTGCCCATCGCGACCGCACCGACCACTGATCCCGCGGCCGCGCCGGCGAGGGCGATACCGCAACAGGTGATCAGCAGTGGACGCAGCAGACGGCGCAAAGACTGTGAACGAACGATCTTACTCAACAACGCATCTCAAGCCAGTAAATCTCGCAAACGCTCTCGGGCCGACGAGCGACCACCGCTGCGCGATTTCCCGGATTGTCCCCTTTTTGACGACGGATCGACAAAGAATGAACAAGTATGGTTAAATTTTGCTTTCCATAGACCGAGATGGATCCGAGCCGTCAGAATTTTGCGATAATATCATTGTCGCCGCACGGTAGCTGGTCAGATGAGCATCTGTGCTTGATGTCAGGGGGCTGCGGAGGTGGGCTCGCGGTCGCCTGGAACAAGGAAGGCCCGACCGCTCAACGTATCCGACGAAGAATGTCCGTGGTGGCGAAGGACTGGGAGGGCGCTCGGCAGGCGGCTTGGCTTCCCTTATGGTTCGGCCCTGCGAAGATGCGACAATGTCCTGCGCAGCAAAGCTGCCCGCTCGGCGGCCGAGATCGCCCGGGCACCCGTCATTGCCTTGCCGTCGATGTAGCGCGCCAGGTCCCGGATCGTTGGATGCTGGAACAGCGCGATCACGTCGATCGTGCGGCCGAGCCTCACTTCCAACGCTGCCTGAACCCGCATGAGTTGAAGCGATGTCCCTCCGAGATCAAAGAAATTGCGATCCAGTTCCACCGCCTGGATGCCCAATACGTTGCACCACAATTCGACAAGCAGCCCTTCGGTCCGGTTCGCGACCGGTATGTGATCGACCGCAGCCGTATCAGCGGGCAGCGGCAGCCTGCTGCGGTCGATCTTGCCGGATTGATGCAGCGGAAGTTGATCGAGAACCATCACCACGCTTGGGATCATGTAGGCCGGCAAGGTACTGCGCAACGTTTCCATGACGCCGCGTCTGAGTTCGGCACTGGCGATGGTGGTGCCTTCGCATGGACACAGATAGCCGACAATACGCCTGCTACGAGGGCCGAGATCCTGGCAGATCACCACACCATCGGCGAGGCGCGGATCGCGCCGGAGTGCAGCCTCGATCTCGTCGAGCTCGATCCTCTTGCCGTTGAGCTTGATCTGCCTGTCCCTGCGCCCCTTGAAAATCAGGACACCGTGCTCGTCGAGGAGAGCCAGGTCGCCGGTGAGATAACCCCGCACAGGGCGGTCGTCCGTTTCGACCGTGACGAAGCGTTCCGCCGTCAGGTCCGGGCGCTTGAAATAGCCGATTGCGACGCCATCGCCGATCAGCAGGAGCTCTCCCTCGACGCCCTTGACCACAGGCGTGTGATCCTCGTCGACGATCAGGATGTCGGTGTGGTTCACGGTGCTGCCGATCGCCACGTCCTTGCCGTCAAATCCGGTTGGTATGTCGAAGGTACTGGCAAGAACCGTAATTTCCGTCGGGCCGTAGCAGTTGGTCAACCGGCAATGGGGGTGGGCGGTCTGGAACCGTTTGACATGTTCAGCCGAGGCGACCTCTCCACCAAACAGCATATGACGCAGCGATGGCAGCGGGCCGGATGCGAAATCAGCCAGCAGATTGAACAGACCCGTTGTGATCAGCGACACCGTGACTGCACTTTCGTGGATGACGTCGCGTAGGCGACCAATCGAAAAGGTGCCGTCCGGCAGGCCCGCGATCTGGGCACCATTGGTAAGGGCTGCCCAGATTTCGAAGGTGGAGGCATCGAAGGCGATGGTCGCAGCGTGCAGCACGACGTCAGTGCTGCTGATCTCCACGTAGTTCTGATCGAGTGCCAGGCGGGCAATGCCGCGATGCGGTATCGCGACGCCCTTGGGTCGGCCTGTCGATCCTGAGGTGTACATGACATAGGCAAGATCGTCTCCGCCGACGTCAACTGCGGGCGCCACTCCTGGCTCCAGGGCCGCAAGACCCTCGATCGTGGTCTTCAGATCGGAGATCTTGCCCCGCGTACCTGCCACCAGCTGCATTGTTCCCGACGTGCATCTGTCGACGAATATCATCGTCGGCGCGCATTCGCCGATCACGTAGTTCAGGTGTTCGACGGGAAACGTCGTATCGAACGGCAGATAAGCACCGCCCGTTTTCAGTATGGCAAGCATCGCGATCACGCTGTCGAGTGAGCGGGGCACGAAGAGGCAGACGATATCGGCCTTACCGACACCTTCTGCCACGAGGTAGGCAGCAAGAGCATCGGACAGCCGGTCAAGCTCCCCATAGCTCACCGACCGATCATCGAAGACGATGGCCGTTGCCTCGGGCGCGGCGCGTGCATGCTGGCGGACGTAATCCTGAAGGGACCGGTCCCGATCGTAGTGTGGCTTTGCCGAGGAACGGCGCACCCTGCCTTCCGATGCTTCGGCGTGATCACTGGGCTTGGGAACTCGGACCTCGTTCATCGTCGTCTCCTGTTCGTCTCGAACTTGCCGGAAATGTTCCTGGGGCGTCTTTCGCCTATCGAGGGCGGTCTGAGTGCTGCGGCGACGTCGAATGCCAATATTCCACGGCAGCCAAAGATGAACAGTTGATCATTGGGATAGCGACCGCGGGGGCAGGCGATCAAAGGGCGCATTAGAAATACACTAAATAACTATAGTATATGGATGATATGCATTAGTGATGTGCGGCAGCGGATCGAAAGAATCCATGCTGTTGTCGAAGGTCGCGGCACTCCCACCGCGCTTGACGTAAGCCCGGTGTCTGCGGGCCGGTGGTTCCGTTGCCGCAAGCCTGCTGGCAAGATTGCCATCCGCGCGCTTATGCGCCGCTGACGCGGCCTATGACACAACGCCCTGCGCACCATTCTCATCGGTCGCGGGACTGTGCCGGTCATTCCGACAATCCAACCCGCAAGCGCACGCAACTCGGTTCGATCTCTCTGTAAATCTTCTTACTCGATAAATTTAATAGAAAATATTTTCCGCCGAGGTGCGCGACTGCGATAGGGAAAGTTCCCGTTCCTGACCCTCCATAAATCGCCATTCGTTGTTCACAAACGCGGCATTTGCGATTTTTGGGGCAGAAACAATCGTGTTTCGAAGTTGATCCTCCCAACCGCGAAAGCAAGATCACCATGTCGAAGATCCGCACAAACCTCCTGGCAACCGTTCTCCTCTCCCGTCGTGCAACGCTTGCCGCTTTCGCCGCGGCTGCGGTCACTGCCGTTAGCCTGGCTGCGCCCGCACCCGCGTTCGCTGAAGACAAGAAGGAGCTCAAGGTCGGCATCATCTCCGGCGAAGACGAGGACGTCTGGCGCGCCGTGACGGCGGAAGCCGCCAAGAAGGGCCTGACCATCGAGACTGTCGTCTTCAATGACTACACTCAGCCGAACGAGGCGCTCGCCCGCGGCGACGTTGACGCAAACGCCTTCCAGCACCTTCCCTACCTCGAAAACCAGATCAAGGCACACGGGTACAAGATCGTCCCGGTCGGTTACACCGGCGTTTGGCCGATCGGCCTCTATTCGAAGAAGCACACCAAGATTGCGGATCTGCCGGAGGGCGCCGTGATCGGCGTGCCGAACGATCCGTCAAACGAGGGCCGCGCCCTTCGCGTCCTGCAAAACGAGGGCGTGATCAAGCTCAAGGAGGGCACCGGCATCCTCGCGACGATCGCTGACATCGTCGAGAATCCGAAGAATGTCGCGATCAAGGAACTTGACGCCGGTATCGTCGGCCGCTCGGTCGACGACTTCGATGCCGCCGTTGTCAACACGGATTGGGCGCTGAAAAGCGGCCTGACGCCGGACAACCGCATCGCGCAGGAACCGGTCGATGACAATCCCTACCGCAACTTCATCGCCGTGCGCGAGGAATCGAAGGACCAGCCCTGGGTCAAGCCGCTTGTCGAAGCCTACCAGAACGACATCGTGAAGGCCGAGTTCGATCGTGTCTACAAGGGCACGGGCATCAGCGCCTACTGAGGCATGTGAGGTCAGCCGAGACAGCCCGCCATGGCCCGGTCCATTGCGGGCTGTCTCGGCGTTTCCGGAAGGGAACCAGAATGAACAGACACGTGTCATGGCCACCGGTCGAAACAGCCGCCGCCGGTGGCGACGTGATCCGGCTTACCGACGTTCGACGCCGCTTCGGCGAGACGGCGGCCCTCGACGGGGTCTCACTTGGCGTCAAGCGCGGTGAAATCCTCGGCATCATCGGGCGAAGCGGCGCGGGAAAATCGACGCTCATTCGCTGCCTTAACGGCCTCGAACGGCCGGATGGCGGTAGCATCGAGATCGAAGGTCGCGAGATTGCCGGCCTTGGCGAGGCCGAGCTGCAGCCGCTACGGCGCCGCATCGGCATGATTTTCCAGCACTTCAACCTGTTGTCGGCCAAGACGGTCGAGGAAAACGTGGCGCTGCCGCTGAAAATCGAGGGGTGGCCGAAGGCAAAGCGGCTGGCGCGAGCGGCCGAACTTCTGGAGCTGGTCGGTCTGTCCGACAAGGCGAAGGCCTATCCGTCGGCGCTGTCGGGAGGCCAGAAACAGCGCGTCGGTATCGCCCGGGCTCTGGCGGCAAGCCCCGCTCTGCTGCTATCCGACGAAGCGACGTCGGCGCTTGATCCGGAGACGACGCGTTCGATCCTAGCACTCCTCAAGGACATCAACAGCAAACTCGGCCTGACGATCCTTCTCATCACTCATGAGATGGAGGTAGTAAGAAACATCGCCGACCGCGTGACCGTCATCGATGCGGGGCGCATTGTCGAGGAAGGGCCGGTCTGGCAGGTATTCGCAACGCCGCAGGCGGAAACGACCAAAAGCCTGCTGAGCGGCATCCGCCCCCAACTTCCTGACCATATCGCCCAGACGCTTTCGTTGAAGGGGCCCGGCGAAGTGGTGCTCAGCATCGACATCGCCGGTCCTGCTGCCACCGGCCCGCTCTTCCAGGATCTTTCAAGGGCGTTTCCGGGTGGCTACCGACTGATCCACGGTGGCGTAGACCATATCCAGAAGCAGCCCGTCGGGCGCTTTTTCATTGCCCTGCCGGCAGCCTCGACGGCCGGCCTTGTTTCTTTTGTCGAGCGCCTCGGCGCAAAGGTGGAGGTCCTCGGCCATGTCGCCGATCATGCTTGAACTTCTCGTCCGCTCGCTCTGGGAAACCATCGTGATGACAGCCGCCTCCGGCCTCATCTCGCTCGTTTTCGGTCTGCCGCTCGGGCTTGCACTGGTGGCGACCGCGCGTGGTGGCATTGCGGAAAATCTCGCAGTCAACCGCGCGCTCGGTGCGGTGATCAACGGCTTCCGCTCCGTGCCTTTCATCATCCTGCTGGTGGCGCTCATTCCCGTGACGCGCCTGATCGTCGGGACGTCGATCGGCACCTGGGCGGCAATCGTGCCCTTGGCGATCGCCGCGACGCCCTATTACGCCCGCATCGCCGAAGTGTCGCTGCGCGAGGTCGATCGCGGGCTGATCGAGGCCGTGCGCGCCATGGGCGGCAATCGCTGGGCCATTGTCCGCGAAGTGCTGATCCCAGAGGCAATGCCCGGCATCGTCTCCGGCTTCACCGTCACATTGGTCACTCTCATCGGCGCCTCGGCCATAGCCGGTGCGATCGGCGCCGGCGGGCTCGGCGACCTTGCCATCCGCTACGGCTACCAGCGCTTCGAGACGGCCGTCATGATCGCTGTCGTTGCCGTTCTCATCGTGCTCGTCTGCGGCATCCAGTGGCTCGGCGACCGGCTCGTCTCCCGCCTCGACCATCGCGGTTGAAGGTCGGGGCGGCGACGCGAAGGGCGCCGGCGACAGTGCTAATATTTCTGTCCCCCGTCTAGAATTGGAAAATTCTCTCTGTTTTGTAATAATAAATCACTTAATTTATGGATTATATCTTTAATCCAAAGGATGAGAACCAGCATGACGGAAGAGACCCGCACCGGCGTCAACCGCCGCAACATTCTGAAGCTTACGGCCGCAGCCGGCATCGTTGCGGGGTCGGGGCTTCTGACGAGCCGCGCCTCCTTCGCTCAGGGCGAGCTCTCGCTGAAGGGCAAACGCATCGGCATCAGCACCGCCGGTACGGACCATTTCTTCGATCTGCAGGCTTACAATGCCCAGGTCGAAGAGGTGAAGCGCCTCGGTGGCGAGCCGATCGCTGTCGATGCCGGTCGCAACGACGGCAAGCTCGTCTCCCAGCTTCAAACCCTTATCGCGCAGAAGCCGGATGCCATCGTCCAGCTTCTCGGCACGCTGAGCGTGATCGATCCGTGGCTGAAGAAAGCGCGCGATGCGGCCATTCCGGTCTTCACGATCGATGTCGGTTCGGTGAACTCGATCAACAACTCCACGTCCGACAACTGGGGCATCGGCAAGGACCTCGCTCTCCAGCTCGTTTCCGATATCGGGGGAGAGGGCAATATTGTCGTGTTCAATGGCTTTTACGGCGTCACGCCATGCGCGATCCGCTATGATCAGCTTGTCAACGTCATCAAGTACTTCCCGAAGGTGCAGATCGTGCAGCCGGAGCTGCGCGACGTGATCCCGAACACGGTGCAGGACGCCTTCACCCAGATTACGGCGATCCTCAACAAGTATCCTGAGAAGGGGTCCATCAAGGCGATCTGGTCTGCCTGGGACATTCCGCAGCTTGGCGCGACGCAGGCTTTGACCGCCGCAGGCCGCACCGAGATCAAGACCTATGGCGTCGACGGCAGTCCGGAAGTCCTCCAACTCGTCGCCGACGCAAATTCGCCGGCGGCTGCCGACGTCGCCCAACAACCGGCAGAACTCGGTCGCGTCGCGATCCAGAACGTCGCCAGATACCTCGCCGGCGAGACGTTAGCGCGCGAAACCTATGTGCCTGCTCTGCTCGCCAACAAGCAGAATGTCGGCGAGATCTCCAGGAAGCTCGGCATCGGCTGATCCGGCCTCGACAACGGATTGCGACGGAAGGCTGCGATCCATCCGTTCCGAGGATGTGCAGGAGAAAGCGGCAATGGTTGAAACGGTGAGGGGCGAAGTCGGCGACATCATTCGCCTTGACGCCATCGTGAAGCGGTTCGGAGGCGCGCAAGCGCTTTCCGGTGCGTCAATGGCCGTCAAGCGCGGCACGGTGCACGGTCTCGTTGGCCAGAACGGCGCCGGCAAGTCGACGCTGATCAAGCTGCTCGCCGGCCTGCATGAGGCAGACGAGGGCAGGATCGAGATCGATGGCAAGGCCTATGACCGGCTGACACCGCATCTGGTCGAGGAACTCGGCATCCACTTCATCCATCAGGATCGCCTGCTGGTTCCGACCTTCACGGTGGGCGAAGCGCTCTTTCTCGGTCGCGAACCGCGTATTGCAGGAACGCCGTTCCTTGATCGTGCGCTGATGCGTCGCCGGTCTGGGGAGATACTCGATCGCTACTTCGGCCTGCGGCTGCCGCATTCAGCGCTGATCGCGGACCTTTCGGCTGCCGAAAAGCAGATCGTCCAGATCACGCGGGCGCTGCTCGACAACCCGAAGGTCCTCGTCTTCGACGAGCCGACGGCAGCACTCGTCCGGCGCGAGGCGGATCTTCTGTTCCAACTCATCCGACGCCTTCGAGACGATGGCGTCACGATCATCTACATCTCGCATTACCTCGGCGAAATCGCCGCACTTTGCGATACGGTGACGGTCCTGCGCAACGGCCGCGATGTCGCGACGCTGCCGGTCAAGCAAACCTCGGCTGCCGAAATCGGCGCGCTGATGGTCAACCGCGAGATCGGCGATCTGTATCCGAAGCCGCACGTCGTTGCCGGCGAGGCGCTGCTTGCGGTGAATGCTCTCAGCCTGGCGAACCGCTACGCCAACGTGTCCTTCACGCTGCACAAGGGTGAGGTGCTTGGGTTGACGGGGCTCTTGGGATCGGGTGCAAAAGAAATCCTCCGCACGTTTTTCGGCCTGGAAACGGCGACCGCCGGCTCGGTGGCGGTCAAGGGCGAGCCGATCTTCACCGCAACTCCGGCGAAGGCCACGGCCAAAAGCCTCGCACTTGTGCCGGAAGACCGCCGACGGGACGGTGTGGCGCTCGAACTCTCGGTCACGGAAAACACGACGCTTGCCAGCCTCGACCGCTTCTCCAGGGGGGTGCTCGATCGGGCCGCCGAAAGACGCGCGACCGAAGACCTCGTCAAACGCCTGCAGATCAAGACGGATGGTATCGAAGCGCTGGTCAAGACGCTGTCCGGCGGCAACCAGCAGAAGGTGGCGATTGCCAAATGGCTGAGCCGCCAGTCCGAGATCTACCTGCTCGACGAGCCGACTGTTGGCGTCGATATCGCGGCCAAGGTCGAGATCTACACGCTGATTGGCGAGCTTGCCCAACGCGGCGCAGGCATCATCGTGCTTTCGTCCGACATTGAGGAACTGCTCGGGGTAACCGACCGCATCCTCGTCTTCTTCCGCGGCCAGGTCACGCGGGAATTCATTTCCTCCCAAACGAGCACCGATCAGATCCTTTCGGAAGTGACGGGCGCCTACGAGACGCTGAGCAATGTTGGTTGACGCCCCATACTACATTCCCGGTTCCTTGGCGGAACCGGATGCAGGCAACCCGCAGGAGCCGCGAAATGACCGACCCGCATACGGGCGGCAGGCCGCAGCACTTGCGTTACGGGGAGGCTCGCTGGCCGTCTTCATCGGCGTCCTTGTGTTCTTCTCCGTGACCGCGCCGTTCTTCCTGACGGTCGGCAATATCGGAAACGTGCTCGGACAATCCGCCATAGCCGGCGTTCTTGCCATTGGCCTGACGATCGTTGTGATCGGTGGCGGTTCCAACGTCGTGACGGGTGGCATCGACCTTTCGCTCGCCGCCAACATGGGCCTGAGCGCGGCCGTCTATGCGACGCTGGTGCAGGCGGGACAGGGCGACGCAGTGGCAATCATGGCGGCTTTGGGGACCGGGCTTGTCATTGGTGCGGTCAACGCGGCCGCGGTTACGCTTGCCGGCATCGTGCCACTGTTGGCGACGCTTGCCGTCATGAACGTTGTCGCGGGCCTCGAACTTGTGCTTACTCAAAACACCGTCGTGCCGGCTTCGAGCGAGCTCCTGGCCGCCCTGTCCGCCAGCGGGCCGTTGGGTATTCCCGTGCTCGCCTATGTTCTACTCGGCTTCACGCTGCTCGTTGCCGCCGCCGTGCAGTTTACTCCGCTGGGGCTCAGGCTCTATGCGGTCGGCGAGTTCCCGCAGGCGGCGCGCGCCGCGGGGCTGCCCGTCAAGGCCTTCGTGGCCGGGTCCTTCATCGCGAGTGGCCTGTGCGGCGGGTTTGCCGGGATCCTCTCTGTTTCCTTCCTGAGCGGCAGCACGACAGGGGCGGGCGACATGCTGCTCCCGGTCGTTGTCACGGCGCTACTGGGCTCGGTGTTTTCGCGCCGGCTGGTGCCGACGATCACGGGAACGCTGCTCTCGACGCTGTTCGTCGGGTTCTTGATCAACGGTTTCCAGCTCCTCAACATCTCGAGCACGCTGGTGAGCGGCGTTCAGGGCTTGCTCATCCTGCTCGTGGTGTCCGCAACGACGCTGCTGCGTCGCCAGGAGAATATCTGATATGCCGGCTCGCCAGCTTTCCGTTTCGATCCCGACAGTCACCCGCAGCATCGGGCGCCACGCCCTGATCGCAGCGCTTGCAGCCGTCTTCGTCCTCTTCGCATGGCTTGCGCCCGCGTTTCTTTCCGGGGCCAACCTGCTCAGTGTGCTGGTCAACAATTTTGCGCTTCTCGCCATCGTCGCAACTGCCATGACCTTCGCCGTCTCTGCCGGCGGTATCGACCTCTCGGTCGGCACCGCCATCGATTTCGCGAGCTTTGCCTTTGTCTCCCTCGTTCTAGCCGGGCAGCCTATCCCGCTTGCCGCACTTGGCGGACTTGCCGGCGGTGTTGTCGTCGGCCTTTTCAATGCGGTTCTGATTGCGGGTATCGGCATTTCGCCGTTCCTTGCCACGCTCGGCACACTCTTCGTCGGTCGCAGTGTGCAACAGTTGCTGACCAATGGCGGCAACCCGGTCTATCTGCCGCCAACGGGTGTGCCGGACGCCTTCCGTTTCCTCGGCCACGGCACCATCGTGGGCATTCCGGTCCCGCTCCTCGTTGCTGCTTTGGTGATCGCCGGCGCTTGGCTTGGCCTGTCGCGCTCAAGGTTCGGTCGCGTGGTGCTTGCAACCGGCATTCAGGCCAGCGTTGTGCGCTATTCGGGCATTGCGTTGCGGCGTTACACGGCCGCGACCTACATCCTCGTGTCGGGTATCGCTGCCGTTGTCGGCTTGATCCTGACATCGACCGTGACCGTCTATATTCCGTCGTCCGGCAACGCCTTCCTGCTCAATGCCATTGGCGCGACCTTTATCGGTACGACGCTGAGTCCGCATGGTCGGCCGAACATCCCTGGCACGGTGCTCGGCGTGCTTCTTCTCAGCATTGTCGCCAATGGCCTGCTTCTCTCTGGCCTGAACTTCTACTGGCAGCAGGTCGGCACAGGACTTCTCATTTTCTCGGTTCTTGCGATCGGCTTTGCCAACCGCAAGGCGGCTGCCAGGACCTGAAGTCTTGCTGCGCGATCTTGCCCTCAACGTCGGCATCGATCACCGGTTTCGTGGTGGCGGTATCCGAACATGCCAACACGCCAGAGCCCGAATGCGCTCAAGATAAAGTGGATAAAAACAGACTGTTAGCCGCGTTACTGCTGTAGAAATGATGCCGGTTGGCATCGCGTCACTGCACTGGAGAATGCCATGACCCGCCACATCCGTTTCAACGCCTTCGATATGAACTGTGTCGGCCATCAGTCACCGGGCCTCTGGGCGCATCCGCGCGACAAGTCCTCGAAGTACAAGGACCTTGACTATTGGCAGGATCTGGCACGCACGCTGGAACGCGGCGTTTTTGACGGTATCTTCATCGCCGACGTCATCGGCTATTACGACGTCTACAAAGGCTCGAACTACCATGCCATTCATCAGGCGGCGCAGATCCCGGTCAATGATCCGCTGCAGCTTGTCGCGCCCATCGCTCTTGCCACCGAGCATCTCGGCATCGGCCTCACCGCTTCCACCTCATTCGAGCACCCCTATACGTTCGCCCGGCGCCTCGCCACAGCCGATCACCACTCCAAGGGCCGCCTGGGCTGGAACATCGTCACGTCCTATCTGGAAAGCGGTGCGAAGAATGTCGGGCAGGGCGGCTTGCGCAAGCACGACAACCGCTACGAGGTCGCCGCCGAGTATGTCGAGGTGCTCTACAAGCTGCTCGAAGGATCGTGGGAAGAAGGCGCGGTGGTGCGCGATGGAAGCAAGCGCATTTTCACCCATCCGGAAAAGGTCCATGAAATCGCCCACAAGGGCAAGTTCTTCGAGGTTCCAGGTTACGGCCTGACGGAGCCGTCGCCGCAACGCACGCCGGTTCTCTATCAGGCTGGCGCATCCGGTCCCGGAAAGGCCTTTGCCGCAGCCCACGCGGAATGCATCTTCGTGGCAGCGCCGACCAAGTCGGTGCTGAAGGCCTATGTTGCCGATATCCGTCAAAGGATCGCCGACGCCGGCCGCGACCCGAAGAAAGTCTATATCTACACGTTGATCACGATCATAACCGACGAGACCGAAGAAAAGGCGCAGCGGAAGTTTGAGGATTACAAGAGCTACGTTTCCTACGACGGTTCACTGACGTTCATGTCGGGCTGGAGCGGGATCGATTTCGGCCAGTACGCCCCGACCGACGTTGTAGAAAGGATCGAGACCAATGCGATCCACTCCTTTGTCGAGCATGTCGCCGGCGGCGACAGGTCCTGGACAATCGACGAACTCGCCCAGTTCGGCGGCATCGGCGGTATGGGTCCGGTGTTTGTCGGTTCGCCGACCCGTATCTCCGACATTTTGCAGGAATGGGTAGACGACACGGATGTTGACGGCTTCAACATTGCTTATGCGGTGACACCAGACAGTTTCGAGGATGTCGTCGCGCATATCGTGCCAGAGCTGCAAAAGCGTGGAGCCTATCCCACGACCTACAAGCCGGGCACGTTGCGCGAAAAACTCTTCGGCGAAGGTCCCTATCTGCCGAAGGTTCACCCGGCAGATGGCTACCGCGATATCGAAGCGGTGAAGCAACGTGATGCTGAGGGCGTGCCGGTGCTAAAGACGGCTAACGCCTGACGGGTGGTGAGTTCAAGGTCGCCCCGGTACGCTCATCCGCGCAGCACCCGGTACAACGCAGTTGCTTTGGCTCACGTGTACTCGCCTGACGGATTCAGCGCATCGCTCAGCGGAAGCGCGGGGGTTTTAGCGGGGCGTTGGTTTCGAGCTCATGTCTGCTCGCGAACCTCCCGAGCAGCGAAAGGAGCTTTCCCTGTTCCTTGCTGTTTATGCTGTGCCGGACGCAGTGTTCTACGACATCGAACACCGGTTTGGGCGGTTGCGTATTCAACCGTTGCTCAGGGGTATGTTTGGACATGACTGCACCTCCGGTGGAATAACGCCCGTGGGGCGTGCGAGTTCCATCGGTTCAGCACTTTCTTGTCCCGCCTCAAGTTCGCTCTGGCCAAGCTGGGACATGCTAACGGTTCGGCAAGGCAGCCGGGACAGTCGCACAAAAGTGTCGTCCCTTTTTCTTTTCCTGCCCTCAGCGACCACCCATCGTCAGGGGTGGTCGAAACATGCGCAGATACGGTTCGATGCTGTTTTCGATCTCCCTGCAAGTTCGCTCGTATTCCTCGATCAAAGACTGATCAGGGTGATCGCTCGAACGCAGGGCATCGAGCTGCATCGACGCTTCCGCATAGGCGACGAAAATCTCGTTCAATGAAGGGCTCTTCAAGTCCGACAGAACATGCCGATAGAGAGGCAAGCGCAGCTTCAACCTCGCCCTGCCGATCTTCTCCATTTTCATTTGCATCTCCGTATCGCTGCGAGATCACAAGCTCTTGCGGGCTCAACTTCGTAACGTGCGAAAGGTTCCCCCGCTTCCAACCGACGCATACAGATCCGCGGGATACATCAGCCTGTGGCTGATCTGGTCGCCTGCGTTGGCCCGAGACGCAGGACGTGCCTTGCTGCCCGCAAGTGGAACGTTGCGGTGCCGAACGTCCATCGTCGGCCACGATGGACGCCGTTGAAAGTGCCGCTGATCCAGGCAGGTGCGACGGCCTTGAAGGGCCGTCGTGTCCTCGGCGTAGGTCGCGCCGAAAGAAAGCCTATGCGACTGCCATCATCGATTGAAACGCGTCGTAGGCCGCCAGAACCGTCTCCCGTTGAGCGTCATGGCCGGCCACGAAGGCGTCGCCATAGATGGTTTCGTCGGGATATTCCGTGATCAGCGTCAACGGCGCCTTGTGGCGATCGTCGACGGAAATCATGCAGGGGAAGCCGTTGATGATGCGGAAGCCGGTTTCGCCGGCATGGGTCTCGTAAAGCGCGATCTGCCTGTTGTTGTACGCAAGCAGGCCGGGGACAGCAGCGAGACGCGCCGTCACCGCTTCGATCAGCTGTTCGGCGCGAGCCTCCCAGTCGGCGTGGTGGCGCATGATCAGGAAGAAGCCCTTCGGCAAGGTCCACATGGCAAAGCCGCGTGGCACATAGCCCGACAGCGGCCGCGTCCACTCGTGCGAGGGGTAGCCGTGCAGGTTGACGTGAAGCTCGGCACCCGACAGCGCATCCGCCTCGTTGCGGATCGCCCGCTCGTTAAGGGCGGCGCCGACGCGGTATTCGAGATCGTCGCCAAGTGCCGTGTAGCGGGCTGCGTGATGCATGTGCAGCGGGTTGTCGGCGCGCAGGCGCTGGTGAACGGCGTAGCCGTCGGGGTTCTCGAGCGGCGAGATGGTGAAGTGTGCGCCGGAGCGTGCAGCAAGCGTCTGGGCTGCTCGAAGCGCGCCGACGATGCCGGTGGTCTCGTTGGGGTGTTGGCCGCCGCTGATCATCACGGCAGCATCGCTGCCCTTGTGGTAGCGTGCCTTGACGGGACGACCGGCGCGCGAGACCGCCTCGAAAGGCTGGCCGTCGACTTTTCCCAGTTCGGCATGGATCTGGGCAACTGCGAGCGGTGCCTGCGCGGTGTCGACAGGCTGGATCTCGCCATCGGCGTCTGCCGTGGCGAGCGGCCGTGTTTCGACGCGGATTGTGGGCTTGCCCTCGTCAAAGACGATTTCCGGCACGATCTGGCCCGGCTTCAGGCCGCGGTCGCCAAGAGGCCGGCCCGACTTCTTCTGAAAGACTTCGAGCAGTGAAAAGTAGAAGTCCTCGTGCAGCGCCTCGCGCAGGCTGACGACCTCTTCGCCGACCGGCAGTCGTAGGTCGTTGATCGGCAGCGTTGCGCGGATGTTGAGTTCGTCGAAATAGGGTTCGCTGTCGCCCCAGCCATGTTCGGCGATCGCCCGCATGGCGCCTGTAAACAGCCGCTCATAGTCGGTTTCGAGATGGCATTCGCGCCGCTTGCTGCTCGTGTCGTCCAGACGGACCCAGCCGGTCGGCGACAGCAGCGTTTCGCCGATGAAATCGCTATGCTGGCGGTTGGGCGCGAACACCGCGTGGTCTTCCCTGCGTCCGTCGGCAAAGGTCAGGGCAACGTCATAGGTCAGTGCCTGTTGGCTGCCGCCGGCAAACGCGATCTCGGCATCGCCGACCAGTGCTGCCAACGGATAGGCCTCGAGCAGGAAGCGGTTTGCCGGGCAGCCTTCCGGCTGCGGATAGCGGATGTCGACGCGCTTCAACGTCTTGAGATCAATCTCCTCGAGGAAGAAATGCAGGAGAGGCTTGTATGCGCTCCTGAACTTTGCCTCGACGCCGAAGGCGGCGAGCTTCTGCTCGGCCGCCTTGCGGCTTTCACGGTCATCGAAGAGCCATGCCTCCAGCCGGGTGCCGCGGGCGGCCTCCTTGCCGTAGGTTGCGAGCATGGTGTCGAGCGTGCGCTCGAAGGTCCCTTCGAATATCGTGGTCATCGTGAAGTTCTGCCTGTTGGATCGAGACTGTCGCGGAGCCAGTCGCCGAGAAGGTTGAGGCCAAGGACGGTGAGAAGGATGGCAAGGCCCGGGAAGACGCTGACCCACCAGGCATTCTGCAGGTAGGTGCGGCCATCGGCGAGCATGCCGCCCCAGCTGGGGATCAACGGGTCGACGCCGAGGCCGAGGAAGGTCAGGCTGCTCTCGAGCAGGATGTTGTTGGCGACGTTCAGCGTCATCAGCACGATGACCGGTCCGATCAGGTTCGGCAGCAGATGCTGGAACAGGATCTTGTAGTCGCGCACGCCGATAGCACGCGCAGACTGGATGAACTCGCGCTCGCGCAGCGACAGCACCGAGCCGCGCACGAGGCGGGCATACTGCACCCATTGCGAGATGATCAGCAGCACGATCGTGTTGGTCAGCCCGCCGCCGACAATGGCGATGAAGGTGATGGCAAGCAGGATGAACGGCAGCGCCAGCTGCACGTCGGCAAAACGCATGACCACCATGTCCCAGAAGCCACGGTAATAGCCGGAGACCAAGCCCATCACCACGCCGACGACGACGGCGCCGGCAACCGAGGTGAAGCCGACCAGCAGCGAAATCTTGCCGCCGGCGACAACGCGCGCGAGCACGTCACGTCCGAGCGGGTCGGTGCCGAACGGGTGCGCCCAGTTGACGAATGGGGCAGTCAGGCGCGCCATCAGATCGATCTTGTCGGCGCCACCGGGGAAAAGCACGCCAGACAAGAGGACGGCGAGGCACATGCCGCCGGCAAGCAGCGCGCCGAGGATGAATTCGAGGTTGCGGAAACGGGCGAAGCGGCTGTTTGCGGCCTTGGTGGTCATCGGCTCACTCCGTCCGGATGCGCGGGTCGACGAGGCCATAGGCGATGTCGACGATGAGGTTGACGCCGACGATCATCAGCGAGAGCACGGTGATGACGGCCTGCAGCACGGGATAGTCGCGCGCGCCGACGGCGTCGAAGGCAAGCGTGCCCATGCCCGGCCAGTTGAACACGCGCTCGACGACGACGATGCCACCGAGAAGACCGCCGAACTGGAGGCCGAAATAGGTGATCAGCGGGATCGCGCAGTTACGAAGGGCATGCTTGTAAAGCACTTTGCTTTCGCTCAAGCCCTTGGCGCGGGCGACCATGATGTATTGCGACTGCAGCGTTTCGAGCATCGCCGTGCGCACCAGGCGGACATTGGTCGCCGTCAGGATGATGCCCATGGTGACGGCAGGCATGATGAAGCTTGCAAACCCGTCCATGCCGCTCGGCGGCAACCATTTCAGCGTGATCGAAAACAACAGCACCAGCATGATCGCCAGCCAGAAGTTCGGGAACGACAGGCCGACGAGCGACAGGATACGGATCGCCTGGTCGGCCCACTTGCCGCGGGCCACCGCAGCCTTGATGCCGAGCGGGATCGAAATGATGATCGAGACGATGAGCGAGGCGAAGGCCAGCATCATTGTGGCGGGCAGGGCGGCTGCAATCAACTGCGAGACCGGGGTTCCGCCCATGAACGAGCGGCCGAAATCGAAGACGAACAGGCCTTTGATGAATGCGAAGTACTGCGCCATGAACGGCTGGTTGAGCCCGAGCGCCTCGCGGATTCGCGCAAGGTCTTCTTCGGTGATGCTGCCAGCGCCTTGAGCGAGCATCAGTGCCGGGTCGCCGGTCAGGCGGATAGCAAATGAGACGGTGAGCGTTACGACGAAAACGACGAACACCGCCTGCAGAACACGTTTGATCAAAAATCCGGCCAAGTTACCCGCCCTTCATGAAGACGATCCGCCGCCCCGCAATGAAGGGCGGCGGATCCGATTGTTACTCTACCGTGACGTCCGTCAGCCGCAGGCGGCTGTCGGGAACGGGCGTGAAGTTCTTGACGCGCTTGCTCACGCCATAGATGGCGTTGAGGTTGTAGAGCGGCATTTCCAACGACCGGTCGGCGGCGTAGTTGGCGATCTGCTTGAGGATTTCCTCACGCTTGGGCTGATCGGTGATCGAGCGCTGGGATTCGAGCAGCTTGTCGAGTTCCGCATCGCTGTCGTACGGGTTCCACTTTTCGCCCGAGTGGTACATCGAGTAAGCCGTGTTGTCGTAGTCGAGCGTCCAGCCGCCCCAGGATTGCTGGAACATCGCGCCGGTCTTGCCGGCTGGGATGATGTCGTTGAGGAGGACGTTGGTCTCATACGGCTTGATGGTGGCGTTGATGCCGACGAGCTGCAGGTAGCTGGCAACAGCCTGCACCACTTCGTTGAAGGTCGCGTCGTTGCCGCGCACGTCGATCTGGACGGACGCGCCCGGAGCGATGCCCGCTTCCTTCAGAAGAGCCTTTGCCTGCTCGGGATCGTAGGGCAGCGGCTTCATGGCCGGATCGAAGCCGAACGACAGTTCGCCCTGGAAGCTGGCGATCGAAGCGGCCTGGCCGCCGAGGATCGACTGGATGATGGTGTCGCGGTCGACGCCGAGGATCAGCGCCTTGCGGACCTTCGGATCCTTGGTGATGCCGTCGCGGGTGTTGAAGCGCAGCGCATAGACCGTCGGGCCGGGGGTCGAGACGATCTCGAGCTTGTCGTCGCCCTGGATCGTCGGGATCATGCCGATCGGAATGGTCGGCGGGATGACGAGGTCGACGCGGCCCGCCTGCAGTTCGGCAACGGCGGTCGCCGGCTCGGCGATGAAGCGGAAGTCGAGGTTGGAAAGCTTCGGCGCGCCGCCCCAATGATCAGCGAAGGCTTCGAGCTTGATAGCGACCTTCGGTTCATAGGAGACGAACTTGAACGGGCCGGTACCGACGGGATGGGTGTTGAAGTAGTCCTCACCCTTTTCCTGGATGTACTTCGGCGGAACGATCATCGCGCCATAGCCGGCAAGCTTGGTCAAGAGAACCGGATCCGGCGCCTTCAGGTGCAGATCGACGGTCTTCTCGTCGACGATCTCGACACGCTCGATCACCGCGTAGTTGGACTTCTGCGGCCCCTTCGAACCTTCTTCGCCGAGCAGGCGGTCGAAGGTGTACTTCACGGCTTCAGCGTTGAAGGGCTCGCCATTGTGGAACTTGACGCCTTCGCGCAGCGTGAAGCGCAGGCGCTTGCCGCCGTCGAGCTCTTCCCATGATGTCGCGAGGCCGGGAACCAGCTTGCGGTCAGGGCCGCGATAGGTCAGGCCGTCGAAAATGTTGGTGGAGACAGACGCCCAGTTGACGAGGAACGTGTCGACCGGATCCCAGCTGCCCGGATCCTGCGGCGACGAAACCGTCAATGTGCCAGCGGCAAAGGCCGGCCCGGTCGTCAGAAGGCTGCCAGTCAGCGCAAGCGCGATGAAGGCGGCGTGGATCCCCTTTTTGTTGATCATTTTTTACTCACTCCTGTTTCGACTGCCTTCCCCTCGCGGAGAAAGCGGCTTTACGCGTCCAGGGCCACGAAATGGCCTGGCGCGATCTCCTTGCGCGGCAATACCGCGGGTTCTTGTCCGACACGCCGGATCGGGCTCGGGATCTCGCCCTCGATCATCCCGCGGTCGCGCCCCTTGCCGGGATCGGCGACCGGCACGGCCGAAAGCAGCCGGCGGGTATAGGGATGACCAGGGGTTTCGAACACCTGGCGGCGGCTGCCGAACTCCATCACCTGGCCGAGATAAAGCACGGCGACGCGGTGGCTCATGCGCTCGACCACGGCCATGTCATGGCTGATGAAGAGGTAGGCGAGCCCTTCCTGCTCCTGCAGCTCCATGAAGAGGTTGATGATCTGCGCCTGGATGGAGACGTCGAGCGCCGACAGCGCTTCGTCGGCGATGATGAGCTTTGGCCGCGACGCCAGGGCGCGGGCGATGCAGACACGCTGGCGCTGGCCGCCGGAAAACTCATGGGGGTAACGCTGGGCATGGGCGCACGTCAGCCCGACGCGCTCCAGCAACTCGTCGACACGCTTTGCAATCGCCTTTTCGCCGAGGATCAGCCCATGGGTGCGGATCGGTTCGGCAATCGAGAAGCCGACGGTCTTGCGCGGATCAAGCGAGGCGAAGGGGTCCTGAAAGATGTACTGGATTTCCTGCTTCAGCCGCTGGCGCTCGGCAAAGCTCATGGCGGAAACCGGGCGCCCGCCGAAGAGGATTTCACCCGACGTGGCGTTCTGAAGCTGCTGGATCGTGCGGCCGATCGTGGATTTTCCGGAACCGCTCTCGCCGACGAGGGCCAACGTTTCGCCCGGGAAGATGTCGAAGCTGACATTTTCGATGGCGTGAACCCGATGCGTGGTCTTGCCGAACAGGTTCTTCTTGACGTCGAAGCGGGTGACGAGGTCGCGCACGGAGAGGATCGGCGCTGCGTCGTAGCGGGCGGTGCGCTGGATATGCTCCTCGCCGACCAACGTCGGCGCGCCGTCGATCATCATCGTCAGCGGCATGCGTTTGGGGAAGTCTTCGCCGGTCATGCTGCCGAGCTTCGGCACGGCGGAAAGCAGCGTCTGGGTATAGGGGTGCTTCGGATTGGCGAAGATCTCGGCGACCGGGCCTTCCTCGACCTTGCGACCCTTCCACATGACCACGACATCGTCGGCCATTTCTGCCACCACACCCATGTCATGGGTGATGAAAATCACCGCCATGCCGAGCTCCTTCTGGAGGTCGCGGATGATGGTGAGGATCTGGGCCTGGATGGTGACGTCGAGCGCCGTCGTCGGCTCGTCGGCGATCAGAAGCTTGGGGCGACAGGCAAGCGCCATGGCGATCATCACGCGCTGGCGCATGCCGCCGGAAAGCTGATGCGGATAACGGCCGACGAGTTCGGCGGAATCGGGCAGCCGCACCATGTCGAGCAGCCGGCATGTCTCTGCTAGCGCTTGCGCCTTCGTCATCTTCTCGTGCAGCATCAGCACTTCGGCGATCTGGTCGCCGATGGTGAACACCGGGTTAAGCGAGGTCATCGGCTCCTGGAAGATCATGGCGATCTCCTTGCCGCGAATGCTGCGCATCGCTTTTTGCGGTTCGACCGTGAGGTTCACCGCGCCGTTCTTGCCCTGGAACAGGATCTTTCCGGTCGGGAACTGTCCGCCCATCATGTCGGCAAGCCGCATGATCGACAGCGACGTCACCGATTTGCCGGAGCCGGATTCGCCGACGATTGCGAGCGTGCGTCCGGCAGTGACCGAAAAACTCAGGTCTTCGACGACGGCATTGCCATTGAAGGCGACGGATAGGTTCTGTACCGCCAGCAGCGGGGGTGTCGTATCAGCAGTCACGCGATCTTCCTTGTCACAATGTGGTCGCGGCGCGCGCGGACTGTTCGTAGGCACCCGACATGAAGCGCAGCACGGCGGCGATTTCCGATAGCGTTTCCTCGGAAGGGCGGGCATTGGCCGTCGACGTTACGAGCAGGCGCTCGCGGATCTGTGCATAACGGGTACAGGCGTCAGCACCCTTGTCGGTGATCTGGATGGTCTTTTCCTTGCCTTCCTTGCCGGTGGTGACAAGGCCTGCCGCCTCAAGCTTGCGGATGGCGTAGGTCGCGACATGCGTGTCTTCGATGTCGAGCACCAGGCAGATGTCAGCGAGCTTCTTGCCGCGATCGCGGTGGCGGATCGTATGCAGGATCAGGATTTCTGTGGATGAGAGGCCAGGCACGCCGGCGGCGGCCATACAGCGCACCATCCAGCGGTGAAACGCGTGCGAGGCGAGAATCAGGCCGTACTCGACTTCGGAGAGACCCGGAGATCCGCCTTCGGCCAGATGGGCGGAGGAGACGATCGGCCCGATGGCGGCCACGGGCTTCATATGGCCGGGCAGAGCGTCTTGCGCCCACTCCCTGCCGTCAAAGCTCTCCTCAGACTTCTTCGTCATTCAGCACTTCCTCATCTTGACGATTTTATGTCATCATTTTATCGACATTTTGTCAACGAACTGCTTTGATGATTTTCGGAGCCGACCCGAGCTGTCGGCATACGAGTGAGAGGGATGGACGATGAGCGCACGCGAAACCGGCAGCTGGGACTTCTGGATCGACCGTGGCGGCACCTTCACCGACGTGATCGGCAGGGATCCGCAAGGCGTTCTGCATGCGCGCAAGGTGCTGTCGGAGAATCCGGAAGCCTACCGCGATGCGGCCGTGCAGGGCATCCGCCTGCATCTGGGCCTGCCGACCGGTGCGCCTATCCCGGCCGGCCTCATCAGCGAAGTGCGCATGGGCACGACGGTCGCGACCAATGCGCTGCTCGAGCGCAAGGGCGAACCGCTGGCACTGGTGACGACGCGCGGCTTCCGCGACGCGCTCCGGATCGGCTACCAGGAGCGCAAGAACATCTTTGCGACCGAAATCATCAAGCCGGAAGCGCTCTATAAGGACATCGTCGAACTCGGCGAACGAGTGCTGGCCGACGGCACGGTCGAGCAGGCGCTCGACGAGGCGGAAGCGCGACAGGCGCTGACGGCGCTTCGCGACCAGGGATACAACACCGTCGCGATCGTCTTCATGCACGCCTACAAATATCCCGAGCACGAGGCGCTGGTCGCCCGGCTCGCCCGCGAAATGGGCTTCGAGCAGGTGTCGGTCAGCCACGAAGTCTCGCCATTGATCAAATATGTCGGCCGCGGCGATACCACCGTCATCGACGCCTATCTCTCGCCGGTGCTGCGCCGCTACGTGGCGCAGGTATCGAGCGAGCTCGATGTCGCACGCTCCGGCGCTCGCGTCATGTTCATGATGTCGTCGGGCGGCCTGACCGCTGCCGACATGTTCCAGGGCAAGGATGCGATCCTCTCCGGCCCGGCCGGAGGCGTCGTTGGCCTGGCGAAAACCGGTGAGGCCGCCGGTTTCGACCGCGTCATCGGCTTCGACATGGGCGGGACCTCCACGGATGTTGCCCATTTCGATGGCGAATACGAGCGTGCCTTCGAAACCGAAGTCGCCGGTGTGCGCGTGCGCGCGCCGATGATGCTGATCCACACGGTTGCGGCGGGTGGCGGCTCTATCCTGCATTTCGACGGCGAACGCTTCCGCGTCGGCCCGGATTCCGCCGGCGCCAATCCCGGCCCCGCCTGCTATCGCAACGGCGGGCCGCTCGCGGTCACCGATGCCAATGTGATGCTCGGCAAGCTGCTGCCGGAATTCTTCCCGGCGCTGTTCGGGCCGGAGCAGAACGAGCGTCTCGACGTCGAAGCGGTGCGTCAGCGGTTTGCGGCGATGGCCGCCGAGATCGGCGATGGCCGGGCGCCTGAGGATGTGGCCGACGGCTTCATCCGCATCGCGGTCGCCAACATGGTCGAGGCGATCAAGAAGATCTCCGTCCAGCGCGGCTACGACGTGACGCGCTATGCGCTGAGCTGCTTCGGTGGTGCGGGCGGCCAGCACGCCTGCCTCGTTGCCGATTCTCTGGGGATGAAGAGCATTCTGGTCCATCCCATGTCAGGCCTGCTGTCGGCCTATGGCATGGGCCTCGCCGATATCCGCGCCACTCGCCAGAAAGCGCTTGGCGTCGCCCTCGACGCCAAGGCGCCGGCAGCGCTTGCAGAGCTTGGCGCCGAACTGCAGGTCGAATGCCTCGGCGAACTCGAAGCGCAGGGTATTGCCCGCGACGAGATCCGCACCCATCTTCGCGCCCATATCCGCTACGCCGGCACCGATACGGTTCTGGCGGTCGACGCGACCTTCCCGGAACATGACGATATTGCCCGCCTGCGCGCCGAATTCGAGGAGCTGCACAAGCGCCGCTTCGGCTTCGTTGCCGACAACAAGGCGCTGGTGATCGACGCGGTCGAAGTCGAGACCGTCGGCGGCGGTGCTGCGCAAATGGAAGGCGAAGGCCTGGCAACGACGGAAGGCGCACCGGCGCTTACCCGCAGCACCCGCTTCTACTCCCAGGGCCAGTTCCACGATGCGCCGGTGGCGCTTCGTTCCGACATCAAGCCTGGCCAGCGCCTCGACGGCCCGGCGATCATTATCGAGCCGAACCAGACGGTGATCGTCGAAGACGGCTGGCAGGCGGAGCTGACGGCCAAGGACCACATCGTGCTTCGCCGCGTCAAGGCACTGCCGGAGCGCAGCGCGATCGGCACCAAGGCCGATCCGGTGATGCTCGAGATCTTCAACAATCTCTTCATGTCGATCGCCGAGCAGATGGGCGTGACGCTGCAGAACACCGCCTATTCGGTGAATATCAAGGAACGCCTCGACTTCTCCTGCGCGGTCTTCGACAACAGGGGCAATCTCGTCGCCAACGCGCCGCACATGCCGGTGCATCTGGGCTCGATGGACGCGTCTGTTGCCACCGCGATCCGCGAGAACCCGGTCATTCATCCCGGCGACGTCTTCCTGATCAATGCGCCGTACAATGGCGGCACGCATCTGCCCGACCTGACGGTCTGCACGCCCGTCTTCGACGATCAGGGCCAAGAGATCCGCTTCTGGGTGGCAAGCCGCGGCCATCATGCCGATATCGGCGGCATTTCTCCCGGCTCGATGTCGCCGCTTGCGACCAACATCGAGGAGGAAGGCGTCTATATCGACAACTTCAAGCTCATCGATGCCGGCCGCTTCTGCGAGGCCGAGCTTGAAGCCCTGTTGAACGGCGCGCGTTATCCCGTGCGCAACATCGTCCAGAACGTCAACGACCTGAAGGCGCAGGTTGCTGCCAACGAAAAGGGCGTGGCGGAACTGAAGAAGATGATCGCGCAGTTCGGCGAAGATGTCGTCGAGGCCTATATGGGCCACGTTCAGGACAATGCCGCCGAAAGCGTGCGCCGCGTTCTCGACCAGCTGCCCGACGGCGAGTTCTCCTATGAGATGGACCAGGGCTGCAAGATCGTGGTGAAGATCACCGTCGATCGCGACAAGCGCGAAGCGACCGTCGATTTCACCGGCACGTCCGAACAGCGCGGCGACAACTTCAACGCGCCTGCGCCGGTCACGCGCGCCGCCGTGCTCTATGTCTTCCGCGTGCTTGTGGAAGCCGACATCCCGATGAACGCCGGTTGCCTGAGGCCGATCCATATCGTCATCCCGGAAGGCACGATGCTGACCCCGCGCTATCCGGCGGCCGTCGTTGCCGGCAACGTCGAAGTCAGCCAGGCCGTGACCAACTGCCTGTTCGGAGCCGTCGAAAGCCAGGCGGGTGCGCAGGGCACGATGAACAACCTGACCTTCGGCAACGCGCACTACCAGTATTACGAGACGATCTGCTCGGGCGCGCCGGCGGGGCCAGGCTATAACGGTGCCGATGCGGTCCACACACACATGACCAATTCGCGCCTGACCGATCCTGAGATCCTTGAGACCCGCTTCCCCGTGGTGCTTGAAGATTTCCACATCCGCCGCGGTTCCGGCGGCAAGGGCAAGTGGTCGGCCGGCGACGGCACCAAGCGCACCATCCGTGCCCGGGAAAAACTGGACTTCGCCATCCTCTCCGGCCACCGCCGTGTCGCCCCCTTCGGCATCAAGGGCGGTGAAGCCGGCAATCTCGGCCAGAACCTCGTGCGCCGCAACGACGGCCGCACCGAGGAGCTGTCGGGCTGCGCCCACACTGTTCTGGAGGCCGGCGAGGCCTTTACCGTGGTCACACCGACGGGCGGTGGCTACGGCAAGAAATGATCTCCCAAGACTGCTGCGGTGGTCTGCGGGCGGGCGAGAAATCGCCCGCCCGCTTTGCTTTTTCGGGGTTCCCGTCATCGGGGCCGCGTTGGTTGAGATGATCCTGTATTGCTGTTTTAACGTTAATTTAAATTCGCAATTACTAAGTGTCTCTCGGTCGGTGCGCCAGAAACTCCGCCTCCTCCCACGGAGCACGCGCAACATTCCGGGTCTCCTCCCACCGGTTTGGCCGACCATGTCCAGCCAACCAGCGCGATCGCGACATCACAGGAGTCACGGCAGTGACGTTCAAGAATTTATCGATATTGACCAAGGTCGGCCTCGTGGTCGTGGTCATGGGCATTTCCTCCACCCTTATCGCGCTCGCCGGCGCGCGCGGGCTTTCCTCGCTCGGCACGACGATCGTCGACGTTGGCGCCCGCGAGGAAGCGGCGCGCGAGGCGATGGATCTCCGGGTCGACATCATCGCCATCAGCCGCATGACCTACCAGCTGGCGGCCACGCCCGAGAAGGCTTCCGAGTTCGGTACGGAAACGGAAGCCCGCGCCTCGGAAATGCTCGGTCGTCTGACCAAGATCGAGGCAGTCGCCGACGATGCCGAAGACAAATTGCTCAACGACATCCGCACGACGCTGAACAGCTATTTCGACGAGATTCGGGCGATGATTGCCGTTGCCGGCTCGAATGGCGCTGACGCCGCTGCCGTCAAGGCTGCACTCGACAAGGCGCTCGATGCCCAGAAGACGGTGACCTCCACCGTCAAGGCCTACAGCACCTATTCCGGCGACGCTCTTGCGACGGCCCGTGCCGAAGCGCTCGAATCTTCCTCCGTCGCGATGACGATCCTTTTGGCAGCGGCCGGTGCCTGCATCGTCTTCGGCGTAGGTGTCAGCCTGCTCGTTGCCCGCCGCGGCATTGTTGTTCCGGTACAGTCGCTGACCGCGATCATGAGCGAACTTGCCGACGGCAAGCTGGATGGCGACGGTGCCGACGCTTCGCGTCGCGATGAGATCGGCGAGATGGCCCGCGCCGTCGAGGTCTTCCGCAAGAACGCCATCAGCATGCGCGCCATGAAGGCTCAGGAAGCGGTGCTGCATGCCCGCAGCAGCGATCTCCAGTCCAATATCAGCATCGTCGTTGCCTCGGCGGTTGCCGGCGATTTCACCGGCCGCATCACCAAGGACTACGACAACGAGGACCTCAACCGCTTTGCCGCCAGCGTCAACGAACTGGTGTCGAGCGTGGACCTGACGGTCAACGAGGTCCGCCGCGTTGTGGCAGCACTCGCCGACGCCGACCTGACGCAGAACATGCGTGGCGAATTCCATGGCGCGTTTGCCGAGCTTCAGACCAATGTCAACGCCACCATGGTGACCCTGCGCTCGACGATGCAGAACGTCCGCACCTCGGCCGGCACGATCAACGACAATTCCGTCGAATTGAGCTCTGCGGCAAACGACCTGTCGAAGCGTACCGAGCAACAGGCGGCGGCACTCGAAGAAACAGCGGCAGCCCTTGACGAAATCACCTCGACGGTCCGGACCTCTTCCGCACGGGCCAACGAGGCGCATGAAATGGTGCGCGCCACCAAGGACAGTGCCGGACGTTCGGGCGCGATCGTCCGCAGCGCCATCGACGCGATGGGCCGCATCGAGGATTCGTCGAACCGGATCAACCAGATCATCTCGGTGATCGACGAGATCGCCTTCCAGACCAATCTGCTGGCGCTCAACGCCGGTGTCGAGGCCGCACGTGCCGGCGAGGCGGGACGCGGCTTTGCCGTGGTCGCCCAGGAAGTGCGCGAACTGGCCCAACGTTCGGCAAATGCCGCCAAGGAGATCAAGACGCTGATCCACAGCTCGGCAAGCGAGGTCGAAAACGGCGTGTCGCTGGTGCGCTCCACCGGCGAGGCGCTGCTGGAGATCGAGACCCTGGTCAATAATGTCAGCGGCCACGTCAACACGATCGCCACCGCCGCACGCGAACAGGCAACGGCGCTGCAGGAGATCAACACCTCGGTCAACCACATGGACCAGATGACCCAGCAGAACGCGGCCATGGTCGAGGAAACGACAGCGGCCAGCGGAACGCTCGCCGAAGAAAGCCGTCAGCTCCGCACGATGCTGGCGAAGTTCAAGTTGGAAGCCCAGGCGGGCCGCGAGAGCTGGAGCCGCGCTGCCTGATTGAGATCACGACCAGGGCCGTGCGCTGCGGGAATGCAGCCTGCGGCCCTGGTCTCCCATCGCCTCGTCGACAAGGAAACGGGCGAGGATGACGGCGTCGCCATGATATCGGATGTGCCATCGGGCAATCGATCCCGCCGCCGAAACGCCGATTGCGACGGCCCCAACTGGGCACGTCGCCCGGACGAACCTTAGATAAATCTCCTTATGCCCGCCGCCTGATCTCACGCTTTCACCAGCGCACGGACGCCTGTCGTGCCGGCCCTTGGGGACAATGTGCGTTTTACCGTTAAATGCCGCGTGCTGCGGGTGGATGCTCGGCCGAATCCAGCTATACGTGCAAAGACTTGAGCAAGAAAATCAAGTTTTATGCTGTTGTTATAATTGACGTTCCGGGGCCGATGATCGCTGTGCCAACCCTCTGCGCCATGACTCTTTCCGCGAGTGCTCACTTTCGTTTCCGGCATATTGGCACACGGTCGAAGGGCCGCTTTACAACCGGATTTACGGCCCGCTCAGGGTCCATCGAGCCACCGCTTTGCCGAAGCGAGTTGCTGCGCACGAGGCCTGTCTGTCGGTCGAAATAACCTTTGGTGACCGCGATGTCCGCCAACCGCCTTGCGCAGCCGCGCAGAGCGGAAAGTCGCGTACGTCGTTGTCGCCGGGACGGTTCAATTCGAGTGGCACCCATGACGGGCAGACAATTTCACGCTTACCGGAAATACAGGGGTTAGAGAATGGCGAGGGATAGGTTCAATTTGGTTTCGCGCAGGCGGGGCAGCGCAATTCTGGCGGGGGCGTCGCTGCTGGCGATGGCTGCCGGATCCGCCGAGGCTCAGGAAGCCCAGAAAACCAAACGGGTGGAAAGCCAGGTTCAGGCCGTTCCGGCCGGCGCGACGAAGCTCGATCCCATCGTCGTTGTCGGAAAGGCGGCCGGGCAGCCGCCCGAAACCGGCACCGTCGGCCAGCCATCCGCTCCCTATGCCGGCGGTCAAATGGCGACCGGTGCGCGGCTCGGCGCGTTCGGCAACCGTTCCGTCAAGGAGACACCGTTCAGCCTCACCGGCTATACGGACAAGCTGATCCGCGATCAGCAGGCTCGAACGATTTCGGACATCACGCTCAACGATCCGTCGGTGCGCTCTGATGCGCCGTCGTTCAGCGAGCGCGATTCCTTCTTCATTCGCGGCTTCTCGGTCACCAATCTGGATACGGCCTATGACGGCCTCTTCTATATCGCCAATCCGCGCCGCAGCCCCCTTGAGGGGATCGAGCGGGTCGAGGTCCTGAAGGGCCCGAGCACGCTTGTCAACGGCGGCGTCGGCCGCGTCGGCGGCACTATCAACCTTGTGCCCAAACGCGCCACCGATGAGCCGCTGACGCGGCTGACGACCACCTATCTCTCGGACTCGCAACTCTGGACGCATCTCGACGTCGGCCGCCGCTTCGGAGCGGACGGCGAATGGGGCGTCCGCTTCAACGGCTCCTATCGCGGCGGCGATACGGCGCTTGACCACAACGAGAACGAGATCGGCGTGCTGTCGCTCGGACTAGACTATCGCGGCGACCGGGTGCGCGCCTCGCTCGACCTCAACCACTCCAAGCAGAACATCAATGCACCGGCCTCGCTGTTCAATGCGGCGGCGCCAGGCATCAAGATCCCGGAAGCACCCGACGGCCGCATCAACACGTCAAACCCGTTCGAATACCACGACAGCGAGCACAACATGGTCGCTGGCCGCATCGAATTCGACGTGCTGGACAACACCACGATCTACGCTGCCGGTGGTATCAGCCGCTACCGCGAGGACTTCCTGAGCACCTCCTACACAATCCAGAATTCCAACGGCGATGCACTGGCCGAGTTCGGCTACAATCCGCAGGAAATCCAGGGGATTTCCGGTGAGGTCGGCCTTCGGTCGGAGTTCGATACTGGCCCGGTCGGCCACCAGCTGAACGTCTCGGTGAGCCGGGCGCTCAACGAGAACAACCGCGGCTACTTCCATCCCGGTCGGCTCGGCTTCAGAAGCTACATGACCAACATCTACAATCCGGTCTACGTGCCGAGTGATTGGGTAAACACGGGCGGACTTCCGCGCTCGAACGACCTACATGCATTTTCGGACCTGCTCGCTACCAGCGTTGCAATCTCCGATACGCTTTTGTTTGCCGAAGACCGATTCCAGCTGACGGTGGGCGGGCGCTATCAGGAGATGCGTGTGCGGGGCTTCAATACGCGTCCAGGTCCCGTGCCACTTGGTCAGCAGACCTACGATTACGAGGAATCCCGGTTCAGCCCCGCAGTCGCCGCTCTCTTCAACGTTTCCGACAGCCTCTCAGTCTATGCCAACTATGCCGAAGCTCTGACCGAAGGGCCGGCAGCGCCGTCCACCGCTTTGAACAGCAATGAGATATTCCCCCCGGTCGTCAGCAAGCAGAAGGAAATCGGCTTCAAGTACGATCTCGGCGAGATGATGCTGGGCGCAGCGCTGTTCGAGATCAGGCAGCCCAACGGCTTGACGACCGGTGGCGTCTTCGCCGTGGATGGGCTCCAGGTGAACCGGGGCATCGAACTGTCTGCGTACGGCGAACCGGTTGACGGTGTTCGTTTGCTTGGTGGCATCACCTTCATGGACGCCAAGCTCGATAAAGCAGAAAACTCGCGGACAGGGGAACGGTTCGATGGCAACCGCGTGCCCGGCGTGCCGACGACGGCGATCAGCCTCTACGGTGAATACGACACGCCCTGGGTCGAGGATCTGACGGTGACGGGGCGCCTCGTCTATACCGGCAGCACCTATTATGATCAGAGGAATACGCAGAAGGTTTCGGACTGGACGCGGGTCGACCTTGGCGCGCGCTACTCCTTCGAGCGCGAAGGCGGCAAGCCGGTGGAAGTCAGGGCGACCGTCCAGAACGTGTTCGACGAGAACTACTGGGCCTCGTCCGCCCGCGGCTTCCTCGCCGCCGGCGCACCGCGTACGTTCATGGTGTCGACCGCATTCGAATTCTGAGCGCTCGGAATTTCACTCGCAAAAAGAAACGGCCGGCATTTCGCCGGCCGCTTCTCGTTTCAGCCGGGGCTGTATCAGGCTTCCGGCGAATAGCCGAAGACCACGGCCGGGTTTTCCGCGGTCTCCACCCAGACGCTCTTGGTCTGGGTATAGGCAAGCAGCGCGTCGCGGCCGCTGGAGCGGCCATAACCGGAGCGGCCGAAGCCGCCGAAGGGTGACATGACGCTGATCGTTTTGTAGCCATTGATCCAGAACGTACCGGCGCGCACGCGCGCGGCCATGCGGTGGGCGCGGCCGACGTCCCTGGTCCAGACGGCGCCGGCAAGGCCGTAGGGGTTATCGTTGGCAAGCGCCACCGCCTCGTCCTCGTCGTCAAACACGGTGACGCCGACGACCGGGCCGAAGACTTCCTCGCGCGCAATCGTCATGTCGGGCTTGACGTTGTCGAGGATGGTCGGGGCGAAGAAGAAGCCGCCGGAAGCGGAAAGCGCTTCCGGCTTGGCACCGCCGGTTGCAAGCGTCGCGCCTTCGGCCACGCCCTGGCGCACCATTTCGTCGATCTTCGCCCATTGACGGGCATTGTTGATCGGGCCGATCTGGGTGGCGTCGAGATAGGGATCGCCGACCGGAATGCGCTCGGCGGCGCGAGCGTAACGCTCGACGAATTGCTGGTGCACCGAGCGGTGGATCAAGAGACGAGAACCGGCAACGCAGCTCTGGCCGGCGCCGGAGAAGATCGCCGATTGCGCGCCGACGATGGCGCGGTCGAGATCCGCATCGGCAAAGACGATGTTGCCCGACTTGCCACCGAGTTCGAGAATGCAAGGCACGACGTTTTTCGCAGCGGCTGCCGCAATAGCAGAGCCGGCCTGAGCTGAGCCGACGAAGACGACGAGCGCCGTCTTCTTGTGGGCGACCATGGCGGCCCCCGCGGTCAGGCCGGCGCCGGCGATGACATTGACGAGACCGCGCGGTGCGCCGCCCGCTTCGCAAAGGGCGCCGAGCACCAGGGTGCTGAGCGGCGTCAGCTCCGACGGCTTGATGACGACGCCGTTGCCGGCGCAGATGGCCGGGGCGATCTGCCAGCCGCCGGTAAAGAGCGGCGCATTCCAGGGCGTGATCTGGGCGACGACGCCGACCGGCTCGTGCCTGACATAATTCAGGTGCGACGTCGGCACCGGAATGACTTCGCCGTGCAGCTTGTCGCACCAGCCGGCGTAATATTCGAACATCTCGGCGACCCGCAGCGCTTCGCCGCGGATATCGCGGATCGGCCGGCCGGCGGAGCGGCTCTCCAGTTCGGCCAATTCGGGTGCGCGCTCACGGATCTTGCGGGCGATTTCGTTCATCACCCGGCCGCGCGCCGATGCCGTCATGGCGATCCATTCGCGTTGGGCGCGGGCGGCTGCCTCCATTGCCGCATCGATGACGTCGTTGCCGGCATCCTTGAATGTGGCGAAAACTTCGCCAGTCGCCGGGTCGGTCAGGTCTTGCTCAGCGCCCGAGCCTGCCATCAGCGCGCCGTCGACATAGCTGCCGATCTCGCTGCCGGGCAGGAAACCATGGAAGAGTTCGCGGATGCGCTCGGCCTTTCCGGCGGGCATGGTCATGTCGTTCATCGTCTTCCCCTTGTCTTATCGGTTGTCGTTGGCCGCGGCGCGAAATGCGCCCATGCGGGTGAAGTCATCGGCATTGTCGAGCGGGCTTTCGGCCCAGAGCCGGGCGACTGTTGCCGAAAGCGGCAGTGCGGCACCGGTGCGGGCTGCCAGCTCGCTTGCAAGCCTGACATCCTTGCGCATCAGGCCCATGGTGAAGCCGCTGTCGAAGCGGTCGTTCATCACCCATGTCGGAAAATGCACGTCGCTGATCATCGATTTGCCCGAGGCAGCGTTCAGCACCTTCAGCGCCTGTTCGGGCTCGAGCCCGGCCGAAAGCGCGAGCTTCAGGCCTTCGCCCGTCGTCACCATATGAGCGGCTGCCAGCAGGTTGTTGACGAGTTTGGCGACGTTGCCGGCACCGCTAGGGCCTACGTGCAGGGCCTTGGCCGCCATCGCGTCGATCACCATCTTGGCGCGGGTAACATCGGCGTCGCTGCCGCCGATTATCATCGTCAGCGAACCGCTCGCCGCGCCAGCCGGACCGCCGGACACCGGCGCATCGAGGAAGCCGTGGCCAAGCGCATTGAGGCCTGCAGCAAGGTCACGCGAGACGTCGGGTTCCGACGTTGACGTGTCGATGATGACGACACGATCCCCGGCCGCCTTGAGTGCGTCGAGATTGGCTTCGACGACGGCTGCGACGTCCTTCGCCGTCGGCAGCGAGAAAACGATGAAGTCGATCCTAGCGAAGACATCGGCGAGCGTTTCGCAAGGCGACACACCGCCTTCGGCCGCGAGTTTCCGCCTGTCATCGGAAAGGTCGAAACCTTTGACGGCAAAACCGTTGCTTGCGAGCGTGGTCGCCATGCCGAGCCCCATGGCTCCAAGGCCGACCACGCCTACCCTTGTCTCTTTCGTCGTCATATCCGGTGTCACCCTCGGTATTTGTTATGGTGCCGAGAGGGTCGCACGGGGTCGTTGGGGCGGGTAGACGGCGGCGCCGGTACACTGCGTTGCTGGCGCCGCAACGTCGGTTTGTGAAGGTAGGTCGCCCATCGTTCGAGGCTCGCCCTCGAGCGTCACACGGTCACGACGATCTTGCCGAACTGCTCGTTCGCCTCGAGATAACGATGCGCCTCGACGATCTGCTCGAAGGGAAAGACCCGGGCGATGGCTGGCTTTAGCGCACCCGATTCCAGGCCGCCGATGATGAAGGTCTTGGCGGCTTCCAGTCGCTCGGGATCGCCGAGGATTTCGTGCACGAGATAACCGCGCAGCGTCAGCGCCTTGCCGAGCACGGTGAAGAGTGGAAAGGGCGTCGGCTCGGGGCTGAGGCCGCCGTATTCGATCAGAATGCCGCCATGCGACATAGCCGCCGTCAGCGGCTCAAAGATCGGCCCGCCGATCGGGTCGAGTACCACGCGGACACCTTTCGGTCCCACAATCTCCTTCAGTCGGGCTTCCAGGTCTTCTTCCGCCGACGCGATTACATGAACTGCGCCGAAGTCGAGCAGCGCCTGTCTCTTGGCTGAGGTCCGCGTGACGGCGATCGCGGTTGCGCCAACCAAGTTGGCGATCTGGATGGCGGCCAGTCCGACACTGCTCGAGGCGGCGGTGATCACGACCATATCTTGCCTGCCGAGCTTGGCGATGTCGATCAGCGCACCATAGGCCGTCAGATACTGCATCCAGAGGGCCGCGGCCTCGTCCCAATTGAGCGACGCTGGATGTTTTACGACCTGCGCGGCAGGGACGGTGATGAGCTCGCCATAGGCGGGCCAGCGGATCATCGAAATCGGCGGAATGATGCTGACGGCGTCACCGGAAACGAAACCGTCGACGCCTTCGCCGACCGACTCCACCAGTCCAGCAGCCTCGAGGCCGAGACCAGAGGGCAGTGCGGGCGTCTCGATGTAGCGGCCCGCGCGCAGCAACGCTTCGGCGCGATTGAGGCCAAGCGCCTTGACGCGGATTCGGACCTCTCCGGCACCGGGCGCGGCAACCTCGTGATCCTCGATGCGCAGGACTTCGGGACCACCATGCTCATGAAAACGAACAATGCGTGCCATCAGCCGTAACTCCGTAATGATTGAACTGAATAAGCTATGCGCGACCGGTTGAATTCGATAAATGGTGGGGCGAGCAATGCAGTAGAAACCAGGAGTTTCGAATATGGATCGGCTCACCAGCATGGCGGTGTTCGTCAAAGCGGTGGATCGAGGCTCGTTTGCTGCCGCTTCGGAGGCGCTCCACCTCTCCGGGCCGATGGTCGGCAAGCATGTCCGGTTTCTGGAGGAACGGCTCGGGGTGCGGCTGATCAACCGCACCACGCGGCGGCAGAGCCTGACCGAATTTGGCCGGGCCTACTATGACCGCTGCCGCGTTATCCTTTCAGAAGCGGAAGCCGCCGACGCGCTTGCGGCCGATCAGCTCTCCGAGCCACGCGGGCGGTTGCGCGTTACCATGCCGGCGCTGCTCGGGCGCCGGTGTGTTGCACCGATCCTCATGGCGTTCGCCCGAAAACATCCAAGGCTCGAACTTGAACTCTCTTTCGGTGATCGCATCATCGATCTCGCAGAAGACGGCTATGACCTTGCCATCCGTACCGGCGCCCTGGAGGACAGGTCGGGCCTTGTCGCCCGCCGTCTCGCCAGTCACAGCATGGTCGTTTGCGCATCGCCGTCCTACATCGAGCACCATGGCGTCCCAAGACAGATCGACGATCTGGGTGGCCATCATGCGGTGACATACCATCGGCCGGGATGGGTGCATCCCTGGTTGTTTCCGCGTGATGGGCAGCCGGCATTGGAGGTGACGCCGGCCAACCGGCTGCGGTTCGACGATCTCGAAGCGATTGCAGATGCGGCGACCGCCGGGATGGGGCTGGCCTGGCTGCCGTCACGGCTTGTTCGCCATCGCATCACCGGCGGCGCGCTTGTCGAAGTCCTGCAGGACGAACCCGGGTACGTGTTCGACAACTACGCCCTGTGGCTGCGTACCCCGCATTTGCCTTTGAAGGTCCGCCTTGCCGTCGATGCGTTGGCAGTAGCCTTGCCGAAGGCGATGATCTGAACGGGGCTGCTTCGGTAGGTCACTGTTGTGACAGACTTCACCGGAAGGCGGGCTTTCTAGGCTTCAAACCCGGAAGGACTGCATTTCCAGCGCCAGGTGCTGGCCGAGCTTTTCCACAGAGAGCGGCAGGCGCCGATGGGCGCGCACCATCAGATGGGCGCTCGCCTCCCGCAGCAGCGGATCTTCGAGGTCGACCGCCTGCATGGCGCCACGGTCGATTTCGCCGGAGACGGCGGCGCGTGGCAGGAAGGTGACGCCGAGACCGGAGGCGACGAAGCGGCGCAGCACCTCGATCGAGTGTGTTTCGAGCAAGGGCGCCAGCGCCATGCCGGCATCGGCGGCTACGCGGGCGACGATCTGGGTGACGCCATTGCCCTTGCCGAGCAGGGCACAGGGCGACGTCAGACAGTCTGCCAGCTTCAGCTGCGTGCGGCTGGAGAGGGCATGCCCATTGGGCACGATGACGCAGAGCGGCTGGCGCGCGATTGCCAGCGCCCGGATGCGCGGATCGGTCAGCGGTGTATAGGCGATACCGATATCCGCGTCGCTGTTGGCGATGGCATCGACCACATCCTCGGTGCTGCCGAGTTCAACGATATAGCGGACATAGGAGTGTGCCTTCGAGAACGACGACAGCCCGTGTTCGACCAGATCGGCCATGAAACCTTCGCCGCAGCGAATGCGGATGCGGGTCTGCTGCACGCCGCGGATCTGGTCGAGTTGCTCGGCAAGCAGCCCGTTGTCCTCAAGAACCCGCTTGCCATGTTCGAGAACGAGGTCGCCGGCATCGGTCAAAACGGTGCCGCGCGCGGTGCGCTCGAATAGGGCAAGGCCGATTTCGCGCTCGGTGTCGGCAATCTGGCGGCTGACCACAGACGGCGCCAGCCCCATATGTTCGGCAGCACCCCGGATCGAGCCGATGCGGGCGACCGCCATAAAGATTTTCAGCGCTTTCGCGTCGAGTACGTCCATGGCGGTCATGGATGCGACGGAAACCGTTGGAGGTCAACGACCAAGAGACGTCGCGATCAATCGTGTCCAGAGGTTAACGCCCGCTGGGATAATCGCATCGTTGAAATCGAAGTGCGGCGAATGCAGGCCGGGGTTGGAACCGTCGCGGCGTGCGCCCAGCCAGAGGTAGCAGCCGGGGCGCTCCTCGAGCATGAAGGCGAAGTCTTCGGCGGCCATGCTGGGGGCGGCATCGACCACCGAGAGGGCGCCGTCCTGCGCTGCAACCGAGCGCACGAAAGCGGCCGACGCCGCATCGTTGATCGTGGCGGGATATCGCCGTTGATAGTCGAGATCGGCCGAGCAGCCGAGGCCTTCGGCGACGGCGACGACCAGCGTTCGCATGCGATTTTCGAGGATTTCGCCGACGTCCTTCGCGAACCAGCGCGTGGTGCCGCGAATGACGGCCTCCTGCGGGATGACGTTCCAGGCGTCGCCGCCATGGATCTGGGTCACCGAGACAACGGCGGCATCGAGCGGCGAGACGTTGCGGCTGGCGATCGTCTGCAGCGCTGTCACGATCTGGGCTGCGGCCACCAACGGGTCGGCGCCCTCATGTGGCATCGCGCCGTGGGCGCCCCTGCCGGTGACACGGATTTCGAAGACGCCGAAGGCGGCCATCATCGCGTCGTCGCGGGCAACGCAGGTGCCGACATCGAGTGCCGGCCAATTGTGCGCCGCATAGACGGCGTCGGCCGGAAAGTCGCGGAAGAGGCCGTCCGCGACCATGGCGCGGGCTCCACCTTCTGCTTCTTCCGCCGGCTGGAAGATGAAATGAACAGTGCCGTCGAATTCCATTTCCGAGGTCTGGCGTGCCGCTGCGAGCAGCATCGAGACGTGGCCGTCATGGCCGCAGGCATGCATCTTTCCGGATGTTTTCGACGCATAGGCAACGCCGCTTGCCTCGACGATCGGCAGCGCGTCCATGTCGGCGCGGATAGCGATGGTGCGAGATGACGTGCCGCGCGACAGCGTGCCGACGAGGCCGGTGCCACCATAGCCGGCTTTGACGGCGACGCCCCATTCGGCAAGCTTGGCGGCGATGAAGGCGGAGGTTTCCCGTTCCTCGAAGGCGAGTTCCGGGTGGGCATGCAGGTGATGGCGCCAGGCGATCGTTTCCGCGATACGGTCGGGGCTGATGTCGTGGCGGCTCATCTCGTTCATCCTGTCTCTGCAAATTGAAGGCCGGCCGCAGGAGCAGCCGGCCTGTTGTTCTATCCTACTGGCCGAGCCTGAGGAACAGATCGGCGACGACGACGGAACCCATATAGGTTCCGACCATCACGCAGATCGCGACGATGACGATCTTCCAGCCGGAGCGTCGGGCGATCGCAAACTCGCTGGCGGTCAGCGCAAGGCCGCCATAGGCAAGTGCCGGGGTGGCGAGCGCCAGGAAGTTCAGGTGTTCGACCTGTTCGCTGACCCAGGCAGCACCAGGGACGCCGGGAATGGTGATCAGGATAGCGATCAGCGAGACCCAGGCGACGCTTGGCAGGTAGAAGGGCACGAAGCGCGCAAAGCCGAGGCCGATGATGCAGGCGACATAGAGAACTAACATGCCGGGCAGGGCGACAAGCGGCGATGTGCCGGTGCCGACCCAGTTGGCGATGAGGCCGATGGCGCAGGCGATCAGCAGCAGTCCGGAGTGCTTGACGACATCGATCTTGCGCTCGTCTTCAGCGTTGAGCGGCAGGTCGTCGGCAAGATTGGCGGTGGTATTCGTTTGATTGGCCATTGTTCCTGTCTCCCCGATCAGGCTGTTTTGCGTTCGGACGGGCGGGCCTTGTTGTAAAGCCATTCCGTCAGCGGCAGGGCGACGAACATGCCGACATAAAGACCGGTCGCGTAGGTCAGGATGTTGCTGGCTGCTGCCAGCGCCAGGATGATGTCCTTCTGGTCCGGAACGACGGCGACGAGGCCGCCGGTGCAGGCCGCAAGCATCGAGCCGGAGCCGACGCCGCAGGACATGGCGAGCGCGCGCACATCAAAGATGCCGAGGCCGTGGACGAGCGGCGGCATGATGGCAAAGACGAAGGTGCCGATCAGCGTGCCGGTGGCATAGACGCCCATGGCGCCAGCGCCTTCCGGCGAATTGAGACCGTATTTATCGGCGATCAGCGCCAGGTTCGGTTCACGGTCGATCGAGTAGGTGGCACCAACGGCTTCGCGGCCCATCTTGAGCAGGAACACGGCGACCGGGAAGGCGACGAGGATGGTACCGAGGTTGCCCAGTTCCTGCAGCACGAGTGCCGGTCCGGCCTCGATGATCTTTGAGATCTGCGGGCCGACCGTTGTGCCGAACTTGGCGATGAAGGGCATGATCGCAACGGTGATCATGGCGCCGGACAGTCTGACCGCATCCTTGGAAAGGAACTTGGCGCTCGCCTTGAAAATGGCGGGATTGAGCAGGATGCCGAGAGCGAAGGCGTAAAGGATCGGCAGGAAGATCACGGTGCCAAGGCCGATAGACAGGCGTTGAATGCCGATCAACTCGCAGACGATGACGATCGCAAGCACAAGGATGTGCAGATAGAGCCCGCCCGTGGCGGCTCCGGGTTTTCCGGTCATGATGTTCTCCTCTGGTTGGGGGACCAGTTGTTGTTCTTTGCCCAGATTTCACACTATGGGCTGCGGACAAATTCCGGCTAGCCGGTCGGCGAGCAACGAGGTGTTGCAGTTCCAGCAACAGCCGCTGAGCTGAAGGCGGCCTTCAACAAAGCCGCTCGTCCCGTCTGTCATTTCATGGTTGCAGTCCTGCTTTGGCGCTGTGCGGATGCGAATCGGGGTTTCGCTTGCTCTCGCTTTTGCATGTGCCGCGGCCGTGGCCAAGGGCGTATTCGGCCAAGTCCGGACCAGAACCCTGAAACCAACCGCTTTCCCCATCAATCGGGCCGATCGGCGCAACCAAATCCGCTCGTTTGCGGATTCAGGGCCAGAATTCGGAAAAACCCACCAAAAATCGCTGAAAACCCCCATTGAAATCGATTACATTTTCTGGCTTGATGGTCCTCGCAAGATTTTGGGAGGATCTTATGAAGAAGCTTATCGCCGTAGCACTCGGCACCGTCGCATCCATCGCCATCTCCGCTTCACTCGCCAATGCCGAAACCTTAAAGATTGGTTTGTCCAATGGTTGGGTCGGCAGCGAGTGGCGCACGCAGATGATCGACGAGGCCAAGGCGGCTGCGGAAAAATGGAAGGAAAAGGGCGTCGACGTCGAAGTCACCGTCCAGAGCGCCAATGTCGACGTGCCCGGGCAGATCGCCCATGTGCGCAACTTCATCGCCGAAGGCGTCAACGCCATCATCATCAATCCGAACAGCCCGACGGCCTTCGACCCGATCTTCGCCCAGGCGAAGGAAGCGGGCATCCTGGTGATCGCCACCGATGCCGAGGTGTCGTCGCCGGATGCGACCTATGTCGGCATCGACCAGACGGCTTGGGGTGCATCCGGCGCCAAGTGGCTGGCCGAGACGCTTGGCGGCAAGGGCAAGGTCGTTGCCATCAACGGCGTCGCCGGCCATCCGGCAAACGAGATGCGCGTCGCCGGCTACAAGAGCGTCTTCAAGGACTATCCGGATATCCAGGTGGTCAACGAGGTCAACGCCAACTGGGACCAGGCGCAGGGCCAGCAGGCCATGCAGAACATCCTGGCGACCTATCCTGACGTCAACGGCGTCGTCGTGCAGGACGGCATGGCGGCAGGCGCCTGGAAGTCGATCATGGATGCCGGCAAGGCAAGCCAGATCGCTGCCACCGGCGAGATCCGCAAGGACTTCATCGACCTCTGGAGCAAGGACAAGCTGAACTCCGGCGCGACCGTCAATCCGCCCGGCGTCATGGCAAGCGCGCTCAACGTTGCCGTTCTCATGCTGCAGGGCAAGGAACTGAAGGAGCCGGCAACGGCCGGTCAGTACAAGAACGCCATGTACCTGCCGATCCCGTTCATCGACAGCAAGAACCTGGCGGACGCCGCCAAGCAGGTTGACGGCAAGCCAGGCTACTATTCCTACACCAGCGCTCTTTCGATCGAAGACGCCGAAGCGCTCTTCAAGTAAGCGCCTGAAGCCGGGCGGATCTGCTGATCCGCCCGGCACCCCGGACCCGACTTTACGGATCAAACCCCATGTCGAAATTGAAGTTGAACGGCGTAAGCAAGGCTTACGGCGCCACCCTGGCTTTGCGCCGCGGCGACCTTGAGATCGCCGCCGGCGAAGTCCATGTGCTCATGGGCTCGAACGGCTCGGGCAAGAGCACGTTGTGCAAGATCATTGCCGGCAGCGTACGTCCCGACGGCGGCGAGATCCTGATCGACGGCCGGCCAGTCACGATTTCAGGGCCGCAGTCGGCGCGTGAGCAAGGCATCGGTATCTTCTATCAGGAGCTCAGCCTTGCGGGGAACCGCTCGGTCGAGGAGAACATCTGCCTGGCGATGCTGCCGGTGAAGGCCGGGCTCTTCATCGATCGTTCCGCCCTGAAGGCGCGGGCTGCGCGTTACATCGATCTTTTCTCCGAGGTTTCCGGCGACGGATTTACCGCTGAAACGCTCGTCGGAAACTTGCGCGCCGATCAGCGCCAGCTGGTCGAGATCATGAAGGCGCTCGCCAGCGAAGCGCCGATCCTGATCTTCGACGAACCGACCTCGGCGCTCGATCGGGCACAGGTCGAACGCTTCTTCGATATTCTTCGCGGGCTGAAGCGCGACGGCCGCGGGATCATCTTCATTTCGCACCGCATGGACGAGATTATTGCGATTGGCGATCGCGTAACGATCATCCGCGACGGCGAGACGATCAAGACACTCAACCTTTCCGAGACTGACCCCGCAGCCGTTATCCGGCTTATGGTCGGCGGCGCCGGTGACATGCCCGCCTCGCAATCCTCCGCGCCTGCCGTTGCGAGCTTTTCGACCGGCGCCGCCATGACTGTCGACCGGCTTTCCGGCGTCGGCTTCCGCAATGTCAGCTTCGAGGTCGCCAAGGGCGAGATCCTCGGGCTCGGCGGTCTGCACGGCCAGGGGCAGTCGGCGGTGTTGCGCGCAATCTTCGGCGCTGGCTCCATCACATCGGGCGAGATCCGCATCGGCAGCGACCGTTTCGATGCGAAAAGCCCACGTGACGCCATCCGGCGCGGTTGCGCCTATGTCTCGGGCGACCGTGGCCGCGACGGCGTCATCGCCGGCAGGCCGATCATCGAGAACGTCACGCCCATCCATTATCTGCGCGACCGGCTGATGATTGCACGTCCGTCAAGCCTCAGGCAAAAGGCGATGCCGGCGCTTGAAGCCATGCACACCAAGTTTGCGAGCCTCATGCATCCGATCAATTCGCTTTCCGGCGGCAACCAGCAGAAGGTGATCATCGCCCGCTGGCTGATCGACCGGCCGGACGTGCTGCTGCTCGACGATCCGACCAAGGGCATCGACCTGTCGGCCAAGGCGGATCTTTTCGCCCTCATTCGCCAACTGGCGGCAGACGGGCTCGGCATCCTGCTCTACTCCTCGGAGGACGCCGAACTGCTGGGCAATGCCAACCGCATCCTCGTCTTCAACGGCGGATCGGTGACGCGCGAACTCACCGGCGAGGATCGCACCCGCTACAATCTCTATCAGGCTGCATACGAGGCCGCGTGATGACACCGACCACGATAGAAACTCCGTCTGCCCGCCCCGGCGGCCTCAAGCTCTGGCTCGAACGCTATCCGTTCCTGCCGGCATTGATCATCGTCGTCGCCCTTCTGGCGTTGAACGGCGCGTTCTCGCCCAACAGCCTCAGTTACCGTTCACTGACGGGATTGCTCAGCACCTACATGGCGCTGATCATGCTGGCGATCGCCCAGACCTATGTGGTTTCCGCCGGCGACATCGACCTTTCGGCTGGCGCGACGCTGTCGCTCGTCAATGTCGCCCTCGTCGTCCTGATGGAGAAATGGGGAGGTGGCGCCGGCGCCTTGGTCGCCGCGATGTTGTGCGGCATTCTGCTCGGGCTTGCCTGCGGCGTGATCAACGGCATCGTCGTTGCAGCGCTCAGATTGCAGGCGATCGTTGCCACCTTCGCCACCAGCATCTTTTTCACCGGCGTCGCGCTCTATGTCATGCCGGTCGCCGGCACCCCGGCGCCGGCCCTGTTCTGGCGCACCTATGGCGGGAGGCTGCTCGGCCTTCCCTTTATCTTCTACGTTCTGGCGGCACTCGCCGTTCTGCTCTTCCTTTTGTCGCGCACCCGCCTCGTCACCCAGCTTCTGGCCGTCGGCGACGACCAGCAGGCCGCCTACCAGACGGGCCTTCCCGTGGTTCTGGTGCGCATCAAGGGTTATGCGCTTTGCGGCCTGTTTTCGGCGCTCGCGGCGTTTTGTCTGACCGGCGACACCGCCAGCGGCGACCCGCTCGTCGGCGGCAAGATGACACTCTATAGCGTCGCGGCTGTGGTGCTCGGCGGCAGCGCGCTTGCGGGCGGCTGGACGACAGTCGTCGGCTCGCTGCTCGGCGCGCTGACGATCGGTCTCGTCAACTCGCTGGTCTTCTTCATGGGCACGCCGTCGGAGTGGCAGAACTTCGTCCAAGGTCTCGCCATCCTTCTCGTCTTGATGGCCGGCGTGCTGGCCGGCCGGAGGGCACGCGCATGAACGCCGTCATTCCCTTCCTCAAGAAGCCGCTGGTCATCGCACTTTTGTTGATTGTCGGGCTGCTCTATCTCGGCGAAAGCCTGTCGCCGGGCTTTGCCTCTGCCGACCAGATCCTGCGACTTTTGATCGTCGCCTCGCTGCTCGGCATTGTCGCCGCCGGCCAGAATGTCGTCATCCTCGGCGGTCGCGAAGGCATCGATCTTTCGGTCGGCGGTGTCGTGTCGCTCTCGGCGATCATTGCCGGTAACGTCATGAACGGGGCCGATGGCGGCATCCTGCCGGCCATTCTTGCCTGCCTCGCGGCCGGCGCGTTCTTCGGCCTCCTGAACGGACTTGGCGTGACGTTGCTGCGCATCCCGCCGCTGGTGATGACGCTCGGCATGCTCGGCGTGCTGCAGGGGCTGCTCGTCGTCATCCGCAACGGCATTCCCTCCGGCCGCGCGGCACCCGGCCTTTCCGCCTTCGTCACCCAGCCGCTGGTGTTCGGCATTCCCGGCATCATCTGGCTCTGGATCGCCATCGGCCTCTTCATGGCCTTCGTGCTCAACCGCACGGTCTTCGGCCACCGCATTTATGCGATCGGCTCCAACGAGCATGCGGCCTACATGGCCGGCGTGCCGGTCCGCCGCATGCGCATCGGTCTGTTCATGATCTCCGGCATGTTTGCGGCGATCGCCGGCCTCTGCCTGCTTGGCTATTCCGGCTCGTCGTTTGCCAATGTCGGCGAGCAGTACATGCTTTCCTCGATCATCGCCGTCGTCTTCGGTGGCACATCGCTTGCCGGCGGCAAGGGCGGTTACACCGGCACCATGGCCGGCGCGCTGTTGCTGGTCATCCTCCAGGGCATCCTGACCACCGTCAACATCCATGAGTCCGGCCGCCAGATGGTCTTTGGCGCGACGCTCTTGTTGCTGATGCTGTTCTATGGGCGCGGAAGGGCGATGCGGGCATGAGCGATCACCGGCCGAAGATCAAGGATATCGCCGAGCGCGCCGGCGTTTCCGTCGCCACCGTGTCGCGGGCGCTGAGCGATTCCGGCCTGGTGACGGCCGAAACGAGCCAGCGGATCCATGCGCTTGCAAGGGAACTCAACTACCGGCCGAATGTCAGCGCCCGTAACCTGCGCACCCGCAAGTCGATGTCGGTGCTGCTCGTCGTGCGCGACGTCGGCAACCCGTTCTATCTCGATATCTTGAAGGGCGTCGAGGCGACGGCGCGCGAGGCCGGCTACTCGGTTCTGATGGGCAACACCGAGAACGATCCGGATCGCGAGACGGAATATTTCAACATGCTGCGCGACGGCCATGCCGACGGCATGGTCCTGATGACCGGCAAACTGCCGCCGGCGGGGCACGACGCGGGCGTCGACATTTCGCGGCTGCCTGTTGTCGTCGCGTTGGAAATGATCGAGTCCTCCGGACTGCCGCATGTTCAGGTCGATAACGTCGCAGCGGCGAAGGCCGCGGTCGAGCATCTGATTTCGCTCGGCCACCGCAAGATCGCCCATATCGCCGGGCCGTTGCCCGAGGTGATGGCCGTGCACCGGCGCGAGGGCTACCGCGCCGCCATGCAGGACGCCGGCCTTGCGATCCCCCAGGGATACGAGGTTCGGGGCGACTATCTGCTCGAAACCGGCCAGCTCTGCTGCGGCCAATTGTTTGCCTTGGCCGAACCGCCGACAGCACTTTTTGCCGCCAACGACGAAATGGCCTATGGCGCCATTCACGAGTTGCGCCGCCTCGGCCGCGACGTGCCGGGTGATGTTTCCGTCGTCGGCTTCGATGATCTCTACCTGAGCAAGGCTTTCTATCCGCCGCTGACGACCGTCAACCAGCCGCGCGCCGATATCGGCCGGACGGCGATGTCGCTGTTGCTGCGCATGCTTTCCGGCGAGGAGGTGGGTCTTTCCCCGCCGATTGTGCTGCCGACGGCCCTGAGTATACGGGCCAGCACCGCCTCGCCACGCCAATAACCTGACAATCTGGGAGAAGAGAATGACACAGCTACCCAAGCAGACGCTGCGCGTGGGTTTCGTCGGAACCGGCTTCATCGCCCATTTCCACCTGAAGTCGATGATCGGCGTGCGCAATGTCGAAGTGACGGGCGTGTTCAGCCGTAAGGCGGAAAACCGCGAGAAGTTTGCAAGCGAAGTCGAAACGCTCGGGCTCGGCACCTGCCGCACGCATGAGAGCCTGGAAGCTCTGCTGTCGGCCGATGACGTCGATGCGATCTGGATACTGTCGCCGAACTATACCCGCCTCGACGTGATGCGTTCGTTGCACGGGGCAATCAAGTCGGGCCGCAGCAAGGTGTTCGCGGTTGCTTGCGAAAAGCCATTGGCACGCACGGTGGCGGAAGCCCGCGAAATGCTGACGCTCGCCGAGGATGCCGGCCTCAACCACGGCTATCTCGAAAACCAGGTGTTCTGCACGCCGGTCCTGCGTGGCAAGGAAATCATCTGGCGACGGGCTGCGTCCACCACCGGCAGACCCTATCTGGCGCGCGCGGCGGAGGAGCATTCCGGCCCGCACGAGCCCTGGTTCTGGCAGGGCGACAAGCAGGGCGGCGGCGTTCTCTCCGATATGATGTGCCACAGCGTCGAAGTGGCGCGCTACCTGCTGACCGCACCCGGCGCGCCGCGCAATTCGCTGAAGATCAAGTCGGTCAACGGCACCGTCGCCAACCTGAAATGGACGCGCCCCCATTATGCCGAACAGTTGCGCAAGCGCTTCGGTAACGACGTCGACTACCGCCACCGCCCTTCGGAGGATTTTGCCCGCGCGACCGTGACGCTCGAGGATCAGGACGGCAACGAACTGATGATCGAGGCGACCACGTCCTGGGCCTATGTCGGCGCCGGCCTGCGCATCCAGCTCGAATTGCTCGGACCGGAATATGCGCTCGAGTACAACTCGCTGAGCACCGGTCTGAAGATCTTCATGTCCCGCGAAGTCACCGGGTCGGAAGGCGAGGACCTCGTCGAGAAGCAGAATGCCGAGCAGGGGTTGATGCCGGTGCTCGAGGACGAGGCCGGCGTCTACGGCTACACCGACGAGAACCGCCACATGGTCGAATGCTTCCGCAAGGGTGAGAAGCCGCTTGAAACCTTCGAGGACGGACTTGCCGTGGTCGAGATGCTGATGGGGCTTTATCGCTCCGCCGAGATCAATGCCACCTTGCAGTTCCCCGCGCCGGAGCTTGAGCACTACGTTCCAGTCGTCGCGCGCAAGGGCGCCTGACAGAGATTGTCGAGGCTGGCGGGGGCGCCGCCCCCGTCAACTGGATAGGCCAGGCCTCCGGGCTCGGGCGGGTTCTCGTCAATGCGAGGAGATGTCCACCGGGTCTTCGCCCGCCGCGCGCCCGGTTATCTCGTCGATCTCGATGACAAAGAACAGATGCGGGGACGTTCCGACGACGCCCTGTTCTGCCGGCTTCAGCCCACCAGGTTCCCACCAGTTGGTGCGTTTCTCCAACAGCGACCATGCCTGCAGGCGCTCTTGATGCCCTTGCTGTGTGTCGGGCAGCTCGCGATACTTGCCGTAGATGACGGCGCTCTTCCACCTTCCCCCGTTGGAAAACTCGTCGATCTGGACACAGACAAGCGGGTTGGCACGCATCCAATCGACTTTCTGTCCGGGCATCGAGAAGCCGTATAGCCGGTTTGCAGTAAAGGCGTACTGGATGGGGACGATGTAGGGCTGGTCATCCCTGGCGCAGGCCAGCCGACCGATATGGTGCGAGGAGACAAGTGCGATGCATTCCTCACGCGACAATTCCCTGACGAACATATCTCGCTTCCTCCAGCGGTAAGACGCTACCAAAATACTGCACGCATTTCGCTGTCCACCGCATTGATATGGCGCAATCGGTGAACATTGACAGGCGCGATTGCCAAAGCCCCGAAACGGCTCGGCCTCATCCGGCGTCCCTGTGCATCTTCTACCGATAAATTGAACCCCGTTGCGCTCCGGGCGGAATAATCCGCGTGCAGCACCGTTAGGCCCTCACAGACACCTATTGAAGGTCGGGCGTCGTGCGTGGGCTTTCGCCGCGAACCGGCCGCTAGCAGAAAAGGATTGGGCCATCATGACCGGCATTCAAGCATTTGCACCGGCGAAGGACATCATCATCTCCCCCGCCAACGAGGCAGGCGACTTTGGCGGGCAGATGCCGCTGCGCCAGGTGCGGCTGTTGACCGGGTCGATGCTGCTCGTGTTCGCCGCGATCCTTATCTTTGCCGCGGCAGATGGGCTGACCGTGCCGATGCGCCTGGCGCTGATGGTGTTTGCGACAACGCTTGTCTGCTGGACGATCTTCGACCTTCCAGAAACGCCGGTAGCGCTTGCCGGGGCTCTCGCACTTGGTGCCACCGGCACCGTCAGCGAAGAAGCGGTGTTTGCAGCACTTGGCAATGATATCGTCTGGCTGATGATCGCGGCCTTCGTGATTGCCTCGGTGCTGCAGGCGTCTGGGCTAGTGGAGCGTCTCACCTTCCGGTTGCTCGCACCTTTCCAGCGCGTCAGCAGCCTCTTCTGGGCGGTGACTCTGACAATCTTTGCGACCGCGTTCATCATTCCCTCCACATCGGCGCGGGCGGCCATCTTCATGCCGGTCTTTCTGGGGCTGACGGCCGCCATCGGTCGGCCTGATGTCACCCGGGCGCTCGCCCTGCTTTTCCCGTCAGTGATCCTCTTGTCGGCCGCTGCCTCGCTGACCGGTGCCGGTGCCCATCTGGTGGCAGTCGATTTCATCCGCCGCAGTGGCGGCAACGCGCCCGATTTCCTCGATTGGGCTCTGCTGGCAGCACCGTTCGGATTGATCACGAGCTTGACCGCCTGCGGCCTCATCCTGCGGTTTTTCCTCGGCGCAGAGGATCGCAATGCCGTTTTCGAGGTGAATGAAAGGACTGAAAGGCAGCCGCTTCTTGCGCAGGAGCGGACGTTGCTGGCGGTCACGGCGCTCATCGTTCTGGCGCTTGCGACGTCAGGTCTTCATGGCGTCGCCTTGCCCTTCGTTGCCTTGATCGGCGCCCTGGTCATGGCTTCGGAAAGGGTCTCGGGAATGCCGTTTCGCAAGGCGTTGAAGACCGTCGAGTGGAACCTGCTGCTGTTTCTCGCCGGCACGCTGGTCATCGGCGAAGCGCTGATGAGCACAGGCACCGCGGCCCTGCTTGCCGATCGCGCGATCGGAATGCTCAGCCTCGTCGGCAAGCCGCCGGCCTGGCTGGTGATCCTGTTCACCGTGATCCTTGCCACGTTCGCGCATATCGTCGTTGCCTCCCGCACGGCGCGGGCAACGGTGTTGATCCCGGCACTCGCCTTGCCGCTCGCGGGGCTCGGCGTTAATCCGGCCGTTCTGATCATGGCGGCAACGCTGGGTAGTGGTTTCTGCCAGACGCTAATGGTTTCGGCCAAGCCCGTGGCGCTCTTTGGTGGCATGGAACCGCCCGCTTTCACGCCGACTGACTTGATGCGCCTTGCCGCGATGCTGCTCATTCCCTTCATTGGGCTCCTGACGCTTGTTGCCGTCTTCATCTGGCCGCTTATGGGGCTTGGGTCCTGACGTAAGAAGCTGAAAACAAATGCATTATCAAAGGCCGGAGCGCGTCAGCTCCGGCCTTTGCTCTTTTCCGCATCGACGGCGAAATAGTTTGGCAACCGGCGGAATAAAGTCTCCGAGCGCCCGTTTCTCCCTTGCATCCGCATTGTCACAAAAACGCAAGGAGACTGTCACATGACACTTACCATTCTGGTTGCACCGTCTGGTTTCAAGGAAAGCCTGTCGGCGGAGGAAGCGGCCGATTGCATCGAGAAGGGCGTGCTGCGTGCCTGCCCGCAGGCAAAGGTTCTGAAAGTGCCGATGGTCGATGGCGGCGAAGGCTTTACCAAGGCTCTGGTCTCCGTTACCGGCGGCACGCTACACGAATGCGTCGTTACCGGACCGCTCGGCACACCGGTGCTATCGCATTTCGGATTTCTCGGCGGCCATGACGAACCGGTTGCCATCATCGAAATGGCCGCCGCCGCGGGTCTGAGGCTGGTGCCGCGCGACCGCCGCAATCCCTGCATCACTTCGAGCTACGGCGTCGGCGAACTGATCCGGGCGGCACTCGATGCCGGCGCGCGCCGCATCCTGCTTGGCTGCGGCGACAGCGGCATCAATGACGGCGGTGCCGGCATGGCGCAGGCGCTTGGGATCGAGCTCTTCGACAAAGATGGCCGGCCGCTGCCACCAGGCGGCGGCGCCCTTGGTCAACTGGCCCGCATCGATCTCTCATCAAGAGACCCGCGTCTGAATGAGGTTCGGATCGACGCGGCCGTGAACTGGCACAACATGCTGCTCGGAGAGCGCGGCGTCGCCCGGGTCTTCGGCCCGCAGAAGGGGGCTACACCTGAGCAGGTCGAACTGCTGGCGCATGCGATGGAGACCTATGCCGCGGCGATCCATCGCTCGACCGGCATCGACGTCGGCAGCGCGCCGGGCGCCGGTGCCTCCGGCGGTCTCGGTGCCGCGGTCCTTGGGCTGCTTGGCGGCAAGCTGCATCCGCGCTACGACATCGTCATGCAATATCTCGATCTCGACAGCATGATCGCGAGGGCCGATCTGGTCATTACGGCGGAAGGCAGCCTCGATGGCCAGACGCCTTTCGGCAAGGTGCCGGCAGAAGTCGGCCATCGCGCCAAGGAGGCCGGACGTCCGGTCATCGCGCTGGCCGGCACGATCGGCAAGGGCGTCACCCTGAACTTCGAGCACGGCATCGATGCCTTCGCCTCGATCCTGAAGGCGCCCTGCACTCTGGACGACGCGATCAATGCGGCGCCGAAACTGCTGGTGCGCGCCGCGGAAGATGCCGTGCGCATGGTGCGCGTCGGCATGCTGCTCACCGAGCGAGGTCTTGCCGCCTGATCACTTCAGGGCATGACGGCTCCGGCGGAAAGGAGGTGTGCAATGCGACACCTTCTTTCCGCCGGAGCTATTTTCATTGGGCAGAACCGGAAACCGTCAGGCGGTCAACGCACTCCGCGGCAAAAGAAATCAGCGGTTATGAGCGGCAGAGTTCGCGCGCGTTCAGAACACCCCAGCCGAACACCGGATCCTTGCCGGGTGCGCCGACATCCTCAGCCGTTTGTGCCACGAGCTTGCCGATCTCTTCGGCAGATAGCGAAGGGTTCGAAGCCCTTAGAATGGCAACCGCTGCCGTGACGAATGGCGCTGCGAAGGACGTGCCGGTGCGCGGCCGGCCGCCATCGACGGATGCGGCAGTCCACACGCCGGTGCCGAGCGCCGCAACGTCGATGTGCTCGCCCTGTGCCGCGCGGCGATAGGGGCGGAAATTGCGGTCGACGGCAGTGACCGCAATCAGTTCGGGGTAGGCGGCGGGATAGACGGGCTTTGCCCTGGGGCCGTCATTGCCAGCGGCCGCCACCTGCAGGATGTTGCGCTTCGCGACCAGCCCGACGGTTTTCTCAAGCAACTGGTTATGTGGTCCCGAAAGGCTCATGTTGATCACCGTCACGCCTCGGGACGCCAGAAGATCGATCGCCCTGACCAGATCGTAGGTCTCGGCGACATCAGCATCACCTTTCGTCTTCTGGAAGGCGTCGACCGCGATCAATCGTGCGTCGCGCAACAAGCCGGGCGCCCGGCTGTCCTGCCGGCCGGCAATGAGGGCTGCAACGGCAGTGCCGTGCTGGCGTCCAGACTCTGGCGCCTCGTCGGCTGCCAGACGGATGATGTCGAGATCGACGCCCTGAAGCGCCGGATGGTCGGGATTGATTGCGGTGTCGATCAGGCCGATAGGACCGGCGGCGGTGCAGGCCTTCCCGGCATCGGGCCCAGGCCAGCCGATGGCGGTTCGCACAAGTGCACATCGCCCTTCGCCGCATGGCGTCGGCTGCGTGGCGCCTTCATTCGGCTCGAAGTAATGGTTGAGATCGGCGACGGCACTGGGAGAGGAAACCGCGACTTCCAGGCGCGCGGCATCGAGCGTCATGCCCGACGGTATCGAAAGCTTGACGATCTCCGAACCGGAAAGCCCGAGAGATTGGCGCGCCCGGGCCGTGAAACCGCGTTCTCCGAGGCGCTGGATCGCGGTGTCATCGAGCCCAAGGGCGATGATCTCGCCGGGTACATGGGTCGGTTTGCGCGCGGGCGGAGGACGTCGGGCAGTCCGTTTTTCCGGTGCGCCCCGGAAGAGGTCGAGCAGATTGCCGCCACCGCGCCAGACGCTGCCGGAACCGCGATCGGAGGATCGACTCGACGATGAACCGCCGCCACCGCCACCGTCATCATCATCCCCGCCGCCGTCATCATCGTCCGCGTGAGCCGAGGCGATGAACGCGAAGGACTTGACGGTCTTGGAGCCGGTAATCCCTGTTGGCGCGAGGTCACCATTGGCGACAGCCAGCCCGCAGATCGATGCGGCGGTCAATCGAAGCAGGTGTCTTTTCAAGGCTTTCTCCTTGTCCCAACTGTGCCGGAGCGGATCAGCTTACCGTGAAAGGCAGGCCCGACGGTGGTGACTTTTGCGTGTGCTTCCCATATCGCTCAACGGATGAATGGACAAATTATTCCCCGCGTGCCCGTCGAAGCGCCGGAAGGAACATGAGATGACCGATCAGGACATCGCCTTCGGCGAGCGCCTTGTCGCTTTCCTGCCCAACCTGCGCCGCTTTGCCATCTCGCTCTGCCGCTCCCGCGATATCGCCGACGACTTGGTGCAGGCGGCTTGCGAAAAGGCGCTTTTGGGTTCGGAGCGGTTCGAGGAGGGTACGCGTTTCGATGCCTGGATGTTCCGCATCCTGCGCAACCTGTGGATAGACCAGCTTCGCCGCCAGAAGACGGCCGGTTCGAGCGAGGAGATCGACGCGCAGCCGGAGCTGGCCGTTCCATCCGGCGAAGCGGGGTCAGAGGCGCGCATGACGCTAAAAAGCGTGGCGGCTGCCATCGATGATCTCGTGCTGGAACAGCGCGAGGTGTTGTTGCTGACCTGCGTGGAGGATCTTTCCTACAGGGAGGCGGCCGAGGTGCTCGGCATTCCCATCGGTACGGTGATGAGCAGGCTTGCCCGCGCCCGCAAGAAACTTGCTGAAGCCGCGGGAATAGAACCGGAGGCAGCGCGTTCACCGGATATGAGAGGTGGGGCGAGATGAGTGACATGGTATTCACCGATGAAATCCTGATGGCCTTTGCCGATGGCGAACTCGACGACGAGACGACGCGCCGCGTCGAGGCAGTGCTGGAGACGGACGACGATTTGATGGCGCGTGTTGCGATGTTCATGGAAACGCGGGCGGCCGCGAGCCAGGCGCTAAAGCCGATGCTCGACGAGCCGGTTCCAGATCAACTGGTTGAGAACGTCCGCGCGATGGCCGCCAAGGCGACAGCGCGCAACGACGGCAGCCGGGCCGCTGACGCGGCTAACGACAGTGCGAGTGCGGACAACATCATTGCCTTCCGCCGGCCGGAGCCAACGGCTCAGACCCCGCGCCGTCCGTCGCAGCTGATGATGGCGTTGGCCGCATCGCTTCTCATCGTCGTCGGTGGCGTCGGAGGGTATTTTGCCGGCGGGGCAGGCACGACGGATGTCGGGAGCCTGCAGGTTGCAGGCCTCGTCGATCCGGTCGTGTCGGGCATTCTCGACCAGCGCGCCTCCGGCGAGGAAATCGCGATCGGTGAAGGGCGGGTTCGGTTGATTTCGACGTTTGAGGCGAGTGGCGAGCAGATTTGCCGCGAATATGAAATGAAGCGGCCGGACCAGCCGGATTTCGTCTCGGTCGCCTGCCGCAGCGCCGGCGGCTGGCAAACGCAGCTGGCGATCGTCACGCCGGAAAGCGGCGAAGGCTTCGCGCCGGCGTCGTCGCTTGAAACCGTCGATGCCTATCTGACCTCGATCGGGGCCGGTGCACCGCTTGAGGCAGAAGCCGAGAAGAAGGCGCTCGCTGGCCGCAAATAGTGTTCAGCGCGGCTTTTCCACCGGTACGGAGAGGCCGACCTTGACGCGATCCATGGTCACAAAGGTTCGGAAGCGCCGGATGTTCGGGTTACCGAAGAACATGCGGCGGGTGAAGGCCTCGTAATCGGCCATCGTCGGCACGATCACGACCAGCATGAAATCCACGTCGCCCGTGACGTAATAGCATTGCTGCACTTCGGGTGCCGCCGAAAATGCCGCCTTGGCCGCATCGAGCAGATCGATCTGCTCGCTTTCCACCTCCACCTCGACCAGGATCGTCAGTGCCTGGTTGACCCGGGCCGGGTCGATCACCGCGACATTGCTGCGAATGACGCCTGTTTCCTCCATGCGCTTGATCCGCCGCTGCACTGCAGGGGCAGACAGGTTGACGGCCTCGCCGATCTGCCGCTGTGGTGTCGTGTTGTCTTGCTGCAGGATTGCCAGGATCGCCAGATCGAAGCGGTCGAGCTCCGCCGGTGCGGTCTTTGAAACGGCCATCGTTTCCTCGCTGTTGTTTACAAACTTGCATTCGAAGTCGCCATTTAGAGCGCATTTCTCTCTCGAGCTGAAATAGAATTTCACCAAACAGGGAGATTGCCCCGCATGCTTATTCGCAACCACCATGCCGATTTCGGATCGTCGCTGCTTCCGCAAGATGCCGAAATGCTTTCGATTGCCGCTGCCGCTGAGGTCGAGCGCCAGCTCTCCCGCCGTGATAACCACCGGCCGACACCGCTTCATTCCTTGCCTGCGCTTGCGAGCGAGCTCGGCGTCGGCGCGATCTTGGTCAAGGACGAGGGCCATCGGCTCGGGCTTGGCAGCTTCAAGGCACTCGGCGGGTCCTATGCGGTGATCCGTCTGGTGCTTGACGAAGCTCGAAAGCGGACCGGCCGGGAGGTCGACATCGACGATCTGGCGCGTGACGACGTTCGCGCGGTTGCCCGAGAGATGACGTTCGGTTGCGCCACGGACGGCAATCACGGTCGATCGGTGGCGATGGGTGCTGAGCTTGTGGGAGCGAAGTCGGTGATCTTCGTCCATGCCGGCGTCAGTCAGCAACGCATAGACGCCATTGCGCATTATGGCGCCGAGATCGTCCGCGTCGAAGGAACCTACGACGACTCGGTCGAGTTTGCCGCAAAGGTCTGTGACGAGCGCGGATGGACGGTTGTCTCAGACACGTCCTGGCCGGGCTACGAATACATTCCCGGACTGGTGATGCAGGGCTACATGGCACTCCTGTGCGAGGCCTTGCGGGAGATCGGGACGCCGCCAACCCATGTCTTCGTCCAGGCCGGCGTCGGCGGCATCGCCGCGGCAACGGCGGGACATCTGGCGCTCCGCTACGGTCCCGACCGGCCCCGCTTCGTCGTCGTCGAGCCGGCTCGAGCCGCCTGCCTGCTGGAAACGGCAAAGGCCGGGTATCCGGTCAAAGTGGCGCATGGCGAGCCGACCGTCATGGCCATGCTTGAATGCTACGAGCCTTCTCTTGTCGCCTGGCGTATTCTTTCGCGCGTCGCCTGCGCCTTCATGACGGTCGACGAGGAGGATGCCGTATCGATCATGAACCGTCTGGCTCGCCCGAAAGGTGGTGATCCGGCAATCGTTGCCGGCGAAAGCGGCGGTGTCGGTCTGGCCGGCCTTGTCACGGTTGCCGGAGATCCGAACATGCGTGCCGCCCTCGGCCTCGATGCCAGTTCGCGGATCCTGGTGATCAATACGGAAGGCGCCACGGATCCGGAGCGGTATGAAGAACTGGTCGGTCTCGCACCCGCTGAGGTCGCCGGGGCTTTGAGCATGGAAAGGGTGTGATGCGGATGACAAGCACGAACGACAGGCTTGTGGCGGATATGACGGTATGGCGTCACGATCTGCATGCTCACCCGGAATTCGGTTTCGAGGAGAAACGGACGGCAGCCTTCGTTGCTGCCAAGCTGCGGGAGTTCGGTCTGGACGAGGTTGTCGAAGGTGTCGGTGGCACCGGCGTCGTCGGCACGCTGCGGCGTGGAACAGGGAACCGCGCGATAGCCCTGCGCGCCGACATGGACGCGTTGCGCATAACAGAGCAGGGGACGGCTGCCTATTGCTCCACCCGGCCGGGTACAATGCACGCTTGCGGCCATGACGGCCACACGGCGATGCTGCTTGGGGCGGCAAAGCTGCTGGCCGAAGAGGGTGGATTCGATGGCGCCGTACGCTTCATCTTCCAGCCGGCAGAAGAATGGGGGAAGGGTGCGCTTGCCATGCTCGCCGACGGCTTGATGGAGCGCTTTCCCTTTGACGAAATCTATGGCCTGCACAACATGCCGGGTCTTCCCGTCGGCAAGTTCGAGACCCGTCCGGGCGCCATCATGTCGGCCGAGGACAATTTCGAGATCACGCTCAAGGGCGTCGGCGGACACGCGGCCCGGCCGCACTTCGGCAACGAGACGCTGGTCGCGGCCTGCTCCACGGTCGTCAATCTGCAGACCATCGTTTCGCGACGGCTTTCTCCTGCCGATATCGCCGTCGTCTCGGTCACGGAACTGGTCACGGACGGCACGCGCAACGCCTTGCCAGGTCTCTCTCGGATTCTCGGCGATGCGCGCAGCTTTCGGCCCGAGGTCAGTGCCAAGATCGAGCAGCAGATGCGCACGATCGCCAAGGGAACTGCGGATGCCTATGGCTGCGAGGTCGAGGTGACCTATACGCGCGAGTTCGTGCCGCTGCTCAACGATCCCTCGCTTGTCGATCATGCGTTCGCTGCAGCCGGTGTAGTGTTCGGGGCGGAGAATGTCGCGGTTGCCGCCGAGCCCATGACCGGATCGGAGGATTTTGCGCGGTTTCTCGAACATGTGCCGGGCTGCTTCGTCTTCATCGGCAACGGCCGGCAATCCGCGCCGCTGCACAATCCGCATTACGACTTCAATGATGATGCCTTGATCTACGGCGCCCGGTTCCATGCCGAAATTACCCGGCAGCGACTGGCCGCGCCGGATACCGGGCAATGACGATCTTCATGCCCAATATCAGTACTGTCGAAAGCGATACCCATATGCTTCATCCTTCCATCAATGCCGAGCGTCTGCTGGCACGCATCCAGGACCTCGGCGCAATCGGGCGCGACGATCGGGGCCAGCTCACCCGGCTGGCAGCGTCTGACACTGAGAAGCAGGGGCGGGATCGTCTTGTCGGCTGGCTGGAAGCCGCAGGTCTCGACGTCGCCTTCGACCGGATCGGCAATATCTTCGGCATCTGGCAGAGCCAGGAAAATGCCGGGCAACTGCCGTTGATGCTGGGCTCGCATATCGACACGGTCATCAATGCCGGCATCTATGACGGCTGCTACGGCGTGCTGGCCGGGCTCGAAGTAATCGAGACGCTGAAAGAGCAGGGTTTTGAGCCTGCCCGTCCAATCGTCGTTGCCGCCTTCACCAACGAAGAGGGCGTGCGCTACGCGCCCGATATGCTGGGGTCGCTGGTCCATGTCGGAGGTCTTGGCGTCGAAGAAGCGCTAGCGACAGTCGGAACCGATGGCACGGTGCTCGGGTCGGAACTGGCGCGTATCGGCTATGCCGGCACTGTCGAGCCAGGCTCTCTGAAACCCCATGCCTATGTCGAGCTGCATATCGAGCAGGGGCCGGTGCTGGAGCGCGAAGCGATGACGATCGGTGCGGTCGAAAACCTGCAAGGGATTTCCTGGCAGCGCATCACCATTGACGGTGTCGCAAACCATGCTGGCACGACGCCGATGGCGATGCGTTGCGATGCGGGCCTTGCCGCCGCGCGTGTCGGCCTGTTCCTGCGCGATCATATCGCGCGATCGAACGCGCCGAGCGTAGCAACGATCGGAACCATGCGCTTCGAGCCGGACGCGATCAACGTCATTCCCTCGCGGGCAATCTTTACCGTCGACCTGCGCGACCCGGACGAGGATCGTCTGCAGGCGCTAGAAAATGCGCTTGCCTCAGAATTGCGGGTGATCACGGCAGAGGAAGGCGTGACGGTTACGGTCGAGCGGCTAGCGCGCTTCGAGCCGGTCACATTCGATCCTGGCATCGTCGAAATGATTGAGGCGTCGGCGATCACCCGTGGGCTGAAGAACCGGCGGATGACCTCCGGCGCCGGCCACGACGCCCAGATGATTGCGCGCATCGCACCGGCGGCGATGATCTTCGTTCCGAGCCGCGACGGCATCAGCCACAATCCGCGCGAGCACACGGATGCGACCGAGCTCGTCGCCGGCGCCAATGTTCTGCTCGATGTGGTCAGGAGGATCGCTGGCGGCCGATAGATAGGGCAACCGCATTCGTGGGTGTCCTGTGGATTGGTGATCAGGTGGGAGGGGTGGCGCATGAGTGGCAAACAGCAGCGAAGCCCGACAAAAGTGAGAAGGGCCGTTGCCGACCCTTCTGCCGTCGTCGCTATCCTTTGGCCGCAGCTTCCTTTACCGGCATATAGAGGTCGCCCCCCTCGCGAAACTTTGCCGCCATCGCCTGAAAACCTTCCTTCTGCGCCTCGGCGCGGATGTCGTGCGAGATCCGCATGGAGCAGAATTTCGGCCCACACATGGAGCAGAAATGCGCGACCTTGTGCGCCTCCTTCGGTAGGGTCTCGTCGTGGAAGGAGCGTGCCGTTTCAGGGTCGAGCGACAGATTGAACTGGTCCTCCCAGCGGAACTCGAAACGGGCGCGCGAGAGGGCGTCGTCACGGGTGCGGGCGGCCGGGTGCCCTTTGGCGAGGTCTGCGGCGTGAGCGGCGATCTTGTAGGTGATCACCCCGGTCTTCACGTCATTGCGGTCGGGCAGACCCAGATGTTCCTTCGGCGTCACGTAGCAGAGCATGGCGGTGCCGAACCAGCCGATCATCGCCGCACCGATCCCTGAGGTGATGTGGTCGTAGCCGGGCGCGATGTCGGTCGTCAGCGGTCCGAGCGTGTAGAACGGCGCCTCGCCGCAGACCGCGAGCTGCTTGTCCATGTTTTCCTTGATCTTGTGCATCGGCACGTGGCCGGGTCCCTCGATCATCACCTGGCAGTCTTTGGCCCAGGCGATCTTCGTCAGCTCGCCCAGCGTTTCCAGCTCGGCAAATTGTGCCGCGTCGTTGGCGTCCGCAATCGAGCCGGGGCGCAGGCCGTCACCGAGCGAGAATGAGACGTCATAGGCGCGGCAGATGTCGCAGATCTCTTCGAAGTGCTCGTAGAGAAAGCTCTCCTTGTGGTGGTGCAGGCACCATTTGGCCATGATCGAACCGCCGCGCGAGACAATGCCGGTGACGCGGTCGACGGTGAGCGGAATATAATGAAGCCTGACACCGGCATGGATGGTGAAGTAGTCGACGCCCTGTTCCGCCTGCTCGATCAGCGTGTCGCGATAGACCTCCCATGTGAGATCCTCGGCGATGCCGTTGACCTTTTCCAATGCCTGGTAGAGCGGCACGGTGCCGATCGGCACGGGCGAGTTGCGGATGATCCATTCGCGGATGTTGTGGATGTTGCGCCCGGTCGAAAGGTCCATGACCGTATCGGCGCCCCAGCGCGTTGCCCAGACCATCTTCTCCACTTCCTCGGCCATTGAGGATGTGACGGCCGAATTGCCGATATTGGCGTTGATCTTCACCAGGAAGTTCCGGCCGATGATCATCGGTTCCGATTCCGGGTGGTTGATGTTGGCCGGCAGCACGGCGCGGCCGCTGGCAATCTCCTGACGGACGAACTCGGCCGTGACGTGATCGGGGATATGGGCGCCGAAGCTTTCGCCGTCGCGCGATGTGGGGCGTGCGGCGTCGCGACCGATATTTTCGCGGATGGCGACGAACTCCATCTCCGGCGTGATGATGCCGGCACGTGCATAGGCAAGCTGTGTCACCGCGCGCCGGCCGGTTGCGCGCAGCGGCGGGTGACGGAAGGGAAAGGTCGGCGTCAGCCGCTCGCCGGTCGCAAAGCCGTTATCCTCCGGTCGAACGCTGCGTCCGTCGTAGGCTTCGACATCGCCGCGCGCAATGATCCAGTTGCGGCGCGGTCGTGGCAGGCCGTCCTCGATGCGGATGTTTGCGTCTTCGACGGTGTAGGGGCCGGAGGCATCATAGACCGTGACCGGCGGCTCGCCCGACGTCGGGTGCAGGGCAATCTCGCGCATCGGCACGCGGATCTCGGGATGGATCGTCCCTGACTTATAGACCTTTTTCGAGGCGGGAAGAGGGCCTTTGGTGACGGAGAGGTCTGCGGGGTTGGTGGCAATATTCATGATGAGGCTCCAAGTTTGCGGTTGGAGACCCAGTTCTGAAGCCGGAAGGAAAAGACACGTCCGCCCGAAATTCCGCGGGAATGGCGGAATCGTGGCGTCGATGTCTGCACCGTCCCTACGCCAGTATGAACTGGATCAGGTTCAACGGGTCACTGCGCCTCGGTCGGCAAAGCCGGTCCGACCAGCAGAATCTCAGCCCCTTGACGGGACCCCCCTGGTGAATGTCGTGAGATAGCCATCGATCCGGATGCGCCGTCAAGCGCTAATCCGAAGGTTGTGGCCTTCGCCTGTTGATCGTGCGGCAGGCTGTGTCCGGTTTGGATGCTCTCTTGGCGCGTTTTCTGGCAAAATGCCGCTTCGCGCTCTTAGGAAATGTTTTAGCGAACAGGCTTTTCGGATGCCGGGCGCTCGGCATAGTCCGCCCGGTTGATGCCGTGCCGCTGCAGCTTGTCGTAGAAGGTCTTGCGCGGAATGCCGAGCGCCTCGATCGTCGCCTTGACGTCGCCGCGCTGCGCCCGCAGCACCTCTTTCAGGATTTCCGCCTCATAGCGCTCGAGTCGTTCGGGCAGGGCGCTGCCGGGTAAGGACGCGCTGGCGGTCGCTTGTCCGAGCGCACCTTCGACGCCAAGGGCGACGCGTTCGGCGAAATGCGAGAGCTCGCGCACATTGCCCGGCCAGGAATGGGACATCAGGTGGTGGCGCACGGCTGGCGAGATATCCGCCACGTCGCGCTTGAAGCGTTCCGCCGCCCGCGTCAGGAAATGCGAAAAGAGAAGCGGGATATCGTCCCGGCGCTCGCGCAATGGCGGGATCGAAAGCGTGACGACATTCAGCCGGAAATAGAGATCCTCGCGGAAATCGCCCCGTTGGGCTGGATCGCCGAGATCGATCTTGGCCGCGGCGATCACGCGGATATCAACGGGGCGGACGAGATTGGTGCCGAGCGGGGTGATTTCGCGGGCTTCGAGCACGCGCAGCATCTTCACCTGCGTCGCCGGTGGCATGGCTTCGATTTCGTCGAGGAAAAGCGTGCCGCCGCTCGCATGCTCGATACGGCCGATGCGTTTCTTAAGCGCGCCGGTAAAAGCACCTTGTTCGTGGCCGAAGAGTTCGCTTTCGATCACCGTTTCCGGCAGCGCGCCGCAGTTGAGCGCCACGAAATTCCCGTCGCGGCGCCGGCTCCATTTGTGCAGCAGTGTCGCGACCACTTCCTTGCCGCTGCCGGTCTCGCCGGCAACAAGCACGTCGACGTCGGTGTCGGCGATATGTCGCAACGTCTGGCGCAAGCGTTCCATGACAGGGGTCTGGCCAATCAGCGGCAGGCTTTCGCCTGCTGTTTCGGCAGCGCGTTTCAGTGCACGGTTCTCCATCACCAGTCGGCGTTTTTCCAAGGCGCGACGCGCGCTCTGCACCAGGCGTTCGGCGGCAAAGGGTTTGGGGATGAAATCGTAGACGCCGTCCTGCAGGGCCTGGACGGCCATGGGGATGTCGCCGTGGCCGGTGACCAAAATGACGGGAAGGTCGGGATCGAAGCCGGCGATGCGGCGAAACAGCGTCAGGCCGTCGATCCCCGGCATGCGGATATCGCTAATGACGATACCGGCAAAGTCTGGGCCGAGCACGGCGAGCGCTTCCGCAGCGCCGGGAAAGGCCATGACGGTCAAACCGGCAAGCTCCAGCGTCTGCGTCATCGCCTTCCTGAGGTCGCTGTCGTCGTCGACGAGGCATACGGATTGCTGCATTGCTCAGGCCCTCTTCAGGCGTACGGTGAAGACGGTGCCATCGGGGCCGGTCTTGACGTCGATATCGCCGCCATAGTCGACGACGATCTCCTTGGAGATGGCGAGGCCGAGACCGAGACCCTCATCCTTGGAGGTGTTGAACGGGGTGAACAGGTCTTCAAGGATATCCGGTCTTATGCCCGGGCCGTTGTCGGCGACAACAAGAAGAACCGTGTCTGACGGACCCAACGCGCAGCTCACGCGGATCTCCGCGTCCGTCCGGTCGCCGAGGGCTTCAAGGGCATTCTGCAGGAGGTTGATCAAGACCTGTTCAAGACGGATGCGATTGCCAAGCACGTTGAGCCCATTGTCAGGCAGGTCGATGACGATCGCGTCCATGCGGCCGGCAAAACGGCTGCGCAGCAGCATGCGTGCGCCTTCGATCACTTCGCGCATCGCCGTCGGCTCCGCGACGAAGCGGCCCTTTCGCGCGAAGCTGCGCAGCTCGTCTGTGATCGTGCCGACCCGCTCTGTCAGCGTGGCGATGCTTTCGAGATTTTCGATCGCAGTTTCCTTCTGTCCGCGGTCGAGGAAGGTGCGGGCGTTGTCGGCATAGGCGCGGATGGTTGCGACCGGCTGGTTGATCTCGTGGGCGACGCCTGCGGCCACCTGGCCGAGGATCGCCAGCCGGTTGGCCTGGACGAGTTCCTGCTGTACCGCTTGCAGCTTTTCGCCGGTGCGCCGATGGTCGGCGATCTCGTTTTCCAGGTGATCGCGGGCGAGGCTGAGGTCCCGCGTCCGTTCGGTCACCCGGCGTTCCAGTTCGTCGCGTGCGGCCCGTTCGCTGGCTGCAACCTGCGTCAACGATTGGCGCCGACGAAGCAGGAAGGCGGCAAGCGCAATCAGCGGCAGCAACAGGGCGAGCGCCAGCAGTCGCGCCTCGCGGCTCGCCGCGCTCAAAGCAGCATCCAGCGGCGCCAGTTGCTCCAGCCGCCAACTGGTCGAGGGAACCATCGTCTCGACCCTGAGATATTGATTCTCGCTGCTGCCGGGCAGAAGTGCGCTCAGGATGCTCGATCCATCGCTTGTCGGCTCGATCCGTCGAAACGGCAGGGGCAGCAGCGAGGCATCGCCGAACTGCAGGCTGTCGCGGAGGGTTGCAACCCGATCCGGGGGGATGTTGCGGGTGGTCATGAAACGCCACGACGGGAAGCTTGTGATCAGCACGATGCCCCGCCGGTCGGTGACATAGACCGGCTTGCCGGAGGCGAGCCAATCGGCCTCGACCCCGTCGAATTCGAGCTTGGCGACGATGACGCCGATCGGGCCGCCAGGCCCGTCGACACGTCTCGAAATATAAAGGCCCGGCCGCTTGCTGACGTTGCCCATGGCGAAATGCTCGGCCTTGCCGTCGCGCATCGCCATCCGGAAGTATTCGCGAAAAGCGTAGTCGTTGCCGACGAAGCTGGTCGGCTCGCGCCAGTTGCTTGCCGCGACCGCCACGCCGTCGAGGCCGATCGCGTAGATCACCGCCGCATCCGTATTGGCGGCCAGCGCCTCGAGCTTTTGGTCGAGCCGTTGCAAGGGCTGCTCGCCACGCTTTTCGAGGGCGGCCTTCACCTCGACGTCATCGGCCAACACCAGGGGCAATGCGCGCTGGCGTTCGAGCACGGCGCGCAGCAGCGAAGCCTTCAGATTGGCATCGATGCGGCTCTGGATGTCGACGGTTTCAAGCGCCTTCTTTCGCCCATATTCGCCGGCGACAAAAAGGCCCGCTGCCAGCAGAGCCAAAGCGACCGCTGCAAAAATCAGCCAGGCACGGCGCATGTGCCGGTCTGGATCGGCTGGTTTTATGGTGGGCGAGGCGGGTATGGGCATGGCGGAATTGTGCATTATTCCGCCCAAAGTTCCAGAGTGTCTGTGCGGATATTCGCTCAAATCTTTGTGTGCCCGGTGGGCAATCTCCTGAAATTTATCGGAATTTCAATGGCTTGATTGGCCGCGACGCGATCTGGCACGCCCATTGCAAATGACATCCTCATGACAGCCCGAGCTGTCGCGCTTCGGAAATAGGGCCCGGGAGGCCCGGCATGACGCCGGACTGGGTCTCAGTGGAGGATATCATGATTATCGACCAATCCGCGGAACCGCGCGGCAAGACACCTTTCTATCGCCATCTCTATGTCCAGGTCCTGGCGGCCATCGCCGCGGGCATTCTGCTCGGCCATTTCTATCCTGAGATCGGAACGCAGCTGAAACCGCTTGGCGATGCCTTCATCCGGCTCGTCAAGATGATCATCGCGCCGGTGATCTTCCTGACTGTCGCCACCGGCATTGCCGGCATGACCGACCTTGCCAAGGTCGGGCGGGTCGCCGGCAAGGCGATGATCTACTTCCTGACGTTCTCGACGCTGGCGCTAATCATCGGCCTGATCGTCGCCAATGTGGTGCAGCCGGGCGCCGGCATGCACATCGATCCGGCATCGCTCGACGTCAAGGCGGTCAGCTCCTTTACTGAAAAGGCGCACGAGCAGTCGATCACCGGTTTCCTGATGAACATCATCCCGACGACGCTCGTTGGCGCATTCGCCGACGGCGATATCCTGCAGGTGCTGTTCATCTCCGTCCTGTTCGGTCTTTCCCTTGCCATGGTCGGCAAGAAGGCCGAGCCCGTCGTCGACTTCCTGCATGCGCTGACGCTGCCGATCTTCAAGCTGGTCGCGATCCTGATGAAGGCAGCACCCATCGGCGCGTTCGGCGCCATGGCGTTCACCATCGGCAAATACGGCGTCGGATCGATCGCCAACCTAGCGATGCTGATCGGCACCTTCTATGTCACCTCGTTGCTCTTCGTCTTCGTCGTGCTCGGCGCGGTTGCCCGCTACAACGGCTTCTCGATCGTCGCGCTCATTCGCTACATCAAGGAAGAACTGCTGCTCGTTCTCGGCACGTCTTCGTCGGAAGCAGCGCTTCCTGGCCTGATGAACAAGATGGAGAAGGCAGGTTGCAAGCGCTCGGTCGTCGGGCTGGTGATCCCGACCGGCTATTCCTTCAACCTCGACGGCACCAACATCTACATGACACTTGCCGCTCTCTTCATCGCCCAGGCGACCGACATTCCGCTGTCGCTCGGCGATCAGGTACTACTGCTGCTCGTGGCGATGCTGAGCTCCAAGGGTGCGGCCGGCATCACCGGTGCCGGCTTCATCACGCTCGCCGCCACGCTTTCGGTCGTTCCGGCCGTGCCGGTCGCCGGCATGGCGCTGATCCTCGGCATCGACCGCTTCATGTCCGAATGCCGGGCGCTGACCAATTTTGTCGGCAATGCCGTTGCGACCATCGTCGTGGCGAAATGGGAAGGCGAACTGGACGAAGCCCAGCTTGCTGCAACCCTTGGCGGGGACGCTCTGCCAGAGAGCCCGGTTCAGGGCCTGCAGCCCGCCGAATAGAGCTGCCTCCCAGGGCAAGACCGCATCTCGGTGCGGCAAGGCGTGGTCCACTTAGCGGTGGGCCGCGCCCTTTCACGACTGGCTGCAGGTTTCGTTCAGGCTCGCTCCGATTGTTTCGTTGAACGGTTGAGACGAGCTTCTACCGCCGCAAAACATTTTGCGTCGTTGCGTTCTCTTTTCCTGCGTTCAACTGGGCGATATATTCCCGAAGCATGGGAACGCGACGTGGACGGAAGCTCTCCTCGATCAGTTCGAGGCTGGTGATGCGATCGATCCTGAATTTGCGATATCCCTGCCTCAGGCTGCACCAGGCCAAAAGCACGAGCACACGCTCGAGGTAGACGATGCCGAGCGGCAGAACGCGCCTCTCCGAGTGCCGGCCATCGGCGTCGACATAGTCGATGACGATGGCGCGCTCCTGCCAGCAGGCCTCGCGCAGCAAGCCAACGTCTATATCGGGCGCGGACCTCTGCTCGAAACGATGGACCTGCGAGACCGCATGGATCGTCTGCTGCTGCAACCGATCGGGTAGGGTGGCCGTTATCTTCGAAAGCACGGCTTCTGCGGCTTGCGCAAGCTCGGGCTCTCCCATGTGGCGAACTTCGCCGAGCCCCAGCACCAGGGCTTCGATTTCGAGCCGGGTGAAGGTCTGGGGTGGAAGGGCGATGTCTTCTGTCAGGCGGTAGCCAAAACCGCGCTCGCCATCGATGACGGCACCCGCGGCGCGCAGGCTGTCGATGTCGCGGTAGAGCGAGCGCAGCGACACGCAGGTTTCCTCCGCCAGTCGTGCTGCGGTGACGGGCTGCGGCAGGCTGCGAAGCGCCTGGAGAAGACGAAACAAACGATCGCTGCGCGCCATGAACCTACTGACGGAAATTGACAGTTGGGTCGATTTATAAAGAGCCCAGACAGAAACCGCAATCGAGGACCTTTCCATGCTGACGCTCTATCACGCCCCGCGCTCTCGCTCTTCGCGCATCATCACTTTGCTTCGCGAACTGGATGCGCTCGACAAGGTGAACATCGTCATCGTCGACATCACCCGCGGCGACGGTAGTGGCGCCAGGGATCCCAAGAACCCGCACCCGGATGGCAAGGTGCCGCTGCTCGTGCATGATGGCGTGGTCATCTGGGAAAGCATCGCCATCATCCAGTATCTGACCGATCTGTTCCCGGAAAAGAAGCTGGCGCCGGTTGCAGGCGACCTCAAGCGCGGCCGCTATCTGAGCTGGCTTGCCTGGTATGCCGGCGTGGTCGAACCGGTGCTGATCGTCGAAGCGGCCGGGATTTCGCATCCCTATCTGCAGGCCACGTTCCGCGGACCCAAGGAGATGGCGCAACAGTTGGAGACGGCGCTGACGGCAAGCCCCTATCTGATGGGCGATGAATTCTCCGCTGCCGATTTGCTGCTCTATTCGCCATTTGCATGGTTCCCGGAAGCGACGCCGGATGTTCCTGCCGTCAAGGCCTGGATCGAGCGCTGCGCTGCGCGCCCATCGGTACAATGGGCGGCGGAGTACGATGCGGCGCAGCAGGTTGCCGCGTAACCGCCAGATCGTTCCAAGCCACAGTCCATTGAAGCACCGCGCGTCCGATTGGGCGCGCGGTGCTCTGTTGTACGCGCCGGTTGGTCGGTCTCCTTGCTTCGTTCCGTTAGCCTTCAACGCTCTTGCGAGATTAGGCGCGGTGACAGCGTCATCGTAGCGACAAGGCCTTGACCGTTATCGAGAACGGAGAGACCCCCGAGGTGGGGAAGATGATGCCCATTCGGTAGATGCGTCATCGGCTCGAAACAGAAGAAATCGGCGTCTTGAGGCGCGTAGAGCATGAAGTGACGGAAAGGCGCTGGCGCTGCGATCTCCAGGCAGAGATCGAGCTCCGGCCACTCGATGACAGCCTTGCCGTCCCAGCCCTCATAGGCGTTGTTCAGCCACTGGAACGGGATCCGATTGCCTCCCTCGAAATCGAGCTCGCCCGGGATCGGGCCGGGTTGATCGGGCAGGTGGTGGGCTCTCTCGGTCCAGTTACGATCGGCCTTCGCCGTCAGCCGAGTGCCTGCGGTTTTCGGGAAGAAAGGATGGTGCCCAAGGCCCATCGGCAACGCGAATGCCGACCTATTGGTCACGGAAAGCGTGACAGTCACGCGGTCGCCGATAATGCTGAAATGCTGAAGGGCGTCATAGGCATAGGGGCTCGGCCCGACCGAGCCATGTTGATAGCGCAGGCATGCCGCAGTTTCGCTATGCGAGATGACCTCCCATGCCGCCAGCCAGCCGTCGCCATGCAGGTAACACGGATCGCCGGCATTGGGTGCGAGCGCGAAGCGATGGTCGGAGAGCGTGAACGCGTTGCCCTCGAGCCGGTTGCCGAAGGGAACGAACGGAAAGCTTGCCTCAGTGCCGTGGCGCTGAGACGCGAGACCTTCGGTGCGTGTAGGGCGCAAGATCGGCACACCGTGATATGAGCCGGAGAGGATCGAGCTGCCGAAGCGGCTCAATTCGATCGAAAGCGCACCATTGTCGAGCCACAGAATGTCCCCGGACATAGGGCTGCTAGGCCCTGCGCCCGGCAGCCGATGAACGCAGGTTGTCGAGCAAGACTGCGAGCAGCAGGATCAGGCCGCGCACGACATACTGGTAGAAGGCCTGGATGTTGAGCAGGTTCATGACGTTCTCGGCAATGCCCATGATCAGCACGCCGACGATCACGCCGGTCATCGCCGCACGGCCACCGGCAAGCGAGACGCCGCCAAGCACGCAGGCAGAGATAACGGAGAGCTCAAGGCCCGTTGCCGCGTTCGGCTGGCCCGAGGTGATGCGCGAGGCCAGCAACACACCGGCGACGGCGCAGACGAGACCCTGCAGTGCGAAGATCCAGATGCGCATGCGCGCGACATCGACGCCGGCAAGGCGCGAGGCCTCCGGATTGCCGCCGATTGCCAGCGTGTTCTTGCCGAAGACGGTGCGGTTCAACAGGAAGCCGAAGGCGACGAAGAACAGCGCCATGACCCAGATCGGCGTCGGGATGCCGAGGAAGCGCGACAGCGCCAGCTGGTAGAAGCTCGGGTCGTTGATGCCGACGGCGCGGCCGTCCGATGCAATCAGCGCCAGACCACGCACGATCTGCATCGTCGCAAGCGTGGTGATCAGCGCGTTGATGCGGAAGCGGGCGATGACGACGCCGTTGACCGTGCCGACGAGGCCGCCGCAGATGAGCGCCGCGACGAGGCCGAGCAGGATCGATCCGGTGGCATTCGATGCCATGACCGCGACCATGCCGGAAAAGGCAACGGTCGAGCCGACGGAAAGGTCGAAATCGCGCGAGGCGAGGCAGAACATCATGGTGCAGGCGACGATGCCGATGGTGACGACGGACTGCAGCAGGCCGAGCATGTTGCGCTCGGTCAGGAAGTTGGGCACCGTCAGCGACACGACGAGAAATGCCAGCGCGAAGATGACGACGAGGCCCTGTTCGCCGAGAAGGAGTTTTTTCAAGGAGGTCATCGTCACCGTACCTGTGCGTGAGGAAGAGTGTTTAGGTTTTGAACGTCCGGCAGGGCGGCGGCGAGAATGCGCCGCTCGTCGAACTCGGCTCTCGGAATATCGGCAGCGACGCGGCCTTCGCACATGACCATGATGCGGTCGGCGATGCCCATGACTTCGGGCAGCTCGCTGGAGATCACCACGATCGCCATGCCATCCGCGGCCAGTTCATAGAGGATTTCGTAGATTTCCGACTTTGCGCCGACATCGATGCCGCGTGTCGGCTCGTCGATAACAAGCACCTTGACGCCTTCTTCGGACAGCCACCGGCCGAGAATGACCTTCTGCTGATTGCCGCCTGAGAGATTGATGATGTCCTGGCGGCGTGACGGCGTGCGCACGCGCAGCTTGGCGATGAACTTGTCGGCAAGCGCACCCTCTTTCTTCGGATTGATAAGGCCGAAGGGCGAAAAATGGCGGCGCGAGGAGATCGTCATGTTCTCCTCGATCGAACGTCCCTGGACGATGCCGTCGAACTTGCGGTCTTCCGGGCAGAGCACGATGCCGGAGCGGATGGAATGCGGCGGGCTGTCGGCCGTGATGGTGACGCCGTCGACCGATACCGAGCCGCCGGTGCGAGCATCGGCGCCATAGACGAGGCGGGCCATTTCGCTGCGGCCGGCGCCGATAAGGCCGAAGAAGCCGAGGATCTCGCCGCGTCTGACGGAGAAGCTTAAAGGTTGGCGCAGTTTCGGTCCCGAAATGTTCTCGACGCGCAGCCGCTCTTCACCGAGGCTGCGCTCGCGCCAGCCCCAGATATTGGCGATCTCGCGGCCGACCATCTCCGAAATGATCTGGTCGCGTGTCACCTTCGAAATGTCGGGATGATGGGCAGCGAGCTTTCCGTCGCGCAGCACCGTCAGGCTGTCGCAGAGGCGGAAGATCTCGTCGAGGCGGTGGGAAACGTAGAGGATGACCGTGCCGTTGGCGCGCAGCCGATCGATCAGGGCAAACAGGATCTCGCTCTCTCTGGAGGATAGCGATGAGGTCGGCTCGTCGAGCGCGATGACGCGCGCATCGAGCATGACGGCCTTGGCGATCTCGACCATCTGCCGCTCGCCGATCGAAAGCGAGGCGACCTTGACGGTCGGATCGACATCGATGCCGATCTCGGCAAGCTTTTGTGAAACGACTCCGGTCAGTTGCTGGCGGTCGATGACGCCGGCCTTGCCCGGAAACCGCCCAAGCCAGAGGTTTTCGGCAACCGTCAGTTCCGGAACGAGTTGCAGTTCCTGGTGAATGACGATGACGCCGGCATGAAAGGCGTCGCGCACCGAGCGGTAGTGTTGCTGTTCGCCGTCGATCAGGATTTCGCCGGTATCGGCCGACTGGTCACCCGAGAGCACGCGGATGAGCGTCGACTTGCCGGCGCCGTTTTCGCCCATCAGCCCGTGAACCGCACCCTTTTTCACTGAAAAGGAGACGTTCGACAGCGCCTGAACGCCGGGATAGCCCTTGGAGATGGATCGGAATTCGAGGAAGTCTTGCATCTGCGACGCTCCGTAAAGGGACGCCCGGCGATGATAAACCGCCGGGCTCAAGGTCATCGAAGACGACGATTATTCGATGCCGAGGTCCTTGCGAACCGCTTCATAGGTGTCGCGAAGCGCGATCTGGCCGGCGGTCAGCGTCAGCTTTTCCGGCTCCTTGCCGTTGGCGACCCACTCATACATGTTGAGCGCGGTCTCATAGCCATGGCGCTTCGGCGAGATGATCACGGTGCCGTAGAAGCCTGTAGCCGTGGGCTTTTTGAACTCGTTGATGGCCGAGTCCGCGCCGCCGATGCCAACGCCGATCATGCTGTCGGGGGCGATGCCGACGGTTTCGGTGGCGCGTACCGCACCGAGGACCGCTTCGTCATTAAGGCCGACGGCGACCCACTTCTTGATGCCGGCATTCTTGTTGAGAACGACGGTCGAGGCGTTGAGGGCAGCTTCGGTATCGGTCTTGGCCTGCGGCGCGTCGAAGATGTTGGCTTCGGGGAAGCCGTTTGCCTTCAGTACGGAGAGCGCGCCTTCGACGCGGTCGACGGCGGTCGGCAGCTGGTCGTAGGAGACGCGGATCGCGCCGACGTCCTTCATGTCCCACCCGCGCTTCTTGATCTCGTCGACGATCGACTGGCCGACGGCTTCGCCGATCTTGGTGGCCGAGATGCCCATGTGCGGCACGTCTTCGATCGGGCTGCCATCAGCGTTGACCAGGCGGTCGTCGACCGTCATCATTTTGAGATCGTTGGCGGCAGCCTTGGCGATGATGCCCGGGCCGAGCTTGACGTCGGGCGTGCAGATGATGAAGCCCTGAGCGCCCTGGGCGCCGAGGTTGTCGATCGCCGACTGAACCTTTTCGCCATCTTCCGCGCCGATCTTGACCAGCGTGAAGCCTTTTTCCTTGGCAGCGACGTCGGCGAATTTCCATTCGTCCTGGAACCAAGGTTCCTCGGGCTGCTTGACGATGAAGCCGATCTTGACGTCGGCGGCGAAAGCCGACGTTGCGGCGAATACGGCGACGGTGCCAGCCAGAATGGCGGCTTTGAAGAAGCGCATGATTTCTCTCCCTGGTGAACTGCCTCCTGCAGTTGCCATTTGTGTATGATGAATCATCATATCCGTCAATTGCCTTTGTATGATGATTGAGATAGTGATGTATAACTATTACCGAAGCGCGTCCCTGATCCCTGTCGCGAGGGACGATGATCTGGGGTAAAAGCATCGGCGGAACTGAAGGATGGGTGGAGATGCAGATGGAAGGTCAGGAGCCGCAGGGCGTGGCAGGAGAGCAGGTACAGCGCCGGCCGCGCGTCCAGAAGAATGTGACAAGGACCATCGCCTCCGACATCTGTGCCGATATCTTTCCCGTCGGCTCCTATCTGCCGCGCGAAAATGATCTCTGCGAACGCTATGGCGTCAGCCGGACCGTCATCCGCGAATCGCTGAAAATCCTGGAATCGAAGGGCATGGTGCGTGGCCGCTCGCGGGTCGGCACCGTCGTTTGCGGCAAGGATGAATGGAACATCCTCGATGCCCAGGTGCTCGAATGGATCGGCGAGCGCATTTTCGAATTCGACCTGTTGAACTGCATTCTGGAAGCGCGCAGGGCGATCGAGCCGGTTGCTGCAGAATTTGCCGCCGAGCGTGCGACCGTGCAGGAAATCGCCGATCTCGAACGGGCCTGGCAGGCGATGCGCGACGGCGAGGGCGATGTCGCCGGCTTCACCGACGCCGACGTCGCTTTCCACACCTGCCTGCTCAAGGCCAGTCACAACCAGGTTTTCCTGCAGTTGGTCGGCATCATCCAGGCGGCGCTCAAGTTTTCGTTGCATGCCTCGAACGAAGCTGCCGAGCGGCGCGACGAAGCGATCGACGTCCATCGCGAGCTGGTCGAGGCGCTGCGCATGCGCGACAAGGCGGCTGCGCGCGATTGCTCGATCCGCATGCTCGATCTTGCCGCGCGCGACCTGGCGACGGCGGTCAAGCAGCACAGCCCCGCCAAACCCGTTCTCTGAAAATCCCGCAGCTGTGCGCCCGCACGGCCCGTCACGACACGTTATCCCCACCGAACCGGACATCATTCCATGAAGATCACCAAGCTCACGACCTATATCGTCCCGCCGCGCTGGCTGTTTCTCAAGGTGGAGACCGACGAGGGCATCGTCGGTTGGGGCGAGCCGGTGGTCGAAGGCCGGGCGCTGACCGTCGAGGCGGCCGTGCACGAGCTTGCCGATTATCTCGTCGGCAAGGATCCTTTCCTGATCGAGGACCATTGGAATGTGATGTATCGCGGCGGCTTTTACCGCGGTGGCGCCATTCACATGAGCGCACTTGCCGGCATCGACCAGGCGCTCTGGGACATCAAGGGCAAGGCGCTGGGCCAGCCGGTGCATTCGCTGCTCGGCGGCCAATGCCGCGACAAGATCAAGGTCTATTCCTGGATCGGCGGCGACCGCCCGAGCGATGTCGCCCGCAATGCCAAGGACGTGGTGGCCCGCGGCTTCAAGGCGATCAAGCTCAATGGCTGCGAGGAGCTGCAGATCGTCGACTCCAACGAGAAGATCGACAAGGCGGTCGAGACCATCGGCATCATCCGCGATGCGATCGGCCCGAACATCGGTATCGGCGTCGATTTCCACGGCCGGGTGCACCGGCCGATGGCCAAGGTGCTGGCCAAGGAACTCGAGCAGTTCAAGTTGATGTTCATCGAGGAGCCGGTGCTGTCGGAAAACCGCGAGGCGCTGAAGGAAATCGCCAACCATTGCTCGACCCCGATCGCGCTCGGCGAGCGGCTCTACTCGCGCTGGGACTTCAAGTCGGTGCTGGCGGACGGTTATGTCGACATCATCCAGCCTGATCTTTCCCATGCCGGCGGTATCACCGAATGCCGCAAGATCGCCGCCATGGCGGAGGCCTATGACGTCGCGCTGGCGCCGCATTGCCCGCTCGGGCCAATCGCGCTTGCCGCCTGCCTGCAGATCGACGCCGTCAGCTACAATGCCTTCATCCAGGAACAGAGCCTCGGCATTCACTACAACGAGGCCAACGACATTCTCGACTACGTCTCCAACAAGGACGTCTTCCACTACGAGGACGGCTTCGTCTCGATCCCGCAGGGGCCGGGCCTCGGAGTGGAGGTCGACGAAGCCTATGTCATCGAGCGCGCCAAGGAAGGCCACCGCTGGCGCAACCCGATCTGGCGCCATGAGGACGGCAGCGTCGCCGAGTGGTGACGGCTGCGCCGGTTCGCCAGGTGAGGGAGGGAGAAGACATGAGCAAGCGGCTTTCCGAAAAGCGCATCGTCATCACAGGCGCTGCCCAGGGTATTGGTCTGGCGATGGCGGAAGCCTTCCTGAAAGAGGGCGCCAGTCTCTTTCTGATCGATCGGGACGGGCCGCTGCTCGAAAAGGAGACGGCACGCCTTGCCGCCGACGGCGGCACCGTCGCCGCGACGACGGCTGACATTACCGACGCCGGTGCAATCGCCGAAGCCATCGGCCAGGCAGAAAAGACCATCGGCCGGCCGAACGCGCTGGTCAACAATGCCGGTATCAACGTCTTTTCCGAACCGCTGGCATTGAGCGATGCCGATTGGCAGCGCTGCTTCGACGTCAATCTCAAGGGCGCATGGAACTGCAGCCGGGCCGTGCTTCCCGGCATGATCGAGGATGGCGGCGGCGTCATCCTCAACATCGCGTCCACGCATGCCTTCACCATCATTCCGCACACGTTTCCCTATCCCGTGGCAAAACATGCGCTTCTCGGCATGACCAAGTCGCTCGGCATTGAATACGCCTCCAAGGGCATAAGGGTAAACGCCCTTGCGCCTGGATACGTGCTGACACAGAAGGCCGTCGAATACTGGAACAGCTTCCCGGACCCGGTCGCTGCCGAAGCCGAAACGATGAAACTGCACCCAGGCGGCCGTATCGCGACCGCCGATGAAATCGCCCGTGCCGCGCTGTTCCTGGTGTCGGACGAGTGCACCTTCATCAACGCCACCTGCCTGACCGTCGATGGTGGGCTGAGCGTGCTGCACCATCCCTAAAACCGAGCCGTGTGGCTTGGTCATAATTGTGGTGCGCCATGCACCGCCGTGCCCGCTGTTGCCGCGCTTGCCGATTGATACGGCGCGCGCGGTGGCGCCCTGTGCCCTTGCTGCGACTTTTCACTTTCTCATCCGACGTACTCGCTCGACTTCCGTTCTGCTCTCACGGCTTCCGCATCGACGAGTGAGCCGGTCAGTTTGCGCGGGTTTGACGCTTGACCGCGAATAACTCCGATTATATGAGAAATAAAAGTTGCGAAATACTGCTTCATGGCGGGCGCACTGCGGAGGAATGGACGTGTCGAGAAAACTGAGATCGCAGCATTGGTTCGGGGGGCTCGACAAGGATGCCTTCATTCACCGCAGCTGGATGAAGAACAACGGCCTGCCGGATGACGCCTTCGACGGGCGTCCCGTCATCGGCATCTGCAACACCTTTTCCGAACTCACGCCGTGCAACGCCCATTTTCGTGGCCTGATCGAACATATCAAGGCGGGCGTGCTGGAGGCGGGCGGCCTGCCGCTGGAGTTTCCGGTCTTTTCCTGCGGCGAGTCCAATCTTCGTCCGACCGCCATGCTGTTTCGCAATCTCGCCTCCATGGATGTGGAGGAGGCGATCCGCGGCAACCCGATCGATGGTGTGGTGCTAATGGCCGGCTGCGACAAGACCACGCCATCCCTCGTCATGGGGGCTGCCTCCTGCGATCTTCCGGCGATCGTCGTGTCAGGTGGACCGATGCTGAACGGCCGCCTGAAAGGCAGGACCATCGGCTCGGGCACCGATGTCTGGAAGTTCTCCGAGGATGTGCGCGCCGGCGTCATGACCCCTGCCGAATTCATGGCCGCGGAAAGCGCCATGTCGCGTTCACCCGGCCATTGCATGACCATGGGCACGGCCTCGACCATGGCGTCGATGGCGGAAGCCTTGGGGCTGGCTCTGCCCGGAAACGCCGCCTACCCGGCGGTTGATGCCCATCGCGCCCGTCTGGCGCGGCTTTCCGGTAGACGGATCGTTGCGATGGTCGCCGAAGACCTGCGCCCGTCGCATATCCTGACGCGGGAAGCTTTCGCCAATGCCATCCGCGTCAACGGCGCCATCGGCGGCTCGACCAATGCCGTCGTCCATCTGCTGGCGATCGCCGGGCGGGTGGGCACCGAGCTGACGCTTGAGGATTGGGACCGGTTCGGTCGGGATATCCCGACGATCCTCAATCTCATGCCGTCGGGCACGTTCCTGATGGAAGACTTCTGTTATGCCGGCGGCCTTCCCGCCGTCATGAAGGAAATCGCCGATCTGCTTGATCTGGACAACCCGACGGTGACCGGCCACAGCGTCGGCGCAAACATCGTGGATGCGGAGAATTACAATCCCGATGTCATCCTGCCGCGTGCCGTCGCGCTGACGCAGCAAGGCGGCATCGCGGTCTTGAAGGGCAATCTCGCGCCACAGGGGGCGATCCTGAAGCCTTCCGCAGCGACCCCGGCCCTGATGCAGCATCGCGGCCGCGCCGTCGTCTTCGAAACGATCGATCACTACAAGCAGCGCATCGACGATCCCGACCTCGATATCGACGAGACCTCGATCATGGTTCTGAAGAACTGCGGTCCCAAGGGCTATCCGGGCATGGCCGAGGTCGGCAACATGGCGCTGCCGCAGAAGCTTCTGAAGAAGGGCGTGCGCGACATGGTGCGCATTTCCGACGCCCGCATGTCGGGCACCGCCTTTGGTACCGTCGTGTTGCACGTCGCGCCGGAGGCGGCCGTCGGTGGTGCCTTGGCGTTGGTCAGGGACGGCGACTGGATCGAACTCGACGTCGCCGGGCGCCGGCTGCACCTCGATGTCGACGAGGCGGAGCTTGCTCGCCGCCGGCAGCAGTGGACGCCGCCTGAGATCGCCATGCCGGGCGGCTACCAGGGCCTTTATGTCGAGCGGGTGATGCAGGCCGATCGTGGTGCGGATCTCGATTTTCTTGTCGGTTGTCGCGGGCACGCCGTGCCGCGCGAAAGCCACTGAGGAGGAGCGGCGATGTCCCGGTTCGACCCCGCTGACCTGCACGGCATCCACGCCATCCTCTACGCGCTGTTTGACGGCGACGAAAAGCTCGATCGCGGAGCCATGCGGCGCCAGACTGAAGTCTGTCTCCTGGCCGGTGTGCACGGCATGGCAGCACTTGGGCTCGCGACGGAGGCTTCGAAACTCAGCGAGGCCGAACGCATGTCGGTGATGGAATGGCTGGTCGAGGACACCGCCGGCCGTGTGCCGGTGGCGCTCACCATCTTCGGCCCGTCGGTCGAGGAACAGGTGCGCCAGGCGCGCCATGCCGTTGGCGCCGGCGCCGACTGGCTGATCCTGCAGCCGCCGATCGTCGGCCAGTTCTCCGCCCAGGAATATATCCGCTTCTTCGGCCGTGTCGCCGATGCGATTGATGTGCCCGTCGCCATCCAGAATGCGCCAGCCTTCATGGGGAGGGGACTGACCGCAACCGATATTGCAGAGTTAGTCCGCCAGCATCCGAACATTACGCTGATCAAGGGCGAGGGACCGGTGGTCGATATCGCCGCGCTGATCGAGGTTACCGAAGGAAGATTGCCGGTTTTCAACGGCCGGGCCGGTCTCGAACTCATCGACAATCTGCGGGCCGGATGCCGCGGCTTCATTCTTGCGCCCGACTGCATCGACCATGCGGTGAGGGCCTATGAATTCTACCGTGACGGCTGGGACGAGGAGGCGGAAGCCGCCTATCGCGACATGTTGCCGGCGGTGGTTTTCACCATGCAGGGGATCGAGAACCTGATGTGCTACGGCAAACGTCTCTTCGGCGAACGGGCCGGGATGCCCGTCTTTGATCGCGCGCCTGCGCTGCGCCCGACTGCGACCGGATTGGCGATGGTCCGGCGTTTCGCTGGCGAGCTTGGCCGTCTTGGCGAAGCGTAGGCGTCATTGTTCGTCTTCAAGCTGGCTCAACCCTTGTTGGGGCGTGGCGACGGCTATGGTAGCAAGGGGTCGAATCGCGCCAGAATGCGCGCCGTGATTTCGGAAACGGACGGCTGATGACGACATTTACCATCGGTGACCGGGGCTTGCCCGCGCAGATTGCGGCGGAGATTGGCCGCCGGATCGCGCTTGGCGAACTCAAGCCCGGCGAGATCCTGCCCAAGGAATCCGAGATGCTGGGCAATCTGCGCGTCAGCCGGACGACCTTGCGCGAGGCGCTGAAGATCCTGTCGACCAAGGGCTTCATCGAGGCCAAGCCGCGTCTTGGCACCCGTGTCCGCGCGCCGGAGCATTGGAACACGCTCGATCCGGTGGTGCTCTCCTGGCACGAGGGCGCGCAAGACCAGCAGCGACTGGCTGAAGAACTGTTCGAAATCCGCCTGGCGATAGAGCCAATGGCAGCGGGCCTTGCGGCTCGTCGCGGATCGGCGGACGAGGTTGTGCGCATCCGCGCGGCCTATTCCCGCATGACGGAAGACCACGCGACGGTTGCCGCTGCCATCGAATCCGACATCGAATTCCACCTGGAAATCATCCAGGCGGCGCACAATCGCTTTCTTCTGCCCGTCTCGGCGGTCATTCGCACGGCGCTGACAATCAGTATTCCCCGCACGCTCAGGACGTTTGGTGGATTGCAGCACTCCCTCAAGATGCACGAAGCGATCGTCGAAGCGATTGAAGCGCGCAATGCGGCAACGGCAGAAACGGCGGCGGAAACACTGTTGAACGCCACCTACCAGCGCAATTTCTTATCCGCGCAGCCGTAGCAAGAACCATTCAAAGGTCACTTCCGGTGCAGGTTGATCTCGCTGGTCACGACCCGGTCGCCGGATTCCGGGTCGACATCGATCGTCGTCAGCCGCATGCCGTTGGCGCCAACTTTCTGCAGCGTCAGATCTGCGCTCCGGTCGCCGTTGACTTCCTTCGCCCAGCGAATGGTCAGGTTGATGGCATCACCGCGACGGCTGCCGCTCAGGCCCGCCCGTCCGCCGCGCGGGCCGAGATACGATCCGCTGTATTTCGTGCCGCTGAATTTCAGTTGGGCATCGATCGATTTTGAGATCAGGATCAACCCGCGGCAGACGCCCTCCATCGACAGCGCCAAGCCCTGCGATTGAGAATCGAAGTTGCAGGAAACGTTGATGGGCGACATATGCGTGCGGATTCTGACTGTCCCGGCGCCCGTCCAGCTGCCCTGCAGCGACTTCAGGAACGCACCTTCGTCCGCCTGGGCGGCGCCGGCAAGCGATGTTGTCATGGCGGTAAACACGAGCCAACGCAGCATAACGCAATCCTCCGTTCAGAGGCTCGGCATGGTACACCAGCCAAGGCCCAGATCACCAGCCGCAACGCGCAACCGCGGCGGATGTTCCGCGCGGTCTTGCACTGACGCTTCCGGCGGAGCGTATTGCCTCTAGCCATACGGCCGGACGGTTCGGCTTAGGCGTCTATGCGCATGACGGCATTCAGGCGTCCATGAGCAACGGTGTGTCGCCATTAACCTCATCTGGCGAAAGCCTCGCCAAGGCGGTGGATGTATGCGCTAAAAGTTGGTAAAGAAACTGTTACTATCATAGTATATGTATTCAACATGAACGTCACTTCGACTTAATTATTGTCATGCATACGTCTTTGGATCGATATTGTGTTTATCGCACCGATTTTTTTGCTCATATCACGCTCGTCTATACAGCGGTACACCGGCCGACGGCCCATCGTGAAGGCTACGAACGAGCTCGGTGATCCGGCTGCCTCGTGGGGTGGGAGGTCGTGAACGTTCATCCTTCGCATCACGGTGCTTTCGAACACCCTCTTGCTCCCTGGATTGACGCGATCCTCGAGCGAGAGCAGTTTGCCGAAGCCTTGCGCGATGTGGCGCTGCGGCTTGTCGCGATGCACGACATCGCGCCCAGGATCGTGCGCTACACCGCCAATCTGCAGAAGTGGCTTCTCACCCAGGCAATCCTGACTTTGCACTTCGAGCGCAAGACGGACCCCACCCGCTCGGGCCTGACAGCGGCAAAGCTCGTGGATTTTTTCGTCGCCAACAATGTGGCAAGCAGAAATACGGCCGTGGCTCATCTGGCCGAAATGCGAAGCTACAGGCTGCTGCTTGATGCCGAATGGGCGGGCGACAAGCGTCTGCGGCCCCTGATCGTGTCGGAAACGGCCGAGGACCTTATCCGTCAGTGGTTCGACGGGCACCTCAGATCGCTCGACAGGTTGGACAAGGGGAGGCGCTGCGATCTTTCCAGTGCCAAGCCATCCCTGATGCATTTCGCACATCCAAGGGCGACGCGGCGCCTGTTCGGCGAGCCAGGCTGGTGTTCACCGCCAGAAAGCGTTGCCACATTCGTCTGGACGGAGTCCGGCAGCAACATTCTCCATGATCTGATTGCGCGCCTGCCTAAGGGGGAGCTTGCTGAGGGGCAAATAACGATCGGCCCCTTGCGGATCAGCGAGATCACCAACCGCTACATCATTTCGAAAAGTCACGCCCAACGGGTGTTTGCGCGTGCGCGCGACCTGGGCATCGTGGGTTGGCAAAGGCCGGGCAACCGCGGCGATCTATGGGTGTCCTCAGCGCTTGTGCATGACTATCGACGATGGCAGGCGGTCAAGTTTGCCGCTCTCGAAGAGGCATTCGATTGGGCTGTTGCCCGAACGGCATAGCATGCCGCAGCCGTTCACCATGCGGCATTCGCAAACAGGCCGTTTGTGTGCTGCCGTTGCCGGCCTCCAAGGTTGCTTTTGCGTTAACGTCGAGCGCCGCTTTTTAGCGTTCAAATTGGTGGAAATTTTTCCAAGTATCTATGGCTATTGCTTAATTCGGCGTCGCTACAACTTGTCTCATCAAGAACGGGGAGACAAGAAATGAACAACGCTAAAGTAATTTCCGCAGTATTGCTTGCATTGCTTCTTTCGGCTCCGGTCGCCATGGCCGGCACCGAATTCGTTTCGCCGGCCTTCGTGCAGCAGGCCACCGGCGGCGCCGGCTTTTCGGCGCTCGATACGGCCGCCATCATGAAACCGGTCATGGACCTGATTGTCGCAACGCCGACCGTCGACACGTCGTCGCTCGCGGGCAACCTGTCCTTCGTCTACCAGAGCGGTGACTTCAACACCGCCTCGATCCAGCAGAGCGGCGTACGCAACGTCGGTTTGATCCAGCAGGCCGGCTACATGAACTCGGCCTCGATCAGCCAGACCGGCGTCGGCCACCAGGCCTTCATCTCGCAGCAGGGCCGCAACAACGTTGCGATCATCAGCCAGCGCTAAGAACAATAACAGACACGACGGCGCGCCCGGGGACAGGCGCGCCGTCTATCTACATTCGGTAGAGCCTGCGGTCGCGGGCTCTTTTTCGCTTTCTGCTGGCGCCGGGGTTTACTGCCCGTCATCCACCTCTGGCAGCGGCACCGGGTTGGGATTGGGCTGCGGAACGCCACCGAAATCGGGGAAGTCGATCGTGAATCCTGGGCCACTGTCGCTTGCACCTTCGCCCTGGGCGCTTGCCTGCGAAAGCAGCCAGTTGCCGTTTAGCGGATCGCCGCCGAGCGAGGGATTGATCGGGCGATAGACAAGCTCGGACGCAAAGCCCGTTCCGCCTGCCGCGATGGTTACCGTTGCCGCGAGAAGTGCGGTTTGAAGCAACTTCATTGGTATTCTCCTTCTTGAGTATCGGGGGCGGTCAACGTTTCGGTAGAACGTACATCCGGCCCGGGACCACGACAACGGTCTTGTTTTCCAGTCCGCGCAGGCCGGTCGGCATCATGTACCGTCCGCTCTGTGCCGTCTGGATCGCCAGCACCGTCGAATTCTTGGAATCACGCACATCCAGCACACCGGCGAGGCTGTTGCCGTCCTGGATATAGGCGATCTGGTTATTCTCGCCGGAGACGCCGACGAGCTGGAAATTGTTGTCGCCGCGGCTTGCCTGCACCACCGAGTTGTTGGTGCCACCCTGGACGAGAAGCAGGGCCGAGCTGTTACCCTCGATCGCCTGGACGGCGCGGTTGTTGGTGCCCGCCTGCTGGATAAGCGCCAGGCTTCCCGTTCCTTCGATGCCGGCATTGGCATTGTTGCTCTGGCCAAGCTGGATGATCGATGTCGTCGAGCCGCTTTCACCGCCGAGGAATGGCTGGATCGGCGCCATTAGTGCGTTCACCTCGGCCGGGTTGGTGCTGTAATCCCTGACGAGCAGGTCTTCGGCAGCAGCCGTGCTGGCAGCCGCTACGAGGCCTGCGGCCATGATTGCGTTGCGAAGAACTTTGCCGAATGGGTGTGTTGAGCGTTTCATCTGTCTTCTACCCGTTTTTCTGTTTCTTCGGTCAGATGCGTGTCGTCGGTTGCGAGAGCTCGATCGTCTGGTCGAGATCGCAGAGTGTCTTGCCGGCGTCGTCCGTAACCACAAGCGTAATGCGGACCCGGCCGGGGCGGTTGATCACGACCTGCGTGTCGCCAAGAGAGCCCGCGGAAAAGCGGTTCCTCTGGCTGGTCGTGCTGCCTCCCCCCTGGGAATGTGTGGCGATGCTAAAGGCGAAATTGCCGTTGAGGTCGGTTGCACCTTCGATGAAGGGTCTGAGCGTCGCCATCTCCTGTCCATCGATCCGCACGCCGCATGCCGTAATGCGCGGGTCGCTGGGATTGCCGAGGATGGTCTGGCCGTTCATCGAAGTGGCACTCGCTGGAAAACCGAAAGTGATTGTGACTGTAAAAACCTGGAGAAGCCGAACTGCCTGCAAAAGCCGCATGACCTGATCCTCCTTGAAGGGGTGGGGCGCTCGAAAGCGCCCCACCATGTCGATCAACCTCTGTCGATCAATTCTGGCTGACGAAGGCGACGTTTGCGCGGCCGGCCTGGATGACCACCGAGTTCTGGCCGCTGTTGCCCTGGTTGACGATCGCATAGTTACGATCGGCGTCGCTCGAGCCGCTGCCGTACTGCAGCACCACCGAGTTGGAGGCGGAGCCCGTCTGGCTGATCCAGGCGTTGGAGTAGGCGCCGGCCTGGACGACGGCCGACGAATGACCGCCAGCGCCCGTCTGGTCGACGAGGGCGAGCGAGTTGTTCGACGACTGGACGATCAGCGAGGTGTTGCCCACCGTGTTCGACTGGTTCGTGCCGGCGACGTTCTTCTTGCCGTTCTGGATCGTCAGAGCGGCGTTGCCGAGGCTTGCGATCTGCGTGGTGGTCGCCACGTTGTCCTGGCCGGCCTGGATGATGCCGGCTGCAGACAGGATGGCACCATTCTGCAGGTTACTTGCGGAGTTGCCGTTGCCAGACTGAGCGATGGCGGCAGCAGCGCCCAGCGTTGCCGTCTGGATGTTGGCGGCTCCGTTGCCGTCACCGATCTGAACCGTGGCGGCAAGCGAGCCGGCAGCGACGGTCTGGAAGTTGAAGGCCTCGTTGTCGTTGCCGACCTGGACGATGCCGGCGGCTGAAGCGACCGTCGGGATATTGATTTCACCGAGCGGGTTGGTGAACGGGGTCGACGTCGTCTGGGTCGATTGGGTCTGGTTGTGGGTGATCGTCTTCGGACCGAGCAGCCATGATGCCGGACCATTCTGTGCGCTTGTGTTGATGCCGTAGGTCGTCGTCGTGATGCTGGCAATCCCGCTTGCTGGCGCGATCAACTGGCCGATCTGGACGTTGGCGGCACTGTTGTCGTTGCCGAACTGAGCGACCAACGCGATGGAATCTTCCGCCGGCGCCGAACCCGAACCGGTCAGCGTCGTCGGGCCACCGGCGATGCCGAAGGTGAACGGACCCTGCATGTTCGGCGTGAGATAGTTGCTCAGGCCGGGAACGGAGGCGGTTGTAGTCAGGTTGAAGGCCGGAAGGACTTCATAGGTTACCGTCTGCGTCACGCCCTGCGTGTTGTAGGCGGTGTTTCCCGAACCGACCTGCAGGATGCCGGCGACGACATTGCTGCTGTCGGCCTGCTGCAGGTTGCCGGCGGTGTTGCCCCAGCCGAACTGGCCGATCAGGGCCGTCGCGCCGACGACGTCGTTCTGGACGTTGGCAGCCTCGTTGTTGCCGCCAGCGCCCTGGATGATGAAGGCGTTGGAGAGTGACGACGCCGTCTGGCTGTTGACCGCTTCATTGAAGCGACCGCTCTGGATGATCGTCGCATCGACGCCGGTGCTCGAGAGCTGCAGGTTGGCAGCCGTGTTGTCGCGGCCGTCCTGTAGGATGCCGGCGCTGCTGCCGGTTACGCCGGACTGCAGGTTGGCTGCCTCATTGCGGTTGCCCGACTGGATGATCGAGGCCTCGACATCCGTGCTGGTGAGCTGGACGTTGCCGGCGACGTTGCGGTTACCGTCCTGCAAGATGCCGGCGGTGCCGCCGTTGACACCCGACTGGGCATTGCTCGCCTCGTTGCGGTCGCCGTTCTGCAGGGTGAATGCGTCGACATCGCTGCTGCCGGTCTGGATCGTGCCCGCACTGTTGCGGTCGCCCTTCTGCAGGATGATGGTTGCCATGTCAGCGCCGTCGGTCTGCAGGTTTGTCGCTTCGTTGCGCGCGCCGTCCTGGACGATCAGCGCATCAGAGTTGACCAGATCTGACTGCACGTTGCCGGCCGTGTTGCGGCTGCCGAGCTGCAGGATCGAGGCGTTGGTCGGATCGACGTCGGTCTGAAGGTTGGCTGCGACGTTGTTGGAGCCGCCCTGGATGATGTTCGCAGTTGCTTCGAGGCCGCCGCTTTGTACGTTCACACCGCTGTTGCCGCTGCCGACCTGCAGAATGTTGGCAGCGTTCTTTACGCCGCTGTCGATCTGCGCGTTGCTGGCGCCGTTGCCGGTGCCGAACTGGGCGATGTTGGCATCATTGTCGCGGCCGGTATCCTGGAAGTTCGTGCCGGTGTTGCCCGAACCGAACTGGCCGATATTGGCGCTGTTGCGGGTAAACTGCTCGCTGCCGACAGCGTCGTTCTGGGAGTTGGCCGCGATGTTGTCGTCGCCGAACTGCAGGATCGTCGCGTCGTTGCCATCGGTCAGGTTTCCGCCGCGATTGCGGGCGTTGACGGCAAGGTTGTCGTCGCCAAACTGGGCAATCGACGAGCTGTGCTTCGTGCCGCCTTCCGACAGGTTGTAAGCGTCGTTGCGCTTGCCGCCCTGCAGGATGGTTGCCGTCGAATTGCGGCCATCGTTCTGGGTGTTGACGGCAAGGTTGTCGTTGCCGACCTGTCCAATGACGGCCTTGTTGTCGTTGTTGTAGCCGTTGTTGTGGAAGTCGCCGATCTGGCTGTTGAGCGCGGTGTTGCGATTGCCGTCCTGGACAGTCTGCGCCGTATTGTTCTTGCCGCCGCCTGCGCCGCCGGCCTGGAGGTTGACGGCGTTGTTCTTGTTACCGCTCTGGACGATCGAAGCGTTCAGCTTGTCGGCCGGGCCCGCCTGGGAACCCGGAGACTGCAGGTTCGAAGCCGTGTTGTTGTTGCCGTCCTGCAGGATGAAGGCGTCGGAGTTGTTCACCGAGGTCTGGACGTTGGCAGCGGCGTTGCTGTTTCCGTCCTGGATAACCGTTGCGGAGGTCGGGTCGACATTCGTCTGGGTGTTGACGGCGCTGTTGTCCTTGCCGTTCTGGGCAATGATGGCCGTTGCGTCGACCGAACCACCCTGCTGGGTGTTGATCGCGCCATTGCCCTTGCCTACCTGCAGGATGCCTGCATTGCCGTCCTTGCTGCCGGTCTGGTTGTTGATCCCGGCGTTGCCGGTGCCGCTCTGGGCGGTGACGGCGTTGGACGACGTTTCGTTCGTCTGGTTGTTGATGGCAGCATTGCCGGATCCGCTCTGCAGGATGCCGGAGAAATTGCCGCCGCCAAGCGCGCCCTTCTGGTTGCTTTCGGCATAGTTGCCTGGCTTGGTAGCGTCGTCATTCAGCTGGATGATGCCGGTGTCGTTGCTCGTCACGCCCTTTTCCTGGGTGTTGCGCGCAATATTGGCGTTGCCGCCCTGGAAGATCGTGCCGCGGTTGTTGCCGGTCTGGCGGAACGTGTCGACCAGGTTGTTGGTGCCGAACTGGGCAATGCCACCGACGTTCTCGCCCTTCTGCAGGAAGTCACCGCCGACGACGTTCTGCTTGCCGAGCTGCATGACGCCGAGGTCGTTGTTGCCTTGTTGAGCGTCACCGGCTGCGCCACCTGCTGTCAGCGGCAGGAAGACGTTCTGCTGGCCGTGCTGGTAGATGAAGCCGCGGTTGGCGCCTTCCTGGGACAGGTAGGCGAAGTTGCTGTCGTCGCGCTGGCCGATGTAACCGGTGTTGGCTTCCTGCGCTGAAGCGGCTGCGGACATCGCCAGGACGGCAACGCCGGTCAGCAACAAAGTTCTTCTTGCTGAAAATTTCATGGACTTCTCCCTTTTGTTCGGCGCCGGCGTCTTGGTCGCCCTGAAGCGCCGCACTCAATTAGAGCGTTAACAATTCGTTTAATATCACTGCGTCCTGTGTCTGAACAAGGCGCTCCTACAGAATAATTAAGTAGTAGTTAATCACAAAAATAGAAACACCCAAAATTGGGGTAATTATGTCGGTAGTTGTCGAAACAAAAAAACACGCTGCGGCGAATCAATATAGATTCACGGCAGCGTGTTATTAAATAGATTTACTTTTAGTCTTGTTTATACTTTGAGGGTATCGCAGGTCGGTTATGAGGACGGAAGCGAGATATTTCCATATTTCTCTTCATAGGCCCGAATGAACTCTGCTTCGCGCGTGCGGTCCTTCAGATGCCAGAGGCCCTGGCGCACACCATCGACGGCGAGCGAATAGACGCCGAGTTCGATGCCTTCTCTGACAGCCAGCGAGCCTGGATCGTTGCGCGACTGGCCGAGTTCGATCTCGAGCAGTTCGCCGGCGGTCGCAAACTTGTATGCCCCGCCACGAACCTGCACCGAGTAGATTTGCTTGGTCGTGGTGGTGGAGGCGAGGACTTCGCCGGTTTGCACGCTGACGGCGCGCAGATTGACGGTGACGATATCGGAGCGATACTGCACGTCCCCGCCGATCCCGAGATAGCGTGCACCGGCGCCGCCGGTCAGTTCGTTGGAATCGTATCCGACGATGCCGCCCTCGAGCAGCAGTCCGGCGAACCGCACGGGCGGCAGGCCACTCTGACGGCCATAGGCGCGTTGCGTGTTCTCGATCAGTGTTCGTTCCTGGACGAGATTCTTGAGGCCCGAGCGTTCGACGACCCGGAACCACTGGCCGTTACCGGTCTTCTTGAGCACGTCGACCAGGATCGCAGCACCGCCCTGTGTGACAGCGCGGCTGTATTCCGCAAAAGCCTCGTTGGGCTTTGCCTGGCCGGTGAGGTCAGGGAAATCATAAACCGCGATATCGACCGGGATCTCGGGCAATGGCATCGACTTGACCTTCGGTGTCGTCTTCGTCGGTGCGGTCAGCGTCGCCGCCGGCGTATCCAATTGTTGACCGCTTTGACATCCCGCAAGGAGCCCACCAAAGACACAAAGAGCTGCCAGTTTGAACTTCATAATTCCCCCGTCAGGTTGCTGCCGCAAGTTGCAGCAAGCCATACGTCATCGCTTCTCGAGCCGGATCCGGCCGAAACTATAGGCGTGCAAATATACTTTTCCGGAAACTATAGTTTTCGGAACGAAAGCATTTCGAGACTGATTGACTACCCTCAGTGATCCACCCGACCGAACTAGCCCAGCCCTGGTCTGGCGAATTTATTGCACCGCTTCCCTACCACTGAAGTTTTATGGGTTCGCAGTCCCATTTTTGGGTGAATCCGCGATTTTGGCCGAAAATGAGGCAGGAATGCACAATCTGGTTAACGCGATGGTAACCATGACCGTTCCGGCATTAGGACCTAACGGCTGACCGTCCCACGCCCGACTGTGGGCCATTCCGTGTCGGACGAAATCAACCGGACGATTGCCGACGAGCCGGCACCGACGGTGGGCACGACATCGCTTGCTGCACGCTGGACGGTGCTGGAGCTGGCGGAAGAGGCAGCTTGCCCGCCGGCTTTTCCTGGTCGAGCAGATGAGGCTGAAGTATTTCTTTTTGCTTGTGAATTTGTCGTCGAAACATTCGGTTTTGCGCCGGATGGCATCTGGTCGACATAGGCTTTGTTGCCGCCATTTCGGTTGACCTGGTCGACATAGGCCTGTGCCCAGACCGTGCCGCTCGTCAACAGCGACAGGCAGAGGAAGGCGGAAATTCGCATGGGCGACAGCAGGTTCGAAGTCATATTCCTCACCAAATCTAAAAACCCTGATTAGACATGATCCTTATGCATTTCTTCATAAAACCACAATCGGCAACGCCTGTTTGACTCAGGTAATGTTCCGTGGAAGACAAAATGCACGAAGATATATTGGAGGACTCCCCATGACGTGCAGGAACGCGATGCGTCTTGTGTTCGGCTTTTCGACGGCCTTGGTGCTCGCTTCGCCGTTGCCGCTGGCGGCGCAGGACTCGCCGGGGCCGATGTTCTCCACCCCCGCATCCCGCTCGACAACAGGTGCACCGATCCTGATCGACCCAAACGCAGACGGAAACGGCCAGATCATCGACTCCGTCGGCGGCAAGACGCAGACGCGGCCTGCCGGGACCTCTGACAAGGCGCAGAAGCCTGCGCAAGCGCAGCCATCAATGACCGGGGCTGCCGCCGAGCAGTTCAAGCAATGGGCGCTGCAATGCGTCGAACTGGGTAAGGAGCCTGCCCGCTGCCAGATCTCCGGCAGCACACTGTCCGGCGACGGCAAGCAGGTGATCCTGGTGATGAGCCTTGCGTTTCGCCCGGACGGAAAGACGGTTGCGATGCAAATGGCGGTGCCGCTCGGCGTCGCGTTGAAGGACGGGGTCAAGATCAATGTGGCTGGCGGTTACGAAGCGGCAATGGCGCTTAGCCGTTGCACGCCGCAGGGTTGCCTTGTCGAAGGTGCCGTCGAGCCGGCGCTGGTCGAAGCGATGAAGGCGAAGGCGGCAGCAACCGTCACGGTGGCAACGCCGGAAGGCAAGGCGATCCCGATCACGCTATCGCTTTCCGGCTTTTCCGACGCCTACACCGCCCTTCTCGGGCGCCACGCGGACGCAAAGAAGGCGAGCAGCAACTGAGTGGGGATCGCTCGGGCGACAACCGGCTTTGTCGCCCGCCGGCTCCCTTCGAAGGACATGCCGGGCTACCGCGGGCTATATCCCGTGCAGCACCTGTGTCGCCTTGACTGCGGCCGAGGCGCGGTTTTCGACGCCGAGCTTCACATAGATCTGCTCAAGATGCTTGGTCACCGTGCGTGAGCTCAAGCCGAGGATCTCGCCGATGTCGCGGTTGGATTTCCCCTTGGCAATCCAGAGCAGCACCTCGGACTCGCGTTGGGTCAGGGCGAAATGCTGACGCAGCATCTCGTCGTCGCTTCGTCGGCTTTCGGCCGTCAGCCTGAACAGGTACTCGTTGGCGCTGATCGCTCCGAGAAACGAGACCTGCAGTCCGGATTGCCCGGGCTCTTCCAGCGTAAAACTGTTCTCCCGCTTTCCGCCGGCCTCGGTTTTTTCCATCCAGGCTGCAATGCGCCGCGCGATCGTTGCCAGACCTTCATCGCTGCCGGTCGCCGCGTTGACGAGGCGGTTTGCCTGCGGCGTCGACCAGCGAACGCTGCCATCAGAGCGAACGGCAAGCAGATGGCGTCCGGCGGCATCGAGCGCGACGCGGGCGCTTTGCGCTGAGCGGGCATTGGAGAGATGAACGCGGATGCGCGCCCTCAGTTCATCGATGTTGATGGGTTTCGTCAGATAGTCGACACCGCCGGCTTCGAGCGCATGGACCACATGCTCGGTTTCGGTGAGCCCTGTCATGAACAGCACCGGCGTCTGGCCAACCGAGGCGTTGGCCTTCAGTCTGAGGCAGGTTTCGAACCCGTCCATGCCGGGCATGACCGCATCCAGGAGAATGACGTCGGGGGTGATCCGGTCGGCAATCGACAGGGCGGCATTGCCGGAGGTGGCGATCAGCACGGAAAAGCCGGATTGCTCCAAAGCTTCGGTCAAAAAACCGAGCGCTTCGGGGGAATCGTCCACCAGCAGGACGATGTCGCGACGATCATAAGTCTCAACCACGGGTGATGGCTCCAATCGTCGTTTTTTCCTTCAGGAAGGCATCATAACCGGAGAGGTCGAAGGCCTGCACATAGGCTCGCGCTGCCTTGACGAAGAGCTGATGTTCCGGTTGCAGGCCGATCTCGGCAAGCTTGGCCTCGATGCCTCTGACATAGCCGATCTCGCCGAGCCGGATCAATTCTTCCACATGGTGCTGACCGGGCAGCGTCATCGCATCCGCGCATGCAGCAACCGGTTCTTCAGATGCTTCGCCCTCATGGATCCAGGTGAGGCCGAGTTGCACGGCGAGTTTGTCCGCGAGTTGTCCGACGCCAAAGGGCTTGGTGAGTGTATCATTGTGGCCGACAAGGGCGCCGGTCGTCGATCCGTCGCCGATATTGGCGGACAGCATTATGATCGGCGCCACCTGGCCGTCGCGTCGCAATCGATCAACGAGGTCCCAGCCGCTCATATCGGGCATGGAGATATCGACGAGAAAGATATCCGGGCTGAGCGCTTCAAGCATGGCGAGGCATTGCTTGCCGCTGTCAGCCGTCAGCACGGTGAAATCCATCGGCGTGAGAATTTCGCGCATGAGGTCGCGGTGATCGGCGTTGTCGTCGACCACCATGATTGTCCGCCGCGGGCCGAGATAGGAGGTGATCCGTCGCACGGCCACAAGCGGCGCCGGCCGGTCGACGGCGGAAAGCATCAGCCGGACCTTGAAGGTCGTGCCCTTGTTCGGTTCGCTGACGACGGATATCTCGCCGCCGAGCGTCTGTGTCAGCAACCGGGTGATGGTCAGCCCCAGGCCGAGACCTGGCATGCTGCCGAGATGCTCCGCCTCACCGCGCTGAAAGGGGTCGAAGATGCGAGGCAGATCCTTCTCAGCAATGCCTCGGCCGCTATCGCTGATCGTAAATGTCGCAACCTGGCTGCGATAGTCGATATCGAAGCGGATCTCGCCGCGCTCGGTGAACTTCATGGCGTTCGAGAGCAGATTGACGAGGATCTGGCGCAGCCGCTTTTCGTCTGTCTTGACGTAGCGTGGCAGGCTGGAGGCGCGCCGATGTTCGAAGGCGATGCCTTTCGCCTGCGCCTGCGGCCGGAACATCTCGACGACCTGGTCGAGGAAGTCGTAAACGTTGATTTCGTTGGAATAGACCTGCAGCTTGCCCGCCTCGATCTTGGAGATGTCGAGAAGCCCGTCGATGAGACCGGAGAGATGGTCGGCGCTGCGTTTGATCACCTTGATCGCGCCCTGTCGCCCCGGTGGGATCGTTTCATCGCGCTCAAGCACCTGTGCGTAACCGAGCACCGCGTTGAGCGGCGTGCGCAGTTCATGGCTGAGGCCGACGACATAGCGGCTCTTGGCGCGATTGGCTGCTTCGGCGGTCTCCTTTGCCTGCTGCAGGGCGGCGTCGGTCTTCTTGTGTGCGGCGATTTCTTTCAGGAGCAGCGTGTTCTGTCGCGATGATTCTTCCTCGGCGACGACACGGCTGTCATGGGCGAGCACATAGAACCAGCAGACAATGCCGGCAAGCACGGCAAAGACGAAGAAGACGACGGCAATGGTTCGTTCGACGACGACAGCCGTCTCCGGCGAGGCGTTGCCGGTCTGATGCGCGATCATCGCCAGGATCAGGCCGATGCCGGCGATCGAGAGCACGGCCGAAATGGCGTAGCGGCCGAGGCGGGTCGTCAGCTTCGCCGTTATGGCTTCGGGCAGAAGGGCGTGCGCGACCGTGGCCACCTGTGCGTTGAAGCGGGCCTTCGGCTTGCACATGTCATGGCAGCGGCTGTCGAGTGAACAGCAGAGCGAACAGATGGGGGCGGCATAGGCCGGACACCAGGCCATGTCCTCCGGCTCGAAGGGGTGTTCGCAGATCGAGCAGGTGATCTCACTTTTGCTCGCCCAGCTCTTTCTTGGCTTGCGGGCGAGGTAGTATTTGCCGCCCGTTCCCCAAGCAATCAGCGGTGAGGCGACGAAGGCGACGATGAGAGCAATGTAGGGCGCAAGCGATGCGGCGATGGCACCGAAGGTGCCGAAGTGCGCGATGAGCGCAATCGTTGCCGAAAACGCCATGGCGCCGAGGCCGACCGGGTTGATGTCATAGAGGTGGGCGCGCTTGAATTCGATGCCGGGCGGCGACAGGCCAAGTGGTTTGTTGATGAAGAGGTCGGCCGAAATGGTGCAGAGCCATGCCATGGCGACGATCGAGAAGACGCCGAGCGTTTCCTCCAGCAGTTTGTAGATGCCGAGTTCCATCAAAAGCAGCGCGATCGCCACGTTGAACACCAGCCAGACGACGCGTCCGGGATGGCTGTGGGTGAGGCGCGAGAAGAAATTAGACCAGGCGAGCGACCCGGCATAGGCGTTCATGACGTTGATCTTCAACTGCGAGACGACGACGAAGGCGACCATCAAAAGGAGGGCGGCGGTCTCCGATGGGATCATGTAGCCGAAGGCGGTGTAGTACATCTGCGCCGGATCTGCGGCCCGTGTCGATGGAACGCCGGACGAAAGCGCCAGCACGACGAGAAAAGACCCGGCCAGCAGTTTCGGCGCGCCAACCAAAACCCAGCCAGAGCCTGCCAGGAAGATGGCGACGCGGTGATGCAGCTTGCGCTGTCCGTCCGGCGGCAGAAAGCGCAGGAAGTCGACCTGCTCGCCGATCTGTGCCATCAGCGCGAAGATCACTGCCGAGGCCGCGCCGAACTCGATGAGGTCGAAGGGCGCAAGCGTGCCGGGCGGCCCGGATGCGTGGTGCATGCCGGCATAGGCAAGCCAGATGCCGACCTTCTCCCAATCGGCAAAGGCGATGAAAAGGAACGGCAGGATATTGAGCACGATCCAGAAGGGCTGGGTGATCAGTTGGAATTTGCTGATGAGTCGCACGCCATGGGTGACGAGTGGGATGACGACGACGGCGCTGACGATGTAACCGACCCAAAGCGGGATGCCGAGCGCAAGCTCCAGCGCTCCCGACATGATCGAGGCCTCGATCGCAAAGAGGATGAAGGTGAAGCTGGCATAGATCAATGAGGTCAGCGTCGAGCCGATATAGCCGAAGCTTGCGCCCCGGGTCAGAAGGTCGATGTCGACCCCGTGGCGGATGGCGTAGCGGCTGATCGGCAGACCGACCGTCAGGATCATCAGGCTGGCGATCAGGATGGCGACGATGGCGTTGGTCGTGCCATAGGACATGGTGATCGCGCCGCCGATCGCCTCCAGCGCCAGGAACGAGATCGCGCCGATCGCGGTCTGCGAGATGCGCTCGGAGGAGAAGCGCCGCGCACTCTTGGCGGTAAAGCGCAGCGCATAGTCTTCGAGCGTCTGGTCGGCGACCCAGCGATTGTATTCTCGTCGAACGGGAATGATGCGCTGGCGTGCCGCCATGTTGCCTCGTCATCTCCAGCATTGCCGGCAGGTATTGCCTAATTTCACGGCATGTATGGTCCGTGCGTGAAATTTATGCAATGCGGAGAGGGCGAAAGCAAGCGTGAATGGATCACCCGCTCACAGCTGATGTGTCCACGACGACAAAGTCATGCGTAATCGTTGCGGACTTCGCGAGCATGGCTGATGCCGAGCAGTATTTTTCAAGAGAAAGGGCGACCGCGCGCTCGACCTTCTTCTCCGAGAGGCCACGCCCCTTCACCACGAAGTGCATATGGATGCGGGTAAAGACGCGCGGGTCTTCTTCGGCGCGGTCCGCGTCGAGCTCCACGGAGCAATCCTCGACCGGCTCGCGACCCTTTTCGAGAATATGAACCACATCGTAGGCCGAGCAGCCACCGGCTCCGATCAACATCAGCTCCATCGGGCTTGGGCCCGGCGTGCGCCCTTCCGGACCGGATGCCGTCCCCAGCACGATCTTGTGACCGCTTCCGGATTCACCGACGAATGTCCGCTCTTCAACCCACTTGATACGTGCTTTCATGATCTTTCACCTGTGTTGAGATGCTATCGATGGCCGTTCGGCCCTCGGTGTCTTCAATAGCCGGAAAAGTCATCCGGCGGCCAGACAGGCGCGTTGATTTCGACGCCGTGGCCTTTGCACAATTCCCGCACCGCGCCGTGAACTCCGGATCGTCCTATCGCGGCTGCTTCCTCTTTGCCCCCTCGACCTACGTAGAATGACGTATGTGCAGTGCAGCACGACTGGCGGATGATCCCTCAAGCAACGGTCAAAAGGAACGAAGCCTCGTTGCGGCGATCAGAACGAGAGGGGTTCAATCAGATGAATATCAAGGCACGCGTCACCGGCGCATTCCTGGCAACGGTCCTGTCGACGACGGCATTCAACGGCGCCTTTGCGGCCGACGACACGATCAAGGTCGGCATTCTGCATTCGCTGTCGGGCACCATGGCGATCTCCGAGACGACGCTCAAGGACGCCATGCTCATGCTCATCGACGAGCAGAACAAGAAGGGCGGCCTGCTGGGCAAGAAGCTCGAAGCGGTTGTCGTCGATCCGGCCTCCGACTGGCCGCTCTTTGCCGAAAAGGCCCGCGAACTCGTTTCAGTCGACAAGGTCTCGGCCGTGTTCGGCTGCTGGACGTCCGTGTCGCGCAAATCCGTCCTGCCCGTGTTCGAAGAGCTGAATTCGATCCTCTTCTACCCGGTGCAGTACGAAGGTGAGGAAAGCCAGCGCAACGTCTTCTACACCGGTGCCGCGCCGAACCAGCAGGCCGTTCCGGCCGTCGACTACCTGATGGAAAACGAAAGCGTCGAGCGCTGGGTTCTGGCCGGCACCGACTACGTCTATCCGCGCACGACCAACAAGATCCTCGAAGCCTATCTCATCTCCAAGGGCGTGAAGCCCGAGGACATCATGATCAACTACACGCCGTTCGGTCATTCCGACTGGCAGACGATCGTGTCCGACATCAAGAAATTCGGTTCAGCCGGCAAGAAGACCGCCGTCGTCTCGACCATCAACGGCGATGCGAACGTGCCGTTCTACAAGGAACTGGCGAACCAGGGCGTCAAGGCCGAGGATATCCCGGTCGTCGCCTTCTCCGTCGGCGAAGAGGAACTTGCCGGTCTCGATACGTCGCCGCTCGTCGGCCACCTCGCGGCCTGGAACTACTTCCAGTCGGTCGACACACCCGCCAATGCCGAGTTCATCAAGACCTGGAAGGGCTACACCAAGAACGACAAGCGCGTTACCAACGACCCGATGGAAGCCCACTACATCGGCTTCAACATGTGGCTGAAGGCCGTCGAAAAAGCCGGAACGACCGACACGGATGCGGTGCTCGACGCGATGATCGGCGTGTCCGTGCCCAATCTCTCCGGCGGCTATTCGACGATGATGCCGAACCACCACATCACCAAGCCGGTGCTGATCGGTGAAATCCAGAGCGATGGCCAGTTCGAGACGGTCTGGGAAACGCCCGGCCTCGTGGTCGGCGACGAATGGTCGGACTACCTGCCGGACTCCAAAGACCTGATCGCCGATTGGCGCGCGCCGATGTCCTGCGGCAACTTCAATGTCGCCACCGGCAAGTGCGGCGGCAAGGGCTCCTGATTTCATCACCTAGAGATATTGCCCGGTGGCGCTGCCGCCCGGACAACCTTTGCATGACGAAATCATAGGCGGGCAGACCCTTCGCGCGACGCTCCCGTCGGGCGAAGGGATCTCGAAATCCCATGCCGCCATTGCGGCGCCTGCCTTGCACGCGTCGCATGTGCACGAGACCGAAGCGAGAGGGCGATGTACCGCATTCTGCAAACCCTGTTGATCACCCTGTGCCTGCTGGTTTCAGCCCATGTCACGGGCCTGCGCGCGGCGGACGATCTCGGCGCGCTCGTCAGTGCGCTCGGAACGGCCAAGCTGGCAGAGCTCGATGATCGTATCGGAGCACTGGCCAAGAGCGGCGATCCGCGCGTCATTCCGGTGCTTGAGGCGCTCGGCGAAGGCAATCTCTACGCGCGAAAGACCGACGGCGGTGTCTTCCTGACAACGGAGAAAGGCGGAAGTCTCGTTCTCGTCGATCCGCTAACCGGTTCGGAAATTGGCGAAGCGCCGAAAGGCGAGCTGCAGAAGATCAAGGTCAACAATGCCGTCCGTCGCGCCGTTCGAAGCGCGCTTGGCGGCCTGACGCTTTTCAGCGCCGATACGGGCGCGCGGCTGAAGGCGGCGCAATCCATGCGGCAGACGCCGAATGCCGACGCGCTCGAGGCGATCGAGGCGGCGCTGGCCGCCGAAAAGGACGCAACGGTGCGCAAGACCCTCGACGAGGCGCGGGCCGTGACCCTGCTGGTTTCCGACCGCCCCGACGACGATAAGCGCGCGGCTATCAAGACGCTGGCCGAAAGCGGTGGCCGCGAGGCACTCGGCGTGTTGACATCGGCCCTCTCTTCGGCGGATGCGAGCCTGAAGCCGGATATCGAAGCAGCCTTGCAGCGCATCGAGCAGGCGCAGGTCTTCTGGAACGCCGGACAGAACGTCTGGTACGGCCTATCGCTCGGTTCCGTGCTGCTTTTGGCGGCGATCGGTCTTGCCATCACCTTCGGCGTGATGGGCATCATCAACATGGCGCATGGCGAGATGGTGATGCTCGGCGCCTACACGACATTCCTGGTCCAGGACGTCATTCGCACGTCCTATCCCGCTCTCTTCGACTGGTCGCTGGCGATTGCCCTGCCGCTCGCCTTTCTCGTCACCGGTGTGATCGGCCTTGCCATCGAGCGCAGCGTTATACGCTTTCTCTATGGTCGGCCCCTCGAAACGCTGCTCGCCACCTGGGGCATCTCGCTGATCCTGCAGCAAGCGGTCCGCTCAATCTTCGGGCCGACCAATCGCGAGGTCGGAAACCCCTCGTGGATGGCTGGCGCCTTCGATCTCGGCGGTCTGACGATCACCTGGAACCGGCTCTGGATCATCGTCTTTGCACTCGCCGTCTTTGCCGCCCTTCTGTTCCTGCTGAAACGAACGTCGATGGGCCTCAGGATGCGGGCTGTGACGCAGAACCGGCGCATGGCTTCGTCCATGGGCATCCGCACCCCCTTGGTCGACGCTCTGACCTTTGCGCTCGGCTCCGGCATCGCCGGCATGGCCGGCGTGGCGCTGTCGCAGATCGACAATGTCTCGCCCAATCTCGGCCAGGGTTACATCATCGACAGCTTCATGGTCGTGGTCTTCGGCGGTGTCGGCAATCTCTGGGGCACGCTGGTCGGCGCCTTCTCGCTCGGCATCCTCAACAAGTTCCTCGAGCCCTATGCGGGCGCCGTTCTCGGCAAGATCCTCGTTCTGGTGCTCATCATCCTCTTCATCCAGAAGAAGCCGCGCGGTCTCTTCGCACTCAAGGGAAGGGCGGTGGAAGCATGATCACCTCGTTTCTGCTCAAGTCGCTCGATCGCAGCATCATCGCGGTCGTTGCCATACTGCTCGGGCTTTCAATCGCCGTTCCGGCGCTCAACCTGCTGACGGCGCCGGATCATCCGCTGCACGTGCCGACCTATCTGGTCTCGCTGTTCGGCAAATACCTGACCTACGCGCTTCTGGCGCTGGCGCTCGATCTCGTCTGGGGCTTCTGCGGCATCCTCTCGCTCGGCCATGCCGCGTTCTTTGCGCTCGGCGGTTATGCCATGGGCATGTATCTGATGCGCCAGATCGGCGCGCGTGGCTCCTACGGCAACCCGCTGCTGCCGGATTTCATGGTGTTCCTCAACTGGAAGGAACTGCCGTGGTTCTGGCAGGGCTTCGACATGTTCTGGTTTGCGGCACTGATGGTGGTGCTGGTGCCCGGGCTGCTTGCCTTTGTCTTCGGCTGGTTCGCCTTCCGCTCGCGCGTCAACGGCGTCTATCTCTCGATCATCACCCAGGCGATGACCTATGCCTTGCTGCTTGCCTTCTTCCGCAACGACATGGGTTTCGGCGGCAACAACGGCCTGACCGATTTCAAGGATATTCTCGGCTTCAACATCCAGGCCGCAGGCACGCGGGCGGCCCTCTTTGCCGCATCCGCCCTGACGCTTGCCATTTGTTTGGTGCTGACGACGGCGATCGTCCGCTCCAAATACGGCAAGGTACTGGTCGCAGTCCGGGATGCGGAGAGCCGCACGCGGTTTCTCGGCTACCGTGTCGAACACATCAAGCTCTTCGCCTTCACCGTCTCAGCGATGATGGCGGGCATTGCCGGCGCGCTTTACGTGCCGCAGGTCGGCATCATCAATCCCGGGGAGTTCGAGCCCGGCAATTCCATCGAGGTCGTCATCTGGACCGCGGTCGGCGGACGCGGGACGCTGATCGGCCCGATCGTCGGTGCGATCCTGGTCAATGGCGGCAAGAGCATCTTCACCGCTGCCTTTCCGGAGTTCTGGCTGTTTGCTCTGGGCGGATTGTTCGTCCTCGTCACCTTGTTCCTGCCGAAGGGCGTGGTCGGGACCGCGAGCGCCTATCTTGCCCGCCGCAAGGCTCACCGCCGGGCGGCGGATGCCGAGCGCGCCCGGGACACCCTTGTCGCTGAACCAATGGCAGCGGAGTGATTGGCATGAACCAGACGATCAGCCAGACCAAGCCGAAAAGCCTTCTCTACCTCGATGGTGTCTCCGTCTCCTTCGACGGGTTCAAGGCGCTCAATTCGCTCTCCTTCGTGATCGAACCCGGCGAGCTTCGCGCCATCATCGGCCCGAATGGTGCAGGCAAGACGACGATGATGGACATCATCACCGGCAAGACGCGGCCAGACGAGGGGCAGGTCTTCTTCAAGGGCGATATCGATCTCACGCAATGCGACGAAGCCGAAATCGCCAATCTCGGTATCGGCCGCAAGTTCCAGAAGCCGACGGTGTTTGAGAGCCATACCATCTGGGACAATCTGGAACTGGCGCTCAACCGTAGCCGCGGGGTCTTCCCCACGCTGTTCTACCGGCTGACGGCGGACGACAAGACGCGGATCGAGGAGATCCTGTCGACCGTCCGGCTCAGCGCGAGGCGCGACGATCTTGCCGCCAACCTGTCGCATGGACAGAAGCAATGGCTGGAGATCGGCATGCTCCTGGCACAGGAGCCGGAGCTGCTGCTGGTTGATGAGCCGGTGGCCGGCATGACGGACGCGGAGACGGCCGAAACGGCTGTGCTGCTCAAGGAGATCGCGAAGACCCGCTCGGTCGTCGTCGTCGAGCACGACATGGGGTTCATCCGCGAGCTTGGGGTCAAGGTCACGTGCCTTGCCGAAGGCTCGGTACTGGCTGAAGGGTCGATCGATTTCGTCAGCAGCGATCCGAAGGTGATCGAAAACTATCTCGGCCGCTGATAGTGGCCACTCGCCAACCGCCCAAGGGAAAGGACGCCTCCATGCTGAGCGTCGAAAACGTCAATCTCCACTATGGCGCGGCACAGGCGCTGCGCAATGTCTCGATCGAAGCATCAATGGGCAAGATCACCTGCGTGCTTGGGCGCAACGGCGTCGGCAAGTCGAGCCTGCTCCGGGCGATCACCGGGCAACACCCGGTCAGCGCCGGGGCGATCGCCTTCAATGGGGTGGCGCTCGGCGGTATGGCGCCCTATCGCCGTGCCAAGGAGGGCATCGGTTACGTGCCGCAGGGCCGCGAGATCTTTCCGCTGCTGACCGTCAAGGAAAACCTGGAAACCGGTTATGCGCCGGTGAAGCGCACGGACCGTTCGATACCGGAGGACGTCTTCAACCTGTTCCCCGTGCTCCGCTCGATGCTGGGGCGGCGCGGCGGCGATCTCTCGGGCGGTCAGCAGCAGCAACTGGCGATCGGCCGGGCGCTCGTCACCCGCCCGCGCATCCTGGTGCTCGACGAGCCGACCGAGGGGATCCAGCCGTCGATCATCAAGGATATCGGCCGGGCGATCCGCTATCTCCGCGATTCCACCGGCATGGCGATCCTGCTGGTCGAGCAGTATCTCGATTTCTGCCGCGAACTGGCGGACCAAGTCTACATCATGGACCGCGGCGCCGTCGTGCATGAGGGGCCGCCGGAGACGCTGGATACGGTCGAGGCCCGACGCCATCTCACGGTCTAACCGTGCTCAGCCACCATATTCGATGATGGCGAGCCCGGCATTGTAGTCGGTGGCGTAGATGATCCCGGTGGCATCGACGAAGACGTCGGCCGACTGGATGACGCGGGGGCGGCCTGCGCGCCGGTCGGTCATTTCGGTCGGCCCGGCCGGAACCAGCGCGCCGGTTTCGCGCGGGTGGAAGGGGTCGGTGATGTCAAAGGCGCGAATGCCGGCATTCTGCCAGGTGGCGAAGATCAGCGTTTCCGAAACGAAGGAACCGGGCCGGTTTTCGTGCAGGTTGTGCGGCCCGAAATGCCCGCCCTTGGCGACGTAGTCGGCTTCCGAGGGAATGGGGAAAGTCGAGATGCTGACCGGGTTCGCGGGCTCGCGGATATCGAAGATCCAGGTGTGCTTGCGGCCGTCTTCCTCGTGGTCGAGCACAGCCTCGTCGGCGACCACGAGCAGATCGCGACCGGGGAGCGGCAAGGGCGAGTGCGTTCCGCCGCCAAACGGCGGCGACCAGTTGCGGTGGGCAATCAGCTTCGGGTTGGCGTGGTCCTTGATGTCGAGGAGGGTCAGGCCACCGTCGCGCCAGCAGGCGTAGGCGGTGTCGCCCGACACCAGCGCATGGTGGAGCGCGTAGCGCTTGCCATCAGGTGCATTCGATGTTTCTCCCGCCGCCTTGTTCATGCCCGGCAGCCACCAGCGACCGACAATTTCCGGCCGGGTCGGATCGGCCATGTCGATGGTGACGAAGATATAGTCGGCAAAGCCGTCGAACAGCGCCGAGGCAAAGGCATAACGGCCGCCGACATACCAGAGACGGTGGAAGCCGACGCCGTCGATGTTCAGTTCGCCGATCTTGCGCGGGCGGTCGGGAACGGAAATGTCGAACACCGACATGCCGGCGCTCCAGGCGCGTTTGTGGCCGCTGCCGGCAACGGTGTCACCGACCGATTTGGTGTAGTAGGTTTTCTCGTCGGCAAAGGTTTCGACATCGGCAAACAGGTCGAGCGCATTGATGACCAGCAGCAGATCGTCATGGGTCTGCAGGTGGATGTTCCAGGTGTTGGGCGGTGCCGGCACGTAGGTGACCGCGCCCGGTTTTTTCGGATCGCGCACGTCGACGATCGAAAACCCTTGAGACCAGGGATGGGCGACATAGGCAAATCCGCGATGCACCATCAGTTGCAGACCATCGCCGCGCCCGCCGATCGGCGAATGGCCGATCAGTTTCATGTTGTTTGTGAAATCGGGCGTGGGAAGGTCGATGCCGCTCATGGTCTTTCCTGTCTTGGTCATTGAAAGAGCGCCGCGCCGATCAGCGCGGCGCTCTTCCTTCAAATGGAATTAATTGGTGGCGGTGGGGATCCACTCGGCAGTCGCCGCATCGCTCTTGCGGAAGGCCGGAAATTTCTCCTGCAGATCCTCGATCGTCTTGATCTCGCCCTTGGCGAGATCGTCACGGGTGACGAGCGTCGGCTGCAGCAGCACCGACTGGCCGGGGAACTGATCGGCGATTGCGAGCGAAACCGCACGCACCGAGACTTCGCCGACGACGGCGGCGTTGGTGGCAGCCGTTGCCTGCCAGGCGCTGTCGGGCTCGTTCATCAGCTGGATGTCTGCGGTCGAGATGTCGACGCCATAGATCTTCACCCTGCTGGCAACGCCCAGTTCGTCGATCGCGAGTTTCACGCCCTTGGCGAACTCGTCCCAGGGGGTGAAAATGACGGAAATATCCGGGTTTGCGGTCAGCACGGCCTTTGTCTGGTCGGCGACGGAAGCCGGAACCGTGTCGTTGACGACGCCCCAGGTGGCCTTTTCCGTCAGGTTGTGCTTGGCGACGAAGTCTTTCCAGACGGCGTAACGGCGGTCGAGCGGTGCGAAGCCGGCGACATAGACGGCGCCGCCGACGAAGCCGTCGCCCTTGTCCTTGACAGCCTGCTCGAGCACCAGTCGGGCCATGTCCTTGTCGCTCTGCTCGATCTGGGGGATCTGCGGATTGTCGAGGTTGACGTCGTAGGCGACGACCTTGATGCCGGCGTCGAGCGCCTTCTGCGCCACGTCCTTCAGCACTTCCGGGCGCCCGTTGTTGATGATGATGCCATCGACGCCGAGGTTGATCGCCTGCTCGATGAGGCTGCGCTGGGTGTCGTTGTCGTTGCGCGCCTGTGACACCGTCAGGTTGACGTGCAGGGCATCCGCCTGGCGCTTGACGCCGGCCTCGAAGGCCTGCAGCCAGTCGCCGCCGCCGAGGAAGCTGACGACGGCGATGTCGACGTCGCCCTTGTCGAACGGGCTAGGGGCGCCATCGATGCCGGCGGAAAAGACAGGGCTCGCCACCAGCGAAGCGGCAACGAGGCCACCGAGAAGCGTGCGCGTCAGATGTTTCATGGTCAATATCCTCACTCTGTTTGAAGGGATGGTCAGCGCGCCTGGCTGCGGCCGAGGCCGTAGGTAAGCGCGAGCGCGCCGACGAGCACGGCACCCTTGACGAAGTCCTGGGTGTAATAGGGGGCGTTCAGCATCGTCAGGCCGTTGAGAAGAAGGCCGACGAAGACGGCGCCGACGATGGTGCCGAAGACATTCGGGCGGCGCAGGCCGAGAACGGCAAAGCCGATCAGCGCGGCGGCGACGGAATCCATCAGCAAAGAGGCACCTGACGAGACGTCGCCGCGACCGACCCGGGCAGCGACAATGATGCCGCCGAGCGAGGCGAGCGTGCCCGAAAGCACATAGGCCAGCGTCTTCAGCCGAGGCACCGAGGCACCGGCGAGCCGGGTTGCAAGCTCGTTGCCGCCGGTCGCAAACAACAGGCGGCCGAGGCGGGTGCGCTCGGTCAGCACGAAGAGGACGATCGCGACAAGCGCCATGATGACGACGGGGGCGGGCACGACGCCGAAGAAGCTAGAGCGTCCGATCAGCAGGAATGCCGGATCGTAGGCACCCGTTGCCGTGGAGCCGTCGGGAAGGATCAGCCCGGCCGAAATCGAGCGCCCGGCTGTCGGGATCAGTTGCAGGCCGGTCAGGAGAAACATCATCGCCAGTGTCGCCAGCAGGTCGGGTACGCGCAGGCGCACGATCAGGAAGGCGTTGACGAGGCCGACCAGCGCGCCGAACAGGAGCACCAGCGGCACCGTTTCGTAGACGCCGAGGCCCCAGACGATCATCGAATAGCTGGCGGCCATGACACTCGATGCGGCGACGGCCCCGATCGACAGGTCGAAGCCGCCGACGGCAAGGGTGAGCGTCACGCCGGCGCCCAGGATCGCGACGACGGAAACGGCCTGCAGAATGCTCATCAGGTTGGTGACGTTGATATAGGCGGGCTGGGCGATCGCGAAGCCTGCGACCATGACGATGAGCAGAATGAAGACGGCGCTGGCGCGGATGGCGGCGCTGACGCGTTCACTGACCGGGCTTTGGTTTTCGCTGTTGATGGTCGTCATCCGTCAGGCCTCGATTGCTTGCGCCGACTGCCCGGCTCTGAGAGCCGGCGTCAAAGTGTGGTGGTCGATGATCAGAATTCGGTCGGCAACTTCCAGCGCTTCTTCCGGGTCCGACGTGGCGATCAGGGTGGCGCGCTCGGTGTTGGCGCGGATCGCGGTGATGATGTCGTGACGGGCGCCGACATCGACGCCCTGAAAAGGCTCGTCGAGCAAAAGCACGCGGCTTGGCTCGGCATTCCATCGACCGAGGATCACCTTTTGCTGGTTGCCGCCGGAAAGTGACGTCATCGGCGCCTCGGGACCGCTTGCCTTGATACCGAGTGTATCGATGGCGTGCTGCGCCTCTTGTTTTTCGCGTGAACCGAGGAGGAAGCCGAGCGGATACCACTTCGCGAGATGCGGCAGGCTGATCGTCGGCGCAAGATTGCTGCCCGGCCAATCGGACGGCATCAGCGACGAGCGGTGGCGATCTTCGCCGGCCATGAAGATACCTGACTGGATCGCATTGGTGGGCGTGGCCGGTCGGTAGGTCTTGCCGTCGAGCCTCATCGTGCCGGCTGCAAGGGGCCGCGTACCAAAGATTGTCTGCAGCAAACGGCTCTTGCCGGCGCCAAGCACACCTGTGACGGCGACCACTTCGCCGGGATGAAGTTTGAGGTCGAACGGAGTGCTGCCGGCCACGAGCTGGACACCGGCCAACTCCAGCACCGGCGCGCCCTGAAAGGAACGCGCATCCGGCCGGGCGGCGCGCAAGGGGCGGCCAATCATCGTCTCGACGGCGCGATCGAAGTCGATGGGTCGGGCGAATTCTCCAACAACCGTGCCGCCGCGCATGACGACGGCGCGGTCGGCAAGGGCATTGAGGTCGGCAATGCGGTGCGAGATGAACAGGATCGCCAGGCCGTCGTCACGGAGGCGCCTGAGGATCGTGTAGAGCCGCTCGGACTCTCGTCCCGAAATGCTCGCTGTCGGCTCATCCAGGATCAGCAGAGACGCTTGGCGCGACAGGGCGCGGGCAATGGCGACGAGCTGACGATCGGCTGCCGTCAAATCGGCAAAGTCCCGGTCCAGCGGCAGTGCGAACCCGGCGTTCTCAAGCATGGCCGCGGCCTTGCGGCGAACAGCGGAACGGCTGAGGAAGAAGGGGGCCGAACCGTCGGCATACGCATGCAGCAGCAGTGCGTCGGCGACGGATAGCCCCGGCGCTCCGACGCGCTCGGTCGACTGGTGCACGGTCACGACGCCCGCTTCTGTCGCCTCGGCAGGCGAGCGGGGAGCATAGGCGCGACCCGCGAGCGTTATCGTTCCGTGGTCGGGTGTCAGCGTTCCCGCAAGCGCATTGACGAGGGTCGATTTTCCGGCGCCGTTTGCGCCCATGAGAGCGACGATTTCGCCGGAGCTAATCTCAAGGGAGGCTCCGGCAAGCGCCTTCGTTGGCCCGAAAGCATGGGCAAGTCCGTCGATGCGGAGGAGGGGCATTGCTAAACCAATTCGTCACTGCGCGGCAATCAAGGTCGAAAAATATGCATTTTCAGTAGATAAGAACAGCGCAACAAACGAAAGCGGGTGCCAAACATCCGCTAATATGTCGCAAAAATATCCCTGGCTTGCGCAATAATCGGAATATTCATCCGAAGGCGTTCCTCAGCCATTTCATCTTCGGCGGCCCGCTACGCAACTTCTGCCGCCAGACCGGCCGTTGTGAGCAAGGCGTTCCTCTGGAGGCTTAGGGATTGGAATGTCTTTATTGTACATGAAAATTGTAGATTATACCATGATGTCGACGGCTGATGGTCAGCTGCAAGGGTTGAGATCAACAGGAGATCGACAATGCGGTACGGTTTGAAACGCGCGACGACAGCGCTCATGGCTTTGGGATTTGCGGGGGGTGCTTCGGCTGCAGGGCTGGACGGCGCGCCGGCGCCCTTCGACAAGGGCGGAGTGAAGGTGGCGCTCATTTCCTACATTTCATCGGGTGATTTCTTCCAGGCCTATCAGGCCGGAGCCGAGGCGCAGGCCAAGGCGCTCGGCATCGATCTGCGCGTCTTTCCCGGTAAGCAAAATGCTGCGGAACAGCGCGAGCAGGTCCAGCAGGCGATCAATCTCGGCGTCCAGGGCATCGTCGTCGACCACGGCCTGCCGGAATCGCTCGGCGATGTCGTGCAGCAGGCGGTCGATGCGGGTGTGAAGGTGGTGGCCTTCGACGTCAATCTGAACAATCCTGCCGTGCCGCAGGTGGAACAGAGCGACCATGAACTGGCGCGGCTGGCGCTGGAGCAGGCCGTCAAGGATAACGGCACGAGCTTCAAGGCCGGTTACGTCTATGTCGCCGGCTTCGCGCCGCTCGACCGTCGCAATGAGGTCTGGGACAAGTTCAAGACGGACAATCCTGAGGTGGTCGAGAAGGCCCGCTTCGGCAATGTCAGCGACACCACGGCAACGAGCACGGCAGATCAGGCAAAGGCCGCGTTCTCGGCCAACCCGGATATATCGGTGGTCTTCGCCCCCTATGACGAGTTCGCCCGTGGCGTGAAGCTCGCAGCCGCGGATCTCGGCATCACTGACAAGTTGAAGATCTACTCCGCCGATGTTTCGACCGCCGATATCCAGGAGATCGTCGAGGAGGGTAGTCCCTGGGTGGCGACCGTTGCCACCAACCCGGCGGTTGTCGGCGCGGTCTCGGTGCGTGCTGTGGCACTCAAGATCGCCGGTCAGGATGTGCCGAAACAGATCCTCGTCAAGCCGGCGCTACTAACCCAGGAGGCCCTGCGCCAGGCCGGCGTGAAGACGATCGAGGATCTGGCGGCGAAAGTCCCGGCTTTCAGCGCCAGTGACGCGGTCACTGCCGACTGGATCCCGGCGAAGCTTTTTTGATCGTGTCGCATCGTCATTTGGGTTGAAGCAACCCGTCTGCAAGCAAATCTTTGCTTCGTTGCCTTGAATTCGACAATAAAATTCACAAAATCTATGCAGAAACTTACGTAATTTCTTGAGAGTGACCCGGTTTGGGTGTATGGCATCTTAAGTGAAACAGTGCGGCCGTCAAAACCTGTTGCCTCCGGTGATACCAACGTCGGTGCGGAACGGACTTGTGGCGGCCTTTGTGTTCAGGAAAGCGAAGTGCAATGTTGACCAAGAAGGGTAAATACGGGCTGAAGGCTCTTGTCGACCTGGCTCAACTGGAGCCCGGCGAAACCGCATTCATCACCGAAATCGCCACCCGCAACAATATTCCGAAGAAATTCCTCGACGCGATCCTGCTCGAACTTCGCAACGCGGGCATCCTGCGCTCGAAGAAGGGTCCGGGCGGCGGCTATTCGCTTTCGAGACCAGCATCCGATATCCGCATCGGTCAGGTCATCCGCACGCTGGACGGGCCGCTGGCCCCGATCCGCTGCGCCAGCCGCACCGCGTTCGAAGCCTGTGATGACTGTTCCGACCCGGTCAACTGTCACGTGCGCAAATCGATGAGCGACGTGCGTGATGCGGTGGCGTCGATCCTCGACAATATGACGCTCGAACAGTTTGCAGCCAACGACAACGGCACCGAGATCGTCGCGCTCAGAGACGCCGAAGTGGGCTGACGTTCCCAAGATTATGGGCCGTCTTGCCGGCGATCACGGGTAGGACTTTCCCGTTCGCCGGTCTGAGTTGAAAATCATTTGCTGTTATTGTCTATAGAATACATGCACTATTCTGCCTCAATCACATGGAGAGGCGAATGAGCAACGTGCATTTCCTCCGGGAACCCGAACCGGCCAATACCGAACAGGAAGAAAAGCGCCAGCATCTGTTTGCGCAGGCGACCGAGCTTTCGAGCCAGTTTGCGCAACGCGGCGCCGATCTTGATCGCCTGGGCTTGCCGCCACGCGACGAAATCGAAGCGCTGCGCCAAGCAGGTCTGCTGACGGCACTGCACGCCCCGGAAATCGGCGGAGCGGGCTTGAGCTGGCTTGATGGGTTGCGTCTCGTCCGGATCATCTCGCGTGGCGAAAGCTCTATCGGCCAGCTGCTCGGTTATCACTATGTCAACAGCCAGTATGTCTACTGGGCGGCTGCCGATGCGAGGCAGGCCTGGGTGCTTGGCGCCGAGACCGTCGAGCGACAACTCTACTGGGGTGCTGCCGTCAACCCGCGGGATCCCGGACTGGTGCTCGAGCGGCGCGGCGGCCATTATGTCCTCAACGGTCGCAAGACGTTTTCGACCGGCGCGCATGTTTCCGATCGCATCAACGTCAACGCGACGCTCGAGGGCAAGATCGCCAATTTCGTCGTGCCGACGGATCGTCCGGGTTACGTCGCCCATGACGATTGGGACAATATCGGCCAGCGCCTGTCCGATAGCGGCAGCGTCGAGTTTCGCGATTTTCCGGTCTACGACCGTGATTTCATTCTGCCGCTTGCCGAACCGTTCGATCCGCCCCAGGTGCAGGCGACGTTTAACACGCCGCTGATCCAGCTGGTCTTCGTCAACTTCTATCTCGGCACGGCGGAAGGCGCGCTGGCCGCGGCACTCGACTATGTCAGAACCACGACGCGTCCCTGGATCACGTCCGGCGTTTCACGCGCCAGCGAGGACGCCCACATTCTCGAACGTGTCGGCGAATTGCAGGCCGCTTTGAAAGCGTCCGTCGCACTGGCTGACGTGGCGGCAAGTGCGGTCGAGGCCGCGCTGTCAAAGGGCAGGTCCGTGACCGAGCGTGAGCGTGGAGAAGCTGCGATCGAGGCCTATGCCGCCAAGGTCAACGCCACCCATGTGACGCTCGATGTGACGGCCAAGGTCTTCGAACTGATGGGCGCGCGCGCCACGGCCGCTCATTATGGTTTCGACAGATATTGGCGCAACGTCCGCACCCACACCCTGCACGACCCGGTCTTCTACAAGGCGCGCGAGGTTGGCGACTTTGCGCTGAATGACCGTATCCCGGCGGTCAGCCTGTATAGCTGATCGAATGCAGCGCGGCCGGATCGTAAATATCGCGCATTGCCAAACGAAAAGGACCGCCCGAACTTTCCGGGCGGTCCTTTTCGTTTGGCCTAGGATTTGGCGGATCTCAAAGCAACGGTGTTGTTAAGTCACGGTGTCAGAGCGCGCCGTTCTTCGGCGGCGTGACGCCGTTCAGGTGGTAGTTGCCGACGACGTGATACTTCCAGCGCACGGGATCGTGCAGCGTGTGGGTGCGGGCATTGCGCCAGTGCCGGTCGAGATTGAGACCTATGCGGGTGGATGAAGTGCCCGCGAGTTCGAACAGCGTGTTGCTGGCTTCGAGAGCGATTTCTGTCGTCAGAACTTTGGCGGCGGCGACGGCCAAAGTTGCCTCGATGACGCTTTCCTCGGTGCCGTTTATCTGGGCGATATCGACCTTCTTGCCGGCGCGCTCGACAATGGCGGTCGCCGCCTCGAGACGGATCGCAATCTGTCCGACGCGGGCGATCGTCAGCGGATCGTCCGCCGCCCGTTCGACGCCGCTGTCCATCCAGGGGCGCGCACGGTTGCGCACGAAATCCAGCGTTTCGGCGAAGGCGGCGCGCGCGATGCCGAGATCGATGCCGGCATGGATGATCTGGCCGACGGAACCGATCGTCGTCGGCCGTTCGAAGCCGCGGTGGTGGCGCACGACTGCGTCGGCCGTCACGTAGACATTCTGCAGCACCGTGGTGCCGCTGCCCGTGGTGCGCTGGCCAAAGCCGTCCCAGTCGTCGATGATCTGCAGGCCCTCGGCGCTGCGTGGCACGAAGGACATGGTGAGTTTCTCGTCCGGATCGAGCGCGAACACCACAACCCATTCGGCAAAGAGCACGCCGGTCGAGTAGAACTTGCGGCCGTTGAGGCGGTGCCCGAGACCGTCAGGCGTCAGGCGGGTGGCATAGTCGCCGACGGTTTTCGTGTCCTTCTCGGAAAGCGCATTGCCGAAGCGGTCGCCGGCGAGCGCTCGCCCGAAGAAGAATTTCTTCTGCTCTTCCGTGCCGTCGGTGCGCAGCGCCTCTAGGATATAGAAATGGTTCTGCGGGATCTGGCCGATCGAACTGTCAGCCTCCGACAGGATGGCGGTAATCTCCGCCAGTACCGCGTTGGAAACGTCAATGCCGTCATAGTCGGATGGCACGGTGATTGCGAGCAGCCCCGATTGGGAGAGGGTGTCGAGTTCGTCGAAGGGCAGGATCCGGTCGGTGTCGCGCTCGTTTGAGCGTTTGGCAAATTCGCGCGCGAGGTCTCGGGCGATTTGCAGCGCCTCTTCCTCGCTTGCGATCCGGTGTGCCGAGAGCTTTGTCTTCTCGGAAAGCTGCGAGATCGTCCCCATGTGATTGCTCCATGTCGATAGTGGCGCATATCTGTGAATTATCTAGCGTCGTCAGGTAAGATCGTATATTCTATGGAATATGTGGATATTAGTTTTTCGTTCCTCACACTTTGATGAATGGTCGGCATTTTCAAGCCGGTAGCGAAAAACGAGGCGCAAAACGGCTGCCGATCGCGCATGGCATCCATCTACTTGAACGTCGCACCCGCAAGAAAAGTCGAAAAAGTTGGCGGTCGCTCGGAACCATTGCCGCACTTTTGCATTTCGCCATGGCCTGCAGTCTACCGATTGTGTGGTCGTCAAAGTACCGGCCACACGGCACGATGACAAATACATGCTGACAGTATTGGCCATTCGCGTTTCCCGGCCTTAACCACTGAAGGAGACACAAATGACGAATTTGCTGCCCGCTCTTCATGAAGGGCATGCCTCCATCATCCTGCAAAATCTCTTTCGAGATGCGCTTGAGGCCTATGATGATTGGGGCGAGGGGATGCCTGAACCCGTGGTTTCGTTTGAAGGCAAGTTGCTGCCGATCAGGGTCGTGTTCGACTGGATGAAACCTTGCACCGACATCATGCCTGCAAACATGATCGGCATCGTCACCGATCGGTTGAGCAAACCCTGGATTGGCGACGGTCCACTCGATGCGATGACGTTTTCGACGGCGGCGCGCGTCATGTCCGTTCTGACCAAGCGGCAGTTGCGTCGTTACGGCCGAGGTTCGATCGAGGTCTTTGCCGAACGTTTCAAGCCATCTCTGCACGTCGACGTCTGACCGGCGAAGCAATCCAAACGGGCCGGAGAGTGCAGGCGTGCTCTTCGGCCCGCGCATGGATCCTTTCCTCTTCATCCGAACCGTGCACCCGTTGGCGGCATCTCGCCGCGCCGCCGCTGGCTGCAGGCAAACCGAATACCGCTTCCTAGTTCCTCCGCCTTTTCGTAAACACAAAAGTGACGACGGCGACGGGGATGGTGGGTCGGCATGAATTTTCGACAATTGGAAGTGTTGCGCACGCTGCTTGCCACCGGCTCCACGATTGCGGCGGCAAAGACCATGGGGCTCAGCCAGTCCGGTGTCAGCCGCCTTCTTCAGCAGCTGGAGGAGGATCTGTCGCTGACGCTGTTTGCCCGCGACAAGGGCCGACTGATCCCGACGCCGGAGGCGCTCAAGCTGTCGGAGGATGCCGAGCATATTCTGCTCGGGATCGATCGCTTCACCAATCTCGCCCAGGATCTCCGCAGCGGCGCCGTCGGCCCCGAGGTCGTGCGCATCGGTCTGCCGAACAGCATGTCGGAGAGTTTTGCGCCGGCGATGCTGGCAGATTATGCCAAGGATTTCCCAGGCGTGCGCGTCGAAACCTTTTTCGATACGACCGTCGCGATCGCCCGCCTCGTCGAACAACGCGTCATCGATTTCGGCTTCCTGCGCTATGAGGGGCAACTGAGCGCCAGCCTCGAGATGCAGCCGGTGGCGGGCGGCGTCAGCGTCTGCGTCATGGCGAAGAACCATCCATTGACGGCACTCGACCATGTCACCCCGAAAGAGCTTAGAGGCATACCGCTGATCCTGATCGGCCGCCGCCGGCCGACCCGGGTCATGCTCGACGAGATCTTTCGCAAGGCAGGCGTGCCGCAGAAGGTCAGGATCGAGACGCACAGCAACAGCTCGGCCTGCGCCTACGCGGCCCACGACCTGGGCGTTGCGATCATCAGCAGCTTTTTCGCCAATTTGCATCGGCATCTGCCGATCGAGATCCGGAGTTTTTCACCGCATCTGACGCAGGACTTCGGTGTCGCAACCGCTGCAGGCGTGCCCCTGTCGATTGCTGCGCAGGCGATGATCGATTGCCTCAAAAGACAAGTCGCCGCTTCACAGCAGCCGTGAGCATCCAAATCGTCGGGACAGATGTGCTGCAATTGGCAAAATGTCGGGCGCGACACTACATTGCCTGTTCATGCGATGAGAGAGTGACGAGACCATGTTCCAGGCAGCCGCAATCGACACCGGCGACAAGACCGAATTCTACAGGGAGCTGGCGCAACAACTCGAAGCCCTGCTGCAGGGTGAGCCCAATATGATTGCCAACGCCGCCAACACCTCGGCGCTGATGTTCCAGACGATGCCCGGTCTCAATTGGGCCGGCTTCTATCTCCTCGATACCGATGACGAACTGGTGCTCGGACCGTTCCAGGGCAAACCAGCCTGCGTGCGCATTCCGGTCGGTCGCGGCGTCTGCGGCACTGCCGTGAAGGAAGGACAGTCGATCCTCGTAGAGGATGTGCACGCCTTTCCTGGGCACATCGCCTGCGATGCTGCGTCACGCTCCGAACTCGTGGTTCCTGTCTGGCGTCATGGGAGGGTGTTCGGCGTCATCGATCTCGACAGTCCCGAACCCGCGCGCTTCGACCGCGACGATCAGGCCGGGATCGAAAAACTGGCCGCGATCTTCGCCGCGGCGATCGGCTGAAGGTGCTTGCCGTGTGTCAGGGACTGACCGCCTCTTGGCCTTGATCACGCAATGACAGATATCCAAGATGCCGTTGCGCCCACCGCCGAGTCCGAGACGCATGCGCGCGTCGCCCGCAAGATCGACATCGTCGTCATTGGCGCCGGACAAGCGGGCCTGTCTTCGGCCTACCATCTCAGCCGGCTTGGGCTGTCGCCGCAGATGCAATACGTCGTCATCGACCGGTCGCCACAGCCGGGCGGCGCCTGGCAGTTCCGCTGGCCGTCGCTGACGCTGAGCACCGTCAACGGCATTCACGATCTTCCCGGCATGAAATTCGCCGATGCCGTCGACACGAGCAAGGGCGAAGTCCACGCCGCCGTTGCGGTTCCGCAGTATTATGGCGCCTACGAGAAGGCATTCGACCTTCCGGTCCGGCGGCCGGTTGCCGTCAAGGTGGTGTGCGAGCGGGGCGAACGGTTCAGGGTCGAGACGGATGCCGGCGTCTATGCCGCCCGCGGCATCATCAACGCCACCGGCACCTGGGAAGCGCCCTATATCCCGCCCTATCCGGGTGCCGACCTTTTCAGGGGTCGCCAGTTACACACCAAGGACTACCGGACCGCGGATGCGTTTGCAGGCCAGCGCGTGCTGGTGGTCGGTGGCGGCATCTCAGCGATCCAGCTGCTCGACGAAATATCGCAGGTGACGTCGACCACCTGGGTCACGCGCGAAGAGCCTGCGTTCCGCGAAGAGCCGTTTACGCCCGAAGTCGGGCGCGCGGCGGTCGCTATGGTCGAAGATCGCGTCCGCCGTGGCTTGCCGCCGGGCTCAGTCGTCTCGGTGACCGGCATTCCGGTGACGCCGGCGGTTCTTGCGGCCCGTGCCCGCGGTGCGCTCGATCGCCAGCCGATGTTTGCCGAGATCACCGAGCGTGGTGTTCGCTGGCAGGACGGACGCGAACTCGCCGTCGACGTCATTCTCTGGAGCACCGGCTTTCGAAGCGCGCTCGACCATCTGGCGCCGCTGCAGCTGCGAAATACCGACGGCGGTATCCTGATGACCGGCCGTCTTGCGACACAGGTGGCGAAGGATCCGAGAATTCATCTCGTGGGTTATGGCCCGTCGGCGTCCACCATCGGTGCAAACCGGGCAGGCGGTGCCGCCGCCCGCGAGCTCGCCGAACAGCTTCATCTGCTCTGATCACCCGCTGGTGCAATCTTCGGGTATCGGCGTTGTCACGCTGTAAGGGGACTGCCCGGCCCATTCCGCCACGTCACGGCGCTGACCAGCGGCGATAGGCTCCGATATCCGCCCAAAAATACCGCTTGAGCCGGACGTTGCGTCATAGCTTAGAGGTGATTCCCAAGGGCGCTTTGAAGAGCCGGGCGCCGAGCCAAGGCGGCCGAGATTGTGGGACAATACTCCTGTCGACGCGGCTTGATGCTCAGGGCATTTCGCGTTCACCAGGCAGCGCACCGGAGATTTCGTCTGGTCGCCCTCGAAGGTGATGCGAAGGATAGGGTTGCGGATGATGTTGCAGGCAACGCCGAAGAAGCGCCGACCGGCCGCCATGACAGCGCGGTTTATGGTTGCCGTCATCGTCATCGGCTTGTTCACGGCCGGTATCGCATCTGCGGTGAGCGCCCGGACACCGCGGGGCGGCCACCGGTTTCCCGACCTTAAGATCGGTCTCAACATCCGCTGGTGACGTAAGCCGGCAGCCGTAAGCGACCATGGTGCTGCGGACCCCACAGCCCTGATTCCAGGTTGCCGGCGTTCAATTTCCCTTCGCTGCCGTGGAGCGTGATGGCGTGATCGACCGTGCCGCGGCGCGACCGGCGTCTGGTCTCGCATGAGGCTGCGAGTGGATCGGTCCGTTGACCGAACCAATGTCATCCCTTCGTCATAGAGCTATGACGAATCCTCATAATATTGCGCAGTTTTTTCCATTCGATCATAGTCATGTCAAGAAAAGCCGGCAGGAGGGCCGAATCGCGATGTCGCGCCAGGCTGTTCTCAGTACGGGGAACCCATGATCAAATTCATTCTCAATCGTCTCGTGATGGCGATACCGACGATCGTCATCGTCTCGATTGCCGTCTTCACGCTCATCCGTCTCATTCCCGGCGATCCGGCCGCACTGATGCTCGGCGATATGGCCGAGCCGCAGCAGATCGCCGAAATGCGCAGCGTGCTCGGTCTCGACCGCAGCATTCCCGAGCAGTTCGTCATCTGGGCCGGCAACATCCTGTCGGGCGACTTCGGCCGTTCGATCATCACCGACGAGCCGGTCCTTCACCTGGTGCTGAGCCGCTTCATGGTGAGCGCCGAGATCGTCGTCATCGCCGTGTTCCTGGCAAGCCTGATCGCGGTTCCGGCCGGCGTCATCGCCGCATGGCGGCAGAACAGCCTGACGGACCTGGCTCTGGTCGGCACGGCCACCGTGCTTCTGTCGATCCCGACCTTCTGGCTCGGCCTGCTGCTGCTGCTCGCCTTCGGCCTGAAACTCGGCTGGCTGCCGGTGCTTGGTTACGTACCGATTTCGGAAAACTGGACGGCGGGCCTTCTCTACCTCGTCCTGCCGGTCATGACGCTGGTCATCCATGAAATGGGCGTGATCATCCGCATGGCACGCGCCTCGACGCTGGAAGTCCTCCGGCTCGACTACATCACCCACGCCCGCGCCAAAGGCCTGTCGGAAAGTGCCGTTCTCTGGAAGCATGCCTTCAAAAATGCGTTCGGCCCGACCTGGACGATGATCGGCCTGATCCTCGGAAACCTGCTCGGCGGCATCGCCGTGATCGAGACGGTCTTTACCATCCCGGGGCTCGGCCGCCTGATGGTCGACAGCATCTTCCAGCGCGATTACCCGGTGATCCAGGGCTGCCTGCTTTTGGTCGCCTTCTCCTATGTCGTCGTCAACCTCGTGGTCGACCTTCTCTATCCTCTCTTCGATCCGCGGGTGGTGGCAGAATGAGAAAGCTCACTTTCAACGGCGTCATCGGCGGCGGCCTCATTGCCGCGCTCGTCATCACCGCGCTGATCGGCGTGTTCTGGACGCCCTACGATCCCTCAGCACTCGGCTTTACCTCGCGTCTGGCAGCGCCCGGTCCGCAGAATTGGCTCGGCACCGACGAGTTCGGCCGCGACGTTGCCAGCCGGCTGATGATCGGCGCCCGCGCCAGCGTCTGGATCGGCTGTCTGACGGTTGCCTTCGCCGTCGTCTGCGGCACGCTGATCGGCCTTGTCAGCGGCTATGCCCGCGGCTGGGTCGATGGCGTCATCATGGCCGTCAACAACGCGTTGCTCGCTTTTCCGGGCATCCTTCTGGCGCTCGGGCTACTCGCGGTCTTCGGTGCCAACCAGTACGGCATCATCTTCGCGCTCGGTATCGCCTACACGCCATCGATGGCGCGCGTCGTGCGCGGCGCCGTTCTGTCGCTGCGCGAACGCGAGTTCATCGAGGCCTCTCGCGTCATGGGCAATGGCGAGATCTACACCATGCTGCGCCACATCCTGCCCAACTGCCTGGCACCGATCACCGTGCTTGCGACCTCGATGTTCGGCTGGGCCATCCTGTCGGAAAGTGCGCTGTCGTTCCTCGGCCTCGGCGTACCGCCACCAGCGCCGACCTGGGGCAACATGCTGGCTGCCGGTCGTCCGTTCATCGAGCAGGCCGTCTGGCTCGGCTTCTTCCCGGGTCTCTGTATCGCGCTGACATTGCTCGGCATCAACCTTCTTGGCGACGCGCTCCGCGACAAGCTCGACCCCCGCATGCGAGGCCTGAAATGACCGGCAGTTCCCTTCTCAGTGTTCGCGACCTGTCGCTGGCCGTTGCCCACAATGGCAACCAGGTGGTGAAGAATGTCAGCTTCGACGTCGGTGCGGGCGAAATCGTCGGTATTGTCGGCGAATCCGGTTCCGGCAAGACGCTCGCGACCCGCGCCATCATCGGCCTGATCCCGCCGGCCGTGCGCCACGCCGGTGGCACGATCAGCTACCGCGGGCGGGATGTCCTGTCGATGAAGGACCGCGATCTCAGGCAGTTGCGCGGCGGCGAGATCGGCGTCGTGTTCCAGGAACCGATGACCTCGCTCAACCCGTCGATGACCATCGGCCGGCAGCTGGAAGAAGGTCTGATCCTGCATACCAAGAAGAACGCCGACGAACGTCGGGCCGCCATTCTCGACATGCTGAAGCGCGTTGGCCTGCGCGAGCCGGAGCGGGCGCTCGCCGCCTACCCGCACGAGTTTTCCGGCGGCATGCGCCAGCGCATCATGCTCGCCTCCGTCATGCTCTTGAAGCCGGCTCTACTGATTGCCGACGAGCCGACGACGGCGCTCGACGCCGTGGTGCAGCGCGACGTCATGGAGCTGATGGTCGAACTCACCAAGGCGGAAGGCACGGCGGTTCTGCTGATCAGCCACGATCTGCCGATGGTGGCGCGCTACACCAACCGTTTCGTCGTCATGGAAAAGGGCGTGATCGTCGAACAGGGCACGACCGTGGATATCCTCAGCGCCCCGGAACATCCCTATACCCGCAAGCTCCTGTCTTCGCTGCCGTTTCGTGCCGCACCGCGCAAGCTCGATATGTCCCGGACGCCGATGGTTTCGGCGCGCAATATCGTGGTCGAATATCCCGGCCGCAAAGGGCTTTTCCGCAAGCAGGCGCCGAAGCGCGCGCTGCACGGTGTTAGCGTCGACATTCATGTCGGCGAAGTCGTCGCCCTTGTCGGCGGCTCCGGTTCGGGCAAGACGACGCTCGGGCGCACGATCGCCGGTCTCGTCCAGCAGACCGAAGGCGAAATCCTCTTCCAGGGACGTGAGCGCAGTGCCGACTGGCGCGATTACAGGCTGAATTGTCAGATGGTCTTCCAGGACCCGTATTCCTCACTTGACCCGCGCATGAGCATTCAGGCGCTGGTCGAAGAGGCGCTGCGGCTGGTTCCCGATCTCGACGGCGCGGCCAAGCGCAAGCGGGCATTGGAAACGCTCGAAGAAGTTGGCCTTGGCGGCGATTTTTCCAGCCGCTATCCGCACGAGCTTTCAGGGGGCCAGCGCCAGCGCGTCGCCATTGCGCGGGCGATCGCCCGGCGGCCGAAATTCCTGATCGCCGACGAACCGGTCTCGGCGCTCGACGTGACGGTGCGCGCGCAGGTGCTCGAACTCTTTTCCGACCTGCAGAAACGCTACGGCTTTTCCTGCCTGTTCATCAGCCACGATCTCGGCGTCGTCGAGCAGGTCGCCGACCGGGTGATCGTCATGCAGGACGGCCGCATCGTCGAACAGGGCGATCGCGACCGGATTTTCGACCAGCCGCAGGAGGCCTATACGCGCAAGCTGCTTTCGGCGATCCCGGCGCTCGACCTCAACCAGACGGGCGGCGTTACCCTCAAATGGCGCCTGGAGGCCTGATATGACTGTCGCGACCAAAACCGCCACCATTTCCGAACAGCTTCACGCGATTGCCGACGCCCAGCCGTTCATCACCCGTTTTCTCGTCCGCAACCTCCAGACCGGCGAGGCCATTGGTCGGGGTGAAAACGAAGAGACGCCGTCGGCCAGCACGCGCAAGACCTCGATCATGATGGCGGCGCTGAAGGCGGCGCATGAGGGCCGGCTCGATCTCGATTCAGCCATCACCTACGAGGAGCGGCTGAAGCACGAGGTCGCGAGCGGCATGTTCCGCTACATGACGCCGGGCATCGTCATTTCGTTGCGCGACGCCATCGTTGGCATGATGGTCTTGAGCGACAACGTCTGCACCAAGATGGTGCTGGAGCGGCTGACGCTGGAAGAGGTCGACAGCTACTGCAAGGCGATCGGCATGGCCGGCACCCACCACCGTTTGCTGATCCCGCCGCTTGGCCTCAAACCCGACCATTCGCTGGGCGAAGTCACGACGACGACGCCTGGTGACCAGATCCTGCTGCTCGAACTGATCCTCGCCGCTGAGGACGATGAGGCCGCCGCTGCCCGTCTCGGCACCTCAGTCGAGCTCTGCCGCTTCGCGCTGCAGACCCTGAAGAACCAGGTGCTGCGCTACGGCATCCGTTCGCGCCTGCCTTTCGAGGCGGTTGTTGCCAGCAAGTCCGGCCGCGGCAAGCGCGGGCGAATGGATACGGGCCTCGTCTATCGCGACAACAGGCCGCTCTACGGCATTGCCGTCTTCACCGACGCCGTGCCGCATGTGATGGCCGACGGTACGCCCGGCTACACCATTGCGCTCGAAACCATCGGACTGTTGTCCAAGGCCTGCTGGGACGCGTTCTGAGCCGAAATCAACCGCAACAAACCAACAAGAAACAACTGGAGAAGAGTGGAACCATGAAGAACATTTTCCTTGCCGGCACCATGCTGATGAGTGCGATCGGCTTTGCCGAAGCGCGTGACCTCGTCGTCGCGCAGAGCTCCGATATCCGCAGCAACGTTCCGGGCGTCAACCGCGACGGCAACACCGATTCCGTGATCTTCCATATCGTCGAGGGCCTCGTCGGCTACGCCGAGAACGGCGAGGTCAAGCCACTCGTTGCCAAGAGCTTCGAGGTGTCGCCGGACGGCCTGACCTATACCTTCAAGCTCCGCGATGACGTCAAGTTCCACAATGGCAATGCGGTGACGGCCGACGACGTCGTCTGGAACTGGAACCGCTACATGGCCGCCGACACCAAGTGGACCTGCGCCGGTGATTTCGACGGCAGCAAGACCAGCAAGGTTTCGGCCGTGACGGCCGTCGATCCGACCACGGTGACGATGACGATTGAAAAGCCCTCGGCGGTCTTCCTCGGCCTGATGGCGCGTCCGGAATGCGGCTATACCGGCATCATCGCCAAGGACTCCGTTGGCGCTGACGGCGCCTTCGTCGCGCCCGTCGGTACCGGCCCGTTCAAATGGGCCGAGTGGAAGAAGGGCGAATATGTCCGTCTCGAAAAGAACGAAGCCTATGTTTCGCCGGCCAATGACGGCAAGCCGGATGGCATGGTCGGCTCCAAGCGGCCCTTGGTCGACGGCCTCAAGTTCATGGTCATTCCCGATGCATCGACGGTGAAGACCGGCCTGCTTTCGGGTGCGCTCGACACCGCCGAAGTCTCCGCCGACCTGATCTCGGAATTCAAGGACAGCGAGACGATGCAGCTCATCGTCAAGCGCAACAACGGCAAGAACCTCCTGTACTTCCAAACGCGCGACAAGGTGCTGAGCAACGTCGCCGTACGCCGCGCCATGGCCGAAGCACTCGACCTCGACCAGCTGGTTGCCGCCGTCTCGAACGGAACCGGCGAGGCCAATGGCTCGATGGTTTCGGCAGACTCGATCTTTTATTCGGATGCCCAGAAGACGAAGATCCCGATGGACCTGGAAAAGGCCAAGAAGGATCTGGCGGATGCCGGCTACAACGGCGAGCCGATCACCATCATCGCCAACAAGCGCGGCAACGTGCCGAGCTTCCCGGCGGCCGTCGTCGCCCAGGCGATGATGCAACAGGTTGGTCTCAACGTGCAGATCGAGGTGCTCGACTATGCGACCCAGGTCGACCGTCGCCGCTCCGGCAACTACCAGGTGATTTCGCAGTCCGTGGCTCCGCGTCTCGATCCGGCGCTGATGTACAGCTTCTACGTCGGCAACAAGGACAAGAACGCCTCGCTGATGTGGGATAATCCGAAGGCGATCGAACTGATGAAGGCGGCCTATGTCGAGGCCGACCAGGCAAAGCGCCAGGCTATCTTCGACGAGTTCCACAAGCTGATGCTCGAGGAAGTCCCGGGGATCTTCATGTACGACATGGTCGACATCTGGGGCGCGACGAAGAAGCTGCACGGCGAGCCCGTGTGGCAGTCGAACACCCGGCTCTGGGAAGTCACGCTCGACGACTAAGGCGACGCCGGTCCCCCATTGCACCCTAAGTGGCGGCATCCGTGCCGCCACTCTCCACCTGAAGACAGAAATGCCAATGCGGCCGGCGCCATGTCGCCCGCAAGAGGAATATCTATGCCCCAGCCATCCGTCGTCGCCGCTCTTTCCGACATCGTGGAGGCGTTGAAGCCCGAATTCGCAGCGATGAGCGATGCGATCTGGGACTATGCCGAACTGAGCTTCCGCGAGCACAAGTCGGCGGCAACGCAGATAGCGATGCTGGAGAAGCACGGGTTTCGCATATCGCGGGGAACGGCCGATATCGAAACGGCCTTTACCGGCGAAACGGGCGAAGGCGGTCCGGTCATTGCTCTGCTCGGCGAGTTCGACGCGCTTGCGGGCTTGAGCCAGATCGCCGGTTTGGCCGAGGCAAAGCCCCTTGAGGACGGCGCCACCGGACATGGATGTGGCCACAATCTGCTCGGCACCGGGTCGCTGCTTGCGGCCGTCGCGCTGGCCCGTTATCTCCGCGAAAACAATCTACCGGGAACGGTCCGCTACTATGGCTGCCCCGGCGAAGAAGGCGGCTCGGGCAAGACGTTCATGGCGCGTGCGGGCGCCTTTGCCGATGTCGATACCGCACTCACCTGGCATCCGGCGCCGTTCAATGGGGTGCGTTCGACCAACAACCTTGCCGTCCTCGAAATCTACTATCGCTTCAAGGGGATCGCAGCACATGCTTCGAATGGCGCTCACCTTGGGCGAAGCGCCCTCGATGCACTGGAACTGATGAACATCGGCGTCAACTTCCTGCGCGAGCACATGCCGCAGGATTGCCGCGTGCACTATGCGATCACGGACGCCGGCGGCAAGGCGGCCAACGTCGTTCAGGCGAGGGCCGAAGCTCTCTATCTCGTACGTGCACCGCAGATGCCGGAAGCGCTGACACTGGCTGCCCGCATCGACAAGGTCGCCAGGGGCGCGGCCATGATGACCGAGACGGAGGTCGAGATCGTCTTTGATCGCGCCGCCACCAATCTCCTGCCAAACATCACGCTGGAAACGGCGATCCATCAGAATATGGTGGCGCTCGGACCGGTTCCGTTCGATGAGGCCGACCTTGATTTCGCGCGCGCGATCCAGAAGACCATGACGCCCGAAGCAATCTCCAGCAGCATCAGGCTTTACCAGATCAAGGGCGATGTCTTCTCCAACAGCCGCATGGACGGAACGAGCGGCCTGCACCTCGGTCTTCGTGATTTCGAGGGCCAGTCGCATTTTCGTGCCGGTTCCACCGATGTCGGCGATGTCAGCTGGGTGACGCCGACGGCGCAATGCTGGGCGCCTGCCTGGGCGATCGGCACTGCGCCGCACACCTGGCAGGTGGTGGCGCAGGGCAAGAGCCCGGCGGCACACAAGGCGTTCGCCCATGCCGCCAAGTCGCTGGCAACGACCGGCCTCGATCTCATCCTCGATCCGGACCTGTTGGCGCGCGCAAAGGCCGAGTGGCGGGAAAAGACCGAGGGCAAACCCTACCAATGCCCGATCCCGGACCATATCGGCCCCAAGCTCTGATCATCTGGCGACATTGCTATCTTGTGATCTTCCAGCGAAGCCGCCGCCCTCGGGTCGGCGGCTTTCTTGTTTCCTTCGCCTCGCGACAACAGGGGATTGTGTTCGCCGGCAAGTTCGAATTCGGCTCGACGCCTTGACGCGAATCATTGTCTCCGGCATCACTGTTACGGAATTTTGTGAATATGAGCCATTTAGGCGTATCTGAATTAAATCTCTGTTAGTGCTTCCCGACGTGAACCATGCGGGAAGACACGCAAGGAGCACGGCGGGAATGGATATGACGGTAACACAGACACGACCCGAGACGGATCTTTCCCACGCCCGGCAGCCGGCCGATGAAGCGATTGCTGCCGATGCGCGCGCCCTTTCCGAACAACTGAAGGCAATGCGGGAGCGGCTGTTTCCGCCGACCGCGATGAAGACCCTTCGCAGCTTCACCTCAGGCGAAGCGGCAAAGCTGATCGGTGTCTCCGACGGCTATCTCCGCCAGCTTTCGCTCGCGGGCGAGGGGCCGCAGCCTGACACCGGCACCGGCGGCCGCCGCTCCTATTCGCTCTCCGACATCAATGCGCTCCGCCGCCACCTTGCCGAGCAGGCGCTTGCCAAGGGTAATGCCGCCAAGGCGCGCAGCTACCTGAAATGGCGTGACCGCGAGCGCGGCGAACATCTGCAGGTGATCTCGGTCACCAACTTCAAGGGCGGCTCCGGCAAGACCACCTCGTCTGTGCACATTGCGCAATATCTCGCCATGACCGGACACCGGGTTCTGGCCGTCGACCTCGACCCGCAGGCATCGCTCTCGGCCCTGTTCGGCTACCAGCCGGAGCTGGACCTCACCGGCAACGACACGCTCTATGGCGCCATCCGCTACGACGCCGAAGCGCGGCCGCTGAAGGACATCATCCGGCCGACCTATTTCGACGGGCTCGACCTGGTGCCCGGCAATCTGGAACTGCAGGAGTTCGAGCACACGACGCCGCAGGCGCTCAGCGCCCGCCACAATGGCTCGGAGGCCGGCCCGTTGTTCTTCGCGCGGGTCCAGGCGGCACTGGCAAGCGTTGCCGACGACTACGACGTCGTTGTCATCGACTGCCCGCCGCAGCTCGGCTATCTCACGCTGTCGGCGCTTTGCGCCTCGACGTCGGTGCTGGTCACCGTGCATCCGCAGATGCTCGACGTAGCGTCGATGAACCAGTTCCTCTACATGACCTCGGACTTGCTGAGCGTCGTGCGCGAGGCGGGCGGCGAACTCAACTTCGACTTCCTGCGCTATCTCGTCACCCGCTTCGAGCCGAACGATGGCCCGCAGGCGCAGATCGTCGGTTTCATGCGCTCGCTGTTCGGCGACCGCGTCCTGACCTCGGCGATGGTCAAGTCGACCGCCGTTTCCGATGCTGGTCTCACCAAGCAGACGCTCTACGAAGTGGGCCGGGAAAATTTCACGCGCGCCACCTATGACCGCGCGATCGAATCCTTGAACGCCGTCAACGGCGAGATCGAAGCTCTCATTCATGCGGCCTGGGGGCGCTAAAGACATGGCTGGCAACCGCAAGAACGAACTGCGTGCACTCTTCTCCGGAAACGTAACACCGGCCGCGCCCGCAGCTGAGCAGAATTTGGCCACTCCCGCCGAGGCGGCAGGCCCGAAAGCCGTACCTCAGCCTGCCGAAACACCTCGGGCGGCATCGGGCGCCATCAAGGCCATGGGGCTTTCGCTTGGCAGCATCACGCGTGAGGCCGAGGAAGCCCGGTCGCTGCGCGAGGCGCTGCATCAGGGCGAACGGGTCGTGGAACTCGATCCCGATCTGGTGGACGCCTCCTTTGTCGGCGACCGACTGACCGACGGCGAGCTCGACGATCCGGACTTCCTGGCTCTCGGCGACAGCATTCGCGAGAACGGCCAGCAGTCGCCCATCCTGGTGCGCCCGCACCCCGAAAAACACGGCCGCTATCAGACCGCCTATGGCCACCGTCGACTGAACGCCGTCCGCAGCCTCGGCATCAAGGTCAAGGCCATCATTCGGCCCTTGACCGATGACGAACTTGTGCTGGCGCAAGGCAAGGAAAACGCCGAGCGCCGCAACCTGTCGTTCATCGAGCGGGCGCTGTTTGCCTCGGCGCTGGCCGAGCGCGGCTTCGATCGCAAGGTTATCGGCGATGCGCTTGCCGTCCAGAAGAGCGAATTGTCGCGGCTGATCCAGGTTGCCGAAAGCGTTCCGCTGCCAATCGCGCGGGCGATCGGTCCGGCGCCCAAGGTCGGCCGCGAACGCTGGATGGCGATCGGTGCGATGCTCGAGGGCGAGCCGGCTCGGCAGAAGGCGCAGGAAGAGATTGGATTGAGGCGTTTCCTTGAAGCCGACAGCGATCAGCGCTTCCAGTTCGTCTTTGCGCGACTGTCGCGCACGGAAAAGCAGGATACGGCGAAGCCCGAGGTTCTCGTCGACGACAACGGCAGGGCCTTCGCCAAGCTGAAGCGCGATGGCAAGAGCGCCAGGATCGAGTTTTCGGCCGATGTGAGCCCGGCTTTTGTCGACGAGGCGATCGAGCTTCTGTCCAGGCATCACGCCGCTTTCGCGGCTGCGCGCCGGAGCTAAATCTTCGAGATTTCCGCAAGCCTGTGGCGATCATCTTCGGGCCGGCGTGACGAGGTCACGCCGGCCCGATTCGTTATGGTCCGTTGCTCCGACTGCCCAGGTCGGCTTGCTGTGTTCCCGCGTGCCAAAATGACGATGCGGAAGAAATATTTTCAACCCCATGCCGTCAGCGACAGAATGGCGCGATGCCCTTGAGCGGGATGGGGATTGCGGGTGATTCAGTGGTTGTTTTGCCGGGTTGAGCGGCGCGCGCGAAGTCTTTCGAGTGGCCCTTGGAAGGGACTTGTTAACCTTCATTTTCTATCGCTTAGCAGGCCCCTCGGCGATGTCTCTAGCTCTTCCAGGACCCATGCGTATTCCCAGGACAAATTTCTCTCAGGCAGCTTTGCATGATGCAAACCAGGCGGATTACTATGACGATCCGCAGGACGGTGCGTTGAGCGATATGCCCACCCATGACGTGGAACCCGTCGATCCCTACCAGCTGTACGAGGCGCCTGCCGCGCCTCGCAGACCTGCCAACCAGCAAACGGACGCAACCGCACATGTCGGCCGCGCCGCGCGCCTCTATGGCCAGGGCACGGCCTATGCGCCGGCCCAGGTGACGACGTCGACCGACGAGCCGCTGCCGACCCTGTCGGAGATTGCCGGCCACTACGGCGATTCGACCTGGGAGAGCCACTTTTTCCTGGCGCCGAATGTGCGCTTCACGCGCACGCCGGAACGGGAGTTTACCAAGCGCCGCGCGCCTTCGGACAGCGAGAGTGAGGTCGCACTTGAAGAAACCAGTGCGCCCGTCGAAACGGTCGTCGCCGAGATCGCGACAGTCGAGGTCGCTCCGGTGGCCATCGAGGTTGCTGCATCCGTCGAAGCGCCGGTAGTTTTCGCCGCGCCGGTCCCAGCACCCGAACCAGCCCTGCCATCCTACAGCCCGTCCGAACTTCTGCGCGTGCTCACGAGCCAGCTGCCGCATTGGTCGTCGGCATCCAAGGCAGATGTTGCCAACGCGGTTTCCGTCGCTGGTGCCGCGATCGCCGAGAGCCAGCCGGTACCGCCTGTCAACGAAGCGCCTGCAGCCATCACGCCGCCGGCTGTAACGGCCGAGCCACTACCGATTGCTGAGCCGACGGCCCTCGCGCCAGAGTTCCCGACTGACACGCGTCAGTCGTTCCTGTCGGATTTCGCGTTCTTCGAATTCGGTCCGTCCGGTGGGGATGACGAACCGGCCGCGGCCGTAGCCGTGCAGCCGAAGCCGTTCGTTGAAACTGCGGCGCCGGTTTCCTTTACGCCAGCTTCGTTCGTGACGATGCCGACGCCGGCATCAACTCCGACACCCGCCAAGGCGGTCGAAATCAGGCGCATGCCGCCAACGGCGATCACATCGTTGTTCCGCGTCGTCGAATGCCGGCCGGCAGCCGCCGTGCCAGCGATGCCTGCCGCCGCGGAAACGGCGCCGGTAGAACCGGTGTCGGTCGAACCCGTCCGCGATGCGCCTGCACCCATGGTCGTGCCGTCTGAAATCGCATCCGTTCCGCCTGTTGTGATCGAACCGTCCGAAATCACTTCGCTGATGGCCGAAGAAGAGCCGATCCGTACGGTTACTGCCTCCAAGGCGGCGATCACCATGCCTGCGCAGGTCTCGCGCGCGCCCTCGCTGTTGCCGCCGATCGGCGTCACCGAGCGTTTCTCTCAGGCCGATGGTTATGAGTTCCCGTCCGAAGACCTGTTGCAAGAGCCGCCGGAAGGGCGGGGCTTCTTCATGTCGCAGGAGCAGCTCGAGCAGAATGCCGGGCTTCTCGAAAGCGTGCTCGAAGATTTCGGCGTGCGCGGCGAGATTATCCATGTCCGCCCTGGTCCGGTCGTCACACTTTACGAATTCGAGCCCGCACCCGGTGTCAAATCCTCGCGCGTGATCAATCTGGCCGACGACATCGCCCGCTCGATGTCGGCGCTGTCGGCCCGTGTCGCCGTCGTGCCCGGCCGTAACGTCATCGGCATCGAACTGCCGAATGCGACCCGCGAAACCGTCTATTTCCGCGAGCTGATCGAATCCGTCGATTTCCGCAAGACGAACTGCAAGCTGGCGCTGTGCCTCGGTAAGACGATCGGCGGCGAACCCGTCATCGCCGAGCTCGCCAAGATGCCGCACCTGCTTGTCGCCGGCACCACCGGGTCTGGCAAGTCGGTGGCGATCAACACCATGATCCTGTCGCTGCTCTATCGGTTGAAGCCGGAAGAGTGCCGCCTGATCATGGTTGATCCGAAGATGCTCGAGCTCTCCGTCTATGACGGTATCCCGCATCTGCTGACGCCTGTCGTCACCGATCCGAAGAAGGCCGTCATGGCGCTGAAGTGGGCGGTGCGCGAGATGGAGGATCGCTATCGGAAGATGTCGCGCCTCGGCGTGCGCAACATCGACGGCTACAACCAGCGTGCTGCCGCCGCCCGCGAAAAGGGCGAGCCGGTGATGTGCACTGTCCCGGCCGGCTTCGAAAAGGGCACCGGCGAGGCGCTGTTCGAGCAGCAGGAGATGGATCTGGCGCCGATGCCCTATATCGTCGTCATCGTCGACGAGATGGCCGACCTGATGATGGTCGCCGGTAAGGAGATCGAAGGGGCAATCCAGCGGCTGGCGCAGATGGCGCGCGCTGCCGGTATCCACCTGATCATGGCGACGCAACGTCCTTCGGTCGATGTCATCACCGGCACGATCAAGGCGAACTTCCCGACCCGCATCTCCTTCCAGGTGACCTCGAAGATCGACAGTCGCACCATTCTCGGCGAACAGGGTGCTGAACAGCTGCTCGGCCAGGGCGACATGCTGCACATGCAGGGTGGCGGGCGGATCGCCCGTGTCCACGGCCCGTTCGTTTCGGACCAGGAAGTGGAACATGTCGTCGCCCACCTGAAGACGCAAGGCCGGCCCGAATACCTCGAAACCGTCACGGCGGATGAAGAGGAAGAGGAGCCTGCGGAAGAGCAGGGTGCCGTCTTCGACAAGACCGCCATGGCGTCGGAAGACGGCAACGAACTCTACGACCAGGCCGTCAAGGTGGTGCTGCGCGACAAGAAGTGCTCGACCTCCTACATCCAGCGTCGTCTTGGTATCGGCTACAACCGAGCCGCATCGCTCGTCGAGCGCATGGAGAAGGAAGGCCTGGTGGGTGCTGCCAACCATGTCGGCAAGCGCGAGATCATCCATGGCAATCGCGACCATGCGGTTGCGCCTGAAGGCGACGACATAGACTGAGAACGCACACGTTCGGCGTAAGGTATTGTTCAATAAGAGGCCGCGAAGCGAATGCTGCGCGGCCTTTTTCATGCGCGCCGAGTTTTTCTTGTGCCGCGTAGCGATCAGGTTGAGGCGAGGTCCCGGGGGGGGGCGGTGGTTGCCGAGCGGCCAGCCTCCACCGCCCGCCACCAATCACAGTCCCGCTCGCGTTGGTGCGCAGCTCTGTGGTCGGTCCCTGTGATTGAGCATCTTCGCACCGGCGAAGTTCTCCCCATGCCAAAATAAAAACGTTTTTATTTTCCTTGAAAACGTTTTTATTGGCTGTTACGCATATGTGAAGAGTGAGCCAAGGGCCTGGGAGGGTGCATGGCAGCGCATATGCATAAAACCCGGCGGGCACCGGCGCCAACGATCAAGACACTGGCCGAGATCACCGGCTATTCCATCGCGACCATCTCGAAAGCACTCAGGCAATCGCCTGTCGTTGCGCCCGTCACCCGCGATCTCATCTTCAAGGCGGCGCGCGAAGTCGGTTATCAGGCCAATGCGCGCGGCATGGCGCTTCGCACCGGAAAAAGCTTCCAGGCGGCCGTGCTGATGCCGGTCACGGCCGCGCGGGACTATGAGTGGGACGGTGTCGAATATACGCAGATCTTAAGCGGCGTCAGTCAGGCGCTTGATGGTACCGACTACCGCATGTCGGTGCACGTCATCCGCGACGCTGCCGACGGCGCTGAAGCCGCGCGCCGCATCGTCGATCAGGGGCTTGCCGACGGCTTGATTTTTTCGGGCATTCTTGCCGACGACCCGCGCATCGATCTGCTGGTCGATCATCATTTCCCATTTGTCTCGATGGGACGTTGCCGCAAGGATCTGGACTACGCCCATGTCGATATCGACAACGAATGGGCGGCCCACGCTGCGACCGCCCGTTTGCTCGCCGGCGGGCATCGTCGCATCGCGCTCGTCAATCCGGAGCGCCGGTTCTCCTATGCGATGGACAGACTGGATGGCTTTGCTCGCGCCTTCCGCGAGGCGGGGATTGTCGCCTCTGCCGATCTGATCGTCGAAGGTGATCTTTCGACCCATTTCGGCCGGCAGAGCGTGATCGACCTGCTGCAGGTGGCCGAGCCGCCGACTGCCTTCGTCTGCATCAACGAATCGACGACGCTCGGCGTGCTTTCCGGGCTCGGCAGCCTCGGACGGCATGTGGGCGTCGATGTCGACGTGATCGCCTATGACGACATCAATGTCAGCGCCTATTTCACGCCGCCGATCACCACATTCTATCAACCGATCGAGGTCCTGGGACGGACCCTCGGGCAGTTCCTGCTGAAGCGCATGGAGGGTGAGGACCCGAAAGCGCTCCGGCAGGTCTTCAGACCAACCCTGATCGAACGACAGCCGGACAATCTCGGCGGCAGGCTGGCCTGAGCTCTTATCATCCAAGGAGGAGAACCATGAAAAAACTGATCATCGCGCTGACCTTTGCAGCACTTTCCGCAAGCGCATCCCACGCCGCCGATCTCGGCGGAAAACTGCTCAAGGTGGGGTCCGACACCACCTCGCCGCCGATGGAAAGCGTCGATCCGGCGAGCGGCCAGATCGTCGGCTTCGACGTCGACGTGGTCAATGCGGTCTGTGCCAAGATCAATTGCCAGGCCGAGTTCATCACCACCGGCTGGGACGGCATCTTTGCCGCTCTCGACCAGGGCAATTTCGACCTCGTCGCATCAGGCGTCTCGATCACCGAGGAACGCAAGAAGGCGATGGACTTCTCCGATCCCTACATCGTCAACAGCCAGGCCGTGCTGATGCGGGTTGAAGACCAGGACATCACGCTCGAACGCTTCAAGGACGCCGGCAGAAAGCTGTCGGCCCAGGCGAACACCACCGATGCGCAGGTTGCCGAGAGTGTTGTCGGCAAGGAGAACGTTGCCGCCTATGACACCTTCAGCGCCGCGATCATCGCGCTCAAGAACAAGGATGTCGACGGCGTCGTCATCAACGGTGCCAATGCGGCCGCCTACGAGCGCGAATTCGCCGGCGAACTGGTGGTGGCGATCAAGGATCTGGAATCCGACCCGCTCGGACTGGTCTTCCGCAAGGGCGACGAGAACGTCGCCGCCTTCAACGAGGGCCTGAAGATGATCAAGGACGACGGCACGCTCGACCAGTTGGTCAACAAGTACTGGGGCCTGAAGTAAACCTCCCGCAATGTCCCCGGAGCGTCGATATGCGCTCCGGGATCACAGCCTGTTCCATTCGATACCCCCGGAGGAATGAATGTCGTTCCTGAGAAGCGTGCGTCCGAGCAATCTCATCATCCTGACCGCGCTGCCCTTCATCATCTATCTCTTTGTTTCCTCCGGAGACTACCAGCGGTCGCTTCGCGCCATTCTTGGCGTCGAGAACGGGTCGTCGGCCTTTGTGCCCGGCTTTCTCGCACTGGCGATTGCCTTTTCCGCCGGGCTCTGCGTCCTCCTGTTCTCGCGGTCGAAGGCGAGCCGCCCGAAATGGGCTGCCGCTGCGGCCGTGCTGAACATTGCGGCCGCAGGTGTTCTGCTCCTCGGACATAACATTCATCCCTTCATCGCCTCCGTGGTGGCAAACGGCGTCGATGCGTTCAAATCCGAGATGATCGTGAAGGGCGTGACGCCGCGGCAACTGACGGAGGCGGCCGATCTGTGGGTGAGGGGCGTCGAGGCGTGGCTTTTTCCTACCTACCTGTTTCTCAGTCTTCTCGGCCTTGGGCTGTTTTTTGCAGGCGCGCGCGCCGGCGAGCCCGTGGATAGTCCGCTGCGGCGTGCCGGGCGCTGGATCCTTGGCGTCGTCAATGGCGCCGGGTTGGTCTTCGTGTTTTTCTTCGCCCACATCGCATTTGCGGCAGGCGTGGCGACGACCATCCGCGCCGCGATTGCCGCCTACATCTTGGCCGCGCTGCTGGGCCTCGTCTGGGTCGGGCTGCTGCAATTGCACTCGACGGTCCGCACCAGTCTCTATTTCGCGGTTGCGACGCTGGTTCTTGCGCTCGTGGCTGGCTGGTTCCTGCTGCAGCCGCGCGATACCTATGTGCTTGCAGGCACGCTTCAAGGCAAGGTCGGCATCGTCACCAACACGCCGGCGGGCTTGATTAGCGCCGTGCGCTTCGGCCAGTATGATGGCGCGCCGCAGACGGAGACGCCGGTGCGCACCTTTATCGGCCCGACAGAGGCGCTCGCCTCGATCGCCAAGAACGAAGGCGTCAGCGCCGCCTTGTTGCCGGCCGCCTCCGTGCCCGCCGAAATGCCAGTGCTCTGGAAGACCGAGGCGCTCAACGACCGCGATCGTGCGACCGGCATCACCATTGCCGTGCTTGCGATCATCCTCGGGCTCTTGACCTTCGGCGGCTATTTGCACCAGCGCCACCCGCTGGCGATCGGCTCGGAGTTCATCGTCGATACCATTCGCGGCATTCCGATGCTGGTGATCGTGCTCTATGTCGGCCTGCCGCTGAGCGGCGCGTTGAAGGATGCCACGCAAGGCGTGCTCGACCCGCCCAATCTGGTGCGCGGCATCGTCGCCATGGCGCTTGCCTATTCGGCCTATCTCGCGGAAATTTTCCGCTCGGGCATCAACGCCATTCCGGTCGGTCAGGTCGAGGCGGCGCGCAGCATCGGCCTCAACCGCTGGCAGACGGCGCGGCTCGTCATCCTGCCGCAGGCGTTCCGGATCATCATTCCGCCGCTCGGCAACGAGCTGATCGCGATCCTGAAAGACACCTCGCTTCTGTCGATCCTGTCGATCCGCGACATCACCCAGCGGATGCGCGAGTTCCAGTCGGCAAGCTTCCTGCCGTTCGCGCCCTATAACTCCGCCGCGATCTTCTACATCTTCCTGACGCTTGCCGCGGCAAGCCTCGTGAACATGGTCGAGAGAAAATATGACATCAAGCATCGATAAAACGGGAGAGCGCGCGCCGCGCACGGTGTTGATCACCGGCGCGTCGCGGGGCCTCGGTCGCGAACTCGCACAGCTGTACGCGGCCGATGGCTGGCGGGTCATCGGCTGCGTCCGTGGGCAGGCGTCTTTCGACGGCAACATCGAAACGCACTCGCTTGATGTCTCCGACGCCGGTTCGATCGCGGCGCTTGGCAGAGCGCTCGAGGGTGTGGCGATCGACGTGCTCATCAACAATGCCGGCATCCGTGGCGACACGGGTGGGCTTACGACACTCGACGGCGACGAATTCCTTGAGGTGATGCGCATCAACACGCTTGCCCCTTTGCTTCTGGCGCGGGCTCTGCAGGCAAACGTCGTTGCCGGAGAGAACCGTGTTATCGCCAACATCTCCAGCCGCGCTGGCTCGCTTGCCGAAGGCACGCTCGACGACGATGACGGCGACTACGCCTATCGCTGCTCGAAGGCGGCCTTGAACATGGCGACGGTGAAGCTGGCGCAGGACTTTCGCAAGGACGGCATCGCCATCCTGTCGCTGCATCCGGGTTGGGTGAAGACCGATATGGGCGGCGGCGAAGCAAATGTTCCGGCGGCAACCAGCGCCGCCGGGCTGAAGGCAATGATCGATCAAGCGGGCATGGCCGATACAGGCAGTTTCCGCAGCTACGACGGACGACGGATTTCATGGTGACAGAACGAGCAGCAGGCATGGCACAGGAAGACTTGAAGGCAGAGCAGGAACTGGCGGCAATCCGTGCATTGCTCATCGAAGCCTACGGCATCGAAGGGGATGTCTCTCCACTCCCGGGCGAGCACGACCTCAACTACCGCGTCCGTGCGCAAGACGGCGAGCAGTATCTGCTGAAGCTTCACGCGCCTGGTGATGTCGACGACCTCGGCATGCAGGTCGCGGTACTCGACCACCTGGCGAAGACGGCATCCGATCTGCCGGTCTCGCGGCCAGTGCTGGGTCGCACCGGCGCTTCGACAGTGAAAGTCACGGTGCGTGGTGAGCGCACCGCTCGGCTGCTCACCTGGCTTTCCGGCGATATTTGGGCGAAGTCTGCATCCCGCAGTCGGGTGAGCGCGGAAACGCTCGGACACCTGCTCGGCCAGCTTGATCGAAGCCTTGAAGGTTTTGCCCATGCCGGCACGAAGCGTGTCTATGCCTGGGATATCGGCCGCGCCGACATGCATTTGGACCATGTGGACCTGATCGATGGCGACGAAAAGCAGGCTGCGGTGCGCACGATCCTCGAACAGTTCGCTTCTTCGGTGCTTCCGAGCCTCGATGCCTGCCCGCGCCAGGTCATCCATAACGACGCCAACGACTACAACGTGCTTTTGGACAACGCGGGACGCGTCAGTGGCCTGCTCGATTTCGGTGATATGGTCGAGACCTGGCGTGTGGTCGAGATTGCCGTGGCTTGCGCCTATGCGCTGATCGGCGCGGCGGATGCTGTCGGCACGATCGCAGCACTCGCGGGCGCTTATCATCGGGCGAACCCGATCAGCGAGGCCGAAGCGGGATTGATCTTCGATCTCGTCCGCACCCGCTATGCCGTCAGCATGTGCATGGCAGCCAAGCAGATCCGCGAAAATCCTGAAAACACCTACCTGCTTGTCAGCCAGGAGGACGTCTGGCGCGAACTTCAACGCCTGGAGCGCGAAAACCGCGCTGTCGCCATCGCTCGCATTCGCGACGCCTGCGGCTTTGCGCCGGTGGCGCATGCAGCTTCCGTCATGCGCTGGCTGGAGCGGAATGCCCACGATTTCTCGGCGATCGTCAAGCCGACTGCCACGAAACCGCAAGTCGCCGTCTTCGATTTCTCCGCCTCCAGTCCCGAGGCGGCGCAATGGGCGGCACTGGATGCAAAGGCGGCAGAGGTGCGGATCGCGGCACGTATCCGGGAACAGAATGCCGATTTTGGCATCGGCCTTTATGGTGAGGATCGTGCGGTCTACCAGGGCGACGCCTATGAGACGGCGACTTCAAGCGAACGTCGATCGATCCATCTTGGCGTCGACATCTTCGCGCCGGCAGGCGAGCCGGTGCATGCGCCGTTTGCCGGCAAGGTTGCCTTCGTTCATGACGACGCAGTCGCATACGGATTCGGCCCGACCGTCCTACTGGAGCATGTTACCGATACCGGCGATGCGTTCTGGACGCTCTACGGTCATCTGTCGCGCAAGACAATCGCGACCTTGAAGGTCGGCCAGCTGATCGCCACGGGCGAGAGCTTTGCGGCCTTTGGGACCGCCGAAGAAAACGGCAACTGGGCGCCGCATCTGCACTTCCAGCTGGTGACAGACCATCTCGGGCTTGAGGGCCGCATGTTCGGCGTCGGCGTGCGCGATCAATGGCAAGTCTGGCGTGAGGTCAGCCCTGATCCGAGTGTCGTGCTTGGGCTCTCCGTGCCGGCCTCCGTCATCGTCCCGCGCGACAAGGATTTTCTGGTGCGCGAGCGACACCGTCGCATCGGCCGTTCGCTCAGCATTGCCTATAGCGCCACACCGCTGAAGATCGTCGGCGGCGAAGGCGCCCACCTGATCGACGAGGATGGCACCCGCTGGCTCGACATGGTCAACAATGTCTGCCACGTCGGTCATTGCCATCCGCGTGTGGTCAAGGCGGCGCAGATGCAGATGGGCAAGCTCAACACCAATTCGCGCTATCTGCACGATTCTCTGGTCGAGTATTCCAGGCGGCTGGCAGCCCTGTTCCCCGACCCGCTCAATGTCTGCTTCTTCGTCAATTCCGGCAGCGAGGCCAACGATCTGGCGCTCAGGTTGGCGCGCGCCTATACCGGAAACCGCGACGTCATCACCGTCGACCATGCCTATCACGGCCACCTGTCGAGCATGATCGATGTCAGCCCCTACAAGTTTGCCGGCAAGGGCGGCGAGGGGCGTCCGGCCCATGTCCAGGTCGCGGAAATGCCGGATCTCTATCGTGGCCGTTATCGCTACGGCGACGCCGATGCCGGCCGCAAATATGCCGACGACGTGCGCAACCAGGTTCTGGCGCTCGCCGCCAACGGCCGCCGTCCGGCGCTGTTCTTCAGCGAGGGCATTCTGGGGACCGGCGGGCAGTTGACGCTGCCGGAAGGCTATCTGCGCGAGGCCTACGCCCATGTGCGCGCCGCCGGCGGCTTGTGCCTGGCGGACGAAGTCCAGGTCGGCTTCGGCCGCGTTGGCAGCCACATGTGGGCGCACCAGACGCAAGGGGTGATCCCTGATATCGTCACCATGGGTAAGCCGATCGGCAATGGTCACCCGATGGCGGCCGTCGTTACCACCGAGGCGATTGCCGCATCCTTTGCCAACGGCATGGAGTATTTCAACACCTTCGGCGGCAATCCTGTGTCGGCCGAAATCGGTCTTGCGGTGCTTGATGTCATTCGCGACGAGCGGTTGATGCACCATTGCCGTGTTGTCGGCGACCGGCTGATGGATGGCGCCCGCGCGCTGGCGAAGCGCCATGCCATCGTCGGCGACGTGCGCGGCTATGGGCTCTTCAACGGTATCGAATTGGTGCGCGACCGCGAGACGCTGGAACCGGCGGCAAGCGAGCTCGACTTCGTCATTGCTGAAATGAAACGCAAGCACCGGATACTGCTCAGCAGCGAGGGTCCGCACCACAATGTGCTGAAGGTGAAACCGCCGGCACCGTTCAGCCCCGAGGATTGCGACTATTTCCTTGGGGCACTCGACGAGACACTCGGGCGCTTAAGCCCTTGATCAAAATGCGATACGGCCGGTCATGCACCGGCCGTATCGCTTTTGGCCGCCCTTGTCGTGCACAGCAATTTCTTGAGTGCCAATTTTTCCCTTTACAACGAAGTTAAACGTTTTTATCGTTCATATAAACGTTTAACACGAACGTTCGGCAGGAGAGCCATTGAGCCGACTGCCGCAATGTTCGCCATCAGGGGAGGGCCCGTTGGCAGCTATCCGTATTGAAAATCTGCGCAAAGGCTTTGGTTCGCTCGAAGTCTTGAAGGGCATCAATCTCGATATCGCCGATGGCGAATTCGTCTGCTTTCTCGGGCCATCCGGTTGCGGCAAGAGCACGCTCCTGCGGTCAATCGCCGGCCTCGAAGAGCTCGATTCCGGTTCGATCCGCCTGGGGGATCGCGATATCACCGATCTGCGCTCGGCCAAGCGCGATATCGCCATGGTCTTCCAGAATTACGCGCTCTATCCCCATATGAACGTGCGCAAGAACCTGTCGTTCGGCCTGGCGCTGAACGGCATGAAGCGCGACGAGATCGACCGCCGCGTCGATAACGCCGCCGATATCCTGCGTATCTCCGAGCTTTTGCACCGCAAGCCCCGGCAACTCTCCGGCGGCCAGCGCCAGCGCGTCGCGATCGGCCGTGCGATCGTGCGCGAGCCAAAACTGTTCCTGCTTGATGAGCCGCTGTCGAACCTCGATGCCGGCCTGCGCGTGACCATGCGCGTCGAGCTTGCAGCACTCCACGAGCGGCTTGGCGTCACGATGATCTACGTCACCCACGATCAGGTCGAGGCGATGACGCTCTCCGATCGCGTCGTCGTGCTCGACAAGGGCAAGGTCAGCCAGTTCGGCACACCGCTCGAACTGTTCTATCAGCCGGCGAACCTCTTCGTGGCCGGCTTCATCGGTTCGCCGCGGATGAATTTCGTCACCGCCAATCTCGTTCGCCAGGACCGCTCCGAATTGACGCTGTCGGGCGGCGGTCTGGTGCGGGATCTTTCGCTCGAAACGCTGTCGTCGACCGTCGTCGCCAAGGACAAGCCGGTGACGATCGGCATCCGTCCGGACAAGCTCGAACTGGTTTCGCCCGAGGAAGCCCACTTGGTCGGTGACGTCCGTCTGGTCGAGCGTCTCGGCACCGAGAGCCATGTGCATATCGCCCTTGAGAGCGGCTCCGACATGACGGCGGTGGTGCGCGGCACGCACCCGGTTGCCAATCGCGAGCGCATCCATCTGCGCATTCCGGCCGAGCACTGCCATCTGTTCGATGCTGACGGCAAGGCGATTGCAAGGGCGCTCGATCCCGAGACGCAGATGCTGATCAATCAGGAAAAAAGCAAAAGGGTCGCGTGACCCGAATGAGGAGGAGAAGCATGCAGAACAAGACGAAGTCACTCATCGGCTCGCTCATGGTCTTGGCCATGGCTGGAGTTGCCACGGCCCGCGCGGAAGAAACCTTGCGCTTTGCCACTTGGGACACGGATGAAAGCCTGGCGATCCAGCAGGCAATCGCCAAGAAGTTCGAGGAAAAGCATCCGGGCGTGAAGGTTCAGGTCGAGCCTTATGCCGATGGTTACGACCAGAAGCTGATTGCCGCCTTCGGTGCCGGCAGCCCGCCCGACGTCATGTACATGTGGAATTTCCCGCAGTACTACACGTCGCTGATGCCGCTCGACGATCTGATCGCGCGCGACGCCGCCGAGGTGAAGCCGGACGATTTCCCCAAGGGCCTGATGAACACGACGCGTGTCGACGGCAAGACCTACGGCATGCCTTCGGGCTTCACGACCCAGGTCGTCTTCTACAACAAGGACATGTTCGCCAAGGCCGGCGTCGAGGAGCCGAAGGACGGCTGGACCTGGGACGACCTGCGCGCCAAGGCCGCCAAGTTCCGCGACGAGAAAAACAAGGTCTACGGCTTTGCCGTCGACGCCAAGCCGGATCCTTACGACTTCGAGCAGTTCCTCTGGTCGAACGGCACAAAGTACATCTCCGACGATGGCAAGCAGATCGACGGCTACATGAACAGCGATGCGGCCGCTCAGGTCCTCGACATGTTCGGTGACATGGCCAAGAAGCAGGAAGCGATCACGCTCAACCTTGGCGACGACACCTCGGGCAGCACGCTGTTTAAGGGCGGCAAGATCGCCATGTTCCAGAGCGCCATGTGGTCGAAGTCCGGCATCGACGCTTCAGGCATCAAGTACGGTGTCGCGCCGTTGCCGAAGTTCGGCGACAAGACCGCCCATTCCGCACTCGGCGTCTCGGCGATCTCGATCGCCAAGGATGCGGCCCATGCCGATCTCGCCTGGGAATTCGTCAAGTTCTTCTCCTCGCCTGAAGCCGTTGCCATGCGCGTCAACGACCTGCCGGTCCGCACCAGCGTTGCGGAAGAAAAGGGCATGACCGCGGATCCGATCTACAAGCCGTTCTTCGACATTCTCGCGACCTCGAACACCGAAACCCACGCGTTCCTGAAGAATGCCAACTGGGGCAAGGTGCAGGACAATCTCGCGCGCGCCATCGAAGCGACGATGATCGACCAGGGCAATGCCAAGCAGCATCTGGACGATGCCGTCAGCCGTTCCAAGCGGTTGATCAAGTAACAAAGGGAGTACGGGGAGATGGATATGACCTATGCCGGGGCAGAGCCCAAGGTGGCAAGGCGCAAGCGCTCCGCCATCGCGCGTTATGCCGCGCCTTATCTGTTCATTTCCCCGTGGATCCTCGGTTTCCTGTTCTTCACGCTCGGGCCGCTCGTCTTCTCGCTGACGATGAGCTTCTACGATTGGCCTGTCGTCGGGGAACGCACCTTCGTCGGGCTCGACAATTACCGTACGATGATTTCAGACGACCCGCAGTTTTGGGAGAGCCTCTGGATCACGGTGAAGTTTGCGGCGATCTATGTGCCGTTCAACATCATCATGTCGTTCTTTCTGGCGCTGATGCTGCACAACATCCGCTTTGCCAGCGGCTTCTTCCGCACCGCCTTCTACCTGCCGAGCGTCATTTCCGGCGTCGCACTGGTGACGATCTGGAGTTGGATCTACAGCAAGGAATACGGCCTTTTGAACTTCATACTGTCGCTCGTCGGCATCAACGGGCCGAACTGGCTCGGCGATCCGAATCTCGCGATCGTCGCGATCATCATCGCCAGCCTCTGGGGCCTCGGCGGCACCATGCTGATCCTTCTGACCGGCTTGAAAGCCATCCCGAAGGAACTCTACGAGGCGGCGACCGTGTCCGGCGTTCCGGGCTGGGCGCAGATGCTGTTCATCACCCTGCCGATGCTCGGACCGATGCTGCTCTTCACCTTCATCACCTCGATCATTTCGGCCTTCCAGCAGCTGACCATCGCCCTGCTTCTGACCAAGGGCGGCCCGCTCGGCTCCACCTATTTCTTCGCCATGTACATCTACGACAACGCCTTCAAGTATTTCGACATGGGTTATGCCGCCGCCGGCTCCTGGGTGATGTTCATCATCGTCCTGGCGCTCAGCCTCGGCGTCATGCGCTGGTCGGCCGCCTGGGTCTACTACGAAGGCGAAGTCCGCCAGAACGATGGAGACGGCCATGCGTAAGACGCTGCTCTATTCCGCACTGATCCTGCTTTCGGCTCTGTTCATCGCGCCGTTCTACTGGACCTTCATGACGGCGATCAAAAGTACCGCCGATCTCTACCAGTTCCCACCGGTCTTCTGGCCGTCGGAATGGCATTGGGAGAACTTTGCCGCCGCCTGGAACAAACAGCCCTTCGGCACCTATCTGACCAATTCGCTCATCGTCGTCGTGTTTTCGACGATCGGCCAGCTCATTTCCTCGTCGCTCGTTGCCTATGGCTTTGCCCGCTTCCGCTTCCCCGGCCGCGATCCGCTGTTCATCGTGCTGCTCGCCACCATGATGATCCCGTGGGACGTGAAGATGATTCCGCTCTACATGGAATTCAACATGCTGGGTTGGATCAACACGCTGAAGCCGCTGATCGTGCCCGCCTATTTCGCTGACGCATTCTTCGTCTTCCTGCTTCGCCAGTACATCATGACCGTGCCGATGGAGATCGACGAGGCGGCGCGCATGGACGGCGCCAACGCCTTCGACATCTACTGGCGCATCCACCTGCCGCTGATGATGCCGGCGCTGGTGCTGGTCGGCACCTTCCACTTCATGAACGCCTGGAACGACTATCTCGGCCCGCTGATCTTCCTCAACGACCAGTCGAAATACACGCTGACGCTCGGGCTTTCGATGTTCAAGGGCCTGCATGAGGTCGATGTCACCTCGATCGCCGCGATCACGGTGATCCTCTGCCTGCCACCGCTCGCCCTCTTCTTCGTCGCCCAGCGCTACATCATGGATGGCGCGGTCGGCTCGTCGGTGAAGGGATAAGTGATGCTGTTCGATATCGAGCATATTCCCTTCAGCCGAAGGGGACGGTTCCTGACGCTGTCGATGATGAAAGTACCGGGTGGCAATGGCGATCGCGCGCTCTACCTGCGCTTCGTTGCCGGCGGCGACGAGCGGCCCTCGCTCGGGCGCCTCTGCCGCGTCGAGTTCCTCGATGCCATGGGCAAGCCGGCGCAGGCGACCTTCGAGTTGTCGCCGGAGCGGCTGGTGGCCCGCATCGGCGCGGGATCGCTAACCTTTGTCATCGGTGAGGGAGAGCGGTTGCACCTCAGCGGCGAGAACGCCGGCGTGCGCCTCCATTTGGAAGGATCGCGCTACGACTATGTCTATCGCACGCCCACCGGCGACGATTGCCTTGTCGCTGCCGTCGAAAACGTCAAGTTCATCCCGCGCGCCGTGTCGGGCAGGCTCGACGTGTCCGGCGCCTGGCAGCGCGATCATTCGGCCGACGTTTCCTTCGCCTTTTCGGGCGAAGGCCCGTTCGAGGGCAATGTCGATTTCTTCCGCACCGTGCCGACGACTGCGCCGCTTCAGAGCTTCACCGATGCGCTTTCCGGCGCGACTGCCGAATTCGGAGAGTGGCATGCCAGCGTGCCGACGGGTGCTGAAGGCCAGGACGAGGCGCATCGGCTGGCAAGCTACCTTCTGTGGGCCAACGGTGTACCATCAGGCGGTCAGCTGACGCGGCCGGCGATCTACATGTCCAAGAACCACATGATCAACATCTGGAGTTGGGACAATGCCTTTTCGGCGCTGGGTGTAGCGGCCGTCGATGCTGAGCTCGCCTTCGACCAGTTGGCAGTGATCTTCGATCACCAGGATGCGTCCGGCCTGCTGCCCGATTACATCAACGATCGCGATGTGCTTTTCGCCTTCACCAAGCCGCCGGTGCACGGTTGGGCTGTGTCGCTGATCGCGGCTAGGCACCCGGACTTCCTGACCACCGAGCGCCGGGAATACCTGCGCGGTGCGATCGGCAAACAGGTCGACTATTGGCTGACCTATGCCCGCGCGGACGCCAAATCGCTGCCGAGCTATTTCCATGGCAACGACAGCGGCTGGGACAATGCGACCTTCTTTGCCGAAGGCGGTCCCGTGATCTCGCCGGATCTGCCGGTGTTCCTCATTCTCGCCTGCCAGACGCTTGCGACCCTGCTTGAGAGCGATCCAGTGCGCGCCGCCGAATGGAACGCCAAGGCGGACGCTTTGCAGACGCTGCTGTTCGAGCGGCTATGGACCGGCGAAACCTTTGGCGCGCGGCTTGCGGGTGCACCGGATAGGATTCTGCCAGGCGAAAACCTGATCCAGTTCATGCCGCTGTTGCTTGGCGCGCGCCTGCCAAGCCCGATGCGCGAAAAGCTCGTCGCCCGTCTGGTTTCTGGCGGTTTCATCACCGCCTGGGGACCGGCGACGGAAAGCCCTGAAAGTTCGTTCTACGAGGATGACGGTTACTGGCGCGGACCAATCTGGGCGCCGACCACGCTGCTTCTCTGGGACGGTCTTCGCCGGCAAGGGGAGATTGAGCTGACGCGCGAAATCGCGGAAAAGTTCTGTTCACTGGCCAGCAAAAACGGTATGGCCGAAAACTTCGATGCGCGGTCGGGGAGGGGCCTTCGCGATCGGGCATTCGCCTGGACATCCGCAGTCTATCTCCTGCTGGCGGCATCGCTCAGCACTAGAGCGGGATGAGGAAAAGTGTGCGCGGTTTTCCGCGCGCATCCCGCTCTAACTTATGAGAATCGATCACGATGGTTTTGGGTCGAGCCGACCCAAAACCATCGTGATCTAGCAACCCATGACGAGCCGAGACGCCATGCAAAGACCAACGATCAAGACCATTGCGCAGGAAACGGGGCTGTCGATTGCCACCGTGTCCAAGGCCCTGAAGCATTCGCCTCAGGTTCGCCCGGAAACGCGCGCGATCGTCATCGAGGCGGCGACACGCGTCGGCTACGAACTCAATATGCACGGCGTGCAGTTGCGCACTGGCAAGACCTATCAGGTTGCTGCGATCATGACGGCGCCAGGCCCGAAGCAGAACGAGTGGGAAGGCGTGGAATACGCCCAGCTCCTGAGTGGCATTTCCTGGGCGCTGGAAGACAGTCCCTATCGGGTCTCGCTCTACGCTGTGCGGAATTTCGAGGAGAGCCAGGCGATCATCAAGCAGATCGTCTCGCTGAAGAAGGCCGACGGCATCATCATCTCGGGCACGCGCGCCGACGATCCGCGCATCCGCACCATGCAGGCGGCGGACTTTCCCTTCGTTACCTATGGCACGAGCGTGCACAACGCGCCGCATGCCTATGTCGACGCTGACAACGAGCAGATGATCCGCGTTTCCATGGCGAGACTGGTCGAGCGCGGCCATCGCCGCATCGCGCTCCTCAACCCATTGTCGGACCTGAGCTACGGCATTACCCGGTATGAGAGCTACAGACGCGCGCTCGAGGTCGCCGGCCTGCCCTTCGATCCGGCGCTGGTGGCGCATGGGCGGCTGACGCCGGCATTCGGGCGGGAAAACGTGCTGACGATGTCGGAGCTTTCCAATCCGCCTACCGCCTATATCTGCGCCAATGAGGCGTCTGCGCTTGGCGCCTTCTCCGGCTTCCACGAGCGCGGCCTCGTGCACGGCCGCGATGCCGTCATCAATGCCACTGACGATCTCAACGTCAGCCAGTATTTCGCGCCGCCGATCACCACCTATTACCTGCCGATCAGCGAGCCGAGCAGCCTGCTCGGCGCCTACATTCTGCGCCGGATGGAGGGCGAGCCGCCGGAAGCTTTGCAGACGCTTCTGATGCCGAAGTTGATCGAGCGCTGCGACGACCGCCTGACCCCGAACCGTTGAAGATGTAGACGAACCACGACAACCACACGACTGCGCCAGATGATATAAACGTTTATATCCTTGAGAGCGCTCGCATCGAAGACAACGCGCCGGGTAAAGCCGGCCGAAAGCATGACGAAGGACCCGATCTTGCATATGCCCCTGACGAGACCGAACCGTTTCAACGCCGACCAGCAGAAGACCGACATGCTCGAACTCGGCGTCTGCTACTATCCGGAGCAATGGCCGCGCGAGAAGTGGGAAGAGGACGCCCGCCGCATGGTCGAGCTCGGGCTTGCCTGGGTGCGCATCGGCGAGTTCGCCTGGGCGAAGATCGAGCCGCGGTCGGGCGAGTTCCACTGGGAATGGCTCGACGACGCGATCGACGTGCTCGGCCGTGCCGGACTGAAGGTCATTTTGGGTACGCCGACCGCCGCACCGCCGAAGTGGCTCATCGACCGTCATCCGGATATCCTGCCGGTCGACGTCAATGGCGTGGTGCGCAAGTTCGGCGCGCGGCGCCACTATTGCTTCTCCAGCCGCGTCTACCGCGTCGAGGCAGCCCGCATCACCGACGCCATGGCCGAACGCTACGGCAGACACGCCTTCGTCCATGCCTGGCAGACGGACAACGAATATGGCGATCACGACACGATCTACAGCTATTCCAATGAGGCCGAGCGGGCGTTTCGCCTGTGGCTTGCCGAGCGTTACGGCACGACCGACGAGTTGAACCGCGCCTGGGGCACGGCCTTCTGGGCGATGAACTACAACAGCTTCGACGAGGTGGAGCTGCCGAACAATCTCGTCGAAGAACCGAGCCCGACCCATATCGTCGACTTCATCCGCTTCTCGTCGGACCAGGTGAAGAGCTTCAACAAGGCGCAGGTCGACATTATCCGCAGCTATGCGCCCGGCCGCCCGGTGACGCATAATTTCATGTCGCACAACACCGACTTCGACCACTACAAGGTCGGCGAAGACATCGATATCGCCTCCTGGGACGTCTACCCGATGGGCGGGCTGCTGAATGGTCGGCTCAGGGCCGAGGACAAGGGGCGCTACCTGCGCGTCGGCGATCCGGACCAGCCCGCCTTCAACCACGATCTTTACCGCACCGTCGGCCACGGCCGCGTCTGGGTGATGGAACAGCAGCCGGGGCCGGTCAACTGGGCAGCGCACAACCAGTCGCCGGCCGATGGCATGGTGCGGCTGTGGACCTGGCTTGCCTATGCGCACGGCGTCGACATGGTCTCCTATTTCCGCTGGCGGCAGGTGCCGTTTGCGCAGGAACAGTTCCATGCCGGCCTGCTGCTACCCAACAGCGAGCCCGACCAGGGCTATCTCGAAGTGGCGCAGGTCGTGGAAGAAATGAAGCTTCTGCCGAAGGGCGAGGCCCGCGGCAAGGCCAAGGTCGCGATCCTGCTCGACTACAATTCCCGTTGGGCGACGCGCGCCCTGCCGCAGGGCCGGACCTATTCGGCCGCCGCGACCGCGCTCGACTGGTACTCGACCGTCTCGCGCCTCGGCGTCGACGTCGATTTCATCGGTCAGCATTCCGATCTCGACGGCTACCAACTGGTGCTGGCGCCAGACCTCGTCATCGCCAACCAGGCCTTTGTCGAGAAGCTGGCGAAATCTCAGGCCAAGGTGTTGTTCGGACCGCGTAGCGGCAGCAAGACCGAGGACATGCACATTCCCGAAGGCTTGCCGCCGGGCCCGCTTGCAGCCCTCATCGACGTCAGCGTCGCCCGCGTTGAATCCCTGCCGGAATTCCATGATGAGGCGGTGCTTTACGGCAACGAGACCTACCCGTCAGGCATCTGGCGCGAGACGGTGCGCACCAGCGAGACGGTGCTAGCAACCTTCGAAGGCGAATACCGCAATGGCGCCCCGGCGCTGGTCGGCAACGACAAGGCGCGTTACATGGCGGCGGCTGCCCAGGGCGATCTCTTGAAGAAGGTGATCAATGATGCACTCGGCTGGGCTTCGGTCGAAGCGCTCGCCGATCTCGGCGATCTGCGCATCACCCGCCGCGGCAAGCTGAACTTCGCCTTCAACTACGGCAAGGCGGCGGCCGAGGTGCCGGCCGGCACTGGCGCGACCTTCCATGTCGGCTCACGCAAGCTCGGCCCCGTTGACGTCGCGATCTGGACGGAATGAGAATTGGACCATGGGCGGATTACTCCGCCCATGGTCATTCCATGACTATTTCACTGGTTCGGCGGCAAGAATGCCTTCGAGGCGGTCGTAGCCGATGGCAATACCGCTCTCCATCGGCGATTTGAGGACCGCATCGCGCGTTTCCGTGGAGGAGTATACGACGGCGGTCGTCACCGTGGTGCGCCCACCATCCTCGACAAAGTGGGTCGTCACCTCGGTCTGGCCGCCGGTCCAGTCCTCGTCGAAAAGTTCCTCATGGACGATCCGGTCCGGTGCATCGATTTCGCGGTAGGTGCCGCCCATGCCCATCTCGGTGCCTTCGGTGTTTTTCCAGACATAGCGAAACTTTCCCCCGGGTCGCAGATCGATCTCGCAGACAGGCAGCGACCAACCGTCCGGGCCGGTCAGCCAGCGCTTGACGAGCGCTGGCTTGGTGAAGGCGTCGAAAACCAGCCGACGCGGCGCGTCGAACGTGCGGATGATGCGGACCTCGCGATCGCCATGGGCAGTCACAACAAGTTTGTTCGGTGCAGCATTCATGTCAGTCCTCCTTGGTGTTGGAATCGGCGGGGTTCCCGTGAGACGCGGCGTCGGCCTTTAGTTCTTCAAGCAGAGTGTCGAGCCGCGCGAAATTCGCTTCCCAGAGCTTGCGGTATTCCTCCAGCCAGTCGGTTGCCTCGGTGAGTGGATGGATCTCGATGCGGCAGGGACGGCGCTGTGCGTCGCGGCTACGCGAAACCAGTCCTGCGCGCTCCAGCACCTTCAGGTGTTTCGACACCGCTGGCTGGCTCATGGCAAAGGGTTCTGCGAGTTCGAGAACGGATGCCTCGCCCAGAGCAAGACGGGCAAGGATCGCCCGCCGTGTCGGGTCGGCAAGAGCGGCAAAGGTAGCGTCGAGGCGGTCAGATGAATTCATTTGCATAACCAGATAGTTTTAGAACTGTTTGGTTATGTTCCGGCTGATGACAGAAGTCAAGTCCGCCGGCCAGCGGCAGGATCGCCGCCTGCTCGGCGTTGGTTGCCGCCGGAGTGCATATGCATCATCCTGCAAGTTGTGGAAGAGGCGTGTCGAAGCCCCGTTCTCCGCTGCCGCGGGCTATGGCTGGACTGATGCCGGTAGGATTCGTCCCGGATTTCGGGTGTGCCGGCAGCGGACAGGAGTACCAGACATGAAAATCATTCGAATTGCCAAAACCGCAGCCGTTGCTGCCATCGCTTTGTTCTCAACGCTTGTCGCCTTCGGCAACATCACCGACTACGCAACGAATTTCGCCTTCGTTCAGCATGTGATGATGATGGATACGATCTTTCCCGATGCGGCGATCAAGTATCGTGCGATCACCAGTCCGGCGCTGCACAACCTGTTCTATGTCGCGATCATTGCGGCCGAGACGCTGACGGCTCTGCTTTGCTGGCTCGGCGCCTACAGGCTGTCGACGAAGCTCAACGGTGGTGCGCGCGAGTTTAACCAGGCAAAGACCGTGGCGATCGCCGGCCTGACGCTCGGCTTTCTCGTCTGGCAGGTTGGATTCATGTCGGTCGGCGGCGAATGGTTCGGCATGTGGATGTCGAAGCAGTGGAACGGCGTTCCCGATGCCTTCCGCTTCTTCCTCACGATCTTGCTGGTTCTGATCTTCGTGGCGCAGCGCGACGAAGAGACCGTGTGAATCAAAAAGGGGGAGCCGTCGGTGGACGGCTCCCTATGTGCTCTTGCTTCTGCGCATATCGTAATCGCAGAAACTGCTGCGCACTTTTGCGCGACAGGCTTCAGACGCGCTCGAGCGCCACCGCGATGCCCTGGCCGACACCGATGCACATCGTCGAGAGGCTATAGCGTCCACCGGTCTCTGCCAGCTCCAGCGCCGCCGTCCCGGTGATGCGGGCACCGGACATGCCGAGCGGGTGACCAAGGGCAATGGCGCCGCCGTTGCGGTTGACGCGATGGTCGTCGTCGGCAATGCCGAGATCGCGCAGCGTCGCCAGCGCCTGCGAAGCAAAGGCTTCGTTGAGTTCGATGACATCGAACTGCGCCTGCTTAAGCCCGAGACGCTCCATCAATTTCTTCGAGGCAGGTGCCGGACCGAAGCCCATGATACGCGGCGCGACACCGGCGGTGGCCCCGCCGAGGATACGGGCAATCGGCGTAAGACCGTATCGTTTGACGGCCGCCTCGGAGGCAATGATCAGTGCCGCGGCGCCATCGTTGACGCCGGAGGCATTGCCCGCGGTAACCGTGCCGCCTTCCTTTTTGAAGGGCGTGCCGAGCTTGGCAAGAGCCTCCATCGTCGTGGCACGGGGATGTTCGTCTCTTTCGACGATAGTCGGCTCGCCCTTGCGCTGTGGAATGGTGACGGCGACGATCTCCTTTGCCAGGCGCCCGTTGCTCTGAGCGGCCGCTGCCTTCCCCTGGCTGCGCAGCGCAAAGGCGTCCTGGTCTTCCCGGCTCACATGGAAGTCTTCGGCGACGTTTTCGCCGGTCTCCGGCATGGAATCGACGCCATATTGCTTTTTCATCAGCGGATTGACGAAGCGCCAGCCGATGGTCGTGTCATAGATTTCGGCTGCGCGCGAGAAGGCGCTCTCCGCCTTCGGCATGACGAAAGGCGCGCGCGACATGCTCTCGACGCCGCCTGATATCATCAACTCGGCTTCGCCAGCTTTGATGGCACGCGCCGCCGCGATGACGGCATCCATGCCCGAGCCGCAGAGGCGGTTGATGGTGGTGCCCGTCACGCTTGCCGGCAGCCCTGCCAGAAGCAGCGACATGCGCGCGACGTTGCGGTTGTCTTCACCGGCCTGGTTGGCGCAACCGAAGATGACGTCATCGATTGCTTCCCAGTCGAGGGATGGGTTGCGCTCCATCAGCGCCTTCAGCGGGATCGCGCCGAGGTCGTCTGCTCTCACCGATGACAGCGCGCCGCCGAAGCGACCGATCGGCGTGCGAATGTAATCGCAGATATAGGCTTCAGCCATCATGCGGCCTCCCTGTTGCCCTGGTGGGCCTTCCTGGTGCGCGCATTGATGTCGCGAAGCGTTGCCAGCTCGATCTCGGTCGGTACTGGAGTCTCGATGACTTGGTCTGCAAACTTGATCGGCCAGCCGCAATTGTCGACGATTTGCTCGCGCGTCACGCCGTCATGGATCGACACGACCGTCAGTTCCTTGCTCACCGGATCGGGTTCCAGGATGCAGAGGTCGGTGATAACGCGGGTCGGTCCCTTGGTCTTCATGCCGAGCCGTTCGCGATGATCGCCGCCTTCGCCATGGCCCATCGAGGTGATGAACGGCAGCTTTTCGACGAAGCCACGTTTAGAGAGTGCCATGGTGATAAAGATGCGGCCGCAATTCGACGCGATCTCAGGCGCGCCGCCGCCGCCGGGCAGGCGGACCTTCGGATGGTCGTAGGGGCCGACGACCGTGGTGTTGAGGTTGGCGAACTTGTCGATCTGCGCGCCGCCGAGGAACCCGGTGGTGATGCGGCCGCCCTGCAGCCAGTAGCGAAACATCTCCGGCACGGAGACGGTGAAGAGCGCGGTATCGCAAAGCTCGCCGTCGCCGATCGACAGCGGCAGCACGTCCGGCTTGGTGCCGACCGTTCCGCTTTCGTAGATCAGGGTGATGTCGGGGGCATGGGTCAATCGCGCCACGTTGCAGGCGGCCGAGGGCGCGCCGATGCCGACGAAGCAGACGTCGTCGTTGGAAAGCGCGCGCGATGCGGCGATGGTCATCATTTCGGTGGGGGTGAAATCCGTCATCATCGCCTCCTCAAGCGGCCTTCGCCGGGTTTTTGCCGGCGTGTCTTGCAAAGTCTTCAGGCCCCGCGTCGAGCACGTTCTCCTTGATCCAGGCGGTAAAACTCTCGCGGTCGCGGGCGATGTCGTCCCAGCCGATGTAGAAGGCGTTCGAGCGTGGGTAGTAGCCGTGGGCGTAGGAAGGGAAGGCGCCGCCCGGTACATGGCTGACCGCTGTTATTGCCCAGGTGGGAAGCACGACAGAGTTGGGAGACGGCGGCGCAAGCTCGTCGACGATTTCCTCGACAGTGACGATCGACCGTCTGGCGGCAAGCACCGCCTCCTTCTGCACGCCGACGATGCCTTCGATGAGCACGTTGCCCTTCCGGTCGGCGCGCTGGGCATGGATGATCGTGACATCGGGCCGGATCGCCGGAACTGCGGCGAGCACCTCCGACGTGAACGGACAGGCGACAGACTTAATGTTCGGGTTCACCTTCGGCAGATCGGCGCCGATATAGCCGCGCAGCATCGCAAACGGCAGGTTGGCGGCCCCCGCCTCATAGGCATTGGCCATGGCCGCGTGGGAATGCTCTTCGATTTCGAGCGGCCGCGGCCACTGATTCTCCACCGCATCACGGAAGCGGTGCAGGGAGCCGACGCCCGGATTGCCGCCCCAGGAAAACTTCATGCCGCGGGCAGCGCCGACACCGATCAGTTGATCGTAAAGGATATCGGGCGTCATGCGCACGAGGAACAGGTCCTTGCGGCCCTGGCGGATCACTTCATGCCCGGCAGCATAGGGGATCAGATGGGTAAAGCCCTCCATGGCGACGGTGTCGCCATCCCTGACATTGTCGCCGACGGCCTCGGCGAGCGAAACGATCTTCGCCATGTTTCCTCTCTTCTGATCTGAGCGTTGCCGCCTATCGGCGGACGCATGGTTGCAGGCGGGTGGTGAACTGCTGGTGTCTCTCTGCGCCGGCAATTTTGGCGCGGCGTTCGCAGATAGGAGCGTCCCCCTGCCTGTCTTGGCTCGAAATAGGCTCTCAAAAACGAGCAGCGTCAAATAATTTGTGCGTTATTTGACATTTGTTCTCATATCGCACAAAATAGTGACGGTTAATATTGGGAACGACCGATGAGAGAGACCGACTTCGTCAGTGGTTTTGCCCGGGGCCTGACGGTCATTGAGGCCTTTGGCGAGACGCAACAGAAGCTGACGATCACAGAGGCTGCCAAGATCACCGGCCTCGACCGGGCGACTGTCCGCCGCTCGCTGCTGACGCTCTCGGAGCTCGGCTACGCCGACTATGACGGAAAGTTCTTTTCGCTGACGCCGAAGGTGCTGCGGCTCGGGCATGCCTATCTCTCAGCGACGCCCTTGCCGGCGATCGTCCAGCCTTACCTCGACCAGCTTTCCGAGCGAGCCGGACAGAGCGCCTCCGCCTCCGTGCTCGACGGAACGGAGATCGTCTATATCGCTCGCGCGTCGCAGAAACGGGTGATGTCGATCAGCCTGATACCGGGCTCGCGCCTGCCTGCCTATTGTGCCTCGATGGGGCGCGTGTGGCTCGCCGCCTTGCCGGAAGCGCAGGCAAGGGACGTGCTCGCCCGCTCCGACCTCAAGGCCAACACGCCACATACGAGAACCGACACGGAAGAGCTGATGGCCGAGATCGGCCGTGTGCGCAATCAAGGCTATGCGATCATCGACCAGGAACTTGAAATCGGCCTTTGCTCCATCGCCGTTCCGCTTCTAAACGATCGCAACCAGATCGTCGCCGCACTCAATATCGGGGCGCCGGCCGCCCATGTGCCGGCTGCCGAAATGGTCGAGCGCTATTTGCCGCTTCTGAAAGAGACGCAGGCAGCGCTGCGGATTGTGCTGCGCTAGCAGCGATGTCTGCGCCGATGCTTGACGGAAACCGTGACGGGTCTTCTAATCCGCGCAGACCGGAGTAGGACGCCATGACCGAAGACGAGCGCTCAGCGGAAATCAAGCTGACCACGAGGAAACGGCGCTGGGCGGCTGCGGGGAAGTTCCTCACCGGGCGCGCAACCCGGCCCGAGGACGAACGGTTGCCGCCGGGCCAGCATCTCGTTAGAGATTGGCCGGTGCTGGATCTCGGGCAGCAGCCTGCGATCGGCGTGGAGCGCTGGCGGCTTGATGTCACCGGCCTCGCCGAACAGCGCCTGTCGCTGAATTGGACAGCGTTCAAGGCCTTGCCGCAGAGTGACAGCCTCTCCGACATTCACTGCGTCACCACCTGGTCGCGCTATGACAACCGCTGGCAAGGCGTGCTGACGCACGACCTGCTCGATCTGGTCATGCCGAAACCGGAAGCAACCCATGTGATGTTGACGAGTTACGACGGCTATACGACCAATCTTCCGCTTGCCGATTTTGCCTCGGAGCATGCGATCCTCGCCACGGATTGGGAGGGACAGCCGATCAGTCGCACCCATGGCGGGCCGATGCGGCTTGTCGTGCCGCATCTCTATTTCTGGAAGAGCGCGAAGTGGTTGACGCGCATCGATTTTAGGGCCGGCGACGAGGCCGGCTTCTGGGAGTGCAACGGCTATCACATGCGCGGCGATCCCTGGCTAGAGGAGCGTTACTCCGCGGATTGACGACCGGACGGGGGCTGGGGTGAGCGAGGCGATCGCCACGCTCGGTTATCCGCCACGGCAGGCGGGCGAGGTGAAGCGCCCTATTTCATCAGATCCATATGCTGGTCGGCCCGGGCCTTCAGCAAGGGGTCGAGGTCCGACTTGTATGGCCCGTATTTCGTAAACATCTCGTGGGCCTCATGGGGCGGAATGCCGGAGGCGCGAATGAAATCCTCCAGATCGTAGCGGACCTCGCCGCTCGCGACGCCTTCTGTAAACTGTTTTCCCGTTTCGGATGTGGACATTTGAATCTCCGATATCCCGGGCCTGCAATGACGGTGTTGGTTTCCCGCAGCTGCAGGCGTTGATAGGTGGCTTCGCTTGTTCACGAAATTGACGTCAGTTGGGTAACGCGGCGCGGTGGCATTGAGCGCGTCAAAGTGGCTTTCAGAACGCAGGGGCATGTACAGGGCACATAGGCACGGGCGTACGACGCAGGCGACCGCCGTCCCGCGCCAGCGCACGAGGCGGACTTCTACGCTTGGCCAGACAAAACCGGCCGGCGAAACATACACCATCAATCCCCCCGGCCAAACACAGGAGTGGTCTCGGCGCCGCCCTGTTGCAAAAAGTGACCACGGTTTCGATGCAAGGTGACGTGAATGGGCGCGCCCCGTGATTGCGACGGTCAGGTTTCGCCGGCGGAGCCCGCGGCCTGAAAACGGACCTCGAACTCGCGCCGCAAGTTTCTCCTGACTTCGGCTGCGCGCTGGCGCTGCTTTCGGACGGCGGTTGCGGGGTTGTACGGTGGCACTGCAGTCGGACGTCCCTCGGCATCAACAGCGACCATGGTGAAATAGCAGGAATTCGTGTGCCGACGCTCGCCGGTGCGGATGTTTTCTGCTTCGACGCGGATCCCGACTTCCATCGACGTCCGCCCGGCATGATTGATCGAGGCGCGAAAGGTCACGAGCTCGCCGACATGGATCGGCTGGCGAAAGACGACCTGGTCCACTGACAAGGTCACTGCGTATTCCTGCGAATAGCGTGAGGCGCAGGAGAACGCGACGCGATCCAGGAGATTCAGGAGGGCGCCGCCATGGACCTTGCCGCTGAAGTTGGCCATGTCGGGCGTCATCAAAACGACCATTTCAAGCTCGCTGGTATCGTGTCCGGCTTCCACGGCAACTCCTCTGGATTGGATTACAAAGCCCCCTTGGGCGACGTCTGGGCCGTCCTCCCGGAGGCCTGCCCACTATCATATGCACTGCGACCCTTGGCTTGAAGTCCATTCCTCCAGCGACTTTAGCTACGCCGTCATGTTTCGACCTGCCTCGGCCGACCCCGCCATCGTGCCCAGTCGCGACATCCGCCAAGTATGGGAATCGCAATCGGATACTACGCTGGCGAAGGTAGGTCGGTCTTGTCCTTCGGGGTAGGGATCGCGCGGCGATACCGCATCGTTCTGCGGCCGATCGACCCAGAAAAGGGCCTGCGGTTGCGGTGAAAGGTCTTGAATTTCTCGCGCTCGCAACCTTTACTGGCAACGCGGGTGGATGCTGGCGTTGAGGAACGCCGCTGCATGACGATGGAGGGGGCCATCGAACGCGCGCTTGGACCATTGTTCATTCCATGATCGCTCTCAGCGCCGTCCCCCGGCGCTCACAGGGCGTTGATGCCGTTTTTTAGCGACCCGTATTTTCCCGGGAGGGCAGCTGCATATTGTGACAGCGCCTCCCTATCCCTTATTCCTTTTTCAATATTGATCGTCATGAATGAGCAATTTCACCCGTCCGACCTTTCCGACACTGCCCCGCCATACGAACTGATCTCGATTGCCGACTGTCTTCACCCCACGATGGGGCAGCCGTCGCACGACTGGGCCTATATGGCCGCCGCCCACCTTATCGGTTCGCCCGCCAACATCGCGATTGCGGCCATTTTGGAGGAAACCGGCAAGCTTGCCGGTGCCGACAGGGCGTGGATGTTCGAATACGACGACGATTTTCTTCACTTCCGAAATACCGAGGAGTGGGCGCGCAAGGATGTCTCGTCGCATGTGGGTGATCTGCAGCAGACGCCGGTGACGATGATCGGTTGGCTGCATCAATGGCTGGTCACGGGCAAGGCGGTGATGATCAACGATGTCGCCAATCTTCCGCGCCCTGCGCGCGCCCTGCAGGCGGAAATGCTCAGGCAGAACGACAAGAGCGTCCTTTGCGTCCCGATCTTTCACAACTGCGTTCTGCGTGCCTGCATCGGCTTCGATGCGACCAGGACGAAACGCCGGTGGCCGGTGGACGAGATCCACCAACTCGCCCGCTGTGCAAAGTTGATCGGTATCGCCCGCTACGGGCGAGCGCCGGTGGATGGCCGACGGGACGTGGTTGCCGGAAACGCGCTCAACGGTGCTGAACCCCTCGTGCATCTGCATATGCCAGGGCGCACGCGCGGCGTGCCACTCGCTGCCATCGTCGGACTGCGTTCGGCGAAGGACTACACGCAGATCTGGTTGAGAGACGAAGCAGCCGTGCTCGATCTGCGTCCGCTCTCGTTCTGGATCGGCCTGCTGCCGAAATCGAGCTTCCTGCGCATCCACCGTACCACGGTGATAAACATATCGCATGTGACCGAGTTGGATCGTCACGCAGGCCCGACGAAGCAAGCCTGGACAGTGCGCCTGCGCAGATTCGATCAGCCCTGGGCGGTATCGCGGCCCTACAGGCAGGAATTGCGCAGCCGGCTCGGGATCTGAGATTTTCCACAGCCGCACCCCCCCTCGCTTTGTTGCTTCGTCGAACCTGTAGGTTGTTTCGTCGATATGGCATTGCTGCTTCAGGGTTGCCGTGCAAGCCAGCTTCCTGGGAAATTTTGAGTTGTGGGCGGAGGGCAAGCCTTTGAAAAAGATCAATTGTACGACTAAGGGCTTGGCTGCTGGGTTTAAGGGCGAGGAACGCACGGGTCGCCAACCGTCGCATCGGGGGCGCTCCACATCCGGCAACCAACGCTTGCTAATGAGCAGCACGGCTTTGTGGCTGTTCGCCGCCTCGGGTCTTGCCCTCGGTGTGGTCGCGCTCGCGCCCATGGCTGCGGCAGCAGGAAAGGGTGGGGATGGTGGCGGCCCGGGCGGTGTCGCTGGTGGCGTAGACGGTAACCTGCAGGGCGCACCTGGCGCCGATGCGACTTATTCCGGAAATGGCGGCGGCGGCGGCGGGCCGGGTGCGGCCGGTGGCGCTGGAAGCCAGATCAACGGTGGGGTTGTCGGTAGTGGTGGCGCTGGCGGGACCGGCGGCAGCCCGAACGGGGCCGCAGGCGGAAACGGCAGCGGCAGCGGCGGCGCCTACGGCGGCGGCGGCGGTGGTGGTGGCGGAGCGCACGGCAGCGGCGGCATCGCAGCCGGTCGCGGTGGCGATGGCGGCGCCTCGTCGAACGGCGACGGCGGCGGCGGCGGCGCCGGCGGCTACGGTCGGATTGTTGCCGCTGGCGGCACGGACAGCATAACGGGCACGGCCGTTTCAGGCGGACAGGGTGGCAACGGCGGCAATGGTGGTGCAGCGACGGGCGGCATCGGACTTGGCGGCAGCGGTGGCGACGGCGGCGATGGCGCGGCACTGGTCAATGGTGGAACATTGACGGTAAACGCGAACGTCACGGGCGGTAACGGCGGCGCCGGCGGCGCTGGCGGCCACGTCCTGGAAAAGCGCAATGGCGACGGTGGTCACGGCATCAGCGCGCTAAACGGCGGCACGGTGATCGTCAACGCCACCGTGACGAATGGTACCGCCGGGAGTGGTGGTACGGGCGGCGCGAACGGCGCTGGCCTCTTTGGCCGCGACGTGGATGTAACCCTTGGCGCTTCCGGCTCGATCAACGGGTTTGGCGCCAATGCCATGACCTTTGATGGTGGCGCCAACACATTTCGCTTTCTGGCAGCATCGCCAGGTCTCTTCGGTAACATCGCAATCAACAATTCCGCCAGCCTGACGATCGAGCAGAGCGGCAACGGAACTCTGAGCACCGCGATTACGGGGAACGGTTCCCTTATCAAGACCGGCAGCGGTACGCTGACACTGGGTGGGATGAACACCTATACCGGTGCGACTAGCATTGCGGCTGGCGGTACGCTGGCGCTGTCCGGCCAGGGCCGGATCAGCGCCTCGAGCGGCCTGACGACCGACGGTATCTTCGACGTCTCCGGGGCCATCGCGCCGGCGGTCAAGTCGCTGACTGGCAACGGTCAGGTGGTGCTCGGCACCAAGTCGCTGAGCATCAGCAACGCCACCGGCACGTTCTCCGGTGTGATCAACGGTACCGGCGGCATTTCGGTCAGTGGCGGCACCCAGATCCTGACCGGTGCGAACACGTTTAGCGGTCAGGCAGGGATCAATACCGGCGCGACGCTGCAGATCGGCGACGGCGGCGCGGGCGGGTCGCTCGTGTCGAACATTCTCAACAGCGGCGCGGTGGTCTTCAACAGTTCCAGCAACTCGACTTTTGATGGCTCGATCACCGGCAATGGTACGTTCTCGCAGATCGGTAACGGCACGCTGACGCTGACGGCCAACAACAGCACTGCTGGCGCGGTGACAATCGGGTCGGGCAGCACGCTGCAGCTCGGCAGTGGCGGCACCACCGGCTGGATCGGCGGCAGCGGCAATTTCCTCGGTCCGATCACCAACAACGGCACGCTCGTCTACAACCGCTCGAACGATATCAGCCATGCCGGCACGATCAGCGGCACCGGCACGATTTCGCAGGCCGGAACGGGCAAGCTGACGCTGACAGGCAACAATTCGCTGTTTGCAGGCGCAACGTCGGTGACGTCGGGCACGGCACTTATCAACGGCCAGCTTGGCGGCAACGTCAATGTCGGCTCCGGCGGTACGCTCGGCGGATCGGGCCGGATCGGCGGCGGTGTCACCGTCAATGGCACACTTTCCGCCGGCAACAGCCCGGGCACGCTGACGATCGGTGGTGACCTGACGCTCAATGCCGGCTCCACGTCTGTGTTCGAGCTGAACGCACACGGCCTCGTCGGCAGTGCCGGCAACAACGATCTGGTGAAGGTCGGCGGCAACCTGACGCTCGGCGGCGTGCTGAATGCTCAGGTGGCGTCGGCCGGTTATTACCGGCTGTTCGAATATGACGGTTCGCTCACGGGCAGTTTTGCTGCGACGACTGCGACATCGACGGCGCCGAGCTTCACGGTTGCCAGCCATGAGGTCCAGACAGGCATTGCCAAGCAGGTCAATCTCTCTGTGCTCGGCACCGGCCAGACGATGCACTTCTGGGACGGCGCGGACACGACCGGGAACGGCGCGGTCAACGGCGGCGCCGGCACCTGGTCTTCGACAGGGACCAACTGGACCGGCTCGCCAGCGCGTTCCAGTATCAACGGCAGCTTCGGCGGATCGGTCGGCGTGTTTGCCGGTGCGAACGGCGGTGTCGTCGATGTTATCGGCACGCAGAGCTTCGACACGCTGCAGTTTTCTGCCACGACCGGTGGTACAGGCTACACCCTCAATGGCGACGCGCTGACCTTCAATCCGGCAAGCGGCACGGCCGCAATGATCAATGTCGCCAGCGGCGTTTCAGCCACGATTGGCTCGGTGCTGCAGGATGGCGGGGCCGGTCGCGGGCTCAACAAGGTCGGCGACGGCACGCTGACGCTGAAGGGCGCGAACACCTACACCGGCGCGACGAGCATCAACGCGGGCGGCACGCTGGCTTTGTCCGGACCGGGCAGCATTAGCACCTCGAGCGGCCTGAAGGCCGACGGCATCTTCGACGTTTCCGCAGCGAACGCGGCGCAGGTCAAGTCGCTTACCGGCAGTGGCCGGGTCGTGCTCGGCAGCAACACGCTTGATATCAGCAACGCCACGGGCACATTCGCGGGCGCGATCACCGGCACCGGCGGGGTCAACATCGCGGCCGGCACGCAGGTTCTGACCGCCGCCAGTACCTATACCGGTGCGACGACGATCGCTGCGGGTAGCACGCTGGCGCTTTCGAGCCAGGGCCGGATCAACACCTCGAGCGGATTGACGGCGAACGGTATCTTCAACATCTCGGCGGCTGGCGCCCCGGGGGTCACGTCGCTGGCCGGCAGCGGCCAGGTTGTGCTCGGCAGCAAGTGGCTGGCCATCAGCAACGCGACCGGTACGTTCTCCGGTGCGATCAACGGCACCGGCGGCATTTCTGTCAATGGCGGCACCCAGGTTCTGACCGGTGCCAACACATTTACCGGCAGTGCGGTGACAAATACCGGTGCGACGCTGCAGATCGGCGACGGCGGCGCGGCTGGCTCGATCGTATCGGACGTCTTCAACAACGGCGCGGTGGTCTTCAATCGTTCCGGCAACTTGACCTATGGCGGCTCGATCACTGGCGACGGAACGTTCTCGCAGATCGGCGCGGGCACGTTGACGCTGACGGCAGACAGCAGCACGGACGGTGCGGTAACGATCGGTGCGGGCAGCACGCTGCAGCTCGGCAATGGCGGTACGACCGGCTGGGTCGGTGGCACGGGCTCGATCGCCAACAACGGCGCGCTCGTCTACAATCGCTCGAACGATGTAATCTACGCCGGCGCTGTCTCGGGCAACGGCACGTTGACCCAGGCAGGCACGGGCAAGCTGACGTTGACGGGCGACAATTCGCTGTTCAACGGCGCAACGTCCGTGACGTCGGGCACGACCTACGTGAACGGCAAGATTGGTGGCAACGTCAATGTGGGTACCGGCGGTACGCTCGGCGGATCGGGCGAAATCGGTGGCGACGTTACGGTCGATGGCACGCTTTCGGCCGGCAACAGCCCGGGCACGTTGACGATCGCTGGCGATCTTACACTCGGCGCTGGATCCACGTCGGTGTTCGAGCTGAACACGCCCGGCCTCGTCGGCAGCACCGACAACGATCTGGTGAAGGTCGGCGGCAACCTGACGCTCGGCGGTGCGCTGGACGCTCGAGTGGCTTCGGCCGGTTATTACCGCCTGTTCGAATATGATGGTTCGCTGTCGGGCAGCTTTGCAACGACGACTGCCACATCGACGGCCCCTAGCTTCACTGTTGCAAGTCATCAGGTCCAGACAGCCATCGCCAAGCAGGTCAATCTGTCGGTGCTCGGCACTGGCCAGACGATGCAGTTCTGGGACGGTGCGGACACGACAGGCAATGGTGCGGTCAACGGCGGCACCGGCACCTGGACGTCTGCCGGCACCAACTGGACCGGCGACCCGCTGAATGCCGGCGTCAACGGAACCTTCGGCGGATCCGTCGGCGTCTTTGCCGGCGCCACCGGCGGTACCGTCAACGTCGTCGGCACGCAGAGCTTCGACACGCTGCAGTTCTCCGCGACGACGGATGGCACCGGCTACGTCATCAATGGCGGCGCGCTCGCCTTCAACCCGGCGAGCGGCACGGCGGCGACGATCAATGTCGGCAGCGGCGTGACGACGACGATCGGCACGGTGCTGCAGAATGGTGGGACCGGCAGTGGCCTCAACAAGGTGGGCAGCGGCAAGCTGACGCTGACGGGCATGAACACCTATACCGGTGCAACGAGTATTGCCGCAGGCGGCACGCTGGCGCTCTTGGGCCAGGGGCGAATCAACGCCTCGAGCGGCTTGACCGCCAACGGCACCTTCGACGTATCGGCGGCCGCATCGGCGCAGATCAAGTCGCTCACCGGCAGCGGCCAGGTTGTGCTCGGCAGCCAGACGCTGCTGATCAACAATGCTACGGGCACCTTCTCCGGCGCGATCAACGGCACCGGCGGCATCTCGGTCAATGCCGGCACGCAGGTCCTGACCGGCACAAACGGCTTTACCGGCGGCGCCGGTATCGCCCAGGGCGCGACGCTACAGGTCGGCGATGGCGGCACGGGCGGTTCGCTTGCATCCAATGTCACGAACTTCGGCGCGCTCGTCTTCAACAGCTCCGCCAACACGACCTATGCGGGCTCGATCAGCGGCCCCGGCTCGTTCTCTCAGATCGGCAGCGGCACGCTGACCCTGACGGCAACCAGCAGCAGTCGCGGCCCGGTCGCGATCGGTACGGGCAGCACGCTGCAGCTCGGCAATGGCGGCACGACCGGCTGGATCGGCGGCACCGGGAACTTTGCCGGCTCGATCACCAACAACGGCACGCTGATCTACAACCGCTCCAACGACGTCAGCTATGCCGGTACATTCACCGGCACCGGCGCGCTCACCCAAACGGGAACGGGCAAACTGACCTTGACGGGCGTCAACACCTTCACAGGCGATACGGCCGTCAAGTCGGGGACACTCGTCGTCAATGGTTCTTCGGTGAACTCGCGCCTGACCACCATCCATCGCGGCGCACGCCTCGGCGGTACCGGCACGATCGGAAACACGACCATTCTGAGTGGCGGCGTCCATGCACCGGGCAATTCGATCGGCACACAGACGATTGCCGGCAACTACACCAACAACGGCGTCCTGCAGATCGAAGGCACGCCCTTAATCACGGACAAGCTGATCGTGACGGGCAACGTCGACATATCAGGCGCGACGCTCGATCTCCTGCTTTCACCCAATACGGCGGCAAGCTGGAATCTGATCAATGGCCCGTTCATCCTCATCGACAAGCAGAGTTCGGGGGCGATCACCGGCACCTTTGCTTCGATCGTCGACAACCTGGTGTTCCTCGATCCCACCGTCGATTACATCGGCGGCGACGGCAACGATCTGTCGCTCAAGCTGACCCGCAACGACATCAGCTTTGCCAGCACCGGTCGGACACGCAATCAGATCGCCACTGCTGGCGGTATAGATGGCTTGGGCGTGGCCAACCCCGTCTTCAACGCGATTGCGTTTGCCGCAACGCCTGAAGCAGCGCGGGCCGCCTTCGACCTGCTTTCCGGCGAAGTGCATAGCTCCTTCCAGTCGATCCTGATCGAGGACAGCCGGTTCCTGCGTGATGCTGCAAACGATCGCCTGCGCTCGGTGCTTGGGGCCGTGGGAGCCAAACAGTCTTCCGGAAACGGCACCGAGGCCGATATGGGTGAGCTCGCCATCTGGTCCCAGGGCTTTGGTTCCTGGGGGCGCTGGGATGGCGATGGCAACGCGGCCAAGGCCGATCGATCCATCGGCGGCTTCTTCGTCGGTGCCGATACGCAGGTGGACGAATGGACCGTCGGTGCGCTTGCCGGCTACTCGCGCTCCTCGATGGATGTCGACGCGCGGTTCTCCTCTGCCACGTCCGACAACTATCATCTCGGGCTCTATGCCGGCGGACAATGGGGTGACGCTTCGCTGCGCACGGGTGCTGCCTATAGCTGGCACGACATCGAGACGAGCCGCTCCATTTCGTTCCCTGGTTTCTCCGATCGTCTTGATGCCAGCTATGATGCCGGCACTGGCCAGGTCTTCGGCGAGTTTGCCTATGCCGTCAAAACCGGAGCGGTCGATTTGGAGCCGTTCGCCAATCTCGCCTATGTCCACCTCAACCGCGACGGCTTCGCCGAACATGGCGGGGCAGCAGCGCTCGTTGGCAAGGATGTCTCGCAGGATACGACGTTCACGACCCTCGGCCTGCGTGCCGCGTCCAGTTTCGACCTCGGCGGCGTGCTTGCGACGGCGCGTGGTACGGTCGGTTGGAAACACGCCTTCGGTGACACGCTGCCGCTGTCGTCGAACGGGTTCTCGTCAACGAGCACGTTCGTCATCGCCGGCGTTCCGATCGCCGAGAATGCAGCGGTGCTTGAAGCCGGCCTCGACTTTGCGCTTACGCCGGAGGCCAATCTCGGACTGATCTACGCTGGACAGTTCGCCAGCGGCGTCAGCGATCAGACGTTCAAGGCAAACCTGAGCCTCAAGTTCTGAGAGATCGCAGCCGACGCTAATAGCCGCCTGTCGAGGTCATGTCTGACTTTGGCAGGCGGTTTTTCATTTCTGAAAGGGTGGCCCAGGCGCATGACCGCCGGTCGAAGCGATTGACCGCTTTCCGGGCGCGGGGCCGTTTGCATCGCATCCGCGCACGCGTCGACGAGTCAGGCGGTTACGGGGCTTTACGGTGGCACTGCGGTCGGACGTCCCTCGGCGTCCACGGCGACCATGGTGAAATAGCAGGAATTCGTGTGCCGACGCTCGCCGGTGCGGATGTTTTCTGCTTCGACGCGGATCCCGACTTCCATCGACGTCCGCCCGGCATGATTGATCGAGGCGAGAAAGGTCACGAGTTCGGCGACATGGATCGGCTGGCGAAAGACGACCTGGTCAACTGGCAGGGTCACTGCGTATTCCTGCGAATAGCGTGAGGCGCAGGAGAATGCGACGCGATCCAGGAGGTTCAAGAGTGCGCCGCCCTCGACTTTGCCGCTGAAATTGGCCATGTCGGGCGTCATCAAGACGGCCATTTCAAGCTCGCTGGTATCGTGTCCGGCTTCCACAGCAACTCCTCTGGAATGATTGCAGCCCTCGTGGGCAGATGATAGCAAGCTTGTCGTCGGCCGATCAGTGAACAAGTCTGCATCGTCGATGATCGGATCGCCCGGGATCGTGCCACATTCTCGGATGCCTCACCTCGAAGGCAGTCAGGAATGGGTATTTGGCAGTAGTGCGAGGCTGTCTTTTGCAGAGCCGCTCAAATACGCGATCTTGGAACGTTCTCGCAGGGCATTTCGATCGGGGCCTTCAATAGAGGTCCGCGCTGGTTGGTGTTCCTGAAAGGCCGGATGGCTGTTCGGCCCGCTTCACGCCGATTTCGTATTTGTACCTCGAATTCGCTATTCCGATTAGGTGCGGAGATGGCTGGCTGTTGTGCTAATATAAAACCGTCCGCTTTCACTCGACGCTGTGAAGGCAGCCAAATTCGGGAACAACCCCGTCCCGAGTATGTTGTTAAATAGAGTAGCGGTCGCGTCGCAAGTGCATGACTTCCGGCGGCCGCAGGAGGGTTACATGAGCGCCAGTGACGGTGATGTTTTCGACCTTTTTTCGAAAACTTACGCAAGTGGAGTGCAAGAGAGTTTAAGTTTACAGGAGTATCTTCTCGCCTGTCGCGACGACAAGAGCATGTACGCCACTGCGCCAGAGCGCATGGTGGCCGCCATCGGCGAACCTCAATTGATAGACACGAGCGCGGATGAGCGCCTCGGTCGGATCTTCGCTAACCGCACCATCAAGATCTACCCTTCCTTCTCGGACTTCTATGGAATGGAGGATACGATTGAGCGGATCGTCGGATATTTTCGATATGCCGCTCAGGGCCTCGAGGAACGCAAGCAGATCCTTTACCTCTTGGGGCCGGTGGGTGGTGGCAAATCGTCGCTTGCCGAGCGTCTCAAGAAGCTGATGGAGCAGCAACCGATCTACACGTTGGCCATCGACGGTAAGATAAGCCCCGTCTTTGAATCCCCCCTTGGCTTGTTTAGCCGCGATCGCATGGGAGAGTTGCTGGAAGACAAGTACGGAATTGCGAAGAGACGGCTCACCGACCTGGTATCGCCTTGGGCGGCCAAACGACTGGACGAAATCGGCGGCGATATTTCGAAGTTCAGCGTCGTGAAGCTCATGCCCTCGCGGCTGCGCCAAATCGCCATCGCCAAGACTGAGCCAGGCGACGAGAACAACCAGGACATATCCGCGCTCGTCGGCAAGGTCGATATCCGCCAGCTTGAGAATTTCAGCCAAGCCGATCCCGACGCCTACTCCTATAGCGGTGGGCTTAACAGGACCACGCAAGGGCTGCTCGAATTCGTCGAGATGTTCAAGGCGCCGATCAAGGTTCTGCATCCTTTGCTCACCGCCACGCAGGAAGGAAGCTACAATGGCACGGAGAACTTCGGCGCTTTTCCCTACCATGGTATCGTACTTGCCCATTCCAACGAGTCCGAATGGCTCCAATTCAAGCACAACAAGAACAATGAGGCATTTCTCGACCGGATACTCGTCGTCAAGGTTCCCTATTGCCTGCGTGTCACGGAGGAACGGCTGATCTATGAAAAGCTGCTTCGCGAGAGCGAGTTGGCCGAAAACCCCTGCGCGCCCGAGGTTCTGGAGAACCTTAGCCGCTTCACGGTGGCGACACGCCTCGCGCTACACGAGAACTCGCCGTCCTATACGAAGATGCGGGTCTATGACGGCGAGAACCTGAAAGATACCGATCCCAAGGCGAAGTCCCTGCAGGAATATCGCGATGCCGCGGGCGTTGATGAGGGCATGACCGGCGTCAGCACCCGCTTTGCCTTCAAGGTGCTGTCGGAGACCTTCAACTACGACACCAAGGAAGTCGCGGCCGATCCGGTTCATCTGATGTACATCCTGGAACAGGCTATCCGGCGGGAGCAGTTTCCCAAGGAGACGGAAGCGAATTATCTCGATTTTATCCGGTCGGAACTCGCCGCCCGATATGCCGAGTTCATCGGTCACGAGATCCAGAAGGCCTATCTCGAATCCTATAGTGAGTATGGTCAAAACCTGTTCGACCGCTATATCTCCTACGCGGATGCTTGGCTCGAAGATCAGGACTTCAAGGATCCCGATACGGGTCAGATCCTAAATCGCAACGTTCTCGATGGCGAGTTGTCGCAGATCGAGAAGCCCGCAGGGATTGCAAACCCTAAGGATTTCCGCAACGAAGTCGTAAAGTTCTCACTGCGTGCCCGCGCCAGGAACAACGGGCGCAACCCCGCCTGGACAAGTTACGAAAAGCTCCGGGAAGTGATCGAGAAGCGCATGTTCGGCCAAGTCGAGGATCTTTTGCCGGTCATCAGCTTCGGCTCGAAGAAGGATAGCGCGACCGAGAAGCAACACGCTGAATTCGTTGAACGCATGACCGAACGGGGCTACACCGAGCGCCAAGTCCGGCGGCTCGTTGACTGGTACATGCGGGTCAACAAGGCAGGTTGACGATGTGCAAGCGGGGGATGGGCAGATGCCAAACTTCATCGATCGCCGGCTTAACCCCAAGGACAGGAGTCTCGGCAATAGGCAGCGCTTTTTTAAGCGGGTCCGTGAGGAATTGAAGCGGACGATAAGCGATCAGATAAAGTCGGACAGGATCACCGATGTGGATGCCACTCACGGCGTTCCGATCCCGAAGCGTGGTGCGGACGAGCCCAGCTTTCAGCATTCGCGCGCCAGCGGTGAGCGGAACTATGTCCTGCCCGGAAACGAGACCTTTTCTCCGGGAGACCGACTTAGGAAACCGGAAACAGGCGGTGGTGGTGGTGGGGCCGCCGGGCCCGGACGAGGCGAAAACACGGACGACTTTCTTTTCGTGCTGTCGCGCGAGGAAGTGCTCGATCTTTTCTTCGAAGATCTGGAGCTTCCGGATATGGTGAAGCTGAACCTGCGGGAAACCGTCAGCTACAAGTCCCATCGCGTCGGTTTCTCGACGGTGGGCACGCCTTGCAATATCAATGTCGGACGAACGATGCGCAACAGCTTTGGGCGGCGCATGGCCCTGCGCCGCCCAAGCGAGAGGGAATTTCAGGCTCTTACGGAAGAGATCGCGACGCTGGAACGGGAGGAGGAGCCATCCCTGCAGCAGCGCCGCAGGCTCTCGCACCTGCGCGACGAACTGGCAGTTGTCGAACGGCGGCGGCTGCGTATCGCCTATGTCGATCCCGTCGACGTGCGGTTCAACCGTTTCGAACGTCAGCCTTTGCCGAACGCGAGCGCGGTGATGTTCTGCCTTATGGACGTCTCTGCCTCGATGGGGGAGCGCGAGAAGGACCTTGCCAAGCGCTTCTTCGTTCTCTTGCACCTGTTTCTCAAGCGCCGTTACGAGCGGATCGATATCGTGTTCATCCGCCACACGGATGAGGCGCGGGAAGTTGACGAGGAGACGTTCTTTTTCAGCAAGCAGAGCGGCGGCACGGTCGTTTCCACGGCGCTTGAGGAAATGCTGCGGATCATCGGGGACCGCTATCCTTCGAACCTCTGGAACATATATGCGGCCCAAGCTTCCGATGGCGACAATGCCAACGGCGACTCGGATCGGTGCGCCGAGCTTCTGCGGGAGAAGCTCATGCGTCTGTGCCAGTATTACGCCTATGTCGAGATCATCGATGAGCGCGAAAGCGAGATCTTCGGGTCGACGGACAACGGCACCTCGCTTTGGCGGGCCTATCGCACGGTCGACTGCGTGGTGCCGAATTTCCAGATGACGCGCGTTGCAAGGCCCGCCGACATTTACCCTGTCTTCCGTAAACTCTTTGCCCGGCATCAACCCGTTCAATTGCGCAGGTGAGGGGGCGACCGGATGGCGAAACGGCCAGTCTCCAGCCTGCTGTTCGACGGTTCCGAATGGAATTTTGCGACGCTTTCGCGCGCCTATGATGCGATAGAGGCGATTGCGATCGATGAGATGGGACTGAACGTCTATCCGAACCAGATCGAGATCATCTCCTCTGAACAGATGCTCGACGCCTATTCATCCGTCGGCATGCCGTTGATGTATCAGCACTGGTCGTTTGGCAAACGCTTCGTTTTCGAAAGCCAACTCTATCAAAAAGGCTATCGCGGGCTGGCCTATGAACTCGTGATCAATTCCAATCCCTGCATAACCTATCTCATGGAAGAAAACACGATGCCGATGCAGGCGCTGGTCACCGCGCATGCCGCCTTCGGCCACAATCACTTCTTCAAGAACAACTATCTGTTCCGCCAGTGGACGGATGCCAGCGGGATCCTCAGCTACATGGACTTCGCCAAGAAATACATCGCCAAATGCGAGGAACGGCATGGACTGAATGCGGTGGAGGAGATTCTCGATTCGGCGCATGCCCTACAGGATCACGGCGTATTCCATTATCGCCGTCCGCCTCGGCTCTCATCGGCAAAGGAGATGGAGCGGGCCCGCGAGCGACTGGAATACGAAGAGCAGACTTACAGCGATTTATGGCGGACGCTGCCGACGGCAGGCGGGAGTTCGGGCACCGAGGAGGCGGAGCGCGAGGCTTTGGAGCGGACGAAAGTGCTTAATCTTCCCGAGGAAAATCTGCTTTACTTCCTCGAAAAGCATAGTCTGATCCTTGAACCGTGGCAGCGCGAGATCTTGAGAATTGTTCGCGTTGTCGCGCAATATTTCTACCCGCAGATTCAGACCAAAGTGATGAACGAGGGATGTGCGACCTTCGTCCACTATTCCATCATCAATAGACTGTTCGACCAGGGGCAGATCAGCGAAGGCGCAATGTTGGAGCTGCTATCAAGCCACGCCAACGTTGTTTTTCAACCGAGCTTCGACGACACCCGCTTTTCGGGCATCAACCCCTACGCGCTGGGCTTTGCGATGATGCAGGATATCAAACGCATCTGCACCGAGCCGACGCAGGAGGATCGGGATTGGTTTCCCGGGATATCCGGCAACGGCAACTGGATGGGCACGCTGATCGACGCTTGGGAGAACCACCGCGACGAGTCTTTCATTCTGCAATATCTGAGCCCTGCGCTGATCCGCAAATTCCGTCTGTTTCGGCTTTCTGACCACGCGACCAACAAATTTTGCGAAGTCACTTCCATCCATAACGAGCAGGGCTACGCTGCCGTACGTGCCGCGCTCGCAGGGAATTACGACCTGGCGGCCAATAGGCCGGACATACAGGTGGTGGATGTCGATCTGCTGGGGGATCGCCAGCTTAGGTTGAAGCACGTGATCAAGAACGGCATTCTGTTGGAGGAAAATAATCGAGGAGCGACTCTTGCGCATATAAGCCGGCTTTGGGGATATGAAGTGAGCCTGGCAGGTATCGATGTGTCGACTGGCAAAGTCCTCTATGAATGCTCCTCCACACAAGCGTGACCGCAAGCGAGCGGTTCTGCTGCCAGATCTCCTGAGGCAACGCCAACTGTCAAGATTGTAGGCGGCAACCTTTTTCCGCTTCCAAAGGCGCCGGCTGAAACGGGCGCACGTATGCGACGATAAAGCGCGCAGAGGGCAGGACAAGGAGCGTTCGGCGATCCTGTGTTGTCCGCAGGATGCTGGTTTGGGAGCTACGCGCCGAGCTTCGCGCGCTCGGCAAGGCGCCAGGCCCTGGGCGTCATGCCCGTCTGGCGCAGGAAAAAGCGCGAAAAATAGGCGGGATCGGCAAAGCCCAGCCGGAAGCTAATCTCTTGTACGCTGCCGCGGGTAAAGACGAGCTCGCGCCGTGCTTCGTCCGTCAGCTTGCGCGTGATGACTTCGTGCGCGCTTTGGCCGGTGATGCTGCGGGTTATGCGATTGAGATGTGTCGGCGAGAGGCCGAGTTCGCGTGCATAGAACGCCGCCGGTTTGTGGGCGCGGTGGTGTTGCTGGACGAGACCGAGGAAATGTTCGACGCGCCGCTCGTTTTCCGTGTCGGCGGCGTCGTCCGCGACAGGGCGCGCTTCATCGAGGCGCGCACCCAGCGTTAACGCCGACGTCAGATAGGCATCGAGAAGGTCGGTGCGGTGGCTGCGGTTGGCTTCCCACTCCGCGCCCAGTCGGGCGAGGGTCAGCGCCACATAGCGGCCGTCGTCGCTGCCGTCGAGGCCCGTCATACGTGGCGTCGCCATCCAGGCGCCGAGACGGCTGCGCTCGCCGGGCGATACTCGTAAATGCGATGCGAGAACGGTGAACACAAAGCCGTCGATATCTTGGGAGAAGCGGAAGCCGTGGCTGAGCGCCGGCGGCACCGTGATCATCACTGGAGGGCGAATAGGGTGCGCCGTGTCGCCAAATACCGTGTCTCCAGATCCGCTGGCAATGTACAAGATCTGAAAGAAGCTCAGATGGCGATGCAGCTCGATCTCCCAATGATACAGGCTGCTGCGTGATGGAATTGTTTCGCAATGCAGCCAGAAAGCGGGTCGTTCTCCCGTCTCTTCCCCATAGAGCTCGTAGGTCGGAACGGTTCTCTTCATCGCTCTCATCCATGGCCGATGTTCAATTAGTGCAATTTCTTGGCCAGAATGTCCATTGAGGCCAACAGCGCTCCCGCGCAAGATTTGTCAAAAGTCAGTTTCGGGAGGCAAGCATGCGCACACAGGTCGTCATCATCGGTTCGGGCCCTTCCGGTCTTCTCCTCGGGCAGTTGCTGACCGGTGCCGGCATCGACAATGTCATTCTCGATCGCGTCAGCCGGGATTACATTCTTGGCAGGGTGCGCGCCGGCGTGCTGGAGGAAGGGACTGTCGGCCTGATGGACCGTGCCAAGGCCGGCGCGCGCATGCATGACGAGGGCCTGCCGCATGACGGCTTTTCGCTGGCTTTCGATGGCCGGGATCACCGTATCGACCTTCACGAGCTGACCGGCGGCAAGCGGGTGATGGTCTATGGCCAGACGGAACTGACGCGCGACCTGATGGCAGAGCGTGCACGCATGGGCGCGGTGTCGATCTACGCCGCCGCAAATGTCGTGCCGCATGATTTCGATGGCCATGCCCCCTATGTCACCTATGAACTGGACGGCGCAAGTCACCGCATCGATTGTGATTTCATCGCCGGCTGCGACGGCTTTCACGGGATCAGCCGCAAGTCGGTTCCCGAAAAGGCGATCCGCACCTTCGAGAAGATCTATCCGTTCGGCTGGCTCGGCATCCTTGCCGACGTCCCGCCGGTCAGCCACGAACTGATCTACGCCAATCACCCGCGCGGGTTTGCGCTTTGTTCGATGCGCTCGCAAACCCGCAGCCGATACTATCTTCAGTGCGCGCTCGACGAAAAGGTCGAGGAATGGACCGACCAGCGCTTCTGGGACGAACTGAGGCGGCGATTGCCGGCCCATCACGCCGAGGCGCTCACGACGGGGGCGTCATTCGAAAAGTCGATTGCGCCTCTTCGCTCCTTTGTTGCCGAGCCGATGCGTTTCGGACGGCTGTTTCTGGTCGGAGACGCAGCCCACATTGTGCCGCCCACCGGCGCCAAGGGTTTGAACCTTGCTGCCAGTGACGTGCACTATCTCTTCGAAGCGCTGCTGGAACACTACCAGGATCGCTCGAATGCCGGCATCGACGCCTATTCCACGCATGCGCTGGCGAGAGTGTGGAAGGCGGTTCGTTTCTCCTGGTGGATGACCACCATGCTCCATCGTTTTCCGGATACCGGCGACTTCGACCAGAAGATCCAGGAAGCGGAACTTGATTATCTCACGCACTCGCGCGCGGCCGCGACGGCCCTTGCGGAAAACTACGTCGGGCTGCCGTTCTGAAACGGCCTCTTTGCGGCGAGATCGCTGCGAAGCATGCCATAGAGGGCGGTGTCCCATCTGATGTCGCCGACCCTGGCGGACGACCGTCGCACGCCTTCTTCGATAAAGCCGAGCTTCAGGTAGGTGCGGATCGCAGCGGTATTGAAGGTGTAGACGTTGAGTTCCAGCCGCTCGAAGTGAACGTCTGCGAAGAACCGCTCGATGATGCGCTGGAGGAACGGTTGGGCGAGGCCGTGTCCACGGAACCGCGGATTGATCGCGACGCGACTGAGGCGACCGACGCCATTGTCCCAGTCGAGCGCCACCTGGGCGTGACCGGCAAGATCGCCATCGACAACGCCTGCAAACATCCAGCGCGCCGGCGCATCGCCCAAGGTTGAAGCGTGCATCTCTGTGATTTGCGCCGCATCGAGCGGGAAGCTGAGCCCCGATCCGCCCCACTGGGTGAGCGCTTCGGCGGACGGGAACCAGGCGCTGAGTTGTGCGGCATCCTGAGGAAGGAAGGAGCGAAGGGAGATCTGCACGGAGGATGGCGTTTCTGCTCTGGAGTTCTGTGTCGTTGCATTCTTGTGATTGAGGAAGCCTTGTAAAGTGGCGTTTTGCGGTTGGCGTCTCCGCATGCTGCGGACCGCGTACGCCTTTTTGTCTATCTTGTTCGGCACCCACCTCGGGCTTATGATTGCACGTCTTCGTTGAAGCAGGCGGGCGGTGCGTCCATGAATGTCATCTCTGCCGTCACCCGCAGCCTTGGAAGAGGCCTGGCGGAACGGGTCGGTCGCAGCTTTGGCAGTTTTGTCGAGCGTGCGGTGAAGGCCGCGCCTACAGCCATCGTCGATGCGGGTACGGACGGCTCCGTCGTTTTCGGCCGAGGGCTTGGTCGTGATGCCGATGATTTGCGCACCGCATTTGTCTGGGCGGCCGAGGAGGCCGCGACAGCCCTCAAGACCCGGCCGGAAGCACTGCCGCGTTTGATCGAGGACGAGCGGCTGGATGGTACGGCTGCAGAGCCGGGCTCGCTCTTTGACGAATTCACGGCAATCGTTGCCCTCCTCGCGCTGTCTCAGGCGATCGGCCTTGATGGCATACCGGTGCTCGCGCGGCCGGCGAGGGAGGAAGCCGATGGACAGAACGCGGCGCCGCTGTTCGATTTTACCAATCTGAAAGCGCTGCAGGCGCTTGCGGCTGAAGGGGCGGAAAGCGGGGCGCTCGTCCGCGAAGCGCTTTCGCGCAGCCGAATGGTGCGTTTCGTCACGGACATCGAGGCTGCCGCCATCGGTGCATTCGATCTTTTTGCTGCCTCGTTGGAAACGCGCTTGCTGGCATTCTCGTTTGGCAGCGGCGGCGGCGCTGCCGCTGCGAGCGCGGCACAAATCCAGTTCCGGCTGGAGACACACATCGACAAGCTCATTGTCGACCGGTTCTTCCAATCGCGCTATGCACCCGTTCAGTTCGGGAAATCCAAGATTATCGTTGGCCCGCTGAAAGCCGGCATCTATTGCTTCCAGACCTTGAGCATGGGAACGCCACCGCCGGAGATCGATCCCGCAGTACACAGTGTCTCGTACCAAACTGCCAAGAGCCACACCGTCAACTTCTAGGGGCAGGCGATGGAAGGTGGCGATCTCCAGCAGTGGTGGGAATGGGTGACGCCGTTCTTGCGTCGCATGGGGCCACTGTCGAATGCGGTTGAATATGCCGGCATGATTGCCACCGCCGGCTGGGCGGTGATTTCCCTCTGCGGCTTCCTGCTTTTGCCGCCGCCGCTTGAAAAGAGGGAGTGCAAAGGTCTGGCGCGTGTCCTCGGCGTCGTCTTCGGCATCATGCTCGCGGCACTCTATCTTCTCAATCGTCGTGCTGAAGACAGTATTGACCTTGTGCCTGTGGCAGTCGCCAGCCTCGGCGCCGGCATCGTGCTCTTTCTAGGGTATCTGCTGGTTCGCCGGCTGCTGACTTACCGTTGCGTCGACGACGAGAAGCAATATCTCGGCGGGCTCCGCTTGCAGCCTGACGCAAAATTGGTCCTTGCCGGCGATTTCGCCGGCCTTCCCGAGGAACGCCAGATCAAGGTCGGGTCGCCGCCGAAGACTGCGCAAGCCTATTTCTGCCTATCTGACAGGGACGACCCCTCCTGGATCTGGACAAAGGGTTCGCTCGATACCGCTTGGTGGCTGATGGTCGTCCTGTACTTCGTGACGATGCTGGCACTTGCAACCGGGCTTAGCGCCATGGCGCTGGAACTGCACGAAGACCAGATCGAGGTGAGCGAAACCGCGACCGACCGGGTCGTCACCATTCCGACGACGCTGCTGTTCGACTTTGATACCGCGACGATCGCCAAGAGTAGCGACGGCTACCTCGATACGGTGGCGCGCATGCTCGCGGATGCGAAGGTTCAAAAAGTTCGCGTTGTTGGACATACCGATGGCTTCGGCGAGGAGGCGTACAATCAGCGCCTTTCGGAACAACGCGCTTTTGCGGTGAGGAATTGGTTGGTGGGCAGGGGCGGTCTAGCCAACGTCGCTTTCGAGGTTTCCGGTGCGGGCGAGAAAGAGCCGAAGCATCGAGAAACCGATGACAATGGCCAGGATCGACCCGAGGCGCGTCATGCAAACCGGCGCGTGGAAGTCATCTTTTCAAAGCCATGACGAAGCGGGCGACCGTATGGTGGCGTCGGTCAAGTCTTGGCCGATGCCTCTCCGGCGGCCTCGCGGATGGTCTGCATGAGGATGGCGAGCGGTAACGACGGCACGGCATCGGCACGCATTGTCAGGCCAACCGGTCCCTTGGTCTCGCTGGTGTCGATCGGCAAGACAGCAAGCGTGCCATCCTCGATGTCGCTGGCGACCACACCGGCTGAAATGATCCAGATCGCATCGCTCGTGCGCACGAAGGCGCGGCCGAAGGCATCGGACACGGTTTCGATCTGGTTGGGCAGGCACGGTATGCCGTTGGCGATCAAAAAATGCTCGACGAAGGGGCGAATGATCGAGGCGCGCGTCGGCATCAGCACCGGGTAGTCGCCGAGATGGGCGAAGGCTGATTGCGTGCCGGAAAGCAAGGGATGACCGGCGCGCACGGCAAAGACAACCTGTTCGGAATAGAGGTGCTCGAAGGAAAAGCCGGTCATCTTTTCCGGCGCCGCCAGGCGGCCGACGACGAGGTCCAGATCGCCGACGCGCAACTGTTCGAGAAGCACGGCATTCTCACCGGTGACGATCTTGATCCGTGCACCGGTGTCTTCCTTCAGGAAGAGTGACATCGCCCGCGGCATGATCCGCGTCGAGACTGTCGGAAGGGCGCCGATGCGCACTGGTACACCGTCGCCGGAGCGTTCCTGAGAGACCGAATCGAGTCCCTGGCGAAGCGCCGTCAGCGCCGCGCCTGCGTGGCGAAGAAAGACCTCGCCGTAGCGAGTGATCTTGATGCCGCGTCCGTCGCGTTCGAAAACGGCGACGCCCAGAACCTCTTCCAGCTCGCGGATGGTCTTGGTGACGGCGGGCTGGCTGACATGCAGGAGTGCGGCCGCCTTCATGACGCTCTTCTGTCTTGCGACCTCGACAAACGTTTGCAGATGACGAAACTTGACCCGGGCGTCGATCATCGAATTCATAACTCTTGAGTTAATGGAATGCCGTGAAATATCATTTTACCTAACCAGATTAAACAGACAATTTGATTGCAGAGGAGAAGTGCCGTGCAGTTTGCCCGCATTAACGACATCACCATCCACTACCAGGTTATCGGCGCTACGGCCGAACGGCCGGTGCTGGTCTTTGCCAATTCGCTCGGTACGGATTTCCGTATCTGGCGTGATGTCATCGTGCGTCTTGCCGGCGAATACGCGATCGTTCTTTACGACAAGCGCGGTCATGGGCTCTCCGACATCGGGCCGGTGCCATACGCGATCGAAGACCACGCCAATGATCTTGCCGGCCTGCTCGACATGCTCTCGGTCAAACAGGCAATCGTCTGCGGGCTTTCGGTCGGCGGATTGATCGCCCAGTCGCTCTACCAGCAGCGCCCGGATCTGGTGCGTGCCCTTGTTCTCTGCGACACCGCCCACAAGATCGGTACGCCGGAACTGTGGGCGACGCGCATCGCCGCCATCGAAGCCCACGGCATTGAAGCGATCGCCGACGGCATCCTCGAACGCTGGTTCACGCCCGAGTTCCGACGCCCGGAGAATGCGGCGTTGATCGGCTACCGCAACATGCTGATCCGCCAGTCGGCGACGGGCTATGCCGCCACCTGCGGCGCGATCCGTGACGCCGACTATACGGAAGCGGCGGCCCGCATCGCCGTGCCCGTTCTCTGCGTCGTCGGCGACCAGGATGGTTCGACGCCGCCGGATGTGGTCCTTGCCACGGCACGCCTTATTCCCGGCGCCCGCTATGAGGTCATCCGCGATGCCGGGCATATCCCTTGCGTCGAGAAACCGGAGGCGCTGACTGCTATCCTGCGCGCCTTTTTCGAAGTTTTAATGCATGGAGACAAAAGCCATGAGTGATACGCTTGCGCCCTCTGATCGCTTTAGCCAGGGCATGGCGACCCGGCGGGCCGTTCTTGGCGACGATCACGTGGACCGCGCGCAATTGGCCTCGACCGATTTCGACCGGCCGTTCCAGGAGCTGATCACCGAGGCCGCCTGGGGGCATGTCTGGTCGCGCCCGACATGGACGAAACGGGAGCGGTCGATCGTGACGATCGCGCTTCTGGCCGCCCTTGGCCAAGATGAGGAAGTGGCCATGCATGTGCGCGCCACCGCCAATACCGGTGCCACCCATGAAGATATCCGTGAGGCGCTGCTGCACGTGGCGATCTATGCCGGCGTTCCCGCAGCCAACCACGCGATCAAGATCGTCAAGCAGGTCTTTGCGGAAATGGGCGCCGGCAAGGCGGCCTGACGGGAGCAAGAGATGTCCGACAGAGCAAACCAGAAACCCGAGACCGGCGCCTTCTTTCCCCGCGACAGGAACTGGCATGCGCCGGCGCTGACCCCGGGCTACAAGACCTCGGTGCTGCGCTCGCCGCAGAAGGCGCTGTTGTCGCTCGACGGCACGATTTCCGAAATCACCGGCCCGGTCTTCGGCCATTCGATGCTGGGCGAGCTCGACAACGATCTCATTCACAACTTCGCCAAGCCAGGCGAAAGCGCGATCGGCGAACGCATCATCGTTCACGGCCGGGTGCTCGATGAACGCGGTCGGGCTGTTTCCGGCGCGCTTCTGGAATTCTGGCAGGCTAACGCCGGCGGGCGCTACCGCCACAAGAAGGAAAGCTATCTCGCAGCGCTCGATCCGAACTTTGGCGGCTGCGGTCGCACGATCACCGACGAGGAAGGCTTTTACTCCTTCCGCACGATCAAGCCCGGCCCCTATCCCTGGCCGAACGGCGTCAACGACTGGCGCCCGGCCCACATCCACTTTTCGGTTTTCGGGCACGGCTTTGCGCAGCGGTTGATTACGCAGATGTATTTCGAGGGCGATCCGATGATCTGGAAGTGTCCGATCGTCAACACGATCGCCGATCGCCGTGCGATCGAGCAACTGATCGCGCCGCTCGACTGGGCAAACACCATTCCGATGGATGCACGGGCTTACAAGTTCGATATCATTCTGCGCGGTCGCCGCTCGACGCTGTTTGAAAATCGCATAGAGGGCAACTGATGGTTCAGGCACTCGATTACCTCAAGGAAACGGCGTCGCAGACGGCCGGCCCCTACGTGCATATCGGCCTCACGCCGAATTTTTGCGGCATCGGCGGCGTCTACGACACCGACCTCGGCACGACGATGGTGAGCGAGAACACGCTTGGCGACCGCGTCACCGTTAGCGGTCGGGTGCTAGACGGTACAGGAACGCCACTCAGGGATGCGCTGGTGGAGATTTGGCAGGCGGATGCGGCCGGCCTCTACAACTCTCCGTCGGAGTTGCGCGGTGCGGCCGATCCGGCATTTTCCGGTTGGGGACGATGTCCGACCGGTGGTGAAGACGGCGCCTTTCTGTTCGAGACGATCAAGCCGGGTCGCGTCCCGTTCAAGGACGGTCGGCCGATGGCGCCGCACATCACCTTCTGGATTGTCGCGCGCGGCATCAATGTCGGCCTGCACACGCGGATGTATTTCCCCGACGAAGCGGAGGCGAACGCCGCCGATCCCCTGCTTTTGCGCGTCGAACACCGCCATCGCATTGCCACGCTTGTCGCGACCGGCAGCGCCCCTAATTATATCTTCGACATTCACCTGCAGGGTGAGAAGGAAACGGTCTTCCTCGACATCTGAAACCGGAATGTCATGCCTAGGGCCGATCCGTTGCATCCTGGTGCGTGGATGGCCCAAGAGAGAATGAGGCATTCCGTTCAAGCGCGAGCGTCAATCGCGGCAATCATCGGGGGGACCATGACCTATTCCGCTTTCGATCATCCCTATCTCTCCGGCCTTCTCGGCGACGAGGCAGTCGCCGCCGAGTTTTCAACTTCCGCCGACATTCACGCCATGTTGTCCTTCGAAGCGGCGCTCGCGCGCGCCGAAGCGATCCACGGCGTGATCCCGGAAAGTGCTGCCGACCGGATCACCGAGGCCTGTCGCGGATTTTCTCCCGATGTGGCCGCGCTCAGGAGGGCGATGGCGGTCGACGGCGTTGTTGTTCCCGAGCTCGTGCGACAATTGCGGGCCGCGGTCGGCGGCGAGGCGGCTGCGCACGTGCACTTTGGTGCGACCAGCCAGGATGTTATCGATACCAGCCTGATGTTGCGTATGAAGGCCGTTGCCGAGCTTTTCGCCACCCGCCTCGGCGACGTCGTGTCGGTGCTGGAGGAATGCGACGATCAATGGGGCGAGCGAGAGCTGATGGGCCGCACGCGGATGCAGGCGGCGATACCGATCACTGTGTCGGATCGGTTGCGGACCTGGATCGAACCGTTGCTCGATCACAAGGATCGGCTGGAGGCGATGGAGCGCGACCTCTTTGCCGTCCAGTTCGGCGGCGCGGCGGGTACGCTCGACAAGCTGAAGGACAAGGCGGACGATGTGCGCGCGACGCTCGCCGAGGAATTGGCACTTGCCGACTTTCCGCAATGGCACAGCCAGCGTTCGGAAGTTGCCGATTTCGCCAATGCGCTGTCGTTGGTCACCGGTAGCCTCGGCAAGTTCGGGCAGGACGTAGCCCTGATGGCGCAGCAGGGCGATGAAATCGAACTGGCCGGCGGTGGCGGATCCTCCGCGATGCCGCACAAGCAGAATCCGGTTGCAGCAGAAGTTCTGGTGGCGCTTGCCCGCTTCAACGCGACCCAGCTTTCCGGCGTCCATCATGCGCTGGTGCATGAGCAGGAGCGCTCCGGCGCCGCCTGGACGCTCGAATGGCTGATCATGCCGCAGATGGCTGGCGCGACCGCGGCGGCTTTACGTCTGGCAGCCGAACTTGCCGGCAATATCAGGCGGCTTGGCTCTGCCTGAGGCTAGCCCTTGTTGGCGGCAGCGCACTGCTTGTCCAGTCGCTTGAGGAAAACAGTGATCTCGCGCGCGACCTGCAGGTCGCCCTTTTTTTCGGCGACGGCGCGTCCCTCGGTCCAGATGTGCTGCGCTTCTTCGATGCGGCTGAGTTTCAGCATCGCGGCGCCGCGCAACTTCCAGGCGGCCGAATAGGTGGGGTCGAGCTCGATCGCGCGCTGCAGGTGGACGAGTGCGGTCTCTGCATCCGCCTCCTGAAGACAGATGCTGCCGAGCGTGAAGCGCAGAAGCGCGTCGTCACGACCGTCGTCGAGAAGTTTTTCAAGCACCTGTCGCATGGTCGCTCCCTAACGGATGTTCGTTCGCGCGGCTCAGATCGTCGGGCACGCGGCACCGGATGGCAATGGGCGCCCACCGGATGGTGCGGCAAAGGCTGTCGATCTGTCGAGGACCTGATATTGCCGCTCACTCCACAGAAGGGGCTCGGCATAGCCGGAGGTTTCGGTGGCGATGATAGTTCCGACAAAGAGGCGGTGATCGCCAACGAGGATGGAGGCACTGAGCACGCAGTCCAGTCCTGCCGCAGCTCCGAGCAGACGCGGTCGGCCGGAAGGCCAGTCGGCCCAGACGCCGACGAGATAGCGGCTTGCCGCCGCGACCCGGCCGGCAAAGGCATCGGCAACAAGCTCCTGCCCTTGGGCGAGCATCGCCAGCGAGAAGCCATCCTGTTTCGTGATCGCCCCGGCGAGCGCGCTGTCAGCCTTGATCGAGACGACGATCGACGGCGGATTTGCTGACAGGGAGAAGACGGCGGTTGCCGTACGACCCAGGCATTCGCAACCGCTGCCGGAACTGACGACGCAGACTGTTGATGCCAGCCGCGCCATCGTGTCGGCGAACTGGGATCTGGTGACGGCTCGCTCGGTGTGAGCTGCGAGATCGACAGTGACGGTTTGGGGCATGGGGTGCATTCCGGCTGGGATGGGGCGCGGCGCCACTGAAGCGGCGCCGCGGCGGGCATGGTTAGGCGGACTTCAGTACGGCCTCGGCGAACTCGTAGTTCGCCAGGCGGTCGAGGAAGTTGCTGACATAGTCGGGACGGCGATTGCGGAAGTCGATGTAGTAGCTGTGCTCCCAGACATCGAGGCCGAGCAGCGCCTTGCCCTCGTTGGTAGCGATCGGGTTCGAGCCGTTGGCGGTCTTCGTCACCTTAAGCTTGCCGCCGGCATCAAGCACGAGCCAGGCCCAGCCGGAACCGAACTGGCTGGTCGCCGCCGCCTTGAAGGCGTCCTTGAAGGCGGCAACGCTGCCGAAGTCTTCGACGATCTTCTTTTCAAGGCTGTCCGGGATGCGGCCGCCCTTGGGGGAGAGGTTGTTCCAGAACAGGATGTGGTTCCAGTGCTGGCCGGCATTGTTGAAGACCGGTGTCAGTTCAGGCTTGTCGTTCACACGACGAATGATGTCTTCGAGCGAAAGACCGGCAAGCGTCGGGTCCTTTTCGACGAAGCCGTTGAGCGCGGTCACGTAGGCCTGGTGGTGCTTGCCGTGGTGAAATTCCAGCGTCTCGGCGCTCATGCCACCTTCGGCGAGCGCATCGATGGAAAATGGAAGGGAGGGCAGTTCGAAGGCCATGGTTGAAATCCTCTTCAGCTGGATGAAACGCAGCGGCTGTCTTGTGCGAAAACCATCTGGCGTGTATTTAACAAGACAATTCTTTGTAAATCTCCGGTCGATAATATGTCAAGCGATCACTTGTTAAATCCAGATCAGAGCCAGGGGCGGTCGCCAGCCGAGCGCATCCTCCTGACGCTGAAGCTGCATGGGCCGCAGACGGCGGCAGCGCTTGGCAAGCGCCTGGCGATTTCCGGTGAGGCGGCCCGCCAGCAACTCGTGCGCCTTGCGGAGGAGGGCTTCGTCAATGCCTGGTCGGAGGCGCGCGGCGTGGGCCGTCCTTCGCAATACTTTGGACTGACCGCTTCGGGCCACGCGGAGTTTCCCGATACCCACGCGGAGCTGACCGTTCAGTTGCTGCGCACCATCCGCCAGACGCTCGGGGATGCGGCCATCGATCGCATCATCGCGGCGCGCGAGGAAGAGACGCGAACCGGTTATCGCGCGGCGCTCGACGGGGCCGAAAGCCTGCAGGAGCGGGTGGAGAAGCTCGTGCGCCTGCGGACGGCCGAAGGCTATATGGCGGGCTACGAAGAGGCGGGCGAGGGCACCTTTCTCTTTGTCGAAAACCATTGTCCGATCTGCGCTGCCGCGGCCAGCTGCCAGGGCTTTTGCCGGGCGGAGCTCAACGTTTTCCGTGATATTCTGGGTGAGGACGTTGCGGTCGAACGCACCGAACATATTCTCGCCGGCGCGCGCCGGTGTGCCTATGTCATTGCTCCGGTGCCGAATGCAGGTGCCGCCTGATGGTGTTGGTCTCGGCGGTGACGCCCAGTTTGCTGTTCTCAAGCCTCGCGCATTATAGCGCGACGATCAGGATGAGACGGCATGTGCTTCTCCTCCTTTGTCGCGAAAGCCGCTTACGCTTCCGCCTTCTGGTTAATTAATAGGTCGCGATCGCCGTCAGAGCGAGATTGATGGCCTCCTCTTCGTCGAGCGCCGTCTGCAAAAGGCCAGCAGCCGCGTTATTGCCCAGTTCAAGCGCCCATCTGCTGCCGAGGGATCACCCGGATAGAGCACTCGGTGTAGCAATCCTGTTTTGTCTTTTTCGAGTTGGACATGGCACCGTACGCAGACACCAAGCCGCGACCACAGGAGTCTGAGCGATGAGCGACGACTTTGACGAAAACGCAATGCGATATCCGACATCTTGGCCTTCAGAGGTGTATCCATTGGCTCGCCGCCAGCCCGACCCATTGACGAATTGACGTGCTACCTGTCTGGGCTCTGCTGTTGCGCCTAGGGTGACGGGCAGGCGGCGCCGGTATCCACCCACGCCTGGATAAGCTTGCCAAATTCGTCCTGTGTGCCGGGAACCGGCTCGCGGCCTTCGCCCGGTTGCCACCCCCATCCCACCAGCTCGTCATGCGCCATGTGCTCGACCATTTCCGCCATGGTTTTCTCACCGTTGCGTTTCGGGTCCTTCAATTGTTCGCAGATCTGCCCAAGGGTCTTGCCCTCCCAGGCCATCTCGATCGGGGCGAGATGCCAGGCAGGATTGCCGGGGATGCTTTTCAGTGTATCTGCCTGCCCGACCACCGGTGTATTCTGTTCGCTGTGGCAGGTGTTGCACTGCATGCCGACCAGGCCCATGCCGGCATCGCCCCGGAAGACTGGTGGCTGGTGCGGGTGCATGGACATGCCCTGCAGCGGTCGCTCCGTTGCTGGATGACAGTTGACGCACCGTGGATGCTGAATCACCTTGCCGGCCTCTTCAAAAAGGGCGACGGAACGCGCCCGCGTGTCGGGTATCGACTGAAAAGACTCAGCCGGACGCAGAGAGCCGGCGTTCTGGGCTACGGACGCCGGCGCGAGCAGGATGCCCGCGCCGACGATAAGACAGTTCGCGACAATGCCGGTTATCAGCAGCGTGATCTTCATCTGGTGGCCCTCTCAGGACGACATGATACTGACGATGGGAAGCTGGCGCACTGGCGCGTCGGTCAGCTTTCGCCACGCGTTGGCAACCGCCGGGCCGATGGGTGGTACGCCGGGTTCGCCCACCCCCGTCGGTTTTTCCGCCGACCTGATGATTTCCACCGAGACGTCGGGCATCTCGTTGATGCGGATCGACCGATAGTCGTGGAAGTTCGACTGCATGATCTGGCCACCCTTGCCAAGCGTGACGGCATCGAAAAGCACAGCACCCAGCCCATAACCGATGCCGCCTTCCATCTGCGCCTTGATGATGTTGGGATTGACGGCAACGCCGCAATCGACGGCGCACCAGACCTTGTGCACACGCGGCGCACCATCGGGGCCGACGGAGACTTCAGCGACCTGGGCGACGAACGAGCCGAAGCTCTCGACCACCGCCACGCCGCGGGCGCGTCCTTCAGTGAGCCTCGCCCCCCAATCCGACATCTCGGCGGCCTTGCGCAGGACACCGGCATGGCGTGAGGTCGCGTCGAGCAGTGCAAGTCTGCCCTCCACCGGATCCCGCCCGACGCGGGCGAGCAGCTCGTCGACGAAGGTCTCGACGGCAAAGCCGGTATGGGTATGACCGACCGACCGCCACCACAGCGGCGGGATTGGCAGCGTGACGTTGTGCGAGGTCACTTTGAGATTGGGGATCCGGTAGGGCAGGTTCGACGCGCCTTCGACCGAGGTCGAATCCAGGTCCGCCTTGGCCATGATCGATTGGCCGACAATGATCTGCTCCCATGCGGTGATCTGGCCCTTGGCGTCGATCGCGCCTCGCATCTTATGGGCGTACATCGGACGATAGAAGCCGCCTTGGATATCGTCCTCTCGTGTCCACATGTGCTTAAGCGGTCGATCGCCGCCAATGGCGGCATAGACGGAAGCCGCTTCCTGCATATAGGGCGAGCCGAATTGCGCCTTGCGGCCGAAACTGCCCCCTGCGAGCTGCGTATTCACCCGCACCTTTGTTTCGTCGAGCGACAGGATCTTTGCCGCTACCTGCTGATCGAAGCCCGGAAACTGCGCACCATTGTAGATATCGACGGAGCCGTCGGCGGCTTTGATGAACACCGCATCGAGCGGTTCCATTGGCGCATGCGCGAGGAAGGGAAAGATGATCTGGGCTTCGACGGTCTGCAGGCCCGGCTGTTGGAAGGCTTGCGCGACATCACCGTTGTTCGTCGCCTCCAAGCCCGGCTTTTCGAAGTGGCGGATGTACTCGGCCGCCAGTTCCGCCGACGAGCGGGTCTCTGCTTTGGAGAGATCCCATTCGATCCTGAGTGCATCGCGTGCCTTCAGCGCCGCGAAAGTATTTTCCCCATAGACTGCAATGCCCTGCGGGATTTGCCTGATGTCGACCACGCCCATCACTTTTCGGGCGTCCGTGTCGTCGAAGGACTTGACGACGGCGCCAAAATGCTTGGGGTGGGCGACCACGGCGGTGAGCAGGCCATCAGGCATGATGTCCAGCGTGAAGATTGCCGCGCCATTGATCTTTTCACGGGTATCGAGCTTCGGCAGATCTGTTCCGATCAGCACGAAATCCTTGGGATCCTTCAGTTTCGGCTCCGCTGGCGCGGTCTGTCTCGCTGCCTTGTCGGCGAAGGCGCCGAAACCGCTTTCCTTGCCGGAGCCTGTATGTTTGATCCGCCCCTTCTCGACGGTGATTTCCGCGGCAGGGACACTCCATTCCTGCGCCGCTGCGGCGACGAGCATGGCACGCGCAGTAGCACCCGCCTTGCGCATCTGCTCGTAGGCGTTGGCAATTGAACTGGACCCGCCGGTGCCCTGCAGGCCGAAGGCGAGGTTGGCGTAGATCTTGTTGTCGGTCGGCGAATGGACCGCACGCATCTGGCTCCAGTCGGCGTCGAGCTCCTCGGCGACGAGCGTCGCAAGCCCCGTGAAGGGACCTTGGCCAAACTCGATATGTTTGGACAGTACTGTGACGGTGTCGTCCGTGCCGATCTTGACGAAAGCGTTCATCGGCTTGAGGTCGGCTGCGCCACCGGCTGGAACGCCTGTCGGCGCAGCTGAAAGGAATTTAGGCGCGATAGCCACGCCGATGACGAGCCCGGCGCCAGCGAGGAAGGTGCGGCGGGTGGTGGTAATATCGTGAACGGTCATTGCTCAACCCTCCATCGAATTGGCGGCATTGTGGATCGCCGCGCGGATGCGATGGTAGGTGGCGCACCGACAGAGATTGCCGGTCATGGCACCATCGATCTCGTCGTCGGTGGGTTTGGGCAGCATCTGCAGGAGCGCCACGGCCGACATGATCTGCCCGGATTGACAGTAACCGCATTGTGGGACATCGAGCCCGGCCCACGCCGTCTGGACCGCCTCGGCCTCCTTTCCGGAAATGCCTTCGATCGTGACCACATCCGAGCCGTCGATCATGGCAATTGGCGTGATACAGGACCGCCGGGGCATGCCATCGAGATGGACAGTGCAAGCCCCGCATTGCGCTACGCCGCACCCGTATTTCGTGCCCGTGAGTTTTTCGAGATCGCGGATCACCCAGAGCAGAGGCGTATCGGGATCGCCATCGAAGGTGCGTTCTTTTCCGTTGAGCGTAAAAGTCACCATGTCCATGCGTCCTTCAAACGGAGCCGAGTGGAGGCCGGCTCTTGTTCAGAAAATGGTGGCCGGGCTCGCAAACGTCCGAGACGGGCCAATAAGGTGATGCAGGCAGACAACTGCCATGTCGTCGGCGGATCAATTCAAATGCGCGTGATGTGGACTGAAGGAGGTGCCCGGCTCCCCCGGAACATTGCTCCAACGCCAACGAGGCCAGTTTGTTCCTCGACTTTGAAACCGGACCGGAACTGAATCCTCCAAAGCTGGCCGGGCGCTTGCACCGATAGCTTCACCTGGAGTGCGACGCTACACGCGCTACGGTCTGTTACAGTAACCTACTGGCGCCAAGATCTCATCAAAGTACACTTGCGATCGGTAGCGCGTTGGCACTTGGTCTAACGGCCGCCGACCGAATTTTCATCAGCAGGTCAAACGTGGGAGGAACATCATGAGCAGAATTGCGATACATCCCGCCGTCGACAACGGCTTCAAGGCAAGCGGCACGTCGTTCTCAGGCGGGACCCTTGTCTGCAGTTGCAGCAGTCCGGTCAGGGTGAGGGTAAATAGCGATATCGCCCATAATCATGCATGCGGCTGCACGAAATGCTGGAAACCGAAAGGTGCCGTATTCTCTGTCGTCGCTGTTGCTCCGACGGACAAGATCGAAGTGTTGGAAAACGGCGAGAAACTTACGGTCATCGATCCTTCGGCCCTCATTCAACGGCATGCTTGCAAGGAATGCGGCGTACATATGTACGGACCGGTCGAACGGGAGCATGCCTTCAAGGGGCTATCATTCCTTCACCCCGAGAGGTTTGCGGAGGATGGTTGGGCAGCGCCTGGGTTTGCGGCTTTCGTCTCCTCGATCATCGAAAATGGCTACAATCCGGATGAGATGTCCGCCGTTCGTGCTCGTCTGAAGGAACTGGGGCTCGAGCCCTATGATTGCCTGTCGCCTGGGCTTATGGATTTCCTCGCCACATGGACCGCCAAGAAGAACGGCGTTCTCGCGCAATGACGAACGCCTGTCGAGTAGCCCGCCGTCACGAAAGGCGACGGCGGGTATCTATGGTGACCTATGGCCCTGTCAGTATTCCGCTGAAGGTGAAGCAACCTAAAACCAAAGCGACCAGGTAGTGCTGCTGCCCGCTCAACGACACCTGCGGACCGTGGAACCGCCAACGTTCTGCCTTCGGCTTTAAGCTAACCAGGCAGTTCGCTCAGCTTGGCGATTTCCAAGGCTAGTGGCCTGATCATATCGTCACCGCAACAACCGCGACGCAATCTCCTGGCTTGACGAGGCCAGGGAAGTGCCGGGCGCACAGAATACCGTCCCTCTTCGTGCAGACATCTTTCGGCACGGCACCGGTCTTGCCGATCGGGTGGATGCGGGCCACGGCCTGGCCGGTAACAACGCTCTCGCCCATGTCGACCAGGGGTTCGATCAACCCGGCATCCTCGGCAAAGGAGAAGCAGTTGCCGTCGGGCATATCGAGCCATTGCGTCCGGGTTAGGGATGCTGTGCTCGGTCCTTTCAGGATGCCTGCCTTGCGCAGCACGTTGGACACGCCCTGCTTGGCAATCCCGGCGCTTTTGGCGGTCGCCGTGCCGCCGCCGCCGAGTTCCGTCGTGATGAAGATCTTGCCCATATCCTCTGCCGCGGTGTCGTACATGCCGACCGCATCGATCTCGAGCATCTTCATCGAGTAGGGCGCGCAAAACGCGTCGACGAGTTCGAACGAACGGGCTTCCTGACGCTTGTCGGGCAGGATATGCGCCGCGCAGAATGGCAGGAAATCGAGCGTTTTTCCACCGGAATGGAAATCCATGACGATATCTGCGAGCGGCAGGAGTTCGCGCTGGAAGTAGTCGGCGATCTTTTCAGTCACCGTGCCGTCGGGCTTTCCAGGGAAACTGCGGTTCATGTTACCGCGGTCGATCGGTGAAGTACGTGTTGCCGAAACGAAGGCCGGATAATTCATCGCGGGTACAATGATCACCCGACCTGCAACGTCCTCGGCCGTCAGCGTGCGAGCAAGATCGAAGAGGGCGATCGGTCCCTCATATTCGTCGCCGTGGTTGCCGCCGGTCAGAAGGGCCGTCGGCCCTTCGCCGTTCTTGACGACGGTAACGGGGATCATCACCGAACCCCAGGCGGAATCGTCGCGGCTGTAGGGCAGCCGCAGGAAACCATGCTGGACGCCGTCCACTGAAAAGTCCACCGTCGGTGAAATCGCGGACGGACGAAGCGCTGAAACCGTCATGGTCAGTCCTTCACGAAAAGCTTGCGCGGCACGTTGGCGAGGCATTCGACCCCGGTCTCGGTGATCAGGATGCTCTCGGTCGTCTCGAAGCCCATGTCCTCAAGCCACAGGCCAGTCATGAAGTGGAAGGTCATACCGGGTGTAAGCTCGGTGCGGTCGCCGGGGCGCAGACTCATGGTGCGCTCGCCCCAATCCGGTGGGTAGGACATACCGATCGAGTAACCCGTGCGGTTGTCCTTGACGATGCCGTACTTCTTCAGCACGGCAAAGAACGCCTGAGCAATATCCTCGCAGGTGTTACCCGGTTTCGCCTGGGCAAGACCCGCCTCCATGCCCTCGAGCGTCGCCTTCTCCGCATCCAGAAACGCCTGGGTCGGCTTGCCGAGGAATACCGTGCGTGACAGCGGCAGATGGTAGCGGTTGTAGCAGCCGGCGATCTCGAAGAAGGTGCCTTCACCCGATTTCATCGGACGGTCGTCCCAGGTCAGATGCGGTGCCGATGCCTCGACGCCGGAAGGGAGCAAAGGCACGATGGCCGGGTAGTCGCCGCCGATGCCGTCGACGCCGCGCGTGCCCGCATCGTAGATTTCGGCGACGAGATCGCATTTGCGCATCCCGACCTCGATCTTGTCGAAGATGCGTTGATGCATGCCCTCGACGATGCGCGCAGCGTTGCGCATGTAGGCGATTTCCGCCGGGCTCTTGACTGCGCGCTGCCAGTTGACCAGTGCCGTCGTGTCGACGAATCGAGCATTGGGCAGGTGTTTCTGCAAGGCGGCATAGGCGGCGGCCGAGAACCAGTAATTGTCCATCTCGACGCCGATGGTAAGCTTGTCGAGGCCGCGCTCGGCAAGCTTTGCTGCGAGGTAGTCCATCGGATGGCGTTCGGTTGATTGCACGTAGTGATCGGGATAGCCGATGATGTTCTCGTGGGCGAGATAGGCCGTGAACTTCGCGCCGTTTGCGTCCTGTCCGCGTCCGTACCAGATCGGCTCGCCCGTCGGCGGCACCACGACGGCCTGATGCACGTAGAACGACCAGCCGTCATAGCCGGTGAGCCAGGCCATGTTGGTCGGATCGCTGACGATGAGCAGGTCGACACCCTTATCCTCCATGGCCTTGCGCGTCTTTGTGAGGCGCGCCTCGTACTCCCCAAGGGAAAATTTGAGGTTGGGTTTGGTCATGTCTCTCCCTCATTCTCCGGTCTTGCCGGTCTCAGCTTGCAAATGTCGCGCCCTTGCCGCGCTCTTGCGCGCGGGCAAAGGCAAGCGTGGCGATGGCGGTGTCTTGGATGCCTGTACCGGTCAGGTCGACGATGGTGCGCTGGTCGGCAGCGGTGCGCCCCGGGCGCTGGCCAGCGATGATCTGGCCGAGTTCGGCAAAGTCGGCTTCCGCTGCGATGCGGCTTGCCTTGATGGCGTGGTGCAGTTCGCCGAGCCGTCGTGTCTGTGCCAGGCTATCGGCGACATAGAGCGAGGCCTCCGCAATCGCTGCCGGTTCGATCTCGTTCTTGTGTTCGGCGTCCGAGCCCATGGCAGTCACATGCTGGCCTGGCCTCAGCCACGCGGCCTTGAGGATGGGGCTTTCTGTCGGTGTGGTCGTGACGATGATATCGGCACCTGCTGAGGCCTTTTCCGGATCACTTTCCGCCCTGACGGGAATGCCGAGCCTCCCCGTTAACGTGCGGGCGGCAAGCTTTGCCTTTTTACCGTCGCGCGCCCAGATCCGCGCTTCCCGGATCGGGCGCACCAGGCAGAGCGCCTCAAGCTGAAGTGCCGCCTGCATGCCCGCGCCGAAAATGGCGGCGACAGAGGCATCCGCACGCGAGACATGCCTTGCGGCAACTGCGCCCGCAGCCGCGGTGCGCACGTCGGTCAGATAGCCATTGTCCAGCAACAGCGCCTGGACGACGCCTGTTGTTGCCGACAAAAGCACCATCATGCCGTTGGTGCTCGGCAGGCCGAGCTTGGGGTTGTCGAAGAAGCCGGGGCTGATCTTGATCGCGAAACCGTCGAGCCCAGGCACATAGGCGGTCTTCACATCGACTTCGCCGCGATGTTCCGGGATGTCCAGGCGCAGGATCGGCGGCATCACCACGGCCTTGGTGGCGAGTGCACAAAAGGCGTTCTCGATGCAGTCGACGGCGGCAAGGTCGAGCGGCACGACCGCCCGCAGATCTGCCTCGGTCAGAATTGTCATGCGCGTCATGCCGCGTCCTCCCGCAACAGATCTGTCTCGCAATTGACGACACGCTGGTGCAGTTCCATGTCGACGTTGCGGCCCGAAAGGATGAGTGCAACCGGTCGACCGGCCGGGTCGATCTTGCCGGCAAGCAAGGCGGCGATGCCGACGGCGCCGGCGCCCTCGACGATCTCGCGCTCCTGCGCATAGGCGTGCCGCATTCCCGCTGCGATCTCCGCTTCCGAAAGCAAGACGACATCGTCGAGCAGCGCGTTGCACATGGCAAAAGTCACACGGTTGACAAGGCCGATGCCGCCGCCGAGCGAGTCAGCAAGACTTGGCATTTCGGCAATCTCGACGGGGCGGCCTACATCGAGGCTCGCCTTCATCGCTGCACCGCGCTCCATGGTGAGGCCGATGACCCTGATGTCCGGCCGCCGTGATTTCACTGCCAGAGCCACGCCAGAGGCGAGACCGCCGCCCGATAGCGGAACGAGCACCATCCCGACATCCGGCATGTCATCGACGATTTCGAGGCCGAGAGTGCCCTGGCCGGCGACGATGGCCGGATTGTCGAACGGCGGCACCATCACAAGCCCATCCTGCTCGACGAGCCTTTCGACTTCACGCTGGGCGTCATCCTGCGAGGCGCCCGTGATATGCACCCTGGCGCCAAGTCGGCGAATTTCGGCAAGCTTGTTTTCGGGGACGAGGCGCGACATGCAGATTGTCGCGACGGTGCCTTCGGCTTTCGCAGCGTAGGCCAGAGCCCGCCCGTGGTTGCCCGTCGAGGCGGCAACGACACCGCGCTTGCGCTCGGCCGGCGACAGCGACAGGAGCGCATTGCAGGCACCGCGCAACTTGAAGCTTCCGGTTGTCTGGTGATGTTCAAGCTTGAGGCCAATCGGCACATCCAGGAGTTCGGAGAGGGATGGAGAGAGGGCGAACGGCGTCTTCAGCACATGGGCCGAAATTCGCTGCGCGGCAGCTTCGATGTCGCCGTAGACCACGGGCAAGGAAGATCCAGACATGCTCACGCTCCAGCCAACGGCAGCGTCATCAGCTGGCCGAATTGAGCATAATGGTTGTGGTCGCCACAAAGACGCAGGCATGCCCAGGCGGTTGCCAAATTGCTGGTGACGACAGGCTTGCCGATCGCGTCCTCGATCCGTGCAGCGACGGAGGCGGCGCGCACCGCCGTGCAGGATATGAACAGCGCATCAGAACCCGGTGCCACGGCCTCACGCGCAAACGCGATGAGTTCGTCAAGGCCGACACGTGCCATCTCCCGGTCGTCGGTCAGGCCAAGGCAGGCGAACCGGTCGATCGAAAAACCGCTTTCAGCAAAATAGTCCGCCATCGGGCGGCTGGTCTCGAGCGTGTAGGGTGTCAGAACCGAGATGCGGGCAGCGCCAAGGGTGCGAAGCCCCTCGACGGCTGCGGCCGTCGGGGTGACGACCGGTACATCCGGCTTTGCCGCACGGATCGCCGCCGTCACCTGATCGTCGCCGATGACGACGGAGGCGGACGTGCACGAATACATCACGACATCGAGCTCTTCATCAGGAAGGATCAGGCCAGCGGCAGTCGTCAGCTGTGGCTGCATCGCGCGCAGGTTCTCGGGCGTGACGGGATTGGCATAGGGAATGCGCGCGACATAGACGCCGATGCGCTCGCTTGCGACCATGCGCCGGAAGTCCGGCTCGGTCGTGTGGTCGGTGGCAAGGATGATCAGTCCGACGCGTTTTTCGAGCGGGCGCTCGTCGAGCCTCGGTCGACGAGAGGCGAGCGAAAGCGAGAACGTCTTTTCCATCAGCGCTCCTCCACGCGGCTGTAGCGTTCTTCCAGCCATCGCAAAAACACGACGGAAATCAGGCTCATGATCAGGAAGAACACGCCGACCAGGGTCATCGGCTCGATATAGCGGTAGTTGCTGTTGGCGATGCTTTTCGCCTGGTTCATCAGTTCGAGAACGGTGATGGCCGACAGAAGCGGCGTCTCCTTGAACATGGCGATCAGGTAGTTCGCGAGTGCGGGGATCATTGGCGGGATCGCCTGGGGCAGGATCACGTGCAGCCAGGTCTGGCGCAGGGTCAGGTTGGTGGCCCGGGCTGCTTCCCATTGGCCGCGCGGAACGTTCTCGATGCCGGCGCGATAGACCTCGGCCGTGTAGGTGCCGTAGTGAATGCCGAGCCCGATGACGCCGGCGACCAGGGCCGGTAGGCTGATGCCGATATCGGGAAGCACGTAGAAGATGAAATAGAGTTGCACGAGCAGCGGCGTACCGCGAATGAACTCGACGAGGAAGCCGACGACGCGGGCGATCGGCTTTGGTGCCGAAAGCCTCAGGATCGCAAAGAGAAGGCCGACGACCGCGGCGACGACGGCTCCGAGAACCGTGGCCAGAAGCGTGATCTTCAGTCCCTCGAGGAGGGTGGGCATGATCTGCCAGACGAAATTCCAGTCCCATTCCATCGCTCAGCCCCTCACGCCGTCAAGGCCGCGCGTCATGCGCCGTTCGAGCCACCGCATGCTGCGCGATATGACCCAGGACATCAGGAAGTAGAGAACGAGGATCACTGTGAAAGGGATTAGCGTGTTGCCAGTCTGGGCACGCACGACCTGGGCCTGAAATGTCATGTCGGTCAGCGAGATCAATGAGACGACGGCCGTGCCTTTCAGGAGCTCGATGGCGTTGTTGCAGAATGTCGGCAACATCAGCGGCAAGGCCTGGGGCAGGATGATGTGGCGCATGGACTGGTAGCGCGTCAGGTTGAGCGCAATGCAGGCCTCGCGCTGCTCGCGGCCGATCGCCTTCACCGCGCCGCGCACCACCTCGGCTCCATAGGCCCCGACATTGAGGCCGAGCGCCAGGACACCAGCCTGCAGTGGCGTCAACGTGATGCCGGCAAAGGGCAGGACGAAATAGACCCAGAAGAGTTGCACGAAGATCGAGGTGCCGCGAAAGAACTCGATATAGGTGGTCGCCAGCGCTCGCACCGCGAACGAGCGGCTAACGCGCGCAAGGCCCGCGGTAAAGGCCATTACGACAGCCAATGCCGAGCCCAGTACCGTCAGCTGCAGCGTCACCAGCGCGCCCTGCAATATCAGCCCTATGTAGCCGGACCAGTCGATCATCGTTGCCTACATTCCAATCATCGTCAGCCATTGGGACCGGCTCCCCGCGTCGCGAGTGCGCAAGAGGGAGCCGGAGCGCGTTACTTGGCGGCGCAGAGCTTTTCGCGGGTGGTCGACATGGCGGCCTTTGCGGAAAAGCCATAGGGCTCGATGATCTTGGCGAACTCGCCGGATTCCTTCAGCTTGGCCAACTCGACGTCGAAGGCGTCCCGCAGCGCTTCGTCGCCTTTCTTAAAGGCGGCGCCGTCACAATAGACCGGCGCGCCTTCGACCGGGGCGACAACCTCAAGGTTCGGATCATTCGCCTTCGACATCAGGTCGTTGATCGAGAGCACAGGCAGGGAATAGACATCGATGCGGCCGTCCTGCAGCATTTTCAGTCCGCTCTGGCCGTCGGGCACGACGATAACGCGATCGCGGGGAACGCCCGCTTCGAGCGCCAGTTTCTCTTCGGTGCCGCCACCCGGCGCACCGATCTTGACGTCGGGGTTGTCGGCAATGTCCTTGTAGCTCATCAGCTTCAACGGATTGCCTTTCTTCAGCGCGAAGGCTTCCGCGTCGCAGAGCACCGGCTCGGAATAGGCGACCGCCGCACAGCGTTCCGGCTTCATGAAGAGGCCGGCAGTGATGGCATCATGCCGTCCGGCCTGAAGGCCCGGGATCATCGCACCGTATTCGGAGATCGACGCGGCGACATCGGCGACGCCGAGACGCTTGAAGATTTCGCGGGCGACATCAGGGGCGGCTCCCGACACCTTGCCGTCGGCGCCGACGGCGGTGAACGGCGGTTCGTTGGCAATCGCGATGCGGGCAAAACCCTGATCCTTCAGTTGCTGCAGCTTGTCGTCATCGGCAATCGCCGGTGCAGCAGAAAGGATAGCCATCAACGTCGAAACGCTTGCGGCCATTGACATGAAATGCGTGATTTTCATCGGTATCGGCTCCTCTGGCTGTTCTTCATCTTTTTGGTTGGGGCACATCCCGGCGCGAACGCTCAGACGCGGTGCCCTGCCGCGATTATCTTGCGCAGGAACACTTGCGTGCGCTCCTGCTTGGGATGACGGAAGATGTCGTCCGGCTTGCCTTCCTCGACGATCCGGCCACGGTCGAAGAAGAGGATCCGGTCGGCGAAATCATGGGCAAAACCCATCTCATGCGTCACGAGAAGCATCGTCATGTCGGTCTCCGACGCGAGCTTGCGCATGACGTTCAGGACTTCCTCGACCAGTTCGGGATCGAGGGCGGAGGTGATTTCGTCAAACAGCATGATCTTCGGCGACAGCGCGAGTGCGCGGGCGATTGCCACCCGTTGCTTCTGTCCGCCGGACAGCTGCGCCGGCATGCTTTTCGCCTTGTCGGCCATGCCGACCATGTCGAGAAGCTCCATCGCCCGCTTTTCCGCGGCAGCCCTTGCCATGCGCTTGGTCAGCATCGGAGCGAGCGTGACATTGTCGAGAACGCATTTGTGGGGAAACAGGTTGAAGTGCTGGAAGACCATGCCAATCTTTTCGCGCATCCGCTGGAGATAGCGCTCGTCGGCGGCGACAAGCCCGCCATTTCCCGGCATGTGATAGAGCTGTGCTCCATCAACCTCGATATGGCCGCCGCTGATCGTCTCCAGCGTCATCAGAATGCGCAGGATCGTCGTCTTGCCTGACCCCGACGGCCCGATGAGCGCGAGCTTCTCGCCCGGCATGACCTGCATCGACAGTCCGTCGAGCACGGTCAACGGACCGTAGCGCTTGATGATGTTGTCGATGCGGATGATGGGATCGGGCATTCACGTCTTTCCCTTGGTGGGGACCGGTGATGCCCTAACGATGATCGCCCATCCAAATCATGTCAATTGGAATAATAATATCATGACAATTATTCCGATTCCGCTCATGAAATAGGCGGCAGCCTCAAATCGCGAGCAGCAGAGCTTCGGGATTTCCAAGCGCCAGAGAGGCGACGATCCCGAGCCCCTGGCGCAATTCCTGTTCGCTCGTCGAGCCGAGGGAGATGCGCACGGCCGGCCGCCAGCCGAGATCGGATGTGCGGAAAGAGGATCCCGGTGCGATTGCGACGCCCCGCAACCGCGCCTGCGAGACGAAGTCTTCCTCGGTGTGTCCATCCGGCAAAGGCAGCCAGATGTGCAGGCTTTGGGGATGCGAGCGATAGTCGAGAGTGCCGAGTGCGTCGGCGGCGATTGCATGGCGCACAGCCAGCGCCCGACGCTGCCACTCGACCAGTTCCAATGCGGTTCCATCGCTGACCCAATGTGTGGCGATCTCGGCGATTGCCGGGGTCGCCATCCAGTTGGAGACCAGATGCCGGTTGGCAACCGCCGCCACGTAGCGATCGGGTGACGCGAGATAGCCGATGCGCAGGCCAGGCACAGTGATCTTGGTGAAACTGGTGATGTAGAGCGTGCGCTCCGGCGCGAACGCTGCCACCGGCTTCAGCCCGGCATCGACGAGTGGACCGAGAATGTCGTTTTCGATGATCGCGATGTCGTGCCGGCGGGCAACCTCGGCAAGGGCTGCGCGCCGCGCCTCGCTCATCAGCGTCGCCGTCGGATTGATGACCGACGGCTGCAGGAAGATCGCACGAATGACACCCTTGCGGCACGCCTCGTCCAGCGCTTCCGGGATCATGCCGTCCTGATCGATGGGCAGGCCCTCGAGATGGATACCGAGATAGGTCGACAGCGGCACCAGCGTGTGGTGGCTGACCGCCTCGGTCGCGATCGTCGAGCCGGGAGGCGCGACGCTCATCAGCGCCACCGTCATGGCGGAAGTCGCACCGTTGGTGAGACTGATATTGAGCGGTGAAATCTGGAGGCCACAACGCGCAAGCCATCCGGCCGCGACGCTACGGTGGCGCGGGAACACCATGTTGGGGCGGAAGGAAAGCGCCGAGCTGGAAGGCAGGTTCTCCGCAAGCCAGCCGAATGCGCTGCGCATCTTCTGAAGATGCAGTTGTTCGCAGACCGGCTTGAGGATCGACAGGTCGATCAGTTCGCCAAGACGCTCCGGCAGATAGGGTGGCTCCGGCTCCTTCGCCTGGGTTTGCACGAAGCTGCCGCGCCCGATTTCGCCCGACACCAGCCCCCGACGGATAAGCTCGTCATAGGCACGGCTGACCGTTTGAACCGAAAGAGCGAGCTCGTCGGCGAGATGACGATGGGTCGGGAGGCGCTGCCCGTTCGAAAGCTTGCCTTCCTGGATGGCGCGTGCGAACTGCTCGGCCAACGAGAGGTAGGCCGGGCGGCGGAGCTGGGCAGGGTCGGGGCGCCAATTTGTCATGATTTTACACTGCTGAAAATCAGGTCAATTGACAACGCTAAAATCAGCACTCAATCTCTTTTTCCGGATTTGACATGAAACAGCACACGCGAAAGCCAGCCGAAATGAAACTCGACGCCATCGACCTGCGCATCCTTGAGGCGGTCCAGGAGGACGGGCGCATCACCAAGCTGGCGCTCGCGGAAAAGGCAGGGCTTTCCCCGACCCCCTGCTGGATGCGGCTTCGCAAACTGGAGAAGGCCGGCATCATCACCGGCTATCATGCCCGCGTTGCGGGGCGCCGCGTGGCGCCGGTGGCGAGCGTTATGATGGAGGTGACGCTCGGCAATCACCGGCAGACCGATTTCGAACGCTTCGAGCGCGCCGTCGCAGCCATTCCCGAGATCACCGCCTGCTGGTCGGTCGGCGGCGGCGTTGACTATATCTTGAAGATCGTCGCTGCCGACATCGACGCCTACCAGCGGCTGGTGGACGGCCTTCTCGATCGCGAGCTCGGCATCGAGCGCTACTTCACCTACATCGTGACGAAGACGATCAAGGAAGAAACCGTTCTGCCACTTGCCGCATTGCTTCCCGCGTCGCTCTAGACCATCTCTCTGCGTTCACGCGCAAAATCAGACAAATTCTCTCTCGGCAATGTGCTGAACAGACAATCTCTCGCGCGCTTGCTGTCACCATCTCCGCAACACATGCCGAGGAGATGCCGATGACCGCCGTTTTCGCCCGCACGCCGTTTCACGACACCCTGAACCAATTGAAAGATCGCCATCTGCTGCGTGAGCTTGCCTATGTCGGCGGACGCTGGACCTCTTCGCGCCACGGCAAGAGCTTTGCGATCACCGATCCGGCTACGGGAGGTTCGCTCGCCTGGGTGGCCTCGCTCGACGGCGATGAAACGACAGCCGCCATCGATGCTGCAGACCGGGCATTTGCCGGCTGGCGTGATCTTCCTCCCCATCACCGTGCCGCGATGTTGTGCAGATGGGGTGAGCAGATGATCGCCGCCAGGGATGATCTCGCCTTGATCATGGCGCTGGAGCAGGGAAAGCCGATTGCCGAAGCACGTGGCGAGATCGACTACGCTGCGTCCTTCCTCGAGTGGTATGCCGAAGAAGGCAAGCGGATGAATGCCGAAAGCGTCACCAGCCACCTTGCGGGCGCCGAGATGGTCGTTCGGCGGGAAGCGCTCGGCGTCGTCGGCATCGTCACTCCCTGGAACTTCCCTTCGGCGATGGTAACGCGAAAGGCGGCCGCGGCCCTTGCGGCCGGTTGCACGGTGGTCGCCCACCCTTCCTCGGAAACGCCGCTCTCGGCGCTGGCTCTCGCCGTGCTCGCGGAGCGGGCCGGCATTCCGGCCGGCGTCTTCAACGTCGTTACCGGCAATGCATCGACGATCGTCGGACAGATGTGCGCCGACAAACGGGTGCGTGCCATGAGCTTTACCGGTTCGACCGAGATCGGTCGCCTGATCGCCGGGCAGTGCGCCCCGACGATGAAGCGGCTTGTCATGGAGCTGGGCGGTCATGCCCCCTTAATCGTTTTCGCCGACGCGGACATCGAAAAGGCCGCCGATATCGCGGTCAGCGCCAAGTTTGCGACCTCCGGCCAAGACTGCCTGGCCGCCAATCGCATCTATGTCGAGCGCCCGATCGTCGGGGCCTTCAACGCCGCATTTGCGGCGCGCATCGCCGCTCTGAAGGTCGGTTCAGGGCTCAGCGCCGGCGTCGACATCGGTCCGCTGATGCATGAGCGCGCGGTCGCCAAGGTGGAGGAGCATGTCGCCGACGCCTTGAAGCGAGGGGCGACGCTTGTGTCCGGCGGGAAGCGGCGTGATGCGGGGGCGCTGTTTTATGAGCCTACTCTTCTGACGGATGTCCCGGATGATGCCCTGATCATGCAGGAAGAGACCTTCGGGCCCGTTGCGGCGGTAACTGCATTCGACAGCGAGACGGAGGTGATCGCCCGGGCCAATGACACCGAATACGGTCTGGTCGCCTATGTGGTGACGGAAAATGGCAAGCGGCAATGGCGCCTGGGTCGCGCCCTGCAATTCGGCATGGTGGCGATCAACCGTGTGAAGATCACCGGCGGCCCCGTTCCGTTCGGCGGCTGGAAACAATCGGGTCTCGGCCGCGAGGGCTCCAGGCACGGGCTCGAGGCTTTCACCGAGCTCAAATACCTCTGCATCGACACCGCCGCCTGATGCCGAAGGCGCGAGATCCATTCAAGACGACAGCATAAGGACAAAAGAAAATGCTCGACCGCAACAACGAACTGACCGCCTGGGATCGTGACCATTTTTTCCACCCATCGACCCATATGGGCATGCATGCGCGCGGCGAAACACCGACGCGGGTCATCGCCGGCGGCGAGGGCGTCTACATTACGGATGTGAACGGTCGGACCAGCCTCGACGCCTTTGCCGGTCTCTACTGCGTCAATGTTGGCTACGGCCGCCAGAAGATCGCCGATGCCATCGCCGAGCAGGCGAAGAACCTTGCCTATTACCACGCCTATGTCGGGCACGGCACAGAAGCATCGATCACCCTGTCGAAGATGATCATCGACCGCGCGCCTGAGGGCATGTCGCGGGTCTATTTCGGTCTCTCCGGCTCCGACGCCAACGAAACCAACATCAAGCTGATCTGGTACTATAACAACATTCTCGGCCGGCCGGAAAAGAAGAAGATCATCTCGCGCTGGCGCGGCTATCACGGTTCCGGCGTGATGACCGGATCGCTGACCGGCCTTGCGCTGTTTCACAACGCCTTCGACCTGCCGCGCGCGCCGATCCTGCACACGGAGGCACCCTATTATTTCCGCCGGCCGGACCGCTCGATGGACGAGGAGCAGTTTTCGCAATATTGCGCCGACAAGCTCGAGGAGATGATCCTGGCCGAAGGGCCGGATACGATCGCCGCCTTCATCGGCGAACCGATCCTCGGCACCGGCGGCATCGTGCCGCCACCGAAGGGGTACTGGCAGAAGATCCAGGTCGTGCTCGACAAGCATGACATCCTGCTTATTGCCGACGAGGTGGTCACCGGCTTCGGCCGCCTCGGCACAATGTTCGGCTCCGACCACTACGGCATCAAGCCGGATCTTATCACCATCGCCAAGGGACTCACCTCCGCCTATGCGCCGCTTTCCGGGACGATCGTCTCCGACAAGGTCTGGCAGGTGCTGGTTCAGGGATCGGACGAACTGGGCGCGATCGGCCACGGCTGGACCTATTCCTCCCACCCGATCTGCGCCGCGGCTGGTATCGCCAATCTCGAGCTGATCGACGAACTTGGCTTGGTCGAGAATGCCGGTGCGACCGGCGCCTATTTCCGTGAGCAGCTTGCCGAGGCGGTCGGCGACCACGCGCATGTGGGCGAGGTTCGCGGTGACGGAATGATGGCGGCCGTCGAGTTCGTCGAAGACCGGGATGACCGCCGGTTCTTCGATGTGGGCAAGAAAATCGGCCCACAAGTGGCAGCAGCACTTGCTGAGCGCGGCGTCATTGGCCGGGCGATGCCGCAGGGCGACATTCTCGGTTTCGCGCCGCCTCTGTGCCTGACGAAGGAAGAGGCTGACGTGGTGGTGAAGGCAGCCGCTGGCGCCATCGAAGGGGTGTTCGCACGATGACCGTCATGCCCGCGATACCAAGCACGATGAGCGCGGTGCAACTCGTTGGTCACGGGGGCATCGACAAGCTCTTCTACAACACCTCCGTCCCTGTGCCGGAGCCGGCTGGCGACGAGGTACTGATAAAAGTGGCGGCCTGCGGCATGAACAATACCGACGTGTGGGTGCGCCAAGGCGCCTACGGCACGGAGGATGATGCTGCAGCGGTTTCCACCTGGCGCCGCCAGGCAAACACGCTCACCTTTCCGCGCATCCAGGGCACCGACACGGTCGGCCACATCGTCGCCGTCGGTGCGGGCATCGATCCCGCGAGGATCGGCGAACGCGTGATGGTGGACTTTTCGATCTATAACCGTGACGACGACAGTCTCGCAGACATCGACTATATCGGCCATGGCCGCGATGGCGGCTACGCGCAATACATGGCGGTGCCGGCGCAGAACGCCCATGTGGTCAATACGGACCTGACCGATATCGAGCTCGCAACATTCTGCTGTGCCTATCTGACGGCGGAACGCATGCTCGAAAGGGCCCGCCTTGCAGCCGGCGAGACCGTGCTGGTGACCGGCGCATCGGGCGGGGTCGGCAGCGCCATCATCCAACTGGCGCGCGTCCGAGGTGCGTTTCCGATCGCCATTACAGCCCAGGGCAAGGAGCAATCCGTTCTTGCCATCGGTGCGCAGGCCGTGGTGACGCGTGGCGACGGTCATCTTGTCGACGCGGTCCGCAAGGCCGCGAAAGGCAGGCCGATCGATGTGGTCGCCGATCTCGTCGCCGGCCCGCTCTTCAATGATCTGCTGAAAGTGCTCAGACCCGAGGGCCGCTACACGACGGCCGGTGCGATTGGCGGCCCGGTCGTTCAGCTCGATCTGCGCACCTTGTATCTGAAACAACTCGAACTGCATGGTTCAAGTCAGGGCAGCCGGGCGGACTTCCGGCGTCTCGTCGGCTATATCGAGGAAAAACGCATCCGGCCGCTGGTTGCGGGCGTCTATCCGCTTTCCGATTTCCACCGCGCGCAGAGGGATTTCATGGCCAAGGGTTTCGTCGGCAATCTGGTCGTCGTTCCGGATTGAGGCGCGAGCCGACTGTTCGCCAGACCTCCATTTGGCAGTTCTGCGGTCTATGCCACGCAATCCGAAACTGCTCGCGACCCGTTCCACATCGATCCTGTCACGGCAGAAGCGCCAGCAGAGACGGAACGCTAAATGGCTTCTTGAAAGCACAATAATTTTTCCAAGGCTTTGACTGGAAGAAGCAATACCCGGCACTAACTGCGGCGATGCTGCACCGCGAGTCGTGAGCTGAAAGTGGCATCGGCTCGGAGATGTTGAGAGACATGACGACTGCATCGGCTGAAAAATCCGCTCCCTGGATTTATGCCCACGTCGCGAGCCTGGTCGTGTTGCCTTTTGCCGCCGATCTCATGCTGCCACTCGGCTTCGGCAAGATTGTCGAGTATGGTCCGCGCCAGGAACTTTACGATCACCCGGGCCGCCCGCAGCCCGCCTTCTCGGGATCGCTAATTGTCATCGGCGATCGGTGCCTTCCCAAATTCACTGGGAAATCCGTCAGAACCGTACTCGTGCGCGTTAGGTATAACGACACGAACACGACGATTATGACTTGAACGAAATCACGATATCAAACATGCCGTTCTGTGGTGCTGTCCGTGCCGACAGCCGCGAGGATATGAAACCATGAAACACGAAATCATCGAAATTCCCATCATTTCGGAAGCAATTCGCAAACTTGGCGCGCCGACCTCGGCGCTGGCGCGGGTTGGGGGACTTCTCTACACCTGCGGCATGCCGCCGATCGATGTTAAGACCGGCGAGATTGTAAAGGGCGATATCGCGACACAGACGCGCGCCTGCATGGAGGCGCTCTCATTCACGTTGCGCCATGGTGGTTCGTCATTCGACAACGTCTTTAAAACGCTTGTCTTTATAACGGATAACGACTTTGCTGCGGGCATGAATGCGGTCTATCGGGACTATTTCAACGGCGCCTTTCCCACTCGAAGCTGCGTAACGATCAAGCCGTGGACGCATTTCGATATAGAGATCGAGTGTATCGCGACTGTCGGGTAGCATGGTCTATCGCACGGACTGCACAAGGTTACCCATAAGTGGGTGCAATGGATGCCATTGGATCCGGCTATTTGCATTGTTGGCCAGACTGGCTGCCATATATGCCCAGAATAAATGCAACAAGCGAGGGTGATATGAAACTGGGCATTTCGAGAATTTCGCGCGGACTGGCCGCGACCATGCTGGCTGGCATCATCGGACTTTCCTCTCACGCAACGGCCATGGCTGAAACGACCATCCGCCTTGGCCACGTTCTTGCCGATACGCACAGCTGGCATAAAGCTTCCACGGACCTTGCAAAGGAAGTCGCGGAAAAAACCGCAGGTCGCGTTAAGATCGAAATCTTCCCCTCCGGTCAGCTAGGCACGGAGAAGGAAGTGATCGAAGGCATGCAGATCGGCACCATCCAGGGTGGACTGATCGGCAGTGGATCCTTTCAATTCGTTGAGCCGAAATTCGGCATCATCGAGATGCCCTACGCCTGGACCAGCCGAGAGCAAGCTTTCGCCGCGCTCGACGGTAAGCTTGGAACCACACTCGCTGATCTCTTGCGGCCGAAGGGGATCGAGGTCCTCGCGTGGTGGGAAAACGGCTTCCGCAATATCACGAACAACAAGCATCCGATCGTCAAGCCTGCCGACCTCAACGGCATCAAGATCCGCGTAACGCCCGACAAGGTGAGGCTCGCAACGTTCGAACTTCTCGGCGCGCAGCCGGCACCGCTGGCCTTTGGAGAGCTCTACTCGGCCCTTCAGCAAGGCGTGTTCGACGCGCAGGAGAACCCTCTCTCCATTATCGACGCTTCGTCGTTCTACGAAGTGCAGAAATTCGTCTCGATGACCGGCCACATCTGGGGTGCTGCGTGCCTGACGGTATCGAGCATGACCTGGGCCCAGATTTCACCGGAAGACCAAGCCGTCGTCAAGGAAGCGGCCGTCAAGTGGGGCAACATGCAGCGCCAGATGGTTGCCGACAACGAGGTCGCTTTGATCGAGACACTCAAGTCAAAGGGCATGCAGTTCAACGAAGTGGACAAGCCTGCTTTCGTCGAGGCGCTGAAGCCGATCTGGGAAAGCGAAAAGGACGTCTTCGGCCCCGAACTGCTTGAGGTCATGGATAGCTACCGCAAGTGATGCGGTCCGTCCTGTCCGTCAGTGTCGGGCAGGACGTTTTCGTCCCTTCGCGGGACCTAACCTGACGTCCACCAACAGCGAGGCTTCCATGCAAGAGGCGCCTATACCGCGCTCGCGGATCTCCAATGCTATTGATAATGTCGCTGGTGCCCTGGGCAGCCTGGCCATCGCCACCTTCACTGTCATCATCGTCTATGTCGTCATCTGTCGATATGCCTTCTCCTTCACGCCGCGTTGGTCTGAGGAAATCCCACGGCTGCTGCTTGTATGGGTCACGTTTATAGGCGCAATTTCGGCCTTCATCCGCCAGACGCATCTGTGCGCCGGCTTGACGGATCTGCTCGTTTCGCCTGGGCGGTTGCGCACGTTCCTGGCTTTGCTCGCGCGTCTTGCAACCTTTCTCTTCCTGATCGTCATCGTCTGGTCCGGATGGAAGATAACGGTCCTGACATGGTCGCATCAGACGACGGTTCTGAGCTGGCCTGCCGGCTTGGTCTATCTTGCACTGCCCGTTACGGCCGCCATCACTTTCGTCGCCCTGCTTGCCGTGGAACTGCGCAAATGAGCCTTGCCCTTCTTGTCCTATTTGCCGTCTTCGTTCTTTTGCTTCTCATCGACACGCCGATCGTGATCGCGCTTACACTGTCTTCGGTCGCCTATCTGGTCGTCGGAGACGCTTTGCCGGTGATGGTCGTGGCACAGCGCATGGTCGCGGGCATCGACAGCTTTACGTTGCTCGCAATTCCTCTGTTCCTGCTGGCTGGCCTGTTGATGGTCCATGGGGGGCTGGCGCCAAGAATTGTCAATCTCTGTGCAGCCGTCGTCGGCCAGCGCACAGGCGGCCTGGCGATCGTGATGATTGCGGCCTGCATGATGTTCGGCTCGCTCTCTGGATCGGGTGTCGCAGATGTGGTGGCGATAGGCTCGATGCTATTGCCGGCCATGAAGGAACGGGGATACGACCCCGGCTTCTCTGCAGCTGGACTGGGCTGCGCCGGCTCTCTTGGTACCGTCATCCCACCCTCCATCGTACTCATCGTCTACGGTACGGCGACAGGGACTTCGATCGGGCAGCTTTTCATCCATTCCATCGGCCCCGGCATCCTGCTCGGCCTCGGGTTGATGTTCGTTGCCTGGTGGATTTCCCGCAAGAACGGCTGGAAAGGCGGCGAGCCGTTCAGCTGGGCACGCTTGCGCTTGGCATTGCGCGAATCCTTTCTTGCTCTGCTTGCTCCGGTAATCATTGTCGGTGGCATCCGTTTCGGCGTCTTCACTCCAACGGAGGCAGCCGGGATCGGCGTCGCATATGCCCTGCTTGTTGGAGTGTTCGTCTATCGCAAGCTGACGTTTTCCAAGATCTTCGCTCTCCTGCGGGACACGACGGAAATGAGTGGATCCATTCTCATCGTCATTGCCGCAGCCTCCGTGTTCGGCTGGATCCTGACGGTCGAGCAGGTACCGCAACTCGTCGTCAACGCCATCACCAGCGCGACCGAAAGCGCCACCATCGCCCTCTTGTTGATGATGCTGGCCGTCCTGATCCTGGGTACGTTCATGGAATCCATCGCCATCATTCTCATCCTGGCGCCGGTTTTTGTTCCTGTGCTGCGAGTGTACGAGATCGACCCGGTTTACTTCGGCGTGCTTTTGACCATCAATCTGGCGATTGGCGCTAATACGCCGCCGCTCGGCATTGACCTTATGGCCGCATGCCGCACTGGCGGAATACCGATGTCCGCATCGTTCCGTTACCTCCTGCCGTTTATCGGCGTCATGACACTTGTCATGGTCTTGCTCGTCCTCTTCCCTGGGCTGATGGCGCTGATGTCGTTCGGGATGTGAGCCGCTGTCTGCAATCAATTGAAAGGTGAACCATGTCGTTCGCACCGAATACCCGCGTCAATTTCGACCGCTTCTGGTCGACAATCGAGAGTTCTGCCGAAATCGGGAAGGGACGCCCAGGGGGCCTTGCTCGTTTGACCTTGACGGACGACGATCGCAGGATGCGCGATCTCTTCGTCAGTTGGTGCCGGGATGCCGGCTTGAGCGTCGAGATCGATGAACTCGGCAACATTTTTGGGCGCCGTGAGGGAACTGAGCCTGCCCTGCCTCCCGTCCTGATCGGCAGTCATCTCGATACGCAAATCAACGGCGGCCGCTTCGACGGTATTGCCGGGGTTCTCTCGGGCCTTGAGGTGGTGCGCACATTGAACGACGCCGGTCATGTCACCCGCCGAGCGATCGTTGTCGTCGATTGGACAAACGAGGAGGGGGCACGGTTTTCGCCGCCAATGGTAGCGTCTGGCTGTTTTGTCGGAGCCTATGATGTGAATTGGGTGAAAGACCTGATCTCCGACGACGGCGCTCGTTTTGGTGCCGAGCTTGAACGTATCGGTTACAACGGCAACAAGCCCTGCCGTGCCGGTGACATCGACGCTTACTACGAACTGCATATCGAGCAGGGGCCCGTTCTGGATTCTGAAAGCCGCCAGGTGGGCGTGGTCACAGGGGGATATCCAAGCTATGGCATGCGGGTCCGCTTTACCGGCAAAACGGCGCATACCGGTCCGACGCCGATGGATTTGCGTCGCAACGCGTTGATCGCCGGCGCGCGCTGGTTGACGGCAGTGGATGATATCGGTTGGGATTTCGCCGTCGGCGACGGCAAGGCGACCGGAGCACGGCTTGCGGCCTGGCCGAACAAGCCGGGCATCCTTTCCGACACTGCCCAAGCGATCTGTGATGTCCGCCATCCCGATCCAGCCACAGCGCGTGTCATGGGCGAAAAAATGCGCCGAGCCGTCTTTGAAAGTGCAGCACGCGCAGGCTGCGAAGCGGCCATTGAAGACGAATGGTTCTGGGGTGGCGACATTTTCGACCGAGCGATGGTCGACGGTATTCGGGCGGAAGCCGGACGGATGGGCTTTAACTGGCGCGACATTCAGTCCCAGGCCGGGCACGACGCCTATTTCCTTGCCCGGCATTGCCCGACTGCCATGATCTTCACGCCCTGCAAGGGCGGCATCACTCATAACAATGAGGAGAATTGCGACCGTAGCGACCTCGAACCGGGGCTGAATGTCCTGTTGCACGCTGTCGTGACCCGCGCCGACCGCTGAGCGACCAACGGCAAAAGGGTTCGGCGCGCTCAATGCATATCGGGATAGAGCGCGCGCAGTTCTTGTACCAATTCGATGAAGTGGCGCTCGGCGCGGGAATAGTCACATTCGGGATGCATCACGAGGAAGACGTCCGCCCCAAGAGGGTATCCCTTGATCTCCAGCGGCCAAAGAAGTCCGTTTGCCACTTCATCGTGCACGGCCGTCAAGGGTAGAATTCCTATTCCGAGGCCCGCGACAATCATCCTCCTCACCTCTTCGAGGTTGGGGCTTTGCCCACTGATCCTTTCGCCCAATCCAAGGCTTTGGCTGAGGACAGACATTGGCTCAAGGCCCATGCCCTCGCTGGCGCAAGTGAAGGAAACAAAGGATTCCTGACGCAGTTCCCGCTTTTCCACCTCCTTGCGTCCGAAGAAGGGGTGCTCGGCGCCGCAATAGACGCTGAACTCCTCGCGGAAGAGCAACCTGCAATCCAGGCTGAAGACGGGGCGTGACAGAAGGCAAAGCCCGATGCCGCACTTCTCGGACTGAATGCGCTTGATGGTGTCCTGGCTGTTCTGGACTTCCATGATCCAGGTGACGGACGGGTAACGCTGGTGATAGAGCCGAAGCGCCTCATTGATTAAGGGAGATTCGAGGTTCGAGATGATCTGGATGCGCACCTCGCCGAACTCTTCGACCGTCCTTTCCTGCGTGAGCTGACCAATGCGCTCGACGGCGCGGAAAATCTCGCCACACTCCTCGTAGACTTTTTGCCCACGGGCCGTCAGCTCGAATTTCCGGCTGCCGCGCAGGACGAGCTGGCAGGACAGTTGTTCCTCCAGTCGCTGCAACGCCTGGCTCACCGACGGCTGGCTCATGTTCAGCCTGCCTGCTGCGCGCGTAAGGCTGCGCTCCTCCGCGATCATGAAAAAAGATCGCAGGAGATTAAGATTGAGATCTGTCAACATTCTTCGAATGTAGCCGCTCGCATCACCGCCAGCAATCCGATGGTGACACGACAATCTCAATCATCGGAAATCAATCTGTACCTTCATGGCTCGGCTGCGATCTGCGGCAAGGTCGAACGCATCGACGACGTGATCGACGCAATAGGTGTGGCTGATCAGTGGCGAGAGGTCGATCCGGCTGCTGCTGATAAGATCGACGGCTTCGGCAAACTCTGCGTCAAAGCGGAAGCTTCCGGTGACGTTGAGTTCTTTGGTGACGACAAAAGGCAACGGGAAGGGCATCGAGCCGCCGAGCCCGACGGCAACCAGTGTTCCGCGCGGTCTCAGGCAATCAATTGCGCTTGCGACCGCCGCGGGATGCCCCGTGCAATCGAAGGCGACGTCGATCTTGCCCTTGCCGGCCTTGTAGGCCGAAAGTCCCGTCGCATCAGGGCCGTTCAATACGACTTCATCAGCACCCAGCCGCGGCGCGATCGCAAGCGGCGCCTCCACGACATCACACGCAATGACATGCTTGGCGCCGGCAAGACGCGCAGCAGCAATGGTCAGGCAGCCTATAGGGCCGCATCCGGAGACGAGTACAATCTTTCCGAGCAGCGATCCGGCCTGTTTGATAGCGTGAAGGCAGACCGCAAAGGGTTCTGCAAGGGCGGCAAGCCCGGCATCGACGTTGGAGCCGACGGGATAAAGCAGATCGGACCGCACAATCAGGGTGTCGCGGAAAAGGCCTTGAGCATGGGGAAAGCGCATCGCGCTACCCCGAAACACCATATCGTTGCAATGGTTGCGCAAACCGCGCCGGCATTCCTCGCATTTTCCGCAGGGCAATGACGGATTGATGGCCACTAACTGTCCCGTCACAAGGCCTTCGACCCCTTTGCCGACGACGGCAACCACGCCGGATGCCTCATGCCCCAGGATCATCGGCTCCTTGAGGGAAACGGAACCGAACCCGCCGTTGTGATAGTAGTGCAGATCGGAGCCGCAGATGCCGCCCGCTGCGATGCGAACCATTACCTCGCCGTCACCGGGCTCGATATCTTCCGGCCGCGTCTCGAGGCGCAGGTCATGGGAACCGTATGCAACCACTGCACGCATGATGTTTCCTCTCACAGGACCGACAGCATGCCGCCGTCGACATAAATCATCTGGCCGTTGACGTAGTCGGACGCTGCCGATGACAGGAAGACGGCGGCCCCCACAAGCTCCTCGGGCTTGCCCCAGCGCTCGGCTGGCGTTCGAGCCTTGACCCAAGCATCGAATTTGGGGTCCTTGATGAGCGCTTCGTTCATGTCGGTCAGCATATAACCCGGACCGATACCATTGGTCTGTATACCGGATCTGGCCCATTCGGCGGCCATGCCCTTCGTGAGCATTTTCACTCCGCCCTTGGCAACGGTATAGGGAATGACGGTGGCGCGCGCGAGTTCGCTTGTCAGCGAGCCGATATTGATGATTTTGCCACGGCCGCGAACGATCATCCGTCGGGCAGCTTCTCGACCGATCAGAAAAGCGCTGGTGAGGTTCGTATCGATCACGCGTTGCCAATCGGAAAGCGCCAGTTCGACCAACGGCTGGCGATGCTGGATGCCGGCGTTGTTGACGAGGATGTCGATTTCCAGGCCGGCCGCATCGAAGCGTTCAAATGCAGCCATGACCTCGGTTTCGCTTGTCACGTCGAACGCTGCCTCATGCACGGTATAGCCATCGCTGCGCAATGCGGCTGCCGCTGTTTCGACCGCCGCCACGGAACGGCCGTTGAGAACAAGGTGAGCGCCGGCGTTGCCCAGTCCCTTGGCGATCGCCTGACCAAGGCCGCGTGTAGAGCCGGTCACGAGCGCCGTGCGACCGGAAAGATCAAAAAGGGAGTTTGTCACGGTTGGCTCCTCAAAGTTCGGACTTGCGATAGATGAGATCGGAGCGGTCGTAGACCGCTGGCAGCAGGTCGACACCAAGACCCGGCCCTTCCATCGGCAGCACATATCCGTCTCTGATCGTCGGGACTTCGGTTACCAGTTCCTTGTACCAGCCTGTGTAGAACGCGCGGACCGATTCCTGGATCAGCGTATTGGGCTGGCTGAAGGAGGCATGGATTGCTGCTGCAAACCCGACAGGTCCGGTACAATCGTGCGGGGCAAAAGGGCGATGGTAGGTATCGGCGAGAGCTGCAATTTTGCGACCTTCTGTCAAACCGCCGGTCCAGCACAGGTCGACCATGGCGATGTGTGTTGCGTCGCGCTCGAGCATGTCTTTATAGGGGAAGCGCGAGCCGAGTGTTTCGCTGGCGCAGACCCAGACGTCTGTCGAAGCCGCATATTCGGCCAATGCCTGCGGCGAGTTCATGCGGATTGGGTCCTCGTACCACATTGGGGCATAGGGCTCGAGGGCACGTGCGATCTTCTTGGCGGTCGGCAGGTTCCACAGCGAATGGAACTCGACCATGACGTCCATGCGGTCACCTACCCGCTTGCGGATCTTCTCAAAGGGCTCGATTGCCTTTTTCAGCTGCTCTGGCGAAATGTAGAGACCGCGATTTTCTTGCGCCGCCGGGTCGAATGGCCAGATCTTCATGGCGGTGATACCGCTTTCCAGGAGATTTTCCGCCAACGCGCCTGCATCGCTCATGAATCCGGCGAGATCTTCGTACGGCCCTTCGGCCGCGCCAAGATTCCAGGTATCGACCGGACGGATATTGTTGCTCCGGACATAGCCGTAGCCGGCACAGGTGTTGTAGACGCGCAGCCTGTCTGTGCACAGGCCGCCGAGCATCTGGTGCACTGGCTGGCCGCAAACCTTGCCGAACAGATCCCAAAGCGCGATGTCGATGGCCGAAGCGGCGCGGTATTCAGCACCCGTTGAGGACTGCGCGACGGGCAGATCTGTCATGATCCGATTGAGCGCTTCGATGCGAAGCGGATCTTGTCCAAGCAGGCGACCCGCCAGCGTTTCATGGATGTGGGCCTCGACCGCACCGGCACCGTAGAAAGTTTCACCCAGACCGATCGTTCCCTCGTCTGTCAGAACGCGAACCCACAGAACGTTTGCGAACTCCTTGGTACGCAACGTTTCCAATCCAATGATCTTCACCTCGTCCTCCATCGATGTCGCGCCGCTTGTCGCCTAGCGAACCGGCCTGCGCGGATTTTGAGAAATTCCGGAAGCCGCAATTGACATATCCTGATATTCTGTGAAATATCACAACAGATTTGCAATAGAGCCTGGGAGCATTTTTTGCAAGAGGCGACCTTGGTGAAGGAAGTTGGAGCAGCGCGCACAGTGCCAGTCGTCGCATTGGGGGACCGGCCCCTCGAACAAAACCGCGACCTGACCGCGATCGCCTATGAACGCATCGAGGAGCACTTCGTTTCGATGCGGCTTGCGCCAGGGGCCGAGATCCGCACCCAGGACCTGCAAGCGATGGTCAATCTCGGGCGTACACCAGTCCATCAGGCCGTACGCCGTCTGGCCGCCGAGACACTTCTTGAAGTTCGCCCACGCAATGGACTCAGGATTACCCCGATCGACCTGTCGCGCGAGAAGCGGCTCTCCGAGTTAAGACGTGATCTCAACCGGTTTGTCACCGCAACCGCGATCCGCAACATGACATCCAACGACCGTGCTGGACTGCATTACCTGCGGCGCAAACTCATAACCGAGATTGATACGATGACTGTCGATGCTTTCAATGCAGTCGATAAATCGTTCGATCGGCTTCTCATCCGCGCCTCCGGCGAACGCTTCCTGGAGCGCGTTCTGAGCCCGCTCCATGCGATAGCCCGCCGCATTGGCTATCTGCATATTACACAGATCAGTGGTCATGACGGCGTTGTAGGAAGCGCTGAACGTCATGTTGCGATCATGGATTTCATACTTGCAGGTGACGAAGAAAGAGCCTGTGCCGCATCCGACGAACTGGTGACGTACAGCGTCGGACTGCTTCAGCAGCTTGAAGAGCAGATAGATCCTGCACTTCTCGATGTGCGCTTCTCTGTAGAGCCGGGTAAGGCTGGCGGGGGGGCACCTGGACAACCCGCCTAGGTGGGATGTCGGTTCGAACGTGAATTCGGTTATCCAAGGGAGGAATAGCATGAAACGTTTTCTCATCGGTACGACATTTGCCGTTGTTGCGGCCATTGGACTTGCAGGAACGGCCCTCGCACAGGAGTTTACATTCCGCTTCCAATCGTCTGACCCCGCCGGCAATCCGAATTTCGAGTATCAGAAGGGCTGGACCGATCTTGTCGCAGAACGGTCCGGCGGCAAGGTGAAGATCGAACTTCTACCTGTCGGTTCGGTCGTCGAGTATAACGAGACGCTCGATGCCGTTGCAGGGGGCATTCTTGATGGCCAGATTTGCGATTCGTCCTACTGGGCCGGCAAGGACCCGGCTTTCGGCCTGATATCCAACCCTGTTGGCGCTTGGTCCGACCCGTCGCAGATGATCGACTTTGTCGAAAATGGCGGTGGCAAGGAGCTTATGCAGGAGTTGCTTGGTTCCTATGGTCTGCACTTCATTGGCGTCTCCACGCCCGGTCTCGAGGCTTTCGTGTCGCGTGTGCCACTTGATGGCGTTGACGATCTGAAAGGTCTCAAACTGCGCGCGCCGGAAGGCCCGATCGCGAACGTTTTCGCGGCAGCTGGTGCTGCACCTGTCAACCTGCCGTCATCGGAAGTCTACACCTCGATCGACAAGGGCGTGGTCGATGCCGCCGATTATTCGGTATTTTCGGTCAACCAGGCACAGGGCCTGAACGGTGTGGCCAAACATCCTGTCTACCCGGGGTTTCACTCGCTGCCGCTCGTCGAAGTGTCGATGAACAAGGCGAAGTGGGATGCTCTTCCCGACGATCTCAAGGCAGTGTTTGAGGCAACCGTGAAGGAATTTCAGCAAACCCAGATCAATGGTCTCAAGGCGGCCGACCAGAAGGCTGTAGCGGAGGCCAAGGCCGAAGGATCCATTACGGTTCACGACTGGTCGGCAGAGGAGCGCGCCAAGTTTCGCAAGCTTGGCGTTGCGGAATGGGAGAACATCGCCAAGCGCTCACCGATGGCGCAGAAGGTGTTCGATACCTTGACCGGTTATCTGAAGGAAAAGGGCCTCCTTTAGTCATATCCTGCGCGGCGGCCCGCGCGCGGCCGCCGCTTTCTCGTGCCAAGGGAGAGGGGCATGACAAGAGACGATTCAGTTTCCGAGACCGCTGAAACCGTCATCGGCGGTGACATCGCCAAGGCCGTTCCCGAAGCAGGCGTGCTCGGTCGCATCGTCGACAGGCTGGGCTATGTCTTTGCCTTCGGGATCGTGATGGCCGCTTTGATACTGTTGACGGAAGTGTTCCTGAGGTACGTGTTCAACAGGCCAACAATCTGGGCTCACGAGACGACCGTCTTTCTTTGCGGTGCAGCCTTTATTTTCGGCGGTCTTTATTGCACCTGTCGGAACAGCCACATCCGCGTCGTTCTGCTTTACGATCATTTTCCGCCGCGCTTGCGGCGCATCGCCGACATTCTGATCTCGCTCGTCAGCGCGCTTGCAAGCGGGTTCTTCGCCTATGCCGCCTACCATATGGTGACGCGGGCGGTGGTGACACCTTCCGGGGATATCCGGCTGGAAACCACCGGAAGTGCGTGGAGCCCGCCGACACCGGCGTTGATCAAGATTTTCATTCTGATGGTCATGGTCTTGCTGGTCGTGCAGTTTTTGATCCTTGCCGTCAATTACGCCAGGCGTGGCTCAGGGTCTGATCGATGACCGATTTTTTGGACTTCAGCATCAATCTTCAGGCGCTCGGAATCGGCTGGGGCACGCTCCTCATGTTCGCCATGATGGTTGCATTGCTACTCTCCGGCATGCCACTCGCCTTCGTGACGCTGCTCGTTGCGCTCATCTTCGCGCTCGGATGGTTTGGCCCCATGTCGATCCCGCTAATCACGAGCCGCGTCTATTCGTTCGTTATGAACTTTGTGTTCGTCTCCGTGCCGATGTTCGTGCTCATGGCGGCAATCCTGGACCGGTCCGGGATCGCCCGCGATCTGTTTGACGCGATGAAGCTTTTTGCGGGGCGCATTCGTGGCGGAGTCGCCGTACAGACGGTCTTCGTTTCGGTCATCCTTGCCGCAATGAGTGGTATTATCGGCGGCGAGATCGTCCTTCTCGGTCTGATTGCGCTGCCACAGATGCTTCGCCTTGGCTACGATCGAAACCTTGCCATCGGTGTTGTCTGCGCCGGCGGTTCACTCGGAACGATGATACCGCCTTCTATTGTCCTGATCATTTATGGCTTGACCGCCAATGTCTCCATAGGGGAATTGTTTACCGCGGCTTTCCTGCCTGGCTTCATGCTGGCGATGTTTTATGTCGCCTATATCCTGGCGCGTGCGTATTTCACGCCGCAAGTCGTGCCAGCGGTCGATCCGACGCCCATTCCGACGGAGGAAAAGCTTCGCCTCCTCAAAGGCCTCGCCCTGCCTGTGCTCGTGGTATTCGTTGTTCTGGGTTCAATCTATGGCGGTATCGCCTCGGTAACGGAAGCATCGGCCATCGGCGTCGGTGGCGTCGTTCTTTCGACGATCCTTCGCGGCGAGTTCTCCTATGCCTTGCTGCGCGGTGCAGCCATGCAGACGCTATCGACCGTCGGCATGATCGTATGGATCGGCATTGGCGCAACAGCGATCGTCGGCGTCTACAATCTGATGGGCGGCGTGAACTTTGTCTCCGGCATGATTACCGGCATCTCCGACAATCCGACCGTCATCGTGCTGGTCATGATGCTCATCTTGTTCGTGCTTGGGGCATTCCTCGATTGGGTGGGTATAGCGCTTTTGACCATGCCGATTTTCGTTCCGATCATCAAAACGCTCGGAATGGACCCGGTGTGGTTCGGCGTACTCTTCTGCATGAATATGCAGGTGTCTTTCCTTTCACCACCCTTTGGTCCGGCAGCATTCTACCTGAAATCGGTCGCACCGCCTGGCATCACGCTCGGTGTCATCTTCAAGGCGCTCGTACCTTTCATCATGCTACAGATCCTCGCGGTTGGACTACTGATCGCCTTTCCAGGCATAACGGGCAGGTGAAGGAAGGTGCGCCACCGGCACTAGTGCACGCATCGATGGCCCTGTTGTCTGAGATGCAGGAGACGGGGGGCTTTCAAACTCTTGACGTTTCGCACGGGATGACTTTACAGCGCATCGATCCACCTGATCGCAGGTGTTCAGTTCGATCGCCGGGTTGATTGTAGGCGTGGGCTGGATTGCGCCAAACGGATTTCGCGCCGAAATGCGTGCAATGCAGCATTGCCGCTTTGACGCGCGTTCATGTGTACCCGGGCGCGCTTTGATCGGCTGCCGTTGCGGTATTCGTGTTGGGCTCCGAAGACTAGATACGCAGCGCAAGGAGCGTCCAGCACAAGACCCCGAACTAGCTCCGTTATCGTTACATCCGCACCACGTCTTTCATTTCCGAACCACGTCGCCACCAATCAAGTCTCGCTCACGGGCGGCGCCTGCCGCCTGATCTTGCAATGTTGACGAGAGCTCCTTCAACTGCCACAAAGCTCGCATGCAGGCACCGATCGATATTGACCCGGGCTATCTGACCAGCCGGCTAAAAGCGCTGCTCGCCATCGCGAGCCCCACTGGGTTTACCGATGAAGCCGTGCGATATACTGCACGCGAACTTGAGCACCTCGGGCTGGAAGTGAAGTTGACCCGCCGCGGCGCAATCCGCGCAAGACGGCCCGGGTTTTCCGAACGGCCGTCGAGAGGCATCGTCTCACACCTCGATACACTCGGCGCGCAAGTGAAGGCGCTAAAGGACAATGGTCGACTGGAACTCGTGCCGGTTGGACATTGGTCGTCGCGCTTTGCCGAAGGTTCCCGCGTCTCAATTTTTTCAGGAAGAGGGATCTATCGCGGGTCCATCCTTCCGCTGAAAGCGTCGGGCCACACATTTAATGAGGAGATCGATACCCAGCCAACTGGCTGGCCACATGTCGAATTGCGCATCGATGCGCTTGCACGAGACCGCAAGGATATCATTCAACTCGGTATAGATGTTGGCGACATCGTGGCCGTCGATCCGCAGCCGGAATTTCTCGACAACGGCTTTATCGTCTCGCGTCATCTCGACGACAAGGCGGGAGTCGCGATCATGCTTGCCGCACTCGAGGCAATGCAACGGACAAATGTCGTAACTCCGGTCGATACCTATTGGCTTTTCACGATCGGCGAGGAGGTCGGCGTTGGCGCTTCGGCGGTTCTTGCTCCCGAAATTGCCTCCCTTGTTGCCATAGACAACGGCACCACTGCGCCCGGACAAAACTCCGATGAGTTTGGTGTTACGCTCGCGATGGCAGACCAGACAGGTCCCTTTGACTATCATCTCTCGAAGAAACTGTTCGAACTTTGCGGCGAACACGGTATCCGCGTTCAAAAGGACGTTTTCCGGTTTTATCGTTCCGATGCCGCCTCAGCCGTGGAGGCAGGACATGATGTGCGAACGGCGCTTTTGACCTTTGGCGTTGATGCATCGCACGGTTACGAGCGCATACACCTGCATGCACTGATGTCTGTGGCAAAACTTGCGGTCTACTATGCGGCAAGCGAGGTCCAGATCGAGCGCGACGCAGAGGAAGTTTCCGGCCTCAACGGTTTCACGCGCCAGAAGGCAGAGCGCGCCGAACAGCATATTAACGCCGACGAACCAGAAGCGTCGTAAGCGCCCACCTGTGTTGCAATACCGTACATTCCAAGGGAATCATTGGTTCGCTTGCGCTTGCGCTGAGGCGGAAGCGCGCGATGACGAAATATAATCATGATAAATTATTGCGAAGATAATATCTTTAGGTATAAATAGGATTCAAGAACGAAGCCAAATCGAAAGGATCTTCCCCATGAAGAGGCTGTTTCGGAGCGCCTTTATGGCCGCCGTCCTTGCATGCGTTGCGATTGCCGCGTTGCCAGCCGCCGCACAGACGCCGCCCAATGTTCTCGTTGTTGGCCAAATCGCCGAACCCCAGTCTCTGGATCCTCACACGGTCACGGCAACCAACGATTTCCGAATTCTCGTCAACATTTACGACGGCCTCGTGCGCTTCAAAGATGGCACGCTGGAAGTCGAGCCGGCGCTCGCTGAAAGCTGGATAATCTCCGAGGACGGAAAGACCTATACGTTCAAGCTTCGCAAAGGCGTAAAGTTTCATGATGGATCTCAGTTCGATGCGGAGGCAGTGAAGTTCAACTTCGACCGTATGCTGAAGAAGGACCATCCGTTCTACAGCACCGGCCCGTTTCCGCTGTCCTTCAATTTTGCCTCGCTCAAAGCCGTCAATGCGATCGACGAGCATACTGTCGAGTTCAAGTTGAACGAGGCCTTCGCACCGTTCCTTTCCAATCTGGCCTATCCGACCGGCCTTATCGTCTCGCCCTCAGCGGTTGAGGAGCATGAAAAGGCCTATGGCCGCAGCCCGTCCGGTACCGGGCCATTCAAGTTTGTAGAATGGGTGTCAAACCAGCGTGTCATCGTCGAACGCAATCCCGACTATTGGGGCGGCGCTGCCAATTTGGAAGCTGTTGTTTTCCGCCCGATCACCGATGCCAATACCCGTGTTGCAGAGATGATGGCCGGTGGTATCGACGTGATGATGGAAGTCCCGCCGGACAACCTCGCCACGTTCCGGCAGGACGCCAATTTCACCGTTGCGGAACAGGCCGGCCCACATGTCTGGTTCGCCATACTGAATACAAGGGATGGCGCTTTCGCCGACAAGCGCGTTCGCCAGGCAGCCAATTACGCGGTGAACAAGGAAACGCTCGTCGACGACGTCTTGCAGGGAACCGCAACTGTCGCGGCGGGCCCAATCCCACCCGCCTTCAACTGGATAGCAAGCGAGGTTAAGCCCTATGCCTACGATCCCGAGAAGGCCAAGGCTCTGCTTGCCGAGGCGGGTGTCGAAAGTCCGCAGCTCACTTTCTACGTCACCGAGGGTGGATCCGGTATGCTAGACCCGATCACCATGGGGGCTGCGATCCAGGCGGATCTTCAGGCTGTCGGCTTCACCGTAAAGATCGAAACCTACGAGTGGAACACCTTCCTTGGGCGCGTCAATCCAGGTCTTGCGGGCAAGGCTGATATGGCGGAGATGGCTTGGATGACGAACGATCCGGACACGGTGCCTTATCTGACGCTGCGCACCGACGCGATGCCGGACAAGGGCGGCTTCAACTCGGGCTACTATTCCAATCCGAAGGTGGACGAACTTCTGGAAAAGGCCCGCACATCTACCGATCAGGCCGAACGCGCAAAACTCTATGGCGAAGTGCAATCGATCGTGCATGACGATGCGCCCTGGCTTTTCGTCGCCAACTGGAAACAAAATGCCGTTACCGCCGCGCGAGTGCAGAGCTTTAAGCTGCAGCCTTCCTTTCTGCTTAATCTCCATGGTGTGACAAAGCAGTAGTCCTCATCTGCGAAGCCGCCGCCTGCGTGCCAACGCCGGCGGCCAAGCAAAGATGTTCCGGAGGTTGTAGATGACAGCCTATATCTTAAAAAGGTTGCTTGCCGTCGTACCTGTTTTGTTTGGTCTATCGATAATCGTCTTTTTTATAATGACGCTGATCCCGGGCGATACGGCGACGGCCATTCTCGGCGCTTATGCCACGCCAGAAAACGTCGAGCGTATCAATCGCGATCTCGGGCTCGACAAGCCGCTGGTCCAGCAATACCTGATCTGGATCGCAAACTTGCTTCAAGGCGACTTCGGCCGATCGTTCACCCTCAACCGCCCGGTCCTTGATGAAGTGCTGGAACGGTTCCAGGCAACGCTTATCCTTTCCGGTGTATCGCTTGTTATCTGCTCCCTGATCGGTCTGTTAGCGGGTGTGGTTTCGGCCGTGCGACAGTTCGGATGGGCCGACCGGACGATCACCTTCTTGGTCCTGGCCGGAATCTCAATGCCGTCATTCTGGCTCGGTCTCCTGCTCATTTATCTCTTTGCCGTTCACTGGCGTCTCCTCCCGGCGTCAGGCATGTATGCCGTATACGGCGGCGGAGATCTTGAGGATCTTCTTCTCCATCTGATTCTGCCGGCCACGACCCTTTCCGTGGTTGCCGCAGGTGTAATTGCCCGACTGACACGTGGTGCCATGCTGGAGGTGCTGCGGCAGGACTATGTTAGAACCGCCCGGGCAAAGGGCTTGCCCGAACGCTCCGTGGTTTACCGTCACGCCTTTCGCGCGGCGCTCGTGGGCATCATTCCCGTCATCGGCATTCAAGCAGGCTTCGTGCTTGGCGGTGCCGTTTACATCGAGACTGTTTTCCAATGGCCCGGCATCGGCGCCATGCTGGTCAAAGCGATCTCTACAAGGGACATCCTGCTCGTTCAGGGCGGTGTTCTGGTCGTCGCGGCCAGTTATGTCTTGTTCAATCTGGTTGCCGACGTACTTCAATCGATGCTCGATCCAAGGATTGGTACATGAGCGCACTTGCACAAAGGCCGCTCCAGCAGCCCTCATCTCAGCGGCTGACTTCGTGGCATTTGCTCGCGAACAATCGGCTCGCCACAATGGGGCTTGCGCTGCTCGTGCTCACTGTTGTCCTGGTCCTTCTAGTGCCTGTCCTGCCCCTCCCAGATCCCGACGCAACCGCGCCTGCTCAGCGATTGAAGCCCATCTTGACCGCAGGCCATCTCCTTGGCACCGATCAGCTCGGGCGCGACATTCTTAGCCGTTTGCTGTGGGGCACGCGTGTTTCAATGGTGGTCGGTATGACGGCCACCCTGATCGCTGCGTTCGTCGGCTCAACGATCGGCATCGTGGCGGGCTATGCCGGAGGGCGCACGGACAATACCATGATGCGCGGCATCGATATGCTGATGGCATTTCCCTATATATTGCTTGCGCTTGCGATCGTCGCCGCTCTCGGGCCGGGTCTGATGAATGCCCTCTACGCCATCGCCGTCGTCAATATTCCATTCTTTGCGCGCAATGTGCGTGGCGTGACACGAGGCCAAGTCCATCGCGAATTTATCGATGCGGCGCGCCTTTCTGGCAAAGGGCATCTCTCCGTGATCTTGACGGAAGTGTTGCCGAACATTCTTCCCGTTATCGTCATCACCATGTCAACCACGGCCGGCTGGATGATCCTTGAAACTGCAGGTCTGAGCTTTCTGGGTCTTGGCGCACAGCCTCCGCAGGCTGACCTTGGATCCATGCTGGGGGAGGGGCGCGCGCAGCTTTTCACGGCGCCGCACGTCTCCATTGTGCCGGGCGTCATGATTTTTCTCATCGTCATCAGCCTGAATGTGCTTGGCGACGGTATCCGTGATGTGCTCGATCCGCGTCTCAGATCTGGCGCGCTCGCACGCCCAGGTCCCGTGACGGATGTTGCCAGCGATCGGGTGGCACCGTCCAAGTCGCAAGAAGATGCCGTCCTGGCGATAGAGGAGCTCGAAACCGGCTTCCAGCGTGGCAGGAAGATCGTTCCTGCAGTGCGCGGTGTCTCGTTGAGTCTACGGCCCGGTGAATGTCTCGGCCTCGTCGGTGAAAGCGGTTCAGGCAAGAGCGTTACGGCGCTGTCGATCATGGGACTGGTCGCGTCTCCGCCCGGCGTCATCCGAAATGGTGCAATCTACCTCGACAAGGAGGACGTGCTCGCCATGCCCGAGACGCGCGTGATCGCAAGTCGCGGCAGCCGCGTCGCCTATATCTTCCAGGATCCGCTAACGACGTTGCATCCGATGTATGCGGTCGGACGGCAAGTGGAGGAAGCGATCGCCGCTCACCATACGGTTCGTCCCTCAAAGCGCCGGGCGATGGCGATCGCCCTTATGGAAAAGGTCGGCATTCCGGACGCGTCCGAGCGGGCGAAACATTATCCTCACCAACTGTCTGGCGGCCAGCGACAGCGCATCGGCATTGCAATGGCCCTCGCCAACGATCCGGACATCATAATTGCCGATGAACCGACAACAGCCCTCGACGTTACCGTGCAAGCGCGCATCCTGGAGCTTCTGCGCAAGTTACAGCGCGAACGTGGCATGGCTCTCTTATTCATCACCCACGATTTCGGCGTCGTCTCGGAGATTTGCGACCGTGTCGCCGTGATGAAGGATGGTGAAATCTTGGAGTCCGGCAAAACGAGCGACGTCCTCGCCAATCCCAAACACGCATACACGAAGCGACTGATCGCCTGCGTACCCGAACTCGGCACGGGGAAGCAATTCCTGGATCGGGTCGCAAAGCTCTTTCCCGGTCACAAGGAAGAGGCACTATGACTTATGCGATCCAGGTTCGAGATCTTGCTAAAACATTTGGAGGCGGAGTGAGCCTGTTCAGCCGATCGCACCACGAGGTCAAGGCGGTGAAATCCGTTTCGCTTGAAGTCGCGCGCGGCGAGACGCTCGCCATCGTTGGAGAAAGCGGTTCGGGCAAGAGTACGTTAGCCCGTATGCTCGTCGGCCTCGAAACGCCGACCTCGGGCAGCATGCTGATCGCCGGCAAGGATGCACGCGTCCTTCGTCAGGAAGGTCCGCGCGCCTTCGGCAAGGTGATCCAGTATGTCTTTCAGGATCCGATAGCATCGCTCAACCCGCGAAAGTCGACCCGCGACATTCTCGAAGTGCCACTCAAGCTTTTGTGCGGATATGAACCTTCAAGGCGACGCGAGCGGATGAAGGAACTGCTCGATGCCGTCCAATTGCCAAAGGATGCACTCTCCCGGTTTCCGCACGAGTTTTCCGGCGGCCAGGCGCAGCGGATCGCAATTGCCAGAGCACTTGCCGCGGAAGCCGAAATCATCGTGCTCGACGAGCCGGTAAGCGCGCTCGATGTCTCCGTACAGGCACAGGTTCTTTTGCTTCTCCGTGACCTCAAGACCCGGTTCCGCCTATCCTACCTGTTTATCAGCCACGATCTTGCCGTGGTCGAGGCGATCTCGGATCGCGTTGCGGTGATGCACTTCGGCGAAGTGGTCGAGACGGCGCCGCCGACGCGTCTGTTTGCCGAACCTGGACACGCCTATACACAGCGGCTTGTCGCGAGTGCGCCTCGCATCAGGAGAAAGTGACGTACCATGCCAGACATCAGCGAAAAACGGCGCCTCAATGGTGAAGTGGATAAACGCCTCTTTACGCCTGCTGGCAAGACAAGACGTCGGCCCGAGGCGATCGCCGAACTCATGAAGGACTACATCCGGTCGGAAGAGCTTCGGCCCGGCGACCGCCTGCCACAAGAGCGTGACCTGATCGATCGCTTCAAGGCGGCGAAGGGAACCGTGCGCGAAGCGATGAAGGCCCTTGAAACCCAAGGTCTGGTTTACACACGCAGTGGGCCGGGCGGTGGAGCATTCGTGGCCACACCGTCCGCCCAGCACGCCATGGAATTATTATCGACCCACTTCTTTTTCGATCAGCCCAGCCTTTCCGATATCTATGCCATCCGCAAAGCACTCGAGCCGGAAGTCGCAGCACTGCTAGCCGGTCGGGTGAGCGCGGATCAACTAGCCCTCCTGGAAGGAACCATACGGATCTACGATCATCCGCCCGGAGATCCCGAAGAGCAGTATCGGCAGCGGGTGGCGGAACTCGATTTCCATTCGCAGCTCGCGCAAATGTGCCCCAACCCGCTGCTCGGCTTCCTGTGCGGGCTGATGCACAACCTGTTGCGGGGGCTGCCGCTGGCGCGGCAAATTTATGCCGACCCGGCACCGAGCTCGCGTGAGGAGGGGCTGTCGTTCCAATATCGGCTGATGGCCGCATTGAAGGACGGTAGAGTTGACGATTCGCGGCGGATTGCTGCAGAGCACATGGCTTTCGCCGAGGCCTACATGCTTGCGCGGGCAGAGGTAATCGAGCGATCCGAGGCAATCGAATGAGGCGGAACATCTTTGCGCCAACAGGCGTTGCGTTTCAGTCGCCTCAGGACATCGACAAAATCCGGAGTGTCTGACGCTTGTCTTTCAATCAGAAGTGGAGGTTCCAACCAAGCTCATGTGTGGAATTTGCGGAGAAATCAGGTTCGATGGCGCAGTTCCGTCGGTCATAGCCGTCTCAACGATGGCAGATGTCCTCGCTCCCCGCGGGCCGGATGCAACAGGTGTCGTGGTGCGGGGAAATGTCGGGCTCGGGCATCGGCGGTTGCGGATTCTGGACCTATCCGACAAGTCGCAACAGCCCATGGTCGATTCCGATCTCGGGCTATCGCTAGTCTTCAACGGATGCATCTACAATTTTCGTGAGCTCAAGTCAGAACTCGAGGTACGCGGGTACACTTTTTTCTCAGACGGCGACACGGAAGTCATCTTGAAGGCGTGGCATGCCTGGGGCGAGGAATGCGTATCCCGGTTTCACGGCATGTTTGCTTTCGTCATCCATGAACGCGACACTGGGCGCGTCGTTATGGCGCGCGATAGATTCGGGATCAAACCCCTCTATACCGCCGAAATTTCCGGCGCATTGCGCTTTGCCTCGAGCCTGCCGGCCATAGTCAAAGCAGGTGGCGTCGATACATCAATCGACGTTGTGGCTCTGCATAATTACATGACCTTCCACGCAGTTGTGCCACCCCCAAGAACCATCTTGAACGGCGTCCGCAAATTAGCGCCGGCAACCATTCGGGTATATGAGCGTGACGGCACGTTCAAAGACCGACGATACTGGGATCCACCCTACCGGCGTCGGCCGCGTGATGCCGCTGTGACGCGCGAGGAATGGCAAGAACAGCTCCTTGGTGCACTGCGGCTGGCCGTAAAGCGCCGGACGGTCGCCGACGTACCGGTTGGCGTTCTGTTGTCGGGTGGCGTCGATTCCAGCCTGATCGTGGGTTTGCTTGCCGAAGCCGGCCAGCAGGGTCTCAAAACCTTTTCAGTTGGTTTCGAAGAGGCCCACGGCGAGAAGGGTGACGAATTCGTCTACTCGGACATTATTGCCGGACATTTCGAGACGGACCATCACAAGATCTTTGTGCCCTCTGCCGACCTTATGAGCGCATTGCCAGGCACCATTGCCGCCATGTCCGAGCCAATGGTCTCCTACGATAATGTCGGCTTTTACCTTCTGGCCAAGGAAGTGTCGAAACACGTCAAGGTCGTACAGTCCGGCCAAGGTGCGGACGAGGTCTTCGGTGGATATCACTGGTATCAGCCGCTGGCGAGCTCCAACGATGTGGTCGCGGACTACGCAAAGGCGTTTCGTGATCGCTCACATGAGGTTCTACGGACACAGCTTGCAAACTCGTGGCTTGCCGACCACGACGCCAGCGGTACACTTCTGGATCTTCATCTGAGGCGCGAAGGTGCAGATACACCCGTCGATCAAGCTCTTCGCCTCGACAGCAACGTCATGCTTGTCGATGACCCCGTCAAGCGCGTCGACAACATGACCATGGCCTGGGGACTGGAAGCCCGTGTGCCCTTTCTCGACCACGAACTTGTAGAGCTCGCTGCATGCATCCCGCCCGAACACAAACTGCGTGACGACGGCAAGGGCATTTTGAAGGACGTAGCCCGCCAGGTGGTTCCAAGCGCGGTGATCGATCGAGAGAAGGGTTATTTCCCGGTGCCGCAGTTGAAACATATCTCAGGGCCATATCTCGAAATGATCCGCGACGCCCTGCGATCGCAGAAGGCCCGGGAACGTGGATTCTTCCAGGGCGAATACCTTGAAAACCTGCTTGATGATCCGTCCGACCACATAACGCCGCTGCGCGGCTCCGAGCTTTGGCAAGTGGGCCTTCTGGAAATGTGGCTTCAGGGTCAGGGGGTGTGAGATGAAAAAAACGGAGGAGGTCGTCTTACATCGTCCGCGAAACAAGGGCACCAATGCGGTAACGCATCGCCTGAAACAGCTGAGCACATATGCGACCCCCGGTCGACCTGTGGGGCGCCCGCGAGCGTCGGGCGAGCCGAAAAAGGACGTGGTGCTCGATTGCGGCTGGGGGCGGCTGATCTTTGCGCAGACGTTTTCAGATGACGAGATCCTTCTTCGCGAACTGCGCAAAGAGGCGCCTTCAAGCCGCGACATCGCATTTTATGTGGGCGATCCGCATGTTCTCCTGTCAAGAGCGCCGCAAGAAATCTTCCTTGATCCTTCGCACACGTTCCGACTGAATCTCACCACCTATCGGGCAAACCCACGCCGCACGCGCGCAATCACGATCCGCAGGCTGGCAACGGACGCGGACGCTGAAGGCGTCAATCGGGTCTATGCGGCCTGCGGCATGGTTCAGATCCGATCCGACTTCTTTTCTTCCGAACGGGACAACCGGTCTTTGACCTACTTCGTCGCCCAGGACGACGTGTCCGGCGAGATTGTCGGCACGGTAACGGGGATCGACCATCAAAGATTATTCGACGATCCGGATCGCGGGGCGTCACTGTGGTGTCTTGCGGTGCATCCCCATGCACGGCAGCCGGGCATTGGCGAGAGACTTGTCTGTAAGTTGGCCGAACATTTCCAGGCGCGCGGTCTTTCCTATGTCGATCTATCAGTGATGCACGACAACGCGCTTGCGATAAAGCTCTACGAGAAGCTCAACTTCCGGCGTATGCAGCTCTTTGCCGTCAAACGGAAAAATGCCATCAACGAGAAGTTCTTCGTGATGCCGCATCAGTCCTATCAGGCGCTCAATCCATACGCGCGCCTGATTGTGGACGAAGCGGCCCGGCGTGGCATTCACGTCGATATCACCGACGCACAGGGTGGGTTCTTTCGCCTATCGCATGGTGGCCGGTCGGTACACTGTCGTGAGAGTCTTTCGGAACTTACGTCGGCCGTTGCAATGTCTATCAGCGACGACAAGGTCATTGCACGTCGTGTCGTCTCATCCGCGGGCTTGGCGGTTCCCGATCAGATCGAGGTGGGCGAAGACAGGAAACGCTTGGAAGCCTTTCTGCAACGGCACAGCAAGGTCGTGGTCAAACCAGCGAGGGGCGAACAGGGGAGGGGTATCGCGGTCGGCGTCACCACGATGAATGGAGTAGATGAGGCAATTGCCACTGCCCGGCAGGTCTGTGACCGTGTGTTGCTTGAAGCGTGCTTCGAGGGGCAGGATCTTCGCCTGGTGATTATTGATTACGAGCTGGTTGCTGCAGCGATACGCCGGCCGCCATTCGTTGTTGGCGATGGGCGCAGTGATGTCGCCTCCCTGATCGAAACGCAATCCCGGCGTCGCGAGGCTGCCACAGGGGGAGAGAGCCGGATCCCGATAGATGCAGAGACAAGGCGCTGTCTGGCCGAGCAAGGGCTTTCCCTCGAAACCGTATTGGGGGAAGGGATGGAGATCACAGTTCGTAAAGCGGCCAATCTCCACACCGGAGGATCGATACACGACGTCACAGACACTGTGCACCCCGTTTTGATCGATGCTGCTTGCCGGGCTGCTCGCGCTATCGACATTCCTGTAGTCGGCATTGATCTTATGGTTCGCGACCCCTCGAAGCCGGACTATGTGTTCATCGAGGCCAACGAGCGTCCAGGTTTGGCCAATCACGAACCGCAACCCACGGCCGTTCGCTTTGTCGACCTGTTGTTTCCTGGAACGCGAACGAATGCGTAATTGGATGTGTATCGCACTACGTATTCTGTGGGGTCCAGGCGGATGCCGACAGGCTCATTCCTTCAGAGCGCGGTCATTGAGGTTTGAAACCAATCGGCGGTGACGCAGCGTTTGTTCCTGCAGGTCACCGAACCGCTCAATGCCTCGCCCCATCAATATCGACTTGAGCTTTAGGAAGGCGTGCGCCGTGGCGACTGCGTCGCCCATGGCGGTGTGACGTTCCGCTTGCGACAAAGAAATCGTAAGGCGGCCGGCAAGTGCGTCGAGTGTATGCGTCTCCTGCTGGCCGAAAACGATCGCGGAAAGATGCACAGTGTCGAGAATTGGATGATCGAACTGGATGCCGAGTTCTTTTTCGCGGCGGTAGAGAAACGCCATGTCGAAAGGTGCGTTGTGCGCAACCAGCACGGCGTTGTCCGCGAACTTGTGGAATCGCTCGACAACATCCAGCACACCCGGCGCATCGACGACCATTGCATCTGTTACTCGGTGAATTGCCGATGCAGTTGGCGGAATCGGGCGCCCCGGGTTGACGAGCGTTTCGAAGCATTCTCCCTCGACCAGCCTGCCGTTGACGATCCGCACCGCGGCTATCTGCACCAGTTCGTCGCCGCGATCGGGCAAAAGGCCCGTCGTCTCCGTGTCGAAGACAACATATGTCAGGTCGTCGAGCCGCGCATCGTGTATCCTGTCGTAGCTGACGCGGGACAATAGGTCGAAGTCATAGGTGACGGTGCGCGGCAGGTTGATCGCGATCGGCCGGAGCCGCTCGATCGGTCGCAACCGCGTAGAGAGCGATGCCCCGCCTTCAGAGTCAGCAAGCGAGACGGTGGTTCGATGGGCGCGCAATATCTTCTCGGCAGTTGGGCCATCGTCATGCAAGACTTCTGAAAGCCAGGCCTCAAGGTCATGGCGTTCAATGCCCTGTCCATACCAGCCGAGCGTCAGAACCGCTTCCTCGTGCTGCTCGGCGATCCCGATCCTGAATTGGCGGGGGCCATGCAGGCCCGCAACGCGGCGACCAAGATGAGTAAACAGAGAAACAATATCGAAGGCATTGCAGCGCGCCGCAAGTGCATCGGTCTCCACGTCAAGTGCAAGTCCCTCGGCTGCAAACTCCCGTTGCATCTGCCGAGTGAGTTCGCGCGTGTCGACGAGGGACATGGGCCAACCGTCGACTCGGCAGGCCTCAAACCGTGTCTCCAGCTCAGCCATCATACCATCAAGTGCATCGAGCTCTTGCCGGGAACCTGCCGGCGCATTCGACGTCTCGCTCACTGTCGCGTCGGACAATGTCTGCAGTGTAGCAAATGCGCGCCGAGCCCAAGCGAACACGTCATTGAGCAGCAGATCGCGTCTGCCAAAGGCAGCAAGCTCCTCAGTTACATCCCGGAGCGTCATTACATAGGCGCCGGCGTCGCCGTCATTGTCGCCCGCAAGACGCATGCGTCCAGCCAACCGTCGCTTGCCCGATGGGTTCGAGCAGACAAACTCAACGATGGTGTCCGGCATGTCGGCTTCGAGCAGACGCTGGTGCGCGTGGCGGATCGCACCGTCGTCAAGATAGTCGAACAGGCTGCGATCAAGGCACACAGGTATCTTAGGAGTAGAGAGCGATTGCTGAGCGACGCTGTTATAGAATGCGAGATGATGGCGGCCGGTACATAGAAGAACCGCGGGTGCAACGTCGGACAACATTTGCTCGAGCTTGCTCTTGTCGGCAAGAAGTCGCGACGTCTCACGCGTAACTGTTGCGAAGAGGTTGCTGCGCGCCTGGGTCAGGGAAGCGATGGCCGACGAGGCGGCGGCGGGCAGGTCGCCCAGATGATGGGCGCCCGGTGTGTCTATGTCCCCGATCACCTCTGCGTGGGTGCGCGCCCGTAGCGCTGAGGCGACATCCTCGATCGGTCGCACGATATGTCTGTCGAACATGAGCCACATCAACGCAATGAACGACAAGAGGCCGAAGCCGGCAGCCACACCCATCTGCAACAGCGCATCGATGACCGCCGGGTCGACGCTGCGGTGATAGCCCATCCAGAGACCGACTGCGAGGACAGAAAGGCATCCCGCGGCTGTCGCTGCGAAGAAGACTAGAACTCGCCCCCGCAGACCCATCTGCACCTGATATCCTCCTAGCGTCGGCTGCACGCCGCCTTCAAAACGCTATCGTCGGCGGCTAGATCTATCCAATTCGCGCCGGTGACATGGCCATTCTGCGCTATCGTAACATTCTTGCCCGCAAGATCGGCGCGCTTGTGTCCGGCGCAGTCGAAGATGACCTTGATCAGCACGCTCGACTGCCAGCGAGCTGCGAAGAGGAGGTCGACAATGACCTGGTCTGCAAATTCCGGGTTGCGTTGGGCCGTGCGCTTGTCGACCGCGGTGAAGCGGGTAACGACGGGCGCGAGATAGGTCCATGGTCGCCAAGCGTCGCTTTCTGCATTGTGCCAGGCAACGATCACGCCCTCGGGCTGTGCGGCGAGCGAGCGGGAAAACCAGCTGTATTCGCTCCAAACCCCGTAGCCGAGAATGCCCATACCTGCGGCCGCGGGAATGAGCCATTTCGGCAGGAGACCCCGACTTATTCGGCGCAGGGCCATGACGATACCCGCCAAGGCGATGCCGGCGACGATGGCGGCAATCAACTCGAATAGCATTTAGGCTCCCTTTAAACAGTTGCGCTTCCCCGATGGGATAGGGCTGATTGCATTGTTCTGACGACGACGAAGGCGTCGCGCAGGTGAGAGCGCTCGAAGTCGCCGAACTCGTAGGGTGCGAGATAGTTGTCGGGTGTTCGGCCGGCTCTGATCTGAGCCGCCTGATTGCGCAGTCGAAGTTCCGCGATGAGGTCGTATGCGGCCACGAGGTCGGTGGCGCCGGCGCCGGAAATCACGCCGGCCTCTTCGGCGGCAACCAGGCGTGCGCGCGTATTGGCCGGCGTGAGGCGCGCAATCAGCGCATAGACCCGGCCAAGGTCGACGACCGGGATTACGCCGTTGTGTTTCATGTCGATATGGTCGCGGTGCTCGCCGCTTCGTACGGTCGCAAAGCCGCGCAACAGACCAAGAGGCGGGGCGTGTTTGAGCGAGTTGCTGATCATGTGGGCAACGAAGATCGAGTTTCGGCTGGCACGTTCCAGTGTCTCGGCCTGCAAATCGGCAAACAGCATATGGCTACCAGCGATCGGGCGCAGGTCGAACATGACGCTAGCGAGCATCTGCGCCATCGGGTCGGGCGTCGCGATCCATCCATGAAAATAGCTGCGCCAGACGTGAACGGGTTGGCACCAACGCGGGTTGGTCGCCATCATGTTTCCGGGACAGTAGACGTAACCGCAAGCGTTAAGCCCATCGCTGACGAAACGCGCGAGGTTTTCAAACCACGGTCGCTGGCTTTCGACGAAACCGTCGTCGATAAAGATACAATTGTCCTGATCGCTTACACCGGTCTGCTCCTGCCGTCCCTGGCTTCCGCAGGCAAGCCAGACAAAAGGCACAGGCGGCGGTCCAAACGTCTCTTCGGCAAGCAGCACGAGCCGGCGCGTGACCGCATCGGCGATATCCGTGATAAACCGCGTCACGACCTCGTGCGCAATGTTGCCGCCGACAAACTGGACGAGCAGTTTCGGTATGCGGGCAGTTGCAGCGCGCAACCCCTGGATATCGTCTGCCTCCACAATCTCGCGGATCATCTGTGTCGAGGATATCGCCTGGAAGCGGGTGAGGTCGGTCTGTGTGATTATGCCGATGAACGTGTCGCCATCGACCACGGGCAAGTGCCCGATACGGTGCTCCAGCATTATATTGAGCACATCGGCGCCAAGAGCCCCGACCGGCAGACCGGTCGGATTGTGGGTCATAACGGCAGAGACGAGCGTTTCAACGGCGCTAAGGCCCTCAGCGAGAACCCTCGTCGACAGGTCGCGCGTGGTCAACAAGCCCACCAGCCGACCGTCCTCGACCACACCGAGTGAGGAAACCTTGCGATCGCGCATTAGCCGGGCGGCGTCACGCACACTGTCCTGTGGCGCACAAGCAAGCGGCGGGCTGGACATCAGATCACCGACCTTCTGCGTCGCCATATCTACACGGCGCGGTTCGGCATGATGCCCCCGCGCAAAAAAACGCCGGAAGACTCCCGGTTGCGCCATCAGACGGGTGAACTCGTCCGGCGGCAGGACGAGCACGATTGTATCGACAACTGCGCGAGCAGAGGTGACAGCGTATCCATCGCCCATCAGACCACGCTCGCCGAAGGAATTGCGTGGTGAGAGCTGGGAGATGACGGTGCCGGATTGATCCGTGACTTCCACAGAGCCTTCCATGACCAAGTAAAGGCCCTGGAGCAGCTCTCCGCGTCTGTAGATGCTGTTGCCTTCAAGGAAGGATTGGCAGGCAAAATGCTCCACGACGCGCTTGAACTCGGATGCTGGCAAACTGTCGTAAGGATGCACGGATTCGAGGAATTTCGTGATGTTCGCCTGAGTGGGGGGCATGGCAGTCCTGACAAGACCACAATTGCAATTGGTGGAAGATACGGTTGGAGGCGGGCGGTTTCTGCGCCGCCCGCCTCCACGGTTTCAAGGCCTTCAGTGACCCGTCGCAGCACCCGCGCCGCGCGGCACGCGAATGGATTCGACAAGATCCTGAACATGCTTCGGCGGAGCCGCCGTCATCATGGAGACGACATAGGCCACAGCGAAGTTGAGAAGGGCGCCGATGGGACCAAAGGCCGTCGGAGGAATCCCGAATATATAATTCTCCGGAACGTTCTCCAGCATGTTCGTACCTGCGACGAAGAACCAACCGAGGTAAGTGAACAGGTAGATACATGTGACGACAAGGCCGACGATCATGCCCATGGTGGCGCCGGCGGAATTAATGCGCTTGGAGAAAATGCCCATCATCAGTGCCGGGAAGATCGTGGCTGCAGCTAGACCGAAAGCGAGGGCCACGGTCTGGGCGGCAAATCCCGGAGGATGAAGGCCAAGCAACGTTGCGATGAGGATAGCGCCTGCCATGGCGATACGGGCGGCCATCAGTTCGCTCTTCTCAGAAATGTCCGGCTTTAGCCAATCCTTGATCAGGTCATGACTGATCGCCGAAGAGATGGCAAGAAGAAGGCCCGCAGCCGTAGACAGGGCGGCGGCGAGACCACCGGCCGCGATAAGGCCGATGACCCATGCCGGTAGTTGCGCTATTTCCGGGTTGGCCAATACGAGGATGTCGTTGTTGATGGTCAGCTCATTGCCGGTCCAGCCCCGCTCGGCAGCCTTGGCGGCGAAGCCTTCGGACTTGTCGTTATAGTACTGGATCCGGCCGTCGCCGTTCTTGTCCTCGAACTTCAAGAGGCCGGTGACTTCCCAGTTCTTCATCCAGTCTGGGCGTTCATCGTAGCGAACTGCTTGTTGCTCAGTTCCCCCAGGGAAGATCGTGTTGATGATATTGAGCCGCGCCATCGCGCCCACGGCTGGAGCTGTTAGGTAGAGAAGCGCGATGAAGACAAGCGCCCACCCCGCAGACCAGCGGGCGTCGGCCACTTTCGGAACTGTGAAGAAGCGGATGATGACGTGCGGGAGGCCGGCTGTACCAATCATCAATGAGAGCGTGAACAGGGTCATGTTCAGCATTGAACCCTGGCCGGTATAGGCGCTAAAGCCGAGGTCGGTGACGACCTGATCGAGCTTTTGCAGCAACGGCAAACTCGATTCGATATGCGTGCCGAACAGGCCGAACCACGGGATCGGGTTGCCGGTGAGCTGAAGCGATATAAAGATCGCCGGAATGGTGTAGGCGATGATCAGAACGACATACTGGGCAACTTGGGTATAGGTGATGCCCTTCATGCCGCCGAGAACAGCATAGATGAAGACGACCGCTGCAGCGATCCAAAGACCGGTCGAAGCTTCGACCTCAAGAAAGCGCGAAAACGCGACGCCCGCACCGGTCATCTGACCGATAACATAGGTGACAGAGATAACGATGAGGCAAACAACGGCCACAAGGCGCGCCGATTGACTGTAAAACCGGTCGCCTATGAACTGTGGAACGGTGAACTTGCCGAACTTGCGCAAGTACGGCGCCAATAGCAGCGCGAGAAGCACGTAACCGCCGGTCCAACCCATCAGATAAGTGGAGTTGATGTAGCCGCCGCTGGCGATAATGCCCGCCATGGAGATAAAAGATGCAGCCGACATCCAGTCGGCGGCCGTCGCCATTCCGTTCATGACCGGGTTGACGCCGCGGTTAGCCGTGTAGAATTCGGCAGTAGATCCTGCACGGCTCCAAATCGCAATGCCAATGTAGAGCGCAAAGGACGCGCCGACAATCAAGAGATTAAGTGTGTACTGATCCATTTCCCCATCTCACTCTTCGTCGACGCCGTGTTCACGGTCGATGCGGTTCATGTAAATGGCGTAGTAAAAGATCAGCGCGATGAAGATCACAATTGATCCCTGTTGCGCAAACCAGAAGCCAAGATCGGTGCCGCCTACAGGAATGGCGGACAAAGCAGGCCGCAGCAGAATGCCAAACCCGTACGACACGAGTGCCCAAATCGCGAGACAAATGCAAATGACACGAATATTTGCTGACCAATAGGCGTTTGACGAAGACTGTTCCGCCATAATTACTCCTCCCTTTCCTCCACAAGGCGTACATCAAGCGCGCCTTCCTATTGTCCAACCTGCTCTCCTTTTCCCCAGAACAAGATGGACAATCGCTCATAAGTATCGTTTTCGGCACCATCTGTATATTCGTCGTTAGTCGAGTATGGAGAAGCCTCCCGGCTGAGATTAGCTAGCACGTACTGTGTGATATTGAATGAACTGCGTCGTAGGGTGCTGATGCTGATCTTGCCATCCAGTCTTTCAGCCATCCCTGTACATGGGTGTGCGTCGAATGCCCGGCTTTCATCCCCGCCCCACCCACAGAGTGCAGCGAATAGGAAACGTTCGACCAGCGACATCATCCACGGCGTGGAGAACGGTCAGATCAAATCCGCCTTCTCCGCATGGTTGTGAAAACATCGGCTCGCTCCGGTTCTTCATTACGCAGGAACGCTATCTGCCGGCCTTGGAAAGACAGCGCGTTGCTTGCTAGAGGTGAGATCGGCATAGAGGATCTGAAGGGCGACAAGACCATCTCGTTCTCGCGACAGAACCTATTCTAAGCCGAGTGCTACTTTGCTGAAAAATTCAAGGAGCATGATCTGTCGAGGAGCGTTGACCACAAGTCTGAGGAGCCGAGCGTGACCAAAGCGGAGCGGATCCAACATGTATTCGGAACTATTGCTCGTCACGACAGTTGTTCTCAGTAGAGGAAAAATCTCGATGCGACCGAAGTTCAATGCTGCACATACAAATCCGCAAGGTTTTCGCACTGATGTGCGATATTCTAAGCGCGAACTTGCAAACGCCTACGGAATTAGTGAGCAGCATGCTCAACGTCTCATAAGTCGTTTTGGATCATCGGCGCCTGACATCGATATGCTGCTGGCCGCTCGGAACCGGCCCCGCTGTCATCGTGATCAAGATACCGATCGGACTTCCGAGGATGTTGCCTTTGGATGAGCTGCCTGGGCAGAGCATCGTTTGTCGACCATGGTGGTGACCCAAGAACAGCTACGCTACTCTCAAATCGCGTGAACGGCACCATTGGCTGCACACAGCCGCTAACCTGACTAGAAAACCCCGCCGGGAAGTACTGCGACAGAGTTCATCCTTGCGGGCGAATTGAACTCGCACAGCAAGCCGGACCGTTCGTAAACGATGAGCCAGATTGGTGTAACCTAGGCATCCAACACCCTTTGAACTTCAGCCGCACTACAATGTCAGGTCGCCTTGCGCCTTGCACTGCCACGTGAAGCTGCCTAATCTGTCGCAAAATCGGGCAAAAAGAGGAGATCAGAAGAATTATGAAGCACATGAAGATTCTGGGAGGTGCAGCGCTTGCATTGTGTTTGGGGACCGCAGCGGTCGCACAGGATATTTCCTTCTTTCGCATCGGCACAGGCGGCACGGCGGGAACTTACTATCCGATAGGCGGGCTTCTGGCCAACGCCATTTCAAGTCCACCGGGCTCGCGAAGCTGCGAGGAGGGCGGTTCCTGCGGTGTGCCCGGGCTCGTTGCATCGGCGGTGTCGTCGAATGGTTCTGTCGCCAATATCAATGCGATCGCCGGCGGCTCGCTGGAATCGGGTTTTGCGCAGTCGGACGTCGCAACCTGGGCCTACACCGGCACCGGGATATGGGAGGGCAAGCCGGCAGTCGACAAGCTGAGGGCAATCGCAAACCTTTATCCGGAAAGCATCCACCTGGTGGCTAGCGCCAGTTCGGGCATCAACAGCGTTGCAGACCTGAAGGGCAAGAAGGTTTCGCTTGACGAACCGGGTTCGGGAACGCTCGTTGATGCGCGCATCATTCTCGAAGGCTATGGTCTCTCCGAAGCTGATGTGTCTGCGGAGTTTCTTAAGCCGGACCAGGCTGCGGACCGTATGCGCGACGGTGCAATGGACGCCTTCTTCTTTGTCGGCGGTTTTCCGGCGGGTGCAATTGCCGAACTGGCCAGCCAGCACAAGGTGAAGCTGGTGCCGATCTCTTGTGAAGAGGCCCCTTCGATCTGCGAAAAGTATACCTTTTTCGCAGCCGATGCGGTCCCGGGTGGAACCTACGAAGGCAATCCAGAGGAGGTTAAAACTCTCTCTGTAGGTGCGCAGTGGATCACCAGTGCCGATCAGAAGGACGATCTGGTCTATGGAATCACGAAAGCCTTGTGGAACGAAAACACCCGCAAGCAGCTCGATGCCGGACACGCAAAGGGCAAAATGATTACCAAGGAAAGCGCACTCAACGGTGTCGGCATCCCGCTTCATCCAGGAGCCGAACGGTTCTACAAAGAAGCCGGGCTGTTGAAATAAGCGAGCGAGCACCTTTGCTGCGACTTGGATAAACAATGATCGGGGCTGCGCAGGATATGTGCAGCCCCGATCATGCTTCAGCACTATGGACGGGTGGGGATCGATGAAACGAGGCGAAGAAAAGGCGCAAGCCGACACCAAGGCTCGGCATCTCACGGCGGACGAACTACAGACCATTGAAGAAACGTTTGATCCGGAGTTGCGCTTTCGTAGCCTGGCATGGCCCATGACGCTCATTGCCAGTACAATTCTGTTCCTGCTTTCCTCCTATCACTTCTATACAGCAGGCTTCGGCATTCCGCAGGCAACCGTCCATCGCGGCCTGCATCTTGGAGTAACCCTACTTCTCGTTTTTCTCAGCTTTTCTGCCTTTGGAAAGAGGGAGATCCGACCCGGTGCGCTTGCCCCCTTCGGGCTACCGCTTACCGACTGGGGCTTGGCGATCGCAGGCCTCATCACGGCGCTCTATGTGCCTTGGATCTACAGTGAGTTGGCATTCCGTGTCGGCAATCCACTGCCTATAGATATTGTCATGGGAACGGTGTTGATCGTCGTGCTGCTGGAAGCCGTGCGCCGTTCCATGGGGTGGCCCCTACCCTTCATTGCAATCCTGTTTATTTGCTATGCCTATTTCGGCAAATCGATGCCAGGAATTCTGGTCCACCCGGGCGCAAGCTGGTCGAATATTGTCAACCATTTGTACCTCACGTCGCAGGGCATTTACGGCACCGCGTTGGGCGTAATCGCAACATATGTCTTTCACTTCGTCCTGTTTGGCGTAATGGCCACCCGCATCGGACTAGGGCAACTCTTCATTGACATAGCGTCAGCGCTTGCCGGGCGCTATGCCGGTGGGCCGGCTAAGGTTTCGGTGCTTTCTTCTGCATTGCTTGGATCCATATCAGGGTCGTCGATTGCCAACACGGTTACCACGGGCGCGCTGACCATTCCTGCCATGATCCGCGTCGGCTATCCACGCCACTTCGCCGCCGCAGTCGAAGCGGCTGCGTCCACCGGCGGGCAAATCACTCCGCCGGTGATGGGGGCGGTTGCTTTCTTGATGATCGAATATCTCGGCTTACCATTGACGACCATCCTGACTGCGGCTCTCGTGCCGGCCTTCATGCACTTCTTCGGCGTTCTTGTGCAGGTTCATCTTGAGGCGCGCAGGCTGGGCTTGAGGGGCCTTTCGGCAGCAGAACTTCCCAACGTCTGGAAAGTGTTGAAGGAGGGGTGGTTGACGGTCGCGCCGCTCATCATCCTGGTCGCGGTTCTGTTGTCGGGGCGCACGCCCTTTGCTGCTGCCTTCTGGTCCATCACCGCCTGCGTTGGTGTTCTGGTCATTCAGCAGGTGAACGCTCACGGCCTGATGCGTGGCTTGCGCGGCACTGCCCATGGCGTCTGGGAGGGTTTCATTTTAGGTGCGAAACAGTCCTTGTCGGTAACGGCCGCAGCCGCTCTTGTCGGCGTCGTGATCGGCGTGGTTACGCTGACGGGTGTCGGTTTCAAGGTCGCGTACATGGTTACAAGTGTGGCGCAGGATTGGGCTACCTCGGTCCATTCCATTCTGGCTTTCCTCCCCTTCGAGATGATGGGCGTCCCTACGCTGACCCTGCTCTTTACCCTACTGCTCACCGCCATCGTCTGCATTTTGATGGGGTGCGGAATTCCGACAACGGCAAATTACATCATCATGGTCGCCGTCGCTGCGCCAATCCTGGGCTTGCTCGGGGTGCAGCCACTGGTTGCTCACTTCTTCGTCTTCTACTACGGTGTTCTGGCGGATGTGACCCCCCCGGTAGCGATGGCTGCCTACGCCGGGGCGGGCATAGCCGGCGCCAATGCCTTCAAGGCGGGAAATACCGCCTTTCGGCTCAGCATGGGCAAAGCGCTGGTACCTTTCGTCTTCGCCTTTCAACCCGCCCTGCTGCTGGTGACCGACAACTTTACCTGGAGCGATTTTTTTCTGGCCTTCACCGGCACGATCCTCGGCATCATCGCGCTGTCCGCGGCCGTTTCTAACTGGCTGTTTGCGCCGCTCTACCGCATCGAACGCGCCGCCCTCGTCGTGTCGGCAATCCTGCTCGTCGCACCGGACCTCATTGCTACGATCGTCGGCGTTGTCATCGTCCTACCGATCGCAGCAAGGCAGCTCATGTCAAAAGGACAAGCCGGGCCTTGAATATCGATTGGACCCGCCCCGGCACAGCATCTTGTGCCCGCCCGCCCGAGGCAGCGTTCTATCTGAAATGGGCCGCACCGGCTGGCATCGCGCTCGGCGCCATCTTCAAGGCTCCGTCCCTTTCATCATGCTGGAGATTCTCGCGGTTGGGCTCCTGATCGCTTCTCCAGGCAATAGGCAATTGATGGAAGGTGCGCCACGCGCCCTAAAGGCTTGAGAGCGTCTCGATCGCGAGCTGCGTGCTAGAATAAGAATTCGAGCGGACCTACCCCGGCGGCTCCCAGGCGGACGAGGTTCTTGGGCGCGAGGGCATATCGTTCCAAAAGCATCCCATCGGTATGTCTCCCGACGCAAAAAGTGCCGCGACCTCAAGGCGAACGGGAAAAGCCGCAACCCGGGGTCTTGGATTGCGGCTCCGTGTTGCCGCTCGTTTTGCAGGGACGGTGGCAACTGGAGCAAGCCTGCCACTGCTGGATTAATTTAGAGTTGCTAATGTAGTTGGTAAAATTTGCCCTCTATTCGGCGGAAGCTGACAAATCTGCACTATCCCCATACAAACGATAGCTTTGTCGTCAACGAACCAGGCGAGGGCTGGTCGTTGCGATGAGAGCGAGCACTTGTTCTTCGATGGCCAGGCAATGGTGTTCACATTCAGCCAACAGGCCGGCCTCTGTGTTCTCGCAATCTCGCAGTTCATCTCGTCGGATGACAGCAACGCCATAACGTTCCAAAGGATCGCAGAATGCAGGAGACTGGGATTGGGCGAGTTCCATGCGCTGCCGCGGCAACCGCAACATCATATGCGCTCGTCCGATCCGTTCTAAATCCATTGTTCCTTCCTCAGTCATGCCTCGAGGACAGTGTCGCCCAACATCAAAATGGTAGCAACATGAAGCGACCCATACTTGGGAATGGTTGCCGCTCGTCAAGGATTTAGTATGCAGGTGTTTTCCTGCTTGTCGCCTGATTTTGCATTGATTTCACTTTTCTTGAGACGCGCTGCATTGCTCGACGTGACCGCGCTGAGAACGCAGAGCCAAGTCGCGCCGCTGCTTGAGCCAACCTGACGCCAACGGACGAAAGCAACGACTAAACCTACCCGGCGTAACCGCCGCACTTCGGTTCTCACGGCCTCCCAACGATCAGACCGCCAAGGCGCCGATCACCTCGAGCTATGTTGGAACAGCCATGGACACGCCAGATGATGCGTAGCCGAGCTGTGCGTCGTGCAGGCCACGCCCCCGCAGTCAGTGCCCCACGTCCTGATACCTAGTTGCGCAACGGCGCCCCTTGCCTGGGTAACGGACCCTTCAGCGAAAGATCAATAGTGCATCCCACAGCATTCCGATCAGTCCTGGGTGTGGTTTTGCCACGTCGCGAACGCGCTCTGCGGCTGCGTCCCCACGCACCGTCACTCCCGAATGACAGCTGCAGACAATATAGTGCAACTGGCAGTCGGTGAATTCAAAGAACCGTTTCGCTTCGCCGTAGCTATCATTCGTCAACCCCTCACCACGCAACACCGGGTCCTTAAAGGCGATGGTGATCGGGGAGCCGTCTTCTCGCATTTCATCCCGGATGATGTCAGGCTCGTATTCGGTTTCCTGAAGCGTTACGAGGACCCGATCCGGATCCTGCTCCAAGAGTTCCGCCCATCGCGCAATACGCTCGTCACGTGTCAGGGGGCGGTGGTCGGCATCGCAGTGAATGCCAGCAACAGTATGGAGTTCTTCGCGTGTGTGATGTCTCATCGTCGATTCCTCCGTTCCCACAAATTGCGGGAAAAGTATCGCGCTTTGGACGTTTTTGGGCAAGTCAGCGAGCGGGATCAATGTGGTCGTCTGCCGCGATGGGACGCGGCGCCTGCCACGCACGCGTGTTACGCTCGATGGACGGATCGGCCGGGAATGGGGAAGCGCAAGTCAATCCCGGCCCAAGCCACGTCCAGGGGGCTGTTTCATCAGCAGGAGGGTGCAACGATAAGGTCGTGAACGGGACGCCAAGTAAATCGCCTCGAGATATTCGACGACGGATGATTACCCATGCCAGTCATTCGGCAATGATCAGTTCGATGCCTGCGGCAGTGAGCGCTTCGACAAGTGCTGCATCGGGTCGATTGTCTGTAACGAGCGAATCGATTGCCGACAGCGGAGCAACCTCGAAGACCCCGCGCCGATTGAATTTGCTGTGATCGACAAGGACAGTGATGCGGTCAGACCGCTCTATCATTGCCTTTGCGACCTCCGCCTCCTGGAGATCGAAGTCCATTATGGAGGTGGCGTCGATAGCGCCGACTGTCAGGATGACGTGGCGCGCACGAAACTTGGCGATCTGTTCTAGTGCGAGCGGCCCGAGGCTTTCTCCTGCGTCCACTCCGTAAGCCCCGCCAATCAGGAAGACCTTGTGGCTCGGGTTGCCGGCGACGATTGCCGCGATCCGTGGAGCGTTCGTAATGACGACAAGACCATGAAGTGCGACGAGCGCCTCAGCCATCGCCACGGTCGTACTTCCCGTGTCGATAAAGAGTGAGTCTCCGGATGCAACGAGGCGGCGTGCAGCGCTGGCAATCCTCTTCTTCGCGTCGGTGTTCTGCGCCATGCGTTGTGTGAAGGGATCTTCTGCCTCGATAGCAGCGTTGCCCCGGGATGCAGTCCGCGCTCCGCCATGGAACTTTCGCAGCTTCCCCATCGCATCGAGCCGGGTCAGATCGCGCCGGACTGTCTCGCGCGAGACGCCAAGCCGGTCAGCAAAATCCTCAACCGTCATCTCGCCCGAATGATCGAGAAGGCGGGATATCTCCTCGTAGCGCTTGGATGGTTGCAAGATGCCTCTCCAGGGGGCCTGAGTGCCGCGCCGAATTGCGGCGATGCGGTCACCCGCTTCCGTTTCTTCAGTATCGGGAATTGTAGGATCGTATGTATGTTCGGTCAACTCTGTGTGTGATCCGTCACTGAACGGGCAGGGGATTGACCGAATAATTGCTGTATGGGCGAAAACCGTCAGAATGTGTCTTTTCTTTGGCAAAAAACAAGCTACAGTGGCTGATGAGGCATTCATCCTCACGATCAAAGTGCATCGCTTGCCGGCGCGCGATTGCGGGTCAGCAAGGGTGGAGATCGCATATTCGCCGCAGCCCGCCGCAGTGGCCGCCGCGTCGCAGCGATCTTCCCCATTTGAGCTCCGGCTTCGATTGAGCGGCGAATGCGTTCAGTGAACGCTGCCGATTGACTGAAAAGTCGGATTTTGTCCGTAAGAGTGCGGAGCGGTTCCGTCTCCATCGAGTTGCTGATCTCAATCCAGACTGTCTATTGGCAACGGAGCGAATACGTCACCTCGACGGCAACACATGGAAATGCGAGGGAGCGTGCATGCGTGGTCTGATCGCTGCCTATGTCAGGGCGACCGAGAAAATCTCCGACTATGTAGGTTATCTGGCGGCGTCGCTAATATTCGTCATGGGCGCTACCCTTCTCTTCGACGCCGTGACGCGAAATCTCGTCCGGATGCCGGTCCACTGGGCAGTGGAACTCACCCAGTTCACGCTGGCCGCCTACTATTTTATGGGCGGGCCGATAACGCTCAAGAACAACGATCATGTCCGCATGGACCTCTGGTACTCGACGCTGTCGATACGCGGCCGCGCCAAGGTGGACCTTGCGACCGTCGGCTGCTTGATCTTTTATCTGGGTGTTCTGCTGGCCGGCTCGGTCTCCAGCCTGATCTACGCGCTCCAGACGAACGAGCGGCGGTTTTCCATCTGGAACCCTTCCGTCATTCCGATCAAGTCGCTGATGGTGGCCTGTCTCATCCTCATGCTGATGCAGGCAATCGCGCTGGTGTTCAAGCATGTTGCTGCGCTACGCGGTGAGGAACTGCGATGAGCTACGATATGATCGCACTCCTCATGTTCGCATCGATGGTGCTGCTGCTCGTAACCGGCCAGCGCGTATTTGGGGCGATCGGCTTTGTAGCATCCGCTGCAGCGCTCCTGCTTTATGGGCCAGGTGCGATCGAGTTGCCATTCAATCAGGTTTTCAAGCTGTTCAACTGGTATGCGATGCTGACCCTGCCGATGTTTATCTACATGGGCTACATCCTATCGGAGTCAGGGATTGCCGAGGACTTGTACAAGATGCTGCATGTCTGGTTCGGCCGTGTGCGCGGCGGGCTTGCCATAGGCACGATCTTCCTGATGGTCATCATCTCAGCCATGAACGGCCTTTCGGTCGCAGGTATGGCCATCGGCGCGACGATCGCGCTTCCGGAAATGCTGCGGCGCGGCTACGACAAAGTCCTGATTTCTGGCGTCGTCCAGGGTGGTTCGTCGCTTGGTATCCTTATCCCACCTTCTGTCGTCATGGTGCTCTACGGCATGATCGCCCGCCAGCCGGTTTCAAAGCTCTGGTTCGCCGGCCTTGTTCCCGGCCTCATCATGGCCGCTCTTTTTGTTCTTTATGTCGTGTTCCGCTCGCGGCTCAATCCAAAGCTTGCTCCTACCGTCGCAGACGAAGAACTCGACATGCCGCTGCGCGAGAAGCTGGCGCTGGCAAGGGCAGGGATCATCCCCTTCGCGATCTTTTTCTTCATGACCGGCCTTTTTGTCTTCGGCTACACGAGCCTCGTTGAGAGTTCGGCGGTCGGCGCCACTTGCGCGACGCTGGCCGCGTTGCTGAAAGGGCGCTTCACTTGGAATCTGGTGCGCGAAACGTCTATGAAGACGCTCGCGGTCTCGTGCATGTTCCTGTGGCTGATCCTAGCCGCCTTGGCCTTTGGCGCCGTCTTCGATGGCCTCGGCGCGGTGAAAGCGATTGAAAATCTCTTCATCCGCCAGTGGGATCTTTCACCCTGGTCCATCATCATAATGATGCAGATAAGTTTCATCGTGATGGGAATGTTTCTGGATGACACGGCAATGCTGGTGATTGTGGCGCCGCTTTATATCCCGCTGGTCAAAATCCTGGATCTCGGCATTGATAACCAGCTTATATGGTACGGCGTACTTTATACGATGACCTGCCAGATCGCCTATATCACTCCGCCATTTGGCTACAACCTTTTCCTGATGCGCTCGCTGGCGCCGAAGGAGATCACGCTGGCCGACATCTATCGGTCGATCTGGCCGTTCGCCCTTATCATGGCTGCGACGATCGCGCTGGTCATGACCTTCCCGCAGCTGGCGCTGTGGCTTCCTGAGCATTTGAATGTGAAGGGCTGACCGAACGAAAAAGCCCCGGATAACCAGAGGAGAATAGGATGACAAAGGACACGAAGGTACCAAGTGCATCGCAGCAGATCCTGTCAACTCGTCGACATTTCCTGACAAAGACTGGACTGGGCGCCAGCGCAGTGGTTGCCGGTTCGACGCTGGCAGCCCCCTATGTCAACGCCCAGAGCGGCCCGATCAAGTGGCGCCTGCAAACCTACTCCGGCGCCCCGCTCGGCGCGCACGTTATCAAACCGCAGATCGACGCCTTCAATGCCGCTGCCAATGGCCAGATGGAGATTGAACTCTTCTACGCAGATCAGCTCGTACCGACAGCTGATCTGTTCCGGGCCCTGCAAAGCGGCACGCTCGATGCAGTGCAATCCGACGAGGCGACAATGGCATCCCCGGTCGACATCGCGGTTTTTGGCGGATACTTCCCCTTCGCCACGCGCTACAGCCTCGATGTCCCAGCCTTGTTCAGGTACTACGGCTTGAAGGAGATCTGGGAAGAAGCCTACGGGGAAGTCGAGAACGTCACCTGGCTCTCTACCGGCGCCTGGGATCCGCTGCACATCTTCACCGTCAACAAGCCGATCCGCAGCCTTGCGGATATGCAAGGCCTTCGCGTTTTTGGTGTTCCGACCGCAGGGCGCTTCCTGTCGCGCTACGGCCTGGTCCCGGTAACCATTCCCTGGGACAACGTTGAAGTTGCGATGCAGACGGGAGAACTGGACGGCGTAGCCTGGTGCGGCTTCACCGAAGCCTATGAAGTGGGTTGGGCGGATGTCTGCAAATACGCGCTGACGAACTCTGTTACAGGCGCTTGGTTCGGCAGCTATTTCGCAAACACACCCAGCTGGCAAAAAGTGCCACCACACCTGCAGGAACTCTTCCGTATTACGATCGACCAGTCGCACTACTATCGCGACGTTTGGTACTGGGGAGGGGAGGCGAAACTTCGCGTCGAGGGCGAAAAGATGGAGTTGACGGCTCTCCCGGCCGAAGAATGGGCGCAAGTGATCAAGGATTCCGAGGGCTTCTGGGACGAAGTGGCCGCTTCGAGCCCTCGCGCAGGCAAGGTCGTCGGCGCCTTCAAGAAATATGCCGAGACCATGCAGAAGGCCGGCTACCCCTACCGTTGAGGCGCAGTCAAAAACCTGGTCCGCCCTGCAATGGGGCGGATCACCATCGCCGCCTCCCGCAATCGCGCTCCAACAGCCATACTGACTGACTGTCTACAGAGTGGAAGGAGACCCGTGATGCTCCAACGATCCAAGTTCACGACCCAAGATCTTTTCGACGTTGCCGTCATTGGCGCCGGCGTGGTCGGGTGCGCCGTTGCTCGCCGGTTTGCACTTGCCGGAGCCCGGGTGGTCGTCATCGAGAAGGGAGCGGACATTTTATCGGGCGCATCGAAGGCCAACAGTGCCATCCTGCACACTGGCTTTGATGCTCCGGCCGAAAGCCTCGAACTCGAACTCGTTCGCGCAGGCAGGCAGGAATACCTGGAGATCAGGGAAAGCCTCAATCTCCCGATTATCAGGACTGGCGCGCTCGTGTGTGCCTGGACCCGCTTGGAGGCGGAAAAGCTGGAAGCGATCGAGGCGCAAGGGCGCGAAAACAACATCTTCGAATTGAGGTTGCTGACACGCGCCGAGGCCCGCAAATCTATGCCGGCGCTCGCTGGGAGCCTGGTCGCGGCACTTGAGGTGGAGGGCGAGCACATCATCGATCCGTGGTCAGCGCCCCTTGCCTACCTTGCGCAGGCCTTGGCGCTTGGGGCTGTCCTCCTGCGCGACGCCGAGTTGCTGAGCGGTAAGTTCGACGCCGAATGGACGCTGGAGACCACCGCCGGCACCGTGGTCGCCCGCTCCGTCGTTAATGCAGCGGGCCTGTTCGGCGATGTCGTCGATCAACGGCTCGGTTTTGAGCCCGAGTTTCAGATCAGGCCGCGCAAGGGACAGTTCGTCGTTCTCGACAAAGCGGCCTTTCGGTTCGTGCCGCGCATCGTGCTGCCGGTTCCAACTGAGGTCACCAAGGGTATCGTGGTATGCCCGACGGCATTCGGCAACGTTCTCGTTGGACCAACCGCCGAAGAGCAGGATGATCGGGTCCGCGCCACAGTTGTGAAGGATGGGCTTCAGGCGCTGTTGAAGCGTGGCTCGCAGATCGTGCCGGCACTGGCCGACATTCCCGTAACGGCGGTCTATGCTGGGTTGCGACCGGCGACCGAAAAGAAGGCGTATCGCGTCTACTCCCGACCGGAACAGCGGGCGATAACGCTCGGCGGCATCCGCTCAACCGGGCTCAGCGCAGCGCTTGGCCTGGCGCGCCATGCACTGGCGCTGCACGAGAGATTCGGCGTCGTCTTGTCTCCTCCAGCCAAGGTGCCACAGGTCAGCGTCCCAAGCCTGGGAGAAACACAGGATCGCGACTGGCAGCAGCCGGATCACGGGGAAATCGTCTGTCATTGCGAACTTGTCACAAAGCGCGAGATCGAGGCTACGTTCGAAAGCTCTGTACCTCCGGGCGACTTCGGCGGCCTCAGACGCCGCACGCGCGCGGGGATGGGACGTTGCCAGGGGTTCTATTGTAATGCGCGTCTGGCCGAGATGACGAAGGGCATGTTCAAAACACCGCTTGCGGTTGCTGAGTTGGAACAATCATGAACGACCTGAATGCGGACGTCATCATCGTTGGTGGCGGACCTGCCGGCGTTGCCGCAGCTCTCGAACTGCGCCGCTGCGGCGTTGAGCGTGTAGTGATCCTTGAGCGGGAAGGGTACCTCGGTGGGGCAACCCGTCATTGCAGCCACTCGCCTTTCGGGATGAGGGAATTCGGTCGGATTTACTTCGGGGCCGCCTACGGCAGGCGGCTCGAAAGGCAAGCTAGAATCGCGCAGGTCGATGTCCGCACTGGGCATTCCGTCGTTTCGCTGGGGGATGATGGTGTCATAACCTTTGTATCCGACAAGGGCACCGCGACACTTTCGGCTCGCCGCATCCTGGTTTCAACCGGCGCGCGCGAGATGCCGCGCTCGGCGAGGCTGGTTTCCGGAGATCGCCCAGTGGGTATCGTCACGACCGGCACACTTCAGTCCTATGTCTCCCTCCATGGCCTCATGCCGTTCAGTCGCCCGTTGATCGTCGGCTCTGAATTGGTGTCACTGTCTGCCGTCCTGACCTGTCTATCCCATCGGGCGCGACCGGTTGCCATGATTGAGCCTGAACGGCATGCGATCGCACGCTCCCCCTTCAACTGGTTTCCAACTCTTGTCGGCATCCCGTTCCATTGCGGTGCGGATGTTGTCGATATCCGCGGAACGTCGCGTGTTGAGGCTGCGACAGTCCGGCTGCAGAACGGCGGCACCCAAACTATTTCCTGCGACGGAATTCTGTTCACAGGGCGCTTCACGCCGGAGGCCGCGCTTTTCTTGCAGTCTTCGATCAGAATTGCTTCCGGCAGTGCGGGGCCGGCTGTTGATCAGGACGGTCGTACGGAAAACCCCCTCTACTTCGCCAGCGGCAACGTACTGCGCGCCGTTGAGACCGGCGGCTGGGCGTTCCGCGAAGGTACAGCCGTGGGTGCGGCGATTGCGTCAGATCTGGACAGGCGAGGGGACGCCGGCCCACCGGTTGCTCTCACCTTCGATCCGCCGGTGAAACTGGTGGTGCCGCAGATCCTGCGTCGCATCGAGCTGAATGCGTCCGCCTTCCGCCAATTCCAGCTGCGCTTCAATCGATGCTGTCGCGGCGTCCTATCGCTCGAACTCGATGGGCGCGAGGTGTGGCGAAAGGCGCAGCAGTGGATGCCGGAACGACGGGTCCTCGTACCAATTCCGGACGGGGCATGCCAAGCACAGGCGGTTCATTTTCGCTTTCGGGAGGAATAACGAATGCGCGTTGCGGCCATAGACCAGGGCACGACATCGACCCGATGCCTTGTGGTCGGGGACGGCGGAGACGCCCAGACTGTCGCTGCCATTCGTCACACGCAATTCCATCCGGCCCCCGGATGGGTCGAGCACGATCCGGAGGAATTGCTGACAAACATCCGCGCCGTGCTCAAGAAGGCCGGTACCGTGGACGCCATTGGCATCGCCAACCAGGGCGAAAGCTGCCTTGCGTGGGATGCTGTGACCGGCGAGGCGCTGTCGCGTGTCATCGTCTGGCAGGATGCCCGCACGGCGGACGTACTGGCCGAACTCGACGCTGGCGCAGGCGCGCGCTCGAAGGCAATATCAGGGCTTCCGCTTGATCCTTACTTCTCGGCAAGCAAACTCGCATGGCTGGTGCGAAACGTACCTGCGGTGAAGTCGGCATTGTCTGCCGGCCGCCTTCGGCTTGGCACAACCGATGCGTTCTTTCTCGATCGCTTGTGCGGTAGCTTTTCAACCGATGTCGCAACCGCTTCCCGGACGGGGCTACTGGACCTCGACAGACAGGTTTGGAGCCCAGAAATGTGTGCCCTGCACGGGGTGCCCATCGAATGCCTGCCGCCGATCGCTCCCGTCGACGCGAGTTTCGGTTTCATCGACGGAACACCGGTGAAGGTCTCCATCGTCGATCAGCAGGCGGCCCTCTATGGGCACGGGTGCCGCCGGCCCGGCGACTGCAAGATCACGTTCGGCACCGGTGCTTTCCTCTTGGCGGTTGCTGGTAGCGAACGTCCGCTGGCAGGGGATCTTCTTCCGACCGTTGCCTGGCAGCGACACGATGAAAGGCCCGTCTTTGCTCTTGAGGGTGGCGTCTACGACGCTGGAGCCGCGGTCGAATGGGCTCGCACAATCGGCCTGTTTTCTTCTGTGGAAGAATTGCATGCTTTTGACGGATGCTCGGCGTTGGGTCGGGGAATCGCCTTTGTACCAGCGTTGTCTGGTCTGGCCGCACCGCATTGGGATCGCCACGCGGCACCGGTCTTCATTGGCATGGATCACGCGACAGACCGCAGGGACATGGTGCGTGCCGTGCTTGAGGGTATCGCCATGCTCACTGTCGGATTGATTAACGCTGCGGCTGACGTCATCCATACGGAAGGCGCCATTTCAATCGATGGGGGGCTTTCTCAAAGCACCTACTTTGCCCAGTTCCTTGCATCCGCCAGCGAGCGACGGATCATCGTTCCAGCCATGCATGAACTAACTGCCCTCGGTCTGGCAGAATTGTGCGGCGTCGACACAGCCGCCGCTCGCACGGCCACTTCGACTTACATTCCTGACGGATCGGTCACGACTTCGCACCATGAGCGGTTTGCCAGAGCTGTCGAATGCGCGCGGAACTGGAGAAGTGCCGGCCGAAAACCGGCTCATCAGGGTTTGGCAGAGCGCTAGCGGCGTTTTGAAGGACGCCTCCTCCGACGCTTCGGAGCATCCATCGCCGTTTCATTGCATATTCGGTGGGCCTGATATCATCCAGTGATAAGAGTGGCCGTTGCCTGTTGCAACCTTCTTCCATGCGATGATCTCGGCCCGTACATGAGCCAGTAACGAGAACAGTGGCTTGTTGAGGCACGCTTTGCGGAAACTGTCGTTGAAGCCTTCCACGATACATTCCGCACCGTGCTTGCCGGGTGCGATGTGGTGCCATTCGAACCGTTTCCGCTCGCACGTCTGACGATTGCCTTGACGTCAGCTCCGCTATCGAAGGCCCACAGTGGCCTTTGGATAAGGCGGCGTAGAGGCATTCGAGGCCTGGATTGGAGTGCTGGTCCTGATCGAAATCGAATTGTTCGCTCTGACTGAGTCTGGACGACCCGGCCAACAGCGAAGAGAAAGTTGCCTTGATTTCAAGTTGGCAGCTTTTGCTTGGCCGGTTGCCCGTCTGAGCAAATAAGCGGCGGATTGCATGCATCTCTTGCTTGTTCTCAATCGCGACAGTTACACGCAAAGTTTATACAGATGAGCCTAATATTAATTTACCCCCCAAGGCTTGGCGCGTTACATTGATGTCCGACGTGATGACGATGCTGAGCCCCGCGTGCGGCTCCGATGAGGACGGGGCAACTCACGACTTTGAGGAGGACGATCATGGGAGACGGAAACGAAAGGCAATGGGTAAAGCCGTTTGCGCAGGGCTTTGCTCTCGGGCTCATAGCAGCGCCTGTAATTGCTTTCAGTGCGGGGTGGATTACCACGACGGGCGCAAGCGCGCTTGCAGTGGAAGCTGCGCGTGTGCAAACGCTGGCCGGCATCTGTACATCGACGGCGGGTCGCATCGCCACGGCAAGCAATACCGACCTTGCAACGATCAAGGGCTTTGATAACCGTGCAAAACGCGATGAACTCGTCGCCGCCGCGTTAGCCGACATCCAGGTGCCCGACGACCTCGTCGGCCAGGTAACGGCGGATTGCAGTCGCACGTTCTCATAGGGATGCCGCGACAATGGGATGAGCCCGCTATTGGCATGACGCGTTTCTTCGCAACAGGCGCTGCCGCACCTGTCGATGGAGCGTTCCCCGGGATCGGAGCAAGCGAAATTGGCAACGCGCAAACGTAGCCTGATGCCTCGCGGACGCATCGGGGGTACCGTACCGACTGGAGTATTCATCCAACTTCACGACGGTGCCATTGGGAAGTGAACTATGGACCTCTTTGGAACGGGTTTCGGCTTGAAATCCGTCAGTGCGGACACCAGCCTGATTGCAGCAATTTCGGCAGCCATTGCAATGGATGACGTTTGCGCAGGTCAGATGATTGAAGTCAGTTCGACGCCTGGCTGCATTATTCTCGAGGGCTCGGTCCCGTCTCTCGCGGCAATCAGAGCGAAGGAAATAGCCAGAAATGTAGCGGGAGGCGCTCTCGTCCTCGACCGTATGCTCTGGCGCGATTGAAATCACAGAAGAGTAAATCTGATCTCCATGGATAAGGGACCGTTCAATCAAATCGGAGCGTTGCGTTCTGTCGATCGGCTCCACGCGGTCGTATTGCCAGACGACCGCGCCTTTCGGCATGCCGAAGCTGGCCTCGATGCCTAGCACACTTTGGCAGAATGTATTTTGGCGATCTGAAGCGGATTCTGCAGTGCGGACATCATTCTGGGGCTGACGCTGATAGGAGGGTGTTTATGACCGCGCGTCGCCGCCTGACCGACAAACTTGCGCTTCTGCCAAGCGTCGCAGAGATCCGCTAACTGATCACACGGCTCCTGCTGCGACCGCCGATGAGGACGACTTTCGTTCTCGCATGGTCACTCTGGAGACGAAAACATCAGGCCGCCGCAATGAGAGCCCACTACAAAATGAGACATGAAATGCAACTGTAGTACTTCTGTAATGGGCCTTTGCTCGTCAAGTCCCTTCGAGTGATTATCACGCCGCCAGGATCATGCTTCTGTCCGTGGTCAGCACCAAGACTGCCACACCATGCCATCAGATCCTTAAGCTGGCAGGTCAATCTAGGACGCGTGATTTGCCGAAGCCTTCACAGCACTACTCCCGACCTTGCCAAGCCCTCGTCCCAGCGACGGGACCTCGGAGAAGCAGCGCCGTCGGCGGCCTGCTTCGGTAATCTCATCTCGCCTTTACGGGGCGACAGTATCCTTTCCCCAACGGAACGCGCTGACGTCAACCCACATGCGGTGAAGGACGGTCGCGAGTTTGCGAGCGAGCGCCACCTTGGCTCGCTTCATACCGCGGCGCTTCGCCACGTCCATCGCCCAGCGCTTCAGGGCAGAGAACCGCGTGGCACGCGTCAGCATGATATGCGCCGCTTCATAAAGCGCAGTGCGGACCATGGCATCGCCGACCTTGGTTACTCCGCCGTCGATGTCGGTCTCTCCCGACTGGTATTTCTTGGGCGTCAGCCCAAAATACGCACCGACGGTGCGGGACTTTTCGAACCGACCCGGATCGTCGACTGCCGAGCGATAGGTAATGGCTACCAAGGCTCCAACACCAGGGGTGCTCATCAGCCGTTGGCAGACAGGATCGGCGCGGGTAATCTTCAGCATCGCGCGATGCAGCCGGGTAAACTCGTTCCACAATGCACCCCGTGCCTGCAACATCGCCCCGATCACCGTCCCAAGCATCTCATGGCCTTCGATCAATTCGCGAATGCGCGCCTCAAAACGGCCCCGGCTCACCTCGCCAACCTTGAGCCCGTAACCCCGCAGGATCCCACGGATGCTGAGCTCGACATCAAGCAGTTTGGCCTGCAAAAGCTTGCGACCGACCAAAAGCGCCCGAACGTCTTGGGCATTCGCAGACTTCGCATGCACTGGGCGGTACCAGCCCATGCGCAGCAATTGTGCAATCCCGCGAGCATCCTTGCGGTCTGTCTTCACGGTCATCGCTGACAGCGCCGCCTTCACATGCCGCGTCTCTAGCAACACCACATCCTGGCCCGCCTCGACAAGTGCAGCGCGCAGCCACTGCGATAATGGTCCTGCTTCCAGGCCGATCGTGACGATCGGCAGCTCCAGATCGGCAAAATGCTGTAACAGCGCTTCAGGCTCGCTCGCCACTTTCGCCTCACGCACGATCTTGCCCGACCCGTCCACGACACAGATGCTGCTCTGTTCCAGCGACACATCAATTCCTGCATAATAGTCCATGGTTGTCCCTCGCTTGATGCTTGGGGCCGAGATCATCGGACCCCGTTTCAACATCATCACTCTGAGGGACAGCCACCTCCTTGGCTATGCGAGGGGTGCCGGCCCATTACGGCATCTAGTGTAGAATAGTGCGATCACGATCTCCGGTCCCAGATCGTCGATGATGGCGAGCGCTGCCAGGAAGATTTTCAACGAAGCGGGGACTTTGGATCCCAATAGCGATAACACACCCAGCGCAAGCGCTATGTCCGTTACCGAGGGAATTGCCCAGCCGCGCATCAGTTCTTGTCGGTACCGGAGCAATACTTCTCACGTGTATAGGCCGTGTGCGCCGCGCCCCTGAGGGCGGCGACCCACATAGTGATGCTGGTTGCGCGAGGCGCCCCCTTGCGACGGTTACGGGTTTTCAGCGAATGATTAGAAGCGCATCCCATAGCATTGCAATCAGGCCTGGGTCTGGTTGCGCCACGTCTCGAACGCGCCCATCGGCTGCATCTGCGCGCAGCGTTGCACCCGAATGTCAGCTACAGGCAATGTAGTGCAATTGGCAATCTGTGAATTCAAAGAACCGTTTCGCATCGCCGTAACTGTCACCCGCCAACGCCTTCCCACGGAACACGGTGTCCTCGCATTTCATCGCGGATGATGTCAGGCGCGTATTCGGTTTCCTGAAGCGTTGCGAGAGCCCGATCAGGATCTTGCTCCAAGAGCTCTGCCCATGGTGCAGTGCGCTCGTCCCGTGTCAATGGGCGGCGATGCGCATCGGCGTGAAAGCCAGCAACGGTATGGAGTTCTTCGCGTCTACGATGTCTCATCGTCGCCTCCTCCGTTCTCACACATTGCAATAAAAGTATCGCGCTTTGGACTTGTATGGGCAAGTCGCAGAACTGGATGAAGGCAGCCGCGCAGGCTGTGCATTATGACGAAATTGTGTGCCTAGCGTTTCCATCGCATCCATGACGTGCAGTCGACGTCAATGGCTTCAGAAACGGACTCGACAGGAGTGTCTCGGTATCGATCGCGTGGTGAGGGACGAAGCCGACGGGCGGGATGTCTCGTCTATTCAACATTGCCAGCAACGTTGCAGCATAACCGATGGCCACCGACGTCAATGCGTTCAACCTGCCTGAAACGGGATTTGGTGAGAACCGGTGGCAAATAGTGCGCTCGATCGGCCGTTGCCGCTGATACCCTCTGGCAGTCACTACCAGCAAGAGCACGTCGTCGCTGATGACCGGTAAACCATTGTAAAGGAGTGATCTTAACGCGTCGCGACGATTGCGCAGGCCCAGATCGTCGAGGAGAAAGCGCACGTAGTCGAGATGCCCCGGATATCGGATCGTCTTGAAAGTGACGTTCCTTGGTCCCGGATCACCGAAGATCGATAGATCGGCGAGACCACCTGATGTCACGAATTCTTCGTAGCGCACTCCATCAATGCTCAGATGCCCATAGTTCTCGAGCGGCGATAGCATGACCGCCTTGCCGTCGCGAACGGCCGCACTTGGTTGCGTGTATTCATCGATGAGGCCATCCACGTTCCATATTTGCCCGTAGCCTATGCGGTTTGTGGAAACCTTTGGTATGGCTCCGACGCGAATTGTCAAATCGGTGACTGGTGCAAAGGCCTCAAGAAGGCCATAGGCCACATTTCCGATGATGCCCGGCGAAACCCCGCATCCCGTGAAAACGGCACGCTGTTCGGCAAGAGGAGCCAGAATGGACAGTGTCTCCGGCGTCGCGCAAACGAAATCGAGATAGTGGGTATTTGAACGGGCCGCAGCCGTTGCGATCTGAGGCACAATGCCTTGCGGTACGGCCGCAACAGTCAGGTCCCCGTCCGAGAGGATTTTCTGCAACTCCTCTTCATGCCTGTAGGTGCGCAGCTCCGCGGCGATGTTCAGGTCTTCCAACCTGTCCAGCGCCTCTTCGGAACGGTCGACGACCTGTATCGAAAACTCCTCACGCCCAGCCAAGGCCAGCGCCAGGGCCGAGCCGACATTGCCGGCGCCGACGATGGTCATTTTCATTCTCGCCATGGCATCCTATCCCTTGAACCGCGAGACAAACGCCTGCAGGCGCGGATTCTGCGGATTGAGAATGACGTCATCAGAGGTACCGGTCTCGGCGATAACACCCTGATCGAGAAAAAGAACCCGGTCGGAAACATCCGCCGCGAACGCCATTTCGTGCGTCACGATCGCCATGGTCATGCCCTTGTCGGCAAGATTGCGTATGACCGCGAGAACTTCGCCGACGAGTTCGGGGTCGAGCGCGCTCGTCACTTCGTCGAGCAGCAGCACTTCCGGCTCCATGGCAAGCGCACGGGCGATGGCGACACGCTGCTTCTGTCCGCCCGAAAGATGGTTCGGATAGGCGGCATGCTTGTCGGCAAGACCAACCTGGGCGAGAAGATCCATCGCCAGTTCTCGAGCCTCTCGCGGTGCGCGTTTGCACACGACGATCGGCCCCTCGGTGACATTCTGTAGGACGGTCTTGTGGGGAAACAGGTTGAAGTGCTGGAAAACCATACCGACATGCCGGCGCAGCTTGCCGATTCCGATCTTTTCGCCCCGGTCGTTGAAGCGGTCACCGACCTGTTGCTGGCGAAAGCGGATCTCGCCGGCCGTCGGCGTCTCCATCATGTTGAGGCATCGGATGAAAGTTGACTTTCCCGACCCGGAAGGACCGATCAACGCGACGACTTCCCCACGCGCGAGGCTGAGATCCAGCCCCTTGAGGACCTCAAGGGCACCGTAGTTCTTTCTGAGGTTGAGGGCCTCGAGGATAGGGGCAGATGTCTGCGAATTCGCTATCATGTTCGGTCTCCCTTCCATTAGTCACTGACCCTGAGGCGTTTTTCGATCCAGTCCGCGGCCTGCGTCAAAGGCAGGAGCATGGCGATGTAGAGTGCGGCCATCACGGTGTAGGATTCGAGCGGACGATAGGTCTGGCCGTTGACGACCGCGGCCATGTAGGCGAGATCGGCAACGGAGATGACCGAGACCAAAGAGGTGTTCTTGAACTGAATGACCGACTGGTTGATGAAAGAGGGTAGAACGCGTTTCAGCGCCTGTGGCAGGATGATCCGGCTCATCGACTGCATAGGGCTCATGCCGATAGCTGCGGCCGCTTCTCGCTGTCCCTTGTCGATCGATACGATGCCGCCGCGGAAAATTTCCGCATAGAACGCACCGACATAGAGAGAGAGCGTCAACATGGCGGCGACACGGTTGTCCACGGAGCCCCCAATCAACAGCGGGAATGCATAGTAGAACCAAAGCAACTGGACCAAAAGCGGCGTGCACCGGAAAATCTCCTGGTAGATGCGTGCCGTTAGGTTCAGGATCTTCCAGCCAGACAACCGTGCCGCGCAGGTTATGAAGCCGATAATGACGCCGAAGAAGATCGAACTGAAGGTGTAGACAACGGTGATCCAGAGGCCCCAGAGGAATAGATCGTAATACTGCCAGACGGAATGAAAGTCCCAGTTGTAGCTCATCTCGTTCTCCCGTCTGGCCGCCGTAGTTGCGGTGCGTCACCGCGGTCCAAGTCAGGACAGCGGCTATCAATTGGGCTCGCAAACATAGTGTTCCCTTGGTCTGTGACATCGGTTCCCGAGATCGGCAGGACCGACACGCAATTCTGGTCTGTCCATTTCGTAGGGACAATGCAAAGCAGTTGGTGAGGCTTATCGCATTTCTTGGAAGGCGGTGGCCGCAGACCCGTAGCGATTGAGAATGCCGGAAAGCTTGCTCCGGTTCGCATCCGAAATGGGGACCATCGGCAGTCGCATTTCCGGACCCGCGAGATTGGCAAGCGCAAGAGCAGCTTTGACAGGGCCGGGGTTGGATTCGATGAACATGCCATCCGTCAGCTCCGCGATCAGTTCATGATGCGTCAGCGCCTTGACTGTTTCGCCCGCATGCCAGGCATCGACCATCGCCACCATCTCGTGGGGTGCGATGTTGGCAACGACACTTGTTACCCCCACGGCGCCGAGCGACAGGAAGGGCAACGTCATGCCGTCGTCGCCGGAATGAATGACAAGCCGGTCGCCGCAGGCTGTGCGCAGCTGGGTCACCCGAGCCGCCGTGCCGCCGGCCTCCTTGATGGCGATGATGTTCTCATGCCCTTCGACAAGCGTTGCGCAGGTTTCGGGCGCGATTTCCACGCCGCAGCGGCCGGGCACCGAATAGAGCATCACCGGCAATGAGGTTGCTGATGCGGCGGCACCATAATGCGCGATCAGGCCAGCCTGGGTCGGCTTGTTGTAGTATGGCGTCACGATCAACACGGCATCTGCGCCTGCGGCTTCTGCGCGCTTGATCTTGTCGACAGTCTTGGACGTGTCGTTGGCGCCGGCGCCGGCCATCACCATGACCCGGCCGGCCGCGATCCGAACAGTGCGCGCAATGATCTCGGCCGCCTCGTCATCCGAAAGGGTCGCTGCTTCTCCGGTCGTTCCGACAGGAACAAGGCCCGACACACCCGCGGCAATCTGGCGTTCAACGAGTGCCTCATAGGCCGCGTAATCGACGGCACCGTCGCGGAAGGGGGTAACCAGGGCGGTGAATACGCCTTTGAAGCGAGTGGAAAGTTCTGTCATTTCGGATCCTCTCTCAAATTGTTAGTCGATCAAGCTGTCTGCCAGGGTGTATCGACCGCGCGAAGCGGCGCTTGAGACCAGCCATTGGGCGGCCGCTATGGCGCCTTCTGCGTAGGCGGCGACCGTATGTACGCGATAGGAGAACACCGCCTCGGCCGCGCCCATGTCGAAGCGGATTTCGTTGATGCCGACGGTGTCTCCCTCACGGTGAACCGCGATCGGCGGCTCGGGCGCATCGAAGCCCATGACGCGGCTGCGCTCGGCACGCAATTGTGCCGAAAGGAGGCGGGACGTCCCCGAAGGATCGGTCTTCTTGCGGGCATGATAGGTTTCCGAGACCGCGATCTCCGCGCCCGGCATCCGGGAGGCAAACGCCAATGCGGATTGCTTGAAGGCTTCAAAGCCGCGCGCAAAGTTGGCGCTGATCATCATCGGGCGGTGCATGCAGCATCGGTCCAGCAGGGCATCGTCATCTCTTGAGAAGCCGGTCGTCCCGATAACCATGGGAATTGGCTTGGTTCCGATGTCCCGCTGTAGCGCCACGCTCGCAGCAGGCGTGGAGAAGTCGATCATGACGTCGCAATGACTTTTAATCGCTGCCTCGGCGGGGCGGTACTCGATGCTGCCGCCGGCGACGGGGAACCCGACTAGGCGAGATCCCGGCGACACCAGGGCGGCGGCCAATTCCAGCCCGGGGCCTTCCAGAACCGCCTCGACAAGCCGCGTTCCTACCCGTCCTGAGGCTCCAACGATTCCGATGCGCATCGCGGTTGCCCCTCAGTCGATGACCACTTTTTGCTCGGACATCTCCCGAAGGGCGACACGAACGCCCTCACGGCCGAGACCGCTTCGTTTGACGCCGCCGAAGGGCACATGTTCCGCGCGGAAATCGGGGCCCTCATTGACCATGACGCCACCCACCACGAGGTCGCGGGAAAACGTCTTGATCAACGCATGATCGTTGGTGAAAACGCCGGCCTGCAGGCCGAAGACCCCCGCATTGACTTCAGCAATTGCTGCGTTTGGGTCTGTGAAGCTGCGGATGGCGATAATTGGACCGAATGTCTCGTCGGCGATAACAGGGGAATTCGGCTCGATGTCGCAGATGACGGTCGGAGAAAAGAGCGTGTTGTCGTGATTGCCGCCGGCCAGCAGCTTCGCGCCACCTGCAACACTCTGCCGGACGCGGTGTGCCACCTCCTGCGCCGCCGCCAAATCGATGACCGTGCCCATGTCCGTATCGTCGCTCGAGGGATCGCCGAACTCGACGGCCCCGACGGCGGCGAGGAGGCGTTGCGTGAACACCTGCTCGATGTCCTTATGGAGATACAGCTTCTTTACCGCAGCGCAACTTTGGCCGGCGATTTCGAAGCGATGGCCGACCGCAGTTGCGACGGCCTTGTCCAAATCGGCGTCGGGCAGCACGAAGAGCGGGTCGTTGCCGCCGAGTTCCATCAGGCAACGAATGAGGCCACTGGCATTCTTGAGCGCAAGACCGGCGCGAGGCCCACCCGTGAAAGAAAGCAGATCGATTGGAGCGCGGGCAAGCGACATCGCGCAGTCCGCCCCACCGTGGATGACCTGGAAGAGGTCGCGTGGCCAATTGGCCATTTGCGCGAGTTCGAAGAGACGGGCCGCGGCCAGCGGTGCCTTGGGCGAGGGCTTGGCGACGACGGCGTTGCCCGCCGCAATGGCCGGCCCCAGCTTGTGGCACAAGAGATTGAGCGGATAGTTGAAAGGCGTGATGGCGCCGATGACGCCGACCGGTTCGTATGTGATTGTTGCCAGACGATCGGCACCGCCTTCGACGATCGCGCAATGTAGTGCTTCGCCGTTCAGGAACGTTGCCGCGTCTCCGGAGAGTTTCAACGTGTTTTGCGCGCGACGCACCTCGTTGCGTGCCTCGCGGATCGTCTTGCCCATTTCCGTTGAGATGATCTGGGCCAGGTTCTCCGCGTCCTTGGCGATCTCGGTCGCCAGGGCGTTCAACAACGCTCGCCGAACCGCAGGCGTGGAATAACGGAATTCGCGCTGTGCCGTCTTGGCGCGCAGGACGATAGCAGCGATATCAGCACCGGAATGCTCCGCTAGCTCGCCGACGATCTGCCCGTTGAAGGGGTTGCGCACGATGATGGAGGGAGCTGGGGCAGGGACGATTTTCTGCAGGGACGTCATTTGGAACCTCGTTCGTCGTTCGAATCGTGTTGGGAAGTGGCGCACGTCAAAGCGCCGATGGATACAGGGCGTATGGGCCAGCGCTGGCCTGTCAGATCGTGGGCCACTGCCGGTGTCTGCAACGTGCTGATGAGGTTCAGCATTTCGGCGACGTTCGCGGCGCAGAAGCGCCCTTGGCAGACCCCCATCGAAAACCGTCCATTGTGTTTCGCCTCACGCCCCGAGAGGCCGTCGCTCCGCTGCGCAAGCAGCCGCAGATCTCCAACCGTGCGGCCCTCGCAGCGGCAAAGGATCGTCTCGTCGGGAAGCGCCGCCAGCGGGGAAGCCGGATCGACCGGCGCAAACAGCGCCGAGAGCAAGCTCTGTGCGCGGCGCTGTTGCGCGATGGTCGTTTCCACGTCCTTTAATGCCTGCGTCTTGCCGGACAGAATGTTCACCACCTGGCGGGCCACCCGCCTGCCGTCGGCTTCTGCTGCAATTGAACCCAGAGCTTCCCGGCAGTCCCCAGCTTTCAGGATGATTGGTCGTGCGTCCGTCTGCGCGGCGATATCGGGAAGGCCGACGTGATTTGGCTTTACACCGTCATGGAGGCCGACACGGTCGACGATGATCGTCTGTACTCGACCGTGGCGATCCGCCAGTATTGCTTCCATGCCGCCGTCGCAGCGCCGAACGCGCTTGAGGACAGAGCCTCTTAGCCAGGTCGTTCGGCTTGTCGTCATGCCGTACAGATAGGAAAATGCCTCGCTCAAAAGCCTGGGATAGGCGAACAGTCCAGAGCTGACCAATGGGTGGCGCAAGGGATCTCCCGCTTCAACGACGGCAACGGGTGGGTTCCCCAGCTTGGCCATTTGTGCCGCGACCGCGATGAGAAGAGGGCCGTTTCCGGCAAGAAGGACCCTGCCGTTCGGCGGTCGTCCTGTTTCCTTCATCATGACTTGCAACCCACCGGCGGTGGAAATGCCCGATAGTTCCCAGCCCGGGCGGGGCAGAATTTTTTCGATTGCCCCTGTCGCAATCACGACCGCGCGCGCCCTGAGACGGACGACCGCGCCTTGATGCCGATCCTCAATGAGGACGACCCCATCGCTGTCGACGCCGAGAAAGACGCAGGAGTGGCGCAGCCGAATACCCGATTGGCAATAGCTGGCAAAAAGTGCTTTCCACCGACCCCGGACCGCGCGGTGCTGGGGCACACCTTCGATGCTGTCTATCGGTTGGCGAAATATCGCGCCGCCTACCGTCAGCCGCTGCTCGATGAGCTCGACGGAGAGGCCGGCTTCTATTATCGCCAGGGCGGCGGCAAGCCCGGCCGGACCCCCTCCAACGACGATGACATCCAGATCAGTCAAGGTCTGCCTCCAATCTGACAACCACCATTCCATCCCTTGCCGGGGTAAGGCAGGCTTCCATCGCGATGCCATTGATGCTGACGAGACAACACTGGCAGGCACCGATGCCGCAAAAATATCGGGTCTCGCGGTCGAATGTGTCGCGTCCAAAGCACGTGATGCCGGCTGCGTCGAGTGCTGCCGCGACGCTTTCACCCTGACGAAAGGGGATGTCCTGCGACATCCAGCGCAATGTTCCGGGACGGTTCACGCAATTCGCGCTCATGCGACGACCCCACTTTTCACGAGCCGGGCAGGGTCGAATGCCGCCAGCGACATCTCCGGCGTCTCGCCGCAGACCATCTGCGAAATTGCCCTGCCGGTGATCGGGCCGAGGCAAATGCCGTCGCCCTCGAAGCCGGTGGCGACATAGGCATTTTCGAGGTGCGGCAATCGTCCGACCAGCGGCATCCCATCGATGACCGCCGTGCGTGTCCCGGCAAAGCTGCGCAGCAACCTCACATTGGCAAGGCCAGGCACAAGAGCCACCGCATCTCGCAGGATCCGCGTTACGGCATCGATATCGTTATCGCGGCGGTCTCCATGATCCTCGCGCGTTCCTCCAATCAGGAATTGCCCCGTTTCCAGGGGGTCGATGACCAGGCCCAGTCCCTTCGGGAGTTTGGCCTGGTGGGTATTCTGGCTGCCTTTGCTGAGCAGATACCGCCCTGACATGATCGCGCCGGGCATGGCTGCGTTCAACGCCGGCGCACGTTCGGTGATGAGAAGCTGCCCCTTGCGTGGGATAAGTGCGTGTTCAATTCCCAGCAGCTGGGCCGATCCGGAGCCGGCCGCAACCACGACTGCGTCTGCCCTGACGGCCCCTTTTGCCGTGACGACACCTTTGACACGGCTGGCGTCGGCGGCAAGAAGCAAGCTTTCGACTGCATTGCCGCGATGAACAACGACACCGGCAGAGGTCAGGAAGCGGTGCACGATCCGATAGCCGATCGCGTGGCCTTCATCGTACACTTCAACGATCATCAACGCGTCTGGCGACAGAGCCGGAAATCGGTCGCGGGCGACGCGCGGGGCAAGTGTGGCTGTGGGCACGCCAGCCGTTGCAAGCGCATTGGAATGGGCTTCAAGGACATCGCACTCAGCCTTGGAACTCGCGACGATGAAGGTTGACCGTCTTTTGAAGCAATCTGCAAACAGACCGTCTCGCGCCAGTTGACGATAGAGCGCGATGCCGCACAGCGCAGCCTCCATCATTGGCCCTGGACGCTTGCTCGCGACGGAAACGGCGCCATCGGCAGCTCCCGTCGCCTGCGATGCCGGAACATCCGCCTCGAAGAGTTCGACGCTCACGCCTCGGCACGCAAGAAAATAGGCCGTCGCGGCACCGACGATTCCGGAGCCGATTATGACGACGGTAGATGGCTGCGCAAATGGCATCGTTGTTGAACCGGCATTGTTTCTGTCTCGCCCTATGTTGCGGGCTGCCGGCGGCTGGCGTCGATACAAGAAGACGCCATTGCTTGTTCACGAAATTTGTATCGGCTACTAACAACAAGCCCCTTAATCCTCAGGGCAGGGGAGAACAGTTATGGCCAAAATCAGCCTCACGCTTATCCAGACGTTCTACCAGGTGGCCAGACACGGGTCGTATTCGGGTGCGGCTCGCGAACTCAACTTGAGCTATCAGTCTGCTTCGAACCATGTTCGGCGGCTGGAGCAATTGCTCAACGGAAAGCTGATCGATTCAGAGCAGGGGGCTAAGCGGATCGCTCTGACCCCAAGAGGGCGTGCGCTCTACAACCTGCTGCATCCCGAGCTGGACATAATGCTGGAGCGGCTGAGCAAGCTGATCGAGAGCCAAAGGTCGTCGCTGCGTGTCGGAATGCCGCAAGCCATTTTCTTCTACCTCTTTCCAAAGGTGCTTTCGAAGTTTCGGGAGAGTTTTCCGGACATGGAGTTCGCTGTCTATGAACGCGACACAGTCCTGGCCGAGCTTGTCAAGAACGGTAGCCTGGATGTGTGTATTTCGGAACGATACTTCGGCGACCCGGTAGTGCCGCAGCGCCTGTTAGGCAGCTATCAGCTCAGCCTTGTCTATCCTCACCACTGGGGTGCGCCGCCGGAGCAGAAGGACATCCCGCTCTGGGCGAAGGATCGACCATTCATCACCTATGAACCTGGTCAGACATTGCGCAACTTTGCGGTCGATTTCCTAGGCCGCGACGGCGCCGTCGTTCAGCCGGTGATTTCCACATCGGGCAGTTCCAGCGTGAAGCGTTGCGTCGAGGAGGGGCTGGGCTTTTCGATCATCCCGTCCTGGTGCGTCCTGCCGGAAGACAAGACCATCGTCAGCACGAAGTTGGCAAATCTGCCGGAGGTCCGGGTGTATTTCGGCACGGCCGGCTTTCTGCAAAAGCATCCCGCGGTACAGCAACTTTTTGAGGAATGTCAGTCGGAGCTTGTCGGTCCCGTGCTTGATCCTCCTCGCAGTGGCGAACTTGCCCTTGCGGCGTTGTGAACGGCCAACCTACAAAAAACGAGATAAGCGTGCTCAATTCTCTAGCATTGTTCCCGGCCGACCGGGGGATACCCTGTTGACGGTCACAACGACTACAAAGGTGCGTGACCAGCAAAATCAAACAGGGGAATATGGAGAACCGAGAATGAATCTTATTGCGAAAATCTGCAGCTTCACTGCCATCGCCTTGTCATTGATGGGAACCGCGGTGTCTGCCGGCACGATTGAGGACATAAGGGCGCGTGGCGCGCTGCGCATCCCCGCGATCCTCAACGAAGTTCCCTATTTCAACAAGGACCCGCGCACCGGGGAGTGGCAGGGTTTCGTCATCGATATGGCCAATGACATCGCCAAGACGCTTGATGTGAAGCTTGAGGTGGTCGAGTCGAGCTGGTCGAATGCGATCCTCGATGTGCAAAGCGGCAAGGTCGATGTGGCTTTTGCGGTTACCGCAACCCCTGTCCGGGCGATGTCCGTGTCGTTCTCCGATCCGACCTACTACAACAGCTTTGTGATCGTGTCGTCCAAGGATGAGGTCGACAACAAGACCTGGAGCGAGCTGAACGATCCGAAATACACCTTCGCCGTTGACCTCGGTTCGGCTCAGGATTTGATCACGCAGCAGTATCTGCCGAAGGCAAACATCCTGCGCTTCAAGACACGTGACGAGGCGATCGTGGCGGTGACGACGGGTAAGGCGGACGGCCTCGTCAACACGATGCTCAATGGCCTGGTGATTTCAAAGAAGGCACCGGCAGTTGGAAGCGTCAAGGTGCCAACGCCTGTACTGGCCACACCTTCGGTCATCGCGCTCAATTATGGTTCCGACGAGACCTTCAAGTCCTTCGTGTCGGCTTGGGCAGAGTACAATCGCCGCATCGGCAACAACCAGACATGGATCGTCAAAAGCCTCGAGCCTTTCGGCATCACCCTTGAAGATATGCCGGTCGGTTTCGGTTTCGGCGGCTGATGACGGTGACCTGTTCAGTTTGACACCAGCCGTCCTGAGCAGGTCTTGAGTTAGCAGGGCTTTGTCGTGAACATGCTTTTCAGATTGGAGGCGGATCGGTATTCCGTCTCTCCTTTTCAAGAAGCGACCGGCAGACCGGCCGTCAGGTCAGGCTAGGTTGCGTCACATGCGGATTCACGCAGCTGTGTGCATTTGCATCCCGATCATGCATAGCGGGGCGATCTTCACGGCATCCTAGTTTCACTGAATGTTAGATAGGACGTCTTTAGTCGCCGGGCGCCGGAGATCAAACCATCCGCGTTTTCAAGACGTCGGAGGAGACGAGATGCCCAAGAATGCAGAGCCTATAATTCGTTTGGTTTTAGTTAGACCGTCGCGCGCGAGGGAAGGCGCCGAATGGGTTCCCGTTGGCCTGCGCGGAATGTCGAGTTAATGGTCCCGAGGATCTGGTTCGGCCGGGTAATCGAAATCGTGGCGGCCGTGGCACACTATGCGTTTTGTAGCATTCTTGACGACGACCGAGGTTGCAAAAAGCTGAAACCGGTCATCGCGACAAATCTGTTTAGGAAAGCCGAGGGCCGACAAGAATCAGTGCGACGCTACCGCGACGATCAGGTCCGGTGTTCGGGTTTTGCAGCTTGACACGCGAAGGTCCAGCAGACGAACGGCCTCGTGCGCGCCGCCCTCGGCCCTCATCCTGTATCCAATCTGCTCTGCCTTCGCACGCATGAGGGGGTCATTCATGGCCTTGAGCGCCCTGGCAAGCGTCTCGACGTCGAGCTTTGCGCGCGCAAGCGGCGTCGGTCCAACACCGAGTGAGGCGACGCGGTGCCCCCAGAACATCTGATCGCCGAAGAAGGGGCAAATAGTGCAGGGTATGCCGGCGCGAAGCGCTGCAGCCGTCGTGCCCGCACCACCATGATGAACCGCAGCGTGCACACGGCCGAAGATGATATCGTGCGGCAGCTCCTTTACGACAAAGAGATCATCGCTTGGCGGCGGTGCTTCGATCGCGCCGCCGCCTGTCGCAAGGAGCCCACGCATGCCATTGCGTCGCAAAGCCTTCACGATCACATCTGTCAGTTTCGCCGGCTCAATGGCCGGCATGCTGCCAAAGCCCACATAGACCGGCGCTGGTCCTGCCGAAAGAAATTCGTCCAGATCGGTTCCGATCACACCGTTTGAACTATCAAGTTCCCAGGTACCGGTCACGTGCACATCCGGCCCCCAGTCCTCGGGAACAGGGACAAGATGCCGGCTGTAGCCATAAAGCGTCTGGTCGGGCAAAGGCGTTCGCTTGGTACGCACAGAAAGCCCAAGCCAATTTTTTCGCCATGAGCCAATCTGCCTTGAAAATAGCCCCGCGGCGAGCTTCGCCGTCAGAATGTGGCTGGCCCGGTTGAGTGGTCCAAGCGAGCGAAACGGCAGCATCGGGCTCGGGAATTCCGACGTCGGCGTCAAGATGGGGAGCGGCGAAGCAAGCACCGAGGCACATTGTAGCCGCTCGGCGATATGCGGGGATGCCAGGGATTTAGGATGGTAAACCATGATATCCGGGGCGAATGCGTGCGCGGCGAGCCATTCGGCTTCAAGCAGTTTGCGAATGTGCGGCCGGATTTCGCCCAATAGTTTGAAACCGGCCAGCGCTGCGGCGCCACTGGCGATTGCATTCTTTGCCTTAGGCGCGTCCAGAAGGCTCAAAAGATCCCCCGGCAGTGGCGCGAAGGGAATGGCGTGGTCGTGTACAAATCGTTCAAACTGCTGCGGACCAGCAAGCTGAACTGTGTGCCCTGACGAGTGAAGTGCCTTTGCAAGCGCAAGGTAAGGCTGAATATCGCCTCTTGTACCGAAAGTGTGGATTGCTACACGCATGGCATGATCCCTGGAACTGTGAGGATCGGCCAGCGCAGTAATGGAAGTCAGCGCCGCCTTATCTGGAATGCTCTCCTCCGCAACATTTCCCATGGCATACCGCAGGCCTGCAGAAAAGCCACCTATCTGGTCTTCGAAGCTTTCGCTTGCTTTTCAGAGACTCTGTCCAGCCAATTGGCAAACTGACGAGGTGACATCATTCGAAATTGGCGCCAATACCGATATAAGGCCCGGCGATGTTGCCATCGCCGGGCCTCCTATCGTCCATGGTGCCGATCAGAACGCCAGGATGAGCAGCAACAGGTCGGGCAATACCTCGCCGAGAACTGCAGTCTCACTGCCGGCGGTAACGACCGCCTCGGTGCTCGCCTCAGTTACGACACCAGTCGTCGTCGCGGCACTCTCGCTGACTTCCGAGCCTGTCGACGCCGATAGGCTGGCCTCCAATCCGCCGGATTCACCCTCAGTGCCGTTAACCACGGACGTTGAGGTGGACACGGCACCATCCGATGACCCGCTTTGAGAGCCGGTTACGACGCTCGGCAACTCGAGACGGCTACCGGGCGACGCACCGAATTCCGCATCCCCAACGGCGTTGCTGCTACCCTCGCTGCTCGTTGCAACAGACTGGCTTTGGCTAGAGCCGCCGCCGTCGATGCCGCTGGCGTCACTGCTCGATCCCTCGCCGTCATCAGCCTGGCTGCCGCTGTCGTCGGATGAAGAGCTGCTGGCATCTGAACTTTGAGTTTCCTCGTCACTGCCATCCAAACCGTTGTCCTGATTGTCTCCACCCCCATCTTGGGCACCTTGCATTGGCTGTATTGGTTGCACCGGTTGAACCTGCTGCATCGCTATCCCGTCGCCGTTACCTCCATCGACGTCGTCGAAACCATCATTGCCATCGTTACCACCTCCGTCGTTCCCACCGTCGCCATTGCCAGCCTGCTGGTTGGCCACACGGCCGCGCCAAAGCTTCAGGCAGGCGGATGTGCCGGCACCTGCTGCAAACAGGCCGCCGATGGTCGTGGCGCCGCCCACGCCGATCGCCGAGAGCTTGTTCTTCTGCAAGGATCCGTCGATCGTCTGCGCAACACCTGCCACGGTGCCGAAAAAACCACCGCCAAGACCGATGATGCAGGCAGGCAAGCCATGGCCGCTTGGATCAAAGCCCCAGGAAGGATTGTTGAGCATGAACGCGTATCGATTTGCGCTGTCATGGCGATAGATGCTTGCAGAATACTGCGTGTCTGGTCGAGTGAACCGGGCAAGCGATGGTTGATAGTAGCGCTGATTGAAATAATAAAGACCGGTGTCGGCATCATAGGGCTGGCCCATGAAGCCGTAATCCGGTGCGTTTGCCGCCCGTTCAATGGGGGTACCGTAGGCATTGTAAAGGAACCAGTCCATCGCAGTTCCGCTGCCGTCGGATGTAAAGGTCAAGCTTTGGCGGGCGTCGGGGTGAAGATATGTCTCCGTCACAGTTTTGCCGTTGGCAAAGTGGCTGTAAGTCGGACCGAGACTACCGTGCAGCACTGTCTCTCCGACCGATATGCCTGCATCTACTGTCTGGCGGAAGAGCGGTGAGAGGTAGAAGTGCTCGGCCCCTTGTAGATCGCGCCGCCACACCCTGACACCGCGGTGGTCATAGGCGAATTCTGCGGTTGCGGCACCGGTTCCGGACACAAAGCTCGCTAGTCTGTTACGACCATCATACGTGCTGGTGAACGTAAGATTGGGCGCCGTCGCTGACAGGAGGTTGCCCATCTTGTCATAGGAAGGGTTGAGGGCTTGGCCGTTGATCGTACTTGCCTGACTCAAGAGGTAGCCGTTGCTCGCCAGGGCAAGATCCGGCGAAGTCGTTAAATTACCGGCATTGTCGTACTCAAAAGATTGCGGGCCGCTAAGCCTGGTGTCGTTGAGCGTTGCCAGACGCGCCGTGTCGAAGGTAGCAGTCCTGGTATAGTTGCTCCATTTGGCCGAAGAGCCCGCGACCTGCAGCGGAAACCCATACGGGTCCAACTGATAGGTCTCACTCAAAAGCAGGGTGCTGCCTGCGGCCGTGGTCAGCTTCGAAACGTTGAAATCGGGTGCGTATTCGAGTGTGGTCGTCACTCCGTTTGCATAATTGATGGTCTGCGGCTGGCCGATAGCTGTGAAGTCCGAGAAGCTGACCTTCGTTACGCCATTGACCGAGTGACTTGCCACTCGTTCCAGGTCATAGGTGAAACCAAGCGTCGTGCCGTCTGGAAGTGTTGTCTGCACCGGTCTTGCCAATGGATCGTACTGCGACCGTTCCGAAAACGTCTGAACAGGGCTGCCAAGCACCAACGTGTTTTTCACGATCGAGCCGTAGGGGTCGTAGGCAAACGTTCGGGTGACGTCGAATTCCTGGCCAGCAACTTTGGCAGAGCCCAATCGGCCGAGCCCATTTGCAGTCGCAGTGCTGTCATAGTCGAATTGAAGGGCGAGGCCGCCGGGATAGGTGACGGCAGTGCGACGACCGAGTCCGTCATATGTGAAGGAAACCGCGCCGTTGGCCTGATTCTTCTTCGCCAACCGGCCGTCGGCACCATAGTCGAATGTCATTTCTCCGAGTGCCGGCAGCGTCTGCTTGGAAATTCTGCCAACGCTATCGTAGGCATAGATAACGGTTGTCGACCCGGCATCAGCCGGCGGTGCGACGGACGTGATCCGTCCGAGAATGTCGCGTTCGTACGACGTTTCGACAAAGGGGGCATCGCTGGTGCGCTCGTCCTGGAAGGTCTGCGTTTCGACCTTCCTGCGGTTTGCGTAGTAGGCAAGGCTCTGTGAACGCGTGGCCTGGTATGGGGTCCCGGCTGCCAGGACCCGGGTGATGCTTTGTCCGGTCTGTGTGGTGGAATAGCTGGTCTGGGACGAGACGTTTTCGACGCTGCCTGCCGATAGCCATGGCGTAGTGGTTGCGTTTGCCCGATCCAGGGGATCATATGTCGTTGTCTCGTACAATATGCTGTCCGAACCCTCGACATAGGGCAGGGCGCTCGTCAGTGTTTGGTTCGCAGCGTTGAAGGTGAGATCCTTGGCCACGCGGCTGAGCTGTCCGCCTTGGCTGGCTTCAGTCATCATACGGAACTGGCGTTCGAGACCATCATACAGAAAAGCGACCGACTGCGTCGACGGCTCTTCGCCCTGTTGTGGCCATTGCGTCAGGTTCGTTCGCGTGACCGCCGGTACGCCGCCTATCCACGCGTGGGAAAACCGGCTGACGGTTGCAAGTTTTGCCGGTCGGGCCGTTTGCGGTGCCGTTATGTAACGCGAAAGGCATGTATCGCTAAGCGCCGTGGGATCCGTACCATCGGGCGCGGGTGCTTGTATTGATTGGCGTCGCCCGAAGCTGTCATAGCAGGTCGCGAACTGGTTTCCGTTGGCATCGATCCGAAGGGACTGTTTGCCGAAACGCGCATCGTAGCCGAATTGCGTGATGAGTGGCGTAACCTCGTTGCCCGGTGGCTGCGATCGCGTCTGAATATAGGTGTTGAATGCCTGCTCGATCGTTGACGTGGTTGTCGTGCCGCCGGGCGCGGTGAGCGAGACCTGGTTACCGAACGCGTCGTAGTCATATTGCGTCGTGAGGAACGCCTGCAGTGTGTCATCCCAAATGCCGCTCGACTTGACATTCATCGCCACGTCATAGGTCCATTGATGCAGTTCGAGATCCTGGCCGGCTGCAAATGCGCCCAGGTTCGTCAGCGACGGGTTGGCGCTGGTCTTCACAAATTGTCGGAACCCGTACCGCCAATTCGCGTGGTCGTTTTGATATGCGGTGTTGGAGTAGACATTGTCGGCGGGATTGATGTCCGCACCGGACTGCGTGACCAAGTTGAGCTTTGCGCTTTGGGTGCGGTTCCCGTAGGTGTCGTATTGGTATGTCTGGCCGATTGAGTGACGATAGCCGCCTGCCTGATATTTGTCCGTCCGCACGGATGACGGGCGCACCATGGTCGCTTGGTAGCCGGCTACGCCGGAGACCTCCGTTGTAACTGCGATGTAGTCGAGATGGTCGACTGAAACCGCGTCCCCGGCTGAGCAGACGTTCGCAACAGATATCGAGCAGGCGACGCTGCGCATTGAGGGTCGGCCGATCAGTGGGAATGCCTGATTGTAGGCAACGGTGGTGGTGCGGCCAATCGACGAGTTGGTATGGCTGCTGCTGGCAAAACCGAGCCATCCTCGCCCGGTGTTGCTGACCTGGCCGTCTTTGTAGAAGTGGGTGACTGCATAGCTGTACGGCGCGCTGGTAATGGCGGGATTGTTGGAGTTGACGGCCTGCGAAACCACGTAGAAACGGCCCGTCAGGTTGGAGCTTGACCGATATTGTGGGAGGGCCGGGTTTTGCGTCATCGGCCGATAACGCTGCAACTTTGCAAGCGCCCCCTGACCCAGTGTCTCCGAGTAGACGACAGGATCCGAGATGGGCTTGTAGGTGATGTCCACTGTGCCCATCGAGGAGCGCTCGATGCCGGTCAAAAGGTCGGGGAAGGCACCGTCCGACAGGCCGACCTGAACCGCGTTCGGAGTAACGGCGAGGACGTCGAGCAGTCCGTCGGCGTTGATGTCGGCGACCAATCGGTTGGTCTGGCTCGCTGATCCACCTTGGGCAAGCCCCAATCCATTGAGCGAACCCTGATTCCAGTTGCCCGCAATAAAGCCCGATCCGTTGGAAAGCGCGATGGCGACCCCACCATCATTGAACCCGATGACGTCGGCGCGCCCGTCGCCGTTGACATCGGACATCATGCGCGGTGTGTCCTTTGTCCAGTCGGGCGCGTTGAAACCCGTCGACCAGGTCTCTGGCGCCTCAAAGCCGGCGCCATTCGACAGGCCGACCGTCACCTGCGTGCCGAAACCGATGATGTCCGACAATCCGTCGCCGTTGACGTCGGACATCATACGCGGTGTATCGGCATCCCAGGCGCTGCTGTCGGCGAAATAGGCATAATTCTGATCCCAGCCCGTCTGGCTGAAGCCGGATCCGGTGGAAAGAGCGACATTGACGGATCTCGTTTGCTGGTTCATTGCGATCGCGTCGCTTTTGCCGTCGCCGTTGACGTCGGCAAGAAGCACGTTGCTGCCTTGCCAGCCCTGCTTGACGCCGAAGTCTGAGAACCAGGTCGTCGGGGTTTCGAAACCGCCTGAAGCCAGAGCCAGGGCAACCTCGATGCCATCGTTGAAGCCGACGATGTCGGCAGCCCCGTCTCCGTTAACGTCGGCCAGATAGCGCGGAGCACCCGCGGTCCAGCCGGCATTTGGCGCGAAGAAGGAAAATGTTCCCGTCGACTTCACGAAAGTGGACGTGGCAGCATCGGCCAATGCGAATTCGACGCCATCGTTGGAAAATCCGACGATGTCAGCAAGCCCGTCACCGTTGATATCGGTTACGTAGCGAGGCTCGTCGCCCGACCAATTGTACTCCGGGCTGAAGTCTTGGAGCCAAGTCGTCGGTGGTGCGTAGCCGCCCGGTTTGGCGAGTGAAACTTGAACGCCGTTTTTGAAGCCGACAATATCGACGAGCCCGTCGCCATTCACGTCCGCTAGCAAGACGGGATTGTCTGTGGCGTCCCAACCGTTTGCGGCAGTGAAGGTTCCCTGTAGCCACGACTGACTGCCACCAAAGGCGTTGTTGCTGTCTTGATAGGTGAAGCGCGACGGCGACAGGCCGGTGGCATTGACATCGTCTGAAGCAAACCGCTGGACCGATGTCAGGCGCGATAGACCAGTCGACGGTGAGCTCTCGTAAGCAAGGCGGTAATTGCTGACAAGGTCACTTGCGAGAAACGCACTCACCGCGCCCAGGCGCAAAGTCGTCTCGGCCTTTCCGCCGCCGACAAAGTTGCGGATCGGATCCGGCCGGACTTCGTAGGCCATGCTGATGGACCGGTTAGCCGCTGTCGCAGGCGACGTCGCCGTGTTGGCACCATAGCTAATCTCGACCGGATAGGCCTGCGTGCCCGGCTGGCCGCTGTTCATCGGATCCAGACTGTAGGAGTAACTGACCAGATTGCCGTTTCGGTCCGTTTGAGACGACAGAAGCCATTCGCGCACCGTTCCGTTGCCGGTCGAGACCGGAACGCGGCTGTCTTGCGTGCCTCCAAAGACCAGGGTCTCACCGTTGGGCTGGCGGACCGTAAACGATTGGGGACCGCTTCCCGCGCTATCGGAGGCCACAACCTGATCCCAGTTGTCGATCTCGGTCCGGTAGACACTGCCGGGCGCGCCATAAGCGCCGGTCATGACGAGAAGGCGCTTTCCATTGAGCGCGAACCGATCCTCGCTCGTATAGGTGATGTCGCCATCGACACCGTCGATCGCGATGATCTTTCGAACCCGGGTAATTTTGGAGAAGCCGTTGAGGTTCCAACCGACGCCCAACAGCCCGTTCTGGCTCGTGCTGTTGTAGCCGAATGAAAGAGAAGGTTCGTAACCCTGGATGCCCGGCGGAATTTCTATTTTGATGTTGTACGTCGCGCTACCCGACGAGGTCACGCTGAAACGCCCTTTGTCGGAACCAGCTTCCTCGCCGGTCGCAGCTGCTGCGACGCGCAGGCCGCCCCCGGGCGCCCCCGTGAGCACAAGGGCAAGCGCCAAGGTCATGCTGCAGAGTTTCTTGAAATGGGTCATGCCGTCCCCCTTAACATTGGTTGTTTTTAGGATTTCATGTCGCCATTGACATGGATGCGCGCGCCCGGACGTCGCCTTCCGGCAAGGCCGGGCAGTCCCATTCGACCGGGCTGGCCTGCCTCCGCGATGACCGTTTGCGATCCAGAACGCATCTGCGGCGAACCAGCCGCACCCTCGCGACCTCCGGGGCCACCGTCGCCACCTCGTCCACCTTCGCTCGAAAGAGCGCAAACCTGCACGAGGTGGGAGCGGTCGGGTGGGCAATCAATGAAAATGTTGGAGGCAATTCCGCCATTTCCACCGTTTCCACCGCGACCGCCACTTCCTCCGTTGCCGCCTGAACCAGTATCGGTTGCAACATCATGGCCGTTTGCATCAACGCGTCCGGAGCGCCCGGCATTGCCGCCACGCCCGCCGTCGCCACCCTTGCCGCCACGACCTCCGTCTCCCCCCCGGCCCGCCTGGCAGAAAAGGTTCAGGGGTGCACTTGCAGCCGAAAAGGTTCGGATGGTGATCTCAGCCGATTTGCACATGCCGCCGGTGCGGCCACGGCGTCCGTTGCCACCATGCGCTGCATTCTGACCGTTGCCACCATTGCACTCATCTCCGGCGACCTTTTCGGCAACAATCGTTCCGAAGATCGAAGCACGCTGTTGCGCGCTGCGTCCGTCGAGACCCGGCAGGCCATCGAACCCGGCGAGACCTTCTGGGCCATCCAGCGGCCCGCTAATGCCGGTATCAACAGGATGGGGCGTTGGGAGAATGCCGATATGATGGTTGTTGACGTCGATCTTGCACGGTTGATTTCCACCGACGACATTCATTTCCTGGACGAGCAGAGAAAACACATTGCCCAGCACCACGATCCGGGCACCCGTGTGCAGCGTCAGCTTGCCGATATTCAAAAGGGTATATAGCTCCTCGCGCTGACCGACGCCCCATTCATCCGCGGTTGCGCTGACGTCGAAGATGGTGCCGGGGGCAAGTTCGAGATGACCTGCCGACACTACCTTCAGGCGGGCAGGAAAATGTTCGCTCATTCTCGCCAGATCCCGCGATGCAATCGGCATGCCGGCGAAAATGTAAGCTTCGCCGCGGTCGTGAACGCCCTGCCAAAGACGCTCACGACCACGCAAATGATCGAAGCATGTCCGTCTCGCTTCCCGCGATTGCTCCGGCGCGTACGACAACCAGAACCGGAGCCCTTCAATGTTTTCCACGCGCAGCCGCGAGATTTCGATCCGGCCCGCGGCAAGCGCTGCGGGATCGTGGCCGGCGGCCGATGCGATCGCATCGAACCCTGGTGCGGGATTTGCAGCCGCAAGCGCCTCTGACAGCCGGCCGGTCCACATGCGATCAGCCCGCATTCGTTATGGATATCGTTCCTGGATTGCCGGTATAGGTACCCTGAGTGCCCACCGTCCCGTTTGTTCCAGGCGAGCCGGCAAGACCTGCGGTGCCGGCGGAGCGATGCTTTCCGCTGCCCGAACCGCCAGCGCCACCCTGGCCACCCCCGCCACCGCTGCCGCCCGCGCCGCCGGTTCCTGCCGGCGCTATGATCCCGCCGTTCTGGACCATATTTTGATTGACGCCGCTTGCCAGCATGACGTTGATCTGGTGCCCATCGACGCCGTTGCCGCCAGGTCCACCGTTGCCGCCACCACCGCCATTGCCGCCATTGCCGCCATTGGCGCTCTGCGTTCCTTCGCAGCCAGATTGGCAACCATCGCCACCGGTTCCGCCGTTGCCGCCAGCCCCGCCACTACCACCTGCCCCCCCTTGGCCGCCCGCTCCCGATTGGGTCTGGATGTAGATCGGGTTCTGTTGGAGGGCGTTGAATGTGAAGTTGGCGGTCAGATTGGGCGTCCCATCGGCACCGCGTTGTCCGTCGCTACCGGCGGCGCCAGGGGCGCCTGCGGTACCGGCGGTTGGATCCTTCGCGCCGGTGCAGATGCCCGGCGAAGGGGTCCCTGAACTGCTGCCGTTTTGACCGTTTGCCGCCTGCGGCTGACTCGTTCCCGGCGTGCCTGTTCCCCCGGCTTTACCGAATATGCCGATTGTGTAGTTGGCTCCACTGCTGCCGCCACTTGCATTGTTGACGACGGTCTGCGCGACGAAGGTTACACTGGTCGCATAGGCGTTGATGTAGCCGCCCTGGTTGATGGTCAAGGTGCCAATATTGAGCGAGACGGGCGAGCTTTCGTCGCCCAATGTCCATTCGGAGCTGATCGTCTTGTCGTTTGCTGAAACAAGCCGAACGGTTGTCGGAAAAACGTGCTTCAGTGCCAGCGCGTCGTCGTGCGACAGCGGCCGATCGGCGTGTACCGCCGCCTCTGCGCGCAGGTAGAGTGCCTCCAGGCTCCCGTTTGCTTCATCCATCAGTTTCGGGTGATCCTTTTCGAACTGACGGGCCCGCGCCTGGCGAACTTCGGCGCTCGCCCCGTCGTGCATCAGGTCGCGAAGCTCCTCCATCGAATGAACCGTGCGAACGGTTTGAATCTCGTCGCCGGCTTTAAGCGCATCAAGGTTGTGGCCAAATTTGGCCGCACGTTCATTGAAGGAAAGCATGCCGTTCTCCCTTGTTTTGGATCTTGGATGGATTTCATGATTTCTACCGTGACGCGTCAGTACGACCACGCCGGGCACAGGCGATGCTAGCGAACGCCTCTAGCGAGCAGACGCACTTGCGCACGCAATTTTCTTGCGTTCAGCAATCGATATCGGCGGGCTCATTGATCAGCGATGAAGGCGATTTGACATTCGGCTCGGCACGCCGAGCGGTATAATTCGTCAATGCTGATTGGCGTCTTCGGGCAGACAAGAGGTGTTCTGCCGTCGCCGCAAGTAGTGTTGCGGGCGCCAACCGAATGCACGTTGTGGTTGGACCATACGCCGGGTTGTGCCGATGCGAACCCTCAATTTCGAGGGGTGCTCGTGGTTATTCGCGGATATGGTGTATTTGGCGGAAAGGCCGCCCCGTTTTAATACCGTCTCAGCACTCCGGCGGAACACGTCGTTCTGGACTGGCTGCTTCGATGGCGGCCAGCGTGAGACTGAACATCCGCACAGGAATGTGGATAAGATGCATGTTCTTGGCTATGCCGCGTTCGCAGCATCAACCAATCCGCCAATCAATAGCAATTTGGTTCTGCGTTTATCGGCTCAGGTGGAGTGCTACGATCGAGATGCCAGACCGATTTTTGGACCGACACGTCCGTGTTGTCGAGGTGTCACGAACGCCGCTGCGCCATTTGCCATTGCACCCCGGCTGTTGCTTCCCGGTCATTCCGATGAATGGTTCCTCAAGACTTGCCAATGCTTGGCCTTGTGCGAGTTCGGATGGCCGGAATTCTGCCTTCTCGGCCATCGATGCTTGCAATGCCAAGGCGAAGCCACGATAAAGGAGCGCAAACACGCGTGGATCAAAGCTTCTCCAAGGCTCGGCTTTGTGCCTACCCGAGGCCCACGTTGCCGTTTCCATCCTGGGCTGCCGATGCGACCGCTTTACCGAAAATCTAAGCTCCTGCGACGCTCCCGCGTTCTGTGGGGTTCCGTTGCTGTCTGGAAACCACGGCTGGTATTTTGGTCTGGGGCACTTGCTATCGGTGTAGTCAGCGTGCTGTTTGCGTACTTGGCGGATCTGGCGCAGCATGTCTTCAACGGCATCAGGTCTTCGGGAGAGTGGGGTTTTCTTCTGCCGATCCTGGTGACGCCCGTTGGGTTCGCACTTTCGGCGTACATCGCCGCAAGGTTTTTCCCCAATACGCAGGGCAGTGGAATTCCGCAGGCAATAGCGGCGCGCCACTTCCGCGACGAAGGTGATCGCGCACGACTGCTGTCGCTACGCATCGCATTTGGCAAGATCGCTTTGACTGTCCTTGGGCTGCTCTCGGGCGCGTCCATCGGGCGCGAGGGGCCGACAGTTCAAGTCGGCGCCTCCTTCATGCTTGCGGCTGCCCGCTTCGGCGGCGTTGCCCATGCCCGCGGGCTCATTCTTGCCGGATCGGCGGCGGGGATTGCGGCTGCTTTCAACACGCCGCTCGCGGGGATTGTATTCGCGATCGAGGAAATGAGCCGAACGTACGAGTCGCGAGCAAATGGTCTCGTGCTGACCGCAGTGATCCTTTCGGGGCTGGCAGCACTCGGGCTCTCAGGAAGCTATACCTATTTTGGAACTGCGTCGGTCGGTCCCTCGCAATTCGGCGACTGGGCGCTGGTGGTCGCTTGCGGCGTGTGCGGCGGTGCACTTGGCGCAGCGTTCAGCGGATTTGCGCTCTACGCAGGTGTTCGCATTCGCCGCTTCGCCCAAACCGCGCCGTTAAAGCGGATGGTGATTTTGGCAGGCGCATGCGGTGTTGTTGTCGCACTGGTTGGAGTGTCATCCAACGGTGCAACGTTTGGAACAGGTTATGATCAGGCCAGGAATGCGATCGAGGGACAAGCACTTCCTCTGCTCTTCTTTGTTCAGAAGCTGCTCGCAAGCTTCGCATCGATGATCTCGGGCATTCCGGGTGGGATCTTCGCACCGTCGCTCTCCATCGGAGCGGGCCTTGGCAGTACTATCGGCTACTTCATGGGCAGCAGTATCGCACTGGCAGCGATCCTTGGTATGGCCGGCTATTTTGCCGGCGTGGTTCAGGCGCCGATGACGGCCTTTGTCATTATCCTCGAAATGACGGGCAACCACGAAGGCGTCATCTCAATCATGGCAGTCTCCATGATTGGTTATGTCACATCGCGTCTACTTTCGCGCGAACCACTCTACCACGGACTTTCGCGGGTCTTCATCGCAGCAACGATCCGAGCCCGGCGGTCGGTTGACAAACAAGCCAACGCGCACGTCAGCGATCAGATCGGTCAGTAGTCCCGCCGACCGTTCAAATGATGCTTCCGGGTCCGCGGCGCCGACAGCCATCCGGTCTCGCTCCCCCCCTTTGCAGGAGAGGTTTCGGTCGTGGGCAAATCAAGCCGGCAGGAGAAGCTGGGCCGAATGTGCGCGTTTGCCGTGCGCCGTCTGTGCCGCACTTACAGTTCGCTTTCCACTTCAAGGCGTTGACGCGTACGACCGATCCACCCATGATGACGGTTGTAAAGGGATTGATCGGGAGGACAATCGTGAGAAAACTGATAGCAAGCACCGTCGCTGCGGGCGCAATTGCACTGGCGGGCTTATCTGCGGTGCCGGCCAGGGCGGATGAGTTCATCAATGTACTGACTGGAGGTACCTCGGGCGTTTACTATCCGCTTGGTGTCGCGCTCGCCAAGATTTATGGCGACGGAATACCGGGGGCACGCACCCAGGTTCAGGCGACGAAGGCTTCGGTCGAAAACCTCAACTTGCTTCAGCAAGGAAAGGGTGAAATCGCTTTCTCGCTCGGTGACAGCGTCAAGATGGCTGCGGAAGGTAATGCGGAAGCTGGTTTTAAGGCACCGCTCGACAAGCTTAGAGGGATCGCCGCTATCTATCCCAACTACATTCAGATCGTCGCCTCTAGAGAGTCAGGCATAAAAACCCTTGCCGATCTTAAGGGCAAAAGTCTCTCGGTGGGCGCTGCCAAGTCTGGAACAGAGCTTAACGCACGCGCGATTTTCGCGGCCGATGGCATGACTTATGAGGATCTTGGAAAGACCGAATATCTGCCGTTTGCCGAATCCGTGGAATTGATGAAGAATCGACAGCTTGATGCGACGCTGCAGTCGGCAGGCCTCGGGGTAGCGTCGCTGAAGGATCTGGCCACATCTGTGGCGATCAATGTGGTGGCGGTTCCAAAGGCTGTCGCTGAAAAACTTGGCGCGCCCTACGTCGCCGCAACGATTCCTGCCAATACCTATGATGGGCAGGCTGACGACACCGAAACGGTCGCTGTCGTCAATTTCCTTGTTACGCGGTCAGACGTTTCAGATGAAACCGCCTACCAGATGACGAAGCTTCTTTTCGAGAACCTTCCTGCGATGACGGCTGCCCACAACGCCGCCACTGCGATCAAGATCGAGGACGCGGTCAAAGGCATGCCTATTCCGCTGCACCCGGGAGCGGAGCGCTATTACAAGGAAAAGGGCCTTTTGTAACCCACACGCACGGCCGCCGGCATGACTGCCGGCGGTCGGTACTCGTTTTCTTGGGGAGGCAGACGGCGTGCTCCATTCAGATGCGGCGTTCGAAAAGTCATCGCGTGAACAAGACGATTTCGCCAGCAGTTTCGGTGAGCGATTTCCCGTAACCATTGAGGGCAGGCTGCTCTTTGCGATCGCGGTTGCGTTTTCGGTTTTTCAGATTGCTACCGCAGCCCACGTCATCGACCTGCCGAGCCAGGTTGTTCGCGCCGTTCATGTCGGCTTTCTGCTGGTCTTGACCTTTCCACTGGTCGCCGCGTCAGCCAGGCGACCCATTGTGGTTCGTGTGCTGGCGTGGCTCCTGGCAGGTTGCGGCGCCTTCGTCGCCGGCTATCAATGGATTGAGTATACAGACCTCATCGTGCGCGCGGGCGACCCGCTGCCGCGCGATATCGTCGTCGGTATCGTTTGCCTGGTAACGGTGTTTGCCGCTTGCTGGATCGCCATGGGCCCAGCCCTGCCGATCATCAGCGGTGCCTTCCTGGCCTATTGCTTGTTTGGCCAATATTTGCCGGCGCCTCTTGACCATCGCGGCTACGACCTTTCCCAGATTGTCGACCACATGGCCTACGGCACCGAAGGAATATATGGCACACCCATTTATGTTTCTTCTTCCTACATCTTCCTGTTCATCCTGTTCGGCTCGTTTCTCGAGAAGGCGGGAATGATCAAGCTGTTTACCGATACGGCACTCGGGCTCGTTGGACATAAGCGGGGCGGAGCCGCGAAAGTCGCGGTCATCTCGTCCGGTCTCATGGGCACAATATCAGGCTCTGGCGTTGCCAACGTGGTCACCACCGGCCAGTTCACGATACCGCTGATGAAGAAGTTCGGATATCGTCCGGCGTTTGCTGGAGGTGTCGAAGCGACGGCATCGATGGGCGGCCAGATAATGCCTCCCGTCATGGGGGCGGTCGCTTTTATCATGGCCGAAACACTCGGCGTCGACTACGCAGAGGTCGTCAAGGCGGCACTGATACCGGCAATTCTGTATTTCATGTCGGCGTTCTGGATGGTTCATCTCGAAGCAGGCAAGCGTGGTCTGGCCGGGTTGCCTAGATCCGAATTGCCGTCAGCTGCTCTTGCGCTTAGGCGGGGTTGGTACCTGACACTGCCGCTTGCCGCACTTATCTGGCTGCTGTTTTCCGGTTACACACCACTCTTTGCCGGCACCGTCGGCCTGGGGCTGACTGCGATGCTCATCCTTGGCGCCAGCGCGGTTCTGGGGCTACCTGGCAGAGCGCTACGTGTTATTTTCTGGATCCTGCTCGGGATCATCGGAGCAGCATTCGTGCGTTACGGCTTTGCTGTCGCATTCACCGCAATCGCTGGCCTCATCGTCTGGAACTCATTTTATGCCGGCGGGCGCAAGACCTTGTGGGCCTGCGTGGAAAGCCTTGGCGAAGGTGCAAGAACCGCGTTGCCGGTTGGTATAGCCTGTGCAATCGTTGGCATTATTGTCGGTACGATGACGCTGACCGGTGTTGCAACGACCTTCGGCCAGTTTGTCGTTTCGGTCGGCCAGACGAGCCTGTTTCTTTCACTGTTGCTGACGATGGTGACCTGCCTGATCCTGGGCATGGGTATCCCGACCATTCCCAACTACATCATCACGTCATCCATAGCGGGGCCAGCTCTGCTATCGCTTGGAGTTCCGTTGCTCGTCAGCCATATGTTCGTCTTCTATTTCGGGATTCTGGCGGATCTGACCCCGCCGGTTGCCCTTGCCTGCTTTGCTGCCGCCCCGATCGCTCGAGAAAGCGGTCTGAAAATCTCAATCGAGGCAATCAAAGTTGCTGCAGCGGGCTTTGTTGTTCCGTTCATGGCTGTCTATTCGCCGGCGCTCATGCTGCAGGACGGCGGACCTCTTGCAGCGTCGATCGGCTATTGGCCAGCTGTTGCCTACATCTGCATCAAGGCAATGATTGCTATAGGTCTGTGGGGGGCTGCGGTGATTGGGTTCTGCATACTGAAGCTCTCGATCGCGGAACGCCTACTGGCTGTGGCTGCGGCCTTCTTCCTCGTCGCTGCGTTGCCCGTGACGGATGAAGTGGGGTTTGCGCTCTCTGCCGTGTTCGTCATCTGGGTTTGGCGTAAAGTCCGACTGACCGCTGCTCTGACCACACTCTCATGAACCTGTGCGTGTTGACAGGGGCAAAACTGATGATGATCGCCACATCCAGCTTCACTCTGCAGTGGACGCATTCGGTCGAGAAGATCGAATGGCGCGAGACCTGGCAAGTCTTGCCCGAAGGGTTGTGGCTGATTGAAGCGGGCGTCAAAGGGTCGGGCGCTGGCATGGAACCGGGGGATGACGCTGTCTACAACAACGGCTGGTGGACGTGGAAACCCAACATTGCCCCCCAACAGCAGCTGGTCCTAGCGGCGTCGGGAGCGACGCCGAGCGGTTGGAAGCTTTGTGCTGAAAACAATTGTCTGGAGCTCGGGCGCAGATCGGGACCTGCCTCCACGATCAGCGTATGTCCCTAGCCGAGTGCTGCGTTGCCGGCTCCCCATACGCGAAACTCACTTATGCGGACGTGGGCGTTACAAGCGAACACCAAACCATCATCGCATGGCGGCCTTGTCGTGCAGCGCAAATCGAGCGACCATAATGCGGGCTTGCTACGCAAACATCCTGCAAGCGAGACCGACTGTTCATTATTCATAACTCCGCAGGACGCTGTAGGGAGAAGGGCATGAAAAAGGACGATAGTTTCGGTGCCATCGAACGAGCAGGCTTCATCATTGGCCTGGCCCTAACCGCTGGTATATATGCACTCGCAATCGGCCCGCTTATATACAATTACTTGTAGAGAGTTGCTGGCTGCGCTCACCTAGAACGGCCGTTGGAAGCCACGCGTCGTTATCGACGGCGTTTCTGTCCGCCGTTGATTTGCTCTCTGCCTCGCCGGGTCAGCTCGCGCGCAATCTCATCGGCTGCGACAACCGTGCGATCAATCAAGTGGTGACGTGGAACTCCATGTGGCCCTACGAATGAAGCAGGCTGGCCCACGTTCTGGCAGCAACTGCCACCGGGGGCGCGCTCTTGCCCGCAAGGGCCTTAAGTACGATCAAGGCCTCAGTTTCGGATTGCGCATGGCGCAACGCCGTCAGCAACTTTTTTGAGCGGAAGAAGCGACAATGTTTGGCCAGGGCTGGCAGAAAACCTTCCTGCTGCTCTTCCGGCCAAATGATTGCAAGGAAAACGTCCACTCGTTCTTCGTCGGGTGCGTTGAATTCAATTGCGCCTCGCAAGGTAACAAGCACCTTCGCTGGTGCCAAAAGGCTCGGAACCAGCGCATGCGGCAAGGCAAATCCCGATCCGAAGCCGGTAGACCCGAGGGCTTCGCGGTTCATCAATTCAGTGAAGATAATTCTCGGGTCCAGCCCCGTTCGCTGTGCCAAATGAGATGCGATTGCCTGAAAGACTGCTCGCGCGTCCTGCGCCGGCACGCCCACAATCAGGTCCTTCTCAAAACAGACTTCTTGGTCCATTCTCCCCTCCTACTGCCTTGTTAACCCCCCACTAGTCCGGTGGTCATCTCATTCGCGCTCCAAACGAATCGCCCATTCGACCAAGTTTGCCTTGGAAAGGCTCTGCTTACAAAGCCTCCCTAAATCGAACTGGCGCATTGGGGCGTTGGTTTCAAGGTCGACTTCGCGCTGTGCCGATCAAATTGCACTCACGTCTTCGTTGTTACAGGGGGCTTTTCGAGGGGCGCACCCGAAAGGCAGGCATTTCACCTCACGGCTTTTTGATGGCGGCTTCTTGTCAATTGTTAGATTACCCCTAAAAATTTATTGATACTCCATGAGGCGTCTGCCAAGCTCTCTCAGGCGAGACGCAAAGTCTGAAGGTCACCATTATTTGACGGTCTCCTCAGATCGGTATTGCAGCGCCTGCGCGAGATTGCCGTGTTATCGATCGAGATGATAAAAAGACGAAAATTGGCCCTCCCATCTCCTAGGGAGGGCCCTTTCGCGGTGCAGTTGCGATAAAGATGAAGATCAGCCCGATCGAGACGCCAGATTACTGCAGGACCCGGCACGAACAGTTTGATTTCGGACATGTTCCGGGTTAGCTTGGACGCACTGTAGTTTGAATTCGAGGCGGCTTGCGCAATGCAGGCCGCTTTTTTTCGGGGCCCGATGTCGTATGGCGGCCTTCAGAAAAGCAAGTGGACGGCGATCAGAGCCAGAAGGGCTAGCAGTCCCCCGATGGCCGCTTGACCTGTGCGCCTTCGGCGTCGCTCTCCACCGCCCCAATCGTAGCTCATGTCCGTCCGGCCTTTTTTGCGATGAAGCAATCATCGTCCGTTGCCATTAACAAACAAAAAACAACAAAACTCCATCTACGTGCATTTGCACCCCGGATCTCGTGCCAAGCTATCTTAGTAGAACAATGATGATCGCCGTTACAACCTGAATGGCGCCAATAAGAAGGCAAAGACAGAATAGTCCGATTGCAAGGGTTCTCTTGGACATGAAGACCATCACAGGTTCCTTACCGCACAGAACGGGTTCCATTCAACGACCTCAGTGGCAGTGAGCGATACATCGCAACAACGGGGCGTACAAGGCGCAAGGTCGTCATTCTTCGATGCTCTGAAGAGGTTCAATAGCCACGTCGATTGCGTCGCGCGGCAGGTGAGCTTCTTTTCGTTGAAATTGTCGGGACCGTGTTGCAACTTGCGATTCCAAAGAGCACGCCGGTCGCCGGTAAACAACTTTCGAGGACGGTATCCGACGAATGTATCGATCAGCCGCCCACATTGCCGCCGTGTGCGGGCTTTATCTTTCGCTGACGATGATTGTGCCGGCCGTGATCGATTTCCAGGCCGGCTACGCCAGTTGGGAAGTTTTTATGCGGGCGGGGTTCTTCGGTGGAGGTTTATGTCTGGCAACCGCCATTGCAACTCACGAGCCCATGCCGCCTTTGAGCAAAAGAATGGGCTTCCTCCTTGTCAATCTGTTGTGGATCACATTCTGTTTGATCGGGGCCTTGCCACTCTGGCTTTCCCAGTTGAACTTGAGCTTGGCACAGGCGATCTTCGAATCCGTCTCCGCTGTGACCACGACGGGATCAACTGTCATTGTCGGTCTGGATCATGTTGCGCCGGGATTGCTGCTCTGGCGTTCGATGCTTCAGTGGTTTGGGGGCATCGGCATCGTTGCGCTTGGCCTCTTCGTCATGCCGTTTCTGCGTGTCGGCGGAATATCATTCTTTCGTCTGGAATCGTCCGATACCAACGCGAAACCTTTTGCCCGGATCGTCAGCTTTCTGCGCGCTCTCGTTATGATCTACATCGCGCTGACACTGTTCTGCGCCATTGCCTACAGAACGCTGGGGATGACACAATTCGACGCAATCAACCATGCATTCACGACCGTGGCGACAGGGGGATTTTCGACCCATGACGCTTCGTTCGGATATTACGACCGTGTCGGCCTGCTATGGGCTGCGACATTCTTCATGACCCTTTGCAGTCTGCCATTTTCTATTCTGATCCTATTTGTCGTTCGCCGGCGTGCTGAGGCTTTGCGAGATCCGCAAGTTGCGTTCTTCCTCGTCGCACTTGCGACGCTTGCGATGGCGCTTGCGGTTTATCACCGCATTGAGAGCGGAGCACCTTTTAGCGAAGCGTTGTCGCTTGCCTTTTTTTCAGTCGCCTCGATCCTTTCGACCACCGGCTTTGCAAGTAGTGACTATACGGCGTGGGGTAGTTTTGCGATGGCCGTCGCGTTCTTCGCGACATTTATGGGAGGCTGTTCGGGTTCGACCGCCGGCGGCATGAAAGCCTATCGATTTGTTATCATCATCAATTCGTTCCTGCCAATCGTTGCACGCATCATCTATCCCAAAAGCGTTCTGGCGGTCCGGTACGGAAATGTGATTGTTGAACCCGACACGCAGCGCGCTGTCTTCATATTTTTTGTCACCTACCTTGCGATCTGGGCCCTCGGCAGTCTGTTCATGGCGGCACTTGGCTATGACATTGTAACGTCCATGTCGGCCGTCATCACCGCCCTTTCGAACGTCGGGCCAGGCACCGGGCCGGTCGTTGGCCCGGCCGGCAACTTCTCCACGATCTCCGATCCTGCGCTGGCAATGCTATCAATCGTGATGATCATGGGCCGACTTGAGATTCTAACAGTCCTCGTCATTCTCGCGCCCGTTTTCTGGAAAACCTAGGAGCTCTTCAGGAGATAGCCGTTCTTTCAGTGTTGACTGAGTGGTAGCGCTTGTCCTGAGAGGCATCTGCTTTCGTTTCATGGCTGCGAACAGCCGGTTTCTCACGGCGAAACGTTATGTTTGCTGCGGGCGCTGCGCCATCCTTGCCCACCCCGAAATAGACTGTCTGGTGGGGAAACGGCATCTCGATGTCGCGGGCATCGAAGACCTGCTTGACCGCGGCATTGAAGGCCCGGCCGATCGCCCATTGCTTGCCCGGAAGCGTCTTGATCCGCACGCGGACGACGACGGCACTGTCGGCGAGCGACTGCACGCCGAACCACTCGAGATCGCCGATGATGGCCGGTGCTTGATCCGGATCGCTTCTCAGCGCGCTGAAGGCGTCCTTCAGCGCGACGCGCACGTCATCGACATTCTCACGATAGGCAACCCCGATGTCGGCCACATGAAAGGAAAAATCGCGCATCAAGTTGGTGACGATATCCACCGATGAGAACGATATGATGTGGTAGGAGCCGTGGACGTCCCTGAGGCTGACCGAACGGATCGTTAGGCGCTCAACTGTGCCCGTTATGCCACCGACGGTGATGACGTCACCGACGTTGATGGCATTCTCAAGCTGGATGAAAACGCCGTTGATGACATCCTGAACCAGCTTCTGGGCACCAAAGCCGATGGCAAGCCCGAGGACGCCGGCAGACGCCAACAGTGGCGCGATGTCCAGGCCAAGCTCGGAAAGGGTGAACATCAGCGTGACGACGACAATGACGATCGTCGCGGCATTGCGAAAGAGGCTCAACAGGGTCGTCTCGCGCGATGTGGCGACGGTGCCGAAGGATGGATTGAGACGGTAGTCCACCCAGGACGACAGAACGAGCCAAACCAGATAAGCGCAAAGGAGCACCAGAAAGACCGAGACGACCGTGCCCGTCAGGCGCAGCCCAAGCGGTGTTGCCAGGAAGCGGGCGGGGTGAAACAGGCCGATCGCTGCCATCACCATGGCGACGACAAGCGCCAGGATCGCGACACGGACGATGGTCAGGAACTTCGGCGCGACACCGTTTACGCGCCTCTCCAACAAAGGCAATCGTTCATTGAGCCGTTCCGGCAGGCGGACGCCACCCGATATGCCTGCCGCAAGCCGGTCGGCGACGATCCATCCGACAAGAATTGCCGCGAAGGCCTGGACGCTTGCGCCTAGCACGCCGAACAGCCTTTCAATGGTTCCGACCAGCACCGTGAAAAACAGAAAGCCCAGATAGGCCAGAACCGGCCAGTGCCACCGCGAAGCCAGAAGAGTGCTCAACCGCCCGCGCTGATCCGTCTGCGATCGGCCCAGCAGCCAATCGGCAACCGCGCTTCTGCTGCGCAGCGTCGTCGCAATCGCTATGCCAAGTGCGATGAGAGCTGCAAGCACGGATACGGCCTGCCCGGACATCGGCGATACGTTTTCCGCCAGAACCGGTTGGAACAGGAGTTGCCCATAGCCCAGAATACCGATGATCCAGGCAAGCGTCGCATAAATCCGCTGCGCCGCCGGCGTGCTGATATGAAGAAGCCTGAAATCAGGATTGGACGGTGACAGAATCTTGGTCGAGATCACCTTCAAAACCTGAACGACCGTAAAGGCATTGAGATAGAGGGTCTGCTCTAGGTCCATCCGGCCGAGTTCACCAAAGACGGTCAACGCCGCTAGATAGCCGACGGCCCAGGCTGCAAAAACCGTTGCGACATCCATGACCAGCGACGCAACCGCGAGCGCGACCCTGGCCGCGGGCCGTGCCGCGTGCGCCCGCAGTCCGAGCTTGCGGTCGACGGGCATTTTGAAGAGCCGAAGCAAATAGAAAGTGCCGTGCGTTGCAACGATCACCAGCGCGAGGTTGCGCAGCATGACGAGCAGCACCGCCGCTTCCGCCCCTGTGAGGCTGGAGAATAGCGCCGGCACCCTTGCCAGCTGCTCATAGACGCCGACGAGGGAAGAAACCGCCTGCTCGGCGATATCGCGGGTCAATTCGGCAATACGTTGTCCGAGCGGGACGTCAGCCGTTGTCGGCACTGCCGTGCCGGAGCCTGCTTTTCCGGCGGCCTCGAGCTGCGAGAGCAGGGCTTCCCGGGATTTGTCGTCACGCAGGACATTGATCAGGTCTTGAAGCTTTATCGGGTTGTGCGCCTCCTGCACATCTGCAGCGGGGGCTGTCATGCCTGGCACCTGGGCCGCAGTCGGCGCGCTGAGCAAGGTCCATGCGATCAAAACACCGATCACGGATTTGAGGATGGTCGTCAACACGGTGGATGGTCTCCCTCCACACCGCCTGCAATGTCATGGCAGGGGCGGCTGGATGTCGGTGACGGCACAGCCGACGGGCTCTACCGGTTTCACCGGCCCGTGCCGGCACAAGACAGGCGTTGGGCGATCATAGTTTTGGCCGTGCGAGGACAGGATTGGTTTCGTGTCCGCAGCGAGAATGGTTGTGGCCAGCGATGTTTGACGCGGCTATCGCGCCGTTCTTCCCCGGGAAGAGGGCGCTAAACTAGAGCAAACACATTGCCGGTCAACCGTCGGGCGGATTTTCCGGTAGGCAAGCATATTCGTGTCTGTCAGGTCTTGCGTTGAACCAACGCGACCTGACGCAGGCGACACCTGTCTGCTTCCAGTGAAAGCGCAATCTCTGCACGCTCAAGCGCCTCGGATGAATGGCGTTCGGCATTGGTCACGTAGCGCCGGTCAGGCAGTTGCGACAGCAACTTCAAAGTCTTTTGCAGCCGAAGACCGACTTCGACAATTGCGGCACCATCGCGGGCAATCGGTGTGAAGAGGTCGTCAAACAAGTCGGCTAGTTCGACTGGGGGAATGTAGACATTCGGATAAACAACTCCATCTGAATCGGACTGCTCCGCGGGCGTGCTCCAGACAGTGAGTATGCGCATGGCGCGACTGAGGACGTCTATTGCAGTGCCCGGATCGTTGACGGCAGGAGAAAGCGCTCTGGATGCAATTTCCGCTAGAACCGAAGCCCCGAACCGGGGGTCCTGATCAAAAGACCTGGTTTCACCGATGGTGAAACATCCGCGAATGGCACTCTCCTGGTCTTCCTGGGTTAGGCCCTCGGCCCATGCTATGGGTGTCGTTGGATCGACGAGCTTGCCAGGTACTGCGCGAACGTAGATCCTACCTCCACCCTCGTGTGCCAGGCTCGATAATGCGGAAACGTCGAGGTGTTGGGTATAGCCAATCGACGAAAAGTGTATCGGCCGCGCCGTCGAAGGAACATTGGCAGTAACATCAATCAGCGGCTGGCCACCTAAGTAGGGCCGTTCCCTGCGGGCCTCCATTGCCGCTAGTGTGGCCCTTTCGACACGCTCGGTGGTTTCAGTAACCCTCCCGAGGCGGGACAAGTGACCCATCCAGCGAAGGAGCGTCACGACAATGACGCCGACGACACCGATGGTCACTAGGAAAAGGACAAGTCGCCCTTCATCGCCATAGGCGCCCGTACTAAGCGCGATAATCCCAACCAAGCTGAAGATAAATGAGCCGATAAAAGTTGAAAGCACGTTCTGCGTCGTACTGTCTTCCATAACGAGGGTTGTGGCTCTCGGAGTGACATTGCTGGTGGCCGCAGCATAGGCGGACACCATGGTGCTGAGCGAAAACGTCGTCACAGCCAGCATGCTCGACGCGATGATCGACAGAATATTGTCGACTGCATCCGCACCGATGGTTGCGGATAAATCGTCAGGAATGAAGGGACTGGCGATGATTGCAAGCAAGGCGGTGAAGACGCCCAAGACAGAAAAAAGCGCCGCACGAAACCAGATGCGTCGCGCAATCCGCGATAATTTCCAGATCCACCGCGATTCCATGGCCGCTCCCGAGCGCGCCTGTTCACAGGGCCTCTTCAACAGCCAAGGTAACGAAGGCTGAAAGGAAACGATAGGACTTGCTCAGCAATTATCGTCTTAGGGTCTTCGCCATTTTTCCGCGGATGAAGGTCATAGCTTCGAATGTGATGCGACCTTCCGGATCTATGGTTGCCTGCCACACCCTGTTGCCGAGGCAGCATTTGATGTGGAGGCTGTCGCGTGAATCGCACGCGCCTTTGTCGACCGATACAATGATCAAACCAAGTTGGCAGTAGCGCTGGAAGTCAGCCACCGACAACCCAAACTGATCCGCGACATAAGCCGTCTTAAGAGGTGGGGAGCTCGGAGTGTCTTTTTCGCTGGTCAACATGCCCCCTCAATCGTGCTGTCGCGCCCTCTAGTACACATATTTCAGCGGATTGCCGCTCATCCGACCCAGGATTCGCGAGCGCGGATTTTGTCATGTTTGCACTTGGCGACAGTAAGTGCTTATTGTTGTCGCGCTCGCGAGCCTCCTCCCCAGGTGAGACGACAAGAGTATATCATGACATGATATAAATAAAGGCAATATTTGGATGCTTTTCGAGCCAGGCTTTGAACTTCAGCGAGCGCCTCTTAAATGACTGCAAGCGATCGGCTCGATCCAGGTATATTCGAGGGACTTGCGGGGGTCAGGTTGGCCATGCGCCGGTTCCTTTCATTCAGCGAGGCTGCCCTTTCCCAAGCAGGTATTACGTCCCAGCAGTATCAGGCAATGTTGGTGATCAAGGTCGCAGAGCAAAGCCAGATCATGGTCCGGGAACTGTCGAAACAAATGATGATACAACGCAACGGCGCAGTTCAGCTTATTGATCGCCTTGAGGCAGCACACCTCGCCATCCGTATTCCGTCTTCGACCGACAAACGTAGCGTCCTCGTTGCCTTGACGGACCAGGGAGAAACTCTACTTGAAACGTTGGCCAGGGCTCACTTGGGCGCGATGCTTGAAAACGAACCGTTGCTAATAGATTCCCTGACACAGCTTAGGAAACTGGCCGAGTTGGCCTAAGTGTTAGAGAAACGCTGGTATTGCCGGCTCTTGTCGTCAACGTTACAATTTGACCTGCTCCCGATCAAATGCCTTCGCGTCAATCAATGCAAGTCAGTCGACGTGTCCGGGCAGGCGGCCGCAGTGTGAGCCGCCACCGATTCCGTCAGCCAGATGCGGGTAGACGGTTCCTTTGGCGGTCCGCCCGATCGGTCACTTCTCGGCAGCCAAGGCCACATACATACATGTGGCTGCCGTAGGTATATTCGGCGACACCGGACCACTCAAAAAATCTCGTCGCGGAATTTTTCCATCCCGGAAAGATTTCGCCCAGGCCGAGTGCTTTTTACCGTATTGATCTTGAAGCTTGAATGCGGCCCTGTAATTTTGTGGCGGCACCCGTCACGACGTGCGGAAGCAGTTCAGCACGAATATGGACTACGTTTTCATATTCTGAAGAGCTGCAAAAGGGTTCGTCCGCAAGCAAGCGAGCGCCGACAAGCGCGCACCTTGTGGCGATTAAATGGTTCGCTATCATCGCTAAGACAATCATCCTCTTGCGTCAGAAAACCCAGTGGCTCCAGTGCAGGCTCGCATTAGATGAACCTAACACTCCTAGCGCCGCAATTCGGGATAGAATGGGTCTACGAACCCGGGCCGAAGCTTTTCGCCTATCAGACAATCCGAAACGGCTTCACCCGCTGCAAGCTGAAAATGCTCTGCGCGCGTGCGCCCGCTCACCTCCAGAATCAGCTTCTGGCGGATGGCGAAGCCGAAGTCCTCCGGTTCGTGAACGGCAAGCACGAACGAGCCTGCTCCGCCGATGACACAGTCGCCGTAGTATTGGTCCAGAGGTCCTAATGCGACAGAGGGCCGGATCATGATGGCAAGGCCATTGATGACGATGCCGCGAGCCACGGAATTGGCACGGGCTGTCGTAACCGGCCCACCGAAGTTGTTCGGCCCATCACCCGATATGTCGATAATCCTACGAGCACCGGAGAACTTGTTCGACTCGATAAGCGTCGTCCCGAAGATGATTGCATTGGAGATTGAGGTCGCACGCCGTATTCCGATCGGCCGAGCCTGCAGCCTGGCAGCAAAAGCCAATGCGTCTTCGGCATCATCGATCACATGCCAGGCAATGACGGAGTCCTCGTTTATCATCCCCGCCCATTCGAAATAACCGAGGGCAATCCGCCCTAGATACCCGCCTTCTACCGCATTCAGAAAATCCGGATGTTTCAGCGCCTCGACATAGCCGGTCCGCTGCACTTGCGCCTCCTCTATGTCCATCGAGCCCGAAATATCGACTGCAAGAAGCAGTTCGACATCGACCTCCTCGGCCCCAGCTGTCCCCATCGAAATTCCACTGAACGCCAGGATTATTGCTAGGACTTTGAACATCGCTCGGCCTCGCATCTGGATGAGATTCATACTTGGGTGGGATTTGAGAACTACGCCCTGCAGCGAGATTTATTGTAGCGGCTCCCCTCGTCGCCGCATAGCGGCCGAGACAGGAGCCAGGATCTATTAATTTTGCACGGTTATTGTTGCTAAGCGCGGCTCAGATGGCGCGGTTGTCGCCGCACTTTCCGCGGGCGAGTCTCACCTTGTTTGTCGCCGCGCATCGCGCATATCCGGAAACGCCAGAAGCGGGTTTCTGTCAGCAAACCGTAAAAACAAAGAGTTGGCTGGCGTCGGCAGTCCGCTGAACGTGGAAGCGATACCGCCGCGCCTGGCGCAAAATGCGATGCCCGGGCTACCTTGATACTCAGCGCCCGATGCCTGTCTAACCCAATGCATGATACGGAAGCGGGCCGAATGCGAACCGCATCCGGCCCGCTTCCGTATCAGCTCTCAGCGCGCGCCCATGCGCAACGCGCCGTCGAGGCGGATGACTTCGCCGTTCAGCATCCGGTTTTCGCAGATATGTTGGACAAGGGCTGCAAACTCCTCCGGTTTGCCGAGGCGCTGGGGGAAGGGGACACTTTTTCCGAGCGAATCCTGGACCTCCTGCGGCATGCCGGCCATCATCGGCGTTTCAAAAATGCCCGGTGCGATCGCGACGACGCGGATGCCGTGGCGCGCCAGTTCGCGGGCAATCGGCAGCGTCATGGCGACCACGCCGCCCTTTGAGGCGGAATAGGCGGCCTGGCCGACCTGTCCGTCGAAGGCGGCGACCGAGGCGGTGTTGATGATGACGCCGCGTTCGCCGTCGTCGCCAGGCGCTTCCTTTTCCATCGCTGCTGCCGCGAGACGGACCATGTTGAATGTGCCGATAAGATTGATGCCGACCGCTCGCGCGAAACTGTCGAGGCGGTGAGGGCCTTCGCGGCCGAGTACTTTTTCGCCCGGCGCGATGCCGGCGCAGTTCACCAGCCCGTGAAGGTGTCCAAACGTATTGACAGCCGCGGAAACTGCGGCAGCGCCATCGGCCTCGCTGGTGACGTCGGTCCTGACGAAAAGGGCGTTGCTTCCGAGCCGATCGGCCATTGCTCGCCCGGCGTCTTCGTTGATATCGGCGAGCACCACGCGCGCGCCCTTGCCGTGCAAGAGGCTGGCAACACCGGCGCCAAGGCCCGATCCGCCGCCGGTCACAATGAAGACTTTTCCGTCGATCAGCATTCCAGAACTCCTCCCATATCGATCTCCACCGTAAGCTGGCACTTGACGCCAAAGACCAACGTACGGAACTCACGCCCCATCAGGCGTGACGGCGCGACGTTAGCGCCTTTGAAACGCGGCGGAAATCGGCCGGAGTGATTTTTGATCTTGCGGCTGCGGATAAAATGGTCCGGCCGTCTTCCGTCGTCAGGCGAAGTCCGCGTTGCCGCGCACACAGGGTAGGGTGCGGCGTTGGGGACTGGCCAAAACCACTGCAATGGCTTAAAGCAGCCGCGCATCCGGTCGCAGCCCACCCGGTCAAAACAAGGGACCCACATTCATGAGAACTATCGTCATCTGCTCCGGCGGATTGGACTCCGTTTCGCTCGCCCATAGAATAGCGGCAGAACAGGAGCTCGTCGGCCTGCTTTCCTTCGACTACGGCCAGCGCCATCGCAAGGAGCTTGACTTCGCCGCTGCCTGCGCCCGCCGGCTTGGCGTTCCACATGAGATCATCGATATCACCGGTGTCGGCCGGCACCTGACCGGATCGGCATTGACCGACGATATCGACGTGCCCGACGGCCACTATGCCGAGGAGACGATGAAGGCGACGGTCGTGCCGAACCGCAACGCCATCATGCTGGCGATCGCCTTCGGGCTTGCCTCTGCGCAGAAGGCCGACGCCGTTGCGGTTGCCGTCCATGGCGGCGACCACTTCATCTATCCCGATTGTCGGCCGGGCTTCATCGATGCATTCCAGAAGATGCAGGACGAAGCGCTCGACGGCTATGGCGCCGTCAGGCTTTACGCCCCCTATGTCGATGTTCCCAAGGCAGCGATCGTTACGGATGGCGCCAGGCACGGCACGCCCTTCGGCGAGACCTGGTCCTGCTACAAGGGCGGTGATCACCATTGCGGGCGTTGCGGCACCTGTGTCGAGCGACGCGAGGCCTTTCATCTGGCTGGCGTCGACGACCCGACCGAATATGCCGATCCGGACTTTTGGCAGGGCGCCATCAGCCGCTTCTCGGCAGAGGAGGTCCGCTGATGTACCGCATCACCAAGGAGTTTCATTTCTCCGCCTCGCACCAGCTGAGCCATCTGCCCGCCGATCACCAATGCGCGCGGCTGCACGGACACAACTACATCGTCGAGGTCGAGCTTGCTGCCAACGAACTCGACGAAAATGGCTTCGTGCGGGACTATCATGATCTGGCACCGCTCAAGCGCTACATCGATGGCAGTTTCGACCATCGCCATTTGAACGATGTGCTTGGCCATGACCGCGTAACGTCCGAATGCCTTGCCCGGCATTTCTATGACTGGTGCAAGCAGCGGCTGCCGGAAACGTCGGCCGTTCGCGTCAGCGAGACGCCGAAGACCTGGGCGGAATACCGGCCATGACCGGTGCCGCTATCCGCGTCAGCGAGATCTTCGGGCCGACGATACAGGGAGAGGGTGTGCTGATCGGCCAGCCGACGGTGTTCGTGCGCACCGGCGGCTGCGACTACCGCTGTTCCTGGTGTGATACACTGCACGCGGTCGACAGCGAATACCGCGAAGAGTGGCTGCCGATGTCGGTCGACGACATCTGGAGCGAGGTCAAGCTGCTCTCCGGCGGCGTGCCGCTCACCGTCTCGCTTTCCGGCGGAAACCCTGCCATCCAGCCGCTCGGTCCGCTGATCGATCGCGGCCACAGCGAGGGCTATCGTTTTGCATTGGAGACGCAGGGCAGCGTCGCCAGGGACTGGTTCGCCAGCCTCGATGTGCTGGTCCTCAGCCCGAAGCCGCCATCGAGCGGGATGGAAACCGACGTCGCAAGACTGGACGACTGTCTTTCGATAGCCGCCGGCGGGCCGATGACGGTGCTGAAGATCGTCGTCTTCGACGATCGGGACTATGCCTATGCCAAGGACATCGCCCGGAGGTACCCGGCGTGGCCCGTCTACCTGCAGCCGGGAAACCACACGCCACCACCGCCGGAAGACGACAGCGCGACAGTGGACATCGACGGCATCATGAACCGAATGCTCTGGCTGGTCGACAAGGTAACCGGCGACAAATGGTTCGATGCGCGGGTGTTGCCGCAGTTGCATGTCCTGTTGTGGGGTAATCGCCGCGGCGTTTGAATATGGGGAGCGTGGTCGTTTACGCGCCGCGCCCTCTGCTCACTTGCGACAGCATGCGGGGAGGCACTGTTCACGCTTTCTGCTCGATCGGACAGATTGGTATCCGCGGCGCGTCGACGAAGGGGCGCGGCCCGTGTCAAAGCCAAGACCGGCCGGGCGCATTCCCGTCGTTGCATCAACGGATGCCTATCCGGGTTGGCGGGTCGCGGCTTCTACCAATTCGTAAACCTCCACCGCTTCCATCCGTCCCTTCACTTTCATCAGCCCGAGCGAGCGGAACGCGAATTGATCCGCAGCGACCTGCTGGATTGCGGCGCTTGCAAGGATGGTCGTGCCGAACTCCTTGTTCAGACCCTCCAACCTCGACGCGACGTTGATCGTATCGCCCATGGCTGTGTATTGCTGACGCGCGATTGCATCGAAACTGCCGACGACAGCCTGCCCGGTGTGCAAACCGAACCGGGTTCGCAATTCGGGCCGGCCGATTTTCCGGCTATCCTCATTCAATTCATCGACGGCGACGCTCATGGCGAGCGCGCAGCGACAGCCGGACGCGACGTGATCAGCCTCTGTGATGGGGGCATTCCACATGACGAAAATGGAATCGCCGAGATATTGGACGACTGTGCCGCGATGGCGCTCTGCAATCTGGTTTAACAGTTCGAAGTAGGCGGACAAGATCTCGACAACGTCTTCGGGCGGGTGCTGTTCGGAAATAGTGGTGAAGTCGCGAATGTCCGTGAACAGGACTGTCACGTCCTGCCGTGCCGCCTTCGTCGACGTATCAGAGGGGTCGACAATCCGTCGGACAACCTCCCGGGGAACGTAAAGAGCAAATTGCGCGATGGCGCGCCGCGAGGCGGCTAGCGCTCCCGAGAGCGTATTGATTTCAGTGATCCAGGAAGGCGGTGTGCCCTTTCCGGCGAAGTCCAGATCGCCAATTCTTCGCGCTTCGTCCGCAAGCTGATAGAGAGAGGCACTGATCAGGCGCGAGAGGACAATCGACCCACCGACGCCTGCGGCTACAAAGATCGCGGCCATCAGCACATTGCGCACGAGTTCTTTGTTTGCCTGGCTCACAAGATCGTCGAACGGCACCACGACTGCGACGGAGGTGCCTTTGAACAGGTCCGAGAAGGTGACCGGAGCGATCTCGACAAGATAGGGCTCACCGTCGAGATCGAACCGAGCGAGATCCCCGTTCGTGAGCTTGACGTCCCGGCGGAGCCGGATCACCGTGTCGACAGTTCTGTCCAAGGCTTTGGCTGCTCCATCGTCAGCCTCGCCGCGCTGCGTCCACAGACCCAGTATCCTGCTCATCATCGCCGGGTCCGAATGTGCCACAAGCCCGTCTTGTTCATCGAGGATGTAGCTGCGGGCACGCGGCGATATCTCGCGCGCGTCGAGCAGTCGGCTGACGGTCTCGAGGTGAACATTCACGCCGACCGCGATCTGTCCGTTGTCTTTCATCGGTGCTGCGATCGTGAGGGTCGGCATCTTCAATGTGCCGCTGACGAAGGGGCCGACCGAAACAGGTTTCTGATGCTCCAGAACCGAGCGATACCATGGCCGCTGTCGCGGATCGAATGTCGTTCTCTCGGATCGGCGTTCGCCGATGAGTTTGCCTTCGGCATCGAGGAACCTCATGATCTCGATGTTTCCAGCATTTTCATGCGCCACAATTCTGATCGCAAACGCTGTGCCGTCAGGCGCTGAAAGTGACGTTCGGACATGCGGATTTGCCGCGTTGATTGCCTGTATGTAGGCCCCGTCGGGATAGCCGGCCAACATGCTTGTTGCATTTGGAACGTTTCGAAGAACTTCGAGGAAGAATGCCTGCTTTTCTTCCAGCTCGTGGGGTGGACGAGAGACGATGTGTTGCAAGGTGGAGGCGACGGCGATGGCCTCGTATCCTCCCGCCAACGCATATTTGTACCCCTCGACCAGACGCAGGCTCATCTGCCGCATCTGCTTTTCGCCCGCAACGATCGCCGCTTCGCGTCCGTGACTGAACGCCATCCAGATCAGCGGAATGGAGATACAGAGCAGCAGCGTCGCAACCAGGACGCTGAGATGCAATCTTAGAGGCTTCGACCAGCGCACGTGATGTCCCTCTGAGATCCAAGAGCACGCGAAATGTACCGCTACTGGAACGCCGCGACCACTCTCGCAGGTGGATATAGGACGATGGAGCATGCGGAGCACAATAGGAGGAGCGTGCCAACCTTCCGATCAGCGGTGTAGAGCCCCGGTTTGGGGACTGAGAGGCTGCCAACCCTGCAGATCTTTCGCCGACGTCAATGCAGGCGCCGGTCGGCATTGAGGGTGCTCTGTTTGCTCTGATCCCCGTTTTCGCCGGTGTCACGGGTGTCGGTCGGTCTTGGCATCGGCTTTGCGCCGAAATGGATGCTGGATCCACCCAATCGCAATTTCGAACTCGGGAAGGTGAGGGATGTCGACTTCAGGATCGGGCTTGGGGTCGTCTTGGTCCAGGGGCGGTCCAACGGCTGCCCGGGACGACTTCATCGATTTCGCGAGGTCGCCTGTGAGGCAGTCGATGGCTTGTTCGCTTTTGGGTGCGAACTCTCGATCAGGCGGAGCGGGTTGCCTGGGGCAAGCCGTCCCGGTTCCGCCTTTTTGGCGGCGCTATTCAGAACCTCCTGCGGAGACCCCCACTTAACCGGTTAGCCGCGCGTTTTGGGTGTCTGCTATTGACGCAACGGCTTGTTTTCACAGGGCGCCATCCATTTGCCTCTGCCTGCGCAGCCCGGCTTCGCGCACGACGTCGGCGATCCGAGTGAACTGCGCCGACAATGGATTGGTCTTTCGCCATACCATCCCGATCGTTCGGGTGGGGCGGGGGCCGGCAAGCCGGGACACGCCAACCGAAGAGGATCGCGTTTCGGTCTCGATGGCCATCTCCGGAATAAGCGTCACACCGATGCCCGCACCCACCATCTGAACGAGGGTTGAAAGCGAGCTGCCTTCCATCACGTCGCGCGTCGATGCCGCGGTGATGTTGCAGACGGACAGGGCCTGGTCCCGGAAGCAATGCCCCTCTTCCAGCAGCAACAGGCGCATCTCGTGAAGCCTTTCCGAAGCCGGCACCGGCTTTTCCGCATCCTCTAGCGGCCGCACCAGCACGAATTCCTCGTCAAACAGCGGGATTTCCTCCAGCGCAGGTTCCGAAATCGGCAGCGCGACGATGGCGATATCCAGTTTCGCCTCCGCCAGGTCCTCGATCAGTCTGCCTGTGATCGCCTCGCGTGGCCGCGGATCGAGCCCCGGATAGAGCTGCGCGAGCGATTTGATGATGCTTGGTAGCAGATAGGGCGCGACCGTTGGAATGATGCCGAGGCGAAGACGGCCGGCAAGCGGCCCATGGGCCGCCCTTCCGAGGTCTCCCAGTTCGTCGACAGCGCGCAGGATAGCGCGGGCACGGCCAACGAACTCCTCGCCGAGGCTTGTCAGCCGTATGCGGCGCCCACCTCTCTCCACGAGCGGCGCACCGAGCAGTTCCTCCAGTTCCCTTATCTGCACGGAGAGCGCAGGCTGCGAGATGGCGCAGCTTTCCGCAGCGCGGCCGAAATGGCCGATGCGGGCAAGGGCTTCGAAATAGCGGAGATGCTTCATGGTTAGGCCGTTCATAACCTCAGCATATCGGAGCCTTTAGAATATACAATTGGAGTTTATCGAATAGGCTTGTTACTCATTGGCCACTTGGAAGACACCGACCGGTGGCGCTGACCAAAGAAGTGCGCCCGCAAAGTCCTTCCAGTGGCCGTAGATTGAAGAAAATCCGTTGGAGGACCAAAATGGATACGAAGACAACCCCGACCGGCAAGTGTCCGGTCATGCACGGCGGTGCCACGGCTCTCGGCAACTCCGTCATGGAATGGTGGCCCAACGCACTCAACCTCGACATCCTGCACCAGCACGACAGCAAGACCAATCCGCTCGGCAAGGGGTTCAACTATCGCGAAGAACTCAAGAAGCTTGATGTGCAAGCGCTGAAGGCGGACCTGCGCGCCCTGATGACGGACAGCCAGGAATGGTGGCCGGCTGACTGGGGCAGCTATGTCGGCATGATGGCGCGCGTCACGTGGCACGCAGCCGGCTCCTACCGCGCCGCTGACGGCCGCGGCGGTGCCAACACCGGCAACCAGCGCTTCGCCCCGCTCAATTCCTGGCCGGACAATGTCAACACCGACAAGGGTCGCCGCCTGCTTTGGCCGATCAAGAAGAAATACGGCAACAAGATCTCCTGGGCCGACCTGATCGCGCTTGCCGGCACCATCGCCTACGACGTCGCTGGTCTGAAGACCTTCGGCTTCGCCTTCGGCCGCGAGGACATCTGGGCGCCGGAAAAGGACGTCTATTGGGGCAATGAGAAGCAGTGGCTCGCCCCGAGCGACGGCCGCTACGGCGATGTCGCCAAGCCCGAGACGCTGGAAAACCCGCTTGCCGCCGTGCAGATGGGTCTCATCTACGTCAACCCGGAAGGCGTGAACGGCAGGTCCGATCCGCTGGCGACCGCGGCACAGATGCGCGAGACCTTCGCGCGCATGGGCATGGACGATGAGGAAACCGTAGCCCTTACCGCCGGCGGCCACACCATCGGCAAGTCCCATGGCAATGGCAACCCGGCTGACCTCAGCGCCGATCCGGAAGCCGCAGGCCCCGAATTCCAAGGCCTCGGCTGGGTGAACACCAAGGGTCGCGGCATCGGCCGCAATACCGTCGTCTCCGGTATCGAGGGCGCCTGGACCGCCGAGCCGACCAAGTGGGACAACGGCTTCTTCGAGATGCTGTTCAAGCATGAGTGGACACTGACGCACAGCCCGGCTGGCGCCTCTCAGTGGGCACCGATCACCATCGCCGAGGAAGACAAGCCTGTCGACGTCGAGGATCCCTCGATCCGCACCATTCCGATGATGACCGATGCGGATATGGCGTTGAAGGTGGACCCGATCTATCGCGAGATCTCGCTACGCTTCAGCAACGACTTTGCGGCGTTCTCCGATGCCTTCGCCCGCGCCTGGTTCAAACTGACGCACCGCGACATGGGACCGAAGTCCCGTTACCTCGGCCCTGATGTGCCCGCCGAAGATCTCGTCTGGCAGGATCCGATCCCGGCCGGCCGCAAGGACTACGACATCGGCGGCGTCAAGGCGAAGATCGCGGCATCCGGTCTTTCCGTCTCGGATCTGGTTGCCACGGCATGGGATAGCGCCCGCACCTTCCGCGGCTCGGATTACCGCGGCGGCGCGAACGGCGCCCGTATCCGCCTTGCCCCGCAGAAGGACTGGGAGGGCAATGAGCCGGCGCGTCTGGCCCGTGTTCTTGCCGTGCTGGAGCCGATCGCTACGGCATCGGGCGCCAGCCTTGCCGACGTTATCGTGCTTGCCGGCAACTACGGCGTCGAGCAGGCGGCAAAGGCCGCAGGCTTCGAGATCGAGGTGCCGTTTGCCGCAGGGCGCGGCGATGCGACCGCCGAGCAGACGGATGCGGACGGCTTCGCCCCGCTCGAGCCGCTCGCCGATGGCTTCCGCAACTGGCAGAAGAAGGACTATGTGGTGAGCTCGGAAGAGCTGCTGCTCGACCGCGCCCAGCTCATGGGACTGACTGCGCCCGAGATGACAGCACTCGTCGGTGGCCTCCGCGTTATCGGCACGAACCATGCCGGAACGGCGCACGGCGTCTTCACGAGCCATGTCGGCGCGTTGACGACGGACTTCTTCGCTACGCTGACGGACATGGGTTATTCCTGGGTTCCGACCGGCAACAACATGTACGAAATCCGCGACCGCAAGACCGGCGCGACCAAGTACACGGCGACCCGCGCCGACCTCGTTTTCGGCTCGAACTCCGTTCTTCGCGCCTATGCGGAGGTCTATGCCCAGGACGACAACAAAGAGAAGTTCGTCAGGGACTTCGTCGCGGCCTGGACCAAGGTCATGAACGCCGATCGTTTCGATCTGGTTGCATGATCCCTGGGGCTTCCCAGTCAACGCCTTCCCCCGTCAGCCGGGGGGAGGCTCTCTGTCGCCTCGCTGTAAGACGAGGCCGGGGTCGCTGACCTCGCCGGAAGCGCGGACGGCAGGATGGTGTCGTTTAGAGCATTTCCAAGAGAAGTGCGAAGCCGATTTCCGTCAGGAAATGCGTAAGAACAAGGAGATAGAGCGTTTCAGCGATTCCAACTCAGCCGGGAACGCCCTAGGCACACTGGCTCACGGCTTTCCGAAAGCCACGCCTCTCCAACCCCAGCCGGCTTGATGAGCGGCGTCAATCAAGGGCGTCTTTATTTCGACGGGGGCAAGGTCACCAACACACTACTGCCCGGGCGTTTCTGATGAAGATGCGCGAAGCTATTGCCACCAATCGCGAAGATAACGTTTATGGAAGGAGAGCTTCACATCGAGGGCAAGATGCGGCCGTCTGCGCACTCGTCCGCATCTGTCAACCATCCAACCCTTCTTGCGGACCCTTTCTATGTGGAAGCAAGGCGAGCACTCTCTCGATACGAGCCTTCTCGAAACCGCTGGCACTAGCGGCCCTTTCCTCCAACAAACTGATTACGTCCTTCAACCATTTCACTTCCAGTCCCCATCGCTTGTCGACGGCCCGCTTGCAGCGAACGTTCAGTGCAAAGGCAATCGCTTGCCAGTTCATCGGTGAAGAGCGCATCCATGCGGCAACGAACTGCGCGGGCTGAAGTCTGGGCAAGACAGGACTTGTCGCGATCGGTGTTTCGGCATGAGAACTTACGTCACACAAAAGCGCGTAGAACTCCGACCCATCCGCCTCAACTATCGACAGAAATTCCCCCGACTTCGCCGCGAACTCTCTCAAGAAAATAAGCTCTCTCGTTTGAATCAATTGATTGAACAGGTCCTGGAAGTGGGTTTCGTAATCCTCGTGGACCAGGTAGTTCCAGCCGTCCCAAGATCCTCTGAAGGGTTCATACCATTCCTCGCCGGCATCGCGAGCAGGAAGTCGTCTGGTTTCTGTCAGATCCTCGATGTATTTCTTGCATTCCAATGCGATCTCATCGAAATCGGCCGCTATGAGGCCGATCTTGCTCAACTTAAATCTGAGTGCGAAGATATGGAGGATAGCGCCGGACTCGCTGCTCTTTCGGCTTCTGAAATCTTCTTCGAACTGGGCGAGCGCCGGTTGGACAATGGAATCCGGGAACTCCTCGAAACGCCGAAGTATTTTCCACGATGCGTCCTGTTCCGGGACCATAAAGTAGGTGCTTGCATCCAAAGCCGCCCCTATCGCACCTCGATCGAAATGCCCGTCTATCAGAATCTGTGCCAGTATGGGCCCGGGTATCAGGGTGCTCGAAAGATCGACGAAGGGATATCGCTTCTTCGTCTCCGACAGATTCTCAGCTTGCTTTTGGCCCTCCATTCTGCGTGTCTGGTGAGCAAGGTGGGCCGCGAGAGGACTCGAAATATCGATCTGATCGAGGCGATCGGCACGCCATTCAATGTTGTACGCGCAGAAGAACTGGACGAGCGCTGTCATCGCTTCAGGATGAAGGGTGTGTTTGGAATCTAGCGTCCCATAAAGTCGTGCCAAATCCTCAATGATGTGCCGCAGAATCCGCAGCGACAGGACTTCAGAGTAGACGAATGTCCGTAGGATTTCTGTCTCATGTCGCGATATGAATCCTTTCGCCGGATCGCTCGCCGGCTCCAGAAAAGCGCGAAATGCCGCTTCGATTTGCGGCTCAACCCTAATGGTCTGCCCGAATATTTTCTCTTTGGAATTGTTGAATTTATCCGCTGACTGTAGCTCTTCTTCGTGAGCGATGACGACAACTCGGCAGCCGTGATGCTCGACGTACATGTTGATCGTTCCGAGTGTCTCATCGATGTCGACGCGGCAACGTTCAAGGTCATCGAATACCAGGACCTTGTCGGTCGCCACCTTGTTCCGGAGCATCGCATTAGCTAGCCCAGAGAAAACTCCGCCAAGCGATACACTAAAGCCGAATGCCTCGCCGCCAAATTCGCTGGCTCCGCTCGCAGCTTTTTTGATCTTGTCTCGATTGGGGAACATCTCGGCGTAGACCGCTGAAATAATCTCGTCTGTCGATTTGAGGCCATAGAGGCTGACATAATAATGATCCGCCAGAGCCCGGTTGACCTGGTAGGTCTTGCCTGTCCCCCACGGGCCGGTCACAAGCACCGCGTAGCAGGGCTTCTGGAGAGTGGAATAGTAAGAAAGATAACTGGCCAGCGGAGACATCATGATGCTTCACTCCCGAGTTCGTGGCGACGAGATTCACTCGAGGGTTTGATATCAACCCAAGCTTCAGCAAAGTTAGATTGCAACCAGTTTTATGTCTAGCTAATGCACGAGCCGCCGCCGGTGTTAAGCGCAGCAATAGCGGCACTCGCCTCTGTCTTCGCCCGTTTGGGAATCTGCCAGTGAATTTTTCTGGAAGAACACATTGAGTGCTGCTCCATCGGAATTCAGAGGGAATGGTTATGCGCCGGCGCCCGGCTGCAATTCATTTTCAATCCCGGACGGATTGACTGCCACGCTAACAAAACGCCGTTGGGTGATTGCGTTAATCGAATTAAGGAGCCCCAGAGTTCTGCAATAGCGTGTCGCTACCCCTTTCCTGGCTATGTCGCCAAGCGCAGGTTTTGCTAACTTCTTACGAGGGACGTTGGACGTTGTTAGACGCGCTTTCTGACCCTGGGCACCGATGGTGGTACCAAAGTCAAATGCGCGCTCCAGATTTCATCTGGTAAAGAGTGGAAACATAACTGTTGAATTATGATTTACGCCCCATATTTCATTTTTGCATCACCGTTTCGCATGGCAAACTGACAAGCATCAAATTCGGATAGCTTTGCGATGACGGTGCCGGAACGGGAGTGGACGGTGCCACAGGGAGGAAACATGAAACGGACGATACTAGCTGCGCTTGCGACTTTGGCGATGAGTGGTGCTGCCTATGCCGACACGATCAAGATCGGTGTCGTCGGACCTTTTTCCGGTCCCTTCGCGCTGCAGGGCAAGAACTTCAAGGCCGGCATCGATGCCTATATGGCGGTGAACGGCAGCAAGGTCGGCGACGATGATATCGAGATCATCTATCGCGACGTGCCGCAGGCCGACCCGGCGCAATCGAAGGCGCTGGCACAGGAACTGGTCGTCAAGGAAGGCGTACAATATCTCGCCGGCTTCTATTTCACGCCGGACGCCATGGCCGTCACGCCCCTCTTGGAACAGGCGAACGTTCCCCTGGTGATCATGAATGCGGCGACGTCGGCGATCGTGACCAAGAGCCCGCTTGTTGTGCGGACCTCGTTTACGACCTGGCAGACATCGACCCCGATCGCCAAGGTGGCGAAAGACGCCGGCGTCTCCAAGGTCATCTCGGTGGTCAGCGATTACGGCCCGGGTGTTGACGCGGAAAATGCCTTCAAGGCCGGCTTCGAGGCGGCCGGGGGCCAGGTCGTCGAGGCGATCCGCATGCCGCTTGCGACCAATGATTTCTCGCCGATCATGCAGCGGATCAAGGATTCAGGCGCTGAAGGCGTCTTCGCCTTTCTGCCGTCGGGCCCGACCACGCTCGGTTTCGTCAAGGCCTACAACGAAAACGGCCTGAAGAGCGGCGGCATCAAGTTCTTCGCGCCCGGCGATCTGACGCAGGAGTCCGATCTGCCGGCACTCGGCGAAGCGGCTCTCGGCATCCAGACGACATTCCACTACGCGGTGTCGCACGACAGTCCTGAGAACAAGGCGTTCGTCGAGGCAGCGTCGAAGGCTATCGGCAATCCTGCCGAACTCTCTTTCCCGTCGGTCGGGGCCTATGACGGCATGCATGTCATCTACAAGATGATCGAGGCGACGGGCGGCGAGCAGGACGCGCAGAAGGCGGTCGACGCGGTCAAGGGACTTTCCTGGACCAGCCCGAGGGGGCCTGTAACCATCGATCCCGAATCGCGCCACATCACCCAGAACATCTACCTGCGCGAAGTCGCCAAGGCCGATGACGGCACCTACTACAACAAGGAGGTTCAAACCTTCGAGAAGCAGGGCGACCCCGGTCTCGCAGCGCTGAAGTAGATGCTTTGGCTGCGCGGGCGAGAGCTCAACTCGTCCGCGGGGCCTCTAAAACAACGGCTCCGGCGAGCCGAGCGGACCGCACGCGCCGAGCATTTTCAGGAAAAGTGCAGAGCGGTTTTCGGCGAGAAAGTGCGCTAAGACTGAGGTGCATTTCCAGACGAAGTGCGCAGCGGTTACCCGTCATCCGGGCACATCGTGACGCGGGTGCCATCCGGAGAGTAATGGGAGCGCTTCGGTGCCTCCGTTAAAGGGGGGAGGCGAACCTGGACCGGGCAGATGCTTGCTGGCGCCGTCTCCTCTTGTCCCGCCAGTCTGCCGACAGTGACAACGAAAGGCATTGGGTAGTTCCATGCAAACAGTCCTCAGCATCGCGATCGATGCCCTTGCCTACGGCATGGTGCTCTTCGTCATTTCCATCGGGCTTTCCGTGACCATGGGGCTGATGCGCGTTGTCAACCTTGCCCATGGCGCCTTTGCCATGATTGGCGGTTACATAGCCTCCTATGCGGCGCGTGATCTCGGGCTCGCCTATGGTTTTGCCATCGTGCTTGCCGTCTTCGGCACGATCCTGATCGCCATTCCAATCGAGCGCCTGCTTTACCGCCGGATCTATGGCGCCCCGGAGTTGACCCAGGTGCTGATGACCATCGGCATCACATTCTGCATCATCGGCATCGCCAACTATGTCTTCGGCCCGACGCTGAAGACCGTGCCGCTGCCGGCACAACTGCAGGGCTCGGTCGATCTCGGCTTCCGGGCGATTGCCACACATCGGCTGTTTGCGATCCTTTGCGGCCTCGCCGTGGCAGTTGCGCTTTGGTACACGATCGAGCGAACCGCCTTCGGCGTGAAGCTGCGCGCATCGGTCGACAATGCGGCGATGGCCGCAGCCCTCGGCGTGCGCACGGAGATCGTCTACGCCGTGAGTTTCGCGGTCGCCGTCGGCCTTGCCGCCTTCGGCGGGGTGGTCGGAGCCGAGTTGCTGCCGGTCGAGCCCTATTATGCGCTGCGCTACATGGTGACGTTCCTGGTCGTCGTGTCGGTCGGCGGTGCCGGCTCGATCCCCGGCGCGCTCCTTGCCTGCCTGCTGCTCGGCGGCATCGATACGACCGGCCGCTACCTGATGCCCGAATTCGGCGAATTCTTCTTCTATCTGGCCGTCATCGCGATCATCTGCGTCTTTCCGCGCGGACTTGCCGGGAGAGCCAAGGGATGAGCATGACCACCACCAACGACCTTATCGCGGAAACGCAGAGCAAGCGCCGCTTCGGCGCTAGCGACCTGATCGGCCTTGGCGTCATATTGGCGCTCGCCGTTGTCGGCTACTTCCTGTTTCCCAACAATCTGGCGCTGCTGACGCGCATCATTGCCATTGCACTTCTGGTGCTCTCCCTCGATCTCGTCACCGGCTATTGCGGGGTCGCGACGTTGGGGCATGCGGCGCTTTTCGGCGCCGGCGCCTATGCTGCGGGTATTGTCTCGGCGCATTACGGCATCAACGATCCCTTCGCGATGCTCGCCTTCGGTATCGCCGCCGGCGCCGTTGCCGGCCTCATTTGCGGCGCAGTGATCCTGCGAGCGCATGGCCTGCCGCAACTGGTGTTGTCGATCGCGCTCATCCACCTGTTTCATGAGTTCGCCAACAAGGCCTCGTCCTGGACCGGCGGCAGCGATGGTCTGTCCGGTATCGCCCCGAGCGCGCTCTTCGGTCTCTACGAGTTCGACCTGTGGGGCCGCACGGCATACGTCTTCGGCGTCGTGCTTCTGGTGCTCGTTTTCTTCGTCCTGCGGCTGATCGTGCGCTCGCCGTTCGGCATGCTGTGCCGGGCGATCAAGGAGGATCCGATCCGCATTCGCTCGATGGGCGCATCGCCCAAGACCGCGCTGATGAAGATGTATGTCATCTCCGGTGCCGTTGCCGGTGTCGGCGGGGCGCTCAACGCGATTTCGACGCAGGTGGTCGGCCTCGACAGTCTGTCCTTCACCATGTCGGCCGAAAGCCTTGTCATGCTCGTGCTCGGTGGAACCGGCTCGCTCTTCGGCGCGCTCACCGGCACCATCGTCTTCATGTTCTTCGAGGACGTGGTTTCCGCCGCCAACCCGTTCCACTGGTTGACGATGGTCGGTGCGCTCTTGATTGCAGTCGTCCTCTTCGCGCCGAAGGGGCTTTATGGAACGGCCGCCGCCTTCGTCGCCCGTCGCCGGGAGGCAAAGTGATGCAGCCGATCTTCGAAGTTCGCAACCTTAAGCGCGCCTTTGGCGGGCTTGCCGTCACCAACGACGTCAGCCTCAGCATGGCGCCGGGCGACCGCGTGGCGCTGATCGGCCCGAACGGTGCCGGCAAGACGACATTCGTCAATCTGGTCACCGGCAATCTGGCGCCTGATTCCGGGGAGGTTCGGCTTAACGGTGAGACCGTCACCAGCATCGATGCCATCGGCCGGGTGAGAAGGGGGCTCGTGCGCTCCTTCCAGGTTACGCGCCTGTTTCTCGACATGACGCCTGCCGAGCATGTGGCGCTTGCCGTGCTGCAACGCGACGGCCGCTCGGGTCGCCTGTTCGGGAACTTCCTCGCCATGCCCGATGTAATGGACGAGGTCGGGCAACTGCTCGGAAAACTCGGACTTCGCGATCTGATGCATCGCAAGGTCAGCGAGATCGCCTATGGCCAGCAGCGCCTGCTTGAAATCGCGGTGGCGCTTGCCTTGAAGCCTAAGGTCCTTCTGCTCGATGAGCCGGCCGCCGGCGTGCCGCAGAGCGATACTGGGCGTATCGAGCAGGCGCTTGCCGACCTGCCGGCCGATCTCGCGGTCCTGATGATCGAGCATGACATGGATCTGGTCTTCCGCTTTGCCAAGCGCGTGATCGTGCTTGCCGCCGGCGCCATCATTTTCGACGGCTCGCCGTCTGACGTCACCCAGGATCCACGGGTGCGAGAAGCCTATCTGGGGAGCTATGCCAATGCCAGCCACGCCGCTTGAGGTGGAAAACCTGTCGGCCGGGTATGGGCCGACGCGAGTGCTCGAAGACATCTCGTTCTCGGTTCCATCCGGTGCGCGCCTTGCCGTTCTCGGCCGCAACGGCATGGGCAAGACGACGCTGCTTGCAACACTTGCTGGACAGACGAAACGCTATGACGGCCGCATTCGCATGGGCGATACGGATGTGACGGCGCTGCCGAGTGCCTCGCGCGCCCGCAAGGGCCTGGGGTTCGTGCCGCAGGCGCGCTGCGTTTTTCCGACGCTGACGGTCGAGGAGAACCTGTTCGTCGGTCTCAAGGACCGGCCGAAGGCGGCGCTGCAGGAAGCCTATGACATGTTTCCCCGGCTGTTCGAGAGGCGGCGCAACCTCGGCAGCCAGCTTTCCGGCGGCGAACAGCAGATGCTGTCGACGGCGCGCTCGATCCTCGGTCGTCCTTCCGTCCTGCTGCTGGATGAGCCGCTCGAGGGGCTTGCACCGGTGATCTGCGAGGAACTGATGAAGGCCTTTGCCGAGCTCGCCAAGACCGGCGATATGACGATCGTACTCGTCGAGCAGCGCATCCAGAGTGCGCTCGATTTTGCCGATCAGGTCATCGTGCTGGAACGCGGACGTGTTGCCTGGGCAGGCACGCCACAGGCGCTTTCAGGTGACCGCGATGCAGTCGAGCGATTGCTCGGTGTCGGCGGGCTTCACTGAGCCAGCAGCGCCAAATCTGTCGTCAGGATCGGACCCGCGCCAGAACGGCGGGACGGGGCGTTATGAAGGCGTAGAAGATCCTGCCATGCGTCGACCGCATCGGCGCACCCGCCATAGGCGTTCGCGCGATGCGGCGCTCAGGTCAGGATAGATCGGCAACGGTGCGCTGTTGCCGCTAAACCGACGCCCGCACGCGCTCCCAGGCGTTCATCAGGTGCCGCCCCAGCACTTCGGAAAGCTTGGCCTTGTCGCGCGCTTCGAGCGCGACGATCATTTCGTCGTGTTCGGCAACGGCAGCCGCCCATTTTTCCGGGCCCTCATGGCCGATGAAGCGGATCCGCTTCAGCCTTGTCTGCAGGACGCCGTGCATGTCGGCGAGCGCCGCATTTTCGGCGAGCTGGACGATCGCCGAATGAATCTGCTGGTTTAGCTTGTAGTATTGCAGCCGGTCGCCAACCTTGTAGCGGCGGACCATTTCGTCATGCAGAGCGCGGATTTCGGCAATGGCGACATCGCTTGCCGCTTCGCAGGCGAGCTTACCCGCAAGCTCCTCCAGCGTCTGCAGCACGGTCAGCATGTCATGCACGTCCTTGGCGCTGAAGCGCTTCACGACGGCGCCACGGCTGGGCACGAGCTCGACGAGGCCCTCGCTCGCCAGGTACTTGATCGCCTCGCGAAGGGGCGTGCGTGAGACGCCGAGCTGCTCGCCGAGTTGGCCTTCATGCAGCCGTGTGCCTGGCGACAGGTCACCTTCGATGATCATGTCGCGCAGGTGGCTGACAAGCGTGTCGTGCAGAGCCGTTCGCCTGATCGGGCCGGGGCCGCCGTCGGCGCGTCGCTCCAGTGGTGTGATTTCGTTCATCATTTCGCTTCTGCGCTTGGCGGCCGCGTGTCGGCCGTCCGTTCCCCGTGCGTGCCGATTGAATCAGCACTGTCTGATTGAAGCATGGAGGCAGGGCCTGTCGCCGTCAACAGAAAATGCTGCATACAGAATACAAAAGACTTGATGCAGAATTTTGAATAACGTATGACAGAAAACGAAAAGCATGAAGTGGAGGACATCTCACATGACGACCAATGGTGCTGCCGCTAACGGCGCGCGTCCTGTCATCGCGCTTGCCATGGGCGATCCCGCCGGCATCAGCCCCGAGCTGACCGCACGGCTGCTGGCCCTTCCCGAAATCAAAGAGGCCGCACACATCATCACGATCGGCGATCGCCGCATTCTGGATGAGGGTGCCAAGGCTGCCGGCTTGACGCTCGATCTCGAGCCCTCGACGCTTGCGGATCTCGACAAGGCCGGAACTGATCGTCACGTCTTCGTCGATCTCGGTCATCTTGATCCCGCAGATGTCGATCGCGGCGAGGCGACGCTTGCCGGTGGCACGTTCGCCACGCGCAACTTCCGCACGGCGCTGGAGCTTGCCCATGCCGGCAAGGCTGAAGCGGTCTGCTTCACGCCCTTCAACAAGAAGGCCATGCGCTTTGCCTATCCGGGCTACGACGACGAAATCCGCTTCGTCGCAGACGTGCTCGGCTTCACGGGCAAGGTTCGCGAGTTCAACGTCCTCGAGAAGGTCTGGAATGCGCGCGTCACCTCGCACATCCCGCTCAAGGAAGTTGCCGCCAACCTTTCGATTGAGGGCATCATCGCCGAACTCGAATTGACCCGGGCTTGCCTCAAGGAGGCTGGTTACGAAGAGGCAAAGATTGCGGTTGCCGGGCTTAACCCGCATGCCGGCGATGGCGGCAGCTTCGGCATGGAAGAGATCGACATCATCGAGCCGGCAGTCGAGAAGGCCAAGGCGCTCGGCTTCAATGTCGATGGGCCGTTCCCGGCAGACACCGTTTTTGGTCGTGCGCTCAAGGAGGGCTACAATGCCGTTCTGACCATGTACCACGACCAGGGCCAGATCGCGATGAAGCTCATGGGCTTCGACAAGGGCGTCACGATGATGGGCGGCCTGCCTTTCGCGCTCTGCACCCCCGCACACGGCACCGCTTACGACATCGCCGGCAAGGGCATCGCAGATGTCGGTGCCAGCCGCGAGGCGGTTTTGCTCGCAGTTCGCATGGCGAAGAAAAAGGCTGCCCTTTCGGCTGCGGCCTGAATTCGCGCGCTTTCAAGCACTACCGGCGCAGGAGGAGGTCTTGCGCCGCATCTCACTCAACGGGAGGATTAGACATGAAGAAATCCGTTTCACTCGCATGCATCATGGCAGCCGCATTCGGCGTTGCCGCTCCGGCATCGGCCTTCGAGCCCGACCGTCCGGTTGAATTCGTCGTCACGGCTGGCCCGGGCGGCGGCACGGACATCTTCGCCCGCACGATCCAGGCGATCATCGGCAAGTACGAGCTGATGAAGGCGCCTGTTGTCGTCACCAACAAGGGCAGCGCCGGCGGCGCCGAAGGTTTCGTCTATACGGCGACCAACAAGGGCGACGCCTACAAGCTCGCATTCGGCACGAACAATGCCTACCTGCTGCCGGTCCGCGCCAAGGTGCCTTACAAGGCCGAGGACCTGACGCCGGTTGCAGCGCTTGCTTCCGACGAATTCATTCTCTGGGTCAACGGCAAGGCATCTTACGCATCGGCTGCCGACTTTGCTGCCAAGGCCAAGGAAGGCGGCTTGAAGATCGGCGGAAGCCAGTCGAAGGACGTCGACCAGATCCTCACCTCGATGATCAACGAAGCGACTGGCGCGACCATCAACTACATCCCGTTCAAGAGCGGCGGCGAAGCGGCTGTCCAGCTCGCCGGCGAGCACCTTGATGCCAACGTCAACAACCCGAGCGAAAACCTCGGCCAGTGGCAGGCCGGCATGGTCAAGCCGCTTTGCGTCTTCAAGAGCGTCAAGCTGACGAACGAAGCCAAGGTCGCCGGCGACAAGGGCTGGAGCGATATCCCGACCTGCAAGGAAACGGGCATTGCCATCGACAACTACTCCATGCCGCGCACCGTCTGGCTGCCGGCTGGCGTTGAGCCGGATGCCGTCAAGTTCTACGCGGACCTGATGCGCAAGGTTTCCGAAACCCCGGAATGGGCGAAGTATCTTGCCGATACTTCGCAGTCTCCCGCTTACATCGCTGGCGACGACTTCAAGGCCGCCATCGAGATGGACGGCGCCGCAGTCGGCGAAGTTCTGAAGCGCGAAGGCTGGCTCGCCAACTAAAACTGGCGATGTATCGGGACGGGCGCTTCTGCAGCGCCGTGCGTCGAGTCTGACGCTTGGAGGACGCTTGAAAGCGCCCGTCAACCGGTTTGAAAGGTCACGATCATGAGTGAGAACAGTGCGAATGGGCTCTCCCGCTTCGCGATGGAGCTTGGCGTTGCCGCGTTGACGGGTATCTTCGGCGCAGCCGTCTGCTATGGCGCCTCCGATGTCGGCGCCGGATGGAGCGATTTCGGCCCGGAGGCCGGCTATTTTCCCTTCTACATCGGCGTTCTGATCATCCTGGGAAGCGTCGCCAACGCGATCGGCGCGTTCGTGAAGCATCGCGGCACGGGCGATATCTTTATCGACGGTACCCGCGCGCGCGTCGTTGCCTCGTTCTTCCTGCCGCTCGTCGCCTTTGCCGGCGTCTCCGCCTGGCTTGGCCTCTATGTCGGCACGGCGCTCTACATCGCCGGCGCGATGCTCTTCCAGGGGCGCTACAGGTGGTGGATCGCGCTGCCGGCGGGCGTTGGCGTTTCGCTCTTCTTCTTCATCGTATTCGAGATGGGCTTCAAGGTTCCGCTGTTGAAGGGACCGATCGAGGCCTGGTTCGGGATCTACTGATCCCGAACCCTTAAAAGTTTCCCCGGGAGGAATGACATGGAAAATATCGGTCTCCTGATCGATGGCTTCGGCCACATCCTCAGCTGGAATCACATCCTGCTGATGATGGTCGGCGTCACGCTCGGCATTCTCGTCGGCGTTCTGCCGGGCCTCGGTGCGCCCAACGGCGTCTCGCTCCTGTTGCCGCTGACCTTCTCCATGGATCCGATCTCCGCGATCATCCTGCTCTCCTGCATGTATTGGGGCGCGCTGTTCGGCGGTTCGACGACGTCCATCCTGTTCAATATCCCAGGCGAACCCTCGTCGGTGGCAACCACCTTCGACGGCTATCCGATGGCGAAAGCTGGCCAGGCGAGCCGCGCCTTGACGCTGGCCTTCGTCTCGGCCGGCATCGGCGCTCTTGCCGGCGTCGTCATGATCACGCTGTTGTCGGGTTGGGTCGCGAACTTCGCGCTGCGCTTCTCGTCGCCTGAGTATTTCGCGGTCTACTTCCTCGCCTTTGCAAGCTTCATTTCGATGGGCGCGCAATCCCCATTCAAGACGCTCGTGTCGATGATGGTTGGTTTTGCGCTCGCATCCGTCGGCATGGATACGATCTCCGGCGATCTGCGCCTGACCTTCGATATCCCCACGCTGATCAAGGGCGTCAGCTTCCTGATCGCGGTCATGGGTCTCTTCGGCATCGGCGAACTCCTGTTGACGACGGAAGAGGGGCTGCGTTTCGAAGGCATCAAGGCGCGCGTCAGGCTCGCCGAAATCGGCCGCACCCTGGTCGAGATCCCGCGCTACTGGCTGACGATCGCGCGTTCGACCATCATCGGGATCTGGATGGGCATCACGCCTGCCGGCCCGACGGCGGCCTCCTTCATGAGCTACGGCGTTGCCCGCCGTTCGGCCCGCGACAAGTCGAAATTCGGCAAGGGTGATCCGCGTGGCATCGTCGCGCCCGAGACCGCCGACCACTCGGCCGGCACCTCCGCACTGCTGCCGATGCTGGCGCTCGGCGTTCCCGGCTCGGCGACGGCTGCCGTGATGATGGGCGGCCTGATGATCTGGGGCCTCACTCCCGGCCCGATGCTGTTCACCGACCGGCCGGACTTCGTCTGGGGCCTGATCGCCTCGATGTATCTCGGCAATGTAGTTGCCGTCATCCTGGTGCTTGCCACCGTGCCGCTCTACGCCTCGATCCTGCGCGTGCCGTTCTCGATCATCGGCCCGATTATCGTCGCCGTCATCTTTTCCGGCGCCTATCAGGTGGCAAATTCGGTCTCCGACATCTTCATGGTCATCGGCTTCGGTGTGCTCGGTTACGTCTTCAAGAAGCTCGATTACCCGCTGGCGCCGCTGGTTCTGGCCATGGTGCTCGGCGACAAGGCCGAGGACGCGTTCCGCCAGTCGATGCTTCTGTCGAGCGGCTCGCTCAACATCTTCTGGTCGAACGCGCTGGTTTCGTCTCTGATGGCGCTTGGCCTGGCAATGCTGCTGTCGCCTGTCGTCTTCGGACTGATCGGCCTGGTTCGCAAGCGCAAGGGCGATGATGCATCGCGTGGCGATGAGACATCGCAGGGCGGCGGTAGCGCGGCGGCTTGACGGAGCCGCCGCACCAAACTTCAAAGACTCGGGGGGAAACGCCATGGCAAATGCGCCACGCAAATGGAACCGTGACACCTGGCCGATCGCGGCTGCCATGATCCAGTATCCGAACATCCTTGCGGATGGTCGCTCGGTCCAGGACCAGTCGGTCGAGGAATGGGCGCTGACGCTCGATGACGTCGTCGATGCCGGCTTTACCGAGCTCGACCCGACCGATAGCTGGATCCGACTTGCGGATCTGTCGGCGGCAAGGCTCGAAAGCTTCGTCAAGCTGACGCGCGATCGCGGCCTGACGATGCCGGGCATCTCCACCGCGCGCCGCAGTGTCATCGATCCCGTTCATGGCGACGACTATCTGGCCTACGGCCACCGGGTGATCGATACGGCGGCGGCGATCGGAGCGGGCTCCGTTTCCTTCGGCTTCTTCGGTCCGTTGACCGATGCGCAAAAGAAGGCGCTGTGGTTCTGGACCGTCGATGGCGTCAAGAATCCCGATGATGCCGCTATCTGGCAGAAGGGCGTGTCGCGTATCCGCGAGCTTGGCCGCCACGCAGAGGAACTCGGCATCGAGCTGGCGCTGGAAATGTACGAGGACACCTATATCGGTTCGGCCGACAGCGCCGTGCGCTTCGTCACTGACGTCGGCCTTGGGAATGTCGGCATCAATGCCGACCTCGGCAACCTGATCCGCCTGCATCGTCCGGTCGAGCACTGGCAGGAGATGATGGCGAAGGTTGCACCCTTTGCCAAATACTGGCACGTCAAGAATTACAACCGCACCGAGGACGAAACGTCGGGACTGATCGTGACCCATCCGGCCCCGCTGGAGTTCGGCGTGATCAACTACCGGACCGCCATTCGTTTGGCGCTTTCACACGGGTTCCAAAGCCCGTTCCTCTGCGAGCATTATGGTGGCGATGGCCTCTCCGTCAGCGCTACCAACCGGGATTATCTGAGGCGTATTCTGCCTCGCGACTAAGGGAATAAGTAGCGATGACCACGATCTTTGACGCACCGGAAGATTTCGCCGTAACCGCGCTCGCCGGCTTCAGCTCCATCTATGCCCGCAATGTCCGCCTGGTGAAGGGCGGCGTCGTTCGCTCGACCAAGGTGCCGAAGGGCAAGGTCGCGGTCGTCATCGGTGGCGGCTCCGGCCACTATCCGGCCTTTGCCGGCTATGTCGGCCCGGGTTTGGCGGATGCCGCCGTTGCCGGCGACGTCTTTGCTTCGCCGTCGACCGCTGCCGTAGCGCGCGTCTGCCGCCTTGCCGACCAGGGTGGCGGCGTGCTGCTCGGTTTCGGTAATTACGCCGGTGACGTGCTGAATTTCGGCGTTGCCGCGGAACGACTTCGCGCCGAAGGCATCGACGTGCGCATCGTGCCGGTGACCGATGACGTTGCCAGCGCTGCTGTTGACATCGCCGCCAAGCGCCGCGGCATTGCCGGTGATCTCGTGGTCTTCAAGATCGCAGGCGCTGCCGCCGAAGCCGGGCTGTCGCTTGACGAGGTCGAGCGCATCAGCCGTCTTGCTAATGATCGCACCGTCTCGTTCGGTGTCGCTTTCGGCGGCTGCACGCTGCCGGGCGCGAACCATCCACTCTTCACCGTGCCGAAAGGCGAAATGGCGCTTGGTCTCGGCATCCACGGCGAACCGGGTATCAGCGAAGAAAAGATCGTCTCTGCGACCGAGCTTGCGAACCTGCTTGTCGGCAAGCTGCTCGCAGAACGCCCGGCCGGGACCAGGAAGGTGGCGCCAGTGCTGAACGGCCTGGGCTCGACCAAGTACGAAGAGCTGTTCGTTCTCTGGGTCGCCGTCGAAAAGGAATTGAAGGCCGCTGGCCTCGAGATCGTCGATCCGGAATGCGGCGAGTTCGTCACCAGTCTCGACATGCAGGGGTGCTCGCTGTCGTTGCTCTGGCTCGACGAAGAGCTGGAAATCTACTGGCGCGCGCCTTGCGATGCTCCGGTGCTGCGCAAGGGCACGATCATCAACGCCGAGCCGGCGACCGACGTCATTTCCGACGAGGACGGCCCGGCGACCTTCGGGCCTGCATCGCAGGCGTCGAAGGAAAGCGGCAAGTGCATTGCCCGGCTGATCGGCAAGGTCGCCGATGCCCTGAAGGAGGCCGAAGACGAACTCGGCCGTATCGACGCCTTTGCCGGCGACGGCGACCACGGCCAGGGCATGCGCCGCGGTTCGGCGGCGGCTGAGGAAGCTGCAAACGTGGCTGTCGCAGGCGGCGCCGGCGCGGCCAGCGTGTTGGCGGCTGCGGGCGATGCATGGGCCGATCGCGCGGGCGGCACATCCGGTGCGATCTGGGGCCTGCTTCTTCGCTCCTGGAGCAATGCGTTTTCCGATGATGACAAGCCGTCGGATGCGGCGATCGTCGAAGGTGCGCGCCTTGCGCTCGAAGGCGTCACCCGTCTCGGACGCGCTCGCGTCGGCGACAAGACGCTGGTCGATGCGCTCGTTCCGTTCGTCGACACGCTGGAGCGGGAATTCGCAATTCACAAGTCACTGAACGCGGCTTGGGAGATTGCGGCCAAAGCTGCCACTGATGCGGCCGATGCCACCTCCGGCCTGACGCCGAAACTCGGCCGGGCACGGCCGCTTGCGGAAAAGAGCATCGGCCATCCGGATGCGGGCGCCGTTTCACTGGCGCTGACCGCCCGTGTCGCCGCCGGCTTTCTGAAGGAAGCCGTTGACGCCTGAAGAAGCCGTCCGGTCCATTCCTCGCAAATAGGGCGCGGGTCCTCCCAACCGCGCCCTTTTTGTTGTCTTGCGCGCTGCTACGCAGGCAGCTCAGACACAAGCGATGTGCCGGCAGAACCTTGACTGAGATTTGATCATCAATGGCGGGTGGTGATGCCTGTAGCTGCCGACCAGAATGGTGTTCACCATGATTGGGCGCGGGAGACGAAAAACTGGCTTACCAAGAACCATCCGCTTCGCGAAGATAGCGGCCAGCGACCCATCCCTTGACGCCTCTGCGGTTTTCGACCTGACACCACCTTGTGCCGCCGTTGATAGCGCAGCCTCGATTGCGCAGGATCTCGCCGTTGCGGGCCGTATCCAGGATGCGATCGCGCGCCGATGGCGCGGCGCGCAGGTTCAGCACGTCGCCAGCCGGAACCTCGCTGACGCGCCAGGTATCGGGGCCGCCTGCCAGACCGTCGGCAAAATCCGGGGGTGTAGCGGCTGCCTGACCGGTAGCTTCGGCCGACACCGTCAACGTGTATCGGGCGAGTTCGTTGCGGCGTGCCGCGTTGCGCATCAAGTAGACGTCAATCACGTGTTTGCCCGATACCTGCGCGACAAAGCTCGTGCTCCCACCGGAAACCGACCCGTTGAACAGCGCTGAATCTGCACCGGGTGCGATAACGTTGAAGTAGTTGCTCCGATTGCTGGTATCGAGCTGTATGCTGACGCGCTGCCCACGTTTCACATCGATAACGTATCGGACGGATTCACGCCCCGTGATCGAGCCTTTGATGCTCGCCGAGGAGGCTCCACGCAGGAAGCGGATCGTTTCCGTTCGGATATCCTGAGCCAGCGCGACCGAAAATACCACTGACATCACGAGAGAAACAAAAGCAGTTAGAACCAGACGCATGGTCACTCCTTGCCCGTGACTAGAGATCTAAGACCTGACAGACACTGCCGTTCGTGCCTTGAGTTGTACTTAGTAAATTGAGCGCGTGCAACGCGATTGGGGTGCCGTCCTGCGCAAGCTCTACACGTGGTTTGCCCTTAAGTCATAGCGTTCGGTGACCTCGTTCACTATGCGCCACAGGTGCCAAGCTCTCCTAAACGATCTGCGTTTTGACCTCATCCAGCCAACGACGGTCCACCCCCTGTCGCTCATCGATGGATGGCGATCACAGATCACGGCTGGCAGGCAATTTGGGGGTGGTGCAGCGGCTCTGTTCAGGTGTAGCGCACCAGAAATTCCTCAGCGGTCAGCTCGCGGAAATCATCGAGGGCCTTGCGTAGGCGCAGATGGTCCCAATCCCACCAGGCAAGGCTATCCATGCGCTCGCCGATGCCGGCGTTGAAGCGATCGCGGATGAGCCTGGCCGGGACGCCTCCGACGATCGTGTAGGGCGCTACGTCCTTGGAGACGACGGCGCCCGCACCGATCACCGCACCGTTGCCGACATTGACGCCGGGCAGCAGCGTTGCGCCGTGACCGATCCAGACATCATGGCCGATGGTGACGCGGTTCGACCGGCGCCAGGCAAACAGATCGTGATCGACTGCGGTATCGTCCCAATAGTTCGGTGCGCGATAGGTGAAGTGGTGCAGCGTCGCGCGCCAGGTCGGATGGTTGGTGGCGTTGATGCGCACGGCGGCGGCGATATTGACGAATTTGCCGATGGTCGCGCACCAGATCGAACCGTCCTGCATGATGTAGGAATAGTCGCCGAACTCGACCTCTTCCAGGCGCGAGCGCTCCTGGATTTCGGTGTAGCGGCCGAGCGTTGAGTTGTTGACGCTGGCCGTCGGGTGGACGAAGGGCTCGAGCCCCAGTTTCTGGCTCATGCGGCAGCCTTTCTGGGTGAGAAGGCCGACACGTCGAGAATGCGGTCGGCAACTGCGTCACGCACCTCTTCATCGTGGAAGATGCCGATCAGCGCCGTGCCCTTCGCCTTCTTTTCGGCGATCATTTCGACGACGACAGCACGGTTTTTCGCGTCGAGGGACGCCGTCGGCTCGTCGAGGAGCAGGATCCTGTGGTCGGTGATGAAGCCGCGGGCGATGTTGACGCGCTGCTGCTCGCCGCCGGAGAAAGTTGCCGGCGGCAGCGACCACAGCGCCGTGGGCAGGTTGAGCTTCGTCAGAAGCTCGGCAGCGCGGGCGCGGGCATCTTCGATTGCGACGCCGCGCGCCTGAAGCGGCTCGGCAACGATGTCGAGTGCCGAGACACGCGGTACGACGCGCAGGAACTGGCTGACATAGCCGAGCGTTGCGCGGCGGACTTCAAGCACGGTGCGCGGTTCGGCGGTGGCAAGGTTTACCAGCTTGCCGTCGTGTTCCATCAGGATCTGGCCTTCGTCGACGCCGTAATTGCCGTAGAGCATTTTCAGGATCGAGCTCTTGCCGACACCCGAGGGGCCGCCGAGCACGACGCATTCGCCGGCTTTTACCGAGAAGGTGACGTTGGCGACAACGGGCAGACGGATACCGTCGCGCAGGTGCATGGTGAAGCTCTTTGCGACTTCAGAAACTACAAGGCGTGTGGCCATGGTTCTTACTTTCCCTTCCGCATGATCTTGACCGAAAGCCGATTTTCACTTTTCGGGATCATGCGTCAGACCTGCAGGATGGAGGAGACGAGGAGCTGGGTATAAGGCTCGCGCGGGTCGTCGAGCACGCGGTCCGTCAGGCCCTGTTCTATGACTGCGCCATCCTTCATCACCATCATGCGGTGCGACAGCAGTCGTGCGACAGCGAGGTCGTGTGTCACGATGATGGCGGCAAGTCCGAGATCGTGCACCAGACCGCGCACCAGATCGAGCAGGCGCGCCTGGACCGAAACGTCGAGGCCGCCCGTCGGTTCGTCCATGAAGACGAGGCGAGGGTTGGTGACGAGATTGCGGGCGATCTGCAGGCGCTGGCGCATGCCGCCGGAGAAGGCACGGGGCTGGTCGTCGATGCGGTCGATGCCGATCTCGACCCGCTCAAGCCAGTCGCTGGCGGCCGCACGGATGTTGCCGTAATGCCGGTCGCCGACCGCCATCAGCCGCTCGCCGACATTGGCGCCGGCCGAAACGGTCATTCGGAGACCATCGGCCGGGTTCTGGTGGACGAAGCCCCAGTCGGTGCGCATCAGGAAGCGCCGCTCGGCCTCGCCCATGCGGGCGAGATCGCGGTACTGGCCGTCGCGCATATGATATTCGACGATGCCCGATGTCGGCATCAGCCGGGTCGAAAGGCAGGACAGAAGCGTCGTCTTGCCCGAGCCGGATTCGCCGACGATCGCCAGCACTTCGCCAGGGAAAAGGTCGAAAGAGACATTCCGGCATCCGATGCGGCTGCCGTAGAATTTCGAGACGTCGTTGACTTTCAGAAGCGGTACGGCACTCATTCTGCAGCTTCCTTTCGGGCGAGCATGTGTCCGGCATGGCCGCAGTCGCGGCGGTCTTCGCAATGGTCGGTGTCCGAGCAGACGAACATGCGCCCGCCCTTGTCGTCGAGCACCACTTCGTCGAGATAGACATTCTCGGCGCCGCAGAGCGCGCAGGGCTTGTCGAACTTCTGAACTTCGAAAGGGTGATCCTCGAAGTCGAGGCTGACGACCTCGGTATAGGGCGGAACCGCATAGATGCGCTTTTCACGGCCGGCGCCGAAAAGCTGCAGCGCTTCCGACATGTGCATTTTCGGATTGTCGAACTTCGGCGTCGGCGACGGATCCATAACGTAACGCCCCTCGACCTTGACCGGATAGGCATAGGTGGTGGCGATATGGCCGTTGCGGGCGATATCTTCGTAGAGCTTTACATGCATCAACCCGTATTCCTCGAGCGCATGCATCTTGCGGGTCTCGGTCTCGCGCGGTTCGAGGAAACGTAGGGGTTCCGGGATCGGTACCTGGTAGACCAGCGTCTGGCCTTCGCGCAGGCCTTCCTCGGGAATGCGGTGGCGCGTCTGGATGATGGTCGCTTCCTTGGTCTTGGTGGTCACCGCGACATCGGCGACCTTCTGGAAGAAGGCGCGGATCGACACGGCATTGGTGGTGTCGTCGGCACCCTGGTCGATGACCTTCAGCACGTCCTTCGGCCCGAGGATCGAGGCCGTGACCTGGACGCCACCGGTGCCCCAGCCATAGGGCATCGGCATTTCGCGCGAGGCAAAGGGGACCTGGTAGCCGGGAATGGCGATCGCCTTCAGGATGGCGCGGCGGATCATCCGCTTGGTCTGCTCATCCAGATAGGCAAAGTTGTAGGTGGCGAGGTCGGTCATTCGGCGGCCTCCTTCATGCCGTCCTGGCTGCCGGCGCGGGCAGCGTCATAGTCACGGCGCATGCGCCGGACGAGATCGAGTTCAGCCTGGAAGTCAACATAGTGGGGCAGCTTCAGATGCTCGACGAAGCCCGTCGCCTGCACGTTGTCCGCGTGCGAGATCACGAATTCCTGATCCTGTGCCGGCGCGACGATGTCTTCGCTGAATTCGTCGGTGCGCAGCGCGCGATCGACGAGCGACATCGACATCGCCTTGCGCTCGCTCTGGCCGAAGACGAGGCCGTAGCCGCGGGTGAACTGCGGCGGCTGCTTGGCCGAGCCCATGAACTGGTTGACCATCTGGCACTCGGTGACGCGGACGACGCCGAGGGAGACGGCAAAGCCAAGCTCGGGCAGATCCAGTTCGACTTCGACTTCACCGATGCGCACTTCCCCAACGAAGGGGTGGGTGCGGCCATAGCCGCGCTGGGTCGAATAGGCGAGCGCCAGCAAAAAACCTTCATCGCCGCGCGCCAGCGCCTGCAGGCGCAGATCGCGGGCCATCGGAAATTCCATCGGCTCGCGGGTGAGGTCGCCCATGACGTGGCCCTCGGGCATGCGGCCGTCGCCTTCGATCAAGCCCTCGCCATCGAGGATGTCGGAGACGCGCATCACATGCTCGCCCGGTTCCTTGAGGGCCGGCTCCTCGACCGCGGAGTCTTCGATCAAGGAGGGGTCGAGCAGGCGATGGGTATAGTCGAAGGTCGGGCCAAGCAATTGGCCGCCCGGCAGGTCCTTGTAGGTGGCCGAGACGCGGCGCTCGACCTTCATGGTCGCGGTATCGACCGGTTCCGAATAGCCGAAGCGCGGCAGGGTCGTGCGGTAGGCACGCAGGATGAAGATCGCCTCGATCATGTCGCCGCGCGCCTGGCGCACGGCAAGCGCCGCGAGTTCCCTGTCGTAGAGCGAGGCCTCGGCCATGACGCGATCGACGGCAAGGCCAAGCTGTTCGACCACCTGCTGGATGGTGATCGACGGCAACGTGCGGTCGCCGCGACGGCGATCAGCAAGGAGGCGGTGGGCGTTGGCAATGGCGGCCTCGCCGCCCTTTACTGCAACATACATGGATTAAGCCTCCTGTCGGACAAGTCGGGTGGTGCGCGGCAGGCAGAGAACGCTGTCGCCCGCCGTCAACACGAGGTCGATGCCGCGCGGGAAAATCGCGCGGTTGGCGCTCCAGAAATCGAGGAAGACTTCAGGCAGGCCACGCACGGCGATGGTGATGTCGTCCTTGATGCCCGGTCCGCGAGCGTTGAGGGGTTCTCCACCGGAGAGCGCTTCGATCTCGATGACGAGCGTCGTCGAACGGTCCGGATATTCCTGAGTGCCGAGCGAAAACTGGTCGAAGCCGGGCACCGGTGCGCCCTTCTCGACAAAGGCAAAGCGGGCATCCGTCTTGCTGTTTGTGACCGGTGCACCGGTATGAAACGCGATCCACTGCGGAACTGCGGATTTGGCAAGAGCCGGCGTCAGCCAGACGGGCGTGTCGTGATCGCAGAGCGTCAGCGCCACGGCGCCGGCGGCAGCCCCCATCGGTGCGGGCGGCACGCTCGATGCCTCAAGACGGATGATCTGCCCCGGACGGGCAAAGCCATCCATCAGGCTCTTGAAGATCGACTGGGCGGAAAATACCGGATCGGCGAAGGCGCCGGCGAAGATTTGCGATTGGCTGGCCATCAGTCGTCTCCGCGAACCATGGTGAAAAAGTCGACGCGCGTGGCTGCGGTCTCCTCGGCCGTACGGCGGTCCTCCGCCTCGATGCGCGAAGCGATCGTCCGATGAAGCGCCTCGACAGCCGAGCGGTCGGCATCCCGCTGGAAGAGGGCATCGAAGATCGCCGCGAGGCGGGCGCGCTGCTTGTCGGTGCCAAGCAGTTGCCCATGGCCGATTTCGCCGGTCGAAAGCCGGATCGTCGCGCGCGAAACGGTTGCCTCGCCGAGATTGAAGGCATCGCCGCCGCCGCCGATGCGGCCGCGCACCATGACGAGGCCCGTCTCCGGTCCGCGAACGGGCGAAACATCCGGCTTTTCGGCAAGGGCTGCCCAGGCTGCGTTGAGTTCTTCAAAAGACGCGCGGGCGAGGAGCCGCATGCCTTCCCTGCGCGCCATGTCCGGCGGACTTTCCTGTTTCAGCTTCGCATCCATCACTTTCACCTCAAATGTCTATTGATCTAGACAAGTGTACATCTTATACCTTTCCTTAGCGGCCGCAAATGACAGGCTTGTGACATGGCACTTCGAAGCGTGCGCAATTCGAGAAGAGGGCAATGCGGAAAGTGGTTGAACGACAGACAGGCGTCGCGCTCTGGCGGCAGATCGCAGACAGGATCCGGCTGGCGATCAGCAATGGCGATTACGATGCCGCCGGCATGGTGCCGCCCGAAACGGTGCTTGCCGGCGAGTTCGGCGTCAACAGGCACACGGTCAGAAGCGCGCTCGCAGCGCTTGCCGATGAGGGCTTGGTGCGTCCCGTCCAGGGACGCGGCACGATGATCGAGCGAAAGGAGCGGGTGAGCTATCCGATCTCCCGCCGCACCCGCTTCTCGCAAGGGCTCGGACGGCAGGTAAAGGAGATCGGCACCCGCCTGCTCGGTCATGCCGAACTGAAGGCATTCGGCGAGATCGCCACGTCGTTGGGCATCGCGCCCGGAGACCCGGTTATCGAACTGCGCACCGTCAGCAGCGGCGACGGCAGGCCGTTGTCGGTTTCGTCAAGCTATTATCCCGCCGCGCGGTTTCCGCGGATGGCGCAAGAGTTCGAGCAACTGCATTCGGTGACCAAGGCGTTTGCCGCGCATGGGCTCGACGATTATGTGCGCGTATCGACCGAAATCGTCGCCCGCCATGCCGACGGAGACGAGCTTTCGAAGTTGAAACTCTCGGCGGGCGCGATCGTGCTTGAAACGCACTCGATCAACGCGGATCTCGATGGCAAGCCGGTCGAGTATTCCCGCAGCTGTTTTGCCGCGGACCGGATGAAGCTCAAGATCGAAACGTAGGCCGCTCGCGGCAACAGCGGCCGAACTCTCCGGGGCGCTTTGCCGCCGAGGTTATGGAGTTAACGATCCAGACATGCGATTGCACGAGAGGTCGGGCCGTAAGCTCAGGAGATGGTCGACGCAATCCGCTACAGGAAGGCATTGCCACTTCTGAGGAAATAAGGCGCGACGCCGCATTTCCGGCGCGTTTTTGACGCATCACCTAAGCTTGCATCAGGAACCGCGCATTGGGAATTCTCCAGGGAGAATGGAAATGGCGACGTGGCGACCCGATCCTTCCTTCTATCCATCACCACGCATGGCGGCCAAGGCTCCAAAGGAGACCTTAGCCTATGTCGCAGCGTTCGATCCCGAGCGAGCGAGGCCCGATGCCATCGCCGTCGTCGATGTCGACCCGACGTCTCCGCACTACTCGCAAATCGTCGGGCAGGTCGACATGCCGAATGTCGGTGATGAGCTGCACCATTTCGGCTGGAATGCCTGCTCCTCCTGTCTTTGTCCCAACGCCCCACACCCGCATGTCGAGCGTCGCTATCTGATCGTGCCCGGTTTGAGATCGTCGCGGCTCCACATCATCGATACGAAGCCCGATCCCCGCAATCCGAAGATCGTGCGGGTGATCGAGCCTGAGGAAATTGCCGAAAGGGCGAACTACTCGCGGCTTCACACCACGCATTGCGGCCCGGAGGGCATTTACGTCAACGCGCTCGCGGACCGTGACGGCAATGCACCGGGCGGTATCTTCCTTCTCGATCACCAGAGTTTCGACGTGCTCGGCCAATGGGAAATGGATCGCGGACCGCAAAAACTTGCCTATGATTTCTGGTGGCATCTCGGCCACGACACGATGATCACGAGCGAATGGGGAACGCCGGATACCTTCGAGAACGGACTGGTTCCCGAGGTTCTGCTCGGTTCGAAATACGGTCGCCGACTGCATTTCTGGGACCTGCACAAGCGCAAGCACCTGCAGGAGATTGATTTTGGGGAGGAGCACCAGCTCGTCTTTGAACTCCGCCCCGCCCACGATCCGACCAAGGCCTACGGCTTCGTCGGCTGCGTCATCAGCCTCAAGGATCTCTCCGCTTCGATCTGGACCTGGTATCGCGACAAAGACCAATGGGCGGTCAAGAAGGTGATCGAGATCCCGGCGGAGCCCGCCGATCCGGATCTGCTGCCGCCCGTGCTTAAGGGCTTCGGCGCGGTCGCGCCACTAGTCACGGACATCGACCTGTCGATGGATGATCGGTTCCTATACGTCTCCTGTTGGGGCACCGGTGACATGATCCAGTATGATGTTTCCGATCCCTTTAGCCCGAAGGAGACGGGGCGGGTGCGGATCGGTGGCATCGTTTCGCGTGGAACCCATCCGAAGGCCACGAACGGCGCGTTGAACGGCGGCCCGCAGATGGTGGAGATCAGCCGGGACGGCAAGCGCGTCTATTTCACCAACTCGCTCTACGGCGCGATCGATCCGCAGTTTTACCCCGAAGGCATCGACGGCTGGATGGTCAAGCTCGATGTTGCTGACGGCGGTGGGATAGCATTCGACGAGAATTTTTTTGTCGACTGGCCCAAAGGCCATCGCCCGCATCAGGTTCGTCTCGAAGGCGGGGACTGCTCGTCCGATTCCTACTGCTATCCTTAAGGAGGGTGCGGCCGTGCAGCCCTACCTGGGCGAATGACGACCTTCTGGCCTTGGCTTTCGCTTGTGGGCCTTGGCGCCTTTCACGGCGTCAATCCGGCAATGGGCTGGCTCTTCGCCGTGGCGCTCGGGCTTCACCGACAGAGCAGGCGCGCCGTCTGGCTGTCTCTCGTTCCCATTGCCATCGGCCATGCCATTTCCATCGCGACTGTCCTTGCCATCTTCGTCGCTTTCGGCACCGCTCTGGATCCGAACAGCTTCAGGGTTGCCGCGGGCGTGCTTATTCTCGGTGTTGCCGGCTACAGCGCGCTTTATGGGCACCGCCACAGGGTCCGGATCGGCATGCAAACCGGTATGGCCGGCCTTGCGCTCTGGTCATTCCTTATGGCGACGAGCCACGGGGCGGGGCTGATGCTGGTGCCCGCGGTCCTCAGCCTCTGCCTGGCGGATCGCGGGGGCGAACTCGCGATCGCCAGTTCGTTGTCACTCTCGCTCGCCGCCCTTGCGGTTCATAGCGGCGTCATGCTCGCGGTCATCGCGGCAGTGGCGCTCGCTGTCTTCGAGTGGCTTGGCCTTGCGGCTCTGCGCTCGGCGTGGATCAATTTCGATCGCATCTGGACACTGGCGCTCGGCGCGACCGGCATCGCGCTTCTCGTTCAATAAGCAACCCATCCCACTCTTCGGTTGGAGCGGAATGAGGAGATCAAATGTTGCGCCGCTTGCCCTCGATCAGGTCGAGCACGGCGCGCGCGGCGTCGAGCACGTTGGTGCCGGGACCGAAGACGGCCGAAACGCCGTTGTCCATCAGGTACTCATAGTCCTGCCGTGGGATGACGCCGCCGCAAATGACGATGACATCCTCACCGCCGCGCTTTTTCAGCGCCTCGGCAAGTTGCGGCATCAGCGTCTTGTGGCCGGCGGCGAGCGACGATACGCCGATGACGTTGACTTTGCTGGCCACCGCCATGTCGGCCGCCTCTTCAGGTGTCTGGAACAGGGGGCCGGCCAGAACGTCGAAGCCGATATCGCCGAAGGCCGAGGCGATCACCTTGGCGCCGCGGTCGTGACCATCCTGGCCGAGCTTCGCCACCATGATCTTCGGCTTGCGGCCGAGCTTGTCCGAGACTTCGCCGAGCCGTTCGGTGAGCACAGCCAATTCCGGCTCGCCCTCATAGGCCTTGCCATAGATCTTGCTCACCACCTTGGGCGTTGCCGCATGGTCGCCGAAGGCTTCGCGCATCGCGTCGGAAATCTCGCCGACGGTCGCCCGGGCCCGGGCTGCTTCTACTGCTGCCGCCAGCAGGTTGCCTTCGCCGCTACGCGCAAGTTCCGTAATCGTCGCCAGCGCCTTTGCCACATCCTGCGAGTTGCGCCGCCGCTTGGTCTCTTCGATCCGGCGGATCTGGGCTGCACGCACAGCGGTGTTGTCGATCTCCAGGATGTCGATCGGCTCCTCGTTGTCGAGGCGGTACTTGTTGACGCCGACGATCACTTCCTCGCCCTTGTCGACGGCCGCCTGGCGCCGGGTGGCCGCCTCTTCGATCAGACGCTTGGGCAGTCCGGCATTGACCGCCTCGGTCATGCCGCCCATCGCCTCGATTTCCTCGATCAGCGCCCAAGCTTTTTCGGCCAGCTCATTGGTGAGGCTCTCGACATAATAGGAACCGGCCAGGGGATCGACAACCTTGGTCACGCCCGTCTCATGCTGGAGAATCAGCTGGGTGTTGCGGGCGATGCGCGCCGAAAACTCGGTCGGCAGCGCGATCGCCTCGTCGAACGAGTTGGTGTGCAGCGACTGGGTGCCGCCAAGCGCCGCCGACATCGCCTCGAAGGCGGTCCGGATGATGTTGTTGTAGGGATCCTGCTCCTGCAGCGAGACGCCCGAAGTCTGGCAATGGGTGCGCAGCATCAGCGACGACGGCTTCTTCGGCTCGAACTCCGTCATGATCCGCGTCCACAGCAGCCGGGCTGCGCGAAGCTTGGCGGCTTCCATGAAGAAGTTCATGCCGATTGCGAAGAAGAAGGAGAGGCGACCGGCGAACTCGTCGACATCAAGCCCTTTGGCAAGTGCTGCGCGCACATATTCGCGGCCGTCGGCCAGCGTGAAGGCGAGCTCCTGTACCAGCGTCGCACCGGCCTCCTGCATGTGGTAGCCGGAGATCGAGATCGAGTTGAACTTCGGCATCTCCTTGGCCGTGTACTCGATGATATCGGCGACGAGGCGCATCGAGGGTTCCGGCGGGTAGATATAGGTGTTGCGGACCATGAACTCCTTGAGGATGTCGTTCTGGATGGTCCCGGACAGCTTGTCGCGCGAAACGCCCTGTTCTTCGCCCGCGACGATGAAGGAGGCGAGGATCGGGATAACAGCGCCGTTCATGGTCATCGACACCGACATGTCTTCAAGCGGAATGCCGTCGAACAGGATCTTCATGTCCTCGACGCTGTCGATCGCCACACCGGCCTTGCCGACGTCGCCCTCGACGCGGGGATGATCGCTGTCGTAGCCGCGGTGGGTGGCAAGGTCGAAGGCGACCGAAAGGCCCTTCTGACCGGCAGCGAGGTTCTTGCGATAAAAGGCGTTGGAGGCTTCTGCCGTCGAGAATCCGGCATATTGCCGGATCGTCCAGGGGCGGCCGGCGTACATCGTCGCGCGCGGTCCGCGCAGAAATGGGGCAAAACCCGGCAGGGAGCCGACATGGCCAATGCCGTCGAGATCGTCAGCGGTGTAGAGCGGCTTGACGGCGATGCCTTCAGGCGTCTGCCATGTGAGGCTTTCCGGCGACGCCTTGAGCTCACGCTCGGCGAGGTTTTCCCAGTCCTTGATGGTCTTCTCGGTCATCGCGTCGCTCCACATGCAGTTTGATTTGGCCAGCCCCTCATCCCCCTGCCGGGACCTTCTCCCCGTTGAAACGGGGAGAAGAGGGGTGTGGCTCGCCTGGCGTTCGTCTTCCCTCTCCCCGCGAGCGGGGAGAGGGTTAGTGTGAGGGGCCATGCTGCGACAGCGCCGTCGGCAGCCATCATTCGAATTCCATGATCAGTTCGTCGACAGCAAGGCTTGCGCCGGCGGCAACGGCGACACGCTTGACGGTCGCGCGTTTTTCCGCGCGTAGAATGTTTTCCATCTTCATCGCCTCGACGATCGCCAGCGACTGGCCCGCCTCCACCGTGTCCCCGGCCTTGACCGAGACCGAGGTGATGACGCCGGGCATCGGGCAAAGCAGCATCTTCGATGTATCCGGCGGCAGCTTCTTCGGCATCAGCTTGGCAAGCTCGGCGACGCGCGGGCTCCTCACTCGGGCGATCACGTCGATGCCGCGCCAGCGCAGTCGGATCGCGGTTCCCGTCAGGTCCACTTTCACGCTCATTGGCTGATTGTCGATGTTGAAGGTGGCGAGCGTGCGGCCCGGCGTCCAGTCGCCGGCGATCGAGGCGGACGTGCCATCCTCGAAGCGGACATAGGCGCCGTCGGCCGAAGCACCCGAGGTCAGCGGAAAGTCCATGTCGGCAAGATTGACCACCCAGTCGTTGCCGACGATCCGGCGGTGATTGCCGATGGTGCCGGAAATCTGGCTGGCGCGTTCCTGCTGTACCTGGTTGATGGAGACGGCGATCGCCGCCAGTTTGCGCGCCGACGCATCATCAGGCGTGACGCCATGAAAGCCGTCGGCAAATTCCTCGGCGATATAGGCGGTCGTCAGCCGGCCATCGCGAAAACGCTGCTGCTGCATCACGGCAGACAGGAACGGCAGGTTATGGCCGATGCCTTCGACCTCGAACCGGTCGAGTGCCTCTGCCATGGCCTCCACGGCCGTCAGGCGGTCAGGACCCCAGGTGCAGAGCTTGGCGATCATCGGATCGTAGTACATCGAGATTTCGCCGCCCTCGAAGACACCGGTGTCGTTACGCGTGACCGTGCCGTCGTTTGCACCTTCCGCCGGCGGCCGATAGCGGGTCAGCCGGCCGATCGACGGCAGGAAGTTGCGATAGGGATCTTCGGCATAAAGGCGGCTCTCGATCGCCCAGCCATTAAGTTTGATGTCCGCCTGGCCGAAGGAGAGCCTTTCGCCGGCGGCAACACGGATCATCTGCTCGACGAGGTCAAGGCCGGTTACGAGCTCGGTGACCGGGTGTTCCACCTGCAGGCGGGTGTTCATTTCCAGGAAATAGAAGTTGCGGTTGCCATCGACGATGAACTCGACGGTGCCGGCCGAGTGATAGCCGACGGCCTTCGACAGTGCCACGGCCTGTTCGCCCATGGCCTTGCGGGTGGCGGCATCCAGGAACGGCGAGGGGGCTTCCTCGATGACCTTCTGGTTGCGGCGCTGGATCGAGCATTCGCGCTCGCCGAGATAGAGGGTGTTGCCGTGTTTGTCGCCAAGCACCTGGATTTCGATGTGGCGCGGTTCGGTCACGAATTTTTCGATGAAGATCCGGTCGTCGCCGAACGAGTTCTTGGCCTCGTTCTTGGAGGACTGGAAGCCCTCGCGCGCCTCCTGGTCGTTCCAGGCGATGCGCATGCCCTTGCCGCCGCCGCCGGCAGACGCCTTGATCATCACGGGATAGCCGATCGATCCTGAAATTTTGACGGCTTCGTCGGCATCGGCGATCAGGTCCATGTGGCCGGGCACGGTGGAGACGCCGGCTTCGGCTGCAAGCTTCTTCGAGGTGATCTTGTCGCCCATCGCCTGGATGGCGCCAACAGGCGGACCGATGAAGGCAACGCCTTCCTTCTCCAGCGCTTGCGCGAAGGCTGCATTCTCCGACAGGAAGCCGTAGCCGGGATGGACCGCATCGGCACCGGTCTTGCGGATCGCCTCGATGATCCTGTCGATGACGATATAGGACTGCGCCGAGGGCGAGGGGCCGATATGAACCGCTTCGTCGGCCATGCGCACATGCATGGCATCGCGATCGGCGTCGGAATAGACGGCGACGGTGGCAATGCCGAGCTTCTTCGCTGTCTTGATGACGCGGCAGGCGATTTCGCCACGGTTGGCGATGAGGATCTTCTTGAACATGCGTATCTCTTTCAAATCCTGGGTGTCGCGTCAGCGTTTGAATTTGCGCCGATAGGGCAGGAGCGCGATGGACGATGCCGCAACGGCGCCGCCGAAGAGCAGCGCGAAGGGTACGACGACCATGGCCGTGGCGAGGATGGGGCTGGTGGAGCGGGCGATGTGGGTGCCGACCGCGCCGATGTTGAGCCAGATCAGGACACCTGCGACGGTTGCCCCTGTCGCCATGCCGTAGAGCGCGTTGACGCCCATGTAGCGCAGCATCTCCCGATGGTCGCGGCGGGCCTCCTCCGGCGTCATGATGCGTTCGCGTTCCGGCTCCATGCTTGCCTCCATCATAAGGGGATCGTGTCGTGCTTGCGCCAGCGCAGATTGACCTGCTTGTTGCGAAGCGAGGCAAACGCGCGGGCGATGCGGCGGCGCGACGAATGCGGCATGATCACTTCGTCGATGAAGCCGCGTTCGGCGGCGACAAACGGATTGGCGAAACGCTCCTCGTATTCCCTAGTGCGCGCCGCGATCTTGTCGGCATCGCCGAGTTCGGAGCGATAGAGGATCTCGGTCGCGCCCTTGGCGCCCATGACGGCGATTTCTGCGGTTGGCCAGGCGTAGTTGACGTCGGCGCCGATATGCTTGGAGGCCATGACGTCATAGGCGCCGCCATAGGCCTTTCGCGTGATCAGCGTCACCATCGGTACGGTTGCCTGGCTATAGGCGAAAAGCAGCTTGGCGCCGTGCTTGATGACGCCTCCATATTCCTGGGCCGTTCCGGGCAGGAAGCCGGGCACGTCGACAAGCGTCAGGATCGGGATCGAGAAGGCATCGCAGAAGCGTACGAAGCGGGCGGCCTTGCGCGAACTGTCGATATCGAGGCAGCCGGCAAGCACCATCGGCTGGTTGGCGACGACGCCGACGGTCTGGCCTTCCATGCGGATGAAGCCGGTGATGATGTTGCGCGCGAAGCTCTGCTGCAGCTCGAAGAAGTCGCCCTCGTCGGCAAGCGCGAGGATCAGCTCTTTCATGTCGTAGGGTTTTGCCGCGCTGTCGGGGATCAGGCTGTCCAGGCGACGTTCCAAGCGCGAGGGATCATCGTGAAATGGCCGGACCGGCGGCTTTTCGCGGTTGTTGAGCGGCAGGAAATCGAACAGCAGGCGCACATGCTCCAGCGTCTCGATGTCGTTTTCATAGGCCGCATCGGCGACGGAAGACTTTTTCGTGTGCGTGCCTGCGCCGCCGAGCTCTTCGGCGGTGACGATCTCGTTGGTGACGGTCTTCACCACATCGGGGCCGGTGACGAACATGTAGGAACTGTCGCGCACCATGAAGATGAAGTCGGTCATGGCTGGCGAATAGACGGCGCCGCCGGCACAGGGTCCCATGATCACCGAGATCTGCGGGATGACGCCGGATGCCTCGGCATTGCGGCGAAAGACTTCGGCGTAACCGGCAAGCGAAGCGACGCCTTCCTGGATGCGGGCGCCGCCTGAATCGTTGAGGCCGATCACCGGCGCGCCGTTCCTGACCGCCATGTCCATGATCTTGCAGATCTTCTGCGCGTGGGTTTCCGACAGCGAGCCACCGAGCACGGTGAAGTCCTGGGAAAACACATAGACCTGCCGACCGTTGATCGTGCCCCAGCCGGTGACGACGCCGTCGCCGGCGACCTTCTGGCTGTCCATGCCGAAGTCGACGCAGCGATGCGTGACATACATGTCGTATTCTTCGAAGGAATCGTCATCGAGCAGAACCTCGATGCGCTCGCGCGCCGTCAGCTTGCCTTTGCCGTGCTGGGCATCGATGCGGCGCTGGCCGCCGCCGGCCCTTGCCTCTGCCCGGCGAGCTTCGACCTGTTCGAGTATGGCGCGCATAATTCCCTCCCGGTTTTTCCGTGATTGTGCAGAGGCGTTTGTCGCTTCGCAATAGCCTCGAAGGGCGGATGGTAAAACGCCCGTTCATGTGCAAATGTGAAATAGAGAATATTGCGAAATGTAAATTGCAAAGTTGCGAACATGGCGATCGGCAAACTCTATATCGGCCGCAAGGTCCGGGAAGTCAGGGATGCGAACAAAGCGACGCAGGGGCAGTTTGCCGAGCGCATCGGCATCTCCACCAGCTACCTTAACCAGATCGAGAACAACCAACGGCCAGTGTCGGCTTCGGTGCTGCTGGCGCTCGCCGAAAAGTTCCAAATCGACATCGCCGAATTGTCGACGGGCGAGGGTGACAGGCTGTTGTCGGCCCTGTCGGAGGCGCTCAGCGACCCGCTGTTTGAGACCTATTCGCCGAGCCTGCAGGAACTGAAGCTGATCACCCAGAATGCGCCGGGGCTGGCGCATGCGCTGATCAGCTGTCATCAGGCCTATCGTCGCAACAGCGAGCAGCTCGCCAGCATCGACGATACCATCGGCCGTGGCGGGCCTTCGGTGGAGACGACGCCCTATGAGGAGGTCCGCGACTTCTTTCATTTCGTCGACAACTACATCCATGACATCGATGTTCTCGCCGAGCGCTTGGCCGGCGAGCTCGGGCTTGGCGAAGGCGACAACCATGCCGCCCTTGTCGCTTATCTCGAACAGCGCCACGGTGTGCGCGTCGTACGAGGTGCTGCCGGCGACGAAGCGATCCGGCGCTACGATCCGCGCGCGCGCCTGTTGACGCTCAACCCTTACGCACCGGCGGCGACCCGCGACTTCCAGGTCGCGCTTCAGATCGCCCAGCTCTATGCCCGGGAGGAGATCGATCGCGTAGCCGGCGGTGCCGGTTTTCGCACAGAGGAGGCCTACGAGATCTGTCGCATCGGGCTGCAGAACTATTTCGCCGGGGCGCTGATCTTGCCCTACCAGGCCTTTCACAAGGCGGCGCGGGAACTCCGGCACGACATCGAACTGCTGGCGGCGCGTTTCGGCTCGTCGCTCGAGCAGGTCTGCCACCGCCTGTCGACGCTGCAACGCCCGGGACAGAAGGGTGTTCCGATCTTCTTTGCCCGCATCGATCGGGCCGGCAACATCACCAAGCGCCATAGTGCGGCGAAGCTGCAATTTGCCCGCTTCGGTGCCGCCTGTCCGCTCTGGAACGTGCATCAGGCCTTCGAGACGCCCGGCCGCATCATTCGCCAGCTTGCCGAGACGCCGGACGGCGTGCGCTATCTCTGCCTTGCGACGCAGATCACCAAGGGCGGCGGCGGTTTCCGCGCAGCACAGCCGCGTTATGCCTTGGCGCTCGGCTGCGAAATTTCCTACGCCGACGCCTTCGTTTACGCCGACGATCTCGATCTCGGCAACCGCGCGGCGTTCGATCCGATCGGCATTTCCTGCCGGATCTGCGAGCGGACGAAATGCGCCAGCCGGGCCGTGCCTCCCTTGAAGCGGAAGCTGATCGTTGACCATGACTTGCGCGGCGCTCTGCCGTATCGTCTGAGCGAGAGCTGATGGACTTTGGCAGGGTTCTGTTCGTTTTTGAACAGAACCTGTGAGAAGTTGCACCTGTGCCTGTACGGAATTTGGTGTAACTAGCCCCAATCGGCTACAGCGCCGCGCATCTAAGGCGCGCAAAGGTCGCTGTAGCACTTTGAGTTGCTGCATGTTTTTCTCCTTTAATCGGCTACGATTAAAGGAAACATGCAGCGGGTATGCGGTCAGGGAGGACATGCATATGGATTTTCGCCTGTCAGAGGAACAGGAAGCCATCCGCCAGATGGCGCTCGATTTTGCGCGCGACGAACTGGCGCCGAATGCCATCGAGTGGGACCAGGAAAAACACTTTCCTGTCGACAAGCTCCAGGCAGCAGCGGCGCTCGGCATGGCCGGCATCTATATCCGCGACGATGTCGGCGGCACGGGCCTGACACGGCTCGACGCCGCGATCATCATCGAGGCCTTAGCTACCGGCTGCCCGGCGGTCGCCTCCTTCGTTTCCATTCACAACATGTGCTCCGGCATGATCGACCGCTACGGCACAGACGAGCAGCGCCATCGGCTGCTGCCGAAGCTGCTGACTATGGAGACGCTGGCGAGCTATTGCCTGACGGAGCCCGGATCCGGTTCGGATGCGGCAGCGCTCAAGACAAAGGCGATCAAGGACGGCGACAGCTATGTGCTGACTGGCCAGAAGCAGTTCATCTCCGGCGCCGGCGTCTCCGGCCTCTATGTGATCATGGCACGAACCGGCGAAGATGGCCCGAAGGGCATTTCGACCTTCGTGGTCGAAAAGGACGCGCCCGGCCTCACCTTCGGAGCCAACGAGAAGAAGATGGGTTGGCACGTGCAGCCGACCCGCGCGGTGATGCTCGATGGCGTGCGGGTTTCCGCTGAAAATCGCCTTGGCGGTGAGGGCGACGGCTTCAAGATCGCCATGGGCGGGCTGGACGGTGGGCGGTTGAACATCGCCGCTGCATCGCTGGGCGGTGCGCAGGCTGCCTTCGATAAGGCGCTTGCCTATGTCCAGGAGCGTCGCGCCTTCGGCAAGGCGATCGGCGAATTCCAGGCGCTGCAGTTTCGTCTCGCCGACATGGCGACCGATCTCGAGATCGCCCGGACCTTCCTCTGGCGCGCCGCTTCGGCGCTCGATGCCGGCGACCCGGAAGCCACGAAGCTCTGCGCCATGGCCAAACGCTTTGTCACCGATCGCTGCTTCGCCATCGCCAACGACGCGCTGCAACTCCATGGCGGTTACGGCTATCTCGCCGACTACGGCGTCGAGAAGATTGTCAGGGACCTGAGGGTGCACCAGATACTTGAGGGCACAAACGAGATCATGCGGCTGATCGTGGCGCGCGCGCTCATCGGCCGGAAATAATCGGAAGGGTTTTTCATGGAAATGCAGGCGGCAGCACCTGAGGTCATCGTCGAGCGGCAGGGCGCCATCGGGCGCCTCCGGCTCAATCGCACCAGAGCGCTGAACAGCCTCAACGTTCCGATGATCCGGCTGATCGCCGAGGCGCTGACCGAGTTTGAGAGCGATCCTTCGGTTGCTGCCGTGATGGTGACGGGCGAAGGCGAACGCGGGCTTTGCGCCGGCGGTGATATCCGCATGATCTATGAAAGCGGACGCGAGCGACCCTCCGAAGGCGCGCAGTTCTGGCGCGAGGAGTTTATCGTCAACAGCCGGATCTCGGCTTATCCCAAGCCCTATATCGCCATCATGGACGGCATCGTCATGGGTGGCGGCGTCGGCATCTCGGCGCATGGCAGCCACCGGATCGTCACCGAGCGCACCCGGCTCGCCATGCCGGAAACCGGCATCGGCTATTTCCCGGATGTCGGCGCCACCTGGCTTTTGCCGCAGGCGCCCGGCGAGTTCGGCACCTATCTCGGCCTGACCGGCCGCGATATCGCTGCCGCCGATGCGATCCATGCGCGGCTTGCCGATCACTATGTGCCGGCCGGCAAGCTCGATGAACTGTTCTCGATCCTCGGTGGACTGCCGGCCCCAGCCGGCGCAGCGGACGTCGATAATGCAATTCGAAGCGTTGCCGAGGAGGCGTCGGCCTCATCGCTGGCGCCCCATCTCAAGGCAATCGATCGTTGCTTTGCCTTCGACACTGTCGAGGAAATCCTTGCGGCTCTGGAGGCGGAAGACAGTGACTTCGGTTGGGAGACACTGGCGCTGCTTCGCTCGCGCTCGGCCTTGAGCATGAAGCTGACGCTCGATCTCCTGCGCGCCGGTCGCAAAAGCGCCTCGCTCAACGAATGCCTCGAGCGCGAGTATTCGGCGACACTCGGCATGCTTGCCAATCCGGATTTCTATGAGGGCGTGCGTGCCGCCGTCATCGACAAGGACCGCAACCCGAAATGGTCTGTGGGGCTGTCTGATGTGACCGACGAGATGCGCGCGCGCTTTGCCAACCGGGATCACCTGCCACTGTTTGTCGCCTGAGGGAGCAAGCCGCCCCGATCGGCGTCGGTCGAACTGCATTTCAGGAGGAGTGAAGATGACGAAGATCGCCTTTATCGGGCTCGGCAACATGGGCGGCCCGATGGCAGCCAATCTGGTGAAAGCCGGCCACGCGGTGACCGGCTTCGACCTGTCGGAGGCATCGCGCAACGCCGCAGCCAAGACGGGTGTTTCGGTTGCAGGCTCGATCGCGCATGCTGCGCGCGAGGCGGAATGCGTCATCACCATGCTGCCGGCCGGCGCTCACGTGCTCTATGTCTGGGATGAACTGCTTGGATTCGTCGACCCCGGCACCTTGCTGATCGACAGCTCGACAATTGATGTCGATAGCGCCCGCAAGGCGCATGCGTTGGCCGAAAAGGCCGACTGCCGTTCACTGGATGCGCCCGTCTCGGGCGGCACAGGCGGCGCTGCCGCCGGCACGCTGACCTTCATGGTTGGCGGTGCAGACGATGCCTTTGCCCGCGGCAAGCCGCTGCTCGACGCCATGGGCAAGAAGATCGTTCATTGCGGCGACGTCGGTGCGGGCCAGGCGGCAAAGATTTGCAACAACATGATCCTCGGTATTTCCATGGCCGGTGTCTGCGAAGCCTTTGTTTTGGCCGAGCGCCTCGGTCTGTCGCACCAGGCGTTGTTCGACGTGGCCTCGACCTCGTCTGGTCAATGCTGGTCGCTGACGACCTATTGCCCGGTGCCGGGACCGGTGCCGACATCGCCGGCCAACAACGACTACAAGCCGGGGTTCGCCGCCAGCCTGATGTTGAAGGACCTGAAGCTGTCGCAACAGGCGGCCAGCACCAGCGGTGCCTCGACGCCCATGGGCGCCCAGGCGGCGCAGCTTTACTCCATGTTTGAAAAGCTCGGCCACGGCGGGGAGGATTTTTCCGCGCTCATTCATCTGCTGCGCGGCAACGACGAGGCAAAGGCCTGCTGATCAGGCTTTACAGACTTACGGCGTCGATCAGAACCGACGCCGTAAGTCTTCTCAATCATTAGCGTTGGCGTTTAAACCGTCGCCTTGAGCTTGTTGCTGATGTAGCGAAACTCCTGCGTCTTGCCTTCGTAACCGTAGGCGGCGGCGGAGACTTCATGCACGAGGATGTAGCTTTCCGAATGCACGTTGCCGAGCAACTGTTGGAAGCCGGCAAAGACGGCCTCGAGATAGCTTGCCATCTCCTGCTTGGTGTTGGTGCCATCCACCACCTTGATATCGAGCCAGAAGCTGCTCGCGCCCTGGTCTGCCAGTGAACGGCCACCTGCGAACCAGTGTGCCGGATCGGCGTAGTTGACGACGATGGCGGTAATCGTTGGGTCCTTGTGCAGATGCTTGGCGGTCAATTCGCTCACGGTGGCAGCGATGCGTTGCGACAGGGCGGCGTCGGACTTGCCGGTGACGGTGACGTTGATGATGGGCATGATGGGCTCCGTGAGGTGCGGGTTGGTGTTGACGCCAATGTCGCATCGTTATTGATCAACAAAAATCGAATTGTTTTGCATTTATAATTCGAATATTATGAAGTTATGCAGACGCTCGATCCTGACCTTTTGCGCACGTTCCTGGCCTTTGCTGAAAGCGGCTCGCTTGCCCATGCGGCGACGGTGGTCGGACGCACGCCCTCTGCGGTCACGGCCCAGATGCAGCGGCTGGAAGCCGTTATCGGGGAAGCGTTGCTTTCCCCTTCCGGTCGCGGCCGCGTGCTGACACCCACCGGCGAGGATGTCGTTGTGCAGGCACGCAAGATCCTCGATGCGCATCGCGACGCTTGGCTCAGCCTTAAGGGCGCGCGCACCGACGGCCGCGTTTCGCTCGGCTGCACTCAGGATTTTGCCGACAGCACGCTGCCGACGTTGTTGCAGCAATTTGCGCGCAACCATCCGCGCGTGCGGCTGGACCTGCGCGTGGGCCGCTCGAAAGAACTCGTGAGCCAGTACGATCAGGGTGCGGTGGACGTGATGATCGTCATGCGGCAGAGCGCGACGGTTGACGAAGTCGCCGTGTTGCGCGAGCCCATGCTCTGGCTGTGTGCATCGCCGAATGTGATGCCCGTCGATGAACATTTGCCGCTGGCCGTCCTCGATCCGCCATGCGGTTTCCGTTCAGCGTCCATCGACGCGCTTGAGGCTAGTCGTCGGCCATACAGGATAGCGGCGACAAGCCCGAGCCTCTCGGGGCTTCGAGCCGCGGTCCGTGCCGGGATCGCGATGACGGCGAGAACCGAGCGCTTTGTCGGGGATGGTGTGGCGGTCGCGCCTGAAAGGTTGGCGCTTCCGGCCTTGCCCGAAGCCGAGTTCAGCCTGCGCCTCAAACGGAATGCGGAACGGGCCGCGACCACACTCGCGGACTTGCTTGCCGATGGGCTTTCAAAAAACGGTCGCTCTGACGTGATCGCCAGTGCAAGCGCTACGGCCTACATCTGAACGGTCATGCCGCCATCGACCGTCAAGGTGATGCCGTTGACGAAGCTTGAGGCCGGCGAGGCAAGGAAGACGGCAGCAGGAGCTATCTCTTCCGGCCGCCCCCAGCGCTTCAGCGGGATGCGGAAATCGACGAATTGCTGCACCACCGGATCAGCCGCAAGTGCCGCGTTGGTTTCCGTTGCGAACCAGCCTGGAGCGATGGCATTGACCGTCAGGCTATCGGAGCCGAGTTCGACCGCAAGCGATCGGGTCAATGCGCCAAGCCCGCCTTTGGCCGCGGTATAGGCCGGATCGCCGGCGCGAGCTGCGAAGGCAGCGATCGAGGTGACGAAGATCAGCCGCCCGGCGTTTGATCGTCGCAGATAGGGCAGCGCTGCCTTAGCCATTCCGTACGCGGCCGTGAGATCGGTGTTGATGAGGGCGGCAAAGCCGGCGGCATCCATGTCGTCGGTACCGCGCCGGTCGCGCTCGCCAACGGCGTGGATGAGAATATCAAGCCTCCCGGTGCTGCGTGTCGCCGCGGACAGGATCGCGGCTGCATCGGTGACGACATCGCCCGGCGCCACCTCGAGCGTGATGCCTTCGCTCCCGAGCTGGTCGCGGGCTGCCTCCAGCGCCGACCGGTCGCGGCCGTTGATCGCCACCGACGCACCGGCCTTGGCGAGTGCCTTTGCCATCTCCAGGCCAAGTCCACGGCCGCCGCCGGTAACCAGTGCGGTTCTTCCCGTTAGATCGAACATTGATCGCCTCATCACGCCTGTGTGCAGGATTTTGGCCGGATGGGAAAGAGGCGACATGCCTCTACAGGGCTCGCGGCAGCGATGGGGCCGTCGATAACGACGGCCTAACGCCTATTCAGCTCGTCCCGAGCATGATTTTTGACTGGCCGTCGAGAATAGCACTGTAGCGAATTCTGTCGTCCCTGCCATTGGCGGTGAGCACGCGTTCGGCGAGGGAAATCCAGGTCTTCAGATCCTCCTGGCCAAGCCAGTGGATCGACAGGCAGTCGCCGCGTTCGAACTCGTCCAGGCCGGCCGGTTCGCCGTCGCATTCATCCGTATCGGCGCGCCATAGCCATTGCATGCGCCGTATGCTCAGATGAGGAGCGTCGATCGCCCGCTCCAGCATCAGATCGCGCAGACCCTCGTCGTCGAGCAGTTCGGCAAGCATCAGCAGCCAGGCGATTTCGACCGGATCGAGGCGACCAAGTTCCGGGTCGGACTGACCCTGCGCATTGCCTCTGCGGCTGAGCCAGATTGCCGCCTGTGCCAGATCACCCTCGAGAAGCGAAATGACACCCAGCAGGAGCCAGGGCTCCGCAACATGGCCGATCCAGGTCGTCAGGTCGTTGAGGGCCGCCTTGGATGCCGTAAGGTCACCACCCGAAAGGATCGCGTCGCGCGCCGACCGCAGCACGGCGGACATCGGGCTGTCGAAGAGGACAGCGTCGGCAATCGACGGCGTACCGGTGGTCGCCCGGACGTTTTCGAACGGCCCGAATTTGCCTTGCTGCTGCACAACTTCGCCTGGTTGCAGGCTGAGGCGGCATTCGAACCAGTCGAGCATATGCGTCCACGATTGTCGCGTGTAGCGGCTGTGGACGAGGTCGTGGCCCTGCTTGCAGATATAGGAGTAGAGATCGGGACTGCGGGAGATCGCATTTATCTTGATAAAGAGCTCGCGGCCGGAGCCGAGCACACAATTCTCAAGATCGACGAAACCGTATTCCTTCAAGGGCTCCGATTCCGGCGCGACGAGGATGGCGCCGGATGCCGGAATCTCCAGATGTTTGCGAACGACGTAGTCCATCCGCGTGGTATCGGCGATAGAGAAATAGCTTTGCGAAATCAGTTTCGAGTATTTCTCGTCACGAACCTCGAAGGGGGATTGGTAGTTCTTGTCATAGCCCGGATGCGTATAGACCAGTGTCGGGAACAGGCGTTGGATCTCTTCGGTCACTCGTGCCCGCCAGGGGTAGAAGGTCGGGAAAAGATGCCCGCTGAAAACCGTGACAGGGATGATCTTATCGAGTTTATAGTCCTGGAATACCGTCGGATCGATGAATTTCGGCAGTATGAACGAGGCGATCTTCGACAGTTCAGGCATCTGCTGGATTTGTTCATTGCCAGGGCAGAAAATCGTGTCGATGCCGTAGCTATCGAGCATCTGCAAGATCAGCGGCCGCATCGGGTCGTGCGGGTCGCAATTGAGATAAAGCGCACGCGGTACCTGAGGATGCGCTTTTGCGTTCGCGATATTCAACCGGTGAGGTCGCCCCCAATGGACGGAATCGAAGATAAGGAAATCGGGTTTCAGTTGCGCGTAGACCTCTGCAAAGTCGAAGTCCTGCTCGATGACACTGACGTCGCAATGCAACGCAAGCGTATGCACCCACTCATCGATGACCGTCGTCAGGACAGCTGCGGAGTCCGGGTTCGGTCGTGGTCGGACGCAGAGGACCTTGCGGCGCGGCGCTGTCTCAGTCATGGCTCACTCTCCGTCAAAAAATGCAAGAACAGCGTCAATGACGCGTTGTTGCTGGTCGACACTCATGCCGGCGAACATCGGTAGCGACAGACCCTGCGATGCAAACGCTTCGGCGACCGGGAAGTTTGACTGCCCAGCAGCGATCTCGAGCAGGCACGGCTGCCGGTGGAGTGGGATTGGGTAATGCAAACCCGTCTGGATGCCGTGTCCGTCGAGATAGGCCTTCAGTTCGTCGCGGCGTTCCGTACGCACCACATAAAGGTGATAGACGTGGTCGCCGTGAACGATCTCGGGCAGTTGCAACGACGTTGCCGCCAAAGCGCTCTTGTAACGTGTCGCGATAGCGCGCCGTTGATCCGTCCAGTCGTCGAGGTGTCCAAGCTTGTGGCCAAGGACAAGCGCCTGGATGCCATCCATACGGTAGTTGTAGCCAATGCGTTCGTGCAGGTAACGCTGTGATTGGCCGTGATCCCGGAGTGCCCGCAGCGCCTTGGCGTGCTCGTCGTCATTGGTGACGATAAGGCCGCCTTCGCCAGCGCCACCGAGGTTTTTACCCGGATAGAAGCTGAAACAACCGAGGTCGCCGATCGTTCCGAGGCTGCGGCCGCCGTGGCGTCCGCCGATCGCCTGGGCGACATCCTCGATGACCGTCAAGCTGTGACGACGGGCAAACTCCATGGTCGCTGACATATCGGCAGGCTGCCCGTAGAGATGCACCGGGATGATGGCTTTGACGCCATCGTCGAGCCGGCGTTCGGCATCGGCCAGATCGATGGTGCCGGTAGCCGCTTCCACATCGCAGAAGATCGGGATCGCACCTTCGTAGAGAAGACCCCATACCGTGCCGATGAAGGTGTGTGCAGGCACGAGCACCTTGTCTCCGCGGCGAATTCCGGCGGCAATGACGGCCAGGTGCAGGGCTGCACTACCGCTGCTGACGGCCACGGCATGTCGTGCACCCAGATAGTCGGCAATGCGTTTTTCGAATTCCGTGGCCCATGGCCCCAGGCAAAAGGCATTTGCCTCGAACAGCCGCTCGACGTCGGGCATGACGTCGGCACGGATCTGGTTCCACTGGATCGAGAGATCGACGAAAGGTACTGTGGCGTGCGCGTTCATGCGGGTGTCCGTTGCGAAGGAGAAGTTGAACCGACGATGCGGGCGGGGTTGCCGGCGACGATAGCGTGATCGGGCACGCTGCGGGTCACGACGGCACCAGCGGCTACCAATGCGTGTTGACCGATGACGAGATCCGGCAGGATCGTTGCGTTGCTGCCGATCGAGGCACCTTTGGAAACACGCGTCGGCAGGCATGTCCAATCGGCTGCCGATTGCAGGCTGCCGTCTTCATTGATTGCTCGCGGGTATCGGTCGTTGGTGAACATTACGCCGTGCCCGACGAAGACGCCGTCTTCGATCGTGACGCCAGAGCAAATAAAGCAATGCGACTGGATCTTGCAGTTCGCGCCGATCTCGACGTCCGATTGGATCTCGACGAAAGTGCCGATACGTGTGCCATCACCGATCGTGCAGCCGTAGAGATTGGCAAGATCCGGATGATAGATGATGACGTTCTCACCCAGGACAACAGTGTCGGCGATCGGCATCAATTTAATCCTTGTGCCGAAAGCGACGTCTTCAGACCTTCGACGACGGTCGTCTGCTCGTCTTCTGTCATGCCGTTGAACAGCGGAAGAATGAGATGGGTGCGGCTAACCTTCTCCGACCGTTCCAATCCGCCGTTCCGGGCATTTTTCCAAGGCTTTTCAAGATGGCTCGACATGATGGCGCGGCGAGTGGCGATGCCCTTGTCCAGCATGGATTGCATGACGCCGTCCCGATCCGCGGCCTCAGGCAGGCCGACACAGTAGCTCTGCCAGTTTGAACGTGCCCAGCTGGGTTCGGCCGGCACGGCAACGCCGTCAATTTCGCTCATTTTCTCTGCGTAGCCTCGTGCCAGTGCACGACGTTCGGCCACAATGCTGTCCAGTCGTTTCAGTTGCTCGCGCCCGACCGCCGCCTGCATGTCGGTCATCCGGTAGTTGAAGCCGGATTCGTCGTAGGTTTCGGTCACGACGCGGTTGGACTTGTGGCGTGTCAGATCCGAAACACTCATGCCGTGCTGGCGGAGCAGCCGGCAGCGTGCGTCGATTTCCGGGTCGTTCGTCGTGATCATCCCGCCTTCGCCCGTGGTTAGGATCTTGCGCGGATGGAACGAGAAGCAGGCGACATCGGAGAACGTACCGCCGAGCTTGGTCCAGGTGCCATTGGCCTGGATTTCCGCCCCGCTTGCGCAGGCTGCATCTTCAACCACCCGCAGGCCGTGGGCTCGGGCAACTTCGCATATTGCCGGAAGGTCGCAGGGCATGCCGATCTGATCGACGCACAGGACCGCTTTGGTACGCGGGGTGATGAGAGCGGCGATTGCGTTCGGATCGATGTTGAAACCATCAGGGCCGATATCGGCAAACACCGGCGTCGCACCACACATGTGAATGGAGTTGGCCGTGGCAATGAAGCTATGGCTGACCGTGATGACTTCGTCTCCGGGTCCGACACCAACTGCGAGCAACGCCAGATGCAGGGCTGTCGTGCAGTTCGATACGGCGCAGGCATGGGACGCACCGGTCATCGCCGCAAATTCGCCTTCGAAGGCAAGAACCTGCGGACCCTGCGTCAACCAACCGGAGGCGATGACCGCGGCAACGGCGTCGGCTTCAGCCTGGCCGACAAGAGGGCGCATCAAGGGGATCATTGCGCTGCCTCCATCGAGAGCGCGCGTTCCTGCTGCCACCAGACGACCAGATCGGAAAGCCCCTGCTCGAGGCTGATCGTCGCCTCGAAACCCAGGTGTTCTTTTGCCTTGGTCGGATCGGCGAGGCGCCGCTCGACCGGATTGACGCTTCGCGCCGGCATGTATTCGATCGAAAGGTCCGGCCGCCCCATCGTCTTCAGCAGCGCATCGGCAAGTTGCTTGAGAGACACTTCCTCGCCCGAGGCAACGTTGTAGACCTCATCGGATGCAGGCGAGATCGCCGCTGCGATATTGGCGCGGGCAATGTCGCGGACATCGATGAAGTCCATCGTCTGCAGACCGTCGCCGAAGATGATCGGTGCCTGCCCGGCGGCGATACGCTCCATCCAGCGGATCAGCACCTCGGTGTAGCGACCATGGATATCCATGCGCGTGCCGTAGACGTTGAAATAGCGTAGGGCGCAGTAGTTGAGGCCAAACATGTCGTTGAACGAGCGAAGTAGGCTTTCGTTGAGCAACTTGAGCCCGCCGTAGAGCGTCCGGTCGGCATAGGGCGCAGCGGCTTCGGTTGTCGGAAACTCCGGTGCAAGCCCGTAGATCGAGGCCGAAGAAGCGGCGATGAGCTTTTCGACGCGGTGCTTTACGCAGGATTCGATAAGATCAAATGTCGATTGCCCCATCACTTCGAAGGCATGGCGCGGTTCGGCAGCGCAATGGGTGATGCGCAGTGCCGCCTGATGGAAAACGACGTCGCTGTTGCCGATCAAGCCGTCGAGCAGGTCACGATCGCGAATGTCTGCGTTGATCACGTCAAGGCGATCAGGGTGGGCAACGGATGCAAGATTGGCGAGCCTACCGCGCACCATGTTGTCGATAACGACGACCTTTGCGACGTCCTGCTGCATCAACTGTTCGACGATATGCGAGCCAACGAAGCCGGCACCTCCAGTGACCAGGATGCGCTTGCCCTTCAGGGCGTTGACGGTCTCGGACGATGATGTGTTTTGCATTGGATTATTCCGCGGCTACTGCGTTGATGGAGGCGGGCATGAACCCGCGGACGCGACGAAGGCTGAGATCAAGCGCGGCTTGCGCGCGCTCCAGGGTCCGCACGACGCGAAGGCCAAGGCGCCCATCTGTCTTGCAGGTGACTTGTTTCGTAATGGATTGCCGGAAGTGCTCGACGACATCGACAAGCGGCTCGGACGTTGCAAGTCGGGGCGAAGAAACGGATCCTATCCGGTAATTCGGCAGGATGAGATCCCGTTCCTGCTTCGAATGGAAGGTGATGCCGGAATCGTAGATTTTCAGCGGTTCGTCGCGGTTAAGATCGTCCCAGACGACCATCTGTTCGCTGCCGCCGATAGCCACCCGGCGAAGCTTTACCGGCGACATCCAGCTCAGATTGAGATGAGCCACCATCGAATTGGGATAGTGCAGCGTCAGATAACTGATGTCAGGCGAACCCTCATTGACGTGGCAATACCCGCTGGCCTCGACATCGACAGGTTCGATGCCGAAGAGGAAGTCGAGGATCGACAGATCGTGCGGGGCCAGATCCCAGAGAACATTCACATCTGGCTGGAAGAGCCCAAGATTGATGCGCTGCGAGTCGAAATAGGAAACGTGGCCGAGCGCGCCGGAGTGGACGAGATCCGCCAGCTTCAGCACGGCCGGGTGAAACAGGAAGGTGTGGTCGACCATCAGGGTCAGCCCGTAAGCCTCGGCCCGTGCTACGAGGTCGCTCGCCTCGGCGCTGGACGCGCACATCGGCTTCTCGACCATGACGTGCTTGCGAGCCTCAAGGGCTGCGCGCGCCAGGTCGTAGTGCGACGATACCGGTGTCGCGATGACGACGGCGTCGATCGTCGGATCGGCCATGACGGCGCTAGCGTCGGCGTGTACCACGATCTGCGGGTGCGACTGGCGCAGTTTTTCTGCGAGGTCCGGTTTCAGATCGACGACGGCGGCGAGTTCAATGCCGGGGTTGCTCGATAGCACCCGAAAAAGATTTCGTCCCCAATACCCCATCCCGCACAATGCGACCCTGATCATGCTGATTCCTCTCAAGCAACCGCGTAGGTTCATATTGCGAGGAAAGCTTGCTTGGGCCTGACGTGGGTATAACCCTCACAGGCGCGCAATCTCATCTGTTGATTCCATCAGAGAAAAATTAGGGTGCACGAATTGCGGATTGCTGAGGGGAAGCCCGGTGTTCAATGCTCTAAGAGTGCTGCAAGTTGCCTTGCAGAAGGAGAAGCTCGAAAAGTTCAAGCGGCGCGTTTCTCTCGGGGATCTTCTTACCGATCGCTGGGAGAACGCGCGCGAATACGGCTTCGGCGAAGGCGCATCCTGTTACGACAATGTTCTGATCCTCGGTGACGTCAAGGTTGGCGCACACAGCTGGATCGGCCCGAACACCATTCTCGACGGTTCCGGCGGCCTTGTTATCGGCGACCATTGTTCCATCTCGGCCGGTGTCCAGATCTACTCGCACGACACCGTTCAAAGGAGCGTTACACTTGGCCGGGATCCGATCGATTATGCGCCGACGCGCATCGGCCAGGGCGTATACATTGGTCCGAATGCCATCATTGCCAAGGGCGTGACGATCGGCGATGGCGCTGTCATCGGTGCAATGTCCTTCGTCAACAGCGACATCCCCGCCGGAAAGAAAGCGTGGGGAGCGCCGGCGCGCATTGCTGGAGACGTCGTAACCGAGTGACGATACGGAACGCGTTTACAGCGCCGCGCGTCAATATGGCGCGCAAAGGACGCTGTGACGCTTTGAATTTACTTTACAACTCCTTAAATCGGATCTGATCTAAGGAGTTGTGAAGTAGCCGATGCGCGGGTCAGCGCGACTGCCGGAGTTGCTCAACGAAGCGCTCATGTGAGACCGCGAAATTGCCGGTCACGTGCCCGCCATCGGGCACGTCGCGCGTGACGACCGCTCCCAACGTCACCCTCGCGTGTCGCCCGATCCGCAGGCCATTCGAAATCGTCGCGTTCGGTCCGATCCGAGCGCCGTCCCCGATGGTGGTCGAGCCGGCGAGAAGGCAGCAAGCGGTAATCTGGCATCCCTCGCCTATGCGGACGTTGTGGGCGACTTGCACCAAATTGTCGATCACGGTGTTGGCGCCAATTTCCGTGTCGCAGCCGTACATGCCCCAGTCGACGCACGTGTTGCTCTGGATGACGGCCTCGCGGCGTATGATCACGCGGCCATGATGGGGTAGGGTGATCTGGCGGCCGTCGATGGTGCCGACCTCGAAGCCGTCGCCGCCTATCACCGCTCCTGCGCCGATCCGCACGCCGTCTTCGATCTCCACACGCTCATGGATCACCGCGTTTGCGCCGACAACGACATCGTCGCCGATGACCACGGAGGTCTCTGAGACGTAAGCGCGGGGATGAATCTTGGCGGTGGGCGAGATCCTGCTCGCGAACGGCTCTCGAAGTTCAAATGTCTGGCCCTGGGCCAGATAGGCGCGCAGAAAGGCCTCACGAGGGTTATCGCAGACGGCAAGGCCGTAGACTTCGGGTATCGCGTCCCGAAATTCAGGCGTCGTCAGGATGCTGCGTGGTCCGGTCAGAGACGCGAGTTGATGCGCGAAGCGGATGTCGGAGTAGTAGTGCAGTGAACCTTCTCGCCCCAGCGAGAGCGGTGCCAAGCCAAAAACTTCAGCGTCTCGAACGATCGATACCGAGCCACCATTGAGCATCTCAGACAGTTTCATGGCTCGATCCTTGCTTGAGCGTGGAATGAAGTTCGGACAAGCTGACGAAGCGTCCGCCGCTCTTTTGCACCCATTCGATCGCCTGCGCCAAGAATGATGCGCTGCCGGAGCCTGGATGCCGCAACGCGTCGGCCTGTTCTTTGGTCAAGGTCGTAATGTGCTGTTTGTGGCGCAGATAGTAGTCGCTATCGGGTATGTTCAGCGTCCACATGAACGGATGGAAGTTCAGGATCTTCAGGCCGGAGCTCTCGAAGGCCTTCCGATGGGCGGCAAAGTCCCAGTCCAGCCCGAGCAGCCAATGAACGTCTTCCTCGAAGAAAACCGGCAATCGGTCGACGCCGTTCCAGTGCCTGAGAACGGGGATGTTCTCCTGCAGGTGGCAGCAGATGTTGCTGTCGAGGCGGATACCGCGGCGCGAAGCTGCCATTGCCACGTGGCTGTTGTCGAAGAACGCATGGCAGCGAAGGGCGACGGCATCGGGTACGAGAGCCAACACATGATCGAAAATCTCGTCGATCGTTTTGCCGTGTGTCGTTCCCGCGAGGAAGTTCGGATGTATGCCGAGTTCGACCTTGCCCTTCTCGGCGAAGCGCTCCAAGGCCTGCGAGCGATGGGTGACGAAAAGTGTCGGGACGATGCCATGGGCATTCGCCGTATCGACGTAGCTTTCGATGCAGTACTCCGACGCCCAATCGACATCGCCGGTTAAAACGAAACGCTGCGGTTGCTCTTGTTCCATCGATCGTTCGCTCTCATCATCGCTTTGGCTCAATCGCAGACTGCGCCAGTCGCAGATCGACAAGGCGAAGCCTCCTGCAACGCCACGCGCCTTGTCAGACGCGCAAAGGTCGCTGTAGCACTTTGAATTGCTGCATGTTTTTATCCTTAAACCGGACGCGATTTAATGAAACATGCAGTAGAAAGCCCATTCACACCGATTCTGCACATGCCGACGAGGGGCTGGTGGCGATCTGCACAGGAATGAATCCGTCGGCGTTGTGTGTGTTGTTTCCGGCCGAGCGTGTTCGAGCTTTGGCTCGTCGTTTACAGGTCAAACCGCACTTATTCTTGACGATCGCTGACTAACCGATGTCGGCGTTCCGCGAGTGAGCGGAAATGTTCGTAGCGCCGAGGCATCGCGCGCTGGAAGCGAGTGCAAGCCTTGCGATGCTGCTTGTGTTTGCCCACCATGGTGCCTATTCGCGTCAGTTGAAATCGCGTCCTTTTGCGGGTGCCTGGGAAGAGAGAGGTAACAAGATGTTTGTTTCCAACGCCGAGTTCCGGCGATCAGAAGCGGGGTCAAAAAGGAACGACGCTGTCGTCCTCACTCTCTCAACTGTCGGCAGCGCACACGATCGCTGCCGCTACGGGATTGCATTCTCATGTACAAACTCGAGCCAAAGGCCTATTCGGTCGCTCAGCCGATTCTAAACGCATTGTCGAACCCGGTCTTCGGCGTCTTGGCTTGGCGAAGTCCGCGGCCGCGGCAAGTTTGTCCGAATGTATTGATAGAGGCATTGTCGGCATCGAATGGCATTCGCACGCTTCCAACAGGGGCTCGATTGCGATCGCAAAGGCCATCGGTCTGGTCGAGAACGATCGGCACTTCGCCTATAGCGGCAAAACCTGCCGGCGGAAAACGTCGGTGATCTCGACCCTGCAACCTGCAAGGACTGGGCGCTTCATCTTGAAAGCGCCAGCAACCATATCACCTGGTATCGCTTCCATGCTGCCGGTGCCTGGGCGCCGATCGGGGAACGTGGCCGCGCACTCGACAATATCAGGCAACTGGTGGAGGGCGGTTGGGAAAGCGAAGCCGACTGGCTTGAAGGCTACTGGGCCGTGGCATCGTTGATCGATGATCCGCAGTTTCAGTCGCTTGTTGCGCGCCAGCGGCAAGCGCGGGCTGATTGATGGCATAACCGGCCGCGCTCCGAAGGGGCACGGCCATTTTCAAGGCGAAAAAGGGAGCGGCAGGCAGCAAGATGACGGCTATATCGACGTCAGAGATTGCGTTTCGGCGTTCTACGAATGGGGACCTTGAAGCCTATCGCTCCCGGTTCGCCGACGCTGAAATCGCCCGCTTCCTTTCGTACCCGAGCAACGATTGGTTCGCGCATGTAACAGGGAGCGACAACGCGCAGTGCTTGATTGCGGCTCCCCCCGGAGGAGCAACGCTTGCCGAAATCCATGTCGACCGCGATGAAGACGGCGTCGGCCATATCGAATTGGCTGTGCGGCCGGATTTGCGGAGAAACGGCTACGGCAAACGGATCCTGCTCGCCTTCTTGCGCGGGCTGGGCAGCGGCTTCGCCGAGCTTCATGCCCACATCGAGATCGACAATGTCGCAAGCCTTGCCTGTTTCCAAAGGTGCGACTTTGTCGAGGCGGCGAAACAGGACGATGACGAGTTTTGCCTGTTGATCTGGCGTCCCAAAGGTTAGCGCCGGCCGCCGTGACGGCGGCCGGTCGCAGCGGGTCTGAGTTATTTCATCGTGTAGACGTCGACCGTGAAGTACTTGTCGTTGATCTTCTTGTAGGTGCCGTCTGCGCGAATTTCGTCGAGCGCCTTGTTGAGCTTTTCGCGCAGCGCGTTATCGTCCTGGCGCACGGCGATGCCGACGCCGTCGCCGACGAACTTCTTGTCAGTGATCGGCTCGCCGATGATTTCGCAGCAGGCCTTGCCGTCGTCGTTCTTCGTCACCCAATCCAGAAGCGGCAGCATGTCGCCGACCTGAAGATCGAGGCGACCGTTGACCATATCGAGATTGGCTTCGTCTTGCGTCGGGTAGAGCTTGATGTCCGCGTCCGGGTAGGCAGCGGCGATGAAGTCGGCCTGCGTGGTGCCCGACTGCGCGCCGATCACCTTGCCTTTGAGGGCCTCGTTGGTGAACGTGGTGATCCCAGCGCCCTTTGGCGCAACATGCGTCATCGCCGCGAGATAGTAGGGATTGGTGAAGGCGACCTGCTTCTTGCGATCCTCGGTGATGAACATCGAGGCGATGATGAGGTCGTATTTCTTGGCGAGAAGACCGGGGATGATGCCGTCCCAATCCTGCGCGACAACCTCGCACTCCGCTTTCATGCGTTCGCAAAGGGCCAGCCCGATGTCGACGTCGAAGCCGCCGATCTTGCCGGCCGAATCGATGAAGTTGAAAGGTGGATAGGCGCCTTCTGTGCCGATCTTGATCTTGTCGGCCGCACTCGCCGAACTTGCCGTTGCCATAACAGCCAGCACGATCGCTGCAATCTGTTTTTTCATCGTCGTTCCCCTTGTTGGCGCATCTTTCTTGATGCTTCCGGAGAACACTACGTCCGCTCTGGCTATAAGCGAAATAGATAGGCGCGATAATCGGTATTGTTTCGATTGATCGTGATCGCTGTCACGCGATCACTTGTAGCGTCCGTGGCGCTGCAGCACTTCGATCTTGTAGCCATCAGGATCGGTGATGAAGAAGAACCGCGCCAGAAGCGCACCGTCGCGATTGAACTCGACGATCTTGTTGGGGCCAAGGCCAGCCTCGGTCATCCGCTTGTGTTCGTCGTCGAGATCGCTCACCGACAAGGCGAGGTGGCCGTAGCCGTCGCCGAGCTGATAGGGCTCAGTGCGATCCTTGTTGATTGTCAACTCGAGCTCGAATTCGCTGTCTTCGTTGCTGAGATAGACCAGGGTGAAGGTATCGAAGTCGAGCCGTTCGGCAATGGAAAGCCCGAATGCCACTCTGTAGAAGTCGAGCGACTTCTGTTCGTCGAGCACCCGGATCATCGAATGGATTGCCTTGGCCAAGTGAGCCCCCTTCAGCGTTGAGACGGCGACGAGGTATCAGAGTACGAAGGAGGTTGGAACCCTTCCTAAGATTTTCCGATCGTCCGCCGGCTAGATGTTTCGGCTCTGCCTCTTCAACTGCTGCTCGCGGAAGAAGATAAAGAGGCCCGAGGCAACGATCAATCCGGCACCGATGATGACGGTCGGGCGCGGCATATCGCCGAAGAAGAACCAGCCGAAGACGACGGCCCAGAGCAGCAGCGTGTATTGCAGCGGCACCACTGTGGCCGCATCGGCAAGCTTCAGAGCGCGGTTGACCAGGATGTGCGCGAGCATCGCAACGATGCCAAGCATGCCAAGCTGAAGGATGGCCTCGCCGTCAACGGGAGCCCATCCGGCCGGGTTGGCGGCAACGCCGACGAGCGAAAAGACAAGCGCACCGATCACCTGCCAGAAGACCAGCGTCGTATCGGGGGTCGAGCGCAAGGTGCGGCCAAGCATCAGCGCGAATGCAAATGCCGCACTGCCGACAAGGGCAATCAGCGCCGGCAGGCTGAACGTGTCCTTCGACGGCTCGAGCGCAATGACGACGCCGGCAAAGCCGATGAGGATCGCCGTCCAGCGCCTCCAGCCAACCTTCTCACCGAGCAGGAACGGCGAGGCGGCGGCAACGTAGATCGGCGCTGCCAGCCAATAGGTCATCGTGTCGGCAAGCGGCATGTAGGCGACGGCGAAATAGAAGGCCGATGCGTCCACGGCAAAAAGCAGCGAGCGCAGCGCCTGGAGCCACGGCCGCTCGACCTGCAACATAGAGCGCAGGCCGCGCTTGAGGATGAACGGCGAAAGTACGAGCAATGCTGCGATGCTGCGGATGACCATCAACTGGCTGACGGAATAGGTTGCCACCAGCCATTTGCCCATGACGTCGTTGAGCGAAAACATCAGCATGCCGAGAAGCATGATGATGACACCCGTCCGAGCGGCGTTCGGCGCGGTGGCGGAGGTGGCTATGATGGTCATGGGAGTGGCTTTCAAACGTGTTCCCCGTGCCTTTTGCACATTCCAGCGCGCCGATCCATCGCGCTCTGCGTATGGGACCATAAGTTTTGCGAATGATTACGGGCCGAGCCGCCGCGATCTGCTATCGGGATTTCGATCGGGGAGTGCCAGATCGGCACGGCAGAGACAGCGTTGCCTCTTGACGTAACGTGCGGCGCTGCTAGTTAAGAGACAATCTCGCCGTCCAGACATCGGACCGCGGGATGAACACTGGTGCCGGGCCCCTCTGGCGAGAGTTTTTACGGCGCTCTCGTGATGTCGGTACCGCCAGCAAATGAGCCGGCGGATTAGCTACCATGAAAACTGATCTCATGCCTAACGCATGTGCCCTTTCGGCCGTGCGTGTTTTCGTTTCCAAACCCCACTTCTTCTCCGAACCGGGCGTCGTGCGCTCGAAGGAGGCCCGTCGATGACGCAGCCTCACACGCACGCAAGCTCGCTCGGCTATTTCAAGTGGGCCTTCATCGTCACCGTGGTCGGCCTGGTGCTCGGCGCCTGGCTCGGCTGGCAGTCGACCGGTACAATCGGCGGCATGGCGACCGTCTTTTTCATCTGCACCGTGTTGGCGGTTCTCGAAATCTCGTTGTCATTCGACAATGCGATCGTCAATGCAAACAAGCTGAAGGACATGACCCCGGAATGGCAGCACCGCTTCCTGACCTGGGGCATCATCATCGCCGTCTTCGGCATGCGCATCGTCTTCCCGCTGCTCATCGTCGTTATCGCGGCAAGCATCGGCCCGATCGACGCGATCATGCTGGCAGCGACCAAGCCTGAGGAATATGCCCGCATCATGAACGATGCGCATCTGCCAATCGCAGCCTTCGGCGGCACCTTCCTGATGATGGTCGGCCTCACCTACTTCTTCGACCATGAGAAGGATGTGCACTGGATCGCCTGGGTCGAAAGCAAGATGGCGCGCTTCGCCACGATCAAGGGCATCGAAATTGCCTTCGTGCTCGCGCTCATCCTTGGCTTCTCCAGGCTGCTCGATCCCGCCGAGGCGCACACCTTCGTCTATTCGGGCATTTACGGCCTGCTGACCTTCCTCGCCGTCGAGGTGATCGGCGGACTGCTCGACGCGTCGCAGCAGACGCTGGACGCGGCGGCAAAGGGCGGCTTCGGTGCCTTCCTTTACCTCGAAGTTCTTGATGCGAGCTTCTCGTTCGACGGCGTCATCGGCGCCTTCGCCCTGACGCAGAACCTCTTCGTCATCGCCATCGGCCTTGGCATCGGCGCGATGTACGTGCGCTCGATGACGATCATGCTGGTGGAGAAGGGTACACTCAGCGAGTACCGCTACCTGGAGCACGGCGCGTTCTACGCGATCCTGATCCTCTCGGTGGTGATGTACTTCCAGACGCTGGTGCACATCCCCGAAGTGATCACCGGCCTTGGCGGCGCTGCCCTGATCGGTATCTCGCTATGGTCGTCGATCCGCTACAACAAGCGGGAGCGTCAGGCCGAGCTCAACGGCGAAGTCAGCCATGGTCAGGCGCGCGTCGAGGCGTAAGCTGCTTCGACACTAGCGCTCTCAAAAAGGGCCCCGGTGCAAAGCGCGCCGGGGCCCTTTGCTTTGCGCTACCGCAACCGCACTTGCTGAGATTGCCAAACAGTCGCTATCCGGAGATAACCGTTTGATGATTTCAAGTGATCTGACGCGGGTCTTGGAAGAGGTATACCGAGCGGGCGCCCACCGGGTGCCGGCCGACGATATCGATTGGCCGCAGGAGCTTCACGCGGCCGTCTTTCGCGCCTTGAACATGCAATACATCACAAGACGAGAGATTGACGGTAGCGTTCGCTTTTCACTGACGCAGGCCGGATACCGGGCAATTGATGCGGAGGTGCCATGGGGGCGCATTCTGCGGCAGCGCATGCGCGACTTTGTCCGCGCGGCCACAGGGCGCTAGCAAGCCCAAATGCAAAAAAATGACGGCCCGTCATCTCGCGATGTCGAGCCGTCTCATCCTTGGGAGGATAAAGCGCCCTGTCGCGATGACGGGCGCTGGAAATCTCTGTTAGTTGCGCTCTGCACCCGGGAAGTTGGCCGGATCGATGCCCAGGGTGCGAAGGTCGCTTGCCTTCGGGCGGCGGTGGCCCTCGACAGCAGCGGCAGCGGCGCTAGCGGCGCCGAGAACTGCGAATGCGCGGCCGATGAAACCCTTGCGGTAAGTTGTGGTAGCCATCTCTTTGCTCGCTTTCGTTTTCTCTCTGATGAGCAAAAGATGGGGTTTGCCGGGTCTTTTTGCAATGCACAATTGGACACTCCAGCCATGCAACGGAAGCAGGCCCGGTCGACTGTCCATCGACCGGGCCTGCTGTTTGAGCCTTGGGAGGCTCCTGCAGAATTCCCCCAAACCGGAAACGATTTAAGGAAGATCATGCAGAAGGTCGGAGCGTTGCCGCGCCGGCCCTGAACAGGCGCGACGCAGCAGGGCTGTTTAGTCTTCGTTGGCCGCGAGCTGCGCCAGCACTTCGCCACGTCCGCGGGCCCTGAGGATCAGCGGGATGATCAGGGCTGCGGCAGCAATGACCAGCAGCACGGCGGCGATCGGCGAAGTGAAGAGCACGCTGACGTCACCCTGGCTGATGGCCAGCGCCCGGCGGAGCTGCTGCTCGGCGAGTGGCCCGAGGATCAGGCCGACGACGACAGGCGCAATCGGGTAACCGAACACACGCATGGCATAGCCGAGCAGACCGAAGGCGAGCAGCATGCCGAGTTCGTAGACCGACGGGTTGGCGCCGATGGTGCCGAGCGTCGCAAACATCAGAATGCCGGCATAAAGCCAGGGCTTGGGAATGGTCAGCAGTTTCACCCAGAGGCCGATCAGCGGCAGGTTCAGGACCAGCAGCATGAAGTTGGCAATCAGAAGGCTGGCGATCAGACCCCAGACGAGCTGCGGGTTGGTCGCAAACAACAGCGGGCCTGGCTGCAAGCCATACTGCTGGAAGCCGGCAAGCATGATTGCGGCGGTCGCCGTCGTCGGCAGGCCGAGCGTCAGGAGCGGAACGAGCGTACCGGCAGCCGATGCGTTGTTGGCGGCTTCCGGTCCAGCGACGCCTTCGATGGCGCCATGGCCGAATTCTTCTGGATGTTTTGCCAGGCGCTTTTCCGCCGCATAGGACAGGAAGGTGCCGATCTCGGCGCCGCCGGCCGGCATCGCGCCGATCGGGAAGCCGATGAACGTGCCGCGAAGCCAGGGCTTCCACGAGCGCGCCCAATCGAGCTTGCTCATCCAGATCGAGCCGCGCACGGCCTCGACCTTGTCAGGACCCTTTTCGCCCTGGGCGGCGATGAACAGGGTCTCGCCGATCGCGAACATCGCCACGGCGAGCGTGGTGACCTCGATGCCGTCGAGCAGTTCCGGGACGCCGAAGGAGAGGCGCGCCTGGCCGGTCAGCTGGTCGATGCCGACGACGGAAAGCGCCAGGCCGACGAAGAGGGCGGTCAACCCGCGAAGGGTCGAATCGCCGAACGCCGAAGACACGGTGACGAAGGCGAGGACCATCAGCGCGAAATATTCGCGTGGACCGAAGACCAGCGCCAGCTTGACGATATAGGGCGCGATGAAGGCAAGGCCGAGTGTGGCGATCAGGCCGGCAACGAAGGAGCCGATGGCGGCGGTGGCAAGGGCGGGTCCGCCCCGTCCGGCGCGCGCCATCTTGTTGCCTTCGAGGGCGGTGACGATCGAGGCACTTTCGCCCGGTGTATTGAGCAGGATCGACGTGGTCGAGCCGCCATACATGCCGCCGTAATAGATACCGGCAAACATGATCAGAGAACCGGCCGGATCGAGCTGGTAGGTGACGGGCAGAAGAAGGGCCACGGTCAAAGCCGGGCCGATGCCAGGGAGAACGCCGACGGCGGTCCCGAGCGTCACGCCGATCAGCGCGTAGAGCAGGTTCATCGGTTGGGCAGCAACCCACAGTCCCTGCAGCAGGAAATCAAAAGTAGCCATGGTCGACGGCCCTCTTAGAAGAACAGGCGTTCAAGCGGCCCTGCGGGCAGCGACAACTGCAGGAGCTTGGCGAAAATCACCCAGACGGCAAAACAGAGCGCGATGCCGACTGGCAAGGAGAACCAGAGCTTGCGCTTGCCGAAGCCGCGTGCGGTGAGCGCAAAGAGAATGCCGGTGGCGATCGAAAAGCCTGCGACGTTCAAGAGCAGCATCTGCGCTGCAAGCCCGGCGACGATCCAGATGACCGGCGAGATTTCCTGGCGCTCGCGCTCGGGGAAATCGTTGCGGAATGCCGCAAAGACGGTCCAGACGGCAAGGCCCGCGAGACAGCAGGCGATGGCATAGGGGACTGTCGTCGGTCCGACCTGGGAGTAACCGGCAGCGCCCGAAAGGCGTGACACGTCCCAGAAGATGAGGCCAGCGATGGCGGCGAGCACGGCCGCGATGAAGAGCGCCGCCCGATCCGGGCGACGCGTTGTGGTTGAAGGGTTGAGCCCCTTGGTCATTTCACCAGTCCAATGTCCTTGAGGACGCCTTCGGTTGCCGCAACGTCCTTGTCGAGCTGGGCGGCGAAAGCGTCGCCAGAGAGGTAGCTGTCCTGCCAGCCCTTGGTCTTTAGGACTTCCTGCCAGCCGGCCGACTTGGCGAGCTTTTCGACGTCAGCCGAAACGGCTGCCTTCTGCTCGTCGGTCAGGCCCGGAGCGGCTGCAACCATGCGCCAGTTTTCAACGACGACATCGAGGCCGGATTCCTTCAGCGTCGGCGCGTCGATGCCGGGCAGGCGCTCGCCGCTCGAAACTGCGATCAGGCGCAGCGTGCCCGCCTTGACCTGGGCTTCGAACTCGCCGTAACCGGAGATGCCGGCCGTGACCTGGCTGCCGAGGATGGCTGCAAGGGCTTCGCCGCCGCCGGAATAGGCGATGTAGTTGATCTTGGTCGGGTCGACACCAGCTGCCTTGGCGATCAGGCCAACGGCGATGTGGTCGGTACCGCCGGCAGAGCCGCCAGCCCAGGAAACGGCGCCCGGATCTTTCTTGAGGGCTTCGACGAGGTCGGCCATCGTCTTGATCTCGGAAGCGGCCGGAACGACGATCGCTTCATACTCGCCGGTGAGGCGCGCAATCGGTGTGACGTCCTTCAGGGTAACCGGCGACTTGTTGGTCAGGATTGCACCGACCATGACGTAACCGCCGACGATGAGCGCGTTCGGGTTGCCCTTCTGCTGGCTTGCGAACTGGGCGAGACCGATGGTGCCGCCGGCGCCCGGTACGTTCTGAACCTGAACGTTGCCGGAAATGCCTTCCTGCTGCATGACGGTCTGGAGCGAGCGAGCGGTCTGGTCCCAGCCGCCGCCCGGATTTGCCGGAGCGATGATGGTGTAGTCAGCCGCATAGGCCGGCAATGCCATAGCGCCGGCGAGAATGGATGCCAGGAAAAAGTGTTTCAAGGTCAGTCCTCCATGAGGCGCGATTTTCCACGCGCACGTTGTTTCTGCGTGCGAACGGGAAGACGCGACGGTGCCCGAGGACCCTTGTCGCTGACCGGATTGGTGGCTTCCTCCCAGTGCGCAACCGGCGGGCCCGCCTCCACGGGGCGCCGGTGACTGCTAAGCCATCATAGAAAGCTGACATTAAGCTGACATCAAGCCCTCAATGCGCAAATGAAGCGCAGTGTTTACGAAATCTCAGGGCTTTACTTACCGCTCGCGGCGCGAATTGGCTCGCTATGGGGCAGGCGTCCCTTCCTTTTCCGGTTAGTGCGCGAATCGTGAATGTTCTCGCCCCATTTGCTTACGAATGGGCGAGCCGCCGCGGGGAGGTAGGTCGGGCTCAAATCTTCGTTTTATGGCGCATTGTAAAACTGTCAGTCTTGTGATGTTTGAATATTCAGAATAGAATATTCCAATATTCCCTGTTGCATATTCGAAGAAAAGCCATGGCACTCTATATTCGTGACGACACAGTCGACGATCTCGCTTCCGAACTTCAGAAGCTGTCCAAGGCTCCTAACAAGACAGAGGCCGTTCGGCGTGCTTTGCAGCATGAACTCGATCGCATACGGCAAGAAGTGCCGCTACGCGAGCGCGTCGCGAAAATTCAAGAGAATTTCCGAGCGCGTATGGGTTCGAGGAAGCCCAGCTTCGACATGAAGCGCTTCACCGACGAGATGTGGGAACTCTGATGTTTCTGGACGCCTCTGTGATCGTGGCGGTGTTGGCCGGCGAGGAGGATGCTGGCTACCATCTCGCCAAAATCGAAATGTCAAAGACGCCAATCTTTTACTCGTCACTTGCTGTGTTCGAAGCGGTGATCAGCCTGGCACGTATCATTGCCATCTCGCACAACGGTGACCAGGTCCCAACGCCTCCGGAGATCATCGAACTGGCGCAGGAGAGCGTTGCGCAATTCCTTGAAGCAATCGATGGCCATGAAATGCCTATTAGCGGATCCCTGCATCGCGCCGCAATTGAGGCGGCACGCAACTATGGTCGCTTTGTTGGTCATCCGGCTAGGCTGAATTTCGGTGATTGTTTTGCTTATGCGTGTGCGAAGTCCCAAAATATTCCGCTTCTGTTCAAAGGCGATGACTTTTCCAGGACAGATATCGATGCTGCCTGAGATCGCCGCTTGGGACGAAGTCAAGCTGTAGACAGTCGACGAATTCCTTGTCTTGAGTAGCAGCCAACGTCCTGAACCCGGCACCGTCGCTGGAATGCAACGTGGCGTGTCGGCACTCGGCGCCCAAAAGGGAGGTCGGAGTTACGTCCGGCCTCCTCCGATTAGAGACCGCGAAACGGATGGCTGGCGATGCGCAAGAGCTGGTAAATCCGTCGGGAAATTTCGTCCGCAATGCTGCACGGTTACTCAGCTGCATCTCGCCGATCGATGTGGAGGGCGAAGCCTCGATCACTCGGGTTGGCGAGGTCTGGACGCAGCTCGAGGCTCGGGATCAGATAGTCGCCTCCGTTCTGGCGCCGGTAAGGGATGGGCGGTGTGGTCGAAAGGGTTCGCATCCTCTCGCGCAGGCTTTCAGCAATATCGTCGAAGCCGGCTTCGTCGATGCGATCGAGCCGGTAGGCGACGAAAGGCGGCAGGACATCATATCCCGGATAGTAGAGGATGCCGTGGTTGATGGGGAACAAGAGGTCGTCGATCGGTCCGTTGACCCCGCGGGCCGAGTAATGCTCCTGCCAGCCGCCGGTGGTGACGATCAGCATGGCCCGCTTGCCCTTGAACGTGCCCTCGCCAAACCGGTCGCCCCAATGCGCGTCGCTGTGCTCACCCACACCGTAGGCAAATCCATAGGCGTATACCCGATCCACCCAACCCTTCAGGATCGCCGGCATCGTGTACCACCAGAGCGGAAACTGCAGGATGAGCGTATCGGCCCATAACAGCTTCTCGTGTTCAGCCTTCACATCCCCGGTCAGTTGGCCAGCTGCAAAGGCGGCTTTCGAGGCGCGGCTTGGTTGGAACGGCGTATCGTGGCCCAGAGACGGGAAGTCGGGGCGATCGATTTCTGATTTCCACTTGTCGGCGTAAAGGTCGGATACCCTGACTTCGTGCCCCTGGGCCTCCAACTCACGGACGGCGACGTCGCGAAGGGAACCGTTGAGTGAGCGCGGCTCCGGGTGGGCGAAAACAAGCAAGACTTTCATGATCAGCATTCCTGTGATGAGAAACCGACCTTGGATATAGACAGCCGCGTATCGCCCTATTATGTCTCAGGAATGCATATGATTGTGCCGAAAAATGGATAAATCCGATATCACGCTCGAACGTATCAGGACCTTTGTGCGCGTCGCCGAGCGCGGCAGCCTGTCGGCCGTCGCGCGGGAGCTCGGGCTTGGGCAGTCGACCGTGACGCGACAGTTGCGTGAACTGGAGGAGGCGCTGGGCGTCCCACTCATCAGCCGCACGACCCGGCGCGTAACGATGACGGACGAGGGCAGCCAATACTATGCCAACAGCGTCCAGATCCTGCGCCTGGTGGAGCAGGCCGGCGATGAGGCCCGCGGAAGCCGTGGCGCATCGGCCGGGACGATCCGGGTTTCCTGTACTGCGGCTTTCGGCGTGCTGCACGCCACGCGATTGATCTTTGCCTTTCAGGAGCAGTACCCGGATATCGGCGTCGATCTCAACCTTACGGACGAGCGCATCGATCTTGTGCGGGAGGGGATCGACATCGCGATGCGACTGGGGCCGCTGACAGACAGCTCCATGAAGTTGCGGGCACTGGGAGAAAGCCAGCGTCTTTTGGTCGCCGCGCCGGAGTATCTCACCAAGCGAGGAACGCCGATCGTTCCCCGCGATCTATCGGAGCACGAGGGCATTCGCATGTCGAATGTGACGGGCAGCGACCTGCTGGAGCTTCACGGCAAGAGCGGCGAACGGCATAGAGTGCCTTTCCATGGCCGTCTGCGGGTTGATCATGGACTGGCAGCCCGCGAGGCGCTTGTTGCTGGCCGCGGTATCGCCCCGGCACACCGTTGGCTCGTCGACGACCTGCTCGCCGCCGGCCGGTTGGTGCCCATCCTTACTGATTATCTTCTGCCGGCCGTGCCGTTGAGCATGCTGATCGCACCGGAGCGTGCGGGCATTGCCCGCGTGCGGTTGCTTGTCGACTATTTGGCCGAGCGGATCGACGACATTCCGGGTCTGGAGTAGCCTGGCACTGAACGGCCCATGCCGACCAGACCAACAAGCACATTTCGCGGGTGAAGAAGGCTCAAGCTAGTGGAGCCGCAGAACCTCGTTCCAGCGAGCAATCAGCCGCGACCGCTTCACCTGATCGAGATAGACCATCAAACCTGGGCTTACGGGAACGGGGCGCAATTGCGCGCCAAGCATTTCCTGCATGGTGTTGGCAGTATTCTCGCCCGCGACATCGGGGCTGACGGCAGGGATCTGCAATTGACGTGCCATGATGGTCTGGCCTTCCTTCGACATGAAGAATTCCAGATAGCGGCGACCGAGGTCGGGGGAGGCGGAGGCCTGCGGCACGAGACCGATGCGCGACATTACGACGGTATAGTCCTTGGGCAGCACGATGCCGACATCCGGGTGCCGTTTTGCCCAATCGGCAGCATAGGAGCCGAGGATGTTGTAGCCGAGCACGAACCGCCCGTCGGCGACACGCTCCAGAATGGCCTGGCTGGTCGAATAGAGTTTGACGCCGGCGGCTCCCATTGCCTGGATGACATCCCAGATGTCGCCGAACTGTTCCTGGTCGCGCGACATGAAGAGAAAGCCGACGCCCGAACGCTCGATGTCATAGGTGCCGATCCGGCCGAAGACATCGGCGCCCTGGCGCTTCAGGTATTCGACGAATTCGGCGCGGGTCGAAGGCGGTGCTTCCCTGGTAAAGCTCGGCTTGTGGTAGACGAAGACAGCCGGCTCGAAGGTGAGCGCATAGGCCGTGTTGCGCCAGTTTGCCCAGGCCGGCCAGCGACCGCTCATCGGCATGTCGCTGCGCTGGGCGTAGCCGTCGTTGCTGAGCTTGACTTGCAGATCCATTGCGGACGAGAAGGCGAAGTCCGCAGTCTTCAGTCCCGCGTCGGTTTCCTTGACGATACGGTCGTAGATCTCACCCGTCAGCATGTCCTCATAGCGCACGGCAACATCCGGGTTGGCTTGTTGAAAGCCGAGGATCATGGGTTTGGCGAGTGGCTCGTCGAGCGAGGAATAGACGACCAGCGTACGGGCATCTGAGGCGCCGGAGAGCGCCGGGAAAATGACCGGTGCCGCCAGAAGCAACTGGGGACAGAGAACGAAAAAGAGAAAAGAAATCAAGTACCGCATAAATCCACAATGCCTCAGCGCGCCACCGTTCACAAGCAAGCCGACGGCGGATAGAGTGGAGCGGGGAGTAAAGACAATTGCGTATATTGCTTGTTGAAGACAATCAGGTCCTGGCCGAGGGCCTGTCAGCCATCCTGCGCGGTAGCGGCTATGCCGTCGATGTCGTCAGCGATGGCGCATCGGCCCACGCGGTTGCCGCCGCCGAGACATTTGATCTGGTGATCCTTGACCTGAACCTTCCCGAGATGGACGGGCTCGATGTCTTGAGGGCGATGCGTGCCCGGCAGAACAGCGCTGCCGTGTTGATCCTGACGGCACGAGGCACGCCGGAGGAGCGGGTGAAGGGCCTCGATCTCGGCGCCGACGATTACATGATCAAGCCGTTCGATATCGGCGAGTTCGAAGCGCGCGTGCGCGTGCTGCTGCGCCGACAGGCGGGTTTGCGGGCATCGACGGTCAGCTACGGCAATGTGTCGCTCGATCTCAATGCGCGCAGCTTTTCGTCCGGCGGTGTGCCGATCGAAATCCCGGCGCGTGAGCTGGGGCTGCTCGAAGTCCTGTTCATGCGGGCCGGCAAGGTCGTCGCCAAGGAGGCGATCATGCAGTCGCTGACCGGTTTCGACGACGACCTGAGCCCGAACGCGATCGAGCAATATGTCAGCCGTCTGAGGAAGCGGCTCGCGCCCCATGGTCTGACGGTCAGAACGGCGCGCGGTATCGGCTACTATCTCGACAAGACGGCCGACCCCGAATGAGGTCGGCGGTCTACTCCCTACGCCGAAGGCTGCTTGGCTGGCTGTTGATTTCCACTGCCGTCATCGGCGTCATCGCGTTGATGGATACCTATCGCGAGGCTGTCGCGACGGCCAACGTCGTCTCGGACCGTGTTCTTGCCGGTTCGGCTCTCGCGATCGCCGAGCGCGTGGTCGTCGCCGAGGATGGATCGCTCGAGGTCGACATTCCCTATGTGGCGCTGGAAATGCTGACATCGGCTGCGCAGGACCGGGTTTTCTACCGGGTCGACGGCCCGCCGGGGCAATTCATCACCGGCTACCAGACGCTTCCTTCGATTGACGAGGTTCCGGGTAGCTCGACGAGCTTCGCCGACGCGTCCTTCCGCGGCGAGCCGATCCGCATCGCGGCCCTTCGCCGTTCGGCCTCGACCGGCATCAACTCGGTGCCCTTCGTCGTGACCGTTGCCGAAACGACGATCGCGCGCCGGCAATTGGCGCAGACGATCCTCGTTCGCTCCGCTTTGCGCCTTGGCCTGATGATCGCCGGTGCAGCGGTCATCGTCTGGATTGCGGTTACCTTCTCGCTGAGGCCTCTCTATCGCCTGGGCGATGCGATCGCCGAGCGCAGCCCGGACGATCTGCATCCAATCGGCGAGCGGGTGCCGAACGAAGTCCAGGGACTGGTGGATACGGTCAACTCGTTCATGGGGCGCTTACAGTCGGCGCTCGATGCGCTGCGCAATTTTACCGGCAACGCTAGTCACCAGCTGCGCACACCGCTCGCGATCATCCGCACGCAACTGGCTCTCGCGCTGCGCGCAGGGTCGATTGAAGACATAAAGGTAGCGGTGAAGAAGGCCGATGAGGCCGTGGCGAACGCCGAGCGCATTCTGGCGCAATTGCTGCTGATGGCAAAGATTGATGCTGCCGGCAAGGACGAGGCGCGGAAGCTCGAGCGAATAGACCTGGTCGAGCTAACGCGCGGCATCACCGCCGAGCATGTGCCGGCCGCCGGCGACGCCGGCATCGATCTCGGGTTCGACGGCGAGGGCGAAGCCTTCGTTCGTGGCGAGCCCCTGCTGGTCGGCGAGATGCTGAAGAACCTCATCGGCAATGCGCTGCTTTATGCCGGGCGCGGTGCCGAGGTGACGACGCGCGTCAGCGAAAACGAAGGTTTCGTCTCCCTGGAGGTCGAAGACAACGGGCCTGGGATCAGGCCGGAACAGCGCGAGAGCGTGCTCAGACGGTTTCAGCGCGGCGCCAGCGAGGCTCCGGGAACGGGGCTGGGCCTGCCGATCGTCGAGGAAATTGCAGCACTTTATGGCGCACGAACGAGCCTTGGCGATGGGGCGGGTGGTCGAGGGCTTAAAGTTGCCATCCTGTTTCCGGCCGGATGAGCAAGGAGCCGGTCAGTCCTCATCCAGCGCCACAGATAGGGCAGGCCGGACAAGGACTGCAGTAAGCGCTTTAGCGGCTGCGCTGGCCGAAGAGGGAAGCTGTTTCGCGGGTCTGAACCCGAAGCATCGCGTTCCAAAGCTGAAGAACGAAACGCGGCTGGAACTGGCTCGCAAGCTTGCGCTGCGACAACATGATAAATCTCCGATAGTTTTGGATGGCGGACGTATAGTCGATCCCGGGCTCAATTACCAGAGCAGTAGTGTCGTGGCAGCCTTGCGCGGCGAGCATATGTTCGTTTGGACTCTACGTAGCTTGCGTGACGGATCGAATTTGGACTTGGCTGGCAGATCCTATCGACGCTTGGCGGGAGCATTCGCATGTTGGAAGCGCGCTCGATGGCCACAGTGCAAAAGAAAGGCCTGCCTCGTCGACGTGAAGGGATCGCTTGCTAATTCTGCAAGACGTGACTGGCAAATACCAATGGCCCGGAGACCACTTACGCCCAATGTCGAATGATCCGCATAGGATTGACGATGGAATGGTCTCAAAGGAATTCGTCGATGACGTTCGCTACCGTCTTGCCAACATGGTGAGGTCAAATTTGCTTCCGCAAACCAAGCGTTGGGCGCATTGATTAGTGGCACTATCTCATAGCGGAAGTTTCGACGAAAATTCCTATGGCAATTCATATGTTTAAGCCGTTTTCGGTGGTCTTTGCTACCTGATTGCACCTCATAGCGCCTCTTTCCAGATCGGCGTTATTGCCGTGGAATCTTCGCCGCGGTTGAAGGCAATGGCGAGGCGGAAGGAATGGGCGATGCGCAACGCCCGGTCCAGGAAGAGGTCGGACACATCCGCTGGGCAGGTTTGCTCAACGGCGGTGCGGAAGTGCGTTAGCCAGCGACGGAAATGCTGTTCCTGGAGTCCCGGTATGGCAAGATGAGGTGGTAGCGGGCGGCCCGCGTAGCGATCGGTGCGCAAAAGCGTTGCAGACCAGAAGTCGCACATCGTGGCCAGATGCGCCGGCCAGTCTTGCGGCGCGATATGCCCGTTGAAGATTGGTCCGAGAAGGTCGTCCTTGCGGACCTCGCCGTAGAAGCCGTGCACGACGGCGTGGACCATCGCTTCATCAAGCACCTCCGGCAGGGGCTTGCCATCGATGACAATGGTGCGTTCCGGGGCGGTTCTGCCTTTCATCGGATTGTCCTATCGTTGTATGAGGTGTCGTGAGCGAGCGGGAGGAAGACGACCATGGGCCCGAGCAATTCGGTCGCGACGCTGCGTGCGGCGGGGGCCGGAAAAAGCATGGCCAGTGGGTCCGCAGCGGTCAATTCCGATAACATTCCCGCACTCACTTGGCCTGTTCTCCCTTGGCTTGGTGTGCCGTCGTTGTGTCGATCCCGAGCAGCGGGCCGAGCGCGGCCCGGTTCACGACAATGTCGGCAAGCGTGTATTTGTCGAGAACCGCAAGGAAAGCGCCGAGCGCCTCGTGAAGCATGCTCTTGAGCCGGCACGCCGGCGAGATCGCGCAGGCGCGACCTCCAGCCTGCATGCATTCGGCGAGCGAGAATTCCTCCTCTGTTGCCCGTACCAAGGCGCCGACTGCGATTTCTTCCGGCACCTTGGCGAGGCGGATCCCGCCGGAGCGCCCGCGCGTCGTCTCCACGAGGCCGAGATCTCGCAGCGTCTGTGCCACCTTGAGCAGGTGATTGCGCGAAAGGTCATAAGCTGAGGCAACTTCGTTAACGGTACACATTCTGTCGGGTCGTGTGGCCACGTAGATCAGCATGCGCAAAGCGTAGTCCGTATGAAGCGTCATGCGCATTCAGTCGTCTCCCGGCAGGCTCATTAAGCTGCATTTCAAATACCACTTTTATCGAAAGTCTCGAGCGGCCGAAAGTGCATTAGCGTCGCAGCCTCATTTCATGCCTGCCGGGGCGCAGTCTAAACTGCGGTGACCCGCGAAGTTTAGGATCGCCTATATGGTAACCCGGACACCGGTGGAGCCTCGATGCAAGTATGCCGCGTCCCAACACGATCAGGCCATCCGAGGTGTGCCCAAAAAGCGGGCGAATGCCCCCTCGATGCGGTGTTGGGTGCTGCGATAATTTGTCATGTCACATAACCCATAAAGTGGTATATCACTTACCACAATAAGCGAGGGCAATATGGACACGAATGAAACACGCAAACCTTTGGTGTTCTCCGGCGAACACGTGAGCGGAAGAGATCTGGGCGGCAGCAGCTTGATGCCGATGCTTATCGCTGGGCTCATATTGATTGCGATAGGTTATACCGCGATCATGGTCTTCGTTTAGCGGGAGGCAACCGAGTTCGGTTCGGTATCCCGGTTTCCAGTGTCGAGTATGCGCTGACGGGATCGTCCCGATTTTTGACGGATCAAAAGGCCCGGCGCAGATTTCTTTGAGTAAGGACAAAGAGTTTCGCGCCCGTCTCGTGTGTTGGTTGTCGCCAGCACAACATGGACGCGACAAATGGCGACGAATAATCGGAAGCCCTACCAAACGGCCTGGCCAAGCCCTGGTCCTGCGCACGATTGGGATCCGCGCAGCCCGCAGGTCCAGCAGAACCAGATCCGGGCCTACGACCAAATGCGCGAAGAATGTCCGGTCGCCCACAGCGACTATCTGGGATGGTCTCTCTTCCGTCACCAGGACGTCCTGCAGGTGCTTGGCGATCATGAGACCTTCAGCAATGTCGTTTCGCTGGTCCCAAGGATCGCTGCGTCTCCTGTAACCAGGGCAAACGCCATCCAGGGCCTGAACCGGCGGCTGACAACGAGCAGGAAAGACACGATGCCGAGGGCCAGAAAGGCGGCGACTGTCATCAGCGCCGTGAGGCGAAGCTGGTTCAGATTGTACTCTTGAGCGAGGTCGGCCGTTTCGGAGGAAACCAGGAAACCACTCGCAAACAAGGCAAGACCAAGCGTAATCCGGACCCACCCGATCGTATATTCTGCTTCATGCTCCGATTCCCAGAATACCGTGTCGACTGACGTGCTCGTCAGGTCCGACGGGCGTATCGCGGGCCGAAATGCATTGAGCTGAAATAGCCCCATCAACACAATCCCTCCGCAAGAACGATTGGCATCCCACAGCAAGGTCGCTGCAGGAACGCTATCGCATAGTAGCGCGATAGAACCGATTGCGTGAGAGGGGCGAGTTGCACGGCGTTTGGCTGAATTTCGGCGGGCTCAACCGCGCGCTAGAACTGCCGGGCTGATGCAGGTAGACCCCTCTACTTTGTACTCGCCTTGGCAACCCTTTCTGACGCTCACCGCCGAAGGGCACAGTTCAGACCGATATTGCGGTCGTGCCAACCGGACAGTGCCGTCCGATCGGCGTGGAGGAAGCAGCGCGGCGCACTGATGGGCACGCGAGGTCACGAAGCTCAGCCTTAAGGTGAGCCTCATGCCGTCAGCCTACGTCAAGCCTTTCGTAAAGCGCGGCAAGACGAAGATCCTCGTATGGAGCACAGAGGGCTTCCGAACGGAAGGTCATCAATTAAACGAAATTGCCATTTCCGGGGAGGATCGCCTGCCGCTTCCATCATCGATGCCCCTGGCGGACAACATGTTGTTGTCGCTCATCTGCAAGAAAATCGTCGCAATCGGGAACCTTCATCCGCGGAGAGAGGGTCGGATTGACGCGCGTCAATGCGCTGGTACGCGAAGCTGAGATGCTGACGCTATTGCAAGGAGCGCGAAAGATGCCGAATGTCCCGGGTTTGCTGCTGGTCTTCGTGATCCACATGGCCGCAGTCACCTTTGCCTCAGCAAGCGGGTTCGACCTGAGTTTCTCCGGCACGCTCGATCGCGTAAGGCCGGCCATCGTCGGCATCAGCACTACCGCCAATCGCGTACTGACGAACGAACTGCTCGATGACGAGAAGATCCGCAGAATTTTGGGGCTGCCTGAGGGCGCTTTTATCGTCGAGACCAACGCAACGACAACCGGTTCCGGTGTGATCATTGATGGCGATCAAGGCTACATCGTCACCAGCCGACACGTGATAGCCGATGCCGATGACGTTGTCGTTACACTTCAGGACGGCCGGGTCTTGCCGGCGGAAATCGTTGGAAGCGACGCGACGACGGATCTAGGCGTGATCAAAATTGGCGCCTTGCCCCTCGTCGCCCTTGACTGGGGCCGATCATCCGACTTGAAAGTGGGGGACTTCGTGGCTGCAGTGGGTAGTCCACTCGGTCTGGAGCAGACCGCCACTTTCGGGATCGTGAGTGGACTGGGGCGTTCCGGCCTCGGTGTCGACGACTACGAAGACTATATCCAGACAGATGCAGCCGTTAATCCCGGCAGTTCGGGCGGCGCGCTCGTGAACGCGGCTGGCAAGCTTTTGGGCGTGATGCGCGGCGTGCCCATACCCAATGAAGCAAGCCAGGGCATCGCCTTTGCGATACCCTCCGACATCGCGGCACAGGTCGTCCAAGCTCTCATAAAGGATGGTGAGATCAAACGAGGGTGGCTCGGGGTTTCCGTCACACTCGCCCGCACCGACGAAGGCAACGCCAGTGGCCTGGTCGTTGACCAAATTGCCTGCAATTCGGCAGCAGAACGTCAAGGTGTAAGGCTCGGGGATATAATCACAGCCCTCAATGGTCGCACACTTTCGACAGAGGCCGCCTTCAACAATTCAGTCAGCCTTCTTCCCCCCGACGCAAGCATCAGCCTGGACATTCGCCGTGGAGGTGCCACGCAGACATTGGCACTGACGCTCTCAAATCCCGACTTTATCCAAACTGTGCCGATGCATCCAGTGCTTCACGCGGTGGTCTTTGGCTTGCCTGTATCGCCCACTTCGCGCGCGTGCATGCCTTCCGGACCGGTGCTTTTGGCGGTTCCCTCCGATAGCGCCGCATATGCGGCTGGCCTGCGGACCGGGGACTATCTCACAGCCATCAACGGCGATCCCGCTCTCTCCGGCGCTCAGATTCAGGAGCTTTTGGAAACGAACGACGGAAAGATCGCAATCGATATCCTGCGCGCCGGCACTGCCTATCGCATAGAGGCCGAGTAGCGATCGCTCGCAAGTTCGCTGCAAGCCAGGAAACGCAGGAACGGGAACGCTATGCAATGGTCCATCAAACTTGGAACTGTCGCGGGAACAGAGATCCGCGTGCACGTGACATTCGCCCTGTTGCTCATCTGGATCTGGGTCATGCACTACCGGATCGGAGGCTTGCCTGCCGCCTGGGAGGGAGTTGCCTTCATCATCAGTGTCTTCCTGTGTGTGCTGCTCCATGAGTTTGGGCATATCGCCGCTGCCCGCTGCTTTGGCATCAAGACACCGGATATTACCCTGCTGCCGATCGGGGGTGTTGCAAGGTTGGAACGCAGCCCAACCAAGCCATTCGAAGAGTTTGTGACTGCTGTTGCAGGGCCGCTGGTCAATATCGTGATTGCCACACTTCTTGTTGCGTTAATCGGAGGCACGCTCGGTTGGGAACAAATAGTGGCACCCCAGGATCCTCGTATCAACTTTCTCGCCAGGCTTGCCGGCGTCAATATTTTCCTGTTTTTGTTCAACATGATACCTGCCTTTCCTATGGATGGTGGTCGCGTCTTGAGGGCCATTTTTGCCTGGCGCTTGTCATGGACGCGTGCCACCAAGCTTGCAGCTAGGGTCGGGCAGGCGATCGCCTTGGCAATGGGTATCTTTGGCGTATTCGTCAATCCGCTTCTTATCCTGATTGCCATCTTCGTCTATTTCGCTGCGGAAACGGAAGCACAAGGAAACGAGCTGCAGGCGATCTCCGACGGCACGAGCATTGCTGACGTGATGATTACCCGCTTCGCAACGTTGGACCCGCAGGCCCGTGTCGGAGATGCAGTTGAGCTTTTGCTCGCCACCAGCCAAAGTGAGTTTCCCGTTGTAGACAAGGCGGGCCGGTTCGAGGGGCTAATGACGCGCGAGGGCATCGTTCAGGCGATGAGAGAAAGAGGGACGAACGCACCAGTTCTAGGTATCATGCGGCGCGACATCCCCACGGTCGACGTGCGCTCGCATATCGACGTCAGTCTCCGGCTGATGCAGGAAGCCAGTGCGCCCGCCGTAGCGGTCGTCGATCGCAGTCAGCGCGTCGTCGGCCTCATGAATTACGAGACCGTTCGGGAATTGCTGATGCTTCGCGAGGCAGATGAGCAGTTTCAGCCAGGCCACCGTAATCGCCAACCGCGCCAATAGCTTACGCCGCTGAGTGCCTATCGCTCAACGATGGCAGTCCCGTCCGCTAAACGGTTGCTCGGGTAGAGGACGACCCTTTCGCCCGCCGTCACCCCGTTTTTGATCTCTACCTCCAGGCTGTTGCGCTGGCCAAGGGTGACGGGCGTCAATCGTGCGCGACCTTCGCCCGCAACAAAGACGGCCCAGCTGTCGTCTTGGCGAAACAATGCTCCAAGCGGCAGCTTCAGGACCATGTCCTCGAACAGGATGATTTCGACGTCCGCGTGATATCCGTGCCCGAGCGGGCGCCAACGATCCGGTGCGTCGGCAAAATCGAGGATGACGTCCACTCTCTGTTCTTCTATGCCGAGCGCCGACACTTCGGTTTGGCCGAACGGCTCGATCCGGCGCACAACGGCATTCAGGTCATCGCCGCCCCAGCCGCCCACGATAGCCCTTAGACCCGGTTTGATCTTTACGGCGTCCTCTGAGAGAAGATTGACGACGATCTCCTTGTCATCTGGATCGCCGATCTCCAGCAGTGGGGTACCTGCTTCAACCACACCTTCGCTGCGGCGCATGACCCTTAGGACGACGCCATTGACGGGTGCAGTCAATGGAACGCACTCGCAAGGTCCACTGCGGTCCCTGATCTCCTGGCGTGACAAAAGCCGGGAGCGTGCTTGGCAAAGTTCATGCCGCCTGACATTGAGTGCCGCCTCGGCCGTAGCGAGGTTGGCTTGAGCGACGTTGTAGATGCGCTCCGCATCGTCAAGTGCCCGTTTCGAGATGGTATTTCGCTCTATCAGCAGACGCGCACGCGCGCGTTCGCCCTCGGCAAAGGCCAGGTCCGCCTTTGCTTTGTTGAGTTCGGCGGCCGCAAGGTTATAGGTTGCCCCTGCAGCCTCTACCGCTGCCCGCTGCTCTGCCTCTGTTCTCACATCCAGGAAGGCTGGAGCTGCTGGTTCAATCTGAGCAAGCAGGGTTTCTCCTGCCTTGACCGGATCGCCGGCTTCGGCCGTTACGCGCTGCAACTGGCCACGAAGGGGAGCATGAAGTGTGTACACTTCACGCACGCGGGTTTCCCCTTCTTCGTCGACCGTAACGCGTAGAAGTCCGGTCTGCGCCGTCGCAAGGTCCACCTGGATCGGCTGCGGGCGCAATGCATAGGCAAGTCCGATTGCCAGCAATGCTGCCAGACTTCCCCAGATTGCCAGTCGCTTTCGTGCCGTGCGCACCTGCTACTCCCTTGTCTTCAGCGCCGCGATCAGGTCCAATTTATCGAGCCTCCGGCGCGCGACCGCGGCGCAAACCACTGCCGAGACAAGCATGATGATGGTTGCCTTGGCGTAAGTTGCATCGCGAAGCACCAATGGCACGCGGTAGAGTTCGGTTTCGAAAGCACTCGTCATCCACCACGCAAGCCAAAAGCCAATTGCGGCCCCGAGAGGAACGGCTAGCCATGTGAGCAGGCCGACTTCTCCCAGGAGAATGTAGGAGATCTCCCAGCGCGTGAAACCGAGGACGCGCAACGTTGCAAGCTCGTGCGTTCGCTCCGAAAGGGCGATGCGGATGGAGTTGTAGGTCACCGCGACCGATAGGGTCATCGAGAACGCGACAAAAAAGCCGATGAAGATGAAGATCGTCTCGCCCATCGTTCTATAGAAGGTGTCGATGGCGGCCTGACGAAACTGAATGGAAGAGATGCCCGGCAAGCCCTTGAGCTTTGTCATGAGGGCGGAACGGTCAGCCGCGTCAACGCGGATGTGCAGACCGCTTGCAACACGACCGTCTCCGGCAAGGCGATTGAGCGCGCCCATGTTCATATAGGCCGGCTTGCCGATAAAGGTCTCGAACACTCGAACGACGGGCATGCTGACGAGGGGTTGGCGCCCCTCCAAGAGCTTGATCAGGACAGTATCGCCGATCTCGAGGCGGAGCAAATCGGCAAGCTTGCTGGAGATGACCAACCCGTCACGAGGGACGTCGATCCGTCCGTGCGAAACATCGAACACCGGGCTGAGGACAGCGCCATCCGGCACGCCGATGATGCCTTGGCGCTCGCCAAGATGCCCGTGGCTGATGCGAGCGAACACGTAACGATAGGGCTCGGCCGAAAGCACGCCATCCAGGTTCTCGAAGTCTCCAACGGTTTTGAGCGGGCGGAGTTCGTTGAAAGCGATCGTCGCGTCCTGGTGCTGGCCGCGTTCGAAGACAGTTTCGGCCAGAGTGTCGACGGCATCGACCCATTGAAAGGCCATGATCATGACCGCGGTTGACATCGCCAGCCCGAGACTTGTCAACAATGCGCGCACAGGCCACCTGATGATCCGTCGCAAGATCATGCGTGTTGGTTCGTCGAGCGCACCGGTGAGTGCGGTCTGCGACGCCCAAGTCCGCTGATAGGCGGGCGGCGAGGGCGGTTTCATTGCCTCGGCCGGCGGCAGCCGAACGGCACGGTAGGCTGCCATAAGGCTGCCGGCCAGTGCCGCGGCTAGACTAATCGTACCGGCAAAGACGAAGCCGTCAGGGCCGGGACGATAGAGCAGGAACGGAAAGCGGTAGAAATTGGTGTAGAGTTCGGTGTTCCAATGACCAAGCCATGCGCCGATGAGCGATCCTATCATGATGCCCGTGGCTGCTATCGCGAACACCAGCTTGGAGTAATGCCATCCGATCGTCCAGTTGGCATAGCCGAGAGCCTTCAACAGGCCGATTTCCCGTCGCTCGGTATCGACGAGACGTGCCATCACCAGGTTCGTGAGAAAGATGGCCACCGCCAGAAATATCGCGGGCATGACGCGAGAGAGGTTTTTCTGTTGCGCTATTTCGCTTTCCAGGAACCAGTTTGAAGTTTGGTCTGCTCGGCCATAGGCCCCAATGCCACCGTGTTTTACGAGAATGTCATCGAGCCGACGAATGACGTCGTTGACGTCAGCTCCTGGCAATAGGCTCAGCGAGACGCTGTTGAAGGAAGCCTTGAGGTCGAAAGCGGCCGCCAAGGCGTCCCGCCCCATCCAAAGAATGCCGAAGCGCTCGTCATCCGGCATCAATCCCCCCGGAGCGATCGCATATACGAATTCCGGGCTAAGCGCGGTTCCCACGATCTGCAATGTGCGCTTGCGACCTCGCAAGATGGCATCGAAGCTGTCGCCGGGCTTCAACCGATGCGCTTGCGCAAAAGGCTCGCTGACCACAACCTCGTCCGGTCGAGTGGGGTCGATCAAACGTCCAGATCGGATCACAAGTGCATTCAAGAGTTGTGGGCCCCGTTCGGGCAGGGAGATTACGCGCGCAACGACTGGGTCGAGAAACCCGGAGACGTTGAGGATGGCACGCTCGTCGAGCCGTGTTTCGACCAGCCTGACGCCGGGAATCTCCGCTATGTCGCGGCTGCGGTAATCGGGTACGCGTTTGGCGGAAGCGAAGATATCGGCAAAGCGGGTGCGCTCATAATAAGCGGCAGTCGTTTCTTCAAGTGCTTCGATCGTGGTCAACGACATGGTCAAAAGTGCCGTGCCTGACGCGATCACCAGTGCGATTGCCAGCAGCTGAGCCCTCATTCTCCAGAGCTGTCGCAGTAGCTTTCGGTCGAGGCTCGTCATCGCGGCTACTCACCAGGTCAGCTCGCCGGGCGCACGTTGCACTTCGTTGCATCGCGTTTCAACGATGCGCCCGTCCGCAAAATATAGGACGCGATTTGCAATTTCGGCAATCACAGCATTGTGGGTGATGAGCGCGGTCGTCGTTTGGAACTCTCGATTGATCTTGAGGATGGCCTCAAGCACGAGAATTCCGGTCTTGCTGTCGAGCGCGCCCGTCGGCTCATCGCAAAGCAGCAAGTCGGGCCGCTTGGCGATCGCGCGGGCAATTGCTACCCGTTGCTGTTCTCCGCCCGAGAGCTGTGCCGGGAAATGATCGAGCCGGTCGCGCAGCCCAACAAGGGTCAGTGCGTCGACTGGCGGCATGGGATCCCTGGCGATCTCCGTAACAAGGGCGACATTTTCGCGTGCGGTCAAACTCGGTATAAGATTGTAGAATTGAAAGACGAACCCGACATGGTTGCGTCTGTAGCGATTGAGCGCGCGTTCGCTGTCCATCTCGAGCAACTGGTTGCCAAACCGGACTTCACCGCTGGTCGGCCTGTCGAGGCCGCCGAGGATGTTGAGCAGGGTGGACTTGCCGCTTCCGGATGGTCCAAGAAGGACAAGCAGTTCTCCCTTGTGAAGATCGACATCGATACCCTGAAGGGCAGGGACGTCGATGGCCCCCATTCGATAGATCTTCGTGAGATTGCGCGCTGCCAGCGCGACGGCTGCCGTGTCTGTTTCCACCGGTCACCCTCTGTGATGCGTGAGGTTTGGATATGCCGACTGTTGTCACAGCCTCCACGCATCAGCTGGAGACATACTCTTCGATATGCGATATCTCAAACTTGAAAGCTCTTTTTACCGGTTCTGCGCTGACCACGCACGGCGCGCGGCGGGCGATTTGCCCCGCGACCGGCCAAGCACGCGCACGGGCGCAACAAGCGCGAAGTTCTTGATGTCCTCATCGCGTGCGAGGCCCGGCAGTCCTATGGCAAGGCTGGCGACCAACCTCACTTCCGCTTGCACTTGCCAGTGGGGCTGAGCCACCTGGCTACCCGCGCGGCCCCTGCTTGATACGCTGTGTTTTCGCGACCGCTTCCAAGCATTTGTGCCTATGGTTCAAGGTTTATCACGGAATCCATCGCGGCGAGGTCGAGGAATTCAGCAATCCTTGCGTTCCGCACGACAAGGGCCCTGGACGTCAAATGCCAAAACCCGACAATTGCGGGGAGTTCCCGGCTTCATGCCTGACCCATCATCTGCAGGCGCCTCCCACCTGGCCTTCAATGCGCCATTAAAATGGGAAACTTGGCCTCATTAATCATCGATTTCGTGACGCCGCCGAGGATCAGCTGCAGCAGTTTGGAATGCCCATAGGCACCCATGACGATCATGTCGGCGTTGATGTCAATTGCGTGTCTGTGCAGGGTCTCCACTACCAACCGGCCCGAGCTCGGCAGTGTATCGACCGAGACATTGATGCCGTGGCGCGCGAGATAGGTCGCGATGTCCGCACCCGGTTCGTCACCACTCACTCTCGAAGCGGCAACTGGGTCGACCATGGTGACGTGTACGGACTGGGCCATCTTCATCATTTCGAGCGCATCCGTTGCCGCATGTGCTGCACTCGGGCGCGAATCCCACGCGAGCAGGATAGTCTTTGGCCGCAGGGTCACGTCGACATCGGGTGGAACGAACAGGACGGGGCGTCCCGCCTGAAAGAGCCCGCCGCTTATGATCTGTGGCTTCAGGTCCTCGCTCATGAAGGCGGCGGGTCCGGCCAAAAGCAAGTCGGCGTAGAGCGCCCTCTCACCGATGTCATAGGCTGGTCCGGCGACTTCCGCGTAGACACTGTCGACGTCAAACGACAAATCGCTCGCTGCGATCCGCTCGCGGATAGTCGTGAGGCTTCCGGCAAGCTTCTGCAGGTTGCGTTCGCGCACTTCCAACCAGCTCGGCGATAGCGTCTGATAGCGCCCGCTCGGTACAGGCGCCATAGCAACCACCAGGGCGGTTAAATGTGCACTTACCTCGCCTGCGAGTTTCATCGCGATCTGAAGATCCTCGGCTGCACCGTGCTCGCCGAGCACATTTAGAATTGTCTTGAAGGGCATGTCTTCCTCCATCTTACGCGCAGCTCCACAAACGAAGCGTGTCCCTTGTGGAGCCGGACGTCGGGTTCTCAAGCTGCTTTCACCTGAATCTTGCGATCGTTCTGGAGAGCCTCCTTGCTCTTCGGCAGCGTCACCGTCAGCACCCCCTTGGAGAAGGTCGCTGTGATGTCGTCAGCTTTGATGCCCTCGGGCAGCTTGAAGGTTCGTTGGAACGAGCCGTAGCGCCGTTCCGACAACACATATTCCTTGTCCTTTTCTTCTCGATCCTCCTGCTTTTCGCCGCGGATCGACAGGTTGCCGTTTGAAACCTTCACCTCGATATCCTTCTCCTCGATACCCGGCAGCTCGGCGGTGATCTCGTAGCTTGCCTCCTTTTCCACCAGGTCGACGGCCGGTGCGATGGCCCAGCTCGGCAAAAGAGGTGCCCGACGAGCAGGGTTAGGCTCAAACGAGCGGCGCCAGAAGCTCGGGGTAAAGTCATCGAACAGGCGGTCGATTTCGGCCCGAAGGCTGTCAAAGGGCATCCACGATTCCGTGCGAGCCGGGGTTTCCTTTTCTTGCTTAATTGGAAGTTTGGTTGAAGTCTCAGCCATGATTGCTATCTCCTTCGAACTAATACGGGTGCGGGTTGCGACAGAGGTGAGCAAATGGGCAGTTCGATTTGACGGACTTCGCCTTGCTCTTTGCGCCGTGTCAGCACCGGACATGGCAATTAGAGCGCGTTTGGAAGCGACGCGCATTGATGGCCGTCAAAGGTGGGTCGGCATCGCTTTGACGAAGAGCAATGCAGAGCGTCGCTGGATGTGTCGTTGTTGGAAACGCGAACCAGCATTCTGGGAAGCCAAGATGTCCAGGCGTCGGATATTTCACATGATAAGAACGGCCCTGTTAAACAGGCTGCTGCTGGTCATGACTATTCTGATGATTGCTTCGCTTTTCAGCGTGCTAATAATCAAGGGCGCACTGTTCAAAGATAGGCAAGAGAGCGTCGAATTGGATAGTAAATTCAAGTTCGCGAAGGGCAAAGAAAGCCCGTTCGACCGCCGGCTCGTATTCCAGGTCGGGCTGTTGTTCGTCAAGGTAGCAGTCACGGGACCGCTGTTCCAAGATCACGCGTAGGATGGCCCGGCGGTGCGCCAAGACCGAACTGGCACAGCCTTGTTTCGCAACGACGTTACCGATCGCGAAAGCTCACCCAGTTGTCGCCCCCGATGCTGGCGGTTTATATCCTCTCCTCGATCAAAAACCTGGAAAAATAGATGGCACCGAAGACGACGTTGAACGCCAAGAACCTAGAAACTCTGGGCGCCAAGAGACTGGCTGAATTGGTGATGGAGATCAGCACCGGTAGTGCCGCGACAAAACGTCGGTTGCGCAACGAGCTTGCCGGTAGTCACGGTGGTGCGGAGGCCGCCCGCGAGGTTCGCAAACGTCTGGCAAGTATTGCCCGCGCCCGGACGTTTGTCGACTGGCGAAAGGTCAAGGCGCTCAAGACCGATCTGGAGGCGCAGCGCAAAATGATCGTGGAAGTCATCGCCCCCGACGATCCGAAAGAAGCGTTCGGGTTGATCTGGCAATTCCTCGCGCTCGCCGAGCCGATCTTCGAGCGATCCGACGATGGCAGCGGCGCGCTCATCCAGAGCTTCCACCAAGCATGCAGAGATGCCGGCCTCATCGCCAAGGCGGCCAAAGTGGATACTGATGGCCTGGCCGACAAGGTCTGCGCTGCCGTGCAGAATAACGGCTACGGTCAGTTTGACCCGCTAATCACTGCGATGGCGCCGGCGCTGGGAAACGATGGCCTTGAACGCCTCAAGACTGGGTTCGTGCGGTGGGGAAAGGAGGCGAACGAGAAGAAGCCAGTGGGAGATGAGCGCAAGGTCATCGGCTGGGGCAGCCAGGGGCCTATGTTTGAAGACGAGGTCTACGGCAGCCATCGGGATCTGACAGTGCGCATTGCAATTCAGGAGATCGCCGACGTGCAGGGTGACGTCGATGCCTACATCGCGCAGCAGCCGGAAACGACGCGCAGGGCGCCCATGGTCGCGGTGGACATCGCCAATCGCCTGCTGTCTGCGGGGCGACCTGACGAGGCGCTAAAGGCGTTGGACAAGGTCGACACGAAAGGTCGCTCCGAAGTCCCCTTCGAATGGCAGCTTGCCCGCGCCGAGGCGCTGGAGGCTCTTGAGCGTGGCGAGGAGGCACAGGCATTTCGCTGGAAGTGCTTTGAACAGTCGCTCAACGATGAACACCTGCGTAGCTATTTGCGGCGTTTGCCGGACTTCGATGATCTCGAAGCGGAGGAAAAGGCATTCAGCTATGCCCAGGGTTTCCCCAATGTCCACCTGGCGCTCGTCTTCTTCCTGCGGTGGCCGTCACCTGCGGAGGCTGCCAAGCTTGTCTGTCGGCGAGGGATCGAACTTGACGGCGACCTTTACGAACTTATGACGCCGGCAGCGGAGGCACTCGCGCAAAAGCACCCGGTCGCTGCAACGATCGTGTTGCGCGCCATGATCGACTTCACCCTCGATACCGCTCGCTCGAGCCGCTACAAGCATGCGGCGCGCCACCTTGCAGAATGTACGTCGCTCGCCCGAAACATAGTTGATTTCGGCGGCATTGCATCTCACGACGCCTATATTGCCGATCTGAGACTTCGACACGACAAGAAGTATGGCTTCTGGAGCTTGGTGTTGCAGCATGGCATCTGAAGACACTGCATTCGCCTCAAACCTCTTCGTCCTCACGCCGGCCCGATCCAGAAATGCCAGCCAGCGCCTCCGTTGGCGCTGATATGTGTGGATTGGTGTTGCTCGCCGGAAGCGGGAGCGACAGGCCGAAACGGGCGGTCGTGATCGCAGGGATGTGACGCCTTTTTGCCAGGGCGCGATTTGAAAAGTGCGGGTTTCCAGTAACCTCGGGGCCAAGCCATTCGGGCAGCGGGGGATTGTCGCTGCAGCTATCGAGTTCGATTTCAGCAACAATGAGGCCACGGTTTTGGCCGGAATAGACGTCAACCTCCCAGACGAAACCTTGATGGTTCACTTCGTAGCGTGTCTTTTCGACGATCCCCCGAGCATGTTGAAACATCTCACACGTGTCCGCATAAGGGATGTCATATTCAAATTCCTCGCGTCTGGTCCGGCTGGTTCGGATCTTCACAGAGAGCGTCGCGCGCCGTGCATCAATTGTTCTTACCCGAACAATCTGTGCCTTCGTCGAAACGAGGTACGCCTGTCGCAACACGGAACCTCCGCAAGCATGCTGCCGCCAGCGATCGTCAAGGATCAGAAATTTCCTTTCTATTTCCGCCGCCATCTTTGCCTCACCAGTTAAACCATGTGCTGAAGTCTCTACTCAGTTTGGCGTTTGCCATCATGCAGCGGCATGGGTTGGCTGGATCGGCTTGCCGCCGATCTGGAGTTCGGCAGGGCTTGGTTCGCATCGAACCCGGTCGGGCAGTAAGCGCCAAGCCAGCATTTGAACACGTCTGTTCACTGCAACGCATTGACTGCTGTCAACCCGATCGATTGCGTCTTGGATTTCTGTTCCGCCAAGGTTTCCCGGGTCAGCTCTGGGCAGTTGTATCCGGTTAAAAATGATCCTGATGGATCCGAAGCCGCGCGCGGAGGGACAGCCATCAGCGCGCTGCCGTTTCAGCGCACGAGCATGACGGAGCAAAGGGCGCGCTGGACGATCTTTTGCGAAACACTCCCAAGCACCATGCCGGACAGTCGTCCGAGGCCGCGACTGCCGACGACGATCAGGTCTGCACCAATCTCCTGGCTCACCGCCAGAACGGTATCGGCATAGTCGCCCGGTTCGACCCGCTGGCTCACGTCCTTGACGCCGATAGCTCGGACTTCTTCCGCTGCATCTTCTGCGATGCGCTCTCCAAGCGCCGTTACCGTCTCGCCGATGTCGACCTGCGCACTTTGAAACAAATCATGCATCGAGATGAAGCGTTGCTCCTGGCCAGGCAATACAACGCCCGACACGCTCCGTACCAAATTCTCGGATCGAGCCAGCCGGTTCATCTCGTCTGCCCTCACTCCGTGCAGGATGACGTGCAGAATCGTAACGCGAGCCTCGACAGCCCTCGCGAAGTTTGCGGCAAGGACTACAGCTTCTTGCGCCTTTTCTGAGCCGTCGGTTGCGACAAGTATGTGTCTGATCATGGCCATTTTCCCTTTTGCAAGTCTGCCCGACTTCAGCTGGATGGCATTGACCGTGGTCAAAACAACGCCCTCGATTGACCATGTGAAAGACCCATTGACCGGTTGGATAGCGTCAAGGCGGCGGGCCGTCAGACGTGATGTCGTAGCGCCGGCTCAAAGGGGTGAACGGCGATGACGGTGACAACATCAACGATCGCCTGTTCCGCGGTCGGTCTCTCCTTCGCAGCGCTGGTCGATCCGTTGCCTGTCTATGACGGCTAAAGGTGACGTGACGGTTCGGCGCTGAATGCCGATAGACGCGTCGCCTTGCCTTTGATGCATCTAGTCTCCTGAGTTCTGGCCGTCCTTACGCTGCGCCCTGATATAGGCGACGAGGTCGGAAATTTCGGAGCGCGTCAGCGACAGATTGGGCATGCGCGAATGTTCGGGAGCTGCCAGGAAGGCCTTCAGCTGGGCTTCGTCGAGCCGATCTGAAGCCTTCATCTCCGCGAATGTCGGAACGGCATCGGAGCCGTGACCCTGCCCGGGGGCGACCACGTGGCATTCGCTGCACCATCGAACGGCGATGCTGTGGCCACGGACGAGGTCGGCCGCGGCACCCTCCTTGAAGCACAGCAGGAAGAAGGCGATGACGACTGCCTTCTTAAGACTTTCCGCCCGGATCATTGGCACGATCTTGCCTCGCTAGATGGCAGTCTGTACGGCCAAATTTTCGACCAGGTGCTTCTCATCTTGATGAAGACGATTTGCGGTTTTCTTGGCGAGCGATGCGCCGATCTCGGCGATCCGGGCTCCCTCTTGGGCATAATCAATAAAGGCGTTCTGGTAAAAGCTGCACCAAACATCGAACAGGTCGTTGATGTGATCGGGCTGTTGGCTGTTTTCGAGGAGGCGCAAGTGGCTATCGAGGCGTTTCCCAAGAAACTTCAACCCCTCGATCTGATAGCGCAGGGTCGCCTCGATCGCCGCCATTTGAGCGCGTGCGACTGGCAATTGCGCACTCGCAATGTCGGCCAAAGCAAATTCGGATGACGGGTTCGGCCAGAAGGACGGCTTCGTTTGGGGAATGGGTGCTGCTTGCATGGTCTAGCTCCTTCTCGCCGAAGTTGATCGATTTGGCGCACACACGTTTGCTGCATCGGTACCCGCTTGAGCGGTACCGGCAGATTGCAACTATCCTATCGAGGTCCGGCATCCGCATCTTTGATGCCGATCAATGTGCCGCCACTCGGCGCGATTAAGAATCCTGCGTCCAATATTTGACGGGTATCAATCTGAACTACCGCTCCTGGGGATATAGTACTTGTCATTCAGAACCGAGGAGGCCCATATGCGCGCCGCGGACATCATGACCAGAACGGTCATAACCATCAGCCCCGACCACAGTGTAAGACATGCCGCACAGCTGATGCTCGACAACCATATCAGTGGATTGCCGGTTTGCGACGATGAAGGGGTGCTGGTGGGCATGCTGTCCGAGGGCGACTTGCTGCGACGTGCCGAGTTGGGATCGGCGGCACTTGGAAAAAAGGAAACAAGCTCGCCAACGCAAGTCGCCGAGGCATACATCAAAGGGCATGGCTGGCGCGTCGACGACGTGATGACACGAGGCTCCCTGACTGTCGGGACCGATGCGCCAGTAGGCCAGATCGCTGAGTTGATGGCAAAAAGAGCCATAAAGCGAGTTCCCGTCATTCGTGATGGCCGGATCGTCGGTATCGTCAGCCGTCGTGACATTCTCGAACTGATTGCTGCGGCTGAACCCGAAAGATTCGCCGCTGGTGACGAGGCGATCAAGTGCGCCGTGCTGGCGCGTCTTGCATCTGATTTGGGGCTTGATCGGAACGTCATCGAGGTGAGGGTCGATCGCGGTGTCGTTACCTTGTGTGGCACGGTCGAAAGCGGGGTGAAGCGCTTGGCTGCACGCGTGGCAGCGGAGGCCGTCGATGGCGTCGGATGCGTGAGAAATGAGCTTCGGGTTGCCCATGAAACTGAGCGTGCGTCGCCCAAGCCGAAGCCGTGAGCGATGCGCGTGCTTGCGATCGCGCTCAACCCAATCGGCGACATTTCCGGCCAGGCGGCGCGCATTTCCTCGACGAGCAAGATCCCCATTCGTCATGCTCGGCAACGTCGGAGTGCAGGGGGCAACATCGCAAGCGCAATCGCAAAGCGCGGTGGCAGGCCCAAATTGATCAGTCTTGCCGGTGGCGAGAGGCGCGGTAGCCGTACCGCCATTCCGGCTTGCCGTCGCCGCAGCGGTCGCAACGGCGACGGACGACGAACTGTGCAGGTGGGAGCCGTCCTGGCAGGCTGTTGGGGCGGTTTGCTCCCCGGGAGCCAATTGCCGGCCGGATTATTGACCTGCGACAAAGCCGTCGGCTCCTTCGAGAGTTACTATGTTAATTCTACGAGAACGAGAATGCGTATTGCCGATGAACCACTGCCCCGTCCCTACGCACAGCGTCATTGCACCAGATCTCCGCAGGAACGTTCGCGGTGCCGACATGCGGATATAAGAAGCGAGCGTAGACGTCCTGTGTCGGAACCTCGCGTCTGAAGTCGGGTGGGTAAAGCCGATGGGCGACGCTGGCAATGTGGGCCTGCCGGCGTCACCAAGAGGTTCCTCACCTAAGAGCGGACAGGCAAAATACCGCGTGAGTTTCGGTCGCGCTCTTGTTTCTCGCCTTGGCGATCGGCGCCGCAAAGAAGCGTAGTGCCGGAGCGCCTGTGCGGCAGCGAAACGTCGCTAAACGAAGTTCGGCAAGAAATGGCTGGCCCGTCGAAATAGGTGGCCGGCCATCCTACAGATCAGCAAGAGGAGCATGAACCATGACTAGTCGTGTATTGGCCAGGTCGGAATGGCATTCCTTCTTCGAACGGGTGGCGAAAGCGCTCCAAGGCAAGCGCGCCGACGTCGAAGTGACGGGGATTCATCTCGGTGACCAGATCCAGGCAAAATCAGTCCCACTGCTTGGCATAACTTTTGACCACAAGGATGATCTGCTTGAAATCGCCATGGAAGGTCTTGATCATCTCATTCACAAGCCGACAAGCATTGCGGTTCTCGAGGGTCCCGATGGGCTCAGCGTATTGGAGATTGTGGATGCCGATCAGAACCGACAGATCGTCACATTGATGAGCCCGGTCCGTCTACCGCCGCCAGGAGCGTAGCAGGAGCAAAAGAGCAGCGGTTCACACGCTGGTCACCGCCGTAGCCCTCGTGCGCGTGTTCTTTGGTCTCCCCTCAGTGCTCGTTGTGTCCGTTGAGGTGTTCGATGAAGGCGATGGTGCTTGAAAAACCCGGAACGCCATTGGTTTTGAAGGAACTTGCCGATCCACAACCTGGCCCTTGCGAGATCCGGTTGCGCGTCGAGGCATGTGCCGTGTGCCGCACCGACTTGCACGTGATTGACGGCGAGCTGGATCGTCCCAAACTTCCGCTTGTCCCCGGCCACGAGATTGTGGGGATTGTTGAGGCTGTTGGTCCTGGCGTGGCACAGTCTCGGCTTGGGTGCCGTGTCGGAGTTCCTTGGCTCGGTTACACCTGCGGGGCTTGCTGCTATTGTCGTTCCGGTTCGGAAAACCTCTGCGATGCACCGCTCTTTACGGGCTTCACGCGCGATGGCGGGTTTGCCACTCATGTTATCGCCGACGAACGTTTTTCCTTCGACCTCGATCATGCAGCCGATCCCGTGGCGATGGCGCCACTACTTTGTGCCGGCCTCATTGGGTGGCGGGCCTTGAAAAAGGCTGGAGCCGGAAAGCGTATCGGCCTCTATGGCTTCGGCGCAGCAGCCCACATCATCGCACAGATCTGTGTCTGGCAGGGGCGTGAGGTTTACGCATTCACTCGGCCGGATGACCTTCGAGCTCAGCACTTTGCAATCAGTCTCGGTGCGGCATGGGCAGGAGGCTCGAACCAGGCGCCAGCCGACTTTCTGGACGCAGCCATCATCTTCGCGCCGGCTGGCGAGTTGATTCCGACAGCATTGCGGGCGGTGCGAAAGGGCGGGCGCGTGGTGTGTGGGGGCATCCACATGAGCGACATTCCTTCAATGCCCTATTCGATCCTATGGCAGGAGCGTGAGATTGTATCAGTTGCAAACTTGACACGCGCGGATGCGTGGGAGTTCTTCCCGCTTGCAAGAGAGGTCGGCGTCAAGACGCATACAGTGATCTACCCCTTGGAGAAGGCGAACCAGGCCCTGGACGATCTGCGCTGCGGCCGGTTGAACGGTGCAGCCGTTCTTGTCCCGTAAAGTGTCGCGCCGCGAGCTCCAGGGGTCCGTTTTAAGCGTTTTAACATCTTGTTTTTGCACATGCTGCCATCGCAATTCCGCTGCACGCTCCACACTTTTGCGCGACAGGCTTTGGGCCGGAGCCGCGTGCGATCTGTCGCGACCGATATGACGGACCCGGACAGAGAATAAAAAGGCTGGCATTTCGGCAAATGCGCCGAGCTGGATGCGCGATAGCGGTTTGACGGGCTTCCGGCGTGTACCAGGCGCCGCGCAGATCAATAGGATGGACCTACCATGCGATTCTCCAACCGGTCGGAGGCAGGCAAACAGCTGGCGATAGCCCTTAAACACTACCGCGAACTGAACGTGGTCGTACTCGCTCTCGCACGTGGCGGTGTTCCTGTCGGTGCAGAAGTCGCAAACGCTCTCGATGCGCCGCTCGAGGTGCTTTTGGTGCGCAAGATCGGCGTCCCCTGGCAGCCGGAAGTGGCAATGGGCGCCGTCGTCGACGGTGCCAGGCCGATTGTCGTGCGTGACGAGGCAGTCGCCGGACTGGCTGGTATTTCCGAGGCTGCATTCGAAACGCTTTGCCAACGGGAACTCGTCGAGATCGAGCGTCGCCGTCGGCGCTATTTTTCCGGGTGCGTTCCCCTTCCGATTGCAGGACGTATCGCTATCGTCGTCGATGATGGGATCGCAACCGGTTCCAGCATGCGGGCGGCTGTCCACGGCATCAGACAACGTCAGCCATTGAAGATCGTCGTTGCTGTGCCGGTCGCTTCACCACAGGCGATTTCGAACCTGCAAGCCGAGGTTGACGAGGTCGTTTGCCTCTATATGCCGCCGGCAATGGGCGCGGTCGGCTACTACTACGACGAGTTTGCTCAAGTGAGCGACGACGACGTTGTTCGTTTGCTCGCCGCGTTCCAGAAGTGAAAATCGCCGGCGCTCCTTTTCGCCTCTTCGGCGGCCGATCACTTGGTGTCGTTCCCGTCCAGTCGATTGTGGACGTCGTCGACGTGGAGCAGCATGCCGTTCAGGTACACGTCTTCACCAAAGATCGGTCGATTGATTGAGTCAGGGAGTCTACGTGCGGGTCGCAGGGGCCCGGCGCTGGACAGACGTTTCATCGATTGCGTCAGGCTCAGTGACTTGCTGGAGCAAGGCGTAGAGATTGCCAACCTCATTGGGATCCGGGAAAGCAGGGGTGTCGGGAAGGTTGTTTCCCGCACAAGCCGTTGCTGGTCGAGGCCGCCCGCACAGCCCCTCACTCGCGACAGCGCGATTGGGCGCGCGCTCGCGAGTGGCTGTGCTGGCGCCGAACAACACCACTCGGCTGGACACGACATCGCAGCGCCGTCAGCCCGCCTCGAACGGGACCGAGCGCTCATTCGATCAACACTCAGGATCATGTGAGCGTATTGCAATCGGATTGGGGACGCAATTCTTGTGAGGGGCCAAGAGCTCGGCTTGCTGCTGGCTGACCGTCAACTGGTACCATCGTAGGTGCAAAAAAAGCCGGGATGATTTTCATCATCCCGGCCAGTTGGCTCACTGGGAGGAGAGGTCTTCTTTGGAGGATCAGGCTTTCTTGCGGTTCTTCTGTCGATAGACGTCGATGACGACGGCGGCGACGATGATCAGGCCCTTGACGATTTCCTGATAGTAGGCGTCCACCCTGAGGAAAGTGAAACCTGATGTCATGACGCCGAGGATGATCGTGCCGATGACCGTGCCGGTGATGCGGCCGACGCCACCGGTCAGCGACGTGCCGCCGATGACGGTCGCAGCGATCGCGTCGAGTTCGTACATGACGCCCATGCCGGCCTGTGCGGTCTGGGCACGGGCCGCGGTGACGACGCCGGCAAGGCCCGCCAGCATGCCGGCAATGGCGTAGACCTTGATCAGATGCGCCTCGACATTGATGCCCGAGACGCGGGCCGCCTGAACGTTGGCGCCGATTGCATAGGTGAACTTGCCGTAGCGGGTGTAGCGCAGCGCAATGTGGAAGATGATCGCCACGACCAGGAACACGATCACGGGCCAGATGCCGGTGCCGATGAAATTGAACTGCTCGGTGAGGCCTGAAACCGGCTGGCCCTTGGTGTACCACTTGGAGATGCCGCGCGCCGAAACCATCATGCCGAGCGTGGCGATGAAGGGCGGGATCTTGGTTCTGGCGATCAGCTGGCCGTTGATGAGGCCGGCAATCAGACCGACACCGATGCCAAGCCCGATCGGGACGATCGCGGGCAGGTCCGTCAGCGACGGATAGAGCGCACGTGGCCAGGTGGAGGCCTGCGCTACACTTGCCGAAAACATGGCGGTCATGCCGACGACGGAGCCGGATGAGAGATCGATGCCGCCGGTGATGATGACCTGGGTCACGCCGACGGCGATGATGCCGATCACGGCGACCTGCAGGATCATGATCGTCAGGCGCTGCGGGTTCAACAGGAAGCTCTGTCCGACGAAGATCCAGCCCAGGATTTCATAGACGAGCGCGATGCCGATCAGCACCAGGAAGATGCTGAATTCGGGCGGCATCCGGCGCTTGGCAGCCGGAATGGCCGAGCCGGTGCCTTGTGCGGCGACGTTGGTTTCCATTGTTCGTTCCTCCCTGTGGTCCGTTCGGTTCGCGCTAGCTGGCGGCGAGTTCCATGACCTTGATCTGGGTTGCCTCGGCACGGTCGAGGATGCCGGTGACGCGGCCTTCATGCATGACCATGATGCGATCGCTCATGCCGAGCACCTCCGGCATTTCCGAAGAAATCATGATGACGGCGACACCGTTTCGAGCGAGTTCGGTGACGAGGCGGTGGATCTCGGCTTTGGCCCCGACATCGATGCCGCGCGTCGGCTCGTCGAGAATGAGAATGCGCGGGTTGGTGAGCAGCCAGCGACCGATCAGCACCTTCTGCTGATTGCCGCCGGAGAGGTTCTCAATCCGCTCCTGCAGATTGGGCGTCTTGACCCGAAGTTTGCGGCTCATCTCTTCGCAGGCAGCGGTGATGTCCTTCTCCGCCACGAAGCCGCCCTTGACGAAGCGGTCCTGCAACACGGCGATCTGCATGTTTTCGAGCACGTCGAGGATCAGCAGACAGCCGGTATCCTTGCGGTCTTCCGTCAAGAAGGCCATGCGGTTGCGGATGGCGGTGTTGGGACTGTCGATCGAAACCGTCTTGCCGTCGATGGCAATCGTGCCCGAACTTGTCGGGGTGACGCCGAACAGCGTCTCGGCGACATTCGAGCGGCCGGAGCCGACCAGGCCGGCAATGCCCAGGATCTCACCGGCTCGCACGTCGAAGGAGACGTCGCGGAAGACGCCGTCGAGCGTCAGGTTCTTGACCGAAAGTATGACGTCGCCGATTGGCACCTCTTCCTTCGGGAACATCTGGGTGATTTCGCGGCCGACCATCATGCGGATGATATCGTCGCGGGTGACGTCGCTCGAGGCGTGGGTGCCGATGTACTTGCCGTCACGGAAGACCGAGAATTCGTCGGCAATCTCGAAGAGTTCATTCATCTTGTGGGTGATGTAGACAATGCCGATGCCCTGCGAGCGCAGATCGCGGATGATCTCGAACAGGTGCGCGACTTCGCGCTCCGTCAAGGCCGAGGTCGGCTCGTCCATGATCAGCACATCGGATTCGTAGGAGACCGCCTTGGCGATCTCGACCATCTGGCGGTTGGCAACCGAGAGGTGGCGGACTTCGATCTCGGGATCGAGCTTGATGTTCAGACGATCGAACAGCCGGGCAGTGATGCGGCGCATTTCGCCATGATCGACGAAGCCGAAGCGGTTCTTCGGCTCGCGCCGGATCCAGATATTCTCGGCAACCGTCATGAACGGCATCAGGTTCAGTTCCTGATGGATCATGGCGATACCGTTTTCCAGCGCGTCGAGCGGCGACTTCAGTCGGATGTCGACACCCTTCAACTGCACCTCGCCCTTGTCGGGCGTATAGATGCCGGCAAGGATCTTCATCAGCGTCGATTTGCCGGCGCCATTTTCGCCCATCAGCGCATGGACAGTGCCGCGCTTCAGCCGGAAGGACACGTCGTCGAGTGCGACGACACCTGGAAATTCCTTGCGAATGCCTTCGACATTGAGAAGGTATTCGGCGTTGGGTACCGCGCCGCTGGCGCGCACGGCGGCCATCGTTGTCGGACTGAGCGTCATTGTCATTGCCTCCCCGTCAATTCCGGCTTTCGCGGAAAAGTCCTCGCAGCTGGTGGGTCAACCAGCCATATTCCTCGCAGGCGCCAGTCTACAGGATCAGCGCAACTGCCGCGGGACTGTTTTTGAATGAGAGCGCGGGGATATCCCGCGCTCTCGATGCAACGGATCAGTTCTTCGCCTGATAGCTGGCCATGTTGTCCTTGGTGACGAGCTCGAAGGGGATGTAGACTTTCTTCTCGATGGCTTCGCCCTTGGCGAGCTTGAGGGCTGCGTCAACCGAGCCCTTGCCCTGGCCGGCGGCATTCTGGAACACGGTCACGTCGAGGTCGCCGGCAGCCATGGCAGCAAGCGCGTCCTGGGTCGCATCGATGCCACCGATGACGACGCTGTCCATCGAGCGGCCAGCAGCTTTGAGCGCCTGGATCGCGCCGATCGCCATCTCGTCGTTGTTGGAAATCACGGCGTCAAACTCGAGGCCGGCGGAAAGCCAGTTGGTCACAAGGTCAGAGCCCTGCGTGCGCGACCAGTTGGCGGTCTGTTCTTCGACGATCTCGATGCCTTTGCAGGCTTCGGTCGCCAGCACATCATGGATGTCCTTGGTGCGCATGCGGGCAGCCTGGTTGGAAAGCTCGCCCATCATGACCACGGCCTTGCCCTTGCCGCCGAGCATCTTGCAGATTTCCTGGGTCTGCAGCGTGCCGGATTCCTGTTCGTTCGACGCGACGAAGGCCTGCTTTTCCGGCAGGGTGTCGACGTTGACAGGTTCGCGGTTGACGTAAACGAGCGGAATACCAGCGTCGGCGGCGATCTTCGACATTGCAGCGGTCGCATCGGTATCAACCGGGTTGACGATGATTGCGGTGACGCCGGCTGCGATGAAGTTCTGGATCTGGCTCTGCTGCTTCGAAACGTCGTTCTGTGCGTCTTCGATCTGCAGGTCGACGCCACTGAGCGTTTTTGCGTAGTCGGACATGCCGTTGCGCAGAACCGTCAGGAAGTTGTCGTCGAATTGCGCCATGGAGACGCCGATGGTCTCGGCATGTGCCGCCGTCGACATCATCACGGCCATGGCTGTACCCAGCAGGAACTTTTTCATTGTCTTTCTCCTCCACATTCGGTGCCCGGCTACACCTTCTCCAGCCGGAAACGCTGACCACATCGGGTTGCGCCCATCCCTGATCGGAAGCGGTACTCCCGCCACGCTCCAATCAAAACGGAATAAAAGAACCAGTGATTTGCAATTACGGAATATGTATTCCATTTTATGCAGGCGCCGTCAAGGGTGTCTTTCGGCGCCTCGCTTCGTTTTCCAGTGACCGATCGCTGTCGATGGTCAGAGCCCTGCTTCTATGTAATCCATGCTGGCCTTGAGGTGTGCGGCTGGATCGACAAGTGCCTGGACTTCATCGGCAAAGGGCTCGAACGAGAACGGGCCGGCGTAGCCCGCAGCCCGCAGCCGACGGAGCTGTCCGACATTGTCGAGGGTGTCGTTTTCGTCGACCAGAACGCGATGCGAGTCGCGAAGATCTACGATCGCCGCATCGCGGTCGGTAACGCCGGAGATATGCACGAGGCCGGTCATCTCAGGGTAGATTGCCGGTTCGCCAGCGAGATGGTGGTGGAAGGTATCGTGCACGACGCGGAACGTAGCGTCGCCACCGATTGCCTTTATACCGTCAACAGCTTCTGTTTTGGAGCGAAGCGAGCAGATCGCGAAGCCGAGAGGCTCGACAAGGCCAATGATGCCGGCGGCATCGAGCATCGGCTTCAGTGCGACAAGCGCTTGCTTAAAGTTGGATTGGCGCTCGCCGTCCGCCTGGCCGCTACCGTCATTGACAGGCACCAGAACGAGCGCCTTTGCGCCGCAATCCTTGACATAGGAGATCAGGTGGGCGGCTTCGGCCGCACGGGTTTCGTTCCATTCGTTGAAGCGCTGCAGGGCGTTGATTGAGATGATCGTTACGCCGTGACGTCGCGCAAGTGCAGCCACGTCTGCTGCGGGCGGTCCGTCGAGAATGGCGTTGCCGGTCAGATCGTTGCGGATTTCGACGGACGTCATGCCGAGCGAGCGCGCAAGGGCAAAAAAGGCGTCGAGCGGCAGAGCGGGCGTGGTCATGTGGTTGAGTGCGAAGGGTAGGGTGGTCACGGGAATGTCTCCTCCAAGTCCGGTTTGTTACTAGCAATAAATGGAACGTTCATTCCATTTATTGCTAGCGTTACAAAATGCCAATGGCTAGGAGGTGGCGAGCAAACGCGCCGTCAAAGCACTTGCATCGCTGCAAGATTGTCGCTCGTCAATGATGGGATTCAATCAACTTCATAGCAGTTGCGCCGGCATCCCGTGTTCGCGATCAATCAGGCTTGGTCTTGCGCCCATCGCCCTTCGGAGCAACAAAGCTCCCGTCAAACGGCGATCACGTTGAAAGTTCGGTTTGCATTTGCCTTTGCAAGGTGGTTCTTGGCGCAATCCACCGCGATGGCCGAGTGAAAAAATGGACGTGCTCGACAATTCAACGCTTGCCGTGATGCAAGCCCGCCCTTGGCACCCGAAATGGGGAGCAAGGCTCGGAGCGACTTACTTCGTGCACAAGGCTTTTCCCTGGCTGGGCCAGTATTTCGGAGAGGCGCCGCTTCGTTCGACGCTTGCGCCTGGGCTCGACGGTATCGTCTCATGGGGTGGCCGGTTGCCGGCAAAGACTGCAATGCGAATTGCGCGATTGCGCAGGCTACCGCATTGGCATCTCGAGGATGGTTTCCTGCGCTCCGTCGGTCTCGGCAAGGATGGAAGTATTCCGATCTCGATTGTCGTCGATGACAAGGCGCTGCCTGTCGATGCTGGTCGCGCCTCGCGATTGGAATTGCTGGTCCACGATGCGGCTGGCGGCTTTGCGCATGATGTCGGTGCGCCAATCCGTGAGGCGCTGGTTGAGCATAAGCTGTCGAAGTACAACAATCTCCCTCACACCGAGCCCCGGCTCGATCGCTCGACACGGCGCAGGCTCCTGCTGGTCGATCAGGTTTTTGGCGATGTTTCCGTCGCAAAGGCGCTGGGTACGGCTTCCGCCTTTGACAGAATGTTGGACGATGCGATTGGAAGCGGTGCCCAGGTCATCGTTCGAACGCATCCAGACGTGATCGCCGGGCACCGCAAGGGCTATATGACCGAGCGGGCATCGAAATTGCCAGGCGTGACCCTTATGGCCGACAAGGTCTCTGCGGCCGCAATCCTCGCCGTCGTCGACGAAGTGTGGACCGTCTCCAGCCAAATGGGCTTCGACGCGCTTTTGCGGGGGCTTCCCGTCCGTTGTTATGCAACTCCGTTTTATGCGGGTTGGGGGCAGACTGAAGACCGCGTGGAGGATCGGGCGCAAGCGGCGCATGCGAGGCGGGCAACCGCGCGCCCCACAGTCGATCAGCTAACCTTCGCAGCTTTCAGCCTCTACCCCGTCTATCGACATCCAAAGACGTGGGCGGTGCTGGAGCCGCTCCAGGCGATTGACTATCTACTCGAAGAAATCGCAGCAACGAGACGGAATTCCTGATTTGTTGATCACCTCGATTTCTTGATCAGCGAATCCACGGCTCAAGTCATTGATTGTGCGCCATTCCGATTCTTTTGCTCTGTTAAAAGTTGCACGGTTCCGCCTCACGTTCCGTTCTTTTTCCTGAAAGGGGCTGTCCAATCGCCCATTCAGACGGAACTTTCCTTGAACGACCAAAATGTCGACAGAGGGAGCGCGACCATGTTTTCGCCGAAACTGAGTACGCGCTCTCCCATATAGACGACGATGCCGACGAAGGGACGGTTTTTACCTGGGCCTTCATCTCGAAACCATCGCAGATGCTGAAAGTCCTTTGCTTCAACCGCAGTGGATGTCTTCATCTCGAAGCCAACTATCGTTCTGTCTGATTCAGCAATTATGTCTATCTCGCGTCCTCGTTGATGCCTCCAATGATAAAGTCGCCACCGACGCCTCTGGTGGGGGAGGGATTTCCACAATTCGTTGTGAACAAAATTTTCGAAAACGCCGCCAAGCGCTGTGGGATTCGCGCCAATATTGAAGCTCTGGGCGTACATACTCCTCAAGGCGGCGACGATCCCGGTATCCACAAGATGGATTTTTGGTTGGCGGATGTCGCGCCCGGACTCTCCCGATGTCCACGCAGGCAATCGTTGCAAAAGAGAAAGTTTGGTTAGAATATCGAGGTAGGTCTCGGTGGTATTCCTTTGTAAGCTGATGTTCGAGCAGAGTTCGTCTATGTTCAGCTCGTTTCCGACGCGCGTAGCTAGTTGATCGATCATTCGCCTCATGGCGTCCGATTTTCTTATTTTTAAGATGTACGCAACGTCGCGTTCCACGACACTGTCAACGTAGTCTGTGTATCGATTTTGTCTCCAGTGCTCTTCCAGAGTTCGTATCTCGGGAAAACCGCCTGCTACTATCAAGTCGATGTATTGTGCTCGGGACAAGGTTTCTGCTTTAGGCAGGTCTAGCGGATCGGGACGGGCATCCATCGACGCCCAGTCGAGAATTTTTGCAGCGCCCATGCGCTTTGTCTCGGCGACGCTCATTGGAAGCATCGTCATTGTATGGACTCTACCTGCCAACGAGTCCGCCACGTGCGCGGAAATGAAGACGTTGGACGAACCTGTCAGGACGAACTGGCCCATTGCTCGATTTTCGTCCACAATCCTCTTCAATGCCAAGGCCAATTTCGTTGATCGCTGGGCTTCGTCGATAATGAGCGGGCCTACTTTCGTCTCAGCCAGCAGAGCGTCCAGCTGTCCTTTTGGATCAGCCTCGATAGCTGCAAGCACACCCTCGTCATCTAGTGTAATGAATTTTCCGACGCTCAATAGATCGCGTACAAGCGTCGTCTTCCCGACCTGCCGTGGCCCGATGATGTTAACCACTCGCGCTGATGTAAGAGCAGCCTTCAGTTGGGATTGCAGATGACGCGGTAAGAGACTGTCGTCCATGTCACTTCATTTCTCGGCAAAAAGCTATGCGGGGAAAGTTGTAATAGACCTGCGGGGAAAGTGTCAATAGAAAGCCGGGGAAAGTGTCAATAGAGTCGTGGTGAAAATGTAAATAGGCCTTGGGGAAGTGACGAAGCCAAAATCGTTCACCTCAGGTGGTGCTGTTTCCCGACCGTCATTTCCGCCGTGCACACCTTGTCTACGATGCGTTTCGCCGCCCTTGACGACACGGGTGATCGTGCGGTTCGGCGATCGGGATTGTGTTCGCACAGGGAAAGCACCGCTTGCCGTTCTGGTTCTCCTTGCGGCGGCGGTCGATGCGGTCCACCTTCTTGTACTCCGGTTTGATGTGGCCACCGACATACTTCGTCAGATGTTCTCAGGCGTAAAAAGATCAAACGGCAGGAAGGTCTGTCCGGGCGCACCTGTCGGCCCTTTGTCGATCGCCTGTATCATCAGGTTGATCGTCTCTCGCGCCAAGGCTGCGGTCGGCGTCGAGATCGCGAGTGTCACGACGTCGTCGGCAAGTGCCGCACGCGATTCCGGGGTCAGTTCGTTGACGACGACAATCAGCTTGCCTTCGAGCTTTTCCTCGCGGATCGCCGAGATTGCTCCCTCCATGCCGCCGCCGCAGACATAGAAGCCGGTCAGATCCGGGTGGCGTTGCAACAGATTGAGCGTCGCTTCGTGGGTGATCTCGGCGGTATCGAGATTGACCATGGTGTCGAGCACTTCGAAATCCGGGGCGTGCTCGCGGAAATAGGACCGGAAGCCGATCTCGCGCAGTTCATGGCCGAGAAAGCGATGGCTGCCGACGAAGGCTGCGACCTTTCCCGGCTTTTTTGCGGCCTTGGCAATCATCCAGGCGGCGGTCCTGCCGACCTTGTGATTGTTGAGGCCGACATAGCCTTCACGCACGCCTGCGGCAAAATCGGAAAGCAGCGAGAAAACCGGGATCCCGCGCTCCTTCAACTCTTCGACTACGGCTGTCACCGCAGGATAATCCGGCGCCACAAGCGCAATCGCCTGATTGCGGGAGGCCATTGCTCGCAGCTTCTCGGTGATACCTGTTGGCGTTGAGTTGGCGACGAATTCGACCTGGGGCAGGGCGCGGACGGTTGAAAGCGCAAGGGCTGCGTTTTCCATCTCCTTGGCGACAATCTGATAAAAGGCCTGCTGCGGTTTCTGCAGCAGGAAGCCAACACGATATTGCGGCAGATCCTCGAAGACGCGCTGCCGCAGCAGGCCGACCGCGTGATAGCCGATGCCCTTGGCGGCGTCATAGACCCGGCGCGCCGTCTCTTCGCGCACCGGATGACGGCCGTTGAGAACGCGGTCCACGGTGGCAACGCTCACCCCTGCAGCGCGGGCGAGATCGGCGATCGTCGGTCTGTTGCTCATGGGTAGCACCTGAAATGATTCCATCATTCATGAAATGCAAGATCTGATGGCATTTGATAGAATATATCATCACTGCATTGAAGGCTTGCAAAAGTCAACCTATCGTCAATGCCAAGAGACAAGGAGCGGCCCTGATGCGGTCGAACGGCGAGGAGAGAGTGATGACGGTGGTTCCGACAAAGCGTGACTACAGCCTGCTCGGACGGGATGCCCAGGCAGCCGTTGCAAACGGGCTGTCAGCAGCCGAGTGGTACCACACCGACATTCCGCGCAAGCAGATGAAGGAACTGATGAAGCGCGAGGATGGCCCTGCCATTCGCGACACCGCTATCTGGTTCGGCAGCCTCATCCTTTTCGGCGGCCTCGGTGTCTACTTCTGGGGGACCTGGTGGGCCGTGCCCTTCTTTCTCGCTTACGGCGTTCTTTATGGCTCGGCTTCCGACAGCCGCTGGCACGAATGCGGTCACGGTACGGCGTTCAAGACGATGTGGATGAACGACGTCGTCTATCAGGTCGCCTGTTTCATGATCATGCGCAATCCGGTGACCTGGCGCTGGAGCCATACCCGGCACCACACCGATACTGTCATCGTCGGCCGGGACCCGGAAATCGCCGTCATGCGGCCACCCGATCTGCTACGGCTGGTGCTGAATTTCTTCGGCATTCTCGACGTATGGCATGCAGTCGTCGACATGGTGCGCAATGCCTTCGGCGTCGTCAGTGCTGCCGAGAAGACTTTCATCCCCGAAATGGAGCAGTCGAAGGCAATCCGCGTCGCCCGCATCTGGCTTGCGGTCTATCTCGTCACGATCGGCCTGTCCTTCTACCTCGGCTCGATCCTGCCGCTGATGCTGATCGGCCTGCCGCGCCTCTACGGCGCCTGGCACCACGTGCTGACAGGCCTGCTGCAGCATGGTGGGCTTGCCGACAACGTCACCGACCACCGGCTGAACAGCCGCACGGTCTACATGAACCCGATCAGCCGCTTCATCTATTGGAACATGAACTACCACGTCGAACATCACATGTTCCCGATGGTGCCCTATCACGCGCTGCCGCGCCTTCACGCGATGATCAGGCACGATCTGCCAGAACCGAACCCATCCATGTTTCACGGCTATCGCGAGATGATTCCGGCCTTCCTGCGGCAACTAAGGAATGAGGACTATTTCCTGAAGCGTGAACTGCCGCCGACTGCAAAACCCTATCGCGAAGAGTTTCACAGCGATGTCCTGGTGCACGCCGCCGAATAGGTAGACCAGCAAACAACCAACATTGGGAGGAAAACCATGAGCGCCAACTGGATCGAAGTCTGCGCGGCCAATGAGATCGACGAGGAGGACGTCATCCGCTTCGACCATGAGGGACGGACCTTTGCGGTCTACCGCAGTCCGGACGACGAATATTTCGCGACCGATGGTCTCTGCACCCACGAGCATATTCACCTCGCAGACGGCCTGGTGATGGATGACATCATCGAATGTCCGAAACACAACGGTCGCTTCAACTACAAGACCGGCCAGGCCAAGGGCGCGCCCGTCTGCGTCAACCTGAAGACCTATCCGGTCAAGGTCGAGGCGGGCAGCGTTTTCATCGCTGTCGCTTGAGCGGGCGCTGATGGCGGCCGACACGAAAATTGGGAGAGGCACATGAACAGGCCGCACATGAATGGGCCCATGAACAAAATTGTCATCGTCGGCGCGGGCGAGTGTGGCGCAAGGGCGGCGTTCGGCCTTCGGGAAAAGGGCTACCAGGGCGAGATCACGCTCATTGGCGCCGAGCCGCATCTGCCGTACGAGCGGCCACCGCTCTCAAAGGAAGGTATGGCCGAGCAGCGGGGTCCGAAACATGTTGCCGATGCCGACCGCTATCGGTCCGCCGGGATAGAGGTGCTCACCGACGCAGCCGTCGAGGGTATCGATCGTGGCGCCAAGACGGTTAGAATGGCCGATGGGCGGGAACTTTCCTATGACCGGCTGCTGCTTGCGACCGGTGCAAGCCCCAGGCATTTTCCCGGACAACCGCAGACAACACCGCTTTTCCTGACGCTGCGGACGCATGCCGACGCCGAAGCCATCCGCGCGAAGCTCGCGCCTGGCAGCACACTTGCCATCATCGGTGGTGGGTTTATCGGCCTGGAACTTGCGGCGACCGCCCGCAAGCTTGGCGCGGAGGTCGTTCTCCTCGAGGGCCTGCCACGCGTGCTTTCCCGCGGCGTGCCGGAAGAAATCGCCGCCGTCGTTGCCGAAAGACATAGGCTGGAAGGCGTCGATATCCGCTGCAACGCCAGGATCGTTGGCATCGAGGCGCGCGAGAAGAGGGCGCATATTCAGCTTGGCGATGGCGACAGCCTTGTCGCCGACCTGGTCGTTGTCGGCATTGGCGCCGTGCCGAATACGGCCTTGGCCGAGGCTTCAGGCCTTGTCGTCGACAATGGCATTGCCGTCGACGAGACGCTTTGCACCTCTGACCCCAACATATTTGCGGCGGGCGATTGCTGCTCCTTTCCGCTCGGACACTATGGCGGCCGGCGCATACGGCTTGAGGCCTGGCGCAACGCGCAGGATCAGGGAACGCTCGCTGCCGCCAACCTTATGGGGGCAGCCGAACCGATCGCCAGCGTGCCGTGGTTCTGGTCGGATCAATACGACCTCACCCTGCAGATTGCAGGCCTCGCCGAAGGGGCTGTGACGACAGTGCGGCGCGACCTTGGCGATGGTGCCTTCATTCTCTTCCATCTTGACGCAAGCGGCAGGCTGATCAGTGCCAGCGGCATCGGTAAGGGAAACGCCGTTGCGCGCGATATCCGCCTTGCCGAGATGCTCATTGCTGCCGGCAAGCGGCCAAGTCCGCAGGCGCTTGGCTCGACCGAAACCAAGCTGAAGGCGCTGCTTGCCGCCTGAGGCGGGATGCATTCCCCGTTTCTATAACAACAACCGATATCCGGAGTTCCCGATGCGAAACCGCCGCCCCACCGTTGCCGACCTCCTGTCGACCAAAGGCAAGAGACAGTTGACGATGTTGCGGGTGGAAACGCTTGAGGAGGCCGAGGCGGCCGAAGCGGCCGGTATCGACCTCGTCTCCGTGCCGCCGGCCCTGCTCGGTCCGGAATTTCGCGAAGTTGCCCCGACGTGTTTTGCGTTTCCGGGTCTCGAATACGGCGACCTTGTCACGGCCGACGAGTATATCCGCGCCGCATTCAAGGCGCTCAAGGCGGGAGGGGATGCAGTCTATTGTGCAGCAAGCCTTTCGACCGTCCGCCGCATGCGCGACGAGGGCATTCCGGTCTGCGGCCATGTCGGCCTCATTCCGTCCAAGGCCACCTGGACCGGTGGGTTTCGCGCGGTGGGCAAGACAGCGGCCAGTGCGCTCGAAATCTGGCGGCAGGTCAAGGCGCTGGACGAGGCGGGCGCCTTTGCCGCCGAGATCGAAGTGGTGCCGGGCGAGGTTGCGGCAGCGATCAGCGCCAAGACGTCGATGCTGATGCTGTCTATGGGCGCGGGTACGGGCTGCGACGCGCAATACCTCTTCAGTGATGATGTGCTTGGCGCCAACCGTGGCCATGTTCCTCGCCACGCCAAGATTTACCGCAACTTTGCCGCCGAACATGAGCGGTTGCAACGCGAACGCATTGCCGCTTACTCGGAGTTTGCCGACGACGTGCGGTCCGGGGCCTATCCGCAGAAGAGCCATCTCGTCGGGATCGACACATCCGAGTTGAACGCGTTCTTGTCGGATCTGGAGCGTATGTAAACCGGGGCTTGCCTTGCCTTGCGCGGTCCGGTTGGTGTATTCAGCCTGTCTGTCCATCTCCCACGCTGTAGCACCGGATCTCCACTTGAGCGCGTTCGTCGAGGGTACCCTGACTTTTCTCACCATTCTCGCGGTCATCTACGCCGCCACGGTGCTCGTCTATTTTGCGCTCGGTTACGGCATCACCTGGCTCAATGATCGTAATCCGGAGCGGCGCATCCAAAAGGGGCGGCGAGGCGAGAAACGCAAGGCGATCGAGATCCGCCAGAGCATGGCGTCTATCCTTGTGACCTGCACGTCCGTTGCGATCGGCCTCTTCGTCCAGTATCAGGGATGGACCCTGTTTTCACCGTGGGACTTCAGCTGGTGGACGGCCGTGCCGCTCTTCCTGCTTTGCATGGTGCTGTTCGACGCGTGGTTCTATTTTGCGCACCGGCTGCTGCACACCAAGCTGTTCTACAAATATCATCTTCTGCATCACCGCAGCGTCGCACCGACGGTGTGGAGCAACGATTCGATCGGCCTGGTCGATACAGCCCTGTCGCAGGGTTATTATGCCGTCATCACGTTTGTGGTGCCGTTTCCGCCGCTGATTCTGCTGGCGCACCGGTTGTTCGACCAGATCAATGGCACGTTCGGGCACGCGGGCTTTGAGTATTTCGCCTCATCGACGGCGCGCTACCCGTCGCCGCTGCTCTGCACCACCTATCACGACCAGCACCACGAAGAGTTCAAATACAATTTCGCGAATTATTTCTCCTTCTGGGACCGCGTGCTCGGCACGATCTCGCCGGTCTACGACCGTCGGGTGGAGACGTTTGAGGGTGAGGCGCCGGCCATCAACCTCAAGCGACCGTCGCAATCTGCCGCTGCGCAGGAAGCAACGGCTACCTCCGATCGGTAATCCGCGACCCTCACTGCAAAGCCATTTTCTCTGATATCCGAGATCGTTAGGTGATTTTTCCCGTTCGGGAAACAACCTCAGATCACCGTGCCTCGTCGTCTCCCGTAGCGGCCGCTAGGTTTCATGCAACCTACCGCCTCTATTCCACCGGAGATACCCATGAAGAAACTGCTGATTGCGAGCGCTGCCTTTGTCGCGCTGCTGAGCGGCCCGGCTTTTGCCGATGCGCCGACCACCCTTCTCAATGCTTCCTACGATATCGCCCGGGAAATCTTTGCGGCCGAGAACGAAGCCTTCATCAAGGCGCATCCGGGCGTCACGGTCGACCAGTCGCATGCCGGCACCTCGAAGCAGGCGCGTGCCATCGTCGAAGGTCTTGAGGCTGACGTCGTCACCTTCAATCAGGTGACCGACATCGACTTCCTGGCAAAGAACGGTTTCGTCGCCGAGGGATGGCAGAAGGAATTTCCCAACAACGCGTCGCCCTTCTACTCCTTCCCGTCCTTCCTGGTGCGCGCCGGCAACCCGAAAGGCATCAAGGATTGGGGTGATCTCGCCCGTGACGACGTGAAGGTGATCTTCCCGAACCCGAAGACATCAGGCAATGCCCGCTACACCTATCTGGCGGCCACGGCCTATGCCAAGGAAGCTTTCAAGGACGATCCGGCCAAGGTCACCGAGTTCGTCAAGAAGATCTTCGACAACGTTCCGGTCTTTGACACAGGAGGCCGTGCGGCAACGACGACTTTCGTCGAGCGCGAAATCGGCGATGTGATCATCACCTTCGAGGCGGAAACCCGATCGATCGCCAAACAATATGGGACCGACAAGTTCGAAAGCGTCGTGCCTTCGGTCAGCCTGCTGGCAGAATTCCCTGTCGCCGTCGTTGACAAGGTGGCAGACAAGCGCGGTTCGCGCGAATTGGCAAAGTCCTATCTCGATTTCCTCTATACCGAGGAGGGCCAGAAGATCGCCGCTGAATACGGCCACCGTGTCCACAACGAGAAAGTCGCGGCAGAGTTCAAGGACCAGTTTCCGCAGATCCGCCTGGTCAAGGTCGAAGATGTCTTCGGTGGTTGGGGCAAGATCAAGGACGAACACTTTGCCGCCGGTGCCGCTCTCGACCAGATCTATGGTAATCGCTAACGAGCGATAGCAGACCGAACCTTTTGCCCGGCGAGCTCTGCTCGCCGGGTTCTGCCATGAACGAAAGCCATGCCGCCGTGGAGGCGATCCCTTGAAACGCAATGTCCTGCCCGGTCTTCCCTTGTCGCTGGGCATCACCCTCTTTTATGTCGGGCTGATCGTCGTGCTGCCTTTGGCGGCACTCGTCTTCAAGGCGGCGAGCCTGGGCCCAGCAGAATACTGGGCGATCGTCTCTTCGCCGCGCGCTGTCGCCAGCTACCGCGTCACCGTGCTCTCAGCGCTTGTTGCCACCGCATTCAACCTCGTCTTCGGCCTGGCGCTTGCCTGGGTGCTTGTTCGCTATCGCTTTCCGGGACGACGCATTGTCGACGCGATCGTCGATCTGCCTTTCGCCCTGCCGACGGCTGTCGCCGGCATCGCCTTGACGACGCTCTTTGCCTCGAACGGCTGGTTTGGCGCGCTTCTCGCACCGTTCGGTATCAAGGTGGCCTACACGCCGCTCGGCATCATGGTGGCGATGTGCTTTACGAGCCTGCCTTTCATCGTCCGCACGGTGCAGCCGGTGCTTGAAGATCTCGACCCCGCATTGGAGGAGGCTGCCCAATCGCTCGGCGGATCGGATAGCGCGATTTTCGTGCGTGTCATCCTGCCGTTACTGATGCCGGCGCTGCTTGCGGGCCTCTCATTGTCTTTCGCCCGGTCGCTCGGCGAGTTCGGGGCAATCATCTTCATCGCCGGAAACCAGCCGATGGAAACCGAAATCACCGCCTTGCTCGCCTTCATCCGGCTTGAGGAATACGACTATCAGGCGGCGGCCGCGATCGCCTCGGTGCTGTTGATTACTGCCTTCCTGATGCTAGCCGCCACCAATCTCCTGCAGGCGCGTGCCTTGCGCTACACCGCGAGGTCCTGACGATGACCCCGACCAGACGCAAGCCGCCGCGCGTCGGCGACGGACCGATCATCCGCCGCGTGCTCATCGGCACGACCCTGCTATTCGGCGCCATTCTGGTGCTGGCGCCACTAATCGTGATTGCGGTCGAAGCTTTCAGTCAGGGGTTGAAAGCCTACGGCGCCACCATCGCGCATCCGGACACGCGCCACGCGATTTTTATGACGGTCGCGACCGCGCTGATCGCCGTTCCCATCAATACCGCCTTCGGCCTCGCTGCCGCCTGGGCGATCACCAAGTTCGATTTCTGGGGGCGGCGCGCGCTTCTGGTCGTAATCGAAATCCCGTTCTCGATCTCGCCGATCGTTGCCGGCGTCGCCTATCTCTTCGTCTACGGCCTGCAGGGCCTGTTCGGGCCGATGCTCGAGGCGGCCGATATCAAGATCCTCTTCGCTCTGCCGGGCATTGTGCTCGCCTCGATGTTCGTGACGGCGCCGTTCGTCGCGCGCGAACTCATTCCATTGATGCAGGCGCAGGGTAGGGACCTCGAAGAGGCAGCAACTTCGCTCGGCGCATCCGGCTGGCGCACATTCTTCTCCGTCACGCTTCCCAACGTGAAATGGGCGCTGCTTTACGGCGTCGTTCTCTGTAACGCCCGTGTCATGGGCGAGTTCGGCGCGGTCTCGGTCGTCTCCGGCAATATTCGCGGCCAGACCAACACGCTGCCGCTTCATATCGAGTTGCTCTATCACGACTACCAGGCGGCCGGCGCTTTCGCTGCCGCTTCGATTCTCGCGACGCTTGCCGTCGTCACCATCATCGCCAAGGTCGCGCTCGAGCGCCGCGGTGCCGGTCGCCGGCCGGCGCTTGCCGCAGCGACCAACGAACCCAAAGCAGGAAACCGCCCATGAAGATCCGTCTCGATCAGGTCGTAAAGACCTTCGACACGTTCCGCGCCGTGCACGGCGTCTCGCTCGAGATCGAGAGCGGACAGCTGGTGGCCCTCCTTGGTCCCTCCGGCTCCGGCAAGACGACGATCCTGCGCATGGTGGCCGGGCTCGAATATGCCGATGGCGGCCACATCTATTTCGGCGACCAGGACGCGACCGACATCCCGGTGCGCGACCGCGGCGTCGGCTTCGTGTTTCAGCACTACGCGCTGTTCCCGCATATGACCGTCGCGGAGAACATCGCCTTCGGCATGAAGGTATCCAAAACCAAGCGCAGCAAGCCCGAGATCGCCACGCGTGTTCTGGAACTCCTGCGGCTGGTAAAGCTCGAAGGACTTGGCGACCGCTTCCCCGGGCAGATCTCCGGCGGCCAGCGTCAGCGTGTGGCCCTTGCCCGCGCACTTGCTGTCGATCCGAAGGTGCTGCTTCTCGATGAGCCTTTCGGCGCGCTTGACGCCAATGTTCGCCGTGATCTCCGCCGCTGGCTTCGCGAGATTCACGATGAACTGGGCATTACGACCTTGTTCGTGACGCATGACCAGGAAGAGGCGCTAGATCTCGCCGACCAAGTGGTCATCCTCAACGAAGGCAAGATCGTCCAGGAGGGCACGCCTGCGGACGTTTGTCGACATCCGGGCTCGGCATTTGTCATGCAGTTTCTCGGGGACGTGAACAAATTTCCAGGCGTGGCGCGGGACGGTTTCGTTTTTGTCGGCGAGACAGCAACAGGTGTCGCATCTACCGAAGATGGTCCGGTCGACGTCTTGGTGAGGCCACGTGATGTGGTTTGGCAGAAGAATGGGGGAGGAATTCCGGTGGATATCGAACGTTTCCTCCATCGGCCCGATGGGTTGAGCGTCGTTGGTACGACCAAAGATGGTGTTCGCGTGGAGTTTGAAATCTTTGAAAAAGCTGAACCCGATCTGTCTCGGGGGGCTGGGATTAGCCTTAGGAACGCGCAGGTTTTCCCGAGAGCTGTTTGAATCGGGTGCGCATGCAAGACCTCAAAAAGCGGCGAATTAACCGGCGTCGGAGGCCTGGCGCAGGTATCATTCTGAATCGATCTCCATGAAAGTGGGGAGAGACACGTCTCCAACAGAACATCGCAGTGAGATCGAGAAGAGAAGATCACGGCGTTTTGGCGATCAGCGGAGCCGGCGGTAACGCAACGAGAATCGGCGCGCGGCGGTGAGTGGAAATCCGGCCGGTTGTCCTTACTTAAAGCGCCTGCGCGGTAAGATCAGGACAACGGCCTTAGGTCTTCTCAGCATCCCTTTTTGGGGAGGACACCTACGCCGCCGATTTTGCGGACGTCATTACCATGTCAACGTGAATGTTTGCGAAGGGGCATGTAAGTGCACCACGTTCATCACGCTCGATTAGTCCTAAATTGACAAGCACCGCAGCGTCTTCATGCACGCGCTTGACATCTCGCCCTAGCCGGCGCGCAAGTTCACGGACTCCGATCGTTTCACTCCTGAGAAGCTCGTTCAGCATCTCCCATCGACGTTCGGTAAGGTGGGAGAAAAAGGCTCCGGGAGTAGCAAAATTCAGCGTCTCGCCCTGATAGGTCCCGGTGGCAAGACCCGCCTTGGCCTTCTCTCCGGCGGCGCGCAGGGCCGATTTCCAATCGGTGTTCGTCGTGATGGTCAATGTCCTCATGACTGCCTCCGTTTTTCGATCTCGGACATGAAGTCCTCAATGAGTTGCTCAAGCGACGTGAACTGGTAAGGGTACTCCTTGCCGTCCAAATGCATATGATCACCCTTGCCGCGCTCGTTATCGAAACCGACGACGCGCGGTTTCGAATATAGACCATGCAATACTTGAAACCGTGCGTGGTCGGGGGAACGGGTTCCGGCACCTTCCAGATGACAAACTGGATGATGCTGCCCTCTGCTTCAACGTCTTTGTGCTCGGTGATTTATTGCGCATCCATGTTGGCTAAAATGCCAACGTGGAATGAAGTTGGCAGGGGGGGAGGCCAGCCGTTTGTCGCGAGCCTTCCTGCACGCGCAGATCTTACGGGCGTCTACATTGTGTGCTTGGAAAGATCGCCTCATTGGTGGGAAGGCCAATTTGTCGAATACGCAACGATCACGACGCTGATAGGCGTGCTTCGGCAAAGTGGTCGGCGGCTTCTTCCAGCACCTCTTCCGCTCACTGGTTAAGACTCAATCACGCGGAATGTGCTTTGCGTCTCTCCTGCCAGTCCGCCGGCCGAGTTTGTTCCAAGCCGCGTGACAGTCGGCGGGTAATCAGGTTTCGAGGATTGCTGAAAACGCTCGTCCAGACCATAGTAGCGCGATGCGGCACCTCCTGCGTACAATTATAGACGTCTTCATGTTCGGATCGACTGAGTCGTCCGAACTGCCTCCTCTCGATCACGAGCGAAAGTTTATGGTCAAGCAGTATCGACTAGGCCTCATCACCGAAAACGAATGGCGCGATTTGGTCGATCGAGACCCGACGCTTGCGGCCCATTTTAAGTTTCGTGATCCGCGCGCGATACGGCCAAACTTGAGCTGACTTGACGTCCAGTGATGCTTCCCGGTCCACAGACACTCGAGCGAATTCTTCCGTTCAGCAAAGAAGCCTTTCGCTTGATCTTCGCGGTCGCAGGACTGATTGTTGATGCTTCGGAGTACACAGATATGCATGGGCGTTCCGCCCGAGGGGATTGTGCCATATGGCCTCCTGGAGCACTGGGACCCAGAATTCCCGTCGTGCTTATTGGTGCGGGCGTCCGTCTGTGGATATAGATATTTCTGCTCTCTTCCACCACAAATTTGAAGCTCTCGTATAAACCGTGTTGCAGCGACGCTCGAAAAGAGGCAGAATCATGTTGTCTGTGAATTCGAACGCTCAGACGTGGCCTCATCTGCTACTTGTAGGAGATGGGGCCTTTTAATTCCTAGCACACCCTGATCGCAACCTCTTCGGCGGGGGGCGCTCGCCCGATGTAACCACCCCAGAAGTCCACCACCATGAGCCAATCCGCAACTGGCGGCCCTTGCCGGCCGCCAAGCGCCTCTAACCACCACCGCCGACGCCGGAGATTAGCAAGGTTTGTAGGAAACAGCTGACGGACATTGAGGCCCGATCGAAGCAGACGCGCACCTCGGCGCCTCGGGGAATGACATAGGTCTCGTTGAGTCCGTTGCTCGTTTCCGCGAAATCACCGTCCTAGCTCTCGCCGATGCTTCCGATCGAAAGTTCAACTCCCCCTCGGCCAGCAGATACTCAAAAGCCTATGATGGTATTTCGTGCTGGGTTCCCCCACCCAAATAGCCAAACCTTGAAATTCTTCACACGTTTTTCAGGTTGAAGTCATGCGGCTGTTGCGGCCCATCCTGGTGAAGCTCAATGCTTAGTCTTGCACTTTCTACGGGGGGGGTAAGAGGCTTACTCAGGGTTGTATTTCTTGGCGTCGGGCCATGGTGCGAATTCGTGGGTGCAGTGGATATAGGCACTATGTGCACATCAGAGTTGCAGGCCCCTCACGACATCTCATTAACATCCATGTTGCGCTTGGGTCTTTGGTGTGGTTGAAACGCACCCACTGGATTCATTGTCGATGGGGACTAAATGCTTTTCGAACGGACGGCTATTCAGGATGTTGTAATAATTACGCCTAAGAAGTTCGGCGATTCTCGCGGCTATTTCATGGAAACGTTTCGGGTAGATCAGTTCGAGGCGGAGGTCGGAGCCTTCTCCTTTGTTCAGGATAATCGTTCATTTTCTGCCGAAACGGGAACCGTTCGAGGGCTGCATTTTCAGCTCAACCCCCGTGCTCAAGGAAAGCTTGTGTCCTGCGCAGCGGGTGCGCTGCTTGATGTAGCCGTAGATATTCGAAACGGATCGCCAACTTATGGGCAGTTCGTGACGGCCGAACTGACTGCAAGTAATGCTCGTCAGCTGTGGGTTCCGCCTGGCTTTGCACACGGATTTTGCACACTAGAGCCGAATACTGTGATCAGCTACAAGGTAACAGACTACTACTCTCCTGAGCATGACCGCGGACTGCTATGGAACGATCCAGATATTGCGATCGAGTGGCCGGTGACGACGGATGCCGCCATTCTTTCCGACAAAGATCAGAGGCAACCAGTGTTGGCAGATCTTCAAACCAACTTTGTCTTCGCCTCCTAACCGGCAAGGACCGGCGGTTTGACGCCAATTCAATCAAATTATCGGAGTACATCGAAACATGCGCGTTCTGATCACAGGTGGGGCGGGTTTCATAGGATCGGCTCTCGTTCGTCATCTCGTTCTTGATAAAGGCTACGAGGTACTGAACGTCGACAAGCTCACCTACGCCGCGACGCTTTCATCGCTGAAGCAAGTGGAGTCCGCGTCTTCATACCGCTTCCTCAAGGCGGATATTTGTGATGCAAGCGCGATCTCGGAGGCGTTTTCGACATTCAAGCCTGACCGTGTAATGCACTTGGCGGCCGAGAGCCACGTGGATCGTTCTATTACCGGCTCAAGGGCATTTGTGGAGACCAATGTACTCGGTACCTTCAATATGCTCGAATGCGCGCGTAGTTATTGGGCGGGGCTAACGCGGGAGTTGCAAAGCCGGTTTCGCTTTCTGCATGTTTCGACAGATGAGGTTTACGGCTCGCTTGGCGAAGATGGGTTGTTTTCCGAGACGACAGCCTATGACCCAAGTTCTCCTTATTCGGCGTCCAAAGCTGCATCTGATCATCTCGCAAAGGCTTGGGCGCATACCTACGGCATGCCGATCTTAGTATCGAATTGTTCGAATAACTATGGTCCCTACCACTTCCCTGAAAAACTGATCCCGTTGGTTATTCTGAATGCGCTCGAGGGAAAGCCCCTTCCAGTCTATGGCAACGGCGCCAACATTCGAGATTGGCTGTTTGTTGATGATCACGCCCGCGCTCTCGATGTGATCGCAGCCAAGGGCAGAATCGGCGAAACTTACAATGTTGGCGGGCGCAATGAGCGCCGCAACATTGATGTGGTCAAGCGCATTTGCGCGCTGATGAATGAGTTCAACCCTTCGAGTAGGCCTCACGAGGACTTGATCCAGTTTGTGACGGACCGGCCAGGCCATGACGTCCGCTACGCAATTGATGCGACCAAATTGGAGAATGAACTTGGTTGGAGGGCGCAAGAGACTTTTGATACCGGCATCGAAAAGACAGTGCGCTGGTACCTCGACAATGTCTGGTGGTGGGCGCCTCTTCGTGAAGGCTACGAAGGTACGCGTCTTGGGTTGCTGAAGACCGGTACCGCACAATGAGCCGCCCCTGGCGCTTTGTTGTGACCGGGCTGACTGGGCAAGTTGTTCAGTCACTCGCAGTGCGCAGTTCGCAGTGTGAGGATGTGCAGATTGTTGCGATCGGGCGCCCAGACTTTGATTTGGCGAATGCTGAAACGATAGCGCGTTCTATCAAAACGGCGCGGCCCGACCTGATCGTGTCGGCCGCTGCCTATACGGCTGTCGACCAGGCCGAAAGCAACGAAGGCGATGCCTTTGCAGTCAATGCCGAAGGGCCAGCTGTGGTTGCACGGGTCGCAAAAACACTTGATGTTCCGGTTGTTCATTTGTCGACCGATTATGTGTTCGACGGCAGCAAAGCTGGACCCTATGTCGAGAGCGACCCAGTGGCTCCGTTGGGCGTTTATGGGAGAAGCAAGTTGTTGGGCGAGCAACTGGTAGCGTCTTCGCAAGAGAACCACGCAATTCTCCGCACCGCCTGGGTCTACAGCCCATTTGGCAAGAATTTCTTACGGACAATGCTTCGTGCAGCCGAGACGCGGCCGGAATTGAGCGTTGTTGACGATCAAGTCGGCAATCCGACCTCGGCGCTCGATATTGCGGATGCAATCTTGACGGTTGGACGAAACCTCTTGGGTTCGAACGATCTTGCCCTGCGCGGGATCTTCCATCTAACTGGACGAGGTGCCGCAACTTGGGCCGAGTTCGCCGAGGAAATATTTAGAGTTTCCAAAACGTTGGGTGGGCCGTTTGCCAAGATAAACCGCATTTCCACGCGCGAATATCCGACGCCGGCACAACGTCCTGCTAATTCACAGCTTAGCTGCGAGCGCATCGCCGAACATCACGGGGTAGTCCTGCCCAACTGGAAGATTTCTACTGGTGATGTTGTCGGCCGTCTAACACGATAATAGGTTTAAATCGGAGTTTATTGAATGAAGGGCATAATACTTGCCGGCGGCAGTGGCACTCGTCTGCATCCTATGACATTGGTCAGTTCGAAACAATTAATTCCCGTCTACGACAAGCCAATGATCTACTATCCATTGTCAACATTGATGTTGGCGGGGGTTCGAGAAATATTGATTATCTCGACGCCGAGGGACCTGCCTGATTTTCAGGCCTTGCTGGGGGATGGCTCCAAATGGGGGCTTTCGCTGTCGTATGCCGAGCAGGCGTCGCCAAATGGTCTTGCTCAAGCCTACGTCATTGGTGCTTCCTTCGTAGGGAACAGTCCATCGTGCTTGATTCTCGGTGACAATATCTTCTTCGGCCATGGAATTACCGAGCTCTTTAAAAGCGCTATGGAACGTACGGATGGCGCGACAGTTTTCGCCTACCATGTAAACGATCCCGAACGCTATGGAGTGGTCGAATTCGACCCGGCCATGCGGGCGCTGACGATTGAGGAGAAACCCGAGAGGCCTCGTTCCCATTGGGCTGTCACGGGGTTGTATTTCTACGACCAGGATGTCGTCGATATCGCCGCCAACCTCAAGCCCTCTGCTCGCGGTGAGTATGAGATCACAGACGTTAATCGCACATATCTTGAGCGTGGTAAGCTGCATGTCGAGAAAATGGGGCGAGGATATGCGTGGCTTGACACCGGAACTCCCGACAGTCTCTTGGAAGCGTCAGAGTTTGTTGCCACTCTGGAGCGCAGGCAGGGTTTCAAAATTGCATGCCCTGAAGAAGTTGCGTATCGTCTCGGCTTTATTGATGCCAATCAACTACAGTCACTTGCAGGCCAATACGGCAAGAGCGCCTATGGCCGCTACCTGACAAGTGTCCTTGGAAGTTAGCTTCTGTAGCGGGAATGGCCGACGCGCAGCAGTTTGCGCGCGCCGGCAGCAAATTTCGCCGGCGAGTGGTTCCTAAGTGAACCAACGTCGCGGCGAGGGGAGAGAAACAAACGGTGTAATCTTTGGGTCCGAACGATCCTTGCTGTAACCGGGATTGCTCGCAGGGTCATCGAACTGGTGCGTTTGATGTAGGCGCTTCAGGTTCTCCTTCTCCCGCTCAAACCGCTTGCGGTTTTCGCCACCCCGGTCGGATCCACGAGAAACGGATTCGTGGTGTATGAGGCACGCAAATGGCGTCCAGACAATGCGGAAGCCCGCCTTGTGAGCCCTAAGACAGTAATCAACGTCATTGTAAGCGACAGCAAAGTTCTCCTCGTCCCACTGTCCTATCTGCCGCGCGCATTCGCCAGAAATCAGCATTACCGCACCAGTTACGCATGTCATCGAATTCCGTACATGCAGGCGATTCATTGGCCCACCGAAATTTTCAGGCTTGTTCAAATACCAGTGGCCGGCAAGGCCACCGAAGCCGCTAATGACGCCAGCGTGTTGAAGTCGCCGATCCGGATAAAGGAGCTTGGCACCCACAATGCCGACGTGATCATAGGCTAGGCAATCGACAAGCTCGCCAAGCCACTCGCCCTCGATTATCTCGACATCATTGTTGAGCAGGAGGAAGTGTTCTCCGCGAGCGCGTGCGATGCCCTCATTGATGGCCCTAGAGAAGTTGAAAGTGGCTTCCTTGACGTAGAACGAAAAAGAGGAGAACCGCCGCTCATACTCTTTGTATAGGGCCAGCGTTGCGGACTCTGTGGAACCGTTGTCGACTACGATGACTTCGAAATTGTCATACGCGGTTTGTTCATAGATTCCCCTTAACAACGTTGCCATCAGCACGTAAGAGTCTTTGTTCGGAATGATTATGGATATCTTCGGGCGGTTTGTAGCGGCTGTTCCGAACCGGATACGGTGAAGCGTGGTTGTCAGAGCCTCCGTGACCTCGGTTGCTTTTCCCGCGCGCGCGAATTTTTCCTTAAGGGCTGCGCGTGCGTTGTCCGTCGCTCGATCAATAAATTTGCGAGAGTAGGTTGTTCCAGTCCGCCGCCACCAATACGCCGGATATGGCACGTGGATGATCTTCGCGTCGTCTAGTCCTTCGAGATAACGAAGTAGCAGGTCGTAGTCTTGAGAGCCTTCGAAGCCGCTACGAAGCTTCCCGATTTCATTCAGCCGCCCCCGGCGATAGACGGAGAAGTGATTTATATAGTTCACACCGGTCAAAAGCACCGGATCATAGGCCGGCTTGAGCATAAGACCGATCGGTTCTAACGCGTCATTGACAACCACTTCATCCGTATAGAAGAATTCCGCATTCGGATGCGTAGCAATGGCGTTCCGGAGGACAGTCAAGCCGTTGGGCGCGATGACGTCATCATGGTCGAGCAGCGCGACCCATTCACCCCGCGCAGCATCGATGCCAGAATTGGTCGTCAAAGCTATACCTTTGTTGATAGCGTTGCGGACGATTACAATGTCCGGTTTCGCTGGTTGCGAAGTGAACCAGCCCAGCGTGTCTGTTGAATCAGAACCATCGTCCGAGAGAACAAGTTCGACGCCTTCGATGTCTTGTTGTTCAAACGAAGAGACCAATTCATTCAAGTAGCGAACTGGAGCATTGTAAACAGGAACAACGATGCTGAGCCACGGATCTGTGCGGCCTGGTTGACCCGGCAAAAGCTTATAAGCAAGTATGCGGGCCTGCTCCACATAACGCGCCGCAACGGTTTTTCGTCTTCCAAGCCTGATCGTTGGCAGCTTCTTCCAGAACCGTGGGAGTCGTGAAAATCGGGCGATTATCAATTCACTGTTCTGACGTTGCTGATTCGAGATGAAATGCTCCAAAGCAATGGCTGATCGAATTGCTCCGACTTCTAGAGACAGTTGGCATGGCTCGCTGGAGGGGTCCAGTCTGAGAGTGCAGATTGTACCGAAGGAGCCTACATCCGCGACGATCAGAAACTCTCTCCCTGACCCGGCCGTCAACGCTTCTTCCTCACGGAATCCCTGACCGCGGTTGATGTAAAGCTTAGGTTGAATTTCTCCCGTGCGAGAAGCCAGCTTGATGACGACGTAGCGTTCACGGAGTGGAGCAAAGCGTATCAAGAAATAGGGGTCGTCACCCTCCGCCAGCCAAAGACCGCGCCCGTCAGCGTCGGCAACGAGTTCATTCTGAGCAATGACATTGAGCATGTCACCTATTTCCCTTCCAGAGTAATCCGGCGAACGATCCGCTCCAGCAGAAGACCGATGCACAGAGCACCAAGGCCGAACGACAAAAGATACGGTTTGTCAAGAACTTGGCTGTTGTAAGTCGGATAGAACGCAGAACGCATCCATTCGACTGCATGGACTACCGGATTCCAGGACAGGGCATAAGCGATTTGTGTCGGCAGCGCTGACACGACGAACAGCGTGCCAGACGATATGTAGATAACGATTAGACATAGCGCGTAAACTGTTGCGAAAAATGTGAATAACGCGGTGATTACACCCGTGACGACGCCAACACCAACAGCCAGTAAAATTGTGGACAAGAACGCTTTGGCCGCTTCAGACCAATCATATGGAAATGGCTTGTCACCCAAAGATAGCAGAATCATAAACGTCAAAAAGACTGTGAAACAGGCTGCGATCGTTTCGAGAAAAGCTCTTGCGAAAAGAATGTCGAGAACTTTCACGGCCGGTATCGCAAGCATTGGGCGGTTCATGACAATCGACAGCGCCATGAACCGTGATACGTACATGAACGTCAGGCAGGGAAGTAGCCCCGTCGCGAAGAATAGCCTCATGCTGTCCCCAAACGGTGTCCTTCTCCCAGCAAACGCATAGATCAGGAGGAGCACAAACATGTGCGTTAGGGGCCAAACGGATACCAGCAGAAATCCTAGACCGTGATTGAAGAAACGTGTTCGCATGTCGCGCAAGATGACCGCGCGCATAACGTTTGCCTTTTGCCTAAGGGCATAGCTGATCGATCGCGGGTCTTTGCCCACTTCATAAGCGACGCCTTTCGTCATTTCGATCCCACCTGAAGAAGACCCGGAATGGTTGGTTGCGCGGCGCGCATTCTTTCAACCGCCCTAAAGGTTGCCGACCGCGCAATGTCGCGGGCAGATTCTGAGTTCAAGAGCGCTTGTATTGCGGCGATCCATGCAGCGTGGTTATTTTCTACTAACATCTCACCTGCGCTCTGGTTTCGACTGTAGGCTTCCGAGTTAGAGTAAATAGCCGCGGCCCCCATACGGCTGACGTCAATCCGCTTTGTGTCGGCACGGGCACTGTTAATGCGCCCTTCCAAAAGCGGCACCAACGCAATGTCGGCCGGAGAATGGCGGCTTCGCAGTGCGAACTCCTTCCAGGGAAGGGGAGGTAGTATCCGCAACCTTGATTCAGTAGACTTTTTATCCTGCCACATGCTGGCGTTGCGTCCATCGGCCGTCACTTCAAATATTACGTTCTCGTGACAGGATAGAATTTCATCGATAATAGGTTTTAAGAAGGCATGTTCGCCGCGATGGATGCCTGTTGCGTGGTATCCGATAATCAAACTATGATCGCACCCAGTTCGCTTGGCGGGGAGCACGTCGGCACGGGTGGGCAACGGAGGTAGCAGCCGAACGACAGCAGCATTCGACTCCAGAACACCAACTAGTGCGGGTGTAGGTGCCCATACAATGTCGAGATGTGCATTGAGCCGACGCAGTGGCCACAGATGCAAGCGAGCTAGCTTTACGCGGTACGGCAAGGGCGTGTCCGGATCCAACACAATAGCCGAAACGTCGTCATCGATAAACATGCCAACGCCAGCTAGCTTGGCCGCATGTCTCTCAATCCAGTTCAGTTGCCGCCAACCTAGATACCGGCAAATAATTACAAAACAACCCTCGGGATTGATATCTGCAATATCGTGGTCGAGGCAACGCACATTTACCGGGATGTGTGCATTATAGAAGTGCAAACGCTCTTCCAGAAAATAGCTGAAACTGGGATTCTCTCCTTGGCGAAAGACGACGATTGAGCGCGGGACAGCCTCGGTAAAAGTGCTCTTGCGTGTTCTAGGCTGCGGCAGAAATGCAGAGATTTTTCCGCATATAGCAGCTCCGACAGTGTTGTGGAATTGGTCTTCGAGCCAAGTCATCCGGCTAATTTGTTTCGTGTAAGTGCAAGCGCGCCGATGGACGATACCCAGGCGACCAGAGAACTAATCGCCACTATTAACACCCAAAACGCTCGTCTTGGGTAAAGTGCCTCGTCAGGTAAGCTCGGCTCGAGGAAACTATCGAGATACATCAATTGCTGCTTACTGATGAACTGGACCTGCTCGAATGATCTGACACTTGCGGTAAATTGCTGTTCTGCGAGTTGCAGTTCGAACTGGAGGCTAGAGAGTTCAGCTGACACGTTTGCTAGATTCTGCTCCGAAGACTGGTTGGGACCTGCTATCTGCCGCTGAAGGCCATCGATCTGTGCCTGTTTGCTCTGGATCTCTCTTGCAAGCACGCGCATCTGCGGCGCTTCCTTCGAGACACTTTCGAGTTTCACGGTGTAGGATTGCTCAAGCTCAATCTTCTCCTTCTGCAAAGTCGTGATCAGATTTGATAGCATTGAGGAAGACCCCTCGATGGTAAGTACCCCCGTTTTGTTTTGCTGAGTAGCTACGCGCTCCCGGACGTCGCGGAGTTTCTCGGATGCTCGATCTAGATTGGCTTTTGCCGTTGCGATGACGTCTTTCCAGATCCGGTCGCTTAGTTGGTTGATCGTCCGCTCCGATGCGGCGATGATCGCGGTCAAAATATCCCGCGCGTCCGCGGCCGAAAATGCGCGGGTCGTCACTGTGATAATGCCACTCGACGGGCTTACGGACGTCTTCACCATGCTATCCCAGTATTCCAAGAACTCTTCGTATGTGGCATCCGATTTCAACCGCGCGAAGAAATCCGCATCCTTCACCATGAAACGCTCCCGAACGCCAATCTGCTGTTCGAGTGCCTCAAGGATCGCGCGGCTGTGTACGAAGTTTGTGACAATCTGAGTGTCTTGAACGATCTTCGCTGACGGCAAACCCGTAATCTTGCCCAACTGATCCTTGCCTATTGCAGGAGCTGAAGTCCGGACGACGAAGCGAGCCTCAGACTGGTATTGATCAGAGGCAATCAAGCCGTAATACATTATCGCGCAAGCAATTGGAAGTATAAGAAAACAAAAGGTGACGCATATCGTCGCCAATCGAAATACTCTGTCCGTCAGCCGTGGTCGAAGCCCCGCGGCCTCGTAAAGCTTGCTTCGATTAGAGGTAGAAAAGCGCAGCTTTCGAGCGGTTGCGGACAACGCCTTTGTCGCGGAACGGCTCTTCTGTAGGGCCGTTGACCTCTGAATATCCTGTTTCAGGTTTGTCATCTTTGGCGAATTTTCGTCTCGTAGTTTGGAGGCCGTTCTTCTCACCGATTTAGTCGGTAGTAAGTCTCAATCGCGTCCGTAACCTTGTCAAACAAGAGCATCTGCCCATCGACGAGAACAATCCCCTTGTCGCAATACGCGCTGATCGTCGACATACTGTGAGAAATCATAATTATGTCAGAATCCTTGCGACGGTTCTCGAAGGCAGTGCGGCAGCGGGCCTGAAACCGCGCGTCTCCGACTGCCGTGATTTCGTCCACTAGGTAACAGTCAAATTCGATAGCCATAGACAAACCAAACGCAAGTCTAGCCATCATACCTGAGGAATATGTGCGCACAGGGGCAAATATATAGTCGCCCAATTCTGCGAAATCCTCAACGAAATCCGAAACACGCCGCACGTCTTCCCCGTATGCACGGGCAACGAAGGCGAGATTGTCCCTGCCAGTCATTTGTGGGTGGAAGCCACCTGCGAATCCTAGTGGCCAGGAAACCCGAAGATCTTTGATGATCCTGCCCGAATTTGGGAGGGCTGACCCAGCAATCATCTTCATCGTCGTAGATTTGCCCGCTCCATTTACTCCAAGCATTCCGTACGAGTAGCCAGACAGGAACTCCATGCTGACGCGATCTAAGATCACTTTCTTGTGGCCTTCGGTTTTGAAATACTTTGAGACGTTCCTGAGTTTTATCATCGCGCCCTCAATCACAGACGATGATCTTCGACCGATGCCCATATGAGGGCCAGCGTCACCCATGCGACCGAGAGCGCAAGCAAAATAAGAAGCGGAGACGACCATCGGTGAGGATATAGAGATTCCTCCGGTACGGTTGGTGGCACAAATACAACGACATAAAGAGCTTTGCGCGTTGCCTCCGCTTGGGCCATCTCCAGGTTCTTTTGTGACGCCTCGTAAAGGCTCTCTGCAACGCGGCGATCGGTCTCAAGATGTGCGAAAGTTTTGATTGCCCCTGCAATATTTTCGTCGTTTCGGGTCCCCCCGGCCAGCTCCTTCCGAAGCTTTACGATTTGATCCTCAAGGTTCTTGCTCGCCAGCACCAATTGTTGACGCGCTGGTGACGACTCCGCTTTTGACTCTTTGAGAACAAACAGCCGTGTGTCGAGATCGAGCTTACGCGCTAGTAGTCCGACCAATAGTGAACCAGTCTCTGTGGCGCGCGCTTCTGGTGTAAGAAATCCGATCGTATTCTGAAACTCGTTGAGCGCGGCTAGCGCTTGGCGATAGTTTTCAGTCGACCGCTGCACCTCGTCTGCGAAGCGCGCCGTCATGTCGCGCTGCGCTCGTACAGATAGTTCGTTGATTAGGCTCTCGCTTTCGCGAATGATCATAGACGCTAGCTGTCTCGAGTCCTCCGGCGAAAATGTGCGAGTTTTCAGTGTAATAATCCCGGAGGGGCCGTCCACATAAGTTGAAACCTGCTTTTCCCAGTATTTCAAAAACTCTTCAGTTGATTCACTTTTGTCGATGCGCGAAAGGAAATCAGCACTGTCGAGCGAGAACATCTGACGATAGTCGATGCTTTTGCCAAGCCTCTTTAAAATTTCTGTCGAGTGTATGAAGCTGGTGACAACGTAACCATCTTGAGACATGGTAGACATCGACAATATATTGGTGTCGACGCCGTCCTTCGCCTGATCCTCTGCAAGAGATCGAACCGCAAAACGCGCCTCGGCGATATATTGATCTGATGCAATAAACGCAAAATATACGATGCTGGCTAAGAACGGTACAATCACAAAGCCAATAAAACTCACGACGGAGAATGGTAGTTTGCCGCTCGTCTGAGTTCGCGGACTCGGATGACCGCCTCCGGCCGGCGCAGGAAGTTCCGGTTCGACTTCGATTAGCTTCGACCCGGACTCTCGAACGCGGAGTGCTCCGGTATTGCGGAGCTTGCTCACGAGTGACGACTTTGCTCTCACCAAAGTTTCGGACAAAGGCTCTCTTAGGCCGGAAGTCGGGACATTCTTCCGATTTGTCGGGTCAGAGTTCATGCGACGAACTTATCTCCATCGCCTGGCGTATGTAGTAATCTAGAATAAGATCATCCTCGAGGTATGTTTCCGCCACGGCGAGCGTCCGCAGTTCAGACGCAATGCCATCAATTGTCTGATTGCGTTGTACGATCGGAATGACGCCCATGTCGACGTTTAACAGTTCGCTCAGTGAAGAAGTAAATGCGAGTGTGTCATTAATATGCCCGATCACCTCAAATCGAGAAATCACGTCCATAGCAGCAGCGATGTCTCGTCGCGTGGACGGTTGATCCGCATCCGAGCAGGCAAACTGTCGCGTCGTTGGCGAAAGGAGGGCCATGCGAACTTTCGGTGGCGCCTTCTTTAGGGCCTTGCCGATCGCGCTCGTATCTTTGATATCCACGTCCCCGAAATATTCAATAGCAGGTGACAACGTCATTTGGTCGCGGTCGCCCAGGAAGGCAGGCTTGATGGACGCAAGTCGCTTGAGCATAGCTATCCGTAAGGCCATTTCGTAGTATGGGTCAGTAAGTAAAGCGATGGCTTTAAAACCTTTATCAAGGAACTCTTGATAATTACGAACTTGCAGTCGTCCACTCAAGTACATCGAAGTCATATTGTCTAAATGAAATGCTTGAAGTGTTGTTTCGTTTCCGAAGCGCTCAAGTGACGGCAGCGCGTACTGAAAGAGGTTATACATTTGGCGATCAATAGCGACGTGTGGGAGCAGTTGCGTTTCAAACCGCACGATTTTCATATCGATCTGTTTGGTTTGAAACGGTCTACGATAGATAAGAAGCTCCGATTTACTATCGCGAATGCAAAGCGTGGAACGGCGCGCAAGCTGCGGGATATTTTCCTCTGTGAGCTTAAATCCAACCAAACCCGTCTCGTGGCGGCCTGCCGCAAGTACGGACTTGTGCAACTGGTCGCACGGAATCTCGGCAATTTTGCCATCGTTATCGGAGACGAGGACCTTTGGTGCATCCGAAAAGCCGTCGGGAATTAGATAGCCTTCAACAAGGTGGCCGGTGTCGCGTTGAACATTGAATAGCAATTCTGGCCTACCGTGCTGGCTCGCTTCGCCGCGCGAAAAGCGAAAAGCATGGCCCCCCTCCATGAGCTAAATCCTCTTGGCCGATGCAGATATCTCCGAACCCAAGCGCATTCAGAAGGGATATGATGTCATCTCGATGCATCCAATAGTGTCGGTCCTTCATACCTCCGCAGAAGTTCTCATTCGCATTCGCGTTAAAATAGCCACGCTCATAGTATCGCACCGATACTCCAGAGAAAGTTCGCGTCTCCACATTCCCGCTAAATGCTTGTCTTCGACTGTCAGACGTTGGCATTGCGAGATCATCAAAGTAGTGCGTCCAAATGAAGAGCTTGTCGCAGCGGCGAGTGATCTCACATAAGAATTGTCCGGGGTCAGGCATGTGGTAGAGCACACCGGAAGCGATCGCCAAGTCGTAGTGAGTCTTCGTCTCTTGTAACCATCTGAGAGCGTCACCGAGGTAAAAATTCGCTCGATCTATACCGAGGACTTCCTTGGTAACAAGGCAACGCAGAAAACACCCCTTGTTTGCCTCAATTGCGTCGATAGACCTTGGTTTATGTTTGTTGAGCATGTAGGTGTGCATGCCCTCAAGCGGTCCGATCTCGATGACATTCATGTTCACCAGCGAGCCGGCTTGATCGATGGCCCACGTTATTCGTCCATCGGCAAAAAGTGGATGAGTCCCCGCCTTCAAACCCACTTCAGGTGGAAAGGCAGAATTCCATCCAGATAGCGCGTCTACCGCATTTTGATGGCGCGGAAACTCACGGTTATATTGGTCGAATACTTGTTCCGTTGTACGTTTTGCAATATTTTGATTGCGGCGAGTAAGTTTTCTCAACCCGAACATGGGCCCATTCCTCTAATGCGTTCTACCGCCAATCGACGGGGACATCTTATAGTCAGGCCCATCTTCAAAGGCAACCCGACGGGTTTCAATGAGGCAGGAACCCTGCTCGGACACGAAGGCGACGCCTCGCGCTCACCCTCTTATATATCGAACATGGTGCTTGAAGCCTGTGAACTCCCTAGGCACTAGACTCCTTCAGGCGATCGCAGCTGAGATAAGTCGCTCCATCGATGGCACGGTATCATCATTTGCAGATTGCGAATGCCTTCTCTTAAAGCACAGCCAAGCGCTCTTGGGTGTTCGTTAAACTTCAGACCTCAATCAAGGCCTTTGGTCTCCAACAAGCGATGCCTTGTTCCACAAACTGCGGAATGTCTGCTTCATACTCATCGGGCCTGAAGCCGTCTTCTTGATAGTAGTTAGTGTCATCGCCCGCGACACGTTTGTTCCACCTAGCAAGAAGCTCGGTGCGGTTGTGTAGGATGTGCCGTCCTCGTCCTTGGCTCTTTCCTTCGAAGTGATAGACAACTGAGTTCGGTACATAAACAAAGGACGCGGCCCCCTGGCCGAGGCGGAGACAGAGATCGATATCTTCCTGACCATTTAGGAAGTTAGGATCGAACCCCCGCGCATTCGCGAAGTCCGAAGCTCGCATCGCAAGGCAGGCAGCGGTGACCGCCTTGAAGGTACGTTTCTTTCCAGCATACTTATCCAAATTTGGTTTGCCGCTGTAAATGGGATAGCCGAGAGGGCTACGGCCCGAGAAGACGACTCCCACGCATTGAATCGTTCCGTCCGGGTACAGAAGCCGCGGCTGAGCACCCTTTATCGAATCGTGTTCGAGCGGCTCCAATAATGGACCCAACCAATTCGAGGTTACCTGAGTGTCGTTGTTCAGGAAAACGACCTTCGAACCGCTGGACGATGCAAATCCAATATTGTTTCCAAGCGAAAAATTTAGGTTCTCATAATTGAAAATCGCTCGTACTTCCGAGAATTCTTGTTCCAAATCATTGAGAACAGAGATCGTTTCGGAGGTGCTGCCGTTGTCGACCAGTATGATCTCAATTTGATTTGAGACCGTATGAGTCATTAACGAGCGAACGCACTTTTCTGTTAGTTCAGGATTATTATAAACGCATACAACGATCGATACCAGTTCGCTATTGCGGTGAGGTGCTGCGTGGATCAGTTCACCCCAATTGATGAGTTGTTCGTTTAAGCACAAGAGTTTAGACGTGACGGATCCTGACTGCCCGCGATCACAAGAGGCTGTCGTCGCAAGGTGAGCAATGCGACCGACGGCTTTTCGAAGGCTTTCCATGCCATCGGACGAAAACGCCGTCTTTACTTCACCAAAATAGCTCGGATGGTGCTTTCTCAGAACGTCATTGGCATGCTCGATAAGTTTTGTCTTTTCTGCCCCAAAACTGACCGTGCGCTCGTGAAAGATATAGCTCCTTGGTGAGATTAAGTTGCGCCAGCCAGCATCTTTCGCCCGCATACAGAAGTCATTCTCTTCGCCATAGCCTCTCGGAAAGAGAGTTTCATCGAACAAGCCAATTTGATCAAATAATTTCCGGCGGATGTAAATGCAGAAGCCGTTCCCAGTTGGAACTTCGACTGGCGGACATTTTTCTGCTGCACGAACGAGCGTTGCTGCCCAGAGCGCATGTGACGCATGCTCCGGTTTAGGGTTAGGTCGGTTGGCTGTAGGAAAGGAAAAGGCACCAGAATTGTCACCCATCGCCGTAGCTGTGCCGACATCGTTTGCGCCATAAACTGTTTCATGAAGCCCCTCGACCCACCGCGGGGTTGCAAGTGTGTCACTATTCAGAAGTATAACGTCGTTGGGTGCACAAAGCTTGATTGCTCTATTGATAGTACTCGTGTACCCAAGATTCTTTTCATTTTCTACAATTCGTATTCGACCAGTCTCTTCAAATGAGAAGAGCAAGGGCGAAATAGCAGGATCGGAGCTTCCGTCGTTAATAACCAGTACATCTGCTATTTCAGTTGACGTCCACAGTTTGACGGACTCAAGGCAGCGCCGCACTGCATCGTAACCGTTGTAGACGGGAATGACCACAGTCACTCGCTTGGTCGCAGCGACCGGACGCAATAAGATCTTCTGGCCAGCCGCCTCGCTCAGCACCTTGTGTAAAGCATCCCTAAGTATACAAGGAGCGAATTCGCGTAGCATCTTCGATCGCCCAGCGTTCCCCATTTTCTCCACTAGAGAAGGGGTCTCACAGATCAACTTGACGGCATGCGCAGCAGCCGCTGTATCAAGGTGAGGAACTAAGAAACCTGTAACTCGGTCATCGACCAGTTCCGGAACGGCGCCCCACGCATAGGCTATTACGGGCCTGCGAGCCGCCTGGGCTTCTGCGACTGTCCGCCCGAACGATTCTGCAAAATGTGAAAGGGACATCACTACGTTGACATCCTGCAGCGCTGCCTGTGGCGTTTCTGCGTAACCTCTAAGCACCAAATTCGGCGGTAAGCCGCGTCTCTCTAGGTCCTCTATGAAAGCGTTCCGAGGTCCGATAATCGAAAACCGAGCGCGAGGGGCGAGGTTTACGCAGGCATGGGCAATCTCAATGAAGTCCGAAATGCCCTTCTTAGGTGTGTTGCTGCTGACGATTCCAAAACTGATTGCTTCACGGATCGGATTTGGCAAATCAAATTGATCTCCGTCGACTACATTTGGCGCATAAACTGGCTGGCGTATTAAACTGAAAGCTCTCTGCGTAATTCTTGAATTTGCAATCAGAATATCGGAGCGTTCCCAGAGATCGGCGACAATTTTCTCCGCTTCTAATCCAATTCGCTGTTTGAGATGATCGTCGTTTTCGATCAATTCTCGCACATGACAAATACTTTTCACCCCTAGACTTTTGGCTATTTTCTGGAAGTCTCGCAGGAATATTGTGTTTGCGTATATAATGTCGATGTTGTGGTCCGTCATTATTGACTTCATGTTAGATAGGGTCTCGTCACGCGTTGACATACCCTCGTGCCACAACGGATAATGGAATCTGAAAATGCTTACGCACTTGCGGCGTAGAACGCTAACATAGTGTGGGTTGGCGTTCTTGGGGATCGTTACAAATATATTGATTTCAAATTGCGATATTTGATCAAGCACATCCAAGAAGCTCCGCTCGCCTCCGAAAAGGTGCGCATGCACCTCATGGGCGCAAAGCAGTACATTAGGCCATTTCTGCCTTGATTGAAAATTGCCGCGAATAAGATGAACAGTGTCCGTTTCAGGTAGTGGTAGTCTTCCTTCCGACTGACCCCACTTTATGAAGTGGATTAACGGGTTGATCCTTACCTTCCTCACGTCAGAATGTGCGGTGATGTAGGCTTTGGTATTGAATAGAGGTGATGGGTCGCGGTTTAGTCGACTGCCGATCCAAAGGTAGTGCTCCTCCGGCGATATATCGAGAATATTTACATCTTTATAGTGATTTCTATACCAGTCGGCATCAAATAACACTGACTGCCTTAGGAGCTCAATATCTTCTTCTGTATAGTCCTTCATGATCTTCTCTGTATTCCGCTATATTCCGCGCCCCAATCTATACTTTTAGTCTGGGATTTGGAAGCCGCCCTTCTGATATGCCGTATTCAAGGTAGTGGCGCGATGGGCTGACTGCCGCGGCCGCAACATCGGCATACTTCTCTCGGTACCAATCAGCATCAAGAAACCCTGCAACTTCAAGCGCGCGGGCAGCCCGCAGAAGTCGCCCTTTCCCAAGAAAATATTTCTGCGGGCCTGTCGTCGCCAGGGCGCGTACCGCCTTCCGAATTTCATCGAGCGCTGTAAGTCCGAGATCGTTATTCCTATACTCGAGGTCTCTAACCATTTTTGTAAGTATAGCGATTTCTTCGAAGCGCAATGATGCTTCCGATTCATTTTCCCGCACTCTGTTTTCTTGAGCAAGACATTGATTAGAAAGTTTATCCGCTAATGCATCGATTTCCGTTCGCAATTGAGCGTTGGCAGATTGCGTTTCCTCCATCGTCGAATTTAGGCGGTCTATCTCGGCTCTGTCAGCATCTTTACTTGCATGTAGCGCGGCTAATTCTTCCTGCATTTTTACCGCGCGAGTATCTATAGCAAACAATTCAGCTGTTTGATCCTTTAATTTAACAGTATCGGCGCATGTACGACCAAGACGAGAAAATATATCCAGTAATGCCAAACGAGCCGTAGGGCTCGTTTGCAGCTCGAAGAGCTTTTCAATTCGCTCGCCGTAATGTTTTCCAGTGCCGATGATCGCCAAACCATGACCGTGGACAAATTCGAAGTGGGGATAGTGGCGTTTCAGCTCATCAAGCAAGCGGAATACACCGAAACCTCTTTCTCGAACATTGGTATCATGGAGGAGCACGACAGAGGAATCCGACATACGTGGTAGCCAGGTCTCAAAATCTCTCCTCACTGATTCATACGAATGGTGCCCATCAATGTGGAGCAGATCAATTTCACCGTCGCGAAAATGTTGTGCGGCCCTGTCGAAGGTACTTCTGACCAAGCGGGAGAATGCGGCATAGTGCGCATCGTTGTGCGCGACTACAGCCGAATAGACACCGTCGTCATACTCACCCGAATGCTCGTCCCCTTGCCATGTGTCGACGGCGTAGCAACTCGTTTCCAGACGAAGGACTTTTATTGCCTGGCAAAAAGCGAAAAACGATACGCCATAGTGCGTACCAAGCTCTACCACAGTTCGTGGCCGGAGGCTTTCGATAAGCCAGAACGCGAGCGGTAAGTGCTCATGCCAAGCCGACGTGGCCTGATAATGCGGCGACATAAAGGCAAGGGGAGTGCAAGCTAAGTTGTACGCCTCTGAAATCGCGTGATTTGCGAGTTTATCTTGCATAGGATGGTCTTCTTCTGGAATTGCAGGTGCAGCGAGTTGGGCGAGATGATGCGTCTTATGCTACAATATGAGATATCCTGTGTCGTAATCGCTGATCGTCATTAGGTTCTGCGAGCATAAGTCACTTATTACCGCTATTCCATTCTGCATTCTGAGTTATTTGATTCACTATGTGTTCCAGTTATATATACCTCGGATTTTGGCAATTTGCCGACCGAACGTGGCGGACTGCGCCGGGTTTGCCGGAGGTGACCTGCCATGGACCTTTCATCCTGCGGTGACTAGCTGTGAGCTTTCTTAAGGTTGTCCATTCGGAAGCGGATTTCGGAGACTGGAGCTGCTACACCTCAGCTTCGCAGGGTCGCTTCGAATGAACATTCATGAGAATGCCCGACTGACACCGTTGCGTCGAGAAGAAATGGCGGGCGCCTAACCCGTGCCAATCCGCCCACATCTACGGCGTGTCGCCAAAGATCGTGTCGCGCGACGATGGCATGAGCGACCCCTCGTCCGTGAGCACTACGAACAGCCCACCTTTCCTTTTGTGATCGAGGCCGCGAGATAAGCTTCTTCACCGATAGGAGCGGAACTCAAAACTGGATAGAACTTGGGGGCAAGGTCACCTGAGAACCCATCAGGGCTCCATGACCGGGATCGCAGCACCCCTTTTGTTTTCAGGCTTTCTGTGTGAAGTCGAATGGACCTCGAACGTCAGGCGACGCCGGTACGAAGCAGGTCATGAATGTGCAGGATACCGACTGGAAGCCCATCGTCGTCGACGAGGAAGAGCACGGTCACCTTGTGATCCTGCATGAACTCCATCGCTGCGCTTGCCAGAACGTCGCCTCTGACGACGCGCGGATTGCGCGACATCACCGCCTCGACGGTTTGCGATAGCAGATCGTCCGACATATGGCGACGAAGGTCACCGTCGGTGATAACGCCGGTCAGCTTGCCCTCCTCATCAACAATGCCGACGACGCCGAACCCCTTGGAGGATATTTCGATCACGGCTTCGCTCATCGGACGGCCGACGCTTAAGAGCGGCACCTGTTCGCCCACATGCGCCAGTTCGCGCACGAGGCGCAGCTGTGCGCCGAGCTTGCCGCCGGGATGGAATGTCTTGAAATCTTCGGCCGAGAAGCCGCGGCGCTCGAGCAGAGCAATGGCAAGTGCGTCGCCGACCGCGAGCTGCAGCATCGCCGACGTCGTCGGCGCCAGCCCATGCGGACAGGCTTCCTGAACCTTCGGCAGAACGATCGGCACTTCGGAGTTACGGGCAAGCACGCTGTCACGGTTGGACGAGATCGAGACGATCGGCACCTTGAAGCGCTTGGCATAGGTGAGCATGTTGGCGAGTTCCGCCGTCTCGCCCGACCAGGACAGAAGAATCAGCACATCCTGCGACGTGACCATGCCGAGATCGCCGTGGCTGGCCTCGGTCGGATGAACGAAATAGGCCGACGTCCCTGTCGATGCCATCGTCGCGGCCATCTTGCGGCCGATATGGCCGCTCTTGCCGATACCCGAAACGACAACGCGTCCCTGGCTGTCACCGATGAGTTCGATCGCTTCGGCCATACTTTGCGCAAACAGCGCATCGGCACCGAGATGATCGGCGAGCGCCTTGATGCCTGCCATTGCCGTCGTCAGCGTCCTGCCGACCGACTCCAATGCGGCAGAACCGCGACGCTCATCCGCTGATGCGTGTCTCAAACCCATGGTGTTTCCATTCCCGCGAAGACGTTTGCGCCGGCTAGAAGCGGCGTTTCCCAGACCCATTGCAGGCAGGCAGATAAGCGTTTTTTCTCGGCAAACCAAGCCAAAAGCCGCCGGGTTTGACCAAAATACCAGGTGTGTTCTGCATTTTCGTACGCAAGAATTTCTTCTTGGTGCGATTTTTCCCAGAAACTGGACCGTCCTTGATAGGAGGCGTCTGTGCAATTTTTGTTGGCTGGGAATAAGATCAGCGACTATGCTACTCTCGCAGCAACGATTGTGAATTGGCCAGCCTGTTCCGTTTTGAGAGTTATCCTGTCGTCCGAAAGGGCTTTCAGTGGCCGTCGATCTTTAGACATCTCGTAGCAATCTTGGCCTGCCCATGTAATTAGCTCCAAACCGCTATCCCGGATCAAATCCAATGTCTCTTCGAGTGTGAAGTGCTTGAAATGAAACTTATTTCCCGACGTTGCAAAGGGCAAGTGATCTTCGCATGGTGTTGAGAACACGAACGTGCCTCCGCGTCTCAATGAATTTGCTATCTCCGAAAAAAAGGCTCTCCCATCAGGTACGTGTTCAATTGATTCCAATGATACTGCAAAGTCGAACCGGGCTTCAGGTAACGAGAACGGAAAATAGTTCTGGCAAAACATCGCACAGGGTGTGCCGAATTTTTCGCGTCCAAGCCTTATCGCTTCTTCAGAACCGTCGATGGCGAGTACGTGACGGGTCTTCGAGAGTAAGTGCGTTCCATACCCGTTGCCACAGAAAACGTCCAACCCGTAGCTATCTCGTGGGATATGCCTGTCTGCCCATTCATAGCGGACCCTGTGATCGGCACGGATAGCACCATATGTATCTGCAATTTGTCGCTCGCCCGACTCTAACCGCAGATCGTGCTCGACCTCCACACCGTTTCGAACAATCCTTATTCGCGACATTCAATACTCCATTGGTGCAGCTGTGAGCACGCGCTATCTCTGTTACCCGCTCAAGGTCAAACATCTTGTGGAGTTAACAGCAATCTCTATGTGTTTCGACTTCCCATTTATGATAACCGGCATTTTGGGAACTAGCGTGAAAATTGGGGGGGCTTGGTGCTTTTTGTTGTGGGACCGTCACATGTGCCGCGTTGGCGCCACGTTGTAAACGGCCTTGGATATCCAAGGCCCGCGCGTGACATTACTTTTGTTGGAGATGGCGGCTATCCTGTATGGCACAAGTCGTCATTTGAGCGAGTGAGGAGAGACTTTAAGGAGGGCGATAAGGTTTACCTCATTGTCGGTGATTTCCGCTTCGGAAACAGACGGGTGCGAGATTGGCCTTTCTCGCGAGAGGAGATTTTTGAGGACGGCTATACACACGTTGAGCGTGATCAGATCGATGCACTGAGTGATCAGAGAATGAAGTCGCTTTGTCTCGCTGCCCTGGCCGAATGGCGTAGAGTATTTGGTGACAATCTTTTTATACTCCAATGGACGCTAGCCATGCAGGCGATTCAGTGTCGCATGGAGAAGCGTTATCTGAATGCCAATGGCGTTCTCGCTCACCCTTCTTGGAATATCGTCGAAATGACACTTCTCGCGAACGATGTACAGGGGATGTGGCGGTTTGCTGATGCCGATGCGGTAAAGTTTAAATCATTGTTTGTTGACCGCGATCTTCATCCGTCTGCACTTGGATACCTGTACCTGACGGAAGTCTATCGGACACGCAATCATGAAGAGGCATTTTGGGCCGCATTTCGTTCCTACCGTGTTGCATTCGACAGGATCTTCAACGCATTCGGGACCATCGAGCGGCGGCGTCGAATTCTTACTGGAGATTCGTTCGCTATAAAAGTTATGGATAGGATGATTCCGCTCGAATTTCGTCGGCGATTTGAGGAGCTCGGACTTCGAATGGTCTTCTCGCCAGATACAGCATTGGATATCGCGAAAGACTGTGAGCCATTTGATGAACTCGTTTATGTCTCTCAAGCAAAACTCGGCAGTGTGCCCAATGATGCCGCGACTCAATGGTCAAAAACAAGAGAAAAATTCAAGGATGCTGCTCAAAAAGTGACTATACTTCCATGGGAGGCTATTTTTGAACAGTTATCGGTGCGAAGGGGAGGGTATGCTTCTGGAGTGCGAGTTCCTCTAGCCTTAGATGTGTTCGATACTTTGAGAGGCGCAGCAGACCTCGATTACATTGACCTCTTGGAGTGCGGCGGGGCGAACGACCTGGTAGAGCATGGTGCAGGTGGGGCGCCGACGTTGGATGGAGTTTTCTTCATATTGTCGGTCGCAGCTGGCGGTAAGGAACTTTTAGTCCGCCCGTTTGGCAGCTAGAGCACGTCCGCTGAACGCGGAATCGGACGGAGGATTGTTGGCCGATTTCTGATTCTGTTGCCCCACTGGTGATTTGGTCGGAGGCGATATGCCCCGTGCTTTCAGTGAGGATCTTCGTAGCCGTGTTCTGGCTGCGTCTCGAGATGGCATGTCGGCACGATCAGCGGCGGCCCGGTTCGGGATTGGAATTTCAACGGCCATCGCGTGGATTGCCAGCGCGAGGCAGGGCCAAATGTAAGCGCGTAGGGCACCCCACGTATCATTTGGACTGCTGATCGGCGATTTTCTGCATGAGTCATGCGGAGAGTCTTATGAATGATAGTGTGAATCAGTCTCGATCCTTTGAGGTTTTGACGGCAGAACCCGTCCGACGTCGGCGCAAGCCGCGGGATTGGTCGGATGACGAAAAGGCGCGGATCGTCGCCGCGACGCTGCAGCCTGGGGCCAATGTCTCGGCGGTTGCCCGGTCTGAAGGCTTGGATCCCTCGCAGCTTTATGGGTGGCGTCGCAAGGCACTGGCGTCGGGAGTTGTTGCGCCCCTGACGGAGAGAACGGGCAAGGAGATCAAGTTCGCGCGTTGAAACTGTCAGCAGCTCTGCGGTGGAAATCGTCATCGGCGATATCGTGGTGCGCCTCGGCGGCGATTTTGACCCTGATCACCTGATGAAGGTTCTGCAGGCGGTTCGCAAGGCATGATCGCGTCGGGTGTGGTGGTTTATGTGTCGTGCCAGCCGGTCGACTTCCGCAAGGGCGCCGCGTCCTTGATGGCGCTGGTGCGGGATGGCGGTCTCGATCCCTTCTTATGCATCGGGTGAGATTTTGTGGCGGAGCCGTCCCGGCGACAGCCGGGGACTGCCAAATCTGGAATTCTCCGCCACATAATATTTTAGCTTAGAGTACGCATCCGAGGAGGGCCGCCTTGCTGAGAAGTGAGGCGAACTGGATGTTCTGTCTATATGGACGTCAATATAGACAGTGTGAGAACCGTGGATTTAACGATAGAGAAGCGGCCGCAAGTTAGCCGTATGGAGATTGTCGATAGCGGGCGGCGTCGCCGTTTCAGCAACGAGGCCAAACTTGCGATCGTGGCGGAGAGTTATTCTGCCCCGCGTCAGATCACGGCAACAGCACGTCGCCATGGGATCACACGCTTTCAGTTGAACGATTGGCGTAAAGCAGCTCGCGAGGGACGGCTCGGCAATGGCCGGGGGAGTGAAGGGTTTATTCCTGCACTGTTGGTCCCGGAGCCAGGCATGCGGGTTGTTGCGCCGACCAATTCTTCGACGGCACAAAGTGGGCTTATGGAGGTTGTCAGCGCGAATGGTCGCCGTGTGATCGTGGACCGCGATGTCGACGTTGAAGCGCTGCTTCGGATCATACGCGGGCTGGAGGCGCTGCGGTGAATCCGTTTCCGATGGGAACAGGGGTCAAGGTCTGGCTTTCGACGGGGTATACGGACATGCGCTGTGGCTTTCCCTCTCTGGCGCTTCGGGTGCAGGAGGTTCTGAAGCATGATCCGTTGTCAGGGCATCTCTTCGTCTTCAGGGGCCGCAGATCGGATATTTTGAAGATCATCTGGCATGATGGTCTGGGCGCCTGCCTTTTTACCCGGCGGCTGGAGAAGGGTCGGTTTATCTGGCCGAATATGGAGGGCGGCGCGGTAGCGATCTTACCGGCGCAATTGTCTTATTTGTTGTCCGGGATCGACTGGCGCAATCCGCAGGAAACCTGGCGTCCGACGCGGGTAGGATAGCATTATTGCATTGAAAATATTGAGTGAATCTGATCGAATGGCTTCATGACCTCGAAGCCTGTGGATCTTCCTGCGGACCTTGCGAGCGCCTATCTGGCGCTGCTTTCCGAGCGTGAGATGTTACAGGTTGAACGTGATGTCGTTATTGCCGAGCGCGATACCGTCGTCGCCGAGCGGGACATTGCGGTGGCGCAAGCCGCCAATGCGCAGGCCATGCTGTCGGACAGTGAGGCCTTGATTGCCAGTCTGGAACTGGCGATCGAAAAGCTGAAGCGGGAACTGCGCGGCCGGCGATCCGAGCGCACGGCGCGCCTGATCGACCAGATGGAATTGCAGCTCGAAGAACTGGTGATGGCGGCGACGGAAGATGAAGCCGCAGCGCAGGCGGCTGCCGCCAAGACCTCGAGCGTGCGGTCGTTCACGCGCAAACGGCCGGTCCGAAAGCCGTGGCCGGAGGATATCGAGCGTGAGCGCGTGGTGATCGATCCCCCAGTCACCTGTGCATGCTGCGGCGGGTCGCGCCTGTCGAAACTGGGCGAGGACGTCACTGAGACGCTCGAGGAGGTTCCGCGCCGGTTCAAAGTGATCGAGACGGTGCGGGAGAAATTTACCTGCCGCGACTGCGAGGCGATCAGCCAGCCGCCGGCGCCGTTCCATGCCACGCCGCGCGGCTTCATCGGTCCTCAACTGCTGGCGACGATCCTGTTCGATAAGTTTGGAATGCATAGCCCTCTCAACCGCCAGAGCACCCGGTTCAAATGCGAGGGCATTGAGCTCTCGACCTCGACGCTGGCCGACCAGGTCGGGTATGGAACAGTCGCCCTCCTGCCGATCTTTGATCTGATCGAGGTGCATGTCTTCGCGGCCGAGCGCCTTTTTGGCGATGACACCACCATTCCCATCCAGGCCAAAGACAAATGCACGACCGGGCGAATATGGACGTACGTGTGCGATGATCGACCCTACGGCGGCGCGGCAGCGCCGGCGGCCATATACTATGCGTCGAGCGACCGCCGCGGCGAGCACCCGCAGAAGCACCTGGCCGAGTATGGCGGTATTCTGCAGAGTGATTGTTACAATGGCTTCGAGCCGCTCAGTGTCGCCGAAAAGAAAGCGGTACCGATCACCTTCGCCATTTGTCATGCGCACGCGCGGCGCAAATTCTTTGAACTGGCCGACATATGCGTTTCGTAGCAGTTAAAAGCGAGGAAAAGCAGGCTGCGGCGACGGTATTCAAGGTACGTGACCTTCTCGTTCGACAAAAGACCCAAATCATCAATGCTTTGCGTGGTCTAATGGCCGAGTTCGGAATTACCGTTCCCCAAGGCCCTTCGCATGTCGGTATTCTGGTCAGTCACGTTGAAGACGATGGCTCCAGCTTGACCGAGGCGGCACGCGCACCCTGCTTAGCATTGGTTTCAACATTGCGGGCACTCGTTGATAAGGTTCGGGAACTTGACCTGGAAATTGGTCGGAGGGCGCGGCAGGATGACGTTGCCAAGCGGCTCATGAGCATTCCAGGAATTGGGCCTGTCATCGCGACGGCGCTCGAAGCTTTAGCGCCGCCTGCAGATACGTTTACACGAGGTCGAGATTTCTCCGCTTGGATGGGTTTGACACCGCGGCAGCATTCTTCTGGCGGCAAACCCCGGCTCGGCAAGACTTCGAAGATGGGGCAGCGTGATCTTCGTCGATTGTTGATAATTGGGGCATCAGCGGTTGTTCGCTGGGCATCGAGGCGCGGAGCGTTAGATGGATCCTGGTTATCGCGAATGATCGGGAAAAAGCCGCCGATGCTGGTCACTGTTGCACTCGCCAACAGGATGGCGCGATTTGCTTGGGCGCTTATGACAAGCGGAGGTCGCTACGAGGAACAACGGCTAGCAGCATAAGATCAGCTCTGGTGGAGGATTTCAAACCGCCATTGCGAGTGTAAGCAGGTCGAACGAAGGATATGGACAAACGGTCACGAGACGGGATTAGGAAAACCAGTTCTGCCGGACGGCACCTCGAGTGCGCGTGAGCGTTTTGGACCTGATCCGCGAACTCCCATATGGGCCCGCGACGTATTAAGGTCGCAACTAGAGGCCGGACACACGTCAGCACCCGACCACCGTTCAAGACTGAGTGAAGATTTTGCTTGCATTCTAGGGAGCGTCCACACACGTCCGGCGAACGCATTTTCGTCTGGTCGAGCGGGCGACTATGGGATGCGCTTTGCCTCATCGGCCATGACGCGCTCGATGATCTCGGGATCGCATTGTTCGTCGACGAGGAACTGGCGGATACCACCATCCCACGTCCTGATGTCTGCGAGTAGATTTTGAAGGTCGTCGATACCATTCTCAGTCAGGCCCTTCGTTTACGTTCTGCTGTGCCGCATGGGCACTGGAAGACCGCGACCTGGTGCGCTCAGGCTGTCCGGCATGACCGCGCCGATGGTCCTTGATGGCGCGATGAACGGTAGTGAACGCTACGAACAGCCCACCTTTCCTTTTGTGATCGAGGTCACGAGATAAGCTCCTTCACCAATAGGAGCGGAACGGGATGGTTGGAGATCGCGCTGATGCCATGCTTGAAGTCATGGATGAAGTGACCTGCCACGGAACTTTCACCCAGCAGCGACTAGAGCCCCGGCGGTTCTGAATCGAACCAGAACTTTCCGTATTCCTTCGAGTCGAGGTAAATTTCCGCCTTGCGCAGCAGGTTCGTCTCCCAATCAAAGTCATCCTCGTTCAGCGGCTTTGGTGCATGGCTCCCAGCCTGAATGGAATCTGCATCTTTGATGCGGTGACTATGCCGTTGTTATCTTGGACCGGACGGACTTCGGGCGTGCACAAGCCAGCATTCGGTTGAGGATGGTGCAGCCGATGGCGACTTCCGTCTGTTGCGCGGCGAATGAGCGTGCTCGCAGCCGGTGTCCGATGATCGACTTGTAGCGGCCGATCGCGGCCTCGACCAAGGATCGCTTGCTGTAGCCGGTGGCGCTTTGCCACTTCATCCGCCCGTCCGTGTTGATCGCAGCTATATGACGGTCTCGTTGACGTGAAAGATCGGCGTCCGGCCGTTCCACCGCGTTGGCGCGTGGCGGAATGACCACTGCAGCGCCGGCGCTATGCTTGGTGACCGCGTCATAGGTCGGGTCGCCGTCATAGGCGCCGTCGGCTGTAAACTTGCCAATCGGACCGTCGATTTGGTCAAGGAGTGGTCCCACTTGTGAACTGTCGCCCATGTCTTGGCCGGTCATGACGTGAGCGATGATGTCGCCGCTGTCAGCATCCAATGCCAGATGCAATTTGCGCCAGCCCCGGCGGGATTTGGCACCGTGCTTCTCCTCCAGCCATTGGCCAGCGCCGTAGAATTCGAGCCCAGTACTGTCGACGAGGACGTGAATGGCCTCGTTGGTCGGAATTTTGCGACGCTCCCGCCTGCCAGCAGATCGCCATGTCCGTGCTCGTCGGCTCAATGTCGTATGATCAGGGACGGCGAGATCCAGTCCCATCAGTTGCAGCACTGATGTCAGAAAGCCTTCGGTTTGCCGCAGTCGCAAGCCGAACGCCAGGCCCAGCGTTAGAGCAGTCTGGATCGCCAGATCGGAATAGCGTGGTTGGCCACCACGCGTCTTGCGCTTCGGCGCCTGCCATGATGATAGCGCTTCTGGCGTTATCCACAGTGTCAGGCTCTCGCGCCGGCGAAGGCCGGCCTCATATTCCGCCCAGTTCGCCAGCTTGAACTTCATCTTGCCGATATGATGACGGCGGGCAGCATTGTGTTTGAAAGGCATAGGTGAGAGACCGGTTATTGCGCTAGCCGATCACCTAAGCCAACGCCATTAACGATCCGCGCACCAACGTCTCGAAAATGGACTCCAAAAACCGCTTGATCAAAACGGATACTTAAGCTTTCTCAGTAGTAATTGTTTTGTCGCCGGTTGATAATCGCTTGCACCTGCATAGGGCGAGGTAGGGCTCACAGCCGCACGATGCTTCCGGAAATCAAGCTGCATGGCGACGTCGATGTCGCCGCACTGTCCCCACTTCTTCGCGGTATGCTGCTTTCGGTTGCCTATGCTGACGGTGAGGGCGGCATCGGATTGACGGCGACCGGCGCCATGAACCGCAAGTTTGTGCATTGGGCCGCTGTGCACTTCCTTTGGCCAGGATTCACAGCAGAATACCTCTACAGCATGAACAAGGTGCTCAATGAAAGCGACATGCCGCCGCTTTGGGTCGTGCGCGACATGACCCGTCATCTGAAGCTTCTTCGTCGGAAAAAAGATCTGCTGCTACCAACAAGGCGCGGCCGGGAGTTCCTGGTAAACCCGCAAGCCTTCTTCGATTTGGTCGCCACGCATTATCTCTATTCGTATGTCCATCCGACGGAGCGGGAAGAGGAGGTCCGAGCGCGGTTACCTTGGTGGCGCATGCTCCTCAACCTTCTCAACATCAAGGCCAGGGAAGGGTGCACGCCAATAGACGTCGTGAAGATCCTCTGTCCAGACTTGGCGCTTCTTTCGGGCACAGAAATGACCATAGAAGCCTGGGAGTTGAAATCCAATCTCCAGTATGGCGTCTTTCGACGCTTGTGTTGGCTCGGCTTGCTCTATGAGGCACGAGAGGGGCTCACTCTTCTCCAAGACGGATCCTTCCACAAGACGCCACTTTGGCCAGCTTGCCTGCAGTTGGAATGGGATAGGCAAAGCGACATCGGCGTGCATTGACGCTCTTAATTCCGCCGCTGTCTGCCTCATCAACGCTTTCTCTCGTCGCGCATTCACCGCCGGATCGTTCATGAAATCTGTCAACGCCGGAGTAAAATCCGGCCAGGCGGCGGAGCAAAACCAGGCCACTTGTGGCGCACGCATGAGACCTCCGGGAGGGCGTAGCCCGAGCGGGGGTCTCATGCGTGCGCGTCGATTTTCTGAAGGGGTTTCAGCCGGCCTTTCGGGCGCGGCTTTGGGCGAGACGATAGCTGTCGCCGTTCATTTCGAGAATGTTGACATTGTGGGTGATGCGATCGAGCAGCGCACCGGTGAGACGTTCGGATCCCAAGGTTTCTGTCCATTTGTCAAACGGAAGATTGCTGGTGATCAGCCGCGAACTTGTTCCGATGTTCGTCATCGCGCTGACGGTACTTGCGGCCATCACATATATAGAAGCCATACCGATGGCGCTCGTCTGGATGGCCAGGGGATAGTAGGGGTGAATGAGACTGCTTACGGCGCGCAAGAATGCTAATGGAGCTTTGAATTCGCGGTACATCGCCCGCTGCGGTGGCATTTGCGCTAGGCCGCAGCGAGCATGTAGTGCGAGTATTTCCATTAAATGGCACGCTGGGTTAGCCAATGCGGGCCGTTGATCCGGTTTCGGTTGACAGCCCTTAATGGTCGGCACTGTCGCCATTGCTTATAGGTTTGGGAGTCTAGTGTGGACAATCACAGGAATGTATCGGAGCGTTTCAGGCGTGGGCTTGAGACGCGCCGCAAGGTTTTGGGGGATCGTTATGTCGACCGTGCTTTGGCGGACGCGACCGAGTTCAGTTGGGAAATGCAAGTACTGACCACGGAATGGTGTTGGGACGGCTGTTGGAACAGGCCGGGTCTTGATCATCGGAGCCGGAGCATGGTCAATCTCGGGCTGCTCGCAGCCCAGAACCGACCATATGAATTCAAAGTCCATGCTCGCGGCGCGCTCAACAACGGCATCACCCCCGGTGAAATCAAGGAAATCCTCTTGCAAATCGGCGCATATTGCGGCGTGCCCACAGCAATGGATTGTTTCCGTGTTGTGTCCGAAGTTTTGGCCGAGTGCGAACGGTCTTCAGACTAGATCGCTTCAACTATGATAAGGTGTTCAGAATGAAAGACGTGAGGGGCGTCCCAACGGGGACCAGAAATCAGCCTCCAACAGGTGCACAGGCAGTGGCGCTTGGGGACCTGTGAACTTCTCCACCTCGTCAAGACAGCCAGCCTTAACCCATCGAACCGACGAAACACGTGCTTTCGTCCTTGCCTTCATGTGGCTGGTGATCGAGGTGTACATGCGACACAGCATGGACGCACCGCTGGGCGCAGCCTGTTCGCTACTTAATCAGAGTTGTATGTGGTAAGCGCCCCTTGCCGGCGGCGCAGCGCTGCATAGCGGATTGCTTAGTTCCGGCCTCAGCGACCATGTTTGTACAGAGCTGTCCGGTGCCGGGAGCAGGGTTGTCTCCGCGGTCGACATATGGTCGCCGCATAATGGGTTTCGCAGGAAGGATCTTCCTATGTTGGAGGCGCAGTGTCAGTGAGCTGCAGCCATTCAAGCGGAATGATCTAACCCACGTCCGCAGCAGGGACGCTCAGTGCCTCAAATCGGGTTTGGCGCGCTGAGGTGAGAAGGCTGGCAGTTCGCTTATGCGGTGGTGCCGGCCAATGCGTTGAACACTTCTCCTGTCTTTAGCATGCTGTGCATGATGACCGCGAGCTTTCGCGCGACCGCCACCGCAGCGCGCTTGAAGCCCAACCGCTCGCGCAGCTTAAGCCCCCAGTTTTTTAGACTGTTCTCGTTCTTGGTACTGGTTCTCGTGAGGATCACCGTCGCCGCTTCATAAAGCAGTCCCCGCAATTGGCTATCGCCTCTTCGTGAGATGTGGCCGTCATAATCGGTTTCACCTGACTGGTAACGCCGCGTTGTCAGCCCGAGCCACGCGCCAACCGAGCGCGACGTTTTGAAGTTGTCTGGATCTTCGATTGCTGCGACGTAGGAGACGGCCGTGACGGCGCCAATGCCGGGTATCGTCATTAGCAGCTGCGTAGCCTGGCTTTCTCGTGCCGCTGCGAGCAATTGGCGTCCGAGTTCGGCCGCGCGCTTACGTATGTCGCGCCACGCCTCAAGCAGCGGCAAGATGATCCGTGCCAGGCCGCCATTCCCACTCAAGAGCTCGTTCACATTTCCATCAAACACCCGAGCTGATCCTTTGGGGACGATAAGATCGAACGTTTTCATCAGGCCACGGATCTGGTTGCTAAGCTGGATTGATATGCCCAAGAGCTGATTTCGGCTCTTGACCAGCGTGCGTGTCAGCATGCTGTCGAACGGTTTTACCCGGACCGGCTTGTAGAAGCCGGCTTCGGCCAACTGGGCCAAACCATCCGCATCATTGGCATCGGTCTTGTTGAGCGTCTCATTCAACACCTTTTGCGCGTGCCGCGCCTCAATACAGATCGCGGGAACCCCCTCGGCCGTCAGCGCATGATAGAACCACGTCGACAGCGGCCCCGTCTCGAATACGACGCGCTTGGCGTGCGGAGCGTGTTTGCGGATCGTCTCCGCCAGAAGTTTTGGGTCCGAAGGAACTTCCCCCGCCAGATCCGCTGCCCGTCCTGTCGGATCGCGATCGCGGTGTCTTTCAATGAAACGTCGAGCCCGATATATTGGTCCACGGTTGCCTCCATTCGATGTTTGGGCCCGGTTCCAATCGTGAGCCCGTTTTCCCATCATATCGGGGCAACCACCCCCGCCAGCCATCACTCTATAAAAAGGACCTGGGAGGATCGCGCCGCGATTACGCCATGTTGGAGATCGCGCTGATGCCATGCTTGAAGTCATGGATGAAGACATGCATGAAGCCAGGCATGAGGGAAAATATCGTCGGATCGAGATGATCACCGGTCGTCGCCAGCGGCGGAATTGGACTGACGAGGAGAAGGCGCGCATCCTTGCGGAAAGCGCGGAACCTGATGTGAACATCTCGGCCGTTGCTCGGCGCTGGGGCGTCAATCGCGGCTTGTTGAATGTTTGGCGTCGGGAGGCTGGGCTGACCACTCGTCCCTCGGCCAAGGTCTGCGCGCAGCAGGCGATGTTCGTGCCGGTAACGGTGGTCGGCGATCAAGCGGCCCACCAGGGCTCTCAATCGGATGCCGCCCACTTCGCCGCAGGTCGGATTGAGATCGAGATTGCTGGCGCGCACATGACCGTGATCGGTACGGTGGCGCCCGAGTTGGCGCACGCGATCGTGGCGGCGTTGCGGGGTCGCCGGTGATCGGACTTTCCCCTGGTGGAGTGAAGATCATGGTTGCTACGCAGCCTGTCGACTTCCGGCGCGGCATGAATGGCCTAGTGGCATTGGTGGCATCGGCGCTTGCGGCTGATCCGTATTTATGCATCGGGTGAGATTTTGTGGCGGAGCCGTCCCGGCGACAGCCGGGGACTGCCAAATCTGGAATTCTCTGAATCTGGAATTCTCCGCCACATAATATTTTAGCTTATACGCGTTCTCACTGATCAGAACCGATTTGCCCATTCTCTGCGACCGATAGACATGATGCGCCAGGGCTGGCTTTCGAGCTTTTTCCAGGCATCGCAGCAATGGGCGACGATATCGTCGGATTTGAAGACCCGGTTTGAGAGCCAGTTTTCGCGCATGAAGAGCCAGAGGTTTTCGACCGGGTTGAGTTCGGGAGATTTCGGCGGCAGTGGCAGGATGGTGATGTTTTCGGGCACGACGAGATTGTTGGACATGTGCCAGCCTGCCTGATCCACGATAAGAATGGCGTGCGCATCCTTATCTACATGGCGAGCGATTTCGGCCGGGTGCTGCGTCGGCGTAGGTATCGCACCACGGCATGACGAGAGCTGCCGCTTTGCCGAGCTTTGGGCAGATCGCCCCGAAAATATAGGCCGATCTCGTACGTTAATCATGGCGCGCGCACGGCCGCGTTCCGCGTTTGGCCCAGCGGCGCGTGATCTTGTTCTTTTGCCCGATCCGGGCCTCGTCTTGGAACCAAATCTCTATGCGTTATCCTCGGGCCGCTCCGGCTGCGATCTCAGCCACTGCGGCGGGAAAACTTCTTTAAAATCTTCAATAGCTTGAGGGTCTTGCGCGTGATGTTTGGGCCGGGCGGCAAGCTTGCGATAGCCCATGGCCCGCACTTCGCGGCTCAACGTCTGCTCGCTCACAGAAAGGTGAAACTCTTCCCAAAGCCACTGGGCCAGATCGCATAGACGCCAGCGAACGACGCCGTCGAGATAGGGTGTCGGTCCACGCTCGATGGCCTGCGCCAAAGCCGCACGCTGCTGATCGTTCAACCGTGACTGCTGACCGGGAGCCTTGCCGTTAATAAGCCCTTGGGGACCACGTTCGTTGAAACGCATGACCCAGTCTCGAACGATCTGGTGCGTGACATTGCCGAGCCGGGCGGCATCGGAACGCGAGCCTCCGTCATAGATCGACGCCAGCGCCAACAAGCGCCGTACCTGCGCTGCGTCTTTCGTCTGCCGCACCAGCCGCCGCAGATCTTCTCCGTCAAGGACAGCCCCGGCAAAGATCGCAATGAACCTTGAGGCATCCGTTTCGATGCCCGTCGCCAAGGTAACTGCAACTTCCGCTCCGGCTCACCAGCCGCGATCACTTGCGGGAGTGATCCCGTTCCTCGATACGCCGGACGGCGCCTCGCGTCAGAACGCCTTGCTGGCTCCCACACGCGCGCCTGCGGACCGTTCTCCCTCGCCTTCGATGTTGAAGAGCAGGCTGAGGTCAAGCATCCAGAGTTCGGCGGTTTCGAGCGACAGTCCGGCCTCGATGGAGCCGAACGCACCGGAACCGTCAAGGCCGGAATAGCCGCCCGTCACCCCGACCGTCGGGGTTACAACCGAGCCGTTTTGGAGTGTGAACGAGCGTGAGATCTCAGCGCCGAGGCTGACGCGGAACTGTTCCTCGTTGAAGCCGTCGATCGTGAGCGTGTCACCTGCACCGTTCTTGACGGCGTAGTCCTCCACCTCTTCGGAGAAGTAGACGGTTCTGAGCTTCGGCGTCAAGACAGTGTTCTCATCGAGATACCATTGTCCCTCGATGGAGGTATCCGCCATCCAACGCTGGGTGTCGAATGTACCGTCCCAGAACTGCGTATCGATGTCGTTGGATGAGCCGCCATACAGGAAGCTGGCATTCCAGAACACGCCCTTCCCCAGTTCGAGCGAGGCATATGGTCCGGCAAGCCAGCCGTTTCCGGTCAGTTCTGCGTCTGTGTCGGTCGGATCGGTTGTCCGGTCGAAGTGGAAGGACAGCCCGAGCAGCGCCTGTTCCGAGAGCAGATAGTCCGCTCCCAGGTTGATCATGGCAAAACTGCCCCACTTGCCGCCGTTGACGTCCTTGTCGTTGTGGGCGAGGAAAGCACCGTCGATCCAGATGTTGAAGGGCGAGGAATAGCCGCCCGATATGCCATCGGCTCCGTCTCTTGCCGTCTCAAGCTGGGCGATACTGGTGGAGAACCCACCCATCAAACCGCTTTCAGAGGGGGTGATGCGGGCGGTGACCGGATTGGTCGCCTGCTCCATCTGCCTGCGCTCCAGAAGGCCGGGAACCTTGATTGACGAAGAGATAAGGTTCTGTCGTGTGCGTACAAAATCGTGCACAAGGCGGTCGATGTCCTCGGCGACTTCCCCTGGATCATAGGCGAGGATGTAGGTTATGGTTCCGGTGTTGGAAGCGCCGAGGGCGCTGGTGAGGCGATAGCCGATGCGCACCTGCCCCGAATAGGCGGGATCCGGCGTGAACCGCAGATACCAGCCGACCGGGGTCGAGGCCGGACCCGCCTGCGCCAATTCCCCCTGGATGATCTCCGCCGTGCCTGCATATTCCGGCTCCACTGAGAGCAGCGCTGCCGACGCGAACGGCCCGCCTGTCGCGCCCCGGTTGAGATAGACGTTGGGGGGCGAAGAACCGGCAGGCACGTTGACGATCTGGTTCTCGACAGTAACGGTCTGTGGTTTCACCTCCAGGGTGAAGGAGGCCGTGCCCGTGGATCCGTTTGTGTCACGAACCTGGATCGTGAAAGTGTAATCTCCTTCGGAACCGACTGCGAGCGGTCCGGTCAGTTCACCGGTCGAGACGTTGAGGACCATGCCGTTCGGCAAGGCTCCGGACAGGACGCTGTACATCAGTGCGCCGGCGCTGCCTTTGGCGGAGATTGATTGTTTGTAGTCCTCACCCGCCATGGCTTCGGACAAAGCGCCGCCCGGCGGCGCAAATGTGAATGCGACAACCGGTGCGCCGACGACAACTGAGTAGGCCGCCGATCCTGTTGAGCCGTAAGCGTCGGTCGCAGTCAGAGTGAAATTGAAGGTTCCCCCTGCGGTGGGCGTGCCGGAGACGGTGCCGCCGGGGCTGAGGGTCAGTCCGGCGGGAAGCGCGCCGCTGTTGATCGCGTAACTATAGGATGCAGTGCCGCCGGAGGCGGAGATCGTCTGGCTGTAGGCCGTACCGATGGTGGCGGACGGAAGCGACGATGGCGAGATAGCGATGGTCGGAGCAGAGACCGTGATGGTCACGGTTGCTGGCGCG
>NZ_QJNR01000014.1:699240-710616 GCF_003355565.1 Ensifer sp. M14
GGGAAGCGCGCCGGCGGTTATGGCGTAGCTATAGGGCGCAGTCCCGCCGGAGGCACTGATGGCTTGGCTATAGGCCGAGCCGACGGTACCGCCGGCCATCGTCCCTGGCGAGATAGCGATGGTCGGAGCAGAGACCGTGATGGTCACGGTTGCTGGCGCGGATGTGCCGGAGGCATTGGTGGCGGTGTAAGTGAAACTGTCGGAGCCGGAATAGCCCGCCGTCGGTGTGTAGGTGATCGTCGTGCCCGAGGCTGTCGCGGTGCCATGGGCGGCCGCCGAAGCAACGCCGACGGAAGTTGCCACGCCGCCGGTAATATTCAGCGTGACCGGGTTGTTCGATGAACTGGCGGCGACTGTGGCCGATACCACATTGGCGACGGCGAGTGGGCTATAGGCAATCGTGAACGTATTAAGGGTGTTTGCCGGCGACCCGTTACCGTTCTGGTCGATGCCGGTGTATGAGTACAGGGTGACGCTGCCGCTGCCGCCGGTCGGAGCGCTCTTCAACGCTATGTTGAAAGTCCCAGTCGTTTTATAGTAGGTGAAGGTGTAGACGCCGCCATTGGAGCCGGATACATCTTCAGCCTTTGGATCGCCTGAGATGGCGTCGGCACCCACTCCATAGCTGTAGGCGGCCTCCGTTCCCGCCAACCGGAACAGCCCGCCCCACTCCGGCTCAACCGTCGGCTTGGCGTCACAAGAGGTTGTGTTCAGCGAGATCGATTGCGCAATGCTAGTGTAATCGAGCGTCCAGTTGCACGCCAAGGCGCTTGAACTTGTCGCCGTCCAGAACACAATGAAACCGAACAGGATGGAGGCGCACTTCGCCAGCGTTCGTTCCAGCGAACTTTTCCACAAACATCCTGAGCCGTCAAAGCTTAGATACGAAAATCCCTCAAGGTTCGGCAGAATGTACCGGAAGGGCAGGTGAAGCCTCTGCAGCAAAACCCCGGCAAAGAGGGGCATGGCTTTCATGATGATCAAAAGTATATTCGCCTTAAATATCGACATTTTACTTTTTACAAGACCCGTGAGGACTGCCCCAAGAACAATTTACGCTAATGTTTCAGGGAAATTGCACATCTTACTTGATTGAATTGATAACTACCCAAATCTATTGCGTGCGGTCAGACGGAGTGAAAATCAGTTCGAATCCAGCATTAAAGATTCGCCGCCTGTTTTGGTATCATGCTTTTTGCGGATCGATAATTTTCCCCGGATAGTTGCTGAAAGAGCGCAACGCTCCTTAATGGACGTTGCGAGCGCACTCCACACCAGGGTGGCGGACGGCCTGCGACGTTCATTTCTGTCGATGCGGAAAGGGCAGTTTTTGCGCTGGCGATCGCAAGGGCGTTGTCACGTTGTTTGGCAGTAATTGAAACGGCGCCCTATGCCTGAAATCAGGTCATGGTTCCAGTCACAGCCTTCCATTGCGCCATGGCACGGAGACGTTGAATGTAGATTGAAAGAGCTGAGCGTTTCGGATGCGGCGGGACGAAGAGATTTCGAACTGCTGAAAAGACCGAGACGTTGCAAGCCGCCGACAGATCGAAATCCTTGCATCACCCGTTCTCGTTTTCGAAGTGGTACGTGAGAATTCTCCGCACGATTGTTCAGGCCCTTGTGTGATCGATGTTCGACAGCGGGCATCACGTTCCGTCTTGCCGCACATATGAGCGCAGCTTATCGGTGACGATGCGCTTCGGCGCCAGGCATTGCTTCTTCAGCAGTCTGACCAGCAACCGCTTGGCAGCTTTGGTATCGTGGCGGGCCTGGACAAACTCGTCGAGAACGTAACCGTCCTGATCGACAGCGCGCCATAGCCAATGCTTTCGTCCGCCGATGGAAATGACGACCTCGTCCAGATGCCATATATCCTTTCGCAGCGGTGTCTTTCGGCGCAAGTGCTTTGTGTAAGCTGGGCCGAATTTGCGAGCCCATCGCCGGATCGTTTCATAAGACACAACAATACCACGCTCCAACAGCATTTCCTCGACCAGCCGCAGGCTCAAAGGGAAGCGAAAATACAGCCACACAGCGCGGGCGATAATTTGCCGCGGAAAGCGGTGGTTCTTGTAACTGATCGCGGGCGAGTTCATGTAAGCGGACTTAGCCCTCAACCGTTAAGCCAACGACAACGTGACATCGCCGCGAACTCTTCAAGCCTGAATCGTGAAGCGCGGATCTCACGTGAACTGGGTGTAGTTTTTAAGTTACATCTTAAACGCGTGGAACGAGCGGTGAACATTCATAGGACATATCGCGCATGTCCAATGACGGTACAGCAACTCGCGATGCCTTACGGATCCTGGAAAGCGGCTGTTTCAAACCAGTAGGCTTTCGCCGATCGAGGTACACGGCGGGTCCCTGTGAGGCAGTTCAATGATTCCCGACAGGCCGGTTACGGCTGGACATTCCTGTGTCGGTGCATAAAACGCCCGACGCGGTCCGACGCCGCAAGGTATATCTTTCTATAGTGCAAATGAAGTTGATGGATTTTCATTTTGCTACGTCGAACCGCAGCCGGCACCCGCCTGTTGCATCCAGCTCGGTCTGATACGTGGTCACGGAACGGAAACCTGCATTCCGCTCGTATGATCTCAAGTTGCTCCTCAACTCGCTCAGCGAATTAGATAGCGTGCGCACGTATTGTGGTGGCCGTTTCTACGTCCAGGCCTTCGGCTTGCGTTAAAACGTTGTCGAGGGCGTCCAACCGGGCGGTCAGTTCCCTATGCCAACGGACAGAACTCATCTTGGTTCGCTCTAGCAGTTTGTCAAAGTCGCATAGTGGCGCTGCCTCACTACCCCCATAGCCTGTGACGACATAAGGCGTTTCAATATCCGGTAGAGCAGTTGTCAGATGTGCTCATCTGACCCTTGATCTTGTCCTCTGCCACCATCCCGAGGAAACCTCCGAGCTCATTTCAATAGAACAGACGGCGCAAGAGCAGCTTCGTGTCAAGATATGTTGAAGCGCCGCCTGCAAACGCACAGTCGATCTCTCGGATTCGTCTGAGGGCTTCTGCACTTGCTCGCTCATTCACTTGGTCGACCGTTAGCGTCTCGGAGGTGCCGTCATGTGAGGGACCAAGCATCGTAACGGCGAACATCAACCGCCCGCGAGCCTTGCAAGCTTGTTCACCGCCATCCTCCCATTTGTTTGTTTGCAACAGTCCGTTTCCCTTTATAAAGCCGGCATACCATGCCTCTGACAACTACGGCAAGAACGGTAGGTGGCGGGTCGGTTCGCCTGTTGCAGTTCGGCACAAAGCGAGGTACTTCGCGATCCAGAAATCAACTTCGTGCCCAAGCGTCCGACTTTTTTTTGGTCAGCGCTGGCTGCTTTGCTCTCCAGCATCTCTGACAATTGTTTATTTCGCAGTCTTGAGCACATGGCGGTGGCGGTAGTTGTTGAAATAGCCCAAAAAGGGCTCGCGCCGACTTGGCGAAGGTGCACGGCCCAGATCCCCGACTTCAGCGTCGGCGTAGTCAGCCCGATGATAAGCGAAGCTGGTTGGCCGAGACGAATTCACACCTTTTCATAGGTAAACGACGTCAAGAGCGTGGTGACGAAATTGCTCGCCTTCTCCTTGACGAGAACCTCCGTCCACTCGTCGGTTCCCCGCAACATAAGGCCTGAATAGATGCTGTCGACCCCATGGGTGCTGCTCTACCTTGAACGGTGGTTGCAGGCGCCGGTGAGTCAGGGCGGGGAAGTGAGGGCGAGGGGACCAAGGTCGCTTCCCGGACACCTGCCTCTCAGAGTGTGTCCCGTTCTGTGCGCAGATTGGAGACCACGCGCCGATTCTGCACCTTGCAGGAACGCTCCGTGCAGTCGCGCACCTCGCGGTCGTTGCCATAGCCCTTGGCCCACATGCGGTTGGGGTCAACGCCCTTCGAGGCAAGATAGGCCATCGCCGCATCGGCGCGCTGCTGCGACAGCTTCGCCATCTTCGAGGCGGAGCCGCTGTCGTCGGAGAAGCCCTGCAACTTGACCAGCCAGCGCGGGTTGCTGTTGAGCCAGATCGCCTGCTTGTCCAAGGTTGCCTTGGCGACGGGATCGAGCCTGGCCGAATCCTGCGTGAAATAGGTTCGGCGGCCGACATTGAGGATGAAATCCTCCTCGCTGCCGGCCGAGACTGTCTCGAAGCCGGGCGCCGGATCGTCGGTTCTTCCGGTCATCGGCACCGCGGCTGGTTCTTCGACCGCAGCAATCTCGGAGGTGTTGCAGGCGGTCAGCGTCAGGAGAATGGCCGCAGCAGAAAGCAGCTTCGTACAGCCGGGCATAGCGGGCATCAGGGCGGTGTTCCTCATTCGACGGGGGGGGCGACCGGAGTTGCTTGACTGACCTCGGGGGCCTTGTCGGCAATGTGTGGCAGGACCTGAACGGCGGTGCCGATCGGGCAGCGCTGATAAAGATCGATCGCATCTTCATTGAACATGCGGATGCAGCCGCTGGAGGCATCCTTGCCGATACTACCCGGCTCCAGCGTCCCGTGGAAGCGATAGCCGGTGTCGATACCATCACGAAGCAGGTACATGGCGCGCGGGCCAAGCGGGTTCGTCGGCGAGCCCCCGTCAACGAACTCAGGCAGCTCGGGGTGACGTTCGCGCATTTCCGGCGGCGGTGTCCAGCGCGGCCAGAGCGATTTGCGGTCGATCGTAGCGCGGCCATACCATTTGAAGCCCTCGCGCCCGACGCCGACGCCATAGCGGATGGCCGTCTTGTTCTCCATGATCAGATAGAGAAAATGGTGCCTTGTATCGACAACGACCGTGCCGATCGGCTCGGTGCTGAAATATTTGACGACCTGACGCTGCCATTTCCTGTCGATCTTGGCGAAATTAGTGCTTCGGTAGGTCACACCATTGTCGACTGCGGCGCCGGAAAAATAGGACGTCGCCGCAGCGAAGACCGGTTTTTGGATTGCGTCGGCGCTAAGCAGTGCCAGACCACCAAGCATAATATCCCTGCGGGTGCATTCCATCGGCAATATCCCCCGAAAAGCCAAGAAGCGAGCCGCAGTAAAACAGATTGGTAATTTTCTACAATAAAAAACTCCCCGGCATCGCCAGATAGGTGATTGCACCGGCAGTCTTGCGGCATCGTGCCCACATGCCGGGTGTTATGTAGCAGTTGCCACCAACTCCCGGTCCAACGAAGCGACGAACGTTCACACAAAATACTGCTTCGCATGCCCCAGGAATTGAGCGCACAATCCAACTCGCGAAGCCAAGGACAACGCCGGGGCGCTCTGTGTTCTTCACCCGCAACAGTACTTTGGGTCCCTTTTACGGTTCTATTGATGGGTCTGTTTGCATCGAGCGATGCCCACATGGCGGCTGGCGGTTCGACCCGTCTGATTGCAAAGATGTAGATGGTGACGCCAGGCATCTCCGTGTTCGGACGTGCCTCCAGACAGTGTTTGATTGGTTTCTCGCGTCGTTCCTCGATGGTAACGGGCACGAGGTGCGCATTCCACAACGCTGCAACACCAGCGTCGTTGGGATTTCCGAAATTATCTCTTGCGTTTAATACGGCTATGCTAATCTGCAGCCTCCTCATCCATCTGCTCACGGTGAGGGGCAATGTACGACAGCATCTGCATGGCGTGTAAACGTTGACTTCATTTGGGGCAGGTCGCGTCGTGGGGCAGCGTGAATGAAATCGTCGAGGGATATGGTCTCGCCATCGCGCTCTGCGTCTTTCGGGTTGGCTGCAAAACTCTTCACTGTTCTCGTTCTGCTCGGCGCGATCGCTATCCTGGTCACAGCGGTGCTTGGCTACTTCCGCGCCCGTGATGCGATTGAAGCGGTGATATTTGATCACCTCACGGCGGCCCGCCAGAACAAGGTTCGCCAGGTCGAAACCTACTTCCGTACAATCCAGAGTGAGCTGCGGCTGCTGGCCACCTCGAAGATGGTTGTCGATGCAACGCGTGAGTTTCGCGGCGCGGTCGACCGGCTCGATCGGCAAGAATTGCCGCCAGAACTGCGTGAGAAGGTCACCGACTGGTATGCCGATAATTTCATCCCGCAGATGGCAAGGGTGTTGGGCAGAGAGCCGGCGCTGACCGACTACCTTCCGGTCGGCAATGCCCCATACTATCTGCAGCACCATTACATCGTCGCCAATCCGAACCCGCCGGAGAGGCGGAAGCTCGTCGACGACGCCGGCGACGGAAGCGACTACAGCCGGCTACATGCAATTTACCACCCTTTGATGCGCACGGCGGCCAACACGGTAGGCTTCTTTGATTTCATGTTGGCCGATCCCAAGACAGGGCGCCTGATTTACACCGTCCAGAAGGAAGTGGATTTCTCTACGTCTCTTCAATTCGGTCCGTACCATCGCTCCAACGTCGCCACCGCGGTTGCCCGATGTGCGGAAAGTGCCGATCGATCTGCGATCTGTCTCGAGGATTTCGCGCCCTATGCGCCGTCTGGTGGCGCTCCCATTGCCTTCATGGCCGCACCGGTGATCGACCGAGGCGACGTCATCGGCGTGCTGGTTGCGCAACTGTCGAACGAGGAGATCGACAAGGTCGTCACCGGAACCCGTCGCTGGCGGCAGGAGGGGTTCGGAGAAACCGGCGAGGCCTACCTCGTCGGGCCCGACTACTTGGTTCGCTCAGGCCCACGGGCGTTCTATGAAGATCGTGAGGGTTACTTCGCCGAGCTTAAATCCGTGGGCACATCGGACGCGGAAATCGCCGACATTCAGCGCTACGGGACGCCAGTGCTGCACCAGCGCATTGAGACCGCTGCCACTAGGGCGGCCCTTGCCGGTGTCGAGGGGACCGGAGACATTGTCGGCTACCGCGGCGTTCCCACGCTCGCGTCATGGGCCCCACTAGCAATCGCAGGCGTCAACTGGGGAGTTGTCGCCAAGATCGACAGCGCCGAAGCCTTTGCGGCGATCGACCAACTGCGCCGGGACCTGATGGTGGTTGGCGGGTTAGCATTGCTCGCCTTGATCGCTGCGGCCGCCTGGCTTGCGCGTGCAATGCTTGCACCCCTCAGGGAGCTCACGGCCGGCGTGAAACGCTTCGCCGCTGGCGATTACGACACCAGCGTGCCGGTTCGCACAGGCGACGAGATCGGGCAGCTTTGCTCGGCTTTCAACGGCATGGTCGAGGATCTTCGCGAAAAGAACGCGGTGATCGAAAACAAAAACCGTGAGAACGAGGAACTGTTGCTGAACGTACTTCCGGCGCCGATCGCAAATCGACTGCGCGGTGGCGAGGAACGGATTGCTGATGGCTTCGCGGAGGTTACAGTGGCCTTTGCGGACCTGGTGGGCTTCACCGAGCTTTCGTCCAACATGCCGCCGCAGGATGTCGTTAAGTTGCTCAATGGGCTATTCACGCGGTTTGACGCGGCGGCGCTGGACCTCGGGATAGAGAAGATCAAGACGGTCGGCGACGCCTACATGGCGGTTTGCGGACTGCCCGAGCCTTGCTCCGATCACGCCGAGCGCATGGTGCGCATGGCCATCCGCATGATCCATATCAGTCGCGAGCATGCGCTGGAGCACAAGACGTCCTTGAAGCTTAGGGTCGGTATTAACAGCGGCCCGGTCGTGGCCGGCGTCATCGGCAAGAGCAAATATATCTACGACTTGTGGGGCGACACGGTGAATCTGGCGAGCCGAATGGAGTCTGGGGGCGTTCCCGACTCCGTTCAGGTGACGCGTCGCGTTTATGAGCAGCTCCAAGGCCAGTTCGTCTTCGAGGCGAGGGGGGTGATCGAAGTCAAGGGCAAGGGGAAGGTGGAGACTTGGCTCTTAGGGTTGTAGGTGAGTAAAGAGCCAACTTTTGAGCGTCGCGACGCCCATCGACCAATGCTTGTCCGAAATCGGGGGCGGTGCTGACGTTGGATCAAGAAGCCGGTTTTGCACCGAACTGGTCAGAAATCTTCGCACCTATCTGGTCCAGAACAAGGCTTCGATTGTCAAATACTGCCGACGTTATTGGTCAGGCCAGTCGATCTTGTGTTCTCCGGCCGAAAGCGCCACCAACAGCCTCGTCAATGTCCGCATGAACAAGAAGCGTCAGATGCGCTGGTCTCCGATTGTCACCCACCGGGCCTTCAGGTCCGGGCCGCTGTTGGCGACGGCCGCCTCAAACAAGCCAAGTATGCCCTTGCGGCTTGACCCCCCCTCATCCTTTTCCCGCTCCCTGGCGCGTCAACTTCGCCGACCGGTTAGTGTTGCCACGCAACTTCGGTTCCAACGATTTGATTGGACCGCCTTCCCGGTAAGGGGGTCGCGGTTAGCGATCCCATCTATGGTCGTAGCCAGGATACGATAGAGGCCAGGATTAGCCATGGCGGCTTCTGCCTGCGCCTTCATCAGGGATCTTTCGGCGTTCTGTTGCCACCAGGTCCTCGCTACGTTCGCCCAGGTGTAGCAAGCAGATCCGTGAACGGGATCGGAACCGTCGAGCGCCAACTCTTCACTGTAGGCGGCGTTGGTTTCCACCACCACGACATTACATCCTTCGACGAAGAATTCCATGAGATGTCGCGTGGCTTGTTCGCCGTGCTTTTCGGTCATCTTGAACAATCGGGCGATCTTGACGGTGGTCTCTACAAGTTGATCCGCCGTTCCGCCGGATTCGGAAAACAGAGCTTCTGCGCTATGCTCCATTTCGCTACGCTTGGACGCCGGCGCGAAACCCTTCGTCAATCCGTAGAATGACGAACACGTTATCGGGTTAAGCTTTAGATTGTCCGGGGCCTCAACGCTTTCCGGCTTGCTTTGGGCGGTCGCCGATCGTTGATCACCCGATGTCAGCATAGGGTCGTCCCTTGCCGGTTCCTTCAGGTTCAGTGCCGTGGCTTCATCCTCAGCCGCATCCTTGACTTGCCTCGCAGCCTGTCCCTCCGCTCCCTGTTTCGCCTGCTCTGCGGCCCGGACTCTTGCATCAGCTTGCGCTCGAACTCGTGAGACCTCCTCTTCGATGTGCAGCGTTTGTTGTCGGGCGCCTTCGGCAGCATCAGTTCTTGGTGCATCTGCAGCCTTCTGTTGAGTGTCGTAGAGCGTTTGTGCCCGGGCTATTGGCCCCGCGCATTTTTCTTTGGTGGAGATCGCTAGTGCACGACCTTGCATTGGGCTCGCCAACAGCTCGGCTTCGAGCGTTACTGCCTGCTTTCTTGCGATCGCTTCATATTCCGCGCCCGGCAGCGCTGCGCTCTCTAGGACAAAGGCCAGAGCGTCGGCGGCAGCCATCCGGCTTTCTCGCAGTCCCTCAACGTAGCCATCGTACTGAGTTGTCGCGGACAGACCCCCGCTGCAGGTGGCGAGTTCTGTCGCCAGCCTTCGATCGCTACTGAGATCTGCTTCGGAAGCATTTCCCGCGGCGGCTGGCGCATATGAAACCAGAAGAACGCAGAAACTGCACGCGGAAGCGAAGCTAAGAACGTAGTTGGAAATCATCGTTGCCACCGAAGTTAAAGTCTTTGATCGGCTATCGGATCACAAGTAAGGGCGCCCAAAGATACGCGAGGAACGCTCGTCGTCAAATGGTAGGCAAAATGGTCAACGTCTGCACCATCTAGTGAAAGAGAAGTTAGCAGGAGACCACCGTCAGCTCCGGCAACACGCATGACCTGAGCCTTACTTCTGTAGCGGATTGATGGTCGGGTCGGTTTTCAGCGTTTTCAGCGAATGCATGGCACAACACGCGTCGACATTGAGACGGCAGAGGAGGGCGCGCTCAGCTTTGCTCGCGTCTAACTCCGTCATCCGCAGGCGGGTGGGCCAGGCTCTAAACGCAATCTCGCCGCTGCTCTCGCGCGACTGGGCCGGACATATGGCTGGATCATTCCCGCCGATACGGTGATCTGAAGCAGGTCCATGTACCGTTGACCTCGGCGCAGGCGAACGCCAGGCTGGCGGTTCCTCCTGATTCCCAAGCCTGGCTGACTGATCGCAAAGCCCGTGGGACTGCTTGAATCGGTTGGCGCGTGCCGCTCGCGATGGGACCATTCCCCATGGCAGCATCGAAGATGGAACGTTGCGGATCGACCGGCTGACTGCAGACGTTCCCGAAAACGCAGAAGAGCTGGTTCTCGATCTCTATCGTCGGATGCCGTCCGTGCGGATCACAGACATCTTGCCGGAGGTTGACAAGGCGATCGGCTTCTCCGACGCCTTCTCCCATCTGAGAACCGGAGCGCCATGCGCCGACCGGGTCGGCTTGTTGAACGTCCTGCTTGTGGAGGGACTGAACCTCGGCCTTCGTAAAACGGCGGAAGCCTCGAACACGCATGATTACTGGCAGCTCTCACGCCTCGCCCGCTTGACGGCGATTGACGGCGAAGCGTACATTTGGCCATGGATGAAGGATGCAAGGCTTGGGTAGGTAGTCGTTGGCTAGTTTCACGATTCTCTCCCAAGTGACGTCGGCCCTCTGACTGCGCCGCTGTAGGCATCGCCGCCAGAGACCAGTCACCCGATACCGGAGCGCGGAGAGCGCCCGGAGGTTCGTTGGAACCGCGAAGTAGGCGAAGTGCCCGCCGACGATCTGCCTCAGCCATTTTCCCTGTTGGGAGATTGGCTAGTGCATCCGCCGCCGCAGGTCCGCCTTGATGTCCTTGAGCTTCGCCCGCATGCGGTCGCCTCGGGTCTTCCGCTGAAGCTGGAAGTGCCCTTTGCGTGTTTTCCCGCAGATGAACGTGAACCCCAGGAAGGCGAAGGTCTCCGGTTTGCCGAGCCCGCGTTGCTGGCGGTTGACCGCAGCGAAGCGGCCGAACTCAATCAAGCGGGTCTTGTCCGGATGGAGCGACAGCATGAACTCCTCAAGCCTCGCGCGCATCGCAGCGAGGAAGCGACGAGCGTCGCCCTCGCGCTCGAAACCGACGATCAGGTCATCAGCATAACGCACGGTGATCATGTCGCCGGTGGCCTCGCGCTGTTGCCAGCGTTTGGCCCACAGGTCGAGCACATAATGCAGGTAGATGTTCCCGAGCAGCGGTGAGATCACCGAGCCCTGTCCCGTTCCCCTGTCACCTACGGTCACGATCCCGTCTTCGAGGATGCCCGCCTTCAGCCATTTGCGGATCAGGCGGATGATGCGCTTGTCGCCGATCCTGTGTTCCAAGAAGCGGACCAACCATTCCTGGCTGACCGCCCCAAAGAAGTTCTGGATGTCAGCGTCAATTATCCAGCTCATCCTCCGCTGGTCGATCGCCACGCATAGGGCATCCAATGCATCATGGGGTCCTCGACCGGGCCGGAACCCGTAGGAGAAACCACAGAAGTCGCCTTCGTAGATGGCATTGAGCACAACAGCGCGGAGCTCGTTGGGGATGACTTCGAGTGAATGGAGCGAAGATCGGGCGCGCGATGCGGCTCAGTTTTTGCAGGCGATC
>NZ_QJNR01000015.1:0-62385 GCF_003355565.1 Ensifer sp. M14
GAGAAATCTGGTCCGGTTGTGGCGCGTGAGACGGATGTATTGAAAGCCCAGGCGATCAACGCGCTCCTCATCCAACCGATCGCGATCCTGCCCACGGAGACTGGTCATGCAATCCCACCATTCGCGCTCGGGCTCTGGAATGAAATTAGACCACTTCTGAGGCCCGAGATCAGCGTCTCGGCGCTGCGACGGGCGACGGGAGCCTATCTCCACTCAAAGAGATATCATATGGCGGTCGCACAGCCACGATCCGCTCGTCACGACACCAACGGAATGCCGGTTGACACAGTATCGGCCGCCGACAGATTGGCAGCCTCAGAGAAGATTGAAAGCATTAGAAAGCGCGACGAGACCCGAAAGGCAGCGGCACCTGCGGTTGTCCGATCCATCCCGGCTTCAAAGGCGGATATGATCCGCGCTGCTCTGTTCAATCGGAACAATGCGCCGCGCTGACTGAGGAGAGCGGATGTTTCGGTCGTGAGCAGCAGCGCTGCTCGTCTGAGTATTGTCTTGGCCCGCCGCGTTTAGCTCGCCACGTGCCAGTCGGCTTCGGGGCGTCAGCAAAAAATGAGCGCACCAGGCGCCGGCAGCAGCGCTGCCAGAGCCAGTTCGCGCGCGGTTTGACCGGTTAAAAGCCTCGTCTCGGAGGATCAGCATCGCGACGGCCACAGGCCGGGATCCGGGAAGCCTAGGCCCGGCAAACCGCTCCAATTCAAAAGTGCTCTGCCGTCGCCTGCCCGAGCTGGCCAGCGAAGCCGAGATTTCGATGATACCGTCTCTGGCGGCCGTTGGATCATCAGTGAGACTGATGCAGGGCGTATCCCTCGAACCGTGAACTCAATCTTTTGGTTTCGAAAAGCGAACACCGACGCCACCACCATTTTCTGGGATGAACTCTATACCAGCTCTTTCAAAAGCTGCCTGCACGACGTCCACGGTTGAATCTCGGAGCCGCTCGCCTCGTTCCAGTCTGGCGATAGTATCAGGCGATACGCTGGCATTCTTTGCCAAATCCCGCGTACCCCAGCCCAGCGCCACTCGCGCCATCTTGCACTGAATTGGCGTCATTTCGTAACACTGATACGATTTAGCGTTGAATAGAGCAGCATTGGCGGTTATCGTATCCACGTTACGAATTCAAACCCGGCCCCGCTGGGGTTCCCTACCCCAAGCGAACCAAGACCAAAATCTAGCTTTAGAGAGCTCGGATCATGGCTGATTCTGAGAATAGCAGAACTTTGCCTGCAATCACCCGTAGAGAAGAAAATTTTGAGAACGGCGCCACCGAAAAGCTGCCGCAGGTGATCGACCGCCGAAACCTTCTCCCCGTCGCGGCACGTTGGCTAAGCGGACGTTTCGATGCAACACGTGATCAGCAAAGGCCGAGTGGTCCAACACCTGTCAGGGAGATGTGGCCAAGATGGTACGCGTGCCATCTGCAGCACGTGCGGGCGACGCGTCTCAGACAAAAGCTAGAAACGAAGTTGCTGGAAGTGACCGGCGGCGCTCCCATTGTCGAGTTGCGGATTGGGACCGAGCAGATTGTCCCAGTTCACTCTTTCGCTGACATCAATCGGCTGAGCTCTGAGCTGAATGCCGAACAACTGTCCCAGGCACGGGTCGAACTTCGCCGGCGTCGGAAACGGTGGAGAGAAGCCGATCAGCGTCTGGAGTGCGCGGCGGCTACCACTCGGGAACAGGAGCTCGCGCATCAAGCGGGCATAGCAGGGCGTGTTATGCGGATCACAGCGCCTTCCTCTCTGACCGAAGTCACCGCAAAGCTCCATTGCCTGATCGCTATGCAGGATCCCGGCTTGAAGCTCGATGTGGCACCCTGGCCAGAGCTGCGGAGACTGCTGAGGGATCTTATCCGCATGGAAGAGCGGGTGGCTGAGACATGGGATTCCAACTCGAGCCGGGAGGCATGCTGAATGGACCTGGCACATCCCGATCAATCAGCAAAGGTTCGAGACATTCTGGCATTGGCGACGCAGTATAGAGACGCGGCCGTCAAGCTTGGTGAGGGCGTGTCTAAACCCAACCACATTCCGCGACGTCTTCTCGCTCTCCATTCAATCGAGCTCTATCTCAATGCACTTCTGCTTGCCAAGGGCATCGATCAAAAGACAATTTGCGGCTTTGAGCACGATCTTGGTGAGCGGACCCGAATAGCCGTGAATGCTGGCCTCGTTCTGCGCAGCCGCACGGCGGAGCACTTGGCAACTCTCTCCAGAAACCGAGAGTATATCGTCATCCGGTATGGTCCAGTGCCGACTGCCAAGCTCTCGCAGATAAACCGAGTGATGGCGACACTCGATGAAGTGTCGAAAAGGGTGCGAAGGATGTTGCGGGCTACGTGATCGAAGAACGTGTTGCCAGGGCCTAGGCTGCGCTCGACAGCGCACGGGAGGCTTCCGGTGGAAGATCCCGGTTGCGGTCGGGCGAGCGTTGGCGCCTCGCGGTTCCTTCTGGCGCATTTAGCTCAGCCGACAGGGCCGCCGACATCTCCAGCACAGCCCGCATCGTTGTGGGTGAGGCGATCGCAAAGGTCATGCTTGCGGTTCGTGTATTGATCGAAAGGATGCCAGCTTCAACCATGCACCGCAGATGTCGAAACGCAGCCGGCTGGGAAACACCAACGGCGCGCGCAAGCTTGCTCGCCGGCAACTGCCGTTCGGCCAACAGCAACAGGAGCAGAAGGCGTGTCGGATGCGCGATCGCCTGCAAAAACTGAGCCGCATCGCGCGCCCGATCTTCGCTCCATTCACTCAAAGTCATCCCCGCCGAGCTCCGTGCTAATTGACGTATGTCAAACATTCTGACGCGGAAAGCACAAGTGGCTTCACTTTCGGGAGGGCGTCAGCCCAAAGGGCGAATTCGGGCAAAATCGCAAGCGCGCGCTCGGATCAGCATAGGATCCCGCCGCCTCCTGCAAACACCCTCTCAAGCGCCTTCGTCAGGGCGGTAGGCCGGTGGCGCAGCCACCGGCCCCGTTGCGTTGAAAGTCGAAAACGACCCTCATTTCTCGAGAACAGACCCGAAACGACTGATTGGCGGCTCGGAGACGATTGAAGGCGGGAAAAATCGTGATTGCGCTCGAAATGCGCATTCCCCAACAGCTGCGTTGGCAGGCGAGCGACATTGTTTCCTTTGAGAGCAACTGCGCTGTTTGACATTAATGACGGGAGGATGCCCGCAAAGTCGCTCAAGCTCTTAAAGATAGTCGGCAACAGCTTGCAGAGACCATCGAGAAGTGGGGCAAGGCAATGGCCGTCGAACGCTTTTTCGCGGATGCATAGGAACAGTTCGGAGGCGTCGATGAACGAGGCCGGAAGCGAACGCAACCGTCCTTGGGCGTCGTAGAACATGACGCGGTCTTCGCCCCAGTTCTGTTTGCGTGTCGACAGCACGAAGCGCAGGCCGCGCCACGGATGGAACGGGTGCGTAACCTCGAACTCTATGCGGGCAAGAGTGTCAGTACGAACTGTAGTCCTGGACTTGAAAGAACGGCATGGCCGAGGCGTTCGTCAAAACATTCAAGCGCGATTACGTCTCGGTAAACCCCACCCCGGATGCTGAAACAGTGATCGCTCAACTGCCGTTCTGGTTCGAGCATTACAACAATCTTCACCCGCATAGTGCTTTAGGATATCAATCACCGCGCGAGTTCATCAGCTCGCAATCTCAAACCTGAGCATGTCCGATCTTTTGGGGGCAACTCCAGATGGAATGGTCACCGCCCCACCGCAAGCGGCACCAAGTCGCTTGCGGCAAGTGAACCGAAAAACTCCTCGATGTCGGCGTGGCAGCTTTCCAGGTCGAACCTGCTCCTCATCGGGACGTCGCCGATGTCGGCAACTCTCAGCACGGTTGACGGGGCCGCCTTGAGCACCCGATTATAAGGTCCGACGCGCTCGACCTGCCGAACCGCCTTGGGACCCAGGCGCGAGCCGGCCCTGTTCCTGACCCCGAGAGAGAGCTACGTCGATGCCCGATATCGTCTGACCGGAGAAAAGCGCTTTGGCGGCGTCCTCAACATAGGGCGCATCGAGGAACGTCCGAACGCCCTCAAAGGGCCATCTTCTGTGATCGCCCGTAAGAAGACCGTCCGCGACCGCCTTCAACGCCGGATCATGAATCGCGCCGCCAGTAGCGCCGGAGCGCCGGAGTACTCCGTCCTAAGATCTTCGAGTTCCATTTCCCGCACCTTCCAGCTACAGCATCGATCTGCTAAGGCCGCCGTCCACGGGCATCGCCACCCCCGTGACATAGCGAGCCTCGTCGCTTGCGAGGAACGCCACGACGGCCCCGAATTCCTCGTGTGTCCCGTAACGGCCGATCGGTATCTCGGCTTGGCTTTCCCCGGCGATCACGGACGGATCAACACCGCGGTCAGCCGCGTCCATAGCGTCGAAATACACGGTGCGCTCCGTGGCGAACCTTCCTGGAAGGACCACGTTCACGGTGACCCCATCGGCGGCCACTTCCAGCGACAGCGTCTTCGCCCAACCAGCGAGAGCCGAACGCAACGCGTTGGAAGCAGTCAGCCCAGAGATAGGCTCCCTGACGCTCGTGGAAGACACCGCCACGATGCGGCCGAACTTCCGAGCCCTCATGCCCGGCAGAAAGTGTGACGCAATCCTCACCTGGTTGAGGAACATCGCACCGAACTGCTGGAGCCAGATCTCCTCCTCGAACTTCGAAGCCGGAAACGGCGGAGGGCCGCCTCCGTTGAGAAGCAGTATGTCGACGTGCCCCATATGCCGATCGACCCAGCCTAGGAGTTCGGACACGCCCTTCTTCTCGAACAGGTCGCAAGAGAAGGACATCGCCACGCCGGGCTTTCCTTCGAGCTTTGCCTCGGCCGCGCGGAGAGTCGCTTCGTCGCGGCCCACAAGCGCCACGTCGATCCCTTTGTCAGCCAAGGCTTCAGCTACGCCGAAACCCAGTCCTTTGCTGCCGCCCAGTACCAGTGCGGTCTTCTTCACGTTTGCTGTGCTCATCTGTCCAATTCCCTCTTCCGTCACGCGGCCTCGGCCGCTTCCGCGGCGATCTCGCGCACGGCCTGGACTAACTTTTCGATATCTGTGTCAGTGTTGCCAAAATGGACCGAGGCTCGCAGGATTTCCGTGATGCCTCTGATGTCCATGTCGAACGGCGTGTATCCGACGCCGTTCTTTCCGATCGTGATCCCGCGGGCTGCGAGAAGCTCCTTCACCCGCTGGCATGGAATGCCTTCGATGACGAAAGTCACGAACGCGGCCTTGTCGCGGCCGAGGTCGAGAATGTTTACGCCGGGCACATCCGTGAGCCTGTTGCGGAGCTCCGTGGCGAGTGTGTTGAGCTTCACCCGGGTGTCGAACGCATTCAGGCTCAGGGCTCGCTCGAGCGAGTCGATCAACCCCAGGCGCAATGCCACGGCGAACTCGGCGGTTTCCACAGCTTGAGCACTCTGGTGGATGGCCGCGCGCCCGACGTCGAGCTTGGCGGAGCGGTCGTCCACGCGCCTCGGAACCATCGACACCGCGAGCCTGGGCGAGATATAGGCGAGAGCCGTTCCGCGTGGCCCCCGCAGAAATTTCCGGCCGCAGGCGACTAGGACGTCGCACCCGATCTCCGACACATCGACAGGAAGTTGTCCGATCGCCTGGCTGGCGTCGATCATGTAGAAGGCTCCCGATTTCGCTTGGCGTAACGCCTTGCCGAGCGCCTCGGCGGGATTGATAAGAGCGCCACTCGCACCAACCCAAGTAAGCGCCACTATCTTCACGTCGGGATCGAGAGACCTCACCACCGCCTCGACGTCTACCGCGGTGGTTTCATCCCACGGCATTACCGACATTGAGGCGCCCGAAACATGGCACGCATGCTTCAGGGCAAGCACGTTGCCGATCCACTCCTGGCGGCTTACCAGGACGCGGTCGCCCGCCTTGAGCGGCACCGAAGCGAGGATGTCGCCGTAAAGCTGACCGTGACCGGTCCCGAACGCGACGTCCGTGGCCGCGCACCCCAGGAGACGGGCCGCCCTCGCATATCCAGCCTCCAAGCGGTCAGCGGCGGCCGTCCCAGCTTCCATGGGACCCAGTTCCGCTTCGCGGCGGAGATGCGCCACTATCAATTCGACTGTTTCCGGAGCAAGGATGCTTGCGCCCGCGTGATTAAAGTGAATGACAGGCGGCATCTCGCTCTCCTTCAGCGCACGTGGAAGACCGCGTCGATTTCGACGGGAACATTGGCCGGAAGACCACCCATGCCGACCGCGCACCGGGCATGCTCCCCACGCTCGCCGAATAGGGCATTCATGATTTCCGAAGCGCCATTGCCGACCTGAGAGTAAGCGGTGAAGCCGGGAACGGCGTTGATGAAGATATTCATCTTTGCCATTTGCACGACACGGTCGAGATCGCCGTCGAGCGCTTTTTCGACCCAGTAAACGATGTTGGCAGCGCATATCTTCGCGCTCTGGAGCGCCATCTCGACGTCGATTTCCTTGCCGACCTGGCCGATGTAAGCGATTTCGTCGGCCACTTCCGGGATTTGGCCGGAAACGTAAAGCGTGTCGCCAATGCGCTTGGTCGGCGCGAAGGGGAGATCTGGCCGGCTGAGACTGGGCCAGTTAACGCCGCACTTTTCGAGTTTTTCCTTGTAGCTCACGACAGGTCTCCGTCACCATTTTTACTGTGAGGGGAGGTTGTCATCTGACCGCCATGCTGTGTAGTGTTATAATTCTTAGAGAGCTATAAGGATGTTTTATATGGAGCTGAACTTCGACACGAGGCTGTTGCAAGCCTTCATCGCGGTTTCAGAAACTGGGACCGTCAGCAAAGCCGCGGATCGTCTCGCTCGGACGCAGCCCGCGGTGAGCATGCAATTGCAGCGTCTTGAGATGGATCTTGACACGCAGCTGCTCGTCCGTTCCCATAAAGGTGTCTCCCTGACAGACGCCGGGGAGACTTTCCTTGCCTACGCCAGGAAGACGATTGCCCTTGGCGAGGACATGCGCAGGCAAATCGTCGGCAAAAAGCTTTCGGGCAGAGTTCGGCTCGGTATGGTGGAAGATCTCGCCGTCACCAGGCTGCCTTCGGCTATCGCGGACTTCAAGAGGCGTCACCCCTCGGTGGAGATCGATTTGAACTCCTCGCATTCGGCAGACCTCGCAAGGTCGCTGGTGGATGGACGTAGCGACATTGTCGTGGCCGACCCCGCCCGCTTTTCAACAACTCCGACTGGCTTTATCTCCCGCCAGCTCATCTGGTGCGCGAGTCGCATGCTGGAAGTGGACGAAAACGCCCCCATACCCATCATCATCTTCGACGGCTCCTGCTCATGGCAGGATCGGATGTTCGCCCTTTTGGCCGAAGACGGAATAGAGTGGACCGCGGGCGGCAGAGCCTCGACCTTCTCGGCTTTGATCTCAGCATTGCGGGCAGGTCTTGGCATCGGACTTCTTCTGCAGGAAGGCCTGCCCGCGGATTGCGAAAACCTCCAAACAAAGTACGGGCTGCCGCCTGCGCCGACAGCCGAATTTGGCGTATATGTGTGTCAGAAGTCTCCTGAACTCGTAGACGAACTCGCGACCTTTCTACGTGCTGGGTTCTAACGGCGCCTTGCGGTGTCCAGGGTTTTTGGAAGCCTCACAACACGAGCGCGGCAGCGGTGTTCGCCAGCGTTCATGTCTCTTGGCTCAGACCCTCGAAGAGATGCGCTGGTGGTTATTCATCCAGAAGGGCCGTTATCGCTTCGCGATGTCGACCGGGAACTCCCAGAAACATGTTATGTGCCTCTGCCGTGCCCATGACGCCCGTTCAATACCCTGATCGTAATGCTGGCGCTTGCCTGGCGATAGAGTTTCTCGAAAACCCACGGGAGCATCAATTGGCCGGCTAATCTAAATCCCTCGCCATCAATATTCTTTATATTGCCATAAACATTATCCGAATACATTATTATTGCCCTTTCGCATGACAAGGTCATGTCTCCATTCACTCAAGAGAGTGTGCACTACAGCCCCAAACCTCGACCTCCCACCATCTCGTCAGAGGCCTTGTTGCGGGCCTATCACGATGACGCGGACCGCAAGCGCATCCTCATTCGGCGCGCGGAAGCAGCGAAGGCGCGGCTTGCCTTCGTCACCGAAGCGATGCGCAGGCTGATCAGCGATTCTGAATTTAAGGGAGTTCTGGAGGAGGAAGGCTTGATCAGTCTGCCCGAAACCCTGGCGACCCGGCTTACCGCGGAAAGGGGACGTCAGAATGAAAGACCCTGAAACCAAGGCCCCTGTCGCGCTGGCCTTTGAAATGACGAGCTTGCGGATTCCGATCGCCGAGATATTGCCGCTGAAGCAGCTCCCCCCAACCGTGACCAAGTCGATGAAGTATGCCCAGATCGCGTCCTCGATTGCTGAGCTCGGGTTGATTGAGCCACCCCGTCGTGATCCGCGACAAAGCGGATCCCACAGTGTTTCATCTGCTCGATGGCCACATTCGTATCGATGTCCTCAGGAAGTTGGGCGAGACCGAAGTGGTCTGCCTGGTCGCGATCGAAGATGAGGCCTTTACTTACAATAGACGAATTAGCCGCCTGGCGACGATCCAGGAACACAAAATGATCCTGACTGCCATCGAGAAGGGTGTGCCTCAAGAGCGGCTGGCGCGGGCATTGAACGTGAACATCCACAGCATCCAGCAGAAAAAGAGCTTGCTTGACGGCATTTGTCCCGAAGCTATCGATCTTCTAAAGGACAAGCATATCCCTGTGAACACAATTGGCCAGCTCAAGAAAATGAGCCCATGCGCCAGATTGAATCGGCGCAGTTGATGACGGCGATGAACAAGTATTCAATCACCTATGCGCGTTCGCTGGTCGCGGCCACGCCAGAATCGATGCTCGTTCGCCCGAAGAAACCAATCCGCGGCCTGAGCGGCGATCAGATCGCGCTGATGGAAAATGAAGCAGCCAGCCTTGACCGTGAGTTTAAGACGATCGAGCACGACTATGGTGCCGATCATCTCGATCTCGTTTTGACCACCGGATACCTCACGCGACTGCTCAGCAACGCACGGATTGTGCGGTATCTCGCCCAGAGGTTTCCAGACATCCTGGCTGAGTTTCAGAAGATCACGGAACTGCGAAAGGCAACCTGATCGCAAGGCCCGCGACTTCTCGACCGCTCCGAGTTGGCAATGAAAGAAGAAGACTTCAACTCTCTTTCGCCTTGATGGCAATCGAACCAGATTCCGTTTGCCCGACCGTTAATTAAGCGAGAGCATTAATTAACGACAATGCCGTTTCGTTTATTAACGCGCAATGCTATTTAACTTCAGCACAACACTCGACGCGGGAAGGCCATGTTCAGCAAAGACCCCAACACCAACGCGCGGCTGGGTCGCTTCGTGGAAACCGCTGTGGCTGGCGAACGCGTCAAGGCGTTTGTGCCGCCTCCCCTTCCTCCAGTTCCGCCAATCGCGATTACAGGCTTGCTCACTCGTCTCAGCGCGGCCGAGCGCGCGCTCGGACGGCTTGACGGTGTTTCCGTGTTGTTGCCCAACAAGGAACTATTCCTCTACATGTATGTACGAAAGGAGGCGGTCCTTTCGTCCCAAATAGAGGGTACCCAATCGACGCTTTCCGACCTACTGCGCTTCGAAACGGAGGCGATCAGTGGTGAGCCCGTCGACGATATTCGCGAAGTCTCCAATTACGTCGATGCCATGATGTTCGGCCTTGAACGCCTGGAACAACTACCGCTATCCCTGCGCCTTGTTCGGGAGATGCATCAGCGATTGTTGGACAGCGGACGCGGTGGGACGAAAAGCCCTGGCGAATTTCGCACGTCCCAGAACTGGATCGGTGGAACTCGGCCGGGAAACGCCATGTTCGTGCCCCCCCCCTCCCAACGAAGTCATGAATTGTCTCGGAAAATGGGAGAGTTTCGTTCATTCGGATACACCCGACATTCCCCCGCTGATCAAGGCGGGGCTCATTCACGTTCAGTTTGAAACCATACACCCTTTCCTGGACGGCAATGGTCGTCTCGGCCGCCTCCTGATCACGCTATTTCTTTGCGCCACGGGCGTACTTCGGGAACCCTTGCTTTATCTCAGCCTCTATTTCAAATCGCGAAGGGCTGATTACTACCGGCTGCTGCAGGAAGTCCGAGAATACGGCACCTGGGAAGCTTGGCTCGAATTCTTTCTCGATGGGATCGCCGAAACTGCGGAACAAGCATTTGAGACCGCCAACCAAATTGCACGACTGTTCGAGGGCGACCGCGAACGCATCATAAGAGAGTCGGAGCGAACGGGATCGGTCCTCCAGATCCACGAAGCCATGCGCACAAGCCCCTATTTGACCGCGACCGCAGCGATGAAGCGAAGCGGACTGACAATGCCGACCGTCAACGCAGCTCTAGATCAACTCCAGAAACTCGGGATCGTTGAAGAGGCAACGGGTCGACGACGCGGGCGCGTCTTCGTCTATCGCGCGTACATGGAAATACTGAGCGACGGAGCAAGCGGCTAAAGCGCTCCTAGGGCAGCTTTGCGCATTCAAACCGGCCGTTCGCTTATTCGGCACCTCCGTCCAAGAGATGTCAGTCTGCGCCCGGCGCCAATCAAAGAACGTCACGCACAGAGCATACTTCGCCTAATGGCCGGACCGGTGGAGACGCCTTAGCCGCTTTACGCTCGAAGCAGCTAGCAGTGATCCCTCTACATGGGTGCCGCCGCTCCGGCAGAATTCATTTCACAGGAGAGCAATTTGACAATGTGTCGTCAGTGACCGAAAAGCGTTAGCAAATCATATTTACTTTTATAATTATATAATGCAATTTAGGCGCACGGCTCAGGAGGTGAGCCCTATCAGCAGGAGGAAATCGCTGTGCGCAATTTATTAAAACTCGGACTTCTGGCCGCCGTAATCGGCGGCACCTTGGGACTTGGAACGCTACAGGCTTCGTCGCAGGATCTGGAACTATCCATCATAGCGCCTGCTGGCGCAGGTGGCGGATGGGATTCAGCTTCGCGCTCCATGCAGGAAGCCATGATGGCAAGTGGAAATGCGAAGAGCGTTCAGGTCATCAACGTCCCAGGGGCAGGTGGCACGGTTGGTCTTGCTCAGTTCATCGGCTCCGCGAAGGGCAGCCCAAATCAGCTTTTTGTCGCGGGCATTACGCTCGTCGGCGCAAGCATCTCCAACCAGTCCCCGGTCGATCTGACGGAGGTCACTCCGATCGCTCGCCTGACCGGCGACCCGCTCGTGATCGTCGTCCCGAAGGATTCGCCGATCAAATCAATGGACGATCTGTTGGCTACGATTAAGAAAGACGTCGCGACGACGATCTGGGTTGGCGGATCGGCGGGCGGTGCGGATCATATCCTCGCAGCGCTCGTTACCAAGGCAGCGGGTGCTGACCCGAGCAAGATCAACTACGTCGCCTATTCCGGCGGTGGTGAGTCGCTTGCAGCCATGCTCGGTGGTCAGGCGACTGCAGGCGTGTCGGGCTACGGCGAATGGGAAGGCCAGATCAAATCCGGCGACCTCAGAGCACTGGCGATTTCCTATCCGGAGCCGATCGAAGGCATCGAGGCAAAGCCTTTGAAAGCACAAGGCCTCGATATCGAACTCGTCAACTGGCGCGGTATCTTCGCGGGTCCGGGCGTCGAAGGCGCCGATCTCGATGCGCTCAAGTCCGCCGTCGAGAAGACGGTGAAGTCCGCCGAGTGGCAGGCAATCCTCAAAGCCCGCGGTTGGACCGACTACTATGCGCCTTCCGACGAATTCAAGGCTTTCATCGGTTCGGAAACCGAACGCGTGAAGACCATCCTGACGTCCATCGGTCTCGCAAACTAACCTGACGAAGCACGCGGAAGCCGCCAAGTGCCGCTTCCGCGTGCGACGAGGACACCATGACCCAGAAAACTCTTCGCATTCCCAACCGTCCAACTGCGGTGATCGCTGTCATCCTGTTCGCCATTGCCTTCATCACCTACTGGGATGCCAGCCATATGAAGGTGCGGGCAACCTACGGGATGAGCGCCAGCGCGGCGTCTTATTTCGTGGCGATCCTGTTTGTAGCCCTTGCCATCGGTCACCTGATCAGCGCCTTCAAGCCATTGGACATCGAAGTCGAGAGCGCAGACTGGATGGCCGTCGGCTGGATCGGTTTTGCTCTTGCAGGGTTGATCGGATCGATCTGGCTTGGTGGCGGTTTCATCCTGGGCTCGACGCTTCTGTTCGCGCTGACCGCGCGGGCGTTCGGTCGCAAGGCCCTTCTCGTCGATCTCTGTCTCGGAGCGGTCATCGGGGTCATGGTCTTCCTTCTCTTCAATAAGCTCCTGACGCTCGCGTTGCCGCAAGGCCCGCTTGAGCGGCTCTTCTGAGGACGCACCGATGGATACATTTGCCTTTTTGATTGATGGCTTCGCGCTGGCTATTCAGCCTGCGAACCTCATCTACGCCGCCATTGGCGTTCTTATTGGAACGGCCGTCGGTGTTCTCCCAGGTATTGGCCCGGCACTGACAGTGGCACTTCTGCTTCCAGTAACCTTCAAGCTGGATCCAGGCGGTTCGATCATCATGTTCGCCGGAATTTACTATGGCGGAATGTACGGTGGCTCGACCACGGCGATCCTGCTCAACACGCCTGGCGAAAGCGCATCGGTCGTCACCGCGCTCGAGGGCAACAAGATGGCACGAGCCGGACGCGGCGGTCCGGCACTCTCAACTGCCGCGATCGGTTCGTTCGTTGCCGCGCTGATTGCTACCGCTGGGCTGGCCGTTCTTGCCCCATATCTCGTGAAGATCGCGGTCAAGTTCGGTCCTTGGGACTACTTCGGACTGATGCTGATCGCGTTCGTAACGGTATCGGCGACATTCGGCTCATCACCGCTCAGGGGCCTTACAAGTCTCGCTTTCGGACTCTGGCTTGGGCTGATGGGGATCGACCAGTTGACGGGGCAGGCGCGCCTCACATTCGGCGTTCCTGAACTTCTCGACGGCGTTGAGGTTACGACGCTCGCAGTCGGTCTGTTCGCGATCGGGGAAGCCTTCTTCGTGGCTTCGCGTCATCTCTACAAACCAGAAAAGCCTATCCCTGTTAAGGGGTCGATCTGGATGTCGAGGGAAGATTGGAAGCGTTCCTGGAGGCCATGGCTTCGCGGCACCGTTATCGGCTTTCCGATCGGCGCACTTCCTGCCGGCGGCGCCGAGATCCCTACCTTCCTGAGCTATACGATCGAGCGCAAGCTGAGCAGGAAGCCAGAAGAGTTCGGCCGCGGGGCTATCGAAGGCGTCGCTGGACCGGAGGCTGCGAACAACGCATCCGCAGCCGGCACGCTGGTTCCGCTGCTGACGCTTGGATTGCCGACGTCTGCCACCGCTGCCGTCATGCTTGCGGGCTTCCAGCAGTATAACATCCAGCCGGGACCCTTGCTCTTCACTCAGCACGCCGACCTCGTCTGGGGGCTGGTCGCCAGCCTGTTCATCGCCAATGTCATGCTGCTTGTTCTCAACCTGCCTTTGGTCGGCATGTGGGTGAAGCTGCTCAAAATTCCGCTGCCCTGGCTCTATGCAGGTATCCTCGTTTTTGCCTCCATGGGAACGATTGCGGCGAACCCGTCGGTGACGGAACTGCTTTTGCTGACAGGTTTCGGCGTTGTCGGTTTTGTGATGCGTCGCTACGACTACCCCATCGCGCCGGCGGTTGTCGGCCTGATCCTTGGCCCACTTGCAGACAGCGCCTTGCGTCGCTCCATGCAGATGAGCCTGGGCGATCCGATGATCCTGCTCCAGCACCCCAGTTCGGCCCTCATGATCGGCATAGCTCTTGTTGCTTTGGTTGCCCCGTTCATTTTCAAGGGTCTCTCGAAGTTCCGTCAAGACGAGGATTGATAGCGCAAATCTGTTTGACTGCGCCGGGTGGCGCACATCACTGTGGTAAGTCGAATTGAAAGAACAGGACACTCGGAAAAGGCATGGCCAGGAACAGTCTTTCACCCCGGATCAGCACGGATATCATTGAGTTCTTGAAATCCAACTCGATGCGAAAGGGAGATCATCTGCCGCTACAAATGCTGGCCGACAATTTCCGTGTGTCTCGAGCTCCGATCATGAGCGCCCTTCAGAAACTGGAAGAGAGAGGCATCGTACGAGCCGAGCCGAACCGCGGATATTTTCTTGCTGTAAACGGCGAGGCAATCGAAGATCTCGGACCCGAGAACGGCCAAGCTGCCGAGGGTGACGATGCGATCTATCTCAGGATCGCCGACGACCGATTGTCCGGGAGGTTCGCCGAGCGCGTCAGCGAGAACGAGTTGATGCGGCTCTACGACGTGCCGCGAACCAGGCTGTTGAAGATCCTTCACCGGATCGCCGACGAGGGCTGGATCGAGCGGCTTCCTGGTAATGGATGGTCGTTCAAGCAGACCCTCATGTCGAGGAAAAGCTATGAGGAAGGGTATGTTTTCCGTGCCGTGATAGAGCAGCAGGCGATGTTACTCCCGACGTTTCAGCCGGATGCGGACGGTTTTCGAAGAGCACGTGAGACACAGACGGAGCTGGGAAACGGTGGATACGAGCATTGGTCGCGGGCTGAAATCTTCAAAGCCAATAACGACTTCCACGAAATGCTTGTCGCTTGCTCCGGAAACGAATTCTTCCTGGACGCGATAAGGCGGATCAACAGATTGCGGCGCCTTCTAGAATACCAGATCACCATTGATCGCAGCCGCTTGCCGAAGCAGACGGCAGAGCATCTGCACATCCTTGATCTTCTCGAGAGTGATCGACGATCAGAAGCGGCCGCCTTCCTCTACACCCACATCATGGGTGCAAGCAGGATCAAAACACCGAAAGTGTAATCAGGGGGAACCTCAAACGAGGAAGCGTGCGGTCAAAGTAACATTACATTTCTTTATCATAAAATGTAATTTATAAACACGGTTTCGCTGCGACTTCGGCCGGAGGTTTCCGCTCCAGACACGGAAATGCAATGAGAGACTTAAGATGACCATCATATCAAAACTCACGGTCAACGAAGTGGAGTACGATGTTATCGACCTCCCAGCGGAGGTGGGACCGTACCTTCGGTCACTTCCGTACATTCAGCGCATCTTGTTGGAAAATGTTCTGCGAACAGCGGGTTCGTACGCGGCGACGGCGAAAGACGCCATCGTCGACTGGCTCTCCGCCGGCACAAGCGAACTGGAAATTCCGTTCCTGCCAAACCGGGTTCTTATGCATGATACCACGTGCGGTCCTGCGCTTGTGGATATCGCAGGCATGCGGTCAGCGCTCGTGGAGGCAGGCTACGATCCGGCTCTGTTGAATCCTGTCGTTCCGGTCGATGTGTCCACTGATCATTCGGTCGCCGTGGACGCCTTCGGCGGTGCGTCGTCGCTCGAACTTAACATGAAACGCGAGTTCGAACGCAATGCCGAGCGGTATCGCTTCATGAAGTGGGCGACCAATACTCTGACCGGATTTCGCGTACATCCACCTGGTACGGGCATCATGCATACGCTCAATCTGGAGCGACTGGCGACAGTCGTTGCGACCCTAGACAAAGATGGTCGTCGCTGGGCGGCACCCGACACGCTGATCGGTACCGACAGCCACACGCCGATGGTCAACGGGATCGGCGTCCTTGCTTGGGGCGTCGGCGGGCTCGAAGCGGAAAGCGTGTTTTTCGGCATGCCTGTCTCGCTCCGCGTGCCCGATGTGGTCGGTGTCCATCTGACCGGAAGTCTCCGTGACGGCGTGCTTGCGACCGATCTGGCGCTGACAGTGACGCATATCCTTCGAAAGATCGACCTTCAGGACAAGTATGTGGAATTTTATGGCCACGGTGTTTCGACGCTCACGGCCGGTGATCGGTCCGTGGTCGCAAACATGACGCCCGAGTTCGGCGGCAATTCTGGTTACTTTCCTATCGATGACCGGACGCTTGACTATCTCCGCACGACTGGCCGAACTTCGCAGCAGGTCAAGTTGGTCGAAGCCTACACGAAGCGCGTCGGCCTTTGGTTCGATCCGGACGAATGTCCCCGCTACACGCACGTTGTCGAGATCGATTTGTCGGCGATTGAACCCAGTCTTGCCGGACCGACGCGTCCTCAGGATAGGATATCGGTCGGCGATACCGCTGCGGCGATCTCTTCGATGAAGCGTGGATCGGTTGCAAGCGCAAATGGCTGGGAGCCGAACGACGGTGCGGTCGCCATCGCAGCCATTACAAGCTGCACCAACACCTCCGATCCGCGGCTCGTGATTGCGGCGGGTTTGTTGGCACGCAAGGCGCGGTCATTCGGTCTTCATCCGGCGCCTTGGGTGAAGACGTCTCTCGCGCCGGGATCGCCGACAGCGGAAAGATACCTGCGACGGTCTGGATTGCTGGAAGATCTCGAGGCGGTCGGATTTGGGATCGTCGGCTACGGCTGTACGACCTGTATCGGAAATTCCGGACCATTGACCGAGCCGATCGCCGTCGCGATGAAGGAACGTGGGATCCTTCCGGTCGCGGTTCTTTCGGGCAATCGAAATTTCCCCGGTCGCGTGCACCCTCAACTCGAGGCAGGGTTTCTCGCATCTCCACCCCTTGTCATAGCGTTTGCATTGGCTGGAACCGTCGAGCTGAATATTCTGACGGACCCGATAGGGCGGTCGTCAGATGGGCAGGCTGTGACCTTATCGATGTTGTGGCCGACGAGCCAGGAGATCGACGAGGCGGTTGCACTTGCTTCGGATGCGGTGGATTTCAAGCCAGCTTATGACGAAGCCGAGGCCAGCAAGGCCTGGCTCGAACTGGAGGCGCCGACCACGACATTGTTTCCGTGGGACGAGACCTCGACATACATCCGCAGGCCACCGTTCGCAGGCTTCGGAAAAGGCAGCTTGCTCGGGACCTACGATGCGCATCCGCTCATGATTGTCGGTGACGACATCACGACCGACCATATCTCTCCAGCCGGGGCGATCCGGGCTCAGAGTGAAACCGGCCGGTATCTCGTTGAGCGCGGCGAGGTCCCGACAGACCTTAATGTTCACGCTTCGCGGCGGGGTAACTGGGAGTCGATGGTTCGGGGTCTCTATACAAACCGGAGTGTACAAAATCTCCTGGGCAACGATATTCCACCAGGATCGACGATCCACGCGCTATCAGGCGAAGTCTTACCGCTCTGGGCAGCCGCCAACCGCTACGCGGAGGGCAAGCAGTCCGTCGTGATCGTCGCTGGCGAGCGCTACGGCATGGGTTCATCAAGAGACTGGGCCGCTAAAGGGGCATCGCTCCTCGGCGCCCGCGCGGTCTTGGCTGTTAGCTTCGAGCGAATTCACCGCTCCAATCTAATCGGTATGGGCATTTTGCCGATGAGATTACCGCCGGATTTCGGACCACATGAACTCGCTTTGAGACCAGGTGACCTATTCGAGATCCAAGCCGATGCAGACAGGATCGCTCCGCGTTGTCCGGTCGAGGTAGTCATTCGCCGATGCGCAGGAAAAAGCACCACACTGAAAGCTGTCGCCGCCATAGAAACGGCAGCTGAGGTCGAAATGCTGAAGGCGGGGGGAATCCTTCCCTTAATGCTGCAGAATTTGGTCGAAACCAAGCGAACTACGATCTACGGCGTCGACTCATAAACTTTGGCACCATATTCTTGTTGCGACGAGCTTTACGGCGGCGAGGTAGTTTTCCGGGCGCTTGTCATATCGGGTTGCGATGCCTCGGACTGCTTGATCCTATTGAAGAACCGTTCCACGAGATTGCGTTGCCGATAGACCCAGCGCGAAAACACGAAAGAGCCCTTGCGATTACTCTTCGGCGGGATGTTGGCCCAGGCCTTTCGCTCGGCGGCCTTGGCCCGAATGGCATTCGTGTCATAACCCTTGTCGGCCAGCAGGATGTCCCCCTCGCCAGCTCATCCGTCAGCGCGTCGGCTTCGGCACAATCGGCGATCTGTCCACCAGTCAGACGCAGATTGACCGGGCGACCTTCGGCATCGACGAGCGCGTGGATTTTGCTCGCAAGCCCGCCGCGGGAACGTCCCATGCCACCATCGTCTCCATCCCCTTTTTTCCCGTGGCCGCGTGCTGGTGAACGCGGACACAGGTCGAGTCGATCATGACGATGTCGCCATCGTTGGCCTTGGACACCGCTTCAAGAAGCCGATCCCATACCCCGGCTTTGCGCCAGCGGACGAAGCGGTTGTAACAGGTCGTCGGCGGGCCATAGCGTTCCGGAACTTCCGCCCAAGGCGAGCCCGTTCGAAACCGCCAGAGGATGCCATTCAATACCCGCCGATCATCAACGCGGGCAACACCGCGTGGCTTGCTGGGCAACAACGGCAATATGATCGACCATTCGTGGTCAGTCAGTTCGTAGCGACGACGCGTCATCAAATGCTTCCCTATTTCGAAGCCTTGAATCACGGCGGCCGATAAATGCCAAGAAATTTTATGAGTTTACGCTGTAGGCCACCCCTCCTGCGCGCGGCCTGCCCCCAGAGAAGTTACCGGTCTCCACTCGACAAAGGCATCGGCTGCCTGACTGCCGAACGTTACAAAGCGCTGTTCGACGAGTTGGTAAAAGTGAAACTGCTGAAGCCTGATACGGACCACACCAGAGCCTTCGATACGCGCTTTTCCTGCAAGCGCGTCGGCATGTCGCTCAAGGATTAGCCGCTAGACATCCGACAGCCTGGTCGTCGGTTTCCCGCGCCAAAACATTAGGGCTGCTCGCTCTCGTGCCAACGGCGAAGAGCGAGTTTCGAAAGCAGGGACGTGAGGCCAAATATTGCGACGCCGAGCAGGGCGAGCAGGACGAGACATGCAAAAAGGCGCGGCATGTTCAGCCGGTATTGCGCTTCCAGCAGCCGAAAGGCCAGACCCGCGTTGTTACCGGCTTGCCCGACCGCAAACTCTCCGACAACCGCCGCCACCAGGGCAAGCCCGCCACCGATCTTAAGACCTGAAAAAAGCCCGGCAATGCCGATGGCAGTTTCAAGTAAAGGAGGGTCTGCCAACCAGACGCACTGTATGTTTTCAGCAGATCCGCATGGTTTCGATCGGCACTCTTCAACCCTTGCAGCGTGTTGAGCATGACGGGGAAGAAGGTGACGAGGAATGCACATGTCAACTGCGCCGTCCATGGTGTCGGCGCATAGATCAGGATCAACGGCGCTACCGCGACGATGGGCGTCACCTGCAAGGTGACCAGGACAGGCGAAATCAATCTCTCGATCGATCGCGACTGCGCCAGCACCACGGCCACGCCTCCACCCCCGACGATCGCAAGGGCGAGCGCAGTCAAAGTCGTTTGCACGGTCACAAGGAGCGCCGGCGCCAAGAGGTGCCAATCCGTTAGAATCGCCAAAGCGACGGTGTCCGGCCTCGGCACGATGTAGGCAGGAACGCCCGACAGCTCGACGTAGGCTGCCCAACTCGCGATCATCGCGCATGCGCCAATAACATGCGCAAGGGTTCGAGACGACAAGATGTCGAGCGATCTCTTCAATTTGCCTCTACCTCGAACCTTCAGCAGCATCGCTGCGAACCCCAGCGACTAATCGGATCCCTTACCAAGGCTAAGTTTCTCGAACCTTGTTCCGCGCCCCGAGACTGTCGGTGTGAACTGAGGCCATGCGTCGGCACTAAGCATGGCAGGCCGTCCCAGTCGATACACTATGCGATATTGCCCCCTGCAAACTTATGCACCAGCGCGTCGCGCACCTTCAAAAGTGCCGTCGCGATCGCTTCCAAGGTCGGATGGCCTGCAACCAGCTCACGGATGCGCCCTGCGTAGGTGCGCCGCGTCGTCGACCCGACCTTGAGGCCGAAGCCGCGCGGGATGCCCCGGATGCTCATCTCAATGTCGTGAAGCTTGCCCTGAATGAGCTTGCGGGCGGTCAGCAGCGCCCGCACCTCCTGGGCGGCAAGAGATTTGCAGTGGACCGGTTTGAACCAGCCAAGCCGCATCAACTGCGCAATGCCCCGCGCGTCCTTCTTGTCGGTCTTCACCGGCATCGTCTTGAAGGCTGCACGAACGTGGCGCGTCTCGATCAGCTCGACGGAAATACCTGCCTTCACCATCCCGGCATGGAGCCACTGCGACAAGGGGTCGTCCTCCAGACCAACTCGCTCCATCATCACGCCATGCGCGCCGAACCAGTCGATCAGCGCATCGGGTTCGCTGAGGATCTTTGCTTCCCGGATGATCCGACCATCCGCGTCCACCACGCACATACTCGAGTATTCCAATGACACGTCGATGCCGGCAACTGCATCTTGGTCGTTTCTCCGTGATGCTATGGAGCAGGCCACTCCTGACTCCGCGACGCCATCATTGTGAGGGACGACCACCAGACTTTCAAACCTGGCTGGCTGGGGCACGGCCCGTTACACCATCTTTGGAATCGCCTTTTTGACGGTCACGACGACCCGGCCGAGTACGGTGGTCGGAGCTAGGGCCCTGCTCTCACCTATTCTTCAACTCAGGGCTGCTTGCTGCTGAAGTCAAGCGTGCTCGTTACTGCCGCCCGCCATCCGAGGACGAGCTGCTGTCGTTCGCCCTCATCCATTCGGGCAACGAAACGGTGATCTCTCTTCCAACTTTGGGAGAAGCCTTGCATATTCGGCCAGACCTGTGCGCCGTAGCCCGCCAGCCAGGCAGCACCGAGCGCCGTGGTTTCATGAACAACCGGGCGATCGACCGGCACGCCTACGATGTCTGCCAGGCGCTGCATCGTCCAGTCGCTCGCCGCCATGCCGCCATCGACACGCAGGAACGTTTTGTCCGCCCGCGGCCAGTCCTTTCGCATCGCTCTCAGCAAGTCGCGCGTCTGGAAGCAGACCGATTCCAGGGCCGCCTTTGCCAGTTCGGCCGGGCCAGTATTGCGGGTTAGGCCGTAGAGCGCGCCGCGCGCATCCGGATCCCACCATGGGGCGCCGAGGCCCGTGAAAGCCGGAACGAGATAGACGGTCTGGCCGGCATCCGCGGCCGCGGCCAGCGTTCCGGAGCGGTCGGCACGGTCGATGATCCCGAGACCGTCGCGCAGCCACTGCACCGCCGCACCGGCGACAAAGATCGAGCCCTCCAGGGCATAATGCATTCGGCCGTCGATCCTGTAGGCAATGGTCGTCAGCAACCGATGCCGGGACGCCACCCGCTCGGCGCCGGTGTTGAGGAGGGCGAAGCACCCGGTTCCATAGGTCGATTTGACCATGCCCGGTTCGAAACAGGCCTGGCCGATCATCGCGGCCTGCTGGTCGCCGGCAATCCCGCGGATGGGAATCCGCCCGCCGAACAAGGCTTCGCCCGTCTCGCCAAAGTCACCGGTATTGCCGACGATTTCCGGCAGGATCGCCTTCGGTACGTTGAACAGAGCAAGGAGACTATCGTCCCAATCGGCCGTCTCGATATTGCAGAGCATTGTGCGGGATGCATTGGTGACATCGATCACGTGACGCTGTCCGCCCGTCAGCTTGTAGACCAGCCAGCTGTCGACCGTGCCGAAGGCGAGATGCCCGGCCCTTGCCGCCGCCCTTGCGCCGGAAACGTTGTCAAGCAGCCAGGCGATCTTGGTGGCGGAAAAATATGGGTCGAGCAGCAGGCCTGTCTTGCGGCCGACTTCCTGCTCCGTGCCGTCGGCGCGAATCCGGGCGCAATGCTCGGCGGTTCGCCTGTCCTGCCAGACGATAGCCTTGTGGATCGGCCTTCCCGTCCGCCGGTCCCACATCACGATGGTCTCGCGCTGGTTGGTGATCCCGATTGCTGCAATTTCGCAGGCTGAAACGCCCGCGGACAACATGGCCGACCGCGATGTCTCCACCACCGTGCGCCACAAGTCCTCGGCGTCGTGCTCGACCCATCCGGACCGCGGGAAGTGCTGGGGAAACTCCTGCTGGCCGGCTCCGCAGTTCCGGTAGTCGCGATTGAAAACGATCGCCCTCGTCGACGTCGTTCCCTGATCGATGGCTAGTACATATTCGCTCATGAAAGTTCCCGCTCCGGAAAATACCCGGCTTCAGCCGGTCGCCGCCTTGCTGCCGAACCGCTCACCGTCGAGGAACGCTGTGAGGGCGGCGACATCCCCGGGCGTGCTGCGCAAACCCACCTTGGAGCGACGCCACAGGATGTCCTCCGCCGAGCGCGCCCATTCTTTCTTCACGAGATAACGAATCTCGTTTTCCCCGAGATTTGCTGCGACGATCCTGCCCAAGCTGCTCTCAGGGCCGAGAATCTCGAGGGCCTTGGTGCCGTAGTTGCGCGCCAGCCGCCGTATTGTCGTCTCGGCAACGGAAGGGGCGTGCGCTGCCAGCCTGGCGACGAGAGCCTCGAAGCCGTCAAACGGAAAGTCGCCGCCCGGCAACGTCGCTCCGGCGGTCCAGCGCGGATTGCGGGCTCCGAGATGCTTTTCGACGAGGTCCAGCACGGATTCGGCAAGCCGGCGATAGGTCGTGATCTTGCCGCCGAACACGTTGATCATCACGCCGGTTTCCGCGTCGCCATCGGCCTTCAGCACATAGTCACGCGTCGCTTCCTGCGCGCTTGCCGCGCCTGCCTCGTAGAGCGGGCGAATGCCGGAATAGGACCAGATGACATCCGCCGGTGCGATCTGCCGCTGGAGATAGGAGCTCGCGGCCGCGCACAGATAGGCCGTTTCCTCCTCGCTGATCGCGACCTTTTCCGGCTTGCCGGAAAAGTCGCGATCGGTCGTGCCGATCAACGTGAAGTCGCCCTCGTAGGGAATGGCGAAAACGACGCGCTTGTCGGTGTTCTGGAAGATGTAGGCCTTGTCATGGTCGAACAGTTTAGGAACTACGATATGGCTGCCCTGCACGAGCCTGACATTCCTCACCTTGCCCCCACCGGCGGCAAGCCCGATGACCTGGTCGACCCAGGGTCCGGCGGCGTTGACCACGAGGCGGGCGCGAACCGTCCGGCCGATCTTCGTCGCCCGGTCGGCGATCTCGGCAACGAAACCGCCATTGCTGCGTTCGATGCGGATGACTTCGCTACGTGTCACAATCTCCGCGCCGCGATCGGCCGCGTCTCGAGCGTTGAGGACCACCATGCGCGCGTCCTGCACCCAGGCATCGGAATATTCGAACCCCTTGGCATAGCCGTCCTTCAGAGGCTTGCCCGCCGCGTGTTTCCTCAGGTCCAGCACCCTTGTCGGCGGCAGGCGCTTGCGACCGCCGATATTGTCGTAGAGGAAAAGCCCCAGCCGCTGCAGCCATGCCGGGCGAAGCCCTTCATGATGCGGCAGCACGAAACGAAGCGGCCAGATGATATGGGGCGCCATTTGCCAGAGCACCTCCCGCTCCACCAGCGATTCCCGCACCAGCCGGAATTCGTGGTGTTCCAGATAGCGCAGGCCGCCGTGGATGAGTTTCGTCGATGCCGAGGACGTGCCGGCCGCGAGGTCGTTCATTTCCGCGAGCAGCACCTTGTAGCCGCGCCCCGCCGCATCGCGCGCAACCCCACAGCCGTTGATGCCACCGCCGATGACGAGGATGTCGTAGTCGAAGGCGGCCATGGTCAGAGCCCGCCGAGGCAGACATATTTCAGCTCAAGGAACCCCTCGATTCCGTACTTCGAGCCCTCGCGGCCGAGACCGGACTGCTTGATGCCGCCGAAAGGCGCCATCTCGTTGGCGATCATGCCGGTATTGACACCGACCATGCCGGCTTCCAGCGCCTCGGCGACGCGCCAGACTCGCGCCATGTCTTTCGCATAAAAATAGGAGGCGAGGCCATATTCGCTGTCATTGGCCATGGCGATCACGTCGTCCTCGTCCTTGAACGAGATGATCGGGGCGAGCGGCGCAAAGGTCTCCTCGCTCGCGACCTTCATCGCCTGCGTCACGCCGGAAATGACAGTCGGCTCGTAGAAACTGCCGCCGAGCGCGCTGCGCTTGCCGCCGATAAGCAGCCTGCCGCCCTTTTCCAGCGCGTCGGCAACATGCTCTTCCATCTTGGCGACGGCCTTGTCGTCGATCAGCGGGCCTTGCGTGGCGCCGACTTCCGTGCCGCGACCGAGCTTCAAACCAGAGACTTTGGCGAGCAACTTTTCCGAAAATGCTTCGACTACGCTTTCCTGCACATAGATGCGGTTGGCGCAGACGCAGGTCTGTCCGGCATTGCGGAATTTCGAAATCATCGCGCCTTCGACAGCCGCATCGAGGTCGGCATCGTCAAAGACGATGAAGGGCGCATTGCCGCCGAGTTCCAGCGAGAGGCGCTTGATGCTGTCGGCGGCCTCCTTCATCAACCAGCGGCCGACGCCGGTGGAGCCGGTGAAGGTGATCTTGGCGACCTTCGAGTTATGGCAGAATTCCGCCCCGATCGGCCGCGCCTCGCCGGTGACGACGGAGAACACGCCCGCCGGCACCCCCGCCCGCTCGGCAAGCACAGCGAGCGCCAGCGCGGAAAGGGGTGTCTGCGAAGCAGGCTTCAAAAGCATGCTGCATCCAGCGGCGAGTGCCGGGCCGGCCTTGCGGGTGATCATGCCGTTCGGGAAGTTCCAGGGCGTGATCGCAGCGCAGACACCGACCGGCTGCTTCAGCACCATGATGCGTTGGCTGGTATTGGCGCCTGGAATGATGTCGCCGTCGATGCGCTTGGCTTCCTCGGCGAACCATTCGAGATAGGCTGCGTTCGAGATCACCTCGCCCTTCGCTTCGGCGAGCGGCTTGCCTTGCTCGCTGGTGAGGATCAGCGCCAGGTCGTCGGCATTTTCGAGGATGAGCTGGAACCAGGCGTTGAGCACCTTGGCGCGTTCCTTGGCGGCGCACTTTGCCCAGAGCTTTTGGGCAGTCTCGGCCGCGTCGATGGCAGCAGCCACCTCCGCGCGCGAGAGCGAGGGCACGTCAGCTATATGCGAGCCGTCGAAGGGATCGGTGACGGCAAAGGTGCGGCCGTCGGCGGCCGAGGCCCACCGTCCGGCGACGAAGGCCTTGTCGGCAAGCAGGCTGGCATCCTTGAGCGCGGTCTTTAGCGGGTGAGTCATGAAAAATCTCCGAAAAGCTTGAGGAAGGCGGGGCCGGCGAGCGACAGGCCGGATAAGAACAACAGTGAGAAGGCGACGCGCCGCATGCCGATGGGCGTCAGCGGCGGCGGATAGCGGCGCGCAAGCAGGGTGAACCCCATGACGACGGGGATGCAGAGGAGCCCCCACCAGAGGGAGGCCGAAGGGATATTGCCTGCCCCGGTAACGAGCAGCAGGCGCAACACCCCGTTGACGGCAAAGATGGCGACGAGCGTTTCGCGAATGACGACAGGACGGAGCGGCTGGCGATAGAAATGATAGACGAGCGGCGGCCCGGCAGTCGAGAAGAGCCCCCCCATCACGCCGGCAATCGCGCCGAAGAACAGGAAGGATACCGGCCCCGAGGGTTTTTCCAGCGGTGCGGGCTGGAGCAGAAGCTGGATGCTGGACAGGACGATGATCGCGCCGAGTACCAGCTTCAGCCAGTCAAGCGAGGCCGCGAGCAGCAGCCCGAGCAGCCAGTATCCGAGCACGAGGAAGGCAAGGCTGATGAAGATCACCAACAGGAATTCACGCCGCGCGATGTCGCGCCAGCCCTTGGCGAGCACTTGCACGGCGTTGACGATGCCGAGCACGCCGACGAGCACGGCGGCGTCTTCCAGCGGCACGACGCCCGTCAACCCCACCCCGCCCATCATCAGCAGACCAAGCGCAAAGCCGGTCAAAGTCTGCACATAGGAAGCGCCCGCCGCAAGCAGCAGCAGGACGGCAAGGCTCACGGTATCCATGATCAGAGCGTCCCGATCCCCGCGAAGAGTTTTTCGCGCGCTGCACCCTTGCGATAGAAGACGGCTGGCTGGCCGAGCGGTGCGGAAACCGTCACCTCGCGGCCGCCCTCGTGTGCGACGCCGGTCCAGACATGCACCCAGCGCTCACCCTTCGGCAGGTAGACGGTGCGATCCGTCTCGCCCGCCCTCCAGACGGGGGCGACCAACAGGTCGGCGCCGTAGAGATAGGCATCCTGGATGGCATAGGTGGCGCGGTCGTCCTCGTGGTGCAGGAAGAGCGGACGCTGCACGGGCAGACCGGTCTCGGCAGCCTCGGCCGAAAGCGCCCTCAGGTAGGGCGTGAGATGAACGTAGATAGCTGTCATGCGGGCGAAATGGGCGAGCACTCCCGCGTCCTGGTCGATCTGGAGATTGTCGCGCGGGCGGTTGCCTTCATGGGTGCGCATGACCGGCGTGAAGGCCGCCATCTCGGCCCAGCGCATCAGCAGTTCGGCCGTGCGCACATTGCCGAACAGGCTGGTGTAACCGCCGATATCGGAATGGTGATAGGCGTTGCCGAGCAGGCCGGAGGAAAGCGCGCCGGAGATCACCGTGGCGAGGCCGTCATGGCGGGAGAAATCCACCGACTGGTCGCCGCCCCACAAAAGCGGGCAATGGGCCTGTACGCCGGTATAGCCAGCACGCATAAAGAACAGCGAATCACCGGTTTTGCCGCGGCTTTCCACGGCGCGGGCATTCACCTCGGCCCACAGCGTCGGCCAGGCATTGTGCATCAGCTTGGCGTTCATCCCATTCTTGAGGTTGACGTCGATCGGCAGGTATTCGCCGAAATCCGCCATCCAGCCGGAAAGGCCGAAATCCAACATGTTCTCACCGATCACGCGCTCGGCGAACCAGGCCGCCGCATCGGGATTGGTGAAATCGACTACGCCGCAATCAAACTCGCCAAAATCGACCAGGGCGGTTTTTCCCTTGGCATCGGTCGCGAAATAGCCGTTCGCTTCGGCCTCCGGGAAGAGCGAACCATCCACGCAGAGATAGGGGTTCACATAGCCAAGGAAGCGGATGTTCTCATCGGCCAGTTCGGCGATCTTCTGGCGCAGGTTGGGATAACGCTCGTCGTTACCGACCCAATCCCAGAACAGGCGCGCGCCAAACGTGGTGTGGCGCAGGCCCACCCAGTCCTCGCACCAGAGACCCGAGACCTTGACGCCTGCAGCGCGGATCTTGTCCAGCCGCTCGAAGGATGTCTTCCCATCCTTTAGGCCGATGATCGCACCGCCATAAACCCAATTGGGAAGCTCAGGCTGTCGGCCGAAGCGCAGCGAGAGTTTGGAGACGAGATCGCGGAAGGTGGCGGCGGCGAAGAATTCGATCCGCTCCGGCACGGCCCAGATTTCCACCTCATGAAAAGCCTCGCGGCGGAAATCGAAGACGGCATAGGCGGTCGTATCGACATGCAGCGCATAGCGCCGGGACGAGACGTAGGTCGGCTGCGGATAGTTGGTATTGTAATAGTCGCCGCCCGCCTTGCCTGATACGTCGGACTTGAAGGTGATCTCCGTCGTCTTGTCGCGGCCGACGCCGGGTTCCGACGTCCAGAGCGGGAAGCGGCGGCCGCGCAGGTCGAAATAGGACATCTGCTCGCCGCCGCCCCAAACATGCTCGTCCTTTTCCGCGACGGTGCGCAGCCAGAGACGGTTAATGGACGTGTCCGGCGCGTGCAGCCGCAAGCTGTCGCCGCCCACTGTCAGAATGAGGCGCACGGGGTGGCCGGGAGCGCTGGAAAGGTGGATCGTGTCGCCCTCGACCTCGGCATGGGCAAGCGCGACGCGCTCCACCACATAGTCCTCGATATCGAAATTGCCGCAATACATGTCCATCCGCTCCTCGCCGTGGCCGGCGAAGATGGCGGGGGTATCCGCTGTGTGGCTGAGGACAGTGCGGCCGTCGAGGGAGAGCGAGAAGCCGTTGGCGGTCTTTTCGAGGAGCATGGTGAAACCTTCAGTTCTGCGTGAGGCCGGCATCGACGATGAAATTGGCGCCGGTGCAGCCATTGCTTTCATCCGAGCCGAGGAAGAGCGCAAGGCGGGCGACATGGCCGGCATCGAGGCGGTATTTTAGGGATTGCAGGTCGATGAACTTCTGGCTTTCCTCCGGTCCGGCCCAGAGCGCTTTCTGGCGTTCCGTGACGATCGCACCCGGCACGATGCAATTGACGCGGATACCATCGGGGCCCAGATCGCGGGCCAGTGTGCGCGTCATGCCGTTGATTGCCGCCTTGGCGGTGGTGTAGCCGACCATGACCGGATTGCCGCGCATCCAGGAGACTGAGCCCATCATGACGATGGAGCCTCTGCCCTTCTCGCGCATACCCTTGGCCACCGCCTGCGTAGCAAAAAACTGGTGGTCGAGATTGAGCGCCAGCATGCGCCGCCAGTAATCGGGCTCGACCTCGTCCATGCGGTGGCGATCGTCCTTGCCGGCATTGTTGACCAGCACGTCGACCGCGCCGTGGCTGGCCTCGACCTTGGTTACGGCATCGCGCAACGCCGGAACATCGGTGAGGTCGCAGGCGTAAAAATCCGCACCCGTCGCTTTCGCCGTCGCCTTGCCCGCGCCTTCGTCGATATCGAGGAAGGAGACGTGTGCGCCCTGCGCCCGGAAGGCGGTCACCATGGCTTCGCCGATACCGGAGGCCCCGCCAGTGATCAGCACGTTGCGGCCTTCGAGCGAATGATAGCGGACAGTGTCGTAGGTCATGACGGGCCTCAGCGGGCTGGGTTGAACAAGGGCCGGGCAAGGCCGGCGACATCGGTGCGCATGGCGAAAAGCGCGCCGGAAAGCGGATAGTCGGCTAGCTCATCTTCGGAGCGGCCAATGCTGGCGCTGGTGCAGTAGAGCGTCTTGAGGTCGGGGCCGCCGAAGGCGATCATCGTCGGACACTTCGCCGGCACCGGAAATTCTGCAAGCAGCGTGCCATCCGGTCCGTAGCGCTGCACGCGTGCGCCCTCGAAAAGCGCCGTCCAGTAACAGCCCTCGGCATCGACCGCGCCGCCATCCGGGCGGCCCTTGTCGGCCTCGCTGCCGAATCGAGCGAAGATCTGGCGGTTCGTCGCCGCGCCCGTCGCGGGATCGTAATCGTAGGTATAGAGCGTGTAGCGCAGCGTGTCGGAATGATAGAGCCGCAGGCCATTCGGCGAGAATGCGACGCCGTTGGAGGTGAGCAGTCCCTCGGCGAGGCGCGTCAGGCCATGCGAATCGTAGCTATAGAGGTTGGCAATGCCTTTTTCGCGCGTCTCGTCGACGGTGCCCGCGACGAAGCGGCCGGCCGGATCGACGCCGCCGTCGTTGAAGCGGCTCACCGCCTGGTCCTCGGGATTGTCGGCAAGCTTTTTCTGCGGCGTACCGTCAGCGTCAAGCAGCCAGAGACCGGAGCGCAGACCGGCGATGAAGCCGCCGCCTTCGGCAAGGCCGATGCAGCCGACTTCCTCCGGCAGTTCCATTGTCGTTAGCGTTTTTGTTGCTGGATCGTAGCGGTGGATGCGGCAGCGCTTGATATCGACGAAATAGAGCGCTTGTTCGGCGACCGACCAGAGCGGGCTTTCGCCGAGGGCGGCTTGAAAAGCGAGAACTGGGGCAAAACCGTGTTCCACCGTCAATTCCTCAATATGCCGCCGTCGCAGCGACAGACGTCTGCGTTACGCCCCTCAACTGGCAGAGCCAATCGTTGGCACGGCCGGTCATCATGGCGATATCGGAGGCGATGGCGGCATAGTCGTAGCCATAGCCGATGAAGCGTTTCACCATGTCCGGATTGGGGCCGACGATGCCGACCGGCTTGCCGGCGGCATGTGCGTCCTTGGCCGCCTTCTCGATCAGCGCCTGCACCTCCGGGTGCGCGATATTGCCGATATGGCCCATAGCGGCGGAAAGATCGCCGGGGCCGACGAAGAGTGCATCAATGCCTTCAACGGCGGCAATTTCTGGCAAGCGTTCGATCGCTTCCGGCGTTTCGAGCTGGACGATGGTGCAGATGTCGTCATTGGCGGTCTTGAGGTAGTTCGGGATCGTACCGAAGTGCGAGCCGCGATGCACGGCAGCGACGCCGCGAATGCCGTGTGGCGGATAGCGCGTATAGGATGCCGCGGCTCTCGCCTCTTCCGCCGTCTGCACGAAGGGCAGCATGACGGTGCGTGCGCCGGCATCCAGCGCGCGCTTGACGAGCACCTGGTCGTTCCAGGCGAGCCGCACCACAGCGTCGGCCGGTGTGCAACCGATTGCGCGCAGGATATGTGCGAGATCGGTGAACTCGACCGGCACATGCTCCATGTCGACGACGAGGAAATCGAAGCCGCCATAGCCGAGCGCTTCGGCCGTCGAGGGGGCGGCTGCCATCAGCCAGGTGCCGAGCGGGGTCGCGCGGTTCTTCTCGCCGAGCCAGGATTTGAAGGGGTTGTTGCTGCTCATGGGTGTTGTCCTTCAGTAGATCGGCGGTTCGGGCACGGCTTGTGTGCCGGTCAGGAAGTCGAAGTCGCAGCCCTCATGCGCCTGGCTGACATGGCGCTGGTAGAGAGCAGCGAAGGAGCGTTCGTAGATGGGAGCGGACGGCTTCCATTCGGCGCGGCGGCGGGCAAGCTCATCCCCGGAAACCCGCATGTTTATCGTGCCGGCAGTGACGTCGAGGTCGATGAGGTCCCCGGTTTTGAGCAGTGCCAGCGGCCCGCCGATGGCGGCTTCGGGCGAGACGTGCAGGATGCAGGTACCGTAGTGAGTGCCGCTCATGCGGCCGTCGCAGATGCGAACCATGTCGCGCACGCCCTGCTTCAGCAATTTCTTCGGGATCGGCAGGTTGCCCCATTCCGGCATGCCGGGCGCGCCGACCGGGCCAGCGTTGCGCAGCACGATCACTGTGTCCTCGGTAATGTCGAGGTCCGGGTCGTCGAGCGTCTTGTTCATGGTGCGTGGGTCGTCGAAGACGATGGCCGGACCGAGATGCTTCAGGAATTTTGGATTGGCCGCGGAGGATTTCATGACAGCGCCGTTCGGCGCGAGATTGCCGCGCAACACTTCCAGTGTCTTGCCGCGCGAGAGCGGCACGACGGGATTGTCCTCGTCGCGGATCACATCGTCGTTCCAGCAATCGGCCGACGCGATGTTTTCACCGAGCGAGCGGCCATTGACGGTCGGGCGTTCGGGGTTGAGGTGCCGCGACAGTTTTTTCAGTAGCGCATTGATGCCGCCGGCAAAGTAAAAGTCCTCCATCAGATATTCGCCTGACGGGAAGACGTTGGCGACGACCGGGACCTTGCTGGCCATTGCTGCCATGTCGTCCAGCGACAGCTCCACCCCGACGCGCTTGGCCATGGCGATAAGATGCACGGCGGCATTCGTGGAACCGCCGAGCGCCATATAGGCGACGAGGCCGTTCAAGAAGCTATCCCGGTCGAGGATTTTTGACGGTTTCAGGTCTTCCCAGACCATTTCGACGATACGCACGCCGCAGGCGGACGCCATGCGCGTATGACCAGAATCGACGGCGGGGATCGAGGAGGCACCAGAGAGCGTCATGCCCATCGCATCGACGATGGAAGTCATGGTCGAGGCCGTGCCGATCGTGTTGCACGTGCCGGGCGAGCGCGTCATGCGGCTTTCGAGGTCCACCCAGTCCTCGCGGGTGATGTTGCCGGCGCGAAGCTCGTCCCAGTATTTCTTGGTGTGGGTTCCCGCGCCGGTCTTCACGCCGCGCCACTGGCCGTTCGACATCGGCCCGGCGGGGCAGAAGATCACCGGAATATCCATCGAGAAGGCGCCCATCAGCAGCGCCGGGGTGGACTTGTCGCAGCCGCCGAGCAGCACGGCGCCGTCGATCGGGTGGCAGCGCAGCAGTTCCTCGCATTCCATGGCGAGGAAATTGCGGTAGAGCATCGTCGTCGGCTTGACCATGACTTCGCCGACAGAGATCGCCGGCAATTCGACGGGATAGCCGCCCATCTGCCAGACGCCGCGCTTGACGGCCTCGGCCCGGTCGCGCAGATGCGCGTGGCAGGGGCTCATCTCGCTCCAGGTGTTGATGATGCCGATAACCGGCCGGCCCATGAATTCTTCGCGGCGCATGCCCATCTGCTGGGTACGCTGGCGGTGCGCGAAGGCCCGCATGTCGTCGGAGGCGAACCAGCGCTGGCTGCGCAATTCGGAAAGCTCGCGCTTCGTCATCCCTTGATCCCTCCCGCAGTGAGACCCGAGACGACACGTTCCTGGAAGATGACGATCAGGACGGCGACAGGCACGATGCCGACGACGAGCGCAGCCGAAATGACCGGCCAGGGGAAGGCGAACTCGCCCTGATAGAGCTGAATGCCGACCGGCAGCGTGCGCAGTGATGGATTGGAATTGAAGGAGAGCGCCAGCAGGAACTCATCCCAGGCATTGACGAAGGCGAGGATGCCGGCGGTGAAGACGCCCGGCGCGCAGAGCGGCACGACCACCTTGAACAACGCCCCCATGCGCGTGCAGCCGTCGATCATCGCCGCGTTTTCGAGATCGCGCGGGATGCCCTCGAAGAAGGAGACGAGCATCAGCGTGCAGACCGGCAGCGACAGCACCGTATAGGGCAGCACCAGCGCGACCCAGGTGTTGAGCAGGTTCAGTGTGCGCATGATCTCGAACAGCGGCACCAGCAGCGTCACCAGCGGGAAGGTCGAGACGGCGATGATTAGCGACAGGATGAGGCCGCGATAGCGCAGATTCAACCGCGCCAGCGCATAGGCCGCCAGCACCGAGACGAACAGCGTCAGACAGGTGGAAAGCAGCGCCACCATGAAGCTGTTGAACAGGAAGAGGTGCAGCGGCTGATCGGAAAAGGCCTGCATGTAGTTCGAAAGCGTCGGGGCGTGCGGCACCCAGGTGATCGGCTTGGCGGTGAGTTCCGCTTCCGTCTTCAGCGAGGTGAAGAGGATCCACAACGCCGGGAACATGCCGTTCACGATCAGCGCGCCACCGGCGATGAAACGCAACGGACGGCCGGAGAGGAGCGAGGAGAAACCGGGGTTAGCGACGGCGCTCATGGTTTACTCCTTGGTCCGGATGGCGCGGAGATAGACGGCGGTCACGCACATCGACAGGGCGAACATCACGACGGCGAGCGCCGAGCCGTAGCCGAGGTCGAGGAAGGAGACCGTGTTCTGGTGGATGTACATGGCGAGCGTGGCGGTGGAAGTGCCGGGGCCGCCGCCGGTCATCATGTAGGGAATGTCGAAGGTCTGCAGTGCCGTGATGGTGCGGAAGATCAGCGCCACGACGATAGAGGGTTTCAGGAGCGGCAGCGTGATCTCGAAGAACTGGCGGATGCGGCCGGCGCCGTCGACATCGGCCGCCTCATAGAGCGAACGCGGGATCGTCTGAAGGCCGGCGAGGATGATCAGCGCCATGAAGGACGAGGTCTTCCAGATGATCGTCAGACAGATGGCGGCGAAGGCCCAGTTCGGCGAGTTGAACCAGATGATGCCCTCGAAACCCATGCGGTTCAGTACGTCGTTGACGACGCCGTATTCCGAATGGAAAAACCAGGCGAAGATCAGGCCGGCGAACGAGAGCGGCAGCGCCCAGGGGATGAGCAGGGAAAGGCGCACCGGCCACTGCACGCCGAAGGGGAGGTTCGCGAGCAGGGCCAGTGCCAGCCCGACCAGGAGGGCGCCGGGCACGGTAATGAGCGTGATGAGGACGGTGTTCCAGGTGGTTTCCCAGAAGACCGGATCTTCCAGCATCAGGCTGTAATTTTCCAGCCCGACGAATTCCGCCGGCAGGCCCGACGTCAATGACAGGCTGAAGAAACTGGTATAGCCGAGGCGCAGCACCGGATAGACGATGATCAACGCGAGAAGGATGGCCGCAGGCGCAAGCAGGACCACGGCGAGCGCCCGGTCGCCGAGATCGAGCCAGCGCGTCCAGGCCGGCGGGCCGCGATCGGCGGGGCGCGCCGCAATGAGGGTGGAGGTGTTTGTCACCAGTGCAACTCCCGACGGTTCAGGTAGGGTGCCGGAAGGAAAACCCTTCCGGCAGTTCCGATCAGCGCAGGATACGCTTCAGGCGAGCCTCGATCTGGCTGGCGCCGTCTTCGGGCGTAGTCACGCCGGCAAGCACGGCATTGACCGTCGTGCGGATGACCTCGCTAACCTCGTTGTAGCGCGGCGTGACCGGACGGGCCTTGGCGGTCTCGACGACCTGAAGAGCTTCCGCGAACCACGGCACGGCCTTGAGAACTTCCTCGTTCTTGTAGGCGCCGGCATAGGTCGGCAGCAGCGATCCGTTAGCGGCCATGAAGACCGAGACATCCTCGCTCGAGAGGTACTCGACCAGCTTCTTCGCCTCGTCCTGATGCGTGGAATAGGCCGAAACGCCCCATTCCCAGCCCCCGAGGCAGCTCGCCTGCTCACCGGAGCCGAGCGCAGGCAGGCGCGTCACACCGACATTGCCCTTGACGGCCGATTCCGCGCCCTGGAAGTGCGTCCAGGCATAGGACCAGTTGACAGCGAAAGCGGCGCTGCCGGCCTGGAATTCCTTGCGCGTGTCGTCGGTGGCGACTTCCGCGATGTTCTGCTTGGCGACGCCCGTATCGACAAAACCCTTCCACAGCGACAGCGCCGTGACGGCGGCGTCATGGTCGAAGGTCAGCTTGCCGCTCTCGACGAGGTTCTTGCCCTGGCTCCAGTAGGGAAGCAGGAAGGTGCAGACCGCGCCCTCGATCGCCTTACCCTGGAAGGAGAGGCCCTGGAGGTCAGGGTTCTTCTCGCCCTCGGCGATTTTCTTGGTAGCAGCCGCCAACTCCTCCCAGGTCTTCGGCGGGGCGATGCCGTATTTGTCGAGAAGATCCTTGCGGTAGTAGAGGAACATGGCGTCGGCGAAAGCCGGAAGTGCCACGATCTTGCCGTCCACAGTGTTGGCCTCGGCATAGGCCGGCAGGTAGACCGACATGTCCTTACCTTCGAAGGAGGACGTCCAGCCGGCGGCAGCGTATTGTGCCGGGCGAATGACGTCGAGCATCAAGATGTCGAGGTTCGGATCCTTCGCTGACATGACGGTGTTGAGATATTGCGCTTGCGCTTCGGAGGTGTTGCCACCGGTTTCGATCGCGACTTTCACGCCGGGATTGGCGGCCTCGTACTTGTCGAGCACCTTGCGCCAGACATCCGGCTGGTGCTGGCTGGAAACGAAGATCTTCAACTCGGTGTCGGCGAAGGCCGGCGCGGTGAAGGTAAGCATGCTGGTGGCGGCGAGCGCACTCGCCATGATCCGGATGTTCATTCTTTCCTCCCGTGGTTTGTCAGTTGATGACGCGTTCGCTCGCGGCATCGAAAAGATGAATTTTCGTGGGATCGACACCGATCCGGAACTCGGAGCCGCTCTCAGGCCGCGCCTCCGGCGGCATGCGGGCGGTCAGCATGTCGCCACCGACATCGAAGTGCACCAGCGTGTCCGAGCCGAGCGGCTCGACCACCTGCACGCGCGCCGACAGCGTGACCGCGGGATCAACGACCGGGCCAAAATGCTCCGGTCGGATGCCGACGACGACCTCGTATCCGTGGAGCCCCTGCTCGCGGCCCGGCCGCACGGCTGACAGCGCCAGCCGGTTTCCATTGGAAAAGACGAGACAGTCTGCCTCGACCTTCGCCTTGGCGAAATTCATCGCCGGCGAGCCGACGAAGCCACCGACAAAAATGCTCTGCGGCCGGTTGTAGACCTCGTCCGGCGTGCCGACCTGCTCGATATCGCCGCCCTTCAGGATGACGATGCGGTCGGCGAGCGTCATGGCCTCGACCTGGTCGTGCGTGACATAGATGATCGTCGTGCCGATCTGCTGGTGCAGGCGCTTGATCTCGGTGCGCACCTGGCCGCGCAGCTTGGCGTCGAGGTTGGAGAGCGGCTCATCGAAGAGGAAGACCTTCGGGCGGCGAACGATGGCGCGGCCCATTGCGACGCGCTGACGCTGGCCGCCGGAAAGCTGGCCGGGACGACGCTCCAGCAGATGGCCAATGCCGAGCATTTCTGCGGCCTCGTTGATGCGCGCCTCAGAATCGCGCGCCGGAATGCCGCGCACCTTCAGGCTGAAGCCCATGTTCTCCCGCACCGTCTTGTGCGGATACAGCGCATAGTCCTGGAACACCATGGCGATGTCGCGCTCGCGCGGCGGCAGGCGGTTGACCAGCGTCTCGCCGATGCGGATCTCTCCGCCGCTGATGCTTTCAAGGCCGGCAACCATGCGAAGCGTCGTCGACTTGCCGCACCCTGACGGCCCGACGAAGACGACAAACTCCCCGTCGCCGATCTCCAGGTCGATACCCTTGACGATGCTGAGCGCACCGTAACTCTTTTCTAGCTTTCGCAGGCTGACAGAAGCCATTCCTCTCTCCCAAGCGCGCAACGGGGCTTTCCCGATGTGATGATCAATAATAGCGCTACGATTCATATGATGCAAGATAGGTCAGCGGTCTTATTTCTTCCTCGCACACAAAAACGGAAAAAACCTGAAACAAGCACAAAAGCAAAGCAGTTTCATGGTATTACGCGGTGAACCTTATTGTTTTTTCATTGATGCAACTCAAAAAACGTGCTATAAGTACGATAATAGCGCTACGGAGATAGCCATGGAAGAGACCGTTCGAAAGCCGCCGCGCAATCGCCGCAAAATGCAGTCGGTGACGATGACCGACGTGGCCGAACTCGCCAATGTCTCGCCCTCGACGGTTTCGCTCTTCCTGCGCAAGCCGGAGGCGGTTTCCGCAGCCGCAAGCCAAGCGGTCAGCCGGGCGATAGATAAGCTCAACTACGTGCCGAACCTCATGGCCGGCGGGCTGGCTGCCGCCTCCTCCCGCGCCGTCAGCATTCTCGTGCCGTCCGTCCGCAACGCCTTCTTCGCCGAAACGGTCTCCACCATGCAGGCGGCGCTGAAGAAGCAGCGCCTGCAGCTCATCCTCGGCCATACGGAGTATGACGAACACGAGGAGGAGGAACTGGTGCGCATGGCGCTCTCCTGGGCACCGGCTGCCATCGTGCTGACCGGACTTTCCCACAGCGCGGCAACCCGCCGCCTGCTTGCCAACGTCACCATTCCCGTCATAGAGATCTGGGAACTGGGCGGACCGCAGATCGATTCCGCCATCGGCTTCCATCACGACCAGGTCGGCATCGCCGCTGCCGCGCACCTCATCCAGCAAGGCCGCCGCAACCTGGTCTTCCTTGGCGCGCGCATGCACCAAGACCGTCGCGCCAAGCAACGCTGCGACGGCTTCCTGCAAGCCGCGCGCACCGGCGGCGCCACGGCTCACGTCGTGGAACATCCCGACACCGCTTCCGCCGAGATCGGCGCCATGCTGCTTTCCGAAGCGCTTAGGCTTTATCCCTATGCCGACGGCATCGCCTGCTCTAACGATCATATTGCGCTCGGCGCTCTCTTCGCTTGCAATCGCCTGGAGGTCGCCGTGCCCGAGCGGCTCGCCGTCGTTGGCTTCGGCGACCTTAGCTTCAGCGCCGCCTGCAACCCGCCGCTCACTACCATCCGCCCCTCAGGCGACCTAATCGGCCGCGAAGCCGCGCGGCTGATCGAAGATCACCTCAACGGCGAAAAGCCCGAGAGGCAATTGACGATCGACACCCGCTTCACGCTGCAGCATCGCCGGAGCAGTTGAGGAAGAGACAAGCGGTGTCGGAATTAAAGCCAGCGATCCGCATCTCTTGGGAACGCCGGATCTGCGAATTCGCCGATCCGTCTCTCAAAACGATGAAGACAGCAAGGCCTGGCACAGCCCGTCGAACGTGACGACGCGCCTGTCCTTGGCCGAGCGTTCGGCAGCAATGGAAGGGTGATGTCACGTTGCTTGACTGAAGCCGGGCAAAGGGTTTGCCATTGAACTCAGGCAACTGCGCCGGTTACGGCCTTCCACTGGGCCATTGCGCGGATACGATGGATGTGGGTGGCGAGGGCGGTGTGTTTCTGGTTGGACGGAAGTGGTTTCTGATTGCCGAAAAGACTGCGATGAATCGTTGCAATCCGCCGGCGGATCGAAAGCCTTGCATCACCCGTTCTCGTCTCCGCTGTGGCAGGTGGGAATTCTCCGCCCGCTTGTTCAGCCCTTTGTGCGATCTGTGTTCGACGGTAAGCGTAAGATCCCGCTTTGCGGCTCCATATGAGCGAAGTTTGTCAGTGACGATCCGCTTCGGCGTGAGGCCTTGCTTCTTCAGCAACCTGACCAGCATCGCTTGGCAGCCTTCGTATGGCGACGGGTTTGGACGATTTCGTCGAGAACATATCCGTCGCGATATCGACGGCTCGCCAAAGCCAGTGTTTTCGTCCGCCAATCGCTACGACCAGTTCATCAAGATGCCAGCTGTCCTTTCGTGACGGCTCCTTTCTTCCAACTGCTTTGCGTAGGCCGACCGAACTTGCGGCCCCATCACCGGATCCTTTCTTAACAAGATGCTGTCGCCCGCCGAAATCTTAAAGCTGCAGAAAACTTGAGACGTGTCTACGTAACGGGGGCCTTTCAATCTCCTACGGCTCCAGCCCCGCGCACCGCGCGGTATTTCGTATGTGCGTTTCCATCTCCAGCCGTGCGGCAGCCGGGTCGTTAGCCCGCAGGGCCGCGATGATGCGGCGATGCTCCGCAATGGATTCGCCCATGCGCGCGGGATCGGTGATCGGAATTGGCTGACGCTGGGTCGCTGTCAGTTGCTCGCGCACTGTCTGATAGAGCGCGCGCAGCATTGCATTGCTGCATGCGGACGCGATTATGGCATGAAATTCCAGGTCAGCGTCGACGTTGGCCAAGAGATCCTGCTGTGCCCAACTCTCTTCCATCTGCCGTGTCATGCTTTCCATCTGGTCCAGTTGATTGGCCATCAGCCGCCCTGCTGCAAGACTAGCCATCTGCCCCTCGAGCATTATCCGGGTCTGGAACACGTCGAAGACCGAATAACTGCCGGAGTAGCGCCAAGGCCCCATGTGATTGGAGGCAGAGGACGGGCCACCAGAAACGAACGTTCCCCGTCCCGCCTCCGTCTTCAGCAAGCCGAGAGTCTCAAGTGTAAGCAGGGCTTCCCGCAGTGATGCGCGACTGATTCCAAACTTCTGCGAGAATTCACGCTGCGATGGGATTTTCTGCCCCGGCTTGAGGCTGCCGGCCTGAATCATGCTCTGGATTTCGCGGGCGACGGATTGTGGGACAAGAGTCTTGTTCAGCATTGCGTGTTTTCCATCTGCCCCTGCGATACGGCCCTTCCATACCGTGAAGGGCTGATTTCGCGCCAAGTCTATTTTATCGACACCATCTCTTGCAATTGCCAAACAGGCATGCTTCCTTGGTCTTACTGGTCTGACCAGTTAGACCAAGCGTAACCGTTTCACTTTAAAAAAATCAAGGGGAACCTCATGAAAGCGCTTACACTCATTACCTCTACTGCCTTGTCCGCCCTGCTTGCCGCTGCAGCATTCGCCACCTCCGGCAATGCCGCCGACCTCACCGTCGGCGCCAATATCGGCAACGTTCCATGGGAATTCCAGAATGCATCAGGCGAGACCGTCGGTTTCGAAATCGATCTGATTAACGAGGTCGGCAAGCGACTTGGCAAGTCGGTCGAGTTCGTCAACGTTCCGTTCAACGGCCTATTCTCCGCCGTCCAATCGGGTCGCATCAATATGGCCGTGTCGTCCATCACCATTACCGACAAGCGGCTGGAATCCGTGACCTTCGCGCAGCCCTACTACGACAGCGACCAGTCCTTGACGGTGACCGCGGCCAGCGGCATCACCGGCCTTTCGGGCATGGAAGGCAAGGTTGTCGGCGTCGACACCGGTTCGACGGGCGACATGTGGGCGACCAACAACACCGCGCAATACAAGTTCGGCGAAATCCGCAAGTTCGAAGGCCTCTCTCCCGCCATGTTGGACCTAGTTGCCGGTCGCGTCGACGGTTACATCAGCGATATCCCGGCACTGCTCTACTACGTCAAGGACAAACCCGACCTGAAGGTGGCCGAACGCATCCCCACTGGCGAGAAATATTCGGTCATGTTCAACAAGGGCGACCCGTTGGCCAAGGAGGTCAACGACGTTATCTCGACTTTGAAGAAGGAAGGATTCGTCGCCAAACTGCACGAAACCTGGTTCGGCGCAAAAGCCGAGGAGACCACCTCGACTGTCATGGTCATGGACATGCCGGCCGCCAAGTAAGCCGCGCCTCCTCGTGATGGCGGCATTGCAGCGCCGCCATCAATTCCATAGCGACAGCCGGTGGCCCCATGAACCTACTCAATACCTTCTTCAATATTCCCATCCTGATCGACACGTTCCCGCTTCTGCTGTCGGGATTGCTCGTCACGTTGGAGATTGGCGTCACCAGCATTATTGCCGGTCTCGCCGGCGGCTTGTTCCTGGCCCTGGCCCGGCTTTATGGGCCAGGCCCAGTTCCCTTTCTCTCCAAGATTTACATCGACATCTTCCGCTCGATCCCGCTTCTGGTGCTCCTGATAATTGTCTACTACGCCCTGCCCTTCGTAGGCATCCGCTTCTCGCCCTTCGTTTCTGCGGTCGTGGCGCTGACACTCGTCTCCTCCGCCTATACCGCAGAGATCTTTCGCGCAGGCATTGAAGCGATCCCCCACGGGCAGTTCGAAGCCTCTCAGGCGCTCGGCCTCTCCAGCCGGCATATGATGGTCGATGTGATCCTGCCGCAAGCTATCAGGATCGTCATTCCACCGCTGACCAACAATTGCATCAACGTCCTGAAAGATACGGCCCTAGCCTCCGTGGTCGCCATGCCTGACCTCCTTAAACAGGCAACCCAGGCGCAGGCATTGGCTGCTAACCCCACGCCACTGATCGGCGCAGCGCTGATTTATGTCGCCTTGCTCTGGCCGCTGGTCGCCATCGTCGCGCGGCTGGAAAAACACTTCGGCAAGGACAAACGCCCATGACCCCCCTCATCAAAATCAGCAACCTCAAAAAAGCATATGGCATCTTCACCGTCCTGCACGGCATTGATCTCGATATTGCAGAAGGCGAAGTTGTGTGCGTGATTGGCCCGTCCGGATCTGGCAAATCGACTCTGATCCGCTGTATCAACCGACTGGAGAGTTTTTCCGACGAGAGCAGTATCGTCGTGGATGGCGTTGTCGTAGGCCCGGGCAAGGCGCTGGCAAAGGTGCGCGCCGAAGTCGGTATGGTTTTCCAATCGTTCAATCTGTTTCCGCATCTGACGGTGCTGAAAAACGTCATGCTGGCGCCGATGCGGGTGCGCGGCACGAAGCCGGCTGAAGCCGAGCGCAAGGCCCGAGAATTGCTCGCCCGTGTCGGCATCGCGGAGCAGGCGGAAAAGTACCCCGGCAAGCTTTCCGGCGGCCAGCAACAGCGCGTCGCGATCGCCCGCGCATTGGCGATGGAACCCAAGGTCATGCTTTTCGACGAGCCGACCTCGTCGCTCGATCCTGAGATGGTCGGCGAAGTGCTGGACGTGATGAAATCGCTCGCCGGCACTGGCGTTACGATGGTCGTCGTCACCCACGAAATGGGCTTTGCCCGTCAGGTGGCCGATCGCGTCATCTTCATGGACGGCGGCCGCATCATCGAGCAGAACACGCCCTCAAAAATCTTTGACAATCCCAAGGAAGAACGGACGCGTAGCTTCCTGCGCTCAGTTCTCGATCACTGAAAGCAACATTGGGTCTGGAGGACCACATGCCGAACCGAAATACATCCGCAAAAGGCGAACTGCACCTCGATTTCGTCCGCAGCCAGTTTCCCGGCCTGTCCCATGGCTGGACATTTTTCGACAATGCCGGCGGGTCGCAGATCCTGAAGCGGGCAGTCGATCGGATTAATACCTTCCTCTATGACAAGAACGTCCAGATCGGAGGGAGCTACGAGGTTTCGCAGGCGGCGGCAAAGGCACTCTACGAGGCGCGCACCGCGGCCATGCATCTAGTACACGCCTCAAGACCGGAAGAAATCGTCTTCGGCAACTCGACGACGGCGCTCTTGCAGAATCTCGCCCGTGCCATGACGAGCCAGCTTGAGCCTGGCGACGAAATCGTCATCACCATCGCCGATCACGAATCCAATATCGGCCCGTGGGACCGGCTGCGCGACGCAGGCATAGTTATCAAGACCTGGCCGCTCAACAAGGACACGTACACGCTCGACCTTGCCGATCTCGAACCGCTGATGTCGACCCGCACCAAGCTCGTGTGCGTCACCCATGTCTCCAATATTCTCGGCTCGATCAATCCGGTGCGCGAGATCGCCGATTTCGTGCATGCAAGGGGCGCGCGCATCTGTGTCGATGCTGTCGCCTATGCGCCGCATCGCGCGGTCGACGTCCAGGCTTTGGATGTCGATTATTACGTCTTCAGCCTCTACAAGACCTATGGCCCGCACTATGCGCTGATGTACGGGAAATACGACCACCTGCTGGAGCTGGATACGCTCTATCATTACTTTTACGGCAAGGACAAAGTGCCGGGCAAACTGGAACCCGGCAACCCGAACTACGAGCTTGCCTATGCCACCTGCGGCATTGTCGACTACCTGATCGAAATCGGTGAAATGGCCGGCGAATTCGGTTCCACCCGCGAAAAAATCGTCGCGGCTTATGGCGCGATCACGGCGCAGGAAAACGCACTTGTCGACAGGCTGCTGACCTATCTGCGTGGTCGCAACGACTGCCGTATTATCGGCCACAGCGCCAACAGGGACGGTACTCGCATCCCAACGATTAGCTTTGTCGTCGATGGCCGGGATTCGGCGGAAATCTGCAAGGCGATGGACGATCACCGGATCGCGATCCGGTTCGGTGACTTTCACTCCCGGCGGTTGGCGGAGTATCTCGATCTTACTCAAAACAACGGAATGGTTCGGGTTTCGATGGTCCACTACAACACGATCGAGGAAATCGACCGGATGACGAAGGCGCTGGATATGATCCTCGGATCGCCCGCCGGCCCTGCAACCGCCGCCTGATAACCGGAAGAGCCAACATGTCCTTCGACACGATCATCCGTAACGGCACCGTCGTCACCGCCAGCGATACATTCCGTTGCGATGTCGGTATTCGCAATGGCCGCATCACGGCAATGGCCGATACCCTTGATGATGCCCTGGAAATCATCGACGCCAGCGGCCTTTATGTGATGCCGGGCGGCATCGACAGTCATGTGCACTTGGCCCAACCGTCTGGCGATGGAATCGTCATGGCCGATGATTTCGCCAGCGGCACGCTCTCCGCAGCCTTTGGCGGCAATACAACGGTCATGCCATTCTGCCTGCAGGAAAAAGGTTCGACACTGCGGGAAGCACTCAAGGCCTACCACGCCAAAGCGGAAGGCGAATGTTTTGTCGATATCAGCTTCCACATCATCGTGACAGACCCGACAGGCCATGTGCTCGGGCAGGAACTGCCTGCTCTTGTGGCGGATGGATACACGTCGATCAAAGTTTTCATGACCTATGAGAACCTGCGCCTGCGCGACGATGAAATCCTTTCGACGCTCGACAGCGCCAGGACGTCCGGCGCGCTGGTCATGGTTCACTGCGAAAACGAGGACGCGATCCGTTTTCTGATCGGACGTCACGAAGCAAATGGCGAGCTTGCTCCAAAGTATCATGCGACAAGCCGCCCGGTTGCTGCCGAGCGCGAAGCCACGCATCGGGCTCTTTCGTTGGCGGAGATCGTAGATACGTCGATCGTCATCGTTCATGTCTCGAACCGAGAGGCGATGGAGGAAATTGCGCGAGCAAGGGCACGAGGCGGCAAGGTGGCCGGCGAAACTTGCCCGCAATACTTGATGCTCACCGCCAACGATCTCGACGCTACGGAATTGGAAGGCGCGAAATTCGTCTGCTCGCCGCCGCCGCGTGACGAGAAAAGCCAGATTGCCTGCTGGGAGGGCCTGCAGAACGGTACATTCGACCTGTTCTCCTCCGACCATTGCCCCTTTCGCTACGACGATGACCAGGGCAAGCTCAACGAAAAGGGCAAGCGGAACTTCCGTTGGATACCGAATGGCATTCCGGGCGTCGAAACACGGCTGCCGATCCTATTCTCGGAAGGCGTAGGCAAGGGCCGCATAGACCTCAACCGATTCGTCGCCTTGTCCTCCACCAACCATGCCAAGCTTTATGGCCTCTATCCGCGCAAGGGCACGATCGCCATCGGGTCCGATGCTGACATCGCGCTCTGGGATCCGATGAAATCCGTCGTCATCAGCAATGATATCTTGCATCACGGCGCCGACTACACGCCGTATGAAGGGCTTGAGGTGACAGGCTGGCCGGTGCGGGTGATCGTGCGGGGAAAGACAGTGACCGATGGAGATGCGTTAGTCGCCACCAAGGGCTTGGGCAATTATCTGGCACGAACCCGTTCGACATCGTTCTAGATGCGGCTCGAAATCGCCAAGTTTCACCGTGCGGTCGGCGCCATCATCATCTACGTCATCCCCAATCAGGTATAGGAAACAACCTTGGCAGACCGGATTGAGGAAATAGGGCCGCATCAATCAGCCGTGCACTCCACGCGAACTTTACGAGACCCTGCTCACCGCCCAATTCATCTGAGATCCCAAGATAAACATTCCGGCCCACAAACGAATTGGCGATTGCCTGCGTGATCTGTCAGGTTACGGTTATCGGCAGATGCCGTTAAAGAGCGACGCAGGCTGGTGCGCTGCTGTGGAATGGCTGTTACCTGAGGTTACTTGGCGGCACCATCAATTCTGCGTGCAGTTCTAAAGTCAGTATACCGGCGGACAACAGGTTCGGCATCAATGACGGTGAGCATTGAGATCGACAATGCCCACTTGTCGCTGTTCGATGCAGCTCGAGCCGCCGTCAGAGCTTCGGCCTGAGAACTTTCGCTTGCTCCGCTGTAAGGCTTCAGATGCTAAGATTGCTGACGTCACTTGAGATCAGCGCCTTGAGCACGCCCTGGCGGGTGTGCTCGCTATGCTCGACCATCGCCGCGCGCGCTTTCTCGCTGTCTCTCAGGCGCAGCACGCCAACAATGTGCCGATGATCGTCGTTCGTTTCAGGGTTCACGTCCCGGCTGCGAGCCCCCAGGTAGAAAAGCCGCGCGCATTCGTCTAGAAGCGTCGATATCATCGCAACGAGCCTTGGATTGGTTGAGCCCCGCGCGATGGCCATGTGGAATTGCCCGTTCGTTTTAACGAAAGAATGGATGGTCGGCCCCTCCGACGGCTCGTAGCGTGCGTTTGCGAGCATATCGAGATGATCAAGATCGTCGGCACCGAGATTGAGCGCAGCCATGGCAGCCGCAGTTCCCTCGGCCATTGCCCTGATGGCAAAAAGGTCGTTGATGTCTTTCACTGTGACAGGCGTGACCCGGTAACCGCGGCGAGGAAAGGCTTCGATCAACCCCTCCGCCGCCATCCTGCCCAGCGCTTCCCGCACCGGCGTCTTGCTCATCGCCAGTCGCTCGGCCAACTCGAGTTCGGAAAACTCTGCTCCTGGCCGCAGTACACCCATGAGGATCTGTTCGCGCACGGATGCGTAGGCCGTCTCCGTCAGAGACTGCTTGCGGGTTTTGCCGGTCGCACCGTCGGTATCTGCCAATGTTACCTGCACATTCGTTTCCTATGCGGTTCTGCGGCAACGCATTCCTGCGGCGCCCGTTGATTTTCTGTTGTGGTCGATGTTCGGCAAACAATCAATCACATCGGTCTTTGACATGGAATATTTTGTAGTATACTACGTGAAATATTAAACCGGCCGATCATTTTTCGGCCCTTGGAGGCCGCGTGAGCGACATTCTCGTTATCAATCCGAACAGTTCGGCAGCAGTCACGCGGTCCATGGAGGCCTGCCTCGAACCGTTCTTCGGCCAGTGTCACGCCATACGCTGTATCGAGCTTTCCAAGTCTCCGCCGGGCATCGAAACCGACGCGCATGTTGCTGAAGTCATTCCGCATCTCGTTGAAGCTGTGCGCGATGCGACAGCTGATGCGATCGTCGTAAGCTGTTTCTCCGATCCGGGCATAGATGTGGTGCGTGCTGCAGGTCATGTGCCCGTAACCGGGATTGCGGAGGCAGCTTACCTCGCCGCTCTTGGCCTGGGAAATCGCTTCGGGATCGTTTCCCTTGGCCCGTCTTCGGTCACGAGGCATCTCCGTTATCTTGAAAAACTCAAGCTGGATGCGCGCCTTGCCGGAGACCGCTCCATCGACATGACGATCGTCGAGCTCGTCGCAACCGATGTCGTCGAGCGCGTATCCTCGATCGCTCGGCAACTGCGCGACAAGGATGGCGCCGACGTCATCATTCTCGGCTGTGCCGGTCTTGGCTCGTACCGCGGGGCGTTGCAGGACAGTCTCGGCCTGCCGGTGATCGATCCGGTCCAGGCGGGCGTCGCGCTTGCCTGCACCCATGCAGATCTCCGTTATATCGGGAGGGCCCGATAGTGCTGGACCTTATCGTCCGCGGCCGTATCGTTACGCCGGAAGGTATCATCGAGAACGGATGGGTTGCCGTCAGCGATGGCCGCATCGAGGCTGTCGGCACTGGCCAAGCGCCTGACGCTGCCCAAATCCATGATGCAGGCCAAAGCTATGTGATGCCCGGGGTGGTCGATGGGCAAACCCATGCAGGCAGTTATCTAGGTCTGTCGGGCATCGAGCCGACCACCCGCTCTGCAATTGCCGGCGGCGTCACGACGATCGTCGACATGCCATATGACAATCCAGAGCCCTTGAGCACGCCAGCACATCTGGCGGCCAAAGTCGAGGCGATAGGTAGGTACGCTCATACAGATGTCGCTCTATACGCCACCGTTATGCCAAGCCAGCCGATCGATGACATCAAGGCGCTCGCGGACAGTGGCGTGGTCGCTTTCAAGATCTCCGCATTCGAAAGCAGCCCAACACGGTTCCCGCGCATCGACGCCGGGCTCACGCTCGATCTCCTGGACGCTCTTGCGACTACAGACTTGCCGGTTGGCCTCCACAACGAAGACCAGGAGATTGTCCGGTCCCGGATCGGGCGTGCGCGTGGTGGTGGTCAAGACGGTATAGCGGTTCATTCCCAGAGCAGGCCGCCCGCTGCCGAACTTGCATCGACGGCACATTTCCTCGAGCTTGCAGCCACGACGGGCGCCCATGCCCATATCGTGCATATTAGCCTGCCACGTGGGTTCCGGCTGGTCGAAAACTATCGCCGTGACGGTTTCCGGGCCACTGGCGAAACCTGCGTGCATTATTTCTGGTTCGACCCGGAGCGCGACGGCGCGGAACTCGGCGCACGCATGAAGGTCAATCCACCAATCCGGCCAGGAATGAAAGATGCGCTATGGAGCGAGGTCCTGTCTGGCCGTGTCGCCTTCGTCAGCTCCGACCACTCAAGCTGGCCGATCGACAACAAGTTCACCGACACCATCTTTGATGCGGGAGCTGGCGTTCCCGGGATGGAAACGCTCCTGCCAGCCTTCTACACCGTTGCCAAGGCGAAGGGTGCAGACGCGATCCGGCTGACGGTCGAGCAGCTCTGCGAGCGGCCTGCCCGGTTCTTCGGTCTTTCGCCGCGCAAGGGCGCGATCGTTGCCGGCGCCGATGCAGACCTTACCATCTTCGAGGAGGCCGATGTCGTCTGGGATGCTGGAAAAGCCGAGGACGGACTGCGGTGGAGCCCCTATGACGGCCGCCGGTTCGCCGGCCGAGTCGCCGGAACCTTTCTTGCCGGACGACTTGCTTACGACGGCACGCGCGTCCTCAATCGACCGGGGGACGGGCGTTATGCCGAGCGCGGTCCCAGCAGCTGGTTTACGGGAGAAACGGACCAATGAACACTGCAGATGCCGCCCGCCCCGATAGCGGACAAGTCGAAAAGGCCATAACCTTTCTTTACTACAAGGACCTGCCGAGGGCCTTTGCCTTTTATACCGAGGTCATGGGCTTCCCGCTGGAGATCGACCAGGGCTGGTCGAAGATTTTGCGGATTGCCGAAAACGCCTATGTCGGGCTCGTGGACGAAACGCGCGGCATGCACCGGGCCCATCCGGTGAAGCCGGTGCAGCTGTGCATCCGCGTGCCCACTGTTGACAAGTGGCACGCCTATCTCACCGGCCACCAAGTTTCTGGCCTGACGGAACCGCGCGACAGCACGTCGCTCGGTATTCGCGCCTTCGTCCTTGACGATACGGAAGGTTACCAGATCGAGGTCCAGTCCGTACTTCGATAACCGCTCCGCACGCTTCTCATCACCAAACCAAAAAAAGGGGAACACGATGATGAATCTACGCATGATAGCCACTAAGGGCACCCTGTTCGCAGGCGCGCTCCTTCTATCCTCCACCGCCTTGAGCGGTCTGGTCGACGCCAAGTCGTTGACGGTCGGGCTCACCTCCGACGCGGTGAACCTCGATCCTCAGGCAGGCGAGGAACTGTCGAGCAACATCCTTTTCTATCACATCTATGACCCGCTCGTCCGCCGCAACGCGGATCTCTCGTTCGGTCCGGGTCTTGCCGAAAGCTGGGAGCTTACGGACGACACGACCTGGGTCTTCAAGCTGCGCAAGGGCGTGAAATTCCACAACGGCCAGGAATTCAAGGCCTCCGACGTGGTATTCACCCTGGATCGTCTGAAAAAGTCGCTGATGGCCAATCTCGGCGCCAACATCTCCTCGTTCAACGCGATCGATGAATACACGGTCGAGATCAAGACACCCCGCCCCTATGCGGTTTTGCCTAACGACCTTGCCGCCGTACTCATTCTTAACGAGAAGTACGTCAAGGAAGCCGGCGACGAGACAGCCGACTTGAAGCCGATCGGCACGGGACCCTACAAGCTCGTTGAATGGGTCAAGGAAGATCACATCGCGCTGGAGTCCAACAAGGACTACTATGCCGGACCCGCCAAGCTCGACTCCGTCACCTTCCGACCGATTACCAACGGCGCAACCCGCACGGCCGCGCTCCTGACGGGCGAAGTCGATGTCATCCAGGATCTCAACGTACGCGACGTCGACCGCGTAAAGGCCGATGACCGCTACAAGGTTCTCTCCCAGCCGAGCCTGCTCAATGTGGTGCTGTCGATCGACCAGCGCGAAAAGAGCCCGACGATCGACCTCGACGAGAATCCGATGGTCGATCACCGGGTACGCGAAGCGATGGTTCGCGCCATTGATGTCGGCGCCATCAACAAGATCATCATGAACGGGCTTTCCACGCAGTCGGAGCAGTATGTGCCGGCCTCCCATACCGGCTATCTGGACGGGGCAAGCTTCCGCGACATGTATCCGTTCGATGTGGAAAAGGCGACGGCGCTGATGGCGGAAGCCGGCTATGCAGACGGCTTCACCGTAACGCTCGATGCCACCAACAACCGCTACGTCAACGATCAGCAGATCGTACAGGCGTTGGCCAGCATGCTCGGCAAGATCAAGATCAATCTGAAGCTCAACCTGATGCCGAAATCGAACTTCTTCGGATACATCCGGGTTCCGAGCGACAAGTCGAGCCTCATCATGAGCGGCTGGGACGTGCCATCGGGCGACGGCGGCTCGATGTACAGCGTCATGTTCTACACACGCGACAAGAAGGAAGGCTACGGCCAGGTCAATCGCGGCAGCTACTCCAATCCGGAAGTGGATGCTCTCATCGACAAGGCAGACGCTACCGCCAAGCTCGATGAGCGTGACAAGTATCTGCAGGACGTGACCAAGATCCTGATGGCGGATATTCCGATGATCCCGATCCACTACGAACAGGACCTCTACGCGGCCAAGACCAACGTCGATATCACCCCGCGGGCCGACAAGTTCCTGTGGGCCTACGATATCGACGTGAAAGAATAGTACCGCAAATCCGCAAGGGTGCCGGGTTGACGCGGCACCCATTCTTCCAGTCACGAACCTGACGGATCCTCGACCTTGCTCGGCTATATGATAAAGCGGCTCCTCCAGATGGTGCTGGTCCTCTTTGTGGTGTCCGTCATCGTCTTCCTGATGATGAGCTTCACCGGGGATCCGGTGTTCATGGTCATTCCCATCGATTCCACCGCTGACGAGATCGAGCAGGCGCGCCGCCTGCTGGGCCTGGACCAATCGCTCTTTAGCCAATACTGGATTTTCCTGTCCAACCTGTTGCAGGGCGATTTCGGGCGGTCCTATGTCTTCCGCCAACCGGCCATGGATCTCATCCTCGAACGCTTGCCCGCGACCATGGAGATGGTGCTCGTTGCCATGGGGATCGCCACTGTCATTGCCATTCCGCTCGGCGTTTACGCCGGCGCCAACCCGAACCGCGCCGCTTCCCGCAGCATCATGGCCGCGTCGCTCTTCGGCATTTCGCTGCCGGGGTTCTGGGTCGGCATGATGCTGATCTTCTTCTTCTCCGTTCGCTTCCAGTTCCTGCCCTCGTCAGGGCGTGGCGAAACGATCGAAGTGCTGGGGCTGCGCCTGTCGATTTTCACGGCGGACGGCTGGTCGCACATGATCCTGCCGGCAGTCACGCTGGCGCTTGCCACGCTCGCCATCATCCTGCGCATCACCCGCGCCGGCATGATGGAGGTGATGCGGCAGGACTACATCAAGTTCGCCCGCGCGAAGGGCGCCTCGCGCCGACATATCCTCTTTGCGCACGGCCTGAAGAACGCTCTGATCCCAGTCGTCACCATCTTCGGCCTGCAACTCGGTGATCTCATCGCCTTTGCGACCATCACCGAGACGATCTTCGCCTGGCCCGGGACCGGGAAACTGCTGATCGATTCCATCTATCGCGGCGACCGGCCCGTCATCGTCGTCTACCTGATGCTGACCGCCTTCATCTTTGTCGTGATCAATTTCCTCGTCGATATCGTCTACACGCTGATCGACCCTCGTATAACGGTCAAGTGAGGACCAGATGAACCGCCTGCTTTCCTCCGAGTTCGTCTATAACTACCGTCGCAACATCCCTGCCGTGCTCGGCAGCGTGCTTGTTCTCGTCTTCGCGTTCCTCGCCATCATCGGACCGTTTCTCGTCTGGCAGGATCCCTACGACGTGTCGCAGCTCGAACTGATGGACAGCTTCAAACCCCCGGTCTGGCTGGAGGGTGGCGATCCGCGTTACCTGCTCGGCACCGACGGCCAGGGCCGCGATGTGCTCGCCTCGATCATCTACGGCGCGCGCATCTCCGCTTTTATCGGGCTTGCGGCGATGATCTGTTCGTGCGTGATCGGCACGACCCTCGGCCTGATTTCCGGCTACTATGGCGGCACGCTGGATGCCGTCATCATGCGGATCGCCGATATCCAGCTCTCCTTTCCCTCGATGCTGATTGCGCTGTTCCTGATGTCGGCGTTCGGAAATGGCATCGGCATGATCCTGATTGCACTCACTGCAGTCGGTTGGGTCGTCTATGCACGCACCGTGCGCGGCTCGACGCTGGGCGAAATCCAGAAAGAATATATTCAGGCGGCACGCGTCGCTGGCCTCAGCGATGCCCAGATCATCCGACGCCATGTGCTGCCGAACGTCCTGACACCGCTGATCGTCGTTTCGACCATTCAAGTTGGCAGCTTTATCCTGATCGAAGCATCACTGAGCTTCCTTGGCGTCGGTGTGCCAATCACCGAGCCGTCGCTCGGTCTTCTGGTCAAGGAAGGTTTCGATGTTCTCTTTTCCGGGATCTGGTGGACCTCGGCCTTTCCGGGCCTGTTCATCATGTTCCTTGTGTTCGGCATAAACCTGTTCGGCGATTTCCTGCGCGACGAACTCAATCCGCGGCTGCGTTAAGCCATGAAGGAGGACGCGCGCATGGCAGAACCTTTGCTCGACATCCGGGGCCTGCAAACCCATTTCCGCACCTTTGGCGGACTTGTGAAGGCCGTCGACGGTGTCAGTTTCGACGTCAAGGCCGGCGAAATCGTCGGTCTTGTGGGGGAGTCCGGCGGCGGCAAGTCCGTGATCGGCTTCTCGATCGTCGGCCTAATCGATCCTCCGGGAAAAATCGTCGGCGGCGAGATCCGTTTCGATGGCCGTGACATCGCGAAGCTCGACGAACGCGCGATGCGCAGCGTGCGCGGGCGCGAGATCGCCATGGTCTTCCAGGACCCGATGACCTCGCTCAATCCTGTCTATACAGTTGGCCGGCAGATGGACGAGGTGCTGCGCCTGCACACCGATCTCGATAAGGCCGCCCGGCGCGCGCGTTGCATTCGCATGCTGGAGGATGTCGGGATTTCCGAGGCCGACAAGAGGTTGGACGCCTATCCGCATCAGTTTTCCGGCGGCATGCGCCAGCGTGTCGTGATCGCCATCGCGCTTCTTGCCGGGTCTCGTCTGATCATCGCCGACGAACCGACGACGGCCCTCGACGTGACCGTCCAGTCACAAATCCTTAAGCTCATGCGGCGTCAGGTCGAGGACACCGGCGCTGCTATGATCCTTGTCACGCACGATCTCGCCGTGGTGTCGGAAATGGCAGACCGCGTCGTGGTGCTTTATTGCGGCAGGGTGATCGAACGCGGCCTTACCGACGAGATCATTGCAAATCCCGCCCATCCCTACACCCGCGGATTGCTGGACAGCATTCCCCGCATTGCCGACCGGCAGCATCGCCTGCGGCAAATCCCGGGAACCGTCCCGGATATACGCTCGATCGGCCTCGGCTGTTCGTTCCGCGCGCGTTGCTCCCGCGCCCAGTCCCTATGCGCCGAACGCTCACCGGATCTTGCCCATGTCCGCGGATCTCTCGACGCCGCCTGTCATTTTCCACTTGAGGAGGCGGCTCGATGACGCAACCCGTGCTTGAGGTCCGCAACCTCGTGAAAGCGTTCTCCATCGGCGGCGGCTTTTTCGATCGCCTGCAGATCGGCGGCGGGAAGCTGATTGCGCCGGAAAAAGTGCTGAACGCGGTCAACGGTGTGTCGCTGTCGATTGCGCCCGGTGAAGTGCTGGCGCTCGTAGGCGAATCCGGCTGTGGGAAATCGACCGTCGCAAAGACTGTCGCGCGCATCCACGCCCCGACATCCGGCGAGATCCACATCGACGGAACAGAAGTCTCCAGCCTCGATCAGAAGGAACTGCGACCATTCCGGCGCAAACTCCAGATGATCTTTCAGGACCCCTACGCGTCGCTCAACCCAAGACAGCGCATCAAGGACATCGTCATCGAGCCGATGCGCGCGCAGTCGGACAGGAAAATGAGCGGCCGGGAGCTCGATGCGGAGGCCATCAAGTTGCTCGGGCGTGTTGGCCTCAACGCAGAGCAGGCAAACCGATATCCTCATCAATTCTCCGGTGGCCAGCGCCAGCGTATCGGGATCGCCCGTGCATTGTCGGTGCGGCCCAAGGTGATCATCGCTGATGAGCCTGTGTCGGCGCTCGACGTGTCGATCCAGGCGCAGATCCTCAACCTGATGATGGATCTGCGCGACGAGTTCGGGCTGTCCTATCTTTTCGTATCCCATGACCTGTCGGTGGTTCACCATATCGCCGACCGGATTGCCGTCATGTATCTCGGCTTCATGGTCGAGACGGCCTCGCGCGACCAGCTCTTTGCCAATCCGCGACATCCCTACACGCAAGCCTTGCTCTCCGCAGCGCCGAGCGTCGACAAGTCGCTGCGCAAGCCTGAGGTGGAAATCGCCGGCGAGGTACCGAGCGCATTGAACCTGCCCTCGGGCTGCTGCTTCAGAACCCGCTGTCCCCTCGCCTTCTCGCGATGCGCAGTGGAGCGCCCGGCGCTCCGCCCGCAGCCCGGCGGCGGCAGCGTTGCCTGCCATCTGCACGATCCCGCCCCGGAGGCCTTCACGTCATGAACACAGCGACAATCGCCCAACCGCGGCTGCGGCTTGAAGACCCGCACGACTGCACGGACGCAAACGACGTCCTGTGCGTCTTCGATGCCTTCTTCGATGGTCTCGTGCGGTATGGCCAGGACGGCAGCTACGTTCCGGCACTCGCTGAGCGCTGGCACGTGTCAGACGATGCCCGGACATGGACATTCCGCCTGCGCGAGGCCCTGACTTTCCACGACGGCACCACCTGCAATGCCGATGCAGTCATCCTTTCGCTGCGCCGGATGTCACGCGCGGACAAGGGGTACACGCTGGGTGCACCCGGCGTCTGGCACCAATATCTCGGCGATGCGCTGATCACTGCCCTGGATGCCAGGACGGTCGAAATCGCCCTCGCCCGTCCCATGGCCGATCTTCTGGACATCCTTGTCTACGGCTATGTGATCGCGCCGGGTGCACTCGACCGCTACGAAGGCGGCGATGTCTCGGTACCGATCGGCACAGGTCCCTACCGTTTCGAGAGTTTCCACGCCGGTCACGACATCACCGGCCGCCGTTTTGACGGCTGGCATGGCAAGAAACCTGCAAACGAGCAGATCCGTTTTGTTTTCGAACCGGATGCAGGCCGACGTCAGGCTATGCTTGTTGCTGGCGAAGCGCAGGTCGCAAATAGCCTCGATTTCCAGCTTTCCCATGCGCTTGATGGCACCGATGGCTTTGCCCGCGCCGTTTCGCTGGTTCCTGTCTCGATCATCTACCTCTTCAACAGCACCAGCGGGCCGTTCGCCGATCAGCGCATTCGGCGCGCAGCCAATCTCGCGCTCGACCGGCAGGCGCTGGTCGACATGGTCGTCGCTGGTGCCGCCCGGCCACTGACCGGTTTTGTAAGCCCCGCACATTTCGGCGTCACGGATGCCACCGGCGGTCTGGAACGCGATCTCGCCGAAGCAAAACGCCTGCTTGCTGCGGCTGGCCATACCGACGGTCTGGTCATCGAGGTCGACTGCCCGACGCGTTTGCCGGATGAAGCGGAAGCTCTGACCACTGCCGTTGAACAGCAACTCTCGGAAATCGGCATATCGTTCCGCGTCCATCGTCACGAAGATCGCGAGGCGTATGCCCATGGCGTGCGCCTTAAACAGGTGCGTGATATGTGCGTCTTCGACTCCAGTCCGCTTAGTACTTTCCGCGTGCTGGCCGAAAAGATCGACGCGCGCGCGCGCGGCTCCTGGTGGCTCGGTTATCACAACAGCGAGGTCGAGCAGTTGATCGACCAGGGCCGGCGCACAACGAATGATGCTGCGCGCGGGGCGATTTACGAAAACGCCTTTCGATTGCTGCAAAAGGACCCGCCTTGGCTCTATCTCTATAATCCCTTGCGCGTCACCGGATTGGCAGGCGATCGTCCGAACTGGCGCATGCGCCCCGACGCTGTCCTAGACGTTAATGCTCTGCCCGGTTTCTCCTCGGAAGGAATAATGTCGTGATCGATATCGATCTGCTGTTCTCCGGTGGAACCGTCATCACCATGGATGCCAGCCGCCGGGTTATCGATGACGGCGCTGTTGCCGTGCTTGCCGACCGGATTATAGACGTCGGCTCCGCAGCCGCTTTGGCGTCCTGCTATCGTGCCGGCCGCACCATCGATACCTCCGGCAAGGTTGTCATGCCCGGCCTGATCGACGTCCACGCCCATGCCGGCCATGGCCTGATCAAAACGATGGGCATGGAGCAGGCCGGTTGCTGGGAAGAGATTGTCAACACGGCCTATACCGTCGGCACGACGCCAGAATTCTGGCATGCCGAAGCGCAGCTTGCCGCCCTGGAACGGCTTCGCTTTGGCGTGACCTGCGGCGTATCGCTGCTCGGTGGCGGCGACACGATCATGCGTACCGACGATCCTGTGTATGGTTATGCCCATTGTGAGGCCGTAGCCGCCATCGGTACGCGTTCCGTGGTTGCCGTCGGTTCAACACGCCCGCCCCATCCGCGCACCTATGCACGTTGGGATGGACGCAAGCGCCATGAACACGCTGTCACATTCGAGGATCAGCTCACAGTCTCGCGCTCGCTGCTGGAAAACTGGCACGGCAAGGGGCGCATACGCATTGCCCTGCTGACACCCGTGCTGCGCGACGAGCACGCCGAAACGCTCTCCGTCAGCGACTATGAAGCCGCCGTTTCCCAGACGCAGACGATGCGGGCCCTGTCGCGTGACGCCGGTGTCATCTTCACCCAGGACGGCCACTGGCGTGGCTCTGTCGCGCGGGCGAAGGATATCGGCATGCTGGGTCCGGATGCGCTGCTCTCGCATGCGATCGACCTCAGCGCAGAAGAAATCCGGATCGTTGCTGATACCGGCACGCGCATTGCGCACAATCCCAGCGCGATCGCCTCGGTTCTCGGTCGATGCCCGGCAATCGAATTGATCGAAGCCAGCGCGGTCGTAGCGCTCGGTTCTGACGCCACGGCACCGGATCGCTCCTCCGACATGTTCCGCCATATGCAGCAGTGCATGCATTATCATCGGACATTCTTCCGCGACCCTTCCGTCCTTCCACCCGGCAAAGTTCTCGAAATGGCAACCATTGATGCAGCAACGGCACTTGGCCTCGATGGCGAAATCGGCTCACTCGAAGCTGGCAAGAAAGCCGACATCGTCGTCATCGACATGGATCGTCCCCATCTGGCGCCGTTCCAGATGCCAGTTTTCCGCGCCGTTTATTTTGCCAACGGCAACGATGTCGAAATGGTCGTGATCGACGGCGAAGTGCTGCTTGAAGCCGGTCGGCCGGTGAAGGCAGATACAACGGCAATCCTCGCCGCCGCCAATCGCGAAGCGGACGCGCTTATTGCGCGCATGAACCTAAAATCGATGATCGGCCTGCCCGAGGGCTTCTTTGGCGCGGCGCGCTATCCGAACGCAACCCCTTCCGTCGAATGAGGACTGCCATGACAAGACTGACAGAGGACGCAAACGGCGTCTATATTATCGCGTTGACTCCGTTCACCGACACTGGCGCGCTCGATCTCGACAGCACCGACCGCATGGTCGACTTCTATATGGAACGCGGCGCCACGGGATTGACCGTGCTCGGAATGATGGGCGAGGCCCAGAAGTTGACGACGGAGGAATCGCAGACTTACGTCAAGCGCATCCTGAAGCGAGTCGATGGCCGGCTGCCGGTGGTCGCAGGTGTTTCCTCCGCGGGCTTCGCCCCGATGAAGACGCTAACCGAAATGATGATGGGCGACGGTGCAGCGGGCGTGATGATCGCCCCGCCGTCGACGCTGCGAAACGATCAGCAGCTCATCGGCTACTACCAGCAGGCAGGCGATTTTCTCGGCGACGTTCCGTTCGTTCTTCAGGATTTTCCGCTCGTCACCTCCGTGACGATCCCGGTTTCGGTGATACAGACCATCATCGACCAGGTTCCCACCTGCGTCTGCCTCAAGCATGAAGACTGGCCGGGCCTTAGCAAGATTACCGCTTTGCGCAAGTCTGCGGAATCGCAGGGTAAGCGCCGTATCTCGATCCTTTGTGGCAATGGCGGCATGTTCTTACCGGAAGAAATGGCACGCGGCGCCGATGGCGCGATGACCGGCTTTGCCTATCCCGAGATGATGCGGGATGTCGTGCGTTTCCAGCGCGAAGGTGAGCTTGCCCGGGCACAGGATATCTTCGACGCCTATCTGCCGCTGGCACGTTACGAACAGCAGCCTGGCCTCGGGCTTTCCATCCGTAAATATATCATGGCAAAGCGCGGCGCGATTGCGTCCGCTGCTCTGCGCAAACCCGGTTCCAGCCTTTCGAAGGACGACATTTCCGAAATCGAACGGCTTATCGAACGACAGACCGAACGACTGCAGGAGCTTGGCCAATGAAACTTGGACTTGAAAACAAGACAGCCCTCGTGCTCGGCGCAAGCCGCGGCCTGGGCGCCGCCATCGCTGCCGGACTCGCGCAGGAAGGCGCAAACGTCTATGCTGCGGCAAGGTCGGCCTACAAGATAGAAGCCTGGGCCAACGCTTTGCCGCAAGGCGCCGGTCCGGTGATGCCCACGCAGCTTGATCTCGGCGCTCTCGCGAGCATTGATGACCTTTGCGACCGCCTTCTGGCAAAGGGTGGCGTCGATATCCTGATCAACAACACCGGTGGCCCGCCGCCGGCCGCCGCTCTTGACGCTTCGCGCACCGACTGGATTGCTCAATTCGAAACGATGGCCGCAAACCTCTTTCATCTGACTGGCCGGCTGCTGCCGGCGATGCGGACAAAAAAGTGGGGCCGGATCATCACTCTGACCTCATCCGGGGTAGAACAGCCGATCCCACAGCTGGCACTCTCCAACGGGATCCGCTCGGCCATCGTCGGTTGGTCGAAAACGCTCGCAAACGAAGTCGCCGCCGATGGCGTCACCGTGAACGTCCTCCTGCCCGGCCGCATTCGTACACAGCGCATTGACGAACTTGACGCAAACGCTGCAAAGCGATCCGAGAGAAGCATTACCGATGTGGCTGCCGCATCTGCCGCGAGCATTCCTGTCGGCCGTTACGGACGCCCGGAAGAGTTTGCGGATGTTGCCGTGTTTCTGGCATCCGAGCGCGCATCCTACGTGACCGGATCAAAAATCAGGGTCGATGGTGGCGCAATTCGCGGAATTTAACGCCGTCAAATGCAGCGGCAAGCCTGACTTTGTGCAAAAGTCCGTTGTGCTGCTTGGGAAGTCATAAGATGCAAGTACCATTTTTTCAGATAGATGCGTTTACCACAAACCGTTTCAAGGGAAACCCGGCGGCCGTCATGGTCTTGCCGAGCTTCCCAAGCGACACCGTGTTGCAAACGATCGCGGCCGAGAACAATCTCGCGGAAACGGCATTCCTGGTTCCCGGGGAGAAGGACTATCGCCTTCGCTGGTTCACACCCGCCGTAGAAGTGCCGCTGTGCGGCCACGCTACTCTTGCAAGTGCGGCCGTCGTGATGGAGCGTCTCGACTTAGAGCGCGATACTGTGGCATTCAGCACGGCGAGCGGCCTTTTGAAGGTTTGGCGCAAGGACGGGAGGTACGTCCTCGATTTCCCATCCAGGCAGTCTGAAGAGATCGGTATCCCTGCGGCCATGACCTCTGCGCTGAACGCAACGCCTGTCGAAGTTTACAGCAGCCAATACAACTATCTCGTGTTGCTGGACAGCGCAAAGGCAGTACGTGAACTCAAACCAGATTTCGCGGCGATAGCCGGTTTTGATCGTCCGGGCGTAATCGTTACCGCCCAAGGCGATGAAGGGTTCGATTTTGTGAGCCGATACTTTGCTCCCTCGAAGGGTGTTCAGGAAGATCCGGTGACGGGTGCCGCTCATTGCATGCTGGCACCGTACTGGGCAGCCAAGACCGGCAAGTCGGCTTTCCGCGCCTACCAGGCTTCGCAACGCGGTGGCGAAGTGACGTGTCGTCTCTCCGGCGACCGTGTCGAACTGGAAGGAAGCTGCGTATTTTTCATCGAGGGACATGCGGAAATAGAACTCTAAATGTCTATATGGATCTCACCAGCAATCCGTCTTCCCGGGAATTTTGGTGATCAACTCGGCTGCCGGTGTGCCGGTCTTGAACCGAATCGAACCGACGGCAACTAAAGAAGGTGTTCGCGATCGGAATTACTCGTCGCCGAACTCGAAAGGCCAAATCTGGGCGCCATGCAAAATGCGCAGAATGCGAATCCGGTAGGCTGCCACCGTGTAAGTCGCGATGTAGCGTGTGCGCGGAACTACCAGCTTCTGCGTACCCTCAACTCAACCAGAACGGCCGGTTTCAGGAAAGTCGAGAAGGCGATGAACGGCTCGTGCAATCTCTTCGCCGACGTGGACCGCCGCCCTCGATTTGGCTTTCAATGTAGCTAAAGATAGCGTCTCGATCGTCAAACGCAAACTGCGCCCAGACAAGCCTCATCGGTTGCCAGACCCTGCCTTACGCAGAGCTGCCGCGCGACGCTCGCGGAAGCGAGCCTCAACAACAGCATCCTCGGAATCGGGTCGCGCGTCGTCCTGTAGTGCATCTGCATGACGTAATCCAGTATCGCCGGGAACGGTGAAACGTCGAGCTTAGGCGTTCCGCTCGATATATTATGCGATTCTAAAGCTCCAGCCGGGCCGGAAAGCCCGGTGCGCGCAGGCAACGAAATCGCCGAACCCATCGCAAACCTCCTGTTTGCGCCATCGATTCAGATGGGGTGGTTGCCGCCCTCCCTAGACGGCATCGCAATGTGCCAAAATGTGGTGTTGTGACCACTGAGCGGAAAGGACGGCAACCGTTATGAACGATACGATGATTGGCGTGGATTTGGCAAAGAATGTCTTTCAACTGCACGGTGCTTCGATGAGCGGGCAAGTCAGGTTTCGAAAGAAGCTGTCACGGCAGAACTTTTCCAAGTTCATGGCGGAACACCCACCGGCGTTGGTGGTGATGGAGGCCTGCGGCAGCGCGCATTACTGGGCACGTGAGATGGTTAGGCTTGGCCACGAAGTGAAGCTGATCGCGGCGCAATATGTACGGCCGTTCGTCAAGCGGCAGAAAAACGATGCGACAGACGCGGAGGCTATCGTAATTGCGGCCCAGCGACCGGAAATGCGCTTCGTGGAGCCAAAATCCGCGGATCAGCAGAGCCGGGCGATCCTGTTTCGGGCTCGAGAACGACTCGTCCATCAGCGCACAGAACTGGTCAACGCGCTGAGAGCCTGCCTTTATGAATATGGCCATGTTGTTCCTCAAGGTCGTAACCACTTCAAGCGTATTGAAGAGATTTTGGACGGACTAAACAGCGACTTGCCTGCGTTGATGCTTGAAGAATGCCGCGACTTGTTGAAACAGATCGCTGAGAAGACGGCTCGCATCGACGAGCGGACCGCAAAGATCAAGGCATTGTCGGCTGAAGCTGACACGGCGCGGCGCTTGCAGACCATTCCTGGCGTTGGCCCTTTGACAGCCTTGGCGATCGAAGCCTTTGCCCCGCAAATGGAGAACTTCCGGCGTGGCCGTGACTTCGCCGCATGGCTCGGCCTTGTGCCACGTCAGTTCTCGTCGGGCGGCAAACAACGGCTGGGACGCATTTCCAAGTCAGGGCAGTCTGATATCCGCAGGCTGCTGATTATCGGGGCAATGACACGCCTGAACTGGCTGGGCCGGAAATCCATACCCGAAGGATCGTGGTTGGCGCGCATGCTCGCGCGAAAGCCCCGAATGTTGGTCGCGATCGCACTGGCCAACAAGATGGCGCGCACGGTCTGGGCATTGCTGACAAAACATGAGGATTACAGCATTCCGACGCAGGCGATGGCTACATGATGACAATGCTGTAACCAGCCTGTGCCGGAAAGTGGAGGTGTAAGAAGGCGACGACCCGAATGGGCAAATGATCGAAAAGATCTGGATCGGGAAAACCAGCCTTGAATCATGAGCAGAAGAGCTCGGGATTCAGATTTGGACCCGACCCGCAGATCACCATACCGTAAGCGGGTAGGCCATCCCACGTAGCGCGGCATCGAAAGATCGCTCATTTTCGGCATGAATCATGCGGAGAAACCTATGAGCGACAGTGTGAATCAGGCTCGTGCCTTTGAGGTTCTGACGGCGACACCAATACGGACGAGGCGCACGCCACGAGATTGGCCGGATGCTGAGAAGGCTCGGCTGATTGCGGAGACAATGCTGCCGGGGGCGAATGTATCAGCGATCGCCCGCGCTGAGGGGCTAGATCCCTCGCAGCTTTACGGCTGGCGTCGCAAGGCATTGGCCTCGGGATCGGTGGTGCCCCTTTCGAAAGAGGCTCATGAAAGGGTTAGTTTCGCGCGCGTCGAAGCTGTTGCAAGTTCACCGGTGGAGATCGTCATGGGTGACGTCGTGGTGCGCGTGGCCGGAGATATCGAGCCGGATCATCTTGCCAAGATCCTACGGGCGGTGCGCAAGGCATGATTGCGTCTGGCGTTGTCGTTTACGTCTCCTGCCAACCGGTCGACTTTCGCAAGGGAGCGGCTTCGTTGATGGCTTTGGTCAGGGATGGCGGTCTCGATCCTTTCAATAGCGCCCTTTACGTGTTCCGTTCCAAGCGGAAGGACCGTGTCCGGATCGTGTGGTGGGATGGCAGCGGGGTCTGTCTCTATTCGAAAGTTATCGAAGGAAATGGCTTTTGCTGGCCGGCAGCGACGGCGGCGCGCATCCGTCTGGATCATGCCCAGCTCATGGCCCTACTGGCCGGAATGGATTGGAAGAGGATCCGCCCGGCGACAATCAGGAGGCCGCTTTCGACGGGCTGAACCCATCCAAGAAATCCCACGCATGTTACTGTAAACGCTAGGAAAAGATCACAATTCGTGATCTACTTCCTGCTATGACGTTCTCTGCTTCGGACCTTCCTGACGACGTTGATGCACTCAAGGCGATGATCGTCGCCATGAGCGCAGAAGGCGCCGCTGCCCGAGCGGAGATCACCCGGCTTGAGGCGCTCAAGAAGGATACGGACGAGCGGATAGCCACTCTCACTGCGATTGTGAAAGTGCTTGAGCGGGCTCAGAAAGGCACGCGCTCGGAACGGCTGCGACTGGGGATCAACGACGATCAGATCGACTTTGCGTTCGAGGAAGTCGAGACCGGCTTGGCAGCGATCGACAGCGAGCTCGACCAGTCACGGAAAGACAAGCCGAAGCGGGAAGCGCGCCCGCGCAAGGGCTTTGCCGCCCATCTCGAGCGCATCGAGGAGGTCATCGAGCCTGAAATCCCTGAAGAATGCCGAGGGCTGGAAAAGGTTTTGATTGGCGAAGACCGATCCGAGCGGCTCGATGTCATCCCAC
>NZ_QJNR01000015.1:62485-63661 GCF_003355565.1 Ensifer sp. M14
CTGGAAAAGGTTTTGATTGGCGAAGACCGATCCGAGCGGCTCGATGTCATCCCACCGAAGTTCAGGGTCATCGTTACCCGCCGGCCGAAATACGCATTCAGAGGGCGTGACGGTGTGCTGCAGGCTCTAGCGCCTGGCCATATCATCGAAGCCGGGCTGCCGAGCGAACGGCTCCTGGCTTACATCGCCGTGTCCAAATATGCCGACGGCCTTCCGCTCTACCGTCAGGAAACAATTTACCTGCGCGATAGCGTGACGCTGAGCCGCTCCTTGATGGCTCAATGGATGGGACATCTCGGCTTCGAGCTCAAGATCCTGGCCGATTACATCCTGGAGAAAATCAAGGCAGGTGAAAGGGTCTTTGCCGACGAAACGACATTGCCGACCCTGGTGCCTGGTTCGGGAAAAACAATGACGGCATGGCTGTGGGCCTATGCCCGTGATGATCAGCCGTTCGGGGGATCAGGGCCACCAATGGTCGCCTATAGATTTGAAGACAGCAGAGGTGGGCGCTGTGTGGCCCGTCACCTGAGCGGCTTCAACGGCATTCTCCAGGTTGATGGGCACGGCGCCTATACGAGCATGGTCAAAGAGCAGGTCAAGGCCGGCAGCAACGAAACCATCACGTTGGCAGGGTGCTGGGCGCATGTCAGGCGCAAATTCTACGAACTGCATATCGGTGGTATCAATCACGCCGCGACAGCCTCGGTGAAGGCGATGAGCGAGTTGTGGAAGGTCGAGGACGAGATCCGGGGAAAGGATGCCAACCTCCGTGCGGCCGCACGACAAGAGCGGTCTGCGGCCATTGTCGCCAACCTTTTTGACATCTGGGAAAAGGAGCTGGCGAAGGTCTCTGGCAAGTCCAAAACCGCGGAAGCGATCCGCTATGCAATGACCCGCCGACAATCTCTGGAACGCTTTCTCGGTGACGGCCGCATCGAGATCGACTCCAATATCGTCGAGCGCGCAATCCGTCCCCAAACGATCACACGGAAGAATAGTCTATTTGCCGGAAGCGAAGGCGGTGGCAACACATGGGCCACGATCGCCACGCTTTTGCAGACAGCTAAAATGAACAACGTCGATCCGCTCGCCTGGCTGACACAGACCTTAGTTCGCATGGCCAACGGATGGCCCGCGCAGGATATCGACGCTCTGATGCCGTGGAACTTCGAG
>NZ_QJNR01000016.1:0-12570 GCF_003355565.1 Ensifer sp. M14
CCCGGATGGCCCGTGAACAATACATGCGCCAGGTCGATCTCCTGGTGCGGACCCTTCCTTTCATCGCCCGTCACGAGGCCTTCGCCCTGAAGGGCGGGACCGCGATCAACCTCTTCTATCGCGACATGCCGCGGCTCTCGGTCGATATCGACCTGACCTACCTGCCGATCGAGGACCGTGAAACGACGCTGATGAACATCGACACGACACTGGAGCACATCCGCGAAGACTTGATGCGCAATCTGCGCGGTGTGAGCGTCCAGCGGATCGCCGGCGGCGGAAACAACGACACGCGCGTTCTCGTCCGACAGGGAAATGCCGAGATCAAGATCGAGACGTCACCCGTTGCGCGCGGAACCGTGCATCCGACCGAACGCCGACGTGTCAGTGCAGCGGTAGAGGACGCATTCGGTTTCGCCGAGATGCAGGTCGTCTCGTTCGAGGACCTGTTCGGCGGAAAGCTGCACGCGGCCGTGGACCGGCAGCATCCGCGAGACCTGTTCGATGTGAAACTGCTCTATGAAAACGAGGGGCTGACCGACGCCCTGTTCCGGACTTTCCTGATCTATGTCGCCAGCTCAGGGCGCCCGCCGCACGAGTTGGTCAGGCCTTCGCTCGCAGACCTCGACGAAGCCTTCGTGAAGGAGTTCGAGGGGATGACGGCCGAGATCAATGGTGAGCTTCGCGATCTTTTGCGGGCACCGTCCCGACGGCCATGGCCGAACGGGCCCTCCCTGTTCAACGCCAAACCGCCGCTCCTGCGCGCCGCCTAGCCGAGACAAGTTACCGGTCTCAAGAATGAAACGGCCGCATTCTTACGTTTAAGTGCCAAACAACACACGTTCCGCCAGATCGCTAAGGTGTCATCTCGGCATAATCATTGAACGCAAATGAAAGATCGTTGCCCCGAGGGTGATCAAGATAACGCCTTTGGTGCACCAGCCCGCCCCGAAGAAGACGGGGCGGGCGGTTCACGCTTTCCCGTTTCAGGCATGCGTGATTTTTGTTCCGAGCACGTTGAGGCACTCTCGCATGAAAGCGGCAAGCCCCGTCCAGCCCTTGGCCGACACCATGTTGCCGTCGACATAAGCCTCCGTGGGCTTGACGTCGATATAGGTGCCGCCAACGGCCGTGACTTCCGGCTCGCAGGCACCGAGGCCGGCGACCTTGCGTCCTTTGAGCACACCTGGAACCGCCATCAGGATCTGCACGCCATGGCAGATCGTGAAGATCGGCTTGCCGGTCTCATGGAAATGGCGGACCATGTCCTGGATGCGCTTGTCGGTGCGGATGTATTCCGGTCCGCGACCACCCGCCGCGTAGACGGCATCATATTCCTCGACGCGCACTTCGGAGAATGTCTTGTTTATGTCGGCATAATGGCCGAGTTTTTCCGTGTAGGTCTGATCGCCCTCGAAATCATGCAGCGATGTCTTGATGCGATCGCCGGCCTTCTTGTCGGGACATATGACGTGGACCGTATGGCCCACTGCTTCCATCCCCTGCTGGAATACAAAGATCTCATATTCCTCGGTGAACTCGCCGGTCAGCATGAGGATTTTCTTGCCGCTCATAATGTATCTCCTGTTTGAACTAAATGATCGGCGCCCGGAGTGGCCGGGCGCCGTTACGTTTCAGAAGGGGGAAGCCGGGAAGTAGAACTGGTCGGCATTTTGCGGCGTGATCAGCGGCGCACCGAGCAGGAACGACCCGCGCACCGGAGCCTGTCCGGTAAACTGGGCGGCTGTCATGTACATCGCCGACTTGATCATCGACGGTGGATAGGGCGTCGAGATCGGCGTGCGCTCGTTCTTCTCCTTCACCATCTCGATAACCTGCTTCATTCCGTTGCCACCGAGCGCGTACTTAATGTCCTTGCGACCGGCATTATCCACCGCTTCGAGAACACCGAGCAGCATGTCGTCGTCGTTGGCCCAGACCGCGTCGATCTTGGGATATTTGGCGAGATAATCCTGCATCAGCTTGAAGGCTTCGTCCTGGTTCCAGTTGGCATACTGGATATCGAGGATCTTGATGTTTGACTTGGCAACGACATCAGAGAAACCCTTGATGCGTTCGTCATCGATGACAGTCGGAATGCCGCGAAGAACGACGATCTGGCCCTCGCCTCCAAGCTTGTCCACGAGCCAATGGGCAGTGTTGGCGCCGACGGCAATGTTGTCGCCGGCGACGTAAAGATCCTGAACGCTTGGATCGGTCAGGCCGCGGTCAACCACGGAAATGAAGGTGCCGTTCTGCTTGATCTGCTCGACAGGCCCCGTCAGTTCTTCAGAGGTAAACGGCAGGATTACTAGGGCGTCGAGTTTGCGGCTGGCCGCCAAATCTTCGAGCGCGGAAACCTGTGCAGTTGCCGAGGATGCCGTGGACAGAACGACGTCAATGTTCGGAAACGCAGCCTCCAGCTCCTTTTCCGCCTGTTCGGCGTGATAGACGACGCCTCCGGTCCATCCATGCGTCGCTGCCGGAATGGAAACGGCGATCGTCACCTTGTCTTCGGCCTGCGCGCTACCGAGTGGCAGAACGAGGGCCAATGCTGCGGTCGATAACAAAAGACCGACTTTCTGGATTACAGACTTCATTTTCTCCTCCTTTGAAGTCAGTGCTGTTTTCAGCGGTTGGCGGTAAAGCGGTGTGCCAGCATGGCGATGATGATGATCGCACCCTGGACGGCGGCAACGAGGTATTCCGAGACCATGTCCGAAAGGACCATGACGTTGGCGATGACCTCGAGAATGAGTGCGCCGGCCACGGTGCCACCAATGCGCCCGCGTCCGCCGCGCAGAAGGGTGCCACCGATGACGACGGCGGTAATGACCTGCAATTCCCAGAGCTGACCCGTCGTCGGCGTCGCGGCACCAAGGCGCGGCACGTAGCAGATGGCCGCAACGGCAACGCAGACGCCTTGGATCACGTAGGCGAGGGTCCGCACAGCGGCGACGTTGACGCCCGAGAAGCGGGCGACTTCGACGTTCGATCCCACAGAGGTCAGCCGGCGGCCGAACTTGGTCTTGTACAACAGGAACGCACCCAGGATTACCACAACGAAGGTGATCAGGACCGGATAGGGTATGCCGAAGAGACTACCGAAATAGACCGGGCGGTAGGCCTCCCGCAGAGCCCGGTCGATCGGCAGGGACCCGCCATCGGTCATGAAGGTGATGAAAGCCCGGAAGATGCCCATCGTGCCGAGCGTGACGATGAAGGGTTCGATTTTCCCGAGCGTGACGATGAGCCCGTTGAACAGACCGCATAGCGCCCCGACCACGAGAGCAAGCGCTGCTCCCATCGGAATGGCCCAGGCACCGAATGAAGGGGCCAGATAGTTCATCACCATGATCATGATGCCGGTGACGAAGGCCATCATCGAGCCGACCGAAAGGTCGAGGCCGCCGGAAGCGATGACGAAGGTCGCTCCGACAGCGATAATGGCGATGAAGGCGCTGCGGGTAACGACGTTGATCAGGTTCGCGGAGGCGACGAAGTTGGAGTTCACCAACGCGCCCAGCAACACGATCACCGCAAGGGCGATGAAGGGCGCCAGGTCCGCCCAGCGGATGCGGCCTCCGTCGTCAGAGGGTGTGATTGTTGCGGTTGCTGTGGTCATTTTCGTCCTCCCCGACGTCGTCACGCCCGCCGACCGTGGCGGCGTAGACGATGTTTTTCTCATTGATTTCAGCGCCGTTCAGTTCGGCGACGATCCTGCCTCCCCGCATCACGAGAACGCGATCGGCGAGCCCCACCAGTTCCGGCATTTCCGATGAGATGACGATGCAGGCCTTGCCCGCCCGCACCATGGCGTCGATGAAGTCGTAGATCTGGCTCTTGTTGCCGATATCGATGCCGCGCGTCGGCTCATCGATGATCACCACCGAAGGATCGGCCAGCATGACCTTGGCCAGCAGCAGTTTCTGCTGGTTACCGCCGGAAAGCTTTCCCGCGTCAAGCCGAAGTGAGCGCACGCGAATATCGTAGTCGGCGACCACTTTCTCCAGCCGGGAGCGCTCCTCCCGCTTGTCGAGCACGCCACCTGGATTGACCGCATCAAGGGCCTGAAGCGTCAGGTTTGGACCAAGCTTCTCCTCCAGAAGCAGGCCCTTCCCTTTCCTGTCCTCGGTCAGATAGACGAGCCCTGCCTCCATCATCGTGCGCACCGAACGGTGTTTGATATCCTTGCCGTTGAGCATGACGCTGCCGGCATGTGAGGGGCGAAGACCCATCAACCCTTCGATCAGTTCGGTTCGCCCCGCGCCGATCATGCCGCCGATACCGAGCACCTCGCCCGGCCGGACGCTGAAGCTGGCACTCTCGGCGCCATGATTGACCGTCAGATCCGTCACCGAAAGGATAGGCGCTGCATCTGCGGGCGGGCGTTTATGGGGATAAAGCATCTCCAGCTCGCGACCGACCATGAGCTCGGCCATTTCACGCTGGCTCAGGCCTGCAGCCGGCCAGGTGCCGATCATCCGCCCGTCACGCAGGACGGTTATGCGGTCGGCAAGCGCCTGCACCTCATCAAGGCGATGGGAAATATAAAGGACTGCCACGCCGTGATTGCGCAGCATGCTGACGATATCGAGAAGTGCAGCAACTTCGTCATTCGCCAGAACCGCCGTCGGCTCGTCAAAGATGACGACCTTTCGATCGTCGAGAAGCGCCCGCGCGATCTGCACCAGTTGGCGCTGGGCAAGCGGCAGCTTTCCGACACGATCACGCGGGCGCGCCGACGAGCCGACCCGCGCGAGAAGTTCCGTGGCACGCCGGTTCATGGCCCGGTCATCCACCATCAGGCCGCGGCCGACTTCCCGACCCAGAAACAGGTTTTCCGCTACCGTAAGGTCCGGGGCAAGCAGGATTTCCTGATGCACCAGCACGATGCCGGCGTCTTCCGCTTCCACCGCGTTTCGAAATTCCCTCGGCTCGCCATCCATCAGCAAGCCACCGTCCGTCGGCGCGACGTATCCGGACAGCAACTTCATCAGCGTCGATTTGCCGGCGCCATTTTCACCGATGATGGCATGAACCTCTCCCGCACGGACATCGAGCGTCACATCCGACAGGACGGTGATTGGGCCGTAGGCCTTACCAACGCAATCGGCCCGGAGAACCGCGACCGCCGAACTTTCCGGCGGCGCCATGGGTTGAGGGGAAAGAACCGCGTTCATTCGAAGGCCGACAGCAGCCGATCACGCGAGCGCTCGATATGGATGCGCATGGCATCGAAAGCAGCCTGCGGATCTCCTGATCGAAAAGCGATGAGCAGGTTCTCGTGCTCCTCAAGGGCCTCCTGCGTCACGCGCGTATGGAACATGAGCCGGAAGATATGGAGATGCACATGCTGGTTCGAAAGGGTGTTCCGGATCACATCGTTTCCGGCGATCTTGAGGATTGCATCATGAAAGTGCGCATCCGCCCGAGCAAAGCGTGAATATCGCGTGTTGCGATCGACGGGCATGTCGCCATTGCCCATGTCTGCCGCAGAATTTTCAAGCTGCTGCAACGCTTCAGGAGTCATATCGATTGCCGCAAGCCTGGCACCCTCCGGCTCGACCAGAAGACGGAAAGCATAGAGATCCTGGAATTGCTTTTTCGTCCATTGAGGTGCTGCGCTATAGCCGACAAGATGCTCTTTGCGCACAAGGCCTTCACGCTCCAGGCGGCTTAAAGCCTCTCGGATCGGCGTTTGAGAAACGCCGATTTCGCGTGCAAGCACGTCTATCGGAATGCGGGCGCCGGGCGTGATCTCCAGGGACATGAGGCGGTGATAAATGTTGTCATAGACCCCATCGACCACGCTGCTCGGACGCAGGCTCGTCCCTTTGATTTCTCGTTCCGCTGCAAATGCCACCTTCAATCTCCGGCTTGCTTCTTGACACGCTGACATTTGTTGCAAATAAGATATCGTATGTCAAATACAATATCGTATATGATCTGATATAGGATTTTAGAATGAGGATGTCGCCTGAACGGCTTCGACGACTGGCGATCGCTCTCCTGGAAGCAAGAGGGACGCCACCTGCCAATGCTCATCTCCAAGCCGATCTCCTGCTGGAAGCCGAATTGCGAGGCTTGCCCTCGCATGGCCTACAGCGATTGCCGCTCCTCCTCTCGCGATTGGAAAAGGGGCTCGCCGACGGGCGCACATATGGAACGGCGACATGGCGCAGTCGATCGTTTCTCAGCATCGACGGCGAGCGCGGCCTTGGACCGGTCGTCATGATGCATGCAATGGAAACGATCCGGCCAGTCATGAGCGAGACGGGGATCGCCATCGCTGCGATCCGCAACGCCAACCATATGGGCATGCTGGCCTATTACGCAGAGGCTGCAGCAAGAAGCGGCCTGATCGGCATCGTCATGTCGACCAGTGAGGCCCTGGTTCATCCCTTCGGCGGAACGCGGGCCTTGCTGGGAACCAATCCCGTCGCCATAGGCATTCCCTCCAGCGATCACCCCTTTGTGCTGGACCTTGCGACAAGCGTCGTATCGATGGGGAAAATCAACAACCACGCAATGCGCGGCGCGCCCATTCCATCAGACTGGGCCGTGGATGCAAAAGGTTCCCCGACGACGGACCCGAATGCGGCCAAGTCGGGGGCAATCGCCCCGTTCGGCGGCGCCAAGGGCTACGGCCTCGGACTTGCGATCGAACTCCTCGTTGCCGCGCTTGCCGGCTCCGATCTCGCGCCCGATGTGCATGGTACGCTCGACGATATCCATGCCGCCAACAAGGGTGATCTTCTCATCCTCATCAATGCGGCATCTGGACACGGGAACGCCCGCTCGCTTGCAGCTTATCTCGACCATCTGCGCCGATCCCCGGCATCCGACCCCGGAAAACCGGTGGCGATACCGGGCGATGGCGCACGCAGGCGCCGCATTGCGGCGGAGAACGCAGGGATAGAGCTGCCGCAACCACTTTTGGAAAGTCTTTTGGCGCTCGAGGCCGCCTGAATCAACGGAGGAGATGTGGAAATGAACCTTTTCGGCACAGTGAGGGCGCCGCGCGAACTGCTCTTCGGCTCGGGACAACGGCATGCTCTCGGGAATATTGCCGCCCGGCTGGGCCGGCGCGCGCTGATCGTCACCGATATGCGCCTTTCCGCGGATGCCGATTTTCTCGCGCTCGTCCGGCAACTCGAAGATGCCGGCATCGCGGTCATGATCGACAGTTCCACTCTGCCGGATGTACCGGTCGACTCCGCGGCAAGAAGCGCGGAAGGCGCCCGAAACTTCGCTCCTGACCTCGTTATCGGCATCGGCGGTGGCTCGTGCCTCGACATGGCCAAATGCGTGGCTCTGCTCCTGACCCATGGCGGGCGACCGCAGGATTATTATGGGGAGCATACCGTTCCGGGCCCCGTGATGCCGCTTATAGCAATTCCGACCACCGCTGGCACGGGCTCCGAGGTCACCCCCGTCGCCGTGCTTTCCGATGCCGAGCGGAGCCTGAAGGTCGGTATTTCCAGCCCTCACCTCATTCCAACCGTTTCCATCTGCGATCCGGACCTCACCCTCACCTGCCCGCCCGCGCTGACGGCAATTGCGGGGGCGGACGCTTTGACCCATGCGCTGGAAGCCTTCACCGCAATTCGCCGCGACCCCGTGCCCGGCATCGCGCAACAGCGTGTCTTTGTCGGCAAAAACGAAATGTCCGATCATTTTGCGTTGCGTGCCATCTCGTTGCTCTGGCAGGGTTTGGAGGCTGCCTGCAAGGACGGCACGGATCGAAGCGCGCGCGAAAAGGTCATGCTCGGGGCCACGCTCGCGGGACTTGCCTTCGGTGTAGCCGGAACCGCAGCGGCCCATGCCATTCAGTATCCCGTTGGCGCGCTTACCCATACCGCGCATGGCCTCGGGGTTGCCTGCCTCATGCCCTATGTCATGACATGGAACGCGCCGGCCATTCAGGACGAGCTTGGAAGCATAGCGCAGGCCGCCGGTCTTGACGGGCCGGACGATGTCGTTCCCGGCCTTACTTCCCTTTTCGCGTGCATAGGTATTCCCCCGACGCTGCGTGAACTTGGTCTTGAAGAGAGCCGGATCGGCTGGGTTGCCGAGCAAAGCATCGGCATTGCCCGCCTCGTCCAGAACAATCCGCGGCCCCTGAACCTCGACGACATGCAAAACCTCATCGCCGCCGCCTATCATGGCGACCGGTCGCGCCTGAACTGAAAAGGACTTCCATCATGACGTTTCATGCCCAGATCAACGGATATGCCAATCCTGCTCGTCACGCGGAAGGCCTCTACATCGGCGGCACATGGAGAAAGGGCGGAGGAATAGCCGTCATGGACCCATCCACGGGCGAAAAACTGGCCGAAGTCGCGGATGCTTCCGTTGAAGATGCGATGCGCGCCGTTGATGCGGCGCACGCCGCTGCCGCCGCCTGGCGCGCCACGCCAGCCCGCCAACGCTCAGAAATCCTGCGGCGCTGGTTCCAGCTCATGACGCAACACGCCGAAGAGCTTGCCACGCTCATCGCACTGGAAAACGGCAAGGCGCTGCCTGACGCGCGCGGTGAAGTCGCTTACGCCGCCGAATTCTTTCGCTGGTATGCGGAAGAAGCGACGCGCATTCCTGGTGAATATCGCCACACGCCGTCGGGCTCGCATCATATCATTGTCGATCACGAGCCGATCGGCATCGCGGTCCTTATCACGCCCTGGAACTTCCCGGCCGCCATGGCGACCCGAAAGATCGGTCCGGCTCTTGCCGCGGGCTGCACGGTGATCCTCAAACCGGCCTCGGAAACGCCGCTGACGGCTTATGCCATGGCACGCCTTGGCGAAGAGGCCGGCGTACCCGCGGGCGTCGTCAACGTGCTGACAACAAGCAATCCGGGCGCGGTGACCAACGCCATGCTGGCCGATCCCCGCGTGCGCAAGCTTTCCTTCACTGGCTCCACTGGCGTAGGCCGGACGCTACTTGCCGAAGCTTCGAAATCCGTGGTCAGTTGCTCTATGGAACTCGGCGGCAATGCACCCTTTATCGTCTTCGACGACGCAGACCTGGAGGCTGCTCTCGACGGCGCGATGATCGCAAAGATGCGCAATGCAGGCGAGGCCTGCACCGCCGCCAACCGTTTCTACGTCCAGGCCGGCATCCACGATGCCTTCGTCGCCGGCCTCACGGCGCGCATGGCCGCGCTGGCGATCGGTCCGGGCTACGATCCTGCAACCCAGTGCGGCCCGATGATCACCACCAACGCGGTGCGCAAGATCGACAGGCTGGTCACGGACGCCATTGCGTCCGGCGCACGCGCGACGACGGGCGGCAAGCCGCTTTCGGAAAACGGCTATTTCTATCCGCCGACCGTTCTCGAAAACGTGCCTGCAGACGCCGCGATCGCGCGTGAGGAGATCTTTGGTCCCGTCGCGCCGGTCTATAAATTCGTTACTGAAGACGAAGCTGTCAAATTGGCGAACGACACCGAATACGGCCTTGCCGCCTACGTCTACACCCAGGATCTGAAACGGGCGATGAAAGTCGGCAAACGGCTTGAGACAGGCATGCTCGGGATCAACAGGGGACTGATGTCCGATCCGGCCGCACCCTTTGGCGGCGTCAAACAAAGCGGCCTTGGCCGTGAGGGCGGCGTCACCGGCATTCTGGAGTTTATGGAGGCAAAGTACTACGCAGTAGACTATTGACTCTGGAGGAACCCGATGACGTCACAAGATCTCTACCGAATTCGCGATTTCGTGCCCGACTTCGACACTATCGCTGCCGAATTTGCAGAACGCAGCCGGCAGCTCTCAGCCAGGTCCAAGCTGATGGCCGATATCCGGTACGGCGCGCGTGACAGGGAGGTCCTGGACGTCATCCTGCCTGACAACTTCAAGGCTGGCGCTCCACTACATGTCTTCGTTCATGGCGGCTACTGGCGATCCGGTGAGAAGGAAAACTATCGTTTGGTCGCCGCTCCCGTCCTTGAAGCCGGGGGCATCGCCGCTATCGTCGAATATGACCTGATGCCCGGTCAACGCCTGCAAGTCTTGGTGGATCAGGTGCGGCGGTCGGTGGTCTGGCTCCAAAATCATGCGGCCGATTTTGGCGCAGACCCACTCAAAATGACAGTTAGCGGCCACTCGGCGGGCGCGCATCTTGCTTCCTTTCTCGCCGCCATAGCCCCGGGAGAGACGGAGCGCCCTGCCCTGCCCGTTCTGCAGGAGATGTTGCTGGTGAGCGGCATATACGATCTGTCTGAAATCCCGGACAGTTTCCTGCGTGATGAGGCCAAGATGACCCCGGCGGAGGCCGCCGCATGGTCCCCTCTGACGGCAAACCAGTTGCCTTCGCCCCGGCGAATAATCGCGTTTGGCGCGGAAGAAACGTCCCCGTTTCATGAACAGGCACTGGCGCTGAGCAAGAAGCTGAGCATCGATGATAGTGCCGTGCAACTGATGTCGACGCCGGGTTTCAACCATATGAGCGTCGTTCTGGACCTTGCAGATCCTTTTGGCCGCCTCGGAGGTTTGGTCGTCGAGATGATCTCGCGCGGCTGACAGGGGCTGCTAGTCATTCGGACTGCAGGTGCGGCGTCTTAAAAGCGGGAAGTCCGCTATCTCGGCGCGTCCTTGATGCACCTGGGAACTCTCGAAAGCGCTGCACCTGCAGAAGGCGAACGGCTGGCCGCACTTCGACCGGGCACCAGAGGCTCTCCATGGTTTGGGGTTCAATCAACCGCCTGTAACCGGCGGAACGACTCGCAACCGTTAGCCGCCGCGGTCGGTTCAAATTTCTTACGCCCGCGGCTCGATAACAACGTACCTTTCGGGCTTCATAAAACTGCAACCAAATGCCGCCATAGCTCTATCGAATTCCGATTATCGCTTTACGAGGCTGCGGCGGCAGGAGCCCGGCGAACGAAACCAGCGGCGCCCACCTGCCGACGTCCCGATGCCACGGCGTCCAGGGCAACGATGGCCCCCTGGGAAGCGCCAACGAACGCGGCCCGATCATTGGTGTCCTCGAAGTCCTCGCGCGGCACGACGTCGCCGATGATCGAGTCCAAGGCATTAAGGGCTGCGAGGATCGGAGCAGGATCGAGCGGATTTCCTTCCCTTGAGAACCATTGATGACCATACCGGTGGTGAATACGCGCGTCCGACTCTGCTCGACCGCCTGACCCACCGTTGCCATATCTTGGAAACCGGGAACGACAGCTTCCGCTTCAAAGCCAGCTCAGCCGCAGCGGCGCACAATAGAGGAGAAAAGGCCACTCTACACGGAAGGCCTGTTCCGACACTTCGATAATCGACGCCAAATCGCATCTACTCTACACGGAAGGCCTGTTCCGACACTTCGATAATCGACGCCAAATCGCATCTTACGCGGGCCTCGCCCCCTCGCCTTGGCAAAGCGGCAATGTCAATCGTGAGCAAGGCGTATCGAGAGCGGGAAATCCGCGATTGCGAGCGACAATGGTCGAGCTCGCCCTGACGGATCCAGGTGGACGGACCGGGAATCCTTTTGGCTCTCAAACGCCGATCTTGAGTTTGGTCCCGTTCTCCTGAGCCCGTGCCCGTCGAAAACGGGATAATGGTGCAGCCGCTACGGACGGCGACCTAATGTGAGGTTGTATAGGCCCGCGAACGGGCCGGTAAGACTATGGGCTCAGACCGTGGATCCGCCAAAGCGGAGAAATTCAATGCCACTCGACTGACCAATCGACAAAGATCCTGATGTGAAAGGATTCGAACTGAAGCGGACTGAGTTCGGAGGTAGTATGGCGGCTGAGACGATCGTCAGCCTTGCCATGGATCGACAACCACAACACCCGTGCCTTCGAAATCCCTGACATTGCAAGTCACGACTACCATGTCGTGGACCAAAGCAGTCGCGGCAATCAAGGCGTCTGCTTCGTTGCGCCTGTCGGGAACATGCAAGTGCGCGCAACGAGTCGCAACCGTATCATCGACCGTCAGAATGCGACCTGCGAACTCGGGTCGAACCTGGCTGTCGAGCCAAGAGCGCAGCCGCGCGCCTTGTGCGGCATCCCGGCGCTGCACGCTAAGCACTCCTCGCTCCAATTCGAGGACTGTGATGGCCGAGATGAAGAAGTGAGCCGCATCTTCTGCCCCAATCCACGCTACGACATTGGCATCCGCTTTGCCGTCGCCGACCTTGCGTAGTTCCGAGATAACGTTGGTATCCAGCAAGTACTTCAAGACAAGTCCACTTCGCGAGGTCTGATTTCAACTCGGCGCAGCTCGAAATCGATTGCCGAGAGACCCGGCATAGCGAGAGCCTCGATAAGGCTACGGTGCTTGCCGCTCAAGCGCTCGAATTCATCATAGGTCATGAGGACATGCGAAGGCTTGCCGCGGTCTGTGATGATAACCGGGCCGCTTTTTGCCGCCTTCTTGGCGCTGCTGACGTCATGATTCAGTTCTCGGCTGGAAAGGGTCGTGATGCTCATGAGGCGCACCTCCATGTAGGTAATTACCTACATATAACATTGAAGGACGGAATTGCAAGTCGCGTAAACGCCTGAGCGCTAAGCGCTAACTGAAACGGATTCCTTCCCAGTCGATACATTATGCGATC
>NZ_QJNR01000017.1:0-67475 GCF_003355565.1 Ensifer sp. M14
CCCGAGACCTGGCCGCGGCCCATGAAGCCGGTGCCCATGTCGACCGTCAGGGTGCCGGTGGCGGTCGAGTAGTCGAGCGTGTCGACGCCGCCATCGCCCCAGTAGCTGTCGGAGCCGTCGCCCTTGGTGGCAAGCACGATGTCGTCGCCGGCACCGCCCCAGGCCTTGTCTGCGCCCGCCCCACCTTCGATGACGTCGTTGCCGGCGTCGCCGTAGATCAGGTCCTCGCCGCCATTGCCAAACAGCATGTCGGCACCGGCACCGCCGTGGATCTCGTCATCGCCGGATCCGCCAGAGGCAACGTCGTCGCCGTCACCGCCCGACAGCACATCCTCGCCGTCCTCGCCGCGCAGCACGTCGCTGCCCGCATCCCCCGACAGGATGTCGCCGCCGCCGCCGCCCAGAAGCACGTCGGCAAGGCCACCGCCCAGCAACACATCCGCTGCCGACGTTCCGATCAACGTGCGCGCCGCAACCGGCAACGGCGTCTCGCCACCGTCCCCATCGCCAGAGCCACTATCGTCGTCGTCCGACCCGCACGTGTCGTCGTCATCGTCGTCGTGATGATCGTCGCCGGACCAGGTCCGGACCTCAGGTGCGCTACCACTGGCAAACGAGATCGTGTGCGAACCGTTCGTCAGCGTCGTGACGCCGCCGGCTTCGCTGGCGTCGTAATCATTAAGGCTCGCGCCCTCCATGAGCTCGATGACATCCTGCGGCCGCAGTGCCCCGACGATCGTGTCGTTGCCGCCGTTCGAACGGAAGACGATACGATGGGCCGACTGCAGGCCGGTGATGTCGATGACATCGTCTCCGGCCGTGCCATCGATGGTGATGGTCGAGAAGTTGAGGCTGGTGCCGGTGAAATCGCCGATGACCTGGATCGTGTCGCCGCCGTTGTTGCCGCCGCCGGCGCCGCCGGGCGCCGTCACCTGCAGCGTGTTAATCCGGATTTCCTCGATATTGTCGAGTTCGGCGATAACAGCGCCATTGCGGGTGACGACGATCTCGGTATTGCCGTTGAGGACGAGGCCTGACAGGGCCGCGATCGCGGCCGCCCGTGAATAGACCACGAAGGCCTCCGCGCCGGCACTACCGTTCAGCTGATAGGTATCGACGCCGCCGCCACCATTGACGATGTCCCGTCCGCCGGTGCTGCCGACCTGGGTGATGGTGTCGTTGCCGTCGCCCGCGTCGATATAGTCGTTGCCGCCGCCGCCGTTGATGGCATCGACACCACCCAGCCCGAAGATCGCCTGGGAACTGTTGTTGCCGTTCAAGGTGTTGGTGCCATTGGTCCCTGTGGTGACGGCGTAGTCGGCTGCGTTGAAGCGCAGCGTCTCGATGGCATTGAGCGTATCCGTGCCTTCGGCGCCGGTGAGATCGGCGACAGTGATGTTCGTGCCGTTGCTGGTAATCGCGAAGTTGGTGACCGCGCCCGCATAGACTGCAACATCCGTGCCGCCGCCGCCGTTGAGCGTGTCATTGCCCGCGCCACCATTCAGCGTATCGCCGCCGGCATTGCCATTCAGCACGTCGTTGCCGGCATTGCCGTTGAGCGTGTCGCCGCCACCGATGCCGAGGATGCCGCTCGAGCCTTCGGCGATGTCGTCACCTGCCGTGCCATTGAATGTTGCGCCGAACAGACCGGCGCTCCAGTTGGCACCGACCGGCCCCGTCGGCTGCGAGGCGAGCGTCTCGACATGGCCATTGCCGTCGGCAAAGCTGACGACGACCCGCAGTTCAAGACCCGCCTGCGGACCGAACGGGGTGCCGGCGAGATCCTGAGGCGCAAAGGTTGCGGCCGTTGCGCCGGCAACGTTGGTCCAGTCGCCGTTGATGAGCGCCTGCCACTGATAGGAGAAAGGCCCGAGGCCATTGGCATCCTGGATCGACGAGACGTTGACGGTCAGCGCCTGGCCTTCGGTCGGAGTCAAGTCGTTGATGACGGGTGCGCCCGTTGCCGGCTGGTTGAAGAAGATTGCCGTGTCGATGATGCCGTCGGCGAACTTCAGCTGCTCGATGTTGAACAGTCGGTCCGTTCCGTCCGCTTCGCGGTTGCGTCCCGTCGTCGGGTCGACGATCGCCGCTCCGACCGTTGTGTGTTCGACGGTCAGGCTGCCATCGGCATTGGCGGTGATCGTGTAGTTGGCACGCACGTCCCAATAGACGGCCGTGTCCACGTCACCGGCGTTGCCGCCGTCGAGGATCTCTCGCACGACCTGCAATTGGCCCGGCTTGATCTCGCCGCTAAACATGCGTGTCTGGATATCGGCGATGCTGTCGACGCTGAAGGGTTGCCAGACCTGTCCGCGGGAAAGATCCGGCGAGACCAGAATGCGGACATTCAACCACTTGTCGCCATCGATGATGTCGTTGCCGCCCATGCCCTCGATGATGTCGCTGCCGCCGCCGCCGAGCAGGATGTCGGAGGCATCGCCCGTGTGCATGACAATGGTTTCGGTCTTGCCGGCGACAGTGACGGTGGTGCGCGTCAGGTGGTTGGTTAGCGCCGCAAGCCCGGAGATGAGGTTGAGGTTCTTTTCCAGAAGCGCGTTCGAATAGGAATCCAGCGGCGCATCTGCATCGACCTGCGCAGCATTGCCGTCGGCGTCATAGCCGCCGATCACCACGTCGCGACCGATGAGCTGGTCGTTGTAATCCCAACCCGAGAGGCCTTCGACCAGGTCGTAACGATCCCTGACGATGTTGTTCTGCTGGTTGACGAAGATGCTGATGTTCATATTGGCATCGGCGGCATAGTTGTTGTTCTGGAACGTCGTCCAGTCGAAGCCGGCCATGCCGTTCGAGCGGTTGATGCCGATGCCCTGCACCATAATGTCGTCGCCGGATTCACCGTCGAAGTCGGTGTCGTTCTCGCCGGCGATCATCACGTCGTGGCCGATGATGCGCGAGTTGAAGAACAGCTCGGAGTTGTCGCCGGTCAGCGTCGTCATGTTGCCCTGGGCTTCCATCCAGTCATGACCTTCGTTGCCGAGGATGACCCCGCCGCCTGTGGGTGCCCGGATGAAATCGTTGCCCTCGCCGCCGGACAGCGTCTTCTGGTCTTCGCCACCAGCCAGAACGTCGTCGCCGTCGCCACCGAAGACCAGATCCAGGCCCATGCCGCCGTTGATGATGTCGTCGCCGGCCTCGCCCTTGATGACGTCGGCGGCGCCGATATCGGTGCCGCTGTCGGTGATGATGTCGTCGCCGTCGCCGCCATGAAGGTGATCGACACCGAAGCCGCCCTCGATGCGGTCGTCGCCGCCATCCCCCCAGATCGTGTCGTCGCCGGCACCACCGATCAGCGTTTCGCCGGCATTCGTGCCGCCGAGGACGACATGCTCGCCACCGGTAAATCTGAGATAGTTCGCTGCCCGCACCACCAGAGAGGTTGTGCCGGTGATGGCGGAGATAACGTCGGAGTCGCCGGTCGGATCGGCATTGCCAAGGCCGTCGTTGTACTGCCGGGACTGGTTCATTTCGATGATGTAATCAGCCGTCTGGAACGCGGCGCCATTGGTATGCATACCCGAATCTTCGGTGTCGGTGTTGCGCCGGATCAGATCGGCGAAGCTGTCGCTTTCCAGTTCGTTGAGCAGGTTCTGGCCCTGTGTGCGGCTCAGATAGTAGAAGCGGTCACCGTTCTGCAGGTTCTGGATCTGCAGTTCGAACACGTAGGTGAAGGTGGAGCCGAGCATGCCGCCGAACGGCATCAGAGCTTCGGCAAGGCCCCCGATCCAGAAATCGACCTTGTTGAGACCGGTTTCCGTGTTCGCCCAGCTACCGGTCGAGTTGAGATAATCAAGGCGTTCCTGACGCTCGGCGGCCGTCTCCCCGGCAACGCCGAAGACCAGATCCCAGGCGGCATCGCGCTTGGCCTCTGCAGTCGTGGCTGCCGTGATCGCATCATGCGTGCCATATGCGGCGATGAAGTTGACGATCGACAGCGGGTTCTTGATGTGCTGAGCGAAGTCGGCCCAGCTCGTATAGGGCTTTAGGTAGGTGTCGTTCGTCTGCTCGTAGATCTGACGCCGGGCCTCGTTGAGCGAGGGCACGCCAGTTTCCCGGGCGCGGGCCATGTTGAGTGCTGCCAGATCCAGTGGCAGGCCGACCAGGTTGTTACGCAACGCGCTGGTCATGAATTCGTCGATTTCGTTGCCGACCTGCCGTGTCATGCCGCGCAGGATGGCGCCGGACGCGGCATGAGCATCGACACCCGCACTGTTGAAGATGACCGGGTTCAGAAATGCATCGATCAGACCAACTTCTTCAAGGGTTGCCGCATTGTTGCTGAGCTTCAGCATTTCGACGTTCTCGGCGAGCATCGAGTGACCGAAGCGATAGACGACTTGGGCAAATTCCTCGTAGATCACCGCGTCGATCTCGACCGAATGCGAGAACACGAACGGATCGATCTGCGGGGCGACTGCGCGGACGAACTCTTCGAAGACCAGGTGCTGATAGACCATTTCGGTGGAGAAGCGGGCCGCCTGGAAGAGGCGCTCACCGTCCCAGACCAGACCGGAAAGGTCGGTCGGCAGGCTTGTAACATCGACCAGCAGCCATTCGTTGAGCAGCGCCAGATCGCCTTCGGCCAAAAGTGTCGCCTTGATCTCGTCGACCTGGCGGTTGTGCTCGCTGTGGAAGATGGAGTGGGTCGCGGTCAACGCGATGTTCTCGTTGCCGCGGCCGTCGCCGACGATGAAATGCGCGTTCAGCAGCTCATCATCGTAAGTGAGGTTAAAGCCGAACTGGTTCGGGATGATGGGGTTGCCGGCCACGTTGTCGGCATCCGGCAGAACAGTCACTGGCGCGGTCGTCGGGTCGCGGTCGTGGTCGATTGGTGCGCTCGGCACGGCATTGTGGGCGATGTCGTTGAGGAAAGCCCTGCCGGCACTCAAGCTGGTCAGGGCATCGAGCGGCACGGCAAGATTGCCTTCGACCGGCCCTGCCGTCGTCACCATCAATGGCAAACCGTTGGCCCCGCGTACGAACTCGCCATAGAGGTCGGTGACGAGTAGCGGCACGCTGTGGACGTTGAGGTCGCTAAGCTCGATGCCAAGCAGGTCTCTCGCCTGAGCCTTGATGTCGGCCCATGTCGGAGGTCCGCCGGTGGCGCCTTCAAGCATCTGGCCGGTCGCCATCGGCTTGCCGCCCACCAATACATACTCGCGCAGGAAGGCCTGGTGCGACGGGTTCGAGGTATAGACCTGATTGAGGTCGATCCAGGGCGTGGTTTCGTTGCGATGATCGCGGATGTCGTCGGAGGTCCCAACCTGGCCGTCGGCGCCGGCATGGACGGCGTCGTTGGTCGCGCGGGTGAGAACCATGAAGTTGGTCGGGCTGCCCGGCACGTAGAGCGGGTCGTCCGGCTGCAGCGGAATGATGACATTGCCGCTACCGCCCTTGGAGGTGAGGTCGAGGCCGTGGTCGAAGAACTGGCCGAAAATCGTCATGAACCCGTTGAAAGAGGCGGTGTCGCCAAGGTCGGCGGCAATGTTTTTGATGAAGACGTTGTCGCCGTCCATCGTCACGCCGTGTGACGTGACTTCAGCAATCACGGCTGCATCGGCGGCCGCTGCAGCAGCGACGGCAGCTGCCGTTGCGGCACTGTCAGTCGGAATGGCATCGCGCGCCTCGATCGCGTCGGCAAGGGCGTCGTTCGCCTGTGCGAGGTCGTTGGTGGCAGCGCTCAAGCTTGCGTCGGCGTCGGCGAGAGCCGCAGCCGCATCCGTAGCCTCCGCCTGGGCCACGTTGGCTGCGTTGGACAGCACCTGCTGCTCGGCAATGGCGTCCTGCAGGGCAGAGATCGTCGCGGCATGTGCCGACTGGGCCGAACCAAGCACAGCGACCGCATCCTCATGATCCTCGACGGCCTGGGCATGCGCGATCTGTGCATCTTCACGGGCATCCACAGCCACCGCATAGGCTGCGGCATTGGCAGAGCTCGGGTCATTCTGGAAGGCTGTGAGCGCATTGGCTTCCGCCTGCTGGGCGAGGCCCAGATTGGCGAAAGCGATGTTCTTGGACGCTTCCGCGGCGGCGGCCGCCGCAGCAGCGGACTGGCTGGCGACGAGCGCGGCGGCGACGGCGGATTGGGCCGCGGTGACGACGGAGGCATGCGCATCGCGTGCTGCGACGGCTGACGCCAGCGTCGCGTTGGCGGCGCCGAGGCCCTGTGTGGCGCCGGCCTGTCCGGCCGCTGCCGTATCGAAGGCGGACTGTGCTATGGCCTGCGTGGTTTGCGCATTCGCGACGATAACGTTGGCAGCGGCCACAGCGGCGTCGGCGTCTGCCGCAGCGTCGGCGACGGCTGCATGGGCGGCCCGGGCCACCGCCTGCAACTGCATCACCTCGCCAATGATCTGCAGTGCCTGCGAGCCGGTGATGCCGACCGATGCAAGTGCGCCGGAAATGGCGGCCGGATTGTTCAGGGACTGGTCGGCCACGATGTTCGAGATCAGCCGCGGCTGGCTGTCGTAGACCGAACCGCTGAGATCTGCGTAGCTGGTCGGCAGGCCGTTGCGGATGTTGGTTTCTGCGGCCGCATAGTTGGGTGTCAGCAGCCGGGCCATCACCTGGTCCGAAGAACCAAAATGCGTCATGTTCGGCTGGAAGTTGTTGTACGAGCCGTCAACGGTGCGCAGGCCGTAGGGAAGCAGCGGGCTTGATACCAGCTGCTCGAGCGCTGTCCGGGGGTCGGCGCCGCCTTCGATGGCGGCCGTGTGGGCCTCGGCAATCTTGATCTGCTTCAGGATGAAGTCGAGGTCGTTTCGGTTAAGCTGTACCATCTTACCCTCCGTCGGCCGTAACGCAGCCGCGCCCGCCTGTTTTTGCCAAAGTTCCACCGCCCGGCGGGCAGGCATCGCCTGCATCCGTCGGCCGCAACATCGTTCGCTTGCCCGATCCCTCGATCAGGGCCTTTCTGTTGATGCTTCGATGTTCGGGGGAAACGGTGCAGAAAGAAACGTCGCAAAGTCGGGCGAAATTGCCGACGAATGTCGTACCGGCAGTCCGACCACTGTCGGCGCGGCAGGTAGAATAGGACCGCAAGGGATACTGGACTTAGGTCCAGATATAGTCCGACCCAAAGATGTTGTTCGCTGGCGCTCTTTCAATTTATGAAAATACTGCGATCATCATGCCGCAAGGCAGCGGTTTGATTTTTTGTGCGCGGACAATTTCGACTTCGCGCACGACCCGAAGGAGGGACCGGCGCAGTTTGACTGATCTTCTGGGCGGCATAGCGGGCAATACTCCGGCACGGGAGCGGCACCTTGATCCGGCAACGCGCGGACGGTGGTTGTCGCCGGGCATATGGTTCCACCGGCAGACCTTGTCTGTCCAGTTTCTGCTCGCAAGCAGCGTGCTTATCCTTGTTGCTGCGGCGGTCGCCGGCTATCTGATTTCGGAAGAGGTTTCCAAGAACGCCGCCCATGACCGGGCGGCATCGACGGCACTTTTCATGCAGAGTATCCTGGAGCCGATGGCCCAGGAGCTGGACCAGGCGAAGGAACTGTCGCCGGCGACGATCGTGAAACTCGACCACCTCTTCGCCGACGAGCAATTCCGCAGCCGCTTTCCCTATTTCGAGCTCTGGCGCCCGGACGGGACTGTGGCCTATTCCACATCCAGGCAGTTGATCGGTCGCCGGTTCAATCCGCCGGCGGGGCTCGTGCGGGCCTTAGGCGGCGAGGTTGCCGCCGACTATGCCGACCTGAGCGCCGGTGAGCACACGCTTCGCCATTTCAGCACGCGCTATCTGGAAATCTATAGCCCGGTGCGTCGCGCCGACAGCGCGGCGATCGTCGCGGTTGCCGAGGTGCATGAGGATACCGAGCTTCTGCACCAGGAAATCTTCGAGGTGCGACTCAGCAGCTGGATCATCGTCGCCGGCGCCTCCGCCCTGATCATGCTTGGCCTGTTCGGCATCGTGCATCGCGGCAGCGCAACAATCGAGCGCCAACGCCAGAAGCTCGAACAGCGTGCCGACGAGGCCGAGCGGGTGTCGGAAGAAATCCGCATGCTGCGCGACCGCGCGCGCCTGGCGTCGTTACGATTGACAGATTTCAACGAGAAGCTGACCCGCGGCATCGGCGCCGATCTTCACGACGGACCGGCACAGCTCATCGGCTTTGCCGTCCTGCAGATCGAACCGGCGCGCCGCGCCAAAACCAAGGGAGAGCGGGAGCAATCGCTGGAAGCGATCACCCGGACCCTGGAGGAGGCGCTGCGCGAAATCCGCATGATCGCCCGCTCGCTGCTTTTGCCCGACATCGACAGGCTCAACCTTGAGCAAGTCGTCGCGCGCGCCGTCAAGTTGCACGAAGCGCGCACGGCCACGACCGTGCGCGTCGAGACGGCTGCCGCCCGCATCGCCCTTCCGACCGTCATCAAGACCTGCGCCTACCGCTTCGTCCAGGAGGGGCTCAACAACGCCCACCGTCATGCCTCCGGCAACGATCAACAGGTGACCTGCCGCATCGATGGCGCGATCTTGAGGCTGAGCGTGCGAGACGGCGGAAGGCGCCCGGGCGAACCTGTTCCACAAGGGACTGGCGACGGCGGGCTTGGCATTCATGGTCTGCGCCAACGGGTCGAAAGCCTCGGCGGCACGCTGGAGTTCGAACCGGGGCCGGCAGGGACGGTATTGACGATGACGCTCGATCTTGGAGGGGGTATGCTTGATGAGTGAAACGACCTCGGTCATCGTCGTCGACGATCACTCCCTGTTTCGCATGGGCGTGCTGCAGGCGCTGCGGCTGGAAGAGGGACTTTCGGTGATCGGCGAGGGCGGCTCGAAGGCGGAAGCGCTCGGCCTCGTCGAGCGCCTGTCGCCCGATGTGGCATTGCTCGACATCTCCATGCCGGGCAACGGCATCGAGGCTGCGCGCGATATTACCGGCCGATGGCCCGACACCAAGGTCGTGATGCTGACCGTCTCGGAGGAGGACGACGATGTGCTGGAGGCGCTGGACGCCGGGGCGGCAGGCTACGTCTTGAAGGGCACGCCGGCACCGGAGCTGGTCGCAGCCATCGTCGCCGTCGCTGAGGGACGGTCCTATATGTCCCCCAATCTCGGCATGCGGCTTTTCGGTGTTATCCGCAACAGAACCGAGGAGCACAAGGCCGGCAAGCTGATCGATGCGCTTTCGCCCAAGGAGGAGATCGTCTTCCGTTTGCTTGGTCGCGGCTATACCAATCGCGCGATTGCCGAGGAAATGGGTGTCCAGATCAAGACCATCAAGTTCCATGTCAGCCGGCTCTTGGTGAAGCTCGGAACGAAGAACCGGGTTGAAGCAGCGCTGATGGCGCAGCGGCATTTGAGCAATTCGGGAAAGCAGTGACGGCGTTCGAGCGGGCTGTCCGTTCGGCCTTGCGCCACGTGCGACCTGTCGCACATACTGCTACCAAGCGGCTGCAGCGGACCGGTTCGGTGCAGCACAACGCATAAGCCATGCGTTGCACATCCTCCCCGTTTGCCCTTCGCTACGCGACCTTGCTTCGGTCCTGTTGCCCTCCGATCCAGGCCTTTCCGGCGATCGGGAGGGAGATGCCCGTCGCCTTTTCGAAGACTGCGAGCATTTCCGGAGAAATGCAGCCGGCCGATGCGCTGATGCGCAGTTCACCCGAGCTCGATTGGGCAGCCGCGCTGTGCGCGAAGAACGGCGCGCAGGCGCGCAAGGCCAATGCGCCGCTCAGGATTGTGCGCGCTTGAGGTTGAAGGAATGTCTCGTTGTCGCCGGCTTGTGTTGCACCTTGGTGGCACGCTCCTGAATTTGGGCCTGATCCGAAAACCGCGGATGAGTTTGCAGGCGGCGAGGAGCACCTGGGTGTAACAGTTGGACGACAGGAAACCCGACGGCACGGCGGAAGCGATTACACCTCGTCGCGATTGCGCTTCGCCGCCGCGTGCTCGACCGGCGGCAGCCGGTACATGGCCGCCGCGATGTCGCGCTGCTCGGGTATGATCTGCTCGTGATCGCTGGGCAGAAGCACGGCAACGTCCGTGAGACCGAGATCGGCCAGTTGATAGGGTGTGCCGTGACCATATTCCAGATGGCCGCGGCCGATGATGCCGACGACGAGCGCGCCGCCATCACCATGCGCCTCGGCGATGTTGCAGGCAAAGGCGCGATCCCAGGTCTGCTGCGCCCGAACGAAGCGGTCGAAGGCCGAGTCCTCAGCCGAAGTGGCTTTCCGTGCCGGCGATCCGCCGCCGGTGATATGGAACAGATACTGCCGATAGGCCGATGTCGCAGGCTTTGCCGGGGTGACGCCGTCACGGTCTTCGGGGGCGATCGCCTCCCAACCGAGCTTGCCCACCTCTGTCACCAGCGGCCGCCGGCAATTCAACGCCTTCATCGGGATCCTGAACTGCCGGCAGAAATCGAAGATCGGCATGTAGAGATCGGCCGGAAAACCCCAGACGGCTTGCCAGCCGACCTTGTCCAGAAACTCCGCATTGGAAAGGTCCCCCGCCACCCACGCGTCGAGAACCGGTTGGGTGCTGCGCGGAAACATCTCGAAGCCGACGACAAGGTTGGCATTGTGGGCGTAGAGGCCGGCCGTGACGTGAAGCTGCCAGCGATGAATGTCGTAGCGATCATGCGTCTCGCCGAGAAGCACCGCCTGCTTGCTGGACAGGTGGTTCATCAGGTCGTTGTGGCGGATTTCTTCGCCGGTCGAGGGCACGATCCATGTGCCCGGCTTGTGTTCGATTGCAGTCAACGCCGTATCCTCGATCAGTTGGCCGGGCGAAACGCCGCGGCGGTCTTGGCGCGAAGGGTGAGCCCGGTGGGGCGATCGTCCTTGCCGTATGCGACAAGCACGACCTCATCTTCGGTCGCCTCTTCCTGCCAGCGCGAGACGGTGCCGCCGAGCAGATGAAGATGGAAGTCTGAGGTCATCACATTGATGAAGCCCATTGCGGGGCTCACCTTCGGGACGACGCCACTCCAGCGCTGGGAAATGCCGGGCTGATCGAAGGCGATGACGATGGTCTCAGCAGAAGCCAGTGCCGCATTGAGTGGCACGAGGCCAGGATCATCCGCGGCGACTTCGGCTCGTTCGGTTCTTTCTGCCTTTGGCCGCTCAACCGGGTCGACCTCGGTCGGAAGACCGGCAAGTGCGGTCTCGAACGGTTCGAGGCCGCCGAAGCCGACGACGCTGAAGACGGGTTCCCCATCGGCGCCGTTGAAATCGATCCGCGGATAGACCTGATTCTGCATGATGCTCGACGTGTCGATGACGACAGTCGAAACGAGCCGCGGATCCAGGCGGCTGTCGTGATCCTGTCCCAGACAGACGAGGAAGGCGCCGTCATCTTCGACACGTTCGACCGGGCCTATGCGCTCGTGGGTGACGCCATTGCGCTTGCCGATGATCATCAGCTTGCCGATATCGGGCAGTCGGCGCACGACCGTTTCCGGTGTCTCGAGAACGAAGCGGCGGGTTGCGGTAGCAGGATCTGTCATGTGTTGTCTCGCTGTTGCGGAAGGGAACGGGATAGGTGGTGTTGCTAAGCGGCGGCCAGGGCTTGTGTCGGCATCAGATCGATGGCCCGGATATCGAAGGACATCTGCGGCGCGCGATGGGCGATCAGGATCAGTGCGGTCTGGGGCAGGCGGTGCCGGACGAGTGACAGGAGTTTCGCCTCGGCCGCGGCGTCGAGCGCGCTGGTCGCCTCGTCAAGGATCGCCCAGCGCGGCGCGTGTACCAGCAGGCGGGCGATCGCCAGTCGCTGCAGCTCTCCGCCGGACAGCCCTTCGGGCGTTTCGAGACCGGCTGCCCCGTTATCGGTCATGCGCTGCTCCAGTCCGACGTCGCAAAGTGCAGCGCGGATCTGCTCCTGGCCGAAACATTCGACCGTCGATGGGTAGGCGGCCGCTTCGACCAGCGTGCCAAGTGGCAGGTAAGGCTTTTGCGGCAGGAACATCCAGCCTTCCAGCGGCCGCCTGATCTCGCCAGTGCCATGTGGCCAGAGGCCGGCAACGGCTTTCATCAAGGTGGTCTTTCCAATGCCGGACGGACCGCGCAGCCATACGCATTCGCCAGCGTTCACTTTCAGGTTCTCGATGGCCAGAAGGTTGCGCCCATCCGGCGTGTCGAGCGAAAGCTTGTCAAGCTGAACGCCATCGCCGCGCTCTGTGTGGTTGATACGTGTTTCCCGGCCGGCGCTTGCGGTTGCCGACTCCATGAAACTATCCAGGCGCGAGGCGGTGGCGACGAGGTCGGCGAGATCGCGATAGGAGAAGATGAACCAGGAAAGTGTGGTCACGACCTGTGAGAAGGCGGTGCTCAACTGCATGAGGCCGCCAAATGCGACATGGCCCGCGAGATAACCCGGCAGCGCGACAAAGAGCGGTATCCTCAGCACGGAGTGGTTGAACGGATAGGTGAAGCCGCCGAGGATCAGCTCGCGGGTGATCAGCTTCTTCCAGTTGGCCGCAAGCGCGTCGAAGCGGGCACGGAATATCCGCTTCTCGGCGTCTTCTCCGTCGGACAGCGCAACCTCGTCGAAGCTCGTGCGCCACCTGGCCATCGCATAGCGGAAGTCGGCCTCGCGGTGTTGCTGCTCGGAGAAAAGGCCCTTGAGCGGTCTGCCGAGCAGATGCGTCAGCCCGCTGCTAACAGCAACATAGAGAAACGCCGCCCAGACCATGTAGTGCGGTATTTCGAGGTCGATGCCGATGAAGGCAAGAGACAGGGGAAAGTCGGATAGGCTCCAGAGGATGGCAACGAAGGAAACGAGGCCGACCACGCGAGAGATCAGATCGAGGGTCTCGCTGAGCAGACCGCTGACAAACAAACGGCAATCCTCCGCGATGCGCTGATCCGGGTTGTCTATCCTGTCGGTCTTGGCCTGCGCCAGATGCCAGAAGGCCTTGTTGGCGGTCCAGCGGTCGATGGCGATGTCCGTCAGTGTCCGGCGCCAGCGGATTTCGAGAATCTTGCGCAGATATTCTGCCAGCAGATGCCGTGCCGAATTCAAGGCGATGATGACGGCAAAGATGCCGATCTGCCTCAAGACCTCAGGTGCATCGACCTTTTCGACCGCCGAATAGAATGCCCCGGTCCATTCGACCAGGCGCACGCTGGCATAGACGCTGCCGAGCGTCAGCGCGGTGATGAGCAGGAACAGCGCCAGATTGATCTTGCCGCCGGGCGAGCGGACGCAGAGGCCGATGAGGCGCTGGAATTGACCGGCGATCTTGAACATGCTGCGCTCCTGCGTTGGAAAGGGAGGCATGCGCGGCGGTTGCCGCGCATGCCTTGCTCTTCGATCAGAAGCGCACCGTGGCGCCGATCTTGAACACCCGGCCCGGAGCGGTCTGCAGCTCGAGCGGATTGACGTTGGCTGTGGCGACGGATGCGGCGACGCGATCATAGCCGGTGAGCGTGTTGGGGAAGTAGCGGCGATCGAAGATGTTCTCGATACCTGCGGTCAACTCGACGTTTTCCCTTGGCGTCCACTTCGCATAGGCATCGAAGACGGCGTAGCCTGGAACGAGGTAGTCTGCAGGATCGCTGTTCTGCGTGCGTCCCGCCGCGAACGTGCCGAAGACTTCGAACTGAAGGCCGTAATCCGGCAGTTCATGTTTGAGGCCGAGGACGGCTGTGAGCGGCGTTGCCCCATCGAAGGCCGTGGTTGCGGCCCCGGCAGATGTGCGCTGACGCCCCTTGGTCCAGGTGATGTTCGCCGATGCTGTCGTGTCGTCGAGAACTTCGTATTCGCCGCCGAACTCGATCCCCCACAACGCCACGTCTTCGACGTTGTTGGACGTGTAACCTACGACCGGGACGCCGCCAGGACCCGTGACGGTGATGGGTTGAAAGCCGCGAATGAAGTTCGTGTAGTCGGCATAAAAAGTTGCGACGGTGAAATAGCCGCGATCCAACTCGCCACGGAAGCCGATTTCATAGCTGTCGACTGATTCCGGCTTCAGGTCCGGATTAGGCACGAGCGAACTGCCCGTGAACAGGTCGACGCTGGATTGGAAGAGCTGCGCCGAGGTCGGCATCTTGAAGCCCTCGCCATAGGAGGCATAGGCCGAATAGGTGTCATCGAATTTGTAGATGGCGCCAACCCGCTTGAGGAGCTCGGTGTTCTCCTGCTTTTGCGGGCGGAAACCCGGCAGGCCCGGATAGCTGGCGTCACCCGTCGGATCGATCGAGTAGTGCGCAAGACGAACACCGGGATTGACGGTCAGCTGGCCGTCTAGAAACGCGATGCTGTCCTCAAGGTAGAAGTCGGCGCGCTCGGTGTCGACGCGTGGGAAGCTGAAGCCCTGGTTGATCGCCGTGGTCGTCGTGCCCGTCAGCGAATTGTAAGTCGTATTGATGCCGGCGTAGTCACCCTTGGTGCGGTCACCGTCAAAGCCGTAGGTCAACGTGTGGTGCGTGGACCCCAGATCGAAGGATGACTTCATCTGGATGTCCGCTTCAAAGAAGTCTTCGCTGTAATTGCGATACTGGTCATGCAGTTGGATGCGGTTGGAGTAGACCCGGCGCTGCCGGCTATCGGTCTCGCGCTTCTGCGGGGACCATGAAAGGTTCCAGTTGACGCTGTCGAGCCACACTGCGCCGACCTGCCAATCATGTTCGAGCGAAATGCGCTTGCGGCTCATCTCCAGGTCGCGAACATAAGGGTCGTTCACATAGGCCGTCGTCGATGGGATCCCGGTGGTGGAGGCCGACATGTCATAGAGTTGCAGCACTCGCGTGTCGCGGCCGAAAAGCTCGCCGGTCAGCTTGAACGTATGCTGCGCGTCCGGTGTCCAGACGACCTTGGCAAGCGCGTTGTCCACGTCGGTGTCGGCGGGGAACAGGCGATCGCAACCGATGGTGAGGCGCGTGCAACCCCAGATGCCGCCATCGGCGCGTGCCTTGCTCAGCTCCGCTTCGCTTGACGATACCTGGCCGTAGCTGCCTAGGATTTCGATATCGCCAAAGTCGTAAGCGGCGGTGACCTGCTTGCGCCAGCTGTTGTCGAGGCTGTCATAGCCGGTCCTGACCTCGACGGCCCATGGCTTGGTCGGGTCGACCAAAAGATCTGACGGATCGAGCGTCTGGAACATGACGGCACCACCGAGCGCGTCGGCGCCCCACAGCACCGAGTTCGGTCCGCGGACGATCTCGACGGATTTGAAGTTGCTCATGTCGAAGAAGTCGCGGCTGCCGTCGGTGATGCTTTCCTGCACCCGCGAGCCGTCGACCGTCAAAAGTACGCGGTTTCCACCCATGCCGCGTATGGTGAAGCTGTTGAGCTGGCCCCAGGGGTTGGTGATCGAGGTGGTGCGGTTGACGCTGACACCGGGCTCGTGGCGAACCAGGTCTTGGATGTCACGGACGTTGTGATCGGTAATCTCCTCGCGGGTGATGACCGAGATCGATTGCGGCACATCGAGGACCTTCTTCGCTCCGCGCGTCGATGTCACGACGATGCGCTCGAGCGGCGTTTCTTGCTGTACGCGGCGGGTGGTTTTGTCCTGTGCCTGGGCGTGCGCCGGCAGCGCCAGTGCCAAGGCGGCGACGCCGGTCAACAGTGCCCGGCGGTGCTTGCTCGCAAGGTTGTGAAGTTCGAATGTTGTTGCAGTCCCCATGCCCGGCCCCTCGAGAATTGAATAAAATCAATGAGCGGCCTTGTATTCAAACATGAGTAAAAGAATCAAGTTAAAATATGACGTGTCCCGTTTTGTCGCATGTCACGTCGCATTTTGCCCGATGGCAACCAGCGCCAGCGGGCGCCAACATTGCGTTGGCCGACGAACCCGAAACGGTGGCAGACAAGGACTCGCGCTTGTCCGTGTGGGCAAATTCGGATGGCTCGCGAACGAAACCATCGACAGCAGAGTCTTCACGGGCTGCGACGGTTTGACCCGTGGGAACGAGGGCAGCAAGGCTTAGGAATGTTGTGATCTTGGAGGATGGCCGGTGGATCCTTGTCGGCGTTGGACCATGCCTGCAACTCCCGATCGAAGAACGGTCGCACCGGGAAGCTCTCCCAGCACCGACCAATTGGAGTTATGAAATTGTTTTCAAGAGTTTTTCTGCCCGCCGCCGTTGTCACCCTCCTAAGCCCGGCTGCAGCCTTTGCATCCGAAAATGCCCCGGCCTTTTATGATGGCGCCCTTTGCAAGCCGCCCTACACGATGCAATCGGCAACCGAGCTCTATGACGCCGCCGAGAAGCTGACGAAACCCGACACATCCTTGCTCACGGCTTACGTCTACAAGCTGCCGTCCGACATCGGGCAAGACGGTTTCAAGACCAATGAGGTCGTCTTTGCCGGGAGCTCCGTCGGCGTGCTGATCGAAGGCGCGCGTGCCGACGAACTGGCGGCCCGCTACCAGCTGGAGCCGGAGAAAAGCAGCATTCTCGGCACGTCGACCAAGGGCTATGCCCGGGTCCTGCCCGATGCCGAGCAGCCGACGGTGGAAATGGGGGTCGTGTCGATCGTTGCGCGTGAAAGCGATGCCATTCCCGGCAAGACCTTGCTTGCATGTGAGTTCGTATCGCATGCGGATCTGGAAGCGCTCAAGGCTCTCGAAGGCGCCAACTAAGCCTTACCATGTTGCGGGGATGCAGGCGAAGCCAGGAAGATTGCCTGCGTCCCGTCTGACGTGTGCGGCAAGAGCGTGTTAGGCTGATCGCGTTATCAACGGCACGAGGCGCCCCGCGCCCGAAGGGAGATCATGTCCGGTTCGGATGGCAGTATTTTCGATTATCTCGGAATACTGGCCGTGTTTCTGCTCGTTGCCGCCAACGGCTTTTTCGTTGCGGCCGAGTTTTCCCTGGTGTCCGTCCGGCGTAGCCGGGTGACGGAGCTTGTGGCGCAAAGGCGCATGAATGCGGGCGCGCTCCAGCATGCCGTCGACAACCTCGACGCCAACCTGGCCGCCACCCAGCTCGGCATCACCATCTCTTCGCTGGCACTCGGCTGGGTGGGGGAGCCAGCCCTGGCGCACCTGATCGAGCCGCTGTTGAATGCGCTGCCGATGGCCTGGGCATCGTTCGGCTCGCATGCGATCGCGGTCGCGATTTCCTTCATCATCATCACCGCCCTTCACATCGTGCTCGGAGAACTGGCACCGAAGAGCCTGGCGCTCCAGCGCAGCGAGGGCACGGCCCTTGCAGTCGTGCGCCCGCTCGGGCTTTTCCTGTTTCTGTTGCGTCCGGCGATCCTCACGCTCAACGGCCTCGGCAATCTCGTGCTGCGCCTGGTCGGGCTGCGGCCGGGCACCGGCGAGGCGTCGATGCATTCGCCCACCGAACTGAAGCTGCTCGTCGCCGAAAGCCAGGAGGCCGGTCTTCTCGATGTTGCCCAGCAGGAACTGGTCGAGCGGATCTTCAACATCGGCGACCGCCGGATTTCCGATTTCATGACGCCGCGCATGGAAATCGACTGGATCGATGCCGACGACACGCGGGAGGAGATCCTGCGCACCATCCGGGATTGCCACCACGAGCAGTTGCTGATCGGCCGCGGCGGTATCGACTATCCCTTGGGCATGGTGCTGAAGAAGGATCTTCTCGATCAATTGCTCGACGGCCAGACGCTCGATCCGATGAAGGCGATGCGCGAGCCGCTGGTGTTGCACGAATCGGCACGTGTCTTCCGTGTCCTCGAAACCTTCAAGACGGCACCGGTTCGCCTGGCGATCATCGTCGACGAATATGGCAGTCTCGAAGGCATCATCACCCAGACCGATCTGCTCGAAGCGATTGCCGGCGACCTGCCGGATACGGAGGCGAGCGATCCTGACATCGTCACCCGCTCGGACGGCTCGCTTCTGATCGAAGGGCTGATGTCGGCGCACGACGCCTTCGAGCGGCTCGGCATCCGCGAGCGGCCGGAGGGCGATTTCCACACCATTGCCGGCTTCGCGCTGCAGATCCTCGGCCATCTTCCGCATGTGGGCGAAACCTTCGATTTTCAGGACTGGCGCTTCGAGATCATCGATATGGACGGCATGCGCATCGACAAGCTTTTGGCATCGCGCCAGGAGTAACCTCGGGTTACGACGCCCTGGTGTTCGCCTGGCCCGACCGGCCAAGCGAAAGGACCACTCAGAGGGTCGCTAGCGCCCGGTTCGACAGGGCGCCACCATAGGCCTCGCGAATGGCAAGCTTGTTTTCAAGCGCGATCATGATCTCCTCGGCGAAATCGATCTTGTGCAGAGCCTGAATATGCGGCAGCCCGCCAGGGGTGAAGACGTTGATCTCCAGCACCTTGTCGCCGACGATGTCCAGCCCCACCAGGAACATGCCGTCATCGATCAGCTTGGGGCGAAGCTTCTCGGCAATCGCCAGTATGGCTGGGGTAATGGTTGCCGCTTCTGCGGTGCCGCTCGCGTGAATGTTGGATCGCACTTCGCCCTTGGCAGGCACACGGCGGAAGGCGGCGTAGACGTCGCCGCGCACCAGCGGGCGGCCGTTCATCAGGAACAGCCGGATGTCGCCGGCGGTGGCTTCCGGCAGATAACTCTGGGCGATGAGATAGCCGACCTCGCTGACGGCTTCGAAGATCTGGTTGAGATTGGCTTCGTCGCTGGATTTTATCTTGAAGACGTTCTTGCCGCCCGAGCCCTGCAACGGTTTCAGGATGACGCCGCCTCGATGGTCGTCGATGAAGGCGCGGATTTCCTCGATGTTCTTCGAGATCAGCGTGGTCGGCCGCACCGCCTGGGGAAAGTCCTGGAAATAGAGCTTGTTCTGCGCCAGCGAAAGACCGGAGGGATCGTTGACGACGATCGCGCCGCGTTCCGAGGCGAGACGGCCGAAATTGGCGCCGACATTGGCGGCCCAGGGGCGGCCCTCGGCATCTTCCGACGGGTCGTTGCGCAGGAACAGCACATCGACCTCGCTGATATCGACCACGCTCATGACTGCATCTTCGGCCTTGAGCGCCGAAATGAAGGTCTCCGGCTTTTTCGGCTTGGTGCCGTTGAGGCTACGCGCCCGGATCATCAGCCTGTCGTCGGGCCGCAGGATGAAATCCGCCGGCGTGACGTAGCAGATCTCGTGCCCACGGGAGAGCGCGGCGAGCGCCAGAGACGTCGTCGTGTAGGACGCCGTTTCCAGCTCAATCGAATTGACGAAGAACGCTATGCGCATCAGATCTCCTATTCTGCGACCATGTCGAGCGGGGTTATGCCCGCACGTGCCCGGTCCAGCCGGCCGCGTGCGTGGGCGTCATCCAGAAACATCGGGCGCACCGCCGGCGCACCCAGCAAGCCACGCAAGCTCAGTTCCTGCATGGCGGCAAAATGCGAGGCGGCGATCTTGCCCATCCAGAAGGGTTCGAGGCTGCCGCCCGCGGCCAGATGGGCAAGCAGCTGAAGCAGGCCGCGCAGATAGATCGCGTCCTTCGCAAGCCCACCGCCACGATAGATCCGCAGCACGACGTTGAACGCATCGTCAGGCTGAAACCGGTGCTGATCGACGAGCAGCCGGTAGGTCTCGGGGAAGAGCGCGCCATTCAGCATCGCGGCGCAGGCAACCACGCGCGCCGCGATGAGACGCAGGCGCGAAAGTGTCATGCCGCCGCTCAAGTACTCGGCAAACACGGCAAGCCCTTCCTGCATCCCTTCATAGCCGGCAAGACCGGAGCGAAAGAGCCTGAGCCCTTGTGCCGAGCCGTTGAAGTAGGTGAGCAGGTGCACGCCGATTTCGTGACTGAGCAGAGCCTCGACACGGTTCCGGCTCATGGCCGTGCTGCGCGCGATCAGGAGCTGGCTTCTTGAGACGAGCAACCCGGCGGGAATGTCGTCACGCAGCTCCACGGAAGCATTGAAATCGGCATATTGTCGCTTGTAGGCCGAAACCATCACTTGTGCCCGGTTGCGAACGTAGCCGCAGTCCACGTCGTCAATCGCCGGCTTTTGCCCGGGCTTGCTCACACGCTTTTGCGTCTGCGCCAGGATGTCGGTCGCCGCATCCAGCAGCTTTGCCTCGACCGGGCCATAGAGCGCGCGGCCGAACTCGACAAAGGTGCGACGCTCGCGGGCGGAAATCATCGAAAGCTGCAGGTCGAGCTCCTGCTGTTTCTCACGATAGAGCGCGTAGAGCAGCGGGTCCTCGAGGTGCTCGAAGCTGATGGAAAACAGCTTCTTCTTCGCTGTTTCGACTTCAAGCGTCAGCGGCCGATAGAGCAATCTCGGGCCGACCTGGTGTCGGCTCGACGTAAACTCGGCCCAGGCTGCGTCTGCGTTGATCGGCGTCACCGCCAGGAGGAAATCGAAGCTTGAGGCAATCTCGTCGATGGCCCGGTCGGTGCGGGTCACGGTTTCGACGAAGGTTTTGCGCCCGAAGGCACGGTGCGTCGAAACCTTGGTGTCGGTCGCGCTTTGCGTCGCTGCCGCCAGCGCCTTGAGGCCGGCGTCGAAGATGTTGGCGATCAGCCGTTCGCGCAGTTCCGGGTAGGTCCGCTCCGTACCCGGTTCGCGATAGATCGGCGCGAAGCGCACACTGATCTGAGGAAATGTCGTCAGCGGCTCGCCGTCAGCCTGCTCTTGCGGATGCGGCTCCTGGAGGTCCATGTGGGCGGTGCGAAACTTGCCTTCGATCGTGCCGACGGCGCCGAGGAACGCTTTCGCGGCAGCCTGCGCCGCCGGGTCTTCGCCGGCGGTGACTTCGATGGTGAATGGCGGTAGATAGGGCGCGTCCTTGGCGGGAGGATCGTCGTGGTTGAGTTCGCCATATTCGAGCACGAAGAAAGCGCCGAGCCGCTCCTCGATGGCGCGCGCCACCGCTGCGATGACGATCGCGGCTGTCGCAGCGTCCGGTGCGATGAGATAGGATGCATTGGACTGGGTGATCTCGCGCGCCACGACGGCTTGCTTCGCCTCGGCGATAAACACACAGAGAAACGGTAGTGGTCGATCGATGTGTAGGCGCCCGCCCTCGGCAAACTCCCGCCGCACCGCCTTGCCGGCTGCAAGGCAAGCGATCACTTCGTCGAGCCACGCATGATCAGGTGCCGGGCGGTCGGCCTCCCGGTGATGCGGCGTGTCGCGGTCCCTCGGCGTCGCTGCGCTTTTCATTGGCGCCCATCCAGCGCCTTGACGAGGTCGGGCACGGTTGACGCGATCAGCGCACGCAATGCTTCCAGGACCTCGAAATCCGGCTCGCCGGTCCATTCGTCCATGAAGAATTTCTTGAACTCGATGGCGATGGCGCAGCCTGTCTGGGGAAAATGCTCGTGGATGAAACGGGTTTGTTCACCGCGCCCCTGGAACGCGACGTTCTCGCGAACGTCGAACCGCTTGCCTCGAAATTCGAAACGACGAAAGGCATCAAGCAGCGTTTCGAGCACATGGGCCCAGCGGCCGCGGTCCATCGAATGGGTGCCGATGTTGATCTCCGGCGCGGCCGCCGGGTCGGTGGGGTCAGAATCGGGGCCGTCGCGGCGGTGGTTGTAGCTGTGCACGTCAAGGACGACGAAGCTGCCATGGCGTCGCTCGATCGACTGCAGCATTGATCGCAGCATGCGGTAATATTCGTCATGCAGAACGAGCGAAGCTTCGTGTCGATCGCGCGGAAGCGCGTCCCGCCAGACGTTAAGCCCCCAGGCTTGCGATGGATCGGTGTAGACCGCGCCGTCGCGCGCTCGGTTCAGATCGACCTCGAAGCGTGAGCGGTGCACGATCACCCGATTTGCCAGATCCTGAAGGATATAGGCCGTATAAGGATCCTCTTCCCGCAGCCGCTCGTCATCGGCCAGGGCCATCAGAGCCTGGAGATCGGCGCGCAGGCCATGCCCGTCGTGTATCGCCGTGGCGACAACGGGACTTTCGCCGCGATGCACTGTCCACCAACTGTCGTTGTCAGCGTCCGTCAGCGGCTCACCTTTCAGGGTCAGCATATTCAGGTCCCGTTCCTCCTCGTCCATGGGGTTGCTGTCCCGCTACAATTCGCGAGGGAAGGGTTCGGTTCCAATCGCAGCGGAATTCCTCTGATGAAGCAAAGCAGGGAGATGGGTACCCGGAGTGGGCACGCTGTGCCGCTGTCGGAAATTGTGTGTTTGCAGCCGGACGGGTGGCGGAACCAATGCGCCTGCGCCGCATTTTCTGAGCACGCAACAACACAAAGGGAAGGTGAATGCCATGCTGGGAACTGTGCTGCTTATCGTTTTGATTCTGCTGCTGATCGGTGCGTTTCCGAGTTGGCCGCACTCGATGAATTGGGGCTATGGCCCGTCAGGGATACTGGGTGTCGTGGTCGTCGTTCTCCTGATCCTGCTGCTCATGGGGCGGATCTGACCTTGAGGTGAATCGTGTCTGCTGCGTCGCCCGAACTTATCTACGTGACTGACGCTGATCCGGGCATCAAGCGCTACCGGAAGGGGAAGCGCTTCAGCTATCGCCTTCCGGACGGCTCCATCCTCAAGGACCCGGATGCAAGGGCACGCATCGCGGCGCTCGGCCTGCCGCCAGCCTATGAGCGGGTCTGGATCTGTCCCGAGCAGAACGGCCACTTGCAGGCCACTGGCTTCGACGCGCGCGGGCGCAAGCAGTATCGCTATCACGATGCGTGGCAGCAAATGCGCAACTACGAGAAGTTCGACCAGTTGGTCGATTTCGCCAGGGTTCTGCCGAGACTTCGCCGGACCCTACGTCGCCACATGGATGGGCCGCCTGACGACGCCCGCACGGTCCTGGCCGCGCTCGCGGCCCTGCTTGATCAGGCGTGCCTGCGCGTCGGCAATGTCTCCTATCGAGAGGAAAATGGCACCTACGGCGCAACGACGCTCCTGAAGCGGCACCTCAAGCTGCGCGACGAGGGCATCGAGCTTCGCTTCATGGGCAAGGGCGGCAAACGTGTTGTTCGCAAGCTGCGCAGCCCGCGGCTGCAGCGGTTGCTCGAAGATATTGCTGACCTGCCCGGACGCCAGCTTTTCGTCAGCAGGGATGCGAACGGTGAATTGCATCCGATCGATTCCGGCCGGCTCAATCGCTATCTGGCCGAAATCGCCGGCGCACCAATCTCGGCCAAGACGTTTCGCACCTGGGCGGGAAGCGTCGCCGCCTTTGCCGAGGCGCGCCTGGCGCTTGGCGAGGGACGGCGCCCCTCCGTCAAGCGGATGTGCGAAGCTGCGGCCGACGTGCTGCACAACACGCCATCCGTCTGCCGCAAGAGCTACGTTCATCCTGCCATCATCGCCTTGGCTGACAAGGAGGCCAAAATCAATCTGCGCCGATTCGAAGCGCAGCCACGGCAAAGCGGCCTGCTGCGTGCCGACGAGGATCGACTGTTGCGCTTCCTCAAATATGCCGCGCGGGCAAAGAAGCATGCGACATGATCCGGGCCGGCCTTATTTACCGGCCAACAAACCTTCGACGGTTCGGATGAGGTCGCGGCTGTTGAACGGTTTGGAAAGGCGGGGAAGGGTACGGTACTGCTCGGGAAGGTCGGAGGCGGCGTAGCCCGTCAGCAACAGCACGGGAACGCCACGGGCAAGCAGTTCATCGGCCACGGGATAGACGAACTCGCCGTTGAGGTTGACGTCTAGCGTCGCGGCCTGAGGGGTTTCTCGCTTCGCCGCAGCGATCGAGGTGCGCAGACTGGTGAAGGGACCGATGACCGAGAAACCGGCGGCCAACAGATCGTCCTGGATCTGGATCGCAAGCAGAAACTCATCCTCGACCACAAAGACGCTGCGCTGTCCGCCATTCATCGGTCGGCACCTGCTGAGTATGGCATGTTGATGGTGTATCTGAGCCCGGTTCTTGCGAAATCCAGGTCGACGTCGCCGCCGAGGTCGGAGCCTACGACGCGTTCCAAGAGCAGTCTGCCAAAACCATTTCTTGAAGGCGGTGCGACTGGGGGACCGCCGGTTTCACACCAATCGATGTGAAGCGCCTTGTTGGCCGCGTCGAGGCTCCAGCTGACGTCCACATGTCCGGTTTCGACGGAAAGCGCGCCGTGTTTGGCAGCGTTGGTTGCAAGCTCGTGAGCCGCCATGCCGAGCGCCAGCGCGTGCCGTGGCGACAGCCTGATCGCCGGGCCGCCGACGGAGACGTTGCCGGCGTTTTCGTTCCGGTAGGGCGCCAGTTCGTCGCAAAGGATCGTTTCCAGTGAAACGCCGGCCCAGGTGGTCTCGGCCAAGCGGGTATGGGTTTGCGCGAGAGCCCGGATGCGCGCGTGGAAGGATTGTTCGGCGTCCTTGCGATCGGGGGTCATGGCGAAGGATTGCCGTGCGATCGAGGTGACTGTCGCAAGCGTATTCTTGACGCGGTGGCTGAGTTCGGCGACCAGCAGGTTGCGCTGCGCCTCGGCGTCCTTGCGTTCGGTGATGTCCATGCAGACGCCTGTGAGGCGGAGCGATGACGAGCCAGCGCCTTGCAGAAAACGCCCGAACGCTTCCAGCCAGCGAATGGAACCATCGGGGCGGCGGATGCGGTAGGATGTGTGGTAATCCTCGCGTCTGTCGATTGCGGCCTGGATCTCCAGTTCGACCATGGCAAGATCGTCGGGGTGAATGTCCGCCTTGAAGTCGTCGAGCGTGCCGCCGAAGCTGCCCGGTTCCAGGCCATGAAGCACCTCCAGACCCGGCGACCAGATCACTTTGCCGGTCTCGAAGTTCCATTCCCACGCGCCCATCCGCCCGGCTTCCAGCGCCATTTGCAGCCGCCGCTCGCCATCGCGCATCGCCTGCTCGCTTTCCTTGCGCTCGGTGATATCGACGAAGGCAGCAACCGCGCCTTGCGGTATGCCCAAGGCATCGATCAGCGGCGTGGCATTTCCGAGAAGATGCCGGGATGTGCCGTCGTCGAAACGGATCTCCTGCTCGAAGCTGCGCACCTCTTCGCCACGCGCGGCGCGCTGAACCGGCAGTTCGTCCGGTGAAAGCAGCTTGTCCTGCGAATAGACCTTGAAGTGCGCAGGCCGCTCGCTGAGCGGCGCCGAGAGCGAAGGATTGCTGTCCGGCGGCAGCCTGAGCAGTTCGAACGAACTTCTATTGCCACTGATGACCTGGCAATCCGGGGTCCTGGCAATCCATATCGGTGCCGGTACCGCTTCCATGAGCGCCATCACCTCCGTCGCCCTGGCGCGCTCCTTAGCCTCGTTGTGCCGCAGCAGATCTTCGGCCCGACGCCGTGCCTCTTCGGAACGGATGCGCTGCACGCTGAAGCTCAGCTGCCGGGCGATGGTCAAGGCGAGATCGATTTCGGAACCGGCAAAGTGGTGTGCCGTGTCGTAATAGGTCATGAATTTGCCGATCAGTCGGCCGGCCGAAACCAGCGGGATGAAGCCGAGTGACCCGATGCCTTCGGTCTGAACGGCCCTGCGCAGGTCGTCTTCAATATCGGCCAATTCGACGTCTTCGATAAAGATGGGGTTGGGATCCTGCGCCTCCGTGCTCCATGGCGTATGGCCATCGACGGCGAGGCGATAGCTCTCCGAAAGTCCAAGCGAGGCGACAAAGCGCATTGTGCCGGTTGCATCGACGAGCAGGATCGATGCCCGGCTGCAGCGCAGCGCCGTTTGAATGGCGTCGAGCGCGGCTTCATAGACGGCGGTGATCGACCGGGCGCGGTGTACCCGTTCGGTAAACTGATAGAGCGAGGCCTGTTCACGCATGCGCTCGGCCAGTGCCACTTCGGAGGCCTTGCGCTCACTGATGTCGCGGGCGATCTTCGAAGCGCCGACAATGCGCCCGTCGTCATCAAGGATCGGGGATATCGTCAGCGAAATGTCGACGAGGGTGCCGTCTTTTCGTTGCCGCCGGGTTTCATAATGATCGACGCGTTCGCCTCTGCGGATCCGGTCGAGGATCTGTATCTCCTCGTCCTCATGCCCTTTCGGAATGAGCCGCATGATCGGCGTTCCCACCATCTCCTGCACGCTGTATCCGAACAGGGCCTCTGCACCTCTGTTCCAGCTTGTGACGACGCCGTTCAGATCCTTGCTGACGATGGCATCGTCAGAGGATTCGACGATCGATGCGAGATGGCGAGCGGAAAGCTCGGCGATCCGCCGGCTCTCGGCCTGACGCTGGCTGTCGGCCAGCAGTCGGGCATTGTCGATCGCGATCGCCGCATGGGCGGCGATGGCAAGGACGACATCCTCGGAATCATCGGTGAAGACAGCCGGGGCGTCATGGCCGAAGAACAGCCCGCCAAGGACTGCGCCGGAGCGGGCGATCACCGGAACCGCCAGATAGCTGACGACCGGCAGATGCCCATTCGGCATGCCGAAATGCGGCTCGCTCAATCCGTAACGCGGATCCTTGCGGATGTCGTCGCTGCGCACGACCCGCTCGCCGTTGAAGGTCTGGGCGAACACTGCCGTCTTGCGCGGCAGACCGAATTTTTCGAACGCTTCCCGCGGTGCGCCAGACAATGTGAAGAGCTGAAAATGCTTTCCGGTCTCGTCGGCCACGTTGTAGAAAAAGGCGCCGAATTTCGCGCCGCTGAGTTCGGTGGCGCTATCGGTGACTGTCTGCACGATATGCTCGACATCAAGGTCGCTGGCCAGAAGTCGGGAGATGCGATCGAGCGCCTGAATGCGGTCGGTCTTCAAGCGCAGTTCCAGTTCCGCCGCCTTGCGCTTGCCGATGTCGATGAGCACGTTGACGGCGCCGATCATCTCGCCTTCGGCATCGAAGATCGGCGTCGGATACGGCAGCACCGGTACCATCGCCCCGTCGGGCCGCGCGACGATCAGCTCCTCGCCATGCATGGCCCGTTTGCTGCGTAGCGCCTCGGCCATCGGGCATTGATCGAGAGGGAGTGCTGTACCATCCGGGCGATGCAGGCGCCAGCAGATGCACCAGCGGTCGGCGTTGAGCTGTGGCTCGCGTCCGGCCAATTCTGCCGCTGCGCGATTGAAATAGGTGACGACCCCGGCTGCATCCGTGGTGTAGATCGCGATCGGAAGGTTATCGAGAACCGCCTTGGATCCAATTGTCTGCGACCCCACCGCTCCCGCCAATGCTTCTGCGCCGCTCATGGTTCCCTCCGCAAGCGCTTGCTAACGCAGGGCAACGCGGCACGATGCGATTTTGTTCCGCTTGCCTACTGTTGGCGTGGGCGCCACTCCCGTGCGCAGCTTCGTCAATCCGTGTCCTCTCATCGGTTTGGCGTGGCTGCATGAAGGATCAGTTGGTTGATGAAATCCAGCTTTTCGACAACGGGCTGGGACAGGACGAAGGGATAGCTGTCGGGCTGGCCCATCGACCGCTGGAGCGCGTTGAGGGCGACGCTGAGCGGTACCCATGCCTCGACAAGCGCTTCTGCGCTCGTTGCCCGATACGGATTAAAGTTGATCTGCGTTTCAAGTGCATCATGGCCGATTGGGTCGAGGTTCATGCCGAAGGCGCGTCCGGTCTCCAGCGTATCGACGATGTGGAAGAGATGCGCCCAGCACTCCGCGAAATCCTCCAGGGGATGGGCACTCGCATAGGGGCTGATGAACCGCTGCTGCCAGTCGTCGGGAGGTCCCTGCTGGTAATGGCGCTCCAGTGCCGCGGCATAATCCTGCGTTTCGTCGCCGAACAACGTGCGCGCCTCGGCCCGGATTGCGTCACCTTTGATGAGCTGCTCAAAATAAAAGTGACCGATCTCATGGCGAAAATGCCCGAGCAGAGAGCGGTAGGGTTCGTTCATGGAAACCCGAGCACTTTCGCGCACCACATCCTCCGCTTCCGACGCGCGTAAGCTGATCAGGCCGTTCTCGTGGCCCGTTCGGGCAGGCACGGTGTTGCCGTAGGTATCGACGGTGTCGGCAAGGAACTCGAACGCCAGCCCGCCGTCCGGATCCTGCATTCGGGTCGGGTGCGGCAACCGCCAGCGCAGAAGCGAATAGAACAAATGGCGTTGTGCCAGGCCTATTCTGCGCCAACGCTCAAGGCCGACGCTGTTTGTCCTTGGCACGATGGTGTTGTGGCGGCAGGCGACGCAGTAGCGATCGGGCTGATCGGCCGGTACCAGCCAATGGCAGACATCGATGGCGGCGTTGTCGCAGAAACGAAAGGTACGCGATCCGCCGCCGTGGATCTGCCAGAGCCCGTTGTCGAGTGGCAGCAGGGCATGCATCGCGATATCGCCGGGGTCGAACCCCAAGGTGGATCCGCAGCGCATGCAGCTGCGGTTTTCAAAGTGGATGGTCTGGCCGCAGGCGCCGCACTGGAAGAGCCGCATTTGTTCTCCTTGCAGGGATTTCCTGGTCTGCGAAACGCATCATTAGATGCAACTTTTGCGTGCTTTCATGGCGGCGTCGAGGGACTGTCGCGACGGGCCATGTTCCTGAAACAACGGCCGCGCTTCCAGCGGCGGCAGATCATAGGCACGAATGAACTCGGTCAGGTCGTAGATGTCGCTCCAGCCATAGACGACATCTCTATGAACCGCCGGCCTGTTCTCTTGCGTTGATCTCGCCATCGTGATCGATGTCTCCCTGAGGTTTCGACATGGCCGCGTTGGCGACCCTGCCAACAACTCTCAGGGCAGGACAAAGTTCCCATTCTCCTTGCCCCTAAACGCGAAAAACCCCGCCGAAGCGGGGTTTTTGAAATTACTGACCTTTAGTGCTGGCGGCCATACCAATCGTCGATATCGCGGCGAGCACGGTCCTTCTCGATACCATAGCGTTCCTGAATCTTGCCTTCGAGCTGATCCCGCTTGCCGGCAATCTGGTCGAGGTCATCGTCGGTGAGTTTACCCCACTGTTCCTTGACCTTGCCCTTGAACTGCTTCCAGTTGCCTTCAACACGATTCCAATCCATCTGCGCATCTCCTGACGTTGTGGTTGTACTGAGAGGAAAACGCCTCGTATCGGCTTTGGTTCACTCCCCGCGGCAAAAAAAGTTCGGGGAGCAGAATTCGTTGCGATCGTCCAAACGATGTTCTCCTCTCGTCTTTCCGTCCGATCGCCACAGATAAGCAACGTGCAGCCGCCCGAACCTCGCGGCGCGTCCTGGAGGAGTGTGACCCATGAATGAGCCCGTCGTGGCTTTTGATCTCGGCCGGATGCTGATCGGAGACGAGCCGCCGCTTTTCCTGCTCGAAATCGCGCTGAGGACGGTGATCATCTACGCCTACACACTGTTCCTGATCCGCTGGATCGGCAGCCGGTCGATCGGCCAACTGTCATTGGTGGAGTTCCTGCTGGTGATCGCGCTCGGTTCGGCGGTCGGCGATGCCATGTTCTATCCCGACGTTCCGCTTATCCATTGCATGGCCGTCATCACCGTGGTCGTGCTGCTGGACAAGTCTTTGAGCTACATCGTCGCTCGCAACAGCAAGCTTGAGGATGTGATCGAAGGCGTCAGCGTCGAGGTGGTGCGCGATGGTGGCATCCTGTGGAAGGCGCTGAAGCAGATGAACGTCGGTCACGACGAGCTGTTCGAGCAGCTCCGCCTGAAGCAGGTGCGGCATCTGGGGCAGGTGCGGCATCTGGGGCAGGTGCGGGCCGCCTATTTCGAAACCAACGGGTTGCTGTCGGTCTTCACGTTCGACGATCCGCCGGCGAGGCCGGGGCTGGTGATTGAGCCGCCCTGGGATGTCAGCAAGCCGATTGAGTTTCGGTCGGGCGCCACTGTTCGGGAGAAACGCCGTCTTGCCTGCGTGCAATGCGCCGAGGTTCTGGAACTTTTGCCCGGAGAGGTGATGCCGCCGTGTCTCCGTTGCGGCGCGGAGGTCTGGCACGAGATCCGTTAGTCTGTTGCTTGCGCATCGCGGGTTGTGGCAGAACCTCTGGCACGCCGAGCTTGAGGTCTGTTGGCAATCGGGGGGAATCGCGTTGAAGGTCATGGGATTGATCGGCGGCATGAGCTGGGAAAGCTCTGCCCAATACTATCGTATCGTCAATCAGGAAGTTCGAGCGCGTCTCGGTGGCGTGCACTCGGCCAAGAGCCTGATGTGGTCGATGGATTTCGGCGAGATCGAGCGGCTGCAGCATATTGGCGATTGGTCGGCCCTGACAGGAGAAATGACCGATGCGGCCCGGCGCCTTGAAGCCGGCGGCGCTGACTTTCTGGTGATCTGCACCAACACGATGCACCGAATGGCCGATGCGGTGTCGGCGGCTGTCGCCATTCCGCTGTTGCACATCGCCGATCCGACGGCGGAGAAGATCAAGGCGCTCGGCCTTAGCCGCGTCGGCCTCCTGGGCACAGCCTTCACCATGGAGCAGGATTTCTACAAGGGGCGGCTGGTGGAGCGACACGGGCTGGATGTAATCGTTCCCGGCGAGGCCGATCGGAAGGCCGTGCACGACATCATCTACAAGGAGCTGGTGGTCGGCCGCGTCGAGGATGCGTCGCGTGACGCCTATCGGCAGGTCATTCAACGGCTTGTAGACCGCGGCGCCCAGGCGATCATCATGGGCTGCACCGAGATCATGCTGCTGATCTCTCAAGGCGACAGCCCGGTTCCGGTCTTCGATACCACCGAGCTTCACGCACTTGCGGCAGTCGATCTCGCGCTCGCCTGAGACCGGCGAAAACGACGGCCACGGTGCGTTGCCCTGGGGGGCAGGGTGGGCTTGCCACGGCCGGTCATCCGGCCGTGGCTCGTCGAGAGGTTCAATGGCCGGTAACGTCAGCCATTGCGGAACGTGTAGCCATAGCCGTTGAGCGCCGGAGCACCGCCGAGATGGGCATAGAGAACCTTTGATCCCTCGGGGAAGTAGCCCTTGCGGACGAGGTCGATCATGCCCTGCATCGATTTGCCCTCATAGACCGGGTCGGTGATCATGCCTTCGAGGCGGGCACAAAGGCGGATCGCCGCCTTGGTCTCGTCGGAAGGCACGCCGTAAACCGGATAGGCATAGTCCTCGATCAGCACCACGTCCTCTTCGGCCAGATCTTTGCCGAGTTCGACAAGCGCGGCGGTCCTGCGGGCGATGTCGAGGACTTGGGCTTTCGTTTGCGCCGGCGTGAAGGAGGCGTCGATGCCGATCACCCGCCGCTGGCGGCCGTCCTTGGCAAAGCCGACCAGCATGCCGGCATGGGTCGAGCCGGTGACGGTGCAGACGACGATGTAATCGAACTTGAAGCCGAGTTCTTCTTCCTGCGCCCGCACTTCCTCGGCAAAGCCGACATAGCCGAGCCCGCCATATTTGTGCACGGAGGCGCCGGCAGGGATGGCGTAAGGTTTGCCGCCCCGCGCCTCGACGTCCTCGATCGCAGCCTCCCAACTGTGGCGAATGCCGATGTCGAAGCCTTCGTCGACCATCTGGACGTCGGCGCCCATGATGCGGCTCAGCATGATGTTGCCGACGCGGTCGTAGACGGCGTCCTCGTGCGGCACCCAGCTTTCCTGGACCAGCCGGCACTTGAAGCCGATCTTGGCGGCAACGGCGGCGACCATGCGGGTGTGGTTGGATTGCACGCCGCCGATGGACACCAGCGTATCGGCGCCGGAGCGAAGCGCGTCGGGTATGATGTATTCCAGCTTGCGCAGCTTGTTCCCGCCATAGGCGAGGCCGGAATTGCAATCGTCCCTCTTGGCGTAGATCTCGACCCTGCCGCCCAGATCTCCCGAGAGCCGATCGAGTTTCTCGATATGCGTGGGGCCGAAGGTGAGCGGATAGCGTTCGAATTTTTCCAGCATGGTGTTCCCTTCCTTCCGTTTTGAAAGTGAGGAAAAAGCTAGCACTCATGGCGTGAAAGGTGCTCTCTAATGCGCCGGCAGGATTTTACAGGTCTCCTGGTTTCATGCATTTGATACTAAGTTACTTCCGGTTTTTACTTAAAATAAGGAAGATTCTTCCATGCAAAGTGAACTCGATCGTATCGACCTCAAGATGCTGCGCCTCTTGCAGAAGAACGGCCGGTTGACCAATGCCGAACTGGCGCAGATGGTCGATGTCAGCGCCGCCACCTGCCACCGCCGGACGCAGAGGCTGTTCGAGGAGGGCTACATCACCAACGTGCGCGCGCTGGTGGCGCCGCGGAAGGTCGATCGCGGCGCGCTGGTCATGGTCGGCGTGGTGCTCGATCGCTCGACGCCCGAGAGTTTTCGCGATTTCGAAAAGGCCGTCGAAAAGCTGAAGTTCATCCTCGACTGCCATCTCGTCGCCGGTGATTTCGATTACTTCTTAAAGATCCGCGTCGGCGACATGGCCGACTTCAACCGCATCCACGGAACGCAACTGATCGCGCTGCCGGGTGTCCGACAGACGAGGACGTTCTTCGTCATGAAGGAAGTCGTCGACAACGCCGCTCTCGATTTTTGAACAGTCGACTCGATCGGCGCCGGCTAGGGCTGCTCGCACGGTTGGCGTGTGACGGCGCCCACTCGTCGATTGTCATGTTGCCTCTATGTCTGTGCATGAGATCATCACCTTTGCAGGGCAACGGTTCGTTGCGCGACTTGGCCAACAAACGCCGAGTGCTCTCGATTCTACGCTCTAAAGATGTGGGCTGCATCTGCCTCACTGACCACGACGAGTATCGCTTGGCTCGTGCTCCTCCAGAATGCGCCAGATTTGGTCAAGGACGTAAGCGCGCATGGTCGGGTGGTTCAACGGAGAATGGTAGTCGAATAGAAACCGCCACCCGGGCATCTGCTCCAGGTCGAGCTCGTGGTAGGAGGGATGCGCAATTCTGAAATCGTAAGCCTCTGTGAGCTCAAATCGCACTTGCGAATCGTCCGGCGGACGCAGAGATGGTTTATCCCAGTCCTCCTTCTCTCGAAACCTGTCGGCATAATCTGATGGGCTCGGGGGCATCGGAAGGCGGTGAATACCTACATTTTGAGCCTTAGCGATGCCCAGTCCGACGGCGACGGTTTGCGGCAGGCTGCGAACCGGCTTTCCTTCAACAGGCAAAAGCCGTGGGCCTTGGCATCGACCGGGGAGAAAAATCTCATCCGTGGCGTACATGCGGCTTAGCGTGATATCGTCCTTTGAGTACGTGACGATCAGATCCTGTGCTTTCAGTGCCGCTACGACATAACATCCAGTACCAGTCCCTTCTTCGACGTAGGGATCGGGCGGCTTTCTCCCTGCTATCCTATCGTGAATTTCAGCTGCCGGATTGCGAGATGTGATCTTGTACGACCATGTGCGAAGGCTCGCGATCGGGATTGCCGCTTGGATTAGGATAAGGGCGCGAAAAGATATGTCGGCATCGTTCGCCAGTGGGAGCTGGGACACAGCGTCCATGACGACTGAGGCCCCTAGGCTGTGGCCGATAAGAACAATCTCGCGGTCGCGGAGTCGCCACAACAGTTCCGCAAGATACCCGGCCGCCTGTAATGCGGCGCTCTGCGCGCGCGAGAAATGTTGCGCCTCAGTTTCACCGGGCCAGCCGAACACAAGCACATCCGGGTTAACGCTGTCCGCCGCAGCCTCTCTCCTGGCCAGATCAAATGCCACCGCCTTCGCGGCGCAGGTGGCGTTCCTCATACTGGTTCGGAATCCGTGAACGTAGACGATAAGATGCCCCTTTCCTGTTTGAAGAGGGGTGAGCGAATCTGCTTGGGCATTCGCCCACTCCTTAGGGGAGCCCAAAACGAAGCCGGTTTTTGCTTCTGGCGAGCGCAGGTCGAGGGACACGAGTTGGCCGGCATTAGAGGCCGGGTTTTCTGGCGGATAACAAGTTGAGGAAAGAGCCTGAACGATCGGAAACTTCACGAGGTCGAGATTGAATGGCAGGAGAACAGCCCCAAAAAACGCGATAGTCCCAACAACGAACCGCATTCTGCTCGGCCTTCGATTGCGGGAATCTCTCTGCGTGACGCCGCCGCTTGACCAATACCCGCTGAGTGAAGCTAAGCCTGTATCGTCGCTCGAATGTGCGGCTTTGACAACAAGGAGTGGTGTTGTGCATTTGAGGTAGGCATGCAGTTTACCTACCTTCCTTGGCATCTAGCGCAACGCGAAAGTCGCATCGGCAGTCGCTGAAGGCGAAACACCCCAAAGCCTCTTGAAAGTTGGACTGAGCGGTCGCATTTCGCATTTGATGTGCTGTCCAATGTCAATAATTGCGCAAAGACTGTTATTCTGCCATGCTAAGGGTCAACTGGAGGCTTTTACATGAACGTATCCATTGGTGACCGTTGGGAAAGTTTTGTGTCCAACATTGTGAAGGACGGCCGTTACGGTTCCGCCAGCGAGGTTGTGCGTGAAGGACTGCGCTTGGTTGAGGAACGGGAACAGAAGCTGAGGGCTCTGACCAGCGTGCTAAACAAATCGATCGCCGACGGCGGTGAAGCATCGGATGCAGATATTGACGCTGCACTGGAAGCCAAGGCCGCTCAATTGTCTAAGGAAGGCTATTAAGCGGCCGCAGCTTCGCATGCTGCCGTCGGCGCTCACTGATCTGGTCGATATTCTCGAATACATCACGCGACAGAGCGGCAGCTTGGTTGCAGGTCGTCGCTTTGTCGGAGAATTGCGGCAAAAATGCCGGACACTCGCCGGGCTGCCGGGCTGCCGGGCACCGTCGGCCGATCACGGCCGGAACTGCGTGCCGATATCCGCAGCTCGGCGTTCAAGGGATATGTCATCTTCTTTCGCTACGTCGATGAACGGTTTGAGGTGGTCAATATCATCGAAGGACACCGCGATATCGACGAGTTGTTCTCCTCGATCGACACGGACGAATGAACCACCCTTCGTGCTTCGTGCACGGGTGGCGCGGGTCACTAGGTGACCAACCGCGCCGCTCGCCCCAGTTTTCGCTCCGCATCGTTGTAGTAGCGCGCCGCCTGCGTCACCGACTTATGCAACGACTGCTGCATCGCTTCGGGTAAAGGGATGCCGCGATTGGCTGCCTCGGTCAGGTAGCCCGACCGCAAGCCATGCGCCGAGAACAACGTCGGATCGAGCCCAGCCTGTTTGCAGCGGGTTTTTAGGATTAGATTGACCGACTGCGGTGTCATCGCCCGCCGATCGACATTCCCCCACTGATCGATGCGTCGGAACACCGGCCCCTCGGTGATACCGGCTACCTCCAGCCATTGTTTCAGCGCCAACACCGGCCGCCCGATCAGGATCACATGTTCGTCGTCGTCACTCGTCGTCGTCTTCGTGCGGCCGAGGCGGATCGAAAGGCAGGGAAGGGGAGGGGAGGCCATGTCGTTCGGATCGGCACGAACGGGATCTTCGTCGACGAGATCCTCGACCCGCAATGCTGCGACTTCGGATCGCCGTCGCCCGCCAGACGCGAAAGCGGCCAGAAGCAGGGACCGGTCGCGCAGATCGACCAGGCGCTCGCCACCGCAAGCCTGCAGCAGCTTGGCCAGAATGTCGGCCGTGACGGCCTTCTTGCTTTTGCGCTGTCGTGGTCGCGCGCTCGCGCGCACCGCAAGCCGCAACGCGGATTTGAGCGAAGGGCCGTCGAAGCAACCTTGTAAGCCCCGCCAACGGGTGAGGATCGACCAGCTCGTCAGCCGACGTCGAACAGTCTCGGAGGCGTGTGGTCCGTCGGTGCGCAGGAGGCGTCGGGAACGCAAGCCATTTTCCACCCCAGTCGGCATGCCATGGCTCGGATCCTCGGCGCGCTTGGCCGGGTTCCAAAGGTGATGAGCGACGAATTTGAGCAGCAGGCTTTCGGGCGCCGGCCAGGGGAGGGTGCCATCGGTTGCAAGCTGGCACCAGGCCTCGAGGTAGCCGAGGTCGGAGGCAAGCGCCCGCAGCGTATTGGCGCCCATGCCTTCGTTGGCGAGGTGCTTGAGGGTATCGACGTCGTCGTCGGTCAGAAGCGCGGCGAGCTGGTCGCGGCGATCGAAGGGCAGGATGGCGTCGAGGGCGTCTAGCTGCTCAGCGCGCCGCAGCACGTCATCCCGGACCGGCGACATCACCCTTCCCTTACCGCGATCAGCCATCTGTTTGTGGCCGCCAGCGGTGGATGATGCTTTCCATCTCGCCACGGTATTCCGTCGGATAGAAGGCGTCCTCCTCGCGCGCGAGATAGGTGAAGACTGTCACCATGTCTTCAGAGACGTCGCGGTCAACAGCGAACAGGTCCGGGATGTCGAAGCCGCCGAGTGCGTCGGCGTTCCACCAGGCGAGCAGGAAGTTCGCGACCCGACGCGCCTGGCCGGTATCGGCATGGGCGATGTTCAGGAGCTTTTCGAGGGCAAATCTGACGCGCTCTTCCATGGGATCCTGTCGGGGGTGGTTGGCGATCGTCCTTTAGCCGAAGGATGCTGGGTGAATTTTCAGGTCCGTCTGGCTGAAATCATTGCCCTTGAACAATAGCGGCGCCTTGGCGATCCTCGCAACAGCATAGGAAAAACAGTCACCCATATTGAGGGTCGCCGGATGGCGGCCTTTGCCGAAGCGGTCGAACGCTCGTTCCGCTTCCCGGTAATGCGCCTCGTCGAAAGCAATCGCCGTGACGTTGGGCAGCTGGGAAAGCTGATAGACAATGTCCGAAGCGTTGGGGAATCCCTTGCCTGTCAGCACCATTCGCGCCTCCAGCATGGTCGGCCAGCCGATCGCAACGGCCTCCTGTCCCACCAACGACGTAAACCGTTCGGCCTCCGGTTCTGCCAACGCCATCGCCAGAATGACCGACGTATCGACAGCGATCATCGCGGCAAACCGTGTTCGTCGTAGAAATCGTCATGCGCCGATGTCGTGCCGGCCGGGACCGCACGCCGGCCTTCGGCCATCAAATCCGACAGGACATCGATAGGCGCCCGCGCAGACTGCTGGCGCAGTTCCAGATCGTAGTGCTCGAGCGCCTGCTCGACGAGCCTGTTGATCGGCTGGCCCGTGCGGCGCGCCAGCGCGTGTGCCAGATCCCTGGCCTTGGTGCTGCGGACGGACAGTTGCGGTTCGGACATTGCGTTTCCTCGATCGAAATCTTGTTCAAATATAGCGATTGTGGCTTGAGGTGGCAAGAAAATCGCCTTTAGATGGCTAACTATCGATACTTGGGACCTATCGATAGCGAAGAGGTGCGGATAACGGCTGTGGCTTTTACTTAGCGATTTCAATTGCAGCGCTAAGCTGAAATTTCGTCCCTCGATTTTTACCTTACGGTTTCAGCGCGGTACCGGGAGAGGAACCCTTCAGAGCCCGGATGCCTTGGTCAGATTGACCCGGAAACGGTCGCGCCGACGCTGATATTTGCGGGTCATTTCCGCGCTCGCGTGGCCGAGCTGCTTTTGCACATGACGCTCATCGACCTCAGCCGAGGAGGCCAGACCGGCGCGCAGCGAATGACCGGAGAATTTGGCCGTACGCTCGTCCTCACCAAGGTCGCCATACAGGCCGGCGGCAAGGGCTGCGGACTTGACGAGGCGGGCGACCGCCTTGTCGTTGAGACGATCCGGTCCAACGTCTTTGCCGCGTCCTGTGACACGGCGGAAGAGGGGGCCCTTGGCGAGCTTGGCGAACCTGATCCAGGTTTCGACGGCGACGAGTGGGCAGGTGGTGTCGGCGGAACCGCGGCCGATCTCGACCTCGCGCCAGCCGGTCTTGCCGCGCAATGTCAGCAGCAGCCCCTTGTCGAGGATCTCGATCCAGCCGCGCCCGTCCTCGGTCTGATCGCGTCCGAGATCGAGACCGGTGATTTCGGAACGGCGCAAGCCGCCGGCAAAGCCAATGAGCAGGATTGCGCGGTCGCGCAGGCCCCGAAGCGTACCGCGTTCCAGGGTCTCGAGCATGGCGATGAGGTCTTCCGGCAGGATCGCCTCCTTCTGCCGCGGCGGGGCGGCATGGCGATTGCGAATTCCGGCCATGACGGTGGCGATGGCGCGGTCCTTGCGGTCGAGCGATAGGCCCCGTTGGGTGCAATTCCAGGCGATCGCCGAGAGGCGGCGTTCGATCGTGGATACGGTATTGGCCTTGACGCCGCGCTCGGCGGTTCCCGAGGCGCAGGCGGTGACGTAGAGGCCGACGACGTGTGGATCCGGGGGGAGGGGAGCGAGGTTCTGACGCCGGCACCAGGCGGAAAAATGCTTCCAGTCCGCGGCATAGGCCTTGCGGGTGTTGGCGGAACTTGCCGCCTCGACATAAGCGCGGGCGCGGTCGGCAAGGTCGCCGAGATGGCCGGGAAGAGGGGAAGGGCTTTCCGCTGTCGACACCAACGCCGGATCATCATCAGAATGGGCCGTGCTGTCAGACGGAGCAGAGGTGTCTTTTGCGTGATGTTTACCGTTTTGCGCGACGATTTGGGCCATTCCTTCTATAAAGACCGAAATGTCCGATAAGGCAAGATTATCGGACATCATATGTAATCGACAAGCTGTGCGCTTTGTGGCGAATTTGATGGCTATAAGTGCACGCGCGGCATAAGCTGGACGACATGGATTCGCGCCCGCTCAAGTCGTCATCGCCGTCCCTGTCGACCGCTCAACTGCCGGGCTGGGCGCTGCCCCGCGGCCGTGAGCCGAACGAACCAGACGCCGCCTTCGCAGCCGGCATCGCCCTGAAATCGCTCGACGATCTCGTCAAAACCGAACCACGCTGGGCCGGCTGTTGGCGCGCGCGCCAGGCTCTCAAGTGTGCCGCCGTGGCGGTGCGGCTGATGGGGCGCAACGAGGACGAACACGCGTTGCGTGACGCGCTTTTGCTCACTGCCGCCGGCGACGATCCTGGACCGGCCGGAAAGGTGTTTCTGACCTACAAAAGGCTTGTTAGCCGCAAACCCGGCTTCTCCTCCAAAAGTGTTGCCGAACTGGCTGACCTGCTGGAGCTTGTCTGGGACGACGATCTGGCGGCGGCCGTCGATCATGCCGACACTGCCCTGCAGTCCGGCCGCGCAGTTCCCTTTGCCGCGGCCGACCTGGTGAGCGCCATCTATGCCGCCCGTCCGGATGCCGAACCGCTCGCCTGGGCGCTTGCCGATAGTTTGGTCGCCTCCATGTTGAATTGGCCGGTCCCCATGCCGCTGCTGATGGGCGAGCGCTATGGCCCGGCGTTCCGTACGCTTGGGGGCAGGGGACGGGTGCGGCCAGGCGAGGGCGCCTTCCCCCGTGCCGTGTGCCTCGCCCTGGTCGAAGGCGCTGGCGCTGCGCTGCGCTCGGCCGGCGAAATCGCCCGACGCGCGGACCTGCTTGTCGTGACCGCGTCGAAGGTGCGCACCAAGGGCGCTGAACCGGTCATCCGCAAATTGCTCGACGAGGATGCCGTGCCGATCTCGGGCCCGGGTACGGACCTGTCCCGCTGGGCGAGCAAGCGCCTGTTTGAAAGGCTGGAAGCCGTCGGCGCTGTGCGCGAACTGTCGGGACGGCCATCCTTCCGGATATATGGGTTGTGACGATGACCGGAGCGGCGGCAAAGAGGACACCGCGCAGCGCGAACACGAACGGCGCAAGTGAACACTTGTTTGACCGGGAACTGGAGGAGCTGCCGGCGGAGCTTCGCTGGCGGGAATGGATGCTGCGCGTCGAGGCGGTGATCTTCGCTTCCGCCGAACCCGTCACCCGAGAGACCTTGGCGCGTGTGGTTGGCAGGGACTGCAGCATCGAGCTGCTGATCGATGATCTGCGCGAGGAACTGCGTACACGTCCCTATGACATCGTTACTGTGGCCGGCGGCTGGCAACATCGAAGCCGTTCGGCGTACGCGCCGGCGATCCGCGCTTCGCAGGCGCCGACCCGCTCAGGAGGAGCACGCCTGTCTGAACACGAGGCGGCGGTGCTGATGGCCATCGCCTATCTGCAGCCGGTGACGCGGGGCGAGCTGTCGAAAGTCTTCGGTAAGGACGTCAGTCGCGACACGATTGCCAGCCTGCGCGACGCCGGGTTCCTCGCCTCCGGACCACGCAGCCCGACGCCTGGCGCGCCGTATACCTATGTGACGACGAAGCACTTTCTCTCCGCCTTTGGCATGGAGACACTCCGCGACTTACCCGACCTCGAGCGGTTGGAGGACGCGGGATTGCTTAGCCGGCAGGCGATAGCGGGGGACCCGGCTGCGGAGCCTGAGAGCGAAGTGTCGGAAGACGACTGAGCTGCTTGGTGAAACCTGACGCTTGATACCCGAGTTTGTATACCGCTTTCGACCCCATAGTGGCCGGTCGTCGGTAGCACATAGAATTTCTGGTGCGCGGGACGCGCCAACGGTCGCTGGGTTATCCGACGATTTCGAGCAGCTTTTGAAATTGCGGATGATTGCGGACCGGATCGAGATCTGAATCCTTCATGGCCCAAAGTTTCATGTCACTTCCAAACTGCGGCAAGCAAATTTCCAGCAGTTCAATGGCCCGATCGATCTTGCCAAGCTGCGAATAGGTGCAGGCGGCGTTGTAGCGGGCGAGGTTATCGTCCGGATCGATCGCCAAAGCACGGGCCAGCCATTCTTCGGCCCGATCACGCTCTCCGAGGAATGCCAGCGCGACAGCTCCCAGCTGCGCAGGCTTGGAGCTGTCCGGATACTGCCTGAGGGCCTCCTCGGCTCGTCTTACTCCGAGACGCGCATATCTTGCTGCCTCCTCTGGACGTCCGAGGGACTGAAGGACACCGCTCAGGAAGAGGGGCGCCTGATAGTCATCGGGCTGAATTTCCATTGCACGAAGATAGTGTCGCGCGGCCTGTTCGAATTTGCCCTGAGTAACGAAGAATTCGGCGTACAACTGATGGGCTTCGTAGCAATTGGGATCGAGCGCCAGGGCCTTTTCGAAAGCGGCGGCTGCCTCCGCGGCGTGGCTGTCGATCATCAAGGCGTATGCGCGTGCAGTGTGGGCTTCCGCCAGATCGGGCTCGATCGCCAAGGCCTTACCGGTGATCACCATAATGTCGCCGGCCGATATCTTCTCGCCATGCTTGGAATGGAGTCGGGAATCACAGTTCGCCATACCCGCGTAGGCGCGCGCGAACCGTGGATCGAGGTCAGCGGCTCTGGCAAACATCCGCCGAGCCAATATCAGGGAGGATCTCGTCGCCGCATGAAGTAGCTGGCGACCCCTTAGATAGTCCGTATAGGCTTCGACATTGCCGGTCGGCACTTGCTCGATGGCCTTCTTCTCATCCGCCAGGAGCTTGACCTTAAGCTGGTCGACAATCGTTTTGGTGATCTCATCCTGGACCGCGAAAATGTCGGCGAGCTCACGGTCGTAACGGGCGGCCCACAAATGGCCGCTGGTGGCGCCGTCGATCAATTGGGCATTGATCCTCACGCGATTTCCGGCTCGGCGGACGCTACCCTCAACCAAATAGGCAACTCCAAGCTCCTTCGCTGTCCGTTCCAGGTTCACCGTCCTGCCCTTGTAGGTGAAGACCGTGTTGCGCCCGAGCACGAATAGCCCCGAAACATTCGACAGGTCGGTGATGATGTCCTCGGTGATGCCGTCACTGAAGAACTCCTGTTCGGGGTCGTTGCTCATGTTCGCGAAAGGCAGGATCGCCACCGATGGCCGGTCCGAGCGCTCACGTGTGTGTCCGTCGGCAGTTGCTGCCGGAACGCCACTGTCCGACGGGCCCAGATTGATGAAGTAGACATGCACCGGCTGGGCAATGTTCTTAACGGTCTTCTCACCCTGATCGAGGAACTCAAGTTGGAGCTTGTTGCCGACCTGATGGCGCACGAACGCTGAACACGCGATACCGCCGGGCCCAGCCAGACCCTCGAGCCGCGCGGCGACGTTCACGCCGTCGCCATAGAAGTCCTCGCCGTCGATGATGATGTCGCCGACATTGATGCCGATGCGGAACTTTATGTGCCGGTCCTCGGGGACGCCTGCGTTGCGGTCCGGCATGCCGCGCTGGATTTCAACGGCGCAACGCGTCGCGTTAAGAACGCTGCTAAACTCCACCAAAAAGCCGTCCCCCATCACTTTAAAGATGCGCCCGCCGTACTTGGCGATGGTGGGATCGAAGAACTCGCGGCGATGCTGGCGCAGCGAGCTGAGCGTGCGCTCCTCATTGGCTTCCATAAGGCGACTGTAGCCCACGACGTCGGCGGCCAATATGGCCGCCAAGCGTCGCTCAACCTGCTCCTCGGTCAATGCTTCGCCCTCTCAATCGGGAACTATCTTACTCGATCCGTAAACTGATGTGCAGCTCCAGCGCCGAAGCATGTGCGTGTAGTCGCCATCATCGACGTTCCAGAGCTGGGCGAAGATTTCCGACAAGGCCTCCGGGTTGGCGCCGCAATCCAAGGCGGAGAACTGATCGCCTTGACCTCGGTGACATGGTAGCCCGAGCGGACTGCCTTGCCGTCGTGATCGAAGACGAGCGGCATGGCGGCCATCGCCGCCGGGGCGGCGTCACCCATGGCCTGCGCACCGCTGGCATCGGTATCAGCACTTCATCTATCGCCGACAGGACCGCGATTTCGACGCGGCGGCGGATGAGCTGCCTCCCTGATGCGTAAGTAGGCGCCCAGAACGGCTGGAAGCTCCGCAGCCGGTGGAGGCCGGCTCGTCGGGAGGTGTTGCCCCCGCCGCTCCAGCGTTGTTACGATATGGGCGATCAACGGGGCATGCCCACCTGCCGACAGAATCAAACGCCGCCGATGGGCGACGACAGCGTCGTCTTCTGTCGTCAGCCAATTGACCGGCTGCTCGGCCAGGCGTTCCATGCACCGAATACGCGCCGCTGTGGACAGGCCGACCAGGTTCAATGTGGGATAGACGCCGGCGGCGGCTGGCATGTCCAGCAAGCGCTGAACGAGGTTGCCTCTGGTCAGAGATCCGGTGATCGCCTCCAGGCGGCAGATATCATTGATGCAACGGTCGAGCCGCCTTGCCGGAGCACGGACCGCGACATTCGACGCACGCCGCAAATCGAAGCCACAGATATCGCAGAAATGTTGCGGGACGAGCTCGTCCTGATCGAAGGCCGCGATGCGATTGGCGCAGGAAGGGCATCGGTCACGCAATCCGCACCCGTGGATCAGACATGAAACCTGGGTCGCAAACCGCCAGCGCCGCCGAAAATACGGCTGAGCGTCATCGGCAAGACATCGCGGGCAGAACTGCAGCCAGGTCGAACTGCCTCGGCGACCGTCGCTGCGAAGCGGAAGCAAGAGCGGCTTCAGCGGCGACGATGTCATTGGCATCGCCGAGAGCTTTCGCAGAGAAAGGCCCGTATGTGCGTGGAGCAGGCGGGCGACGTCGGCGGGAAGTCTAAGGTCCACGGATGCCGCCCGCATCCCCGGGCCTAAACCGAGCATACGGGCAAACGCACGCGGCGCAGCACCGTTGGCATAGGCAAGCCGGCGCAGCCAGCTCGACAGCAATTCGTCATGCTGCGGGGCGACGATGGCGGGCCACCGGTCCGAGACAACGTCGCGGTATCGCTCGCCGATCCCGATTGCTACGCCTGGCCTGTCGGCTATCGTCAAAGCAGGCTCTCGCGCAGCGCCGAATTGCGCCGGTGCGAGATCGGAACATAGTGCAACTCGCCAATGCCCGCCTTCGTGATCCGCTCCGCACCGGATCCGATCGCGGCGACTGCCGCCTTGGTGACGATGGTGACGATCTCGCCGATCAATCCCTCCGAAAGGCTGAATATCTGCCGCGCCAGCCGTTCGTCCGACAGATCCGAGATACGAGCCAGCGGCAAAGCTGCCTCAAGGCTATCGAGGAGTGTGAGAAAATCCTCGTCATAATGCCATCGTGGGACTGCGAGCAGATCGAACCGGCTCGCCATCTCGCTCGTGGCGTTGACGAAGTCGTAGACCGCCACCTCCCCGATCAGCACCGGTGCCACATCGTACTGGCGGCCGATCCGTCGCAGAAACGCAAAGATCGCCTCGATGTCACGCGTCCGGCCGCGTAGCGCGTTGTGGAACTCGTCGAAGATCAACACCCTCGGCTTGAGACTGGCCAGCAAGTGATCGACTTGTTCAGCCTTTCGACCCACGCTGCGGTCGCCGATCGGCGCCCGCAATGCCTGAAGAATGCTTGCATAGAAATGACCGAGGCCGGCGCCTTCGCGGGTCTGAACGATCCACACCTTCTGTTTCGCCGCGGTTCGCAGATGTTCAACGGCAAAGCGTTCGGCGATCATTGTCTTGCCGTTGGCATAGGGCCCCACCAGCATCAGGCCCTGCGTCCGCAACGACGCTGGTCGCGACAGCAAATCCGCCAGCCGTCGATGGGTGTCCTTTGCAACCTGGTGCCCGATCCATCGCGGGGCGCGGACATAGGCAATGCGATCGTCGGGATCACGGTCGAGATACGACCGGACATGATCAAGCAAATGATCGGGCATGCGGGGCTACCAATCCTCTACCGGCAACCGGCGCTTCTGGCGCACCGGGTGTTGCGCGGGATCAGACACTGGTGGCCGCATGGCCTGATAGGGTTTTGCTGCGGCGGTGGCGTGCGCGCTGCGCACGGCATCGCGCAACTGGCGCTTGGACGGTTTCGCCGCTTCGACAATGGCGGCGATTTCACGGCGGATCGCGACTTTCTCGTTGCTTGAGCGGTGATTTGCGGCCCGCCGACCCGCGCGCTCGGCCTCGTGCTCCCACAGCGTCAGCGACGTCAACTGGCCATCGCGGCGCTCGACGGGACGAAACTGCCGGGTTTCCGGGTCGCGGACGTAGACATGGCTGATGTCCCGCGGATCGTATCGCACCTCCAGCTTTCCGAGCCGGTCGCGCTGCGGAATAAGGCTACCAAGCCAAGGCGCGTAATAGTGCAAGGCGAACATGTTGATCCCTTGCGGCGACAAATGCCGTTCCGTTCCTGGCAGAAACGACAGCAGTACCTGTTGCGGATCATCGTCGAAGCGCGGCAGAGCCGCGCTGTTGCGCTGCCACTCCGTGATCGGCACCTTCAGCGTCTTGGCGTTTTCCTGAAGATTGTGATCGATGACCGCAAGCGCGATGCAGCGCTCCAGCTCCGCGAAGCTCAGACGCGCACGCCGCTCGGACGGATATTCGTCACGGTCTGCCACAGACCGCCCCGAAGACCCGGGGTATGCGGCGAGTATAGCATTGAGCTTGCCCAGCAGCCGCTCAACGACGCCGCCCTGATGCACGCGGCCGCGATCGCGATAGCGGATTCGAATGCCATAGTCATCGCAACCGCGTTGGAACGCATGCCCCTTGAATTCCTTCGCCGAGTCCGTGACGAGCAGCTTTGGCCGGCCGAACATCGGCCAGGCATGATCGAGGTTGCGGGCCGCAAGCCATGCCTCTTTCGGGCACAGGGCCTGGGCAAGACAAAGTGCGACAGACAGGACCGAAGGCTTTTCCAGTGCGAGGCAGAACCCCAGAATGCACCGGGTCGCAACGTCGGTGACGATCGTCAGGTAAGGGCGGCCAACGAACAGTCCGCCTCCGTCAACCACCTCCACGAAATTGATATCGGTCGGCGTATGGTCGATTTGGCAGACGTCGAGTGGGTGCGGTGCGTGGATATAGCCTGGTCGCGGTTTTAGCCGCAGCAGGTGCTTTGGATTGGCCGACCGCTTTCTGGCGATCTCTTCGGGCGAAAACAGCGCCGGGATGCGCCGGGCAATGGTGACATAGGACGGCAGGGCAAGACCGGCCTCTTCACAGCGCGCACGGATTTCGGCAACAACGGGTGCGAGAGGAGGCGCCTCGAGCGTCAGCCATTGCTCGCGCAGTGTCGTGCTGATGATTGCCTCGATGCCTTCCGGCAGCCGCTTGCGCCGGGTTTCGGCGGCGCGCGGCAGCAAAGCCGTGACCGTCCGTTCGCTGCGGTATCGGGCAAGCAGATTGTAAACTTGCCGCACGGACAGTCGTAGCTCGGCCGCAGCCCGTTCAACGGCGGCGTGTGTTGGACCGGAACCATCGACAATCTTGTCCAGTTCACGAGCCAGACGACGCGCTGTCGACCATTGCTCGTCCAAAATCGCGCGGGGCGTCAAGGTTCGGTTGTGCAATCGCTTTGGCAAAGTCGGAGTTTCACTGAAATCATTAGCGGAAAATAAGACCGCTTTTACCGGCTAAAGCTAACGGGCATGTGACATTTCACCGTTTGAAATCGCAAACTAAAATCCACATTTGGTGGCGGTGCTGATTTTGTGTCCAGCTAATGCGGTTTCTTCGCAATCGGAGGCGAGGATATCCCACACTGCGCAAAGGCGCCTATTTCGGACATTGTGGTCACCGACGATACCGCTAACATTTGCCTGATTACACGAGTGAGCGCTGTCTCCCAGCAGCCAATTGAAAGAGCACAGCCGTGAAGCCTATTGTCCTGATCGCAGCCATGGATGCCGGTCGTGCCATCGGCAGGGGCAACGATATTCCATGGCACATCCCTGGCGAACAAAAAGCTTTCAGGGAACTGACAATGGGCAATGCTCTGATCATGGGACGCATGACCTTTCTCTCTCTACCTCGCCCGCTTCAGGGCCGGTATTGCATCGTGCTATCTCGCTCGTTCGCTTCTCAGACTTCTGAGGTGCGCTCGGCTGCGTCGGTCAGCGAGGCTCTTTCACTGGCATCGGAATTGCCGGGCTCAGAGATTATTATCGGTGGAGGTCAGGAGATTTATGAGCTCTTCCTGCCGCTCGCCAGGCGGATTCATCTGACGGTACTGGACGCTATGTTTGGTGGCGACCGGTTTTTTCCATTCGTTCCTGAGGATGAGTTCTCAATTTGCACTGAAGAGCGAGTTGAAGGTGCGATACCTTACACGCGCCGCATATATGAACGCAGCTCCGGATTCCCGAGTTCGCTTTGATGCGGGTTTGATCCTGCGTGATTGGTGATTACGATGCCAACCGCCGGAGCGCAGGATCCTTGGGCGTTCAGACCTTTGACGCGATCAATGCGGCGAGCGGCGGGATGGCCTGGCCATGGAGGCCGTGGCGATCGCCAAGATAGTGCCAGAACGAGAGGCCGAGCTTGCGGCACGTCTTCATCAGCACGAGCATGGTGTCGCGTGCCACGCGGCCGTGCCGGCTCATCGTGCCGCCGGAAATCTTGCGCTTGGTGAGGAAGCTGCGCAGGTCGTTCTCCGATGCATTGGTGTGGTGGGGAATAACCGGCCGTTCCAGCACTTTGAGCAGCTCATCCTTTCTGCGAGAGAGACGTGCCAGCAGTTTGTCGAGGTCGTCAAAGCCGGTGCGCAGTGAAAAGATGCGATCGAAGCGCTTGTGAAATGCCGCGGTAAGACCGGGCGGCGGCTTTCGTTTGACGCTTTTCAGCGCGCGGTAGAACAGCCACAGGAGATCCCGCACCGTTTCGACCAGACGCGCCTGCCTTGGCGTGGCCGGCATCAGCTTCTGTAGCAGCCGCTCGGCGTGCACCCAACACAGGGCATGGTTGCCGACCCGGAACTGACCGGCATCATCAAACACGATGACAGTGTCGCCAAGCAGACCATGATGGCGAATTGATCCCCAAATGCCATCTTCCGCCAGCACGCGGACCGCCTGCCTGTCGAAAATGTCGATGCCCTTGTCGGCCAGATACTCCAGGAATGGCACCTGGTTGCAGAAGCGTCGTGGTTCGTGGCTGCGGATCTTGGCTACCAGCGCCGGATCGGCACGACGGCCGTCTAGATAGTCGAGGGCGGCGTCGTTGAGGACATAGTCCTGATAGTTGCCTCTGAGCAGCGACAGGAAGTTCAGCCGGGATTTTGATGCAGTGGTGCGAAAAGCGGTGAAGTGCGCGCCGCCGATCTGGGTGGTGTGGAAGTTACCGCGTTGATGGCGGGCGCCGGTGTCGTCGACGGTGATGTAGGGAGCCGAGACAAGGCCGGCATGCAGCACAGCCGCATCCTCGGCAGCAAAGCCCTCCAGTCCCTTTGTCAAAAGTCGCACGACCTGGCGCTTGGAGACGCTGACGCCGACATCGTTCAGCAACGTCGTCAGCCGCGCCATCGTCACCTGTCCTTGCGTGTGCAGCATCAGGCAAAGTCGCCTGAGATTCGGGCCGTAGCCGCCGACGACCCCTTGCGGCAACGGCGCGAGCACCGTCTTGCCGTCGGGCGTGAGCCAGCATTCACGTCGACAGTGAACGAGTTCAGCTGTGACAATCAGGTCCCGCACATGGCAGCTCTTGTATCCCTTGAAGCGGGAGCCGGGCGGAGCACGGACATGCAGGATTTCTTCGCGGCTCACCCGCTTTAGATCGAGCTTCGGGCCGCGCGGTTTCTTCTTGGCCGTCTGAGGCGCGTCCCGTTTGTCATCAGTCGCCTTCTCCATGCCCGAAGGGCGAAACGGCGGCCGGGGCGGCAGGTTCTTCAGCCGTGCGATCTCGTCCCGCAAAAGCTGGTTCTCGACCTTGAGGCGGGTGTTCTCCTGGCGAAGCGCCGCATTGTCTTCACGAAGGGCGGCGTTCTCGGCGCGAAGGTTCGTGACCTCTGCTGAAAGCTCCCTGACCTCATTGACCAGACCTGTCACGAGCTCGCGCAACACCTTCAGCGAAAGCGTGTCAGCGTGTCAGCGTGTTCGGGCGAGGCAAGGCGCTTCTTCGGCATGATCGAAAGGAATCATGATTTGCCCCAGATGCGGAATCCCCCCGGCATCACTCACCAAGGCCGACCCTCGCTTATGCACACTTGTCTGAACTGGTCGTGGGTAATACCGGAAGGACCGAAATCGCATCTATGGGAGGGTGACGACGCCTGTCGTTGGAGGCAGACCAAAATCGCCGGCAATCACCCGGATAACATGTTGCTGGATTGCCGCTGCACTTGCTTCCGCTGATTTCGAAGTGACGTCCAAATCTGAGGCAAAGGGGTGTTGGGGATCGAAGACCCGAGCTTTTCTGCTTCTCTCTCTGGCGGCTCTTGCGTCGATCGACTTTAGTCGCTCACGGCGTATGGGAGTGGAAACACGGCGCGCCAACTCGTCCTCATCGCAAAGTAATCTTATGGGTATGAGCGGCGCAGCGCACTGCTGCGCCGCGCCGGCTATCTGTTCAAACGTGTGAAGACTACCTTGGTTGCCTTGGACAAGGGCTTGCGTGAAGATGAAGCTTGCCGAAGGGGGGCTGTAGGCCACGATCGCGTCCAGGACTACCTGTCGGATTCTTCCAGTGTATTCCGATATCCCGTTCGGGAGGGGCGTCATCCCGTCGTCGTCCAGGAGGCGAAATATTGGATTGTTGAACCAATGATTATCAATGACTTTTGCAGAAACGAGGGTGCGCAGTTCATTAGCAATTGTCAGCTTCCCGACGCCAGGGAAGCCCATTAGCAAAACGAAAACGCGCATAACAGCATTAGCCTCGTAATGGGTTACCACGACAACAATAGGTAATTTCTCGAGCGTCGCAACGTCCGTCGTGCGACCAAATCTGCCCCAGTTACCAGTGTGAGGCAGCCGGTGGTCGTCGTTGACGCGCCTTTAAGATCGGCAGCATATGGGTTGAAGCCTCGTGTGGATTTACGGAGCCTGGCACGTGACGCATGTCGTAAGAAGGAACAATAGCCCGGAAGAGCTTCGCGTGATCGCCGAAGTTGAAAGCGATGAAAAGGTAAAGCAGCGCCTGCTCGCGATCGCTTTTGTCCTTGAGGGAGTACCGAGACGGGAAGCGGCCGAGCGCGCTGGAATGTCGCGCCCGGTTCTCGCTGAATGGATCGTGCGCTATAATACCGGATCGGTTACGGCGCTCCGGGACAAGCCGAAGCCCAGCCGTCCGAGAGGCGATCTTTTGGTTGAAGTCTTTCCCGACATGGCGCCCTGGTTTGCAGAAGATAATGACGTGAGCTTTGACAGCTTGCCGCGGACGTCCAACATTTCTCGCCTTTGGAAGTGCCGCCGGTGTGCAGAAGCGGGCAAAACGACTATTTACCCTCGGAAAGTCTCTGACCAAATTAGAACTTGGAAATCTGGCGGCGGATGCGGCGGCTGCAGACCGGCCGCTATATCGCAGGCCCATCTGACACGAGCGGTGGCTCATTGTCCATCACTCGACGTCACTCATCCTGAGCTCATCATTGAGTACCACTCTGGTAATCGGTTGGCGATTCAACAGCTGACGGCCGGGTCAAAGCAGGACGTCAAATGGATATGCCCGAAATGCACCCACACTTGGAACGCGACACCCTATACCCGGACGAATCTGGGGTGCGGTTGTCGAAAATGCTCAACGACGTTTTCCAGGATTGAGGCTCGCTTCTACGCCGAAATCGCCGATCGGTTTGCCGATGCCGCGTGGCAGTTTACCGATGAGGGCAGATTACCGGAAATTGACATATTTATTCCCAGTTTGAATTTGGGAATCGAGGTTGACGGGTTCAGACACAAACATCGCTACGAGCAGGATCGACGAAAGAATACCACTCTCGCCGAAGCCGGGATCGATTTGATCCGCGTGCGGCAGGACGTTCTGGAGCCGATCGAACCTTCCTTCACAATCAATTTTGGTTTGGACGACCTTGTCATTTTCTCAAGGTTTCAAGAATGGGTATTGGCGAATGTCCCAAAGTTACGTGACTTTGCCGGAGACTGGCTTTCTGATGGTGTGTTTCGTGCCCAGGATCATTATGAGCGCCTCTGCGCTTCAGGGTCCTATCCGCCCGAAGGCGGATCAGTGAGCGATCACTATCCGTGGGTCTACGACGTATGGAATGCTGAAAATCGACTCGGTCCGGACGCATATCACGTGAAGTCGCATCGCGTGGTCAAATGGATCTGCGCCGCAAATCCGGATCACCTGTACGACGCCAGCATCGCGGACAGAGTGAGAAGCGGACGGATGGGATGCCCCTTCTGCAAGGGGCCTAGGATGACGTATGAGCGATCACTGGCGGCGAAAAAGCCCTCGGTTGCAGCGCAATGGGACGAAGCGAAGAACGGCAAGCAAGCCTCGGACGTCGCGGCCAGTAGCGATGGGAACGCATGGTTCCTGTGCAAGAAAGGACATTCCTACGAAGCTCGGATCGCAAGCACAAAAGAAAAAGCTGACAACTGCACCGTCTGTCGGGCCGAAAACAGAAAGAGTAAGTCGCTGGCCAGCCGGTTTCCTATTTTGCTTCGCGATTGGGAGCGCGCGAAAAACGACGCTATCGGTCTCGATCCAGAGATCACCAGCGCTGTAAGCCAATCAGAGGCTCACTGGAAATGCTATAAATGCGATTACGAGTGGCAGGCGGAAGTCCAGTCGCGGACGAGGGCGAAAACAAGATGCCCCAACATGTCATGTCGGCATTCTCACTGGACCGATAAACCGGCACGCGCCGGACCCAACACGCCCAAACGATCAAAACAACAATGACTGCGGTCTCGCATCGCGCTCTCTTCTGGCGCCAGCCTGGTTGCTATGGCGTGGTCGTGCGCCGAGGCGTCAAGTGCTTCACGCACCTCTTCAATGGCAGCCCGTGTTGATATCCCTTTCACTTGGCATCGTCGACGGGGCGATCACTGCCGACGCTTTTTGTGGCATCATCGTGGACGGCCATCGCGTCGCCTGGGAAACGATCGGACTCGTTTGTCGGGCGCGGTCTGTTGAGAATCGAATGTTCCATGGTGTCGGATGCCAAGCTCGTTTAGCCCGGCAACCTGTAAATGCAGCCTGCCCTTAATGCGGGAGCGAAAATCACTAAGTCATTTGGTCGACTGCAGCTTTCACCCCTCAACAGCGGGTCGGCGGTTCTTACCGTTTCGAGGCGTGGGACTTGAGGGGGGCTCAATTGGGGCCGATGGCCGACCGTCCGATGTCCGGACACTGAACACGAGAAGCGGAAATCAGAGAGCTTGCCGCCAAGGTCTGGGATCGGCCCTTACCTGTTGCTCTCACCAGTGAGCCCGATGGTCTGCGGTGAGGGGAAGGAGACGTGACCAACACCACGACGACGACGCCGGAGGCGAGACTGTAAGGGCGGCTACCGAAGCGATCGGCCAAGCCAGTCCGAAGAGGTCTGCTGTCACGCCTGCCGTCAGCGCGTGGACCGCGTAACCGAGGTCACGCTAGGTTCGGGGCACTTCCCAAAGTGACGGAGACATACAAGGGTGGAATTCCGCCAATGCGAACCGGAAAACGGAAACCACCCTGTATCTATGGATGCCAACGCTCTCCTACGGCTGCGCGCTCATCCTCTCGACAAGCATCCCATTCGTAACTCTTGGCAATCGATACCAGCAGAGTTGAAACACGCGGATGAGAGTTCTCATATCGTGCGGCAAGCTCGCGATACCGCCCCGCTAATCTGTGCTCTTGTTCGCCACCATCATATGGCCCGCGCGTTGTCACACCGCGTGCGTTCCGGACGCCTAGGTCAAACTTTTCGCGAAGGCCGCCGTTTTCAGCACGATCCAGGAAATCCAGTATCGTCAGGGGAACCCAGTCCTCCCAAGGACGCCGGCGCGCAAAGCGCGCTAGCAAAGCGCCGAAATGCGTTTCGGCGACCTCGCTGCGATCTGCTTCGGTTGCCAGTCGCATCGCCTCGTCAGCCCACGCCGTAAAATCCTCCTCGATAACGACTCGATCTTTGTTTAGACCGGGTAGTTCATTCCACCCCTCGAGCGTATGGTATGCCAGTTCGGCGAGGAACTTCTGGCGCTCTGGTCGCAGCTCCTGCTGCCCCGGATCATCATTTCCATCTCTGCGGCGGTAATGCCAACAAAGCAGCTGCACAAAGAAAGATGGATTGCGCGCAAGTTCTCGATGTACCGCAAGGGTTCTTTCATGGTGGCGGTGCCCATAGCTGCAAAGAAGCGGAACGAAAGGGAGTTCCAGAGCTGCAATTCGCTCATCCGAGATGTCACCGGCCTCGTCTAGGCGCTTAAGGACTTCGTCCAAATGATAAGCGGATGGCAAAGTTCCGTCAGGCTCTTGACCGTATGCAATGGCCTGAAGGATACGCTCCCATTGCCCTGGAGACAGTCTTTCAGGGCGAAGGCCGGTAGCAGCAAACGCTGAACGCGGACGTTTCGCATCGAGCAGCTTTTCTATGGCATAGTGGACTTCGTTGGTTGTTGCGTAGTCCCATATAGCGATGGACACGGTGCTCCAATATGTGGCAGCAACGTCACTTCCCAGCTCTTCAGCGATTGTCCAACCCGGCGCACGTCCAGGAAGATGCTGAGCGAGCCGATGCTGAACGGCGATATCGCCCAAAAAGCCATTTTGGCGAAGAATAGAAATGACAGCCCGAAGGTCATTCCATCCGGACGTCCACAGAACCTGCCGAAGGAAAATGCTGGCTGGTTCGCTTGGCTGGCACTGAAGAGCACGGGTGACCCATTTGGCTCCTATTTCTGGACAGGCATCCGCGGGCACCAAGGCCTGGGCAACGAGCTCGGGTTGTTTGACGCCAAGTCCAAACTCGAAGACTTGATCTGCGCCGATTTCCTCGCGAATGTCCGCGATCGCCTTCATTCGTTTCTGTCGTACGAGAGCGTCCCGTTTCTGCCACGACAGGCTGTTGTCTTCCTCGTTTTCGACAAGAGATCGCCATTCGATGTAAGAACTGTCGAACAGCCATCGATGACGGGCGGTCGCTACTACGGGCTCTAGAGCCGCTTCCATACTTCGGCAGGCAACTACAAATTCGTCGTCTTTTCTGCCATCCTGATAGGCATGCATCACGTCACGACGACGAAGATTATGACGCAGATCTGCCTTTTCTTCGTCACTGGCAGATAATGCCCACCGCCCAACCTCCCCGACCAAGCGGCTCAGATCGTCCGGGTGCAAGCTTGGTGCGATTTCCAGCAGTTGTTCCAGCTCAGACCTGTTGAAGGGAGCCAAATCCAGCAATAGTTTGCTGGCTTCTACCGAAGCCTCCCACAGATCAACATTCGTCGGTGCGGGTACGTCCTGTTCAAGGGCACGCCACCGAGGCCTTGTGGGCTTTATGGCGAAGCCTGTTCCACCGCTTGGGAGCAGCGAGATGCAGACACTGATTGCCGGGCTGCGGAAGCGTTTACACAGGTTGCGCAACACTCGCATCCGTTCGGCGACATCCACCGAGGTTGCTGGGAGCCAGGCGCGAAACAGCGATTGGGCAGTCGATGCGGGAGAATTCGACCAACTGTCCTTTATCTCAAAGCGCTGAAGGTCGAACACAATCCCCGAAACGCGCGAGAAATACACCGGGTGCCAAGCCAGAAGTTCAAGGGCCCAGAGGAGATCGGTGCGTAGGCATTCGCCGCTACCGGGCCTTCCTACCGTTCCCATAATTGCTTGGATAGCGGGCTCCGGATGTCGAAGTTCTTCTTCCAAACAATCGAGAAACGTATCTGGCGATGCTTCGGCAAGCGTTCGCAAATGGCCGCGAATCGAAAGCCAACGTTCCTCACCCGCATTCTGCATAAGAGAACGCACAACGTGGCTGACGCGGTACGCCAGATCTGTTTGAAGCCGTTTCCCGCAGATCTCTGCACCATGGATCGCTAAAATGCACAGAGTATCGCCAAGCCCTGACAGAAGCGCTCCAGAATAGATATGCCCTCTGCCCAACACGTTTGCCATCCACCATTGATCTTGGGGGAGATCCAGAGCGGGGTCCCGTTCGCCGAGCAATTCGGGCACGAGATGAAAGAACCGATCCAGATCGGTACGCTGGACGTGTGGTCCTATCGCGAAGAGCGCATCAAGCTGAGAAACAACAATATTTGTATTGCCGTACTTCGTAATGGGTGCGTCGTCGAGCGTCAGCAGAGCATCTCGAATATGCTCTGCTTCACCATCGGCGAACTCGCCAAGAAGCTGAAGAACCGTATCGTCATGGAATTGCGCCCGTTCAACCCAGGAGCCTGCCAAAACGAAGGGGAGGAGTTGCTTGGCTGACGCCCTGTCTCTCGCCCAAACCGGGCGTCTCACTTCTGGATCAGGAGATAGCTGGCGCCTCAGGACCGGAACAGAGTGGCCGGTATTCCGAGCCAGGATCTCAGCCTCCTCTTCAGGCAATCCCATGCCCTCAAGCTCAGAACGGAAGGTCCGGGACGGCACATGGGAAAGCTGCACGGACTCTTGCACATCGGAGCGCCCCTTAGGATATGCCCTGACAATTGTGACGTTACGCCTGTCCCCGAAGTCGATGCCCTCACCGTCCGCAACATCTGCTATCGCGATCAAACGTGAGGCGCCGGCGGTTGGGATCTTTGCTGCGCTGGAAGTTACGATCAACGCGCGGTCCAGCAGATCAAGAGCATGTGCTTCGATCATGGCTGCGATAACGAATGCGACCGCTTCGCTTCGATCGTCCGCTTGGACCGTGACTACCTGTCCGCCGTCTCTAAGCTTCTTTAGAAGCGTGTTGGCATCGTTATGCCGACGAGTGGCGACCAAACGCATCGATATCGATGGCACAGAGGCCGTTGACCACTTTTGCCACCACTCGTGTGGCGTCAATATGCCTGGACTGGCTACCCCAAGCAGCTCACCCAACCACCGAGAAGTTGCGGGTGCTTCTTCGAGCCAAGTCTCTAGATCGATAGCATCGTAAGCATAGACTGCCGACCAAGACCTTTCCCGGCGGCGCTCCGCCAGCCATTCGTCTTTCGTCTTCCAGCGTCTCGGAGTGACGAAAACAAAGCTGGTATTTTTTCGATCATCGCGGGACATTTCCGCAGCTCGTTTTTCGTAATCACTGTCCGCCTTGGCGCGTGGTTCTTGGTTGCATCCCATCTCCCAGACGCTTCGTCCCTGCGGAACCCAAGCAGTTGCTTGCCCGGCCTCGCATTGACCGTCGAGACCGGGCAGATCGATGGCTTCATTGCCGGGAAAACGCAGCTCGGCCAAAGAAGGGGTTGTCTCGCGTATCAGTCGACGGACCAAGAGCGGCAGGTTCCTTCTGCATTCGTGGCGGTCTCCCCATTGACGAATGGCCGTTTCATCGACTGGCATGAGGGCCTCTCGCAAGTATTAGTTGGTTCTTTATTCAGATAGATTTTGTGGTTCGCTGGTACTGACACCATTGCCGGCGCTGATCGGCAGAGTAAGTGCCGGCGTATAAGTGCGAGCCTGTTCGAAGTCGAACTCGTAAAGACGAACGGGACCGAGGGCGGCCTGGCGTTGGCCGAGAAAGAATGAAAAAGCGTTTGGCGCTGCGATAAACAGATGCGTGCAACCGGAACCCGCGGGCCTTGCCTTGCGAACGGCATTGGTCGCTGCATCGGCAAGTTCGAAGGCATGCCGCCCACATGCCACCGATTGCGCCCCTGCGCCGGCGCTTGGCTGCATCAACAGAAGTCGTCCAACATCCGGAAGGTTGGCCTCGCAAAATCGACGTACATCTCCTGACAGGTCATGGGTAAGCCCGAGGGCGACCGCCAAATCGGGCTTATCTTGCTGAAGCTCGATCGTCTCACAGGTAAGCCGCGACCAGTTCGGATCGGGCGCCAAATCGTCTCCTGCCCACAACCGTCGACCTGTGCTGCGCTGTTCCAGTTCGATGTGCCGGCCCGACTTGATGTTAATGATTGAGCCTGCGGCAAATGCCAGCGTTACGTGGGCGTCGAGCGCCAGTCGCAGCCTCGGCTGTTGTTTGGCTGCCTTAAGCAGAAAGGCCCGAAGTCGAGGATAAAGCGTAGTTTCCCAGTCCTCGTCATCGCGGATATACCGTTCGTCGAACGCGGGGATCAGGTCGAGGACCTCGTGGCATCTTTCTTCGAGGCGGTCAAATGCGTGCTCGAACGATTTTACGCCGTACACGCGAGGACTTCCCTGACCAGATCCGAGCAAGCCCTCCCGCGCGCAGAGAGCCTGGAACCCGGCCCGATCAAATTCCAGCCGTCCTTGTGCCATCCACTGAAATACGAGATCGTCGTAAGGAAATGCACTTTGGTTTGCCGGAATGCGCTGTAGACCGACGAAGCCGAAGAGAACGTCCAGTTGCTCGCGCAGTGCGTCGAGCGTGTCGGTAGCCTCGCCAAACGCCAATGTGCGTGCCAGGAGCCGCAGTTCGTCCTCATCAATCTCCAGGTGTTCCCGCCAGGCTTTGCGCACCGCGCCCGCCTTACTATTGTCCGTTGCCGTGCCGTAGAGCCGTTCGAGCCTCATTGCGCCGGACCGGTTGCCTATCATCTCGCGCAAGGGATCGTTTCGATCAAGCCGCCAATTTGTCACCAGTTTGAAGCGCACGCCGGAACCTGCCGGGGCGTGAGCAATTTGCGCCTGCCGTGCCCTTTGCAGCAATGAACGGGCGTTCGCGTTAATGAACTCGGGATCGATCAGGTGGGTGTAGCCATAGCTGTCCGGCGTCACATGCCATTTACATTGGATGTGTTCGCGTCGAAGCGGATCGCCATACTGGTCGAGCGCGCTGCGCGCCGGATCATATTCCACCCAGACGTCGTCGAAGCTCTTAGGCCCCGTCTCGAAAGCCACGCGAGAAACGGCGCTTCCTGGGTCAAGCAGGCGGGCTGCATGCCACCAGAATAGGCGCGCCTGGAACGTGTCTCCATCGCGTCGAACAGTTACAGCTTGTGTCACGCAGGTTTCCTCATGCTGTCGTTCGGGTCGTGGAAGGGAGGTGTCGGGATCATTTCGCGAGCGATCTCCACGGCGCGTGTACCGTCGACCGGTCGCGACGGATAAGCGTCCAGTACGATCGCAGGCAAGAGGCGTTGAGTGATGTCCGAGAAAGTGAACCCGTGATCGCGAGAACCCTCAACAGGTCCGGTTGCAGCCACCAGGGCTTCGATATGGCCGCGACCAATACCGACAGGCTCGAGGCGGCTGGATAGCACAAATCGCCTTTGTTCGTTGCCGGGGCGGCCAAAACGCAGAACATCTGCCGCACGCCTCCGCACTGCCGGGTCGAGTGCGTTCAGTCGGTTCGTGCACATAAGAACGGCAGCGGGAAGTTTCGCATTGGCGATGCGGTCGATGCCACGGATGAACGCATTGACACCGGCTCGGTCCTCGTGATGCATTTGAGCGGTTTCGCGCGATTGGGCGATCGCGTCCGCTTCGTCCACCAACAGGATGACGGCGCCACGCGTTTTCCCGGAGGCGGACTTCAGGCGGCTAGCCTCAGTTACGGTATAATCGAAAGCCGCGCTAAGGAGCTGGGTCATCTCGCCAACGCGGCCCTGACCGCGAGTCGACAGGCTAAGCGGCAAGAGGGTGATGTCGATCTTCTCCTGTCGCGCCACTGCATCTCCGATCGTTTCTGCAAGTTCGGTTTTTCCAGAACCGACATCGCCGGCCAACACCACCAGGGGTGGGCGGCGCAGAACCGTCTCGATCAGAGGCTCAGCGCCCGGATGGTGTCGCGCAGCCCAGCCTGCGAGTCCCTCGGGATTGACCAATAGGCCGAGAATTTTGGCAAGGCGGCTCTTCTGGTCGTCGAGGCCGACAAGGCGCGCGAGCCGCGCCTGCGGTTCGAAGTCGGGATAGGCGATGCGGCGCTCGAAAAGTTCGTCCAATGCGGGTTTCGTGTTCATCAAAAGCTCCTGACGCTGGCGCGGTCGAGAGCCCGACCGCCGGATGAGTAAGTCCGATCGCTGGCGAGATAGCCGGAAATGCCCGGCTCCTCGGCATTGTTTCGGGTGAAGGGAAGCTTTGCCTCAAAAATGTCTCGCTGAGACTGCGGCAGTCGATGCCAGGCGGAACTATAGGTCAGATAACTGGAGAACCTGGCACCGCTGATGTTGGCGCCCGCACGGATTCGACCGGGATCGTTGTCGTCGGACGAAGCGCCTGCTAGGTCTCTGGCGGTATAGCGCAGGGTTGGCTCGATCCATTTCCCGTCCTTCTTGAAGCCATAGGTGACCGTGGCGAGATAGCCGGCCTTGATCAGCTCGGTCACCTCCGCCTCATACTGTGCGATCATGCTATCGGAGGGTTGGTCGTAGAAGCGCTGCATGCGCTTCAAGTCTGTTGCGACCTTGGCAGCCATGTGCCTGGCGTGGGTGACCGTGAAGGTCGAGCTTTCTGTTTCGGTGAAGCTGAACGATGACATGTTCGATCTCAGACCTGAAAAGAGGGACCGAAGACCTTCTGCCAGTAGGCGACGGTCAGTTGCTTGGTGGGAGCGGCGAGCGCGGCGTCGATAGCGTCGCCAGCATCGATGGCGGCATCGACGATGGCATCGGCGTTCGCCGCAGTGTAGAGCCGCGCGACGTTGTTGACGGCGTTGACCGGGTCGAAAATCTTCACGGTGTCGGATGACGATCCGACCGAGGTGACAGGGTAGTAATCGTCAAACACGATCAGCTGCCGAAAGTCGGTGCGGGCAATGTATGTGAAGAAGTGCTGGAGCGCCTCCGGATAGTCGGAGAAGTCCAAGCCGTCGTCGCACAGCTTGGCGAGAATCATTTCAACCATGAAGGACTTGAAGCGGAAGCCGTCACGTTCCTGCTTCATCCGGCGGGCCCAGAATTTCGCCAGTCGGACGACTTGGGCAAAGTGTTTTTCCTGAGCACGTTTTCGCTTGGCGGCGAAGTTCAAATGCAGCGGTATGCTTGTTTTCAGGAACGAACCGTCTTCCTGGCTGACAAGGTTTCCGTACCATTGCGCATCGCCGTCGTAGAGGATGGGCACCACATCCACATCAAGTCCCGACCCCCGAAACGACACGGTAACCGAATAGGTCTGAGGCTGCACCTGATCAGGATCGAAGTTCGGAAATGCTTTGCGAAGTCGCTCCGCCAGATACTCGAGTAGTTCCCGAACATCTTTCGGCGCATCGGCTCCGCTGATGTAGCAAGCTATGTCGATATCGTTGAGAGAGCGAAGTGCAGTGCCTTTTGCCAGGCTACCCGACAGCATGATCTTGCGGAGAGTGAAATTGGGATGCTCTTCAAGATAGCGTTCGAGTTTTTCGCGCAGGCGCCCTGCTTGCGCCCTGTATTCGTCGGCCTTGTCTTTGGGCAGGTTCACTTTGTCCTGCGCGAAAGAAGCGATCTCGTGGTGTCCTACGTGTTGGCGGGTCATGCTCGAGTTGCTTTCCTCAAGCGCTGTCCGAAGTCTGATCGTTTGCGAGCGTACCCGCAGTGCATTCTTGACATGATGGGTCCTTCCGTCCGGACCCGGCGGGTCCAGTACAAGCTGTTTCTGTAGGGCAACCGCAATCATCCACCGTTGGTTGTGACGGTGCTTGGCTCTTGCCTTGGCATGTAGAAAGCTTGGTGTTCTAGTCCTCCGCCGATCCGGCGAGGGCTTGACAATCGGGACCCCGGAGCGTCTTGTGTCCGGTGTTAGCGATCCGTTTGTACCGCCTCGCGTGGGTGATTGAACGATGATCCGAAGGCCGTTGGAGTTACCGCTCCGACGGCTTCTTCGTTATCGCGTCCTGCATTACAAAGTCTTCGAGGTGCGGACTCGCCTTTCCCCCCGTTTTCCCGCCCCATTTGCAATGCGGAAGTGTGTCATTACGGGATTCTGGAGGCGCGTCTTTACCTTTTCCCAAGAAGTCTCACCAAATCACATCCATGTCAACAACGGATCAATGATGCTAGTTGATCATTTACGGGTTCGACGGTAAAGTGCGTTTGACAATAGGGGTGGTTACAATGGCGATAGAGCAGTGGAACTTGTTGCGGCAGGTGACGGAAACCGCCAAGCTCGCATCGGAAATACCGGCGGGTCTATATTCGGCCGTAGCCGCGCGCTTGGAGGAGGTACTGGCGGATGGTTCTCGCGAGCGTGTTATGGCGCTCAACGAGCAGTTGTCTTCCTTCTTTAAAGGGTACCTCAAAAAGGCCGATCCCAGAGTAGTAGAGGCAATCCGTGGCGAGGCCGGTGCAGATTCAGACGCAGCGGTCGCGTTTGCGTTGGGGCAACTGAGCTTTGCCCAACTTCTGGCCGGCCAGGCAGGCAATCGCCGGGTAGACGAGCGATTTGTAGACATCATCCGCGAGAACGCCGATCTGGTAAACGCGCTGGCTGGTGGCGACAAGACGGGCGTGGAGCTTGCGGCGACAACAGGGCTCAGGGTCGAGACAGTCAGCCGTAAGCTGAAGATACTAAGGGAAATGGGTGTTCTTGACTATCATCGAGACGGTACGAGCCTGTTCAATTTCCTGACGCCAGCAGCCAAGGCGATCGTCGCGGCGTCGCAGGGCGTCGCACCCTCGCATGAACGCCGCAGTGGGGCGATCGTGCGGCGGACACTCGCGTCGCGACAAAATAAGCTCGCACAACACATGAGACATCCAATGACTTTTGCACAATCCGCAACTCAAGACAGCGACGATCGCCAAATTGGCCATCGGCGGTGAAGGGGATGGCAAAGGAAGGTCGCATCATAACCTTTTACTCATTTAAAGGTGGTGTCGGGCGTACGATGGCGCTTGCAAATACTGCTTTCCTCGCAGCCCAGAACGGCCACAGAGTGTTGGTCATGGACTGGGATCTGGAGGCTCCAGGCCTTGCCTACTACTTTCGTGGCCTTATGGAAGGGGCAGAACTCAAGAACCTTAAGGAATCTCGCGGGATCTTAAACTTGATGTGGGACTGGTCGCAGTCGGTTGCTGAAGCGAAGTCGCCACAGCAACTCGACCGGACCATCTCCGACTACGAGAGCGGCCAGGTCTTCGACGAACTCGTACGGCCGATAATGGCACATGACGACTTGCCGATAGACGCGGCCCTCGATTACGTCGGAGCCGGTAGCCCGCTCATCGATACCCCAGAGCCCAAGCCCTATGAGGATGCCTTGGCTCATTTCTCCTGGCCCGGATTTTTCAACGAGTGTGCGGGGGGGATTCTGCTTCAGGCTTTCCGTGATTGGGCCAAGAGCAACTACGACTTCGTCTTCATCGACAGCAGGACGGGCATGGCGGACGTGGCGGGCATTTGCACCATGCAAATACCGGACACCGTCGCACTTTGCTTCATTTTGAACCGGCAGAACATCGACGGCGTCGCCAAGGTTGCCGCTGCAATTCGTACGCGACGCGAAGATCGAATTGAATTGCGCGCGGTCCCGATGCGCGCGGTGGGCGTCGGTGCGTCTCTTGAGTCCGATGCGACAGCCAGGGCGTTGCTGCAGCTTTCCAAAATTGGGGGATTCTCGCCCGACGCAGCTCAGGAGGATTTCAAGGCGCTGTCTGTCAATGCCGCGCAGGATTTGCCCTATTATGAAACCCTCGCGCCGTTCGTTGCCCAAGATCCCGCGCTCGATTATCTGACACTCAACTATCTGCGCTTGGCAAGCCAACTCCTGAAAGTCCCACTGGACATACCGAGTTTCGAACCCGAATGGCTTGCCGCGGTGCAACGGCGTCTCCGGCCGACCCATGCAACCGTCGAATATGTTACGAAGCTCAAGGGTGCGGAGCCGAGCAGGGCCGTCGATGAACTCTCACGATTGATCGAGAGCGCATTCGAGGATGAACTTGACGGTGCTGAGCTTGATGACGAATACGTGTCTGCCTTGGTCGATACGGCTCTGGGCCTAGCCGACTACTCCGACAGCCCGTTCGGAGCCGTCGAGATGCTCAATCGTACAGTCGACCTGTTGCGCGCCTTAACGGCTGGCCAACCATCGAAGTGGAAGCACTCTCTGACCTGGGCGATCGAGAGATACCTATCAGAGCTCAACTTTTACCTGGAACCGAGTGAAGAGCTTGCCTTGCTCGAGGAACTCGACGGTCTTCTGGCCACCGCAACCACCGTCAACGCACGTCTACGGCGTATTTCAAACAGGCGTCGCGTGGCGCGCATCTATTTGAACGAGAACGAAGCCGACGCCGCAAACCAGACGGTTGGGGACCTCATCAAGCTCATTAAGGACTTTAGGGAAACTTCCGTGGCGGCCAGGGTTTCTCCCGAACAACTGGAGGAAGTCATCGTCGGCGATGTGGATGTATCCCTGTTGCGAGGCGAAATACTTCACGTCCAAGGCCACCCCGAGAAGAGCGTCAAAGAGTTTCGCGGAGGGCTGCGCAAGGTTGAGGAAGCTCCCGCCGGATTTCGGCCGGAGCTGTTGAGACTCCAATATGACCTGCACAGCCGCCTGGCTAAAGCGCCCGTTCAGATTGTCGGAATAGAGGAAGCGGCCGACCACGCTATCCAAGCAGTTCGGGCCGTCAGTTGGAGCGGTGGCACGAACGCGCTCGTTGTGCACTTCGTTGATCTCGCACAGGCCGTGCTGGCTCCCCGGGATGCGAGCATTGTCTTCGATTTCTTGGATGCAGCCTTTGGTGACGAGCGGCGGGGACATGCCCAATTCGCAAATTACTATGGCAGGCATCCAAGAACGGCGACGGTCTTTCTTAAAATATTAACCCAGTGTGCGAAGCAACTGTCGACCATGCAGCGCCCGCGAGTGCAATTGCTGCTTCGGCAAATGGCTACGATCGCAAATCTCGTTTACGCCAATCTTGACAGGAAAAAGCATACGATCGGAGAGAAGACGCTGGTGGACGTCCGCGAGCATCTTCTTGACCTGGGCGAAATCATCCAGCAGGTCGGGGTACCCTTCGAGTTCATATCCATATCCAGGCCGAGGCGTCCCCGTCCCCAATGATCAGTCTTCTCGATTTCGCGGGCTCATCGGCGGGGCCTTCTTCACTTTTCGTTGCGCTCTGGGAAGTCGCCAAGGATTGGGACCCGTCCGCCCGCGCCTCGGCGAGGCCGCCTGGCCCGCGTTTTGCCGCCGATATCGAAGGCGCGCTGCTATCTGACGGTATAGCGGAGGTGCGTGATGCTTTGCGGGACACGCTAAAAATCTCGGTGCTCGACCAGGCGAGCTACCGTGGCCAAATCCTTGCGGTGATGAAGGCTATAGATCGGGCGTTTTATACGATACATCCAAGGGTGGCCTCTCTGGCCCCTTCAACCGGCGTGGTGTCGAAAGTCCCCGAATGGCTGAGGGAGGCGCGTGAATGGCGGCAGGTGTTCGGTGTCTATCATGAAGACGAGGCCAGCCGACTAATCGCGCGAGGTCCGCTTTGCCGCCCTTCGCGTCATCCGACCTCTGCAAATGCCGATACCCTTGCTGATCGGTTCGCCGCATTGGAAGTTGTCCCGCGCTCGCTAAATCAATCTGGCCGCTTGGTATCGATCTCTCATAAGTTTCTGCCTGTCGACGCGGCGAGGGGCATCGAGGCTGCGGCGAACGTCGGTCACGAATCCATTGCGTTTTTTCCCGTAGCGGAGAATGCCGCGGACATAGTCAAGACTGAACACATGCGCGGGGAGCAACGGTTTGTCGATTTCCGCATTGCTCCGCATCTGGACGCGCCTGCCAGCATTATCAAGGGCCTAGCTGAGGCCGGACCGGTTGATATCGCGATCGCGGCAGAACTGACGGTTTGCGAAGATGACGCTGACACCCTGGCGCGCAGCCTGCTGCATCACGAGCCTGGGCTGAGGCTGCTGGTCGCAGGCTCTGGAGCCACCCGTGCGAAGAAGGACGAACAAGCGTGGAATGAGACGCGCATCGTAAACGGGATAGGTACCGAGTTGTGGCGTCAGCAGAAGCTGTGGCCTGCCGGGATAACAGCGAAGCTCTCGCAGGCTTACGGCCTCTCTGATCCAGGAGCCGGCCAAATTCTCGAGGATACCGCGTCGGGCGAAGCTGTGGTCGTCGTCGATGCCGACGGGCTTGGACGTTGCATCGTCCTCATCTGCCAGGACCTTCAGGCCCGTCCTCTCACAGATGATCTTCTGCGCCACTTCCAACCCGATTGGGTCTTTATCCCCGTGATGGACAGTGGCGTTGACGTGGGAAGGTGGGCCCACCGACGTTCCTTCGAACTGAGTGGTCTGTCACAGGCGCGGTTCCTTGTCGCCAGCAGTTTGACTTTGGCTCACTGGCTGAATGGGGGTGCCCAATCCATCCCGCCTTGTGGACTTGCGGTAGGCCCGGCAGTTCCTGCGCAGCCGGAAACCGACCCTACCTGTGACGACGAACGGGCAGTTGCTGTTGCGCATGTTGACCCATCCCGGCCCGGTTACGCATTCATAAGATGGAGGGACGGCGTGTGGAAGAAGTCGGTCGTCGGAGCGGAGTAGGGGCTCTACTGCGATCGAAACGACTGGGGGACTCCGCCGGGTCCTCGAAGCAATAAGTTGTCTGCCCTGTCCCTGCGAAAGCGCAGCTCTTCGATCGAGAATCTCCAGATTCTCACTTTCGAATAAACGTTGATTCAGCTCTTAGCCTGCGTATTCCGATGAAGCCGGCCATCGATTCCGATTTGAAGCCGGCCGGTCATTCTGCGGATTCCGACGTGAAGCCGGCCGCCATTCCAATCAAAGACCGGCCACCATTCCGATTTGAAGCCGGCCACGATTCCGATCAAAAGCCGGCCGGTTTTCGGCACTGAAGATTACCCCCTGGGTCAGCAACTTTGGCATCAAATGGACCACGAGCAACGTGGAGATTTTGATGCCGGCAAAGAGAAGGCTGACCATGAGACAGTTAAGACAAATGCTGCGGCTTGCCGGAAGCGGTACCAGCTCCCGCGAGATTGCGGTCATGTTGGGAATAGCGCGCAGTACAGTCCAGGATAATCTACGGCGGGCGGCGGAGGTCGGATTGAGTTGGCCTTTACCGGGCGATCTGACCGACGATGCGCTGGAGGGCAAACTCTTCGCTCGCAATGGCGTCAAGCAGGGCACCAGACGGCGTACTGAACCGATCTGGGCCGAGCTTGCCGTCGAGCTCAAGAGGCCCGGCGTCACCCTCCTGATCCTTTGGGAGGAGTACCGCGCTTCAAACCCCGATGGGTATGGATACAGCCGCTTTTGTGAGCTCTTCCGTGGCTTTGAACAACGGCTCTCTCCGACGATGCGCCAGGAACATGCTGCAGGCGACAAGGTCTTTGTGGACTATTCGGGAAAGAAGATACCGATCGTCGATCGCAAGACTGGCGAGATCCGTGAGGCGGAGATCTTCGTCGCCGTGCTCGGCGCTTCCAGCTTTACCTATGCGGAAGCGACCTGGACGCAATCGCTTCCTGACTGGATCGGCGCGCATGTCCGCCTGTTTCGCTTCATCGGCGGTGTTCCTCGGCTGATCGTCCCCGACAATCTGAAGTCGGGTGTCAATCGTGCCAGCTTTTATGATCCTGAGATCAACCGCAGCTACGGCATGATGGCCTCTCACTACGGCATCGGTGTTCTACCGGCCCGCCCCAGAAGGCCGAAAGACAAATCGAAAGTCGAGAACGGTGTCCGTTTCGCCCAGTCATGTATCCTTGGACGTCTGCGCAATCAGACCTTCTTCTCGCTGGCCGAAGCCAATGCCGCGATTGGCCAGGCACTCGATCGTATCAACGACCACGTCATGCGACGCCTTGGTGTCAGTCGCCGACAATTGTTCGAGAATGTTGAACGTGCCGCGCTCGCCAGCCTTCCCGGTGACGATTACGAGTTCGCGGAATGGCGTCTGGTTCGCGTCTCGACGGACTATCACGTCGAATACAAAACCTTTCTCTATTCCGTGCCGCATGGCCTCATCCGCCAGCAGGTCGATCTGAGAGCGACGGCGCGCACCGTCGAGATCTTTCACCGCGGCAAGCGCGTCGCCGTCCACCAGCGTCGCTATGGCGGTCCTCTTCATGGAACCGATCCGGAGCACATGCCCAGTTCTCATCGGCGATATGCCGAGTGGACGCCCGATCGCTTCCGTCGCTGGGGCGCATCCATCGGGCCCCAGACCGAAGGATTGATCATCGCTGTTCTCGCCAGCCGTCCACACCCTGAACAGGGCTTCCGAACATGTCTGGGTATCTTGCGCCTGTTTCGCGACATCACTCGCGATCGCGCTGAAGCCGTATCGGCCAGAGCCGTCGAGATCGGCGGGCTGAACTGCAAAAGCATTGCCTCACTTCTGGCCAACCATAAGGCCGCCAGGCATTCCGCCGAACCGTCTGCAATCATCGATCACGCCAATCTGCGTGGCCCTGACTACTTTCATTGAGGATAGATACGATGCTGACAAATCCCACCATCGACAGGCTGCGCGAACTCGGCCTTCACGGCATGGCCACGGCCTTCCAGGAACTCGACGCACAATCCGAGGCACGCGGCCTCGAGCATGGCGAATGGCTTGCCATCCTGCTCGAGCGAGAGGCTACCATGCGCCAACAGAAGCGCTTCGAAGCCCGCGCCAGGGCTGCTAAGCTTCGCCATGATGCGCAAATCGAGAACGCCGACTTTCGTGCCGCACGTGGCCTTGACCGCAACCTATTCATGACGCTTGCCGGTTGCGACTGGATCCGCAAGCATCACAGTCTTCTCGTTACCGGGCCGGCCGGGGTCGGCAAAAGCTGGTTAGCTTGCGCCCTCGGCCACAAGGCATGCCGTGAGGACTTCTCCGTCGCCTATCATCGTGTTCCAAGGCTATTCGCCTCGCTTGCCCTGGCAAGAGGCGACGGACGGTATGGACGGATCCTCAAATCGCTGGCCAAGACCGATCTGCTTATCCTTGACGACTGGGGACCGGAAAAGCTCAACGACGATCAGCGGCGCGATCTCCTGGAGATCATCGAGGACCGTTACGAGCGGCGGTCCACCATCGTCACAAGCCAAGTGCCCTTGGACCGATGGTACGAGATTATCGCGAACCCTACGCTTGCTGATGCCATTCTCGATCGCCTTGTTCACAGCGCCTATCGCATCGAGCTCACCGGCGAAAGCATGAGAAAACAGCGCGCCCCAGTGCTACCAGAAACACCACAAGCTTGACGTCAAACAAAACCAGATCCAAACATCAAAAAGACCCAGGATCAGTCCGATAAATGGCCGCCTTCAATTCGGAACGCCGGCCGGAATGAAATCGGAATGACCGGCCGGCTTCAAATCGGAATCGATGGCCGGCTTCATCGGAATACGCA
>NZ_QJNR01000018.1:0-43540 GCF_003355565.1 Ensifer sp. M14
GAGCGCTAAGCGCTAACTGAAACGGATTCCTTCCCAGTCGATACATTATGCGATCTCTTGAGCCCAAAACGAGAACATCTGTCCGGTCGTCGAAACGGCCGCTGGGCTCAACAACAAAGCTACTGCGGTCGAATGTTCTTTGATCGCGATGACGCGATGGCACAAGCCTCGCACCCGCCCTTCCCCCGAGCTGATCCATCTCGACGCAGCAGCTCAGATGTGGTCTAAACAGACAGGTGCAACGCAACGTTGCACACTGGGGGCGGACATCATGAATACCGATCACTGCATGAAGGTGTACCTGTCGCGGAGAGCCGCTATTACAGTAGCAGCGCTGGCGATCCTCTTGGCGGTTGCACCGAGAGCGAATGCCGATGAAGCGGCCCCGCGGTCGCCTGGGCAAAGTCTCGGTATCGTTTCGGTGCCGAACCTCCGCGACGTCGGCGGATACGCCACGGGTGACGGTCGCGTTGTGCGGATGGGATTGTTGTACCGCTCCGACCAATTGAATCCGATCAGCCCCGATGATCTGAAGAAGATCGTGGCGCTCGGCCTAAATACCGATTTCGACCTCCGTACGGCCGACGAGCGCAGTGCTCGCCCCGACAAATTGCCGGCAGGGATCACCAATGTCTGGCTCAATGTTCTCGCTGATGCAGACCAATCGAGCTTGGCACGGTTGGAAAAGCTTCTGCTCGACCCAAAGCAGGCAAATGCCGCCCTCGGTGGCGGAAAAGCGGAGGCGATGTTTGAACAGGCTTATAGAGACTTCGTCTCGTTGCCGAGCGCGAAGACGGCCTATCGCCGGCTCTTCCTTTCCCTTGGTGAGAGCGACAACCCGTCGCTCTTCCATTGCACCACGGGCAAGGATCGAACGGGTTGGGCAGCTGCTGCTCTTTTGTCGCTGCTCGGCGTTCCGCGGGACAAAGTGATGGAGGATTTCCTCCGCAGTAACGACTACATCCTCCCTGCCTACAAGAAGACCATCGACGCATTCGTGGCTGCGGGCGGCGATGAAGAGATCATGACCGCACTTCTTGGCGTAAAATCGGACTACCTTCAGGCGTCTTTCGACGAAGTTCAGTCGAAATATGGCTCGATCGATCTCTATTTTTCCGAAGGACTCGGCATCGACGCCAAAGGACAGACAGCGCTCCGGAATTTCTACCTCGCGAAGCAGTGACTGGCACAAGCATCTGCACGTCGGTTTCTAACGCGGCACGACGTAGCGTCGTCGCTTTCCTGCACGGAGGCTTCGGTGCGCCAAGAGCCTCCGCGTTTTTCCTGATCTAGATAAGCAATGAGACTTTTCCGCTCACGGCTTCATAGCGGGTCCCACGACCTTCATTTTCCCTCCCGTGATTGCCCCCGGCAGTGATGGGAGGAGTGTCGTTCGGCATTGGCGTCGATTGCGGCGTCGAGATTGGGACCAGCGTGCGTTTACTGCCGGCCAGATTGGGTGGCGCATAGGGCACCGATCTGGCCAGGCACCCTTTCATGAGCAGGCCATCGAGGTTGTAAGGCGCTTGGCTCGCCGTGGCGGGAATCATCTGGGTTGCGAACGGTGCATATTGATCTGAGACGTGGCTGTAAGCCTTCGGGCCTGGGGTGTTGCTCTACATCGCGTTGACTAGGTACATGGCCGTAAGCATCCGGCTGTACCTGGGACAACTCCACCTTTGGCGAAGGCACCCTGCTCGAACGCATTCATAATCGAAGTTGGAACGAGTGAGGCAAACGCAATTCGCGGCATTTTGGAACCTCGTTAAAATGGGTTCGCGGCGCGGCGGTCCTCCTCTCTAGCGAGAGGTTGGAGTACCAAATACGGCTCGAAAAGCACATGCGGGACTGGTTACCCCAGTTTCGCCGTCGCAAGACCTTGATCCAAGAGCCAGCTTCTTAAGATCGCAACCTCTGGTCGCGCAAGATTAGCGTCGGGTGTCATGATGACATAGGGCTGCCTAATCGGCAGCGATATCCCGAAGGCATCGACCAGCCGCCCGGTGCATAGTTCGGTCTCGACCAGGAAATCTGGAACCAGAGCGAAGCCGGCGCCCGACAGACAGGCATCGATCGCAAGGTGCACCAGATTGAACGACAATGTTGACCGCAGTTCGAGATGCCCAAACCCAGTTGCAGCAAACCATGCTTCCCACCCTTCATCGTGCCAGCCCGGTTCGGCATAATCCACCTTGATCAGGGGCCGGGACAACAAGTCAGCAGGTGTCGACGCAGGCGGGAGGGTGGCCGCCAAGTCGGGCGAACCGACGACAATCAGGCTGCCATTGATCAGCGTATCCTGTCGGACGCCCGGAATCGTTCCACGGCCATGATAGATTGCAAGATCCGGATCCGGTTCCCTAGCGCTCCACCGGTGCGGCAGAGCCATGACAGCCACGGAGATGTCGGGATGGGCCTTGCGAAACTTGCCAATGCGGGGTGCAAGCCACTTCGTTGCGAGTGAAAACTGGCAACGAACGGTGACGGTGCTGAGCCCGCCGGGCACTCGTGCCGCAGCGCCGACGGCGGTGAGTTGATCGAAGATCGCACCGAGGCGCGTTGCAAAGACCCGGCCGGTCTCCGTCAATCCCACGCCATTGGCGCGCCGTTCAAACAGCGGTCCACCGACCCACTCTTCGAGCTGTTTCATGTGATGACTGACTGCACCCGGGGTCACGCTCAGCTCACCAGCCGCCCTGGCGAAGCTCAGATGGCGCGCCGCAGCTTCGAAAGCGCGCAGTGCGGGCAGCGGTGGTAAATGACGGGCCATGTCGAGACTCAATCCAGCTAAGGGTAACCGAGAGAACTTTTGGTTTGCTTGCATATTCGTCCGCGTGACATCGTGCTGTCAACGCAATGAATGAGCAGGATTATGTCTAGGGATCAATCTATAGCCACCGCCGTCGCCTATCTGGCCAACGGGCGCTTTCTGGCCGATTTGACACGCCGCGTCGCAATCGCGACCGAAAGCCAGAATCCCGCACGGCGCCCGGAATGCGTGCGTTATTTAAACGAGTTCAGGCTGGATCTCACAAGCCTCGGCTTTACTGGCGACATTCTGGACAACCCGGATCCCATGGGCGGCCCGCTGCTGATCGCGCGGCGCGACGAAGCAGGACATCTGCCGACACTGCTCGTCTACGGACATGCAGACGTGGTGGCTGGCATGGAAGGCGCATGGTCGAATGGCCGTGATCCCTGGCGCGTGAGTGTCGAGGGCGACCGCCTCTACGGTCGCGGTACCGCCGACAACAAGGGCCAGCACACAATCGTGATGCTGGCTCTGGAAGCGGTTCTGGCGACGCGCGGATCCCTCGGCTTTAACGTCGTGGTGCTTATCGAAACCTCTGAGGAGACCGGTTCGGCCGGACTTCACCAGATTTGTTCGGAACATCGTTCGAAGCTCAAGGCCGATTGGCTGATCTCATCGGACGGACCTCGCCTGGCCCGCGACCGCGCGACACTTGATGGTGGCACCCGTGGAACTGTTGATTTCGATCTGATCTGCGATCTCAGGGCTGGCGCACATCATTCCGGCAATTGGGGCGGCCTGATTGCCAACCCGGCCGTGATCCTCGCCAACGCCATCTCCAGCCTGGTGTCGGCGACCGGTCAAATCAATGTTCGAGGAATTCTTCCGACTGAAGTTCCTCCAGGCGTCATGGCCGCACTCGGTCGAATAGAGCTTCAAGCCGAGAGCGGCGGCCCGGAGCTTGACGGCTGGTGGGGCGAGCCGGGATTGACGCCATCGCAACGCGTCTTCGGCTGGACGGCGCTCGAAGTCTTGGCGATGACGGCAGGCACGCCGGCTCTACCGATCAATGCCATTCCGCCCCGCGCATCTGCACGACTGCAGATCCGTTACACCGTCGATACCGATCCGGCGGGCTTCATGCAGACAATTCGCGCCTACCTCGACGAAAACGGCTTTGGCAATGTCGCCGTCGTCCCAAAGGCAACGGAACTGGAATGGGGCGCCACACGCCTCGATCCCGAGCATCCCTTGATGCGCTGGGCGGCCGCGTCCGTTCGAAGGACGACGGCGGTGGAACCGACAATTTTGCCGAATGCCGGAGGCTCTCTACCGAACGATTGCTTCGCAGATCTGTTAGGAATTCCAACGGTCTGGGTGCCGCACTCCTATTCGGGATGCTGTCAGCATGCGCCGGACGAACATCTGCTGACGCCACTTGTCGCAGAGGGTCTTGCAATCATGGCAGGCCTGTTCTGGGACCTCGGCACGGACGACCGACCCGAACGCTTTTGAACCTACCAACACAAATACAATGAGGGGGACAATCATGAAAGCAAAATGGACGGAACTGGTCGCAGCATTGACGCTTGCAGCATTATGCGCGACGCCAGTCTTGGCTGAGGACTTACCTGAAGTGCGCATCGGAACGGATGGCGGCTATCTTCCCTGGACCTCGATGACGCCTGCGGGAGAACTGACCGGTTTCGATATTGAACTGGCAAGGCTCGTGTGTCAGCGAATGCAGCGCAGCTGCCGCTTCACCGCCCAACCCTGGGAAGGACAGATTCCCGCTCTTGAGCAGGGCAAATATGACATCCTCGTCGGTGGGATATCGATCACCCCAGAGCGGCAGAAACGCCTTGCCTTCACGCAGAGCTACGGCAACCTACCGATCAATTTTGCGGCCGCCAAGAATTCCGGCCTGAACGGGAAAAGCTCCTGGACAGAGCTCAAGAATGCGCTGGTAGGCAAGACGGTCGGCGTCCAATCCGGCACGCAAAGTCAAAAGTTCATGGACAATGAACTGAAGGGCGAAGTTAACGTCCGCCTCTACGACAATCAGGACAGCCTCAATCTCGACCTATTGGCTGGAAGGATTGACGCCGCACTTGCGGGGCGTTCCCCGTGGATAGCTCTCACGGGTTCGTCACAAGGCGAAACGATCGAGATCCTGTCACCCAATCTTGATTTCGAGCAGTTCGACTATCTCGGCGTCGGTGTCGGCGGACTGATGCGCAAGGATACCACGGAGCTTCGCAAAGCATGGGACGTGGCCCTTTGCCAACTGAAGAAAGACGGCGAAGTCACACGGATTTCGCAGCAATGGTTTGGTTTCGATATCTCGACCAAGGCCGACCCGAAAATCTGCGGGGAATGATTTTTGATGGCTGCTGACCCGTCCATTCTTCAAATGCTGGCCTGGGGCGATCAGGGCTGGTCCAGGCCGCTCCTTTTCGGGCTCGGCGTCACCGTAACCTGCGCGAGCCTCGGCTACGTTCTCGGTGTCGCCCTTGGGTTTGCGATTGCACTGGCGAAGCTCGGAAGCAATCGCTGGATCGCGGGCGCAGCCAACCTCTATACGACGGTGATGCGAGGAGTGCCGCCCTTGCTCGTCATTTTCCTTCTCTTTTTCGGAACCAACGGGGCGCTGATGTGGGTCGCGCGCGGTTTCGGTTACACCGGCTACATCGAGATAGACGCGTTTTCGGTCGGCGTGATGGCCGTCACCCTCGTCTCGGCATCCTATAGCTCCGAAGTGTTCCGCGGCGCGCACGGCACAATTCCAGCCGGGCAGTTCGAGGCTTTCGCCGCGCTCGGCCTCCGTCCGTTTCTGGGACTCTATTTGGTCATCATGCCGCAAATGTTCCGGCAGGCCCTGCCGGGCCTGGGCAATGTCTGGATCATGGCCATCAAGGAAACGACACTGCTTTCCGTGATCTCTGTGGCCGAGCTTATGCGGGTCGTCGGCCTCGCCGGGCGCACGACCGGACAACCCTTCGTCTTTTACGGCGCCGCGGCTGTCATCTATTTCGTGCTTGTCGCCGTATCCTCGCGGGTGTTCGTCGCCGTCGAGAACAGAATGCGCTGGGGCTGATCATGGATTTCGAAACGACACTACACGTTGCTAGCGAACTGGCTGGCGCAATCTGGGTCACATTGGCACTGGCGGCAGCAACCCTCCCACTTGGTTTCGTCCTGGCGGGTATTGCCACTTGGGCGCGTGCTTCGCGTCATGGGTCTCTTCGGGCTATCGCATCAGCCTATGTTCAAGCGTTCCGCTCCACGCCGCTGCTGGTTCAGATCTTCGTACTTTACTATGGCCTCAGCCAGTTCGCATGGCTGCGCGAAAGTCCAGCATGGATCCTGTTGAGGGAGCCTTTCGCCTGTGCTGTGATCGCCATGAGCCTTTGCTCGGGCGCATATACGGCCGAGGTGATGCGCGGCGGTCTGGCCGCCGTGCCCAAAGGCGCGATCGAGGCAGCCCGCGCGCTGGGACTGTCGTCGATCAAGGTCTTTTTTCTCGTCACCGCTCCGATAGCTGTGAGACGCGCTTTGCCGGCCTACAGCAACGAGATCGTCGTGTCGCTCAAGGCGACGTCGCTCGCCAGCACCATCACGGTGATGGAACTGACCGGTGTAGCAAAGGATCTGATGAGCAAGACCTTCGCCGTCATCCAGGTATTCTGCATGGTAGCCGCCATATATTTGGTCATCAATTCGGCACTGATCCTCGGATTGCGTTTGTTGGAAATCTACCTTGCTCCACCACACGAGCGGCCGCTTAGGCATCAGCGCGGGAGAAATCGAAAGGCTGAAGCAAGATCAGCGGATGCATGAGTTGAAGCCAAGCGAATTCAAAACTTGACGCTTTTGAACGGGATTGAACCGTCGGCCCCCCAATTGAGCCTCTGCGCCCTGGCACGGCACTGCATCTGCCAGGCGCTGGTGACATCACAGTCGTGGCGTGGCATTAGGACTGCTAAGACCCAACGTAAGCGCGTAGACCGTCATTCGCCGCTGCGCGTGGAGCCCACCCGAGACAGAGGGAACAGTTTTGAGTTTAGAAGGTCAGCTCCACGACCAAAAATCGATGCGGTCCGTGACCGGGAAAACCGCTGATTGGAGCGAACTGGCGAAGGACTGCGTGGCATTTGCCAATGCGGCGGGCGGTACACTAAGTATCGGAGTTGAGGATGGCGAGAAATTGCCGCCACCCGAACAACGAATTCCCCCGGACCTCCCCGATCTGCTGCGACGCAAGCTCGCGGAAAGGACCGTCAACGTGACAGTGTTGCCGAATGTCGCAACCGCAGCAAACGGCGGCCAATACATCAAACTCACTGTTCCGCGGTCAACTGCTGTCGCCTCCACTACGGATGGCCGTTACTATCTTCGCGTGGCGGACCAAAGCAAACCGGTAACCGGCGATGACGTATTGCGCTTGGCATCCGAACGCGCGGCGTTGCCATGGGAAACCCAGACATCTCTGGGTGTGCCGAGATCCGACGCCGAGCCCTCGAAGCTCCAGGCCGTCGTAGCGGCGCTACGCGCCTCGGACCGGGTCAAATCCTCGGTGAAGGAGAAAACCCCTGACGAATTGCTGGATCATTACCAAATGGCGCAGGGGCCCCTTCTCACCAATCTCGGCACACTTTGTGTGGGACAACAGTTTCGACGAGCGCAGTTGACAACTGCCCCAGTGGTTCAGTTCATCAAATACGACGAACATGGGCAAAAGGTTAACAAGCTGGTCTGGGATGACCACCTTCTGAATCCCATGGAGGTTATTGAGGCGATTTGGCAGGAGGTACCTGATTTCAAAGAGTCCTACGAACTGCCCGACGGACTCTTTCGACAGAATGTGCCGGCCTTTGACGAAGTGGTGGTGCGCGAACTGTTGGTCAACGCCCTAGTTCACCGGCCCTATACGCAACGAGGCGACATATTCCTGAACTTGCACCCGGATCGACTGGAGGTCGTGAATCCGGGGCTGCTTCCTCTCGGCGTCACCCCACAGAACGTGCTGCATACCACCGTGCGCCGCAACGAGCATTTAGCTCGACTTTTCCACGATCTCAGGCTGATGGAGCGGGAAGGCAGCGGTTACGATAAGATTTATGAGGTGCTGCTGTCTCATGGTCGCCCGGCGCCCGAACTGGTCGAGGGTCACGATCGAGTGCAAGTCACCATACGCCGGCGTATCCTGAAGCCGGAGATTATCGACTTTATCGCTAAAGCAGACGACACCTTTCAACTCACACAACGCGAGCGCATTGCCCTCGGCCTGCTTGCCCAACATGATGCACTGACGGCTCGCGAGCTTGCCGCACAACTTGAGCTTCCTTCGATCGAGGCGCTGCAGCCTTGGATCAAGCGCTTGTTAGAATGGCAATTGGTGCAAAGCGCTGGGCGGACCCAAGCGACGCGCTATTTTGTAGATCCAGCTCTGTTGCGCCGCCATGATTTCATCGGCGGAACGACCCTGAAACGCATCGAACCGCACAGGTTGCTCGCCCTTATCATTGAAGACGTCGGGCGGTATCCGGGGTCAAAGATTGGAGACATTCACAAACGGGTTGGCCTAGAGATCCCGCGGTCCCGGATTCGAAGAAGTGTCGAACAGTTGGTTAGGGACGGCAGCTTGAAACCGAAGGGTGTTCGGAGTGGTACACGCTACAGCCTCCCTTAGTTTGGCGCAAACAGAAGCCTATCCGGCAATCATGAGCCAAAATCTTGCGCCAAATCGACAGAAGAATCACCATAACGATTTGAAAAACCGATGCATTTTGTTTGGCTCGCTCAACCTCTTGAACCAAGAGCTGAGCCAAACGTGGCAAAGCCGCAGCCTTCCGAGTTAACTCCGTTAGCGATCATACCGTCAGAAAAGTTGCGAGAGCTGGACGAGTGAAGTAGCGGCTTGGAACCTTAGAGACGCAAATGTTCCTCATTCCCGACGATACATTATGCGATCTTCTGTAACCCGCTGGGAAACATTCCGTGACTCACCAAGATGGCGGGAGTTCGCCACTCCCAGCCTGATCAATCCAGACGGGCATCGGTGATGGCTGCCTACCGGCGCCGCCCTGGATTTGTCGCGTGATGTCACATTTCCGACAGAGTTTGTCGCGCAGAAAATCGCCCTCTTTACGAGATCAAGTTGATCTTCGAGGACGCTGCGCGGAAATCACCTGTTTCCCGTCACCATCAAATCCCCTTAGCGAGTATTGTTGCAGAGTTTCCACGGGCTCCAGACAGTCGCGGTTCAAGCGGCCGCTCCGCCGTCACTTCGGGAACAAGAACGTTACAGCCGCTCTGAAACCCCATCCTTGCGGCCCGTTTTCAGGTGCCAGTGCCCAGTACCGCGCACCCGCTGTGAAGCTCACGGGCTGCTCACCGAATTTCATCAGTTTTGACACCTGAAAATTGACCGGAACCGACCACTCGTCCTGCATCCAGTCGTATGAGCTTTCAGTGTTCAGCGAAAAAGTCCATGCATCGGGTGTCGTATAGGAAACGAATGGCTGCAGAAACGTCGAACTGACATCCTGCCGGTCGCTTTGGCCGGCGAAAGACCAGATATGGTTGGCCAGTATCCCGTATGTCCAGGGTCCTTCCTGTTTCAAGGCGACAGCCGTGGGGCCAGCTCCCCATTTTCCACTCCCAAGTAGCTCATCGGTCGCTGTTGGAATCAGGAAGACCGGCCCAGCGCCCCAGATGATCCCGCCTGGGCCAGGTTGCTTGGGGGAAACGAAAAGGCTCTGGGTGATATCGCCGAGACCGAACTGGTGCCCGGATTGCCCCGCTATGTCATTTTGCGAGATCACCGGCAAGATTGTGCGCGAGATGATGTTCCAGTCTTCGTTTAGCGAGATTGGGATGACCGGTTGGATGTTGAGGACTTCGCGGTTGCCATTTTCCGGGCCGTAACCGCGATCATAGTTGACCTGAAAGGGCACGCTGATGAGCGAAGCAATCGGATTGCTGAGCTTCTTGGCGAGGTCAGCACCGGACTCTTGAGCAACGGCTGACCCGACGGTGGCCATCAAAGAAACAGTCAAACAAATAATTCTGTAGTGCGGCTTCATATTGTGACCTCAGCCCCTGGATTCGAAGGTTTTCCGTGCTGCTTTGCCTCAAGACGCAGTGGTGCAGCTCGCCTAACGGCGCAGTCAGCGGACCACCATCTGTCCGCTCGTTGTCTATAAACGTCCGCTGACCGTCGCGAACGGCACATGAGCATCCTAAAACCGTACGGCCAGACCGAGGATCGGCCCCTGCTGAACGGTGTCGAACACGAACCCGTCGTCGCTGTAGTCCACACCGAGGGCGCGGTAACCGGCAACCGCCGAAATCGTGTCGCTGAACCGGTAGCCGATCGTCGCCGCGACGTCCCAGTCGAGATCGGCGCCACCTGCACCAATGAAACCCCACCCTGTCAGGTAGATTTCGGGAGTGAGCGAATAGGTGCCACGAAAGCCGGCCAAACCATCCACCCAAGTTGCATCATCGCTTCTTGAACGCCCGTCGAGAATGCCACCGCTGAAGGAGAGCTCGCTCTCGACGGACCACACGCGCAGGCCGCCGACGATTTCGAGCCGGGCAGTGCTGTTCTCGAAAACGGAGTACCCTGCACCGAGCATCCCGGCAAAAGTCTCGGATCTGAGCTCGACGTCTGTGGCAAGGATGCCTCTTGGCGTGCCAGCCTGCCCCGAAATCTTGGTATACATGACATCGCCGAAGATGCTGTAGGGTCCATTACGGGCCTCGCCCATCGCCATGGCGCCGAAATCGAGGTGATCGAAGATGTCGCTGAAACTGGCATCGACGTCTACGGCAGGCAAGCCGAATTGCCCGAGTTCCCCCGACAAACCTGCTGCCCAGAAATAGGGCGCAAAAGAAAAGGTCCAGCCACCCGCCGTGGTCGTCTGCTGAACCTCCGGCGTCATCGGCGAATAGATGTCCGCAGCCATCGCTGCATTACCAACGAGACATGTTCCGATCGCCGCCAGAGCGCGAAGTACGTATAATTTCATGCTATCTCCCATTGGTGGTCGCCGATGCGGCCAAGCTCGATTTGCGCTGCGATTCAGACCTCGATGGAGAGCCCATCTGACCAGTTTGGTTCTCGCGAAGGTCTGTCTGGCTAGTGGCCACAATGCTTGCTCCCAGCCCGATTATTCTTTTCGCAAATGCTGTTGGTCGTGTTCCTTCTACCGGATGGCCCGACGAGCATTTCGACATGGCGAGAGTAGTTCTGCCTTGTATTCTGATCGACGATGGCGGCCGGAGCGGAAACAACCAGGCCGGCGGCGGTTCCAACCGTTTGCGCGGCTCCCGCGGTCGCTGCCACGATGTGATCGCCAAGTCCCAGGCGGTTGTCGGTCAAGGTCTGTCCGCTCGACAGGCGGGTGCCGATCAGTTGGACGATCTCCGGCGACTCTGCAAACTTGGTGTGGTGGAGATTGTCGCCCGCTTTGATCCTGGTGAGATCGATGACCGAGATCTCGTTCGCTGCCAGTTCCTCCTTGTAGGGAGACTGCTCCGGATCAATGGCGCCCAATCGGGAGACATTGCCCCAGACACGCTGAGAAACCGCAAGAGCGCGATCATCGCGGGAAACGAAGAGGGTAAAGCGCGGGCGTTGTTTGCCCATATCGGCAATCTGCGAGCTGAAAACGTTGACGTCGACATCCGGCGCCGCCAACATGACATTCTTGAACTTGCTCGGAAGCCCGTCGTTGCGGATGGCCATCTGGCGCAAGGATTCAAGCGCAAGCCAATTGCCCATCGAATGCGCGAGGATCGAGACCTCCTTCACCTCCGGATCGCGCGCCAGATACTGGAACAGGTTTTCCACGGCATTGCGCGTATAGTTCGTGCTTTCGCGGTCGTAGCCATAGGCCAGAAGGCTGCCGCGAGACGGCCACGTTGCGAGCACCGGCACACTCCGGGCACCTGAATCGTGGACGATCTGCGCGAAGCGGAAGACTGCATCCTCAAAATGATTGTTGAACCCGTGGATGAAGACAAGGACGCTACCATCCGGGCTCTTACGCACCTTGGTGTTCAACCAGCTTTCAGCCGTCGCGCGGTCGATTTCCTCAGCTTTCAGCGTTGCGAAGTCCGTCTTCGGGTTGGGCGGAAGTTTGCGTGGCCAGGCGACTTCGCCCGCCTCACGGGCAGCGTCAGGCGGGATCGACACCGTAATGTCCGCAAAGGTCGGACTAGGCGCGCGCTCGCCGCTAAACATTTCGCCTCGCTTTGTGGCTCGACCCCGCGTCGTCGCGATCAACATCTCAACCTGGCTCGCCGACGAGACGGCTGCGACTGGCACGAGGACGCCTGTCGGCCTGCTCGCACAAGCAGAGAGCAGAGTGACGCTTAGGCCAACGACCAAGGATAAATACGGTCTTGATTTCGCGCCACCGTTGGCGTCCAGGGGTAGGTAGCGCTTCAACTATTCACTCCTGTTCGACAAGAACTGCACTTCAGCTGTTGGAACAACGACAGGGCTTTCAACTGGAGGGCTAAAAGATCTAATCGTGGTTGTTTATACTTCGGGATCGAACAAGGGGGGAAGCGTCTATCTACATTTCGTTCGTTACTCGACTACAGCGTTACAATAGGCCTCAGATCGCCGCTTGCCATTTCATGCCAAAACTACTTCAGAAGCCGCCAATTTCCACCTTGGTGGACAGCCGACCGGGTTCGTCAAATCCAGTCGCCGTGTTGCGCCGCCGGTGGAAATGCCGGCCGGCGGCAACTGTCCTCGGTCATGATGACCACAAGAAGCAGAGGCGCCAACCAGACATCAGCACAGTCGGGGGAGAACTATTCGGCCACAATGATGCCGGGCGGCTGCCACGTCCCTTCGCCGACCGGCAATATAGAAGGCGCTTCCGTCTTCGGCCAGTACAGGCGCATCACGAGATAGATTGTGCCATTCGGCGCAGGCAGCCAATTGGATTCCTTGTCCGCGCCAGGGCTGTCTTTCTGAATATGGAGGGTGAGCGAACCATCCTCGTTCTTCTTCATGCCTGGCAACATCGGTGAGTTGATGAGGTAGCGATTGATCGGATTCTCGATCAGGAGCTGGCTCTTGCCGTCGTACATCGTCACCGACCAGAAAGAGTTCACCGGCGGGAGTTGTCCGGCGGGAAAAGTGATCGTGTAGTTATGCTTGCTGGCGTCGAGTGTTTCACCTTTCGCATCTGTGCGGGTGAAGGGGTACATGGCTTCCACGGCGTCGTTCCCATAGAGCCCTGCCTTGGCCGCGGCGGCACGCTTCAGCCAATCTCCCTTGTAAAAGTTGCGATCGCCAAAGAACGAACCGACGCTCCAGCCGTTGATCACCTTGTTTCCGCTGGCCGCGAACTTCGTGACTTTGTCATCACCACGTTTCATACCAAGGCCGATTTCTAGTTTGTGAGCGATCGGAAGCTCCTTGAAATCGAATGATTTACCCGGGCCCACACCGATACGTGCGAGCTTGGCGCGAATGGCCTTGTCCTCTTGCGTGGGCGGCACGAATTCGAGGGCGGCATCGAGATAGTCGAAGAAGTTGTCTTTGATGCCCTGCGTTGTGGCCGGCAAGAAGTCGATCTTCTGGGCGGCGGGCGGTGTGGGTTGCTTTAAGAAGGCCGAGAGCGGCTGCACGTTGTAGCCGGCCTGCACCTTTTCCACGTTCGGCACATCTTCAACGTTGATCAGCTGGGTTCGAAAGTTGGCGAACACGAACGGCGTGGTTGACGAGAAGACTTGTTTGATGCCGGCAGGCTCCTCGCCTTTCCAGTCAGGTCCAACAACCAGATAGGAACCCGGAACGTTTCCCGTAGCGCGGCTACCGATATAGCCGAAGTTATAGGTGTTACCGTCTATCAACTGCACCGAATAATAGCGCTCTTTCTCCACCGCCGGCACGGTGATCACCATCGGCTCGGCACGCAAATCCAGCCACAAAATGGAGTACGGCGTGTCGCTGTTCGGCGTAATGATTGCCGTGTCCGCCGGGGTGGCGACATGGTGCATGTTGTCGATCTTATTGAATGGCGCCTTGAACTGGCTGGACTTCGGATCCACGGCGAACTCGTGCATGACCGCATAATTCATCACGAGCGGCAGGCCATAGATGAAGCCCTCCTCGGCGATGTCTTTTGCCTCGACAATGCCCGGGTAGCTTTGCGCCATCACGAAGCTTGGCCTCGCAATCACGGCGCTAGCGGCGATCACCGCGGTGGATCGAAGTAGATCTCTCTTCGTCAACATCTGCCGTACACCTTTATTATTCGATGAGCTATCGAAACGACGCGAGCTGTGGGGCAGCTCCGAAACCCTAGACACGATTGTCCGGTTCAGTCTTGTTGGCGAGCGATTAGCAGGAGCTGCTTTAGACTGCAGTCAAGATCGCCTCGAAGTCCGTTCCCGCATTCCGGCAGGTGGTAGTACAGAAATGCCCGTCGGTAGCCGCGCCTGGCCACGCCCGCATAGGAGAGTGGCGTCAACGGCATGCCGATGATATCGATGAACACAGAGACCTCGGAGCCCTTCTCCGGCATTTCGCCACCAACCACCTTGACCGTGTAGGTCAAGTTATTGTCGTTCAGTTCCGGATTCTCCAGGACGACGACAACCTGTTGGAGCTTGTCCCCTTCGAGGATCGACAGGTCGGCATTCGGCGGATCGGAAAGGAAGTTGTCCTTGCCCTTGCTCCAGAACGGCAGGAAAGCGGCCGTGTCCATGTTCCCGGCGATGCAGGCACTGTCGTCGCCGCGACAGTTGTGGCTGCCAGCAGTAGGTTCCGTCTGGTTGTCATAGTCGCACCCCTCCTAAAGGTCGCAAGACGTTCGAGTCTCTACTTGTGCTACCCACACGTTTTACGGCACTAAACAGTATTCGCAATACGAAACCACTCATTTTGCGCCACGGTTGTCTTATTTCTGTGTTGCAGACATGGCTGAGATCCCGGTCATCTCCAACCGCATCCTGTCTGGCATGCCGGCCTTCATACGCCGTGAAATGGGGCAAAAGGCGCTGCTGCAGGCCAATCGTGCTGAGGCGGAGAACTGCTTCATCCCGCACGCGGCGGTAATCGGCTTCGTCGAGGCGGCCGCGCGTACAGCCGGTGGGGCCAACTTCGGAATTCTGATCACGCCGATGATGAACATCGCCAACTATGGCAGCTTCGGACGCTACGTGCTGGGCGCCGACATTTTGGGGCAGGCCATCGAGCGTAGCATCGCTGGCCTTCGTTTTCACAGTACGGTTGATAGGATGTCAGTCGCAGTGGTTGGCGACGAGGTACGGTACAGCTATGTGTTCGCTTTGGCCGGCCACTCTGGATATGCCAGTATTGTCTGTGCCGCCGCGGGTGTCCTGCTCAGCCTCTTCAAGGCTTATCTGCCCCCTGACTGACGACCGCTGACGGCGTCTTGCAGTGAAATCGCCTGAGCTCATGGCCGAGCTGAAATTGCAACACAACGACGCGGCCGCGATCCTGAAAACCAACGTCGAACCCGAGCTCCTCTTCGTGCAGCAGATTCGGCAGGAACGGTGTCGGAGTAAGGCCGATGCCTTCGAGCAGCGAGAGTGCCCCCACTCGAAGGCCTTCTCCATCAGGAGCACCACGAACACCGCAAGGCCGTATACGGTAGTGCGGACCGCGACATGAGTCAGGCCTGATCGACCGCGAAGCCACTTCGCGAGGGGGATGTTTTCGAGGATCGGTACGCCTTGGCGGCGACAAGTGTGCCGACCAGCCCAACGACAATCCGGCGAAACCGATGTTATACCCAATCAGCACAAATGCCTTGAGCAGCGCCAACACGCCGAACCACGCCGCAAAGAACAGGGTTGTCAACTCTACACTCCGGATCTCCTTCTTCAAACTTGCGGCGACACTCATAACCCGCCTGTACCAAACTGCGGCCAACAAAAAGGGGCGGCTCCGCGTATCCCGGTAGGCGGCGGGCCTTTAGGTTCCCCCCTGCGCCGTTGGCTCGCCGTCCCACCAGTGACGTCAAAGTCTCTTGAAGATTTCGTCCTTACAGACCAGACCGCCCATCACGCAGCCGCTCACCTTGATGTCACTGCCTGCGATCTCGGCCTTGCCGGTATACTCCTTGCCGCCGTTGGTGAAGTCGATCAGCTTGCCGGAGTACTTTCCGTTGCCAGTGGACGCGAAAGCGGCGAACTGCTTGCCGTTGAACGCGCCGCTCGTGTAGGTCATGCAGAAGCTAGCTCCGCAAGCTGCCACCTTTGCCGTTGCGCCTGTCTTCGGGGTTCTAAAATCGCCTTCGATCGGGTCGGCATGGGCCGCTCCGGTCGTCAGCAGCATGACGGCGGTCGCCATCATCATCCTGCGAATAACAATCTTCATGACGCCTCTCCTTGTCTCCGGCCAGCAGTGGCCATTGGTTCATTCACTAGGTAACCTCATCCCGCAAGTGCGAACATCGACTGAGTACGACACTCTTCGGAAGAAGCTTGCCGGCTTCACGTGGTCCGGTGGAAGCCATGGGAATCCTCGGCGCGTCATGCGAGCCTAGCGGTCCACAGTGCCTGCGCTTTCTTTGGCGCAAGCGCAGGCTGATCGTTTGTCACTCGGCAGGGTGGCCAGCCGTCCCTGACGACTAGTTCTAGCCGCCGCGCATTAAATTAGTCGTCTCCCGCACGGAGGCTGCGTTACGGCGCCGTGAAGACACCCAGGTTGACAAGCTGGACGCGTCTGTTGCTGGCCGCATCGCCTTTCGAGCCGTCGATTGGGAAATACTCGCCGACACCAACGGCGTAGAGCCGATCAGGGTCGACTGCGAATGTCGTCGAGAGAATCTCCCCTATGGCTGAGGCCCGTTTCTCGCTGAGTTCCAGATTATGTTTGTCGCTGCCTGTTGAACTCGAGTGGCCGACAATCAGGAACTTGTAGGCCCAGAGATTTGGATGATGAAGCGCATCGGCAATCGAGCCGAGCGTCCTGTAGGACTCCGGCTTGATCATGACCGAGTCGTTCTCGAAGTCGATCTCGACAACCATTTGCGGAAGCTTGGCGATCTTGCCCCAGTTCGGAAGTGATGCCATCGCCACTCCGCCACCGTCTATAGCTTCCTGGCGGAGAATGGCGAGGTCGATGAACGGAGCCGCGCGAACGAGCTTGCCAAGCCCTGAGACGATCCGTTGTTCGGAGACCTCCTGAGCGACCGCGAAATCCGGTGCCATCGATGCAGCGAGTGAAAGTGCGAGGAGTAGGGAACGAAACCTGGTCATTTGATTATCTCCAGCCGGCATCGGTGATCGCCTGATTGCACGCGTTACCCACGTGCTTTTCGGCCTTGATGAGGCACGCCAGGCGGTAGCCGTCGCCCTTCACGCTCGAGCAGCGCTGTGCGATATCGTGTTTGCAGACATTCGCGTATGCCGCCTGGGCCTGCTCCCGCTGGCTGATGGAGGTGAGCACAGTCGAGATCGATCCGATGCAGACCGGTGAGATTTTGGCTGCGTTTTTCTGGAGGCAATCGGCAATCCGTCCGTTGCCGAGATTGAGGCCGTGGCAGAACTTTTTGATGTCGGCGCCGCAGTCCTGCGCCAATTTCGTGACGGCGTCGGCGTAGCTCAGTGTTTCTGCGCGCGTCGCACCCGCTAACGCGAACCCGATTAACAGTGTGGCTATTATGGTACTTCTTGTTTTCAAGGCTTCGTCTCCTTCAGTTCTGAGTGGCTCGGTTTTTTTGGACAGGAGCCCGCAGAATCTTGTTCCCGCGATCTGATACCCGGTCTAAGTGCTCACGAAGCCAGCCGTGCCGGCAATGAGAAAGAGGGGGAGGTTTGGATGATGGGTACAAGATCTGAAACGACGGGTGGCGGCTTTTGGGGAAAAGTTATCGACGCTTGCGCGATCCACCGGCCCCTTTTCGGGATAGTGTCCATTGGACCCCATCGAGAAGGTTCCGCCTTCGATGAGGATCATGCCGGCGCGCGCGCCCTGCAACGGTGGTTCCGTGAGTCGATTTCAAAGTCACGCTCGCCCCTTGACCCCCATGACGACAACGCGTTCACAACGCTTGGTTACAGCGTTACAGTAAGCGCAAGTGCGTCGCTTGCCATTTAATGCCAAGGGCACTTGACCGCCCACAAAATTCAGAGTTTCCAGCGGGGGCAGCGGCCTCTATTCAAGTTAACCGAGATGTCGGTTATGCTGGTGCCCAGTCGCTTGATCAGTCTTGCACCGTGGTTACCTGCTCGGATCGAATCTGCCGCAGCATGTTTCGTCCCGCGATAACCATTTCAAACAGGAATGCAACGAGGGATCCAATGAGACAGACTATGGCGCCTCCAAAGAACCAGAAGAGATTTTCATGGCGTATGCCTATGGCCAGAGACCCAGCAAGTAGATTTAGGATTGCGCCTCCCGTGCAAATGCCGGCCACTACTCCAAGCACGGCCGCAACCTCCAGTGCAAGTGCCCTTCGCCGCAGATAGGCGAGCTGCATGCGAAACAACTTGCCCTGCTTACCCTTATCCGCGACCTCGTTCAGCCGGTCCGATACTCGCCCAAGGCGAATGGTGTAGATGCTGACAAAGCCTGCTGTACCAGCCAACAAAAAGACCGGCGCAAGAGAGGTCTGGATGACAGAGGCAAGGTCGCTGACGATAGGCGGTGTGTCCATAGTTCCTCTCAAGAAGCTCGCCCATCTGGTCCCGGCGGAGCAGTGGTGCCTTGAAGCTGCCGCGTGGTGAGAGCGGCAGCAGCTGAACCTTTGTCATCGCCGCTAACCTGGACGACAGGCTGGGCGAAATCGATGCCGTTGTCGCCAAAGGCATGCATTAGCATCGTATATGCCTTCCGGCGGATCGTGGTTTGATCGCCTGGCTTGCAGGTGAAGCCCAGGCCGAGTTCGATGCCGTACTCGCCAATTTGCTCCACGCCCTTGAGCTTGAGCGGCTCGATGAACGACGCGCCGAGTTCCGGATCGGCCTGCAATTGCCCGCCAATAGTCTTGATGAGCTTGCGGACCTTATCAAGATCAGTTTTGAAGGGGACACGGATGCGGAACTTATCAACCGTCCAGTCACGGCTCGAATTCTTGATTGCGCCGAGCGAACCGAAGGGCACCGTGAATATCGGTCCGCGATGGTGCCGCAGCCGTACAGATCGTAAACTGAAAGACTCGACTGTGCCTGTGTAACTTCCCGCCTCAATATATTCCCCGACGCGGAACGCATCGTCCAAGAGATAGAAAATACCGCTGACGACGTCCTTGACGAGCGTCTGTGAGCCGAACCCGATAGCGACGCCGACCACGCCCGCTCCGGCAATGAGCGGGCCGATCTGAACACCCATCTGCGATAGAACCGTTAGCGCGGCCACACTAAGAAGCCCTGCGGCCAGGGCGTTGCGGAATACAGGCAGCAAGGTGCGAAGCCGGCCTTGGCGGGCGATCAGATTCGGTGGGAGTGCTCCTCCATCGCCAACGCGGCCGAGTTGACGGGCAATGTAAGCATTCCCCAACTGCCAAACGAGGTCGATGACCAGCAAAATAACGACGCTGTTGAAGGCGCCGGTTATGATTGTCTTGGCGAGCGCCAGCTGGCCGGTAATGGGCTGGAAATTGTGACGCCAAACGAATGCGATCCAATCCACTGCGACGATGATGATGATCGCTCGCGCGCCTCGAACAAGCAGCACCGTCTTCGGGTCTGTCGCACCACCGTCATTCCAGCGTGAAGCCGCAAACGCGTGGGTCAACTTGTCAGCGATTGACAGGACACGGGGCACAACGACAACCATAATGCCGAGCCAAAATAGCGCCAGGAAACCACCGCACCAGAGCAGCCAGAGCGTTACGGCGCCGGCAATGCCAATTGTCCGAGGCACGCGTCGGCCCAAAAGCTGTGCATCATCGCTGGAACGGTTGCGGCCGATAGTTTCGATCGCGATCAGAAGAAGCAGGCCCGAAAATCCAATGGCAATCAAGGAACAGACGTCCTCGGCAACGGCGAGCCGCTCGCATACGGCCGAGAATGCCATTGCCGCTGTTAACACCGCGACGAACAGTCGGACACGGGGGTATGCCTTAGCCATCGGCACGGAAACGGTCATCGCGAGCCGGTACAGCGCCAGCAGGCTTCGGTAGGCGACCGTCGCGACGAGCGAATAGAGCACGACCACACGCATGAGCGGCGGCCAGGCGACGACAAGAAAGACGACGGCAACCGTCGCCGTGAAAATCAAGAGTGGCGCAAACTCTGTCTGCATCTGCGACAAGAGTTGATTGGGCAAGGTCACGGCTGGCACTGAACGACGAAGGAACCATTCCGTGCCAAAGCCAATGCCCGCGATGATGCCGATCATCAGGATCCCGGGGGCAAATCCACTATCGTGCGCCTCTTGCCGAACCGAGGAGGCTGCGCGGTAGAGTTCGCTGCCTACACGTGGCACGGCAGACAGTAGGACGTTGAGGCGGGTACGGGAGCGGACCTCTAAGTCGTCGATGACCCGCGCCACCTCGGTGGCCCCTTTTCCGGGAACTGCTGCTTGCCTTTGCGCCAACCATGTCTTCACGTCCGCATCTTCGAGAAGACGCAGCAGCTCGGCCACCTTTGACGGTTCTGTCGCGCTCGTTGCCGGCGCCTGCGCGTGCAGCGGAGAAACGGTCGACAGGCAGATGAGCAGGCTCAATAGCAGAAGGCGAATGATGAACATGTAACCCCGACGCGGCCAACGAGCGCCGGCCGCTCTCTCAAGCACGGCAGTAAATTGTCCCAGCTGATGCCGATCCGACAGAACCAGTCGGACCGGCGCTGCAGGCGCGAGCGCCTGTGTCGCGATGATCAGTTCATCGCGGGTATTTTATTGTCACTCGGCCAGTTCGATTTCACCCGGCTTCCAGGTCTTATCGAACCACGGCTCCAGCGGCCCATAGAGGCGCAGGAGGACGTTCCACCCCTTGCCGGGAACGGTCTGCACCCAATTGGCCTCGTGACCTGCCGGTGCTGTCGGGCTGAACCAGACATCCACCGAGGAGTCTGCGTTGACGACAAGGTCTTTCTTGTCGCTGCCTATGCTCGGGAACTGCTTGTCGGTCTGCAGCATGGATCGGGTCTGGTTGTCATAGACGACGAATGACCAGAAGTTCTTGGCAGGGATGTTCGGCGGCAGGTGAACCTTGTAGGTCTTGCTACCGTCGAGAGGTTTTTTCTCGCTGTCAGTTGTTGCCCCAGCGTATTGCGAACCGACGCCGACACGCTTTATCGCCATCGCCGGTGAGATTCCCGTCGCATAGTAGTGAAACAGCACCCGGGCATCCAGATAGCGAACGCCGGGCTGTCGAAGGAATTCGTAGCTACCGCCGACAAAGCCGGTGAACCAGGCGCTGTTCGGATAATAATAGGCCTCCTTCATCCGCGTATCGAAGGTGATTGTGCGCGCCGTTGCGTTGCCGACCGCCACGGCTTCGGTGAGGATCTTCTTCATTCGCTCGTCAGGCGCGAAGGGCTTGCCCTTCTCAATGCCGATGGCGGCAAGTTGCCCCAGCACTTCCGGGTGGTAGGCCTCGTTCGGCTCGTACTGAACGATGTCGTTTACTTCCTCGTAGAAGTGGAAGTTGTTCGCGTGGATGGTGTTGAATTTCTTGCCGGTGCCGTTGATGAACTTCATCGGCGGCGGATTGCCGGCCTCCGACAGAGGATACACCTTGGCGAACTTCTTGGTGTTCTCGACTGCGGTCTTCGTGCTGCCATCTTCGAGAAAGCCCCGCCAGAAAAACAGGTTGCCGTAGGTTGAGCTGCGAAGCACGAAATAGCCGTCTGGGATCTCGCCCTTGTAGCCGGGTGGCAGCAGAAGGTACTTGCCACCCTTGCCCTGGTCCGGACCGGCATTTCCGACGTCTCCGACATATTCGAACCAGTGGGTATCGATCATGCCCAGGATATTAGGTGGTGTTTCGATCACCAGTGGCCCGGCTTTGGTGTCGAGCCACATCAAATTGTAGATGCTCTCGGTATTACCGGTCAGGAACAGCGAGTGCGAGTCCATCAGGTCTTCGAAAATGAGGATGGTCTGGTTGTTGTCCACTCCCTGGCTGGCAAGACCAACCCTCAGCGCTTCGACCGACGCACCCGGCATGGCATTGAGAAAGGCATCGACGCCGCGCATGAAGTCGAGGTTGTCGTAGAGTTTCTCGGAGGTGGCTTTGTCTGGGAAGCCATCGACGAAATTCAACGTTCCAAGCCGGGTTTCAACTTTGTCCGGGGTGATGATGGAATCCGGTATCGGCGTCGTCATCTCCATTTTCGGCGCCGTCTGCCCGTAGGCGACCCCGGCAAGAAGTACCAGTACAGAGGCCCCTCCGAGCAGGGCTTTCATCGAGTAACTCATCATGTGGTTCCTTAATCAGGGGCAAATTCTACAGACGGACGATCGTTCGACTACGGTAGCGCCCAACATCGAGGGCGATGCACGAACAGTGGGAAAATGGTCCGAAGAAAAAAATTGAACTGCGATGCAATATGGGTTCAGTCGATGTAGACGACGACGTAACGCCCATCATAGGGCTGGTAGTAGACCCCGCCGCAGCGCCAGATCACAACGCCATTGACGCTGGTCCTCACACAGCCGGCGGGTAGCGCGGCGACGTAGACCGCGGAGCGGCGGATTACACGGCGGGTGGTGCGGCGCGCAACACCGGCAACGCTGCCCGGGGTCGCGGGCCGCCCAACGACCGCCTGCGCCTCCGACACGAACGAGCCGAACGGCATCGGTACAAGATAGTCGGCGGCGAGCAGGGCGAGGCCGGCGACTGTGGCGCAAAGGATCTTTCCGTACATCTTGCGGATTCTCATTCCCCTACCTCCAGCGAGATGTCGCCGGTGACGTCGGCATGTACGTGTTCGAGTTTCTTGGCGTTTGCTGGCGGTGTGAACTTAAATTGAGCGGCACCGATGCCAGCTGACTTCCAGTTGCTCAACCGCAGCGAGTATTCTGGCGCTCCGGTTACCCATTTAGTCGTGATGACATATTTGAGTGGCAACGGATTGCTGCCCTTGCTGACCCAGATCTGCCAGTCGACAATATCTGTTCTGAAGGCGAGGTGATCGCATTCGACCCCACCAACGAACGCCGATCCGACAAGGGTTCCCTTGGTCACACCATCAGTGAGAACGGCATAGGGGTCGATTGCCAACAGGTCGGCCCCCGGTGCATCGAGTCCGGTGGCGGCGCGAAGTTCGTCTGCTGCCGCTTCAACACTTGGCCCCGGGCTTTGCAGCTGCGCGTAGACGTTTACGCGTTTGCTGTGGAGCGATATCGTGCTGCCGTCGAACACTACCTCCGCGTCGGCGAATGGGCCTTGGCGCGTCAACAGAAAACCCTTGGCGCGATCGAGCGCAATAGTACCCGATGCGCTGTACTGGATCTTCTGCCCCTCCAGGTCGACGATTTCCTGGTCTGCGTCATAGGTGACGCTAAGAGACGGCATCGATTTGAGATTGTCGCTCATCGCAGCGAGAATCTTGGCAGCCTCGGGCTCTATCGCATCCTGGGCCGAAGCGGACCACGCCGCCGCGCAGACGGTGGCCGCTATCATCAATATGTACGGGCGCCGAGCTGCCCCAGGCCATTTCAGTTTGAATTTGCTCATCCGCTCACCTTCATACCTAGCTCCTCCGACGCGGCTCGCAGACGATCGGCCGTTCCGGCCTCGCCGCCTGCACAACTTCTTCGCGAAAGTCTTCCCAATCGACCTCATACTGCTATAGTGCACATGTTCCGTCTTGCCTTTTCATGCCAATTTAGCGTTGTGAGTGTTGAATACCGCACCTTCGATCAGGATCCGGACGTTCTTGGCCATCGCGCCCTATTTGGCGAAGCACGATGTCTCGACGATTGAGTTCTGCAAACGCCTCGGCATTTCACCAAACGTGTTCCAGAATGCCGATGGCTGGCTTCCACGCGCCCAGTGCTTTCGCTTGGGCAACGAGCTGGCGGCTGTCGCGGGGGACCCCTTCGCTGGCGCGCATATCGGCTCCTCCACCGACCTCCGTGAGTTCGGCGGGTGGGGACAGTCCGTTCTGGCAGCAAGGGACGTGGCACACGCCTGCGCGCTCGCGTCCGACAATGTGTCCTCGATCCACCGCGGTTCAGATGTCCGCTTCCTGGTGGAGGGCAAAACCGCTCGCATCGTCTTCCGCTTCACAGACCGCTGCGAATTCGATCCCAGGCAGTTCATCTTCGGCAGTCTCGCCGTTCTGCGAAAAGTGCCGCTTTTGGCGGGCGAAGCGTCCGGCATCAAGGTTCGACTGACCGCGACAAAAACACGAGGGGCCGAGGCACTCGAAGAGTGCTGGGGGCCCAATATCGAATTGGGCTGCGAGCACGACATGATCGAAATCGATCGCGAGTTACTCGATCTGCCGCTCAAAACACAGGAAACTGGACCCTCAAAGGCGACGACCGCCCTGACCTCGACCGTAGAGGTGGCACGGCTGCTGAGCGACAGGCTCTCCGACGAGCATGAGCATAGCTTGAAAGCCATGGCAGCAAGAGTTGGCGTGTCCGTCCGTACCCTGCAGAGGCGCCTGAAACACTGCGGCATTGAGTTCGAGGAACTGCTTGACGAGACTCGTCGAAGCGAGGCGCTTCGACTGATCCGCGAAGGCGGTCACAGCATGACCGAGATCGCCTATCGGGTGGGTTACAGCGATCCCGCGCATTTCACGCGCGCGTTTAGACGCTGGACAGGAATGGCGCCATCTCACTTCCCAAGCGACGATGGTGGATGATCTTTTCCCGGCGAGAAAGTCGTGCGCGGACGCTGGAAAAAGGGTTCTCCCGGGTCGTCGCCGCCTGGAGGAAATTCGGCGTCAACGCGCACGCCTTCTTCATGGCGCCCAGCCAAGAAAGCCGGAAAGTATGGAATTATTTCAGAAGACGCTAATTCCCGTAAGACCACTGCGCGAAAGATGACGAAAGTGTCAGCAAAATATCTAACTCTTCGGTCGGATGGCGCGGTCTCGGTGACTGAGTTGAGCCAGGAAATCACCGCGGCGCTCACAACGCTCCGGGACGACCCCTCGCTTTACTTCGATCTCGGCGAAGCTCACCTGCTCATTCCGCTCGACCAGCTCGTTAACGCGCGTACGCGTGAAAGAGGCATCGTCAATGCAAACCGGCATATGCAGATAGCGTCGAAAGGCAATCAGGGGAAACGGAAACCCCTTACCGTTCGCGCCTTGGGGGACGAACTCTGGGCTCGTGGTGGACGGCAATTCGACTTTGATCAACGCTCGTCGCTCAAATTGGCGGGCGGTACCGTGCACACTGGATGACCAGACGCCTTTGGGATCAACATGTCCCCTCGCCTTTGTCCGCCGTCGAAGGGCACGGTCGTGCCAAGCGGGCGTTCGGTCGGTGAATTCATCGAGCGTCGCGCAGGCCCGGCTGCGATCACTCCCGCCCCCATTCCCGACGATACATTATGCGATCATTTTGGCCCAGAACGTGAACATCACAGCAACAAGCCCTACACGGCGCGTGGGAGCACGAGTCTTAGCGACATTCACGCTTAAGTCTGTGAGCAGCAACATCGCGCCAATCGCGGTCATCAGCGTTGCAGTGCGCGCTGGCTGATTTCGGGTCTGGATCCGGAACGTCGGTACTAGCGTTCCAATAATCACAATCGTCCGCCGTGGGGACAGCCGCGTTTGCTCAAGGCTCCATCAACCGAAAGGTCGCACTCTGTATGACACGCATTACTCAGCGCTCAGGAGTACGATCATCGGATTCGCAATCAACGCCTCCTTGCAGCTACGCCACCTTCCTATTGGAAAGTGCCCCAACCAATTGCGACACGAGCGCATATATCTGAGGATCAATCTCCTTGGAATCGAGGGAGGCAAAGGTGGATGTCCTATCGATGTTCCAATGTTGGAAAGCCTCCTTCACTTCGGTAGGGGACAGTTTCTCGCCGTAGGCGCTGAGGAAGAATTTGCCGAACTGGATCGCGTGGATCCGGTCAGAGGACTTCAGCGACTCACTCATATACGACTTACCGAGGGCATGAGCGTAGCGGGCCAGGGCCGTCAGCACACCGACAATGACGAGATTTAGAAGACCGATGATCAGGACGCCAGTGTACGTAGTAGTGTTCGAAGGCATCGTCAGAGCTGTGTAGCTGGAGGCTCCAGCAAATCCGAGCACAAGAAGCAAGAAAACGATGCCAGCCCCGTGCCAGAGTTGCGCGGCCCGTCGGTTCTTGGCCTCGTGCTCTTGCTGCCGAACCACCGCCTCGTTCACGAAAACCGCAAGATCTTTCTCCACTTCGACCTTGCGGGCCGCGAATATCTCACTGCGTTTCTTATCGCCTTCGATGATTGCAAGGATATCTGCGATGTACGCAGACGGTTCTCGTTCTCCTGCTTTGACCGCCTTGCTGTACTTAAGTTGTGGCGGCACTCTCCCGTCCCCAATAAGAACAGGGATGATCAACATTCTACGCGAGCGACCATAAACTCTTGCGACTTCGATCTCATTTGCAGTCCACTCCGGTATCTCGCCAGAGATCACCAACACAAAAACCTCAGCTGCCTCCAGGCCGTCAGTGATTTGTTGTGTAACGTCATCGTCGGGAAGCATGTCGAGGTCTACAAAGACGTGCTGACCAGCTCGCCTTAGCTCATTAACCAGCTTCTTAACCAGCAGGCCTTGGTCCCCGGTGTGGGAAATGAAGATTTTTGTCAATAAACTGCACCTCTGCGTACTAGGGCGCGACTCTCCTTTGTTCGCGCTTGACATCAACTAACGCTACGCCGCAATCATCGAGCGCAAAACGCCGGTGCGCTGCCATCCACTGTCTTCTTTTATCGGTAACGGCTCGTACTGCGTTTTTGCCTGCTGAGGTGCTACTTGGGCGAAAAGCCAGTTTACGGTGACGAGACAGTGACGGAAGCTCGAACGCCCAGTATTTTTCGGATCCTCAGCCTGGACGGGGGCGGAGCCAAGGGCTTTTATTCGCTTGGCGCCTTGAAGGAAATCGAGGCGTTAGCCGGGTGTAAGCTGAGCGAAAAGTTTGACCTCATATACGGTACATCCACGGGATCGATAATCGCCGCCTTGCTTGCGCTCGGCAATTCGGTCGACGAGATCGAGGTACTCTATCGCAAGCACGTCGTCACAATCATGAAGCAGTGGTTGCCCAGGAAGCGGACAGCAGCACTGGAAGGCCTTGCCGCTGATGTGTTTCAGCAGCTGAAATTCGACGCCTTTAAGACGAATGTTGGTATCGTTGGTACGCGTTGGAATGAAGAGCGGCCGATGATTTTCAAGACGAGCGCGGCGCAGGCTTTTCTTGGAAAATCTACCTTTGAGCCTGGCCATGGCTGCACAATAGCCGACGCAGTGGTCGGTTCCTGCTCCGCGTACCCATTCTTTAAAAAGAAATTTGTTGTAACAGGCCGCGGAGAAAGGGTTGAAGTTCGCGACGGAGGGTTTGTAGCCAACAATCCGGCTCTTTACGCGATTATCGATGCCACGGAAGCGCTTAGCGTACCTCGCGACAACATCCGGCTCGTCACCATCGGGGTCGGTGAGTACCCAGCGCCGAAGCTTCCCGCGTGGAGCATTCGCAAATGGGTCAGCAAGCTCCCAACCGTCGTTTTTCTGCAAAAGACCATGGAGATAAGCTCCCAATCGATGGAGGAGTTGCGAAAGGTGACGTTCCGCGATGTTGCAACGCTGCGGATACATGCCCGCTACACTCAGCCCGAGATGGCGACCGATATGCTCGAAGTGAATATGGAAAGGCTTTCCCTTCTTTGGCAACGTGGCCGAGACAGTGCGCGGGAAAACGAAGTCGAATTGCAGAGGTTCTTGTCTTGAGGAGGGGCGCCGTTAGTGATTTCAGAAAGTCAGCTCGAAACCTGGTCGCAGCTCGGGAAAGCCGCGCAGTTCACCGATACCTACAATTCGATCCGCAACAACCTGTTTCATCCTTCGGCACCCTACCCCGTCGATCGAATCGATGTGCATCTGCAAGGCTCTTATGGCAACGACACGAATGTCTGGGGAGACAGCGATGTCGACGTCGTCTTGTGTCACGCCGGAGCGTTCTATTATGACGTCACGAATATGGGTGCGCAGGACCAGGTTTTTTTGAAAGCCGCTTTCAGCGCAGATGCTGCATATCGATACGAGGATTTTAGAGGAGACGCTCAACGGTACATCTCCGGCCTTTACTGCGACGTCGATCTGAGCGGTAAAGCGATTTACATACCAGGCAATAACGGCCGAAGGAACGCAGACATTTTGGTCTGTCAGCAGTTCCGACGTTACTATTCATTAAAAAATGGCATGCACGATTACCAACCGGGTATAGCGTTTATCAGAAACGGTGCCCGCATCGAAAACTTCCCAAAACAGCATTCCGAGAATTGCACGTTAAAACACCAAGCGACAAACCAGAATTTCAAGCGGATGGTCCGTATATTCAAGAATATGCGGAATTCGATGATCACGAAGGATCTTCTGGGTCACAAGGTGGCGCCGTCCTATTTCATTGAAGGCATGCTCTACAACGTTCCTAACGATAAGTTTGTCGGATCCTACCAAGACATGTGGATCAAGTGCTTCAACTGGATTGTCACGGCCGATTCTTCGGAGCTGACGACGGCTAGTGGCCTCCATTGGCTCGTTAGAGACGGGTCACCGGTGTGCTGGCCGTCCGCCAACTTCCGGGCTTTTACAGCAGCGCTCAAATATCATTGGGAAAGCTCGTAAGTTCTGTCTGCGGTCTCACCTCAGCAGATATCTCCCGAGGTCGTGACCGACGGTAACCGCTCCGTTGTAAGTGTGGAAGGCATCGCCAACTGTTGAGCCTAATCTCATGGAATTCGCCCGCGAAAGGCTTCAAGGCCGGGAGATGTGGCGAGGGCAAGGAGTGCCCGCAGAGCTGGGCCGAAGCATGCGACGATGGCTGGACGGACCTTGCGGTTGCACGTACAAACAGGGTGTCGACTCCCACCCCAGTTCAAGGTCCCTCATGCTAAGTAACCGCGTGCGTATTTTTTCGGAGCTGGTCAGTGTTGACGCCTGGCATCTTCCATTCACCGAAAAGCGCCTTGCGGTCAGCCTCCACGCGGACGTGAGTTTCGCCACGGCCCGCATGGGAGGCGAGGACGACTCGCCCGTACGATTTACCGTCGACCTGAAACGAGCGGAACTGAGGGTGATCATTCCCGAGACCGAACAACTCGTAATCGATCGCGCCTCTATTGCCCGTATGGAAGAAACCACCACAGGAACACAAAAAAGCAAGTCGACGCGAAAAGCGAAGGGTGCCGTCAAGGGCGGTGTCTCACTGTCGGTCGACGCATCAAAACTTATGGGCGGAGTCTCCGGTGGAGCATCGGGAAGCGTGGAGCGGGAGACCGTCGAGGAGGTCAGCCTCAGTCGGAAATTAACCGGGATTATTACCTCTCACTCGATTGATGGCGAGGGTAGCAACCGCTGGAGCTTCGTCCCTGGCACAGAGCGTGTGCTCAGTGGAAAGCCATGGGATGCCGTCAAAAATCCGCTTATGAAGATCAAAGATAGGCGCGAGAGCGCCAATAAGCTCATTACGCCCACGGTGAGACTCGAGCTTTTCTGCCGCCGGGAAGACCTAGATATTAAAAACATCGTTCTCAAAGACAGCGGTATCTTCCGATCGGCCATGTCGAGAGCAGGTTTTCCCAACAGAATGGATGCCGCCGAAGCCTACATCCGAAACAAGCTCGTCGAAGAAGGCCTCCCCTCGCCCAACATGTCCGAGGATTATGCTGTTATCAGCCTTGCTCAGATCCTGGCTTCTGACGAGGGCTGATGATGGCTCATTGGCTTGCCGATATCACCAAGCTCTTTACGGCAAAAAGCCACAACCTCGCAGATCTCGCTCGAGTCGTTGGATATGATCCTGAGACCTTCTACCAAGGCACGCTTCCTGAAGGTGAAATCAGACGACGCGTACTAAATACGCCCCTTGTTGTACGGGAACTGCAGTTTGAGGAATTCTCGGGCAATCTCGGCCTCGCCATCGTCGGCTTAACGTCGGCCGGTAACATGAGACATAGCGCGTCTCTTCCTGCGATTGTGTTCGAAAATGAACTCGACCTGCAGGAGGCCTATTTTCAAGGAAAACTGGATCGGGACTTCGCAGCTGTGCTGCGGTTGTCAGACTATGGGCAGGCGAAGCGAGAAAAAGTATCTTTATTGGTGCCGGTCCTGGAGCTTCTGCAAGCCGAAGGCTTCGGCGTCGCGGTCTTGGTTGATGCCATAGTGACCGAAGTTGCGACAACGGTCCCAACCGCCTTCAATTTCGCTGAAAACGCATCAATGGGTGGCAGAATTGGCACCATAAAGGATGGCGACGAGATTATGTTCGATTGGAGCAGCAGGCGCCTCAATGTCCTCGTCACCCCCATCGAGTTGGAGAAACGGCAGCTCGAACCTGTAGCAGATAGAGCCTCGCCCTACGCTTTTCGGTTTGGCCAATCAACGAGCGAAACGAAATATGCTTCAGTCAAACAGACGATCGTTCGACAGGCGCAATATTTGTCGACGTTAGGTGTTCGATTTCCCGAGATCCGTCGAAATCGAAACAAGATCTCCACCAGCTACATGAACATTTTCCACAACATCTGCTTCATCCTGAATAGAGCTCTGGAATCGGACAGTTTCGCGCCGATTCACGGCGACTTCGATCTGGCCCAAGTGCTCTTTGAAATTCAGGCTCAAGTGTTCGAATTCTCGAAGGCAGGACTTTCGCTTCGAATGTACGATTCTGCGTTACATGGGGCGGAAACTTGCATAAAAATAGCGAAAATACTTGGAGACGCCGACTTTTCTGCGAGCGATGGGCGGGTATTTACAGCAAGGACGCTCCAGCTTTTGGGACTGATACATGCAGGCCGGGAAGACAGCCGAAACTCGATCTACGCTTTCAAGGGTGCCATCCGCGAGTTGCGGGAGAGTAACTATGAGCGCGACTACGGCAACCAGGACCTTCTGGCGGAAATCAAACGAAACCTCGCAAAGCAACTGATCGCCGAACGTCGATATGAAGACGCATACGTAGAGCTTGGCGAAGCGGAGGAGGCTCTACGGTACTTGAGGGAGGTCACGAACCATCCACCTAGAGACATTGTCCGTTCCTTGCTACGAATTCATGAAGATCAGGTCCTCCTAGACCGCATCCAAGGTCGACCAGACGAGGCGCTGTTTCACGCGAACGCGGCCGTGGCACTCTGCGAAAGTGGAACAAGGAGGGAGCCAGTTGACCGATGGAGCTTGGATGCTCTCGCCAGGGCCTATCGGTTGTCTGCGGAAGCGCATGAACTTGCGCAAGAAGTGTCCAGCAGCCTGAAGGACCTCATTGCATCACTCTCTGTTGAGGCCTCAGCGCTGTCGGTAATGAGCCCTTCCCAGAGACGGCTCGACCGATTTCAATCGTCCGTCAGACGCCTCCTGAACTCAGCCACACGGTACAAAGATTTTGATCATCGAACCCGCGAAATAGTTGAAGCGATTGAAAACAACCTTGGCCGCGTGTCATACGAGGACGACTTTCCAGGATTGATGGATGGCTTGCTCAACTTGGAAGCTGAAGAGAAGAGTGTTCTTCCCGAGTCAGTGATGCATCTTCGAAGGAGAACGCCACTCGAAGATCTCATTTGGAAAGAAGAACAGCGCCGCTTGGGTTCAACAGACATAGATACATCCGCCTGACTAACCTGAAGGAAATGCCTCGGCGGCAAGTTGCTTTTCAGCGCAGCATCATTTCCGATGCTTTGCATCCAATATTTTGGATCGAGGTCTCGCCGAGAAAACTTCGTCTCATTCTACGAGGCTAAAAGTAAGCGGTGTTGCGACACCACGTCAGCCCCTCACTGTCCTGTCGGAGAGCAGCATCGCACCGGACGTTGACAATCACCTCTAAGATGCCATATCGATTTCTCACGGTAATGGATTCTGCCGGGCATCAAGCCGAACCGCTTCTCAGATGAAGCTGATGACTCCTACTCAACGCGAGCCACGCGAAGGAGTAGAGTCGTGCCTGGAAGCCAAAGTCCCTTTCATTTTTCCCTGATCGCCGGATTTGATGGAGCGTCGTTCGCATGACGCTCGCATCGATTTTCGGTCTCCGTTTCCAGCAAATCCGCAGTCTAACCAAATGGATTGTCATCGTTACCCCGATGGCGATGACCGTCGGGTCGCTGGTCGCCCTGTTCCTCTGGAGCCTCGACCGGGCGACAGAGTTGCGTTTCGAGTTTCCCTGGCTGATTTATCTGATGCCGGTCGCGGGCTTCGCCATGGTCTGGGCCTATGGCAAGTTCGGCAAGTCAGCCGAGGGCGGCAACAACCTCATCGTCGATCAAATCCATGAGCCGGGCGGCGGTGTACCGCTGCGCATGGCTCCGTTCATTCTGGTCACCACGGTGCTCACGCATCTGGTCGGTGGTTCGGCAGGCCGCGAAGGCACCGCCGTACAGCTCGGCGGCAGCCTGGCGAGCGCCTTTGGCAGGCTGTTCAAGCTTACGCCTTCGGACATCCGCATTCTGCTGATGGCAGGCATCGCCGCTGGATTTGGGGCGGTTTTCGGGACGCCGATTGCCGGCGCTGTCTTTGCGCTGGAGGTGCTAACCATCGGGCGCATGCAATATGAGGCGTTGCTTCCCGCACTCTTGGCCGCCGTCGTCGGCGACTGGACCTGCCATGCCTGGAGCATCGGCCATCTCCAGTATTCGATTGTCTACCTCTCGGGCGAAGGGGTCGGATTTCATCTCGATGCTCTGCTGATGATGAAGGTGGTGATCGCCGGGGTCGCCTTCGGTCTTGCCGCTCACTTCTTCGCCGAACTCTCGCACCTCGCGTCGTCAGCCTACAAGGCGATCCTGCCCTATGCGCCGCTGCGGCCGGTGTTGGCGAGCGCCATCCTCATCGGCCTCGTCTATGTTCTGGGGACCCGTGAGTATCTCGGCCTCGGTGTCTGGTCTCCGAACCCTGAGGACGCAACCATCCTCGGCTTCTTTCGGCCCGACCATGTCGATTACTGGAGCTGGGCCTGGAAGGGCCTCTTCACCATCGTAACGCTGAGCGCGGGCTTCAAGGGCGGTGAGGTCACACCGCTCTTCTTCATCGGTGCTGCTCTTGGCAGTGCGGTCGCTGGCGTGCTCGGCGCGCCACCGGACCTGTTCGCAGCACTCGGTTTCGTTGCCGTCTTCGCAGGCGCGACCAATACGCCGCTCGCCTGCATGATCATGGGCATCGAACTCTTCGGAGCGACTCATTCCGTCTACATCGCGGTTGCCTGCTTCGTTGCCTATCTCTGCAGCGGCCATTCCAGCATCTATCTCTCGCAACGCGTCGGCGTGCCGAAGACGGCCGCCGCCCGCGACATTCCCCCTGATATCTCCGTCCGCCACATGCGCGAGATGAGCGCCCAGGCCAGAGGCGACCTCCTGGCGCAGGTGCGTTTGCGCTCGCTCCGGACAACAGAAAACCTTGCAGAAAGGCCCATCGTCATGACCAGCCACAAGCTTTCTTCCCGCGAGATCGGGATGGTTCGCATTTACATGAAGCCGCGTGAGAAGGCGGTCGGCACGGGAGGCTGGTTCGGCGGTGGCAAGCCGCTCTACCGGGAGCTGGTCATGCAGGCGAAGGCGACTGGCATCATGAAGGCCGTCGCCCATCACACCCACTTCGGCTACTCCAACAGCGGCAAGCTGCAGGACGAAGGTTTCGAGATACCGAACCCTGATCTTACCATGTGCGTCGAACTCATCGGCGACCGGGAACTGCTCGAAGAGTTCTGCCGAACACACGGTTCGCTCCTGAAGAACAAGGTGATCATCTACAAGCACATCGAGCACTGGGACGTGCTGGATCATGCTCTGACGACCGAAGACGCCTTGACGGATACGAAGCGGTGAGGAGCTGATCATGAAGACATTGTTCACGAGCTGGCCATTCTGGGCGCTTCTCTCGGCAGGTTTTGCGGCACTCACCGCGATCTTCGCCAAGATCGGCGTCGAGAACGTCAACTCCGATTTCGCCACCTTCTTTCGCACCATCGTCATCCTGATGGCCGCAGGCCTGATGCTCTATATTACGGGCAACTGGCAGGAACCGTCTTCGGTCTCGGCGCGAAGCTGGTTCTTTCTCGTCCTGTCGGGGCTCGCCACAGGCGCATCATGGATTTGCTATTTCCGGGCGCTGAAGCTGGGGGATGCTGCCCGCGTTGCACCCATCGACAAGCTTTCCGTCGTCTTCGTCTCGGTATTCGCCGTGCTGTTTCTCGGCGAGCGCCTGTCGCTGCCGAACTGGCTCGGCGTCGCCATGATAGCAGCAGGGGCCGTGCTCGTTGCCTACCGTGCGTGACGTCAACATCAGGGGGAAAGGGTCAGACGATGCGGGAGGAGCATCTATGGCGGGAGTGGTATGCTTGGTTTCCGGTCATGCCAATCGACGACAGGATATTCTGGCTCGAAGCCATCTGGCGACGCCGCAATCCCCGGACAGGACTATGGGAATACAAATCATTCCGCTCCAAGCAGGAGAAGGACGAGGAGGCAGCACGGCAGGAGATTTAGATCATCACAACCGCACAAGGCCGAGCAGGCAAAACTGTATCGAACTGACCGGAGCTAAGAACTATGGACAATAGAATTCGGCGGATTGTTCTGATCGTCGCCATCGCAAACCTCGCATACTTCGGGATAGAATTTTCCGTCGCGCTCAGGATCGGGTCGGCATCCCTGCTGGCGGACAGCGCGGACTTCTTCGAGGACGCATCCGTCAATCTCCTCATCTTCGTCGCGATGGCATGGTCGCCAAGGAACCGCGCCCGCGCCGGAATGGCGATGTCTCTCATTCTGCTTGCCCCTGCCATCGCATTCCTCTGGACCGCTTGGCAGAAGTTCGAGGTGCCTATTGCACCCGAGCCGCTCGCGCTTGGACTGACAGGGCTAGGTGCGCTTGTCGTCAACCTCTGCTGCGCCTTCCTCCTTGCCGCCTATCGTGACGGAAGCGGGTCGCTGACGAAGGCGGCGTTTCTGTCCGCGCGCAACGACGCCATCGCCAACGTTGCGATCATTGCGGCCGGGGCCGTAACGCTCCTCCTGTGGCGTTCGCCATGGCCGGACCTCATCGTGGGCCTCGGGATCGCCTGGATGAACCTCGACGCAGCCAAGGAGGTTTGGCGCGCGGCGCGCCAGGAGCACGATGCAGTGGCCTGATACTGCTGCAACCGAGCTTGCCGAATCCAGACATCCCGCATTTAGCTGGTTATAGTTACGATATTTACGAGAACCTGACACCATGACTGATCCCGCGACGAAGAAGACCCTATCCACCAATCGACCGGCCGCATTTTTCAGCGGAGCGGCCATCGGTACTCTCGGTGGACTGATCGGTCTTGGCGGGGCTGAGTTCCGCCTGCCTCTGCTCATCGGCCCGTTCGGCTTTGCCGCGTTGGAAGCCGTGATCCTCAACAAGGCCATGAGCCTGGTCGTCGTCGCTTTCGCACTGCCATTTCGGGCGGCGACTGTCCCTTTTGATCAGATCGTGGTGAACTGGCCGATCATCGTCAACCTTCTGGCCGGGAGCCTGGCTGGTGCCTGGCTCGGCGCGGGTTGGGCAACCCGACTGAAGTCCGAGACGCTCTACAAGGTGATTGCAGTTCTGTTGCTCATGATCGCCGCCGTGCTGATGTTCGGTCACGACATCGTAGCAGGTTCGGCCCTTGTCGCCGGGACTGCGCAGATCGTAGCAGGCGTGGTTGCGGGCCTGATAATTGGGATTGTCGCATCCCTGCTGGGTGTCGCTGGTGGCGAACTCCTGATACCGACCCTCATTCTTCTGTTCGGAGCGGACATCAAGCTTGCTGGAAGTCTTTCTCTGGCGGTGAGCCTGCCAACCATGATCGTTGGCTTTACCCGCTACAGCCGCGACCAGAGTTTTGCCGTTATCAGAAGCAACCGTATGTTCTTGGCTGTTATGGCCGCAGGGTCGGTCCTTGGCGCATTCATCGGCGGACAGCTCCTGGGGATTGTCCCGAGTGGCGTGCTGCTGCCAGGCCTCGCGCTGATCCTCGTGATCTCTGCGATCAAGGTGTGGCGGCACGCATGACTATAAGTTCCTGCCTGCGACGGCGTGATCTTCAGCGGTCTCGCGACTGGAATTTGGAAGGCAGTAACTCCTCGATCAGGCTCTGCTTGTGGCCGCCGACAATAGCGATGAGCGTGGCGGTTAAATGTAAGCTACGATTCAGCGCCACCTTCACGGCCAACTAAGTTTTCGAGGAAGCGGTGTTCGACCCAAACTTCGGTGCCAAACGAATGTAAGCCAACTGGCTCAGAAGCTCGATCAGTGTCTGCGTGACGATTATTGCCGGAAGGATCGGCACAGCGCCGGGGACAGCGAATGCCAGCGGCAGAACGACCAGAGAGTTGCGCGTGGCGGCACTGAATGCGACGGCACGACCCGCTGGAGCATCAAGCCGGAACAGCTTGCTCATCCCCCACCCCGCCAAGGGCGCAACAACCGCGTATGCAACGTATATAGGCAGGACTCGGAATGTGACATCGAGCGCGGAGCCGAGTTGCGGTACGACGGCAGCCACGACGACGAAGAGTACGAGCGCGGTCGCGGGAACCGGGAGCAGTCCCAGAACCGTCGACGCACGTGCCCCGGCCACACTTCGGTCGGACCAAAACTGTACGAGGACGGCGAGGACAAGCGGGACTGCGATCAACCAGACGAAGGCGTGGACAAATGGTCCGGCATTGATGAGAGACCCGGCCTCGGGACCAAGAAAAACACTCAGATAGACGGGCAACAGTAGCATCTGGACGATCAGGAGCGCGGGTGTTGCTGCCAGCAGAAGGCGCGCGTCGGCGCGGCCAAGGTGCGAGAACGTAACGACATAGTCGATACATGGGGCGAGAAGGACCAGCAATACGCCAAGCCGCACCATCGGATCGGGTGGAAGAAACTGGACGAGAACTCCCACCAATACAGGCATGACGACAAAGTTCGTCAGTAGCAGGACGCCAAGGAAGCGGAAGCGCGCCAGGGCCACCCGCAGTTCGGCAAGCGGAACCTGAAGGAAGGTCACAAACAACATGAACGCCAGCGTCGGATTGATGCCGCTCTCAAGTGCGGTTGTTCCGGAGATCAAGAGGGCCGCCAGAGCGCCGAGGACAACTGCGCCAAAGTAAATCTGGACCTGATGATTTTCGAGGGTGTCACGGAGGGTCAATGGTAGGCTTTCACTTTTCAATTCACGACAGACAACGCTAGCTTCGTTCGAGAACGATGGCCATCCTTGTCATTTGGCGTTTTTTTTCGTCGGACACTTCTGGTGCGCCTATGGCACGTGGCAGATGCCGCATGATCTGGCAGGCATGGACAAGGGGCCAGATAGGATCGTCCGATTTCCGGAATCACCCGAGGGCTTCGTTCATGCGCCGCAAGTCGCTGGGGTGGTGTTTGTCGACCTGCGCCGTACATGTCTTGAAGTCGCCACTGTCGACCGTGCAAGCGGTGGGGACATCGCTCCTGTCGTCGGTGGAGCATGTTCCGCAACCGCAATGGCCGGAAGAAGGCAATGCCGACTTGCTTTGGTTCGCGACAACCTTCCGACGCTGAAGAAGGGAGAGGGTCGCCAACGTCATTGCCACCAGGAATGCCAGTGGCCCCCAAAAGGCTGTGGCACCGACGACGGCTCCCGCTCCAGCAAGTGTGAGAAGTGGAGCAGCGCAACATGCTGCGCAGGCGACGAGGCCGACTCCCGCGAGTTTCGTCGTATTGTTCATTCCGTGATCTCCTTGCATGACGTTTGATCGAAGCCTACTCCTTCAAGTAACTTGAAGGGCAAGGAGCAAAGCCGCCATGAACGTTCACATCCCCGTGTTCTCCATCGGAGCCCTTGCCAAAGCCTCGGGCGTGACCGCGCCGACAATCCGGTTCTACGAGGAGATAGGTCTGATCCCGAGAGCAAGGCGGTCCGCTTCCGGGCAGCGCTACTTCGATGAGGCAGACCTCTCGCGGCTGATATTCGTCAAACAGTGCCGGGATTTTGGGTTCGGAATAGACCAGGTGCGTCTGCTGCTCGACCTTGCGATCAGCAGCGAGCGAGACTGTGTGGAGACGCGCGATATCGCGAAGAGTCATCTTGACGACGGTAGGAAGAAGCTGGGAGAGCTGCGGTCGCTGGAGACGCGGCTCGCGGCGTTTGTAGAGCGCTGCAACGATGCCTGCTTGGGTGGCCCAGGAAGCGACTGCGTCATATTCAAAGACTTGGCCGCCCCCGAGCCGGGTCCCTGCTGCGGTGGCGCTTAGGCAACTCCTGCACTTGAAGCCGCCGCACTGGCTTCAGTGTTTCTGTAGATTAAAATTCCACGGCAACAGTTCGCTCACCAGAGCCTGCTTGTGACCGTTTACGATGGCGGTGAGAGTGTTGGTCAGATAGACCTGCGGATCGACGGCATTGAGCTTGCAGGTCTCGACCAGCGAGGCGATGATCGCCCAGTTCTCCGCTCCAGCGTCATGTCCTGCAAAGAGTGCGTTCTTCCGATTGAGCGCAATTGGCTTGATGGTCCGCTCGACACTGTTGTTGTCGATCTCGATGCGCCCGTCGGTCAGGAAGAGCTTCAGACCATCCCAGTATTTGACGATGTAGGCCAATGCCTCGCCGAGCGGTGACTTCGTTGCGACGCGGGTGCGGTGATGAGCGAGCCAGGGCTGCATATCGGCGACCATTTGCGCTGACCGCTCCTGTCGACCTGCAAGGCGAGCCTCAGAATCAAGGCCGCGCAGTTCGGCCTCGATACGATACAGCTCACCGATCCGCTTGACGCCGTCCTCGGCAATCGGTGCTGACCCGTTGCGGGTGATCTCCACCAGTTTGCGCCGGGCATGCGCCCAACAATAAGCAAGCTGAATGTCGGGACCAACGCGCTCAGGTGCGATTAGCCTGTTGTATCCGGCATAGCCATCGACCTGCAGGATGCCGGAGAAGCCCTGCAATATCCGTTCGGCATGAATGCCCCCACGACCAGGCGCATAGGTGAAGGCCACGCCCGGTGGAGCGTCGCCGCCCCATGGGCGATCATCCCGCGCCAGCGCCCAGAAGTATCCGGTCTTCGTCTTGCGGGAGCCGGGATCAAGCACCGGGGCACGGGTCTCGTCCATGAACAGCTTGGTCGAGCGCTTCAGATCGGCGATCAACGCATCGAAGACGGGCCGCAGTTCGTAGGCTGCCCGACCGACCCAGTCAGCCAGCGTGGATCGGTCGAGGTCAATGCCCTGGCGGCTCATGATCTGGGCCTGGCGGTAAAGCGGAAGGTGATCGGCATACTTGGAGACCAGCACATGGGCGACGGTCGCTTCTGTCGGCAGCCCAGCCTGGATCAGCCGTGCTGGTGCCGGAGCCTGAACGACACCGTCAGTGCAGGCACGGCAGGCATATTTGGGCCGCCGGGTGACAATGACGCGGAACTGCGCCGGGACCACGTCCAGCCGCTCGGAGACATCCTCGCCAATGCAATGCAGACACCCGCCGCAGGCGCAGATCAGGCTTTCCGGCTCAATGACCTCTTCGATACGGGGAAGATGCTTTGGAAGGGAGCCGCGATTGATGGCGCGTGGCTTGGCAATCCTGTTTCCAGCAGTAGTGTCCGCCTCATCCTCGGCATGGATCGCGGCCATGGCTGTCTCCAGGTCTTCGAGCGCCAAGTCGAATTGGTGAGGATCGATCTTCTCGGATTTGCGTCCGAAGGCTGCCTGCTTGAATGCTGCGACGAGCTTTTCAAGCCGTTCGATCCGCTCATCCTTGCGGGCGATATGCTCGTCCTTACTGGCTATCGCGAAGTCCTTGGCCGCCTCGCTTAGCCGCGCGGCGATCAGCATCGCCTTCAGGGCGGCAACATCATCGGGAAGGTCGGCGGCATCACGCATGGCCGGAAACTACCAAATCCCGAGCCGATTTGCCCTCGGAATTCGTCGTGCTGAGTCATCGTGCCGCAGCTATTCGATGGTCTCCGGCGCTCTCGTTTTGACGGCATGAACCCGCCGCCAATCGAGACCCGCAAACAGGGCTTCGAACTGGGCGTGAGTGAGCGTCATCAAGCCATCCTTGATGCCTGGCCAAGTGAAGCTGTGCTCTTCAAGCCGTTTGTAGGCCAGCACGATCCCGCTGCCATCCCAGTAGATCAGCTTCAGCCGGTCTGCCTTGCGTGACCGGAACACGAAGACAGTTCCGGTGAACGGGTCCTTGTGCAGCTCGTTCTTCACCAGCGCCGCCAAACCATCATGGCCCTTGCGGAAGTCGACTGGTTTGGTCGCCACCATGATCCGCACACGGTTCGATGGAAAGATCATGTCGCTGCCGCCAGGTCGCGAGCGATGGCAGCGATCCTGGCAGCAGACGCACCTTCCTCAAGACGGATCGTCACCGGACCGAGAATAATCTCGGCGCGCGTGGCAGCCTTGAATGTCAGCGGCTCAGGCGACGGCGGCTCGACAACCATGGCCGCGAACTCTACCGCGTCCTCCGGAGCTGGCAGGATCAGCTTGCCCTGCCGTGCCATCGTCCGCCAGGTGGAAAGGCTGTTGGCTCGCAATCCATAGCGCTGCGCAACTTCATTGACTGTCGTGCCGGGCCTCAAGCTCTCCGACACGATCCGCGCCTTGACCTCATCAGGCCAATGTCGGTGAACCTCACGTCGGGTCTTGCCGGTTGTGAGAAACTCCAACGTAGACTCCATGGAGAACTCCTGTTCTTCATCCATGGAAACCTCGATCACAGATCAGGCGGAAGAGGGCAATGTGGGGACGGAACACCGGTTACGGCTAAAAAGATCATCCAGATCCAGAAGCGCCGGCAATGAGACCCGAGACGTCTTCGATTTCATGCCGGCACAGCACGCCGCATCGCGCATCCATGCTGCGATTGCCGTCATAACGTCGGGCATAACCTCAACGTAGACAAATCGCCCCCTCTTACGGTTCACGCTGTACGCTGTACTAGCCTGGGCCGCAGGCTTATTGGGCGGGAACTTCTCGCCCGACATGAGCAGGATATTCGGTACCGTCAATTGTTCGGAAAGTCACTCCGCTAGCCTATTTTGCATCACTCTAACCGCGCCGGCCGCGCGACCAATGCCTATTCGAGCGCTGGACAGAATTGCGCTCGGCGCTCTTCTGAACGATCTGTTTCTCGTCCGTGAACGACTTTTGCAGTGTGAAGGTGAACATGTCCTCCTCCTTCATGCCGAGGGAATAAAGCTCCCGCTCCCTGGCCTCCTCTTCAGCAAGATACTCGATGAACTTTTCCACACGATCCAGCCTTATCTTGACACGGTCGAGACGTTCACCCTTTGAGAAGAGATCGAACTCCTGACGGGCAGCATCGACGAGATAGTTGCTGACCTGCTCGCTGAAGAAGCCGCAGTCGATGCATACGAGATCGAGGTAAGAGAAAAAATACGCTAGCTCCCTAACCATATAGAGGCCGTAAGTCGTGATTTTTACACTATCAACTTGATCCGAATATTGATCGAGCCGATTGTTGGATTCTACAAAGCCGTGCTTCAAGAGCACGTCCAGGTTAGCGGTGAAATCATCCCCCATGTTGAAAGTGTTTACAAAGTAAGCCTTCAACTCCGCTACCGATACGTAGGATGGCGTGGTTCGCTCGATGCTCTTGGCAAGCTTCCTCATAATACGGAGCGCAGTGAAGTGCGAACCATGCCTAGAATTCCTGATTTGGTACGCGTTGGGTATGTCGGATAGAGCCTCGTCGTAAAAGTATCGGTTGGGGATCATCACTGGTTTTATGATCTGATGGATCTTGAAGTTCCAGTTCCCAGAACTCAGCATCTCGTCGACGTTGGTATAGCCGGAGAGGAGAAAGCTTCGGAACAGATCTAGGGACAATCGCGTGTCCCCGTGAGCGCAAGCCGTCAGGAACGCGTTGAGCGGTGATCTCTCGCTGTTGAAGTCGTTGAAGATGATTGAAAGATATTTCATCGAGTCAGCGATGATCTTCTGGTTTACATCTTCCAGCCCGATCCTGTGGCGCCGCTGGGGATCGTTGAGCATGGAGTTCACATATGATAGCCGCTTCTTGAACACAGTCGACGGTTTCGGCGAGCTGATATGGAATCCTGAGTTCTGAAATGCGTCGAGAAGCCCGTGGATCTTCGAGTTGTAGAAGCGTTCTTCGCGCATCGAAATAAGGGTCACACAGCTCAAGAGGTTGCTGATCTCCTGAGCCGACGTGAAACAGAAATCTTGTAAGTCCGGGGAATACTGATCAGTATTGTCGACGACTACGATTACCCCCTTGTCTTTCGATGCCCAGTAAGAAGCGAGCCTGGCGGCGCAGTATGGTTTGTCCTGCTTCCATTCAGCAGCAAGAGCGTTGAGCCGCGAATTGTAGATCTCTGACTTCTTGTCGAAACCTTCCAAGTCCTGCTTTCGGGCGATCTCAAAGCGGTCCGCGAACAGCTCTTTGAGAAGATTGTCGCGGGCAGACTGAAGCAACCCGTCGACATCGAGAGATTCGACGAGTTTCGACCAGATCGTTTCGCGGATTACGCCCTGATCCTCGGGCACCTTAAGAAGATCGACGATGGCGATGACTGAATGCTCGCGGAGCCATCTGGGAGGATTATGCCTAAGCACCCGCTTGACGAAAGTGGACTTACCGGCGCCCTTTCCGCCGAAAAGGACAAGAACCTCGCCTCGCCTGCCGCGCTTGATGTTCTTGGTCAACCGGCCGCCGAGCTGCCCCCCTCGGCCGGTGTTCTCAAGTTGATTGACCCCGTAACCCTTGAAGTATGGGCTAAGCGAATCCTCTATCAGAACATTGATGCCTTCGGACATCTGGGAATAGTCGCTCTGTGAGACGTAGCAACGCTCCATGAATTCTGTATCGTCATCGCCTATCACCCCAAAGTAATGACTTACGATCGGGCGCAACGTCCCTGCCAACCGGTTTGAGTTGATCTTGTGGCCGTAGGACGGAATTTTCTCCTTGGGGAAGTAGATGTGACGATCTTTGGGAGGAGAACTTGAAAGCGCCTCGTTTAGCGACGCATGGTCGAAGATCGCACCGAACGAGAACATCTTCTGGCTCTTTGTGAAGTCCTTGTCGAAGAACGACAGGTTCCGGACGACAAAGGCTTGAAGGTTTTCGAACCTCTTTCCCTTCTCAAACGTCTTGAAGAAGATCCACTCGTGACCGTTAGTGATGCAGGCGTATTCGCAGCCCGTTTCGAAGCAATAGCCCTTAACCTGATTTATGGCCGAACGAATATTTTCGTTCGACATCAATTTCGACATCGACATGTAGCAGTGGGTTTCGCTGTCGACGTAGGGGAACGGGAGATCGAAGTAAGTGCCTGCCTTCTTCGCCTCGATGAATAGAAGGTCGTCACCGTTGGCCTTGTTCAGGACATAGTCGGCAAACCCCGGCGCAATGTATTCTTCTACCGCCACGCGGTTGCGCGGCCATGACAGGCAGTCGTGAATGATCCCATCGATGATCTTGTGCCGGGTTTCTGCTTCGTTACAGTCTCTCGACTTGTTCTGCTCAATGATTGATCGTACCGAGGCAAGCTTATCAGTTTCCGCCATGCACGCCGCACTTTCCAACCGCGAATCAGCCCTCACGAAGTAATACCAACCGTCATTGATCAGAACCCTTGCGCCCATTGCCGTCGGCCAATTGACATGATTTTCCATGGCCGCTCCTGTAG
>NZ_QJNR01000018.1:43640-300997 GCF_003355565.1 Ensifer sp. M14
CGCGCGAGCAGGGGCGCTATGCCGCCGAATTCTACACAACCGTCAAGACGGCATATACATTGACGTGAGGGGAATTCACTTACGCTAGGTCAATTGATTGACGTTTGGTGTGTAGCGGCCTGGCGTCAGCCCAGGAAGTGGACGGCCACCGGGATCGAGCGGTTGGCGCTGGCTCGTCCTAGCCAGGACGTCGAGCTCCTTTCGTACACCGTGCCTACAGGCGCAACCTCCAGCCATTTCGCCGCGCACAAGCCGGGAACCCGCGAGATATTTCATGTCTTTGCTGGTCAGCTGGAGGTCTGCACAGCGCAGGAAACGGTTATCTTGAGCGCCGGCGATACAGCCACGCTGCGCGTGGACATGGAACATTGGTTCACCAGCACCGGAAAGGAATCGGCACGGCTCTTTCTCACGGTTCTCGGACCCTGAGGTCCTTTTGGTGTGGAGGACGGCAGTTTCGACAGGGTGAGCGGCAGCCATCTGCGTTGCGCGGTCTAAGGCGCTCCCCCTCGCCTTCCTGAGCTCAAGGTCACGAATGGACAAGCTGGCGCATTCCGGCACAAGGCCGATGCCAAGGCCGGATGGGGGAGTGATGGCGTGCCTCAATTCGGGGGCAAGCTGAGCGGACAGTCAATCGATAGACGGTGGGTTGCGCAAATGGTGAGTTGACCGTTTTCGATGGCGAGGCGACACTTGCAACCGAAAGCAAGGCAGGAGGAAAAATGATGGCCGAGCCGGACCCCTGGCGCCACATGGCAAGCGCGCCGAAAAACGGCAGTCGGATCCTCGTCACGATCCGCCCGTCCGAACAGGGGGCGGCTGAAGTTGATCTCGCCTATTGGTCGAATGGCGACCAGTTCGGTGCAGAAGGATGGCGCGCCTCTGATTCCTCGCCTGGCCGCATCGTCGAATACGCCGAGCCCGAATTGAAGTGCTGGATGCCGATGCCTTCGGCCAATCTCAATCGCACCTCGATGCCCTCGCCCTGGGAAGGCGACGACGAGCGAGAGCTCGACGGGTCCGGAATTTAAGAACGCGCGCAAAGCCGATCAGCTGAATTGAACGTAGCGAATTCAACCCGTCTGTTGTCCTCCTTGATCGTCTGGCAGCGGCACTCAACATGGATGTTGCAGAATTTTTCGCAGTGCTCCTGCCGTCAGAAACACCGCCAACGCCCATAGAAGACGGCCGCAAACCAAAACAGCAGCTACAGTCGACTCCGCGTTTGCCGACGGACCGAGTGTTGGATGGTCGCGTGCAAGTACGAACCGGCCACCTATGTGCAGCAGAAGGGAACGACGTGACGCCCGATCATGACGCGCAAGAGATCGGCTTGCTGATCATTGCAAGCTTTCGCCAGGTGACAGGTCGCAGCCTGATTGATCCAGCGGCGGACAGCCAATGGCTCTATGCGTCCGCTCCCTTTGCCGTGCTCGCACACGATCGATCCGATGATCCGCGCTTCATCTACGCAAACAAAACCGCCCAAGATTGTTTCGGCTATGGTTGGGACGAGTTTATCGGAATGCCGTCGCACCTTTCTGCACAGGCCCCTGAGCGTGAAGAAAGGCAGCGCTTTCTAGACAGCGTTTCTGCCCAGGGTTTCGTTGACAACTATCGCGGCCTTCGCATCGCGAAATCCGGGCGGCGGTTCTGGATCGAACACGCCACCGTCTGGCAGCTTGCGCGCGCAGACGGCGAGTATCTCGGTCAGGCCGCCGTCTTTCATAGCTGGAAAGATCTCTAATCCGCCATCCACCAATTCTCGGCGACCTGCCAAACGCCTCAGGCGGTTCGCACGATGCTCACCGAATCTCTGTTTGCGCCCCATTGGTGTGCGCGGGGCGGTCAAAAATTATCCTTCACCCGTGTCTGCCTATTATTTTGTGGCCGCCTTTAGCACGCCTTCCTGCAAGTCCGCCGCATCGGCGAGAATGGCGGCGGTCTCGTTCAGCAGGACGTCTTTCGCATTCTTGCGGGCGTTTTCGAGGGCAATATCCGCACTCAGGCTGCGCTCGTTGGCATAGAGACCATCATCTTCACCGGTGTTTTCGCCATCACCGGCCTGCGCTCGAGATTTGAGCCGATTTTCTCTATCAGCCAACTCTCTGCGACGCTCGGCCTCGTTGAGGGAGATGACCCCTTTCTCGCGCTGCGCCTTCAGGTCTGCAATGTCCTTCAGCAGGCGTTGGAAATCCGGATTGCCCTCAATCCGTGCATCGTGGCGGCCTTGTAGTGTCGGCAGCACCGTCGTGACAGTGTCGGCGGGCTGATACTTCGCGGGCTTGATCTGCGCCCACGGCAGGGCATTGTCATAACTGGTCTCGCCAAAGGTCGTCGGATCGGAGAGCCCCGGCAAGCTGATATCCGGTGTCACGCCGCGTAGCTGCGTCGTGCCGCCGTTGATCCGGAAAAACTGCGCAATCGTCACTTTCAGCTCACCGAATTCCGGCTTGTTGTTGCGAGCCATATCGTCGAGATTGACGACAGTTTGAACGGTGCCCTTGCCGAAACTGGGTTCGCCAACGATCACGCCTCGACCGTAATCCTGGATTGCCGCGGCAAAGATCTCCGATGCCGATGCCGACCCGCGATTGATCAGCACGCCCACAGGGCCGGTCCAGACAGGTGCTGGAAAGTCAGCGCTTCTTATCGCGACCTTACCGTCGCTATCGCGTTGCTGAACGACAGGTCCCGTGCCGATGAACAGGCCGGTCAAGTTAATCGCCTCTTCCAGGGAGCCGCCGCCATTGTTGCGCAGGTCAATGAGAACGCTGTCGACTTTCTCCTGCTTCAGTTCGTCGAGGAGCTTTCTGACATCGCGGCTGGCACTTCTATAATCCTTGTCTCCTTTGCGCCGGGCCTCAAAATCCTCATAGAACGCCGGCAGAGTGATCACCCCGACTTTGCGCGTAGCATCGCCCACTTTCACAGACAACACGGCCTTCTGGGCAGCCTGCTTTTCAAGGCTGATCTTGTCGCGCACCAGGCTGACAACCCGATGCGGGGCATCTGTTCCGGCATCCGCCGGCAAGATGTCCAAGCGCACGACGGACCCCTTCTTTCCTCGAATCAGTTGTACGACTTCATCAAGGCGCGTACCGACCACTTCCTTTATCGCCCCATCCTTGCCTTGGCCGACGCCGGTAATGCGGTCTCCGACCGCGAGCTTGCCAGACAACTGGGCAGGCCCGCCAGGCACGAGTTCACGGATCGTCGTGTAATCGTCGCGCTCCTGCAGCACGGCACCGATACCAACCAGCGAGAGTTTCATCGCGATATCGAAAGCGGCAGACGCGTTCGCGCCAAAATAGTCCGTGTGCGGATCAACCGACGTTGTGTAGGCGTTCATGAACGACTGGAAAACGTCGTCGCTCTTAAACTTGTAGGCGCGCTCGAGAGCGTTGGCATATCGCTTGTCGAGCGTTTCGCGAATAGCCGCGTCGCTCTTGCCGCCCAGTTTCAACCGCAACCAGTCGCTTTTGACGCGTTTGCGCCAAAGCTCGTTGCTCTCGGCCTCCGACTGCGGCCAAGGCGCTTTGTCACGCAGCACGGCGTAGTTTTCCTGCTGGCGGAAATCGAAGCCCTGCTTAAGCAATTGGCGTGCATAGTCCATGCGGTCGACAACGCGCTTGCCATAGACGTTGAAGATGTCGAACGGAATCTTCAAGTCTTTCCGCTCGATGGCGTCGTCGATCTCGCTGCGGTCCGCCATGAAACTGTCGACGTCCGCTTGCAGGAAGAGCGCACGGTCGGGATCAAGGGACTCGATGAACCGATCCATGATCCTGGCCGACAAGGAGTCATCGAGTGGAACGGGCTTGTAGCTGAAGCGCGTGAGAAATTTTGCGCTCAACTGAGCGGCTTTTGCCTGCTGCTTGACCGGCTCCAATACAGGCGGTGAAGCGACGTCAGCATATGCGGGCTGCACGACGGCAAGAAAAGCGCCAAGGAAGACGTATGAAATGCGCATTCAGCGTTGATCCAATTCTTAATGCCGAGTGTCGATGTGCAATCTAGGTGGCGCAATTATGGTTTTTTGGCAACCGTGTGGATCATGCGGCACATCTAACCGCCCTTCGACTCCTGGCGATTGAGTGTCGGGCCGCATGTCGGCGAAGCCGTCGTTTCCAAAATCTGACTGCGGAGGTTAGGCCGGATCTCCCGAAGATTCTCTCTCGCGCCTACCTGTTTTGTCCGGCTTGGATAACATAAAATCCCTCCGGGAGTTCACGCATTGAAATGAACGGTCACGTAAAATGACTTCCTATTCCCGGTCAGTGCGGTCATGTGATGATTGAAGTTCGTCTGAGTCATTGCTCGACGACCAACTGACCTAAAGAGCTGACAGCATGGAAAACCCGATCGCATTGAATCGCATCGCCGAAAACAACGTCTTCCGTAAGGGTGATGTTTTTGTCCTGTTCGGCGAACTGTTCGGTCGCGGATATGCGACTGGCCTGCTCGATGAAGCCCGGCGGGCTGGAATGGAGATCGTTGGCATCACGGTTGGACGGCGCGACGAGAATAACGCGTTGCGGCCTCTGGACGCCGAGGAACTCTCGGCCGCCGAGGACCGATTGGGCGGACGGATTATCAACATACCTCTCATGGCTGGCTTCGATCTCGACGCGCCGGCCGGAGGCCCCACTCCCACGGACCTTCTGGCGAGCATGACGCTCGAGAGCTGGGAACAGGATACGCTCGACTGGGATTACATCGCACAGTGCCGGGAGATCGCCACCGCCCGATTTACGAATTCGCTTGCGCAGGTCATGGCCGTTCTCGATGGAATGATTGCCGATGGCCGCAATGTCTTCTTCGCCCATACGATGGCCGGAGGTATCCCGAAGGCGAAGGTGTTCCTGGTCGTCGCCAATCGAATCTACAAGGGGCGTGGTTCCCGCCACATGTCGTCGCAAGCCCTGCTCGACAGCGATATGGGCAAGCTGATCCTGCAGAACTTCGACGAAGTCTCGGCAATCACATTTCGACATCTCATCGACTTCAGCGCGGCGATCCGCGAGCGCGTGGAGGCATCGGGTGCTCAGGTCCGGTATACGGCCTACGGTTATCACGGAACAGCAGTCCTGATCGACGGGAGCTATCGTTGGCAGACCTACACCAACTACACCCAGGGCTATGCCAAGATGCGGCTCGAAGGCATCGCGCAGGACGCCTGGGCAGCGGGTATAAAGGCAACCGTCTATAACTGCCCCGAAATCAGAACCAATTCATCCGACGTCTTCACGGGCATCGAGCTTCCCCTGATCCCGCTGCTGCTAGCCTTGAAGAAAGAGAACGGCGGCCAATGGGCAGAGGACCAGTGGCAGGCATGCCAGCAGCTTCTGGCAGACGGCTTCACGATGAACGATGTGATTCGGAAAATCACTGAGATGCAGGCCAACGAGGTCATGCGACCTTTCTACGACTTCTCGGCATGGCCCATGGCAAACAGCCAGGCGCAGTCCGATCTGACCATCGGCACGTCCAATGAGATCACGCAGATGCATCGGGACGGCAAGGCGATGATCAGCGACCTCCTGAGTGCGCTCGTCGTAGAGGCGACCGGCAAGCTCATTTTTGGCGAATCCTCAAACCCCGCCGGTCCCGTCCAGTGGCTCAACCACGATATCGTGGCGCGGCGACTGAACGCTTCCCACTTGAAAAGTGAGCCTGCCGGACACACCATCGCGCCAGGGACAACAGGCTCTCACCTTGAGGTCGCCTGACGGCTTCCCAATCTGGAGCATCCCGCCTTCAAGCGGGATCACTGAAGGTCCCGTCGATACCATTTACGAGCAGTAAGGGCGTTCCCGTCAATCCCGGAGCCGCTGTGGCGCCAGCGCCATCGTTTGCGCATAGGCGAGCGGCGACCGGTTGCCTGGCAGGTTTTCGTCCAGTACCAACGTTTTCAGATCGTCAGCGCGAATGTCGAGAGATATGGCCCGCTCGAGTTTGTCGATCGACCAGACCGCGTAGCCGAATGCCGGGTCAAATCCACAATCGCAGCCGCAATCGCCTTTGGCGATCTTCGACGGTCTTTCTGATAGGCACATGATCTGCGGTTTTGGTAGCTTGTAGCAATGCCCCTCATACGCATAACCATAAATCACGCCAATGCTATTAATGTAATTCTTCGGAACGTTCATGCTGACAGGAAGGAAGCTATAATACTCCCCATCGAAAACGGCGATTGTTACGCCGTCGCCGACAACTCCTGAGCTCTTCATTATATAGTCAATAATCTCTCCGATTCTTTTGCGGATCTCTTCAGCAATATCATTATTTCCAATGCGTTTTAGTTTTTCCTCGAGGTCAGCTATAGCTTCCCTGATAGCATCATCCTTATTCTTTCTTTCATAGAATTGAGCTGGTCGTCCATATAGTCTAACATCGCCTGGTCGATAATATCGATAGTCAATGATATCTTTTAGATTTTGCACGGTTCCAACAACGGGATTAACATAGCAACCACTCATCTTTCCCTCCTTTGGCTTACTTTGACGCGATGATTTCGCGCCAGGCAAAATTCTCTTCGAGCAGCTCGGCCGCCGCCCCTTGCGCTGCGGCAGTGACGGCATCTGCCGCCTGCTCAAGACGCAGTACGTTCGGATCAAGTGTTTTCAATGCGGTAGCAAGTGCAGCGCCCACCGCATCGCGTGCAGCGGTCAGTGCCAGCTTGAAATACAATGGCTTGGTGCTGAACGCCTCCGCCGTCGCCTGACGGAACGTATCGAATTCGTCCTGCCCCAGTTCCCGCAGGTCGACATCCAGAAGCCGTCTGTCGGCGCAACCATTCGCGACCAGATCGCGATGATAGAGCGCGACGATACTGTCGAAGATGGCACCAACGAACGGCAGCGCGCGGTCGTGCACCTCGCGGGTAACCGCGGACATTTTCCGGAAATTGGTCGCCAGGCGGATCTGCGTCTCGGGGCTCGTCTCCGCAAAGCGGTTCAATTCGTTGTAGAGCAGCAGATTGCCTCTCGTTCGCCGCAAGAGCCGGTCAATTGCGGAATCGAAGTGCAGGAACGAGATCAGTGAAACACAGTCCGAAAAAGCTTCGGAGAACGAAAAGAAGTCGCCGTCAGGCGATATCACGGTTGGTATGCCCGTCTCCGAGAGCATGACCAGATGCCCGACCTCGTGCGCGATCGTATCGAAGTTCAACGCGTAGGGCCTCAGTATGCCATCGACGTCGGAACGGCCCAGTTCCAGAAAGCCGTAGCCCGCTTGAGCATTGTCCCAATCGACAAATGGAACGATTTCAAGCCTTGGAAAGGTCTGATCGAAGAACCAGTGGACCCGCCGCCCCAAATAGCTCTGCCAGATATCGAGAACGAAACGCACGCAGGCGTAGGCGTGAACAGCAAGAAATGGACGCGAGGTTGGATCGATGTTGTCGAAGTGCCGGTCAGGCCCCGGCCTCACCGGCGCGCGCCTTGCTCCGTCGAATGGCGGCAAGTTCGCGAAGCCGTAGGGCTGCTTGTCATAGAGCGGATCCGCGACATACATGGAGAGGTCGCTAGGCCCCTCGCCTATTTCGTCGCGCGGTATCGACAACCACACGCGATCGGGCTGTTCGTATCCGGGAATAAAGGGTGGTTGAGGATAGATCCAGAAGCGTGTGCCAATACGCGCATTTCCGGAGTCGAGGGCATCGTCTCGAATCAGACGCATCGCACAATTGCCCCCAACGATGGAAAATCCGGCAATTAAGATTTCAATTTATAAGTGTTTACTAAATTTGAGTCAATGCCGCTCGCCTCGAGATCCCGGACAAAGGTGTTCGTTGCGACCCACGCATCGCGCACTCGATGCCCTGCATTTCCCTGAAGCAGGAGGGTTCGCGCGCTTCGCAGCGCCAGGAGAGCATCCTGCTTCTTTTGTCCCACGATGTCCTTCCGAAGATCCTTGAGCCCCTCCTCCCGCCACCCGGCATCCCGCAAAATCGCTTCGAACCGGCGCTCTCGAAAGTTCATGTTTCGCGCCATTGTTGTGAGCAAGTCGCGTTCAGCGGCGGTTAGGAAATTCCGGCGTTGCAGGTTTGCGAACATCCGCTGGAGATCGACCAGCGCGTCTGTCAAAGGAAGAAAGCCAAGCTCCGGCGGTCCCGAAAGAACAGCGACAGCATCATCGGGAGCAAGCCGCCAGCGACGATACCATCTGTAAATCACGCCGACGCCGATCATGCCGAATTCATTGAGTTCCGCCGCCCTGAGCGCGCCCATGCTTGCTGCTCCGATCACGACGATTCCTTGTGCCATCGCCCAGAGGATTTCCTTGTGTCGTACAGCCGGTCTGTCCTCGAATTGACCGTCGATCAGGATCATCGCCTGCGGACGGAATGCGTGGGCGGCAAGCAGAATGTCGCCTTGCGCGGCGGGCTGCAGGTAGATGGCGTCGAGAACCGGCGCCGCCTCGGCCAACCGAAGCGTCGGACCAAGAAACACCAGGATCGGACCTTTTTCACTCGCATCGGCCATGTGAACACTCACCGCAGGATCGAAAAGGGACTGGCGCCGGGAAGGATGGTTCTCACGCACTCCACGCCTGTTTCGGCGTCCGTTCCCACCGACACAGCCAATATGGGCCCCATGCCGGCGGAAAGGACTCTGTTCATGAGCGAGCCGAGATCCGAAACGGTGTCCGCCTCAGTTGCCCGCCGAGGCAATCCGGATGTGTCGACAAGAATGAGCTGGCGGGCCTTGGCGACGATCCGGTCGGTGCTGCGCCTGTAGTGCTCCCGAGTTTGATCGTCTCGCGCGCCTGATATCGCCCCGGCCCGCGCGGACAAGGCTTCGAGCATCGCGCTTTCAGCCGCCGCAGCGATGCTTGGTCCCGCCGCATAGCCTTCGGTCGGAAGGGCAAGGATCGGTTCGCCGGGACCCGTCTCGATCGTCTGGCACCAGACCACCGGAACATTTGCCTGCGAAGGGGCAAGCCAAAGACCGAAGGAAATGTGATGCTCGCCCGCAAGGGACAATATGTGATCAACGCCGTCACCCAGCCCGAGCGGGGACATGCGCATTCGATCGAAGAAGCCGTGGGTGGCGAAGGCACGAGCGATGGCGTCGCGCTCGATACATTCGAACAGTCCGTGCAGGAACGCGCCGAAGACGGTCCTGTGACAGGCGAGGCCGGTGGTCGTGCGCAAGAACAGGCCGTCATGAGGGGGGGGGGATCCGTGTAGCAGGTGTGAACCAGCTCCAGGGGGACCGGTTGCGGGACGCCAGCCGCAACATCGATGCCGGTGATCCAGGGTATCGTCCTCTGACGCCAGCTCCCCTGGAGATCGGGTGCCAGCAGATTTTCAAACAGGTCGCCAGCAATCTCGAGTTCATCCGCCGTCGTGGAAAATACCCGCTCCGGCGGAATGGCTTCGGCGTAGAACCGCTCGAGCGATTCCATGAGCGCGCCCACTGCCGCTTCCGCGAGGGTAAGGCCTCGCCCGAGAGACGTGACTTCGGAGAGTGCGGCGGGTCGAACGGCTTGAACCACCGGCAGGCCGATCCGGTCAAGTCCGGTCAGATCACCGAGCCGGGTTATGAGAGCACGATGGCAAAGCGGGAGTATTGCACGCAGGCACTGCTCAGCATCGTGCGGACCTACTGGACGCGAAAGGGGAGTGCACAGCCCGGAAACCACGGAGTGGTGAAAGGTTGCGAGCCTGCCGTCAAGACTTGACGGATCGTTCGATGCCGGGCCCGCTGGTTCAACGCTGAACGGCAACGCCAAGCTCCTGGATTGAATGCCTGGCCCGCTTTAGAAGCGCCTTTGCTCCTTGGCTCTCGGCAATTTCCACGGCTGAGGTCAGGTCGGCGACGATCGAATCCGTGATGGCGTTGCCCCGCGCGTTGAGAACGGCGCGGCGACGGTAAAGCTCGGCGAGCCAGTAGGCATGGCCGGTTTCCCTGGACTTTTCGATCGCGTCGTTCGTAACCTCAACCGCCGATTCATATTTTTCCGCATGCCCGAGCAACGTGGCGTGCATGGAGAGATAGATCGGGAGATCCGCGACAGTGCCGAGGCTCCTCAAGAGAGACAGCCCGTCGAGAAACATCGCATGCCCGCTCGTGAGACTTTCGCCATGCGCGCGAGCCCATCCGGCGAAGAGCAACGACAGGCCGGACAGCGACTGCATCTCATGCAACTTCGCGAAGTCTGCCATTCTGCCGGAAATTTCGGCGAGACGCGCATAATCGTCCCGGTAAAACGCTGACACCGCTTCCGTATCAAGCGAATGCGCCTTGCTCGGCGCGTGTGATATTCGGTCAACGAAGGCGACCATCTTCGAAAGCGCCGCATCCGATGCTTTCGATTGTCCTGTCAGCCATAGCGAAAGGGCCAGTTGCCCTAGACCACACACCTTGGCGTCATGGCCGCCAAATAACGTTCGGTTGGTTTTCGCCGATTGCTCGTCATAAAGCGCAAGTCCCGCCTTGATCGCATCCTGGGTTTCTCGATGGTGGCCGAGGTTAAAATAAATGGCCCAGATGCAATGATTGACCTGGAGCTTGATCTCAGGATCTTCCGCCCCGGCGAGCATCGCACGCACTTGCAGAGCGCGATCATGCATAATGCGAAAATCCGTTCCCGTGAGCCACCACCCCCAATAGATCGGAAACCACCTGGATTGATCTGCCATCGGCTGCCGACGGGCGATGGCCACGCCATCTTCATAGAGCTTGCGTGCCGGAGGTGAGTTCAGTCCGACAAGTCCGGTCAGGATTGGACCAAGTGAAGTCAGGGCAGACAGCTGTAGTGGCTCGATCGCATGTCCCTCGCCCAATTGGTCGCAAATCGCCAAGGCGTGCTCCAGATAGTTGCGCGCCTCTACCATCGCCGATCGGCTCGAACTTTCCTTGCCCGCCGCAGTGTACAGTTCGATCGCGCTTTCGATGTGTCCTGCGCTTTCCGCATGTTCGGCAAGCCTTCCGGTGTCGATCCAGGCGGCCAATTGGCGGTTCTGACTGACAGCCAGGAACAGCCGCCGGTGCAATGCCTGCCGCTGCCTGCGCAAGAGCGCGTTGTAGATCGTTTCCTGAATCAAAGCGTGCCGGAAACCGTAGGTGGTATGTCCCCGCGCCCTGATCCGCACCAGGAACCCCGAATCGCTCAGGGTCTCTGCGGCCTTGGCCAAGGACGTCTTGCTAAGCCCTGGCAGCAGTGCACGAAGCAATGACAGCGTGAACCGAGTGCCCGCAACCGCTCCCGCACGCGCCACGTCTTTGGCTGTGCCCAAATGGTTGAGCCGGGCATCCAATATTTCCTCGAATGCGGACACATGGCTGGGCTTAACGTTGTCGGATAGGTTCGTAGTGTCTGTGGCGACGTCCTCCGAGATCCATTGGCAGATCTGCTCGATGAAAAGCGGAACGCCGCCGGATATCCTCTCCATGACGTCGTAGAGGCCGGGGAGCATTGCGCGCCTCTGCTCCGGCCAACTTGCCTCTATCGCCTGTCGTGTTTCGTAACGATCGAGCGGGGCTAGGGTCAGACGGGTGGCGTTTGCCGCATCCAGCCAGTCCGCCGCAAAGCCGGGACGTGCGGTCGCGACGAGAAGAATCGGGAGCTGCCGCGCAACCCGAGCGGCCTCCGCCAGCAAATCCTGGGAGGTTGGATCGATCCAGTGGATGTCTTCGACTGCCAGTACGATCGGGCCATTCGCGCACAACGCCGCCAGTGCGCGAAACACAGCGCGAAAAGCTCTTTCCCGGATGGCTTTCGGGGCGTTGTCGGCGAGCTGTTGATTTCGCCCCAACGCACCCAGCAAATACGCGAATGTTTCAATCGTTTCTGCGTCGCGAATGCCATTTCGCTCAAAGCGGGTTGCCACAGCGTGTGCTGACAGGCCCAGTTGATCGTCTTGTCCGGACGCTGCGCCCACTATGCTGTTCAACAGGGGATGCAGCGTCGAGCGATGCCCCCCGGGCAAACACTGAAAGAAGAAAAGCCCAGATCGACGGTCACGCGTCATCTTGCGGACTTCCCGCAGGAGCCGCGACTTTCCGATGCCCGCGTCTCCCTCCAGCAAGAGTATCTCGCCACCGGTCGCGGCGACCCTTTCCCAGCAGGCGGCGATCGTCCGCAACTCGCTTTCGCGGCCAATGAAGCGGCCGCCAAGGCTACCGAACGCGTAGAACCTGTCGACCTCGATCTTGTGCCCGAGGGCACGCCACACCTTTTCCGGTACAGTGAAGCCCTTGAGCGTCTTCACGCCTTCGAACACGAAAGCGTGCGACCTGCCGGCCAGGTCGCGGGTGTCGCCTGAAACAAAAACGGTGTCTGGCGCGGCGATCTCTTCCAGACGGGTGGCTATGGCAAGTGCAGCCGCCGCAACCGGTTCCCCTTTCTCATCCTGCGTCTCTTGAATGAGCGCGACGGATGTCGCGATACCGACGCGGACGTGCAGGTCGTCGCGCCCGGCCTCTCGGCCGACGCGCGCGCAGCCTTCGACGATCCCGAGGCCCGCGCGAATGGCGAGCGATGCCGCATCCTTCGCACCGATCTCGACGTTGAAGAGCGCCACGCCACCGTCACCGGCCTCATGCTGTATAACGCCGGAATGGGCAATTATCGACTGTTTCGCGGCATTCTGAAACGCAACGATCAGGTCCTGATAGTCTTCTATGTCGAGCAGATGGAGAAGTCTCGTCGATCCGACGAGATCATAACAAAGGGCGGTGACGATCCGCCGCTCGCCTCCATATTCGGAGAGGCGTCCCTTGCGCCCCGAAGGTTTCGTCGGTTTTCGTGGTTTGTTGCCCCGACTTTCGAGCATCCGTCGCCCCTACCGCTCGCGTGTATGCTGGCTCCAAAATTCCCCTAGAATATATAACATAGGCGATCGACAGTCGCTTGTCGGCGGCGCAATTCAATTTGCAGACCTTGTCGCCAACTGCGCGGCCGCTCGATTTCCGACGCAAGCCGTCTTCAAAGGCGCGCAGGAACACCAATCGGCATTGCGGCAGGTCCCTTGAAGGGGGCACAAAGAAGCGTCTTCCCGCAACCGCAAGATCTTCCGCCGCGAGGATGACGCGACGGTTTGTGATGCAAGCGCCAAGCGTGCCGCGGAACCATATGAGCAGTTCGGACCAGTGCGATCGCAACTCGATACATGAGCCAGCGTGCGCCGCGATGAGATTATTCACCCGAGCATGGGTGCCGACCCCGATTGACTCCCGCAAGCAGCCTAGTTGCCACTTTCAACCTGGTGCGAGACAATCTCCTTAGCCGACAGACTGAGGAGCGGATGATGGACTTCGAGAAGGTCGGGCGAAGCCGAATGATGATGCGGCTGCCACGGCATCGGAAGCAAATTTCCGACGCAAATTTCCTTGCGATCAACGCTTTGCTGGGAGCTTACGGTCAAGCTGCCGTCAAGCGCGATGAGTTGCGCGAGCAACGGACGCCGGACCCCACGATCATGGCGGAATATGAAGATCTCTGTCAGAAACTGGAGGACGATATTATCAGGATACTGGCGAGCGTAAGCCCGCGAATGGTTCGCTGATAGGCGGAGCCTTAGCCCAGATTTCTCGGCCGCCGCGGCCGTTCATACTCCACGCGACCCCGATCAGGACGTCGACGCCCACCTTCCTGATCTCGAAATTGTGCTCGGGCAGGTCCAGTATCTATTCCGGCACAAAGCCTTCGCCAAGACAGGTTGCGACCAGCGAGAAGGTATCGTCGCAGGGTAAGGCGACGCCCTTCGAAAGATCGTGCTCCTCGAACGACGCTACCACCCCGGCCTCCCGCCCTCTGTGCCTTGCCATCGATGGCTGAGGCATGCCATTAAAGCCTGCGAGGCGAAGCGGCCGCGATGAACCTCTTTGCAGCACAAGCAGACATTGCAAGGTGCGCAACGGGTGGCCTGTTGCGGTTGCCTCCCCGTCAGGCACTTCCACACACTTCAGGAGAACTCATGTTCGACCACGTCAAATTCGGCGTTAGCGACTATGCCGCGAGCAAAGCGTTCTTCCTCAAGGCACTCGAACCGCTCGGCGTAGCTGTTGTCGCCGAGGGGCCGCCAACGTACGGTGTCGAGCTTAGCCCAAAAGGTAAGGCTTCGTTGTGCCTGTACCAAACCGCGGAACAGCCGGCGCATCTTCACCTGGCGTTCACGGCCGACAATCGTCAGCAAGTCGAAGCTTTCTATCGCGCGGCTCTGGAGGCGGGGGCCAAAGACAACGGTGCGCCCGGTCTGCGCCCGCACTACCATGCAAACTACTATGCAGCTTTCGTCATTGGTCCGGACGGTCACAACATCGAAGTGGTCTGCCACGAACCCGAGGCCTAACCCTTCCATCGAGGGGACGTCCACAAACGGGCTTTGGCCACTTGCGGCGCCCTTGCCTGGGATTCGACTTGAGCCGCCTACGCTGCCGGTCGGCGATACCGGATCGACTTTGCCTTTTGCAAGGCGTTCACTGTACCTTCGACGTTGAGGAGGGCAGCATTCTCAATAGAATCAACCTCGTCGATCTTCATCGCCCCCTATTCGCGGCGATGCAGACTTCCTCCATATCCCATCAGCTGGCGTGTGTACTCTTCGGCGGGTGCAAACGATATCTGTTCGGTTGAGCCGGCTTCGACAACTCGACCGCTGCGCATAACGACGAGCGTATCGGAAACATGCCGGACGACCTTGAGATTGTGCGTGACGAACAACATCGACAGCCCCAGCTCCCGCTTAAGATCAGCCAGAAGGTTGAGGATCTGGGCCTGAACGGAAATATCGAGTGCCGAAGTGGGCTCGTCGAGAATGAGCAGCTTGGGCTCAAGGATCAACGCTCGCGCGATGGCGACGCGCTGTGCCTGCCCGCCCGAAAGCTCCCGCGCCCGGCGGGTGAGAAAAGTGCCCGGCAGCCCACAACGCTCGAGCATCTCGCCAGCACGCTCACGCAGCTCCTGGGCAGGGATGCGGCCTTGTGCCGTCATGGGTTCTGCCAGAATTTCCGCGATGGTCAGCCGGGGACTGAGGGAGAGGAAGGGGTTTTGCGCAACGACGCCGATCGCGCGGCGTCGGGCGCGCAGGACCTGTTCCGGCAAACCCAACCAGTCGTCGCCGTCGAGACGGATGGTGCCGCTTTCGACTGGAACAAGCCGCAGGATCGCGCGCAACAGACTGCTCTTGCCCGAGCCCGATTCACCGACGAGGCCGAGCGTGCTGCCGGTCGCCAGTTTCAGGCTGATCGAGTTCACCGCCGGAGGCGGTGGCGCGGAGAAAAGACCCGTCCGACGGTAACGAACCACGAGATCGCGGATCTGCAGCAACGGCTCATCCATGGTGCGGCTCCAGGTGACATGTCCAGCCATGGTTCCGATCATCCCGCTCTGGCGGCTTGGCCTCGCGACAGACCGCCAAGGCGCTCGCACAACGCGACGCGAAAGGACAGCCCTCGATCACGGCAAAGGGCGATGGAATGTGGCCTTCGATCGACGCCAGCCTCTCGCCCCTGGGCACAGCATCAGGCAGAGCGGCGAGCAGCGCCTGTGTGTAAGGGTGGCGTGGCGCGGCCAGGAGTTCCTCGGTACGCCCCGCCTCCACCGTGTGGCCGGCATAAAGCACGGTCGCGCTGTCGCAGCATTCGGCCACCACGTCCATGTCGTGCGTGATCATCAGCACCGTCAGGGCACGCTCTTGGACAAGGCGTTTCAGCAATGCCAGCACCTGTGCGCCGACCGTCACGTCGAGCGCCGTCGTCGGCTCGTCGGCAATGATGAAGTCGGCGCCGGTTGCGAGTGCCTGTGCGATGACCACGCGCTGTTGCATGCCGCCCGAAAGCTGATGAGGGTAGCTCTTCAGCACCCGGCGTGGATCCGCAAGACCGGTTGCAGCCAGCAGTTCCTCGGCGGCGGCGCGCCGCTGGAAGCGCGGCAGGCCGCTATGACTTTTGAGCACGTCGTCCATTTGCCGGCCGATCCGCAGCACCGGATTGAGGGCTGCAGCCGGGTCCTGCGATATCATGGCAATGCGCCGGCCGCGCAAGCTTTTTGCCACGTCGAGAAGGTTCAGGCCGTCGAAGCGAAAGGCATCAGCCGAGACACGCGCGCTTTGCGGCAACAGGCCGAGCAGCGCCATGCCGGAAATGGTCTTGCCGCAGCCCGATTCCCCGATCAGACCATGGATCGTTCCGCGTTCGATCGACAGGTCGACGTGACGAACGGCATGGATGGGGTTGTGGAGGCTGCCGAAGCGGATGGACAGCCCCTTGATTTCAACGAGCGACATCGCCCTGCCCTCCATCGTCGCCGCGCAACGCATCTCCCAACACCGAAAAGGCCAGCGCCAGCACAAAAATGGTGACGCCCGGGGCGGCGGCATACCACCAGCGCAGCGGAAAGAAGGCGCGACCGGCATTGACCATCTGTCCCCAGTCGGCCGTCGGCGGCAGGATGCCAAGGCCCAAGAACGACAATGCCGATGCCGTCAGCAGCGCCGGGCCGAAATCGAGCGCAGCCTGGACGGCGAGTGGCCGGCTGGTGCTCGGCAGGATGTGCCTGAGGATGATGGTGCCGTGCGAGACCCCCATAACCCTTGCCGCTTCGACGTAGGGCTGGCCGCGCAGGACAAGGACCTCGGCGCGCGCCAGCCGCGCATACCACGGCCACCAGGTGACGGCGACGGCCACGGTGGCGTTGACCATGCCCGACCCCATTGCCGCCGCCATCAACACCGCCAACAGAAGCGCCGGGAACGCAAGGAAGACATCGGTGACGCGCATCAGCGCATCGTCGACCCATCCACCGAAATAGCCCGCCACCAACCCAACCGGCAGTCCGATCACGAGCGAAAGGGCGACGATCAACAGGCCCGTGGTTAAGGAAACTCGCGCGCCGTAGATAACGCGGCTGACCATGTCGCGGCCGAGATGATCGGTCCCCAGCCAATACTCCGCTGACGGCGGAGCAAGCTTGTCGGCGATGTTGGGAGCACCCAACCCTTGCGCCGGGAAAGGCGCAACCACAGGCGCGAAGATCGCCAGCAGCGCAACGAAGATGATGACCAAGAGGCTGATGGAGCCGGCCCAGCCGAGCCGCTTGAGCATATCGTGCATCACAGGGTCACCCTCGGATCAAAGATCGCCTGCGCAAGGTCGATCAGGAGGTTCATCGCGACATAGCAGAGCGTCACCACCAGCGTCGTCGCTGCAATCACCGGAAAGTCCTTGGACAGGATCGCCTCGGAGACGTAGCGGCCGAGACCAGGCCAGGCGAAAATGATCTCGACCAGCACGGCGCCGGTCAGCGCATAGGCAAAGCTCAGCCCGACCACCGTGAGCGCGGGGCCGATGGCATTCGGCAGTGCATGTCCGAAGAGGATGCGCGAGCCCGAAAGGCCGAGCGCGCGGGCGGCAACGATGTGCCGACGCTGGAGGATCTCGATCATGGCCGATCGCGTGAGCCGCATGGCGACACCCGCGGGATAGCTGGCGAGTGTCAGAGCCGGCAAGACCAGATGCGAGAGGGTATCGAAGAAGGCAGCAGGACGCCCGGCCAGGAGCGAATCCACCAGATTGAAACCAGTGACGGAGGGCAAGGGCGCAAGCACCGCGAATTCCTTGGAGAGCCTGCCCGAAAGCGGCAGGCTGCCGAGCCACTGGGCAAAAAAAGCCTGCAGCAGCATGGCGAGGAAAAAGGTCGGCATCGCCACGGCGGCAATCGAGCCCAGGCCGCCCAACCGATCGAGCAGCCCACCCCGCCCGGCTGCGGTCAGCACCCCGGCAGGCACGCCGATCAGTAATGCCAGCACGGTGGAAAAGACCGCGAGTTCCAGCGTCGCTGGCAGAAAGACAGACAGGTCGTCGGCGATCAAACGCCGCGTCTTGTAGGAAACGCCGAATTCTCCAGTCGCCATTCTGGCAGCGAAGGAGAAGAAGCGTTCATGCAGCGGCGCATCGAGCGCCAGAACCTTGCGCGCTGCCTCGATCTGTTCAGCCGTCGGACGAGGCCCGGCATAAAGTGCGGCCGGATCGGATGGCACCACCTGTGCCACCACGAAGACCAGCAGCGTGACGCCCAGCACGACAAAGACCGAAAGAACCAGGCGTCGTAACAAATAGCGCATCAGGTGCATGACGCTTCGCTCCCTGCCCTAGCGGCTCAGTTCGTGGACGAAGGTCACATGGCCATAGGCGGGGTTGTCGGCGTAGTTCTTGATATCGGCGCGGATAATGTGGACGTTTGGCTTGTCGACGACAAACACCGCCGCCGCCTCGTCGATCAGGATGCGCTGCGCCTTCTTGAACGACACCTCCGCAGCATGCCTGTCGGTTGCCGACAGCGTGTTCGCCTCGTCAATCAGCTTGTCGAAATCCGGATTGGCGTAATAGCCGAGGTTGAAATTCGGCGCGGTTTCGGAATGGAAGAGATTGAACAGGTAATCGTAAGGCGTAACGAAGGTCGGCCACCAGTACATCAGGAAGATATCCTGACCTGCGGCGGGATCGGCCTTGGCCAGTTGCCACTGCGCCTCCCAGGCCATCGGCTGCAGTGTCAGCGTAATGCCCAACTGCTCGAGGTTGGCTTTCCAGAGTTCGCCGGCCAGCGCCTCAAGCGCGTCGCCCGTCGCGTAGGTGAGCGTCAGTTCCAGCCCGCCTTCGGCAATGCCCGCCTCGGCCAGCAGCGCCCGTGCCTTGTCGAGGTCCGTTGCAGGGATCGGGGCCTCCGCATCGTGTCCCCAGATGCCTGGCGGAATGATACCCCTGGCGCGCGCACCAAGGCCGGCCGTTCCGGCAGAGATGACATCGTCATAGGGAAAGGCGATCGAGAGTGCCTGGCGTACCTTGGCGTTGTCGAGCGGCGCACGGCGCGTGTTGTACATGCCGACAAGCGTTTCGAAGGACGGGTTTGATACAACCTTCAGTTCCGGATGTTCTTTCAGGCTTTCGAGATTGTCGTAGGGGATGCCGAAGGTCCAGTCGGCCTCGCCGCTTTCGAGCTTGCTCTGCGCCAGCACCACGTCTTCGATGATCTCGAAGACCACCTTGTCGAAGGCACCCTCGGACCAACCGCCCCAATAGCTCTCGCTCCGGGTGAGGATCGCGCGCTGGCCGGGCTCGTAGGATTCGATCCTGTAGGGGCCGGTGCCGGCGCTGTTACCGGCATTGAACCAGGCATTGTCCTTGTCGGTTGAGGCGGGGCTGTAGATCCACGCGGCAAATCCGGCAGCCGCGGTTATGTCCATCGGCTGCGCCGTCTTGAGGCGCATGATCACGGTGGCTGCATCCGGCGTCTCGATCGTCTCGACGGGCGCCCAGATGAAGGAAGCGCCGCCGCCGATCTTCTTGGTCCGTTCGATCGAGGCTTTTACCGCCTGAGACGTCAGATCCGCACCGTCGTGAAACTTGACGCCTGGACGCAGGCGGAAGGTCCATGTCAGGCCATCCGGCGAGGCCTGCCAGCTTTCGGCCAGCAACGGCTCCACCTTGGCCTCAGCACCGTCGCGCGCCGGAATGTAGCGCGTCAGCGTCTCATAGGTGTTGGCAAGCACAGCACCGTCGTTTGAAAACGAGGTGGCAGGATCGAGATCGGGAAACCCCGCGGGATAGGCGAGCGTGAAGATGGACGTGCCGTCGGCGGCGATCGCCGGGCGTCCGCGCAAGACGGGCATTCCGGCACCCAGGGCAAGGGCAGCAAAACCGGCAGTTTTCAGCAGATCGCGACGCTTCATCACAGTGCTCCCACAGGAGCCGAAAGGATTTCGCGCTCCATCTGTTTGTCGTTGACATAGGCATGCACGGGCTCAGCCGCGTTCGGCTCACCCAACGGCTCGAAATCGAACCCGTAGCCGAAGGCGCGTGGCCCAACGGATGCAAGCGCCCGCTCGGTCCGCAACAGGGCCGGCGACGGGATCGCGATGACGCTGACCCGCAAGCCGTAACGCTGCTCCTCCGTGGCGATCGGCCGCCCCGTTTCGCTGTCGACCATACAGATCAGGTCGGGGACCATTGCCAAGGTGCGGCCGTCTTCGCGCGCAACCAGATATTCGTTCTGGATATCGACTTCGACCGAGCGGCCCGAGAACGCGCCGAGCCCGGCGATCGTCATCCGCCCGCGTACGAAGCCCCCCTCGATCTTGCGACCGATATCGATGACCTTGCCCTGCAGCAGCAGCGTTCCGCCCTCCAGCTTCAGCACCGCAGCCACCGGATCCGTCTTGGCGGCACGTGCGGCAAGCACAGCGTCACCAAGCCGCCAGGCCTGGCTTACCGTGTGGGGAACGCCGAACCGGCGCACGAAATCGCCGCTCATCGGCGCCGTGCACATATGCGCCGTGCACCCCATCGCAATCGTTCCGGCGCGCATCAGCTTTTCCAGCATTTCCGGGCTGGTCGCCTGCGTGACGACAAGCACATTTCCGGACGCATCGGCCAGCGCAGAAGGTGCGGAGGGATGACCGTTGATGAAGAACGTGGTCATCTGCACTTCGGGAAAGGCGCGCCCCATGCCATCGGCATCGACGACCGGAATATCGAGTTTTGCCGCTGTCATCATCGGCGAGATGCCATTGGCGCCGCCGATCTCATCGGCGATGACGGCGTCGATCCGGCGTCCGATCAAGGCTTCGACCGAGCGCAGCACCCGCATGCCTTCGTCGCCCTCGTCCATCTTTTCGATGCCGACGGTCGGCGCACCGATACCGCCGAGCGCCAGGACCATGGAATCCGGCGCCAGATCGACGGGGCGGATCACCCTGATCCGGCGTCCCTGCCGAAGCTGTTCCTTGGCCATCAGCGCGCCGAGATAGGGGCTGCCGCCGCCGCCTGTTCCGAGGATGCCGGCGCCAAGCGCGATCCGGTCGATATCGGTTTCCTGCAAGTTCCAGAACTTCATGGGTTGAGATCCCCCACCACCTTGGCCGCGATCCGCATGGCATTGCCGGGCAGATAGGAGAGCGGCGTTTCGTCGATTTCGGCGAGCGTCACTGTGTGTTCGGCCGCCCCCGCCTCGACCGCGCGTCGGCGCGCCTCGGCGATAACGCCATCGAGCGCCGCCTGTCGCGACTGGCCGTCGAGCGATACGATGTTGTCGACTTCCCCGGAGACCTGGGCGATCGCGGCACCGATGGCGTTGGCCGAACCGAAGTGGTCAGGCCGCAGCGAGACGCTCGTTCCCTCCAGGAGGCCGTCGATCAGCACCGAGCCGCCGCCGACAAGGATTGCCGGGATCGGCTCCGGCCCCGGCTTCATCTGATCGACCACGGCCTCGACATCGCTTTTCATCTTGGCGAGCGCAGCGGTCACCATCGCATCGTCGAGATGCTTCAGCCGCGTCCTGTCGCCGAGGTCGACAAGGCCAGCGGAAACGGCAATATCGGTCGCCGTCAATGTATCGCCGCCGTAACAGAGCGCCTTTTCCGGCAGGCGGAAGCCTACAGATTCCGGCCCGATACGGACCCCGTCGCGAACGATGCTGCCGCCGCCAAGGCCGAACGAAAACACGTCTGGCACCCGGAAATTCGTGGGCACGCCGGCAATCGAAGCGCCTTCGCCGCGGCTGCGCGGGAACCCGCCGATCAGCATGCCGATGTCTGTCGTCGTGCCGCCGATGTCGATGACGACCGCGTCCTTCAAACCGGTGAGAAAGGCCGCACCGCGCATGGAATTGGTCGGCCCGGACGCAATGGTGAAGACCGGAAAGCGTTCGGCATAGTCTGCCGACATCAACGTCCCATCGTTCTGGGTCAGGTAAAGCGGGCAGGAGAGGCCGAGTTCGCCAAAGGCGCTGCGGAATGCCGCAATGGTCTCGTGCCCGATGCGGTGGAGGCTGGCATTGAGGATGGTCGCGCTCTCGCGCTGCAAGAGTCCGGTTCGGCCAATGCGATGCGACAGGCTGATCGATGCCCCCGGAAGTTCCTCCGCAACGATCGCGGCCGCCTGCTGCTCCATGCGGGGATCGACCAGTGCAAACACAGAGCAAATGGCAATTGCGCTGATGCCGCGGTTTCGCCAGTCGCCGCAGGCCTGCCGGATCGCATCCGCGTCGAGCGACGCGATCGCTGAGCCGTCATAGTTTACACCGCCCCCGACAAGTGCTGCGCCGCCGTCGACGACGCGCTTGAGATCTTCAGGCCAGTCGATCATTGGCGGCAGCGCTCGCGTCGAAGATCCACAGAGCCTCAGCACGCCGGTGCGCTGCAGGCGGCGGCGCTCGACCAGGGCGTTGAGAAAATGCGTCGTACCGATCATCACGGCACCAACCTTATCGCCGTCGATGCCGGCGGCATTAAGCACCGAGCGGATCGCGCCCGAGACGCCATCCGTGACGTTCTCGGTCGTTGCCGTCTTGATTGTCGCGAGAACGTCGTTACCTCGCAGCAACGCCGCGTCTGTGTTCGTTCCGCCGACGTCTACGCCGATACGCAACCGCTCGATCATTTCGTCCTCCTGGCGCGGCGCGCCCCGCCATTCGGCTGCGGCTCACGCTGGCTGAGTGCCGTCGTGCGGGTGCCGTAGATCTTGTACATCCGCAGGATCATGTTGGTGACGACCCGGTGCACACCTGGGATCTTGCCGACGGTCCCCTCGGTGAATTCGAAGAGTTCGGCGTTGGTGTCGAAAAAGACCGATGCGGCCAGTGTGTAACGCCCGGTGATCGCCGCGAGATATCCGACTTCATCATATTCGCCGAGTTCGGCGGCAACCTCATCGGCCTTGCCGGGCTCGACCTCGATCAACAATTCCGCCTGGACGTCGCGGCCGATGGCTGTCGGGTCGGGGATGGCACCGATAACGATGTGCCGATTCTGCAGGAGCGCGGCGATGCGGTTACGTACCGTGCGCTCGGAAACATTGCCGATACGTCCGGCAATTTCCGAAGCGGAAAGGCGCCCATCCTCTGTCAACATGGAAATGACCGTTCGGTCGAGCTCGTCCAGATCGTCTCGGTTCGTCACGAGATGCTCCTCAGGTTTATCTGATGGATATCTTATTTGCCGAACCGGAATTGAGTCAACAAAATTATTCCGAATCGGAAGAATTCTCGCCCCTGATGCCGTTTCGGAAGCCCTGTGGTCGCCATGGCGGCAGCCGCTCCCTTCCCGAGCAGGTCGGGGACGACGAAATATAGATAAAGGGACAGGTGGCTCTTCCTTGAGGGGATATGCGAAGAGCGTATCGGCAGCGGCGAGAGCTGCTTCCTGTCGAGTGGTGCTCGTACGGGCACCGCCACCCATGTCTCTGAGATCCAAATAGAGGTGTGCGCAGCATTGCTTGTGCACGCGGACAACTTTGCTCAACTCGGACAATGCCGCTGGCGTGGTTTCGCGCGATCTGCTGCGCGGTCCGCTACACGCGTCACGCTAAGCGGTTCAGCATAGCGGCGGCATCTGTCGGGAACCGGGGGCTCCGACTTCCAGAAAGCCGCTCCGCGTGATTGAGGGCGATCACCGGCCCCGTCCGGCGTCCATCGTGGCGGGTGATCGCGCGATATCGATGATATCGTCGCAGTTGCGGCCGGCACGTCGCGAACGCTGTTTCGGGCCAAGGGATGCGGCGACGGGCGCCGCATCCGTTCTCATGCGATGTCAGGCCTGGATGAAGGTGAGCAGGTCGCTATTGAGGACATCGGCATTGATCGTCAGCATTCCGTGGCCGAAGCCTGGGTAGGTTTTCAGCGTACCGTTTTTCAGCAGCTTGATCGATTTGAGCGCAGCATCGGCGATCGGTACGATCTGGTCGTCGTCACCATGCAGGACCAGCGTCGGCACGCCGATTGCCTTCAGGTCCTCCGTCTGATCGGTTTCCGAAAAAGCCTTGATGCCCTCGTAATGGGCTTTCGCGCTACCCATCATGCCCTGCCGCCACCAATTCTGGATCACGCCTTCCTGCGCGGTCGCACCGTCGCGGTTGAAGCCGTAGAACGGACCGGCGGGCACGTCGCGGAAGAACTGCGCCCTGTTGGCAGCGAGCGCGGCGCGAAAGCCGTCGAAGACCTCGTTCGGCAGCCCTTCAGGGTTCGCTGCAGTCTTCAGCATCAGCGGCGGCACGGCGGAAACCAGCACTGCCTTGGCAACACGGCCCGACGGCTCACCGTGTTTGGCAACATAGCGGGCGACCTCGCCGCCGCCGGTCGAGTGGCCGATATGGACGACATTCTTCAGATCGAGTGCTTCGACGACGGCAAAGGCATCCGCAGCGTAATGATCCATGTCATGTCCGTCGGAGACCTGCGTCGAGCGGCCGTGGCCGCGGCGGTCGTGCGCGACGACCCGGTATCCCTTGGACAGGAAGAACAACATCTGCCCGTCCCAATCGTCGGCGCTGAGCGGCCAACCGTGATGGAACATGATTGGCTGGGCGTCCTTCGGACCCCAATCCTTGTAGAAGATTTCGGTTCCGTCTGCGGTGGTAACAAAGCCCATGTTCATTTCTCCTTTGAGTGCTTGAAGAGAGGTTGGTTTCGCGGCGTTGTGAGTGTCTGTGCAGAGATATTGGACCGAGAAGAGAATGCCGACAATTGCAACAATGGCGTCGATTGAGTTGCAAGATTCGCAATGAAAGGGCGCACGAGAACGCCCCCCATTGATCACGCCGATACCTTACCCGGCCGATTGATCGTCAGGAAGTGCCGGACAACAGGCTTTTCCGTTCCTGAGTGATAGGCAAGCACCCTGCCCTGCAGATCGGCATCGGCCTGCGATACCCGCCTGTGCTGCCTCAGATGTTCCGCCCAGGACTCGACCATGAACCACTCGACCAGCTTTTCCGGATCCGCCGAATCCTCGGTCACGCCCCACCCGTACGCGCCATCGCGGCGGCGCTCCTGCGACAAGTCATCGAGTGCATGCAGGAATGCGGCGCGGTGGTGTTTCTCGACATGGTACTCGATCAGGATCAGCACCGGGCCGCGGTCATGGGGGACGGGCTCTGCGACGAGTGGCTCCGGCCAATGGTTCGACGGGACGAGATCGGCATCGCCAGCCGGCAATTTGATGCGATGCATGACCAGTCCGGCCACCAACAGTCCAGCCGCTCCGATCAGCAAGGTGCCGGAGACACCGGCAACCTCGCCGATGGCGCCCCAGCCGAGGCTTCCTGCCGTCATCGCGCCGTTGAAAACGGTGAGATAGACGGCGAGCCCGCGCCCGCGCACCCAGTTCGGAAGGATTGCCTGAGCAGCGCCGTTGAGCGTTGTCAGAGCGGAGATCCAGGCAGCTCCGAGGAAGAGCAGGATGACGACCGCCAGCCATTGCGGCGGGGCCAGCGACAGCGCCGCCATGACCAGTGCGGTCACCAGGGCGGACCCGAGCAGCAGGCCGTCTGCGCCGAAATGCTGGCGCAGCTTCGGCATGACGAGCGCGCCGGCGATCGCACCGGCACCGACCGAACCGAGCAGGATGCCGTAGAAGCTGGCGTCGCCGCCGAGCAACTGACGCGCAACCAGCGGCAGCAGCGCCCAAACCGCACTGGCGAAAGCAAAGAAGATTGCGGCCCGCAACAGCACGACATGCAACGGCCGGCTGGCGCGGGTGTAGCGCAACCCCGCCCGGAAGGCCCCGAAGAACCCTTCGGAAAGCGCATCATCCGCATTCTTGGCGCGCGGCCACCAGACCAGCGCCGCGATCACGAGGATGTAGCTCGCCACATCGGCGCCGTAGGTAACGGCGGCACCGAAGGCGGCCAGCAACAGGCCGCCTGCCGCCGGACCGATCGAGCGCGCGATATTGATGCCCAGGGAATTCAGAGCAACGGCGCTTTTGACATCTTCGCGCGGCACGAGTTCTGGAACGATCGCCTGCCATGTCGGCCCCATCAGTGCAGCCCCGATACCGCCCATGAACGTGAGGGCGATCAATGCGCTGACCGACAGCAGCCCCATATGCGAAAGCGTCATCAAGGTTATGCTGACGCAGGCAAGCAGAAGCTGGATGGCGATGAGAAACTTTCGCCGGTCGAGAATGTCGGAGAGGACGCCGGCGGGGATGGCCAGCAGGAAGATCGGCAGCGTACCGGCCGCCTGCACCATGGCGACGGCCGCCGGTGCTGCGGAGAGATCCGTCATCAGCCAGGAGCTGGCGACGTCGCGCATGAAGCTGCCGGTGTTGCCGAGAACAGTCGCTGCCCAGAGGACCGCGAAGACAGGTTGGCGCAGCGGAGCGAAGCTTCCGCCTGATGATTTCGAGGCGCTCATTTGCCGGCTCCCTTGGTGATGTCGATCGCTGCGACGAGAACGAAAGCGCCGGCGAGGCCCAGATGCTCGAAGAAGGCATTGGTCGCCATCATCCGCTCCATGCCCGGCGCGAGCTCCCAGAAGCGAAGGGCGATAAATGTCGCGAGAAGTGTGAAGACGGCGAGCGCCAGCGCTCCCAGCCAACGCCGATAGCCTGAGAGAACCATGACCGAGGCGGTGAGTTCGAATGCGATGACGGCAACAGCAAACAGCGCTGCCGGACGAAGACCGAAGTGCTCCATTTCTGCGATTGCGCCGGTGAAATCGAAGATTTTGGTGAGCGGTCCCTGAATATAGGCCGCGCACAAGGCGAGAAGCGCGACGGTCCGCGTGATGCGTGACGCGGCAAGCCTTTCAAGAGGCCCGCCAGGGCGAATGATGGGAAATGAACGATCGGTCATGTCTGCTCCTGCGATCTTCGCTGCTCGGCAGGAGCAGCGGTATGTTCGTCTGATGGAGGCTATGTTGCCGGGGATGGCTGCCCCGAACAATTGCACTAATCATTTCGATTTAATTGCGATTTCCGCAACAGTCACCAACGATGCAAGTGGGTCGAAGGCGATGTGCCAGACAGCGCCCGATAGGCAGGTGAGGACGGGCAGCAGCAATCCGCTGCCCGTTCATCGCTTGGTGACAGCACAGGGCCTCATACGGCCCAGCAGGAACAACCGAGTGCACCGAAGAACCCCTTGAGATCGGCGATCGGCAGTTTCGACGTCCAGGCTCCGGCATGGTCGTGGCCATGCACGCCGCAGTCGCTGGCACAGCCGCATGTCGAGATGGCCGTGCGGCGGAGCGAACGCTTGCCGGCCCCTTCAGGTTCACCCCAGGCGGCGTAGCCGCCGAAGGCCCTGACCGGCGACCAGTCCGGCATGGCCGGCGGCACGTCGTTTTCATCGAGCGCCTTGAAAGCACCGGCACCATAGACGATCTTGCCGCCGACCATCGTGAGTTCGGAGGTCAGGAAGGAAATCTCGTCCTCGGTGCAGGAGAAGAAATCCTTGTCCGGGACGACGAGATCGGCGAACTGGCCCTTCTCGATCCGGCCCTTCTTGCCCTCCTCGTTGGAAAACCAGGTGACCTTTTCCGTCCACATGCGCAATGCCGTCTCGCGGTCGAGGCAATTGGCACGGGGGTAAAGCTGCATGCCGCCGACGGTCTTGCCGGTCACCATCCAGGAAAGCGAGACCCAGGGGTTGTAGGAGGCGACGCGCGTCGCATCCGTGCCGGCCGAAACGTTGACGCCCTTCTCGAGCATGCGCTTGATCGGCGGTGTCGCTTCGGCAACGCCGTGACCATATCGCTCGACGAAATATTCGCCTTGGTAGGCCATGCGGTGCTGGGTGGCGATGCCGCCGCCGAGCGCAGCGATGCGGTCGATCGAGCGATCCGAGATGGTTTCGGCATGGTCGAAGAACCAGTTCAGCCCTTCGAGAGGGATGTCCTTGTTGACCTTTTCGAAGACATCGAGCGCACGGGTGATGGTTTCGTCATAGGTGGCGTGAAGGCGCCAGGGCCAGCGGTTCTCCGCCAGTATCCGAACGACGCCCTCCAATTCACCTTCCATTTCTGGTCCCATCTCCGGGCGGGGCTGGCGGAAGTCCTCGAAATCAGCGGCGGAGAAGACAAGCATCTCGCCTGCGCCGTTGTGACGAAAATAATCGTTGCCCTGCTTGTATTTGACCGACTGGGTCCAGTTGAGGAAATCCTGCTTTTCTTCCTTCGGCTTCTGGGTGAAGAGATTGTAGGCAAGGCGAACGGTCAGTTGGTTTTCGTCGGACAGCTTCTGGATGACGGCATAGTCGTCGGGATAATTCTGGAAACCGCCGCCGGCATCGATGACGCCGGTGATCCCCAGCCGGTTCAGCTCGCGCATGAAATGGCGGGTGGAGTTGACCTGGTAGTCGAAGGGCAGCTTCGGCCCCTTGGCAAGCGTCGAATAGAGTATGCCGGCGTTCGGCTTGGCGAGCAGCATGCCGGTCGGATTGCCGTTGGCGTCGCGGGTGATCTCGCCGCCCGGCGGGTTCGGCGTGTCCTTAGTATAGCCGACAGCGCGCAGCGCTGCGCCATTGAGCAAGGCACGATCGTAGAGGTGCAGGAGGAAGACCGGCGTATCCGGCGCAACTGCGTTGATCTCCTCGATGGTCGGCAGGCGCTTTTCGGCGAACTGGTGCTCGGTGAAGCCGCCGACGACGCGAACCCATTGCGGCGCCGGCGTGATCGCCACCTGTCTTTTCAGCATGTCCATGGCGTCGGCAAGGCTGCGAACGCCATCCCACCGCAGTTCCATGTTGTAGTTCAGCCCTCCCCGCACCACGTGGGTGTGGTTGTCGATCAACCCGGGAAGCACGCGCTTGCCTTTCAGATCGATAATTTTCGTCCCGGGTCCCGCCAGCGCCATGACCTCGGCATCGCTGCCGACCTTCATGAACAGGCCGTCCTTGATGGCGATCGCCGTGGCGTTCGGATTGGCGCGGTCGAGCGTGGTGATCAATCCGCTGTGAAGGATGATATCGGCATGCATGGGAGCGGCTCCGGTCTTGCTGGGGTCGGCGGCATTTGCCGGTGAAAACAGGCTGGGAAAGGCGAGGCTGGTCGCTGCACCCAGAAAGGTTCGGCGCGTCGTCATCAGCTTTTGTCCTCCTGCGAATGCTGGCTGGAAGTGGCGACGTTCACGCCGCCCTTCGGCAGATGGCCGAACATATGCGGCTTAACCTGATGAAGCCAGGACAGAGCGGTCGGCTCTCGCGCCCAGACGTTTCTTGCCAGCGGCACGAGCTGTTCGCCGACCAGAATGCCGAACAGTCCGATGAGCGCGACGACGGGCGGGGCGGGCGAGCGCACGTTCAAGAGGCTGTAGATCACGCCCACCAGCAGGCCGGCACCGAGCGACAGAAGATAGACTTTCATGGGGTAACCTCGCGGAGTGATGGATCAAACGCTCCGGCAGGACGTATCCGGCCGGAGCGACCGGCGACCGTTACTTGGCGGGGTTGGGACCAATCCGCTTGCCGTGGCTGACGCGTTCAGTGCCGCCGTGAACATGCGTGACCGCATAGTCGATGCCCATGCCGTAGGCGCCGGAATGCTCCTTCACCAGCCCGGTGACGGCATCATAGGTTTCCTTGCGCGCCCAGTCGCGCTGCCATTCGAGAAGCACCTGCTGCCAGGTGACGGGAATGACGCCTGCCTGCACCATGCGGTCCATCGCATATTTGTGGGCATCGAGAGAGGTGCCGCCCGACGCATCCGCGACCATGTAGATCTCGTAGTCGGTGTCGTTAAGGCACGAGAGCGCGAAGGTCGTGTTGCAGACCTCGGTCCAGAGGCCCGACACGACGATCTTCTTGCGGCCGTCAGCAGCGTTCTTGGCAAGCGCATCGCGCACGTTCTGGTCGTCCCAGGAATTCATGGAGGTGCGCTCGAGAATGTCGTTTTCGGGGAAGACACCGAGCAGCTCTGGAAAGGTGTTGCCCGAGAAACTGTCGGTCTCCACCGACGTGATCGTCGTTGGAATGTTGAAGATCCTTGCGGCCTTGGCAAGACCGACGACGTTGTTCTTCAGGGTCTGCCGGTCGATCGACTGCACGCCGAAGGCCATCTGCGGCTGCTGGTCGATGAAGATGAGCTGGCTGTTCTGCGGGGTCAGGACTTCTAGTTTGCTGGACATTGGGTCTCTCCTTCGTGCGTGATGTGTGCCGTCTGGCGGCGGGCTTGGAAACAGGACTGGCCAATCGGGGGGTGGTATTGGCGGACGTTGCCCGAGAGGCCTTCAGGATGTCGAAGATGCGGGCTGCGCCGGGCCGCCCGCAGGCATTTGTCGTTTATGCTGCAAGCGGGACGAGGCCTGCCTCGATCCGGTTGCGCAAGGGTTCGTAGCGTTGCGGCAACATCAGCGCCTCGCCAAGATGAGCGGTATCCTCATCGCGATTGAACCCAGGCTCATTGGTCGCGATTTCGAACAGGACGCCGCCGGGGGTGCGGAAATAAATCGCCCAGAAATAGTCGCGGTCAATGACCGGCGTGACCTGATAGCCGGTATCCATCAGCGCCTTGCGAACCTCGAGCTGTGCTGCGCGGTTCTCGACGGCAAAGGCGATGTGATGGACCGAACCCGCCCCCTGGCGAGCGAACGTGGTTTGCGGCAAAGCCTCGAGATCGATCGTGTCGGCGCCGTTGCCGTTGGGGATGACCAACCGCGTGACGTTGCCTTCTTTTTCTGCGCGCTCGTAGCCCATGAAACCGAGAAGCTCCTCCATCGCTGCCGTATCGTGCAGGCTCAATCTGGCGCCGGCAAAGCCACGGATGGCAGCGTCTCCAGGCACACCCGCGGCCGTCCAGGCGGAGCGAGCATCGTCGGCCTTTTCGACCAGAGCCAATCCGTCACCATCAGGGCCGGCAAACCGCAGGCGGTTGGCACCGAAGATCGTGTCGGCCTTGATGCCAGCGACACCCTGCGATGCCAGACGATCCTTCCAGTAGGCCAGCGCGCCCTTTGGAACAGCGAACTGGGTCTCGCCCACTTCTCCGACACCAGGGCGGCCACGCATCATGTTATCGAATGGGAAGTATGTCATCACCGTTCCGGCAGCACCCGTCTCGTCGCCGTAGTACAGGTGGTAGATGCTCGGCTCGTCGAAGTTGACGGTCTTCTTCACTCGTCTCAAGCCGAGGGTGTTGGTGAAGAACGCGTTGTTCCGCCCGGCGTCCGACGCCATGGATGTGACGTGATGAAGTCCCTTGATGCCCTTGATCATGACCGCGTTTCCTTGCGTTTTGTCCGGTGTCTGTTGCTGAAAACAAACCTACGCAGATTGCCGAACCGGCGGAATTGCAATATTAATTTCGAATGAATTGCGATTTTTGAAATAATGAGATGAACGACTACAAAGCGCTCCGCACCTTCCTGATGGCCGCCGAAAAAAGAAACTTCGCGCAGGTCGCCCGCGAGCTCGACATGACGCCGGCTGCGGTCACGCGCGCGATCGCGGCACTTGAAGCCGATCTTGGTGTTCAATTGTTCGTTCGAACCACCAGGCAGGTTTCGCTGACGACGGACGGCGCAATTTTCGCAGCCCAGATCCAGCCCGCCATGGAAACGCTGGAAAGCGCGCGACGCGACGTCATGAACGCGCACAAGGCGGATGAGGGGCGCCTCAGGATCAGTGCCCCGACGTGGCTCGGAAAAACCTTTCTGCCGACGATCCTGTCGGGCTTCAAGGAACTCTACCCGAAGATATCATTCGAGGTCGTGCTCTCGGACGGGCTCGTGAACATCGTCAACGACGACTACGACCTGGCAATTCGCATCTCCTCGCAGCCCTCCGACAAGTTCACCATCTGGCGCAAGATCTGCGCCATACCGCGCATCCTGGTCGTAAGCCCCGGCAGCCGCTGCGCCGGCCTCAGCCATCCTGGAGAGCTCACGCCCGAAGAATGCCTCGCCTATAGTGGCGAGAGCCGCCGGGAAAGCTGGGTTCTCTCCGACGGCGGTTCATCCGTGACGATATCGGCAGGTCGCGCGTTCAGCGCCAACAGCGGCGAGATCCTTGCCGACATGGCGGCAGACGGTGCGGGCGTGGCACTGCTTCCCGGATTTCATATCGCCGAGCATCTGCGGACCGGAAGGCTGGTCCATGCCTTCAAGGGATGGGCGCCGCAGGATCTGTGGTTGACGCTTTATTATCCCCCGTACCAGGCGCTGCCGCCGCGCATCGCGGCCTTTTCGAAATTCTTTGAACAGCAGATCCTGAGCGTGGTGATCCCGGTTCATTGACGAGAGACCACCATGCTTGCAGCGTCAACGGCTCAGGACTGGCGATGAACGTCGGCGCCATCCCCCTGATAGCGGTTGAGACCGATATCGGCCCGGGTGGCACGGCGATGGATTTCCGCCATGACTGGCTCGAAAACGCTGTTGCGGCGCTCGAGGTCGGCATGTTCGGTAAGATAGGCCGGCACCAGCTCGGCGATCTCGTCGAAGACGGCCTGTTCGTCGACTGTGGTCAGACGCCCGTTTTCCATCACGATCCGGCCGGCAACCATCACGGTCTCGATCGAAGAGCCGTTTTCCGAATAGACCAGATGCTTGGCCACGTCATTGAGCGGCATGAAGGGATAGCTGCGAAGGTTGAGGATCAGGAGGTCTGCGACCTTGCCGACCTCCAGCGAACCGGTCGCCTCTTCGAGCATGGCTGTCCGTGCGCCGCCGATGGTGGCCATGGCGAGGATCTCATCCGCTGCCACCCATGCCGAATGGTCGGGCCCGGCAGCGCTGTGCACCAGGCCGGCGACGCGCATGACGTCGAAGATGCGGGACGTGTCATTCGAGGAGACGCCGTCTGTTCCAAGACCGACCGTCACCCCCGCATCGAGCAGGCGGCGGATCGGAGCGATGCCCGCGCCGAGTTTCAGGTTCGACACGGCGTTGTGGGCGACCGAGACACCGGCCTGCCCCATCAACCGCATGTCCTCGTCGCTGACCCAGACCGAATGCGCGATCGTCGTGTTGCGCTTCAGGAGACCGAGATCGTGCATGTAGGCGATCAGGGATTTGCCATGCAGCATGTGGCCGGTCACGGCCTGGGTCTTTGTTTCCAGAATATGCGTGTGGAAGGGCACATGCTTTTCGTCCGCCAGGTCCATGCACGCTGCCATCAGATCCGGAGAGCAGCGCTGTGGCGCCGAAGGCGCAATCATGAAATTCAGCCGGCCGGACTTCCCGTGCAGGCTGGCGAAGGCCGAGCGGCAATAGTCGATGTAGGCGCTCGCGGTCAGCGGCGGGCCGAAGTCGAGAAGGGCCTGCAACTCGGCCGGCATCACCTCGCGAGCGAAGGGCAGCGCATCGAGCGTATGGACGTTCATCACGGCGCTCGAAACATTGGCGCGAATACCGGCATCGTCATAGGCGCGAAAGACCGTCGCAAGACGATCAAGATCATGGCGCGGCGGATCGAAGAAATCGTCGCAGAAGGTGGTGACGCCGTTGCGCAGAGATTCCATCGCGAGCAGCAGGCTGCGCAGATAGAGCAGCCGTTCGCCGATCGGGTCATTCATCAGCAGCGGATAGGCATAAAGCAGCCAGATTTCGAGCGGCATGCGCTCATAGCGGCCGCGAAGGAAGGTCTCGCTGGAATGGGTGTGGGCATTTACAAGCCCAGGCATCACCAGCTTGCCGCGTCCCTCGATGATATGTGCGTCGGGGCCGGCCGAAAGCGCCTCGCCAATCGCCTTTATGGTCTCGCCCTCGATCAGCACGTCGCCCACAAATGGCGCTGCGCCATGGCTGTTGTCCATCGCCACGATCGTCGCGTTGCGGATCAGGATTTCACTCATGGCAGGTTTTCCAGCGATTTCAGGAGAAGATCGTAATAGGCGACCGGGTCGCCGTCCGTGACATAAAACACATTCTTCGGGCGGTCGGTGATCTGCCACCAGTCGGCGACCGTCATGCCTGACGTCAATGCGCCGTTGAGCTCGACGGAGACGTTGATCTGCCGCCCCGAAAACATCTCCGGTGCCAGCATGAAGGCCGGCACGCACGGCCCGTGCAACGGCGCACCATCCCACCCGTATTTTTTAAGGTCGAAGGTTTCGGAGAATTCCAGCATTTCGGCGGTCGCCACACCGCAGCGGTTTCCAAGCGCCCGCATGGCGCCGAGGCGCTCCGGCGTCGAGCGCATCTTATGCGTCACGTCGAGCGGCAGAAGCGTTGTCCTGATGCCGGCGTTCAGCACGATGTCAGCGGCTTCGGGGTCGACATAGCAGTTGAACTCCGCCGTCGGCGTGATGTTGCCGACCTCGAAATAGGCGCCGAGCATGGCGACGACCTCGTGGATCTTGCCGGCAATGTCGGGCGCCTTGCGCAAGGCCAGCGCCAGGTTGGTCACCGGTGACAGCGAACAGATGGTGATCTCCCCAGGGTGGGCGCGCACGGTATCGATAATGAAATCGACGCCGTGCTTTTCCTGTGGCCTGATCGACGGCCGCGGCAGGTTCGGGCCATCAAGGCCGGTCGGGCCATGCACGTGCTCAGCCATGACCAACGGGCGGATGATCGGATGCGGGCAACCGGCAAAGACCGGAATATCGGGCCGACCGGCCAGTTCCATCAGCTTCAGACAGTTGGCAATCGTGTGATCGAGGTTGATGTTGCCGGCCGTGGCGACCAGACCGAGCACCTCGAAGGCCTGTCGCTGGCCGAGGATCATCAGGATTGCGGCCGCCTGGTCCTGGCCGGGATCGGTGAGGATGATCAGCTTACGTGTCATGCTGCCACCTTGCCGGGAGCGCCGCCATCGAGCCAGGCATAAAGCTCCCAGGTTTCGCCATCCGGCCCGTGGAAATAGAGGCATCGGGCATTCCAGGGGTAGTCGGCCGGCGGGTTGACGAAGGTGACGCCTTCTTTTGTCAGGTCGGCATAGAGGGTATCGATCTCGGCGGGACTGTCGAGCCGCACCGCCACGAGAACCGCCGATGCCGATCCCTTGGGCACGCGAACATCGGCATGCGCCTCGATATGCGAGCGCTCCCAGAGCGCAAGGGTCAGCCCGGCGCCGGTGAAATCGGCAAACCCGGGGGCGCGATGCTTGAGCTCGAAGCCGAGCTTCTCCGTGTAGAAGCGGATCGACGCCTCAAGGTCGCTGACCAGGATACAGATATCCTGGATCGGATGGCGCTGGGCAAAGGTCATGGGTGTCTCCTACTGATCCTTGAGCTCGGCAAAGGAACTGGCAGCCTTGGCGCCGCCGCGCAGCTTGCCGGAAAGCCAGACGCCGAAGACGGTGGCGAGATAAGGCAGCGCCTGCAGGAGGTCGTGCGGGATCTTGTCGCCAAACATCAGCTGCGCCCGGATGCCAAGAGCGCCAACGACGGCGAAGAACAGCGCGGCGAAAGTGGCCCCCACCGGATGCGAAGCGCCGAAGATGACCGCGGCAAAAGCCATGAAGCCGCGGCCCGCGGTCATGCCCTGGGCGAAGAACTGCAGGCTGCCGGCGGCAAGTTCGGCGCCGCCGATGGCGCACAGCACGCCGCCGATCGAAAGCGCCACGAGACGCATGCGCGAGGGGTTGGCCCCGACGCTGCGGGCAGCGAAGGGATGTTCGCCGCAGGCAGCAAGCCGGAGACCGAAGCGGGTGCGGCGCAGCAGCACCCAAATGCCGAAGACGACGAACGGCATGGCCGCGACCGAGATCGACAGCACCCCGTAAGCACCAAAGGCCGGCCCGAGCTTCGGAATGCCGAAAGGCGCCGTTACGCTCGCCTGGCTTCCGAAGATCGCCTGGACGGCGAGTGCCGTACCGCCGACGCCAAGACCCGTGAGGCCGAGGCCCGCAATGATCGGATTGGCCGTCAGCCTGTCGATGACGAACCAAAGGAGGACCGAGGCGAGCACGCACATGAGGATGGCGATCAGGATGGCAGCGAGGATGGAATTGGTCAGCATGATGCCGACGATCGTGGCGCAGGCGCCGATGATCATCAGACCCTCGAGGCCGAGGTTCCACACTCCTGCCCGCTGCGCAATGACGCCGGCTAGGGTGACGTAGATCAGCGGTGTGCCGGAACGCAGGATGGCGATGATGATCTCGTTCATGACGGGCGCCCTCCGAGGCGCAGCACCTTGTCGACGAGCTTCGACCTTGCCGTGATGAACAGCGCGATCGCCGCATTGATGATGTCGATGGCAGCAGCCGGCAGGCCTGCCATGATCGGCAGATAGAGTGCTGCCGAGGCAAGGCCGCCGAAGAACACCGCGGCCGCGGCCGTGCCGAGCACCGAGAGATTGGCGACGAGCGCGATCAGGATGGCCGTGAATCCATGGGCCGGCAGGAACCCAGATGCGATGCGGCCGTTCGGTCCCATGAACTCGATGGTTCCGGCAAGACCGGCCAGCGCGCCGGAGATGAGGAAGCTCGACAGGCCGAGCTTCCACAGCCGCGCGCCCTGCCACTCCACCATCGTGCCGTTGCGGCCGGCGAGGCTTGCCAAAACCCCGAAGGCGGTGCGGTTGACCAAGAGCCACATCAGGATGCCGACGGCGACGGCGATGGCGATGATGGTAGACGACAGGCCGAGCGAGTCCGAGATGCGATAGGCGGCATCGAGCGGGCGGCTCGACGCCTGCTGGCCGGACCCGGAAGGATCCTTGAGTGGCCCGGAAGTGACGTAGACCAGCAGCAGTCCGGCCATGAAGTTGCCCATCAGCGTGGTGATCACCTCGTCCGTGCCGGAGCGCAGCCTCAAAAGCCCCGGCCAAAGCGCCCAGAGGGCGCCGCCGAGCATACCGGAAATGAGCAGTGCCGGGATGACGAGGAAAGCCGGCCCGCCCTTGAACGCTTCGGCAGCGAAGGCGGCGCAGATCGCGCCGACATAGAACTGGCCCTGGGCGCCGATATTGAAGAAACCTGCCCGGAATGAAATCCCGACGCCGACGGCCGTGATGAACAGCGGCAGCGCCCATCTGAGGCTCTGTTCGATCGCGCCGCTGCGCAGGAACGCGCCGTCGGCCACCGCCCAGAGCATGGTCAGCGCATTGTAACCGGCGAACTGGAACACCAGCGCGCACAGGACGAGCGCGAAAGCGACGAAGATCAGGCTGCGGACAACCGTTAAGAGACTGTCTTTCATGCGCTTTTCCTCGCAGCCGCATCGGTCATGGCTGCACCCACCGACACGATGTCGAAGGGCGCGCGGAATTCGCCGTTCACCCGCCCCGACAGCATCACCACGACGCGGTCGGAGATGTCGAACAGCTCGTCGAGATCCGACGAGATCAGGAGGATGGCGGCGCCGCGATCGCGTGCCTGCCGGAGCGCCTGCCACACGAAGGCGGTGGCACCGATGTCGAGACCGCGCGTCGGCTGAGCGGCGATGATCAGCCTGGCATCGCTATCGACCTCGCGCGCCAGGATCACCTTCTGGGCATTGCCGCCCGACAGGGATCCGGCCTTCTGCATGGAATTGTGGTAGTGGACGCTCCACTCCCGAAGCGACCGGTCGCAGGCTTCGCGCACCGCCGAGGGGCGGATCACCTTGAGCAGGCTTCCTTGCAGCAGCTCCCTTGCGCTCCAGTTCTGCCAGAGCGAACTCGTGAGGCTGAGACCTTCGACATTGCGCTCGAAGGGAATGATCCTGAGACCGATCGCGCGACGGGCAGCGAGCGGTGCACCGGTCACGTCCTGGCCTGCGAGCCGGATCGACCCGCTTGCCAGATCGGCAAGGGCGGAAATGGCGCGCACCAGCGTCTTCTGTCCGTTGCCCTCCACGCCGGCTATGCCGACGATCTCGCCGGGGCGAATATCGAGATCGATGCCATCGAGCGCGATGCCCTCACTGTCGGGCCACGTCGAGACGGCTGTCATGGACAGGACACTTGGACCTGTCGCATTTTCGGGATGACCTGCGCCCTCGCCCACTGGCGATTTGGTCCCGACCAGCGCGTCGCGCTCATGCCGGTCGAGCGTCTTGGCAATCGCATCGCCGACGATCAGGTTGGCGAGCCTCTCGGCCGAAACCTCGGCGATCGGCAGCGGCCCTTCGACCTTTCTTCCGCCGCGCAACACCGTGACCGTATCGGCGATGCCGAGCACTTCGCGGATCTTGTGCAGGATGAGGATGACGGTCACGCCGCGCTGCTTGAGACGGCGGACGCGGGCAAACAGCATGTCTATGCCGGAGGGCGACAGCACCGCGGTCGGCTCGTCGAGGATGAGCACGCGCGCGTCCATGACCAGCGCCCTTGCTATCTCGATACCCTGCTGGGTCTCGATCGGCAGGTCGCGGATCCGCCGGTTCAGGTCAACCTGGACGTCGAGACCGGCGAGATGCGTCCGCCATTTTTCGGCAAGCCCCCTGCGACTGTAGATGCCACCTTTGCCCGTGGCGCCGAACTCCATCGTTTCGGCAACGGTGAAGGATGGCGGCAGAGCAAAGCTTTGATGAACCAGTTCCACGCCCGCAGCCCGGCTCTGGCTGACGTGTCCGGTGCGGATTTCTTCACCCATCACGTCGACCGCGCCGGCAGTCGGCTGAACGAGCCCCGCAGCGACGCGGGCGAATGTCGTCTTGCCGGCGCCGTTCTGGCCGACGACCGCATGGATCTGACCGGGGGCAAACGAGACGGCAACGTCGGACAATGCCGTCACGTCGCCGAATTTCACGGTGACATCACGGCACTCCAGCGCGGGTTTCGGAGGATTAGACATCAAAAGGTTCCCATCGAGAGCAAAGGTTCGCGGCCATCGACCAATGCGTGATGATCCGCAAACGTCCGGCGATCCTCACCTCAGGGGAAAGACCGGTGCCGGTTTTCTGTCAAGGCTCCGCGCCGACCCGGCGGGCCGGCGCTAGAGCGCCGCGCGTTCGGAAGAACGCGCTAAGGACGCACTAGGACTTTGATTCTGGAGCATCTCATCCGCTTTCAGTGATTCCACTTGAAAGCGGGATGCTCCAGTGGCTCAGAGCGTGGTGTTGAACGGAACCTTGATGGAGCCGTCAAGGATACCGGCACGTGCCTTCTCGACCTCGACAAGCGCCTCCTTCGCCCGGGCGTTCAGATCCGCAGGTCCCTGTTCGGCAAAGATCGGCGAGGCAACGAAGTCGATGACGCCGGTGCCAAGCCCAGTGTGCTCGTGCGCGCCGCCCTTCCAGTCGGAACCGACGGCCTTGCTGGCCTCGTTGTAAAGCGAGACGCCGAAATCGAGACTGACGATGGAGATGAGTGACTTCGGGCCAAGTGCGTATTGTCCCGGCGCAAGGCAGCTCACCATGCGGCCTTCCCTTTCGTTGGCGGCGGCGATGATGCCGCCATCTGTGGCGGCTGCGTCCGTCTGGATATAGTCGATGCCGTCATTGTACATCTGGGTGGCGATTTCCTGGCCCTTTGCGGGGTCCTGGAACGAGCCGGCAAAAGCCGCAACGACGCTGGCATCCGGCTTGATCGAGTGCACGCCGGCCTTGAAGGCGTTGAAATCGGCATTGAGCGGCGGGATCGAAACGCCGCCGATGAAGCCGGTCTTGCCCGTCGTCGTCATCTTGGCCGCAAAGACGCCGGAGAGGTAGCAGCCAAGATAATAGTCGTAGGATACCGTCACCACGTTCGGGATCGCCGGCTCGAAGGGGTCGGCGAACAGCTGGATCCACTTGGTGTTGGGGTAGGACGGCGCCAGTGCCTTGAAGGGTTCAGCCACTTCGTTGAAGGTGGAGATGATGATCTGAGCACCTGCATCACCAAGCGTGCGGTAGATGGTTTCATAGGTCGCCGGGTCCTGCGCGTAGATGGCGCGGTGCTCGAACCCCTTCTCTTCCGACAGCTGCTTGAGCTTGGCGATCATCTGGTCGACCGGGCCGTTGTCGCCGGCAGCCTGCGTATGGACGAGTGCGACCAGCCCGCCGGATGCCCTGGCGAATTCGGGCACGATGCTTGCGGCAAAGCCGAGCGCTGCGGCGCCCGCGCTTGCCTGCAGGAATGTGCGGCGATGTATGTGTTGTGAAGCCTTGTCAGTCATGATCGTTCCCTCTTTTGTTGATTGTCTTGTGTCATGCGCATTGCGGCACGCGCAGGCAATGCGCGGCGCGTGCCGGGTCGTCTCAAAATGGCGGCGAATAGGATGCAGGGTTCATGATCATCACCTCCTGCTTCTGGATCGCGTCGAGCGCCCAAACATCGGAGATGAACTTCTGCCAATCCGGATCGGCATACATGGCCGACCGGCGCGCCTCGCGATCGGCAAGGCTGTCGTAGGCCCACATCAGAACGGTGGTGTGAAGCGTGCCGAGTTCCGAAACATAGAGGCCGACGAATGTGTTGAGATGGCGCTTTTGCACCGGAAGACCGTCAGCCTCGTATTTCTTCATCCACTTGTCGACCGTGCCGGGCTTGAACGAATAGGTTCGGTGTTCGAGGATCATCGGATCACTCCCTTAGCTGTTCAGGATCAGTTCGGCGCATTTCTCGCCGATCATGATGGCGGGCGCGTTGGTGTTGCCGCTGGCGATGATCGGCATGATCGAAGCGTCGGCGACGCGCAGTCCTTCGATGCCGTGCACCTTGAGCTGTGCATCCACCACGGCCATGGGGTCGTTGCCCATCTTGGCGGTGCCGACCGGATGGAACGTCGTCATCGCGGTCGCGCGCAGCCAGCGGGTCAGGCCGGCGTCGTCGAGCGCCTCCGGCCCGGGTGCCAGTTCCTTGCCGCGAAAGCGGTCGAATGCCTTCTGCCCGACGATGTCGCGCGTCAGCCGGATGCCATCGATCATCGTGCGGATATCAAAATCGGACTGCAGGTAGTTCGCCTGGATCTTGGGCTTGTCGGTCGGGTTCGCCGACCGCAGCGTAATCTCGCCGCGGCTCGCCGGATTGACGGGACCTACCCGGATGGTGAAGCCGTGATCCGCCTCGACCGCCCGCTTCTTGGCGAAGGGATTGGGGAAATGCAGGTTGGCGGTCTTTTCGAGCGCCGGCATGAAGTGCAGCTGGATATCGGGCGAGACCAGGCCGTCGTTCGAGCGGACGAAGGCCCCTGCCTCGTAGGGAAACGTCGTCGTGATGCCCTCCCCGAATAGCATGCCTTGGGCAACGGCGGGAATGAGCTTGTCGGCGCGAAGGTCGCCAAACAGCGTGACCGGCTCGCGGCATTCCCAGCTCATGACGCAGTCGACGTGGTCCTGTAGGTTCTTGCCGACGCCGGGAAGGTCGAGCAGCGGCTTGATGCCAACCGCGCTCAGCTCGTCCGCCGGTCCTATACCGGAAAGCAGTAGAGCCTTCGGCGAATTGACGACGCCCGCAGAGAGGATGATTTCTCGCCCAGCGCGCGCGATCCCCGGCCGGCCGTCCTTCAGGTACCCGACACCGCAAGCCCGGCCACCCTCGATGATCAGGCGTGTGGTCTCAGCGCCCGTCAGCACGGTCAGGTTCTTGCGGCCGAGCGCCGGGCGCAGGAACGCCCAGGATGTGGACCACCGCTTGCCCTTGCGGATGGTGAAATCGTAGCGGCCAAACCCTTCCTGGGTGGCACCGTTGAAGTCATCATTCGCAGGATAGCCGGCCTGCAGGCCCGCCTCGCAGAACACGTCCATCAGCGGATTGTGACCACGGGCCCGGCAGACGGTGAGTTCGCCCTCCGTGCTGTGAAACGCGTCTTTGCGCTCAACATGCGTTTCCGAGCGGCGGAACGCCGGCAGGACGTCGTCATAAGACCAACCAGGCAGGCCGAGCTGTGCCCAGCGATCATAGTCGTGGCGATTGCCGCGCACATAGATCATGCCATTGATCGTCGAGGTCCCGCCCAGAACCTTGCCGCGCGGCCAATAGAGCGAACGGCCATTGAGATAGGGCTCGGGTTCGGTGTGATAGTGCCAGTTGTAGATGCCCGAGTGGAAGAGCTTGCCCATCAGCATCGGCAGCCGGAACAAGGGATTGCGGTCCTTTCCACCTGCCTCGATCAAAAGCACGCGGTTGGCCGGGTTCTTCGACAGGCGATTGGCAAGAACACAGCCGGCCGAACCGGCGCCAACGATGATGAAGTCATATTCCGGGCTGGACGCCATGGTTCACCATGCGATGGGACGAGCGCCCATCGCCTCCAGATAGAGATTGCAGAGAAGGAAGGGGTTTTCCCGGCCAAGCACCTTGTCGGCAAAAGCGGGGTGCTCGCGCTCGACGCAGGCGACATTGCCGTGGCGGCCCTCACGAATACCGGCTTCAGCAAAAATATCGGCTGCGGCCGCGCCGAACCCGAGAAGGACAATCGGCTCGCCGCGCGAAAGCAGCATCTCGACCACGCGCAGCATCAAGGGCCGCCAGAACGGAAGATGGCCGCGCGACTGGTGCGGGTCGATATCGACGCGAAAGCGCGACAGCGTCAGGGATGCGTTGAGCAACAGCACGCCCTCGCCGACCCAGCGGTCGGCGATCACATCCGGCGCCTCGAACGACCCTGAAGGATCACACAACAGCTGCCGCACATCGAGCCAGCGACCAAAGTCCTCACTGAGGCTCTCGTCGCCCAGACGCGCTGCCGCAATCAGCTGCATGTAGGCGCGGATGCTCTTCGAGAACATCTTGTCCAGCTCGGCCCAGCTGGCGAGATTGCCGGCCTCGAAGGCGCGGCCCGTGGCGAAACCCGGTTCCGGATAGGGATCCTGACCCAGGATCAGGCAGCGCACGCCGTCGGGCGCAATTCCATCGAATGCCGCAAGCGCATGCGCGCCCTTCGGCTGGCCGGGGAAGATCCTGCCGCGGCGCGCCGGGAAGATCGGCTCCCAGGCTTCGAACGCGAGACCGACATCGACCCGATCGAAATCATCCCCAATCGGTCCGAGCGCATCCTGCCAGACCTGTGGCAGATCGGCCTCCCAGCCGGCCAGCGTTTCCGCCATCGCCTCTCTCAGTCGTGCCGGCATCACACCACCCCTCCAACTCGTTGAAAGGAGACTAGACAAAAGCTGACCAAAGTGTCAACTTTCTTGAGAGAAAAAATGACTGCACCGTCAGGTTTTTTTGACCAGATAGTCAGGTTTTAGGCAAATGGCGATGCGCTTGCATTTCGCCGGAAAACTCGGAAATTGCGCAAACGGCCTCGCCGCCACGCATGATTGTCTGGTAGGGAGCGGCGGCGAGATGGAGGCGAGATCGCATGGCAAAGGCAGCACGAGATCCGGAGGAACGCATCCGCGAGCGCAATATGCGTCTGATCATCAAGGCCGGGATCGAGATCTTCGCGCGCAAGGGCTTCGATGGCACGCGCATCGCCGAAATCGCCGAGGCCTCGGGACTGCCCAAGGCCAACGTCTATTACTACTTTGCCTCCAAGGAAGAGATCTATAAGGCCATCATCTCCCACCTCATCGCCAGCTGGGACGATGCGCTGAAATACATTTCGCCGGATCGCGAGCCGGCCGAGGCCTTCCGCCTCTACATCAAGGCGAAACTCGACTACACCCGCAAGAACACGGCAGAATCCCGGCTCTTCGCCAGCGAGATCATCCAGGGCGCCCGATTCCTGAAGAAGAAGGATCGCGACCATATGCGCCAGGTCACGGACGCGCATGTGGCCGTCGTCGAGGGATGGATCGCAGCGGGAAAGATGCTGCCCGTCGATCCGCGCCACCTGTTCATCATGCTCTGGGCATCGACGCAGTACTACGCGGATTTCGAACCCATCGCCGCCGACGGCCTGAAGAAGCCGCGTCTGAAGGCAGAGGACTACGAGACCGCGGCGATAACGATCACCGAGACGATCCTGAAGGGCATTCTTCCGGCCTCCGCACAACGTTCATAGGTGGATCTAACTGGGGCGTTTGTGGAGCGTCATATGGAGCCGGACTGGACGGATCGGCGTCACGTTTGGCTGGATGCTCTGGCGGCGAATCACGACCCGCGAGACCTGACGATCGGCCGTGAACCGGGGCAGGTTCTATTCAGGAAGATCTGCGCACCTTGCCACACAGTCGGCGTAATCGACCATGCTGGCCCGATCTCCTCGGCGTCACGGACAGGCGTGACGGCCTGTGGTTGTCGGAGATGATCACGAATCCGGCCCGACTGCGCGCAAACAAAGACCCGATCCTCGCCGATCTCGACGCGAAATACAAAGGCGTCCGCATGCCGAACCTCGGCCTGTCGGCGAGCGACGCATCGGACCTCATCTCGTATCTGACCACCAGGACGGCGCAGATCAACGAATTGCGGGCCCAACCCGAGGAGCAGCATCTCCACCAAAGCGCAGATGGAACTGGCCACCAGCACAATTAATTCGGAAGGCCGCTCTGGCTCCAGAGGGCGCGTACGCCCGACTGCCACGTCACCGAGATGCGGCGGATGATGCCCGCGCTAATCGAGCAGGGCCACGGCCTCCACTTCGAACAGCATGCCGTCGACCGCCAGTTTCGGTACCGGGATCAAGGTCTGCGCTGGCAGCGCCTCGCCGAACATTTCCTTGACGCTCTTGGTCAATACCCCAAGCTTGGACATATCATGGTCGACCACGAAGACCGTGAGCTTGGCAACCTGATCCGTCCGGGCGCCAAGCGCATCGAGGGCGGCGCGCAAATTCGCGTAGCCCTGCTTAACCTGAGCGGCGAAGTCGGGCGACAAGGCTCCAGTGCCGTCTTGGCCTCCTTGCCCGGAGATGTAGGCGACCCGGCCTTCGCGCGGCATGATCACCGCCGTGCTGTAGCCGTTCGGCGTCGGATCATAGAGTGTTTGTGGATTGACGATGGTCAGCTTGCGATCTTTCTCATTCGCTGGCGCCACCGTGGGAACTGCCATGGTCATGATGATTACCCCTCCGATAAGCACATGCTTGATTGTGCGTGACATAATCTTCTCTCGGCCTTGAGAACTGCGAGCGATGTACCCTCGCGGTCTGCAGGATTGAATTTTAGCTCGTTACAAGGTTGACTCGTACGCTGTACGATTAGATTGCATCGTACAGCGTACGAGTCAATCGGTGAGTATCGACATTCGTCGCATTGTCGGCTTAGAACGACGTTCTGATCAGCAGGGAAAGCGGATGGCAGCCAAACGCAGCAGCGCGCAGAGCAACCGATCTCAACGGAAGAGTGTATCACTCCAGTCCGTGCAGGAACCACACGGTGACCCGCCTCTCTCTCTGGATCGGATCGTGGCCACCGCGGTAGAGCTGCTGGACGCCGAAGGGGTCGACGGATTGAAGATGCGTCGGCTGGCCGATCGCCTCGGCGCGGGCGCAATGAGCCTGTACTGGCATGTCGACAACAAGGAGGAGGTCTTTGATCTGGCGCTCGATGCGGTGCTTGAATACCGCGGAGCGCCGCAAGTGGATGAGCCAGAGGACTGGCGCGATGAAGCCGTTCACCTGCTCCAAGACTGGCGGGCCAGCATGCTGCGCCATCCGTGGTCGGCGTCGTTGCTGTCGCGCCGGGCGCTCGGCCCGAACATCCTCAATCGCCTGGAACTGCTGAGCAAGACCTTGTCGAGAGCCGGTGTGGCGGACGCAGACCTGAACGTCGCGATATGGTCTTTGTGGAACTATGTGATGGGCGCCACGATCACTCGTGCGAGCTTCGGCCTCTCGGACGATGACCGAGCCGCCGCGCAACAACGCCTTACAGGTCTCAGCGAACACTATCCGACAATCGAACGCGCCCGTCTGCTGTTGGACAGCGATTGGGACGGCACTTTCAGGAAGGGCCTCGACTTCCTGCTCGACGGGCTCTCACCAGGCCAAAACTCCGGTTCGCGGTGATGCCGCAACTGCGCAGGATCGCCGCGTGCTTTCCCGATGGAGGCGAAGCAACCAGAGTTGTTATCCGGCGCCGTCATGACACGGCGCCATTTTGTTCTCTTTCGTTGTCTGCCTCCGGGGCTCATACCCAAAAGGTCAGGACGCCTGATTGACCTTCAGCTTCGCCTGTTCGAGCACCCAGTATTCCATGTCGAACAGATCAGCTTCTCCAATAGGCGTGTAGCGGCCGTAGGATTCGGCAGCATTGATCGTGCGTGTTGCCTGCTCGCACAGGTCCCCTGCGATCCGCGCGGCTCTGGCGTTTCCTCCGATTGCGAATATACCTTCGCCGCGCACGACCACGACGCGTGGATAGGCATCCAGCATGGTCTTCGGAACAGGCGTTCGGCCGGCATTCCGCTGGAAATACGCGCGGTACTCGGCACGATAGCGTTCAACGACCGCCGCGATCTCGTCCGCATCCGCCTCTGGTTCGATTATCATCGGCCACGGCTTGATGCGGATGACGTGATCCGGCGTTACCGTACCTCTTCGGGAAACGCTCTCAAGGTCCCCCCGCGACGCGTAGGTGCGAATGGCTGGCGTCGAGCGAAATTCGACCGACACCGCATGTTCGAAGGGAGAGCCGGGACCAGCCAAGGCCTTGGCCAGTCGCGCCGTCAGGCCGGCGTCAGCCACGCGATCATTTGGCTGGGGTCCCGTCAGCACAACCTCTTTTCGGGCGAGCTCCTGTTCCGCAATGTCTACGAATTCGATCATCAGTTCGTAGGATGCGCGGGCCGTACCGGCGAATGTGAACAGGCCATGGTTTTCGAGCCAGAGGCCTTCGCAATCCGGTTGCGCCTGAAAGATACGATCTGCTTCGATAGACAGGTCAAAGCCCGGCATCACATATGGCACATAGGCGACGCGGCCGTTGTAGATGCGCGCAACGGTATCGCGCATGTCGGGTTGGTCCGCCAGCGCGAGGATCGCGGTCGCATGCGTGTGGTCAACGAAGTCGTGCGGGATGAAGGCGTGCAAAAGCGCCTCCACCGAGGGATTGGGTGCGGCGGCATCCAGCAGATTGGCGCGCAGCAAGGCGACCATATCGGGGTCGGAAAGTCTGGGTCCGTCGCGCGCGGCCAGAAGCTCCGGCAGCCGCACCGCCGGCAGGCCTGGCGCCTCGATGGTATCGAGATCCCAGCCGCTGCCTTTGATATGCATGAGCGCTGAACCATCCTCGCCCGTCACCTTGACCGAGGTATTGCCTCCGCCGTGTAGCACGAGATCCGGATCGCCGCCGATGATGCGCGAGGTATAGATGCGCAGCCCCAACGCTTCGCTATGACCGGCGGACCGGGCGGCCTCCAAATAACGGTCGGCGTCGATGTCGTTCCAGCGGCTCTTCATGATGGATTTCCATTTTTCAGCAGTTGAGAACGGGCGGCCACTCGCTGGCCGCCCGGTATGGTGTTTTCAGGATCAGAAGTCGAAATTGCCGATGTTGTCCTTGGTGAAGACGGTACGCTCGGGCAGCAGTACGATACCGTTGCCTTCGGCCTCGTAATCGTAGCCCTGGACCTTGTTGGCCGAGACTTCGACCGTGCCGACGCCTGGAACTTCCAGCTTGTCACCGACCTTCATCGGCCCGTTCTTCAAGACGTGGTCGGCGACAAAGACCGAGATCTTGCCCTGCTGGGTCACATCCCAGAGGCCGAACCGCTTGATCGTGCCCCGCTCGATGTAAGGACGCATGACATTGGGCGTCGAGAACCCGACGATGGTCACACCGTCGGCCCGCTTCAGGTTTTCGGCGGCCTGGGCAGCGGCCGGCAAAGCGTTGGCATCTGGCGCGATGATCGCGTCGAGATCCGGGTAAGTCTGCAGGATGCTTTCGGCCGTCTGCAACGACTTCTGCGCGTCATTGTAGCCATACTGCGTGGTGACGATCTCCCAGCCGGGATGCTCCTTGGCGATCTTCGCCTTGGCAGCTTCCGCCCATGCGTTCTGGTCGGTGACGGTCGGGCTCGAATAGAAGAAGGCAACCTTCGCCTTTTCCTTCTTCACGCCCTCTCCCGCCATGTCGACGAGCAGGCTGCCAAGCTGTTCGGGCGTGCCCTGGTTGATGTAGTAGCTCCGGCAATCCGGATTGACGTCGCTGTCCCACGTCATCACCAGCACACCGCGCTCCATTGCACGCTTCAGCGCCGGGCACAGTCCATCCGGCGAAACGGACGAAACGATGATGGCGTTGTAGCCCTGGTTGACGTAGTTGTTGATGAACTGCACCTGCCCCGAGACGCTCGGCTCGGTCGGACCATCGTAGGTCACCTTGGCGCCGACTTCTTCGCCGGCTTTCACGGCGCCAGCACCGCCGCTGGTAAAGAAACCGACCCCGACCAGCTTGGGGATGAAGGCGATCTGGGATTCGGCCTGTGCCGTTCCGGACGCGAGCATGGTGCCAGCAAGAAGGCTGGCCGCAAGAACAGCGTTTTTGATCAATGTGTTGGTCATGTTTTTTCTCCTCCTGAAGTAACTGCCGCCCGGCCCTTCTGCTGCCTGGCAACGGCGACGAAATCGGCAAGCAAAGCGCTTCCGTGGCGCAATGCGACCGCTATAACCAGCAACCCTCCCGAAAGTGCGCTGGAAATCTGGCTTGAAACACCGCTTGCCTGCAGGCCCTGCTGCAGATAGCCGATGACGAATGTGGCAATGAGCGTTCCGAGAATGGAACCCTGGCCGCCGTAGATGGACGCCCCTCCGAGGACCGCCGCGGTGACGGCCGGCAGCAATGTCGCGGCGCCGAGATCGACGCGCGCCGAGCCGAAATAGGCGGACATGACGAGCCCCGCTATTGCGGCACACAGCCCGGTGACGACGTAGGTGATCGTCTGGATGGTGGCCACCGGAATGCCGGCGAAACGGGCCGCATTCTCCGATTGTCCAACAAGAAAGACAGCACGGCCGAAGCGCGTGAAATGCAGCAGTACGACCAGAACGAAGGCAAGCCCTAGAAAGACGGCAAGGGTCGCGGGCAGCCCGAACAGCTGTGCGTAGCCGAACCCATTGAAGGCTTCCGGGAAGTTGCCGATCCCCTCGTAACCGCCAGCCCCGACAAGGCCCGAGGCGACGGTCGCAGTCCCCTGAAACAGATAGAGACTGCCGAGGGTAACGACGAGCGGCTGGATCTTCGACAGGTGAATAACTGTGGCATTGAAGAGGCCGCAAACTGCGCCGGTCGCAAGCGACAGCAAGATCGATAGCGGCAGCGGTACGGCGTAGAAGGTCGCAACCCCGAACACGATTGCCGCAAGGCCGATGGCCGATGCGAAGGACACATCGATGCCGCCGGCGATGATCACCAAGGTCAGCGGCAAGGCGACGATGCCGATCTGGACGAAATCCGAGGTGCCGTAGATCAGGTTTGCAGGATTGAGGAAGCGCGGGTTGATGATGCCGAAGATCGCAAGCTCTGCCACCAGCATGGCGAGCAACGCAGTCTCCCAACGGAAGATCAACTTTTTCATCGGCGCGCCTCCGCGATCCTGGTTGTCGAAGACTTGGTGTCGTGGGCGGACGCACGATCATGGATGGCGTAGCGGCGTGCACGAATGCGCCGCTCGATCAGTTGACGGATGCGGCCGTCAAGAAGCAGAACCGACAGCAACAGTGCACCGGCGATGAAGTCGTTCCAGTAGGCGGGGATCTTCAGGAACACGAGTGCACTGTCGATCGATGTGATGAAGGTCACCGCAGCGACAACGCCCGCGACCGAGCCGGTGCCACCGAGAAGGCTGACGCCGCCAAGAACGTTGACGGCGATCGCCTTGAGTTCGATGCCGTTCCCCGCCTGGTTCGGGATGAAGCCGATCTGGGCGGCAAAGACGACGCCGGCCAGCGCGGCGCAAGATCCGGCCGCCACGAAAGCCGCGAATTGCACGCGCCGCACCGGCACGCCGAGGTGGTGTGCAGCCGCCTTGTTGTCGCCGACCGCATAGAAGAAGCGGCCGAAACGCGTCTTGCGCAGGAACAGCCAGAGCGTGACGATCAGGAAAACGACGACGATTGACAGCGCCGAAAAGCCGGAGCCGAGATTGGCGGAAAGCGCCTTCAGGTCCTGCGGCAGGTCCTCGATCCAGCGCCCTCCGGTCATGACCAGCATGATGCCGCGATAAAGACCAAGCGTGCCCAGCGTGGCGACGATCGACGGTATGCCGAGATAGGCGACCATCAGCCCGTTGAACGCACCGGCCAGGGCACCGGTGAAGAGGGAAAACACGATCGCGACCGGCAGGCTGAACCCGGCGTTCAACAGCAGGCCAAGCACAGCGGCACTCAGGCCGAGCACAGAGCCGCTCGACACATCGATGTTGCGCGTCAGGATGACGACCATGGTACCGAGCGAGATCAGCATCAGCACCAGGCTGCTCGACAGCACGGTCGAGAGCGTTGCTCCGGAGAGGTAACCCGGCGCCGCCGCGCCGATTGCGGCGTAGGCAAGCGCCAGGATGAGGACGAGCGTGACCACGCGGTTGCGGGCAAAGAGATCAAGCATGATTGGGCTCCGAGGCGCCGAAGGCCAGTCTGGCGATTGCATCGACGCTGATCGCGTCCGAAAGTTCGCCGCCGTGCCGGCCAAAGGCCATAACCTGCACGCGATCGGCCAATTGCTCGATCTCGTCGAAGTCGGAGGATATGAGGACGATGGCGACGCCTTCGCCGGCGAGCGTGCGGATCAGCGCGTAGATGTCATTTCGCGCAGCAACGTCGACCCCACGCGTCGGCTCGTCGAGGATCAAAACCTTTGGTCCCGCCGACAGGCACTTTGCCATGAGGACCTTCTGCTGGTTGCCCCCGGAGAGACCACGGGCTGCCTGCCCGGCGCCGGTGCATTTGATGCCCATGCTGTCGCGGAAGCCGTCGAAGATCCGGCGCTCTGTCCCCGATCGCAGGAAAAACGGCAGCCGATGGATCAGATAGGACGAGACATTCCAGTAGAGCGGTGCTTCGAGGAAGAGGCCGTTCTGCTGGCGGTCTTCGGGCAGATAGACGAGGCCATGATCGATGCACGACCGTGGCTGCCGGTTCTTCAGCTCCTTGCCTTCCAGATGCACGCTCCCGGCGCTTTCTCTGCGCAGGCCGAAAAGCGTCTCGGCAAACTCCGTGCGCCCGGCACCGACGACACCGGCAAGACCGAGGATCTCTCCTGCCCGGACATCGAGGTCGATATCGCGAAAGCCCTCTCCCGACAGCCCGCGCACCGTGAGCCTCGGTTGACCGATCTGCGCCACCTTGCGCCCGGCCTTGGCGGTACCGCCGTCGGCTACAAGCTGTACACGGCTCATCGCCTCGACGATCTCAGCGTCCGTATGCTCGTCGAGCGGTCCCGAGAGCACGATGACGCCGTCCCGCAGCACACTGATGGTGCTGCAGATTTCCCGGATTTCCCGCAGCTTGTGGGAAATGAAGAAAATGCCGACGCCTTGGCCCTGCAGTTTGCGCACGCGCTCGAAAAGCGCGCTCGTCTCGAAGGGGGTCAGGGCCGAGGTCGGCTCGTCGAGGATAAGGACGCGGGCGTCCCGCACCAGGCCACGCAAGATTTCGACGATCTGCCGCTCGGCGATCTCGAGCGAGGCTGCCTGCGCATCGAGATCGACGGTAACGGCGAGCTCGGCGACAAGCGCCTCGACGCGCGGCCGCAGCGAGCGTGGTGACGGTTTCAGGCCCAGGCAGATATTCTCCAAGACCGTCTGGTTTGGCAGGATATGCGCTTCCTGCGGCACGAGATAGAGACCGAGATCCTGGGCGAGCGCCGGCGAGGCGTGCGTCAACGTCCGGCCGTTGATTTCGATCCGGCCCGAATTGGCCGGAATCACTCCGGACATGATTTTCATCAGGCTGGATTTGCCTGCGCCGTTGCCTCCGAGAAGTGCGTGCACCTCTCCGGCTTCGAGCGCCAGCGAGACGCCCTTCAGGACAGGCACAGCACCATAGGATTTCCAGATGTCCTCCAGAAGGGCGACCCTCCCGGCCGCTTGTTCCTTCATCATTCCCCACCTGTTCAAATGTACTCGACTGCCATCATGTGATCATAACGCCCGATTGCCGTCAATATGGTCAGCAGTACCGAACGGAAACGAATCCGGGTATTTAGGCAGGCAATGTGCAAATAAGTGCGTGAAAACAGCTGGTTGCCGAGCAATAGATTTTTTCGAAGCACAGCACCGTTGACGTATCAAATGTTTTTGCGATACTCAAATGATCACAACAACCCAAAGGAATGAGCCGCATGGCTTCGGACAATGGCGAGTGGAGTTACGCGGATGCGGACGAGGAGACCCTCACCCGCATTGCCTGGTACTACTACAATGACGGCTTGACCCAGAACGAGATCGGCGAACGGCTGAACATGTCGCGCATCAAGGTGTCTCGTCTGCTGGAGAGTGGCCGCCGTTCGGGCATTATCCAGGTGCGCATCAATTCGCGCTATCAGGGATGCCTGACACTCGAACGCGAGATCAAGGAACGCTACGGGCTGCTGGAGGCCTATGTCGTGCCACAGTTGCCCGATCAGGACCCGAGCGACCGTCTGGGCCAGGCGGCCGCCCAATTCCTCATGCAGCGCCTGCAACATGGCGACCTCCTGGCGGTCGGCTGGGGCGCCACCGTCAGCAACACGATCCAACGTCTCGGTCATCTCGCCAACGAACGCGATATCGGCCTCGTCAGCCTGACCGGCGGCGTCGGCACCTATGTGGACGGCATGCGCACCGCCAATTGGGGTAGCAGCGTCCATCTTGTCCCCGCACCTCTTGTCGTCAGAGACCCGCAGGTTGCAAGCAACCTCTCCTCCGAGCCAGCTGTCGCCAACCTGCTCGATATGGCGCTCAACGCATCGTTTCAGCTCGTCGGCATCGGTGAGCTTTCGCCCGCCTCGACGGTCGTGCGCTCCGGTTATGTCACTCCGGATGAAGTGGAGCCGCTGCGCCGCAAGGGTGCGGTCGGCGATATCCTTTGCCAGTTTTACAACGAACAGGGCGAGGTGCTCGATCTGCCGCTGCACGATCGCGTCATCGGGGTGAAGCTTGCGACCCTGTCGCGCGCAGAGAAAGTCGTGGCCGCGGCAGGTGGCCTGCAAAAGGTACAAGCCATCCATTCCGCCTTGCGGGGAAAATTCGTCGGCATCCTCATCACCGATGAAACGACCGCCGCCGGACTGCTCGAGATCAAGGACTGAGCATTACAATGAATGCAAGATATCTCCTCGCCGTCGACGCCGGCACGGGCAGCGGACGCGCCGTCATCTTCGACCACAACGGCAATCAAATCGCCAGCGCCCAGCATGAGTGGTGGCACAAGCCTGACCCGCGCTTTGCCGGCTCGATGGATTTCGATGTCGCGGGCAATTGGGCCCTTCTGGCGCGGGCGGTCCGCCGCGTCATTGCCGATGCGGGCATCCGGGCAGCCGATATTGCGGCCGTCAGCGCCACCAGCATGCGCGAAGCCATTGTCGCCTACGATCGCGATGGCAAGGAAATCTGGGCATGCGCCAATGTCGATAGCCGCGCCAACAACGAGGTGCGCGCCCTGAAGCAGGACTTTCCGCAACTCGAGGCTGAACTCTATGCCCAATCCGGCCAGACGTTTGCGCTTGGCGCCCTGCCCCGCCTGCTCTGGCTGAAACGCAACCTTCCAGATGTCTATGATCGTGTGCATCGCGTCAGCATGCTTTCAGACTGGGTGCTCGCACGGCTTTCAGGCGTGATCGCCAGCGATCCGTCCAATGGCGGCACGACCGGTCTCTACAGCCTGAAGGCGCGCAACTGGCTCCCGGATGCGATGACACGGGCCGGCATGCGAGACGATATTTTCCCGCCGAGCGCCGAGCCAGGGACCGTGATCGGTCACGTGACGTCACAGGCAGCCGATGAGACCGGCCTGGCCGCCGGCACACCGGTGGTGATGGGCGGCGGCGACTGCCAGATCGGCGCGGCCGGTCTCGGCGTCGTCAACGAAGGTGATTGCGCCGTGCTTGGGGGCACTTTCTGGCAGCAGGTGGTCAATGTGGCGCCATCCGTTACGGATCCGTCGATGGATCTGCGCATCAACCCGCACGTCGTGACCGGTCTCAACCAGGCCGAGGCCATCAGCTTCTTCGTCGGCATCGTCATGCGCTGGTTCCGCGACAGCTTCGGCGCCGAGGAAATTGCCGCCGCCGGCAGCGGTGGCGACGCCTATCGCCTGCTCGAGCAGAAGGCGGCGCTGGTTCCTCCAGGCGCCTACGGCATTATCCCGGTGTTCTCGGACGTGATGCATTATGGAAAATGGTATCATGCGGCCCCGTCCCTGCTGAACCTCTCCATCGACCCGGAGAAATCCGGCAAGGCAGCTATCTTTCGCGCCCTGCAGGAAAACGCGGCCATTGTCGCGGCCCGCAACCTCGCCGCCATTTTCAAGCTATCCAGCAAGACGCCTGAAAAGATCGTCTTTGCGGCCGGCGCCTCCAAGTCCGCCCATTGGTCGCAAATCCTTTCGGACGCAACCGGACTGCCGGTGGTAACACCTGTTGTCAAAGAGGCGACGGCTCTCGGCTGTGCGGCTGCAGCGGCAATCGGCGTTGGGTTCCACCGCAATTTCGTCGAGGCCGCCGAAAGCTGGGTTCGTTGGGACCGGCACTTCGAACCCAATGCCGAACACAAGGCGATCTACGACAACGCCGGCGAGCGTTGGGCCCGAGCCTACGCGCTTCAACGTCAATTGGTCGATGAAGGCGTCACCACTGCCATGTGGAAGGCTCCCGGTCTCTAACCCCATTCTTCGCACGCGCCCGCGTGCCGCTCTAACGTTACCAAGGAAAACGACATGCTCATTCAGATGGTCAACATCAAGGTCAAGGAAGGCCATGCGGCCGAATTTCTCGAGGCCTTTCGCATCAACTACGAAGGGACGCGCAGCGAGCCGGGCAACCTGCGTTTCGACGTCCTGCGCGATCCGCAGGACGAAAACACCTTTCTCATCTACGAAGTTTTTCGATCTGCAGAGGCGCTGGAAGACCATCGCAGGACCGAGCATTACAAGGAATGCGTCCGCATTATTGATCCCATTCTGGCTGGACCGCGGACCAAGGTCTACTACAACGCCGAGATGGCAGACTTTCTCTAAAGCGTCCGTGCGTTCGACGCCGCGAACGTTGACCGGATGGCGCCAGCGAGGAAGGCGGCGCGGTATCCGGTATGCAGCGGCGTCGCGCCACAACCTGTGTCGCTGCGCACGACGGCTCCGAGCGATGCGTCGGACTAATTCGGGGCGATCGCCCTCACTCCGGCAGAGCTGAGACCACCGCATCGCCAGACACCATAAGCGGCGTGCGTGTCCCAGTCGTAGTAGAAGGCGGCCGTCAATCGGCCCGACGACATGAGGGTTTGAAACACTGACCGCATCGCTGCAACCGCGTCAGCCCGTTTTCGATCGTCGAGCGGGCATGAGCGGGCGGCGTTTGCCACCCCCCACTCGGTAACCCAGCAGGGCTTGCCCCGATCCCCTGCCGCACAGAAACGAAGAAGATCACGGATATAGCCCGCAAGCTTCGGCCCTGCCTTGCGTCCCGGATAGACGTGAATGCCATAGGCGTCGACATAGCTGTCGATACCAAGCGATTTCAGGCGTGCGATCACTTCTTCCGGGTCAAGACGCTCCATGCCTCTTTGGTCCGCCTCACCGGCATTCATGTCTGAGAGGCCGGCGGAGACGACCACCGCGTTCCTGCTGTGGGCCGTCGCCTTCAACTCTTGCCTCGTAATTCTGGCAATCTCGACATAGGTCGCCAATCCACGCTCGAAGGCTCCCCGGTTGCGGATATCGGATGCGCGACGTGGTGTGACGGCGCCGGGTTCGCGAAATACGACCAGGTCACCATTGTAGGCGCTGTAATTGATTTCGTTACCGGGCTCGACGGCCGCAAGACTGACCCCGGCGTCATCCATTCGGTGAAGCGCCGCCCTGAGGTTTTCACGGTATCTCACGGGGTCCAGGTCGGAAAGGCGGCGAATGTCCCAGATGCGTCCGAAACCCGTTCGCGCGCGCACGCCATCGGCATAGTAATCCGGGTTCGTAAGCTGGATTTCCAGCAGGATCTTCAGCCCGAGGCCGTGAGCGATTTCGACCGCGTCGATGCTCTTGTCGACCGGGGTCGACAGGGACAGCCGCACGTGCGTTGCACCGCTCGCGGCGATATCGCCCAGGATTTTCCTCTGCTCATCCGGTGCCAGCCAGGCGAGATTGACCCTGTTGATACCGACAATATCGGCCAGGTTTCGATCGCGCCCGATCGCCGAACTGGGTTCGAAGGCCAGAAGTGAAAGCAGCGCGCAAAGCAGGCCTCTGCGCGCCACCACGTTCCACATCCCGCGCTCAGATCCCAATCTGTCCGAGCACATTTCTGAAGTTGGCCTCACAGGCCCTGTAGCGGTCGATCGCCGCCTCCGCGTCGATCTTCGACAGGAAGTTCGAGAGATAGGTGCGCTTGTCGCCTTCGCGGTTCCAGGTCCCCGCCTCGATATAGGGGAAGCCGATGAATTCCAGCATTTCACGCATGCGGTCGTCCACGGCGATCATCAGTGCGGGAACACCCGCCTGCATTCCGATGATGCAACCATGGAACCTGCGGCCGAAGCACATGTCCCTGCTCGTGGTCCAGGTGCGCCACTGGTTTGTGTCGAAGAATGCGATCAGTTCGTGCTCGCGCTGCCATTTTTCCTTGTGCTTGTATTGCGTCTCGCCCGTAATCAGTCCCCTGGCGCGATCGTAGACCGGCGTAGCATCGTCACCCGGCAGTTCCAGATTGTAGGCGATGACTTCATCCTGGACCACGTAACTGGCAACGGATTTCGGCCCCAGCAACGCGTGCGCGTCGACGATCGTGTCGGCGACGCTGCCGAGATATCCGCCAAAGGCGATCTTCTGCGCATCAGCCAAAGCAGGATTGGCGAGTGCCGTGAGCGATCTGACCATTTGATCGGGCGCGAAGTAAAGCGAGGGGCAACCTGTCGGCTTGACAAATTTCATCCCCTGCTCTTTCAGAAACTCCGCGGTGAAATAGCCGCGCGTCAGGAAGTAGCTTTCCCGGTTCCTGAGCACATCCAGGAACTTGAGCGTTCCGGCCGGCAGCAGTTCCTTGAGGCCTTCCTTGCGCTGGATGCCAATGCCCATCACCACCACTGGCATCTTCAGCTTGGCGAAGACTTCGGCTTCGAGATCGGCGGAATATCCGGGCCGCAGCAGGTTGGCGGAAGCAAAGACGCAGAGATCGAACTCGCGGTTTGCCTGCTCGTAAACCTCGTCCGAGGATCGGTTATTGGCCAGATGCCAGAATGGCACATAGGTGACGTCATGTCCCCGCAGGCTTTGGGCTGCTCCCTCGCCGATCAGATAGTTGCCGGTATTGGCAATCTTCCGGACCTGGGAGAGGAAGTCCTTTTTCGCCGTCACCTCGTCGAAATAGGGACGATGGTGCACCGTTTTGCCGGCAACCGAGCCGATCGTGCGCTGCAGATACGAGGGGATCCCTGTAAGTAAGATACGCATAACTGTCCTTTGAACGAGCCCTTGGGAGGATGCCAGGTTCAGCCAGAGCGTTTCCGGCTTGAACGAAGCCCTCGGAAACGCTCTATCTCTTTGTTTTAACGAAGTTACTGGCCGATGCCGATTTCCCGCAAAGTCGAGCGGAATGCGCGCTCGCGATCGGAGTATCGGTCGACGAGTTCCGAAGCATTGAGCTTAGACAGATGGGCGGCAACGAATTCGCTGCGGTTCTCGGCCCCGTCGATCTCGTTGATGTCGACCGCCGGCAAACCGGTGTAGCCGAGCATTTCGCGCATCCGGTCGTCGACCGCAACCATCAGGCTCGGCACGCCCGCCTGCATGGCGATGATCGAGCCGTGGAAGCGGCGACCCAGATTGAAGTCCATCGACGAAGCCCAGGCGCGCCATTGGTTGGTGTCGAAGAAGGTGCGCACCTGGAAAGGTTTGCCGAGCCTGTCGGCGCCGGGGTAGGCGAGATTGCCCACCATCGTGCCCGACGCGGTGTCGTAGACACGCCCCTCGGCATTGGGCTCGACGCTCATGTCGAAGTGGAGAAACTCATCCTGGACCACATATTGCGGGACGCTGTCGCCGCCGGGCAGCGCCTTGGCATCGAGCACCGTATCCTGGTTGCCGCCGAGGTAGCCGGAGAAGATGGTGCGCGCCTTGCTGACATCGACTTCCGGCAGTTTCTTGAGCGATTTGCGCATGTTGTCGGGCATGAAGTAGACGGATGGGCAGCCCGTCGGCCGGACGAACTTGAAGCCCTGGTCCTTGAGAAAACCTTCCGTCTCGAAGCCGCGTGTTAGGAAGAAATGCTCACGGTCCTTGAGGATGGCGAGGAGCCGCTTGGTACCCTCCGGCAGATTGTTCTCCAGGTCCTTGCGGTTCTGCTGGCCAATGCCGAGCATGACGATCGGCATCTTGAGCTTCTCGAGCACATCGGCTTCAGCATCAGCCGAAAGGCCCTTGCGCAGCAGGTTGGCGCAGGTGAAGACGCAGATATCGAAATTGGCGTTGAACTCGTCGAGGCCGACACCGTTCTTGGCGCAATTGTAGAGATGCCAGAACGGCACGTGCTTGGCATGGGGTGAAAGCGCGCGCAGCGCACCTTCACCGATGAGGTAATTGCCGGTGTTGCTGATATTGCGCAGCTCCTGCAGAAACTCCTCTTTGGTCTCCGGTTGTTTCTGGCGCTCCGCATAGGAGACGGACAAACCGTGAGCGCCATTTACGAGGCGCGTGTAGTGACCGGGAATACCCGTCACGAGAATCCTTGCAGGCATGCAATCGACCTTTCTGCTTAAAAAACTGGCGTGGGCTCAACCGGCCGCCCGGATGCCGGCATCAACCGCCGGATCCGAGGGAAAGACGGCCGTTCTTGCCTGGGACGAATTGTCGACCGAGGTGTCGCACCACGCGAGAAACTGCGAAAATGAGGATGTCCACGAACGACGGGCTGCAGTCTTGATGCAGCCTTCGATCAGCGGAGCAAGTTGGTCAGGGTTGCGGGCTACCGCTTCGATGACTTCGGTCATCGACCGGACGACTTCGGGATCGGCCGCCGCATGGATCAGCACACCGTCTTCGCCATCGACGATCAGTTCATCGACGGCCCCGACCGATGTGGCGATCGGAACGCATCCGAGCTGCTGCGCTTCGGCTATGACGAGCGGTGCCCCCTCCCAGCGCGAGGGCATGACGAGCACATCCGCCCAGGACAGCGCCTTGATGAGTTCCTTGGTGGCAAAGGCCGGTGGACGGACGTCAACCGAAAGATCCTTCAATCGTTCAGTCCAGGAGACGCTGGTATCGGCGAGAATTTCCCCGCCGATGGCGCGCGCCTCGAACGGAACATTCCTTGCGCGGAGCTCGGACAGGGTCGCGGCCAGCCGATCGATGCCCTTCTGACGGTCGAGCCGCCCTAGGTAGAGCACGCGCAGCTGCGCGTCGCCGCGCGGCTGTCTCCGGGCTGTGAAGACTTCGGTTTGAACTTTCGGCGGGACCGAAAAGCCGGCGCTGTTTGCGACCGCGAAGACCTTTGCGTGCGGCACGCCGAAACTGTGCAGATAGGTCTTGAGCTGTTCCGAGCAGGTCAGGAAGGCGTCATAGCAATGTTCGTGGGCAATGGCGGCAAAAGGCTGGCCTGCCGGACGCTTGAAGGCGGTGTTGTCGACGACGTGTAGATAGCATGCCGTGCGCGTCCCCTCGGAGCGCAGCCGGGCGATCAGGGGATGGACGGCCATGACATGGTTGTTGATCACCAGGTCGAAACCCGAAAGCTGGCCCTTCAACGCTTGCCAATCGACACCATGCTCTTCGGCGATGAAGTCCTGGCCGAGGAAGGAGCCTGACCCACCCCATGCGGGAACGCCGAGATCCCAGAAGTGGATGTGATCAAAGCTCTGATCGAACTCGTCGATGACGTCCATCTTCGCGCTGCCGAGTACGAACAGATGCGTCTCGAAACCGGTTCGCTTCAGTTCTCGCGCCACGGCATAAACGACCTTCTCGGCGCCGCCGAAGGAGGCGTTCGGCACCAGAAGTGCTGCGGTCCGCTTGCCAGCGCTGTGCCCGAGCGGCAGGACGGGCGAGCCACCGACTTCCCTCCGCAGTTCCCTATAGAGCTCGCCATAGGGCACCAACCGCGAAGGCCGCCATGTCCAACGCTTGCCCGAGGTGTGACGCAAGGGGCTTGAAGCAATCGCGTTGATGCAATTGACCATCATCTGCTGCGGCGTGATCAGCGATCGGCGCGGCAGGCTCTTGGGGAAAGGAAAGCGAACCTTCAGCAACGTCACCGTCGGCCAGACCTGCTGGTTGCCGATCGATGCGAACCACTCCACCGCATTGTTCAGGATCACGTCCCTGACGAGCGGGGTCGGAACGAAAACGAGGTCCGCAGATCCTACATTCTGAGATCCAGCCGGCAGGGCAACCGCCTCGATCCCGCGCTTCGCGCCGTCATTGGCAAGCTGCACGAACAACGCGTTGGTATTTTCGCTCAACCGCTCCAGGTGGGCGAGAATGTTTGGAAGCATGCGTGAGCGCAGCAAGAGGTCGAACGCCGAACCGCTGCCTGCCACGAGAAAGGGCGGGAAATGCACGTTGTCCGGTTCGCCGACATTCGCCCAGAACGCTGGGATGATATCATCGAGGCGAAGCACGGTTGGCGACTTGGTCGGATCGGTAAACAGCGAGATCGACGCATTTTCTGTACGCGCGAAGAGATAGCGCGGGGCCTCCTCATGCTCGAAGTCCACGAGCATCGGCCGTCGATAGAGGGCCTTGTGGCGTTTTCTGAGGTAGCTGACGGATGTGGCGCGCTCCCGGTTGGCTTCCTTGAACCGGCTTTCGGCACGCAAGCGATACTCAAAGACCGTGTCGTGGCAGGGCACCCCGACGAAGCCGTTCTCGATACAGGACAACCAGAATTCCCAGTCTTCAAAGCCGTTCTGCCGGTCGTCGCTGAAGCGCACGCCTGAGCGGAAAACGTCGATGGAAATCAGGGAGCCCGTATCGCAAATATTGTCCGTGATGCAATGCGCCAGCCTAGAGTATTGATTGCCGTAATGCGCACGCCAGGATACGGAGAACGTGTCGATATTGGTATAGACCCAGCCGCAGGCAGTATCGATGAGCTTCTGGTAAAGCGTTTCGATCGTTCGCGGTAGAACACGATTGTCGGCGTCGAGGAAATACACCGCCCGAGCCTCGGGCAGGCGCTCGACAATGAAGTCGATGGCGCGATTGCGGGCACCACCCGGTCCCGCATTGCGGCCGAATATCACGTGAATGAATGGATGGGTCGCGGCGTAGAGCAACAGCTGGTCGAATGTCTCGTGGCACGGGTCTCCATCGACCGAAACAACGATCGCAAGTCGGGATTTGCTGAGGTCGGACGCCAGTGCGGATTCGATCGCTTCCAGGACAAGCGCTGCATGACCGTAGAGCGGCATCGCGATCGCGATGAGATCAGCCTCCGGATTACCGGACATTCAGGGCCTCCGTCGATTGCTTGACCAGCCGGAAGCTCGACACCTTGAGCCAGCAAAAATCGACGCTGTCGCCCGCCGCCCTGCTAAGGATGATCAGATCCATCGGAACACGGATCGCCTCGTCCATCTGCATGCTGATGCTGATCGATTGCTGAGCACCGACCTCTCGCCAACCGCTGAACACGGTCGAGGGTTTTACCGTCCCCTTGCGGGCGAGTTCAGCGACCTCCGCGCGGGCGTTCGAACTGGCCGGGCTCAACAGAAAGCTGACGGCTGCCGGCGCGCCTTTGGGGTGATCGATAATGGCGCTTGCCGACAACGAGACCGTTCCAGGCTCGATGGCGCGATTGATCGCGCCGGCCGAAATGCCGCTTGCCAGGGGATGACAGACGATTGCGTGTTCGTGGTCGAGAAACCGGATGGTCTGGAAATCCGGGACGATCTGAGTGACGGAAACGTCGGCAATCTGGCTGAGCTTGTCCAGCCCGAGCCTGTAATCGACGGTGAATTGCCCTTCCAGCAAGCTGGTGGGGGCAATCATGTTCGCAGTGCTGGCAGGCTTGACCCCAGGCAGACCCGTGAACACTCTGAACGCGAGCGGGCGCAGATCGAGGTCAGGATGCGGGTGCTCCGAGCGCGCCGAGTATCGCTCGCTGGCGATATGATGCCCAAGCGAAAGGCCAAGTGCGTCCGAGCCGCTGGCGGATACGCGCAGACGAAGGGTCCTCGCCGCGCCACCGCAGGCACGCGGCAGCGAAAAGAAGTTCCAACCGGAAACCAGGCCGCCATAGGGAACGTTCCATTCCGCAATGCCTTCTCCGCTCTCCAGATAGCTCAAGGTAACAATCAGCTCTCCACTGCCCTTCGGCAATGCGTGGAGATGAAGGGAAAAGCCTGCCACGCCGAGGCTTGAGACGGGAAGAAGCTGCTCGATGAACGCGCTGCTCAACAGCTGTCCCACGCCCTCATCCTTTGGATCGGCAAAGGGATCATGGGCAAAGACTTCGGCAACCGGCTCCCAGTTTCGGGCATGGAAGGCGTCTTCCAGGAGACGATAGTTTTCAAAGAGTTCTTCACGCTCGCGCCGGAGCATTGCAAGCTCGGACGTGATCGAGGACGTGTATCGGGCCAGACGCCCGACCCCGTCTTCGACAAGCGCGCGCAGAAGAGCAGAGCTTTCCGTCACATTGGCGGGATCAAGGCGCAAGACCGCCAACTCCGGAACGGTGCGCAAGGCAGAAAGCCGCGCCAGCCCCTTCTTCAGATCCGCCTCGCCCTTGTCGGAAAATGCAATCGCAGCGATCGGAAAGCTATCCTTCAACATATCGAAGGAACCACCATCGGTTTCGAGGTAATCCACGAGATGGGCGACGTTGCTGCCCTGCAGGATCGACCGATCGCGATCCGATGCCAGCAACAGCTTCTTCAAACCGAGCCGATGGCCCATGGCGGATTGTCTTACTTCTTGCACGTAACGCCCTCAGAAGAAACGATAACGCATATCGGTGGAGTTCCGGATGGACGGCAGATATACTGTCGAAACCACTCATCACACTGACTACGTAGCAGTGAATTTTGCGATGCACAACGGTAAAATACTTGCCAACCACAACAATAAACTTCACATATACTTCAATATTTGAAGTATTAGTTGACGCCGTTGCTACGGCGTAGCTGGACGGCCTGTCATCGCCGTTATCAGCTCTCGCTGGCGGAGCAGGCAGTCCTCCAGCCGGAAGCGCCGCTCGACGGTTCTTCGCGCGGCCGCCCGCATGCTGATGGAGGCCTGTGGATTGCTCAGCGCGCCAAGCACTGCTTCGGCGAGTGCGTCGACATCGAAGAAGGGCACTAGGATGCCGTTGTGACCTGTCCGGATGACTTCGCGAACCGGAGACGTGTCGGAGCCGATGATCAAGGCGCCGCAGGCCATGGCCTCCAACACAGACCACGAAAGCACGAAGGGATAGGTCATGTAGACATGCGCCGCCGAGACCTGGAAAAGCTGGCGAAGGATGTGATGCGGGACAACGCCCGGAAAGATGATGTTGTCTGCCGGCACGTCGAGGGAGGCGAGCAGATGGGATTTCCAAGAGCCGCCGCCAGGAGGAGGAGGTCCGTAGCTGGTGCCCTCCCCTCCGACAAAGACGAAGATCGCATCGGGACGTTTACGCACGATTTGAGCGGCGGCCTGCAGCGCCTGAGGGAACCCACGGTAGGGCTCAAGGTCGCGCGCGACAAAAGTAACGACGGGCGGATCGTTGGCCTTCAGCACGCGACCATCAGGAAGCCTGACCGAAGCCGCAGGGTTGGGACGAAACAGCGCCGTATCGATACCCTCGTGGCAGACGGCAATGCGCTCACGCGTATCGGCGGGATAGAGGCTCCTTTGCCATTCAGTCGGGCTGATGCCGCCATCCATGGCTTCCAGTGACAGCAGCTGTGCGACGTTGCGCAGCCGCAATCTTTTGCGCTCTTCGAGATCAGGCTGGTCGTCGGCCGCAAAGCCGATGTCGGCGCCATGCGATCGATAGAAGAACTCGCAATACCCGAGGGCAGGAACGCGAGGAAGGGCATCCTTGACGAACATCATGCTGCCCCAGCCGATGTGGCCGACGACGATATCGGGCGTCATGTCCTGCCGCGCCATCGCGTCGAGCGTTTCGGCAACCCGGTGTCCGATCCGGGTGTGGTGATCCGGGACAGCCATGTGTCGGGCGATCGCTGCGGAGGCCCTTGGGCCAGCCTCGGCCCGGTGGCGAATGACGCGTACGGATGGGATCTTCTGATCCACGGTTTCAGTGATCAGGCTGACGCTGTTGCCCGACTGAACCAGGTCAGCCGCCAACGCGGCGAACTGGCCGAAGCCGCGCCGATGAACAAATGCCACATGCATGCTACTAATCCGCTACCTGAATGACGTGCACATTGGGTTCCGCCCGGTCACATGTCGTACCGTGACGCGCTGCCCCAGACGAGTTCGAGTTGATGCAGGGTCTGGAAGGCGGTCTCCAGGTTCTGACGATCCTGATGGCCGCGATTGAGTGCCCGCTCATAGGCCATCGCCGCATCGCGCAAGTTCGCCCGAAGCAGCCGGCCCTTTTCCGTCAGCTTGATGCGCGCCGAACGCTTGTCGCGCTGGGAGGCAACCCGGTCGATGTAGTCTCCATCGGCCAGTTGCTTCAGGTAGTACGATACGTTCGAGCCGACATAGTGCCCGCGATCCAGCAGCTCGGCGACCGAAAGCTCGGCATCGCCGATCGCCAGCAGGACCATGGCCTGGGCTGGACCGATGTCGTCGACGCGCAGCTTGGTCAGCTCGGCGCGCACCAAGCCGGAAAACCGCCTGCTCACCCTCTCCATCAGGCGCGCAAGCTCGAAATAGGTCAGCTGTCGGCAATCGCTCGCGGCGTCCGCTTGATCTTGGGCTCCTACCGCCGTGGACGCTTGCTCCTCCTGCTGGAGCAACGACACATCTTTGATCCCCGTGGACGGATAGAGTACTCTTTCATTCATCCAACTCTCCATTTCGAAATTTACTTCAAATCTTGAAGTAAATCTAAATACACCAACCCCCTCCCTTTGACCTCAAACTTGCATTACCTCTTACTTTCGTGCCACAAATAGCGAAGCAATACTATGCTCCAACCTAATTTAAAGCCAGCCGTCCTCCACGGAGGGCTTTAACGTTAACTTCAGGCAACCGCCCATGCGTGATACTGTTCGGAACGAGACGATTAGCAACGGTCAAATTTTAGGGGTTATGCGCCAGGACGAGATTATCAATCCACGATTGCTAATGCTGCAGGCCAAACGTGTGTTTCTTTCCGTATCGCTTTACGCTGCCTTGCTGAGTGTCTGCATAAGCCTGCTTCAGCTGACGATACCGCTGTTCATGCTGCAGGTTCATGACAGGGTTCTCAACAGTCAGAGCTTCGATACGCTCACGATGCTGACGCTGCTCGCGATCAGCGCATTGGTCGTCTATGGCGTTCTCGACTTGATCCGGGCCCTTGCATTTCAGGCGATGGGCAGCGCGATCGTGCGAAGGCTGAATGCCCCGGTTCTGGCATCGGCGGTGCAAGCCTCCGTAAATCAAGGGCTTTCGCGCGCGGCACAATCCCTTCGCGACCTGTCGGAATTGCGTGGTTTTCTCACCTCGTCGGCGGTCGTCGCGCCGCTCGACGCCGCCTGGTCGCCAATTTTTCTGGGGGCCCTATTCCTGCTCCATCCACTGTTCGGGCTCGTTGGGGTTGTATCGGTGGCAGTGCTGATTTGCTGCGGGCTGGTTAACGACATACTAACGCGCCAGCTGACCAAGGAAGCCAATCAGGCGAATGTCGAGGCCGTCTCCAAGATCGCCGGCTCGCTCAGACATGCCGAGGCGATCGAGGCGATGGGCATGCTGCCCGCACTTGCCAGGCGCTGGCGCACCCTGCAAATCCACGCTCTGGGCGCACTCGAAGCCGGAGGAAGCAGGAGCAAGGCGATGACGTCGCTGACGCGCAGCCTGCGGTACTCGATCCAGGTCATCACGCTTGCAACAGGTGCGCTGCTCGTACTTGATCAGGCCATCACCCCCGGCGCGATGATGGCTTCAAGCATCCTCGTCGGTCGCCTGCTTATCCCCTTCGACACGATCATCGAAAATTGGCGCCAGTGGGTGCTTGCCGTCGCCGGCTGGCGTCGGATCGAGGCGGCGATCGGCGAAGATCTGGCGATCCGCCAGACGACGCCGACACCGCATTCGGCTGGCGACATGATTGTGGATAAACTGGTCTACGCCGTCCCGGGCGTCGAGGTGCCGATCATCAAGGGCGTCTCCTTCTCGCTTTCCCCCGGCGAAGTACTGGGCGTCGTCGGCCCCTCGGCGGCCGGCAAGTCGACGCTTGCCAGGCTGCTGGTGGGCATCTTGAAGCCGACGTCGGGCGGTGTCTTTCTCGACGGTCACAACACCTATCTCTGGGAGCGCGGATCCTTTGGGGAAAAGGTCGGCTATCTCCCACAATCGGTGTCGCTGCTGGAGGGCACGATCCGCGAAAACATCGCCCGGATGGAAGACGGCGACCCCTACAGGGTCATCGAAGCCGCTCGACTGGCGGAAGTCCACGAGATGATCGGCCGCCTGCCCCTCGGTTACGACACACCCGTCGGCGATGGCCATCTGACGCTTTCGGGCGGACAGCGCCAACGCATTGCGCTGGCGCGCTGCCTCTACAATCGCCCGCGTCTCGTCGTTCTCGACGAACCCAATGCCAACCTCGATTCGCTCGGTGAGCGCGCGCTGGTGCGCGCAATCCAACGGATGCGCGACCAGGGCGCTATCGTCATCATGATCGCGCACCGACCATCGATCATGCAGGTCGCCGACAAGCTGCTTGTCCTGGAAAATGGTCGTATCAGCCAGTTTGGGCCGCGAACGGATATCTTGACCGCTGTGCCAGGTCCTGGCGAAACCTTGAGAGAGGTTGCTTCCAAATGACCGAAAAAGACCTGCTTCCGCTCGAACCTCAGTCCTCCACGTCCAATGTCAGCTCCCCGGTAAAATTGGTGGCGCGGTCCGCGCCGCCACCCGCCGAGGTCGATGACGCACGTGCCGAGCGCGCCCTTCGCCGCCTGATGGTCGCCGGGTTTGCAACGATCTTCGTATCCTTCGGCGGCTTCTTCACTTGGGCGGTATCGACCGAACTCAGCAGTGCGACGGTCGCCAACGGCAGCGTCATCGTCGATTCCAAGCGCAAGACGATCAGCCACTTCGAAGGTGGCGTCATGGGGCGCCTTCTGGTTCAGGAGGGCGAACAGGTCGCTGTGGGGCAGCCGCTCATCCTGCTGGAAGATACGCGGGCACGCTCTAACCTGAACGCTCTCACCAGCCGTCGCATCGGCCTGATCGCAAGGCTAGCCAGGCTCAAGGCAGAGCAGGACGGTGCAACTACGATCACCTTCCCGGACAACTTCCGCGAAGCAGGCGGCGTCGCCGTCGATGAAGCGATCAAGGCGGAGAATGTCTTCTTCGACAAGCGGCACGAGGCCAAGTCCGGACGTGTCGACGTTCAGACGAAAACGATCGAGGAATATGGCGAGCAGACGAAATCGCTGTTCACGCAGGTCGAAGCGACCGATCGCGAGATCGCCCTCATCACCGAACAACGCACCGCGATCGCCACGCTGGTCGAGAAAGGTTTCGTGCAGCGCGCCAAGCTCATAGAGGTCGACACGCGGCTGAGCGAGCTTGCAAGAACGCGCGGCGAACTGGCAGGCGACAAGGCGCGGGCGGAGAAAGCAAAGGCTGGCGCCCAGCTTGCTCTGATCGGCATCGAAAGCGAGTTTCAATCGACGATCGCCGGAGAGATTACGACGGCGCGCATCGACCTGACGGACGTCGAAGAGCAGATCATCGCGGCAAAGGATGTGCTGCGGCGCATGGAAATCCGCTCACCGCAGGCAGGCGTGGTCAGCAACATCTGGCTGCGCACCCCTGGAAGCGCCGTCACGCCCGGCCAGCCCCTCCTGGAAATCGTCCCCGAAGACGAACCACTGGTCGTCGAATTGCGGGTGAACCCGCGCGATATTGACAGCATATCGGTGGGCTCGCCGACGCAGATCAGGCTGACCGCCTACAATCAGCGTTCGCGCCTGCCCTTCAACGGCGAGGTGACCTATGTTGCCGCAGACCAGTCGGTCGACGAGAAGTCGGGCGTCTCCTATTTCACCGCTCGCGCCAAGATCGATGCGACGTCCCTTGCCGCCGATCCCGATGTCCGCCTCTACCCGGGCATGCCGGCCGAAGTTTTGATCGTTCACAAGGCGCGTCGTGCGATTGACTACCTCGTGTCGCCGCTGACGGAGAGCTTCAATCGCGCCTTCCGGGAAGATTGAATCAGGCTTACAAGGACGAAGTATGCAGTAAATTACTACAAGTTTTGAATTATTGTTGCGCCAAAATGCCGATACAATTGATGCAAACTAAGTATATGTTAAATCGATGATCAAATACCCATAAATAATGACAATAACAACGCGAAGATTTCACGTTTTAATCATGGAATCGCTGTTGAAATATACTCTAGGCCGATGCACACTCCCGAAGCATCAACATCGACCCGGTCGGTGGACATGCGATTTATCCACCAAGAGGAGAGGCAGATGGCCACACTAGAAGGCGGCGCATACGACGACGCGCTGTTCGGCTCTCGCTTCAACGATTTCATCCATGCCCGAGCGGGTGATGATTTCGTGAGCGGCGGCAACGGACATGACATCATTTTCGGCGACGAAGGTGACGACCAGCTATTCGGCGGAAACGGCAACGATTCGCTGTTTGGCGGCGAAGGCGACGACGTTCTCTATGGCGAGAACGGCAACGACATCCTGACCGGCGGATGGGGTGACGATCTCCTGTTCGGCGGCAATGGCAGCGACATTCTGCTTGGCGGTCAGGGCAACGACTTCCTGTCCGGCGGCAAAGGCAGCGACACGCTGTTTGGCGGTGATGGCAACGACGTCCTCAACGGCGGCGCTGGCGATGACCTCCTGGTTGGTGGAGCCGGCAACGACGTTTTCGTTTTCGATGGCGGCGGCGGCAACGACGTCATCCTCGACTTCACACCCGGCGAAGATCTGCTGCAGATCTCCAAGGGCATCAACGGTCTCGACATCACCTCGCCTGACGACCTCGCCTCGCGCATCACCCAGGTCGGCGGCAATGTCATCATCGACCTCGGCCATGGCGATTCACTGACCCTGGTCAATGTCGACGTGGACGACATTCACGCAAATCCCGAGAACTATTTCACGGTTCACTAAGCGTGGACGATGCGTGCCCTGCATTCCTCCCGCAGGGCGCGCACTCCAAGAGGGATCGAATTTGCCGTTCAGCGATATCAAGCAGCCGAATACCGATCTTCGGGACGCAAGGGCATTCCGTCTAGGATCGGACCTGGCTGTTCTCATCTGGGACCTGCCTTCGGCATTGCCAATTCCCACACGGCCAATGCTGACGATGGCAAAGCCGCCCGTCCCACTCGTCAGCGTGACGCTATCGCTCGCCAACGGACAGCAGCGAACGCTATGGGCCATGCGGACGACAAGAGTGCCGATGCCGGCCGTCATTGCCACGGAATGCAGCGATAGGGCGGTCCAGATCAACATCGAACCTGCGAGCAACCTGCCCCCCCTCGACATGGAGCAACTGTTTCTGGAACTCGCGCCGGAAGCGCGCATCCGGTTTCTCAACGTCGTGCTGACAACCTGGCGAAGCGCATTCAAAGTTGCCGGAGATCCCTATTTCTGCCTGATCGTCGAAGACGCTCTCAATGCGTTGGCACCCTTGCCTCGGCCGGCGCGCATAACCTGCGAACTTGGCCGCGGACGGTACCTGGTCGAGACGACGATCAACGCGGAGTTCGACGACAAGCTTTCGATTTACGTGGTCGGCGCGGCAAGTGTCAGCCAGTTGCGGCCCAAGGCTATCGTCCGGCGCCGCACGAAAGGAGCCTGGCAGGCCTGCCACTTCATAGCCGAAATGCCGAACCTCAGCCCCCCGCTTCAGCTTGTGCTGCTCAGCAAGAACGGCGCCGCCATCAGGCAGCTTTCCGAGCGCGATGCGCAATGTCCGGGCCTGACGCGCTGGTGGGCGGACAATCGTGACGCGGTCGAACTGCGAGAATTGCTCATTCAGCACCTCGCCACCTGGCCGAACGGCGGACCGGCAACCGCGATCGACCTGCAAATCCGCGCGCCCCTCAAAGAACGCCACGTCCAGAGAGCGGCGCAACAGCCATCTGGACAGGTAGACTTGGCGCTCGCCCTTTCCGACAGCCTGCTCGTCGGCGGCTGGTATCACGATCCGTCCTCCATGCTCGCCGGCATCGACTACCTGCAGGCAGATGGCAAAGCCGTGCCGCTCGACGGCAACATCTACGAATTCCCCGGTTGGGCGCAGACGCAGGCCGACAAATCGAAGACGGATGTGACCGGCTTCGTGGCCCGCCTACCCCTTGATCAGCCGCTCGGCCCGCTGCTGCAGCCACGGTTTCAGATGCGGTTCGCATCAGGCGCTGTGAAATCCCTCATCCCGCCGCCGCAGCCTTTCGAACCGGTGTTGCAGCGAAACCAGATCCTGCGCGCAGTTCCACCGCAACACGCGATCGACGACGCCTTCCGCACGATCCTCGCGCCGGCGCTGAGAGAAGTCGAGCAACGTCTCGGCAAGACGGTCGAGGTAAAGCGCACGAGAGACTATGGCCTGCCGCAGCAGGCGCCGCTCGTATCAATCGTGATCCCGCTCTACAAGGTCCTCGACTTTCTCCGCTTCCAGTTGTCGGGCATGGCGACAGACCCCTGGCTGATGGAAAATGCCGAACTGGTCTTCGTGCTCGATTCTCCGGAAATACAGGACGAGACCGAGCATCTTCTCGGCGGGCTGCACCTGTTGCACGGGCTCCCCATGCGACTGGTGGTCATGAACCGGAACGGCGGTTACGCGCGGGCCTGCAACACCGGCGCACGCATGGCTCGTGGCTCCATGCTTGTCATGCTCAACTCCGATGTCGTCCCTTGCGAACCGGGCTGGGTGCAGACCCTGATAGAACCGATCATGCGCGGGGAATTCGGTGCGATCGGCCCGAGGCTGATCTTCGAAGACAGGTCTCTACAACACGCTGGCCTCTATTTCGGCCGCGACCAGCGCGGGATCTGGCTGAACCACCACTTCCATAAGGGCATGCCCAGCAATTATCTGCCGGCGCAATTGGCTCGAGCCGTTCCCGGCGTCACCGGAGCTTGCCTCGTCACCTCGAGGGATATCTACGACAGCGTCGGCGGCTTCACCGAGGACTACATCATCGGTGACTATGAAGACAGCGACCTCTGCCTGAAGATCCGCCGGGCCGGCTTCGAGATCGGCTACGAGCCGTCGGCATGTCTCTATCACTTCGAGCGCCAATCGATTCGGCGCAGCCAGGACTACATGCGCGGGGTCGCCAGCCAATACAACTCCTGGCTCCACACCCAGCGCTGGGACGATGACATCGCCGCGCTGATGGCGCGCGATGTTCGACCGCAAAGAGAACCCGTGTCCCCCGATGACCGCACACTTGAATGGACAAATGCATGATCGATGCCCTGCCGCGCGATGAAATCGGTACACCGCCGCCCGTTGACGATGCGCATCTTTCCTGGCTGACCGACAGCGTTTCGCGCAACCGGTTCCTTCCGCAGCCGGACGCCAACAGCATTTTCGTCGGCGACGGCGATTTCCGGGCGATCGGCGCCGAGTTTCTCGGCCATTTTATCCGAAAGGGCGGCTTGCGGCCGCATCATCGCGTCCTTGATATCGGCTGCGGCATCGGCCGCATGGCCGTTCCGCTCACCCAATATCTCGATGGCGACCGCGGCCGCTATGAAGGCCTGGACCCCGTGGAGGGTGGTATCCGGTGGTGCAGGTCGACAGTGACGCCGACCTACCCGAACTTCGCCTTCCAGCGCCTCGACATCGCCCATGACCTCTACAACCCTTCCGGCAAGATCAGAGGGCGTGAGCTGAAACTGCCGTTTGCCGACGGGCAATTCGATTTCATCATCATGACATCGGTTGTCACGCACCTGCCAGCAGACGAGGTGATGGCCTATTTGGCTGAGATCTTCCGGGTGCTGGCACAGGGCGGCCGTTTGTTCATGACCGCCTTCATCGTTGATGACGTCGCCAGACAAAACGCCACGGGCCGCCGCGACCCGCGCCTCGCCTTCGCGCGCGCCGGCCAGGGCCCCTGCTGGTTCGTGCCGGACCAGCCGCCGCTCGCAGCGGTCGGTTTCGACGATGGTTTTCTGGAGGGTGCGCTCGATCGCACTGGCCTCTCGGTCGTGCTCAAATCCTTCGGCCATTGGCGTGCACCGGGCGGCACCCACTATCAGGACATTCTCGTGGGCGAGCGTCGACGGAGCGCTGCATGACCAAGCGCATTCTCGTCGTGGCCCACAATCATCCGGCCCTTCATCCCGGCGGCACGGAAGTCTTCGCGCACGATCTCTTCCGCGCCTACCAACGGGCAGGACACGAGGCGCTGTTCCTGGGTGCGGTCAACCAGGTTCATCGCGAGGCAAGGCCGGGCACGAGTTTCCAGGCCATTGGGCCGACGGGCGACGAAATCCTGCTTTGGGCGGGTCATTTCGATCGCTTTTTCATGAGCCAGATCGATCTCTACGGGTTCGTCCCTGATCTCACCGAACTGCTGCGCGAATTCCAACCGGATGTGGTGCACCTTCACCATATCCTGCTGATGGGCGTCGAGTTCCCGCATATCGTGCGCAGGACGCTGCCGGCATGCAAGGTCGTCATGACGCTGCACGACTATTACCCCATCTGCCACCATGACGGGCTGATGGTGCGTACCGACAAGCGGGAACTCTGCCACGGATCGAGCCCGGACCGCTGCCATGCCTGTTTCAAAGACATCAAGCCCGATCGCTTCGCCTTGCGCGAACAACATCTCAAGGCGCTACTGGGCACGATCGATGGTTTCGTCGCACCGAGCGAGTTCCTGAAGCGTCGATATGTCGAATGGGGAATTGCCGAAAGCCGTATTTCGGTCATCCCCAACGGCCTGCCGGCCCGAGCATTCGAGACCAGCAGTAACAAACCCAAGGCCGGCCGCCCCGTCTTCGGCTACTTCGGCAACCTCAACCCTTGGAAGGGGACCAAAGTGCTGCTGGAAGCGGCGCGTCAACTGATCGTTGACGGCGTCGACTTCGAGCTGCGCGTCCACGGCGGCGCCCCGTTCCAGACCCCTGAATTCGTTGCCGACATCGCGCGCCTGTTTTCCGAAACGGCACCCCAGGTGCAGCGACGCGGACCATATCGGCGGGATGATGTCGCCGCCCTTATCGGCGCCGTCGACTGCACGATCGTGCCCTCCATCTGGTGGGAAAATGCACCGCTGGTAATCCAGGAAGCACAGGCGCAGGGCCGCCCGGTGATCGTTAGCAATATCGGCGGAATGGCTGAGCTTGTGAGGAACGGCGTCAACGGCCTGACCGTCGCTCCCGACGATCCGCGCCAGCTTGCGGGCGCCATGCGTCAGATCATCGAAAAGCCGACGCTACTGCGTCAACTGTCAGGCAGAGCCGTTCGGCCTGATGATATCGACACGACTGCTGGGCGTTACCTCACTCTTTTCGATCTCCAGCAGGTTCAGGCCGCATAAAGAGGATTCATGGCTGAAGTCGCACAAAAACTCGATACGCCGCCTGAGAACGATGGCGGCAAACCGGTCAACGGCCGCGTCGATGCCGTCGATGGCGGACGTCTGTTCGGCTGGGCGTTCGACCCCGCTGCCCCGGATCAACGGCTGAAGGTCCGCGTCCTCCTCGACGGCGCACCGGTCGCCGAAGCCATTGCCGACCGTAACCGGCCGGACCTCAAGCGAAACGGGATCGGAGACGGCAAGCACGCTTTCGAGATTGCCCTGCCGGAGGCGGTGCAGAAGCGCCGCCGCGATCTCGTCGTCATGGCGATCACGGGAGACGGCGCGGGCCAGCCTCTGCGCGTGCCGCAACCGGACGAGCAAGCAGCAGAAGCGCTGATCGCCGCACCGTTGACCAGGGTGCTCGACAAACTGGACGTGCTGATGGCTGCGCAGCGGCAGCTGCAGATTTCTCAACGTTCGCTGCAGCGCGTACCTCATATCGGCGCGGATGCGGCGGAGGGCGACGGCGCCGAAGACCCGAGCGCCGGCATCGACGGCCTTCGTGCCGATGTGAGCCAGCGGCTTGACGAACTGGACGTGCACCTGTTGCGGATGGATGGCGTCGTGGCTGGTATGGAGAAGACACTTGCCGCTCTGCAGAAGCGGGCGGGCGGCGACACCAAGCCGCTTGTGCTGCTTCTCTTCGTTCTCATGGGGTTTGCAGCGGGCGCGCTGCTGACCTTGCTGGCGAGATGATCATGCGGCAGGCAACGGCAATCGACGAAAAGCCCTATGGTCCCACCGGTTCCCCAACTGTGGCTAAGTCCGTGCGCTTCGGGAAGGGCCGAGCCATTTGCTGTCGGATTGATCCAGACACCGTGCTCATCCTTGGCAGCGGCCGTCCGAGGGGCCATGCGCTTTCGGTCAGGGCTGATGGCGCATTGTCCGCGCAGGACGCCGCCTTTGTAGCAAACTGGGCCTTGCCGGCGTCGTCGCCTTCAGCGACGCACGGTTTCGCAGCACTTCTGACGCAGCCAAACGCCGGCACGCCTATCACCATGGTCGACGTTGATGACGGGCGCACGCGTGAGCGTTTCATCGTCGCGCCAAGACAGATCTCGACCGAAGAAGCGGCAGCCCTCATCGCGCAGACCGCTGCAGGAGAGACCGTCGCGGTCATCAGTCGCCTCGCCGACCAGCTCATGGCACAGCCGACGAACCGCGGCAGGGTTTCTGCCGGACTTTCCCTGATCCGGGCGCTGCAGCCATCCGACGGCTTCATCGAACTGGTCGGCGAGACCCATGACGGCGTCATCGTCATCATGGGCTGGAGCCGCGCGTTCGTTCCCGGACGTTTCCAAGCCTATCTTCTTGCCGGCGCAACGACTGTCGCCGATTGTTTCGTCGCCAGTTTTGCGCGGCCCGATATACCGGACGGCGAACTGGGCTTCATCGCCGTTCTCGAGACAGACGGAAGGGTGCGCGCCGACACGCTCAAAGGTGTCATATACAACGCCGGTGGCGGCTGGCACATGACGCCGGCCCATTCTCGCGTGCAGGTCAGCGCGGCCCTGGACACCCCGGACCATATCCGCTCTGTGCTGCTCGAAGCCCGGGCGACGCCGGAGGTCATGCTGCGCTTGCGGTCCGCGGCCAACGGCTTTACCGGCAAGGATACGGTATCGAGCCTCCCCGTCCCGGTTCGCATGGACGTCGACCGGGTCTTCGAGACCGATGACAGCGACATGTTGATTTCCGGCTGGCTGCTCGACCCGGAGCACCACGTTCTGGCTGTCAAGCTACGGCGGCCTGGCGGAGAGGCCAGGCTCGACGACAGGTGGACGCGGCTCGATCGGATCGACGTTTCGCAAAGCTTCGCCGATCAACCCGCGTTCCGGGCGTCGCTCGACAGCGACGATCAAGCCCACGGATTTGTCGCCCATGCCAAACTGTCTGGTGGCAAACCCGACGCAGCGCCTTTTCTGGAACTCAGCTTGCGAGACGGGCGCCGTGCCTTTCTGCCCCTGATGCCCAAGCGGTTGCCTGCCCGAAGGGCCGCACTCCAACAACTGTCGCTGTTCGATGCGGCCAACTGGGCACTGCCGGCGATTGTCGATCACCAGATCGTTCCGCTGCTTTGCAACGCCGCCGTCGCCGCGCCCCGCATGGAAACGGTTGTCGACATCGGGCAGTTCGACGAGAATACCGGCATCCCTATAATCGTCGGCTCCACTGTCGGCATGCCGGAAGTCGGCCCGCTGCTTGCGTTGCTCGCGCTCGATCCGCAGACCCGCTGCGCGCCGCTTGTGATCGTCGTGAGCAAGCCCACCTTCCAACGGGATCTTGTGCGATTGCGACAGTTGGCACGGTTTTACCGGCTTTCAGTCAGACTGGTCTGTGCAACCGGAGCGCTCGATCGGTTCGATCTCCTGTCGGTTGGGGCAGCAGAGGTTTCATGCGAGACCGTTGTCACCATGTCTGGGTCACTCGTCCCGGCGGCCAAGGGGTGGTACGGCGCACTGACGGCGGTCGGAGTGGACCACGTTGGAAGCGTGATTTCGCCGATGCTTGCCTACGACGATCATTCGGTGAAATGGGCCGGGAGCTGGCTTTCCGAGGGTGGCGACCAGCTGCTGCTCGATCGCTACGCCGGTTATCCGTTGATGGCGATTGCGGCGCTGCAATTGACGCGCGTCGACATTGCGTCGCTCGAATGCTGCATCATGCCGCGCGCAGTCCTGAAGGATGCGATGCGTGATTGCGGCGTCTATCTCGGTTCAAAACAGAAGGCGCGCGAGATCGGCCTGAGGATCAACCAGGCAGGCATTGCCGCCTGGTTGCTGCCGTCGATCCAAATGCTCGGCTGCGACGAGCCGATGTCGGGAGAGCAGAACGGCAAGCTTGCCGCCCTCGCCGAACGCATCGACGTCGAGATACTTAAGTCACGGTGGCGAAACGGCCATGAGAGCCATCATTCATTTGACAGGATTTCCGCATGATGGGGCAAAAGCTTCGCGTCCTGGTGATCTCGCATGCACATCCCACGTTTTCGCTCGGTGGGGCGGAGGTCGCCTCGCATAACCTGCATCGCAGCCTGAACGCGATGGAGAATGTCGAATCCGTGTATCTCGCGGCGGCCTCCCCTCCACTTCAACGACACGCGTCATCGGCGCTCATGAGTGCCCGTTTGCCACAGGAAGAGGTGTTGTTCCACACGGATGCCTATGATCATTTTCACCTGGCGAATGAGGATGTCGAAGCGATTGAGCGCGATCTGCTGCGGTTCGTCCGCGATGTCAAACCGGATGTGATTCATTTCCATCACGTTCTCGGTTTTGGCCTCGAAGCCCTTTATGCCGTGCGCAACGCTCTGCCCGACGCCGCAATCCTTCTCACGCTGCATGAATTCGTCCCGATCTGCCACAACCACGGTCAGATGGTGAAGCGACCGACAGGCCAGCTCTGCGAGCAGGCCTCGCCCACGGCCTGCAACAGCTGTTTTCCGGATATCCCAGCATCAAGGTTCCTGCGGCGCGAGGCGCTCGTGCGCACCATGCTCCTCGACATGGTCGATGCATTCGTTTCGCCGAGCGCTTTTCTCGCCAAGCGCTACGCCGAGTGGGGGATCGACGGGCAGCGCATTCGGGTCATCGAAAATGGGATCATGGGGAAGGAAGCGGCTCCTGTCCGCGACGTTACGCGAAGCGACGGCCGTCGCAATCGCTTCGCGTTCTTCGGCCAGATGACGCCGTTCAAGGGCGTGGACGTGCTGATCGATGCCGTCGGCCGGGTGCCCGATGAGATATGGGGTGACGACGCCTATCTGATGATCTTCGGCGCCAATCTCGAGCGCCAGCCGGTCGAATTCCAGGAGCGGATGAAAAAGCTGATCGAGCGAGCCGGTCGGCGCGTCCGCTTCTACGGCAGCTACCAGAATGCGGATCTGCCAAAGCTCATGCGCTCCGTCGATTGGGTGATCTTTCCATCGATCTGGTGGGAGAACTCGCCCGTCGTCATTCAGGAAGCGCTGCTGCACCGCCGCCCGCTCATCTGCTCCGACATAGGCGGCATGGCCGAAAAAGTCCGCGATGGTGTCGATGGACTGCATTTCCGCGCCGGCAACGGCCAGCACCTTGCGGATCGGATCGTCGAGGTCCTGAACGACGACACGGTCTGGGGCCGTTTGCGCAGCACCATGCGAGGCCCCTTCAGCGCCGAGGATTGTGCGCGCGAACACCTCAACGTCTATCGCAGCCTGCTCAGCGAAAAAACCAGTGCCGCGCAGCGCGAACATCGCGTCTCGTGACAGTTCCAACGACGGAATAGGCTTTTGGCACGCATTTTGGTCATGATCCCCGCCGGCGAGGTCTACGCACATGACAGCGTTCGCTGGTATCAACACTGGGACATCTCGTCTCACATCGATACCTACCACAATATGGGCGATGCGTTCGTCTTCGACTCGTCGCTGAAGCTGCTGCGTTTCGAAAAACTCGGTGTTCTGGAGATATCAGAGTTCAGGCCACGCGAGATCGCCCGTCTTCGGGAGGAATACGACTACGTGTTCCTGCGCGGATCGAACTACATTCACGATGCCATGGACTGGGAAGCGGCAGCGACGGTTCTGAAGGCGCTCGGCCTGCCCATCATCGGCTTCGGTATTGGCGCACAGGCGCCGGTGGACGGAAAAATCAGGATCTCCGACGACACCCGCACCGTGCTGCAGTTGATGTCTGAATCGACGACGACGATCGGTGTGCGTGGGGCCTATTCGGCCGACGTTCTCTGGAGCCTTGGCATCCGCAACATCAGAATTGTCGGTTGCCCCACCGCCTTCCGGCGGAACGACCCGGAACTGCGCATCACGCTGCCGCCGTTGGAGCAGGTCCGCAACGTCGGTGTCACTGTCCGGCGAGAAGTCTCAAGCGCCTACGCCAAGGACATCGAGCGTTATCTCACTTTCCATCGTGATCTGGTGAAAGCCACGGCCGGACGCTTCGAGACGGTGCTTTTGGCGCAAGGCGAGGTCGAGGAAAAGAAGCTCGTGCTGGGTGACGAGGCACAACGCGAAGAAGCGATCACGGCGCTCAAGGCCGACCATTGGACATCATCGTGGTACCTCGATGAGACGATGCTGGACCTCTACCGGCAAAGGCTTTTCTATTCCGATGTCGTTGCCGACTACGAACGGTTGATCCGCGCCCAGGATCTGGTGCTCGGCTACCGCCTGCACGGCAACCTGATGGCGCTGGCGAACGGGGTCCCCTCGATCTACTGCACCTATGACAGCCGGACGGCCGAATTCTCGGACACATTCAAGATCCCGAGTTTCCACGTCTTCGGGCAGACGGCGTTCTGCCTTGAGGACTATTGGGACCAAGCCCTTTTCGACCGGTACAACCGTGCCTGGTTCCACACCTATGGCGAAATGTGCCGGTTCCTCTCCGAAAATGGTGTCGCGCATAAGATGCACGACATTCTCACGACCCCACAGTCGAAAATCTCCCGAGTTGCTTGAAGCGAAGAGGTGTGAATATGCAAAACGCGAAAATCCCGAACAAGGTGCGCAAGGCGATCATCCCGGCCGCCGGGTTCGGCACCCGAATGCTGCCGGCGACGAAAAGCGTTCCCAAGGAACTGCTACCGATCGTCGACCGCCCCATCCTCGACTACATCGTCAGCGAGGCGTTTGCCGCAGGAATCGAACACGTGATCATCGTCACCGGACGCATGAAAGGTGCAATCGAAGACTACTTCGATCACGCATTCGAGGTCGACGCCACGCTTCGCAAGGCCGGCAAGAACCCGCTGGCCGACCGGTTGGCGACGGCAACGCCCGATGCGGGAAGTATCTCGTTTGTGCGCCAGCAACAGGCCCGTGGTCTTGGACACGCAGTCTGGACTGCGCGTCACATCGTCGGCGACGAACCTTTCGCGGTTCTGCTGCCTGACATGCTGATGGTCGATCACGAGCCTTGCCTCAAATCCATGACGGATCTTTACCAGCGGCACGGCGGCAATGTGGTGGCGGTTGAACGGTGCTTGCCGGAAGAGGCCCACAAGTTCGGCATCGTTTCCCTGAAGCAGACGAGGGCCGGTGCGCTGGTCGACGGTCTTGTAGAAAAACCTGCCCCGGGGACAGCGCCAAGCAACCTGTTCATTTCCGGCCGCTACATTTTGCAACCCGAGATCTTCTCGATCCTCGAGAACCAGACACCGGGTGCTGGCGGCGAGATCCAACTGACCGACGCCATGATCACGCTGATGGCAAATCAGGAGATCCGTGCCTTCGAATTTGCCGGCCGGACATTCGACTGCGGAAACCCGACAGGTTTCGTCGCGGCCAATCTGCATATGGCGATGACGCGCACCGACATTGCTGCGGGCATATACGGCGAGATGCATGCGATCATGTCGCCCGCGCGCGCTATAGCTTGATTTCAGCACATATTAGCGCAGTGACGCGTGCGGGTTTCCCCGCCGGTTTCGACCGGCCAACGCCTCCTGATGCCGACAGGCTGGCGAAGCACCGGAAGCTTCGCCAGTCGCCGCCGAGGCCTATGCTTTGACGCGCGAGCCCGTCGGATCGTAGGCCGGCGATCGGTGCGCTGTCGCTGTGAACCGGACACCGGCGACCTCGACTTCGAAGCGGCCCCCTTCCAGGAACTCCTTGCTGATGCCCGAGGAGTGTTCAATGAGCCCAAGTGCGACGGAACGGCCGAGCGTGTGCCCGTAGGCGGCCGAGCGGACTTCGCCAACCGGCTTGCCATCGCGAAGGACGAGCTCGCCGCCCCATAACATCGGCGACGGATCATTGACGGTAAACTGGACGATGCGCCGCGTGGGCACGCCCCGCGCCTTTGCGGCGATCACCGCGTCGCGGCCGATGAAGCCGCCCGGTTTGTCGAGCGAAAGCGCGAAGGCAAGCCCCGCCTCGTAAGGGGTGATATCCGGCGTCAGCTCGCGGCTCCAGGCGCGATAGCCCTTTTCCAGCCGGAGCGCCTCCAGCGCATAATAGCCGCAATCGGTCAGCCCAAAATCGCGTCCGACATCGTGCAGCGCCTCGTAGACACCCACGGCGAACTCTGTCGGGACGATCAGTTCCCAGCCGAGTTCGCCGACATAGGTCATGCGGTTGGCATAGGCCGTGGCGTAGCCGATGTCGATTTCGCGGATCGTGGCGAAGGGGAAGCTTTCGTTGGAAAGGTCAGCAGAGGTAAGACGGGTGAGAATATCGCGGGACTTCGGCCCCATCAGCGCCAGGACTGAATAGGCCGAGGTAACGTCGGTGAGCGTCACATGGGCGTCTGCCGTCAGGTTCTTGCGGATCCAGTCCGCATCGTGCACCGCTTGCGCCGAACCGGTGACGAGAAGAAAGCGGTCGGTCGCAAGACGCATGACCGTCAGGTCGCTCTCATAGCCGCCGCGATCGTTCAGGAGCCCGGTATAGATGGATCGGCCGATGGTAACGTCGATATCGGCCGCGCAAATACGGTTGAGGGCGACCGCGGCATCCCGGCCTTGGATGAGAAGCTTGGCGAAGGAGGTCTGATCGAAGATGCCGGCCGCCTCGCGCGTCGCCTTCATCTCGCGCTTGACCGCTTCGTGCCAGTTCTGCCGGCCGAAGGCATAATCCGTGACCGGCTTTTCGCCCTCGGTCGGAAACCAGTTGGCGCGCTCCCAGCCCATCTTCGAACCGAAGCAGGCGCCCTTGGCCGCCAGCCGGTCATAGAGCGGCGAGCGGCGGAAGGGACGCGCCGTATCCAGCTCGCGATTGGGCCAGGGCATGGCGTAGTGCAGCCCGAGCGTCTCCTTGACGCGGTCATGCAGCCAGCGCGGATTGTTGTTGAAGTTTGCGAAGCGGCGGATATCCACCGGCCAGAGATCCATTGTCGGCGCGCCGTTGACGATCCATTCGGCCAGCGCCCGGCCGGCGCCCCCGGCACTGGCAATGCCCATCGAGTTGAAGCCGGCGCCGACGTAGAAATTCTTCAGCTCCGGCGCCTCGCCGAGCATGAAGTTGTTGTCCGGCGTAAAGCTTTCAGGACCATTGTAAAACTTCTTCACCTCTGCTGTCGCCAACTGCGGCACACGCTGCAGGGCGTTCTGCATCAGGATTTCGAACTGGTCCCAGTCGTCGGGCAGCAAGGCGAATTCGAAATCGTCGGGAATGCCCGCCATGCCCCACGGTTTCGCCTCCGGCTCGAAACCGCCCATGACCAGCCCCCCGACCTCTTCCTTGAAGTAGATATAGCCGTCGGGATCGCGCATGACCGGCAGATCCGGATGCACGCCTTCGATCCTGCCGGTGACGATGTACATGTGCTCGGCCGAATGCAGCGGCACCGATACGCCGCACATCAGCCCGACCTTGCGCGCCCATTGGCCGGCGCAATTGACGACGATCTCGGCTGAGATCGTCCCCTGGTCGGTTTCGACGCCGGTCACGACCCCATCGGCAACAGAAATCCCGGTCACGCGGACGCGCTCGATGATGCGAGCACCGCGGTTGCGTGCCCCCTTTGCCAGCGACTGGGTCAGGTCTATCGGGTTGGCCTTGCCGTCGCCGGGCAGCCAGACGGCGCCCGCCAGATCGTCGATCGCCATCACCGGCCAGAGATCCTGGGCCTCCTTTGCCGAGATCACCTCGATGGCGACGCCCTGGGCGCGGGCGGACGCGGCGGTGCGCTTCAGCACCGTCATCCGGTCGGTAGATCTTGCCACCGAAACGGAACCGCAGTTCTTCCAGCCGGTGGCAAGCCCTGTTTCCGCCTCCAGTTCGCTATAGAGCTGTGTCGAATATTTGATGAGGCTCGTCATGTTCGCGTGGCTGCGCAGCTGGCCGACAAGGCCGGCCGCGTGCCAGGTGGTGCCGCCGCTCAATTGCCCCTGCTCCAAGAGTACGACGTCCGTCCAGCCGAGCCTGGTCAGGTGATAGGCGACCGAACAGCCGATAATTCCGCCACCGACGATGACGACCTGTGCCTGCGTTGGAAAATTCTGAGCCATGAAACGACCTCCCGAAGCGATGGAAGGCCACACCATAACAACGGAAGTGCAAATAACAAGACAAAATGTTACAAAGAATTACACTACATCACTCTGCAACAATCACGGTCGGCCCCTTGCGCTTCAGCGCCTCGCAGATCGCCTCCGGCGGGCGCCGATCGACAATCACGCCGGTTGCAAGTTCGAATCTAGGAATCCGCAGCGGAGTCAGCCGGCCGAACTTCGAGCTGTCGAGCACGAAATATGCTTTGCCCGCCGTCGCCGTCATGCGCGAGCGCTGCTCCGCGCCGTTGCGGGTAAAGTCCGTCACTTCACCGTCAGGGGACAATCCGCCGCCACCGAGGAACGCCACATCCACCCGGAAGTGGCTGATTGCCTCGAGCGCGTCGATGCCGACGGCCGCCTCTTCCGCCGGATCGATCTCGCCCCCAAGCATATGCACCCGCACCTGCGGCTGACGACACATCTGCAGCGCGATTGACAGCGAAGTGGTACAAATCGTTAGATCTTTCCGGTCCGTCAGCGCATGTGCCACGGCAAGCGTGGTGGTGCCCGAGTCGAGAAACACCACCATTCCGTCGCGCACGAGAGCTGCTGCGGCCCTGCCGATGGATGCCTTAGCCGACGCGTTCTCACCTCGCCTTTCGGTGAAGGCAGCTTCGGTCGGCTCGAACAACGTCGCCCCGCCATGAACGAGATCCAACTGGCCGCGCTCCGCCAGATGTTTCAGGTCACGCCGGATCGTCTGCCGCGACACGTCGAAATGGTCGGCAAGTTCTGTAATGCTGACAGTGCCATCGGAGACCAGACGGCGGAGGATCTCGCCATGGCGGCGGGGAGCGAGGGCGCGAGCGCTTTGACTATCTGACATGTCGTTATCTGCGACCATTTTCGGCGTTTTGACAAGATGTGCCTCTCAGGACGAGACATCGCCTGATTGAGTCGTGTTTTGCGCAGTGAACCCGGCCCAATCGCGCGGTCACGCAAAATTACGCACCGGGAAGTCTATTTATGTTGCATAATGTAACTATTATTTGCATCATGTACCTAGCGCCGATGAACTCAAAAGGAGGAAGGGCAGTGCAGAAGGCATGCACACAAGGCCGCCGGTTTACCTTCTACCTTCTCGACGGCTACACCCAGCACGCATTCAGCTCCGCACTCGAGCCGCTGCGGCTCGCCAACGACGTGATGGGCAGGCCCTATTACAGCTGGCGTCTGCTGACACGTGACGGCCAACCGGGGCGATCAAGCTGCGGGATGCGCGTGGCGGCCGATGGAGCGCTCACGTCGGAACAGGACGGACTGCAGCAGCTAGATCGTGCTCACATGACCGTTGTCTGCGGCGGCAGCGCTGTTCCTCCAGCGGACGGAAAGGCCGAAGGCTGGCTGCGGATGTCGCGGCGAGGCCGGATCCCCATCGCCGGGCTCGCAGGCGGCCTCTACAGCCTCGCGCGCGCCGGCCTGCTAGGCGGGCGTCGCTGCGCCGTACACTGGGAACACTTTCCTGATTTCTCCGAGCGGTTCTTCGAAACGAAAGCCCGCCAGACGGCATTCGAGATCGACGGCGAGCTCTACACCTGCGCCGGCGGCAATGCCCCGTTCGACATGTTCCTGCGCATCGTCGAGGACGACCTCGGCCGCGACGTGGCAAACCGCGTTTGCGAAGTAGCGCTGTCGGAGCACGTGCGCAGGGCTGGAGAACGCCAGCGGCTGCCGCTTCAGACCCGGGTCGGCATCGACAACCGTCTGCTGATCGACATTATCGAGCAGATGGAGGCGAACATAGCCGAACCGTTGAAACTTGCCGAAATGACACCATCGACAGGCCTGTCGCGCCGCCAGGTCGAACGCCTGTTCAAGCGAGAGATGGGGCGCTCCCCCAAACGCTACTATCTCCAGATGCGGTTGGAGCGCGCGCACCTGTTTCTCGTCAATTCGACGCTTCCGGTCTTCGAGATCGCGGTGGCCTGCGGATTCTCCTCGGCGTCGCATTTCTCCCGGACCTACCGGGAGACATATGGCTACACACCGCAGCACACGCGCACGGCGGAACTGGAGCGCCGCCGCCGCGCCCTTTCGGACGGCGAGGAGAGACGAACGGTCTCGGAGGAGCGTCGCGTCGCCTGATACCCGGCGTCGACACCGTATCCGACGCGTCAGAATCGACCGCTGCGACGTCCTTGGGCAGGGGCAAGCGACGACATGCGAGAATGCATCAAACGAACAGGACGTTGCGCGCCTGTGCACGCAGGCGTGGGTCGTGCGACCGGATTGTCACAGGCCGGCTTTCCAGGAGCTCGCAGCAACGGGCCAGCGTCTCCTGCGAAAGCCGCTGCATCGCCTCGCTGGTGAAGAATGCCAGGTGCGGAAAGAGGATAACATCGGGACGTCCGAAGAGGGCGCTGAGGGGATGCCCTTCCCTCGCCAGTGGCTCTTGACCATAAACGTCCAGCGCGACGCCTTTGAGACGATCTGCCAGCACCGCTTCGACCAACGCCGCCTCGTCGATGAGCGCCCCACGCGAAACATTGACCAGAACCGCTGTCGATTTCATGCAGGCAAGCTCCGCCGTGCCGATCAGATGGCGCGTCGATGCGTTCAAAATGGTGTGCAGCGAAACGAAATCACTTTGCCGCAGCATCGCGTGAAGATCGTCGACCTTCTCGATCCCGTATCCTGCCATGACCGACGCTTCGACATGCGGATCGTAGCCGAGAATGCGCGCGCGGAAACCGGCTCCCGCCATGCGCGCCATGCTGCGGCCGATCCTTCCGGTGCCCACCAACCCGACCGTCGCGCCCGCGATGTCGTGGCCGAGCCAGCGCCGCTCCGGCCATATCCAGCCCTCGTGTTCCACCGCCTGCCCAATCTCCGGCAGGCGCCGCGCAAGCGCAATCATCAGGGCGAAGGCCGCCTCGGCGACGGTCTCCTCCGCGTAGTCCGGCACGTTGACGACGGGGATGCCCCGCGCCATGGCGGCCGGTATGTCGATTGCGTCGATACCGACGCCATATTTCACGATGCCTTTCAGGCGCGTTGACTGAGCGATGATGCCGGCGGTGATCGGCGTGTAGCAGGTCAGCAGCAGATCCGCGTCCGCCACCTCGCGCATCAACCTGTCCGGGGAGACGCCGCCGGGCAGCGTGACGAGTTCGACGCCGCGCGCCCGCAGCCCCGCGTCGATTTCCGGACATTCGAGTTCCTGATCCGTGCGAACGGCTTTCATCGCATTGCTCCCGGTTTGTCCGATGTCGATCCCGTCAACCCGCAAGGATCGACTGTTCGACGATCGTCAGCGCCCAATCGAGCTCCTCGCGAGCGATCACCAGCGGCGGCGAGAGCGTCATGACGTTGCCCCCGCTGATCTTCAGGCTCAGCCCTGCATCGAGACAGCGATAATAGGCGCGTTCGGCCAGCGCATTGTCCGGCGCAAAATCGACGCGATCGCGAACGAGTTCGACGCCGAACAGCAGGCCGCGGCCGCGGACATCGCCGACCGCAGTGCAGCGTTCGCCGAATGCGCTCAGCCGCTCCATCGCATACCCCCCGAGTTCGACCGCCCTCTCTGCAAGTCCCTCCTCGACGATGATCGAAATGGTGGTCAGCGCCGCACGTGTCGTCACCGGGTTTTTTTCATGGGTGTAGTGGCCGATGGCATAGTCGCCCGCCACGTCCAGATCGCGCCGGGCGACCACGCCGGCGATCGGCAGGATGCCGCCACCGAGTGCCTTGCCGAGTACGAGTATATCGGGGACGACGTCGTCATGCTCGCAGGCGAAAAAACGCCCGGTCTTGCCGAGGCCCGTCGGAATTTCGTCGAAAATCAGCAGGGTTCCGTGCCGATCGCAGGCCTCGCGTACCTGTTTCCAGAAGCCCGGCGCCGGCGGATTGGGCGTTGCCCGCATGGGCTCGGCGACCAGCGCGGCAAAATCGCCTTCGCGGGCGAGCACATAGGAGATCATGCTGGCGCAGGCGCGGGCAGAAGCTTCGAGCGTGTCCTGGCCATAGGCGCAATGACGGTTGGCCCAGGGCGCGACATGTTCGGCGCCTGGCAACAACGGCCCGGCGATACCCGAGCGAAAGGTGGCCTCGCCGCCGACGCTCGACGCACCAAACCCCGCACCATGGAAGGCATCCCAGAAAGAAAGAGTCTTGAAGCGACCGGTCGCAGCGCGCGCCAGCTTCAGCGCGACCTCGATCGCATCTGAACCGCCCGTGGTAAACAGCACCTTGCCGAGATCGCCTGGCGCCAGTCGACCCAGTGTTTCTGCAAGCTCGACGGCGGGTTCGCAGGTGAAACGCCGCGGCGCGAAACACAAGTCGTCGATCTGGGCCTTGATCGCCTGTTTCAGCCGGGGATGCCCGTAGCCGATATGGTGGACGCTGTTGCCATGGAAGTCCATGTAGCGGCGGCCAGCGGTATCCTCGATCCAGATGCCCTCCGCTTTGGCGATGGCCGTCAGGCAGGGGCTGGAAAGGCTCTGGTGGAGAAACGCATCTGCGTCCCGTGCCACCAGCGATGTCGTCCGCTCATCGCTGACCCGAGCGTTCCAAGTCCGCCTCGCTGGCGAGGTGTTGGCTTCGCCCTCCGTGTGAACCAATGCGGCTGCTGTGGCTCTCATCTTCTCTCCGATCGACGCGATATTGTGCTTGGACGCGTAACCTATCGCATCTATCGGGAGCGGATTAAAATCGATATTATCGCAACGAATTAAGATTTTCTCGATACATAGAAATCTCACACCAACGGTCTTGTCCTCTCATGCGTTATGTCCAGCTTCGGGCTTTCCACCACGTGGCTCTCGCCGGCAGCTTTTCTCTGGCCGCGCGCGCCTTGCACCTCACGCAACCGGCCATCTCTGACCAGGTGCGCTGGCTGGAAGAGGAGTATGACGTTGCCCTATTTGTGCGAAAACGTCGGCAAATCGAGTTGACGCCCGCGGGCTCCCGGCTCCTTGTGACGACCCGTCGCCTCTTCGATGCCGAAGGCGAGGCGCTCGACGTCCTGCAGGAAGAACGATCGCTGCGGGCAGGCGCACTCAGGATTGCCGCCGATTCGGTCGATCATGTGCTGGACGTCCTTACCGTTTTCCAGGAGCGGTTTCCCGGCATCCAGATCAAGATCGTAGGCGGCAATTCTCACAGCATCGTGGAGGCTCTGCTTGCCTATGACGTGGATATCGGCGTCCTCGGCGAACTGCTCGACGAGCGCCCGTTCGACGTTTTTTCGCTCAATGTCTCCCCTGTTGTCCTCTTCGCCGCGCGCTCTCATCCCCTTGCGACGCGGGAGAGCGTCCCCCTCGAAGCGCTGAGCGCATGGCCTCTGGTCATGCGTGAGCAGGGTTCACGAACCAGGCAGATGTTCGAGAAGCTCGCCGAGGCACAAGGCGTGCCCCTCCGCTTTGCAATTGAGGCCGAAGGCCGCGAAGCCGTCCGGCGGATCGTTGCCGCCGGCGCGGGTCTTGGGATCGTTTCGGAGGCGGAGTTCGACAACGATCCACGGCTGGTAAAAATCGCGCTCGAACACCAACCCCTTTCGATGCATGAAAAGCTGATCTGCCTGAAGGATCGCCGCAACAGCAAGTCAATCCAGGCGTTCTTCGCAACTGCTCGGTCTTTGACGCGCGAGGCGAGTTGCGGTCAACTTTCTTGAGCCCCCTACCTCGCGGTCATTTCGGACAGCCAATCCCGAAATGCCCTGACTTTCGGCAGTTTCGCCTCGGGCCTCGACGTCAGGAACGAGTATGACCCGGCGGCTTGAAGCCGGACATCGAAAGGCTCCACCAGCAAGCCGGTCGAAAGTTCACGCTCGACAAGTGCTGCACGGCCGAGCAAGACGACATGACGGATGGCTCATCGGCGCGCCGATCATGTGCGAGGAATTCGGCACGCGACCACCTGTCACCGATCCTGAAGTCGCAGGGCATCGCAAGGGCCAAGCTCGCCCTGATCCGCGACAGCGAACTTGAAGTGAATTGGAAGGTGGTCGTCGAGAACAATCGCGAGTGCTATCACTGCGAGGCCAATCACCACGGATCTGCCGGTCGACGTCCTCGTTCGGTTCTCCACGAACAACATCACACCAATTCGTGTGACCGACGTATCAGTCTCAATCCAACACGTTTGACTTACCAGAGGCGGCGGCACGCGGGCGAAGGGGGAAACCTCCTCCCGCGATGTGTCAGCTTATCGCCAGGCCTGCGTACGGGCCAACAGACCACGGGCGAGCAGCGCATGGATGAGCTTGGCGGCGACGTTGGTATAGAAGATCATCATGCCCATGGCCGCCGCCGGTGCGATATCGCCCGCATCATCCATGTTGAGCACGGCGACCGAGGCAAGCTTGGTATCGGAAGCATAGAGGAAGACCACCGCCGAGACCGTCGTCATGGCATTGACGAAGAGATAGATCGCGATGTTGAGGATCGCCGGCAGACAGACTGGCAAAGTTACGCGGAAGAACAGCCGGTGGAAGGGCTGCTTCAAGGAGGCAGCGACGGATTCGAATTCCGGATCCATCTGCTTCAGCGCCGTGAGCGCCGTCAGGTGCGCGACGGTATAGAAGTGCGTGACCGTCGAGACGACGAGGATCGTCATCGTGCCGTAGATGGCGTTGAGCGGATTGGCCGGATTGTTGAAGAAGAAGATGTAGGCAAGTCCGAGCACCATGCCCGGCACGGCCATCGGCATCATCGCCAGAAAATGGAAGACGTTCCGGCCGAAGCGGAAAGCATCCGCCTTCTCCACCATATAGGCGCCGGCGAAGACGATTACCGAACCGAACAACGCTGTCAGCAGCGCAAGCCTGATCGAGTTGGCATAAGCAGACCAGCCGCCGCCGTCCATCAGGTCAAAGGCGAAATTCTTCGCGGTCAGGGTCAGGTCGTAGGGCCAGAACTTCACGACCGCTGCGATCTGGCACATGGCGATCATGCCGAGGATGAAGAAGCTGACGAGGCATGCGAAGGCAAAACAGATTGTGTCCATGCGGACATTGGGCTTGGGCACATAGGGCACCGCCCGCGCCGAAAGCAGCGCCACCTGGCGCTTCTGCATGCGGCGGTCGACGGCGAAGGCGAGGATCGCGGGGACCAGCAGAATGACCGAAACGACCGCCCCCATCTCGAAATTCTGCTGGCCGATCACCTGCTTGTAGATATCGACGGCGAGCATGCCATATTGACCGCCGATCACCTTGGGCAACCCGAAATCGGTGATGACAAGCGTGAAGACGACAAAAGCGGCCGAGACGAGACCAAAGCGGGCGCCTGGTAAGGTGACGGTCGTGAACGTGCGCCACTTGCTGGCCTTGAGCGATGCGGCAGCTTCGTAGTGGCGGGCATCTGCGATGGAGAGCGCGGTCAGGATAATCAGAAAGGCATGCGGCAGGGTAAAAAAGACCGAGCCTATGACGATGCCGATCGGGCCGTAGATCGAGTAGCCGAGAAGCCAATCCTTGAAGATACCCTGGTTGCCGAAGAGGTATACGAGCGCGATGCCGGGCAAGAGCGACGGAACGAGGATCGGGATGGCGAGGATGCCGCGGAACAGGCCTTTGAGTGGCATGCAACTGCGCGTCAGCCCATAGGCAAGAGCGAAGGCGATGGAGATCGTCACCACCGTACTGATCGCCGCCATCAGCACCGAGTTATAGATCGAGCGGGCAAGTGCCGGCGTCGAAAAATAGGTCTTGAAATTGTCGAGGCCGAGCGTTCGTGCCGGCCTCAGCATAATGCGCCTGAAGGTGCCGGAATCGTATTCACGCCATTCGGTGCCTTTCTCCAGCGTCGAACCCGCGAGAAAGGCCGCATCATCCGTGGTGCCACGAATACGGTAGTGGACGGGGCTGCGGAAGCTGAAGTCCGGGAAGAATTTTGTGGCTGCGAGCCGGCCATCGGTGCTGCTCGCAAGGTCACCTTCCGCGACAGCGCCAAGCGTCCTGTTGAGGGCATCCGCCGTCACGACCGGACCCCATTTCGCGCCCGTTTCGTCGCTGACCTGAAACTCGAAGGCCGCGAGATCGAAGCGATAGGTCGACAGCGATTTCGACAGCATGACGAAAAGCGGCGCACCCAGGGCGACGACCAGGTAGAGCCCGATGACGGCCATGAGGCCAAACTTGATGCGGTCATCGCGGGACGTTTCCTGCCGCAGTCGCTTGCCGGCTAGCGGCAGGTATGGTGCTTCGAGGGCAATGTTCATCCTCAGGCACTCCTTGGAAAGAGCAACAGACGATCTCGCGGGATTTCTACCTGGATCACCCCACCCGTCTCTATGTTCAGTCGGCGCACCGCATTGACGGAAAAGTCGGCAACCAGCGTGCGCTCGCCAAGCCGCGGCGCCGTCAGGCGCGTGCGCCAGAACATACCCAGGAACTCCATCTCCCGAACTTCGGCATCGATAAGGTTTTGTGGCGTCGCAGGCCGGTCGACCGCACTAACGACGTGGGCATGGGCCCCATGCGGAATGATATCGACCGGGCGCACCACGGCCGTCGCAGTCGCGCCCGCTACAAGATCCCTCGTTGAACAATCGAAGGCCGAGTGACCAATCTCGACCGCCCCGTCCTTCAACACCTTTGCAGGGAATTGGTTGGTCTCGCCGATGAAGTCGGCAACGAAGAGGGTTTTCGGGTGGCTGTAGATTTCGGTGGGTGATCCCACCTGCTCGATAACGCCGTGGTTCATCACCACGATCCGGTCCGCCATCGCCAGCGCCTCTTCCTGGTCGTGCGTTACCATGATGGTGGTAACACCGAGCTTTCGCTGCAGCGACTTGATTTCATGGCGCAAGTGCACCCGCACCTTGGCGTCGAGGGCGGACAGCGGCTCGTCCAACAGAAGCAGACCGGGCGATATCGCGATAGCGCGTGCAAGGGCGATGCGCTGCTGCTGGCCGCCGGAAAGCTGGGCCGGATATTTCTTGCTCTGTTCGGAAAGTCCGACCGTTGCCAGAAGCTCGGTGACGCGCGTGGCAATCTCCGCTCTTGAGCGCCCGGTGTTTTCAAGACCGAAGGCGATGTTCTGCTCTATGGTCAGATTGGGAAAGAGCGCATAGGACTGAAAGACAATGCCGTAGTCCCGGTTGGAGGCAGGCAGTGTCGAGATGTTGCGGCCGCCCTGCAGGATCCTGCCAGCGGACTGAAGGTCGAGGCCGGCGATCGCCCGCAGGAGGGTCGTCTTGCCACAACCCGAGGGACCGAGGAAACAGATGAATTCCCCCTTGGCTATGCTCAGCGATATGTCACGAAGGGCGACGAAGTCGCCATAGCTTTTCCAGAGATCGGAGATTTCCAGATAGGGCGCCGCCACTTCCGGGGCACGGGCAATGCCCGTAGGCGTCGGTTCGATCGACAAGGCATGTCTCATCTGCAAGCTCCGCTGGCTGTCAGGCAATTTTCGAGAATGCGAAGGACGGAGTGCGAAGCACCCCGCCCGGGCGATCGATGTCAGCTCTTCGGTTCCGACTTGGCGTCGTAACGCTTCTGCCATTCCTTCAGGATGGTGGCGCGATTGTTCGCGGCCCATTCGAAGTCGTTGTCGATCATCTTTGCAGCGATGTCGGAGGGCAGATGTTCGACCGGCTTGGCGACGCCCGGATAGGCGACCACGGCATAGCCGGCATTGTACATTTCGTTGGCTTCCTTGGTGACCGACCAGTCGACCAGGGTCTTTGCAGCCTCAAGGTTGGCCGTGCCGGCGATGATCGCCGTTGCCTCCGCTTCCCAGCCCGAACCTTCCGTCGGGAAGATGATGTCGATCGGTGCGCCGGCGCTCTTGGCCTTAGCGCCGGGGAACTCGAAGGAAACACCGACCACGGCCTCGCCGGCGCCTGCCATCTTGCACGGCTTCGAGCCGGAATGCGTGTAGGCGGAAATGTTCTCGTGCAGCTTGTCCATGAAGGACCAGGCCTTCTCCTCGCCCCACATCTGCATCCAGCCCGATACGTCGAGGAACCCTGTGCCGGATGAGGCCGGGTTCGGCATGATGACATGCCCCTTGTACTCGGGCTTCGTCAGGTCATCCCAACTCTTGGGAGCCTTCAGGCCCAGTTTTTCGCCCTCCACCGTGTTGTAGCACAGGGCCGCGACATAGGCATCCATGCCGACCCAGCTCGGCGGGTTGTCCTTGTCGACGAATTTCTTGTCGAGCGCCTCGACGCCCTTCGGCTGGTATGCTTCCAGCATGCCCTCCGTTTTAAGGAGCAGCAGCGATGTTGCGGCGAGCCCCCAGACGACGTCGGCCTGCGGATTGTCCTTTTCGGCGAGCAGCTTGGCCGTCATGACGCCGGTCGAATCCCGGACCCAGTTGATGGTGATATCGGGGTGCGACTTCTCGAACGTCGCCTTGTAGCGATCAAGGTCGACAGCCTCGACGGCGGTGTAAACGGTGAGTTCGGTCTGGGCGGAAGCAATGGCAGGAAGCGCCACGGACATGGCGCCGGCAAGCATAAGAAACATGTGTCTGTTCATGCTGAAAATCTCCTCTGGAGGCCTGGAAAAAATCCGGGAAGCATGGCTGGCAATCTGTCGCTGCCCTTGTCTTGCACGCTTCAAGAGGCATTCTGCGTGGGTCGTTTCAATTAGTAAAATTTATTATTCTTATCGTTGGCAAAGTAAAAACGATGGATATTTTGCCGCAATATTGCGCACCTAGCGCGCAATTGATGATGAAACCGCCATTGGCTGCACCGTCCGGCGGCACATGCCGAAAAGGGCTGCAACAGGCCAAGAAAAAGGGAGCTGTCGATCGACAGCTCCCAGAAGAGGTGGCCAGGCAGGGGACACCCGGATCACCGGGGTCGATATCACCAGGGCAGGGAAAACGTCTTGACGTTGGTGAAGCTCTTCATCGCCTCGATCACACCCTCCTTGTAGCCGTTGCCGGAATCCTTGATTCCGCCGAAGGGGGACATCTCGATACGATAACCGGGCACTTCCCAGATGTTGACCGTACCGACCTTGAGCCCGGCGATGTACTTCTGCATCCGACGGAAATCGTTGGTGCAGACCCCCGATGACAATCCGAACGCGGTCGAGTTGGACAGCGCAATCAGGGCATCGTCGTCATCAGGCGCTCGTACGATCGGGATGATCGGGGCGAACGTTTCCTCCATCACCAGCTCGCTCGAATGCGGCACGCGATCAACCACGATCGGCGGCAGCAGGGCGCCACGGCGGCCGGGGTCGTAAAGGATCTCCGCTCCTTGCTCGGCCGCCTTATGCACCCGGCGCTCGAAGGTTTCGGCGGCACGGGCGTGCACGACCGTCCCCAGGTCGATCGCACGATCCATCGGGTCACCGAAGCGAAGTTTCTTTGCGCGCTCCAGCACCAGCGGCACGAACCGGTCGGCGACGCTCTCTTGGCAGAGAATGCGCTTGACGGCCGTGCAGCGCTGGCCCGAATTCTTCGTGGCGCCGGCAACAGCAAGATCCGCCGCCTTTGCCAGATCGTCGTCGGAGAGGTCGTTGAGAATGATCAGGGGATCGTTGCCACCGAGCTCGAGGATCTGGCGCTTGTAGTGGGCGTTGGCCGCGATCAGCTTGCCCACCGGCACGCTGCCGGTAAACGTGATGAGGTCGAAGTTCGGGTTGGTCATCATCTCCATCCCGATATCCGCCGGCCAGCCGGTCACCACCGACAGCATTTCCGGCGGCAATCCGGCCTCGTAGAGAATGTCGGCGAAGACAAGTGCGGTCATCGGCGTCAGCTCCGTCGGCTTCAGCACCACGCAATTGTTGGTGGCGATCGCCGGAGCCACCTTGTGCGCCACCATGTTGAGCGGGTGGTTGAAGGGTGTGATCGCCGAGATCGCGTTGAGCGGCTCGCGCATCGTGAAGATCTTGCGCGCCTTGCCATGTGGGGTGAGGTCGCAGGAGAAGATCTCGCCGTCATCGCGAATGCACATCTGGCCCGACAGGGTCAGCACGTCGAAGGCGCGCCCCACTTCGTAGAGCGAATCCTGCTTCGAGATGCCGAGCTCCAGCGTGATGATGTCGGAGATCTCCTCCTTGCGCGCAACCAGCATCTCGGCCGCCTTCAAGAGGATGCGCTGGCGTTCGTATCGCGTCAGCTTCGGCTGGTAGGCCGCCGCGATCTCGAAGGCCTTGCGCGCATGCTCGGCATTGCCTGCCGGAACGGTGCCGATGACGGCATCGTTCCAGGGATAGTGCACCTCGATCACCCCCTCAGCATCGACCTTTTTGCCGGCGATGCGCATGGGCTCGTGGCGTAGAGCGAATGTCGTTTCCACCTTGGTCATTGTCCGCTCCTCAATTTGCCGGCTGTGCCGCCGCGACCAGCGCATAGTAGAAGGCGTCGAAATTGCGCAGGGATGCCGCGGAAGTCAGTTCGGGCAGCTTGCGGTTGGAGATGAATGGAACCTGTTGTTCGGTCAGACCACCATGTGAGCGCAGCGGCTCGTTCAGCGCGGCAAGATCGTGTCGGTGCTCGCTGGTGCCGAGTGTCTTGTTCTCCGAGGAGATGAGCACGATATCGCCGATGCGATCATCCGGCAGTTCGAAACGGATGCAGGCCTCCGGTCGCGAAAGCACGACGTCGATGCCCTCGATCGCCGCCAGCCGCTCGATGATCTCTTCCTTGTCGGCGCGTTCCGGCAGATATGCGGTTGCGAACGAACCAAGTGCGCCGTGATGGACGACATAAGGATCCGTGATCGGCAGGATGACGCGGGCTGCATCCTTGCCGAGCCATTCGTCGAGCACGTCCTGCACGTAGATGACATCGGGCGAACCGTCCGCCTTGTGCTTCGGTTTCATGCCGTGATCGGCCGTCACGATGATCGCAGCACCGAGCGCGTCGAGTTCAGTCAGGTACTTGTCGAACATCTCGTAGAAGGCGTTTGCCTGGGGAACGCCCGGCGCATATTTGTGCTGCACGTAATCGGTCGTCGTCAGATACATGACGTCAGGCGCGAATTCCTTCAGCAGCTTCACGCCGGCGGCGAAGACGAATTCCGAAAGTTCCGCGGAATAGACTTCCGGCACCGGCCGGCCGAGCCAGGCCGAGGCATTCTCGATGCCGTGCTCCGCCTTGGTCGACGTGTCGGATTTTTCGGACGAGAAGCAGATCGCCCTGCCCTCGTCGAACTTCAGGCCGTCGCCGAGAAGCGCACGCAGCTTGTCCTTGGCGGTGACGACCGCGACCTTCGCACCGGCATCGTAGAACGCCTTGAAGATGGTCGGCGCGCGCAGGAAGCGCGGATCGTTCATCATCACTTCCTTGCCGGTCTGCGGTTCATAGAGATAGTTGCCGCAGATGCCGTGAATGGCCGGCGGACGACCGGTGGCGATCGACAGGTTGTTGGGATTGGTGAAGCTCGGGATGACGCTGAGCGCCGTGCGTTCCGTGCCGGTCTGGCGCATACGGGCAAGCGTCGGCATCAGTCCGGCCTTGATGGCCTCGTCGAGATAGGCCGGCTCGCAGCCGTCGAGGCAAATGGCGATGGCCGGGACGTTCGGCCAGGGATAGCTGCGCCGGTTGGCGGTGACGGCGACGTTGATTTTAGACATCTGGTTCATCGGGAAAATCCTATCGTTCATTCAGGCGGCGAGACGGCTGCGTTCGGCAAGGGCGACCGCCGGCGGGGCGGCGCTGGCAACCCCCATTTCGGTGAGGGATGTGCGCGCGGCCTCGACCACGCGGCGCATGACATGCTCGTCCATGCGGCCGATGCAGCCGACGCGGAAACTGTCGACGACCGTCAGCTTGCCGGGGTAGATGATGAAGCCCTTTTCCTTCATCAGCTCGTAAAAGCGGTCGAAGGCGAAAGCGGGATCGGCCGGGCTGAAGAAGGTGACAATGATCGGCGACAGCCAGCGATCGGCGAGCAGCGTTTCGAAGCCTGCCTCGCGCATGCCGGCGACCATGACGTCGCGGTTGCGGGTATAGCGGGCACCACGGGCGGCAACGCCGCCTTCCTCACGGTGCAGCCGCAGCGCCTCCAGGAACGCAGCGACAACGTGGGTTGGCGGCGTGAAGCGCCACTGGCCGGTCTTGTTCATGGCGTCCCACTGCGCGTGCACATCGAGGCTGAGCGAATGGCTGCGGCCCTTGGCGGCCTCCAGTTCGGTCTTGCGGGCGATGACGAAGCCGAAGCCGGGCACGCCTTCGATGCATTTGTTGGCGGACGAAACGATCGCCTCATAACGCAGATCGGCAATTCCGGCTGGAACGGCACCGAAGGCGCTCATGGAGTCGACCAGCAACTTACGCCCATTGGCATAAACGACCTCGGAGATTTCCTTTAGCGGATTGAGGATGCCGGAGCTGGTCTCGCAATGAACGACGATGACATGGGTGATAGCAGGATCCGCATTGAGTGCTGCCGCAACCTCGGGGCCACGCGGCGGCATGTAATCGCCTTTGTCGATCGTCACATGGTCGCGGCCGAGATAGCCGAGCGTCTGGGCGATGCGCTTGCCGTAGGCGCCGTTGATCAGCACCAGCACCTTGCCGTCGCGCGGAACGAAGCTGCCGAGCATGGCCTCGACCGAGAACGAGCCGCTGCCCTGCATGGGAACGCAGTCGAACTCGCCCTTGGTGTCGCCGGCAATGTCGAGAAGCTGGCGGCGCAGTTCCGCGGTCATGGCGCGAAAGTCGCCGTCCCACGAGCCCCAGTCGCGGAGCATCGCCTCCTTGACTTCGTAGGCCGTCGTCAGCGGGCCGGGCGTGAGCAGATAGGGTTCGCCCAGTCTTGGCGTTTCCAGCGGTGCGATGGTTCTGTCAGAAGCGGTGTTTGGCATTGTCCGTCCTCACGTTGGCGTCTCCGGGGATGACAATGCGGCGGCTTGATATATATGTAAAATCGTTCTTTTGTATGAATCTATCGATTTGGCTTATGATGCTACGCCGCCGGCACCAGACGGCTTTCGAGCAGATCCCCGGTCTCGCGAAGGCGCGGATAGGCCATGGTCGTGACCAGCGAATTGAGTTCCTTCAGCGCGCGCACGATCTCCAGATGCATGTCGCTGGACTGGATGCTTGCGGATACTCCCTGCCTGAGCCGCTCCAGGTGGCTCTGGCTGCTTTCCTGCACCAGCCGGCGGACATGCTCCTTCTGGCGCACCATCTCCCGGGCAATCACCGGTTCAGGCGAAACGAGCAGACTGGCGGCAAGCTTCACATTCGAAAACACGGCCACGTGCAGCGCCATCAGTTCGTTCCAGCCCGCTGGCGAAAAGGCCCCGGCACCCTCCAGCCGCTCCTCCGCCATGCGCAGCAGGCTCTTCGACACGACATCGCCGGCATATTCCAGATGAATGGCCGCCTCGGTGAGCTCGATGCCGCGCCGCGACTGCTCGTCGGTCAGGATGCCGCGATTGACGGCAGCGATGAAGAGCTTGATCTCGCTATGGGCGCGATGGATGTCCCCATCAATGCGACGCAGCGCATCGACGGTCTCGGGCGTTGGCGAGGCAATCACATCCATGACCGGTTCAAGCATGTGTGTAATCAGGTTTCCCATATGCAGCACTTCCCGTGCGGCGGCGGCCAATGCCTGGGCAGGCTTGTCGACCAGAGACTGGTCCAGTGCGCTGACATGCGCCAGGAGGCCGGCTTCTTTTCCCGCGACGTTTTGCGGGGTGAGCAGACGAATGAAGCGCGCCATCAGGCCACACGACACAAGCCCCAGGAGGACCAGCGCGGCGTTAAAGAGCACATGCAGATTGACGAGCTTGGCAGCGACCGTCGCACCGGGCAACCACGCAAAAGACACCTGCAGGGAAAACAGCGAGAAGACCGCGGCACTGAACAGCGCCCGAAAAACGAGATTGCCAAGCGGCAGCCGCCTGCCCTCCACTGGCAGGCCGCGCGTCAACCACAGAGCGATCAGCCCGCCGCCAAGATTGACGCCAAGAACGAGGGGGATGCCGACGTCGAGCGGCAGCAGGCCTTTGGCCGCAAAGGTCACGATCAGAAGGATCGCTGCAACGCTGGAATGCAGCCCCCAGGTGAAGAGCGCGGCAACGATCATCACCGTCAGCGCGTCCTTGCTCAGCATCTCGATCGCCGCCGGCAGCAGCGGGCTTTGGCCGAGCGGAAGGGTCGCGTGGCCGATCATCTGCAGCGACAGCAGCAACAGGCCGATGCCGAGAATCGCCCGCCCCGCCTCGACTGGCTTTCGAACACGCGCCTTGAGATGCAGGAGGCCGCCGCCGGCAATCAAGAGCGGCGCCAGCCAGTGCAGATCGAAACTCAGGATTTTCACGACGAGCGCCGAGCCGAGGTCGGCGCCGAGAAGCACCGCCAGACCGACATCGAGTGCCATCGCCCCGCTGACCGCAAAGCCAGCGGCGAGCATCGCGACCGCCGTCGAACTCTGCAGTGCGATTGCGATCAGACAGCCGTAGGCTGCTGCGCGCGGCCTGCCGCCAGCGCCGCCGACGGCCCGGGTGACGACATCGCCGCAGGCGGCCTCGACACCCTTCTTGACGAGACTGACAGCGTAAAGCAGCAGGACCGTTGCAGCGGCAAGCTCGAGGGCGACAGCCGAGAGGTTCATGGGCGCGCTCCGGAAAGGTTTGGCTCCGGAAACTATCTTTTGCCCCTTTACATAAATCAAATCGTTCGTTCTGATGGTTCCATCGACAAAACTTATCCTTGAGGGTGTTACCGTGCGCTATGTCCAGCTCCGTGCCTTCCACAATGTAGCCATCCACGGCGGCTTCTCGCGAGCGGCCGAGGCGCTGTTTCTGACCCAGCCGGCCGTCTCCGACCAGGTACGCAAGCTGGAGGAAGAGTATGACGTTCTGCTCTTCAATCGGAACAAGAAGCAGGTGACGCTGACGCATGCCGGCCAACAGCTTCTGGAAGTCACGCGCCGGATGTTCGACGTCGAACAGCAAGCGCTTGATCTTCTTTCGGAATCACGCGCATTGAGGGCTGGAAAGCTCCGCATCGTCGCCGACGCCGCGCACCATCTACTGCACATCCTGGCCGCCTTCCGGCGCGCCTACCCGACGGTTCAGGTGTCGATTGACGCCGGCAACACCGAGACGGTCATTACCAGCCTGCACGCCTATGAGGCCGATATCGGGGTTCTCGGCGAAATCCCTCAGGTCGGCGACTTCGACGTTCTCAAGCTCAATTCGACACCGATCGTCGCCTTCGCGAGTCGGGACTATCCTCTTGCGGCGGGTGAAAGCGTCACCTTCGCGGAGTTGGCAAATCACCCGCTCGTCATGCGCGAACGAGGCTCGAAGACCCGCCAGAAGCTCGAGGCGATGGCCGAACAATGCGGCGTCACGCTCACGCCGCTGATCGAGGCCGAGGGGCGCGAGGCGGTTCGCGAGATCGTCGCCGCCGGTGGCGGTGTCGGCTTTGTGTCGTCCGCCGAGTTCGGCCAGGACAACCGTCTCGTGCCGATCAGGATCGATGCCCCGGAAATGCTGATGGATGAGGCGCTCATCTGCCTGCGCGAACGCAGCAACGGTAAGCTTGTTCATGCATTCTACGAAATAGCGCGCAAACTCACACAGAACCAAGCAGACGTGAAGGCACCGTGAGTTCCGTGATGGCGGCCCGTTTGGGGTGCGCGACGGCACCGGCTTTTGTTCGGCTGTCGCTTCTGCCCTCCTTGTGCACGGCATCAACTTGCCCATCTGGAAATGACCTGTTATGACCAGTTCGATTTATTCCTCTACCGGGAAGGCGAACGATGTCATTTCAGCCGAGCGACGTAACGTCAGCGATGATAGATGCGGCGCGCGCTGGCGGCGCCACGGCCCTTGAATACTATGCCGCAACCGAGACGATCGGCATGGTCGAAAAGGCACCCCGGGACTATCAGCTGGCAGCAGACATTGCGACGGAACGAACCATCGCTGCCATGCTCAAAGAGAAATGCCCGGACGCTGGCATTGTCGGCGAGGAAAAGACGAGCGACAGTGCAGGATCCGGACGACGGACATTCATCATTGACCCGATCGACGGGACGTCGAACTTCGCGTTTCATATTCCATTTTTCGCGCAGGTCATTTCGCATGTGGAAGACGGGCGGGTGACTGCGGGCGTCGTCTTCGACCCCGTCCGTGACGAAATGTTCGTCGCGGAGGCAGGCAGAGGCGCACATCTGAATGGCAAGCGACTGCCGGTTTGTAGCGAGGTGGTGCCAGAACGGTCGGTGGTCGGCGTCGGACTTCCGATCCCCGGGCAAGTCCAGGGTGTTTCGGTGGAACGCTATCACAGCGCCTTGCGTGCGGTGATTGATCGGGTGGCCGTCACCAGGCGTCTTGGTTCCGCTGCGCTTTCCGTCGCCTATGTCGCCGCCGGACGGCATCACGCCTGTTTCGAAGATGGGCTCGATACGCTCGACTACCTCGCGTCCGCCCTGCTGGTCAGAGAGTGCGGAGGCGTCGTCACGGACTTCCAGGGGAACGAGCAGAATGGCAATGGCGCAGTTCTCGCGAGCGTGCCGACCCTCCACCCCTGGCTGCTCAGCCTCTTTGCGGAATGACCCGGCTTAGCAGGCGCTCAAGAACACGCGGCTCGTCCGTGGTGATTTGATCAACGCCTGCTTGAACCAGACGGCCCAACGTCTCCTCGACCCTGCTGTGGTCGGCATTCAAGGTGTAGGCGTCCACCTTCATGCCCGCCGATCGAAAGATCGAAACGACGTTCACGCCGGCATCGAGCCCCGCAAGTATGATGGGGTATTCCAGATAGGCATATGCGGCGAATGGCACCGCGCGGGCAGCGTCGCGAGCGAAAGCCTCGAACGCTCCGGTTCGTTGCAGCGATGCCAGCGTATCGTCGCGGCAAGGGTCATAGCCGACCTTGAGCCCCGAGAGCCCCGCCCCGAGGCTGAGAAGCCCGGCCGGATCATCTCCCGAAAGGATGAAGCGGCTAGCGCAGGACGCGAGACAATCGTGAAACCGCTGACGATGCTCTTCCGAAAGTGTTCCTATGTCGTCCTTGAAATCCAGTTGCATCAATGCGTCCGGGTGAACCGCCTCGCCGCCCATCGCGGCGGCAAGATCGCCAAATAGCATGGGTCGCACCTCTGTCAGCCTGCCATCATCGCTGCGCATCAGCATTGATCCGACGTCCGACGACGTGAAGTCGCGCACCGGACCGGCAGCATTGGTTTCGCGATCGACCGTCGCATCGTGCAGACAGACGAAATCGCCGTCAGAAAGGGCGCGCAGATCCACTTCCATCGATGCGCCGCATGCTGCGCCCTGCAACATGCTGGTCAGGCCAAACGCGCAGTCGGTCCGGACCTGGCGCAACCGATGCCACTTGAGAGCGGGCCGAAAGCTCACCTCAGGACTGCGGCCGAACGGAAGACGTCGTGCCCGTCCTTGAAGACGGAGAAATGAACAGGATCGAGGAATATGTGCTGACCCGGCTCGAGCACCGTCTCGGTGTCGGCATGTATCTTCACACGATTGACGCCGTCGGTTGTCGCCTCGACGGTGCGGTACGCTCCGAAATGAACGACGCGGGTAATCTTCGCCGATGCCGAAACATCTCCGCCCTGAGCAGCGATCGCCAGCTTCTCCGGCCGAACCGCAAGTGTTGCCTCCCCATCCGGCAATGGAACTCTGACTTTGAAGCCGGCGGCATCCATCACGCCCGACGAAACATGGCCGTCGATCATGTTCATCGCGCCGATGAAGCCGGCAACAAACTTGTCCTGCGGCTGCGCATAGATATCGGCAGGTCCACCCACCTGATTGATCTTGCCAACCGACATCACAACGACCCGGTCCGCGATCGCAAGCGCCTCATCCTGCCCGTGGGTTACGAAGACGGTGGTGATCCCAAGCTCGCGCTGAATATTGCGCACTTCCTCGCGCAAACGCTCCCTGAGATGTTGGTCGAGGCTGGCGAACGGTTCGTCCATGAGCAGTATTTTCGGCTCCAGAACGATGCATCGCGCAATCGCGACGCGTTGCTGCTGCCCGCCTGAAAGGCGCAGCGGGCTTCGCTTGCCGTAGTCTGCGAGACCGACCAGATCGAGCGCCGCATCCACCTTGCGGGCAATTTCCGTTCGGCTCATCTTCCTGAGCTTGAGCCCGAATGCGATGTTCTCGAAGACATTCATATGTGTCCAGAGCGCGTGGCTTTGAAAAACCATCGCGGTCGGGCGGTTCTCCGGTGCGGTGGCCGTTACGTCGATACCGTCGATGAGGACGCTGCCTGCAGTCGGCATCTCAAAACCGCCCATGATCCGCAGGAGCGTCGACTTGCCCGATCCCGAAGGCCCGAGCAGGCAGACCAGTTCGCCCGATGCGATTTCGAGAGAGATGTCGCTGACTGCGGCCATGTTGCCGTAGCGCTTCTCGATACCCTTCAGTTCCAATTTCGCCATTTCAACAGACCTCCGACAAGACGCGTGCGTGCGGCGTCATGCGCCAAATCCTTTTGCAAACTGGTTCGACGCCAGGACCCGGCGCGCAAACAACAATGCGATGAATGACGGCACCCAGAGCAGAACGGAGAGCACTGCCCCGTATTGCACGACGATCTGCCCGGTGATCATCTGCAACATCACCATGGGCATCGTGCGCAGCTTGGGTGCCCCGACCAGCCATGCGCCTTCCGTCTCGTAGAAAGTCGAAACGAATGTGAGCAGCATCGCGGCCCCGATGGCAGGTGCTGCCTGAGGGATGGTGATGCGAATGAATGTTCGCACCGGCCCGGCTCCTACATCGCGCGCGGCTTCCTCCAGTCGGCGGTCGACGCCACGGAATGCCGCCGACGGCAGCCAGATCATGATCAGCATCGTGTTCAGCAGCTGCACGAGGACGATACCCCAGAACGTGCCCACAAGCCGCAGGCTGAGGAACAGCGTCGCGATCATCACGATCAGTCCGAACCGTGGAAAGGCGTTGATGGCGAGGAACGACATCATGAAGGTGCGGCGCCCGACGAACTCCATACGGGCAAAGGCATAGGCCGCCGGCAGGCAGATCACTGCCGATAGCAGTGTCACCGTGACCGAAAGCGCAAGCGACAGGCGCAAGGCCGAGAGAACATCGGCGCGCGCCAATGTCGTGTACCAATATCGCAGGCCCCACTCAGTCGGAAGCAGCGCCGGATAGGTCCACTTCTCGGCAAAAGCCCAGAGAAACACCGTCGCGATGGGCATCACCACATAGGCGATCAGGACAAGCATGATGATGCTGCCCACGATCGTGCTGGCACGGATCTTCATACGTCCTGCTTTCTCGTCAGCATGACGACATAGAGGATGCCAAACACGGAGCAGGTCAGGAACGTGATCACGGCCTGTGCTGCGGCAAAGTCTGGCTGGCGGACTTCCGAAAATGTTCTCAGCATGTAGGGACCCATCATCTCCGGAGACGCCGGCCCCAGCATGTAGGGGATGACGAACGAGCCGAAGAGGCTGATGACGTTCAACGCCATCACCACCAGGAGCGAGTCGACCATGAGCGGCAGGATGATGCGATGGAATATGACGACATAGCCGGCACCGACATCGCGGGCGGCCTCGATCGCCTCCTGTGACACCTTCGCCATGCCCGCGGTCAGGATAAGCAAGGTCAGAGGCATGTGATCCCAGACCAGGCCGATCACCGGTCCCCATGGCGTCAGATACGGCGAACTGTAGGAATTGAACCCGACCACTTCCAGCAATGACTGAAGCAGGCCGTTCGGGCCGATGTATCGAATGAGCGCATAGGCGACGATGATACCCGGCACGAACATCGGAAAAAGCGCCAGGGCCTGAACAACGGCGGCCAGGCGACTGCGGGTGAAATGCAGATAAATGGCGATCGGCAGACAAATGGCGATCAGCAGGATCAGCGTCACCGCCGTCGTCCACACAGTGCGAACGTAGTTGGCGACACTATAGGGATCGGTAAAGAACCGGTGATATCGAGTAAGGCTCCAGGAGACGGAGCCATCGGCTGCGGTCTCCTGGAGCGTTTGCACGATCGATACGCCGGCGGGATAAAGCAGCAGGCAGACCATGACTGCAAGCGGCGGGCCGATGAGCAGCAGCCCTTTCAGGTTTCGTGTAGAGGTGCCTTCGCTTCCCAAACCAGCGCTCCGATCTCTTAGTTTCGCGCGATCGCGGGCGCGACGTTGCGATACCAGCCGTCATTGACGGCTGCTTCCCACTCGCCGTCCGGGAAGGCCGGGATCGACTTCGGTATGATGTCGGCATTTGCGGTGCGGATCTCGTCCGAAAGATAGGACCATTCGATCGACGGGAATCCGGCGATCTGATCGACGATCTGTTCCTGGACGGCAGGAGAAATGAGGACGTTCGCGAGTTTGGTCGCAGCCTCGATATTCGTGGCATTGGTCGGGATGGTGCAATAGGCAAAGCCGCCGACGAATGCCAGATCCTGCAGCTGGGCCAGTTTGATGTGAGGCGGCAATTCGCCCGATTTCAGGCCGGACAGTGCCTGATCCGACCAGGTCGGCACCATCGAGACGACGCCCGAGACGAGCAACTGAAGCGACGGCGTGTTGCCGGCCGTATAGGATCCGCCCTGATAGAGCGAAGGTGCCAGTTCCTTCAGGATCTCCCAGGCTGGCGGCAGCATCGCGTCTGCCTTTTCCTTGCTGAAATTAGCCGCCGTGAATGCGGACGGGTCCCGACCGTTGGCTTCGTGGATCGCGCGCCGTACGAAATTGCCGCCGGACCCGCCCTTGTCCGGGCGATTGTAAATGAACTGGCCGGGGGTCGCCTTGATCCAGGCTGTCAGTTCCTCCCACGTCTTCGGGGGCGTTTGCACCTTGTTGGAATCATAGGCCAGAACGACCTGTGAGCCACGGTAAGGAAGACCGAAATTGGTATCGATCGCCAGCTTGTTGAGCTTTGCGTAGTTGCTCATCGATGCCTTTGAAAAATCGAGCCAAAGACCAGCATCGATCGCACCGACCGTATTGCGTGGATTGAAGGCCTCCATCACATCGACCTGCGGATCGCTCTTTGTCTTCAGGGCCGCAAGGGCTCGATCGGCCAGGGCCATCATGCCCGAGTTTCCATCGGATACAGTCACGTTGACGACAAGGTCCGGTAGCTCTTGCTGCAGGGCCGGAACGACGACATTGGACCAGAAATCTGCCACGTTCTGATCGCTCCCCACGATCACTTCGACCGCCCCGTCAGCGCTAAAGGCCAGCCTGGGGCTGATGGCAATTGCCGCAGCAGCTGCCGCTGCGGATGCAAGGAATTCCCGACGTTTCATATGCATGCTCCCACGTTGCGTTTGATGTGTCGTTCTCTACCAGGTGGCTTCTGCCATGCTTCGAAGAAGCTCACTTTCTCCGGGCAGCGCCTTGCCGCCATGTGCCGTCACCGAGGCCGACCCGCAGGCGACGGCGGCTCGAAGCGCCTTCTCCATGGACCAGCCCTGCAATAGTCCGTAGATGAAGCCGGCGTTAAAACTGTCGCCGGCACCCGTCGTGTCGACGACCTCGACTTGCGGCGCGCCGATTTCGATGACCTGGCCCGCGTGGAGTGCTGCGGCGCCCCGTGCGCCGCGCTTGATCACTGCTGTCGGGCAATAACCGGCAATGGCCAACAGTGCCCCATCATAGCTCTCGCTGTTTGTCAGCCGCGTTGCCTCGGTCTCATTGCAGAGGAAGCAATCGGTGTGGCGCAGAATGTCGGCGAGATTGCCGTCGGCGATAACCTCGTCGATGTGCTGGCAATCCAGGCAGCAAAAGACGCCGATGGAGCGGGCAAAGGCGAACAGATCTGCCAAGTCGTTGCGGCAGGTGAGCCCTTGCACGATGAGGACACGCGGCCAGAGACGCTCGATCTCGGCTTTGGACGGAAGCGTCTCGTCCCCCTGGAAGTGACTTATGAACCCGCGGTCCTGTGCCATGGAGAAGGCAGCGCTCAGGCGGATTCTTGGCTCTGCGCGCCGCTGGAACAGGGAAGCGTCGATATCATCCCGTGTCGCCGCTGCGATCATCAGCTGGCTGAAGAGATCGGTTCCGGTCTCGCACCACCAGCCGACCTTCACGCCGAGCAGGGAAAACGCGCGCGCCGTCGTGTAGCTGGCTCCCGGGACGGCATCGAAGTCCTTCGACCATACGTCGGCGCCGAGCCTTGGTATCTCGCCAAGACCGGAAAAAATCAGGTCGTAATAGTACTCGCCGGCGAGCACCACATCATATGGTGAGGCCTGGCCCTGCCTTGAAAGGATCAACGCCATTCTCCGGCAAAAGGCTGATGCGCAGCGATGTATTGCTCGACCAATGGCTCCGCGCGCGAATAGGACAACACAAGCGGGTGCGCGACCAGAGCCTCGACGGCCAGATCCTTCCGCCGCTCGGCAATCGCCCTGACGGCGAGGCGCTCATAACGTTTAATGTTGTGCACGAGTTGCGCCTGCGCCTCCGGCATCGCCCCGATCCTTTTCGCTTTGATGCCGTCGCGGCCAACGACGCAGCTGACTTCGACGACGTCATCGGGCCGAAGGCCGTCGATAGCGTCCCCGTTGCGCACGTTCAATCCGATATGGCACTCGGCTCCCGATTCCATCGCATCGATAATGTTGAGCGCAACACCGGCGTAACCCTCGCCGACACCGTCCGCGGCATGCGCACTGACCGCCCGGATGGCCCTGTCGGCATCTTCCATGCTGGGCGCTTCGGGTCGCGCGTAGTGCATGTAGGTCGCCTCGCGGCGCTGCTCATAGGCGAAGTAGGCGGCAAGGGCAGCATCCGCATCGCGCTCGACGCCGATGTCAGAAAGTTCCGCGATCAGGGTTCGATTGAGGTCACGCACTTCCTCGCCACGGGTGCGCGCATCGGCCTGGATGTCGCCAAGCGCCTTCTCGGCATAGTAGAAGTAGTAGAGATACTCGTTGAGCCAGAGCCGATGCCGCCGGATGATCGCCGGATCGAAAATGCGCTGCGCCGTTTCGGCAAGAAACGCATCGTCATCCAGGAGGCCTTGCAGAACCTCTTGCCCTCCGACGACCGCAGACCGGGTGAACGACAGGTGATTGAGGCCGAAGACTTCGGTCTGCACGTCCCTGACGGCAACACCGAGCTTTTGTGCTACCGCTTCCTGGGCAGCGTTGGCGCCGTCGCAGATGCCGACGACACGATCGAAGCCCGCGTCGCTCAGCGCCTGCGCCACCAGACCCGCGGGGTTGGTGAAATTGAAGAGCCAGGCATCCGGACTGACCTCTTTCAGCAACTGGGCATATTCAGTGATGACAGGAATGCTGCGCAACGCCATGGCAAAACCGCCGGGTCCGGTGGTCTCTTGGCCGAGAACGCCGTGCGACAAGGCAATCCGCTCGTCCTTGACGCGCCCATCCTCGCCGCCAGGCCGAACAGTCGTGACCACGTAGCGTGCACCCTCAAGGGCTTTCTCGGCAGTCACGGTGGCGGAAATGCGGACAGGCGACTGCATCCTGAGAGCAATCTCGCGGGCAAGCCCGCCGAAGATCTCGAGTTTCGATTGATCGACGTCATGCAGGCAGATTTCGGTAAGCCCGCTGCGCTCGGCCCTGCGAAGGGCCGAAGCCACGAATAGGGGCGCTCTTACGCCGCCGCCGCCAATCAAAGTGAGCTTCATTGGATACCTCAGTTGTCTCGTAACGCCAGTCGTAACTGGTCATATCCAGACATGTCAAGATAGCCCGTTGCCTTGCCGCCATATTTCGTGCAGCACTAGAATCGTCACAAACGGTACGGAAAAGATGCCCGCAAAGAAGCCGACAGTTCGAAGCAATCCGCTGGCGGAACGCGCCCGGCTGAAGCCGCTGGATCGCGATGACCAGCAACCTCTCTACAGGCAGGTCAAGCAGAACATCCTGGATCTGACCCGGGACGGCACCATCCCTGCGCACTCCAAACTCCCGTCCGAGCGCGAGCTGGTACAGGCCTATGATGTCAGCCGCATTACAATCAGGCAGGCGCTTGTCGAACTCGTTCAGGAGGGCCATCTGCAAAGCCAGCCTGGCAAGGGATTCTACGTCGCCGAAAAAAGTGAACCTTTCGAGTTGCACTTGCTGACGAGCTTTACGGCCAACGCGATCGCCAAGGGCATGGTGCCCGGCAGCCGCCTGCTGGAAGCCAAGATCTACGCCGCGCCTCCGGAGATTTCGCGCGCGCTCTATCTGCCGGAAGCCGCTGACGTCGTTTTGCTGAAACGCCTTCGCACGCTCGACGGCGTGCCGGTGGTCATCCAGTATGACTGGCTGCAGCCCGCCGCTTGCCCGGGCCTGCTGGACTTGGACTGGTCAACTGGGAACCGCTCGCTCTACGCTGAATTGCGCGAGCGCTACGGCCTGCGCCCCGTGCGTGGGCAGACAACAATCAGCGCCCGCTATCCTGATGAAGACGAGGTCGCGTTGCTCAAGCTGGAGCAGAAGACCGCCGTGCTGACGTTGGATCAGATCGCATTCTCAGCCGAAAATCGCCCTATCAACATATCAACCTCGGTGCACCATCCGAAGCGCTATCCCCTGAGCATTCAGCAAGGCGAGTAGCGACTGCATCTTTCCTTAAATCGGAATCGGTTTATGGAGAGAATTATGCAGCAAGTTTAAATTGTTACAGCGTCCTTTGCGCGTCATACTTGACGCGCGGCGCGGTAACGGAGCCCGGCCGGTTACGAAAAGGAAGTACCCATGGCGACGACACCCCGAAGACCAGCAAATCCGAAAGATGCGGCCGAGGCCCTGTTCAAGCCCGTAAAGAAAGCGGCCGCTCCTGCGGTCGAAAGACCTGCGCTCCCGAATACCAAAGAACTCGTTTCCTTAAAGATCGACAGCGATGTGCTGGCGCATTTCCAGTCCGACGGACCCGGCTGGCAAGAGCGCATCAACGATACCTTGCGCGCCGCCATGAAATCGTCGACGTGATCGTCGGCGCCGAACGCAGCATGCATTGACAGCCGACAATACGCTCGACGGAGGCTCGCACGTCAACGAGTGTGTTTTGCCTAAGGGGAAGACTTTGACAGAATGGCCGAAGCGTTGGTACGGCCTGGTCTCTTCAATGCTGCGTTCGATGTCGGGCTGCGATAAGGGCGTAAAGGTCGCCCTCAAGGGCGTTGGAACGTGATACCCGGCGAGGATCGAGACCGCCTCGGCGGCAAAGCCGCCACCGATCGCGTTCAATGCGCATGAAATGCCGCCCTGCCCTTTACAAAGCGGGTTCGGCATGGACTCATTCGCGTTTGGAGGAATGGAGGAGCATGGCAGTGATGCCATCGGAGTTCCATGGTTTCACATTCGGAACATGTTCGCGAAATTGAGCGGGTAGGACAGGGTCTGGCAACAGGGCGCGACGAGGTCGTCGTCAAGTCGTGGCTGCGCTGTCTCGATCAGCACAAGCTGGATCCGGCGCAGACCTGCGAAGCCTACATCCTGCCCGAACTTCGCCTGCGCGAGCATCGGCAGGAGGCCGAAGACCTTATCAGGATCGCGCGCTCGGGCCTTGAAAACCTCTACAATCAGGTCGCCGGACAGAACTACGTGCTGCTGCTTTCCGACAGGAAAGGCGTGACAGTCGAGTTTCTGGGCGATCCTTCCTTCGACAACAACCTGCGCCGAGCCGGTCTCTATCTCGGATCGGATTGGGCCGAAGCGCGCGCGGGCACTTGCGCGGTCGGTGCCTGTCTGGAGACCGGCGAAGCGCTGACGATCCACCAGAGCGACCATTTCGACACGACACACACGCCGCTCTCCTGCACTGCAGCGCCGATCTACGATACCGAAGGCGGCCTTTCGGCCGTTCTCGACATTTCGCTGCTCAGTTCCCCGATCCTGAAGGCGAGCCAGAACCTTGCACGCCACCTCGTCGCCGCCACGGTGCGGCGTATCGAGCTCGCCAACCTGATGGCTCGCACGCGCCATGAATGGGTGCTGCGGTTTGCCCGCTCGCCGGAGTTCCTGGACGTCGATCCCGAGGCCGCGATCTCGATAGACGGGCGCGGCCACATCATCGGCATGACCCATGGCGGCGCCCGCATCCTGGCGCGCTCGGCCGGGCTCGACTGGCGTGATCCGCAGAACCTCATCGGGCAGCCGATATCGCGCTTCTTCGATATTGGCGTTGATGGCCTGGTCGATCTGACGCGCCGCAGACCGACGCAGGAGCGGCTCTTGACCGCCCGGGACGGGAATGCGCTCTTCGCCCATGCGATCGAACCGCAGTTTGCTGTTGGCCGGTCTGCCGGCAAGATCGCAACCCTTTCGTCTACGCGCCGGCTCGGCGACGATGTGCCAGTGATTGCCGCCCTCGAGGACCGGATCGCCAAGCTGGCGCCAACCGCCCTGCCGGTGCTTATCCAGGGCGAGACCGGCTCCGGGAAGGAGCACCTCGCCCGGGCGATTCACGACTGCAGCGGCCTCAAGGGCCGGTTCGTTGCGATCAACTGCGCAGCGTTGCCCGAACACCTTATCGAGAGCGAACTCTTCGGATATCTGCCCGGCGCCTTTACCGGCGCATCGGCCAAGGGGCGCAAAGGGCTGATGGAACAGGCGGATGGCGGAACGCTGTTCCTCGACGAGATCGGCGACATGCCCCTCCTGTTGCAGACCAGATTGCTGCGGGTCCTGGCAGAACGGGAAATCCTGCCGCTTGGTGGGGTGGAACCGAAACCGGTTAACCTGCGCATCATCTCGGCGACACACCGGCCGTTGCAGCAGCTTGTTCAGGAGGGACGGTTTCGCGAAGACCTGTTCTATCGCCTGAATGCCGCCGTGTTCCGTATGCCACCGCTTCGCGACCGGCCGGATTTCGAATGGCTGCTTGCGGCACTGCTCGACGGGCACCGGACGGAAGGGCGATCTTTGCACATTTCGTCGGACGCATTGGCCGTGCTGAAAGCCCATGGCTGGCCGGGCAACATCCGCGAACTGGACAACGTCCTGGCTGTCGCGGCTGCCGTCTGCGACGAAAGCAGGATCGAGCTCGCCGACCTGCCGGAGCACCTCATGACCGCGCCGACAAGCAAGACGGAGGGGCCGACCCCAAGCGCACAGTCCGACGACGGCGCAGCGCTCCAGATCGTGCTCTCGTCCTGTGGCTGGAACATTTCCGAAGCGGCCCGACGCCTGGGTGTCGATCGCTCCACGGTTCATCGCCAGATCAGGCGCCACGGGCTGCGCGCCAAACACTAGCGCGCAACAGGTGTGGTACAACACCTGTTGCAGCCGCTCAGGTGACCAACTTCAACAAAATTCCTTAAGGTGCTGATTACAAAAACCAATCACTCCTGAGTCAATTCTGGCACGTGCATTGCTCCGTATTGTTGCAACAAAAGACAGAACGGAGGAAGCATGCGCGCACTGAGATTTCACGCAGCCAGGGATTTGCGGCTTGAACAGATCTCGCCGCCCGATCGCAACCCGGGGCCGGATCAGGTCCTCATCCGCAACCGCTTTGTCGGTATCTGCGGCACGGACTTGCACGAATATGCCTATGGCCCGATCTTTATTCCCAAGGAGCCGCATCCCTATACCGGCGCCCATGGCCCACAAATTCTAGGACACGAATTCGGTGGTGTCGTCGAAGCGATCGGCGACGGCGTCAGCACCGTCGCAGTGGGAGACAGGGTCTCCGTTCAGCCCCTGATCATGCCGCGCGCCGGCGACTATTTTGCCGATCGTGGCCTCTATCACCTCAGCACGGACCTCGCACTCGCGGGGCTCAGCTGGCAGTGGGGCGGAATGGCAGACTATGCCACGCTCAACGAGTACAACGTCCAGAAGATCCCGGATGCCATGAGCGACGAGGAGGCCGCCCTTGTCGAACCGACTGCGGTGGCCGTCTATGCGTGCGATCGCGGTGGCGTGACGGCAGGAAGCAGCGTGCTCGTCACCGGTGCAGGGCCGATCGGGATGCTGACGCTGCTGGCCGCAAGGGCAGCCGGCGCCGCACAGCTTTTCATCTCCGACATCAACGATGCGCGGCTCGCTTTCGCAAAAGCGATCCTGCCGGATCTGACCACGATCAATCCCCAGAGGGACAATCCCGGCGACACCGTTCGCGCGATGTCGGAAGGCAATGTCGGCTGCGATGTCGCGATCGAATGCGTCGGCAACGAGCATGCGTTGAAGGCCTGTGTCGATGCCGTGCGAAAACAGGGCGTCGTCGTGCAAACGGGACTGCATCCGCACGAGAACCCACTCGACTGGTTCCAGGTCACCTTCAAGGACATCGACCTGCGCGGCTCCTGGGCTTACCCGACCCACTACTGGCCGCGCGTCATCCGGCTGATCGCATCGGGCCTGCTGCCTGCGAGCAAAGTCGTGACGAACACCATCACTCTTGATCAGGCCGTTCACCAGGGTTTCGACGCCTTGCTGGATCCGACAGGAAAGCAGCTGAAAATCCTTATCGACCTTTCAAAATAGCCCCATTGCGGTGTCGGGGAAGGAGGAGCTTTCCCGAAGTCTGCCATCAGACATTCGAGCAAAACGGAGGAGATACCATGCTTGAAGACAGCCCAAACACGAAGATAGACGCAGCCCTGACCAAACTCGGCAGAGCGCTGGAGCGCGGAGATATCGAAGCGACGGTCAACTTGTTCCAGGCGGACTGCTACTGGCGCGATCTGGTCACATTCACCTGGAACCTGCGCACGATGGAGGGCCAGGATCAGATCCGCGACATGCTGACGAGCCAGCTGAAGACAATCAAACCGTCGCGCTTCCGCCAGGATGAGAAGGAACTGGCAACTGACGGCGACGGCATCACGCAAGGCTGGTTCGAATTCGAAACCGATGTTGCCCGTGGCTACGGCCATGTCCGCCTGAAGAACGGTCTGATCTGGACGCTTTTGACCACGATGAGCGAGCTCAAGGGACATGAGGAACCCAAGGGTCTGAAGCGGCCCATGGGGGCTGAACACGGCCACGACCCCAATCGCAAGACCTGGAGCGAAAAACGCCAGGAGGAAGCGGCGCGCCTCGGCTACGAGACGCAGCCTTATGTCGTCATCATTGGCGGCGGTCAGGGCGGCATTGCCCTTGGCGCGCGCCTGCGCCAGCTCGGCGTGCCGGCAATCATCATCGAGAAGAACGAACGCCCCGGCGACAGCTGGCGCAAGCGATACAAATCACTCTGCCTGCATGACCCTGTCTGGTACGACCACCTGCCCTACATACCCTTCCCGGAGAACTGGCCCGTCTTTGCGCCGAAGGACAAGATCGGTGACTGGCTGGAGATGTACACCAAGGTGATGGAGCTCAACTACTGGAACTCGACCACCTGCAAATCCGCCACCTATGACGAGGACAAGCAGGAGTGGACCGTCGTTGTCGAGCGTGACGGCAAGAAAGTGGTGCTGAGACCAAAACAGCTCGTGCTGGCCACGGGCATGTCCGGCAAAGCCAACATTCCCAAGTTCAAGGGACAGGATATCTTCAGGGGCGAGCAACAGCATTCCTCGCAACATCCGGGCCCCGACGCTTACAAGGCGAAAAAAGTGGTGGTGGTCGGGGCCAACAATTCGGCTCACGACATTTGCGCCGCACTCTGGGAGGCGGGCGCCGACGTCACCATGGTCCAGCGCTCCTCGACCCACATCGTGCGCTCGGATTCGCTGATGGAGATCGGGCTCGGCGACCTCTACTCGGAGCGGGCGGTGGCGGCCGGCATGACGACACGCAAAGCCGACCTCATCTTCGCCTCGCTGCCCTATAAAATCATGCACGAGTTCCAGATCCCGCTCTACGACAAGATGCGCGAGCGCGACGCCAAGTTCTATTCGGATCTCGGAAAGGCCGGATTCATGCTCGACTGGGGCGCCGACGGCTCCGGCCTGTTCATGAAATACCTGCGCCGCGGCTCCGGATATTACATCGACGTCGGCGCCTGCGACCTCATCATCGACGGCTCGATCAAGCTGAAATCCGGCTCGGACGTCGATCACCTCACCGAAGCGTCGGTTGTGCTCAAGGACGGCACCGAACTGCCGGCGGATCTCGTGGTCTATGCCACCGGCTACGGTTCGATGAATGGCTGGGCGGCAGATCTCATCAGCCGCGAGGTCGCCGAAAAGGTCGGAAAATGCTGGGGTTTGGGCTCCGACACGCCAAAGGACCCCGGCCCGTGGGAAGGCGAACAACGCAACATGTGGAAGCCGACACAGCAGGAGGCCCTCTGGTTCCACGGCGGCAACCTGCATCAGTCGCGGCACTATTCGCAGTACCTCTCCCTGCAATTGAAAGCCCGCCAGGCCGGCATCGAAACGCCGGTCTACGGATTGCAGGAGAGCCATCACCGCGGCTGATGCCTTGAGGATAGGCCGGAGCCATGTCTCCGGCCAATCCCGTCACGCCGTTTGCGCTGTCCGATATTCAGAGCGCTCTGCCCTTCTCAGCTCAAAGGAAAACCCATTGCCGAAACCAGCCGGAGCCAAGGCTTGCGCCAACCGCCTTTTCGGTCGGCAGTGTCGAGCGCGTACATCGTGACCTGCGCCCCGAGCCAGCGAAACGGTTCGGGCGGCACGACGTTGGGCAGCTGTGTTGCAAAATCCAATCGGCTCTCCGAAGTCTTCGAGCCGTCGAGAATGTCGAGCGCGATGCGCGCACCGAACCTCGAAGCGGAAACCCCAAACCCCGAATAACCGCCAGCATAAACGACCTTGCCTGCGTGATACCTCTGGAAATGCACCGCCATGCGCGTGCTGAGATCGATCGGGCCGCTCCAGGCATGGGTGAACCGGAGGCCCTGCAATTGCGGAAACGTGTCGAAGAACGCATTGGCAAGCGGTTCGTAGGTCTGGACATCGCTATCGACGCCCGGTGACGTCGTGCCCGCATAAGCATAACCGAGCCTCCCACCGAAGATGACGCGGTTGTCCTTCGTCAGGCGCATATAGTTCATCTGGGTCCGGGTGTCGTAGACACCCTGCCGGTTCTTCCAGCCGATCGACGCCATCTGATGTTCGGACAGCGGCTCGGTGGCGAGGACACGATCCCGGATAGCGACAACTCGGCGCCTGATCGCCGGATGGCCGGAGGCAAACGCGTTGGTGGCCAAAAGCACCTTCGGTGCGGTCACCGAGCCAAAAGGCGTCTTGACCTCGATCCTGGCTCCGACTTCTTCAAGCGCCAGCAACTCCGTCCCCTCAAAGATTTCGACACCGAGAGAAAGCGCGGTTCGCTTCAGGCCCCAGGCAAGCAACGCCGGATGGACCGTTCCGCTGATATCCTTCGACCAGATTCCGGCCTTGTATCGCGGCGAGCCGATCTGTGCCTGCACAGCGTCCTCGTCCAGAAACACGGCCTGGTGCCCGTATTGCAGGTGAAGCTCGTGCTCCCTGTGCAGGGCCTCGATATGATCTGCATCCACCGCGACTGTCAGTTCACCACCCCACTCCGCGTGGCAGTCGATACCATGGTCGGAAAGGGTCTGCATGAAGCCGTGCATGTTCTCCTTGCCGAGCCGCTCCAACTCGGCAATGTCGTTGGGAAACACGCGCACCGCATTGGAAAGGCCGTGCATGACCGATGTGGAAACGACGCCGCCCGGTCTGCCGGAAGCGCCGTTGGCGACGGCGCCTTTCTCGATCAGCACCACATCGAGATCCGGCTGAGCCTGCTTGGCCTGGATCGCCCCCCAAAGGCCGGTGAAGCCGCCGCCGACGATCAGCAAGTCAGCCTTTCGATAGGCCGAAAGCGGTGGCAGTGCTTCGGGCGCATCCGGCCGATCCAGCCAGAACGGCGACATCGCCACGTCGGCAAGGGATGTCACCGACGATCGTTGCGTTTTGTACGCCATGGATCACCCGTCGGTCTTTGCGGTGTGCAAGACGTAGACTTTGCGCATCGTCTCCAGCACCTCGAACCGAACCTCCACCCCCTTCGGCAGCAGGTAGCTTTCGCCGGCCTGAAACGTCTCCACCGATCCGTCCGGGCTGGTGATCGCGACCTTGCCGGAAAGGATCACGCTGTACTCCACACCATCGGGATAGGAGAGCATTTCGGCATAGGGCGTCGATTGCCATGTACCGACGACGATCGAACCGTCGGCGCTCTCGAAGTGGACATCGCCCATCTCGTCGGCAAAACCCGACAGGATCGCTTCGACCGGCACGACGCTGCACTTTTCCAGCTCGCGCAAGCCGACGCCGTTGCGGTCGATTTTCATTATCTTGCTCATGTATGCTCCTGAATGCATGGTCAGCTGTTGGCGGGACACGAGGCTGCTTGGTCCCGCCCGATGCGGTTGGGGCGGTTATTTTGCCCGATAGACTTCCGTTCCCGCGACATATGTCGCCTCGACGTGCCGCTTTCGAATGGACCGATCGACGGGGTCTGGGAGCTTGGCGTCAAGCACGACGAAATCGGCCCATTTCCCCGTTGAGATCGAGCCGATCTGATCGGCCCACGGCGTCATGTTGGCGCCGGCCTGGGTGTAGGCAAACAGTGCCTCATCGAACGTGACGGCCTGCTCGGGATGCCACGGGCCGTCGCCAAGCCCGAAGGGGCTTTCGCGGAAGACGGCATCATTGATCTGGGTCAGCGGGCTCAGCGGCGAGGTCGCCCAGTCGGATCCGAACACGACCGGAACCTTGTGCTGAAGCAACGATTTCCAGACATAGGCATGGGACTCGCGCTCAGGGCCAACCCGCTCGGTGATGTATTTTCCGATCGTGCCGGTGGCATGGTTCGGCTGCATCGACGCCACGATGCCAAGCGTCTTGAACCGCTCGATATCGGCGGGGTTGATGATCTCGATATGCTCGACGCGGTTGGGATACTTGCCGGGCGACTGTCCCTTTTCGAATGCATTCAGCGTCATCTGCACGCCGGCATCGCCGATGGCGTGAACGGCGGTCGGGAAGCCGTTTTCATTAGCGGCCTTGATCAGTGTGGCGAGATCCGCCTCCGACTGGAAGGGCTCCCCCTTCCAACCTGTTCGATCCGAGTAGTTTTCAAGCATATAGGCTGTATGGGTCGAAAGCACGCCGTCGACGACCGACTTGGCATAGCCGACGGTCAGAAGCGGACCCTTGACCTTGGTTTCACCGCTGGCAGCGACACGGCTGTCGACAGCTTCGCGATCCTTTGCCGCCGCCGGAATGTTGGCGGCCTTGTCTTCGAAGAAGCCGTACCAGACCCGGAGTGACAGGGACTTGTCTTCGACGAGCTTCAGGTAATCGTAGGCGGCGGCGATGGACGACATGTCGTGAACGCCGGTCAGGCCGACGCTGTTGGCGAACTTCACGGTCTGCAGCAGCGCTTCGGCGCGTTCCTTGTCGGAATAGGCCGGCTTCTTGTTGGTGACGAGGTCGCCTGCGCCTTCGAGCAGGATCCCGGTCGGTTCCCCGGTCTTGGCGTCGAGAACGATCTCGCCGCCCGCAGGCACCTCGGATTTTGCCGTGACGCCGGCGATTTCCAGTGCCTTGCTGTTTACCCAGATCGAGTGGAAATCGATATCGCGCAGAACGACGGGGCGGTCCTTGACCACGGCGTCGATGTCTTCCTTCGTCGGAAGCTTGCCTTCCTTCAGCGTATAGTCCCAACCACCTCCGGTGATCCACACGCCCGGCGGCAGGCGTTCGTCCGCCTCCTTGATCCTCTTCAGCCAGGTTTCCTTGTCAGGGATGTAGGAAAGGTCGACGCCGGTGACATAGTCAGTGCCGCTCGTCAGATGCGTATGTCCGTCGATGAATCCGGGCGTAACCGTCTTGCCGGCAAGGTCGAGCACCGTGGTCTTGCCGTCGGCGAGCGCCCGGATTTCGGCGCTGGTGCCGACTGCCACGAACTTTCCGTTCTCGACAGCGAAGGCTTCGGCGCGCGGCGTGTTCGGATCGACGGTCCGCACGTCGCCGTTGACGGCGATAAAATCAGCGGCCGCGTTCGCAACCGTAAAAGATGACCCGACCGCTAGCGCGGCGAGCATGGTGCCAGCCAGAAGCTGGTGCCGCAGAACCGGTGTTTTCTTGATGCGCACGTCTTTCCCTCCCGAGGTCCGAACAGATGAAGCGGATGCATGGAGTAAGCGGCAATGCGGCCGGAAGCGGAATACTCCAAAGGGCTAGGTCCGCCGATCGGCGACCACGGCAAACATCCGTGCCCAGTCAGAAACAGGCGGCGGCGGTCTCTTGCGACCGTTTTCAAACTGACCTACGCTCGCGCGAGGGAGGACGCAGGCATGAATGGGAGTATCGCGACGAGCGAGCCAGGCGCGGCGACGCAGTCGCCTGCGATCAATGAACTGGCGATGTCACTGATCGGCAATATCGGTCGAATGGATTTCCAGGAACGCCTGGCCGAGGCGCTGAAGCAACATGTTTCCGTGGATGCGGGGCTGATCCTGCTGTATCGGGGTGAGAGCGCGCCGAAGATACTCTTCAACGATTGGCAGACACATCGCGGCCTGTCGGACATCCGGCATTACCTTCAGGGGCCTTACCGGCTCGATCCGTTCTATCAACTCGCGGTCGAGAACGAGGATGATGGGCTCTATCGCCTGAGCCAGATCGCGCCTTCGTTCGATCGTACGCAGTACTACCGCGAGTACTACCAGCACTCCGGGCTTCACGACGAGTTCAACTTCATCGTCAGCCTCGACGACGCCTCGAAGATCGCGATCTCCCTCGGCCGCAAGCGGTCGAGCATCGCCTTCAGCGAGCAGGAAGTGCAACTTCTCGAGAGCCTGGCGCCGATCCTGCGGACGGCAGTCATCCGCCATTTCCGCGACCTCAGGCCCGAGACGCTGGATGGCGAGGGCTCCGCCTTGCAGAAGGCGCTCGCCCAGGCGATCGGCAATTTCGGCCGCAGCATCCTGACGGAGCGCGAATGCCAGGTCGCTCAACTCGTGTTGCGCGGCTATTCCGTCAAGGGTGCTGCAACGCAGCTCGGCATCTCACCGGCAACGGTGAAGCTGCATCGCCGCAACCTCTACGCAAAGCTGGACATTACGTCACAGACGGCACTGTTTGCCTTGTTCATTGACGCCGTCTCGTCGGCGAAGAACGTCTATGAAGACCCGCTGTCGGGCTACCTTGCCAAGCGCGGGCAACTGACGGGCGAGCTTGCCTGCAACTGACGTAGTCTGCTGCAGGCTACCGAACTCCTGTGGTCTCGCGGTGCAAGACCGCCTACACGGCAAGGCTGCTCTTTGTCGAGGGCCTGGACACGATGCGTGACGCCACCAGGCCGAAGACGACGACGCCAAGGATGATCGTCGAGATGGCGTTAACTTCCGGGGTCACCCCGAACTTGATCTGCGAATAGATCTTCATCGGCAGTGTTGAGGCTCCTGGGCCGGTCGTGAAGCTCGATATCACCAAGTCATCAAGCGACAGCGTGAACGACAGCAACCAGGCCGAGACGAAGGCCGGAGCCATGTTCGGCACCGCCACCTTCATGAACGCCATAAATGGTGGGCAGCCGAGATCTCTTGCTGCCTCCTCCAGCGACGGGTCGAGTTCGACCAGCCGGGATTGCATCACGACCGCCGCAAAACACATGGTGAAGGTCGCATGGGCAAGCGTGATCGTCACCGGACCGCGATCGATGCCCAATGTCACGAACATCAGCAGCATCGACACGCCCATCACTACCTCCGGCATCACCATCGGCGCCACCAGCATGCCGTTGAAGATATGGTGCCCGCGAAAGCGGCGAATTCTCACCGCCACGATCGCTGCGAGCGATCCGAGCACGGTCGCAAACGTCGCCGAGATCGCCGCCACCAGAAAGCTGATCTTCGCGCCCTCGACGATCGACTGGTTGCTGATCGCGGCCGTGTACCACTGGGTGGAGAACCCTCCCCAGACGGTGACCAGCCGCGAGGCGTTGAAACTGTAGACGACCAGAACCACGATCGGCAGGTACAGAAAGGCGAGCCCGGCAAAGATGGAAAGCCGATTGAACCAGGATGGCTGGGGCATAGTCGCTCCTCACTTAGTGGTTCGAGACAAACGTGTCTGGAACAGGACGATGGGTATCACCAGGATGATGAGGAGCAGCACGGTGACGGCAGAGGCCACCGGCCAGTCCCGGTTGTTGAAGAACTCCATCCAGATCGTCCTGCCGATCATCTGTGTGTCCGCGCCGCCCAGAAGGTCGGGCACGACGAATTCACCGATGACCGGGATGAAGACTAGTGCCGAGCCGGCGGCAACGCTCCTGAGGCTGAGCGGAAAGGTGACGCGCCAAAACGCTGCCAGGCGCGAACATCCGAGGTCGCGCGCCGCCTCGATCAGGGTGCGGTCGCTGGCACTGAGATTGGCGTAGATCGGCAGCACCATGAACGGCAGATAGGTGTAGACGATGCCGATATAGATCGCCGTCTCGGTGTTCATGATCCGCAGCGGCTCGGAAATGACGCCGAGGTTCAGGAGTAGCGAATTCAACAGCCCGTCGTTGCGCAGGATGCTCATCCAGGCATAGACGCGGATCAGCATAGAGCTCCAGAACGGCACGATGACGAGGAAGATGAGGACGGACCGCGTTTGCGGAGCGCAGCTTGCAATGCCATAGGCCAGCGGATAGGCGATCGCCAGCATCAGCGCGGTTGAAATCGCCGCCACTTTCAGGCTGGTGAGGTAGGCAAGCAGATAGGTATTCTCGCTGAGGACGAAGATGAAGTTCTCAAGATTGAGCCTGATGCTGAGCAGCGATCCCTGCCATTCGTAGAGCGGCTCATAGGGTGGCATGCCGAGGCGAACGGACGAGAGGCTGATCGCCAGCACGAGCAGAAAGGGCATCAGGAAAAAGACGGCGAGCCAGCCGTAGGGGACGAACACCAGCGCGCGTCGGCCCAGATCGGGTTTTGATTGCATGATGTCGTTCCCTAGTCGGCCAGCAGACGGGCGGCCTGCGGCATCCATGAGGCAAACACGGTGTCACCGATCGACAGATCGTCCTCCGCGCCCAGGTTGACGCGCAACGCGTCCAGCGTTGCCCCGCTCTTGAGGCGAACTCTGTAATGCCGCCCCGATCCAGCGTAGCTGAACTGTTCGATAACGCCCTCAAGACCGCTGCCCTGCTTGGTCAGCTCGACCCTTTCCGGCCGCACCGACACCCAGAAGCGCCCATTGGTGGAGACATGGTCCGCGGCGGCGGCAAAGACCGAACCGCCCGCCTCTGCACTTTCGACCGCCAGCTCGTTGCCCGAACGCCTGGTGGCGCCACCTTCGAACACGTTCGCCTCACCGAGGAATTTCGCGACATAGCGGGAAACAGGTGTTTCGTAGACTTCGGCTGGCGATCCGATCTGCAGCACCTTGCCCTGTCGCATGATCGCGATACGCGATGACACGGTCATGGCCTCATGCTGGTCGTGGGTGACGATGATGAATGTCAACCCCAGCTCGCGCTGAAGCCTGACCAGCTCGTGCTGGGTTTCCGTGCGCAGGTTTTTGTCGAGCGCGCCGAGCGGCTCGTCCAACAACAGCACCTTCGGCCGCTTGACCAGTGCCCGCGCCAAAGCCACGCGTTGCCTTTGCCCGCCGGACAGCTGTTGCGGCTTGCGATCGAGCAACGCGGTCAGTTGCAGCTTTTCGGCCACTTCGCTGACGCGCTGCCGAATCTCGGCCCTTGCCAGCCGATCCTGCTCAAGCCCGAAGGCAATGTTCTTGCCCACCGTCAAATGGGGAAACAGGGCGTAGGACTGGAACATCATGTTGGTTGGCCGGCGATGGGCCGGAACGTCCGTGACCTCTTCGCCGTCAAGCCGGACGGCACCGGATGTCGGCGTCTCGAAGCCGGCGATCATGCGCAGCAAGGTCGACTTGCCGCATCCGGATGGACCAAGAAGCGAGAAGAATTCCCCCCTCCCGATGCCGATCGAAACGTCGTCAACGGCAGTGAAGAAGCCGAAAGATTTGGAGAGATTCTCGATGGATACGTAGGATTGCAATGCGAATGTCCTTCTGCTTCCGCTTCTCAGGCGACGTGCTCAGCTGCCGGCCCTGAACGCCGTCCATACCCGTGTCCGCTCGCGCGCCTGACGCGGCGGCAGCGACTTGTCGACGAAGAGCTTGGCGCGCACTTCGGCGGACGGATAGACGTTCGGGTCCGTGCGGATCGCTTCGTCGACGAGAGGTGTCGCTGCGGCGTTGGCATTTGCGTAGAACACGTGATTGCTGATGTCGGCGACGGTCTTCGGCTCGAGAACGTAGTCGATGAAGGCCAGGGCCTGCGCGGGATCGGGCGCATCGGCGGGCACGGCCATCGTGTCGAAGGAAATGATCGTGCCTTCCTTCGGGATCGAATAGCTGACCGCGACACCATTTTTGGCTTCTTCCGCACGTGCCGCAGCGATGCCCGCGTCGCCGCTCCACATCATCGCCAGGCACAGCTGGCCGGATGCCATGTCCGCCACCAGCTGGCCGCTCTGCATGTGCCGAATGTATGGGCGCAGCGTCAGCAGCAGATCCTTGGCCTTGTCGAGATCTTCCTGTTTTGTCGAATAGGGATCGAGACCGAGATAGTTCAGAGCAATCGGGATCACTTCGTTGGGCGCATCGACGATGCCGATACCGCAGTCTTGAAATTTCTGCGCCAGTTCCGGCTTGAAGAACATGTCCAGGCTGTTCGTCGGCGCGTTGCCGACCCGCTCTTCGACGAGCTTCGGATTGTAGGCAATCCCCGTCGTCAGCCACATGTAGGGAACAAGGTATTGATTGCCCGGATCGTGTTCGGCAACGAGCTTCAGGAGGTCCTTGTCCAGGTTGTCATAGTTCTTGAGGCTGGTGGTATCGATGGGCTTCAGCGCACCCGATTGGATGAGCCGCTCGCCGACAGTCGCGCTTGGAAAAGCAACGTCGAAACCACTTCCGCCTGCCAGCAGGCGCGTCTCAAGAACCTCAAGCGAATCGAAGAAATCCACTCGGGCGTCCACGCCCGTTCGCTTGACGAAGGTCGAAACCGTGTCTTCGGCGAAATAGTCGGAGAAATTGTAGATAAACAGCTTTTCGTCGGCCCTCGCGCCCTCCTGTCCATAGAGCAAGGCGATCGAGGCGATAGCAACCGAGTGCATCAGCGAACGGTACGAACCGGACATGTTCCCTCCCAAGGCAGAATGGCCTTTGTTTCGGGAAAACCTGCTGGCGTAACCGGGAAGCGTCAACACTCCCTTTGGCTAGGCTTGGGCGGCGGTCCGGCCGCGAGGCACATGACCTCCAGCGCCAAGATGCTTCATGCCGGACGACGTCGGGGCGGTTGCGATCAGAGCATTACCGCCATGTTTTCAGGCACATGGACCCAGAATAGGCGCATCCTCGGCTCCCCGCTTTTGCCGTCCTCAGGCTGCTCGCTTCTGTCCCACAACGGACCTCGTGTCACCTAACCGGCGATGGCGCGATTTCGTTGGCCCCTGCGTCGGTTTCAACCTCAGGCCGAAAATCAACGACCCCGGATCCGCGCTGCCGGTGAAGAGGATGGCGGGGATCATCGTGCGGGCGGAACAGGAAACGTCGGGCGACATCGAGATAGCCGTCGTAGACCAGGCCGCCGTTGACAGCGATGAGGGCGTCCCTGTCTCGGCGGTAGAGCAGTGGTATTCTGTACCAGGGAACTCCAGGCCGCTTGTGATGCAGCACATGGAGATTGTTGTAGAGAAATAGGAGCCCAAACAATGGGCTGTTTTCTACGATCGCCGTACGCTCGTCGTGGTGGTCGGCATAGCGATGCTCGGCATAGGAACGCAGCCTGGTGAGAGCCGCACCGACATAGACGAAACCGAAGACGTAGAGCCACAGCGGCATGCCGCAAACTTAGATCACCCAGACGAGGACAAGGGCAACGCCGATCGCATGCCGCATCCAGATTGCCGCCCTCTGACGGTCACCTTTGAGTACGAGTGTCGCTTCCTGCACCAGGAAGCTGACAATCATGACAATAGGTCCGAGGGTCAACCGTCCCAGCAAGGTGGTGTTCCAGGCTGCCAGCAACCGACCGGTGCCTCCCATGCGCTCCCAGGCGGTTTGGGTGAAGTAGGACGATTCCGGATCCTCGATCGGATCGGTCAGGTGCTCATCGCGGTGATGGGTCAAGTGCCCTTCGCGATAGATCGCATAGGGAAGCCAGAGGGACAGTGGCGGCCAGCCGACCGCATCATTGACGAAGCGGTTGCGGGTGGGATGCCCGTGAATGACTTCGTGCTGGAGCGATCCGTGCCAGGCGATCAGCCAGCCGCCAATGCCGAACACGGCCATCACGGGCAGCGACTGCCAAAACCAGGTCACCGCGAAAAATCCGCCATAGATGATGATCGCCAGCGTGACAGTTTGCCATTCGACACGGGAGATTGCGGATATCGTGCGTTGCAGGGGAAGCGTGTCGTCGGGCTCGCGATTGATCATGAAACGGATTCCGGGAAGAAGGCGAATGGATGCATGCCGACAATATATGATCCGGGCACGGCATCCGCGCCGCATCGCTTTGCAATCAAACGGCAAAATGGAAAACCCGGTTGCGTAAACAACAGCGATTAGAGAATATATATTCTATGTACTTTGTCGATTATTGGCCCGATCACCTTATGGGTGCTTCGACCCCGCGCACCTGTCGGAAACCCGTTCCACAAGCTCTACAGCGCGCCCGGCAGCCATTTCCCGCCTTCCCTAAAGCAGGCCGTCCTACCTCAGCCGATTGACGGGTAGCCTTGGCGCGCAGCATCGCGATCGAAATCCGCCAGCATCTCGTAGTCGGCATCGCCGAGCAAGCTGATGCCCTGCAGCGAGAGCCTGTCGCAGACCTCGGCAAGTTCCGGATCGGCTATCGTTTCCGACAGGGCCCTGCGCAGGATCACCAGGTCCTTTGCCGGCGTCGACATGGCCGTGATGAAAGGCAGGCCCGGCCCTTTGGCCGTTTCAGCCAGGATGCGTAGGCCAGCGACGCGATCGGGGTCGAAGCGCAGGGTGTTGCCGAAAGTCACGCAGTCGATCGCCGCCACATCTGCCGCCCCACGCGACACGGCATCCATGCTTGCAAGATGGCCGCCGGTCTCCAGCACGGTTGAGAAGAACCGGCCATCGACGGCATGAGGCGCCACAAAGGCGCGAAACAGATTGTATCCGGAATTGCTGCCGGGCTCATTGATCGCTGCGCGCCCGCCCCGCAGTTCCTCGATCGACGTTGCCGACGACTGAGCATTGACGACGATGAAACTGCATTTGAGCGGACCGTCACATCCGGGAAGCCGATAGACGGGCGATGCGACCAGCTGCACCTTGCCACGGAGCTGCTGGACATAGGGGTATCCGCAGGTCTGGCCGAACAGCAGGTCCGGGCGAAGCCACGCCTCGTTGTAACGGATATGCTCGTCAAGCACCTCGGGCGCCTCCAGCCCGTCGGCGCAAATGCGTTTGCTCAGCGCGCGCCAGAACAGTCGCGTCGCCTCCGCGACCGGCGGCGGGCTGGCATACATTGCGAGGCTGGCGAGAGACATGGCAGAACTCCGGAAAAGCACCTCAAAAACCTATGCAATGCATAGAATTAAACCGCAATGAGGTTTCTTCGGTGAAAGTTTGTCGTGGCGCTTCCGTCGCTGGCACGCGCATCCCTCAGGGGATCGGTAGTGCGGCAGGCCTCTCACGGCTTATCAAGGCCTTCAGGCGACGCCGCAGGAAGTGACGCGTGGGCTTCATAACCCTGTGCAAACGCGATCGGTCCCGCGGCGGGATAGCCTGCTCGTGCGAGCAGGCTATGCTGTAAGCAGCATCACAGACTTCCGCCCTGACCCCCTATGCGACCAGATCAGGAGATCGCCTGCACAGACTTGATCCGGTCGATTCCCCCGACAACAGGGGCAAATTCGTCCCAGACACCAAGGGCACCCTTCTGCCACTCATCCAATGCTTCCGGCTTCAGGATTTTGCCGCCGTTCTGAATGGCAAGCTCGACCGACTTGGCTTCGTCTTCGACGATCAAATGATTGAAATATGTCGCCCCTTCCTTCGAGGCCTGTTCAAAGACCACTTTCTGTTCGTCGGTTAAACGGCTCCAGAAGTCGGAGGAATAGTAGACGACGCCGGATGCCCAGATATGACCGGTTTCGGTCAGGTAAGGCACCACTTCGTAGAGCTTGAAGCCGGCATAGGCCGACTTGGTGAGGTCCATGGCATCGGCGACGCCGGTTGCCAGTGCATTGTAGGTCTCGGTGATCGGAATGCCGATCGGCGTGGTGCCGAAGGCGCTCCAGAGCTTGGTATGAAGCGGGCTTTGAATGACCCGGATCCGCTTGCCCTGAAGCTGGTCGGGCTTTGTTACCGGCTCCTTGGTCAGCAGATGGCGGGCGCCGTAGTTGATGAAGTCGGCGACGACGAAATTCTGTGCCAGCAGTTTCTGCTTGAGGTCGACGCCGATCTCGCCATCGACAGTCTTGCGAACGTGGTCGGCGTCGCGAAACAGAAACGGCAGGTCGAGCAATTGCAGTTCCGGCGCCCAGCCGGACAGCGAAGACACCGTAGAAAGGCTTGCCTGGACCGAACCAAGCCTGACGCCTTCGGCGACTTCCTTCTCGCCACCGAGCGCGCCGCTCTTGACGATGTTGAAGCGGAACTGTCCGGGCAGCCTGGCTTCGACCAGCTCGCTGATCTTCAGCCAGATCTTCGTCTCGGGCTTGTCGTCGCCGAAGAGCGAAGCGATCGTGATCGCCGTTGTCCGGGCATGGGCCGGACGCAGGACCGCGGGTGCGGCCAGAGCGGCTCCGGCAATGGCTGTCGTCTTTAGGAAGGCACGTCTGTTGAAAGCGTTCATGACGAAGATCCTGTTGGTTAGAAAACAATTGCCCAGGCGCAAAGGATCGCGAGGGAGACAAGAAGAGCGCAGAGATAGGGAACCACCGCCTTGAAGAGTGCGGGGGCCGGTATTGCCGTGACGCCACTGACGACGAAGATCAGCATGCCGAGCGGCGGCGTCAGCCCATGGATCATCAGGTTGACGACGATGATGACGCCAAAGTGGATCGGATCGATCCCGGCGGCGACCGCTGCGGGCAGAAGGATGGGCCCGAAAAGCAGGATCGCTGCACCGATATCGAGCACCAGGCCAACGACCAGAAGAATGACGTTGGACAGCAGGAGAACCGCCAGCGCGCTGCCGCCGAGCAGCAGCGTCAGATCGGACACCAGGCCGGCGACGTTGTCGACCGCAAGCAGGAAGGCAAACGGGCCAGCGGTTCCGATCAAAAGCCCGATCGCGGCTGCTTCAGTGGCTGCCTGGCGAAACGCGGCATAGAAGGAGCGAATGCCGAGCCGCGCGGCAAGCCCAAGAAACAACGTGTAAAGCGCAGCCAGTGCCGCAGCCTCCGTCGTGGTGACAATGCCGAAGCGAATACCGAGAACGACGATGACGCCGAGGCCGAAGGCGGGAATGGCCTGTCTGGCCGATTGCCAGCGTTGCGCGCTGGTCGCACGGGCTTGCGGCACCTGTTCGCGCACGGTCAGATGGATCGCAACCGCAAGGCAGATCGCCATCAGGCCGCCGGCGAAGAAGCCACCGACAAGCAAGGAGCCGACCGAGAGGTTGGTTGCGGTCGCGAGGATCAGAAACGCGATCGATGGCGGGATGACATTGTCGAGCACCGACGTGGACGCGATGATGGCCGCCGCCTGTGCCGGCGGATATCCATGTTTGACGAGCTCCGGCTGGAACGTCGAGGCACCGAAGGCGGCGTTGGCAACGGAAGAGCCTGATGCCCCGGAGAAAAGCACGCTTGTGAGAAGCGTGGTCTGGGCAAGACCGGCGCGCCGATGACCGACGATGGAGGCCGCGAAGCGCACGAGCTGATTGGTGACGCCCGATGCTGTCAGCAAACCGCCAGCAAGCAAGAAGAACGGTATCGCCAGAAGCAGAAACTTCGAGATCCCCGTCACCGTCGAAGACACGATCGCGGGTTCCGGAAGGCTGCTGCCAAAGGCGATGGCAACATAGGCAGCCGCAAGAAACGCGTGTGGCAGCGGCGCGGCCAGCACCAACCCAAGGGCAGCCACGAGACCGAGAACGATGCTTGGGGGCCAGTCGACCTCGACCGCGACATGAGGAATCGCCGCATAAACCGCAGCACCGATCACAAGGGAAAGCAGACCTTGCAGACTTCTGCCTTCGCCGACGCGCTGGAGAACAAGGACAAGGAGGATCAGCAAACCGCCGCCGCCAAGGAAGCCGAACCGATACCATTCCGGCACGCCCAACGTTGGCGAGACGCCGCCGAGCATGCTCATGATCTCGTGGCCACCGAAGGCCAGCACCAGCGCGGTGACGACCGTGAAGGCATCGGCTCCGACTTGCGTCACCGGATAGAGCCGCGACGGCAGCATCTTGGCAAAGACGTCCAGGCGCATGGCCAGCGCGCTGTTGAGGCTCAACGGTGCGCCGAGTGCGATCAGCGCGACGTGCAGCCAGATCCCCAGATCTTCCGCGCCGACGAGGCCGCTATTGAAGAAATAGCGCATGCAGACGCTGGAAAGCACGACCGCAAGCAGGACCGCGAGCGCAGAGGCTGCCGCGATGCCGAGGCCCTCCTCTAGCGATTTCAGGATCCGCTGCGCAACGACGCGTCCGATGGAGGCCGGCTCGCTCGAGTGGATTTCGGTGATGGCCACGTGGAGATACCTTATGACGAGAGGCTCATGCGCTCTTCACGGTGGAGAGATCCCGGTCGAACAGGGTGGACCAGGTGAAATTGCGGGCCGGGGCAATGTCGCGCTGAACGTCGAGGCGCGGCAGGACCTTTTCGCCGAAGCGATAAGCCTCCTCCAGCAGCGGCATGCCCGACAGGATGAAGGTTTCCACGCCCGCCTGCTGATAGGCTTCAAGCGTGCGCAGGACCGTATCGGGCGAACCGACAATGGCCGTGCCGGGACCCGGCCTTACCAGGCCGATGCCTGCCCAGAGATTGGGAGCGACTTCGAGATCGCGCAGATTGCCCGGCTTCAGCCCGCCATGCATCGCCGTCATGCGTTGCTGCCCGACGGAATCGCTTTTGGCGACAAAACGTTGATTGGCGGCAATCGCGGCGTCGTCCATGCGCGCATAAAGATCGGCTGCCGCCTCCCAGGCTTGCTCGTCGGTGTCGCGCACGATGACATAGAGACGAATACCGTATTGGAGCTCACGCCCGTAATGGGCGGCACGGACCTTCACCGCCTCGATCTTGTGGCCGATTTGCTCGGGCGTCTCGCCCCAGGACAGGTAGGTATCGACATGCTTGGCCGCGACATCGATCGCCTTGTCCGATGAGCCGCCGAACCAGAGCGGCGGCGGGGCGATCGTTTCACTGACGGGAAGCGCGAGCTTGGCGCCCTCGGTCGAGAAGTACTTGCCCTTGTGGGTGACGCTTTCGCCGGCAAACAACCGGTGCCAGAGCTGCAGATACTCATCCGCCATGTCGTAGCGCTCGTCATGCGGCAGCATCATCCCGTAGGCGCCGAGCATCTTTGCATCGCCGGAGACCACGTTGATCAACAGACGATCGCGGGAAAACTCCTGGAAGGTGGCGGCCATCTTGGCGAGGAGCGTGGGGGCGACCAGCCCGGGATGGATCGCGACCAGGAAGCGAAGGCGTTCGGTATGGGAGAGCAGCGCGCTTGCCAGCACCCAGACATCGTGGGCGCCCGTTGCAAACAAGGCACCGGTATAGCCGAGGTGATCGTAGGCTTGCGCCAGTTGTTTGTAATAGCCGTAATCGACCTTGCGGGAACCCTCCGGCTGCCAGGGATAAGCGCCATCAGGCGCGCACATATACCAGAATACGTTCACGTTCAGGTCCTCAATATGCTGTCTTCAACGGTTGGCCGACCGTAATGGAATGATGGAAATGGCCATGGCGGTGAAGCGTGTCTGCTTCTTCCTGCTGCTCGGCAAGAACTGCGCCATCAATCGGACCGACGGCAAAATCGCGCGAGCGCACGACCCGTTCCCACACATCAACGTCCGTACCAGTGCGGTCGTCGGCGGCAAGCAGCTGGGCCGCCGCCTTCGGTTCGGCGGCGATTTCGCGGCCGATCCGGTTGAGCTCGGCTGCGATGGTTGCGAGTTCGCCGGCAGACAGCCCTGTTCGCCGCAGTGTCCAAAACAGCGAACGGTTGGGAATTGCCGCTCCGCAGCGCAAAAGCAGACGCAGATCGCTTCGCTCGATCGCCTTTTCGAGGCGCGGCGACATCGCCACCCAGGCGTCGACACGACCTTCAAGCAACTCCGTCAACGAATCCCGCGTGCCGCTCTCGATCCGCTCGACGTCGGACAGAACAAGGCCCTGCCCTTCCAGACTGCGGGCCAGCAGATAGGTGTGAAAGGACCCGTCGATCAACGAGATCCTGCGCCCGACGAGATCGGCGACCTTTGAGATGTCGCTCGATGCACGCACGAAGATTGCGCCGTTGGCTGGACGGGGAGCTGAGGCGGCGATGTACTCTACGCCAAGACCACGGGCATCCGCCTCAAGCGGCGGCGTGGAACCGGTGCCGCCGAAATCGATGTCGCCCTGATCGATCAGCGCGGCGGTATCCCGCCCCTCGCCGTAAGGAACGAATACAGGATCGAGTTCGGCGAAAGCACCCGGCCACAGGCGCGACAAGCGCAGATGCAGGTTGTTGGGGTGAACACCAATTCTCATGACCATTCCAATCGAAGTCTTGCAGTGCCGATGCGGATAATCTACTTTTTTATAAAATGAATGCGAGCAAGGTCGTGCCCATGACGGTAGAGGGGCGAGATATTTAATCTATAAATTCTACCGATATTAAAATGTTCTGCCGCAAGGGCGTTTCCCGCCGGTCGGCGCATTGAAATCGGCGAGATCTCACTTTACTTTTTTATGAAGCGAGAGAGGCAATTATGACGAAACCGGCACCGACGAAGGTCTGTCGCAGCGTTGGCGAGGCCAGCGAGTTGTTGAAATTGATCGCGAATGCCAATCGCCTGGCGATCGTCTGCTATCTCATGGAAGCGCAAGCCTCGGTCTCGGCGCTGGAAACCGAGCTCGGCATCCGCCAGCCGACGCTGTCGCAACAGCTCGCAGAGTTGCGCGAGGCCGGGATCATCGAGGGGCGGCGTGACGGCAAGGCGATTGTATACAGAGTCGTCGATCCCCGCGTGGAAACCGTCGTTCTTGCCTTGCGCAAGATGTTCGACGGGCTCGACGACGTTACCGGCCGCTTCGGCATGGCGAAGTTGCCGGTCGACGAACTGATGTTCGATTGAGCACTACATGATTGATTTTTATACCTGGATCACGCCGAACGGGCTGAAGGTCGCAATTGCCCTCGAAGAATTCGGTCTGCGTTACCGAGCGCATGCCATCGACATCACCAAAGGCGCGCAATTCTCACCGGATTATCTGGCGATCAATCCGGGCGGCAAGATACCGGCGATCACCGACCACGCCACCGGCATCACTCTGTCGGAGTCCGGCGCCATCCTCTTCTATCTCGCAGAAAAGACCGGCCGCTTCCTTCCACCAAGCGGCGCTGCACGGCACCAAACGATCGAATGGTCGACGTGGCAGGCGGCCAGTTTTGCCCCGACGCTTGGCCACGCCCACAATTTTCTGACCTACAACCCTGGCATGGCACCATTTGCCGAAGAGATCTTCCGCAAAGACACGCAACGGCTATACGAAACACTCGATAAGCGGCTTGAAGGCCGCGACTATATGGTCGACGACTACTCGATTGCCGACATGGCGACCTGGCCATGGGTTTCACGCTTCGTCCGTCACAAGGTCGACCTATCTGACTATCCGAATGTCAGGCAGCGGTATCTGCGTCTCGCGCTTCGACCGACCGTCAAACGGGGCTATGAAGTGCCCCATTTCACCGGCGCCATCCCCTGCCCTGATCAATTAAAGGGTCCGGAAGAAGAGCTTTGAAAGGAACGAGCGGCAGCCACTCAGATTGCCGCTGCAGCCGCGAAAGCGCGCTCAAGATCGGCCTTGAGGTCCTCGACTTCTTCGAGGCCGATGTGGATCCGCAGCACCGGCCCCTCGGTCGGCGCGCTCAGGATGTGCCGGTCAGCGAGGTCCACATGGAGCGCCAGGCTCGCAAACCCGCCCCATGAATAGCCGAGCCCGAACAGCGACAAGCCATCGAGGAAAGCCTGCGCGCTGGCTTTGAACTCATCTGGTCGTGCGACGTTCAGCACGAAGGAAAAGACGCCGCTCGCACCTTTGAAATCCCGCTTCCAGATGTCGTGGCCGGGAAAACTCGGAAGTGCCGGGTAAAGAACACGGGCGACATCGTCGCGCGTCTCCAGCCACAGCGCGATTTCAAGCGCGCTTTTCTGGTGGCGTTCGAGGCGCACGCCCATCGTGCGCATTCCGCGCAGGGCCTGGTAGGCGTCATCCGGTGCGCCACATATTCCGAGCGCGCCATTCATATGCCTGAGGCGCGGCCAATATTGCGCATTGGCGGATACCGTCCCCATCAAGATGTCCGAATTGCCCGTCGGGTACTTGGTTGCCGCCTGGATCGAGACGTCCACGCCGTAGTCGAGCGGCCTGAAGAACAGCGGCGTCGCCCAGGCGTTGTCCATCGTCACGACAGCTGAAATGCGGTGCGCGGCTGCTGTGATCGCGGGCACGTCCTGCATCTCGAAAGTGTTGGAACCCGGCGCCTCAAGATGAACCAGTTTGGTATTCGGCTTGAAGTGCGTTTCGATCGCGGCCCCAATGGCGGGATCATAGTATTCAACCTCGATGCCGAACCGCGCCAGCATCGTATCGCAGAAATGGCGAACGTTACCGTAGACGGAATCGACGATCAGCGCATGGTCGCCCGGAGACAAAAGCGCCAGGAACGCGAGCGTGACCGCTGCGAGCCCTGACGGTACCAACAGGGTGCCGGCGGCCCCTTCAAGCTCGTTGATGGCCTCGCAAAGTGCATCCGTCGTCGGCGTACCGCGTGTGCCGTAGGTGTATTTCTGGTCGTGGCCCTCCATCGCCTTGGCGTTCGGGAAGAGCACCGTGGAGGCACGTACCGTCGGCGGGTTGATGAAGCCGTGATAGTCGAACGGATCGTATCCCGCCCGCGAGAGCTTCGTGATGGTTCCGAGTTTCTTCGAGATATCGTCGTTGTCGTTCATGAAATCCTGCAATTCCCAACCGAGGCAGACCCGGCATTCTTAAATGGAGCGCATGCGAAAGCCGGCGCCCCATAGCGCCGGCTCGAGATTGCACTGATCAGCGTTTCACGAACCGCTCTTCGGCAGGCCGGGTGGATTGGTCTGGGCTTTCTCGATTGCTTCGGGACCGAGTTTCCAGGTCTCCAGGATCTTGCGATAATCACCGCTTGCGATCAGGTCGTTGATGACACCGGTCAGCGGTTCGGCAAGGCCGCTGCCTTTGCGGGTCGTAACGGCAATTTCGGCCGAGATCGGCCAACCGCCGCTGACAGTGCCGACGAGCTTGGTCTTGCCGTTGATTGCTGCGGAATAGGCCTGTGTCGCGTTGACACTGAACACAACGTCCGCTCGGCCCGACTGGACCGCCAGATCCTTCACGGCATCATCGTCGTAGTACTTCACCTCGATTGCCGACAGGCCGGCGGCGAGGTTTTGCCTGTCCCATTCGAGCAGGATCTTTTCCTGATTGGTTCCGGCATCGGTAATCACCTTCAGACCGGCGATGTCCTTCGGCGCCTTGATCGCCTGGATGCTGCTGTCGGCCTTGACGTAGAAACCGAGTTCATCCTTGCGATAGGTCGAGAAGTCAAACTTCTCCTTGCGCTCCTCTGTCACCGTGACGTTGGAGATCACGGCATCGAACTTGCCGGACACCAACCCAAGAGGCCAATCCGCCCAGGCGACGGAAACCAGTTGCAGATCGCGCCCGAGGCTGTCGGCAATCGCTTGCGCCAGATCGACGTCATACCCGATGACCGTCTTGCTGTCCGATGCGTAGTCGTGCAGCGGAAGATGGCCGCTGGTGCTGATGCCGATTGTCAGCGCGCCGTCCTGGACAAATTTGTAGTCCGCGGGGACCTCTGCGATGCGCTTGTCGTTCTTTTCCACCCGCAACCTGTTTGCCTGCTCGGGACTGAGATCGAAAGCGTCGGCCGCAAAAGCCGCCGATGCACCAAACATGATTGCGGCCATCGCGCCGGCTGCCAGAAGTTTTCTATTGTGGAGAATGCCCATTCCGCCCGTCCCTTCATCTCTCGGTTTCAAGCCAGGTGCTCAGCCCTGATCTGACACGGACTATTGTCTATTAAAATAGTAGACATAAGAAATGATTGATCGTCATTCTGCCGGAGTGGGAAAAATCCGTTCGGGATGCGCCGAAGCGCTTTCGAAACCAATATATCAAACAGTTTTCATACTTAGTTGTACTTATTGAATTTTTACATTCTCGCTTGAACACACGCGGCTTGCGGTCGATCAAAACGGCCCGCCGTCAGCCGCCCGACATCCATAAGACCTTCGTTGGCGAGACCATCGTCGCCGGTCAAGCGCGATTCTTCGTCAACGATGGTTCCCAGACCCGGATCAGCGAACACGACAAGTCCAGGGCGGACGATCTCGACATCTCGTCGCTATGCGTGGGCGCAGAAGAAATGACCCTCCGGACGCGGCTTTGTTCCTCGTTCGAAGTGGCCTATAGCGGTCATTGCGCACATGGACGAAGACCATGGCCAACGGCAACCGCTTCAGGACCTATATCGACCGTTGGGCGCTGACGCCCGATGGGGATCCGATTGTCACGCATTCAAGCCGCCTCCTCCCGGTGCTTTGCAGCGGCGCGCCTGCCATGCTGAAGGTTGCGACGGCGCCGGAGGAGAAATGGGGTGCCGGCCTCATGTTATGGTGGGACGGGGTCGGCGCTGCGCGCGTGATCGCGCATGATGACGACGCCATCCTGCTTGAGCGCGCGGTCGGCGGCCGCTCGCTCGCGGATATGGCTGCGAACGGCGCCGACGACGAAGCCAGCATTATCATCTGCAACGCCGTTGCGGCTCTGCACAAACCACGCACGGCACCAGAGCCTTGCCTCACCCCGCTCGCTGAGCGCTTTCAGGCGCTCACGACGGCACCGGAGGGCGAGCGGTTGGAGCGATCCGCCGAAGCGGCGCGCTTCCTTCTTTCCGACCCCCGTGAGGTCGTCCCCCTTCACGGTGACATTCACCACGGCAACATTCTCGATTTCGCGGATCGGGGGTGGCTCGCTATCGATCCGAAACGGCTGAAGGGTGAACGTGGATTCGACTACGCCAACCTCTTCTGCAATCCAGACCATCCAATCGTCACGGCTCCCGGTCGTCTGGCAAGGCAGGTGGCGCTGGTGGCTCAAGCCGCACAGTTGGAGCGCACACGCCTGTTGCTCTGGATACTCGCCTGGGCTGGCCTTTCAGCGACATGGCACATCGAGGATGGAGAGGTGCAGCATATTGCGCCAACCCTGCAAATCGCGGACATCGCCGCAGCCGAAATCGACAAAGGCTGAAGCCGCTCGCCGGTCAGTGGGATTGAAGTCGTGCCCGGCGTGCGCCCTTTCGCGGCCGGCGCGCGAGCCACCGCATTCCTCACCTGATCGTGCTCTTCGCGACAATTGAACCAACCGCCTAGCGTTCATGTTCATTCTTTTCATCGCCCTATCGAAAGCTGATGAACAGCGCACAACAAGCCGCGTACGGAGGTCACGTGCGCTACCAGCAATTTCTCACGGCTTTGGCGCATCTTGGGCATCGTATACTGAGCGATCTCGGCAACGCCCGGTTGACAGCCCCGCGGCCTTGTCGCAGAAATTATGAAAATGATTTTCAGACTCGCTCGCGCCCCACCGGGCCGTCGAGACAATGACAAACGGGCAAGTTGGCGACACGATACCGCGAGGAGCAATGCGCATGACCAGTCAACGGCTCATCATGCTGATCTTTTTCCTGCAGCCGATCGCTTTCGGCGCCTGGCTGCCGCGCATTCCGGACATTCAACAGAAGCTCGGCCTCGGACCGGCGGACCTGGCAATCGCACTGCTGGGAATGCCTGCAGGCATCCTGCTCACCCTGCCCTTCGCGGGCCGCTTCGTCGCTCGGATCGGCGGCCGCGCCACCATTGTCTATGGGTTTGTGGCCTTTCTGGGCATTGTCTGGCTGCCGACATGGGCACCAAGCATCGAGATGCTTTTCGCGACGCTCGCTGTCGTCGGGGTGGCGCTGGCGACATTGGAGTTGGGCCTCAACGTCGAAGCCGACGCGATCGAGAAGCGATCCGGCCAGCTGATCATGAGCACCTGTCATGGCTTTTGGAGCCTCGGCATCATGGCGGGTAGTCTGGTCGGTATTGGTTTGGCGGCGATCGGCATATCGCCTGAATGGGCCGTCCTCATGACAGCGGCGGTGATGTTGCCCATCAGCCTGCTGGCAGCAAGGATGCTGCCCGATCTTCGTGCCACGGAAAAGCCCGATGCGCCCATCGTTGACGAAAGACGCCGCGGGCCAAGCCGGGCGTTGCTTGGCATCTGCTTCTTCGTTTTCGGCATTACAATGACAGAAGGCGCGGTGGCGGACTGGTCGGCGGTTTACCTGCGCGACGTGTTCGGGCTCACCGGCGCTGGCGCCGGCTTCGGCTATTCGATCTTCGCATTCATGGTTGCCGCAGGACGCTTTGGCGGCGACCACCTCAAGGCCAGCTATGGACCGATTGCGGTGGCTCGCGTTTGTGGCGTCGCGAGTATCGCAGGGCTGGCCCTGGTCGCCACGAGCCCTGCCGCCTGGGTGGCTCTCGTCGGTTTCGCAGCCATGGGTTTCGGCGTCTCGGTCGGCTTCCCGCTCGCGGTCACGGCCGCTGCCGACCAGAACGACCGGCCAGCGGCGGCCAGTGTCGCCATCCTGTCGTTCGTGGCACTTCTCGGTTTTCTGATTGGACCGCCAATGATCGGCCTGGTCGCGGAACACAGCGACATGCGCTTGGGCCTGGGTATGCTCATTCCATTCCTCGCCGTGAGCCTGGTGTTGACCGGCAAGCTGAAACCAGCGACGAACGCAGTTCCCGCGCCGGCATCGACCTGACGACGCAAACGCCTGTGAAAGCCCGCTCAATGGGCTGCCTTCGCACTTCCCGCTTGTCCCCGCAGCGAAGCCTGTTGGGCAGAACACGCCGCCGAAACTCGTCGCAACAACATCTGATCGGAGCAGACAGTCTCGGTGACAGAAGGGGCTGTCCTTTGCGATTGTTGCGTGGCGATTTGCTCCGGCGAAATGCACGATCGAGCGACGGCCCTCATTTCGAAACCAAAAATCGTCAAGAATGGTTAGCCTTGAAGCCGTCAACCATTGGGGAGGAAAACCAATGCAAAACGTGCAGAATCTGCGCCGTGAAGTCCCCGGCGCTTCCACCTTCGATGTCACCGACATTACGGCCGAAGCGGCAGCCCTGCCCGGCTTCGACGGTCACGAACAGGTCTGGCTGGGTCGCGACACCGAGCGTGGACTGGAGGCAATAGTCGCTGTTCACACGACGGTCCTCGGCCCGGCATTGGGAGGGACGCGCATCTGGCCGCATGTCAGTTTCGCGGCCGGCGTCACCGACGCGCTGCGCCTTTCACGCGGCATGAGCTTCAAATCCGCCATTGCCGGTCTGGCGCTTGGCGGCGGCAAGGCAGTCATCATCGCCGATCCGAAAAGGGACAAGACGCCAGCGATGCTGGAGGCCTACGCCGAGATGCTGAATGCACTGGTAGGCCAATATATCACGGCAGAAGACGTCGGCATGACGCTTGCGGACGCGGATTTTCTCGCCGAGCGCACGCCGAATGTCAGCGGGACGACCCGCGGCGGCAGCGGCAATCCATCGCCCTTTACGGCATTGGGCACATTCCTCGGCCTCAAGGCTGCGCTGCGTCATCGCACAGGCAGTGACGATCTGAAGGGCATCCGCGTCGCGATACAGGGACTAGGCTCGGTCGGTTGGGGGCTAGCCAAAAGGCTTCACGCCGAAGGTGCCAAGCTGATTGTCTCCGATCTCGACCCGGCACGCACCGAACGCGCTGCTCAGGAACTCGGTGCTACAGTCGTCGAGGGCCAGGAGATCATTGCTGCGGATGTCGAGGTATTCGCGCCCTGTGCACTCGGTGGCGTCCTGTCAGCCGCCACGATCCCGCTGCTGCAGGCCAGGATCGTCGCCGGAGCCGCTAACAATCAGCTTGCCACGGTCACCGACGGCGAACGTCTGCGAGAAAGAAACATCCTCTATGCGCCTGACTACGTGATCAACGCCGGCGGTGTCATCAATGTCGCTGCGGAAATCGGAAGCGGCCGCTACAGCCTCGACAACGTGATGGCGCGCGTCAGCCAGATCCCCTCGACGTTGACGCGCATCTTCGAGCGCGCCGCGCAGGAAGGCCGCACGACCGACGACGTGGCCGAAACCATGGCCCGGGAGATCATCGAGACAGCTCGACGGTAAATTGGGACCCAAGGCTCGCCGTCCGTGGCGGTGCTATCTCGGGCGTTTTGCAAACGCACGAGCGCACCGAGAAGCCGGATCGGCGACCTGACCGACGGAGACAAAGGGGCGCGCTGTTCGCTATTCAGCGTGGCCCCAATCCTCGACCTGTCAGCAGCCATGAGAGGCTGACGCTCAACACGCCGGCAATCATCGCCAGGCGATTGGCGCGTGGAGCGGCTCGATCATTTTCCCAATCGAACCACGTCTTCGTTTCCACGCCAACGATCTTGGCGGCGCTTTGTGCCGAGACATTCAGTGCGTCGCGCGCGAGTGACATGCGGCCGCCGATCGTATCGTCCTGTACGCAGGCCACGTTTTCCCAATTGTTGAAGTTCATCGGTATCCCTTTCCATTCTGGCGCTAGCGGTGCGCCCGGCGCCCTCTTGCAGACGCCGGGCTGATCTTCAGCGGACGATTGGCTTAGTCTCCGAGCCAGACCTTCACCTGATCGGGATGATCGGCGATGTATTTCTCAACTGCGGCGTCGTAGGAGGTCTGCTGCGCCTCGAACATCGCGGCTTCCAGGTCACCGATCGGCAGCTTCATTCGGGAAAGGAAAGCGGCGACTTCGGGATTATCGTGCTTGAACCCCTGGCGCGCCAGCACATCGACATGCTCGGCCTCACCAAGCGAGCCCTTCGGATCGGCGATATAGCGAAGCTCGTATTTGCCGAACATCCAATGGGGGCTCCACGACGTTGCGACGAACCATTTCTCGGTCCTGACGGCGCGGTCGACCGAGGTCAGCATGCCGGCCTCGCTGGAGATCTGAAGCTTGTAGTCCTCAAGCCCATAGTCCCGGAGCGCCTTTTCCGAAAGGCGCGTCAGGCCTGCACCGGGATCGATGCCCTGGACCGTTGAGCCGAGCTTCTGCTTGATTTCGGGCTTCTGCAGATCCTCGATCGAGTTGAGCTCGCTTTCGGGAATGTACGCAGGGACGACCCAGCCGAGCTTGGCGCCTTCGTAAACGGTGCCCAGCGTCTCGACCTTGTCTTTCACCTTGCCGTAGTAGTCGGCATGGGTCTGCGGCAGCCAGGCCATCATCATCGCATCGAGATCGCCGCGGCTCACCCCTTGATAGAGCGGCGCCACGTCGGTCTGCACGAGTTCGACCTCCCGCCCCAATTCGTCCTTGATGATCTTTGCTGCGAGCTTGGTCACGAATTCCGCGTCGGACCAGGCGGCCCAGCCGATTTTCACGGGCTTTGCCTCCTCGGCGAAACTGGCACCGACCGGGCCGGCAACAAACATGGCTGCAAGGCCGATGGTTGCGATTGTCTTGAACATATCAATCCTTCCTATGCATTTCGGATGGGGACGGGCACGACCCGCCGTAGAGTGTGCGCGGCGCTCAAGCCGTACTGGCCTCGGGCTCGCGCAGTCCAACCTTCAAGAAAGGCAGCCGCCAGGTGGCCCCCTTCCTTCCAAGGCTCTGGGTGAGGCGGTCGAGGATGACGGCGAGGATGACAACGGCCAGGCCGCCTTCGAAGCCGGTGCCGACATCGAGCCGTTGGATACCCGTCAGCACGGTGTTGCCGAGGCCGCCGGCGCCGATCATCGATGCGATGACCACCATGGAAAGTGACAACATGATCGTCTGATTGATGCCCGCCATGATCGATGGCATGGCATTGGGGAGCTGGACCTTGAGGAGAAGCTGGGTTGGCGTACAGCCAAAGGCATTGCCGGCCTCGACGAATTCCACATCCACCTGCCGGATGCCGAGATTGGTCAGGCGCACGACCGGGGGCATCGAAAAGATGACGGTCGCAATGGTGCCGGGAACGGCGCCGAGCCCGAAAAACATGGCCGCCGGGATGAGGTAGACGAAGGCCGGCATTGTCTGCATGAGATCAAGCCCCGGGCGGATGATCGCAGCAACGGGATCTCGTCGCGCCATGGCGACGCCGAGCGGCAGGCCGACGATCATCGCGATGACCGTCGAAGCAATGACCAGAGACAACGTCTCCATCATCGCTGCCCACAGCCCCATCTGCCCGACCAGCGCGAGCGACAGGCCGGCAAAGACCGCAAAGCCGAACGAGACGCGCCATAGGGCGAGAAGGGCGAAGATCGCGATCCCGACCGGCATCGGAATTGCGAGCAGGCCGCTCTGCAAACCGTTCGTGACGAACCCGATCGACGCTGCAATGAGATCGAGTGCGGGCGAAAAATTGTCGAGGATGTAATTGACGGCCGAATCGATGCCGTCTCCGATGTCGAAGCTCATGGTTTTATCCGATTGGCTGGGAGTTTCAGTTGGCGCGGTCGAGCGTCTCAAGCAGCACCGACTTGCTGATGGCGCCGACATAACGGTGCTGGTCGTCGACAACGGGAACCGGCCACGCGCTCGCCGCCACTTGCCCAAGGACACCAGAGAGCTGCTCGCTGGCACGGATCGGCGCCGCATCTGCAAGAAATGCCTTGCGATACGGGTCGTCCGCCTTCGAACGGATCTTCTCCATCAACGACGTCTGGCTGACCATGCCATGGTATTTCATGTCGCGGCCGACGATGATCGCAAATTCCCGGTCGCGGCTCTTCATCTGCTCCAATGCGGCTGCGGCGGAAACACCCTGACGCTCGATGATGGTGATCTGGTTCTTTCGCGCCACGTCGCCGGCCTTGAAAACCTGGGAGACGTCGACATTTCGGAAGAACGACCTGACGTAGTCGTTAGCCGGATTGCCGACAATTTCGTCCGGCGTGCCAACCTGAACGACGTTGCCGTTCTGCATGATGCAGATACGGTCACCGATGCGCATCGCCTCGTCGAGATCGTGGCTGACGAAGACGATCGTGCGGCTTTGTTCGGATTGCAGTCGGACGAGCTCGTCCTGCATTTCCGTGCGGATGAGCGGATCAAGTGCCGAGAATGCCTCGTCCATCAGCAGGATCGACGGTTCACTGGCCAGCGCCCGGGCAAGGCCGACACGCTGTTTCATGCCGCCTGAGAGCTCGTCGGTGCGGCTTTCACAATAGCCCTTGAGCCCGACGGCTTCCAACGCCGCCATGGCCTTGGCTTTGCGCTCGACTTCCCCAACGCCAGCGACTTCCAACCCGAAGGCGGCGTTGTTCACGACATTGCGGTTCGGGAGAAGCGCAAAAGACTGGAACACCATGCTGATGTCCCGGCGGCGGAGTTCGATCAGAGCCTTGCGCGACATCTTCGTGATGTCCTGGCCGTCGATCTCGATTGAGCCGGAGGTCGGCTCGATCAGTCTGTTGAGCAAGCGTAGAAGTGTGGATTTCCCGGAACCGGACAGGCCCATGATCACAAAGATCTCACCCGCCTTGATATCGAAGCTGGCGCTGTTGACGCCAATGGAGCAACCGGTTTCTCTGTGAATGTCTGCCTTGCCCTTGCCGGAGCGAAGAAGCTTCAGGCCATCTTCGGGATATTCACCGAAGATTTTGTAGACGTCCTTCAATCGTATCTTTGTCGAACTCTCGGACGCACTGTTCTCATGTTCAGTCGTAAAAGCCATAAAAAATTGCCGCCTGCTCAATAGCTGACGCACTCTCCTTGTTTGTGATCTTCAACATTCCTCAAGCAAACGTCGCTCAAGAAAGCGCTTTCTACAGACGCGAATCCCGTACAGCGGGGTGCGAATAAGTCAATCCTCGGCAATCGTCAGATGAGTATCATTATAACGATACGTGCTGCGTTGGTTGGCGCGGAGAAACTCTGTTTCTACAATGGCTGCTGACGGCCGAGGCGCAAAGGATGGCCTTTATTACGACACAGAGTTCCAGATGTCCATTGAAAATTCTATTCTTTTGGCAATCGGGATATGCCCACGCAATTCCACGACGCCCGGCGGACAGCCGAACACACCGCAAAAGAACGCTTATGCAGGCCCTCTTTGTCTCCCTGCCCAAGGGGGGCTTTCGGGCAATGAACGACAACGTTGCGGGAACGCTGACGGTTAGCCAACGACCTCATTGCGATAGACGCCCCATAAATCCACTTGCCTGACATATCCGGCGAGGCCATGTCGCCTGATGGTGACTTCGCACCAGGTTCCGTCGCAATGATCAAGCCTGACGAGCACGCCGCCCTGCAGGCGGGCGCGCTCGGATGCGGCCGGTGCAGGCGCAGTTCGCAGCGCTGTGTTCGTTTGCAGCCAGCTGCCGACCGTGGCCGTTCGTTGACCTGAAAGTAACGCCGCAGACATCCAGCCGGTTGTTCCGTCCGCATCGCGAACCATTCGCCAATTGCCGGACTCTTCCACCACCTCGAGCGGCAGGCCGGGAGTGACGTAGAGCCAGATGATCGGATAATCTGTGGACGGCCCGATCCGAAGCCTCGCAGCACCGCTCTTCAGGGATACGAATCGGGGGATTGCAAGGCCGGTGACGCGCCCGACGCTCCTTGCATCGGCGACCGGTGCCGGCAAATTTTTCCGGCTCCCTTCGCAATTCTCGAGCGCAAGCCACGACAGCAGCGCGCAGGACATCTGGACGATCATCGAGGCCATCTGGCGCTCAGCTCATCGTGCGCAGCGGGCAGCACCCTTGAGCGCTGCCGTCATGCCTTTCAGCGAGAACGAGTAAATCGTTTCCGTGCCGCGGCGCGAGCGCGCATTCAACGTCATCGTCGCCCCCGCCTTCATCGCCGCAACGAGTTCGGCATCGCGGACCTCGCGCCGTGTCCATGCGGCCCTGCCCTGCGGCGCCAAGGTGAAAGCCTTGTCGCCAACCGTAGCAGTCAGGGTCGAGCCGGGTTCGAGGTCGTAGCCCATAATCGCTTGCGGCACGTATCCGCTGCTCGAACGCGGCGGCGGTGCGACAAGGAAGAAGTTGTCGCCGTGGTCGACGTGATCGGGCTTCATCGTCGTTGGGATCGAGAGAATGTAGCAGGTGTCGCGGCCATCGTTTTTATAGGAGTACACGCCCCAGGCGCCGAAGGAATTGAGCTTCACGGGCTGCGCCTGCGCAACGGCGCAGCTGGTCAAAAAGATCGCGCAGGCAGCAATAACACTGGATTTCATCTTGTTTCCTTTAGCATGGAGGGGTCAGGCGGCGCGTCTCGACCGCGCACAAGATGCGCCATTCGCGGTCGCAATCATTGTCAAAACGTTAACGAAAGGCCCCCGGAAATTTGCGCCACCGCCAACGACCGAGACCGAAGCCCAGCGTGCGCCGGATCAGGCCGGCGAATGAGGCGCCGATAAAAATATCGTGACCTGATTGTGTTCGCCTGATGGGTCGACACCCCGTCGTTTGCCAGCGAACATGAACGGGAGATGAACGGATATTTGACCAATGCCCGGAGTTACCGCCCATGTTCGGCTTAACATTCGCGTCGCACACTACCTCGCAACGCTATGACATTGTTGGCGTAATGGCCGTTACCACTGCGATTGCCTATTGCGAAAACCTGACGGAAATCGATATTTCTGTGACGCACGAACGCGGCGTGATCTACCTCGACGGCGTTGTGCCCTCGATCACCGCGTGGGAGGAGGCCCAGAAAGTCGCCAACGAAGTTACCGGCTCACCAATCCGAAACCGGCTCCGCGTGGCCAGTTGACTGATTGCCTTAAGAAAAACGAGAGCTTCGGATTTGCCAGCGTCACCTCGCTGTCAGGCGCTTTGCGCTGACCTCGACACAGGCGCACGTTTCTATCCGAACGCGAAAGGAGCGGACAGACCTGGCCGCTGAACCCAACGGGTTAACGCGATGGAAAGCCGATGCTGCTAGCACTTCTGGGTTGAATTGGGAGACCCGAAATGCTGCCTGCAACATGGAAGCCGATTGAAGTCGGTGGCCTGATCCGGCTTGGATCTCCGCGTGACGGAGGCTATGTCGTTCCCAAGCGCGCGGTGCTTGCCTCCAAGTCCTTGATCAGCATGGGATTGAACGACGATTGGCAATTCGAGAAGTCGTTTCGCCGACTTGCGGATGCGGAGGTCGTTTGTTTCGATCACTCTGTCACCTGGAAGTTCTGGCTCCGGTACTATGTCGAACAGGTTTTGCGCCTTCGTTGGCTCAGGTTGGGGCGCTACCTGGATTATCGTTTGTTCTTCAGTCGGCCAGGCGTGGAGCACCGGCAGATCAGGATCGGCTATGATCAACCTGGCGAAGTTAACGTCCCGAGCCTGTTGAAGGAATTTTCGGGCAGCAACATCTTCCTGAAAATCGATATCGAGGGATCCGAGTACAGAATCCTCGATGACATAGCGATGAATTCGAGCCGCTTTACCTGCGTCGTGATCGAGTTTCATGATGTCGACCTCCATCGAGATCGTATCCTTCGGTTTGTCGAGGGGATGACGAATTTTTCAATCGTCTTTCTTCATCCCAACAATTTTGCCGGCACTGATGACCAAGGCGACCCGCTGGTTCTGGAGATGTGCCTCGTCCGGGACGACCTGCTCGACCCCGCGGTGCCTGGCGAACCAAGGCCCGAACTACCGGCAAATACGTCACGCCGCGCTGATATCGAGTTGCGATTCGCTCCAGCCGATACAAGTCAGCCGCCCGAGTTTCGCCGCGACCGCGCGGTTGGAGCCGAGTGACCTCGGCGTGGAAAACATCTACGTCAACAGCATTGCGCCGGGAGCGACGCGCACGGGCTCGCTGGGATCGATATGAAGCGATGCCGTTGCGGGAAAGAAGCTGATGCACACGCCCATCCGGCGGATGGAGCAGCTTATCCGCCTTCCGTGATTCTACTTGAAAGCGGGGTTCTCTCGGCGAACCGCAGAAAAGGACCGACGCTGCGCTGTTTCTGTGCGCGCCTGCGGCAAAATGGATCAGCGATCAAATTCTTACAGTCTCGGTCAGTGGCGTGCAGGAGCTGGATTGTGGAAGCGCCTAGTCAGTTCTTGCGCTCGACCACCGGCGGAGTCCAGGGGCCGGAGGCCCCTGCCCGCCTGCGCTACCGCGCCCTGCTTACTGCTGAGCCGGCGCACCGGTTTGGAGTTTTTCCTCGATTTTTTTGGCAACTGCGGGGTCGGCCTGTGCGGCTGACAGGATGGAAGAATATTCCTCAACTGATATGGCGCGAGAGGATTCCACGGCCTCGACCATCTCTTGGCTCGCTTCGGCCTCCAGCTTTTCCTTTGCTGCAGCGTCCGTCGTTGCGTCTATTTTCGCGGAATACTCCTGCCTGACCTTGTCGACCTGGAGGTAGGCAACCGCAAAAGCCTGGAGCTTCTGGTCGCTGATGGGAGCGCTTGCGCCCTTGCTGTCAGCTTGCCCCTGGGTCGGCGGCGTCGTTTGCGACTGGGCAGTTTCCAACGCGAATGCCGGGTTAAAGGCCGCGACACTGAAGACTGCGGCGGTCAGCGATGCAACGAGTGTGTGTCGAATATTCATGTCTATTCCTTTGTGACGTGTTCGTCGGCGATTTAGTGCCGCGCTCGATTGCTCCTTCAAACGGGATGCATGTGGAACGTCACGGACAATGAAACCCTCGAAAGGGCCCGCTGCGGCAGCGATTGGGTAATTTGCTGACCATTGAGCGGCGGCTTTGTGGCTCCCACTGAGGCCCGCAGTCGACATCGGCGCGCCTGTGCGGTGATGGCGCACATGGCAGACAGCAACGTCAGTCGCGGCGTAGCTTGCCCAATTTTCGACCGTGAACGTTGATCAGTCCGCGCGACGGTCGAATGATTGCCACCTGAACCAAGACCCGTCTTGCCGTCTAATGGGCAGTATAGGCTCCATCGACCAGGTGGTAGCTACCGGAGATAAAGCTGGCCTGCTCGGACAGCAGAAAGCAGACGAGCGCTGCAACTTCGTCCGGCGTACCGCGTCGCCCCATCGGCTGAAGCGCTTCCAAACGTCGGTTGCTCGTCAGATCGGGCTGTCCGGATACCAAAGGCGTTTCGATCCAGCCGGGGCCGACAGCATTGATGCGGATTCCTCGTCTTGCATATTCGATGGCCGCGGTCTTGGTCAGGCCGACGATTGCGTGCTTGGCGGCCGTATACGCGGATGCCATGGGCAAGCCGACCGAACCGAGGATGGATGACATGTTGACGATCGCACCACCACCCTGCCCCAACATCGCGGCAATCTGGTATTTCATGCAGTAGAACACGCCATTTAAGTTGACGTCTATCAGCCTCTGCCAATCGTCGACCGGGTAATCCCCTGTCACTCTGCGCACGCCGTCGACACCTGCATTGTTGACCGCCAGATGCAGGCCACCGCATGTATTGACAACGGACGCGACCAAATCTTCAACCGCAGCAGCGTCGGCGACGTCGACCACAAAGGGATAGGCTTTCCCGCCGGACGAACAGATTTCGTCCGCCACCGCTCGCGCGGTATCGGCATTGACATCTGCCACAGCCACCGTCGCCCCTTCCGCGCCGAGTTGGCGAGATATGGCGGCACCTATTCCAGAGCCCCCTCCTGTTACAAGTGCGACTTTCGCTGCGAAGCCAAGCTTCATTGTATGCATCCTCGTTGCCGACTCTAATCGACCAGAGACAGACACAAGCTGCAAGATGTTTCGTCGGTTGTCATCGGTTTTGTCGGACCGCTCCGCGACCCTTCAAGTCCAATCGCCCTGATCCATCCGTATTACCAGGCGTTCACCGCCACGGAACAAAGCATAGCATCTTGGCCGAAGGACACTTGAGTGTTAAAGACGAAGCAGTGCTCACCGATTTACTAGCAGGTGGATATGGACAGTCGCGGCGTTACCCGCCGAGCGATTCTGCTCGGCAGCTTGGCATTAACTGCATCTGGGTGCACATCAACGGCAGAACGATATGGCGGGCCGATTCTTTCCGCCTTCGGCGGTGGACCGACGTCTCGCTATCGCCGTCGGAATGTCGGTTATGACGGAAGCGAACCCCCTGGGACAATCGTCGTCAACACATCCGAGCGCTATCTTTACCTCGTCGAGGGCGGCGGTCGGGCCATTCGCTATGGCATCGCTGTCGGAGAAGATGGCCGGACGCTCAAGGGGCCGGCCTCGATCGGCCGCAAGGCCGAGTGGCCATCGTGGACGCCGACCGAAAACATGATGGAGCGCAAACCGCACTTGCGACAATACGCCGGAGGCGTCAGCGGTGGGCCGCATAATCCACTTGGAGCAGCCGCCCTTTATCTCTACCGGGGCGGGCAGGACTCCCTGTTCAGGCTGCACGGAACGAATGAACCCTGGACGATCGGTCAGGCAGTATCAAGTGGCTGCGTCCGCTTGACGAACGAAGATATCGTCGATCTGTACAACCGCACTCCCGTCGGAACGAAGGTTCTCGTGATTTGAACACGCATTTATGTCGGACGATGCAAAATGTGTTCTTTTTGCACTAGGCGTAAGCGTAGAACGCCCTATTAATATAAGCGTTGCCTTCGATAAACCGATTCCATTCTAAGGAGAGGATGTCTTGATGAGCAGAAACCTAGTCGTAATCGTTACCTTGCTTTCGGTCGTCAGCCTCAGCGGCTGCGATACTATTGGCAAAGGCAAAGGCAAGTCGCCGCCGCCGGTAGAAACCGTCGAACCGGCGCCTGTCTACAAGTAAATTGAACTACGGATGGGTGGGAAGGATGAACGTCCTTCCCACATCATTCTAGCCGGCCGGATAGGCTTTGATGCTGTCGGGCCAAAATAAGTGTGCTCATCGGAGTTCAGGAGATTGAGCATAGTGATGCCGCTTTTGACAGGCCGACTAATACTGACGGTGGTGCTCGCATTTGCGGTTGCAGGCTGCCAATCAGAAGATCAGAAGCCGCAGCCGCGTTTCGTCTCGAGTAGCAGCAGCGCACCTGCTGTGACCGCAGGCGCAGTCCGCGAAAGTGGTTACTTCATCGAATTTCGATCCCGCTACGCCCTGAGTTATGGCCACACCTACGTCGTTTTCGGACGCACGAACAGCAGCGGCGGCATGATCAACCCCGAAGTGGCTGGACTTGCACCAGCAACCGCGAGCCCGACCCCCTATGTCCTCGGGCACTTTGTGCCCGTACCCGCGGAAACCGGAGCGAGCGACGGTGACCTCGAAGAGGAATACAGGTCGGCAAGCTGGCGCGTCATGCTGACAGAAGCAGAGTACAACAAGACGGTCGCCTATATCAGGCAGCTCAAGGCCAAATCGAAATTCTGGCAAGCGTCGGTTTACAACTGCAATGCGTTCGTCTCGGATATTGCCCGTTCGATGGGATATAAGACGCCCAGCATCTGGCTAAGACCACAGCAATTCGTTACCAAGCTTCGGCAAATGAATGCGGGCTAAAGGTGATCAGTGCAGAGTTGCATCCGACCGATAGCAGATCGCAGAAAGGCTCTGGTGACTTGAAGTGATCGTATCGATGGCCGCTCTCGGCAAAATCGTCTGGGTGATTGGGATCATCGCCTGGTACTTTATTCGCGTACCATTCGAACGCCGCGCAAAGCGCGTCAACGTCGTCAGCAACCGCCGCTCGCCGGTGGACATGTTTGGGCTTGCATCGGGACTGGGCGGCCTTGCGATCGTTCCCGCCCTTTATGTCGCCACCGGATTTCCACAGGCAGCCGACCATTCCGCCAGTCCGTGGACCGTGATCGCCGGAACGATTGTTTTCTTCTTTGCCCTTTGGGTTTTTCGCCGGACTCATAAGGAGCTCGGGCGCAACTGGTCCATCACACTGGAGATCCGCGACAAGCACGAATTGATCTCCGGCGGTCCTTACGCCTTTGTTCGCCACCCGATGTATACCTCCTTCATGTTGATGGGCGTTGGCCAGGCCCTATTGCTGCCCAACTGGGTGGCAGGGCTGGCGGGCCTATTCGGGTTCGCGGTACTTTTCTTTCTGAGGGTCGACAAGGAGGAGCGTATGATGTTGGAGATTTTCGGTATTCAGTACCGTGACTACATGCAGCGGACCAAGCGCATCGTCCCCTACCTCTACTAAAGGCGATATCATGCAAGGCCGAGCCATCAAGCTTTCGGTGCCTAGGCGCCTTGTCTGCGACCTGATGCGGTTTTCGATCGGGGTTCCGCGCGTCACCGTCCAACGGCAGATGAACCTCGATCCCCTGCAAAAGGCCAGGCTGGCGCAGTCGAACAGGCCGTCCTGGACCGTCCTTTTCCTGAAGGGATATGCGCTTCTTTGCCGGGAGACGCCGGAGTTCCGGCGTGCATACGTCAAACTTCCGTGGCCCCAGCTCTACGAATATCCCGAAAGCGTCGCCTCCATCGCCCATGAGCGCGAGTACGAGGGCGAGCGGGCTGTCCTGTTGAGCAAGATCAAATGTCCGGAAGGCCGGTCTATCCCTGAACTTGCCGCATTGATCGATGACGCGCGGTCGCGACCGGTGACAGAAATCAAGGAATTCCGACGCGCCCTGAAAATCGCTCGCGCACCAGGGCCAATCCGCTGGCTGCTCATGTGGCTTGGCCTCAATATGGGGTCACGGCGAGCGCACTATTTCGGCACGTTCCAGCTGTCGGTCTATTCCGGCCTCGGGGCAGAATCACTCAACCCGCTGACCCCCCTCACGACCATTTTCAACTACGGTCGTATCGCGGAGGACGGTACGGTGACCGTACGCATTCACTACGACCACCGGGTCATGGACGGCGCCAATGTTGCCCGCGCGCTTGAGCGTTTCGAAGCGATCCTCAACGGTGATGTCGCTGAGGAAATGTCGAGCCAGGCTCTCGGCGCAGCGGTTCCCGCAGCAACACTTTCACGGAAGACCACATGACGGCACTGGATGAACCCCGTCTGGCAATTGTGGTCGTTGGAGCCTCACGCGGTATCGGCAGGGCGATTGCCAAAGTCGCTGCGCGCGACGGGGCCCCGATCGTTCTGGTTGCACGCTCCCTTGACGATCTGGCGGCAGCGGCGAGCGAAATTCGCGAGGCTGGTGGCGAAGCCTTCACGCTCGAGCTCGATCTCTTCTCGACCGATGCTTCCGTGCGTCTGGCGGGCTTCCTGAGCGCAAACAAACTGTCATGCGATGTGCTCGTCAACAGCGCCGGCTATGGTTTGCGTGGGGGCGCAACGACGCTCCCCGTCCCCGAACAGCTGGGGATCATTGACCTCAACATACGCGCCCTTACCGACTTGTCGCTTCATTTCCTGCCGGCAATGGTGGCGCGCGGCCGTGGCGGCGTGCTTAACCTCGGATCCATCGCCGGTTTCATGCCCGGCCCGGGCATGGCGCTCTATTACGCCAGCAAGAGTTACGTGCGGTCGTTCTCCTTCGCTCTCCACCAGGAGTTGCGCCGCACCGGCGTCACGGTGACATGCGTTGCTCCCGGACCGGTTGCGACAGAATTCCTCCGCCGCTCCGGCGCGGATCGCGTAACGCTTTTCAAGGTGTTGCCAAGGGTCGATGCGGATTACGTTGCCGAGCGGGCGTGGCGCGGCTTCAAGGCGGGGCGACGCCTGGTCATCCCCGGCATCTCCGCCAAGCTGGCTGCCTTTGCAGCCGCGTGGCTGCCATCTGCAATCATGCTGCCCCTGATCGGTCGATTGCAGCGACGCAGCAACGACCCCTGCCCCTGCGGTTCCGGTATCAAGTTCAAGGATTGCTGCGGGGGCCGTTCGCGCAGCGCCGAGTTGCGACAAAGCCCCGGAAACCGCTGAAATGATTGGCAACGCCGACGCATAAAAAAATCTGCGCGGCACTTGAAGTGCGGCCCGCGCTCCCCCACCTAGCGAACAACCCGCTGGTCCGGGCCCCTCTGGCGAGAGCTTCCGGCGCTTTTGCGATGTCGGACCTTATCCGACATCTGCGCCGGCGGAGCTTTATTCCGTGGATACTTCCCTGTTGTTTATCGAGTGGTTGGGCAAACCAGTCTGGATGTGGCTCAGCTTCATCACGCTGGTCATCGCCATCCTCTCCTTCGACCTTGGCGTCCTGCACAAGGAAAACAAGGAGATCGAAGTCGGCGAGAGCATCAAGCTCTCCGCGCTCTACATCTCGCTCGGTCTCGCCTTCGGCGGCTGGGTCTGGTGGTATCTCGGTGCCGATGCCGGCCTTGCCTATATGACCGGCTTCGTCGTCGAAAAGACGCTCGCACTCGACAACGTCTTCGTCATCGCACTGATTTTCTCATTCTTCGCCGTTCCACGCCTCTACCAGCACCGGGTGCTTTTCTGGGGCATCCTCGGCGTTATCGTTCTGCGCGCCATTATGATCGGTGTCGGTGCGACACTTGTCGCCGAGTTTTCGTGGCTGCTCTATATCTTTGCTGCCTTCCTTATCGTGACCGGCCTGAAGATGCTGTTCATGAAGGAAGCTGAGCCCGACATCTCCAACAACGCACTGGTGCGCTTCATGCGCCGCCGCTTCAACGTGACGGAGAGCCACCACGGCGAACACTTCTTCGTCAAGCAGGCGGATCCGAAGAGCGGCAAGCTGGTGTGGTTCATCACGCCCCTGTTCATGGCGCTGGTGCTCATCGAAGTCGCTGACGTGATCTTTGCCGTCGATTCGGTGCCTGCGATCTTCGCCATTACCACCGACCCGTTTCTCGTCTACACCTCGAACATCTTCGCTATCCTTGGCCTCAGGGCGCTCTATTTCGCTCTGGCCGCAATGATCCACCGTTTCCGCTACCTGAAGCCGGCGCTTGCCGTGGTGCTGATCTTCATCGGCTCGAAGGTCTTCGTTGCCGATCTCGTCGGCCTCGAAAAATTCCCGGCGGCTCTTTCGCTGGGCATCACCTTCGCGATCATCGCAAGCGGCGTGATCTGGAGCCTGGTCAAGACGCGTGGGGAACCGGTTCCGGCCGAGTAATCTTCGTACTCCATAGGCCAGGAGGCTGCCCGAAAGGGCGGCCAATCCCCGTCAGTGACAATGACCGGACCGCGGGTGCACGAAAATGCGCCCGCGGTTCGCGTTTATGGGTTATGGGTCTTATGCCTCGTCGCCCAGCGCGACGACCAAGGCACGCACCTTCGTCGCCTTCTCGAAGTGATCGAGTCGGTGGGTTCTGATCCACCACTCGGCCGCCTCCATCAGCAATTCCGGATCGTCGTTTTTGTTGGCAAAGAAGGCATAGAACGAGAGCCCGACGCCCAATCCTTTTTCCGCGATCTTCCGATCGCAAACTTCCAATATCTTTCGTTGCAAGGCAGCTCTCATGAGCGGGCTCCTATTCGATTTGCTGACGACCTTCTCCATGGGCATGCCTTCGCCCCTGCTCGATAAAAGAGCCTCTCGCCATTCAAAGGGTTAGGCATAACGTGTCGGACGGTGCAATCCGTGCTTCCAGCGCTGCACAGATCATCGGTGGCATTTCCGGATTATTCCTGGTCAATCTTTCTTCGCCTCCCCGCGCCCCGTCGAACTTGACGTCGATGATTTGCGTGTATATACACGCATCATGTCCTATTGTTATTGCATCCTCCTGCGGAAGGCCTCGAGACGCGTGACGACGCTCTATGACGAAGCGCTCGCGCCGATTGGCGTCAATCTCGCGCAGTTCAGCCTGCTCAGAAATATCCAGCGGGCCGAGCCGATTTCGTTGACGGATCTGGGTCAGCGAACCGAACTCGACCGCTCGACGGTCAGCCGGAACGTCAAGGTCCTGGAAAAGATGGGGCTGGTTGCGATGACCAACGGCCAGGATCAGCGGGAAACGGCCGTCGAACTGTCCGACAAGGGGCGGCAGGCCCTCAAGGACGGCGCACCACTCTGGGACGGAGTTCAGACGGCGATCGAGACGAAACTCGGCGATGACGCGTCCAGGCAACTGACCGCCTTGCTACAGGCTCTCTGACACATTCAACACAATCGATCGATGGAAGGAAATGGCCGATGTTCGGACCGGTGCTTGCGCGCTATCTCGCCAGACGCGACATCCATTATGGCTGGGCTATCGCGGCCGTCACGTTCCTCGTCATGCTGGCGACAGCCGGAGCGATGGGGTCCGCCGGCGTCCTGATCAAACCGCTCGAAACCGAATTCGGCTGGTCGAATGCAGAGATCTCGTTTGCGCTTGCTATCCGCCTCGTGCTGTTCGGCCTGCTGGGGCCGTTCGCGGCGGCCTTCATGAACCATTTCGGCGTCAGGAAGGTCGTCTCCTCGGCGCTCATTCTGATCGTCAGCGGCATCGTCGCGTCCTTCTTCATGACCGAGTTGTGGCAGATGGTGGCCCTTTGGGGCGTGGTCTTGGGTGTCGGCACGGGCATGACCGCGCTGGTGCTTGGCGCGACAATCGCAACCCGCTGGTTCGACCAGCGGCGCGGCCTCGTCATCGGCCTGATGACCGCCAGCAATGCCACCGGGCAATTGGTGTTCCTGCCGCTGCTTGCCTCTCTCACCGAGGCGATCGGCTGGCGCACGGCGCTGACCGTCGTCATCGCGGTTCTCACCTTCGCCTTCATCCTCGTACTGCTTTTCATGCAGGATCGGCCCGCGGACGTCGGCCTGGCGCCTTATGGCGGCCGCACGATTGTGCCCGCCCCGGCGCAAAAGCAACGCTTCGGAGCCCTGTTACTTTCGCCGTTGATGGCGCTGCGGGATGCCGCCCGGACGAACACGTTCTGGGTGCTGTTTGCAACCTTCTTCGTCTGCGGCTTCAGCACCAATGGCCTGATCCAGATGCATTGGGTGTCGATCTGCGGCGACGTCGGCATCGCCGCCATCAGCGCGGCCGGCTTGCTGGCGCTGATCGGCGTATTCGACCTCGTTGGCACGGTCTTTTCCGGCTGGCTGTCCGACCGCTACGACAATCGCTGGCTGCTCTTCTGGTTCTACGGCCTTCGCGGATTGTCGCTGTTGTTCCTGCCGTTCAGCGGCTTCAATTTCTACACCTTGTCGATTTTCGCCATCTTCTATGGCCTCGACTGGGTCGCGACAGTACCGCCGACGGTAAAGCTGTCGGCCGAACGCTTCGGTGCGGAACGGGCGGCTTTGGTCTTCGGTTGGGTGTTCACCGGTCACCAGCTCGGCGCGGCAAGTGCTGCGTTCCTCGCAGGTGCCAGCCGCACGTCGCTTGAGACCTACACGCCGGCGCTCATTGCCGCCGGGCTGCTGTGCATCGTTGCAGCGATGCTGGTTCTGACCATCGGCAAACGCGCGCCAGCGACCCTGGTGCCGCAGGCGGCATGAGGCTTGTGTTTGCCGGCCGCAGATTTCATCTGCGACCGGCAACAACCTATTGAACTGCCGTCGTCCCGTAGACGAGGTTCGGCAGCCACAGCGAAATCTGCGGGAACATGCTGAGCAGCACCAACAGCACCATCATCATTCCGAGGTAAGGCAGCACCTCGCGGGCATAGGCCATCATCGGAACCTTCAGCACCATCGATGAGATGTACATCAGACCGCCGACCGGCGGCGTGATGCCGGCAATGGTCAGGTTGGTGATGAACACGACGCCAAAATGCACGCGGTCGATGCCGACGCCGTCGATGATCGGGATCAGCATCGGCGTCAGGATGATCAATGCCGCCGAGCCCTCGATTGCCGTGCCGATGACGATCAGCAGCAGGTTGATCAGAAGCAGCATCAACAGCGGATTGTCGGTCGCGGCCCCAAGCCAGCCGGACATCGCCTGCGGCACCTGCTCCCAGGCGAGGTAGAAACCGAAGGCGGCAGCCGCGCAGATCATGATCATGACGACTGCGGAATCGCGAACTGACTCAGCAAGCACCTCGGGGATCTGTCGGATGGTGAACTCGCGGTAACCGAAGACGGCGACGAACAGCACATAGACGACGACGACCGCCCCGGCTTCCGTGGTCGTGAACAGCCCGTAGCGGGTGCCGACGAAGATGACGACGGGGATCGACAGCGCCCACAGGCCGTCAACGAGGGCCTTCATGGCTTCGGCACGGGTTGCCCGCTCCTTGCGCAGCGGCTTGTAGCCGCGCTTCTTGGCAATGAAATAGGTGGTGATCATCAACCCGCTGGCCAGCACAAGGCCGGGGACCACGCCCGCCGCAAACAAGCGTCCAATCGACGTTTCTGCAAGAAAACCATAGACGATCAAGCCGATAGAAGGCGGGATCAGGCTGGTGATGATCGCAGCCGACGAGGTGATGACCGCGGCAAAGGCGCGGCTATATCCCCGCTCCGACATTTCGACGCCGAGTGTTTTGGCCAGCATTGCCGCATCGGCGTTGGCAGACGCGGTCAGGCCGCCGAGCAGCGTGCCGAGCACGGTGCACATCTGGGCAAGCGCCCCGGTCATGTGGCCCACGAGCACGTCGGCGAGGTTGAGCAGACGACGGGTGATGCCCGAAGCGTTCATGATGCAACCGGCAAGCACGAACAGCGGCAATGCCAGCAGCGACACCGACTGGCTGCCTTCGGCCATTTCCTGGGCGAAGTTGGCGAGCGGGATCATGTCCATGTTGATGAGGAAGAAGGCCAGTGCGCCGATCGCCATCGCCCAGGTGATCGGCGTCGACAGCAGGAAGAGCACGACGACCAGCAGCGACGGTCCGGCAAGATGAAAGAAGGTCATATCAGCGATTCCACATTGCGATGAACCCGGGCGGTCCACGGTCTCTCGACGATCAGGTGCTGGACAAACATGCCGGCGGATGCGAGCGCGAGCGGGCCATAGGAGAGGCTGCGCGACAGGTCGAGCGCGATGGTATGAACCTGGCGCGACGTCCAGGCTTGCCAAGCAAACAGCACTGTCATCACAAGGAAAAAGACGGCAAGCAACAGGTAGTTGAACCAGGCAATCGCCTTCTGCCAGCTGACGGGCAAGGCCGTGACCAGCACGTCGATTGCCGCATGCGTGCCCAGGCGTACGCCGGCAACGGCGCCGAAAAACACGAGATAGGCAAACGCCATGATCGCCAGCTCATAGGTCCAGGCTGCCGGCTGCGGGAAGATGTAGCGGCTGACGACGCCCCAGAGGATGGAGAAGACGATGACGATAAGGGCGACGACACCGATCGCCTCGTCGGCACGGCGCAGGCTGAGAAGAGGAATGGTCTCTTCCTGTGGGTGTGAGGTTTCCATTGAGGCCTCGGTCATTTGAAGAGAGGGGTGCGGGTGGCGTCACGCGCCACCCATTTTCGGCTGGTAGTGCCGGTCTCACATCGTCTGTGAGATTATCTGCCGATGGTGTATCGGCGTTCGCGTCGACGCCGGACTGGCAGCAGAGGGCGAGTTGCCCGCCTTACTCGATCATCGCTTTCTGGACGCGATCGTAGATCCCCGGAGTGATGTTCGGGACCTTGTCGTAGGCCACACGCGATGCCTCGACGAAGGCAGGCACATCGACGTCGGTGACGATCTCGACGCCGGAATCGGCCAGCTGCTTGGCATAGGCATCGTCGGTTTCGAGCGTCATCTCAGTCAATTCCTTGGCGATCGTCTGGCCTTCCTCGAGCAGGATCTTCTGCAGATCTTCTGGCAGGCTGTTGAAGAACTGGCTGGAGGCCACCCAGGCCGTGAACATGATCTGGTGCCCGGTCTTCGATACCACCTTGCGGGTCTCGTTCAGCTTCGCGCCGGCGATCGAGCCGAACGGGCCTTCCGCAGCGTCGACGACGCCGGTCTGCAGCGCATTGTAGACATCGCCCCAGGGCAGTTCCGTCGGGCGCGCGCCGTAGCTGCCGAAGGTCGCCATCATGATCGGCGAGGACGGCACGCGGATGGTCACGCCGGCAAGATCGGCGGGGCTGCGAACTGGCTTGTTCGAGATGATGTGGCGGTAGCCGAAGAGGCCGTTCGGCATGATGATCTTGATGCCCTGCGCCTCGAGCTTGCCGGACAGCTCCTTGTAGAGATCCGATGCGAACAACCGGTCCGTGGCCTCAAGGCTCGGATAAACGTAGGGGCCGGCGAGGATCGACATGTCGGGCACGAACTGGCCGAGTTGGCCATAGTCGGTGGCGCTGAGCAGGCTCGCGCCGCTCATCACCATCTCGTTGACCTTCTTCTGCGCGCCGAGCTGGTCACCGGTCATCACTGTGATGGCGATGCGTCCCTCGGAGCGCTTCTCGACCCGCTCGGAGAAGGTCTTCATCGCTTTCACGATCGGTTCGTTGGGATTCACCTGCGAGGTTGAAAACCGCAGGCTGTATTCCTGCGCATTGGCGCTACCGCAATAGGACAGAGCGGCCATGGCAGCCGCGAGCACGAACTTCTTCATTGGATCCTCCTCATCCGGACTCCCCTCCGGAACTCATTCATAAGCGAATGAATAAGTTATTTACGAATGAGTCGCGAGCGTCAAGTGGAATGTCTCGGTGCCATCCGCGTCCGCGCCCCTTCGCGCCGGTCGATGACGCGAGAAATGACAAAGCCGCCGCGGGAATCCGCGGCGGCTTCAAACAATCAATCTGAATTCACAACTTATATATGAATATCGCGTCTATCGGGCCACTAGCCGTGGAAGGTGTAATCCTCAATGGATTGCGGCTTCATCTCAATCGAAAAGCCTGGGCGCTCTGGCGGCATGTAAGCGGCATTGCGGATGTCGCACGGTTCAAGGAAGTGTTCGTGCAGGTGGTCGACATACTCGATCACACGGCCCTCCTTCGTGCCCGACACCGCGATATAGTCGATCATCGACAGGTGCTGAACATATTCGCACAACCCAACACCGCCGGCATGCGGCCACACCGGAAGCTCGTATTTGGCCGCCACAAGCAGCACCGCCAGCACTTCGTTCAGCCCGCCCATGCGGCAGGAATCGATCTGGACGACGTCGATCGCGCCTTCGGCGATGAACTGCTTGAACATGATACGGTTCTGGCACATCTCCCCGGTCGCGACTTTTACCGGAGCGATAGCTTCGCGGATCTTGCGATGGCCGGCGACATCGTCGGGGCTGGTCGGCTCCTCGATGAAGAACGGCTTGGCAAAGGCCAGCTGCTTGACCCAGTCGATTGCTTCGCCGACCTCCCAGACCTGGTTGGCATCGATCATCAGGTAGCGATCAGGTCCGATGACTTCGCGGGCAATGGTCAAGCGACGGATGTCGTCGGCGAGATCGCGCCCGACCTTCATCTTGACGTGGTTGAAGCCCTGGTCGATCGCTTCCTGCGCCAGTCGGCGCAACTTTTCGTCGTCATAGCCGAGCCAGCCGGCCGACGTTGTGTAGCAGGCGTAGCCTTCGCTCTTCAGCGTTGCAATACGATCGGCCTTACCTGCCTCGGCACGCTTCAGGATCGCCACGGCTTCGTCGCGGGTCAGCACGTCGGTCATATAGCGGTAGTCGACGATGTCGGCGATCTCTTCCGGCGACATGTCGGCGACCAGTTGCCAGACGGGCTTGCCGGCTTCCTTCGCCAGCAGATCCCAGATCGCGTTGACGATGGCACCGGTGGCGAGATGGATGGCCCCCTTTTCCGGGCCGATCCAGCGCAACTGGCTGTCGCTGGTCAGATGCCGCCAGAACCGGCCGGGATTGGCGAGGATTTCTGCCGTATCCTTGCCGACGACGAGATGCTGCATGGCCTTGATCGCCATGCAGCAGATATCGTTGCCCCGCCCGATCGTGAACGTCAGGCCATGGCCCGCCAATCCGGGCTGATCAGTGTCGAGGATGACATAAGCCGCGGAATAATCGGGATCCGGGTTCATGGCATCGGAACCGTCAAGGCTCTGCGATGTGGGAAAGCGCAGATCGAAGACGCGCAGATCGGTGATGCGGGTCATGTTAGCTCCAATATGTATAAATCAGTCGTCCGCGCGTACGGACTGCTTCTGGGCGCCGAGGCCTTCAATGCCGAGTTCGACGACGTCGCCGGCCTTGAGGTAGCGCGGCGGCTTCATGCCCATGCCGACACCCGGGGGTGTACCGGTCGAGATGATATCGCCCGGCTGCAGCGACATGAACTGCGACAGGTAGGATACGAGATAGGCAACGCCATAAACCATGGTCTTTGACGAACCGTTCTGCATCGTCTCGCCATTGACCTTGAGCCACATCGGCAGATCTTGCGGATCCGGGATTTCTTCCTTCGTCACCAGCCAGGGGCCGGTCGGGCCGAAGGTGTCGCAGGACTTGCCCTTGGTCCACTGTCCCTGGCGCTCGATCTGGAACGCACGCTCCGACACGTCGTGGATCGTGCAATAGCCGGCGACGTAATCGAGGGCTTCGGCTTCGCTGACATATTTCGCCTTGCGGCCGATGACGATGCCGAGTTCGACTTCCCAGTCGGTCTTCTCCGAGCCGCGCGGAATGACGAGGTCGTCGTTCGGGCCGACGATGGCCGACGTCGCCTTCATGAAGATGATCGGTTCGGAGGGAACGGTCGCGCCGGTTTCGGCGGCGTGGTCGGAATAGTTGAGGCCGATGCAGATGAACTTGCCGGTACCAGTGACGCAGGGGCCAAGGCGCGGGCTGCCGGCGACGGCCGGAAGACTTGAGAGGTCAAGCTTGGCAAGGGCTGCGAGCGCATCCGGATCCAGAGCCACGCCCGAAAAATCTGCGACGTGAGCCGAGAGATCGCGTAGTGTGCCGCCGGCGTCGATGATGCCGGGCTTTTCCTGTCCTGGTGCGCCATAACGAAGAAGTTTCATGATGTTCTATCCCTGATGTGAGTGCTCAGATGGTCCAGCCGCCATCGATGGCATAGGCCTGCCCGGAGGTATAGGTGGCGCCCGCGAGGTAAAGCGCGAGATCGGCAATCTCTTCCGGCGTGCCGATCCGGCCCATCGGCTGGCGCGCGATGAAGGCGGCTCTCGCCGCGTCGTAATCGCCCTGCGCCCGCATGCGGTCCTGCAGCGACGGGCTTTCGACCGTACCGGGGCAGATGGCGTTGCAGCGGATGCCGTCGGCGACATAGTCGGCGGCGACGGATTTGGTGAGCCCGATGACGGCCGCCTTGGTCATGCCATAGGCAAAGCGGTTCGGCACGCCCTTGATGCTCGAGGCGACCGAAGCCATGTTGATGATCGACCCGTCCTTGCGTGCAAGCATGCCCGGCAGCACGGCGCGGATGGTGCGGATCATCGCCTTGACGTTGAGATCGAAGGCGAATTCGAGGTCGGCATCCTTCATGTCGAGGATCGAACCGGCATGCACGAAACCCGCGCAATTGAAGAGCACGTCGACCTGGCCGATCTTGGCGACCAGCGCCTCGACGGCGCCGGCATCGAGAACGTCGAGCCGATGCGTTTCGACCGCTGCTTCGGCCGCGAGTGCTGCCAGCGCTTCGACGTTGATATCCGTGGCATGCACCTTCGCGCCCGCCTTGGCGAAGGCAAGTGCCGTGGCGCGGCCGATGCCCTGGGCGGCGGCGGTGATAAGGACGACCTTACCCGAAAGACCCGTTGTCATTGTTGACCCCTCATGCTTTGCGTTCGACGACCAGGATATGGTCGGCGGCAAGGACGACCTCGCCACGCTGGTTGATAACTTCGCACCGTTCGACGATACGCCCCGCCTTCGGCCGCTTAGGATCGTCCTCCTTGGCGGAGATCGTCACGCGGGTGCGGATGGTGTCGCCGATATGAACCGGACGCACGAACCGTAGCCGATCGTAGCCATAAGAAAAGGCGACCGGGTTGATCAGCGAGGCCGTCAGGCCGACGCCGATCGAAAAGATCATGGTGCCATGGGCAATTCGCTGCCCGCCGGGCAAGGTCTTGGCGAACTCCGCATCCATGTGGTGCGGGAAGAAATCGCCCGTATGTCCGGCATGAACGACAAAGTCGGTCTCGGTGATCGTCCGGCCGGAGGTCAGCCTGACATGGCCAAGTTCATAGTCTTCGAAATGGATTGTCTGCTCTGACATCGTCACCGTCCGGGAAGTGGGGCGATCGCCGTTGCGGGTCGCGCGCTGGATTGATAGGCGGCCTCTACCAGCGCCATTGTCTGCCAGGCGTCATCGACGGAGCCGATCAGATGTTGGTCTTCGCCACTGACGAAACGCTGCAGATTGGCCATGCGATTGCCGAACGCATCCGGGAACCAGGCGCCCTTGAGCGGCACGTCCACCCATTCGCTGCCGCCGGCCGGCCGGATCCAGAGTTCGTCAGGCTCGCCGCGCGGATAATCGAGATTGACGCCCAGCTTGACATAGGCAGCGCCCTCTGTTCCCGAAATGCGGAACTCGCAGGCCTGAAACTTGCGGCCGAAATCATGGTCGTGATTGACCGAAAGCACGCAGCGCACGCTGTCGCCATAGTCGAGAATGGCAGCCGTGCGGGTCTGCGCGACCGCGTGATTGGGATGACCGATCGTCTTGGCGTGAACACCTTCTGGGTTACCGAGCAACCCGCGGATCAGGTCGAGATAGTGGATCGAGTGCATCGCGATCTCGATGCGCGGCAGGCCCTTGAGGAAGGGCCAGAGACCCCACGGCGTTGCGAGCGCCAGCCATGCGTCGAAATCAACGACCTGGCCGAGGTGGCCCTTGGCGATCGCATCGCGCAGCGCCAGCATCATCGGGGCAAAGCGCAGCTGGAAATTGACCGCTGCCTCCAGTTGCCGGTCACGGCAGATGTTGAGGATTTCCGTAGCTGCCGTCAGGTCCCCACCCATCGGCTTCTGTATCAGAGCGCCTGATCCGGCCGGCAGTTTCGACAGGATTGCAGCGTGCGCAGCCGGTGGCGTCGCCAGATCGAAGATTGCATCGGGGGTCGCCAGCGCCTCGGCTTCGGTCGCAAACGCCCCAACACCCCATTCGGCTGCAAGCGCTGCCGCCTTATCTGCGTCCGGATCGAAGATGCCGGCGACCGGAAAGCCTGCCTTGCGGTAGGCCGGCAGATGCGCATCGCCGACGATGCTGCCCGCGCCGAAGATGACGATCGGCCGCGGCTTTTCGGGCACCGGCCAGGATTGCTGCAGCGATGCGGGGTCGAAACGATCAGTCACGAGTGGAAACCTTCCCATCATGATGGAAAACCTCTTCCATCATTGCCCACCACTCGCCATCCCCGCGCGTTTCGAGCGGCTTCTGGCAGGGCATGCAGACCGACCACCACTCCTGGTTCTTGGGATGAGCGGCCATTTTCGACATATCGGCGGCGAAATCGTCGCCAACATATTCCCAGTAGCCGAAGAGCAGGTTCTCCGGTTCCTTCAGGAAGATCGAATAATTGGTGACATTGCACTCGGAGATCAGCGCCAGGATCTCCGGCCAGACGGCGGCATGCAGCGCCTTGTACTCGGCGATCTTTTCCGGCTGAAGGCCGATGACCATTCCCATCCGTTGCATGACGATCTCCCCTACTTCGCAAATTCCCGGGTGAACTCGTCGATCGAGCGTGCCTTCACCGCGTCCCAGTCCCAGGCAATACCGATGCCGGCTTCGGATGGTGCAATGGCGCGGCCGTCGCGGATCTCCATGCCCTTCTCCGTCAGTTCGTCCAACTGCGGAATGTACTCGACATATTTGCCGTTCGGCACGGCGCAGACGAGACTGACATGCAGCTCCATCAGGAAGTGCGGGCAGACGGGAATATCGAATGCTTCGGCCGCATGCGCCACCTTCAGCCACGGTGTAATGCCGCCGATGCGGGCGACGTCGACCTGGACGATCGAGCAGGCGCCCTTCTGCATGTATTCGCGGAAATGCCGGATCGAATACATGGACTCACCAACCGCGATCGGCGTCGGCGTCGAACGCGTCAGGCGGATGTGGCCGTCGAGATCATCAGCTGGCAGCGGCTCCTCGATCCAGGCGAGATCCAGTTCCTTCAGGCGCGCCGCCCGGCGGATGGCCTCGTCGACGGTAAAGCCCTGATTGCAGTCGGTCATGATCTCGAAGCCGTCGCCGAGCGCCTTGCGCATCGCCGACAGACGATCATAGTCCTCGGAGCCGTGCGGCTTGCCGATCTTGACCTTCGACCCGGAAAAGCCCTTGGCCTTGGCCTGAAGCGCGTCCTCGACGAGGGCTTCCTTTTCGATATGCAGCCAGCCGCCTTCGGTGGTGTAGAGCGGGCAATTGTCTTTCGCACCGCCCGCGAGCTTCCAGAGCGGCAGGTTCTGCTTTTTGGCACGCAGATCCCAGAGCGCCACGTCGACGGCGGCGAGCGCCAGCGCCGTGATCGGGCCGATGGTGGTGGCGTGGGTGGCAAATTCCATCTTGTGCCAGATGGCCTCGATGCAATCGGCGTCCTCGCCGATCAGGATCGGAACGAGGTGGTCGGACAGAAGGCGCATGACGGAGGATCCGCCGGTGCCGATCGTGTAGCTGTAGCCGGTGCCCGTGGCGCCGTCGGAATCCGTGATGGTGACGATCGGGGTTTCCTGGCTGACGAAGCTCTGGATCGCGTCGGTCCGCTTCACCTTCGGCTGCAGATCGACCATGCGCAGTTCAATTTTTTCGATCCTTGCCATGTCAGCCTTCCAGAGCCTTTCCTGTGTCGATGTCGAAGAGATGGGCGCGGGAGAGATCGAAGCTCATGCGCACGCTTTCGCCCGAGCGCAACGGACGCGGGTTGAGCATCCGCGAAACCCAGTCGCGACCATTGAATTGGATGAAGACCAGCGTCTCGTTGCCGAGCGGCTCGGTGATGGTGACCGGCAGATCGACCTCGTGCACGGCCGAGGCATCGCCGGCGTGAAGGCCGTGGCCCGTTGGGTAGATATCATCCGGGCGAAGGCCGAACGTCACCTTCTGGCCGGCGCGAAGAGCACCGGCAAACCGCGGCGGAATCGGCAGCCGGACACCGCTTGCAAACACCAGTTGGCCATTGTCGACGATGGCCTCGTCCATGTTCATCGGCGGCGAACCGATGAAGCCGGCAACGAACTTGGTTTTAGGCTTCTGGAACACCTCCTCCGGTGTTCCGACCTGCTCGATATGGCCGTCGCGCATGATGACGATGCGGTCGGAAAGCGTCATCGCCTCGACCTGGTCATGCGTTACATAGATCATCGTCGCCTGCATGCGGGCATGCAGCTTCTTGATTTCGGTGCGCACCTGGGTGCGCAGCTTGGCGTCGAGGTTCGACAGCGGCTCGTCGAACAGGAAGACGTCCGGCTGGCGCACGATCGCGCGGCCCATCGCCACGCGCTGGCGCTGGCCGCCTGAGAGTTGCGACGGCCGGCGCTCGAGCAGATGGCCGAGATCGAGGATCGCTGCGGCCTCATCGACACGTGCTTTGATGTCGTCGGCGGAGCGGCCGGCGATCTTCAGCGAGAAGCCCATGTTCTCGGCGACCGTCATATGCGGATAGAGCGCATAGGACTGGAAAACCATTGAGATGTTGCGGGCGCGCGGTGGCAAGTCGTTGACCGCGCGACCACCGATCTCGATGGCGCCGCCGCTGACGTCTTCGAGGCCGGCAATCATGCGCAGCGTCGTCGACTTGCCGCAACCGGACGGCCCGACCAGCGCGATGAACTCGCGGTCCTTCACCTCGAGATCGATGCCGTGAACGACTTCGAGCGCGCCATAGCGTTTGACCAGTTTCCTGAGGGTGACAGGAGCCATGAATTTATCCTTTCACCGCGCCGAAGGTCAGGCCCGAAACGAGGTGCTTTTGAATGATGAAGGTGAGCGTGAGCGCCGGGACAATCATGACAACGGCGAGCGCGCACATGCCACGCCAGTCGATCGTGAACTCGGCGGTGTAATCGAGCAGGCCGACCGGCAGGGTCTTCGAGTTGACCGAGCGGGTGATCTGCGAGGCCAGCGCATATTCGTTCCAGGATGTGAGGAAGGCGAAGATGCCGGCGGATGCGATGCCGGGACCGGCAAGCGGAAACTCCACCTGCCAGAAAGCCTGCCAGGGTGTGCAGCCGTCGATCTGGGCAGCTTCGGCCAGATCCTTCGGCACCTGGCGGAAGAAGCCGTCTATCAACCAGATGGTGAAGGGCACGTTCAGCGCAACATAGGTCAGGATCAGCGAGAAATGCGTGTCGATGATGCCGGTGCGGGCATAGATCATGAACAGCGGCAGCGACAACGCGATCCCGGGCACGGCTCGCGTCAGCATGAAGCCGAGGAAGATCGCCGACTTCGCCTTGAAACGATAGCGGGCAAAGGCGTAGCCACCGGCCATGCCGATCGCCAGAGCGATCACCGTCGATGTCACCGAGATGATCAGCGAATTGCGGAAATAGTCCCAGACGGGGACCCCGCCTTGGCCCGCGCCGGCAAACATGGCGCGGTAGGCGTCGAGCGAGATGCTTTCCGGGATCCAGACCGGTGGCTTGGCCATGATCTCGACGGTCGGCCGCAGCGACGACAACACGATCCAGAGGCCGGGCAGGCAGATCACGGCCATTGCGAGGAACAGACCGATCAGATGCGCCGTCTTCAGGAGACGCCGACGCAGACGATGCGAAGAATTGATATCCATTACCACTCGGCTCCGATCTGCTGGCGCGCGGCGGCGAGCTTGCGGAAGAAATAGACGGTGAAGACGATCGACAGGAGGATGGCGACATAGGCCATGGCGTTCGCCATCCCCATGCGGGCGTCGGCATAGGCCGTGCGGCCGATCAGGGTCCATAGCAGTTCGGTGCGCTTGGCAGGTCCCCCATCGGTCATGATCTTGACGATGTCATAGGCGCGGGCGACATCGAGCGAACGGATCGTCATGGCGATGAAGGCAAACGGCATGAGATAGGGCCAGGTGACGTAGCGGAAGGTCTGCCACGGCGTGCAGCCATCGACATGCGCCGCCTCGACCGGATCCTTCGGCATCGCCAGGAGCCCGGCAAGAATGAGGATCGCGAAGACAGCCGTCGACGACCAGACTTCGGCAATGATGATCGAGATCATCGCGAGGTTGCCGTCGATCAGCCAGGGTATCGCACGATCCGTCAGCCCAAGCGACTGCAGCGCATTGTTCACGAAACCGATGTTGTCGTTGAACATGAACTTGAACTGGAAGCCGACGAGCACCGGTGAAAACATCATCGGGAACATCATGATGGTGCGCAGCAACCTTTGGCCGTGCGTCGCCTTGTTGACGAGGAGCGCGAGGCCGAGGCCAAGCAGCATCTCCGTATTCAGCGCGACAGTGAGAAGAAGGACTGTGCGGCCGAAGGCAACCCAGAAATCCCAGTTGCTGAGCACAGTGATGTAGTTGCGCAGGCCGACGAAGATCCAGAGCGTTTCAGGCTTGGTCAGCCGGAACGGCGTGAAGCTCGAATAGAAGGAGAAGAGCAACGGCACGACGATGACCGCTGCCAGCACGACAAAGGCCGGCAGCAACAGAAGGACCGGCGCGGACAGTTTCTTGAGCTTCATCAGGCATTCCTGAGGTGACATTGTAGCGCCGCGCGTCAGGCGTGACACGAGAAAGACGCTGCAAGACTTTAAACTTTCGACATATTTCCTGGATCAAGTTCGACCTCAGAGATTATGCCGTTAACGTCGAAGGCGGCGCCGACACCTTCGTATCGGCGCCGCCTTCCTTATCTCAGATCAGAGCTTTCCAGCGTCTTCCAGGATGCCGGTCGCCTTTTCGGCGGCGCTATCCAGCGCTTCCTTCGACGTCTTGTCGCCGAGGATGGCGGCCTGGAGTTCCGGATAGACGGCGTTGGAGATTTCAATCCATTCTGCCGTCTGCGGAACCGGGAATGCGTGCTTTGCCGCTTCCTGGAAGGCCTGCAACACCTCGGTCTTGTAGGCATCGCCTTCGGCTGCCTTGATGTTGTATTCCCAGACGGCAGTGCGCGTCGGCAGCGGGCCTGGCGCCGATTCCAGCTTCTGGCTGTCCTCGTTGGTCAGCCACCAGACGAGGGACGCTGCCGCCTCCTTGTTGGCGCAATCCTCGGTGACGGAGAAGCCGTGGTGACCGGACCAACCGGTGCGCTTGCCCGAAGACCCGGCAGGCTGAACCTTGACGCCGACATTACCGGCGACCTTCGACGACTTCGGATCGTTGAAGAAGCTCGCCCAGCCAGGCCAGTCGAGGTTGACGGCGATCGAACCGGACGCAAAACCCTGGCCGAGATCGTCCCAGAGGTAGTTGGTCGTGCCCGGAGGAACGGCCTTGTCCTTGTAGAGCTTGACGAACCAGTCGAGCGCCTTGATGCCAGCCTCGGAATTGAAGGCCGGACGGCCGTCCTTGTCGAGATACTCGCCGCCTTCGGCGACCAGCATTTCATAGAAGCGGCCGTTGATGGCCTCTTCCTTGCCGGCGAACTGTGTGCCGTAGAAATTCGGCGGTGCAGCGAAGAACTCGGCCTGGTCGCTGACCTGGGCCCAGGTATCCGGCGGCGTCAGGTCGTAGCCGTATTTCTCCTTGAACGCTGCCTTCTTGGCGTCGTCCTGGTAGAGGCTCTTTTGATAATAGAGCGCCGAGACGTCGAACTGCGCGCGCGGAAGCATGACGAGCTTGCCGCCGAGCGTCGAGGCGTCGATCACCGCAGGAACGAATTTCGCGACCTCTTCCGGCGGCAGCAGCGCGAGAAGGTCGGTATAGATGTCTGGATACTGAGGCGCGAAGGAGGAATGATTCGAACCGACGCACCAGCTGATGCCGCCCGTGGCGATATCAGACTTGATCTCCTTGTCGAGTTCGAAGTGATTCTTCTTCGACAGGATGTTGACCTTGGCGCCGGTCGCCTTTTCCCATTCCGCGATCCGCTCATAGAGCTTTTCGTATTGCTGTCCGCCGATCAGCTTGGCGTCGATGGTGATGCCTTCGAACTTGCCCGGCAGTTCCGCGGCATTGGCCGCTCCCACTGCGCAGGCAAGCATGATGACTCCGGCCGATACGCCGGAAAGCAGCCTGTTCATAACCTCTCCTCCACTGAAGCGCGCCCTCATCCCGGCACGCATTTCTCATTTGTGAGAAACTAATTCATATACAAACAACAATTTTATCACCCGTCAAGGGTCAACTTTCTTTTGTCGGCGGCTTTCTCTGCGTATATGGATATTCATATTCACTAAGGAGGACGCTCATGGACACCGAAGAGTCCGATCGCTACCGCGCCCCCGCGCTCGACAAGGGACTTGATATTCTCGAACTGCTGGCAAGCGTCGATGGCGGTTTGACGCAGGCAGAGATTTCGAAGCGGCTCAACCGCAGCCCGAACGAATTCTACCGGATGCTCGACCGGCTCGTGCGCCGCGGCTATGTCACGCGCATCGATGGCGACCGCTACTCGCTGACGCTGAAGCTGTTCGGCCTCGCCCAGCTTCACGCGCCGGTGCGGCGTCTCGCTTCCTATGCGACTCCGCTGATGCGCGACCTTGCGCAGCGCTCGAAGCAAGCCAATCAGCTCGCCGTGTTCGATCGCGGTTCGGCGGTGGTCATCGCCCAGCAGGAAGCGCCGGATTACTGGGGAATCTCGATCCGGGTCGGCTCCCATATCAGCCTGTTCGATACCGGCTCCGGTCACATCCTGCTTGCGTTCCGCACACCAGAGGAACGCGAAATGATGATCGCCGAGCACGCGCGCAGCAAGGACGAGATCTCGCTCGGCCCGGAGTTCTATGCGCGGCTCGACCAGATCCGCGAGCGCGGCTATGAGATGATGGCGAGCGCCCAGACGGCCGGCGTCTACAACCTCTCGGCACCCATTCTCGGCCCGGATGGCCGCGGCATCGCCGCATTGACCATTCCCTATATCGCGCTGGTCAATGCGCCATCGGCTCCCGATATCACCGAGACGATCTCGCTCCTGCGCAGCGCTGCGACCCAACTTTCGGTTCTTGCGGGGTCGGATGTGGCGCAATCGACGGAATGAAAAGGGAGCAGGCTACGCCTGGCATCGGACGGTCGAGATCGCGGCTCGATACGTATTTCTTATTTGAATGATTTCTTCTCTTGTGGGAATGTAAGACATACGGAGGAGACCGCATCGTGATCGTCGATACACATCTTCATCTCATCAACAAGTCCGCCCTGACATACCCCTGGCTGGCGGGCGTGCCGGCACTGGATCGGGACTTCCTCTATTCGACCTACGAGGCGGAAGCCCGGCGTGTCGGCATCGAGACGGCGCTGCACATGGAAGTCGATGTAGATCCCGGCGAGATGGACCTGGAGACGTCGGAGGTCCGGGAGCTATCGCAAAGACCGGACAGCCTGCTCAAAGGCGCAATTGCCGCGTGTCGCCCGGAGGCCGATGGCTTTGCAGCCTATCTCGAGCGGCAGGTGGGCAACCCCTTCGTCAAGGGGTTTCGCCGCGTTCTGCATGTGGTCCCGGACGAGCTGTCGGAAGGCGCCGTCTTCCGCGAAAACATCAGGCGCCTTGCCGGTAGCCGCTTCACCTTCGATCTCTGCGTCCTGCCACACCAGATTCCCAAGGCCATCGCCCTTGCCGATCTGGTGCCGGACCTGCAGTTCGTGCTCGATCATTGCGGCGTTCCCGATATTCGGGGCGGCGCCGAGCATCCGTGGCGTGACCACATGAGCGAGATCGCCAAGCGGCCGAATGTGGTCGCCAAGATATCCGGCGTCGTTGCCTATGCAGATGAAAGCTGGACTGTCGAAACGCTCAGGCCCTATGTCGAGCATACGATTGCGGCCTTCGGTTGGGATCGCGTGGTCTGGGGCAGCGACTGGCCAGTGTGTACGCTCGGCGGCAATCTTTCGACCTGGGTCGCGACCACCCATGCGCTGATCCATGGCTGCGGCGCGGATGAGCGGACAAAGCTGCTTTCGGCCAACGCGCGTAGGATCTGGAATCTCGGATAAACAGGGAGCGGCGCCCAGCGCCTATCTGCGGTCTCTATACGCCGCCGCGCGTTCCGGCTGCCCCGCACAGACCGCTGCAGTCCTTCGAGTAGGCGCGTGTTCGTCGGCCAATCGATTGTGACCGCCGACAACTCGACGCATTGAAACAGCAGGAGCGGATTTTCCATGGACACCGGGGATGAGCCGAACGCTCATCCCCGGTGTTTCGCTTTACCCCGCGACGAAGCTTTCGGCGAACAGCCGATTGAGATCGTCGACGACGACCCTCGCTTTTTCCTTGCGCAAGAGCCCGTCATTGATGCGATCCGAGGCTGCCTGCTGGAATGGCATGTAGCCATCGTGTCGAGGCCGCACCCAGGCAGTTTCAAGCGTTGCACGGGTCGCGCGATAGAAGTCTGCGGTCGCCGCGTTGACGGCATCGTCGTCCCAGGCGTCGCCATGTCCCGGCTGGCCGCCGCCAAAGGCATAGGCCTGGCGCTGAACTTCGCCGCTTGCGACCCAATAGGCAAAGTCGGTCGCGGCCGCGATGTTGGAGGAGAAATCGGACACGGCGATACCCGTTCCGCCAAGCGCTGAGCCTGCCGGGCCGTTCGGGCCCGCGACCGGGATGTCGCCGAACCGGACGAGCGACGGTCGGAAGCTGGCGACGGAGTAGCTGACATAGCCGTAGATCAGCGGCGCGCAGACAGCCGTTGCGCCCGGGGCCGACATGACTTCAAGAACAGCGATGGGGTCCATCTCGAAACAAGCGGGATCGATCAGGGAGACGAGCTCGGAGAGCATTTCGAAGGCAACGACGCCGCCATCGGCGTCTACGAGGTCTGCCCGCCCATCCACGGCGCAAGCATGGCCGAGATTGCCGCAGAGTGTGTAAAAACTCATCAGCGAATGCGGCGGCCGCATCGGCAGCAGGACTTTCCCCTTGCGTGCGAGTTCCAGCATATCGGACCACGTCGACACTCGATCGCCAAGATCCGGACGCCAGGCCTGGACCTGTGTCGCTGCATCGATCGGGAAGGCCCACTGGCGTCCCTTCCAGGCATAGCTCGAATAGGATTGCCCGACGGAGCCGGCTGCGAGTGCTGAGCGTTCAGCCTCTCGACCAGGCACATCGAGCGGCGCGAGGCACCCCTCATTGGTGATCTGCCCGACATGCGGATGATCGATGACGATCAGGTCGTAAGCCCTTGCCAGCTCTTCGACCGGAAAAGTCTCGAAATCCTGCAGCGAGCGCTTCTCCCAGTGAATGATGACGCCAGTCTTTTCCTGCCAGAGCTTTGAACAGGCCACCATTGGGTCGTAGCCGCGCGGATGGCTCCAGGTCATGCCCTTGAGAGCGACGTTCATAGACCGAACTCCTCGCGGATCGAGGCGCTGTGTTCGCCGATCCTCGGCGCGGCGCGGTCGACCTGAGCGCGCCGGCCATTGACCCTGAGCGGCGACCGCGTCGTCAGGATCGACACGTCGTCTTCGCGGTTGACCGTTTGCAGCATGTCGAGCATGCGGAAACCGTCGCTCTCCAGCAGTTCGTTCCAATTCAGCACGCGAGCACACCAGATGTCGGCCGGCTCAAGCACGGCCAGCCAATGATCGACCGTGTTGCCACTGATGCGCTCCGCAATCAGTGCCTTGATCTCGTCGCGTGCCGAAAACCACGACGACGGCTCGTCGCAATAGGGCGCTAGCTGCGGCATCTCCAAAAGCTGTGCGAGCTTGGGGATCGGCGTCATCGCGATGGCGAGGTAACCGTCGTTGGCAGGATAGACGCCATAAGGGGCCGAGAGATAGGCGTGGGCGCTGCGGAAATCGGAGCGCTTGGGCAGCCGCCTGCCGTCGTTGAGGTGGGTCGTCAGCACCTCGAACTGGAAATCCACCAGCGCTTCGAGCAGGCTCGTTTCGATCAGGCTGCCCTTGCCGGAGATGCCGCGGCGAACGAGGCCGGCAAGAATGCCTTGAGCCGCGGCAGCGCCGGCGAGCATGTCGCCAATCGCAAGACCGAAGGGAACCGGCCCTTGCGCCTCATCGCCGTTCAGCCACATCACGCCGGAACGCGCCTGCGCCAGCAGGTCCTGGCCGGGCCGCCTGACCCAGGGCCCTTCCTCGCCGTAGCCGCTGATCGAGGCGTAGACAATACGCGGGTTGATCGCCCGCACCGCTTCGTAGTCGAGGCCGAGCCGCTGGATCACGCCGGGGCGAAAATTCTGGATCAGGACGTCCGCTTTGGCAAGCAACGCCTTCAGCGCAGCCACGTCAGCCTCGTCCTTGAGATCGATTGCCAGGCTCTCCTTGGCGCGATTGATCGCGTGGAAGATGGTGGAATCGCCACCGATCTCGGTGTCGCTCAAATAGAGACGGCGCGAAAGATCGCCGCCGTCAGGGCGCTCGATCTTGATGACCCGCGCGCCGAGGTCCATCAGCCTGAGGGAGCAATAGGGGCCGGAGAGAAACTGGCTCATGTCGACGACGACAAGACCAGCAAGTGGCAGTTCGTTTTCCTCGTGCATCGTCATTCTTATTTCTCTGTCTTGCCGACGAAGTCGGTGGGATTGTTGTACTTCACCGTCTGCAGATGCTCGCAATAGAGCACCAGCTCGCCCTCGTTCTTGAAGACCTGATAGCTGGCCCGGATCAGGCCCAACTCCTTGTAGCGCGGTGTTTTGTCCATGTTGGTGCGGATTGTGTAGATCGTGTCGCCGAGAAACACCGGCTTGATGAAGCGCAGCTTGTCGTAGCCGTAGGAGAAGGCGTTGACGCAGTTCGTGGCGACGAGGCCGAGGCCGGCCGAAAAGACGAAGGCGCCGGCCACCAGGCGACGGCCGAAGATGCCTTCGCGCTCAGCGAACATCTGGTCCTGAACATACGGATGGATGTCGACAACCAGCGTATTGAACAGGTGGCTGTCGCTCTCCGAGATCGTCCGGCGCAGCGATCGGATGCGCTGACCGACGGGCCAATCCTCGTAGAACCAGTTTTCAGCGTTCCACACCGGCAGGGCTGCGTGATCCTCCGGCATGTCCGAAGGACGGGTCGTCGAGACGCCGACCGTTGGCGAGAATTCATTCATGGGAAGATCCTGCGCCGATTCGTGTGAGCGTTCGTGACCTGTCTTCGCTGCTCGCTCTTTGGACACGCATTTCCCTTCGATCGCCGGGCATAACTTCCTCCATGAGTGTTCTTATTTGAAGATAGTGTTCACATATGCAGGAAATTTGCAAGACGCAAAAGGTCGACCGCCATCGCGAGATAGCGGCCAACACCATGTGTTGACGAAGAGGTGAGAGAGCATTCCGGCATCAGCAGCCGAAACGAGTATGCCGGCGGACAGAAATGGGAAATGAGTCTAGCGAGCTGCCTTACGGGAGTTGCCGGCTTCGTCGTGCAACCTGGCTGTCTCTGACCCAATGTCCATCTTCGCCTCGTCCTTGGACGTCGCTGCGAGCCAGCCGACAACGGTAAGGACAAAGAAGGCGGAGCCTGCCGCAAAGGCGGCGATGATCCAGTGACCGAAGCCGAGTGCTAGCCCAATGGCGCCAGCGAGCCAAAGGCTGCTGCCGGTGGTCAGGCCCTGGACGCGTCCGCGCGACAGAACGATGGTGCCCGCTGCGAGAAAGGCAACGCCCGCAGTCACCGCCTCGACGACGCGCAAGGGGTCGATCTGGACCCTCTGATCGAAGAAGCCCTTCATGTAGACGCTTTCAAGCGAGATGATGGAAAAGGTACATGCGGCAAGAGCCACAAGCATATGGGTCTTCAGTCCGGCCGGGCGTGATTTCGCCTCGCGCTCGAAACCGATGAGCGCGCCCATCATCAGGGATGCGAGCATGCGCGCGAAAATGACCTGATAAGGGATGTGGGACGGGGGAAACATGTCTGTGACGATCTGATCCATGCGGAACCAACGCGAACGTGTCGCATTGGTTCCACCTGTTGGCAGCGCCTTCCGCCCGGTTAAGCGGCGCCTTCGAGCGGCCTGTCCCTGCCCGCTCGTTTAAGCAAGTCTCAGCGTTAGTTGCCGAGCGCCGCGAAGGCGGCATCCAGCCGCTCCTGCGCCTTCTTCGGGTTTTTGGCACCCTTGGCCGCATCGAGATTGGCCGGGCTGTCGCCCACCTGGACGACACCGACCATGCCCATGCCGTAGTGCGGCGTGCATTTCACGCCGTAGATGCCCGCCGCAGTGAACGTCACCTTGTAGTTTTCGTTGATCTTGCTCTTGAAGGCTTCCGCACCGTCCGGGATCATGCCCTTGATGGTTTCGACATTATGCCCCTTGTCGGTCGGGATGAAGGTCACCGTATCGCCGGCAGCAACCTTCAGTGACGCTGGCTCAAAAACCATCGCGCCTTCCTTGCCCTTGTTGAGCATGTGCACTTCGAAATCCGCGGCGTTTGCGGGCGCAGCGATCAGCATGGCCGCCACTGCGAGGCCCAATCCGCTCTTGATTGCTTTCAACATCGTCTTCTCCGTTTGACCGAGCAGCCCGTGCTTGGGTTGTTCGCCGCAGTGATAGGCCCAAGACCGCGCGTCCAATTTGATGCGCGTCAAATTGGACGCGGATTCCCGATGCGGTGAATTGACAATAAATAGGAGTCCTATATATATGACACATGACCATGAGCACGAAACCATCGCCTGGGATCATCGACCGTATCAGCGACGGGTTTGCCCGCGTCGCAACCGCCATGCGCACCGAAGCATGGACGGCAGCAGATGTCATCGGGCTGAACCCGACGCAGCTGCAGATCCTGATCTTCCTGGTCGGTCGCGGTAAGTCGGGCATGCGGGTCAAGCAGATTGCCGCCTATCTCGGCGTCAGTCAGCCGACGGCGACGGATTCGATCAATGCGCTGCTGCGCAAGGGGTTTGTCGAGAAGTTTGCCGATCCATCGGACGCGCGTGCAGTCGCAGTGGCGGCAACGACCGAAGGTGAGGCTGCGGTGCGCAGCGCCGGCATGATTGCCTCGGCAACCGACGATGCCTTCGCAGCGCTGTCAAAGCTTGAGCAGGAGAACCTGCTCTTGCATCTCGTCAAGATCATCCGCACGCTGCAGGTGTCCGGGGCCATACCGGAACAGCGCATGTGCGTGAACTGTCGATACTTCCAGCCGAACGCCTATCCGAATTCGAAAGAGCCGCACCATTGCGCCTTCGTCAACGCACCGTTCGGCCAGGCCGATTTACGCATCGATTGCGGCGAATATGAAACCGCAGATCCATCGAGCCAGGCAGCTGCCTGGTCCAACTTCAACCGCGGCGCGGCCTGAGATAGGGGCCAGATGCCATGAAGGACATTGATCATCCACCGTCTGTTTCAGCCAACGCACGCGGTGCTGCCACGCCGACGCCTGCGAAGGCCGCAAGGACAAACTGCTTCACCGTCGGGGCCGAAAGAATTCACCGTATTCAAGCGTATCTGCGACCCCGATGATGTCGGCGCCGGTCCGTCGACTGCCATCGGCGGACCGGCATTTTCTCCCTCCACGCGAATAGAAAGAGAAAACCATGAGCAGAATTAATCTAGTTGACCCCAAGTCGGCAACCGGCACCAGCGCCGAACTGCTGGGCAGCATCCACGCGACCTTCGGCGCCACGCCGAACATGTTCAAGGCAGTGGCCAATTCTCCGGCAGCCCTTACCAGCATGTGGGGTTCGTTCGGCGCGCTCGGTGGTGGCCGGCTCGGCGCCAAGCTCGGCGAACAGATCGCCGTTGCCGTCGCCGACCGCAATGATTGCCACTATTGCCTTGCCGCCCACACCGCGCTCGGTCGAAAGTCCGGCGCTACCGCTCAGGAAATGGCCGACGCCCAACGTGGCCACTCCAACGATCCGAAGACGGCGGCGGTGCTCTCGTTTGTGCGCACACTGGTAGAAAGGCGCGGCCAGGCGTCGGACGCTGACGTCAAGACATTGCGCGATGCCGGCTTTGACGATCAGGACATCGTCGAGATCATCGCCCATGTCGCGCTCAACCTTTTCACCAACTACGTCAACGTCGCACTCGCTGTGCCGGTCGATTTCCCCGGCGTCAAGCTCGTGCGCGAAGCTGCCTGAGAACCCGTCGGGCAGGTTTGCCTGCCCGACCCTCCCAAAGGAATGGCCTCATGATTGCAGATACAACAACCCAAGCGCCGGAACTGGACATCAGTCACTGGTTCAATACGCCCACGACGCTCAACCTTGATATGCTGCGCGGACGCGTCGTCTTCATCCATGCCTTTCAGATGCTTTGCCCGGCTTGCGTCTCACACGGGCTGCCGCAGACGCAGCGCGTGCAGCGCCTCTTTCGCGACACGGACCTTCAGGTGATCGGGCTGCACACGGTCTTTGAACACCATGCGGCGATGGGTCCGGAGGCTCTCAAAGCCTTCATCCACGAATACCGGCTGACGTTCCCGATCGGCATCGACGCCGCATCGCCCGATGCGGCGATACCGCGCACGATGCATCGCTACGGCATGCGCGGCACGCCGACGACCGTCATTATCGGACGGGACGGAACCGTGCGCCACCATCGCTTCGGCATCGAGGACGACCTGCTCGTCGGTGCTTGGCTGGCGAACGCAATCGCCGAGCCACTGCCTACAACGCGTCAGGAACTGCCTGCCTGCAGCACGGACGGCTGCGCGATCCCCGATGAGAGCCTACGTCGGTTGGAGACAGGGATCCGATGACACCGAAATCGGCGGTGGTGATCAGGCATGTTCACTTCGAGGATCTCGGCACCCTTGCGGCACCCCTTCGTCGTGCCGGTTACGACATCGAGTATCGCGACGTGGGAACAGCCGACTTTCTCGACTTCGCGCCGGATGTGGCCGATCTCATGATCGTCCTCGGCGGCCCGATCGGCGTCTACGAAAACCATGCCTACCCGTTCCTGCAGCGGGAGGTCGAGGTGCTGGCGGCGCGATTGAATGCAGGTCGGCCGACCCTTGGCATCTGCCTTGGCGCGCAGCTGATAGCCCGCGCAGGCGGCGCACAGGTCTTTCCGTCAGGTATCAAGGAGATCGGGTTCGATCCAATCAGCCTCAGCGAGGCTGGCAGCGCGTCTCCCCTTCGCAATCTGGATGGGGTGCCGATGCTGCACTGGCACGGCGATACCTACGATCTTCCCGCCGGTGCGACTTTGCTGGCTTCGACCTCAAAGGTCGTCCAGCAGGCGTTCTCGATTGGCAGCAACATACTCGGACTTCAGTTTCACGCGGAAGCGGATACGGGAGCGGCGTTTGAACGATGGCTGGTCGGCCACGCCTGCGAGCTGGCAGCAGCCAAGATCGATATCGTAAAACTCCGAAACGATGCCGCTGAATTCGGGGCCGCGCTTGCGGTGGCCGCCGACGCAATGATGACGGAATGGTTGGAGCAAGTGCATGTCGACTGATCAAACAAAACCGGTCGCTCTCAACGCATTGCTTGTGGGCGAACTGACTGTGATCGACGAACGCGGGACACTGAGCGGCATCGACAAGAGGCCGGTTGCCGGGGTGCTGCACCTGTCGGCTACCGGGCTCATTGGCGATCATCAGGGCGACCTCAAGCGGCATGGCGGCCTCGAGAAGGCTGTGCATCACTACCCGGGCGATCATTATCGGCTCTGGCAGTCGGAAATCGGTCCGAGCACGGTTCTCGATCGCCCGGGCGCGTTCGGCGAAAACCTGTCGACCTCAGGGTTGACGGAAGACGACGTTGCCGTTGGAGATCGCTTCCGTCTGGGGCGTGCCCTGCTCGAAGTCAGCCAGGGACGGCAGCCATGCTGGAAATTGAACAGGCGCTTTGGGCTGACCGATATGGCCCGCCGCGTCCAGCAATCCGGTCGCACCGGATGGTACTATCGGGTGATCGAGGAAGGACGCGTTTGCGCGGACGATGCCCTCGTCATGGTCGAACGCAGATGCCCTGCCTGGACCATCCGACGGCTCTGGCATTATCTCTACATCGACACGATGAACCGCGATGCGCTTCGGGAAATCGCCAATCTCACGATATTGCCGGCGAACTGGCGCGATTATGCGATCAGACGGTTGGCGACCCGAACTGTCGAGGATTGGACACCACGCCTTGAGGGCCAGCAAGAAGGTTAGAGCTGGCTCCCGGATTCTCAAGGCAAGGGCAGCATCGCGCTGCGCGTTAGCCGGTTTTTGCCACAGGCCCGAGCCGGGATTGATGTTCGAGCCATCGCGCGACCCGGTCGGCGACGAAGATCGCATGCTCGTTGACTTGAGGCAGTCCCATCAGCTCGCCGAATGTGCCGCGGGCAAGTGGGCCGGCGATGAAAAGCGTGTCGTTGCCGTTTCCATCGCGATCGGTTGCCCGGCTTTGATCGTCGCAGGCAAGACCGAGACCGACCGCGTCCAGTTGCAGATGCCCCCCATCCGCCAACTCCGCCAGCCAGCGCTGGCTCTTCAGGATGCTCGTGTGTGCGGGACCGGTGGTCACGACACACGCATCAAACACCATCGGCTCGTGGTGCCTGGTATGGCGGTGGCGGATCTCGGCGATAATGCTCTCGCCGTGCTGGCCTATCTCCTTCACCAATCCGCCAATGACCCTGATGTCACCGTGCTCAAGCCCTTGCGCAATCACCGCGTCAATCTGCGGGGCGACACGGAATCGGTGCACATCCCAATAGACGCGCAGGTGGCGGACAAGCCGCCTCCGCTCCGCGACAGGCAGCGCTCTCCAGATGCCGCCCCCCTGGGCGCGCAATGCATCAAAGACGGCGTGCCAGCTGCGCCCTTCCGCCGGGGCCTGTTGCAACGCAAGGCGTACCCGGCGCAGCAGCGTCCGGGCCGTACGCGAGGGGTCGACAACGAAATCCCCGAGCGGTTCCTGGGCAGTCGTAGCATGTCCCCTCGACCGTAGCCCCCGACGAGAAACGGCAGCAATCGGGCCTCGGTGTCCGCTGCGGCGCAAGGAGGCGATAACATCGGCCGCAGTCAGCCCGTTGCCGATAATGAAGACACGATCCTCCGCGCGGATGACCGACAGGGCGCCCGGTGATGTCGAATCAGGAACGAAACGCGGATGGCCGGCAAGCGCTCCGGAAATGTTCTGGGGCGCACATGGCGCCGGATGGGTCGTTGCAACGATCGCGATGTCGGCTAAAATCTCGGCGCTTCCATCCGCCGTGATGTGCCAACGGCCCCCGGTTCTGGCGATCTGCACCACCCGTTCACGGCAGTGGTAGACCTGCCCGCTCGCAAGAAACGGAGCGATAAAGTCGCCCACATAACGGCCGAAGGCCGTACGCCGCGGGTAAAGGTTTCCGTCGGCTGCCAGAGCATCCGGATCGTCGCGAGGCTCTCCCTCGGCCGTGAGCCACCGCAGGAAATCATCCGGATCGTCCGTCAGCAGGCTCATCCGCGCCGCCGGTACGTTGACGCGGTGGGCCGGATCCGAGGTGTCGTAGGCAAGGCCAGCCCCAAGCCGCTCCCTCGGTTCGAAGACGATGATGTCGACCGCATGTCCGGGCATGTTCCGGGCGAGGTTGGCTGCCAGCACTGCACCGGTGAACCCCCCGCCAATGATTGCGACAACCGGTCGACGGGATAGCTGCGTCACGATTGCGAGACCTTGAGCTTCGGCCTGTGGTCGCCGGCAATGGTCTCGCCGAATGGCCCGGTATTGATTGACGTTTCGCGGGCAGGAACCGAGTGGTTAAGCGGCAGGTTCGGCAGCACCAGTTCGCCGAAGCGATAGGCCTCCTCCAGATGCGGGTAGCCTGACATGATGAAGGTATCGATGCCAATCTCGCGGTATTCTTCCATCCGCGCTTTGACCTGATCCGGATCACCGACGAGTGCGGTGCCTGCGCCGCCGCGCACGAGACCGACGCCGGCCCAAAGATTGGGCGCCACCTCGAGCTTGTCGCGCCGGCCGCCATGCAACCGGCTCATGCGGCTTTGACCTACCGAATCCATGCGCTCAAACACCTTTTGTGCCGCGGCGATCGTTTCGTCATCAACATATTGTATCAGGTCGTCGGCTGCCTGCCACGCTTCCTTTGCCGTCTCGCGCACGATCACATGCAACCGGATGCCGAATGTAACCTCTCTGCCTTCAGCATCAGCGAGCGCGCGCACCTCGGCGATCTTTTTGGCGACATCTTCCGGCGGCTCTCCCCAGGTCAGGTACTTGTCGATCGTCCTGGCCGCCACCTCCTGGCCTTTGCCGGATGACCCACCGAAATAGAGCGGCGGATGCGGCTGTTGCACCGATCGGAACAGCAGCTTGCCACCCTCGATGTCGAAGTGTTTTCCTTTGAAGGTGACGTCTTCTCCACGAAGCACCGATTTGTAGACGTTGAGAAATTCCTCGGTAACCTCGTAGCGCTCGGCATGCGAGAGATGGATGCCGTCGCCCTTGTTTTCCGTCGGGTCGCCGCCGGTCACCACGTTGATGAGCAGCCGCCCCTCGGAAAGCCGGTCGAGTGTTGCCGTCATCCGGGCAGCCAGCGTCGGTGACAACAGGCCCGGTCGCACCGCGATCAGGAAGCGCAGCTTCTCGGTCAAGGGCGCGAGCGCCGACGCCACCACCCAGCTGTCCTCACAACTGCGGCCGGTGGGAATCAATACGCCGTAATAGCCGAGCGTATCGGCAGCCTGGGCGACCTGCTTGAGATAATTCAGGTCGACATTGCGCCCTCCCCGCGTCGTGCCGAGATAGCGGCTCTCGCCGTGGGTGGGCAGGAACCAGAGAACGTTGATCTTTTCAGGCGAGTTGCCCATGCGAATTCTCCTCGGACACGATCTGTGGCAGGCGGCAACAGGGGCCGACAGCTCGAAAAAGATAAACTCTATAAAATTTATTGACAATGAAAAATCAGGCGATCATTTTTGAGTGGAGGAAAAATTTTTCCCGGATTGCGCATTGACGACCGGGAAGCAGGTGAAATTTTTCGAGGATATTGCCATGAACATAGCTCTTGCCGCTTCCCCCGCATTCACGACATCAAGTCATGCCGCCGACCATGCCTCCGCGGTCACGGCAAACGAGCTGAAGTCGGCAATGCGCAATCTTTCAGGCGGCGTCTCTGTCATCACCGCCGGCGTCGGCGACGACCGCACCGGCGCGACGGTTACGTCGGCAACGGCCCTTTCGGTCGACCCGCCGACGATGATCGTCAACATCAACCGGACGTCGTCGACCTGGCCGGTCATCGAACGCTACCGTCATTTCTGCGTCAACATTCTCGCCAGCGAGCAGCAGCACGTGGCCGAAAGGTTTGCCGGCTTCGGCGGCCTCAAAGGGGCTGCGCGCTACGACGGCGCGCACTGGCGGACCCTCGTCAGCGGTGCTTCCGTTCTTCACGGCGCGCTCGCCGCCATCGATTGCGAAGTCGAAGAAGTCATCGAGCGCCATAGCCACGCCATCATCCTCGGGCGGGTCCTGGCGATCACCTCCGGTGCAGGCGAGCCGGTGCTTTACCATGGCGGCCGCTACGGCAGTTTTCAGCCGTAGCGGCGAGCACGCAGCGCACTTTGGGCACGGAAGACGCCCAAGTGGCCGAAGTTTGGAATGGCTTCATACCCCGTCGCACAAACGGGGTATTTTTTATCTCTATAAATTCGATGGGTTTTGAGATTATCAATGCAGGCTCCGCAACGGGGCCATGGGCAAACCGTTGAGGAGCACGGCAATGACAATCGCAAGACGCACCCTTTTGGTCTCAACCGCTGCGCTGTTGCTGGCGACGCAGGGACTGTTCGCGGCACATGCTGCCGACACCACGCTGACCATCGGTTATCAGCCGATCGTCGAACCGTCGCGTGTGCCCCAGGCCGATGGCACTTATGAGAAGGTGACCGGCGCAAAAATCAACTGGCAGAAGTTCGATGGCGGCGCCGATGTCATCGCTGCACTCGCATCCGGCTCGATCGATATCGGCTATGTCGGCTCGTCGCCGCTGGCGGCTGCTGCCAGCCGCGAGCTGCCGTTCGAAACCATCTTTGTCGTCGGCCTCATCAGCGAGGCGGAGGCGCTGGCGGTCAAGGGCATCAACAAGCCGAAGGAACTTGCCGGCAAAAAGATTGCAACGCCCTTCGTATCGACTGCGCATTACAGCCTGCTGACCGCGCTGAAGCACTGGAACATCGATCCGAAGTCCGTCGAGATCCTCAACCTGCGGCCGCCGGAAATCGCCGCAGCCTGGACACGCGGCGACATTGATGGCGCCTATGTCTGGGATCCGGTTCTGTCCGAAATCAAGAAGACATCGACCGTGCTCGCCACCTCAGCTGACGTCGCCAAATGGGGCGGTCCGACCTTCGACGCCTGGATCGTCAGCAAGAAATTCGCCGAGGCGCATCCGGACATCGTCACCGCCTTCGTCAAGGTGACCGGCGACGCCTATGCCGATTACCGGGCAAAGCCGGATGCCTGGAACGCAACCTCGACGCAGGCGGAAAAAATCGCTCGGCTGACGGGCGCAAAACAGGAGGACGTGCCAGCGTTGCTCAAGGGATACTATTTCCCGTCGCTGGAAGAGCAGGCTGGTCCCGATCTTCTCGGCGGCGCAACCGCCAAGGCGGTCGCAGAAACGTCGGCCTTCCTGCTCGAGCAGGGTAAGATCCCGGCGGTTCTCGCCGACTACGGCCCTTACGTTTCGGCGCGCTGGGCGCAGGAAGCAGCCAAACTCTCGTTCTGAACGGCTGGTTGCCCTATCCGTGGACTGGCGGCACGCCCGCAGGCAAACCGCCAGTCCCTCAATCGATGTACGTCAGAGAGTTAGAGGACTGCACAATGTCGGTGCTTGGGCTTGAAAATGTCTCGCTGCGCTATGCGCCTGGCAACGGTCGATCGCAGGCACCGCTGGTTCTGGACCGGATCAACCTGGAGATTGCCGGCGACGATTTCGTCGTGGTGATCGGCAGGTCCGGTTCGGGCAAAACCAGCCTGCTCAATCTGGCAGCGGGTTTCCTGGCGCCAAGCAGTGGCCGGATCACGCGTGATGGCCAGACGCTATCCGGCCCTGGGTCGGACCGGGCGGTCGTCTTTCAGGACGACGCGCTCTATCCATGGCTGACGGCGATCGAAAATGTCGCCTTCCCCCTGCGCCTGCGCGGTGTCGGCAAGGATCAACGGCTGAAGGAGGCGCGCGCTCTGCTCGAACGTGTCGGCCTGCCGGATGCGGCCGACCGCAACATCTGGGAGCTTTCCGGCGGCATGCGCCAGCGTGTGGGCATAGCGCGGGCCTTGGCCTCGCACCCGCGGTTCCTGCTGATGGACGAACCACTCGGTGCCCTCGATGCACTGACGCGCGTGCGCATGCAGGGATTTCTCTTGGATATGTGGCAGGCGAGCCGCGCCGGCGCGCTGCTGATCACGCACAGCATCGACGAAGCCTTGATGCTGGCGACCCGTATCGTCGTGCTCAATGCTAACCCCGGCCGGATCGCAAGGGTGATCCCGGTGAATTTCGCGCGGGATTATCTCGCCGGCGTACCGCAACCGGAGCTGCGCGCCTCATCCGAGTTCAGGCGGCTGCACGATGGCTTGACCGGTCTCATTCATTCAGAAGACGAAGGCGTTGCGGCATGACCCTTTCCCTGGAGACGGCGTCGATAGACAAGGAACCAACGGGCGAAACGGATACCAGACGACCAGCACGGCCGCGGCCCGTTCTCTGGATTTCAGCAGCGACGATTGTCGCTCTGGTCGGCCTGTGGGGCCTCGTCTCGTTTTACGCGCTGGTGCCGCCGCTGTTCCTGCCCTCACCACTTTCTGTGCTTCGCGCACTGAGCGGACTGGCGACGACGGGTTTTGTCGATGCCACGCTCGCCCAGCATGTTGCCGCCAGCCTTTCGCGCATATTCGGTGCTCTTGCCGCTGCCCTTATCCTTGGCGTGCCCGCGGGCCTTGCGATCGGCACCAGCCGCTGGGGCAAAGGCATCCTCGATCCAATCGTCGAATTTCTCCGCCCGTTGCCGCCGCTTGCCTATCTGCCGCTGGTCATCATCTGGCTTGGGATCGGCGAAGCATCGAAGATCGCCGTAATCGCACTGGCGATGCTGCCCCCGATCATTCTGTCGACCGCGTCAGGCGTCAAATCCGCGTCCGCCGATCACATCAACGCCGCGCGCGCCTTTGGTGCATCAAGATGGCAATTGCTGCTGCATGTAACTCTGCCGGGTGCGCTACCGTCCATTCTCACCGGTACGCGCATTGCGCTCGGCGCCGGCTGGTCGACGCTGGTCGCCGCCGAACTGGTCGCAGCGACACGCGGCCTTGGTTTCATGATCCAGTCGGCGGCACAGTTCCTGGTCACCGACATCGTCATCGCCGGCATCGTGGTGATCGCGCTCGTCGCCTTCCTGTTCGAAGTCATTGCGCGATGGATCGAGCGGCGGCTTGTTCCCTGGTCAAATCGCCGATGAGGGGCAAACGCTGCCTTTCCTATGCAGACTTCTGGGTCACTCGGCGACGCGTTGCGATCAACCGCGCCGTTGCATAGGTTTGCGTGACGATCTCCGGGACCAGATCGATATCAGGCAGGCTGCCGAGACCCAATGGGCCGACCGCATAGAGGTTGGCGGTTGGATGGCCGTCCGCAAGCACCTCGCCGGCCGGGCTGACCGCGAGGCCAAGCCCGAGTTCGTCCGGCTGCGCCAGGCCACCGGCGAAGAGGTTCTGGATGACCGGCGCCTTGAGATCCGGCGCAGAACAGCGACAATCGATGACCTGATCGGCCTCCAACAGATCTTCTTGTGTGGCCCCTGCCCAACGAACCATCAATCCCTCCGACCGCCGACGCCCTGCCCAGCCCTTGCGCACCACAGTGCGGCCATCAGCCAATTCCTGCAGCAGTCGCAGATGTAAGGGTGCCGGCAGGCGATTGCGGTGGCTGTCGTAGATCGAGCGCAGGTGTCGGTTGAACTGTCGCTTCTCCTGTTCCGGCAAGGCTTGCCATAGAGAACGCGCCCGGCGCCTTAGCCCGTTCATCGCCGCCTGCCAGCCAAGGCCGTTAGCTTCGGCGTCAGCGCATGCCTGGCGCACGAAGGGGACGATTTCGCGAAGCCTTGTCGGCATCGGATCGACGGGGAAAGTGGGTGCTGCCGCCAGCCGCGTGTGCGCCTGCGGCAGGAACCCGTGGCGAGAAACAATGGTGATTTCGCCGACATAGCCGCTGTCACGCATTTGCAGCAGACGATCGACGACACGCACACCACTGCCGAGCAGCACCGCATGGCGTGGCACGACCAACCGTCGCGCTCTCACCAGCGGGCGCTCCTCATCCGCGACTTCCATTTCCAGGGCGCGGATACCGAATCCGGTCGCGAGCACGGCTATGTCGCATTCTATCGCGCCTTCTTCCTGCAGGACGAGAAAGCGTCCCGACGGCAGTTTTCGCAGTCCCAGCACTGCCTGGCAGGAAAGCTGCATCGAAATATCCGGCCGTCGCGTCAACGCTTCGGAAAAACGCTGGTAGACATAGTCGCTGAAAATGCGCTTCGGCACGAAGATCTGCTGGAATCCGGGAATGGCGGCAGAGACGGCGGAGCGAAAATCCTGATTTGCGCAAAGCCAGTCGTTGAAATCCTCCGGCTGCCCGGCAGCCACCGACAGATCACGCACCCGGCTGTTGAGGATTTCTCCGCTCTGGGCGGCGGCCATGACCTGGCCACCGCTGATGGTCGGTTGCGGGTCGAACAGGTGCACATGAAATGCGGTTCGCACCGACTTCATCAGCGCGATCGCCATCATGATTCCGGAAAAGCCTCGGCCGATGATCGCAATGCGCGGTTTTGCCTGCGAACCGGCATTGTCCGGCGAAATCTTGGCAAACAATCCATGGACAGTCATGTGAGCTCGCTTGTGGCCTGACTGCGGTCAGCCGGCAAAGTTTGATACGCATGGCTGTTCCGGTCCCGAACACGGACCGGACATTGAGGTCTTTCCCGGCAGTGACATCTGCTGCCGGGGCTGAAATTCGCGGTGTCGGGGAATGATGCCGCCGGCCGCCCGGGCCGGCGAGTATGGATCCGTTCTTCTGGTTGGCATGGCACCTCGGCACATGGTCATCCCTATACGGCATACTCTATAAACTTTATGCGCTATTAGAACGCGAATTCGGGCCGACATCAAGCGCTTTGTGCGCACGGCCGTTTCCGGGCAGCAGGCACGGCATGCGACAAAGGCGTATCTACCGCCCGGCGACGACGCTGACCTCGCGCTTTTCACTGGCTTGAACGGCATTGACCGAAGGCTCTTCGCGCCGTGCTATGCCGTTGAGTACTGTCAGCAGATCGTAACCTCGCTGCCAGCGACCAAACCCGCTGGCAACATTGATGTGGCCGGCGTGACCGAGATCGACGAGGCGGCTACCCCAGCGGGTCGACACGTGCCGCAGACGGTCGAAAGACATATACGGGTCGTTGAGGCTGCCGACAATCAGGCTCGGAAACGGCAGGGGCTGCTCCGGCATGGCGCCGAACTCGATCGATCCGGGATGAAGCCGCTCGGTCACATCAAGGTCGCATGGCGCCACGAGAAGCGCGCTTCTGATCTGCCGCGTCAGCGGTCTTCGCGCCAGGTTGGCAACGAGAATACAGCCCAGACTGTGCGCGACAAGATCCACGACACCGTGTCGAACTATGGCTCGCTCCAACGCATCGCGCCATCCCGTGAGCACCGGGTGGTCCCAGTCCTCCTGTTCGACCAGGGTGGCCTGTTGCTGATCGTCGAGCCAGTGGCGTTGCCAGTGCCCCGCACCTGAGCCGAACAGACCCGGAATAATCAAGGTTTTTGCCATGGTGTCAGCCTCTTGCGGCACGGTCGAAGTGACAACTCGTCGGCCATCTGCCGATCGAACAGGTCACGAGCCGATTATGCGAAGATGAATGGCTCAGCGTAAGCAAGGAATGTTCAATATCTATATTTTCTATAGCATAACTTTCTTTGGCTTCAGACCGCGTCGTCGAAATGCCGATATCGGTCGCGGAACAATGCTTGAGGCAGAGTGTTTCTTTTGATGCGTTTCTCAGCGAAATCAGTTTCGTTTTGAGGCCCCATGCAGTCAAAAAATTGCGTTGTTGGTGCCGGTGAAATTGATAGTTTGACCTGAGGGCTTCGAGGGCATGGCCAATCGAAGTTTTGAGGGATGGTGCTGTGTTCGGCCAACTCGACAAGCCGGGCGAGAAAGCTGCTTCGACGGCGACATTGTCGGGTCTGGTTCGCGCACAATCGGGAGATCGATAGGTTGGCAGAGTTCAGCTTGGTCGATCTCATAATGGGAGCGCCTGGGTTTTCCTCAGGCGCATGGAAGAGGTGAGCTGGATTTGCATAAGAATCTCATCCAGATTGTCGCCGCCGTCTCATCCTGATCGTCGCGCTATAGATGGTCGGCTTCAGACACAAAGCGGACATCAGGTGTTTCTAGTTGCACCGGTAGGTGACCTTGGCTCCTTATGCGGACAAAGAATCAAGGTTGATAACTATGTCGATGCTTCTGGTCCCTGGCTTCATGCTCGATGCCGATCTCTGGCGAGATGTGGAGCCAGCATTAACTGAATTCGGGCCTCTGCTTCACGCCGACCTCTCACAAGACAGCACGATCGTCGAGATGGCATACCGCGCTCTATCGGCAGCTTCACCCGAATTTGTGTTGGTCGGTTTCTCTATGGGCGGATACGTCGCGCGAGAAATAGTTCGCCAAGCGCCTGAACGCGTAACCGCGCTCGTTCTGATTGCGACGTCCGCGCGCGGAGATAGTGAAATACAAGTCCAGAGGAAAGCCGCCATCGCTATGCAGAAAGATGTTTCTGGGTTCAAAAGTCTCAGCGCGTCGGCAGTGGCATCCTCGCTGCATCCGAACAACGCAGGTCGGTCGGATTTTATCGCGCGGATTCAGGAGATGGGGCATCGGCTGGGTGGAGAAACGTTTCGGCGACAGTCCCTTCTCGAAAGGAGGGACGAGCGGGATGGCCTTGGAGCGATCAAAACTCCGACCCTCGTTATCGCGGGAGAGCAGGATAAGCTTAGAAGTCGGATGGAAGTCCTTGAGCTTCACCAAGGGCTAGTTGGCTCAGCGTTCGAGACGATCGAGAACACGGGGCACATGATCCCCCTGGAAGAGCCGCATCGTTTAGCGGAGATCATAAGACACTGGCTCAGCCGACAATAAATGCCTGCGATCTTCTCTTAATGTATCGGCTAGAACTGCGCACCCTTCCGCGCCGGTGTCCTCCTAAGACAGCATCTTGAGACCATGTTTCCGGACGATTGAGAGCAGCTTCAATGCGGGGCCGCTCGGCCGCTTCGCGCCTGTTTCCCACTTTTGCACTGTCGATTCACTGGTGTTTAGGTGTCGCGCGAAGACTGGCTGGCTGACATGATTGTTCTCGCGCAGCGCCTTGATCTCGCTTGGCGACAGCTCTTGGGGGATGGACAGGCAAGTCTCATCGAAGGTCTTCATGGTTTCCTTGTCGATGGTGCCTGCCGCATACATATCTTCGACGGCGCTATGGATCGCCTCAAAGGCATCGCTCTTGAACTTGCGCTTAGTCGTCATTGCAAATCTCCAATAGGGCGCCGGTCCCGATTTCGGCATCAAGCTCGGCCTGTGTCTTGCGCCGATAGAGTTCAGCGAGCTTCCGGAAAGCCATGAGCTCGTCGTCATCAATGTTTGCGCGGTCCTTCTTCGCGAACAGATAGGCGAACACCCAGTATTCACCGGCTTTTGCCAGAACGATCGAACGGTGCATGTTATCGTTGAGCCGCTTCTTGAACACGCCGCCACCGAGATCGTCAGCCTGTCCGCGTGCGACTTGCTCAATCGCCTTGCAAAGGGCCCTGTCGGAGATCCGTGCTTTCTTCGCTGCTTGGAAAACCACGCCGTTCTGAAAGTCCGTTCTGACATCGCGTTGCATAGCGCTGGGTGCTATGCCTATCAAGTTTTCGGGAAGATCGCGGAGACTTCGCTGCTTCCCATACCTGAGTCAGAATCTTGTCAGCAAGCGCTGCTTTGTCCTGTGGCAAGAAGCGGCCGTAATGGCCGGCGACCATCTCCGGGGTATCCCGGACTGCGTAGCTTGCCCGCTGGTAGGATGGCCAGCCTCCAGTGCCACGTGTGATGGACGCCAACCCATCGCCTCCCATTGACGTGGACAATTTTCACAACAATAGGATCAAGCAAGAAATTGTGCTAAGCGCCAGTCAAACAGGAGAATAATCGTGACTGAGCCGACCGTAGCAGACGCAACAAACTGCATTTATGAATCGCTCCAGGCGCACAATGCCGACATCGATGTGCATATCGCGGCCCTCAAGGCAGCGTTGGCGCGGGCGGGATTGAAAGAGGCCGTGTTCGACCCTGCTAAGCTCGTGCAAAACAATCGCTCTGGCAGGAAGCTTATGCAGGCCTACTTTCGCCAGCGCGGCGTGACGGTGAAGTTCTCGGCTTGATGACGCTTCCATTGACGCCAGACAGGCCGCATTAAGAGGGCCGGTTACCCTCAATGGCCTGACACCCAAGTTTTGACCTCAGGCGCGAATTGAAGTGCGGCCTCCGTTCCGGGTGCTGCCCAAGCAATGGCGTACGGGAGACAACGAAATGGCCAAGCTTGGGTCTCGTGAGAAGTCGCGAGCGGTCTAAGCTCAACAGCAGGTTTTAGTTGAGCGCTGCCCATCCCGTTGCCGGAGTTCGGTACGATCGGTGGCAAGGCGTGACGGGCATTGTGCCGTGCTTGTTTTCGTTTGGTGGTTCCAGATCGAATGCAACGATCACTGGAGACCTGCACGCTGACCCCCCATAGCCAACAGGTGCTGACCTCGGCCTCCCACCGAAGAAACTTGCCATGGCCGCTTTGCGGTCCGTGAGGAAGCGGGCGACAGAGGGGAAGGGCTAATGATGAAGGCAATCAAGAGACTTCTGTTGCTGAGCGGCGCGGCTGCAGCGATGGCCGGCGGGGCAGCGCAGCAGGCGCAGGCGCAGAAATCCGATCAGATCACCGTCGCGATTACCGAGGGGATTACCGGAAACAATCCGTACGCGGATTCCGTGGTGCTCATCGGTTCCATCTGGTGTCAGGTTTACGGCTGCCTCACCCGTTGGGATTTTGAAAAGGGCAAGTTCGTTCCCTTCCTGGCTGAGAGCCTGGAGCCGGAAGACGACCTGAGCTGGATCCTGACGCTGCGCGCTGATTGGAAGCGCCACAATGGCGATCCGGTCGTTGCCGCGGATGTCGTCCATTCGATCGAGCGCTCGCGCAACGATCCAGAAAGCATGTCGCAAGCCTCGGTACAGTACATCGAAAAGGCCGAAGTTCTTGACGATCGGCGATTGCGCATCACCACGACACAGAAGATGGCGACGTTGCCGAACTATCTGGCGACGATGCAGATCACGTCGAAAAAGATCTACGATGAGCATGGTGCAAAGGTGGCCGATCGGGAGCATCCGGTCGGTGCGGGTCCCTATCGCCTCGTCGAGGTCGGCATCGGCAGCCATATCGTCATCGAGCGTGTCGATGATCACCCGATGGTCCAGCCGACCAATCCCAAGCGTATCATCTATCGCATGATGGCCGAGCCTGAGCAGCGGGTGACAGCGCTTGCGAATGGCGAGGTGCAGATTGCCCAGGGCATCCCGCCGCAGCTCGTCAGTCGCGTCCAGCAACTGCCGAACGCGACGGCGGAAATGGTCGATTCCGCCGAAGCGATGTTCATTGCCATGAGCCCCAAGACCGCGCCGTGGGACAATCCGAAAGTGCGCCAGGCGGTCTGCCATTCGATCAACCGCGAAGGCATCGCCAGGGCAATCCTTGGCAATCAGGTGACGCTGCTGAACGGGCCGGTGGGCGCGGGCCAGCTCGGTTTCGATCCCGCCTATGTCTCGCCCATCGATTACAATCCGGAGAAGGCGAGGAAGTTGCTGGAGGAGGCCGGCGCCGTTGGCGTGGCCGTCGATCTCTATTCGCCGGTCGGTCGTTACATTGCCGATCGTCAGATCGCCGAGGCGGTCGTCCCGATGCTCCAGGACGTCGGCTTCAAGGCGACGCTCCAGACGCCCGAATGGGCAACGCTGTGGACCAATGTTCAGCGCGGTGAAACCCCATTCTATTATATGGGGCGCGGCAACATGCTCGACCCTTCGCCAGCGCTGGCGCAGTACTTCGAGACCGACGCCTCGCCTCGTCTGAAATATTCCAATCCGGACGTCGATGCACTTCTCCAGGCCGAGCGCCAGGAATTCGATCCTGAAAAGCGCGTTGCCATGCTCTCCAAGGCGATGACGGCGATTACCGAAGATGCGCCGGCCTGCTTCCTGTGGCTGCACAAGCTGAGCTGGGGCGTGGCCAAGGGCGTTGATTACAAGCCGAGCAAGGCCGATCGGGTCAACGGCTGGGAAATCCACCTGCGATAGGCGGGACCACCTTACACGCCGGGGCCGTCTGACGGGTCGCCCCGGCGCCTAATCCTCCTCAAGAGCTCCAAGGATCTCCCATGCTTGGCTACACGTCCGTCGTCGTCTGGCTCGCCCCCTCTTATCAGCAGCTTGGCTGGAGCGCCTCGGCGAGCGGCAGCTTGCTTGCCGTCATGGCAATCTGCCAGGCCGCCGCTGCCCTCTTCCTGCCGGCGTTGGCGCACCGGAACGGATCCGACCGCCGGCCATGGCTGTGGCTGACGCTCGGATTCCAGTTTGCGGGTTTTGCCGGTTTTGCGCTTGCGCCTGACCTGGCACCATTTCTTTTCGTCGCCGTGACCGGCTTCGGACTGGGCGGGTGTTTCGCACTGTCACTGGTGGTGGCGCTCGATCATTTCCGCGATCCCGTGCCGGCAGGGGCGCTTTCAGCACTGATGCAAGGCGGAGGCTTCCTTCTTGCCGCCTGCCCACCGTTGATCGTGTCGACCCTGCATGATTGGACAGGCGGGTTTTCAGCCGGCTGGACGTGGCAAATGGCCTGTATCGCAGTCGCGGTCATCTTGACCATGCGCCTTGCGCCGAAAGGTTATGCAGCCGCCATGCGAGGCGCGCCCAAGCCTGCCTGGATCTGCAGATTGTAACAGCGCATCCCTGGGACGGTGAGGTCGCGTCTCGAGAGTATTGCTTGCCCACGCCATATGGCTGCAGGGCTTTGTCGCGTTCCTGGTTCGGCCTGGTTTGGCGGACGGCATTTGCCGGTAAGCTGGCTGAAGCGTTGTTGAAAAACTGTCGTCTACAGCTGCTTTGCGGGCAGCTTGATCGCGTTCGGTCCGATGTTGAGGCCGATCTGCAGGCTGTCGGCGATCCGCCTTGAACGGTCGAGAAAGAAGCTTGCTGCTTCACCGGTGCAATGTTGGAATACGGTTGCCTCGAACATTGAGAGCCAATGCTCAAAGTGTTCAGGTACAAGGTCAAGACCCTGGTGGACGACGTGAGGCCGGCCGCTGTAGCGGCCCGTTTTCAGGGCGATGGACGACCAGAAGTCGACAAGCGTCGACAGATGCAGATCCCAATGCTCGCCGATGCGCGCGTTGAAGATCGGCCCGAGCAAGGGGTCTGGACGGATACGGCCGTAGAAGTCGTGAACAATCGCGCTGATCAGATCTTCGGATATACTGGTTGGAAGCAGCGTCGCACCCATGATGTTTCCATCGATGTCTTCTGATTGGGTCTTCCTTAAGCCTCGATAGCGACGCTGTAAATCGGCGGTCATGCGGCATGCTGTCGTACTGGCGACACCGTGGCGGGACTGCCGAACAACGAATGCTTGCGTCAGCGCAACGAGGGCGTGCCGCCGCGAGCCTAACAAGGGTCAGACAGGTTGCCAGAAGAGCGTCCATCTGCAGGACGATCGGGCACGCAGGAGGGCTCAGCGTGATGATTGAGATGGAAGAGAGGGATCCAACCTTGTGCGATTGCACGATTGAGATCGCCGAGCTGTTGGCCAGCATGCCGGCTGCCGGCGTCGATGGCGGTTCCTTGTTCGATCTTCTTGCCGATCGCCTCGAGACATCGCGTGATCGTCTGCAGCGGCCCGGCCCACTCGCGAAAGAAAATGCTTTATCGGAAAGGGCAGTCCCATGCTGACATTGACGAGCCGGCGAATTCTGCATGTCGAGCGCGATGCCGGCGGCGACTTTTCCGTGCCGGCGGCAACCATGTCTTCGGCGCTGCGTCTGCCGCCGACGGAACTGAGGAACCGCCTCAGCCGCGGAGAAGTCAAGAGCAAGGTTGAGATCGGTCAGGGGGAGCACCTGGGAACATTCAGGCTGACGCTTCGATGCCGCGGTCGCCTCTGGACGGCGACCGTGTCTGCCGACGGCAAGGTGGTCGACGAAGTCTTCTCGTTTGATCGCGAGCGCCTGGCCAACTGGCGCCGCCGTCACGGCAACGCCGGCTAGGCGCCCTCGGCCGTTCAGATCGTCTGCTGTTGCGATCTCTCCTGATGGAAGTTGCGTTTCGACAAAGAACGATCAGGCAAAACGGCTCACGTTCTCAACTGATCAGCGGGTCATGATCCTGTCCCGTCTTAACTTCGCTCGCGGTTGATCACCGCTTGAGGCAGTAGGGAGAACACATTGACTGACTATAACTTGGACACTTCCGTTGGAGCATTTGCATGCGAGCTTCCAGGGGCCGCCGAACTGCTCAGGCAGCACGGTATCAACTTTTGTTGCGGCGGTGAGGTGTCGCTTGCTGAGGCGGCCGCAGATGCCGGGGTCGATGCGGCCCACCTGCTCGCGCGTCTCCAGGCGCTCGAGCTTGAGGCAAGGCGCGAAGCACCGAGTGAGACCAGTGAGCTTATCGCTCATATCCTGGAGCGGTATCATCAGACGCACCGCAACGACTTGGAATGGCTGATCCCGCTCGCCCAGAAGGTAGAACACGTTCACGGTTCGCATCGCTCGGCGCCCCTGGGCCTGGCAGAGGCGCTGGCCGATCTGAAGGATCACCTCCTTCCCCACATGGCGCGGGAGGAGCTTGCTCTGTTTCCCATGATGCGCCATGAGCCGGACCCGGATATCGGGCATTTGATTGCTGGCATGCGGGACGATCATGCAACCGAAAGCCGGAGCCTCGCCACGATCGAGCATTTGACCCATGGCTTTGCGCTTCCGGGCGACGCCTGTCGGTCCTGGACAGCTCTCTATATCGGCGTTGAAAAGTTCTGCGACGATCTTGTCACGCATATGCATCTGGAAAACGAGGTTCTGTTTCCTCGTTTTCCCACCATCGAAGCAGCCCGGTAGTCCTCCTGGCCCAGCGACAGCGCGTTCGGTTGGGTGAGGCTTCCCAACCGAACTGCCCGGCAGTTTCGCCTTTGCCTCACTCGGGAAGGCGTGCCTAAGGCGTTGTTCACGCGCGCTAATCCGCCCCGCGTTTGGGGTCGGGGAACGCTTGCGTCGCATGAAGGCAGCACCGTCGATGAACCTATCGGGCATGGCGGCGGCCAATCTCCATGGTCAATCGTGCCGTCGGCTATCCTCTTGCGGTCATTGTGTCAGGGGAGGGTGGTAGGCCAGCGGCACATTCCACCTTCGAATTGATTTCTTCTCGCGCCGGTTACGGGCGAAGCGACGCTAATCTTCCTCAAGTCGGCCTGAAGCGCTGTGCGCGCAATGAATTTTGCTGGGGCCCCTGACTTCGGTCTGACAAGCAGCGGTTGTTTGAGCCAGATCAACGACCATCCTGCGCCAACGTCCCAATGGTCCTGCAACGATTTGCGGGAAACGCCCTGGAATGAAATTCGTCCGTCTTGTCCTTCTGCTCTGTTTTGGCCTTTACTTCGCGGCATCGGCTAGCGCCGCTGCCGTATTGCCGGAGTATCTGCCTTCCGCAACAGCCTCGGATCTTGTGCCGGGAGCGGACGGCTTCGGCGCCGTGCGCGACGACCTGGCGGTCGCCCCGGTGCTGAAGGGCGGCCAGACGGTCGCATGGGTCTTTATCACTTCAGACTTTGTCGGAACGACCGGCTATTCCGGCAAGCCGATCCATACCCTCGTGGCGGTGGACAAGGATGCTAAAATTGTCGGCGTCCGGCTGGTAAAGCACTCGGAGCCCATCGTCCTCATTGGCATTCCCGATGCCAAGGTAAAGGCGCTTGTCGCGGGTTACTCCGGCCTCGATCTCGTCGCCGAGGCGAAGTCCGGTGGCACGACCCATGAAGTCGATATCATCTCGGGCGCGACAGTGACGGTGATGGTCATCGACGATTCGATCGTTCGCTCCGGGCTTAAGGTCGCGCGCGCGCTCGGCCTCGGCGGACTGGCGCCGGAAAGGGCCAATACAGGCCCACGCTTCGAGATCGATCCTGCGGCCGCCGCGCCAGCCGACTGGGTCGAGGCAGAGGGTGACGGCACGCTGCGCCGCCTGTCGCTCGACGTTGCGCAGGTCAACGCTGCTTTCGCCGGCCATCCAGATGAACGCGCCCGCGATCGCGCGATTGGGCAAGCGCCGGAAACCACGTTCATCGAGATGCAGGCGGCACTGGTCTCGGCGCCCCCCATCGCCAAGGCCCTTCTCGGGTCAGCCGGGGAGAAAAACCTGGAGGCATGGCTCGGTGAGGGCGAGCATGCCATCGCCCTCGTGGGGCGCGGCCTCTATTCCTTCAAGGGCTCAGGCTATGTGCGCGGCGGCATCTTCGATCGCATCGTGCTGATCCAGGACGATGTTTCCGTTCGCTTTCGTGATCGCGACCATCGTCGGCTGGGAGCCATTGCGCTCGCCAGCGCGCCGGAATTCAACGAGATGGACCTGTTCCGCATCCCAGCCGGCCTCGGCTTCGACCCGACAAAACCCTTCCGCATCCAGCTCCTGGCGCAGCGAGAGGTCGGGCCGATCGAAAAGGTCTTCCATACATTCGATCTGGGCTATCAGCTTCCGCAGAAATACCTGCGCGCCGTCGCGCCGCCGGCAAAGGACGTTGCCGCTGTTGCGGATCGTGGCGAAGGGGCCGCCCAGGCCGACCTGTGGAAGCGCATCTGGGACGACTCGAAACTGAAGATTGTAGTGCTGGGTGCCATGCTCGTTGTGCTGACGGGCGTGTTCTTCTTCCAGACCTACGCGGTCAGGAACGCTAGGGCGTTCTATATCTTCCGCATCATCTTCCTGATGGTGACGCTGGTTTTCCTCGGCTGGTACGCCAACGCACAGCTTTCCGTCGTCAACCTTATGGCGCTGTTCGGCAGCTTCGTCGCCGGCTTCAGCTGGCAGGCATTCCTGCTGGACCCGCTCACCTTCATCCTGTGGTTTGCCGTTGCAGCTGCACTCCTGTTCTGGGGGCGGGGAGCTTATTGCGGCTGGCTCTGCCCCTTCGGCGCCCTGCAGGAACTGACCAATCAGATCGCGCGCAAGCTGCGCATTCCGCAATGGACGCTGCCCTGGGGACTGCACGAACGGCTATGGCCGATCAAGTACATGATCTTCCTCGGTCTCTTCGGCGTCTCGCTGATCAGTGTCGAGCAGGCCGAGCACCTGGCTGAGATAGAGCCGTTCAAGACCGCGATCATCCTGAAGTTCATTCGTGCCTGGCCGTTCGTGGCCTATGCCGTCGCACTTCTCGTCGCCGGGCTCTTCGTTGAGCGGTTCTATTGCCGCTACCTCTGCCCGCTGGGTGCGGCGCTGGCGATCCCCGCGCGCATCCGAATGTTCGACTGGCTCAAGCGCTACCATGAATGCGGAAACCCCTGCCAGACCTGCTCCAACCAGTGTCCTGTGCAGGCGATCCACCGCACCGGCGAGATCAATCCGAACGAGTGCATCAACTGCTTGCACTGCCAGGTGCTCTATCAGTCCGAAACTGTCTGCCCCGTCGTGATGAAGAAGATGAAGTCGCGGGCCAAGCTTGCGGCAAGCCCGGGCGGTGCGCCGATCCACCAACCCACAGCCAAAGTTTAATCGAAGCCAAGGTTCAAACAAAAAAGGAACCCGATCATGGAATCAAAGGAAAACAAGGGACTGAGCCGCCGGGCTCTCTTCAGCGCCACGGCCGGCAGCGCCATCCTGGCCGGCACGGTGGGGCCGGCCGCACTGGGCTTCGGCGCTTCAGGACTGGCTACTCCGGCCCGTGCCGCGACAGGTGCCGACGGCTCGGTCGCACCCGGCAAGCTGGACGATTATTACGGCTTCTGGTCCTCAGGCCAGACGGGCGAGATGCGTATTCTCGGCATTCCCTCGATGCGCGAACTGATGCGGGTTCCGGTGTTCAACCGTTGCTCGGCCACCGGCTGGGGCCAGACCAACGAATCGATCCACATCCACCAGAGAACGATGAGTGAAAAGACGAAGAAGCAGCTTGCCGCCAACGGCAAGAAAATTCACGACAACGGCGACCTGCACCACGTCCATATGTCCTTCACCGACGGCAAATACGACGGCCGCTACCTGTTCATGAACGACAAGGCCAACACGCGCGTTGCGCGCGTGCGCTGCGACGTGATGAAGACAGACGCCATCCTGGAGATCCCCAACGCCAAGGGCATTCACGGCATGCGTCCGCAGAAATGGCCGCGTTCGAACTATGTCTTCTGCAATGGCGAGGACGAAGCGCCGCTCGTCAACGACGGCTCCACGATGAAGGATGTTTCGACCTATGTGAACGTCTTTACCGCTGTCGATGCCGACAAGTGGGACGTGGCCTGGCAGGTGAAGGTCTCGGGCAACCTCGACAATTGCGACGCCGACTACGAAGGCAAGTGGGCGTTCTCGACCAGCTACAACTCCGAAATGGGTATGACGCTGGAGGAGATGACCAAATCCGAGATGGACCATGTCGTCGTCTTCAACATCGTCGAGATCGAGAAGGCCATCGCGGCCGGGCAATATGAGGAGATCAACGGCGTCAAGGTGGTGGACGGGCGCAAGGAGGCCAAGTCGCTTTTCACGCGCTACATCCCGATCGCGAACAATCCGCACGGCTGCAACATGGCGCCGGACAGGAAGCATCTGTGCGTCGCCGGCAAGCTCTCGCCCACCGTCACCGTGCTGGACGTGACGAAGTTCGACGCCCTGTTCTACGACAATGCCGAGCCGCGCAGCGCCGTGGTGGCGGAGCCTGAACTGGGTCTCGGTCCGTTGCACACGGCCTTTGACGGGCGCGGCAACGCCTATACGTCACTCTTCCTCGATAGCCAGGTGGTCAAGTGGAACATCGAGGAGGCGATCCGCGCCTATGCCGGAGAAAAGATCAACCCGATCAAGGACAAGCTCGACGTTCAGTACCAGCCCGGACACCTGAAGACGGTGATGGGAGAGACGCTGGATGCCACAAGCGATTGGCTGGTGTGCCTGTGCAAATTCTCCAAGGACCGGTTCCTAAATGTCGGTCCGCTGAAGCCGGAAAACGATCAGCTGATCGACATTTCCGGTGACAAGATGGTGCTGGTGCACGACGGCCCGAACTTTGCTGAACCGCATGACGCAATCGCCGTCGCCCCCTCTATCCTGCCGAACATCCGCTCGGTCTGGGACCGGAAAGACCCATTGTGGGCCGAAACGCGCAAGCAGGCCGAGGCCGATGGCGTCGACATCGACGAATGGACGGACGCGGTGATCCGCGACGGCAACAAGGTTCGCGTCTATCTGACCTCGGTCGCGCCCAGCTTCAGCCAGGAAAGCTTCACGGTGAAGGAGGGCGACGAGATCACGGTCATCGTCACCAATCTCGACGAGATCGACGACCTCACCCACGGTTTCACCATGGGCAACCATGGCGTGGCGATGGAGGTTGGGCCTCAGCAGACGAGTTCCGTCACCTTCGTCGCGGCCAATCCCGGCGTCTACTGGTACTATTGCCAGTGGTTCTGCCATGCCCTGCATATGGAAATGCGCGGACGCATGTTCGTGGAACCGAAGGGCGCCTGATCGATGCGCCTGTCCGTTTTCCTGATCGGCCTTCTTCTCGCCTCGCCGCTCGCAGCGGCGGAGCGCGCGGTCATGCCGGGTACGGGCAGCCTCGCAGCGGCCATCGCCGGGGCTAAATCCGGCGATGTGCTGACACTGACCGACGGGGCCTATTTCGGCCCCGTCACCGTCGACCGGTCCCTCACTATCACCGGCCCTCGCGGAGCGGTGGTCGATGGGATCGGGCAAGGCAGCGTGGTGACGATCACCGCGCCGGACGTGACCTTGTCAGGGTTCACCGTCACCGGCTCGGGTCGTGTGAACCAGGACCTCGATTCCGGTGTGAAGATTGTCCAGGGCGCCGACCGCGCCCGCATAGAAGGACTGCGCGTCATCGACAATATGCACGGCATCGACGTGCACGGCGGTCGCAACGCTAATGTGACCGGGAACGAAATCATCGGCACACGCAGTCCCCGCATGAACGAGCGTGGCAACGGCATCTATGTGTGGAACAGTCCCGGCGCACTGTTGGAGGGCAATGCCATCCGTTACGGTCGCGACGGCATCTTTTCCAACGCCAGCGCCGACAGTGTCTACCGCGGCAACGTCATGCGCGACCTGCGCTTTGCCGTGCACTTCATGTACACCCGCAATACCGAGGTTTCCGACAACATCTCGATCGGCAACCATCTCGGTTTCGCCATTATGTTCTCCAATCGCGCGAAGATCCTGAACAATCTCAGTCTTGGCGACCGCGAGCACGGGCTGATGCTGAACTATGCCAACAATGCCGACGTGTCCGGCAATCTGGTGCGCGGCGGCACGAAGAAATGCCTCTTCATCTACAACGCCCACAAGAATCTGATCTGGGACAACCGGTTCGAGAACTGCGGCATCGGCATCCATTTCACGGCTGGATCGGAGAAGAATGTCCTGACGGGCAACGCCTTCATCGCCAACCGCGAGCAGGTGAAATATGTCGGCACCCGCAACATGGAATGGAGCCATGATGGCCGCGGCAATTTCTGGTCCGACCATCCGGCCTTCGACCTCAACGGCGACGGCATTGCGGACAGTTTCTACCGCCCCAACGACCTGGTGGACCAGATCCTCTGGTCGCAGCCGGCGGCAAGCCTGCTCATCGGCTCGCCCGCCGTGCAGATCGTACGCTGGAGCCAGCGCGATTTCCCCGCCACGCTGCCCGGAGGCGTGCGCGACAGCGTGCCGCTGATGCGGCCCCTGACCATCCCTGTCCCGCACGAAATCCTTGCCTACGAGGCCGAGGCCGCCGGGCGCTGGACCGAAGGAAACTATGATGACACCGACGCTGACAATCTCTCGGCTCACTAAACGCTTCCAATCGGTGGAAGCGCTGAAGTCCGTCTCCCTGACGCTGGAGCCGGGACGGCGCGCAGCGCTGCTCGGCCATAACGGCGCCGGCAAGTCGACGATGATGAAGATCGTACTTGGTCTCATTCCCTTCGACAGTGGCGAGGTCTCGGTCTGCGGCACTGCCCCTGGCTCGCCTGCTGCGCGGGCGCAGGTGGCGTATTTGCCGGAAAATGCCGCCTTTCACCCGGCCCTGACTGGAGAAGAGCAGGTTCGCCACTATCTCGCGCTGCGTGGCGAAAACCCGCGGCAGGCCATAGAGCTTCTTGCGCGGGTCGGGCTTGGCCATGCCGCGCGGCGGCGGATCGGCACCTATTCCAAGGGCATGCGCCAGCGCGTGGGGTTGGCCCAGACCCTTATCGGCCGCCCGCGTCTCCTGGTGCTGGACGAACCAACCTCGGGTCTCGACCCGGTGTCGCGACGGGACTTCTACGATCTGCTCGACGGGTTGGCCGCCGAGGGAACGGCCATCCTGCTCTCCTCTCACGTGTTGACCGAGGTGGAGGCACGCACCGACCGCATCCTCATCCTGTCCGGTGGGGAACTGGTGGCCGAAGGGACGCTTGCCGATCTTCGGGCCCGCGCTGCGCTCCCGGTCGCTTTTTCCGTTCGCCCGGCGTCCGGCCATTCAGCGGCGCTGGCGGCAACTTTTCCTGAAGGCACACCAGGCGGGGACGGTCTCGTGCGCCTTTGCTGCGCGCAATCGGAAAAACTGCCGCTCCTTGCCCGCATCGCAGCGCTCGGGAACGCCGTTGTCGATCTCGATGTGATCCCGCCCAGCCTTGAGGATATCTACAGCCATTTCAGCCGGAGGGACGGGCAATGAACCGCATCCTTGCCACCGCCATGTGTGAATTCCGCATCGCTTTTCGCAATCGTTGGGTCTCTATTGCCACGGGCATGATGGTGCTGTTCGCTCTGGTTCTGGCCGCCGCCGGCTCGGCCCCGACGGGCGATGTCGGCGTCGACCGGCTCTCCGTGACGGTCGCCTCGCTGACATCGCTTGCGGTCTATCTCGTTCCGTTGCTGGCATTGCTGATGAGTTTCGACGCCGTGGCGGGTGAGGTGGAGCGCGGCACGCTGCCGCTGCTTCTGACCTATCCCGTCTCGCGCCTGCAGATCCTGCTCGGCAAGCTTCTGGCGCATCTCGCAATCCTCGGTCTTGCCGTGACGCTCGGTTATGGCACTGCAGCCTTGGTGGCAGTCTTGTCCGATCCGGAAGCAGTCAACGGGCTCGGCGCGTTGTGGCGGCTGATCTGGTCCTCGGTCCTGCTGGGTGCGACATTTCTCGGCACGGGTTATGCGCTTTCAGCATTGGCGCGACGGCCGTCGGGGGCGGCGGGGCTGGCCATTGCCCTCTGGCTGGTGGCGGTGGTGCTCTACGACCTCGCCCTGTTGGCGCTGATCGTTACGGATGGAGGCGGTGCCTTCACCACACAGGCATTGCCCGCCGCTCTGCTCGCCAACCCGGCCGACGCCTTTCGCGTCTTCAATCTCTCGGCGGCGCAAGCCGTTGCTGCCGCTGGCGGTCTAGGTGGGGCTGCGGGCGCAATCCCGCTCTGGCAATCGGCAGCCTCACTCCTCTTCTGGCCGTTTGCCGCCATTGCACTCGCTGCCGCAGCCTTCCGGAAGGTGACGCCATGAGGAAACGATTTCGCTTCATCCTGCTCGCTGCAGGGCTTGTGCTGCTTGCCGCCTGCAAAGAGCACGCTAGCCAAAGTATCGTGCCCTTGGACATGACGCCCGAGACCCTCGGTCATTACTGTCAGATGAACCTGCTGGAGCATCCCGGCCCGAAGGCCCAGATTTTTCTTGACGGAAGCCCGGCGCCGCTGTTCTTCAGCCAGGTGCGTGACGCCATCGCCTACGCTCGTGGGCCGGAGCAGATTGCGCCGATCCGTGCCATCTATGTCAATGACATGGGGGCTTCAGGGGCAACATGGGACCAGCCGGGTGACGGCAACTGGGTTGCCGCCGATAAGGCGTTCTACGTCGTTGGCTCTGCCCGTCGAGGTGGCATGGGCGCACCTGAAGCCGTGCCCTTTTCGAGCCGCGATGCGGCTGCGGCTTTCGTCCTTGTCGAGGGCGGCCAGGTGCTGGCGCTTGCCAATATTACCGATGCCATGGTTCTGACCCCGGTTGAGACCGGCTCGGAGCAGGGGGCGGACGACGACGATTATCTCGGCCGTGTGCGTGCACTGCCTCATCCAGCCGGAGGTTGATCCCATGATGCTGACCCGACGCCGCCTGATCGCAATTTCCGCAGTCCTGGCAACTGTGCCCGGTGCAGCCCGCGCCAAGACCGCACCCCGCTTCTGGACTGGCCAGGCGCTTGGCGCGCGTGCCTCTATCCGGATTGATCACCCTGATGCTGACGTCATCGTCACGCGCGTGATGGCCGAGGTAGATCGCCTGGAAAACATCCTCAGTCTCTATCGTCCGCACAGTGCGCTTTCACGGCTGAACCGCGATGGTCACCTTGCTGCCCCGCCCTTCGAGCTGCTGGAATGTCTGTCACTGGCCGGCGCCGTGTATCGGGCGAGCGATGGCCGGTTCGATCCGACTGTGCAGCCGCTCTGGCGGCTCTGGGCCGAATCCGGCGTAAACGGGAAGCGACCGGATGCGGCGGCTGTCGAACGAACTCGGGCCGATACTGGCTGGGGCAAGGTGAAGCTTGAAGCTGCGGCGATCACTCTGCATCCAGGTATGGCGCTGACGCTGAATGGGATCGGTCAAGGATATGTCGCCGACCGGGTCGCCGTGCTTCTGAATGCTGAGGGGCTGACCAACGTCCTGATCGACACAGGCGAATTGCGTGCCCTCGGGGGACGGCCGGAGGGTGGCGAGTGGCCGGTGCGATTGGAAACGGGGGAGCGCCTGACGTTGCGCCAACGCGCACTGGCCACCTCCGCACCTCTCGGTACAACCTTCGATCAGGCCGGGAGAGACGGTCATATCCTTGATCCTGCGACCGGGGTGCCCGCGCCAGCGAACTGGTGCTCTGTCTCGGTGTCTGCCGCTTCCGCCGCCATAGCCGATGCACTCGCGACAGCCGCTTGCCTCCTGCCGGACGATGGATCGATCCTCGCCATGATCGGGCATTTTGAAGGTGCGCGCTTGGAAGGGCTGTCTCGCCTGTCTTCGAAAGCGGTGCGGCGGCAGAATCGAGCTTGAGCGCCGCCTCGATTTCCACATCCTGGTGGGCCAGGACGTCAAAACTGCCAATCTTCAGGATTGTCTTCGTACCGTTTACCGTCGAGGTGGAGAACTCGGGACCGGATCGTCACGGCGTCCTTTTGCCAGAATGTCGGTGATGCCCTCCGATTGGCAAGATCGTGCCGACGAATGAAGCCGGGATTGCCGCAAGCAGGCTGACGATCGCCTTCCTCTGCAAACTCTCCTTAGAGACGATCTTGCCACAGCACTGGCAGCGATTGCTTGACCTGCACAACGAACGGGCAACCTGCTGCGCTCGCGTGCCGTATTCTCCGGCAATTCGTTGCACTCGCCCAGGGGTCGAACGCGGTGAAGCGAGGATGTTACGGGTGGCCCGGCTTTTGCTTTCCTCTTTCTGAAGCACGAACTCAAGGGTTGGGCAGACGATGTGGAATGGATTGCTGCTATCGCTGTTGCTGAGCGTTTCGATGGGGTTCAGTTTCAAGGGGGCAACCTGCGGATTGAGCGGACGTGTTGAGGACGAGCGCGGCAATGCGGTTCGGGCAACGGTTGCGACAACCGTCGGCCTGACTGCGCTCGGTCTGGTGTTCAGCTATCAGGGCCTCTGGTTTGGCGGCGCGGCGGTGGTGTTTGGAATTGGGTTTTCGCACCTCGCCGCCCGTCTGCTTCCGCAGACGGTCTCGCTCGTCATCTCGACTGTGGCTCTCTATTCCTACCTGCAACTGGCGGGACCATGGGTTTCGACCGTTTGACCGCCGGTCGGAAACCGCCGCTGTTTCGAGCATAGGCCTTATGTTCGCAACCGCGTCCGTGCCTCGGTCACGATCGCGTCCATGGCAATGTCATGCCATTGCGGACGGATGCTCTCAATCTTCTGCAGTTCGAAACCCACGCCGATCACAAGGGGCTTTGGTTTGAGGCCGGCGAGGGTGCGGTCATAATAACCGCCGCCATAGCCAAGGCGGAAACCGTCTTCGTCGAAACCCACCACAGGCGCGATCACGATCGAGGGTTTGAGATCCTGCCCGCTGGCCGGTATCGGTATGCCCCACACGCCCCTTTCCAGCGGTTCGCCCTGTCGCCACGACCGGAAACTCAACGGCCTTGCTTTTGCGACGACAACCGGCAACAGGCATTGCGCGCCACGGGCGTCGAGCACGTTCATCCATGGGCGCAGATCCGGTTCGCCGCGAAACGGCCAGTATAGCGCGACCGCCTTGCCCGCGACCTCAGGTGCGATGGAATCGATCGCTTCCTGGATCGCCTTCGTCAACTTTGCACGTTCGCCAGCGAGTAGCGCTTGTCTTGAGCTGATCAGCGCTTGGCGCTGTTGCTCGCGCCATTCGTAGGTCGAAATCGGCTTGGCCAGGTCATGACCCGTTTTGACAGGATCCACATCGTTCATGACACATGGAGCCGACGAGCAGGTCGGCGGAATGTCGTCCTCATTGTTCCGTGTCACGATCGCCTGCCTTTCTCCAGATCCAGCGAAGTTTCGAAATTCTGTTCCGGTTGCCGTCTTGATTATCGTTTCGATATTGAGAACAATAAAGCAGCTTCATTCCTTCTGCAGGCTAATAATGGACTTCATGAGCCTCGAGATTTTTCTGGCAGTCGCCGAGCATACCAGCGTGACGCGCGCGGCCATGGCGGCGGACCGTGCACCGTCAAACGTCACGAACCGCATTCGTGCACTGGAAGAGGAGCTTGGGGTCGAACTCTTCAGCCGTGAAGGCAAGAAGATGACGTTGACGCGTGAAGGCCGGCTGTTCCGTTCCTATGCCAGCCGTTTGATCGCGCTTGGCGAGGAGGCGCGCCGCGCGCTGAAGCCGACCCACATGCCCGATACGCTGCGTGTCGGCAGCATGGAAAGCACAGCCGCTGCTCGCCTGCCGCAGGTCTTGCAGGCATTCAAACTGGCACATCCGAATGTGTCCGTGCGGCTGACGATGGGATCTTCCGAGGAACTGACGCGGGCCGTCCTTGCCGAGGAGATCGACTGCGCTCTCATCGCATCCATGCCGGCCGATATCGTCGAGCCACGGTCAGACCTGCTCGATGATCTCGAGGCTGCGCCGATCTACCATGAGGAAGTGCTCATCGTTCTGCCGGCCTCCCACCCGGCCATCACGGCGGTTGCCGACGTGCGTGTCGCCTGCCTGGCGGCGCTTGAGCCCGGCTGCACCTACCGGCGTGTGGCAGAACAATGGACCAGATCAGCCGGAACGATCACCACCACGGAAGTCTCGTCCTACCATGCGATATTGGCAAGCGTCGCTGCGGGTGACGCGATCGGCGTGGTCCCAAGATCGGTGTTTGATCTGATGGATTGGCCGGGGGAGGTCGGGATTTACCCGTTGCGCGATGTTGAGACGCTGCTTATCTCCCGCAAGGGGGAGCGCTCCCCGGCGATCGCGAACCTGCATCAGGCGCTGCTCGGCAATCCCGGCCGCCCCGCAGACTGATCATTTCCCTCGTGCAATCGGCGATCCCGATTTCGAAAGCACTGCCAGCAACGGATACTTCCATGGTCGATTCACCGAATATCGAGCCGCCCGCGAGGGCGCGTCGCAGCTTCTTCGTGCCAATCCTTGCTGGGGCAACATTGCGCGAGCGCCTGGTCGGGTGCCTTGGGGCGCTGGCCGGCATTCTGTTGACCGGCATGATCAGCGGCAGCGTCTTTGGCGCTGGTGCCAGCCTTCCCTTGATCGTGGCGCCAATGGGAGCATCTGCCGTTCTGCTGTTCGCCGTGCCGGCCAGCCCACTGGCTCAACCCTGGTCAATCATCGGGGGCAATACGATCTCGGCCTTTGTTGGCGTCCTGTCGGCGATGTTCGTGCCGGACCCGCTGATCGCGACCGGTATCGGGGTTGCACTCGCAATTGCGGCCATGTCGTTTGCACGCTGCCTCCATCCGCCAGGCGGGGCAGCCGCTTTGACCGCGGTCCTTGGAGGTCCCGTCGTTGCGAGTTGGGGGCTTTGGTTTCCGCTGGTCCCGGTTGCGCTGAACTCCTGCCTGCTGGTTGGGCTCGGCGTCCTGTTTCACAAGCTTGCGAAGCGTAACTATCCGCATGTCCCGCTGCCCGTTTCAAATACGCATCAGACAGTCGACCCACCGTCGGACCGGCGTGTCGGTTTTACCGGTGCAGACGTCGACGCTGCTCTCGAGGCATTGGAGGAGACATTCGACATCAGTCGTGACGATCTCGAGCGGCTGTTGCGGCAGGTCGAGCTGCAGGCGGTCAAACGGGCGACACCACACATCCTGTGCAGGGATATCATGTCGCGCGACGTCATCAGCGTAGGCAACATCGACAACAGCGAACTGGCGCGCTCGCTTCTACTCAAGCACAATGTCCGAGTGCTGCCGGTCAAGGACGGTGACGGCCGGCTCGTCGGTACCGTCGGGCTCAGAGAGCTTTCAGAAGCCGGTGGCATGCTTTCGGACAATCTCGCGGTTCCAGTGACCGCTGGGGCGGATGACCGGGCAATGAGCCTTCTGCCTGCCTTGACCAGCGGCAGAATTCACGCCGTCATCATCGTCGACGATCACCACCAAGTCTTGGGCCTGATTTCGCAAACCGATCTGCTGGCGGCTGCGGCAAGAGCCATCCTCGAGAGCGGGGTCGCCGGCAACCAGGTGGCATAAATCCACCGGGACGGGCGATAGAAGGCCCTCCTGGCTGCGATCTCGGTGATCGTCCTGCCGGCGGTTCCCTCCGGTGTTCATCCGCAGCCTCCAGATCGCATGACGCTGGCACGGCAACCAAATGGCGCGCAATTCATGGTGTAGGCGCAACGGTCTACGCCTGTCCTCCGTCTGAGCTTTGTGCCGGCAAGTGGCAATGGGCACGTCACCGGCATGACATGGCAGCCGCGCGAATTCTTGTCAGTCATTTACGCAAACTTGTTATACAGATTTGACAAGTAGTCCGCGATCTGTCTAAGTATGTGTCATACAGGGTGGCGCGGGCAACCGGCCATGTTCGCATACCGGAGGAACAATGATCATCACCGACATCGAGGTGCGAGTCTTCCGCACGACGACGCGCCGCCATTCTGATAGTGCCGGTCACGCGCATCCGGGCCCGCCGCATCAGGTGGAGCAGGCAATGCTCACTGTGCGCACGGAAGATGGTCATGAGGGGCACTCCTTCACTGCGCCCGAAATCGTCCGCCCGCATCTGATCGAGAAATTCGTGAAAAAGGTCCTCATCGGCCAGGATCACCGGGATCGCGAGAGGCTGTGGCAGGATCTCGCCCACTGGCAGCGCGGCTCCGCCGCGCAACTCACAGACCGCACGCTGGCGGTCGTCGATTGCGCGCTGTGGGACCTGGCAGGCAGAACACTCAATCAGCCTGTATACAAGTTGATCGGCGGTTACCGCGACAAGGTGCTGGCCTATGGCTCCATCATGTGCGGTGATGAGTTGGAAAATGGCCTGGCGACACCAGAGGATTACGGTCGTTTCGCCGAGACGCTGGTCAAACGCGGTTACAAGGGTATCAAGCTGCACACCTGGATGCCGCCGGTCAGTTGGGCTCCAGATGTGAAGATGGATATCAAGGCCTGCGCAGCTGTTCGCGAGGCCGTGGGTCCGAACATCCGCCTCATGATCGATGCCTTCCACTGGTATTCTCGAACCGACGCGCTCGAACTTGGGCGCGGCCTTGAAAAGCTCGGCTTCGACTGGATCGAGGAGCCGATGGATGAGCAGTCGCTCTCTTCCTACAAGTGGCTTGCGGACAATCTCGACATTCCCGTGGTCGGTCCGGAAAGTGCGGCCGGCAAGCACTGGCACCGCGCCGAATGGATCAAGGCCGGCGCCTGCGACATACTTCGCACCGGCGTCAACGACGTCGGCGGCATTACGCCTGCCCTGAAGACCATGCATCTGGCCGAGGCCTTCGGGATGGAATGTGAGGTGCACGGCAACACCGCGATGAACCTGCACGTGGTGGCCGCTACCAAGAACTGCCGCTGGTACGAGCGCGGCCTGTTGCACCCGTTCCTCGAATATGACGACGGCCACGACTATCTGAAGTCGCTCTCCGATCCGATGGATCGGGACGGGTTTGTCCATGTGCCAGATCGGCCGGGGCTCGGCGAGGACATCGACTTGGAATTCATCGAGAACAACCGCGTACGGTGACGAGCGAGGTGATTGGGCAATGAAGACCGTTCTCGCCTTCGGCGACAGTCTGACCTGGGGTGCGGATCCGACAACAGGTCTGCGTCATCCGTCCGAGAGCCGCTGGCCTGACGTTCTCGGTCGGGAACTCGGCGGAGCGGCAAAGATCATATCGGAAGGGCTCGGCGGGCGCACCACCTGCTACGACGACCATGCCGGCCCCGCCTGCCGCAATGGCGCCAAGGCGCTGGAGGTGGCGCTTGCCAGCCACATGCCGCTCGATCTGGTGATCGTCATGCTCGGCACCAACGACATTAAGCCGGTGCATGGCGGACGCGCGGAAGGGGCCGTTTCCGGCATGCGCCGCCTGGCGCAGATCGTAGACACCTTTCCTTACAAACCGAGCGGGGCGAAGCCGAAAGTTCTGATCGTCGCGCCGCCGCCGTGTTCGCCCGGCCCAGGCGGGCACCCGGCGGCCGGCCGAAGCGTTGCGGAATCCGAGCGGCTTTCCCCGCTTTACCGCAAGCTCGCCACCGAACTCGGCCACGCGTTCTTCGATGCAGGCGCCGTCGCCCGTGGATCTGAGATCGATGGCGTGCACCTGGAAGCTGCCGCGACCGCCGCCATCGGACGGGCACTCGCAGCCCCCGTCGGCGCAATTCTAGCCTGATCCGTTTCAACGCCTGCGGAGGAGCAGGCGTGCGGGTCGTGAAACTGGTAGGCCGAAATCCGAAAGAGACGGCCGCAAAGGAGGAAGTATATGAGACACTTTTTTGTAAAAGCCGCGCTCGGCGCGCTTCTCGCCACGGCCGCGCCGATCGGCGTACTCGCCGAGACGCCCGCCGACCAGTTGGTCGTCGCAACCACCATGAGCAACATTCTTACGCTCGATCCCGCTGCCATCACCGGCCGCGAGACCGTGCAGGTGCTCAACAACATCTATGACACGCTGGTCGTCCTTTCGCCGCAGGACCGTAGCGTCCAGCCGCGCCTTGCCGAGCGCTGGGAAATTGCCGAGGATCGCAAGTCGATCCGCTTTCACCTGCGTGCCGATGCGACGTTTGCCTCCGGCAATCCCGTTACCGCCGGCGATGTCGCCTGGAGCCTGAAGCGACTGCTCGCCCGCAATCTGGCGCAGTCGTCCTTCCTCAAGACCCGCGGCTTCACGCTCGAGGATGCCGACAAGGCGTTCGTGGCCGAAGACGACCACACCTTCGTGATCAACCTGGCGAAGCCCGATGACCCGAACCTGCTCTTGATGATCCTGGCGCAAAACGGTCCCGGCTCCATTCTCGACAGCAAGACGGCACTCGAAAACGAGAAGGACGGTGACCTCGGTGCCGCATGGCTGACACTGAATTCAGCCGGCTCCGGTCCCTTTACGCTGAAGCAGTGGAAGTCGAACGAATACATCATCCTTGCCCGCAACGACGACTACTGGGGCGAAAAGGCCGCGATGAAGCGCGTCTTGATGCGCCATTTGCCGGAATCCCAGTCGCAGCGGCTGCTCTTGGAAAAGGGTGATATCGATGTCGCCTATTCCCTTCAGGCACCGGATCTGAAGTCGCTGGAGGCCGACAAGGCGATTACCATCGCATCGACGCCGGGCTCGGGGTTCTACTATCTCAGCGTCTCGATGAAGGACGAGCGCTTCGCCAACAAGAAGGTCCGCGAGGCTCTGCGTTACCTGATCGACTACGAAGGCCTCGACAAGGCGGTGATGCCCTATTACGGCAAGTTGCACCAGCGGCCGTTGTCGACCGGCGTTCTCGGCGCGCTGCCGGACGAGGGCTACAAGCTGGACGTGGAGAAGGCAAAGGCCCTGCTCGCCGAAGCCGGCTACCCCGACGGTTTCAAGACAACGCTCAGGGTTCTCTCCGAAGATCCGTTCATGAAGGCAGCGACGGCGATCCAGAACACGCTCGGCCAGGCCGGCATCCAGGCGGAACTCATCAGCGGTTCGGGCGACCAGATCTACGGCGCGATGCGGGAGAGAAACTTCGAATTGCTGGTCGGCCGCGGCGGCGGCGGTCAGCAACCGCACCCGGACAACAACCTGCGTTCCATCGCCTATAATCCCGACAATTCCGACGATGCAAAGCTGACCAACTACCAGAGCTGGCGCACCAGTTTCTACGACGAGAAGCTCAACAAGCTGATCGAGGAAGCATTGGTCGAGCGCGATCCGGCCAAGCAGGCCAAGCTCTATGAAGGTGTGCAGGGCTATATGGATGAGGCGGTCATGTCGATCCAGCCCTTCTCCGAAGTGATCGACACCGCCGCCTATCGCAGCGACGTCAAGGGTATGATCGTCAGCCCGTGGCTTTCACGTTTCGAGGGCGTGACCAAGGAACGCTGAAAACATCACCCGTGAGTCTTCAAAAAGCCGAGAGGCGCGTGCCGGCACGCGCCTTTCTTGCGTTTCGACGAGGCTGGATCCGATAATGGTTCCAGCGTGTGACGTCGCTCGACGGACAGATTTCTCTCCCTTGCAAGTGGGTTTCCTCGAGGCCGTAGTGGCCCGATGGGGCCTCCCGTTGGGCACATCCCGGCTGGTTCCGTTCTCAGGCAAGCCACGATGCCGGAACGCGTTTTCCGTACGCGGCTATGTTGAGAACGCAGCGGTGTTCGATGGCAATCGGTGTTCAGCCCGCATGCGGACATCGCGACGAGCTTGACCTTCAGGTTGCATGTAAGCCGCTTCACCGGCATTGTCCTCTAACAAACCAAGGGGGTCTCATGCCAAAGGTCGTTGGAATTGGCGGTGTGTTCTTCAGGGCGGCGGACCCGGCTCGGCTAGCGGAATGGTACGAGAGGCACCTTGGTGTTGATGACCTGCATAAGTCCGTGTGGCAGCAAGAGGCGGGAACGACGATCTTTGGGCCTTTCTCTCAGAACACCGATTATTTTGGACGAAGAGAACAACAATGGATGATCAACTTCCGGGTCGATGACCTGGATGGGCTGCTGGCAAACCTCACGGCAAGCGGGATCGCGGTGGAAACGCGGGCGGAGTGGGATTCGGAAGTCGGTCGCTTTGCCCGGATCCACGATCCCGAAGGCAATCCGATCGAGCTATGGGAGCCTACGAAGGAATGACGGCGAATGCACCGGCCAATCCATGCTCGGCGAGTGCAAACGAGGTCTGAGCTGGCCCGAAGATAACTGCTCTTGGCGCCTAAATGCAGCGCAGATTTTGCGCGGGCATCTCGTCTGAGTTCAGTGCGCGTTTTCGTATTCGAGCGAGGCGCCGATGAGTTCCCGGGCGTAAGGGTGGGTGGCGCCGTTTGCGGGGATTGCATCACGCGGCAGCACTTCGGTGATTTCTCCGTGCAGCATGACGGCAAAACGGTCGCACATATGGTCGACCACCGCCAGATCGTGCGTGACCATGATGTAGGTGAAGCCGCGCTCTTCGCGCAGGCGCTGGAGCAGGTTCAGGATCTCGGCCTGCACCGACACATCGAGCGCCGACGTGGGCTCGTCCAGAAGCAGGAGCGAAGGCTCCAGGATGAGCGCGCGGGCGATGGCGACCCGCTGTCTCTGACCACCGGAAAGCTGGTGGGGAAAGCGATCGAGGAAGGAAACGGGAAGGCCGACATCGGTGATTGCCTTGCGCATGCGCTCTTCGCGGTCGCCGAGCTTGTGGATCACCAGAGGCTCGGAGAGCACGGTGCGCACCGACTGGCGCGGATGCAGCGAGCCGTACGGATCCTGAAACACCATCTGCAGCGTGCGGCAGCGCTCGATGAGCGGCATCTCGCGCACCGACTTGCCGTCGATAAGGATGTCGCCCGTCCAGATGTCGGTCAGCATGGAGATGCACCGCAACACGGTGGACTTTCCCGAGCCGCTTTCGCCGACGAGCCCGAAGCATTCGCCGGGGCTGACCGAAAAGCTGACGCTTGGTAAGACCCTGACGGCGGCAGGGCCGGTGCCGAAGGTGATGGACACGTCGCGAGTTTCGACGGAAACGGACATCAGGCTTTCTCCTCCAGCCATTCGGGTTGGCGGTCGAGCACGGCGAGCGGCGCACGGCCCCCGCCAATGCGCGGCTGGGCTGCCAACAGCCCACGTGTATAGGGATGTTCCGCCTTGTCGAGGTCGTGGGCGGCGAGTGTTTCGACAACCCGGCCGGCATACATGATGAGAACGCGGTCACAGAAATTGCGCACCAGGTTCAGGTCGTGGCTGATCATGATGAGGCCGATGCCGCGGTCGCGCACGAGACCATCGAGGATGTTCAGCACCTGCAGCCGGACGGTGACGTCGAGCGCCGAGGTGGGTTCGTCGGCGATGACAAGGTCCGGATCGGCCAACAGCATCATGGCGATCATCACACGCTGGCCCATGCCGCCGGATATTTCATGCGGGTATTGGTCATAGACCCGTTTCGGGTCACGAATCTTGACTGCCTCGAGCATGGTGAGCGCCTTGTCACGGGACTCTGCCTTCGAGCACTTGAAGTGGCGCAGATAGGTCTCGGCAACCTGGTCGCCGACGCGCCGGATCGGGTTGAGCGAGAACTTGGGATCCTGAAGGATCATCGACATGCGACGGCCGCGGACTTTCAGCATCTCCTTTTCGGAGAGCGTCAGCAGGTCTTGTTCTCCAAAACGCAGCGTGTCAGCCGTGATCGTGGCGCCGGGCAGAAGGCGGAGCAGCGCACGCCCGACTGTGGACTTGCCTGAACCGGATTCGCCGACGATACCCAGCCGTTCGCGGCCGAGCGTGAAGGAGACCCCGCGGACGGCTTCAGACGAAGCGCCGCCATAGCGAATACGCAGATTTTCGAGTTCGAGAATCGGCTTTTCCATCAGGCTTACCTCCGGTTCATCTGCTTGGGATCGAGCGCATCGCGCAATCCATCGCCGAGCAGGTTGAATGCAAGGCTTACTGTCAGGATCGAAATGCCCGGGAAGGTGACAAGCCACCAACTGTCCAGCATGTAGCGGCGACCCGTCGCGATCATCGCGCCCCATTCGGGCAGCGGCGGCTGGGCGCCGAGACCGAGGAACCCGAGACCGGCGGCCGTGAGGATGACGGTCGCCATGTTGAGCGTCAGCCGGATGAGGACCGAAGGCAGGCACATGGGCATGATCGACTTGAAGATGATGCGCGCGGGCGATGCCCCCTGCAGCCTTGCGGCGGAGATATAGTCCGCCTTGCGGAAGGTCATGGCCTCGGCGCGGGCTAGCCGTGCGATCGGCGGCCAGGAGGTGAGCGCGATGGCGACGATGGCGTTGTTGAGGCTTGGCCCCAACGCGGCGACGAAGGCGAGCGACAGAATGAGGCTCGGAAACGACAGGAAAATGTCGGTGATGCGCATCATCACCGTATCGACCTTGCCGCCGAGATAGCCTGCGGTGGTGCCGATGATGAGGCCGATGGGGCCGACGACAATCGACACCAGGAATATGATCGTCAGCGTGATGCGCGCGCCCCAGACAAGGCGGCTGAAGATGTCGCGGCCAAGCTCGTCGGTTCCGAAGAGGTGCCCATTGCCCGGCGCCTGCAGCGTCAGGGCGAGGTCCTGCGCATAGGGATCATGGGTGGCGATCAGCGGCGCGAAGGCGGCGACCAGGACGAGCAGCGTCAGCACGGCAAGGCCGAAGGCTGATGTCGGGCTCTTCAGGAGGAACAGCACGATGTTTTTCAGCGCAAGAATCGGAGCCGGCAGACGGAAGGTGGTTTCGGTGCGTGTCGACATCAGCGTGTCCTCGGGTCGAAGATGCGGTAGAGAACATCGGACAGAAGATTGAGCCCGATGAAGATGACGCCGACGATCAGCACGCAGGTCATGACGGCATTCATATCGCCGGTGATGAGATTGTTGGTGAGGTATTGGCCAAACCCCGGCCATGCAAAAACCGTCTCGATCAACACGGCGCCTTCGAGCAGCGAACCGTAGGCGAGCGCGATGATCGTGACGAGCTGGACGCGAATGTTGATGAAGGCGTGTTGCCATATGGTCTGATTGCGCGAAAGTCCCTTCACTCTGGCCGTCGTCACATACTCCTGGCCGAGCTGGTCGAGCATGAAGCTGCGGGTCATGCGGGTGATGTAGGCGGAAGACGAGTAGCCGAGCAGGGTTGCCGGCAGAATGATATGGTTCACCGCCGACCAGAACACATCCATTTCGCCGGCAATCAAGCTGTCGATCAGGAGGAAGCCGGTGCGCTCATCGACGAGGCCGATATAGAACTGGTCCATCCGCCCGCTGCCGCCGACCAATCCAAAATGGGCATAGAAGACGATAAGAGCGATCATGCCCGTCCAGAAAATCGGCATGGAATGCCCGAAGAGACTGAAGACGCGCACGACATGGTCGGGCCAACGGTCCTTGTTGACGGCTGCGAACACGCCAAGTGGTACGCCGAGCCCCGCTCCGATGAGAATGGCGAAGGTGGCGAGTTCGATGGTCGCCGGCATGACATGCAGGATATCCTGGATGACGGGTTGGCCGGTACGGATCGAAGTGCCGAAGTTGCCGGTGAAGACGTCGCGGAGGTAATAGAAGAACTGTTCCCAAAGCGGGCGGTCGAGACCGAGCGAGCGATACACCTGTTCATAGGTCTCACGGGTCGCATCTTCGCCAATGATGGCGCGGACAGGATCGGCGGGCATCAGCCGGCCGATGAAGAAGGTCAGGAGAAGCAGGCCGAGCAGCGTGACCGCAATGGTCCCGATCTGCCCGGCCGCGCCATAGAAGCGTATGCGACGGTGTGACATGATTCCTCCGTTTGTCATTCGCCAGACGGTGCGGCGGTACAGGCTCCTATCCTGTATGACAACTTAACGAAATCTGTCACAGGTTGTTTGTGCTGTCAAGCCAATCCAGTCAAAGGAAGTCGTCGCGTCTCGGTGTGAAGCAGTCGATAAGCTCTCCCGCCTCCAGGCATTGGCAGCCGTGCTCGGTGTCTCCGGGGATGACGAGACTGTCGCCAGCTTTCAACTCGTGGGCTTCTCCGCCGCGGAAAAAGCGAAAGCGGCCACGTGCGACATAGGTCGATTGCACGTGCGGATGACGATGTAGCCTGCCTTCGGCGCCGCTTTCGAAGCGGAAGGACACGACCATGATCTCTGGTGAGTGGGAAAGCACCTGGCGGGTGATGCCGGTGTCAGTTGGGGTAATGGGAAAGGCGGGAAGGGTCATGGATGCCTCGTTGATGGTGTATGACACCATTAGCATACATGTACTGGCATCTGTATGACAAGCTACGACAGGTTAATATCTTCCGGGGACAGGGTGCGGGAGCGAAGCAGGAACTTGTAGCGATCGAGGCTGCCGCGAAGATGGGCGCGCATGCGCTCGCGCGCTGTTTCCGCGTCGCCTTCGATGATGGCGTCGACGATCAGACCGTGTTCCTCCTGAAGATGGAGGTTGTAGTCCTTCGGGCGCGAGCCGGGGGCGGAGCCCTGCAGTTCGCCGCGCGGGATGATGCCGGATCGGATCAGCTGGAGAAATTCCGGGAAACGGCGATTTTGAGTGGCCTCGGCGATGGCGAGATGCAGTTCGAAATCCGCGTCCCGTGTAGGGCTTCCTGTCGCCAGGCATTCGCCAACGTGATGGTGGGCCTCCAGAATCGCTTCAATCTGTGCGGCGGAGCGGCGCGATGCCGCAAGTCCTGCCGATTCGACCTCGAAGACCGTCCTGAGTTCCAGAAGCTCGATCACCGAAGAAATCCGTTCGGTGGTCAGATCCTTGAACGGCTGCTTCTTGCCCTCTGAGGTCTCGAGCGCGAAGATGCCCGCACCCTTGCGTGCCTCCACCAGGCCGTCGGCTCGCAGAATGGCGATCGCCTCACGCACCACGGTACGGCTGACGGAGTACTCGCGGGTCAGCGCGCTTTCGCTCGGAAGCCGGTCGCCTGGTTTGAATACGCCATCGGTCAGCTCGCGACGCAGGTCGGTGCTGATCTTCGCAGCCAGCGACGTGCCTCTGGCGTGATTGTTCTCGGCTTCCATTTCTGCTTCACCTGCATTGAACCTGTCTGGCATGTTATCGGTTATCTGTCCGAATGCAAGGGTGGGCTGTTTTAACCTGTCCTCTAGCGCGATGTTCGCAGTATGGCGCGATAGCGCGCCTGGCTATTCTTCAGGTGGGTGCGCATGGCGGCGCGAGCTGCCGTTTCGTCGCCATTCTGTATGGCGACGAGGATCGCTTCATGTTCCTCCGAGAGCCGCTCGATGTCGGCGGGGGGGAGGGCGGTCTCCTCGCCGCTCGCGGTCACCGCGCGGCGGGGAATGAGCGTCGGGCCGAGCATCTGCAAGAATTCGCCGAAGCGCGGATTGTTGGTCGCCTGGGCAATCGCGATATGAAAGGCGAAATCGGCCTCAGCGCTCGGTCGGCCTTCGGCCGAACTCGTGCGGAACGCGTCGAGGGCTTCGATGATCTTCTCTTCCTGGCCCGGCGAGCGACGCAGCGCGGCAAGGCCCGCCGCATCGCCCTCAACCGCCGTTCGAAGTTCGAGCATTTCGATCAGCGACGACACGCGGGCAAGGTCGACATTCTGAAACGGACGGCGCTCGGTCAAGGCGGGATCGAGAACAAAGACACCCGCGCCCTGGCGCGGCTCCACCAGCCCATCGGAACGAAGTGCGGCGATCGCCTCGCGCACCACCGTGCGGCTCACGCCGAAGTCCTGCGTCAGCTGTGCTTCCGAGGGAAGTCGGTCGCCGGGCTTGTGGTCCCCCTTGGCAATGCGCGCACGAAGCGCATCGGCAACCTTTACCACCAGCGTCGTGGCCTGCTGGGGAGCCGTATCTTGTGCGGTTGCTTTTGTCATGCACTGAGCCATTCGGTGAGTGAGGCGGTCATCCGCTGTTGATGGTGGATACGCCATTGCCGGGCAATGGCGCAATCCATCGCTAGATCGATTTCAGGTCCACGCATAACAGCACCTCCGGAATGTTCTGGTAGGAGACCGGCCTGAGGAACCTTCGGATCGAGAGCGTCCCGACGGACGTCGCGCCGAAGTTGGTTGAGGCGGGATAAGGGCCGCCATGGACCATGGCGTCGCAGACTTCGACACCGGTCGGATAACCATTTGCCAGGACGCGACCTGCCTTGCGCTCAAGGATCGGCAGCAGCCTGCGCGCCAATTGCGTGTCGGCTTCATCGAGATGCAGCGTGGCGGTGAGCTGACCCGCGAAGCTTTTGGCGACGGCGACCATTTCCTCGTTCGTCTCGACCGTGACGATCAAGCCGAGCGGACCGAATACCTCTTCGGCAAGCACGTGGTTAGAGAGCCAGTCCTTGGCGGAAACGCGGAAGAGGTAGGGCGTGGCGTTGCGCAAATCACAGGCGGTGGTGAGGACCTCGCGCACGCCTGCGCCCACAGCGATGCGCACGCTTCCCTCGCGATAGGTCTTCGCCATACCGTCTGTCAGCATGACCTGGGGGCCAACCTCGGCAAGCACGGTGCGGGTCGCCTCGGCGAATGCGTCCGCTTGGTCGGAAAGGATCACGGCGATGCCGGGATTGGTGCAGAACTGGCCGGCCCCCATGGTCAGTGAGTTCGCCCATCCCCTTGCGATCTGAGGCCCTCGGGCCTTTGCCGCTTCCGGCAAGATGAACATCGGGTTCACCGAACCGAGTTCGCCGAAGAAGGGAATGGGTTCGGGGCGTGAAACGCAGAGATCGAAGAGTGCGCGACCGCCAACAAGCGAGCCGGTAAAGCCGACCGCCTTGATGAGTGGGTGTGTGACGAGCGCCGTGCCGACGTCGCGGCGGCCGCCCTGGATCAGCGAGAATACGCCCGGATGGATCCCGCTTTTCCGGATGGCGGCCCCTGCGGCCTCGGCCACGATCTCGCTGGTGCCGGGGTGGGCGGAGTGCCCCTTGACGACGACCGGGCAGCCGGCGGCAAGCGCCGAGGCGGTGTCGCCGCCCATGGTCGAAAAGGCGAGCGGAAAGTTGGACGCGCCGAAGACGGCGACGGGACCGATGGGGCGCTGCAGGAGGCGAATATCGGGCCGGGGCAGGGGTGTGCGGTTCGGTAGTGCCTCGTCATGGCGCCGGTCGAGGTATTCGCCCTTGCGTATGTGGGAGGCAAACAGGCGCAATTGCCCCGTCGTTCGGCCGCGCTCGCCCTCCAGGCGGGCCGCGGGCAGGCCCGTCTCCGAAGTGCCGATCTCGGTAATTTGGTCGCCGCGGACGTCGATCTCCTCGGCAATGGCGTCGAGGAAGGCGGCGCGTGTCTCGCGTGAAGAATAGCCGTATGACCAGAAGGCTTCTTCGGCGGCCTCGGCGGCCTTGTTCACCAGATCGACCGTACCGACGGAAAATTCGAAGGCATCGCCGTGGGAAGGCTCGCTGCGGAACGTGGGCTGCGTAGCGAGCCATTCGCCCGCAACCAGATGGTTGCCATGCGGCACATAGGTCATTTCTTTACTCCTTGAAGATCGGATTATCGACGAAGCCGCCGCCCTGGAAGCGGACCATCGGGTCGCTCGACGCGGGTTTCGGGGTGTGGGTTGCGATGTGCGTGCGGAAAGCCTCGGCATTGTCCCTGGGCTTCCAGCCCAGCCAGCCGAGATGCGAGTTGTCCCACCAGCCGGCGTCGTTGGCGGAGCTGCCCCAGATGACCGGGCAACCAAGCGTCGGCGCACGGAAGACGGCATCGACCATCGCGGCGAAATCGCCATGGGAAAGCCAGGTCGACAACATGCGGTAATTGGTGGGTTCCTGCGTGCAGGAGCCGATGCGCACCAGCGCCGTCTCCTGCCCGAACTTGTCGAAATACATGCGGGCCAGCGCCTCGCCAAAGCATTTCGAAACACCATAGAGCCCGTCCGGGCGAAAGGGCGCGTCCGGCCCGAGGCGCTCGGTCTGTGGGTAGTAGCCGATGGTGTGATTGGAACTGGCAAAGACGATGCGCGGCCGGCCGTGGGCGCGGGCAGCCTCATAGAGATTGTAAAGACCGACGATGTTGCCGCCGACAATCTGGTTGAACGGCCGCTCGACGGAAACGCCGCCGAGGTGGACAATGCCGTCGCAACCGGAGACCATCTCATGCACTGCGGCCGCATCGGACAGGTCGCAGGCCATGGTCTCCTCATTCTGCTCAGGATGATCCAGAGGTGCAAGATCTGCGAGGCGAATGGTTTTGGCGAGCGGTGCAAGGCGTTTGCGCATCACCTGGCCGAGCTGGCCGGCCGCGCCGGTGATCAATAGGCGTCTCAATTCCGATTTCCTTTTGTAAATCGCGGCACTGCCCAGTGCATGCATGAGCCGATGTCAGGCGACATCGGCCGCAGGAAAAACGCTGCTGCGCGCTCCGACCTGATCGCGGTGAAGAGCGGTTGATCCTGATGAAGCGTCGGCCTTCCAGCCGACGCTCCGCGCCCAAAGGTCCCATGATCGCCTGACCCCGAACATTTTCGCGTCGCTCCAGCGGGCATCTTGACCTCGACAAACATATCATACAATAACGGTAACATATATGATATGTAGTCCACAACATGATGGAGGAAATTAATGCTGACCGTTGAAACAAGGCAGGCCGTCAATCCGGAATACGCCAAGACGCTCGATACCTCGGGGCTTCGCAAGCATTTCTTGGCGCAGGAGATGTTTAAAACCGGAGAGATCCGGCTGATCTACACCCACTATGACCGTTTCGTGATCGGGGGGGCGGTGCCCGGCGAGAAGCCGTTGACGCTGAACAAGGTGGAGGAAACAAAGACCCCGTCATTCCTCGATCGCCGTGAAATGGGCATCGTCAATATCGGCGAGGCTGGAGCCGTGACGGCGGGCGGGCATGCCTACACCTTGAACCGTGGCGACGTCCTCTATCTGGGCGCCGGTTCGGGTGCCGTGACCTTTTCCGGCGGTGGCCGGTTCTACATCACGTCCTGCCCCGCGCATCGCAGCCTGCCGGCACGCCTCATCACTGCTTCCGAAAGCAAGGAAGTGAAAATGGGCGCGTCGGAAACCTCCAACAAGCGCACCATCAACCAGTTCATCCACCCGCTTGTGATGGAGAGTTGCCAGCTGGTTCTCGGTTACACGACGCTGGAGGACGGCTCCGTCTGGAACACCATTCCCTCGCATATCCATGACCGCCGCATGGAGGCCTACCTCTATTTCGGCATGGACGAAAAGTCACGGGTGCTCCACCTGATGGGTGAGCCCCAGGAGACGCGTCACCTGTTCATCTCGAACGAGGAGGGTGCGCTTTCTCCGCCCTGGTCCATCCATTCCGGCGCGGGTATCGGCTCGTACACGTTCATCTGGGCCATGGCCGGAGACAATGTCGACTACACCGACATGGACTTCATTCAGCCGAAGGATCTAAAATGATAAATTCCTTTTCGCTTCAAGGACGTAAGGCTCTGGTCACCGGCTCCAACACCGGCCTTGGCCAAGCGATTGCGGTTGGCCTCGCCGCCGCAGGGGCGGAGGTCCTGTGCGCTGCCCGTCGTGCGCCCGACGAGACGCTGGATCTGATCGCAAAGGCCGGCGGCAAGGCTGGTGGCCTTTCCCTCGACTTTACCGATCCCATGGCCGCACGGGACATCTTCCGGGATCAGGGCATCGACATCCTGGTCAACAACGCTGGCATCATTCGGCGCGCTGACGCGGTCGACTTTACCGAAGACGACTGGGATGCGGTGATCGATGTAAACCTGAAGGCGCTTTTCTTCACAACGCAGGCATTCGCAAAGGAATTGCTGGCCAAAGGGCGCCCGGGGAAAGTCGTCAATATCGCTTCGCTGCTTTCGTTCCAGGGCGGGATCCGCGTCCCGTCCTACACCGCTGCGAAGCACGGCGTCGCCGGCCTCACCAAGCTGCTCGCAAACGAATGGGCGGCGAGGGGCATCAATGTCAACGCCGTTGCGCCCGGTTATATCGAAACAAACAACACTGAAGCACTTCGTGCCGACGCTGGCCGCAACAAGGCAATCCTCGAGCGCATTCCGGCCAATCGATGGGGTCGACCAGAGGACATCGCCGGTGCGGTTGTCTTCCTGTCTTCGGCGGCAGCGGACTACGTGCACGGCGCCATTCTCAACGTCGACGGTGGCTGGCTGGCGCGGTGATCCGTCAAGCGAGCTGGTTATCATGTAACTTGTATGATAACTTATTGACATATGTATTATGTGTAGCTAAGTGTGCATCTGAAGCATGCACAGAGGAAAACGCAAATGAACCCTGAACACATCAAGGCTGCTCTCGGCTCCGGCCTTCTCTCCTTCCCGGTCACGCATTTCGACGCTGAAGGGCGCTTTGCACCGGAAAGCTACAAGGCGCATGTCGAATGGCTTGCCGGCTACGACGCTCCGGTGCTTTTCGCAGCCGGCGGCACCGGGGAATTCTTCTCGCTGAAGCCGGATGAGATTCCGGGTGTGGTCGCCGCCGCCAAGGAAGCGGCAGGAGAAACAGCCATCGTTTCGGGTTGTGGCTATGGCACCGATATCGCCGTCGATATCGCCCGCTCGGTCGAAAAGGTCGGCGCCGACGGCATCCTGCTTTTGCCGCACTACCTGATCGACGCGCCTCAGGAGGGCCTCTACGCCCACATCAAGAAGGTCTGCCAGTCGGTCGGTATCGGCGTCATGGTCTATAACCGTGACAATTCGGTGCTGCAGGCCGATACGCTTGCCCGGCTTTGCGACGAGTGCCCCAACCTGATCGGCTTCAAGGACGGCACGGGCGACATCGGCCTGCTGCGCCAGGTCACCGCAAAGATGGGTGATCGCCTGATGTATCTGGGCGGCATGCCCACGGCAGAACTCTTTGCCGAAGCCTATCTCGGTGCCGGCGTCACCACCTACTCGTCTGCCGTGTTCAACTTCGTGCCCGGTCTTGCCAACGAGTTCTACGTGGCCCTTCGCGCCGGCGATCACTCCACATGCGCCCGCATCCTGACGGATTTCTTCTATCCGTTCATGGCGATCCGCAATCGGGCCAAGGGCTATGCCGTCTCGGCGGTCAAGGCAGGCGTGCGGCTGCAGGGCTTCCACGCCGGTCCGGTGCGGGCACCGTTAGTGGATCTGACCGATGACGAGCTTGCCATGCTCGACGCCCTTATCGGCGTACACAAGCGCAAGGCCTGACACGGCGAACTCCGGAGGAACTCGATGAAGATCACCGCTGTTCGCACGCATCTCCTGGAACACCGGCTCGACACGCCGTTCGAAAGCGCCTCGATGCGCTTTGACCGGCGCGCCCATGTGCTGGTGGAGATCGAATGCGATGACGGGACGACCGGCTGGGGCGAATGCCTCGGCCCGGCCCGGCCCAATGCGGCGGTGGTCGCAGCCTATTCCAATTGGCTGATCGGTCAGGACCCGCGCCAGACCGAGAAGATTTGGGCGGTGCTTTACAACGCACTGCGCGATCAGGGGCAGCGCGGTCTGACCATCACCGCGCTGTCGGGCATCGACATTGCGCTCTGGGACATCAAGGGAAAGCACTATGGCGCCTCGATCTCCATGCTGCTCGGCGGGCGCTGGCGCGAAAGCGTGCGCGCCTATGCGACCGGCAGCTTCAAGCGCGATGGCGTCGACCGGATATCGGACAACGCCAATGAAATGGCGGAGCGACGCGCGCAGGGGTTCCATGCCTGCAAGATCAAGATTGGTTTCGGTGTCGACGAGGATCTGAGCGTCATCCGCGCAGTGCGCGAGGCGATCGGCTCCGACATGCGGCTGATGATCGACGCCAACCACGGCTACACCGTCACCGAAGCAATCCGGCTTGGCAAGGCAGCCGCGGAATACGATATCGACTGGTTCGAGGAACCGGTGGTGCCCGAGCAACTCTCGGCCTATCGCGAGATCCGGACATCTCAGCCCATCCCGGTCGCCGGCGGCGAGACCTGGCATACGCGCCATGGCATGTGGTCTGCCCTCCAGAGTGGTGCCGTCGATATACTCCAGCCTGACCTTTGCGGCTGCGGCGGGTTTTCCGAGGCTCAGAAGGTCGCAAGCCTGGCGACACTTCATGGCGTCCGGATCGTGCCGCATGTCTGGGGGACAGGCGTGCAGATCGCCGCTGCGCTGCAATTCATGGCGGCGATGGTACCTGATCCGGTCCGCGCCAATCCGATCGAGCCGATCATGGAGTTCGATCGCACGGAAAACCCGTTCCGTCAGGCGGTACTCACGGCGCCGCTGGAAGCGGTCAACGGCGTGGTCGCCATTCCGGATGGGCCCGGCCTCGGGATAGAGGTCAATCGCAAGGCGCTCGTCGAATTCAAGATGCCGGGCACCTGACGAAGGATGTCCGCCCGCACCCGTTGAAATACCAAGCCAATCCGGTCACATCCCGTCTTAAGCCAGTCGCTTCTCCATTGCGCCGGCCCTGGCTAGACGGATTTCCTGTTCCGGTTCATCGAGCTGCAGCAAATCGCCGTGCCGGCTCTGGTGAACCCTGTTCATATGACCGCGCGGGCTGAGCCCGAGTGTTCGCTTGAACATGCGCGAGAAATAGTAGGGGTCGCTATAGCCGACTTCCGCCGCCGCGGCCGCCACCGAAAGCCCCCCTTCGAGAAAATGCATGGCGCGCTCCATGCGCTTGAGTTCCTGGTACTTGCGCGGTGTGCGGCCCACCCGCTTCTGGAACTCGCGCAGGAAATAATCGGCGTTATAGGGCGAGGCGTCGACAGCTTTCGCCGCAATCTCCGGATCGAGCGGATGGGCCGAGATCATCGTTGCCGCCTTCATCACCGCAAGGTCGATCGCGTCTGCCCCCTCCGGCTGATAGGTGGCATGGTCTCGCCAGCCGAGAAAGGCATCCTCGATGAAGGCGATGAGCAGGACCATGAAAAGGTGATGCTGGCCGAGCGAGACGGAGGACGGGGGGGCGCTCTGGCGATAGTGGCGGGCGATAGGCTCGAGCAACGACCAACGGCTCAGTTGCAGTTTTGGTCTCATGTTCATCTGCGCGATCAGGTTATGGCGACCATAGATGTCGAGCGTAAAGTGCTGCGCTACGCCGACATAGGTTTCACGCCCTTCGTTCCAGCCGACGAAGCGTTGGCCGGCGCCGATCAACATCGCGTCGCCCGGCTCCATGACGTGTGGCTCGCCGTCGATCAGGTAGTGGCCGCGGCCCTCGAGGCAGATAATGAGATCGTCAACCGGGTTGGACTTGTCGATCCTCCAGGTCTGCGAGTGCTCCATGCGGATCGCCGCGCGCGTCAGATTGAGCGCCAACGCAGCCGGCGGAATGGCCGAGAGAATTCCACCTTCGATTTCGTCCATCTTTTTCCTTCCCTTTGTGAATTCATTCTGATCTGAAAATGCGAGAATGTCACCGCATAAACCGCGTCTTCTGGGGAGGAGATCGGTTCGTGGGATAGGTGGGGGCGTTGCCGCTCACATTTCCTGCACCGAATTAGGAGCCTGATTTGTACAAAATTGCATCTAATCTCACTGCGCTCAGGTGCTGCCCGGGAGGGTGGCCATGAAGATGCAGCGGCTTTTGGGGCTAGGCTATCTCACCCCCTATATCGTCGGCCTCTTGGTCTTTACGGCGATCCCGTTCATCGGATCGTTGTATCTGAGCTTCACCAGCTACGACCTGATGAGCGAGCCGCGTTGGACGGGGCTCGCCAACTATGAGCGGCTGTTCACGCGCGATCGCACCTTCATCAAATCGCTAAATGTGACGCTACTCTACGTGTTCCTGACGGTGCCTTTGAAGCTCGCTTTTGCGCTCTTCATTGCGGCGATCCTCAATTACAAGCTGATGTTCATCGGCCTGTTTCGGACCGCGTTCTACGTTCCGTCGATCCTCGGCGGCTCGATCGCTATTGCCGTTCTCTGGCGTTACATCTTCGCCACGGAAGGCCTTGCCAACATGGCATTGGCAACGCTCGGTCTTTCCCCGGTCGACTGGTTCGGTGATCCGACCAACGCGCTATTCACCATCACGCTTTTGCGCTGCTGGCAGTTCGGTTCAGCCATGGTGATCTTCCTTGCCGCGCTGCAGTCGATCGACAAGTCGCTCTACGAAGCGGCAGCCATCGACGGCGCAGGCAAGGTGCGCACCTTCTTCTTCATCACGTTGCCATTGCTGACGCCGGTCATCTTCTTCAACCTCATCATGCAGATGGTTCAGGCGTTCCAGGAGTTCAACGGCCCCTACATCATCACCCAGGGCGGCCCCCTGAAGTCCACCTATCTGCTGCCGCTCTACATTTACGATGAGGCCTTCAAGAAGTTCAACATGGGCTACGCGTCGTCCATCGCCTGGGTCCTCTTCGCCATCATAACCGTACTCACCCTCGTCGCCTTCTGGTCTTCCAAGAAGTGGGTTTTCTACGCCGGCGACAAGCGGAGCTGATCTGACATGACCGATCTTACCTTCAACGACCGCCAGGCCGCGCGCCGCGCAAGGCTCAGACTGATCTCGACGGCGATCCGCTACATCCTTCTTTTCGCGGTCGGCTTCGTGATGCTCTATCCGCTGATCTGGCTGGTCGGCGCTAGCTTCAAGACGAACTCGGAGATCTTTGCAGGTGCCGGCTTTCTGCCGGAGAATCCGACCGCCGACGGCTACATCAAGGGCTGGCAGACATCGACGCCCTACACGTTCGGGCGCTTCTTCTGGAATTCGTTCCTGATCATCCTGCCGAAGGTGATCGGCACGGCCATCTCCTGCACGCTGGCAGCCTATGCCTTCGCTCGGTTCGATTTTCCTTTTAAGAAGATCCTGTTCGGCTCGGTGATCGCGATCCTGCTTTTGCCCAACGTCGTCACCCGCATTCCGCAGTATATCCTGTTCCGCGACCTTGGCTGGCTCGACAGCTTCCTGCCGCTCTGGGTTCCCTCGGCGCTCGCCGGTGACGCTTTCTTCGTTTTCATGCTGGTGCAATTCCTGCGCTCGTTGCCGACGGACATGGAGGAGGCGGCGCGGGTCGATGGGGCCAACAGCCTCCAGACCCTGATCTACATCGTCGTGCCGATGCTCGCTCCGGCTTTGATCTCGGTGTGCCTGTTCCAGTTCATGTGGACCATGAACGACTTCCTCGGGCCGCTGATCTACCTGTCCTCGGTGGACAAGTATCCGGTCAGTCTCGCCCTCAAGCTTTCCATCGACACGACGGAAGCGTTCGAATGGAACCGCATCCTGGCGATGTCGGTGCTCACGATCGCTCCGGCGTTGATCGTCTTCTTCGCCGCGCAGAAATATTTCATCGAAGGGATCTCCTCCGGGGGGATCAAGGGCTGACCATGGCTAAGGTTCAACTGAAAAATCTCGAAAAGGTCTATGGCAACGCCTTCAAGGCGGTCCATGGCATCAACCTCGATATCGACGATGGCGAGTTCATGGTCTTTGTCGGTCCGTCCGGCTGCGCCAAGTCGACGACATTGCGCATGGTTGCGGGACTTGAGGAGATTTCCGGCGGGGAGGTCGTCATTGGCGATCGACGTGTCAACGATCTGCCACCCGGCAAGCGCTCGATCGCCATGGTGTTCCAGAACTACGCGCTCTATCCGCACATGAAGGTGAGAGGCAATCTGGCCTTCGGACTGAAAATCGCCGGGAAACCCAAGGCGGAGATCGATGCCGCGATCGAACGTGTCGCCAGGATTCTCGAGATCGAACCCTTGCTCGACCGGCTTCCCAAGCAGCTCTCGGGCGGCCAGGCCCAGCGCGTCGCACTCGGGCGTGCGCTGATCAAGAAGCCGGGCGTTTTTCTGTTCGACGAGCCGCTGTCCAACCTCGACGCAAAATTGCGCGCCTCTATGCGGGTTCGCATCACCGATCTGCACCGGCAGCTGAAAGCAGAGGGTCTGTCGTCGACGGTCATCTACGTGACGCATGACCAGACCGAGGCGATGACGATGGGCGACCGCATCTGCGTGATGCAGGCGGGGCACATCATGCAGGTTGCGACGCCGAAGGAACTCTATGAACGTCCGGCGAACCTGTTTGTCGCGGGGTTCATCGGCAGCCCTGAGATGAACCTCATCGATGCCAGGCTCGATGGCGCCACCTTCTCGATCGGCAACCAGAGCATGCCGCTCGGAGCGCATTTGGAGGGCCGGCTTTCGGCGCACCCGGCGGAGGCTGTGGTGGGCATGCGCCCGCAGCACCTTTCGCTTGCCGCCGACGGTCCCGCCGCCTTCACGGCGAAACTCGCCAATGCGGAGTTCATGGGCCACGAAGTCTATCTCCATGCCGACCTGGAGGGCCACAGGGTCGTCAGCGTCGTTGGTGCGGCCGATTTCGAAGCGCTGGGGCGCTCGGAGACGATCCGCCTGCGTCCCGACCTGGAACGATTGCACATTTTCGACAAGACCGACGGCCGCAACGTCTCGCTTTGAGGAGGCAACGTTGAGCCCTGTATCAACACGGAGGAGAACCATGAAGACTGCGAGAATCTTAGCTGCATTGACCGGCGTCGCCTATGGCGCGCTTTCGCTCGGCGCCACCGCTCAGGCGGCCGAATTGCGCATGGCGTGGTGGGGCGGCGACAGCCGGCACGTCGCCACCCAGAAGGCGACAGCTGCCTGTGGCCAGAAATACGGGCACACCGTCAAGGGTGAGTTCACCGGTTTCGACGGTTATCTCGAAAAGCTGACCACCCAGATGGCCGGCAGGACCGAGTCAGACATCGTTCAGGTCAACTGGCCATGGCTGCCGCTGTTTTCCAAGAACGGCGAAGGTTTCGCCGATCTGCGCACGTTGAAGGCGATCGATCTGACCAACTGGACGGAGGGCGATCTCGCCGCAGGCTCGATGAACGGGGTGCTGCAGGGACTATCCGTCTCGACGACGGGTCGTGTCTTCTTCTTCAACGCGACCACCTTTGAAAAGGCCGGCGTCGATATCCCTAAGAATTGGGACGAATTCTTCGCCGCGACAGCGACCATCAAGGACAAGCTCGGCAAGGACCACTACACCTTCAACGCGGTCAAGGAGACCGCCCAGCTGCTGGTGACGCTTGCCGTCGTGCAAAAGACCGGCAAGGACCTCGTCGACCAGACAAACAATCGTGTCGCCTGGACGCCTGAGGAACTCGCCGAAGGCATATCCTTCCTCGGCAAGCTGGTGGAGACCGGCTCAATCCGTTCTCAAAAAGAAGAGGCAGCCGACGGCAACGTCAACCTGTTTGAAAAGCCCGCCTGGGCCGAAGGCAAGGTCGCCGGCTCCTATGAATGGGATTCAACCTATTCCAAGTACGCCGATCCGTTGGAAGACGGTCAGGTTCTCAAACCCGTGCCGATGCTGAAGCTTGCAGGCGCGGTGACCGAAGGCGTCTATCGCAAGCCCTCCATGGTGTTCTCGATTTCCAAGAATTCGAAAAACCAGGAGGCCGCCGCTCAGATCGTCAACTGCCTGCTGAACGAGCCGGAAGGCATCGACGCCCTTGGCACGTCGCGTGGGCTTCCCGCATCGAAGGCCGCTGCCGCCCGCCTCGGCGACAAGGGCGAGGCGGAGGTTCGCGCCGCCAACGCCATCGTCATGGCCGCGACCGGGCCGACGGTTTCGCCCTTCAACGAACATCCGGAAATTCGAGCCGCCTTTATCGATACGCTCGAGGAATACGCCTACGGCCAGCTCACCGCGCAAGAGGCTGCCCAGCAGATCATCGACACGGTGAACGACGTTCTCGCCGAGTTCGATTGACCACAAAGATTGCCCGCCGCGGGATGCCGCGGCGGGACTTCCGCCCGCCAGACGGGCATGGAACACGAGGCAAGACATGATCCGACCATCCATCATCGCGCTCTCGGCGCGAACGGCGGCGCTATGCCTGCCTGCGCCCGGTGCGCTCTACTGGCTGCGGGAAAAGACGGCCTGGCGGCTGTCCTCGCCGGACGACGCCTTGGACTGGCAGCAGGGGGTCGCCGACACTGTCGTGACCCTGTTGCATAGGCTTCATCCGGCGCGCCGCTATCTTTTCGAGGCGGAGGGGTTTCTGCCGGTGGCGTTCGAAACAGCGCCTTGCGCCGGTCGCGTCGATGCAGCCGATTTCGGTCTCGTGGCCGATGTTGCGCCCGACGATCTCTATGGCGCCGGCGCCAATGCCGTAGCACTCACCGATGCGGTCGCAGCCGTTCCCAAGGGAGGCACGCTTTTCCTTGGTGCGGGCCTGTGGACGTCGTTGCCGGTCCGCCTCAAGGGTCAGATGACCTTGCATCTTGCGGAAGGGGCGATCCTTCAAGCGCCATCTGGGCGCACCGGGTGGCCAATTCTGCCTTCGCACGATCATTGCGGCCGCATGCTCGGCAGCTGGGAAGGTCTGCCTGCAGCGTGTTTTGCGGCGCCGGTGCACGCTGTTTCGGCGGAAAACCTGGTGATCGAGGGAAGGGGCGCCGTCGACGGCTCCGGCGACAGAGGCGATTGGTGGAGCTGGCCGAAGGAGACCCGGGACGGGGCGCGGCGCCCACGCGGCCTGCATCTCATTTCGTGCCGCGATATAACCCTGCTCGGCTTCACGATCCGCAACGCGCCGTCCTGGACCATTCATCCGCAAGGCTGCGAGCGGCTGACGGCCGCCGGACTTACGATCGTCGCGCCGCCTGACAGCCCGAACACCGATGGCTTCAACCCGGAGAGCTGCCGAGACGTCGCGATTTCAGGTGTCCGCTTTTCTGTCGGCGACGATTGCATCGCGATCAAGGCGGGCAAACGCGGTCCCGATGGTGAAGACGATCATCTCAGCGAAACGCGTGGCGTTCGCGTCAGCCACTGCCTGATGGAGCGAGGCCACGGCGGGCTGGTGATCGGCTCGGAGATGTCCGGTGGCGTGCATGACGTCTGCGTCGAGGATTGCGAGATGATCGGCACCGATCGCGGCTTGCGGTTGAAGACCCGTCGCGGTCGCGGCGGGTCGATCACCAATATCGCCATGCGCCGCGTGCGGCTCGATGGCGTCGAAACCGCGCTTTCGGCCAACGCCCACTACCATTGCGATGCCGATGGCCACGATCCCTGGGTGCAGAGCCGTGAGCCGGCGGCCGTCAGTTCCGCAACGCCGGTCATCGACGGCGTAACCATAGAGGACGTCGAGATCCGTGGGCTCGCCCACGCGGCAGGCGCGTTTCTCGGTCTACCCGAAGCCCCGATCCGCAACGTTGATATTCGCCGCCTGAAAATCATCTCGCGCGACCCCGCGGCAATCGCGACGCCTCCCATCATGGCCGACCGCGTACGGCCCATGCGCCATGAGGCGATCGTTGCCGAGCAATCCGAGATCAATTGCGACGATCCCGCCTTGCTCAGTGCCGCCTCCGTTTCCCTTTCCTTTGAATGAGATCCGCCCGTGAACCCGACAGACTATTTCGATGAATTCGCCACGCGTTACAGCCCGTACAAAGGCGGCGACTGGTGCTACGAGGATGGATGCGTTTATCGCGGCCTCATTCATCTCTTCGAGGCGACAGGGGATTCGCGCTGGAAGGCGCATCTTCATCGCCTTGCGGATCCGCAGATCGCGGTTGACGGTGCGCTTTCGGGGTACGATCCTTGTGAATACAACATCGACCATATTCTTGCCGGACGCTCTCTGTTCGCGCTCGCCGAAGAGGCTGACGATCCGCGCTATCGTCTGGCGGCGGACCGTCTGGCAAGGCAATTGCAGAGCCATCCCCGCATCGCTGCCGGCAATTACTGGCACAAGAAGCGTTATCCGCATCAGGTCTGGCTGGACGGGCTCTACATGGGGCTGCCGTTCCAGATCGAGTACGGCAAATCCACCGGCCGCGCCGGCCTGATCGCCGACGCGCTGCAGCAGTTCTCGACGGCTCTTGCATTAACGGCCACCCCGGGCGGCCTCTATGTCCATGGCTATGACGACAGCCGCCGGCAGCGCTGGGCCGACCCGGTGACCGGGCAGTCTCCCGCCGTCTGGGCACGTGCGGTCGGCTGGCTAGCCATGGCACTGGTCGATGCTCTGGCGATGCTGCCGGCCGACGAGGCCACCGCTTCGCTGCGCCAGCGGGCGGGCGGTCTTTTAACGGAGATCACGACCCGCCAGGTGACCTCTACCGGTCTCTGGCCGCAGGTGTTGGACGCGCCGGATCTCGAGGGCAATTACGAGGAGAGTTCAGCCTCGGCCATGTTCGCCTATGCGCTCATACGCGCCGTCCGGCACGGTCTGTTCGAGCCGGATCGGACAGAAGCCCTGGTGGCAGCCGGTAGACGAGCGCTCGACGCCCTCCTGAATACCCGCATCGTCGCCGATGCCGAAGGCATCGCTCGTTTCACAACCATCGTCCACGTCGCCGGTCTTGGCGGCTTCGAGGGCAACTATCGCGACGGCTCCCCAGGTTACTATCTCACCGAGCCTGTCGTTGCCGATGACGCCAAAGGTGTCGGGCCGCTGATGATGGCCTATGCCGAAAGCCTGATGGTGGCGTCCTAACGCCTGTCCAGGAAAAGTGTAGAGCTTCTGAACACAGGCGTTTCGATCGACGCCTGTGTTCACACCGTTGTTACCGGCTGTCTATCGTCTCGCGGAGCAATCGCCGGTCACAGGAGTTCGTACCGCCGCAGAATGTCCTCGATCTGGGCGTCCTGATCCTTGTTGGGCAAAAGGGCCGGCTGACGGCTGGCGCCAACGGAAGCATCCTGCAGATAGAGCGAACGCTTGACCATCGCCGGTGCGAAGCCGAGGGCATACAGATCCGTGCGAAAGGCCGAGTAGATGGCCTGCTGCCGCTCGGCTTCGGCAACGTCGCCCGAATTGAACGCTGTCAAAATACCCGCCAGGACGTTTGGCATGGCATTGCCTAGGCCCGATATGCACCCGGCCGCGCCGTTTTGCAGTGCCCAAAGCACCAGATGGTCGGGACCTGAATAGACTTCGAAACCTTCTACGTCCCTGGCCACGGCGAGATAGGCCTCGAGCGTCTCTTTCGCTCCACCGGAATCCTTGATGCCGGCGATGTTTCCGTGCCCTGAAAGCCTGCGCGCGGTCTCCGGCTCGATGTGGTTCTGCGTGCGGGCCGGAATATCGTAGAGGTAGATCGGGGTCTCGACGGCGTCGGCAACCGTCGAGAAGTGACGGATCAGGCCATCCTGGGTGCAGGCGATGAAGAACGGGGTAATCACGGCGATGCCATCGACGCCGATGCGATCGAATTCGCGTGCGAGTTTCAGTGTCTCGAAGGTTGCGGGCATGCCGGCATTGACGATCACCTTGACGCGGCCGGCGACCTCGTCGACGACTTCCTCGGTCAGGCGTACCTTTTCTTCGAAGGTGAGAGCGCTGAAGTCACCGTTCGTGCCGGCGCACATGATGTTGTTGCCGGCTTCCACCTGTCGGCGGACCTGGGCGCGCGTCGCGTCGTAGTTGATCGTCTCATCGTCGTTAAAGCAGGTAACGAGCGCGACAAAGGCTTGCTTGGACATTGTTATCTCCAGTGATGGGAGCGCTCTCTCAAGAGGCGCATTCGAGGCGGGCGGCGCGATTGGCCGCCTGGACGTCGGGATCCGGATCAAGTCCGGCAGCCAGAAGCGCGCGCGTATAGTCCTGGCGTGGCGCCTCGAAGACCTCGCGTACCGTGCCGAGTTCGACGACATTGCCCTTTTGCATCACCATGACGTGGTCGGCGAAGTCGCGGACAACAGGAAGATCGTGGGCGATGAAGATGAAGGCAATGCCCATGTCCTTGCGAAGCTTGTCCAGAAGGGCAATGACCTGGGCCTGGACCGAGACATCGAGCGCCGAGACGGCCTCGTCGCAGATGATCAGTTGCGGTTCGAGCGCCAGCGCTCGGGCAATGGCGATGCGCTGGCGCTGGCCGCCGGAAAACTGGTGCGGATATCGCCCCATATGCTCCGGGCCAAGGCCGACCTGAACCAGGAGCTCGGCGACGCGCTCGCGCCATTTGGCCTTGGGCAGGATGTCCGGATGGATCACCCAGGCCTCGGAGATCAGCTGGTAAACGGTCATGCGCGGGTTGAGCGACTGGGTGGGATCCTGGAACACCATCTGAAGGTCGCGCCGTAGCTTGTAAAGTTCCGCCGGCGAAAGCTGGAACAGGTCACGGCCCTTCCATAGGGCGCTGCCGCTGTCGGGCTCGTCCAGCCGGAGGAGAATGCGGGCGAGGGTGGATTTGCCCGAGCCGCTCTCGCCGACGACGGCCATGGTCTCGCCCGGCATGAGGTCGAACGAGATGCCTTTCAACGCTTCGAAGCTGCCATAGTGCTTGCGCACGTCACGAACCGACAGGACCGGCGCGCCGCGCGCTGCGGGCGAATGCATCTTGCCCTTTCCGGGGGCGGCGGCGATCAGCTTGCGGGTATAGGGATGCTGTGGGTTCTTGTAGACATCGCGAACCGTTCCCGCCTCGACCAGTTCGCCCTTTTCCATCACCACGACGCGGTCGGCAATTTCGGCGACGACACCGAGATCATGGGTGATGATCAGGACCGCCATGCCGGTTTCCTGCTGCAGTTCCTCGAGAAGCGCCAGCACCTCTGCCTGAACGGTCACGTCGAGCGCCGTCGTCGGCTCGTCGGCGATCAGCAGATCTGGGCGGAGCGCAAGCGCCATGGCGATCATGACGCGCTGGCGCTGGCCGCCGGAAAACTCGTGCGGATATTTGTCGAGCGAATTTTCGGGATCGGGAATGCCGACGCGGGTCAGCAGTCTAAGGGCCTCGGCCTGCGCTTCGGTGTTTCCAGTGCCGTGGGTCGTCAGTGCCTCGCGGATCTGCCAACCGACCGTATAAACCGGGTTCAAGTGGCTCAGCGGATCCTGAAAGATCATCGCGATGCGGCGGCCGTTCACTTCCCGGCGCTTGTGCGTCGGCATCGTCAGGAGGTCCACGCCGTCAAGCAGGATTTCGCCGGAGCTGATGCGGCCGGGCGGCATGTCGATCAGGTTCATGATCGCCGACGACGATACCGACTTGCCCGACCCGCTTTCGCCCAGGATCGCCAGCGTTTCGCCGCGATCGAGGTGATACGAGATATTGCGGACGGCTTTGACGACGCCCATCACGGTGTGAAATTCGACCGAGAGGTTCCGCACTTCCAGCAGATGGTCAGCCATTCTTGCGACCTTTCATTTCCAGGCGCCAGCGCTGGACTGGATCGAGCGCGATGCGCATCCAGTTCGAAAGCAGGTTGAGCGACATGGTCGTCAAGATGATTGCAAGCCCCGGCCAGAAGGACAGCCACCAGGCATTGGTGAGATATTGCCTGCCTTGAGAAATCATCAGGCCCCAGGTGATTTCGGGTGGCTGAATGCCGATGCCGAGGAAGGAAAGCGCGCTTTCCGCCAGCATCACATAGGCGAAGTCGAGGGTGGCCAGCGTCGTCAGGGTTGGCAGGACCACGGGCAGGATGTGCCGGAACAGGATGCGCTTGCTGGAAGCGCCCATGACGCGTGCGGCTTGCACGAACATGCGCTCGCGGATTTCCAGCACCTCGGCGCGGGTGGTTCGCAGATAGACCGGAATGCGCGTGATCGAGAGAACCAGCATCAGGTTCAGGATCGACGAGCCGAGGACATAGAGCACGATCACCGCGATCAGCAGCGACGGGAACGACATGATGACGTCGGCCAGCCGCATGATGACCTGGTTGACGCGCTCGGAGGAAAAGCCTGCGATCAGACCGAGCGTGGTGCCGACGATCGCAGAGATCGCGACCGCACCGGCGGCAACCATCAGCGTGTTTTGCGTTGCGACGATGATGCGGGCAAACAGCGGACGACCGAGCGCATCCGCCCCCATCCACCAGACCCAGCCGCGTTCCCATTCGAACGGCGCTGCATTTCGGCCACGCAGGTTTTGCTTCGTCGCAAGGTCGCCAAGCCAGCTCGGCCCGACGATCGCGAGAATGAGCACTGTGATCAGAAAGATGGCGGCGCAAAGAGCGAACTTGTCCGCCCACAGCATGCGCGCCATGCGAACAGCAAAGGTCGGTTCCTGGAGTATCGCCGTATCTGTCGTCTGTAAGGTCATGGCCGGCCTCTTCAATGACGGATGCGTGGATCGAGCAGCGTGTAGGCGAGGTCGATCAACAGGTTCATGACGAAAATCGCCAGCGCGGTCACGAGAATGGCGGCCAGAACGACGTTGAAGTCGCGCTGCAGGATGCTGTCGATCATCAGCTTGCCGACGCCGGGGAAGCCAAAGATGGTTTCGACGATGACTGCGCCGTTGAGCAGGCTCGCCGCCTGGTCGCCGATGACGGTGATGACCGGAAGCATGGCGTTGCGCAGCGCGTGGATGAAGATGATCGGCCCGGACTTCACGCCCTTGGCACGGGCCGTCTTCACATAGGCGGACGAAAGCGCGCTGATCATCGAGCCGCGAACGACCTGGACGATGATGCCGAACGGGCGGACGAACAAAACGCCGATCGGCAGTATCCAGTGCAGGAGGGAGCCGGTGCCGGATGTCGGGAGCCAGGCAAGGTTCACCGAGAAGACGACGATCGCGACAATGGCAAGCCAGAAGTCCGGAACCGCCGCGCCGATCAGAGATATTACCGAGGAGAGGCGATCGAAAAAGCCGCCGGCGCGGAACGCGGCCAGCGAGCCGACGACGATGGCAGCGCCCGTCACGAGCGACATGGTGATTGCAGCGAGCCAGAGGGTCCACACGAAAGCTTCCAGAACCACGTCGAGTGCCGGGCGTGCCTTGCGCAGCGACTCGCCGAAATCGCCGGTGACGACGTCGCCGACATAGCGGCCAAACTGCACCATGATCGGATCGTTAAGGCCGTGGATCTCGCGAAACTGGTCCTTCATTTCCGCCGATGCTTCGACGGGGAGGAACAGGGCGGCGGGATCTCCCGTCAGGCGCGAGAGGAAAAAGACCATCACGATCAGCCCGACAAGGGAAATCAGGCTGGCCAGTGCGCGTTTGCGAATGAAGCTCATCTTGTGCCTCTCGATTGCTTAGGGCGGCGGGATCTTCCCGCCGCCTTGATTGCATCTGTCACTGGCGAAGTTCGTGCTCGCCGGAACGGATCACTTGATGCCGATCTCCGAGAGCTGAAGCATCGAGTTGGTCGCCATGGTGGGCTTGAAATCCAGGCGTTCGGAAACGCGCGAGAAGCCAACCATGTGGAAGAGCAGCACGTCGGCCACCACTTCATCATGCACATAGGCAATCGTTTCAGACCAGAGCTTGGCGCGTTCTTCGCCGACAGCCGCCGAGGCGCGCTTGATCAGGTCGTCGACCTTGGGGTCGGAAAAGCCAGACTGCGTGCCTTCGGTTGCGTATTTGAAGAACATCGAGAAGGACGGGTCGCCCTTGGAGTTGTCGTGCATGGCAGCGACGAGCTGAGGCCCGCGACCTTCCTTGAACGGCTTGGAATAGTAGCCTTCATGTTCGGCCACTTCGACGAACTTGAGATCGATCTTGAAGCCGACTTCCTGCAACTGCGCCTGAATGGCTTCCATGATCTCCGTTACGTTCGGGAAGTTTGCCGAGCGTGCGATGATGGTGATCGGTGTCTCAACCTTCACGCCTGCGGCCTTGGCTTCCTCCAGAAGCTTTTTCGCGGCCTCTGGATCGTACGGGAAGACCTTCACGTCAGGGTTCCAGCCGAGCGTCGGCGGCGGCACGATCGCGGTGGCAAGCAGCGCGCTGTCGGGCACCAGGGTACCCAGGAACGCCGGGCGATCAATCGCCATGTTGAGCGCACGACGGACGCGCACGTCGTTCAGCGGCTCGATATTGTGGTCGATGCGCAGATAGACTGTCTCGCTGTCGAGATAGGAGAAGTCGGTCTTCGGGTCGGTTGCATCGAGCTGCGAGATCGACGGCGAGAGATCGGCTTCGCCGGCCTGAACCATCGCTGCCCGGACCGATGGATCGGCGCGGAACAGATAGGTTGCTTCGGTGACCTGCGGTTTCTGGCCCCAGTAGTCATCACTTTGCGTCAGCACGATCTGCTGGCCCGGTGTCCAGTTGGTCAGCTTGTAGGGGCCGGTGCCGATCGGCTCGCGGATGAATTCGAGCGGCGTTTCTTCCGGAACGATGGTGACGAGCGACATCAATAGCGGCAGGATCGGCTGCACCGGGTCCGCGCTGAAATCGATCGTGTGATCGTCGACGACGTTGGCGGTGACCGTCATGCCGCCAAAGTAGCGACGTGACTCGCAGGCATTCTTGTCACTCATGATGCGGTCGAAGCTGTGCTTGACGTCCTTGGCATCGAAGGTCGTGCCATTGGAGAATGTCACGCCCTGGCGAAGGTGAAAGCGCCAGCTTCCGTCTTCATTCTGCTCCCATTTCTCGGCAAGGCGCGGCACGACGCCCTTGTCGCCGCGAACGTCGAGCTCGGTCAGGGTTTCGCTGACATTCTGCATGATGACGCGGCCGATATTCGAGCGGGTTGCCATGCAGGGCTCGAGCAGGTCAGCTTCCTCGGCCAGCACGATCTTGATCGGTCCCGATGCGGCAAAGGCAGGTGACATGGCGGAGCCCAAAAGGAGCGCCCCCAGGATAAGCGTTTTCTTCATTGCATTTTCCTCCCTAGAAAGTCTCGTTCAGTCCGGCGTGCTGCCGGGCCTGAATTTTCCGGAACGCGCGGCAATCAATGCGGCGCAGCATATGAGCGCACCTCCGCCAATGGTGGTCAGCGCAACGGTTTCGCCGAACAGGGCAAATCCGCCGAAGGCCACGAGCGGCAGGCGCAGAAAGTCCACCGGTGCGACGACGGTCGCCGGTGCCAGAGAAAAGGCATGGGTCATCAGCGCCATGCAGGCGGTGCCGACTGCGCCCTGAAGCGCGAGCAGGCCCATTTCCCTTGGGCCGGGAATGGCGAAAAAGGGAAGGGCGAGCAGGAGGGCGATCGGCACGGTCAGGAGAAGGTTCCAGACGACGAGCGTCGACGTCGCGTCGCCTTTCGACATGGATTTCAAGAGCAGCTGGATCGCTGACTGAAGCAGGGCCCCTGCAAGTGCCAGCGAGATCGCCAGCGTGAAACCCGTTGCGGACGGGCCGATCACCAGCATGGCACCGGCAAAGCCGAGGGCGACCGCCACAATCATGATCGGGCCCGGCCGTTCGCCAAGCGTCAAGGCTGCGCCGAGGACGACAAAGATCGGGGAGGTGAAGGCGATTGCGGTCACGTCGGCCAGCGGCCCCCAGCTGAAGGCGGCAAACAGAGCGACCATCGCCAACAGCTTGAAGCCGGCGCGCAGGGCGTGCTGGCGCACTGGGTGCGTCGTGCCAAGAACGGATGGGCGTAGCGCGATCCAGGGCAGAAGGATCAGTGCGCCGAAGAACGCCCGGAAAAATCCGATGACGAAAGGGTGCACTGCGCCGCTCAGCGCCCGCACGATCACGGCATCTGCCGCGGCGAGCGTTGCTGCTCCCGCTGCAAAGACGACGGCCGTCGTAGCCTGGTGGCGGCTGCTGGCGCTGTACATGAAGATCCTCCGTCCCCGGCATCCTCGTGCCGTGTTGCAATGACCATCTAGCTTTCGACGAAGTTTGTCAAATCGTTTTCCCATGTAAAATTATATCGGACAATTCTTCTCTAAAAAAAGCTAATAGTTTCAATATAATATGGTAGGACTGTGAGTGGCTAGTGAAATGTAAATAACATAAACGAACTTGACAACTTGGAAATTTGGTTGATTTTCGATGCCGACTGGAGGGCCCAATGCATCCCGATGAAATCGCTCGCAACATGAACGGCGTGCTTCGATCCGCGTCCACGGGGCGCCACGAAGCCTTGTTGCCTTCGCCAATGATCCAGAACCATGCGGCATTTCTACACGTGCTCGATGATGGCGCGCTCCTGTGCGCCTGGTTCGGCGGCACGCTGGAAGGCAAGTCGGATATCTCCATCTTCGCGTCCATACTGCCGCTAGGTTCGACGAGCTGGGGACCGCCGCAGCCACTGAGTGACGACCCCGCGCATTCGGAACAGAACCCTGTGTTGTTTTCCGCGCCGGACGGTACGCTCTGGCTGTTTCACACATCGCAACCATCAGGAAATCAGGACGAGTGCCGGATCCGCATGGCAAAGGTGGCGCGTGATCCGAGTGATCCACTGAAGCTCTCGGCTCAGCAAGGGCGTTACCTCGACCTGCCGCGCGGGTGTTTTGTCCGCGCACCGATCGTCGTGCGCGATGATGGCGCATGGCTGCTGCCGATTTTCCGATGCGTGCAACGCCCCGGCCAGAAATGGAACGGCAGTCACGACACAGCCGCGGTGGGTGTCTCGCTTGATGCAGGCAGCACGTGGCGACTAGAGGATATCGAACAGTCCATCGGCTGTGTGCACATGGCGCCGGTTGCACTCGGGGCGGATCGCTACGCCGCCTTCTTCCGGCGTCGCCAGGCCGACTTTGTCTACCGGGCCGAGAGTGTCGACGGTGGCCGGTCCTGGTCGGTGCCCCACGCCACCGAAGTGCCGAACAACAACTCCTCGCTTGCCGCAATCCGCCTTCGCGACGGCCGCATCGCCATGATCTGCAATCCGGTGAATGCGCTTTTGTCGGCCGACCGGCGCGCCTCGCTCTATGACGAGTTGGGCGAAGACGATGGCCGGCCCGATGCGGATCCACGTGGGGGGTGCGTTCCTGTCTGGGGCGTTCCGCGCGCGCCCGTTACGGTTTGCCTTTCCGAGGATGGCGGGCGCTCCTTCGCGCTGCGCCTATCGATCGAGGAAGGCCCGGGGACCTGTCTGTCCAACGACTCGACCGATGGCCGCAACCAGGAAATGTCCTACCCGTGGCTGCTTGAGGGCGCCGACGGCACGCTGCATCTCGCCTACACCTATCATCGGCGCGCGATCAAATATGTCCGCCTGGCTCCCGGCTGGGACAGTGCGGCTCGACGGAGTGTTACATGAGCAATATCATCGGTATAACCATGGGCGATCCCTGTGGGGTCGGCCCCGAGATCGCGGTGCGGGCTCTGTCAGAAATGTCCAGCGCAGACCGTGCGCAGACGCGCATCTATGGCAATCTGACGACGCTTGAGGCCGCCCGGTCTGCGCTCGGCCTGGACATCGATCTCGCACCTCATGTCGTTGATCTGCCGATCAAGGACGCGCCGCTGCCCTGGGGCCAGCTGAGCGCGGTCGCCGGCGATGCTGCCTTTCGGTTTATCGAGAAAGCGGTGCGCGACGCTGAAGCCGGTGCGATCGGCTGCATCGTGACCGCGCCGATCAACAAGGAAGCGCTTAACCTTGCAGGCCATCACTACGATGGCCATACCGGCATGCTGCGCAGCCTGACCGGATCGAAGGCCGCCTATATGCTGCTCGCTTCCGAGCGGCTGAAGGTCATCCATGTGTCGACGCATGTCTCGCTGCAAGAGGCAATCAGAAGAGCGACGACGGAGCGGGTGCTGGCAACGATCAGGGCCGGGGACGCACATCTCAAGCGCACCGGCTACGCCGCGCCCAGGATCGCCGTTGCCGGCATCAATCCGCATTGCGGTGAAAACGGCCTGTTCGGCACGGAGGATGACGACCAGATCGCGCCTGCGGTCGCGGCCGCGCGCGCCGAAGGGATCGACGTCTACGGGCCGATTTCGGCGGACACGGTTTTCTACCGCGCCTATTCCGGTGCCTTTGACCTGATCGTTGCGCAATATCACGATCAGGGACACATCCCGATCAAGCTTGTCGCCTTCGACACAGCGGTCAACGTCTCCGTCGATCTGCCGATCGATCGCACGTCGGTCGACCACGGTACGGCCTTCGATATCGCCGGCAAGGGCATCGCCGACCACGGCAACATGAACTCCGCCATAGCCTACGCGCGCAAGCTCGTGGCCGGCAGCGCTAAGCAAGGATGACTCAAGCCATGACAAACGCTCAAATCACCCTTCACCAACCACGCCGCCTTGTGGTCGGCGCGGGCACGGTCGGCGAGGTCGGAACCTGGGCCGGTGAAGTGGGCTCCGCTCTGGTGATCGCAACGCCGATCACGGCGGGCTTTGCAGATCGGCTGCGGCTTTCCGGCCGTGTCACCGTGTTCGATGCGATACCCGGAGAGCCGGATATCGCAACGCTGGACGCAGCCCTCGAGGCAGCGAGGCAATGCAAGCCGGACCTGATCGTCGGTCTCGGCGGCGGCTCGGTGCTCGACGTCGCGAAGCTGGTTGCCGCGCTCTGGGATTGCGACCAGACGCTCGTCGATGTTGCCGGCCCCAATCGCGTCGCCGGCCGCAACACGCGCCTGGTTCAGGTCGCGACGACGGCTGGAACCGGTTCCGAGGCGGGCATTCGCTCGCTGATCACCGACACCGGAAAAGGCACCAAGATCGCCGTGGAAAGCCCACATATGATCGCTGACCTTGCCGTTCTCGATCCGGAATTGACCTATTCGGTGCCACCAGCAGTCACGGCGGCGACCGGTGTCGATGCGATGGCACATTGCGTCGAGGCCTTCACCAATCGGCGAGCGCATCCGATGATCGATGGCTTTGCAAGGATGGGCTTCCATCTCGTCGGCAAATATCTGGCCCGCGCGGTCAAGGACGGAGCCGATACCGAGGCCCGCGAAGGGCTCATGCTGGCCTCCTACTATGGCGGCATATGCCTTGGGCCCGTCAACACGGCCGCAGGTCACGCCATCGCCTATCCGTTGGGAACAAGGCTCCGGCTTCCGCATGGCCTTGCCAACGCCATCATTTTTCCGCACGTGCTCGCCTTCAATCGTTCCGTCGCCACAAGGAAGACAGATGAGGTGGCGCGGGCGCTGGGCTTGGGCGAAGCTCTTTCCGAGGCGGACCTTCTGAGCGCCGCGCACGGGTTTTGCAGCGATCTCGGCATCGAAATGTCGCTCGCCGCTCACGGTGCGACGCCGGACGATCTGCCGCTCTATGCAAGCGAGGCGCATGCCAATCGCCGCCTGATGGACAACAACCCTGTTGATATGAGCGTCGACGAGGTTCTGGCTGTCTACAGGGCAGCCTTTTAAGCCCTGTGGGCTTTGTCCAATTGCAAACGCCTCGACCATAAGCCGGGGCGTTTCGCGTTGCGGCCGGCGCTGACCTATCTGGTCGTCTGAAACAACCGCTCGCGCGAGCCGGTCAGGTGATCATGCATCAACTGCTTTGCCTTGGTGCCGTCACCGGCGCCGATCGCGTCGCAAATCGCTTCGTGCTCGGCGAAAACTCGTGTGAGGCCCGCCGTCTCGCGCTTGACCGATGCGCCATGGAATTTCATGCCGACGGCAATATGGTCCTTGAGGGCTTCCATCGCGGTGGAGAAATAGCTGTTCTGGGCAGCGCGCGCGATCGCCAGATGGAACTGGAAATCCGCGTCCTCGCGATGCGACTGCCGGTTGGTCGCGTCCCGCATCAACTCCAACGCCTGGCGAATGGCGCCAAGACTGGCGTCATCATGGCGCGCCGCTGCCGCTGCCGCCGCTGCCGGCTCGACCGTCAGCCGGAACTCGTAGCAGTTCAAGAGATCCGCGACATTCTCCAGTTGCCCGAAGCCAAGGGGCTCCTTCATGCCGACGGCACGAACAAAACTTCCGGCGCCCCGGCGGGAATAGATCAGGCCCTGGTCACGGATGCGACGGAGCGCCTCGCGAATGACCGGTCGGGACACTTCGAATTCAGCCGCCAGGTCGTGCTCGGTCGGCAAGCGTTCGTCGGGCTTGTAGGCTCCCGACTTGATGGCGCGATGCATCCGCTCGAAGACGAGGTCGGCCAGGCTCTTGCGTGTCGTTCCGTTCTCCAGTCCCATCGTCATCCCATGTTGCGGAGCATTCTGCCCGCAATCTCCCTCAGCGTCGCCGGGTCACCGAATCCTCCGGATTTCGCGATGATGCAATGTCCGTCGGCGAAGGCCAAGCCCAGACCAGGCATGCACTCACCCATCAGCCGGAAACGCGTGATCCCCATCACATCGAGCACTGCCTGCGCAGTGGCGCCACCGGAAAGAAGCAACGTGGAAGCGGCCTGTGTCAAAGCCGGAAAGACGCTTTCGGCTAGAAGGCGAGAGACTTCATGGGAGGTCATTGCGACATCGCCTTCAACCGCTTGCACCAGAGTTATCAAGCTGCCATCCGAAGACGCTTCGCTCAGGCGTCCGTTTGGCGCCGGTAGATAACGCGGCTCGAGTGTTGCCCGCAATTCTTCGATCTGCGCCAGCGTGATCGGATCACGCGAGCCAATGACAAAAAGCCCCGGACCTTCGGGGACCTCGGCAGCGAGCGGATTTGCTCCGCCGCTCATTTGGCATGCCAGTGCCTCGGCCAGTCCACGTGCACCGATCAACAGGTCCACTCCCGATTCCTGGGCCGATTGAAGCGAGCGACGCATTTCCTCCGCAGTCGCGATATCAGGGATCGTGACGTTGCGTGCGTGCCGGCCAAGCTTTTCGGCGATCAGTATCGGCGCATCCACCCCAAAGCCCTGTACACGGCCTGCTTTTACCATCCGTCCGAAATCCGGAATGGCAGGAGAAACAAGCGCTGAGCGAAATGGGATAACATCGAGCTCGGCAGCAATGTGGCCCTTGAGGCGCGAGTCGATCTTCTTGAAAAGGCGCGCGCCCGGCGGCAAGGCAGCAAGCGCCGCAGCTGTTGCCTGTTGCGCCGATGCGACATCCATTTCCCGCGAGCCAATATTGACTGAAACGACCTTCGGGCGCGCGCTCAAGGCCCCTGGGAGGGCCTCGACAGTAAGCGCAATCTCAGTATGCAGGCCCCTGCTGGCGAATGGGGCGGCCGCATCCAGGGCGCCGGTCAGGTCATCGGCAACAATTGCCAGCATGAAACGAGCTCCATGAATTTGTTGTTATCTTAGTTCCAGCCTTTTCAGTTGAAATGTCAAGGAATTTTGAATTGATAGTTACAAATATCTCCTGATGAACCTGGCAACTGGCGGTCCTTCGAGGAAGAGGTTGTGGCACGAAATTTAATGCAGCGCCTGTCAGGCGACTGTGAAGGGTAGAACCAGTGATGGCGGCCGCGCGCAGCGGTCGTCATCTCAACGATGGATTTCGGTCGCCGACTTCAGTCAGTCCCTTTGAAGTGCACGTTGCACTTTGTGCGAACTTGGCGCACGGGTCATAAAAGCTTAGCGGCCAAATGGCGGTAATCTTCGTCGACGCTGCGTCTCAGCGACCCATGATTGTGGCAGGATCGAGCCTTTCCGATGCGGTTAGCCATGGAGGGGGAGCATTGTTCTTGGCCGTTCGCCGACTCTATGCTGAACCGCCTGCGGCGAGCCTTTTTGAGCGGCCGATCCGCGCGCGAACGGGCATAACAGCCGTCTCGCTGCGTACCAGCATGTAAGTCTCACCTCCAACGCCTAGTTCCATAATGCAGATTACGCGATCTTCCTATGTAGCCGCAAAGTTAAAGTGTCCTGATCCTGCAAAGTTGGAATGTCACTCTCCCCGGGTTTTGATGACCTGGGAGATTGCGGATGGGATTGGCGGCATTATCCCGTCGATAGCGGCAACGCGGTTCGCCCTGGAAATGTCGGTGCCGCCGCTCCCTAACTGCCGACGGCGTGACCGGGTCTTTTCCACCGCCAGCCATCAACGCAAATCGCTGCCGCAGCCGGTCTTGTGCCACAAGGGTTCTTGCAACCAGGATTCCTCCAGCGGATTATTTCTCGCCAAACTTGCATAAAGCGAAACGGCTCATTAGTCACACGGCACGTCAGGAATCGTTGTCAGTCTTGTTTGATGAAAGGACAGAAATCGTGCCGCAGGCAGAAATTCGAACCGGCAATGGCGGCCGCAAAGCGCTTTGGGCCACCGTTGCGGTCGTCGCGCTCGCAGTGGCCGGCGCAACCGCTGGCAAGTTCATGCTCACAAGGGCGGCCGACAGGTTTCTTGTCGACCGTGGCGGCAAGGCAGCTGCGGTCGAGGTGGATTTTCTCGGGCGCGTTCATATGCGCGACGTTACACTTCCCTTCGCCGGCGGCCGCAGTGTGCGGGTCGCTGCCATCGACGGACGACCCAGGATTTCCTTCCTGAAAGGCGGGTTCGAGTTGAAAGGTATCGAACTCGACCTGGCGGTGGGCAAGCTTTCCGTGCCGCAGGCAAGCGTCGAGGAGCCCAATTTCGCAACGGACGCCGCAAAGGCCGGCGATCAGGCCAACGTGACGCCATTGAAACGCATTGAACGTTTTGCGGCGAAGCGTGTCGTGGCGCCGGAGGTTACGGTCAGTCAGGTGTTCGCCGGCTCCAAACAAATGACCGTCTACAAGAACGTTGCTTTTGAGGATATCGCCGGCGGTCGCGTGGCGCGTTATTCCGCCAGCGGGGCGAACTTCGAGTTGGCGCTGGAAATCCAGGATGGGGACGGCGCACCGAAGCAGGAGGAAATGAGCGGCTCCATGGGCGCCATGAGCGGCAAGGACTTTGATGCAGCCTACCTCGCCCGGATTTACGGGGAAAAGGCCGGTCCTGGCGACAAGGAACCCAAACCACTCTACGGCCCGATTTCGGTCAAAAACATCGTCCTGTCGCACGGCACGTCGTCTTTCAGATATGACGAGGTGCAAAGCAGCGGCTTGAGCGTCCGCATGCCGACCGAACCACTTCTTGAAACACTTGAGAAACTTGAGAAACTGCAATCGGCCGATCTGGACGCACTGCCGCCTGCCGAGCGTCAGGCATTTTTCAAACGCGCCCTTTCCCTTGCCGACATCATCGGCAAGGGCGACATCGAGATGCTCGGTCTCAAGACGCAGATCTCCGAAGAGGACGACAGCGGCGAGAGCAAGACAATTGAACTGGCCATCGACAAGATGGCGGTCCAACTCGAAGGCCGTACCTTTAACGGTGCCATGCACGGAGTTTCCATCGGCGAAGGCGCCGACTACGCCAAGTTCTCCGAAGCGAGCATCAGTGGCTTCTCCTGGGATCCGACCATGGAAGCGCTGACGAAGCTGGTAGAGTTGAACGAAGAGCAGCTTGAAGACTTCCCCCTCACAACGCTCATGCCGGAGTTCGGCACGATCCGGTTGAAGGGTCTGGACGTCGACATGCCTGGCGAGACAGCAAGTGTGGCGGAAAGCGAAGCCGGCGAGGATGAACAAGGCGCACCCGGCGCTGACACCGACCCATCTGCAAGCGCCGAGACATTGCCCGACAGGGATCCGTCTGATGGCGCCGACAACCAGGACGCTCCATTGGACGAGGCACCAGCGGACCAGGCGACCATGCCTTCGGTCCCTGAGCGCATACGGTTTACACTGGACAGCTATGAGGTGGCATTGACCAAGCCCCGCAATGGCATCCCGACGGAAGTCCGCATCGCCTATCAAGATCTCAGCGTGCCCGTTCCGTCGGACGCCGAAGACGAAGCCTCCAAGGCGCTGCGCCAGCTCGGTCTTGACAAGCTGATCATTTCTTCCAACTTCGAACTGGCCTGGGACGAGCCGAAGGAGAACCTCGTCATCAAGGAGATTTCCTTGAGCGGCAAGGACATGGGCAGCCTTTCCTTCTCGGGGATCATGGGCGGTGCCACCAAGGACTTCTTCTCCGGTGACATGACCGCGGCACAGATGGCACTCTTTGGCCTCACGGTCCGGGAGGCCAAGCTCAAGTTCGAAGACAAGGGGATCATGACCAAGGGCATAAAGCTCTATGCCGATGAGAACGCCATGACCGAAGACAGCGTGCGCGGAATCCTCGTGATGATGACGACGGCGGGCTTGCAACAGTTTGCGTCCACTCAACCGAAGCTGCAGGAGGCTGCGATGGCGCTTTCCCAGTTCATCAACAAGCCGGGAACGTTTACCCTGACGGCCAAGGCCAAGGACGCCGCCGGCATCAGTGCGCTCGAACTGGTCGGAGCCGCAGAACATCCTGCCCTTCTTCTCGATAAGGTCGATCTCGGCGCTACTGCGCAATAGAGGAGCAGCGGGCTCCGAAAGGAGCCCGACGCTGGCCATATCGCCATCTCACGAATTGGCGCGAGCAAGCGCGAATGACACGTTGAACGGATTGCGGCGGAACGCCGACAGCCGCCAAACGTTGCCTTTTTGGCAACGTCCGTTGCGAATATCTATGCTTCTTCGCCAGGAGAAACTCTGAAACATTGTGCTTGCAAGCAACTCATCAGAGGCAAGCAAGATGGCCTATGTCATTACAGAGCCGTGCATCGACGTGAAAGACGGCGACTGCACCGCGGCCTGTCCTGTCGACTGCATCTACGAAGGTGGACGTACGTACTACATCCATCCGGAAGAATGCATAAACTGCGGGCTCTGTCTGTCGATCTGTCCCGTCGATGCCATTGTCTGGGACCAGGAAATCTCCGGGAGCCAGCGCCATTTCATCGCCGTCAACAAGGAGTTCTTCGGCCCCGACGTTACCGCAATGGGGTCGCCTGGCGGATGGAGCAAAGAGTGCTCGACAGTGCTGGACCACCCGTTCGTTGCCAGCTTCGAGAAAGCCGCAACAGTAGCATAGCAATATTTCAGCAATAGGAACGAGACATGTCTGTGACCGAATTCGGTGGCGTCGTTGCCGCCGTGCCGACGCCGTTCGACGATCAGGGCCGGATCGATACCGCAGCCTTTGTCGAACATGCTAGCTGGTGCCTGCACAATGGCTGTGATGGTCTGAATGTGCTGGGGACGACCGGCGAAGCCAATTCGCTGTCTTTCGAGCAGCGCAGGGCCGTCATGGTGGCCGCTGCCGAGGCGCTCGATACGAAAAGACTAATGGTCGGCACCGGAACGCCGGACCTTGAGACGACGATCGCCCTCACAGCGCTCGCCGATCGCCTCGGCTATGCCGTTGCACTGGTCCTGCCACCCTATTACTACAAGCCGGCCTCGGACGACGGGCTTTTCGCCTGGTTCGAGCGCCTCATCCAGGCGACCGAGAAAAGCCCGATCCCGATCTATCTCTACAACTTTCCGCAAATGACCGGCATTACCTTCAGCCCGGCACTAGTCGCGAGACTTGCCGCGGCGTTTCCCGTTCGCATCAAGGGCGCCAAGGACAGCTCAGGCGATCTCGACTATGCCCGTCAGCTGGCCGCGATCCCGAACTTCGCCGTCTTTCCCAGCAACGAGGCGACGCTTGCCGATGCCGACGCCGACAACTACGCCGGCACGATCTCCGCGACTGTCAATGTCGACCCGGGTCTGTCGGCCAAGCTCTGGAAGAGCCAGGGCGATATCCCTCTGCAGGATCGAGTGCTTCGTCTGCGGCAGGCGATTTCCGCCAACCCGCTGATTCCGTCCGTCAAATACCTGGTGGCCAAGAGATCGGGGAACCCAGTCTGGTTCAATGCGGCGCCGCCGCAGCCGCAGCTCGCCACGGCACACCGGTCTTCGCTCGACCTTCTCGCAGTTGAGGTTCACCAGCCGGAGTAATAAGCCCGCGTGGCAGCGGCGAGTTTAGTCACACGTTGACGCTCGCCGGTCAGCCGCGGAAGATCGGCGCGTGCCTGCTGCAGCAGTTCGGCCCGGGCGCCCTCATAGTCGATCCGGGTCAGCTTTCCATCACGCATGATCTCCTGTCCGCCGACGTAGAGACCCTTCGCGTGAGCCGCCGTCATCCGGGCGAGCAGAACCTCCGCCTCGTCCAGATCGTCGGTCAGGCTGTCGACGATCAGGGCGCTGTAGTCCACGAGCACCAAGTCGTCATTCCCTTGCGCATTCACGACCTTGGCGCCGACCTGGATCGCGGCGTCGAACACCCGCGCCGGCGTAAAGGTCCGTGTCACGTCCCTACCACCGTGCAGCAGATGGGCAAGGCGCAGTTCGCGCCAGAGATCCTGATCGTCGTCGAACCCCGTGCCGTCAAGACCGAACGCAAAAGCGGGCCCGCTTTCCGGCACCGCGGCGATTGGCGCCACGCCCGAACGCAAGCGCAAGTTTGCCGAGGGATTGGAAACGAGCTGTACACCCCGCGCAGCCAGCAGCTCCAGTTCATCCGGTCGCAACTGAACGCCGTGGGCAACCGCGAGGCGTGACGAGAGGAAACCGATTTCGTCGAGGTATCGCACGACGCCTTGCGGGAAGCGCCGGTCCAGCCACTGTCTCTGCCTCGGGCTTTCGAGCAGATGCATGTGAATGCGACGGCCTGTCGCGGCGGAAGCCTCGGCGATGCTTTCGAGCAGGGTGTTGGAACACCATTGCGGCCCGATCGGGCCGTACTGAATATCGATCAGCGGGCTGGTGTTTGCGGCAGCGACCGCGTCGGCCGCCGAAATCTGGACCGAGGGCGGCGCATAGTGCGGGATCGAGGCGCTGAGTTCGTCCCAGTCTGCCGGCGTGAGAAACGGTCGCAGCCGCTGCGGCCCACCGTCATAGGCCCAAGGGTCGTGATCCAGCAGGGGGCAGGAGAGCGCAAGTCGTATGCCCACATCGCGAGCGGCGCGCATCACGGCGCCAGCCTCTTCTACCAGCCGGTCGATATTCAGCGAGTTGTGGCAATGCATCGTCGCGCCGATACCCGTCTTCGCCAACCGGGAGAACGCCACGAGCGCTTCGAGGTAAGGGTCGGTTCGGGGCCTCAGCCGAAGGCCCGGGATCCAGACTTCCAGCGCATCGTCGATGTTGCCGAAATCGAGCGTGCGGATGCCATAGCCGTGGTCATGGGCGTTGACGGGCGGCGGCATGAGGAGAGCATTGGCCGGGATTGCTGGCGGTGAAACGCCGTCCGGCAGATGCCGCAAGAGATCCGCGCGGCGTGCAGCCTCATGACCGGGACGCAAGAGAAGTCGTCCGGGGATCGCTCCGGCGCTCACGTGCGGATAGCCTCCATGATCTGATCGCTGAACCTCTGCAGTTCCGCGCCGACGAACTCGATGACAGCCTCGGCCGCGTGCGTGCGCTGGCGGCGCCGCTGAACGAGAATTCCGACGTGCAGGTTTTGAAGACGCGACCCGGAAAGCGGTATGGCTACAAGGTCACCCGCCTTGATCTCCGCCAGGAAACCGATGGGCGTGAAGAAGGCCACACCCTGGCCGGAAATCATGAAGGGCTTGAGCATCATCTGACTGTTCGACAGCACAAAAGGCCGCCCAGTCCGCTCGAAGACGGACAATTCGATTTCGATGAGCGAACGGATCGGCTGGGTGTCGAGTTGCAGCAGAAGATCGTACTGGGCGCACTCGGCGAGTGAGACTTCCCGCTGCCTGGCCAGTGGGTGCCCACGCCCGACAAAAGCCATCAGCGGCATGGGCACGCGGAAGAGCATCTCCGTATCGTCCGGCCTTGCCAGATCGAAGGTCAACCCCATGTCGACGTCGCCTTCGGCCACCAGACTGCTGATGTTGCCGTGACCGGCGGTGTGGATATGGAAGCTCACACCGGGATGGATGCGGTGGAAGGCTTTGACCATTTCCGGCAGGAACTGGATGGCCAGGCTGTCGAGGCAGGACATTTGCACGCGGCCGGTCTTCTTTCCCTGCAACGCACCGAGGTCGCTGCGCAGAAGTTCGAAATTCTCAAGCGTGCCCCGAGCGTGGCGCAGCACGTTTTCACCTGCAACGGTCAGCTTCAAGCCGTTCGAAAGCCGCTCGAACAGGGCGATACCGAGCTCGTCCTCCAGTTTCTTGATCTGGCGACTGACCGCCGACGATGCCACATGGAGCTCCTCGGAGGCCTTGCGAATGGACCCGGACCGTGCGACCGCGACAAAGTATTTCAGGATGCTGGCGTGCATTCGATTGGAACCTTCCCTCCCCCTGGGCACCGACCTATAGCACGCTCATCGTCCCCTCCAAACGGGCGCACGCTTCTGCTGGAACGCACTGACACCTTCCATTGCGTCCTCGCTATTGAGCGCCCTCACCAGCGCGGGCGTGCGTAGCGCTTGAGCCTCGGTGGGCGAAAGATGCCCGGTGCGATTGACCGTCTGCTTGATCGCCCGGAGCGAAAGGGGCGCGCAGGCGACGATTTCATTTGTCCAGCGCGCGACCGCGGCGTCGAGCTCCCCCGGTTCGGCGACCTCATTGACGATGCCAAACCCTTGCATTTCGGCGGCGGAAAACCGCCGGCCCGTCAACAGCACGCCCATCGCTAGATTGTGGGGAATCCGCCTTTGCAACAGGACCATGCCGCCATCGAGTGGCAGGCGCCCAACGCGAGCCTCCGGTAGTCCGAAGGCCGCCGTCGTCGAGGCGACGACGATATCGCAGCCGAGCACCATCTCGAAGCCGCCGCCGAGCGCATAGCCGTTGACCATGGCGATAACGGGAACATCGAGCGAGCGGCGAAAAGCCAGCCCGCCAAAACCGTTCGGCCGACTTTCGGTCCAGTATTCGAGGCCGGTCGTTTCGGCCCCCTTCAGATCTGCCCCGGCGCAGAATGCCCGTTCTCCGGCACCGGTCAGCACGACACAGCTTATGTCGTCGCGCGATTCGATCTCTTGCCAGATCGCCTCCAGTTCGCGTTCGGTTGCCGCGTCCACCGCATTCATCCGTTCCGGACGGCAAAGCGTGACGCTGGCAACGCGATCCTTTACGACGAACTCGACACTCATGCCGCATCTCCCTGACGCACGGCAATCGCCGAGAGGATCTCATCGTTATGCTCGCCGAGCTTCGGCGGCGCGATGCGCACCGTCACCATTGCCGCGGACATGGCGATCGGCGAGCCAACCAGCCGGACCGGACCGGCTTTCGTTTCGCCGGCGTCCAGGACCATGCCGTTGATCGTCGTCTGCTCGTCGTCGAGGGCTTCGGGAAGCGAGCGCACCGGTGCGCAGAGAATGTCGACCTGCTCCAGGCGTGCAAGCCAGTGTGCATTGCTGTTCGTTGCGAAGGTCTCGCGAAAGATCTGCTGCAGTTGCGGGCGACGCTTCATCTGCTCATCGAAGTCCGCAAATTGCGGCTGCAGGGACAGGTCCTCGATCTCCAGCGCGACGCAAATGTCCCGCAGGGGATTCGGCTTGAAGGCGCCAACCATGACGATGGCGCCATCGGTGGTTTCGAAGACGCCCGTAAGAGGAAAGGCGCCCCAGTTCAGGTCCTTCTCCCGCATCATGTGCGTGGTGCCCTCCTGCATCTGCATGGCGAGCATGGAACTGTAGAGACTGACCGCAACCTGTTGACCCTGGCCGGTTTTCCCGCGGTGCAGGAGGGCCAGCAGGATGCCTTGGACCAGATGCATGCCGGCCGAGTAGTCGGCAAGCGGCGTCGCATAGATCGACAGCGGGTGGCTTGCATCCGATTTGCGCCGCATGACACCCGAAAGCGCCTGCGCGAGAATGTCCTGTCCCCCCTTGTGCCGATAGGGGCCTTCCAAGCCGAAGCCGGTACCGACGGCGTAAATCAGCCGGGGATTGGTTTTCTTGAGATCTTCATAGCCAAAACCCATGCGCTCCATGACATCGGGGCGAAAATTGTTGACGACCACGTCTGCCGTGTCGATCAGGGCGCGCACCGCCGCACGCGCCTCGTCCTGCTTGAGGTCGAGCGCCAGGCTCTTCTTGTTGCGGTTGAGCGACGAGAAGACCGGATTGTTGAGGCCATCCGGATCCGACCCGAGCGACCAGCGCGAGAGATCGCCGATCTTGGCCTTTTCGACCTTGATCACCTCTGCGCCATAGTCGGCCAGCATTTGTGTGCAGCAAGGCCCAAGCATGACCTGGGTGAAATCGACGACGCGGATACCGTCGAGGGGAAGAGATGTCATTCTGCGGCCTCCAGATAGGTTGCATTCTCGGATGGGATGTCGCCGGGATCGGCGCCCTGGGCGCGCAGTTGCTTCTGGATCGCCCTGACATCCGCATCCCGTACTTTCACGCCGGCGTTGAGCGCCACGGTCGCCGCGACGCCGGCCGCCTCGCCCATCGCCATGCACGGCGGGATCTCGCGGCTCGACTTCTGTGCCTGGATCGTCGCTGAGTAATGCCTTCCGGCGACGATCAGCTGGTCGACCTCCTTGGGCAGCATGGCCCGGTAGGGCGTGTAGTAGTCGCGGCCACGGCAGACCGTATCGGCGAAGTGACGGCGATTCATCACGTCATCCTTGGTGACGACATACTCACCCTGAAGCAGGCGCGACTGCCGGACGCCCGTCTGCGGCGCGAAGTCGATGACATGGGCATTTTCGAAGCCTGGCAAGTTCGCCCGGGCGAAGTCGAGCAGGCGAGCGATACGGGTGCGACCCTCGAGTTCCGCGTAGGTCAGGTCTTCGACGCTGAGCCCGGAAAGCTTCGGCATGTGCGGGCAGTTCAGCCAGATCACGCCGGGCAGCGGCGTCTTCAGCCACCAGAAAGACCAGCAACCGCCGATCAGGCGCTTGGCCTCATGATCGAGCATCTTGAACCTTTCCGGGTCCTCGAACTCGAAACGTTCGGCCGCTTCGGTATCGATGCCGCCCCAGCGGGAGACGGTCGTCAGGATGAAGTTGCCGTCCGTATGCTGGGCGCCGGCGTCGGCAGCGACATCGAGATCGCCCGACGCATCGATGACCACATCCCCCATGATGGCCTCGCGCCCTGCCTTGGTTTGGCAGACTACGCCCTTGATCGTGTTGTTCTCGACGATCGCCGACGAGAACCAGCTGTGCGTCCTGAGTTTGACGCCGGATTCGCGTAAGATGTCGTAGGCGACACGCTTGAAAGCATCCGGATCAAATGCGGCCGCGTAGCAGATCGGATGCGGCGCAGACGGGGTGTGGAAGTCGAACAATCCCCAGCGTGCCCAGCGGCGCCATGCTTCCGGCGTATCGCGAAGGTCGAGTTGCCGGTCGCCATCGGTCGGCGTGACGCAAAGGCCAAGCGTCTTCATCCGTTCGATCATCTCCATGCAGATGCCGCGCACGGTGATTTCAACGCTATTGACCATGTCGTCGAGCACCAGGACCATGCCACCTGCGGCAAGGCCCCCAACGTAGGGGTAGCGCTCGAGCAGGGTGACGCTGGCGCCCGTGCGGGCCGCCGACACGGCGGCGGAAATGCCTGCAGGACCGCCACCGACCACGACCACGTCCGAGCGGTCGACGATCCTGGCGTTGCGCAAGGGTTCCCTGATTGTTTCCATTGTCTTTCCTCCATAGGGGGCGTGTCCGGCGAAATGTGAGGGCGCTCACAGCCAGTGACTTTGTCGGTTGGGCGGACCGGGGATCCGGGCCGGCAGCGAAGGGTGTGGGGGGTCAGTGGTCCGTCGTCGGCTTCCAGCGGACGATCTTCGATTCCGCGAACGAAACGGCGAAGAAGAGAACCACGGCAAGAGAAGCGGCGACCACGACGGTCGCATAGAGCAGCGGCGAACGGAAATTATAGGTCGCCTCGATGATCAGGGCGCCAAGGCCGTAGCTCGATCCGATCCACTCCGCAACGATCGCCCCCATCACGCTGCTCGTCGCCGCGATCTTCAGGGCGGCGAAGAGGAAGGGCAGCGAGCTTGGAAGACGAACCTTCCAGAAGATCTCGGAATTGCTGGCCGACAGGATGCGCATGAGATCGAGCATTGCCGGGCTTGCCGACTTCAATCCCTGCACCATGTTGACGAGCGTCGGGAAGAAGCAGATCAGGCCGGCGATGATGATCTTCGGCGCAATGCCGTTGCCGACGAGCAGCACCAGGATCGGCGCAAGGGCGATGATCGGGATCGACTTGACGATGACCGCGATCGGGTAGAACGCCCGCTCCGCAAGCGGGCTATAGACGAACCACACCGCGAGCAGGACGGCAACGACATTGCCGAACACGAAGCCGAGAACCGCCTCCATCAGCGTCGGCAAGAAATTCGACCACAGCACGCCGGCGTTTTCGCCGAAGGCCTTGATCACGTCGAGCGGCCCTGGGGCCATGAACGTTGGCACCGAAAAGCCCCAGACGACGAGCTGCCACAAGAGGATGCAGCCGAGGATGGCAAGCGTTGCCGGCAGGTGACGCAGGGCCATGGCGGCGACCGCGTCGAGCATCTTGAACCTGTTGCCGTCTACCAGAGCGCGGCCTTCCGCTTGCGAAGGAAGGACATTAGCCATCAACATTCTCCCAAAAGTGTGCGCAGGTGGGCGGTCACGCGAATGAACTCGACCGTGTCACGCATCGCGAGCGATCGCGGATAGGGCAAGTCGACCTTCATGAACTCCTTGACGCGACCGGGATGGGCGGCAAGCATCAGGACGTGTTGGCCGAGAAAGACGGCCTCGGGGATCGAATGGGTGACGAACAGGATCGTGGTCCCGGTTTCCTGCCAAAGGCGCAGCAATTCCTCGTTCAGCTTGTCGCGCGTGATCTCATCGAGCGCTCCGAACGGTTCATCCATCAACAGGATGCGTGGGCGGGTCACCAGCGCACGGGCGATCGCCACGCGCTGGCGCTGGCCGCCCGACAATTCGTGCGGCATCGCCTTTTCGCGACCCTTCAGCCCGACGAGGGCAATTAACTCTTCCGGGTCGGCATAGATCGCGCCTGCCTCGCGCTTTCCCACCAAAAGCGGCAGGCGCACGTTGTCGATCACGTTGCGCCAGGGCAGCAACGTCGCTTCCTGGAAGACGAAGGCGAAATCACGGCCCTCACGTGCCTTGCGCGGTGTCTGGCCATGCACCGACACTGACCCGTCGCTGATATGCACGAGGTCAGCGACCGTCCGCAGCAACGTCGACTTGCCGCAGCCGGAAGGGCCGAGCATGGTTACGAGCGAGCCGGTCGGTATTTCGACCGAAACGTCGGAGAGTGCGGTGAAGCTGGAATCATCCGCGCCGAAACGGATATGAAGGTTTGTCACCGACACGGCGGAGCCGTTGGCTGCGCTGACCGACACCGGCTTGGGTCTGCTAAGCGTTTCCAGCATCGCCTTATCCTACGCTCTTGCGGATGTCGGCGGTGGCATCGAGGATGGCCATCGTATAGACGTCGTCCGCACTGGGAACCGGCCCATTGAACTGGCCGAGGTCCGCATAGGTCTTGATCTGCTCCTCCCAGTTTGCACGCTCCATGCCACCCCAGCCGACTTTGGCAGTGGTTTCGTTGAAGACGAATTTCATCAGCGGCCCTATGGCCTCGAGTTCGCTTGCCTTGTCCAGGTTCGGATAGGATTCGAGCAGGATGTCGACCGCCTCCTCCTGGTGTTCGCGTGCATAGTTCCATCCGCGTGCCGCACCCGATACGAATGCCGCGAGATGGTCGGCGTGATTTTCCAGCTGGTCGTCAGTTGTGTAGTAGACATTGGCATAAAGTCGGATGCCGCCGTCCCAAAGCGTCAGGTCGACCCGGTCGTCTCCCAGAACCTTCAGAGCGTTGACATTGGTCAGCCACCCACAGACTGCATCGGCCTGACCGGTCACGAGCTGGTTCATGTCGGAACCCATGTTGACGATCTTGACCTGGTCCTCCGATATCCCGTTCTTGGCGAGGAGTGCGCGCAGCAGGATGACCGAGGTCGGGATGGCGGCAATCGTCTTGCCGATCATATCCTGGGGCTTGGCGATCGGATTTGCCTTGCGGGAGAAATAGGCAAAAGGATGCTTCTGATAACCGGCCGCGAATGCCTTGATCGGCGCACCGGCCGAACGGGCGAGCATGACGGACGGGCTGGAGGAAATCTGGCCGATCGTCGACTGACCGACGGCAACGCCGGCGACACCGTCGACATTCGGTCCGCCGGGTACGATTTCCAGCTCGACGCCGCTCTCGGCGTAATAGCCCTTCTTGCTAGCCACCAGTTCCCCGAGGAGCCCGTTGGAGGGCAGCCAGCCGAGTTGCATCCGGATTGTCGCCGGTTCGGCAGCCCGACCGGGCGAAACATTGATCAGGCTGTGGGTCGCGGCAATCGCGCCGACTGCAGCGGCATTGGAAAGGAAACCCCGGCGGTTCATCATGAAATGAGACATATCGTTCCCCTGGCTTGTTATGGGAGCGATGATGATGAAATTTGGCATCTCATAAAGCACAATTTTTCGCGGTAAGCATTGCCGATACGGCAACACACAGACTTCTCGCGGCTTTGCCTTTTCGGCAACGGCAGGCTCGAAAGATTGTTCTTTGTTTGAGCCCCGTGCCCGTCGGATAAGCGAGCGGACATTTCAGCTCACCGTCGTGGAGGACAGATATCATGCACAGCAACCTGATTGATGGGGAATGGATCGACGGCGACGACGTGGTTCGCAATATCAATCCGTCCGACACCAACGACGTGATCGGGGACTATGCCCGCGCCTCG
>NZ_QJNR01000018.1:301097-504024 GCF_003355565.1 Ensifer sp. M14
GCCGCCGAGTCTCATCCTGATTGACGCTGAATCTCACCTTGATTGCCGCCGCGCAACCATCAGATCTATTCTCTTTATGGGATACGAACCGGTGTTGGCTCGTTCGTCTTTTGTGCAGGCACGTGATATGGCGATAGACGGCGAAGTATGACAGCCGGACATCATTCCAGAGTTCGGAAACACTGGACCGAAACTGGAGAGCATTTATGGGTTGGAAAACGCCAAAGTTTGAATACGTTAATGGGTATAAGATCGTCGAAGTCGATGGACCCGCCTTCAAAGTTTATGACGGTGACCGTCAGTTAGGGGACGATTTTCCCTACTCCGGCGAGGCCGCTGCTTACGCAAATTCTTTGCCGAAGCGAGATCATCAGCGCAACTAGGCAGGAAGCCTGCAAAAATCAAAGGCAAACTTTGTCAATGAATGCGAAGCAAAATTTGACGAACTCCTGTCTCCACTCAGCGTTGGAAATGCTTGGTTGGTCTGGCTTTTTTGCGGATCAGGTAAAGCCGACCGAGGAAGACCTCGTACCCATGCGCGTCGCATCGGTGCACCGGGCACGCATTGAGGCGATGGGCGCCACGGGGTCAGTCAGGCTAGAGCTACCAGCCAATGCCAATACGGCTGACTTCGCGGTGGGCGATTGGGTGCTTGCCGATCCCAAGTCCGACATGTTTGTCAGCCGGCTTGACCGGAAAACCGTGTTTATGCGACGCCCGGAAGTCGGACGTGGCCAACAACTTGTTGCTGCCAACATCGACACACTGTTGATCGTGACGTCGTGCAACGCCGATTTCAATGTTGACCGGCTGGAACGTTACCTGATCATGGCCAACCAGGCGGGCAGCAAACCGGTCATCGTGTTGACCAAGGCTGACACCGCGGACGACGTTGGAGTATTTCAGGCCAAAGCCGAGGCTTTGCAGCGTGACCTACCTGTCGTTGCCCTGAATGGGCGCTCAGCCGATGCAAGCTCCCTGTTGAGTTCCTGGTGCGGCGTTGGCCAAACGATCGCCCTGGTCGGATCGTCCGGAGTAGGCAAATCGACGTTGGTGAACACGCTGACCGGACCTGCATCTGACTCAAAGCAGAAAACCGGGACTATTCGCGAACATGACGCGCAAGGCCGTCACACCACGACCGCGCGCTCGCTGCATGCCATTCCGGGCGGCGGCTGGGTCATAGACACGCCCGGAATAAGAACACTTTACGTCAGCGATATCACCGACGGGATCGACACGCTTTTTTCCGACATAACGGAACTGGCACCGCGTTGCCGATTTCGCGATTGTACCCATGCGCATGAGCCGGGCTGCGCGGTTCAGGCAGCTGTCAAAAGCGGCACTTTGGCCGCCGACCGTATTGAACGCTGGCGAAGTCTTGTTTCTGAAAACCGTGACAGAACACCTGTCATCAGCGGACCACGCGGCAACAAGATCGTTCGCAAAAAGAAATATTGAAGGTCTGACGCCTTGAAGAGATACGAACACAGAACCCGTTTGCAAAGCGGCGTGGCGAAAACACTGAGCAACATCTCGCCGCGCTCGGCTATGCGCTGACGATATCGCTCCGGCCCTTTCAATGCCAGCTTCCCCCTCATCGACCGGGTTCTGAGCGCTTCCGCACGATCGGAGCGTACTCTCTCAATCTCCGTCATGTCGGTCGCGCCGCAACGGGGTGGCTGCCGGGCAGCTTGCATCAGATCTGCAATCGCGAACAAGATGTGTCGTGCGAACGCGCCCGGGTCCTGCCTGCTGACGGAATTTCGCAGACCCAGCTCGCGCCAGGCCGTCCAATGGTCCTGCGTGGTGCTGTAGAAGTCGCGGGCCAGAAGACGACGTCGATAGTGTCGGCAGTCCAACCGTGCGCCTTCGCAATGGCTGGAACAGTCGCGCCTGCAAAGACGGGTATTGAAGCTGTTCGTTCGCAACGGCGGCTGGTTGCAATTCTTGCCGTTGACATTGTTGGTTGTTCCTCATTGGAGCCGATAAGGCCCGAACCTTGGCAGCCGTAAAGGCGTGCCGGGGAGCGGAAAAAAGTGGGGGGGATCTTCGGGTAGTCGAGCCTTTTCGGAAGGGGTACACGGGCCGGGCCGTCCCGGGTGCTGCAGGAAGTCCTGCGAATACGGCACTTGCGACGCTTGACTCGAGTTTTTTCTCGAGGGCGTCGCCGAAACAGCGGATCAAGCATTTGAGACTGCCAACAGAAATTGGCGCGGGGGTGCAGCCTACGCCGCAACGAGAATACCGGCATCCGCATTGGCCGCGGGGACAATGTTGGTTCAGCCTCCTCGCGCGGTGGACGCGGCAATCGGAATCTTCCTATTGGCCATGATCCCGATGCGGCGCTGGCTTGCTGCAAATTTGCAGCGACTGAAGTTATCGCACCTCTCTTTAGCGGGCGCTATTGTCGGCGGGTGCAAGCCGCTTGCAAGTCCTGTGGCAAGCCGGTTAAATCGACCCGCGCCAGCAATCGCTCAAGCCCCTTCAGGCTCTCCTTGTCGCGCATGCTGAACAGGAAATGCGAATGTCGTCTTTTGGATCAACCCTCCTGAACGAGCTGTCGATCACGCCCAATCTCGCCATCGCCGCCTTCCTCGGTATGGTGATCGGGCTGGAGCGTCAGTGGCGACAGCGGTACACGGGTCTCACCACTCATGCGCTGGTTTCGCTGGGTGCTGCGGCCTTCACCTCGCTTGGCATGCTGATCGACGGCGGCACGGATGTGCGCATGGGCGGGCAGGTCGTGACCGGGATCGGCTTTCTCGGGGCCGGCCTGATCATGCGTGATGGGCTGAGCGTTCGGGGCTTGAGCGGAGCGGCGACGGTCTGGTCTACCGGTGCCGTCGGCGTGCTGGCCGGCTATGGCTATTTGCTTGCGGCGTCTGAGGCCTGCGCGTTCGTTCTCCTGATCAACCTCACCATGCCCCGCATCGGCGCGCTGATCGAGCGGCACGCGCCGGAGAAGGAAGCCGTCGAGCGTTATTACATGATCGAGCTGAAATGCCTGGCCCAGGAAGAGGCCGTCGTGCGCTCAGCCCTGCTGCAGGCGATGGAGGCGCGAAAGCTGCGTCTCCGGGGACTTGAAAGTCACTCTGCGAGCGAGGGTGGCATTGTCGCAGTCGAAGCCGTCGTCTACACCGCAAGGGAGCAGAACCAACTGGTCGAGCAGGTCGTCGGCGATCTCAGCCTGTCGCCACTCGTCCTGTCTGGCAAGTGGACATCGACGACCGCGCCCGAATAGCATTCGTGGGCCGTTTACTCGCCGGAATACAGCTTGCCGAGGATCTGCGTGACGACCAAACCCGCCGTTATCTGGTTGGTTTGCGATGGCAGCGACAACGATCCACGCGATTGGCTGCTCACCGTGCTGGTCTGGCGCTTCCGCAATAACCTCTTTCACGGTGATAAATGGGCATACCACCTCCAGGATCAGCTCCCTAATTTCACCCATGCCAACAGGGTCTTGCTGCGTCTCCTCGAACGACAAGGGCAATTAGCCCCAACGTATCATCAAATCTCCAGAAGATAACGTTCATGCGCGATCGAGAAGAACCGGAGCGAACCGATGTTTTCGGCGGGGCGGATGAAGATCTGGCCGGTCTAAAGGCCGCGGATGATGTCGTTGGTCGAACCGCTCATGATATGCAGCTCGATATCGGAATACTTGCGGCCGATGCGGGGCCAGGAGCGCCGGCAGCAGACCGATCGTTGCCGGATAGACGGTTCCGATCCTGATCTTGCGCCTCGGTTTGCTTCAACTGAGCGGATTTCGATTCTGCATCGAGACGCGTCATACGAAGGGCTTCTTAAAAACTTCGCAAACGAACAAAGGCGACCGCAACGACGCGCGTGGCATTGCGCACATGATGCGGGTCGGACTTTTCAAGAATGTGCACGTGAAGACGCTCACAAGCCAGAAGCGTCGTGCTCTGTTGACGGCTCGCGCGCTGCTGCAGGAAAAGGCGATCGCGCTCGAGAACGATATGCGTGGGCTCCTGCGCAACTTCGGGCTTAAGGTCGGCGTGGTATCGGCAGGGACGTTCGAGGAGAGAGTACGCGAGCTCGTTGCGGCGGACGCCGACCTACGGGAGATCATGGAGCCTTTACTCGCTGGACGGCGCAAGCTGCGCGCGGAATTCGCCAAACTGGACAAGAAGGTTGTTCAGGAGGCGCAGCCGGTTCCACAATTCGCGGTCGGCGGGAGCCGCTCTCGGACTCACGACCGTTCTCAACCAGTCCGGCGGAAGCAAAAGGATCGGCCATATCTCTCTATGCGGAGACGCGATGATGCGGTCACTTTTGTATGAGGCGGCGCAGACGATGCTGACGCGTTTAGTCAAATGGTGTTGGCTAAAAGCGTGGGCAATGAACATTGCCAGGCGGCATGGTAAGAAGAAAGCCAACGTTGCTTTGGCGCGCAGGCTTGCGGTGGTTATGCATCGGATGTGGGTAGACGGCTCAGAATTCCGGTGGACACGGGAATCGGCCGGCGCCTTGCCCGTGTAAGAAAGGCAGATCCAAAGAAGTCAGGAAAGCACATTCAGAGTTCCGCTGAGCGGCGGAAGACGTCCTTCGCGGACGATGGTGATGTGAGTTCGTGGGCGCCGCTATATCGATGAAATGTCATCAGGTTGCAGCATAGATTGGACCCATCATCTTGTGAACCCCATGGTGGGAGGGCTGATTGCCGATCCCCGAGAGAAGCACGGGCCGCGAAGGAATGTCGAACGCCGCGCCAGGTGGAACGCTCGAAAAGCGCTTGACCTCGACCCGCCGATTAGAGATGCGCTGCCTGAAGGGGCGGCGGGAACCCCGGGGTCTACTAGTCCCGGCACGCCGCTCCGGCAGCAATACCAATGTGTCCTGCCCTCACCTTCCCGCCCTAACCAACAACCGCGCAACATCGATGATGTTATCGCGCACAGCGGTCGGGTCGTCCTTGCTCCAGGCGAGCCAAGCCCGATCCTGAAGTCGATCTGCGTCACGTTCCTGAGCTCGCAATTGCGGATGGGATGATCCAGCGTCCATTCCGGCGCAGGAGTTTCGGCCAGGAACGCGTGCCAGCTGCCAAGACTTGAGCCACCATTTCTCATCTGCAACAGAGGCGGAGGCGCTCCTTCACAAACTTCCCCGCCGAAAGAACACGAGAGTGGAAACGCTGGCTGCAAAGCCGAAACCGCACTCTCTGGAACGCGCCGCATTGATAAATGCCTTCATCCCAAGGTTGAGTTGAAGGCGCCGCCATCGAGCAGAAGATTCTGCCCGACAATAAAGCCGGAATGCCGGCTGCACAGGAACGCCGCCGCTGCGCCGAACTCCTCTTTGGTTCCGAACCGGCCGGCCGGAATGGCGCCGTGGGCTTCGGCGCGCGCTTGTTCGATGGAGATCCCCCTGGCCACAGAGGTCTTTTCCAGAAACCCCTTGATCCGGTCTGTCTCGTGCGAGCCCGGCAACAGATTGTTAATGATCACGCCGTAGCGCGCCACCTGCCGAGCGGTTCCGGCGACAAAACCGGTAAGACCGCTGCGCGCGGCATTCGACAGGCCGAGCTGGGCAATGGGAGATTTCACCGAGCCGGACGTGATGTTGACCACACGTCCCCATTTGCGCTCGATCATGCCGGGGAGGATCGCGTTCATCAGATAGATCGGCGTCAGCATGTTGGCATTGACCGCCTTCAGCCATTCTTCTTCGTGCCAGTCAGACCAGAGACCGGCAGGCGGGCCGCCGGCATTGTTGACCAGGATATCCGGCTGCGGTTCGGCGGCCAGAAGCTCCTTGCGCCCTTGCTCCGTCGTTACATCCGCCGCAACGATCTGCACCTTGACGCCGTAGGTCTCGGCGATCTCTTTCGCCGTCTCGCGCAGCACCGCTTCCGAGCGCGCATTCAACGTCAGATCGACGCCCGCTTCCGCCAGTTTTTCCGCAACGCCGCGGCCTAGCCCCTTCGAACTCGCGCAGACAATTGCCCGCTTGCCTCTAATTCCCAGATCCATCCTGTCCTCACCTGTCCTTCGTTCCGTCAAGCGGCGGCCTGCTACGCAAGCGCAGCGACATTGTCGCAAAGACGGTCAATTTCATCTATTGTGTTGAGATAGCTCACCGAAGCGCGCGCAACCTCGTTAAGGCCGCGAGCCGTCATGTCGAGCGGAGTGTAGGGTATCCCATTTGCCGCGATCGTAATCCGCTTTTCCGCAAGTTTGCTGCGAAGAGTCTGCGGCGCAATGCCTGCCACCGTAAACGACACTAGTCCCGATTTCTCCGTGCCGAGGTCGCGAACGGTGACGCCCGGAATGCTCGTCAGCTGATCACGCAATTGCCCGGAAAGATGCCTGATCCGCTGGCGGATCGCATCCACGCCGAGGCTGCGCGCCTGTTTCAACGCTGCGCCCAGCCCCAACAGCAAGGCAATCGACTTTTCACTTGTTTCGAAGCACAACGCATCCGTTCGCACCTTCGGTCCATCCTCGCCCCACGATGCGGAAAGCACATCGAGATAGGCTGGCTCCAGCTTTTCGAGGAATGCTTTGCGCAGGTAGAGGATGGCCGCGCCGCGCGGGCCGCGCAGGAATTTTCGGCCCGAACCTTTGAGCATGTCGCAGCCGATGGCGCTGACATCCACGGGCAGCTGGCCGAGCGCCTGCGCCGCGTCAATGAAGTAGGGAATGCCGGCAGCGCGCGTTACCTTGCCGATGGCGGCAGCATCGTTGATGAGCCCGCCATTGGCCGGAAGCCATGTCAAGGCAACAAGCCGAACGCGATCATCGATCATGGCTGCAAGGGCATCGGCATCCACGCTGCCGTCTTCATGGACAGGGATGGTCTCGATGCGCGCACCGACCCTTTTGGCGGCCGCCTGCATGGTCGACAGATTGCCACCCCACTCCTGACGGCCGACCAGAATGCGGTCACCCGCCATAAGCGGTGGCAAGGCGGCAAAGGCCAGCCCCCAAGCAGCGGAACCGCTGCTGGAGAAGGCCATTTCGGCGGGTGTTGCGCCGACGAGACCCGCGGCATCCACCCTTGCCTCATCGATCAGGCCCGCCGCATTGGCGGCGGCTTCCATGGGACCGTAGAGAGATTCACGCTGCAGATGCTCCGTCACCTCCGCAAGCACGGCATTGGAAGGCAGTGACGAGCCGGCATGGTTGAAATGGGTATTGACGGCACAGCCTGGCGTCTCCGAGCGCAGCTGGTCAATATCGAGGGTTTGCGTCACGGTCAGTCCTCCAGTTCGACCAGCGCGTCCACCTCCGCGGCAACACCGCGTGGCAGCGAGCTGACGCCGACGGCGGCGCGGCTATGGCGTCCGGCATCGCCGAACACGGCAACCATCAGGTCCGATGCGCCATTGGCCACCTGCGAATGCTGGGTAAAATCAGGTGTCGCCGATACAAAGACACCGAGGCGGACGATACGGCGCACGCTTGCAATCGTCCCGTCGGTTGCTGCCGCAATCTGCGACAGCACGTTGATCGCCGCGATCTCGGCTGCTCTGCGGCCCTCTTCGGGGGAAACGGACGCACCGACAACACCCAGGACGGCGTTGCCGTCATCGATACGGCTGATCTGCCCCGATATGCTCAACAGATTGCCCGCGCGGACAACGGATACATAGTTGGCAACGGGCGCCGACGCGACCGGCAGGTCGTGACCAAGAGTTGCAAGCTTCTCTGCTATAGTGGCTGACATCATCATCTCCGGCTGAATGTGCTGGCATCATCGGCCGCGCCGCTCCGCAAATCCAATTCAAAACAGCGGCATTACCGATCGATCTGGCTAATGTCTGCAAAGCCCGATACCCTGATTGCCAACCCGATGACACGTCCGCGAAAGCACGAGGCCCGATGCGCTCCTCCACAACCTTGCCGCCGCTGCAGGCACTTCGAGCCTTTGAGGCAGTCGCGCGGCTGATGAGCTTCCGCCGGGCAGGCGACGAACTGCTGATCACTCAAAGCGCTGTCAGCCATCATATCCGTCAGCTGGAGGAGTTTCTCGGCCTGCCGCTGTTCGTCCGCAAAGCACGCGGCATCGTTCTGACCCCCGCGGGCGAGGAATATCATGCATGCACCATCGATGCATTCCGCCTCATCGCCGCCGCCACCACGAAATTGCGCAGCAGGAGCACGAGCGCTGTCGTTCGCATCAGCCTGCTGCCTTCCTTTGCCGCCAACTGGCTCGTGTCACGCTTGCACGGATTTCAATCGCTGCACCCCGACATCAACCTTGAACTCGATCCCACCCTGCGCACCGCAGACGTTGTCGCCGGGGAGACCGATATGGCCATCCGCTACGGCGCCGGAAAGTGGCCCGGGGTCAATGCACAGCTGCTCATGGCCGAACAACTCAGCCCCGTTGTCAGCCCGGCGCTCCTGCAATCGGACCGCACCATCGCAATGCCGCAGGATTTGCTCCACCACACCCTGCTGTTTGCGAAAAAGCCCGTCGACTGGCACGTCTGGGCGGATGCCGTGGGGCTTGATCTGTCCCGCGCCCGTTCCATCCAGCTGACGGACTACAACATCACCCTGCAGGCCGCGCTGGATGGACAAGGCATTGCCATCGGCCGCATGCTGCTCATCCGCGATCATGTGCGGACCGGGCGTCTGGTGCAGCCATTTGCGCAGACGATCACCTCCACCAGAACCGCCCATTGGCTGTTGACACCCAAAGGGTGCAGGATCGCTCCGGCGGCCCAAACGTTTATGGATTGGCTGATCGCCGAAACCAGAGCCGTGTCCGGCCACGAACATGGAGAAACCGACAAAGGCATATGAACTCTATTACTGGGACGGCATACAGGGGCGTGGGGAGTTCATTCTTCACTCGTTCGGCGCAGAAAGTCATAAGACAAGCGGTTTATGGTTTGACGGAAGCGTAGCCGACGTTGGCGAGATAGCTGTTGCATTCGTCCGGCTGGATTGTGCGAACGAGCACTCCGGCGTGACGCCAGGTGTCTTCAACAGTTCGCTTTGGGCATGCCACAGGAGCGCACCACCTCGGCCGATAGGAATTCCGACATGCACCGGGTGATCGAGGCCGAGCGGCTCATGCCGACGTCTCCCAGGGTTGATCACGGAGGCGCCTGTGTTTTCAAAATCCTTGACGGTGCGTGTGACAAGGATGAGATCGTGGACGATCGCGGTCGCGGCGATCAACCCGTTGATATCGCCGCGGGGGCGGATTGCCGCGATGCGGCCCCATTCGACCGCGATTTGGTCGGTTATCGGCAAAATGCGGTCGCCATGGTCGTGGCGCAGCTTGCGCAGCCATTCGGTGAGGTGCGCGGCGGTCTTCGGATCCGACCTCTGTTTCAGGGCAATGCCGCGCATGATTTCGCCGAGGGTGAGCGCACTCAGGTGGATGCCGAGCGGATCGATAGAGCGCAGCCAGGACACCGCCTGCGGCGTGCCGCCTCGCGCCTCTGAGACGGGGTTAGTGTCAATCAGATACATCAGAAGGCCACATCGCGGCTTGGCGTCTTGACGCGTACATTCACCGCAACAGCGAGTTGATCGTCCCAAGCGGGACCGCCAAGCAGATCGTCGACCAGCGTTGGCCGGCCGGCGCGCAGAGCGTCGTAGTCATGAGCGGACAGCACGACGGCCGCGCGCTCACCGCGCAGCATGGGATCGTTCAGCTACTCAGACTGCCGGAAATTGCGAATGCGGTCGAACAGGACCGCGAGGATGGTGGCGCCGCCGATGAACGTTCCTTGCCAGAATGCGTTGATGCCGAGCAGCCCGAGGCTATTGCGGATAACCTCGATGAGCGCTGCGCCAACCAGTGCGCCAAGAGCCGTGCCTGTGCCGCCGGCCAGGTTGGCACCGCCGATCACCGTCGCCGCGATGACCTGCAGTTCCATCCCGGCGCCAATATTGGTTGTCACCGCTCCGAGCCAACCGGTCTGGACGATGCCCGCAACGCCGGCCGAAAGGGCCGAAATCATATAGACACCAACTTTGATCGGGCGCACCGGAATACCGGTGGCAGTTGCCGCCTGTTCGTTGCCGCCGATAGCGTAGATATAGCGGCCCAGTCGTGTCCACCGCAGGACGAATCCCGTCAGCAACGTCAAAGCGATCATGTAGATCACCGGGTTCGCGATGCCGAACAGCCATGCCCCACCGCCAAGCGCAAGCAGCTTGTCGTGGTCCGGGCCAAACTGAAAAACCACCGTGTTGTTGGACGCGACCATCGCCAGACTTCGCGCAATCGAAAGCATGCCGAGAGTGACGACGAAAGGGGGAAACCCGACGTATGCGATGAGCAAGCCGTTGAATGCGCCGATAAGAAGCGCCGTTGCCACGGAGGCCGCAATGCCAACCTCGATACTGTAACCGGAATGCATGACCACCGCGAGGACCATGCTGCATAGGCACAACACCGACCCGACCGATAGGTCGATGCCCCCGGTGATGATAACCAGCGTCATTCCGAGGGCAATGATCGCCACGAAAGTGGCGTTGCGGGTGATGTTGTAAAGGTTCTTCGAGGTAGCGAACGAATCCGTCGCGAAGGACAGGAAGATGCACGCCAGTATGACGGCGAGCAACACCCAGAAGGTCTGGTTGGCGAGGACGGCAGCACCCAGCGTGCGCCGTTTCTGAGCCATCGTCTGGTCGAGCGTCGTTGCCATCGTTTAAGCATTCCCTCGATGCAGCTCTGCGGCGCTCATCCTCTTTCGATGGCGCCGGTAATCAATCCTGTCACTTCCTCAGGCGATGTCTGCGAGATCGGCTTGTCGGCAACCTTTCGGCCGCGCCGCATGACCACGACACGATCGGCAACGTCAAAAACGTCCGGCATGCGATGGCTGATGAGCACGACCGCAATGCCGCGGTCGCGCAGCCCTCGGATCAGATGCAACACTTCGGCGACCTGGCGCACCGATATGGCGGCCGTCGGCTCGTCCATGAGGACGATCTTTGCCTCGGAAATCATCGTTCTCGCGATCGCGACCGCCTGCCTTTGCCCGCCGGACATCTGCCGCACGAGATCACGGGGCCGCGTTTCGGATCGAAGTTCCCTGAAGATTTCTCCGGCGCGCCTGTACATCGCCTTATAGTCTAACACACGCAAAGGGCCGAAACCGCGCCTGAGCTCGCGCCCAAGGAAAACGTTGGCCGCCGCCGATAGATTGTTGCAAAGCGCCAGGTCCTGGTGAACGATTTCAATGCCGTGCTGCCTCGCCTCTATCGGCCGATGCAGCACGATTTCGCTGCCGTTGAGCCGTATCGTTCCCTGGCTCGGACGGTAATTCCCGGCAATCATTTTGACCAGCGTCGACTTGCCGGCGCCGTTATCTCCCATGAGGCCGAGCACCTGCCCCGCCTCCAGCGAAAGCGAAACGTCGCTAACCGCTTGGATGGCACCGAAGTGCTTGGAAATGTTGGTGATCTCAAGTGTCGCCACCAGCCTTCTTGCCTCCCGAAGCGCGCCGGAGCGCCAAGCGGCGCGATCGTTCCACAGTCTTCACCCAGCGGTCGACAGCTTATTTACGCAAATCCTTATGAAGGCGTCAATGACGTCCTCTGCGTAGAAACTGTTTTGTATGACAAATACACGTTGCCCTGTATATTAGGCATCGGTTGGAGACGAGCATGCTTATCCTTGTCACCGGTGCAACGGGCAAGGTCGGGCGGAACCTCATCGCGAGGCTGCTTGACCATCCCCGTTTTTCGAGGGCGCGAATCCGTGCGCTCTGCCACAATCGGCGGCTTGATCCGTCCGAGCGAATGGACGTGGTCTACGGAACGATTGCCGACCGCGGTGTCGCCGAAGCGGCAATGAACGGGGTCACCCATGTCGTGCACCTCGCCACCTGCAAGGAAACGCCGGACGATGTCATGGACATCTCGATCAAGGGAATGTTCTGGCTACTCGAGGCCTTCCGGGGCAGCCAGCCCGCGCGCCAATTCATCCTCGTGGGCGGCGACGCGGCGGTCGGCCATTTCTTCCATCGTCACGATGGCCCGGTAACGGAGAAGACGCCGCACCGCGCCTATCCCGGCTGCTACGCGCTATCGAAGGTCCTCGAAGAAGTGATGCTCGAGCAATACTCGATTCAATATGGAACGAACGGTTGCTGCCTGCGTGCGCCGTGGATCATGGAGAAGGACGACTTCAAACTGACCTTGTCGTTCGGCGACGATGTGTTCGGGGGACCCGACTGGAAGACCTTTTTTTCACCCGAAGAAGCGCGGCGATACGCCGACACAGGGACAGTGCCGCTCCTGCGCGATGCAGACGGCCGGCCGCTCAAACGCAATTTCGTGCATGTCAGCGACCTGGTGAACGCAATCCTTTCGGCGATCGACAATCCACGCGCGGCGCGGCAATTGTTCAACGTCTCTATGGATCTTCCGGTCGATTACGGTGAGGTCGCAGGCTACCTCGCGCGCACGCGCGGCCTCGCTTCGGTCGACGTCCCCAGCGCCTTCCACTCGAACTGGATGGACAACAGCAAGGCGAAATACCTTCTGGATTGGCGCCCTGACTACGATCTCGAAAAGCTTATCGACTCGGCCTGGCAATACGAGCGTCAGCCAAACGATCCTCGTATCGTCTGGTATCCGGGTTGATTTGTGCCGCGGACAGACGCTGTCCGCTTGTTCAATGGGAGGAAAGAATGAGAAAGACAGTATTGTTGGCCGCCGTTGCCGTCCTGGCGCTTTGTGCCGGCCAGGCATTGGCCAAGAAGCAGCTCGTCATCGTCGTGAAGGGGCTCGACAACCCCTTCTTCGAAGCGATCAACCAGGGTTGCCAGAAATGGAACAAGGAGAATCCGGACTCCGAGTATGAATGCTTCTACACCGGCCCTGCCTCGACATCCGACGAAGCTGGCGAAGCGCAGATCGTTCAGGACATGCTCGGCAAGGCCGACACGGCTGCAATCGCAATTTCGCCGTCGAACGCCAAACTGATCGCTCAGACCCTGAAGACCGCGAACCCGACGATCCCGGTCATGACGCTCGACGCCGACCTCGCCAAGGAGGATTCGGCTCTGCGCAAGACGTATCTGGGAACCGACAACTACCTGATGGGCGCGCGCATCGGCGAATACATCAAGAAGGCCAAGCCGAGTGGCGGCAAGATCTGCACGATCGAAGGCAATCCGGGAGCGGACAATATCTTGCGCCGGGCCCAGGGAATGCGCGACACGCTGACCGGTAAAGAGGGGCTAACGGAACTGAAGGGCGAAGGAGGCTGGACGGAAGTCGCCGGCTGCCCGGTTTTCACCAATGACGACGGGGCCAAAGGCGTCCAGGCGATGACGGACATTCTTGCAGCCAACCCGGACCTCGATGCCTTCGGCATCATGGGCGGCTGGCCGCTGTTCGGCGCACCGCAGCCCTACCGCGATCTCTTCAAGCCGTTAGCGGAAAAGATTGCCACGAACGAATTCGTCATCGGCGCCGCAGACACGATTGGTGATGAGGTGGCCATCGCCCGCGAAGGGCTGGTGACGGCACTTGTCGGACAGCGCCCGTTCGAAATGGGCTACAAGGCGCCATCTGTCATGCTGGACCTGATCGCCGGAAAGCCAGTGGAAGATCCGGTGTTCACCGGTCTTGATGAATGCACCAAGGATACGGTCGATACGTGCATCCAGAAGTGACAGGCCCGTCCGTGACACGGTCGTGCGTGTCCGGACAAAACCCTTCGCATCCGGCCGAGCCCGCGTCGCGCCTTTACGGCGCTGGCGCGGGCTGGATCAAGCTCGTCCCTGTTGACGCGAGCGACAGGGATCGACAGCATCGGAACGTGTCGATCGGCAGCCGCGAAACCAACCTTGCCGGCCCTTCGGGGCGAATTGGCGATGGCGATTGCCTGAGCCATCGACCTATGGTTTTTGAGCACATTGGCGCGAGCGAACGCGTATATTGCACATTGTGGGGAGCAGAATGACAAAGAGGATCATCTTCACCGGCGGCAGCGGAAAAGCCGGCCGCCATGTCGTTCAATACCTGGTCGAACGTGGGCACCAGGTGCTCAACCTCGACGCCCGGCCGCTTGACAATCCCAAGGTCAGGACGCTCATCACCGATATCACCGATAGCGGCCAAGTCTTCAACGCTCTGTCGAGCTACACCGGGCTGCACGAGTTCGACCCGTCCTTGAGACCGCAGCCGATCGACGCCGTCGTGCACTTTGCCGCCATTCCACGCATCATGATCGCTCCCGACAACGAACTTTTCCGCGTCAATGCGCTCGGCACCTATAACGTCATCGAAGCGGCTGTGAAGCTTGGCATTCGCAAAGTCGTCATCGCATCCAGCGAGACGACCTACGGCCTCGTCTTCGCCAACGAACCCCGCAACCCGACCTACTTCCCACTCGACGAAGAGTATGATGTCGACCCGATGGACAGCTATGCCCTGTCGAAAGTTGTCAACGAGCAGACCTCTCGCGCCTTCGCGGCGCGCAGCGGCATCGACATCTATGCCTTGCGCATCGGCAACGTCATCGAACCGCATGAGTACGAATTGTTTCCCGGATGGTTCGCCGACCCGGGCTTCCGCAAACGTATCGCCTGGAGCTACATCGATGCGCGCGACCTCGGTCAGATCACGCTTCGCGCCGTGGAAAAGGACGGGCTGGGGTTCCAGATTTTCAACGCAGCCAGCGACGACACCTCTTCCGATCTGCCGACCCGAGAGCTAATCGACCGGTTCTATCCGGGCACGCCGCTCAAGAGGGAACTCGGTGAATTCGAGACACTGCTCTCGAATCGGAAGGTCCGAGACGTGCTGGGCTTTCGCAGCGAGCATGGCTGGAGAAAATACGTCTCCGCTGACTGAAGTACGGGCAAACACTTTGGTGCATGGATCCGGACCTGAGCGGGGTGGGTATCTTTGAGGGGCATGATAGACCGTGGCCGACTTGCGGCGGACGGATTTCGGGCGTGCGCCGGCAAGCGTCCGGTTGAGCACGGCGCAGCCGATGGCGCACCGATTCCAACAAGCCTTCTGACTGCCGTAGCGGCAAGCCAAACACCACGCCCAACGTCAAGGTTGTCTCGATCGCCAGGTCAAAATGACGGTGCTGCCGCCACGTGTCTTGCGTCTTGGCGATAGCCTGAAGTGTCTGGCCGGCCTGCCAGTCGTTCGGGGTGTAGCCGGCGTCGACAGCGACGCGCGATGCGCCGCCCTTCTCCAGCTGCTGGCCGGTGTGGCGATTCTGCTAGAGTGATCCCCTCAGAAAACCTTGCCTTCCTTCAGGTGTCGTCGCCTTCATGTCTCGGCGAAGCTGCTTAAATGTTTCGCAAAGCATCCTGTCTTCATTCTGGGCTACGGGCTCATCGCCACCATGATGCAAGGCGGTCCAGCGGAAAAGTCATGTGAGACGCGGGCTGGTTGACGCGTTTTGTGGAGCGTCTGAAAAAGCTTGGCACTGCGATCCAGACCGCCGTTCTCGCGTAGCGCTTATCCGTTGATCAAGTCCTCGAACGCGTCCGAATTGTCCCCACCCGCTGTCAAATCTCCGGCAGGCCAGCCTTTCGGAAGCCGTCGACAAAGTGGTCTCGTACAGATGCATCGCGCAGCGGCTGGGAGCTGAGCCAATGGCCGATCGTGAAATGAGGGTGGGCGATCAGGAACAATTCTGCTTCTCGCCGCGCCTCCTCACGGTGGCCCAACTGCGCAAGCGTAGCAGCCAGGAATTTGCGTGAGTTGGTGCGATACGTATCTTTCCTGCGGAGTGTAGCGGTTGCCGCCTCATAGTCCCGCGCGGCGTATTGCGCCTGCCCAAGATGACAAAGATACCAGCAGGCTGGATAGGGATTGAGCCGCAGAGCTTTTTCGATCTGCGCTAGTCCGTCGGCAACCCTGCCGTCCAGCACGGACATGTCCGACATGGCGGCCCAGGTGTCGGCGTGGTTGGGGTCCAGCTCCAGGGCCTTCGCGAAGGCGGCTTCCGATTCGTCCCATCGCCGCTCATAAGCCAGAATGGTCCCCAGAACGTAACGGCAGCCGGCATCGTTGGGATCCAGGTCGACCGCCTTCTGCGCGAACGTCGCCGCCATCCGACGGTTGGGATCTTCGGGTTCGCCGAAATGAGTCCACGCAAGCCAACGGTTATAGGCGAGCAGACCGACCGCCTCGGCATATGATGGCTCGAGCTTAACCGCGCGTTGGAGCAGCATATAGGCCTCACGCTCAGTTTGTGGTGACTCTTCCGTCAGGAGGCGGGCGCGCACACACAGATCGTACGCCTCAAAGTTCTTCGGCCGATTGCGCTGCGTCGGGATGGTCAGCCGGCCGACGAGGGCTTCAACAATCTTGGCGTTAACTTCATCCTGTAATTCGAAAACATCTTCCACGGTGCTGTCAAACCGGTCGGCCCACAAGTGCTGGCCGCCAAGCGCATCGATCAATTGGGCATTGATGCGGACACGGCCCATTGCGCGTCTGGCGCTCCCCTCGAGGACGTAGCGGACGCCGAGTTCCTGGGCGACCAGCCGTACGTCGACCGGCTTGCCCTTGTAGCCGTATACGGAATTGCGCGCGATGACGAACAGGCCAGCCGTGCGGGAAAGGTCGGTGATCAGGTCTTCGGTCAAGCCGTCGACGAAAGGCGCGTCCGCTTCATCCGCACTCATATTCGTGAACGGCAATACAGCGATCGAGGGACATTCGGGCAGCGGCAATATGCTCTGCAGCGCATCCGGCCAATGCCACACGTGGACCGGGCGCGTCAGGTTCTTTAGGTAGCGTTCGCCTGCATCAAAGAACCGGTCGCCGATCTTGCCGACGATCTCGCCGTGAACTTTGGCTGAAATGCAGATACCTCCCGGTGCGGCCTGCGTCTCGAGGCGCGCTGCGACATTGACGCCGTCGCCGAGGACGTCTGAACCGTCGTCAATGACATCTCCCAGATTGACGCCGACACGCAAAAGCAGGCGCCGGTCTCCGGAAGCCTCAACAGCAGTGGTGGCCCGTTGCATTTCCAACGCTGCTGCGACCGCGTCCACCGCGCTACCGAATTCGATTAAGAATCCGTCGCCCATGACCTTGAAGATACGACCGTTGTGGCGCATCACAGCCGGCTCGATAACGCCAGAACGGAGTTCCCTGAGGTTCGCCAGCGTCGCGACTTCATCAGCTTCCATCAGGCGTGAATATCCCACCACATCGGCAACGACGATGGCGGCAAGACGACGCTGAAGAGATTGATCCGTCATGTGAGGACAAGCCTAACGACCGATTTAGCAAGTTATTGTTCAACCGCGGGTGAGTCAACAAGTGGCAAGAAGTATGTCCAGGCGATCTCCACCTCCATCGAGCCGTCATCCTTCCTTGTGACCGACCGCGTCGAAGTGGGCTATACGGAAATGAGTATCCACGGAAAGCGGAGGGTTCTTGAACGTCTGGTGATGGGCGGCGATCGGGGACTTTCGGCGGAAGTGCCCGGTTCTGTTCGCGAAATTGCGTTCCGGGGGAGACCCGAACTGCAACTGCGCTAAGTCTGCATTTCTGGCCAACTCTCCAGATGCGGCCAGTCTTCCTCCGTGAAGAGTTTCGGGCGCCGGCGGGCGTACGAAAGTCCCCGAAGAAGGAACCCGCGGGCCACAGTCGAAGGCTATGGAGATCTCGCTCTACGGCTGATTGGTGCGGTGGCGCGAGCACAGCCAGAGAGTGGAGCGATCGATGCGGGCAGGTCGCTTCGTTGCGCATCCGCGCGGCTTTGGCGGCACGGCACCCGGCTCGTCGCAACCCTGTCGGCAGCGATGATCACCACGGACGCATGCGGGTCGGTTGCCGGAGGCGTGAGGCCTGCGGCTGAAGACTTGCCCATTCCATGCCGGGCCATGAAGCCGTCTCCCGGTTTGTCGCCGTCGCATCCGGTGGTCCGCGCGGCTGCCTCCAGCGTTCAAACACCTCGATGACGATCATTCGTCCGCCGCAGCAGGGGCATGGGGAGCGGAAGTCATCCGGTTCGCCCGGTGTGCCGTCATCGATCGGTGTGGCGACGTGCAGAAGTTCGCGCGCGAGCGCGAGGCTGGTCTTGCGGGCTGAGCCGGCGAGCAGGCCGTAGTGCCGGATACGATGGAAGCCACGCGGCAAGAGATGGAGCAGGAAACGGCGGATGAACTCATCGACCGCGAGCGTCATGATCTGCTGCCGGTCGCGGCCGTCGCGGCGGTAGTCCTTGTAGCGGAAGGTGACGCCAGTTTCGTCGAAGGTGATCAGGCGGTGGTTCGAGATTGCGACCCGGTGGGTGTAGCGGGACAGGTAGGCGAGCACTGCCTCCGGCCCCGCGAACGGTGCCTTGGCATAGACCACCCAGCGCTTCTTGCGGACCGGCAACAGATGCCGCAAGAATGCCCGCCGCTCGGCGAGATGAGCAAAGGTGCCGAAGAAGCCGAGCCGCCCGGCGTCGTGCAGAGCGACCAGGCGAGCGAGGAACAGCCGTCGGAACAGCTTGCCGAGTACGCGTACCGGAAGCAGGAAGGCCGGGCGCGATGATATCCATCGGCTTCCATCTGGCGTGATGCCGCCACCCGGAACGATCATGTGGACATGCGGATGGTGCGTCATCGCCGATCCCCAGGTGTAGAGCACGGCGGTGATGCCGATGCGCGCGCCGAGATGCTTGCGATCGGCCGCGATGGTCAGCATCGTCTCCGACGCCGCCTTGAACAGCAGGTCATAGACGAGCGCCTTGTTCTGGAACGCTATGTCGGAGACCTCGGCCGGCAGTGTAAACACTACGTGGAAGTAACCGACGGGAAGCAGATCGGCCTCTCTTTCGGCAAGCCATGTCCGTGCCGCTGCACCCTGGCACTTTGGGCAATGCCGATTGCGGCAGGAGTTGTAGGCGATCCGCCACTGACCGCAGTCCTCGCGGGCCTCGACGTGACCGCCGAGGGCAGCAGTGCGGCAGTTCTCGACCGCCGACATCACCTTCAGTTGCGGCAGGCTCAGATGTCCTGCATGCGCGCGCCGGTACGCCGCCCCGGCTGCACGGAAGATGTCGGCGACCTCGATCGAGGCACGCAAGGCTCAACTGTCGGGGAAGGCTTCCGGCTTGATCAGGCCGAGTTTGTCGAGCGGACTCGTAACTGTGCGGACCGTCCTGGTCGCCACCTTGGCGTAGAGGGCGGTGTTGTTGAGTTTTGCGTGCCCGAGCAGGACCTGGATGATCCTGATGTCCGTCCCATCCTCCAGCAGGTGGGTGGCGAAGCTGTGGCGCAGCGTATGGGGCCCGACCCGCTTGGCGATGTCGGCGGCCTGGGCCGCCTCCACCACGATCCGATAGAGCTGCCGCGTGCTGATCGGCTTCATTGCGTGTTGGCCGGGGAATAACCAGCCGTCGCGATGCATCACACCCTGCTGCCTCCCCACCTTCCACCACTGGCGCAGCAGGGTGAGCAGGTCCTCCGAAAGCATGGCATTGCGATAGCGCCCACCCTTGCCACGCTCGACGCGCAGCAGCATGCGCTCGCTGTCGACGTCGGTGACCTTCAGCATGGAGACCTCCGCGACACGAAGGCCAGCGCCATAGGCGACCGACAATGCTGCCTGGTGTTTCATGCAGGTGGTGGCATTGAGTAACCGGGCAACCTCGTCGCGGCTCAGCACCACAGGCAGGTTACGCGGATGCGCCAGCCGGACGAGCCTGCGTGCCAGGTCCGGGCGGTCAAGGGTCCGGGTGAAGAGGAAGCGTAACGCCGACACGATGCTGTTCATCGTCGGAACGGGAACGCCATCCTGCTGCTGTTCGATCTGGAACCGGCGCAGGTCGTCGGCGGTTGCCGTGTCTGGTGAACGCCCGAGGAAGGTTGCCAGGCGACCGATGTCGCGCAGATAGTTGCGCTGCGTTTCGCGTGAGAAACGTCGCATGTTCATGTCGTCGATCAACCGCTGGCGCAGCGGGCTGACAGGCGTGTTGAGATGGGGGTACTGCATGGTCAAGCTCCTTGTTGAAGAAGCTCGTCATGCTCTGCCCTTGCCGGACGACGTTCAATTCAGGCCCCAACTCCAGCCGGGACACTTTACCTCAACCGCAGACGCCCTCCCGCGCAGCGGGTTCGTTCGACGGCCCAATTGAGACGCTCGGGTCGCACTGACGAAGTATCCGTCCTGACGCTCCTCGGGCGTTCAGATCACTCAACGACGGGAAGCCGGTGGCACGGATGCCTCCTATCCCTCGCCTTGATGGGATATGAACCCGCGGCTCCTGCAGTTGTTGAATTTCATGGATACGATGTCGACGCATAGCGCCGGCTAGGCCGCGCACCCACTTAGAGCCCCCCAGACAGGGCAAGCATGCCAACGTCGCCGGCTTTGCACGTACCAGAGTGGACACTAGGCGTGGATTTCGTCACCAAATGGTGCTATTCGTAGGCACCAAAATCAGGAAACCAAACGATGCGCTCGACTATCAACCTCGACGACGCGCTCATGGAGAGGGCGAGATCCCTAACCGGCACGAAAGAAACCGCCGCCCTGGTCCGCCAAGCGTTGGAGACGCTTGTTCGGGTTGAGTCGGGAAGACGCCTCATCGCGCTCGGGGGAACTATGCCGGATGCGGAAGCAGCCCCACGCCGCCGGAGCGCAGCTGCCAAGTGATCCTTGCTGACACTTCCATCTGGATTGATCATTTCCGACATGCCGATGCGGAGTTGCGTAGAATTATTGAGGACGATCGTCTCCTCTGCCATCCAACAGTGATTGGTGAATTGGCACTTGGCGGCCTTCGGGACCGGGGTAGCGTGATAGCTTTCCTGGCAGCTCAACGCGAAGCGTTCGTCGCAACGCACGACGAAGTCATGATGATGATTGATCGCCACGCCATTTTCAGTATGGGCATTGGCTACACAGATGCCCACTTGCTGGCCTCGGTTCTCCTCGATCCGCGAGCGACCTTGTGGACCAGAGACAAGCGTCTGCGGGCAGCGGCTGAAAAGGCGGGGGCTTTACTGTATGACTCTGCCAATGCGCAGAACTAAATGCTCAATCAAAGTGATAGCCGTTGTTCATGCAGGTCTGAGGGTTGCGCTGCCAGAGCGCAGAATTCCACTCGATACATTGTACGCCCTTCGAAGCAGATAACGAGAATACTGTTGTAGACGTTAGCGTTCGAACAGCGCGGCCGGCCGATCTTGGCACCGCCTTGGAATTTCACCCCGTGCCAACGGATTTGGGGTCAGTAACCCCATCTCAATGTTTGAGCATGTGGCGTTGACCCCGAGGAGGCTGCATCAAAACGCCTGTCAGAAAAAGTAGTCGGGCGACTGGAGCAGTTGGACCTCGTCGAAGAGAGCTCCGTGCGTGGCGAGCCGCTTCTGCAACTGACCCTCGCTGAGCAAGCGATAAAGGCGCGCCTGTTGCAATAGTTTTCCGCTCACGATTGCTGCCTTCGTGATCATTTCTGGAGCAACGAGGGGCAGAAGGGAGCGCAGACAGTAATCTCCTTCGTGCCGACCGCCAGCATTCATGCGCAACATTTGCGGGTCTCGCATCGGCCTTTGATAGTTTCGAGCCCGGCCATCATGTCGATCGCCGCAGTCGACGTGAATGCGATTCACGCGCAGGACTTGTTCGAAGTTCGGCCCGCAGCCGGGGCTACGGGCCGCTTTGCGGGGATTTACTCCTCGATGTCGACCTTCTCGAAGCGGTGCGAGCCCAAGGGCTCCATCACGTAGTTCTTCACCTTCTTCGACATCGGCAGCACAACGGTGGAGTGGGCAATCGGGACCCAGGGCGCCTGGTCGCTGATGATGGCCTGCGCCTCTTCGTAGAGCTTCGTGCGCTCGCCCTGCTCCGAGCTGGTACGCGCCTTCTGCAAGATCTCTTCGAGCGGCTTGGAGCACCAGTTGGCATTGTTGCTGCCGCCAACGCCGGAGCAGCTGAAGAAGTAACTGAGCAGATTGTCAGGATCGCCGTTGTCGCTGGTGCCGCCCAAGATGATGGCGCCATCGCGCGCTTCGTCGCGCGCTTTCTTCAGATACTCGCCCCACTCGTAGGAAACGATCTCGACGCCGATGCCAACCTTGGCAAGATCCGCCTGCATCAGTTCCGCCGCGCGGCGCGCGTTCGGCATATAGGGCCGGCTGACGGGCATGGCCCAGATCTTCATCTTCAGATCCTTGACGCCGGCGTCGTCGAGCAGCTTCTTTGCCGCCTCCGGATCGTAGCCGTAGCCATCGATGGTGCCGTTATAACCCCACATCGTCGGCGGCAGGACGCTTTTGGCGATCTGTCCCATGCCTTGGTAAACGGAATCAACGATCGCCTTGCGGTCGATCGCCATGTTGATGGCGCGGCGTACCTCCAGCTTGTCGAACGGCGCGACAAGGGTGTTCATCGCGAGATAGGAGACGTTGAGACCCGGCTGCTCCAACACGGTCAGGTCCGCATTTTCCTTCAGCCCAGCGATATCGGCCGGCGCCGGGTACGGCGCGACATGGCATTCGCCCGCCTGGAGCTTCTGCATGCGCGTCGTCGGATCGGTGGTGATCGCGAAGATGAGGTTGTCGATCTTCGGCGAACCCGCCCAATAATCCGCATTGGCCGCAAAGCGAATGGCCGCGTCCTGCTGGTAATCGACAAAGCGGAATGGTCCGGTTCCGACCGGCTTGCGGTCGAGGTCTTCGCGCCGTCCCTCCGCCGCCAGCTTGTCGGCATATTCCTTCGACATGATCGAGCCGAAGTTCAGGGCAAGCTTTGCCGGAAGCGAGGCATCCGGCTGTTTCAGCACGAACTTGACGGTCTTTTCGTCGACCTTGACGATGTCCTTGATGACCGACGGCATGTCCATCGCGTTGAACATTTCCCAGTTCGCACCGGGGAAATAGCTGTTCCAGGGATCGGTCTTGTCCAGCTGGCGATGGTAGGTGAAGAGCACGTCGTCGGCGTTGAAATCACGCGTCGGTGTGAAAGCATCCGTCTGCTGGAACTTCACGCCCTCGCGCAGTTTCAGCGTGTATTCGAGATTGTCGTCAGAAATGGTCCAGCTTTCGGCGAGACCCGGAATAACGTTGGTCGTGCCGCTTTCGAATTCGGTCAGGCGGTCATAGATCGTTTCGGCCGAAGCGTCCCAGGTGCTGTTGGCAGAGTAGAGCGCTGCATCGAACCCTTCTGGCGCGCCCTCCGAGCAGTAAACGAGCGTCTTGGCCATGGCCGGTGTCAGGGCGAGGCCCGAAAGCATCGTTGCTGCAAACAGCGAAAAAACGGTCTTGCGCGTCCGTGCGAATTTCAGTGTCATGGGCTTGTTCTCCCTCAGGAATGGAATGCGTAATCTTCGGCAAATGTCTTGCCAGCAGGTCATTCGGCTTTGCCGGCCGTGGTTCCGAGGCCGCGACCGGGCGTCCAGACCGGGTCTGGCGCGGTCCAGAGCACGTCGTTGCGGATCAGTTTCACCAGTTCGCCCGCCTGCAGGTCGAGGAAGCGCTCTCCCTTTTCGGCCGTTGCGCTGCGCGGATCGCCCCAGGTGCCGGTAACGGGCGCGCGCTCGGAGAACGAATAGAAGCGCGACACGTCCGCCGGCACATCGACGGGATGCTGCTGGTTGCCATAGGCCTGGCCGAACATCTCGGTCTTCACCGCGTCGGCAACGATCGCCAGCATGACCGATGCCTCACCTTCGCAGGCATGATGCGCGCCGGTGTCGACCTCGAAGATCTTCCCCGTCTCCTCCGGCGCCAGCATCCAAGGCGTCGTGGCGACGATCGGCATGGCGAACTCGACCGCCAGCTCACGCACGGCAACCGCGAGCGGATCCATGTTGCCGCCATGGCCGTTGACGATGAACAGCCGCGAAAAGCCTGATGTCTTCAGCGAGCGCACGATGCAGCGGATGAGGCGGCTAAGCGTATCGTAGTCGAGCGTGATGGTTCCGCCGAAAGGCAAGTGGTGTTCGCTCATGCCGAGCCAGAGGCCAGGCAGAACGGCGACCGGGATATCATCAGCAACCAGACGGGCAGCGCGAATGGCCACAGCCGATGCGCTGGCGGTGTCAGTGATAACCGGCAGGTGCGGCCCGTGCTGTTCCAGCGAGCCGATCGGCAGAATGGCGAGCGCCCCCGGCTTGCCGGCGATTTCGCGCAGGCTGGGTGCGGTCATGCGCGCCCATTCAACTTCCTTCGTCATGTCAGGCCCTTTCATCAGATCACCTTGAGTCCAGGTCGCAGGCGCCCGGACCGCCACACGCGCGACTGCGTCTGGCAACATTGCGAAACATGCGCAAACGGCAGCCGGCAGAGGGCGCCGATTTGCGCTGGTTCAGGTCACTGTTTTCTCCGGCAAGCGGTGGGTCGGGTTTCGGCTGAGCGCCGCGGAGCGAACAGCGCCAAATTTGCACAGTCGGAAATATCAATCAAATTATTTTTCGTATAAGAAAATTATCTTTCTCAAAAGCTCGACCGCACGCATTAAACGACATCGAGCCGTGCCGCCGCCCATGCCGAGAGGAGGCGGAACGCACCTGTGACGCTCGTCCGCCCTCAACCCTGCGCCAGATGGCACCTCGCCTGGCGCCTGCCATCGCCGAGCCGCTGGAGAACCTGCGGTGCCTCGCAACCAGCGACAGCCTTGGCGCATCGTTCCCGGTAAAAACAACCGGTCGGCAGTTTGCGGTTGTTGGGAAGCTCGCCGATCCGCAACTCTGCAAGGGTCGGCAAGGGCGTTTCGAAACTCGGAGCCGAGGCCAGCAGCGTCTGGGTGTATGGGTGCCGAGGATTGCCAAGAACTTCGTCGGCCGGTCCCGATTCAACGATCTGGCCGAGATACATCACAGCGACATCGTCGCAGAAATGGCGCACCAGTGCGACGTCGTGCGAAATCAAGAGGTATGTCAGCCCCCGCTCCCGCTGCAACTTCAAAAGCAGGTTGACGATCTGCGCCTGCACCGACACATCGAGCGCCGACGTCGGCTCGTCCAACACCAGGAGATCGGGATCCGTGCTGATGGCGCGGGCGATGGCGATGCGTTGGCGCTGGCCGCCTGAAAACTCGTGCGGCAGGCGATCCAGATGTTCCGGCCTCAAGCCGACGGCAGCGGCCAGTTGCTCCGCCTTCGCATGCAGCTCGGCATTGCTGTGGCCGCCGCGAATGTGCAGCGGCTCGCTGATCAGCCGCCAGACCGGCAGCCGCCGATCGAGCGAGGATTGCGGATCCTGGAAAACGATCTGCATCTTCTGCCGCAGGTCGCGCTTCTGCCTTCCCTGTGCTGTTTGAAAATCCTGGCCGTCGATTGCCACCCTGCCCTGCTCATAAGGCGCAAGCCCGATGATCGCCTGGGCGAGCGTGCTCTTGCCGCAGCCGGACTCGCCGACGATGCCGAGGCTTCTGCCGCCGCGAACCTGCAGGGTGACGCCGTTGACGGCGTGCACATGCGAGGTGGGACGGCCGAGCCAGTCTCGGGACGCGGGGAAGCGGACGTTGAGATCGGAAACCTCCAGAACGGGCCGGGTTATCGTGTGGACGCGTTCGGTCATTGCCGGCTCCCCTGCTCTGATATCTCCGGTCCGACACCACGCCGCCAACAGGCCACCTGTCGGCCATCGGCCCCCTCCAGCTGCGGAGACCGGGATCGACAGAGATCAACCGCTTCCTTGCAGCGCGGCTGGAAATAGCAGCCGGCAGGGGGGTGCATCAGGTTCGGTACCGCGCCGGTGATCGCCTCCAGCTCCTGCTTCGGCGCCACCCGTTCCGGCAGGCAGCGCAGGAGCGCCTGGGTATAGGGATGCTGTGGCGCATCGAGAACGGTTCGGGTTGCGCCCTGCTCCACGATTCTTCCGGCATACATCACGTAAAGTCGATCGCAGAGCTGCGACACGACCGCGACGTTGTGCGAGATGAAGATCACCGATGTCCCGGTCCGGCGGGCGCGGTTCTGAATAAGCCGCAGGATCACGGCCTGCACGGTGACATCGAGCGCAGTGGTCGGCTCGTCGGCGATGATGAGCCCAGGATTGCAAGAGAATGCCATCGCGATCAGAACCCGTTGCCGCATGCCGCCGGAGAGTTCGAACGGATAGAGGTTCATGACGCGCTCCGGCTCGCCGATCAGCATGTCGGCAAGAATATCCCGGGCAATGCGCCGGGCATCCGTCAAGCTTGCCTCCTCGTGACGCATGATGACGTCCGTCAGTTGCTTGCCGATGCGGATCGTCGGGTTGAGCGCGTTCATCGGTTCCTGGAAGATGGTCGAGACCATCTTGCCGCGCACATCCTGCAACTGGCTCTCGTCCATGGCGAGGGTGCTATGGCCAAAGATCCTGACGGAGCCGCCGGTGACCCTGTAGCGACCCTTGGGCAGCAGCCCGGTCGCAGCCATGGTCGTCACCGATTTTCCGCAGCCGGACTCGCCGACGATCCCGACGATCTCTGCCTTTGCGACATTGATCGACACATTGTCGAGCGCCTTGATCGCGCCGCTGAAGGTTGGAAACTCCAGCGACAGATTGTGAATGGCCAGTGCCTGACCGCGAGATTCAACGATACCGGTCGTCATCATCTGCCCCTCAAACGCGGATCGAGCATATCGCGGATGCCGTCGCCAACCAGATTGCATCCCATGGCGGTGATCAGAATGGCGAGACCCGGGAAGGTCGCGTACCACCACTGATCGAGCATGTAGCTGCGGCCGCTGCTGACGAGCGCGCCCCATTCGGCAGTGGGCGGCTGGGCGCCGAGGCCGATGAAGCTGAGAGCGGCCGCGATCAACACGACACCACCGAGATCGAGCGTCGCCTGCACGATGATCGGCGACATGGCGTTTGGCAGGATATGCCAGCGCAGAATGTAGAACGGCGAGGCGCCGAAGGTGCGCGACGCCTTCACGAAGACCTGCTCGCGCAAGGAAAGCGTTTGCCCGCGCGCCAGGCGCACATAGGCGGGAATACGCACGATCGCCACGGCCAGCATGGAGTTGAACAGGCTGGGCCCAAGGGCGGCGGCCAGCGCCATGGCCAACACCAGCGCCGGCAGGGCAAGGACGACGTCCATCAGCCGCATGATGGCGGTGTCGACCCGTCCGCCGACCACACCTGAGAAACAGCCGATCAGGACCCCAATCGACATCGAGATCAGGACAATCATGAAGGCGGCGCCGCAGGACGCCCTTGCCCCATAGATCACGCGCGAGAACAGATCGCGGCCAACCTCGTCGGTACCGAACCAGTGGGCGGTGCTCGGCGGCAGCAGGCGCGCCGTCAGCGAGACCTTGTCCGGGTTGTAGGGTGCGATCATCGGCGCAGCGATAATCATGATGAGAACGAGCAGGATGATGGCAGCACCGACCAGGGTCAGCGGGCTCCGTCGGCTGAGATACCAGAGATAGCGCAGCCGTTGGGTGATGGACTTGGTGCTGCGCATCGAGGGGCTCGCCGCGGCAGGTTCGGTCGGCATGACGGCGGACATGATCAGACCTCCCTGATCTGCGGATCGGCGAGCATGTAGGCGAGATCGACCAGGAGGTTGATCAGCACATACCCAATGGAAGCAACGATCGTGAAACCCATTATGGCGGGAAAATCGAGCGTCTGAATGGAGGTAACGACATAGGTGCCCATGCCGGGCCAGGCAAAGATCGTCTCGGTCAGCACGGCGCCATAGAGAAGATCGCCAAGGGCCAGCCCCAGCAGGGTGATGGAAGGGATCAGCGCGTTTCTGAGCGCATAGTTGAAGATGATCATGCCCTTGCGCAGGCCGCTGGCGCGCGCGGTGCGAATGTAGTCTTCCTGCAGGACATCCAGCATCGAGGCGCGAATCTGGCGCGTGATCACACCCATATTAGCAAAGGCCAGCACAAAGCCCGGAAGGATGATGTGGTAGACGGCGCTGCGAAAGGCGTCGAAACGGCCCTGCAGCAGAGAGTCGATCAACAGGAAGCCGGTGATGCGTTCGGGCGCAACGATGCCCATGGCCAGACGGCCGCCGCCGGGCAGGATCTGGAACTTGGCGTAGAAGAGATAGATCAGGATAAGCCCGAACCAGAACACCGGCATCGAGATGCCGCACACCGAGACCGTGCGCGCAATCTGGTCGATCGGGCCGTCCTTGTAGACCGCCGACAGCACGCCAAGCGGCACACCCAGACAGATCGCGATGAAGAGCGCGACTGTTCCAAGCTCCAGTGTCGCCGGCAGAAAGGTGCGGATATCGCCGGCAACAGGGCGGTTGGTGCGGAGCGATGTTCCCAGATCGCCCTGCAGCAGATTGCCGATATAGATGGTGAACTGTTCGACGACAGGTCGATCAAGGCCGAGGTTGCGCCTGACGTTTTCCAGCGTTTCGGCGCTCGCCCGGTCGCCCGCGATCATGCGCGCCGGATCGCCCGGTATGAGATGCGAGATCGTGAAGGTGATGACGGCGACGCCTAACACAACGAAAAGCAAAAGAACCAGACGCGGGATGATGATGCGGGTGATTGCCATGGACGTCGGCCCTTCCGGCAGGAAAACCCTGCCTTGCCTGGGAAACGATGAAACCCTGCCGCCACGGCCGTTGAGGCTGGCGGCAGGTGTTCCGTGGAATTAGGCCTGTCAAGGCCAGGGGATCGCTCTGATCCCGCTCGGTCATTCCGTTTTCGACATCGATCCGAAGTTGTAGACCTGGATCAGCATGGGATTGTAGACATAGCCTTTGACGACCGCACGGCGGGCGAAGATGTCGTTCTTTTCCATGATGTAGAGATAGGGCGCGTCCTCAGTCGAAAGCGTCTGTGCTTCGACATAGAGCTCCTTGCGCTTCGCCTCGTCGACGATGGATCCCGCCTCTTTTACGAGTTCGGTCACCTTGGTGTTGTCGTAGAAGGAGCGGTTGCCAGGGCCACCCATTTTGCCGGCGTCGAACCAATAGTTCATGAACATGTAGGGGTCGGCAAAATCAGGCGTCCAGGCACCGGGCGACATATCGAACTTGCCGTTGGCCACCAGTTCGCGTTTGGTGGTGTCGGCGACAGCCTGCAGATCGAGCTTGATGCCGATTTCCGCAAGAGACGCCTGCAATGCAAGCCCGACCGGCTCCCAGGCAGGATCGGCCTGGGAGAAGGTGTAGGTCAGGTGAATGTCGCTCTTGCCGGACTCGGCAAGCAGGGCCTTGGCCTTCTTGACATCGTATGTGTACTGGAAACCCTGCGGGTCGTGCCCCCACATGCCGCTCGGCACCGCGCCGCGCATCTGCTTGGCCTGGCCGAGCATGATGCCGTCGATGATGCCTTGATAATCGACCGCATAGGAAATCGCCTGGCGAACCCTAGCGTCATCCAGCGGCGGCTGGCGGTTGTTCATGTAGATGTAGTTCACATACATGCTGGGATTGCTCTCGACCACGACGGAGGCGTCCTTCTGCAGCGCCTCCGCCTGATCGAGCGGGATCTGTTCGATGATGTCGGCATCACCGTTGGTCAGTTGCAGACGGCGGGCCGAGACGTCGCCGACGATGCGGACGACCACTTGTTTCAGCGCCGGCTTGGTGCCTGCGTAGTGCTCGTTTCGATCGAGCACGATGCTCTGGTTGCGCTCCCATGAGGCGATACGGTAGGGGCCGCTGCCTGCGGTGTGCTCCGCAAGCCAGGCCTTCGCCATGTCGCCGTCCTTCTCGTGCTCCATCACCTTGGGATTGATGATCGCCGCACCGGAGACGGCGAGTGTTGAGATGAAGGGGGCAAACGGCGCCGTCAGATGGAATCTCACCGTCTGCGGATCGACGACCTCGACCTCCTTCAGCACCGGAAATGCGTCGGAGGGACCCGCCTTCAACTTCATCAGCCGGTCGAAGCTGAATTTGACCGCAGCGGCGTCGACCGGTGCGCCGTCATCGAACTTGTGGCCGCTGGCGAGCTTGAAGGTCCACACGAGGCCAGCGTCGTCGGCAGTCCAGCTTTCGGCCAGTTCGGGCCCGACCTCCGTTGTCGCGCCCTTGTAGGCCACGAGCCTTTCATAGGCAGCGTAAATCAGTGTGTAGCCGCTGTTGCTGATTTCAATGCCAGGATCGGCGGTCGGCGGATCTTCCGCGCGCGCCAGCACCAGCACGTCCTGCGCAGCGATCGCGCCGGAAAGAGGCGTTGATGCCAGAAGCAAGGCGACGCCAATCGATTTCCACTTGGAAGCGTTCATCTCGTAGTCCTCCCCAGAACTGCGGCACACGATGCCCTCCCGGCACCAACCGCAGCACTAGAGTAGGAAACGATTTTCCTAAGTGCAATATTTTTTCTTATCGTACTCGTTTTTAGTTAAATCAGCTTGTGAGTTTGTGCGTTCGCCAAGGTGGAGACCAATTCGGTTTCCGGGGTCGAGCAAACGCACAGTATTTGCGCAGGTTCTTCGCTCACGCTGAGATAGGCATGCCCCGTCATGGCATCGAAGTAGCAGGAATCGCCCTTCTTCAGCCGCAAGGGCGCATAGATCTCGGTATGGAGTTCGAGTTCCCCTTCGATCACGTAGAAGAACTCCTCGCCCTTGTGCCGGATAAGCGGCCCGAATTCCTCGAGCGTGCGGGCGCGGGCCACCGCCACGATCGGAACCATCGACTTCTTCGAAATCTCCGTACAAACATAGAGATAGTCGTAGTTTTGCGTGACGATCTCCCGCCCATCGCCGGACCTGGTGTAAGTGCGGCGCCCCAGCATGCTGGGGGCTTCCTCAGCACCCGCCGTGGTCCCGAAAAGCTCGACGATATCGACCTTCAGGCCTTGGGCCAGCTGGACCAACCGGTCGTAGGTGAGCTGCATCTGGTTGTTCTCGACCTTGGAAAGGGTCGAGACCGCGAGCCCCGTCATCGAGCTCACCTCTGCCAGCGTCCAGCGATTGCGGTTGCGAATCTCCTTCAGGATATCGCCGAGGGTGGATTTCGCATCGGTCATCGTAGGCGTCTCCAATTTGCCTGCAGCCGTCACGACCGCCCGCCGGTCACGGCTCAGCCCGCGACGCGGGCAGAATCCGATTGGCATGATAGGAAAACCATTTCCTATAATACGGGGCCGAAATCAACATCGGCCCGAAAAGCAATGCCACGCTTGCATGCCGGCGTCATCGACTCGACCTGTAGATCATCCGCTGTCTGCATGGACGACAGCGGATGGTTCGCCAGAGGTCTATGCAGTGAGTGCCGCCGCGTGGCATCCATCCTCCTGCGCGAACGGGTCGGCCACCTTCGGCCAATACGGACGCTTCAGCTTGGTGAAGGGCAGTTCCTCGAAGCTGGGTTGCAAGGCGCCAGGGCCGCCGACATAGAGGATTTCGCTGGCGATGGGTTCGAAGCCGGCGCGGAAGTGGTTGCTCGATTTGACCACGACGATCTTCTTCTGCGCCGGGTCGAGGCCCAGTGCCGTCATGCATTCCGGGTGGAAGACTTGTGTGCGCACGGTGTTCAGGACAATGTCGACGCCGCCTGCCGTAACCCACACCGCGTCGCCGATCCCGAGCGGCGTCGGCCCGAAGCGCTGGGTAACGCCGGAGGCGATGCGCCTGACATTCACGGTCAGATCCAGAGGGTCGCCGGAGGCCGGCCCGACCTTGCCGCCGATCCTGAGCGCCAGCGTCGCCCCTTCTCCCGCCTCGCGGCACATGCGCACCGCAATCGGATCCCAGTAGAGGCAGGTCGCCACGTCCTCGATGCCGCGCTCGATGATGCGGCGCAGGATGAAGGTCGAGTCTCCAGGCGCCCCGCCGCCGGCATTGTCGGAGACGTCTGCCAGCACCACCGGCCCGCTCTTCGCGGCGACGGCCAGGTCCAGCGCGGCATCGATGCCGAGATAGGTGCCGCGCATGTCCTCACGCGCATCGAATATCTCCCTGCCGAAGGCCTCCGCGGTGCGTGCCGCCTTCCCTGTATCGTTGTCGGTCACGACGAGCATTTTTGCACCGACATCTTCGACGTCTCCCCAGGGGAAGCCGTGACCGAAGGAGACCGAGAGAATGCCATCGCGCCCCTCCATCGCCTTCATGCGGTCGACGATGCCGCGCAACGGCGCGCGATGCGGGTGGAAGGTATTGATCATCCGGCAGTCATAGAGGGCCATTGCCGGACGAACCTCGCCTGCCAAGGTCCGCTTCATCAGCCGGAACAACTGGCCGGCAACCTCTTCGATGTCGGTATGGGGATATTCCTTGTAGGTGGCGATCATGGTCGCGCTCGAGAGCATGCGATCGGTGATGTGGCAATGCAGATCAAGCTCGGCGGCAACCGGGACATTCGGCCCGACCACTGCGCGCACATGCTCGAGCAGATCCCCCTCGACATCGTCATAGCCGTCTGCGACGCAGGCGCCGTGCAGGGCAAGCATGACCGCGTCGACCGGCATCGCCGCCTTGAGGTCGTCGAGGATGGTGGCGCGGAAGCTTTCATAGACGGCCCGCGTGGTCTTGCCGCCGGGCTCAGCCACGGCGCAGAGGCTCTCCACCACGTCCCAGCGCTCCTCCTCGGCCGCATTGCGCCAGACCAACATCTGCGACGAGCAGCACGTGAGTGGCTTGCTGGTTGCGTCGCCATAGGCGATCAGGTTTTCCCTGAAGGCCTCAAGGCCCGTCTGCATCGGCGAAAAGGTATTGGTTTCGGTATCCAGCCCCGCAATAAACAGTTTCATTTTTGCCTCCGCCAAAAAGAAAGATATTTTCTAATCATAAAACTATGTTTATCGTCGGAAAGTCAAATGCATCATTCGCGCCATCGCGCGGCTGGCCGGGGAGGCAGGAATGCGCATCTACATCTCAGCTGATATCGAGGGGATCGTCGGGGTCGTCAGCCGCGACCAGCTGATGCCGGAAGGTTTCGAATACGAAAACGCGCGCCGCTGGATGACGGACACTGTCGTTCACGCCTGCGAGGCCGCGCACGAGGAAGGCGTGACGGAGGTCATCCTCAGCGATTCCCACGGAAATGGCGAGAGCATCCTGATTGACCGCCTGCCCGACTATGTCCAGATCGTGCGCAGCTGGCCGCGGCCGCTGATGATGATGCAGGGCGTCGAGCTCGGTTCCTTCGTCGGTGCGATGCTTCTCGGCTACCACGCCGGGGCAAGCCATCCGGGTGGCGTGCTGTCGCATACAATCGGTGGCACGGCCTTCGCCGAGGTGCGGATCAACGGTGTCGTCATGCCCGAGGCCGGCATCAATGCCGCCATTGCCGGGCATTTCGACGTCCCGGTCCTGCTCGCCTCGGGCGACAACATCGCCCTGGACGAAATCAGGTCGCTGATTGGCGATATCGTGACGGTGCCGGTCAAGCAGGTTTACAGCACACAATCGGCGATCTCTCTGACGCCGGCTGTTGCGCATCGCCGCATTCGCGACGGCGTCAAGGCGGCGCTGGCGACAGCCGGTGCGGCGAAACCGTTCAAGTTGGAAAACCCTGTCCTGGAGATCGTGTTTCGAAATCGCCTGCCGGCCGAGTATCTCTCCTACCTCAAGGGCGTCGAGCGCACCGACGGTTACACGATCCGCTACCAGGGCGACGACATGGTCGACGTCTCGCGCTTCATCCAATTCGTGGTCGGCTACAATTCACGCCTGACCTTCTGACCAACTCCGCTACGGAATCCAACCATGACCACCTCCATCGTCCTCGGCGCCGGCATGGTCGGCGTCTCAACCGCGCTTGCATTGCAGGAGAACGGGCACCAGGTGGTGCTGCTGGATCGCCAGGCACCCGGACGGGAAACAAGCTATGGCAACGCCGGCATCATCCAGACTGAAGCAGTCGAGCCCTATGGCTTCCCCCGGAGCGTGAGCGACATCGCCCGGGTGGCGCTCAAGCGCGGCAACGACGTCGATTGGCGGCTTCGCGATATGCCACGCCTGGCGGGGCCGCTCTGGCGCTATTTCACGCAGTCGGCGGCGGCGCCTTACGCGAGAACCATTGTGGCCTATTCCCAGCTCGCGCTGCGTGCGAGCGACGATCACGCGCGGTTGATCGAACCCGCCGGCGCTGACGAACTGATCGTCCGGCAGGGGTGGCGCGCTGTCTATCGTACGCCCGCGAGTTTCGAAGCGGCTGCCGCGGCTGCGGACCGGCTGAAGCGGGTCTATGGCGTGCCGTCAGATGTGCTCGGCGCAGACGAACTTGCAGCGAGCGAGCCGGCGCTGCGGCTTCGGCTCGCAGGTGCCGTGCACTGGACCTCCCCCTGGACCTGCCGTGACCCAGGCGAGCTGGTTGCGCGCTACGCCGCTCTCTTCGTGGCACGCGGTGGTACAATGGCCCGCGGCGACGCCATGACCTTGCAGCAGAAGGACATCGGTTGGCGGGTGATGTCTGAGGATGGCGTTGTCAGCGCTGAAAACGCGGTCGTTGCCCTGGGGCCATGGTCGCCGACACTCGCGAGAACGTTCGGCTATCACATACCCATGGTGTTCAAGCGCGGTTATCACAGGCATTTTTCAGGCCAGGACGGGCCGCGCGTCTCAATGCTGGACGTCGACAATTCCACGCTGGTTGCGCCGATGAACGCAGGATGGCGGGTTTTGACCGGCGCGCATCTGACGCCGCCGGGAACCGCGCCGGCATCGCGACAAATTCGGCACGCGACCGACACCGCCCGTGAGCTTTTCGCGTTGCGCGACCCCGTCGAAGCAACACCATGGTCGGGGACCCGTCCCTGCATGCCCGATATGCTGCCTGTCGTCGGCCCGACGCGACACAAGGGCCTGTTTTTCCATTTTGGCCACGGCCACCAAGGCTTCACATTGGGTCCGACGACCGCATTCCTCCTGGCAGAGCTGATGACAATGGGCCGCGCTAATCCGCTTACGCGCCCCCTGCTGCCGTCAGCGCGGGGCTGGGCGTAACGCAGCCGCAAAGACCACGGCGGACAGAGCGACATCGTCAAGGAGCCTCGCACAGCACAGTCGAAGCAGATCGCTCCGGCCCTCGTGAGTTCCATCCGCTGTGTCGGAGCAATTTTGTGGCGGTTGTCGAGGAGCTGCATTTTGGTCGCGCGGCATCGCGAGTGCACATCCCCGAGCCCTCGGCGCTCGGTGGACTCTACACGGTTTTCGGCGATCTCGACGGGCTCATCCTTCGCGTCAATTCCGGCACCCTCATGGCGAAGTGGGCAGTAGCTTCTCGCTGTCCACTTTGTTTACCAATGTCTCTGGCCCTCCAGCTGCCCGTCCGCGCCAGCGGCCGGGCAATGTTCATGATGTCAAAGCCGTAAGGGTACGCGTGAAGTGCGAAAGGGTTCATTGCCCCTCGTACTCCGAGCTCTGTGGGAGGGTTCCTGGTCCAATTCTATTGGAGGCCCGGTCGCGAAGTAATACCTTCGAGAAATCATTCCTTACAACGGTATTTACAATGACGGTTACATCTAAAGGCCAGGTCACGATCCCCAAAACCAGTACGCGACCTCTTGGGGGTACATTCTAATTTGAAGTCCGACATGCCAATGATCCCAATGGTTTACCCTTGGATACTTTGGCATGTACCGACGCTATTCGCAGCTGAATCTGGCCGATGATGCTGTCGTGAGCCTTTGGTGCAGGGGCAGGATTCGCCATCTTGTCCGAGTTCCCAAAGTTAAGTCTGTGGATGCTTGCGCTCTTGCTCGGCATTGATTTCCTGGCGCACGGCCTAGCGTGGCTGAGATTTGCATTTCCCCCTCGGCCGGACAGAAGTGGAAACGATGCGGACCCCCACCCGCGCAGGATGGGTCTCAGTGGTCAGAACAGCCTCACTGTGAAGAACGACGGGGACCGAAAAGGTGTGCGGCCCACAACCGCGTTCCTGCGTTTCGGGCCTGTTCCTGGGATGCAAGTCGGCCCTTTTTGCCGCATCGCGACGTCTATGCCCAGTTTGCCGGGCGCCGGGGTTGGCTCTTCAGGCAGTAATCACGGCTTCTGACGCTGAAAGCAGGGCCCGTGTCAGCGGATGTCTGGCGTCGGCAAGGCCATCGATGACGTTGAAGTGATGCCTATCCGGCTCCACGACGCTTGCCGTTGTTGCGCCCAGTCCCGTCCAGATATTGGCAAGCAACGCGTTCTGGCGCAGGAATTCCGAGCGCTCGCCGCCACCGACCCAGCAAGTGAGGCGGGCATTCCGCATGGGTCGCAGCAATGCCGGGCTCTGCGAAAGCGCCTCGGCCTCGTCGATCGCCAGCCTCTCGTTCATTGCCGTCGACATGATCGGGCGCAGGTCATGCACGCCGGAGATCGAGACGACGTTGCGAATCCGCTCCTGGATATCAGGCGAAAGCGGCGCCGTCGCCGTGATCATCCGACTTACGAGGTGGCCGCCCGCCGAATGGCCGGTCAGCATCAACGGTCCGTCCACCAGTTTCGAGGCCTCGCCGATTGCTGCGGCGACCTCTTCCACGATCCCCGCTATGCGGATCTCCGGGCAGAGCGTGTAGGACGGCATCGCGACGGCGTAACCGCTGGCGATCGCCCCCTGGGCCAGATGCGACCAGAAGCTCTTGTCGAGTTGCAGCCAGAATCCTCCGTGCACGAAGACCACCAATCCCTTGGCCGGGCCATCGGGGAAAAACAGATCCATGCGGTTTCTGGTGCGCTCGCCATAAGAAAGGTCAAGCTTCGCAAGCCCCGATGCCGAGCGGGCGTTGCGGAATGCCTCGGACGGCCCAACCCATGCCTCCGGCCATCGGTCGCCGCGCGCGATGTTCGCGCCGTTGGCGTAGGCATCGTTCCAGTCCGAAACGTGATGTTCCACCATCGACAAAATCCTCCAGTTCATGTCTCCCCGAGCATAGAAATCACCCGTCTCATCAACAAACGCAATGGCGAGATTCGAAAAAAACTTTAGGCTTGAAATAATTTTAGACTGGTGCGATGCTGCCCCATGTTCAGCCGAGAAGTGGAGGTCTCGCTGTGCCCATCACGAACAATTGGAACCGTCGCAGCGGCGGCGCGGCCCATCGGCAACGATGCGGCGATGCCTGCGCCATGTCCGCACGACCGCACGAACTATAAGCCGGCTTTGAGAAATGCCTGAGCAACAGGCAGGAACTGAACAGGGGAACAGCCGCCACATGCTTGGACCGACCTCGCACGTCGATACGTTCACACGCGATCATCTGCCACCACCGGAAGAGTGGCCGGAATTCCTTCTCGAAGGGTTCGACTATCCGGATCATCTCAACGCTGCCGTCGAACTGACGGACGCCGTCGTTGCAAGGGGTTTTGGCGACCACACGGCGTTGATCGGCAATGGCCGCCGCCGAACCTACAAGGAACTGTCCGACTGGACGAACCGGCTGGCGCATGCGCTGGTCGAGAACTATGGCGTCAAGCCCGGCAATCGTATCCTGATCCGCTCCGCCAACAATCCGGCGATGGTCGCCTGCTGGCTGGCGGCCACCAAGGCCGGCGCCGTCGTCGTCAATACCATGCCGATGCTCAGAGCCGGCGAATTGACGAAGATCGTCGACAAGGCAGAGATCAGCCTGGCGCTCTGCGACACGCGTCTGATGGACGATATGATCGCCTGCGCGAAAGACAGCCGTTACCTGAAGCAGGTCATCGGCTTCGACGGCACCGCCAACCACGATGCCGAACTCGACCGGGTCGCGCTCGACAAGCCGGTCGTCTTCGAGGCCGTGAACACGGGCCGGGATGACGTGGCGCTGCTCGGCTTCACCTCCGGAACGACTGGGATCCCGAAGGCGACGATGCATTTCCACCGCGACCTGATGATGATCGCCGACGGCTATGCCAAAGAGGTTCTCGAGGTCACGCCCGACGACGTCTTCGTCGGTTCGCCGCCGCTCGCCTTCACCTTCGGTCTCGGTGGCCTTGCCATCTTCCCCTTGCGCTTCGGGGCGGCGGCAACGCTGCTCGAGTACGCGACTCCGGCCAACATGGTGGAGATCATCGAGAAATACAGGGCTACGATCTCGTTCACTGCGCCAACCGCCTATCGTGCCATGATGAAAGCGATGGATAACGGCGCCGATCTTTCATCTCTACGCGTGGCGATCTCGGCCGGCGAAACGCTTCCGGGCCCCGTCTTCGAGGAATGGACTGCGAAAACCGGCAAACCGATCCTCGACGGGATCGGCGCGACCGAAATGTTGCACATCTTCATTTCCAATCGTTTCGCCGACCGCAAGGCCGCCTCGACCGGCAAGCCCGTCGGTGGTTACGAAGCGCGGATCGTCGACGACGAGATGCGCGAGGTTCCCCGCGGCACGATCGGCAAGCTTGCCGTGCGCGGCCCGACCGGCTGCCGCTACATGTCGGATGCCCGCCAGCGCGACTATGTCCGCGACGGCTGGAACCTGACGGGCGACGCCTTCTATCAGGACGAAGACGGCTTCTTCCACTTCGCCGCCCGCTCGGACGACATGATCATCACCGCCGGCTACAACATCGCCGGCCCCGAGGTCGAAGCGGCCTTGATCTCTCATCCCGCGGTCGCCGAATGCGCTGTCGTCGGGGCACCGGACGGCGAGCGCGGCCAGATCGTCGAGGCCTATGTGGTGCTGTCGGCCGGGGTATCGGCAAATGACACGACGATCAAATGCCTGCAGGACCACGTGAAGGCGACAATTGCGCCCTACAAGTATCCTCGATCGGTCAAATTCCTGGAAAGCCTGCCGAAAACAGCCACGGGCAAGATCCAGCGGTTCCGATTGCGGTCGGAGACCTAAAACATGAGCAATTCATACGACCCTTCGAAAGAAGGCGCCCAGATGTCGTTCAAGGGACGCATGTCCTACAGCGACTACCTGATGCTGGAAAAGGTGCTAGACGCACAGGAGCCGCTGTCGAAGGCGCATGACGAGATGCTGTTCATCATCCAGCATCAGACGTCGGAGCTCTGGATGAAGCTTGCGCTTCACGAGATCAACGCGGCCGTCCGCTCGATCCGGCAAGATCGGCTGGAGCCCGCCTTCAAGATGCTGACGCGCGTGGCGCGCATCTTCGAACAGCTCAACAGCGCCTGGGACGTGCTTCGCACGATGACACCCAGCGAATACACCCAGTTTCGCGAGTCCCTTGGGCAGTCCTCCGGCTTCCAGTCGTGGCAATACCGGGCAATCGAGTTTCTCGCCGGCAATCGCAACGTCGCCATGCTCGGGCCGCATGCGCACCGACCCGACATCATGGAAAAGCTGGAAGCGATCCTTGCCGCACCATCGCTCTATGACGAGGCGATCCGGCTCCTGTCCCGCAAGGGGTTCGACGTCGGAGAGGAAGCGGTGAGGACCGACTGGAGCGAAACGCGCACGGAGAGCGACAAGGTTTTTGCCGCCTGGCAGATCGTCTACCGCGATCCGGAGCGCTACTGGATGCTCTATGAGCTCGCCGAGAAGCTGGTGGATTTCGAAGACTATTTCCGCCGCTGGCGTTTCAACCATGTGACCACGGTCGAGCGCATCATCGGCATGAAACGCGGAACCGGGGGAACATCCGGCGCGTCCTATCTTAGAAAGATGCTCGAAGTCGAACTCTTCCCCGAGCTCTGGCATGTGCGCACCGGTCTCTGATAGAACACAATCTAAGAGGGAATCCACAAGGAGGAGAACAGCATGAACCGCATTCTGGCAGCGAGCGTATTTGGCCTTTCGCTTGCGACATCGAGCCTTGCCTACGCCGAACCGGTAAAAATCGGCGTCATCACCACGCTTTCGGGCGGCGGCGCCGGTCTCGGCATCGACATGCGTGATGCCTTCACGCTGGCGATGAAGCAATCGGGCAACAAGGACATGGAGCTGGTGATCGAGGACGATGCCCAGAAGCCGGAACTTGCGGTGCAGATCGCCGAGAAGATGATCCAGGGCGACAAGGTCGACCTCATGACGGGCATCATCTGGTCGAACCTTGCCATGGCCGTCGTTCCGAACACGGTCGCGCAGGACGTGATCTATCTTTCGCCCAACGCCGGCCCCTCGGCGCTCGCCGGTGCGAACTGCAATCCGAACTATTTCAACGTCGCCTACCAGAATGACAATTTCCACGAGGCGATGGGCCAATACGCCAACAAGGATTACAAGAACGCCTTTATCCTGGCGCCGAACTATCCGGCTGGAAAGGATGCGCTGACCGGCTTCAAGCGCTATTACAAGGGGGCCCTTGCCGGGGAGATCTACACGCAGGTCGGCCAGACCGACTATGCCGCCGAAATCGCGCAGATCCGCGCCTCGGGCGCAGATTCCGTCTATTTCTTCCTGCCCGGCGGCATGGGTATCGCCTTCATGAAGCAATATGCCCAGTCGGGCGTCGGCATCCCGGTCACGGGTCCCGGTTTCTCCTTCAGCCAGGACGTTCTGCCGGCGATCGGCGATGCGGCGATCGGCGTCAAGAACTCCGCGACCTGGTCAAAGGACCTCGACAACGAAGCCAACAAGACGTTCGTCGAAGCCTTCAAGGCCGAATACAAGCGCCTGCCGTCGATCTATGCGGCGCAGAGCTGGGATACGGCAAACCTGATCCTTGCGGCCCTGTCGAAGGCTGATGTCAAGGACAAGGACGCTTTCCGCGCAGCCCTCAAGGCGGCGGACTTCAAGTCCGTTCGCGGCGAGTTCGCGTTCAACAACAACAACCACCCGATCCAGAACGTCTATATTCGCGAGGTGGTGAAGGAAGATGATGGCGTGCTGACCAACAAGATCATCGCGACTGCCTTCGAGCACCACAAGGACGCCTACGCCGAGAAGTGCGGGATGTAAGACTTGCACCCATCGTCGCCTGGATGCTCGGCCGCGGGGCCGACGTCCGGGCGATGGTCCATGCAACCCTGGCACCAAGCTCGGACCTGTTTCTTGTTCACCACACTCCTGATCGAACAACTGCTCAACGGGCTCCAGCTCGGTGTGATGCTGTTTCTGATGGCCGCGGGCCTCACCCTGATTTTCGGGGTCATGGGACTCATCAATCTTGCCCATGGCTCGCTCTACATGATCGGCGCCTTTGCCTGCGCCACCGTCGCTGCCGCCACCGGCTCGTTCTGGATCGGCCTGATCGCCAGCCTTGCGGCGGCAGCCGGCGTTGGAGCGATCATCGAGGTCGCCGTCATTCGCAGGCTCTATGACCGCGATCATCTCGATCAGGTGCTCGCCACCTTCGCGCTGATCCTGATCCTTTCTGAAGGCGCGCGCTGGCTGTTCGGTTCGTTCCCACTCTATCTCGACATCCCGCCTCAGCTTCAGGGCGCGGTCGCGTTGCCGGGAGGCGGCCAGTACCAGCTCTATCGGCTGGCGATCATCGGTGTCGGTGTCGCGGTGGCTGCAGGCCTCTATCTGCTGATTTCCAGGACCCGGCTCGGTATGCGCATCCGCGCCGGCGAGTCCGACCGCGAAATGATCGGGGCGCTCGGCGTTGACATCGGCACGCTTTATACGGTGGTCTTCGCGCTCGGCGCAGCACTCGCAGGCCTTGCCGGCGCCCTCGTCGGCGCGCTGCAGTCGGTCCAGGTCGGCATGGGCGAACCGGTCCTCATTCTTGCCTTCGTCGTCATCGTCATCGGCGGCATCGGTTCCATCAAAGGCGCGCTCGTCGGCGCAGTGATCGTCGGGGTCGTCGACACGATGGGGCGCTTCCTGCTTCCATCCCTGCTCGCATTGACCATGCCCGCGTCGCAGGCGACCACCATCGGTGCGGCACTCGCCTCGATGCTGATCTATGTCGTCATGGCCCTCATCCTTGCCTTCCGGCCGAGCGGCCTGTTTTCGGCGCAGTCGTGAGGTGCCTATGAGCCGCGAGACCGCAGTCAACCTCCTGCTTGCCCTTCTGCTTCTCGGCGCGCCGCTTATGGCCGCCGGCATGGGCGAGCCCTTTTACGTGACGCTTGCGACCCGCGTCGTCGTGCTCGCGCTCGCCGCCGTCGGCCTCAACCTGGCGCTCGGGCTCGGCGGCCTCTTGTCCTTTGGCCACGCTGCCTTCTTCGGCCTCGGCGGCTATGTCGCTGGCATTCTGGCGACCCACGCCTTCAATGCCGAACCGCTGTTCGCCGATATCCCCGGCACAACCTCGATGCCGCTCATCTGGATAACGGCCGTTGCGGTTGCCGGTCTCGTCGCATTGCCGATCGGCGCGATCAGCCTGCGCACATCAGGCGTCTATTTCATCATGATCACGCTCGCCTTCGCGCAGATGATCTATTACTTCGCCATCTCGTGGCCGGCCTATGGTGGCGAGGACGGCCTGTCGCTGTCGATGCGCAACGCCTTCCCCGGGGTCAACACCGCCAAGCCCCTGCCCTATTTCCTGATCTGTTATGCGGCCCTCATGGCAATGCTTGTCCTGTTCCACCGCGTCGAGGGCTCACGCTTCGGCAGTGCTTTGCAGGCGGCGCGCCAGAACGGAACGCGCCTTGCCGCCGTCGGCATCGCGCCCTTCAATATTCGCCTCGTCGCCTTTGCCGTCTCCGCCATGATCACCGGCTTTGCCGGTGCACTCTATGCCGACCTCAATCGCTTCGTCGGCCCGTCAATGCTCTCCTGGCACATGTCGGGCGAACTGATCGTGCTCATCATCCTCGGCGGCAAGGGACGGCTGTTCGGGCCGGTCGCCGGCGCCATGATCTTCGTGTTCTTCGAATACGTGCTCGGCGGCATCACCGAGCGTTGGCAATTCTTCCTTGGTCTCATCCTGCTCGGCATCGTGCTCTTTGCCCGCGGTGGATTGCTCGGACTGCTTTCTGGAAAGCCGCGTCATGTCTGAGCCAGTCCTCGAAATCCGCGATCTCCGAAAATCTTTCGGCGCACTGAAGGCGACCGACGGCGTCAGCCTCGAGCTTCGGCCTGGGCAGATCCATGCCCTGATCGGCCCGAATGGCGCCGGAAAGAGCACCCTCATCCACCAGATCGCCGGCTCGCTCAAAGCCGACAGCGGCACGATCCGGTTTCGCGGTCGCGATATCGGTGGGCTGGACATGGCAGCCCGTGCCCGGCTTGGTCTTGCCCGCAGCTTCCAGATTTCCTCGCTCGCGCAGGAGTTCTCGGCCCTTCGCAACGTCATGCTGGCGGTGCAGGCCAGGCAAGGCAGCAGCTTCCGCTTCTTTCGCCAGGTCACCCACGACAAGGCCCTGATCGAGCCGGCGATGGCAATGCTGGAGCGGGTCGAGCTTGCAGCCCGTGCCCACGTGCCGGCAGCCGAACTCTCGCATGGCGAACGCCGGCAGCTGGAGATCGCCATAGCCCTGGCGCTTTCGCCGAGGGCCTTTCTGTTCGACGAACCGATGGCCGGCATGGGACCGGAGGGTTCCAAGCGGCTGACGTCCTTCCTCGACGGCTTGCGCCACGAAGCGCCGATGCTGCTCGTTGAACACGACATGGATGCGGTCTTTGCGCTCGCGGACCGGGTATCCGTGCTCGTCTACGGCCGCATTATCGCGAGCGGCACCGTCGATGAAATCCGCAGCGATCCCGACGTTCGCCGGGCCTATCTTGGAGAAACCGCGTGACCCTCCTCGAACTGAAAGGCCTCGAGACGTTCTACGGCGCTTCCCAGGCGCTCTTCGGCGTCGATCTGGATGTACGGGAGGGCGAGGTGGTCGCCCTCATGGGTCGCAACGGCATGGGCAAGACGACGACAATCAACTCGATCCTCGGTCTCGTGCGCCCGCGCTCGGGCACGGTCACCTTCGCCGGCAAGACGATCTTCGGCATGCGGTCGCATCGCATTGCCAGGCTCGGCCTTGGCTTGGTCCCGGAAGGACGGCGCTGTTTTCCCAACCTGACCGTCATGGAAAATCTCGTTGCCACCGCTCGCGGGACGGAGTGGACCTTGGAGAAGGTCGTCGCACTTTTCCCAAGACTGGGAGAACGCCGCGACCAATACGCCAACACGCTTTCGGGCGGCGAACAGCAGATGCTTGCCATCGGCCGCGCGCTGATGACCAATCCCAGCCTGCTCATTCTCGACGAGGCAACCGAGGGGCTGGCGCCGGTGATCCGACAGGACATCTGGTCGGCGATCCGCACGCTCAAGGCGGCGGGACAATCGATCCTCGTCGTCGACAAGACGCTTTCGGAGCTGTTACCCGTCGCCGACCGCTGCTTCGTGCTGGAAAAGGGTGCCACGGTGTTCGAGGGGCCTCCGGCGGCACTGACATCGACGCTTCAGGATCGCTACCTCGGTGTCTGAGCTTGCCGTTCAGGCCGAAGGAATACCGCCGCCAAGCACCACAGAATAGGCAGCCGCATCGATGTTGCCGCCCGAGATCACACAGACGATGTTCCCTTTGAGATCCGGTCGCGAGATCGCGGCGGCGAGCGACGCAGCCCCCGCACCTTCGGCGACGATCTTCGCCTTCCTGAAGAGCAACCGCATTGCATCGGTCACCTGGGCCGGGCTGACGGCGATGGCGCCGTCGATCAACTCCCGTGCGACCGGCCAAAGCTGCGGCACCAAAGATGGAGCGCCGATGCTCTTGATGAAGGACGGACGGGTTTCGATCGTCACGATCCGCCCGGCCTCAAGGGCAGCGCATACCGGGGCGGCGCTGTCGTCTTCGACCGCAAAGACACGGCAACAGTCGGACGTGACCTTGACGGCGCTGGCGACCCCGGTGGTCATGCTGCCGCCACCAAAGGGCGTGAGCACCAGATCGACATCGGGCAGCTCCTCGACGATCTCCATGCCGATGGAGCCGTTTCCGGCCAGCACCGCCTGATCGGTTACCGGATTGATCAGCAATTCCGGCGCATCCGGTCGGTCCGCACCGACAATATAGTCCCACCAGGTCTCTGCGCTCACGAAGCGCACCTCGCCACCGAGCTCGCGCACGCCGTCGATCTTGGTCTGCGGCGCGCCGCGATACATGTACGCAACCATCGGAACGCCGATGAGGCGTGCGGCCCACGCCATGCCGTAGGCCATGTTGCCGGAGCTTGTGACCGCCACGCCATGTCGCAAAACGGTGGGATCACGCGAAAGCACGGCGTTCAGTGCCGGGCGCAGCTTGAAAGCGCCGATCGGAGAAAGGGTCTCCAGCTTCAGGAAAATCTGCCGGTCGGTTAACCCGAGGTCGAGCCTGACCAAGGGCGTGCGCGCGACGTGGGGAGCGATGCGCTCACGCGCTTGCGCGATTTCGTCCGGTGTCGGGCGGCGTGGCGCGATCATTGTGGACGTCTCCTGTTACGGCACCCCGACGCTCAGTCACGCCGTGTGCGACCCGCAAAACTGACAATGGATCTCAGGCAGCAGACCGCCCGCGACCTTCGAAAACATCGAGATCAGGTCACGGCGGCGCGAACGGCAAAACGCGCATCCTGCCACGAACCGGTGCGCAGGATGTCTTCGAGGACGGCCACCGCCCGCCAGACGTCGGCATAGCTGACGTAGAGCGGTGTGAAGCCGAACCGCATCGTCGTCGGGGCCCGAAAATCGCCGATGACGCCGCGGGCAATGAGCGCCTGCATGATCTCGTAGCTGTTCGGATGGCTGAACGAAACCTGGCTCCCCCGCTTGGCCCCGTTGCGCGGGCTTTCAAGCTCGAGGCCGTAGACACCGCATTTCGCTTCGACGAGCGTGATGAAGAGATCCGTGAGCCGGATGCTCTTCTCGCGCAGCTGCGCCATGTCGACCGTGTCCCAGATGTCGAGCGCGCCTTTCAGCGCACGCAGCGACAGGATCGGTTGCGTACCGCACAGGAAGCGGCGGATCCCCTCGCCGGCGGCATAGTGCTTCTCGAAGGCAAAGGGACGGGCATGTCCCCACCAGCCGCTGAGTGGTTGGCGGATATCGCCGTGGTGGCGCGTCGCGGCGTAGATGAAGGCGGGCGCGCCGGGGCCGCCGTTCAGATATTTGTAGCTGCAGCCGACGGCGAAATCGACATTGGCGCCGTCGAGATCGACCGGCAGGGCGCCGGCCGTGTGGCAGAGATCCCAGATGACCAGCGCGCCGTGCTCATGCGCCTTGCGCGTCAGCGCCGCCATGTCGCGCAGTTCGCCGGACTTGTAGTTGACATGGTTGACCAGAACCACGGCAACGTCACCGTCGATCAGATCCTCGATTTCGGGTGCATCGACCCCTTCGAGGCGCAGCGAGGCGCCGGGTCGCGTCGAAACCACGCCCTCGGCCATGTAGAGATCGGTCGGGAAGCTTCCGCCTTCGCTGACGATCACGGAGCGGTCAGGCCGCAGCGCCATGGCGGCATGCAGGGTCTTGTAGATATTGATCGACGTGGTGTCGCAAACGACGGTCTGGCCGGCGGCAGCCCCGATCAGCCGTCCGACCCGATCGCCGAGGACAAGCGGCATGTCGAACCAGCCGGCCGTGTTCCAGCTGCGAATGAGATCCTGTCCCCATTCCTCGGTTGCGGCCTTGCGAAGCTCTTCGAAGGCAGCAGTCGACGCAACGCCGAGCGAGTTGCCGTCGAGATAGATGAGGCCAGGCGGCAGGATGAAGCGGTCGCGCATCGGGCGCAGCACGTCGGCCGCGTCCATAGCCTCGATCGCTGCAAGATCAGGAACAGCACTCATGAAAACGGTCCTTGTTTATTCGCGTACGGTTTCGCGGGCGGGCGCAGGCCCGCGGCTTCGCTTGAGGCTCGGAAGAGCCAGCATGGCCAGAACGAACAGGCCCGTCGCAAGCTTCAGATCCGGCGGCGGCATGCCGGCGGCCAGGCAGAGCGAAACGAGCTGATAGTAGACGACCGCACCGACAAACGGAGCGGCGAGCTGGCGCAGCACGCTTTGCTTGCCGACAATCGCTTCGCCGATCATCAGCGCTGCCAGCCCGTTAATCAGGATGCCGAGCCCCATGTTGACGTCGGCAAAGCCTTGCGACTGCACCATCAGCGCGCCGCCGGCCGCCGAGAATGCGCCAGCGAGCCCGACGCCGCCGATGGTCGCCATCCACACATTGATGCCCTGGGCTTCTGCCATATCCGGGTTGGCGCCGACGGCGCGGATCGCCGTTCCCTTTTCCGTCCGGAAGAAATGATAGAGCAGGACGAAGACGACGAGCGCGATGAGGCCTGCCACGACGATCTTGCTTGCCGGGAAGCCCGGTTGCAGCCCCGGCACCCAGTCGAAGACTGTCGGCGCACCGAAGACCGAGATGTTCGAGCGACCCATGATGCGCAGGTTGATCGAATAGAGCATCGTCATCATCAGGATGCCGGCGAGCAGGGTGTGAATTCGGAAGCGCAGGTGAATAAAAGCCGTGCAGCAACCGGCGAGGAAGCCGGCCAACAGCGCAATGGCAATCGCGGCCAAGGGCGACATGCCGGCCGCCATCAGAACGCCGCAGACGCAGCCGCCGAGCGGAAAAGCGCCTTCGCTCGTCAGATCGGGAAAGCTCAGCATGCGGAACGGGATCATGATCCCCAAGACCACGAAGGCGAGGATCAGGCTTTGCGCCAGCGTGACGGGTACGAGCGAGACAAAGCTCGAGAGGGTGTTTTGAATGATATCCATGATCGTCAGCTCGCCAGGAACATGCGGTCGGTTTTGACGGAGAAATGGCCGATCAGGTCCGGCACCGTCGTCTGGGCCTTGTCCTTGCCGTCGATCTCCAGGCGAACGCGTCCTGCATCGAGCATGACGACCTTGTGGCCGAAATCCACGGCGTGCTGCATGTTGTGCGTCACCATCAATGTGGTCAGCTTCAGGGCTTCCACCGCGCGGATCGTTGCCCGCATGACGATATCGGCTGTGCGCGGGTCAAGCGCCGCCGTGTGTTCGTCGAGCAGCAGCAGTTCCGGCTTCCCGCCGACCGCCATGATCAACGACAGCGATTGCCGCTGGCCGCCCGACAGCAGTTCCACCCGGGTGTCGAGACGGTTTTCCAGGCCGAGGCCGAGCAGAGACAGCCGCTCCTTGTAGGACGCGAGCCGCGTCGCATTCAGGCCGCGGCGGAGCGTGCGTTTGTTGCTGCGCAGGTCGGCGAGTAACATGTTTTCCGCCACCGTCATGCTGGCCGCGGTACCGCGCATCGGGTCCTGGAAAACGCGTGCAAGCCGCATGGCGCGCTTGTGGACGGGCGTCGCCGTCACATCGTCGCCATTGATGACGATCTGGCCGGAGTCGAGCACGAGTGCCCCAGAGATGGCATTGAGCATGCTGCTCTTGCCAGCGCCGTTCGAACCGATGACGACGCCGAATTCGCCCGTTGCAAGGCGGAGGCTGAGGCCGTCGAGCGCGACCTTTTCGTCTGCCTGCCCCTTGTAGAAGACCTTGCGGGCCGATCTGATTTCCAGCATTGGCTCCCCCCTAACCATGAAGTGACGGCGCTCTTGGCGCCGCCACTATTGAGACCAACTGGAAATCAGTCGACGACGCACTTGCACTCAGTGGCGAGCACTGCCGGCACTTCGATGCCGAAAGCGGCCGCTGCCTTCTTCGAGATCAGCGGTGCGTGATCTTCATAGGCCGGACGCGACGGCGCGATCGTCTTCGGGTCCTTGCCCTTGAGAATCTCGGCGGCGATCTTGCCGGCATTCATGCCGACCTGCTCGTAGTTCACGGCAAAGCTTGCCGGCACGACGCCGTCGCGCACGGCACCGTCGTCGGAATTGACGATCGGGATCTGCGCCTGGCGGGCGGCTGCCGAGACGGCACCGATCGCCGGCTGGAGCAGGTTGGACGCAGGCGTATAGATCACGTCGGCCTTGCCTGCGAAGGAGGCGATGCGCTGCTGGATGTCGTTGACGTTGTCGACGCCGACAGCCACGACTTCAAAGCCGGCTGCGGGTGCCGCCTCCTTGATCTTGTCGAGCAGCGCGGTGTCGTTTGCCTCACCCGGATTGTAGGGCACGCCGAAGCGCTTGGCGTCCGGCAGGAGCTTGCGGGTAAAGGCCATCACGGCGGCCACATCCTGAAGGTCGGTAGCGCCGGTCATGCCGTCGTCACCCGCTTCCCAGGACGGAACCAGCTTGGCGGCCACCGGGTCGGTAACGGCGGAAAAGACCACCGGAATCCCGGATCCAGCGAGCGCCTTCTTGGCGATCTGCGAGACGGGCGTGGTGATCGTATAGACGAGTTTCGGCTGTTCCGCCTGCAGCTTGGCAATCATCTGCGGCACGAGCGAAGCGTCGAAGTTGGTGTGGCTTTCCGTGTAGACGACATCGGTGCCTTCCACGAAGCCGTTCTCAACCAGCGCTTTCTTGAAGCCGGCGATCGATGCGCTCAATTGCGGATGCTCGCCGAAATTGGCGATACCGATACGGATCGGATCGGCAGCGGCTGTTCCCGCTCCCCATGCCAGCGCGCCGGCGACAACCAATCCCGAAAGCCAGGTCTTCTTGCTCATACATCCCTCCCAGAATCTGACGAGCGTTACCGCCCTCCTCGGCGGCGTGCGTGGATGATGGAGGCGGTCAGAGTTCTTGTCAAACAAATATATATATTTTCAACGATGCCTCGGAACTATATATATTCGTGCCATGCGATGCGGGCGTTAAGGGAACGTGATGCAAGATCTCGAACAGTCGACCAAAACGGAAACGGCGTACCGGTTGCTGCGCCGCGACATCCTGGCGACGCGGCTCAAGCCCGGTGCGCCGATGAAGCTGAGCGCTTTGCGCGAAAGCTACGGGATCGGCTGGACGCCTCTTCGGGAAGCCCTGTCGCGACTGGAAGCCGAAGGGCTGGTCACGGCGATCAGCAACCGCGGCTTCGCCGTTGCGCCGGTTTCGCGCGAGGCGCTCGACGACCTCACGCGGGCCCGTTTGGTTGTCGAAGTACCTTTGCTTATCGAGTCGATCGAAAACGGCGACAGCGCCTGGGAGTCCGCCGTGGTCACGGCGCACTACCGGCTGTCGCGCTGCAAGATCGCCGTCGGAAACGTCTCCGAAAGCGAGATCGACGAGTGGGACGAGAAGCACGCCGCTTTCCACAGCGCCCTGATCGGCGCAGCGCGCTCGAGCTGGCTTTCCCGGTTTCAGGCGACGATCTCCGACCAGCTTCGCCGCCACCATCGCTTCCTCAGTCTAGCCCCGACATTGAGGGCGGCGGCAGGCATGAGCGAGGGATATGAAGAGGCCGTCGCCGCCCTAGAGGACGCCATGGCGATCGAACATCACACCGAACTGATGGAGGCGGCACTCGACCGCAACATCGAACGCGCCCGACAGCTCATGACATACCACATCGGTTTTACGGTGAACGTCTACGCCCAGTCCGAGGATGGCGTCTCTCCAGCCGGGCACAAATCCTTGCCGCGGCATGCTTCCAAATGACGGTGCGTGACGGCCTGTCCAAGAGCCGGAAACGTCTCTAAAAGCAAAGGGACGGGCGACTGCCCGCCGATGCGTGGGTGCAGGACAAGAAGCGGACGGTTGTTATGATGGGTGAAGACAAGTTCGACACTTCGCCGGAATGGGTTGATGGCGAGACCAAGGCGCTCGAAGCTCCGGGCGATCATCGCGCCGAGCTCAGGCTGTGGCTGCGCTTGCTCACCTGTTCGACGCTGGTCGAAAGCGAGATCCGCCGCCGGCTCCGGGAGGAATTCGATTCCACTCTGCCGCGTTTCGACCTGATGGCGCAGCTCGAGCGCGCGCCCGATGGCATGGTGCTTGGCGAGGTCTCCAAGCGCATGATGGTCTCGCCCGGCAACATAACGGTCCTGGTGGAGCGCCTGACCGAGAGCGGCCACATCAGCCGCACCACATTGCCGACGGATCGGCGCGTGCAAGTCATCGCGCTGACGCCCTTTGGCCGCGCCGAGTTCGAGAAGATGGCGGCAACGCATGCGGACTGGATCTCCGACCTGTTTGCGGGCGTTTCGCCCAAGGAAGGCGGCGTGCTGATGGATGAACTCGCCAAGCTCAAGCGTTCCGTCATCTCCGCGCTGGCAAAAAACACCTAACGGCGCTTCTGGCTTCGCCGGCCATTATCCAGACACCCGTGAATCAACTCTCCGCCGGCGGGCGTGCTAGAAATCCGCGCTTGCGGAAGGCGCTATAGCGCAAAACAATTTTAAGCTTGAAATTTATTCTGAACGAGTCCACCCTGCCTCCAGCAGTTCGGGATGACCGCCAATGGCATTTCGACGGCGAGGCACGCGGCCGGAGCTCGGGAGGAGAACGACATGCGGATCGTCTGTATCGGTGGCGGGCCAGCCGGCCTTTATTTTGCGCTGCTGATGAAGCGCCAGCACCCGGAACACCAGGTAACGGTCGTCGAGCGGAACCGCGCCTTCGACACCTTCGGCTGGGGGGTGGTGTTCTCGGATGCGACGATGCACTCGATGCGAAAGTGGGATCCGGAGACGGCTGAGGCCATCGAGGTCTCCTTCAACCATTGGGACGATATCGAGCTGGTCTTCAAGGGCCGCAAGATCAGGACGACGGGCCACGGCTTCGTCGGCATCGGTCGCAAGAAGATGCTCAACATTCTCCAGGAGCGATGCCTCGCTCTCGGTGTCGAACTGGTTTTCGAACAGGATGTGGAAAGCGACGAGCAATTTGCCGATGCGGACCTCATCATCGCTTCCGATGGCGTCAACTCCAGAATCCGCAACAGATACGCCGATGTCTTCCAGCCGGACATGGTCGTCCGTCCGAACCGCTATGTCTGGCTCGGCACCGACAAGCGTTTCGATGCCTTCACCTTCGACTTCCAGCGCACCGAACATGGCTGGTTCCAGGCGCATATCTATCGGTTCGACGAGGACACCTCGACGTTCATCGTCGAAACCACCGATGATGTTTTCAGAGCCCATGGCCTCGACCGGATGGACCAGGAACAGTCGATCGCGTTCTGCGAAAAACTGTTTGCCGAGACGCTCGACGGTCACAAGCTGATGACCAATGCGCGCCATGTGCGCGGCTCGGCCTGGCTGAATTTCGGCCGGTTGATCTGCGAGAAATGGAGCCATTTCAACGGCAACAGCCATGTCGTCCTGATGGGCGACAGCGCCCACACCGCGCATTTCGCCATCGGTTCCGGCACCAAGCTTGCGATCGACGACGCCATCGAGCTGACCCGCCAGTTCGATACGCTCGGCCACGACAAGGTCAACATCCCCGACGTGCTCCAGGCTTACGAAGAGATCCGCCGGGTCGATGTCGCCCGCATCCAGAATGCCGCCCGCAACGCCATGGAGTGGTTCGAGGTCGTCGGCACACGCTATGCCGACACGCTGGAGCCCGAACAGTTCATGTATTCGATGCTGACCCGCTCGCAGCGCATCAGCCACGAAAATCTCCGCCTGCGCGACAAGGACTGGCTCGAAGGTTTCGAGCGCTGGTTTGCGGAACGCGCCGGTGTTGCGCCCGCGGCAAACGGCGCCGTCCCGCCGCCAATGTTCACGCCGTTCAAGCTGCGCGGCCTGACGCTCAGGAACCGCATCGTGGTTTCGCCGATGGCGATGTATTCAGCGACCGATGGCGTGCCGAACGACTTTCATCTGGTGCATCTGGGCGCACGCGCCATGGGCGGCGCCGCACTCGTTTTCCCGGAAATGACCTGCGTATCGCCCGACGCCCGCATCACGCCCGGATGCCTGGGGCTGTGGAACGATGAACAGGCGCAGGCTTTCAGGCGCATCGTCGATTTCGTGCACCAACAGACCCCCGCCAAGATCGGGATTCAGCTCGGCCACGCCGGACGCAAAGGCGCGACCAAACTGGCCTGGGAAGGGATCGACCAGCCCTTGGACGAAGGCACCTGGCCCCTCATTTCCGCTTCGGCCCTGCCCTATCTCAAGCATTCGGACACGCCGCGCGAAATGACGAGGAGCGATATGGACCGCGTCGTCGCCGACTTCGTGCAGGCCACCGAGCGTGCCCGCGACCTCGGCTTCGACATCCTCGAACTGCACGTGGCGCACGGATACCTGCTGTCGAGTTTCCTGTCACCGCTCACCAACCTTCGCACGGACGACTATGGCGGCGACCACGCGGCCCGCGCCCGATTCCCGCTCGAAGTGTTCCACGCAGTTCGCACGGTCTGGCCCGAGGATCGACCGATGTCGGTGCGTCTGTCGACGCACGACTGGCACGAGGGCGGCAATACGCCGGAAGACGCAGCCGTCTTCGCCCGCCTGTTCAAGGAGGCTGGCGCCGACATGATCGACTGCTCTTCCGGCCAGGTGGTCAAGGAAGAACAGCCTGTTTACGGCCGGCTGTTCCAGACCCCCTTTTCCGACAAGATCCGCAACGAGATCCAGGTGCCGACCATCGCCGTCGGTGCGATTTCCGAGGCGGATCACGCGAATTCGATCATCGCTGCCGGGCGTGCCGACCTCTGCGCGATTGCCCGCCCGCATCTGGCGGATCCTTCCTTCGTCCTGCACGAGGCCGCGAGAATCGGTTATGACGGCGAGCCTTGGCCGAAGCAGTATCACTCCGCCCGCGCGCAGTATGTGAACAACCTGGCGCGCGCCGCAACGACGGCAGGCAAACCATGAACCGCAGGCACGCACTCGTCACAGGGGCCGGCAGCGGTATCGGCAAGGCGATCGCGCTCGCACTCGCAGCCGATGGCCATATCTTAAGCCTTGCCGGACGCCGCGCAGCACCGCTCGAAGCGGTGCGAGACGAAATTCTGTCGTCTGGCGGCCAGGCCCATGTCCTTGACGGCTTCGATGTGACCGACCCCTTAGCAGTCGAGCAGGGTATTACGGCTGCGATTGCGAAGTGCGGAGAGATCGCTGTTCTCGTCAACTGTGCCGGCGAGGCTCCTTCGGCGCCGTTCGAGAAAACCGATCTTTCGCTCTGGCAAAGGGTGCTCACGATCAACCTGACCGCGGTCTTTCTGGTGACGCAGGCAGCGCTTGCCTCCGTGCGCCGTGCCGGTAACGGCCGGATCGTCAATGTCGCGAGCACGGCGGGTCTCACCGGTTACTCCTATGTTTCGGCCTATTGTGCGTCGAAGCACGGCGTCATCGGCCTGACGCGCGCGCTGGCGCTCGAGCTTGCGCGCACCGACGTCACGATCAATGCCGTCTGCCCCGGTTTCACCGACACGCCGCTGATCGACGGCGCTCTCGATACGATCAGCGAGAAGACCGGCCGCTCGCGCGAGGAAGCGCGCGCAAGCCTGGCGCGCGCCAATCCGCAAGGACGCCTGGTGACCCCCGGCGAGGTGGCCGACACCGTCTCCTGGCTCGTGTCGGAGAAGGCGAGCGCGATCACCGGCCAGGCCATCGCAGTCGCCGGTGGCGAAGTTCTCGGAGGATAGAGATGACCAACCCGATGCAGGCCAAGAAGCGCCCCTTTAGGGATCACAAGGCCAAGCACTTCCTGTTCGAAACGGATGCCGACGGTCGGGTCGCCACGATCACCCTCAACCGTCCGGAAAAGAAGAACCCGCTGACCTTCGAGAGCTACGAAGAGCTTGTCGATCTCTTCCGGGCACTCGGCCGCGCCAGCGACGTGCGCGCCGTGGTGCTGACTGGCGCCAATGACAATTTCTCCTCCGGCGGCGACGTATTCGAGATCATCGAGCCGCTGACGCGCATGTCGATGCCCGACCTCATCGATTTCACCCGGATGACCGGCGAGCTGGTGCGCCAGATCCGCGCTTGCCCTCAGCCCGTCATATCAGCGGTCGACGGCATCTGCGCCGGCGCCGGCGCGATCCTGGCGATGGCTTCCGATTTCCGCGTGGCGACGCCGGAAGCGAAAACGGCATTTCTGTTCACGCGCGTCGGGCTCGCCGGAGCAGACATGGGCGCCTGCGGCATTCTTCCCCGCATCATCGGCCAGGGTCGCGCCGCAGAATTGCTCTTCACCGGTCGGGCGATGACCGCAACGGAGGGGCATGCCTGGGGGTTCTACAACGCGCTACACGGGCGTTCGGCGTTGCTTGCCGAGGCGCAGAAGTTCGCACGCGGTATCGCCGACGGCCCATGGTTTGCCCATGCGATGACCAAGAAGATGCTCGACCAGGAATGGGCGATGGGCATCGACCAGTTGATCGAAGCGGAAGCGCAAGCCCAGGCGATCTGCATGGCGACCGGCGACTTCCGCCGTGCCTTTGAGGCCTTTGCAGCCAAGGCCAAGCCCGAGTTCAAGGGGAACTGACGATGGACCTTCAGGAGAAGGCTCCACCTCAGCCGACCCGCGACCATCTCGACTGGCCGTTCTTCGAGGAGAGCCACCGTGCGCTTGCCACGGAGTTGGACGCGTTCATCGCCAACGGCGGCCTCGGCGAGATCGATCACGCAAATGTCGATGCCGCCTGCCGGCATCTGGTCGGCGCGCTCGGTGCTGCAGGCGTGCTTCGCCATTGCGTGCCGAAGGCGTTCGGCGGGGCGAGAGAAGAGATCGACAGCCGGTCGCTCTGCCTTGTCCGCGAGACGCTTGCCTACACCGACGGCCTTGCCGACTTCGCCTTTGCCATGCAGGGGCTCGGCACCGGCGCGATCAGCCTTTCCGGTTCGCAGGCGCTGAAGCAGGCTGTTCTGCCGAAGGTCGCCAGCGGCGAATGGATCTCCGCCTTTGCGCTTTCCGAGCCCGATGCGGGATCCGATGTCGCTGCAATGGCCTGTGCTGCCCGGCGCGACGGAGAGCATTTCGTGCTCGATGGCGAAAAGACCTGGATCTCGAACGGCGGCATTGCCGACGTCTACACCGTCTTTGCCCGCACCGGCGAGGCGCCCGGCACGCGCGGCATCTCCGCCTTCGTGGTGTTCGCCGACACACCGGGATTAGTGATTGCAGAGCGCATCGAGACGATCGCGCCGCATCCCCTTGCCCGGCTGCGTTTCGACACATGCCGTATCCCGGCGTCGCAGCTTCTCGGCAGTCCCGGCGAAGGCTTCAAGATCGCCATGCGCACGCTCGACATCTTCCGCCCGTCCGTTGCTGCGGCGGCCATCGGCTTTGCCCGCCGCGCACTCGACGAGGCGGTGGCGCACGCAAAGAGCCGCAGGATGTTCGGCGCGACCCTTGCCGATCTGCCGACGGCGCAAAGCACGCTCGGCGAGATGGCGACCGCAATCGACGCCGCAGCGCTTCTGACCTGCCGCACGGCGTGGCAGCGCGACGTGCAGAAGCGGCCGACGACCCGCGAGGCCGCAATGGCCAAGATGACCGCGACCGAGAATGCGCAATGGGTCATCGACCAGGCCCTGCAGCTCTTCGGCGGTCGTGGCGTGCGCGTTGGCGAGATCACCGAGCGGCTCTATCGCGAGATCCGCGCCTTGCGCATCTACGAGGGCGCGACCGAAGTTCAAAAGCTCATCATCGGCCGCGAGCTGATGAAGGGCACGGGACGATAACGAGGGGTGCCGAATGCGCATGATTCAAAGGCGCCGTTCGGCGATCACGCTTCATTAGCCTGGCCGGATTACATCCGCGCCGCGCTGTCACAACATCTGGAGACGACCCATGCACACCATCCTGCAACCTGAAGGTTGGGCAAAGCCGATCGGTTACGCCAACGGCGTCGCTGCCAGAGGCCGCACGGTTTTCGTCGGCGGCCAGATCGGCTGGAATGCACAATCCGAGTTCGAAACGGACGATTTCGTGGAGCAGGTGCGCCAGACGCTGAAGAATGTCGTCGCCGTGCTCGCGGCCGGAGGCGCCGGGCCGCAGCATATTACCACGATGACGTGGTATTTCACCGACAAGCAAGAATATGTCGGCAACCTGCGCGGCATCGGCCAGGCCTATCGCGACATCATTGGCAGGCATTTCCCGGCCATGGCGGCGATGCAGGTGGTCTCGCTGGTCGAAGACCGCGCCAAGATCGAGATCCAGGTCACCGCCGTCGTCCCCGATTGAGGTTTGCCGACATGGCCGACATCCCATTTTCAAAGAGCGTTTCCGCTCGCCTTCGAGACGGTGTTTTCGTCGTCGTCATCGACAACCCGCCCGTCAACGCCCTCTCCGCAGATGTGCGCTCCGGCTTGATGGCGGCACTCGATCATGTTGCCTCTCTCGACGCGGCAACGGCCATCGTCCTGACGGGTGCCGGCAGCACCTTCATCGGCGGGGCCGATATCAAGGAGTTTGGCAAACCACCGGTCGAACCGATGCTTCCCGAGGTAATCGAGCGCATCGAGGCGTTTGGCAAGCCGGTCGTGGCTGCGGTAAACGGCGCCGCCCTTGGCGGAGGTTGCGAGGTGGCCCTTGCCTGCCATGGCCGCATCGTCGGCGAGAAGGCATCGTTCGGGCTTCCCGAAGTGAAGCTCGGGATCGTGCCCGGTGCCGGCGGGACACAACGTCTGCCGCGCTTGATCGGCTTGGTCGCAGCCATCGACCTCATCGGCTCAGGTCGTGCCGTCAAGACGGGTGAAGCCGTGGCGCTTGGGCTTGCTGATGGTATCGCTACCGATCCTGTTGGCGCGGCCATCGCGCTCGCGCACGAATTTACCGGAAAGCCTCTGCGCCGCACTGGCGTGATTTGCGTTCCACCCGCGGAAGACCCCGCAGCGGTCAGCGCGGCGGAAGCGAAAGTGCTGGCGAAATCGCGCGGCCAGTCCGCCCCCGCGGAGGCCATTCGTCTCGTCAAGGCAACAGGCGAACTCGACCTCAGACAGGGATTGGCAGAGGAACGCGCCACTTTCCTGCGTTTGCGCGATTCCAGCGAGTCCGCTGCCTTGCGGCACGTCTTCTTCGCCGAGCGCGCCGCGGGAAAGGTCGAGGGGCTCGACAAAGCCTCGTCGCGCAAGATCGAGACCGTCGCCGTCGTCGGCACCGGGCTCATGGGATCCGGCATTGCGGTCTCCGCCTTGACCTCCGGCCACCGCGTGATCGCACTCGAGCAAACCCCGGAAGCAGCCGCCAGCGGCAAGGCACGCATCGCCGAGACCCTGGACAAATCGGTGCGCTCTGGACGGTTGACCGCGGGTGGACGCGACGACTGCCTCGCCCGATTGCAGACGACGGCTGAGGCCGAGGACCTTGTGAAGGCCGACCTTGTCATCGAAGCGGTCTTCGACGACCTCACGGTCAAGACCGACCTGTTTCGCAGGCTTGACGGCATCGTCAGAGCCGACGCCATTCTTGCTACCAATACGAGCTACTTAAATCCCGATGCGATTGCCGCCGCCACAGTCGATCCGTCACGCGTGGTCGGGCTCCATTTCTTCTCGCCGGCCAACGTCATGCGACTTGTCGAAGTCGTCGACTGCGCCAAGACAGCGCCAGAGGTCCTGGCCAGCGCCCTCGCTTTCGTCAAAGGCCTCGGCAAGCTGCCGGTGGTCTGCGGCGTCACCGAAGGCTTCATCGGCAACAGTATCTTCTCGGCCTATCGGCGCGAGGCGGAATTCATGTTGGAGGATGGGGCGCTGCCCCAGGAGATCGATGCCGCGCTCGAAGCCTATGGCTTTCCGATGGGTATCTTCGCCGTCAACGACATGGCCGGGCTGGAGATTGCCTGGGCACGCCGCAAACGCCAGGCGGCGACGCGGGACCCTGCCGCACGTTACGTCGAAATCGCCGACCGGCTTTGCGAGGCGGGTCGCCTCGGCCACAAGAGCGGTCGCGGCTGGTATGCCTATCCCGATGGCAAGCGGACCATTGATCCCGAGGTGACCGCGGTGATCGAGGCGGTCCGGGCAGCCAAGAACATTGCGCCGCGCAGTTTCACCCCCGCGGAGATCATGAGCCGGCTCTTGAAGGCGATGGTCGATGAAGGAACGGCACTGCTTGCCGACGGCGTCGCCGCGCGTCCCGGCGACATCGACGTAGTGATGATCAACGGCTACGGATTCCCGGCGCACCGAGGTGGGCCGATGTTCGCCGCAGAGCAAAACAAGGACCAGCCCCATGCGTGAAGCCTATCTCATCGGCGGCGTACGCACGCCGATCGGTCGCTACGGCGGCGCCCTGTCGAGCGCGCGGGCCGACGATCTCGCCGCCCACGTGATCCGCGAGGCGCTGGCGCGTTTTGCAAGTGTTCCGGCCGACGCGATCGACGAGGTTGTCTTCGGCTGCGCCAACCAGGCGGGAGAGGACAATCGCAACGTCGCCCGCATGGCGGCCTTGCTTGCCGGACTGCCGGATACGGTGGCGGGAACGACGATCAACAGGCTTTGCGGTTCGGGCCTCGATGCCGTCGGCTACGGCGCACGCGCGATCCGGCTGGGTGAGGCGGAGGTTGTTATCGCCGGCGGTGTCGAGAGCATGTCACGCGCGCCGTTCGTCATGCCGAAGGCCGAAAGCCCGTTTCAACGCAGCACCGAGATCCACGACACGACCATCGGCTGGCGCTTCGTCAATCCGCTGATGAAAGAGCGATACGGGATAGACCCCATGCCGGACACGGCTGAAAACGTCGCGACAGAGTTTTCGATCACGCGTGAAGATCAGGACGCCTTTGCGTTGCGCAGCCAGGCGCGCGCAGCGACCGCGCAAAAGAACGGGCGGTTCGCTCGCGAAATCGCTCCCTATCCGATGAGGGGGCGAAGGGGCGACACGACGTACATCGAAAAGGACGAACACCCACGTGAGACCACCCTCGAAAAGCTTGCCAGCCTGCCGACGCCCTTTCGCGCCAATGGCACGGTAACCGCCGGCAATGCGTCCGGCGTCAACGACGGGGCGGCCGCACTCGTGCTCGCCTCCGATCGCGCTGTCGAACGCTACGGTCTTGAGCCCCTCGCCCGGATCGACGGAATGGCAACGGCAGGTGTTGCGCCACGCATCATGGGCATCGGCCCCGTCAATTCCACCCGAAAGCTGCTTGAACGTCTCGGCCTTGGCATCGGCGACATCGATATCGTCGAGCTCAACGAGGCTTTCGCGGCGCAGGCTCTCGCCTGCATGCGGCAATTGGGGCTTGCCGACGACGCGTCCCACGTCAATCCCAATGGCGGCGCCATCGCACTCGGCCATCCGCTGGGCATGTCGGGTGCGCGCCTGGCGCTTACCGCCGCACTGGAGCTTGAGGCCCAAGGTGCGAAGCACGCGGTTGCGGCCATGTGTATCGGCGTCGGACAGGGTATCTCGATGCTTCTGACGCGGCGGTGACGCCGGCCTCGCGGAAGTATTGACCTTCGAAGTCGGGGCCCGATCCGCAGCTACTGGGGACTTTGAGGATGCCTGCAGGAGAATCGGGCAGGAAGCCTAAATCTTGCTTTGCTCTCTCATGGCGTGGCCATCATCTCGCTAACTGCAATGTCCGAGACGTCCTTGCCACTCACATTCTGAAGCAAACCAGGTCCTACGAGCAGGCAAGTTGCGCATTCCAAAACACGCCAGAGATGGTTGCCAACCAATACGGCGGCTTCTTGCCACAAGACACAGCATAGCCCTTTTCAGCCCACCATTTGAGAATTCCTGTTCAAGGCGAGTTTCTGGCGCGGATCGCAACACTCTCAGAAGCCAGCTTCTTTCTGATGGCGCACGGCGAGGATTGGCAAAGTGTCTTCATCAATACGGTAGGGCATGACCCATCCGCTGCCCCCAAAATCAATGAGCCACTCTCGATGTTGATCAGGTAGATCGTCAATGAGGCGCCCTACACTGGGATGTGCACCAAGAGCTTGCACACCCTTGAGAATGGCTTCACCCGCTCGCTTGGCGGCCGATGGACTTTTAGGCAGCAAGAACTCCCGCAGGCGTTCAAGGTCACGAACAGCTGCTGAAGCGAAGACTATTTGTGGCATTCAGGTGCGGCGCTCTCGTCGTCCATTCCCCACGTCGACAGCCATTTTCCGACCTCGTCCGCCGTGGCATGAAGGCCGGTTGCCTGAAACTCCTCCCACGCGTTGACCGTGTCTTGCCGTAAAGCCTTTCGTTTCTCTTCACGCTCCACATATTGCGCAATAGCTTCGCGCATGATCAAGTGAGACGAGCGCCGGCGGCCTTCGGCCAAATTTTGAACGCGACCTTTCAACTCATCATCGAGCTTGAGGGGCGTTGGGGATGTCATGGCAGCTCCATAGTTAAAGGCAATACCTGGCGCTAATATAGATGGCACCATTTCTCTTGCCTATTATTCAGTCCAACCTTCGCACATGACAACCGACAAATTCCCTCGCCTTGAACGGACTTGACCCGCGGATATGCTGCTCGCCCTGGGTTCATTGGGGCGCAGGACGGCTGCCCAGAACCGGAAATGTAGCCCTTCCGACGAGCACAGTTGGGTTATGCCCATACAATGGCGCTCGCCCCGCCGGCCTCGATTGGCTCGGCTTCGACGAGGTCTTGCGCGCCCTTCGATCCTAGTCGAGGACGGCTGCGAGCAGAGCTAAATCAAGGCGCCGACCGAGCGCGGCGTTCTATTTTCTGGATCTTCTATCGTCGCAACATAGGCACTGCGGTGGCTGTGGCCGATGCATGCGGAAGTCACCAGTCGATCGTTTTACTCTGGACCAGCGGATGGTAGAGTTTTCCGGTCTATCTCAGGGAAGCGGGCTGGTAGTGCTTCCCTGATTCATCAGCGAGATCGGTACCTTGTTGCCGATCGCACCATGGGTGCCGAAACTCATTGTAGTCGCTGCGCCAATCCTCCATCGTTTCGCGGGCGTCCGCAAGGGTCAGGAACCAATGCTGGTTCAGGCACTCCGCTCGGAAGCGGACGTTGAAGGCTTCGGTAAAAGCATTGTCCGTGGGTTTACCCGGCCGTGAGAAATCCAGGATCACGCCCTTGGCATAGGCCCACAGGTCGAGATCGCGGGACACAAATTCCGTCCCTTGATCGGCACGGATCGTCTTCGGATAGCCAACCTGGCGGCACACCCGTTCCAGCGTGTGCACGACGTCTTCACCGCGATAGCTGTGACGCGGATCAAGCACCCGCACGTAGCGTGAGAAGGTGTCGATCACCGCAGCGCAAACGCAACGCGTTTGTCGCGAGAACCCGCAGTTTCTTTCCGGTCGCGAGCTGATCGTGCACGAAGTCCATCACCCACACGTCGTTCGGACCGATTGATCGTTGACGGATAGACGGTTCCGATCTTGATCTTGATCTTGCGTCTTGCCTTGCCGGCAGCCGAGCGCACCACCTCAGTACGGCAATGCCGTCCGCCGCCAACGTCCGGATGAGTGCGAACACATTCTGGACAAGCTTTGGGGAACGCGCCGCGGAGGGCTCATCCGTAACGACCAGCTTCGGCCGAAGCACCAGTGCCCGTGCGATCGCGGCGGCTCGCCCGGAAGAGGGTGCGGGTATAGTCGTGCTGCATGTCGCCGGTGCGCAATTGCGCGCGCGTCAGCATTTCGACTGCGCGGGCGTTCTGCATCACCATCAATCGATCGCACATATAGGAGATGACCGCGAGGTCGTGGCTGACAATGACAAAGGTCAGGTTAAGCTCACGACGAAGGCGGTTGAGGAGGTTGAGGATTTCGGCTTGTACCGAAACGTCGAGCGCCGAGGTCGGCTCGTCGAGCAGCAGCACCGTTGGTGATAGCGACAGTGCGCGAGCGATCGCCACGCGCTGGCGTTGGCCGCCGGACAGTTCGTGCGGGAAGCGGAACCGGTGTGCCTCCGTCAGCCCGATCATCTCCAGCAACTCGACTGTGCGGGCATCCACATCCGACATGCGGTTGATCAGCATCGGCTCGGCGATGGCCTGGCCGATCGTGTAGCGGGGATGCAGCGAGGCATAGGGGTCCTGGAACACCATCTGCGCCACACGCACGAGGTCGCGCCGCCTTCCCTTGCGCAGATCTATATCGCCGATGCGGATATCACCGGTCCAATGGCGATTGAGACCCATGACTGTACGCAAGACGGTCGATTTTCCCGAGCCGCTTTCGCCGACGAGACCGAAGCTCTCGCCGCTCTCCACTGAGAGGCTGACGTTCTGCACCGCGACGGCGCTGCCGAAATGGACGCTGAGATTGTCGATGCGGATCATGGGCGGGCCTCTCCCCAGCTTGCGTCGCGCGCAAGGGTTGGCAGTGGTGTCAGCGGCCCGTCGATAGCGGGCAGGCAGGCGAGCAGGCCCCGCGTATAGGGATGTACCGCCTCGTGCATGCGTCGCGCATCCAGCGTCTCGACGATCCGACCGGCATACATGACAAGTACCCGGTCGCAGAAACGCGAGACGAGGTTGAGGTCGTGGCTGATGAAGACAAGGCCCATGCCGCGGCGCCTGACCAGTTCGTCCATGATCTCGAGCACCTGCACCTGCACGGTGACGTCGAGGGCGGAGGTGGGTTCGTCAGCGATCAGCAGTTCCGGCTCGCGCACCACCATCATGGCGATCATCACCCGCTGGCCCATGCCGCCAGAGAGTTCGTGTGGATAGAGGTCGTAGACGCGCTCCGGCGCGCGAATATGCACGGCTTCCAACACGTCGAGTACCATCCGCCGCACCTTTGCTCCCGACAGAGATCGGTCACCAAGCCGGATCGCCTCGGCGATCTGCCTGCCAACGCGCATGACCGGGTTGAGCGAAAATTTCGGGTCTTGGAGGATCATGCCCATGCGATTGCCGCGCAGTTGCCGACGTACCCGCGGAGGGGCCTTAAGCAGGTCGATGCCGGCAAAGGACATGACATCAGCCGAGACGCGCGCATGCTCCGGCAGAACGCCCATCAGGGCGCGGCTGGAGAGACTCTTTCCCGAGCCGCTTTCGCCGACGATGCCGAGCTTTTCCCGGCCGACCTCGAAGGAGACGCCCTTGACCGCCTCGATCATTGTGCCGCCCTCGCCGGCAAAGGCGATGCGCAAGTTTTCCACGGTGACAAGCGTCTCGCTCATGCGCGCCTCCTTAAGTGCGGGTCGAGCAGGTCGCGCATGGCATCGCCCAGAAGGTTGAAGCCGAGGCTAACGATGAAGATCGCGAGACCAGGCATCGTTGCCACCCACCATTGATCGAAGATGAACTTGCGGCCGGTCGAGATCATTGCGCCCCATTCCGGCAGCGGCGGCTGCGCGCCAAGTCCGATGAAGCCGAGGCCAGCGGCCGTCAGGATAATGCCGGCCATGTCGAGCGTCATGCGCACGATAACCGAGGAGAGGCACATCGGCATGATATGGCGGAAGACGATGCGGAACTCTGAGCCGCCGGCCAGCCTGACGGCGTTGACATAGTCACTGTCGCGCACGATCAGCGCTTCGGCCCGCGCCAGCCGCGCATAGGGCGGCCAGGCGGTGAGCGTGATCGCCAGCGCCGCATTGACGATGCCAGGCCCGAGCGCGGCAACAAAAGCAAGCGCCAGTAGCAGTTTCGGAACGGCAAGGAACACGTCGGTGATGCGCATGAACACCGCATCGACCCAACCGCCCGACGTTCCCGCCACCGCGCCGATGATGAGGCCGATCGGCGCAGATGTCGCCACGACCAGCCCCACGATGAGCAGGGTCAGCCGGGCGCCGTAGAGGATGCGGGAGAAGATATCACGACCCAGTTCGTCCGTGCCAAGCCAGTTCTCAAAGCTCGGCGGCGAAAGGCGATGCACGAGATCGGGCAGGTAGGGATCATGGGTCGCGAGAAGCGGCGCGAAGACTGCGCTCGCCAGCAGCACGCCGAGGATGGCAAGGCCAATCATGCCGAGCGGATTACCGGCAAAACGGCGGGCGAATTTGGTGAATTCACTGAGACGCGCGCGCCGGAGCTGGCGGCGGGTCTCGGCATGGGTGAGGTTGACGGCGGTCATGGCGGCCTCCTACCGGCGGCGAAGGTTGGAGCGCGGATCGAGCATCTGGTAGACGACGTCCGAGACCATGTTGAGCAGAATGAACACGGCGCCGACCAGCACCGTGCCGCCGAGCACGGCATTGATGTCGGCCCTAAAGAGCGATGAGGCTATGTAGTTGCCGATGCCCGGCCAAGCGAAGACGGTCTCGACAAGCACGGAGCCTTCCAGCAGGCCGCCATAGGAAAGTGCGATCACCGTGACGAGCGGGATGGCGGCATTGCGCAGCGCATGCAGCATCACCGCGCGATATTCGGTCGCCCCCTTGAGGCGGGCCGTCAGCACATATTCCCGCGACAACTGGTCGAGCATCATCGAGCGCGTCATGCGCGAGATGTAGGCGAGGCTGTAATAGCCAAGCAGCGCTGCCGGCAGCACAATATGGCTCAAGGCATTGCCGAAGACTTCCCACTCGCCTGATAGAAGCGAGTCGATCAACAGCGAACCGGTGACCGGTTTGACGATGCCCTGATAGAAGACGTCGATCTGGCCAGGACCAGACACCCAGTCGAGCCGGGAATAAAAGACGAAGAGACCGACCAGTCCGAGCCAGAAGATCGGCACGGAATAGCCGATGAGGCCGACAAAGCGGATCACGTAGTCGGGCCATTTGTCGTGCCAATAGGCAGCGGCCACGCCCGCCGGCACGCCGATGAGCGTGCCGGCCAGAAGGCCGAGCGTCGCAAGTTCCAACGTCGCGGGAAAGAAGCCGGAAAGGTCCGAGAGCACGGGCCGGTTGGTGACGAAAGACGTGCCAAAATCGCCCCGAACGAGCTTTCCGGCATAGGCGAGGAACTGCTGCCAGAGCGGCTTGTCGAGGCCCATTTCGAGGAAGACGCGCTGGTAGACCTCCTCGCTCGCCTTCTGTCCGACCACCGACAGGACCGGATCAATCGGCACAACGCGGCCGATACAAAAGGTGAGTGCCACCAGGCCAATGAGCGTGATGCCCACGGTGAGGAGAAGCGTGAGGATCCGGCCGGTGACACCGAGAACCCGGTTGATGAGAACTGCCGGCACGAACCACTCCGTTTGCTTGACTGGGATTGACCTCGGACGCGACCGGTGCCGGAGCCCCGTTCGCGGCCGAAACATGGGTTCGGACGGCTACTTGGTTACGTTCCAGTAGCGGTCGTCGGCGAAGGTCTGCCCGAGGACGACCCCCTTGACCGAACTGCGCACGCCGACCTTTCGGACCTGCTGGAACATGTAGAGGAAGGGCGAGGTGTCGGTGTGGGCCTTCTGGAGGGTTTCATACATCGCCCGGCGCTTGTCCGTATCCTGCTCGCGCACGGCCGCCATCGTATCCTGCGACAGGCTTCCAGCGTTCCAGCCAAATCGATCGGCAAGGCCGGTGGAACCGTCCGGCGCGTCCTGCTTGTTCACGGCAAAGGCCTTGGCGTTGGAGTGCGGGTCGGGATAGTCCGGCCCCCACAGGCCGAGCCAGATGTCGAGGTCTGACGAGCGGTAGCGTTCCAGCCACTGCTGACCGTCGACCACTTCAAGGTTCAACTTGACGCCGGCCTGCGCCATGGTCGCCTGGATCGCCTGGCTGAAATCCGTGTAGGGCGGCGTGTTCCAGACAACGGTATCCAGCGTGAACTCACCCGAAATTCCAGCCTCGCCCAACAGCGCTTTCGCCTTCTCGATATCGAGCTTGTACGGATTGTAGTCGATTTCGCCGAGGAAACCCTTCGGCACCAGCGTCTGGTGGACTTCCACCGTGCCGCGCGAGATCGTGTCGGCGATGCCCTGGTAGTCGACCAGATACTTCAGCGCCTGCACGACCTTGGGCTTGGCCAGGTGCTCGTTCCTGACGTTTAGGCCCATGTAGTAGATGGTTCCGGAACGACCGTCGACGAAGCCGACGTCCGGGTTCTCCTCGATTGCGCCGAAATCATCCGGGCCGAGTTTGTTGGCGATGTCGATGTCGCCCTTTTCGAGCAACAGGCGCTGCGCGGCGCTTTCGGGAATGTGCTGGAGGAAGATCCGCTCCAGGCCTCCGGTCTCGCCGGTATAGTTGGGGTTGCGGGTCAACATGATCGACTGCTTGGGCTCCCAGCGCGTGAGCACATACGGGCCGGAACCGGCGGAGTTCTCAGCCTTCAGCCAAGCGTTGCCGAAGTCGCCATTGACCTCGTGCTCCTGCACCAGCTTGGAGTCGACGATGCCGCCGACATAGGAAGACAGACAGTAATAGAGGAACGACGGCGCATAGGTGTCACCGATCTCGATGGCCAGCGTCATGTCGTCAGTCGCCTTGATGCGATCCTTGACGTTCTCAGGCGTGAAGCCGAACTGGGTGAGGATGAAGGCAGAGCGCGACTTCATCTGCACGACGCGGCGCAGCGAATATTCCGCATCCCTCGCCGTCACCGGGTTGCCGGAGGCGAACTTCAGGCCCGGACGCATCTTGAAGGTATGGGTCTTGCCGTCCGGCGACGCCGTCCAGCTTTCGGCGAGCACGCCGATGATCTTGCTGGAATCGTCGGTCGCTGCAGTCAGAAGCGGCTGGTAGATCTGATTTGCCGCAAGCACGCCGCCAACCTCCGAAACCTCGCCCGGATCAAGCGTGATGATATCGTCGATGGCATCGGCCACGACGAGCGTGTTCTTCGGCGTTTCGGCCAGGGCTTGGCCAGTCGCCAGTGCCAGCACGAGCGCAGCCCCGTTGATCAGTTTTTTCACGCGCATTTTTCCTCCTTCAGGCGTGAAGGGTTTCACCTTTCGCCGCCTGCCCCCGCGTTACGTTGTTTGAAATGCCTGTCCGCTTTCCGGCCCGGTCCTGTGACGCAGATACCGCACCGACGAAGCGGCCTCCCCTGGGAGCGACCTCCATCACTCCATCCTGAAACTTTAGTCAGGCTAAAGTTTATAGGGGGCACTTGTCAATCGGTCTCGTGACAATTTCTGGGAGAACTGAAGTGGCTGCTCCGCCCCCCTCACCGCTCCGGTATGATCCGCGTCGTGCCAACCCAAAGTTCCCGCGCCTCGCCGGAACCGACATTGCGTGCACGGTGTGGCAGCGATGCGGGAAAGTGTAGTGTATCTCCTGCCGTGAGCAGATACTCGCGATCGCCGACCTCGTAGTGCATCTCACCCTCGATGACATAGAGGAAGTCTTCGCCCTCGTGGCGTGTCACATCCGAGACGTATCCGGGAGGCATGTGCGTGATACAGCTATTGAGAAGCGCCCCGGGAAAACCGCGCTGCAACAGTTGGTACACCCGCTCTTCCGCCTCGAGACTGTAGTTGTGGCGCTCGCTAGCGTGCGAGACCACGGAGTGGGTACGCTGCGGCGCTTGCGGCAGAAAGGCCTCAACACTGGCCTCCAAACTGGAGGCGAGGTTGCAAAGCGAGATCAAAGAGGGCGTCGAAAGGCCGCGCTCTACTTGACTGACAAAGCCCTCACTGAGGCCGGCCTCGCGCGCAACCTGCCTCATCGTCTTGCCGATCTCCTTGCGTCGCTGTCGAAGCGCACGCCCGAGTGAAACGGCAGGTGGAAAAAGAGGGGATCGCTCAGGGGCCTTCTGCGGCGCCTCCCGATCGTTGAAGCTCATGTTGTCTTTCCGCATTTGCTGGCCTGAGAAAACTTTAGCTTCACTAAAGTGATTCATGCAAGTTAAAATAGAGGCTGGGTTGTTGATTTGCGCTGAAGGCCGACCTGGGATTGGCGCGGAGAAGTGCCTCTCCTTAGGGATGTTTCGGGTGGATTTGCCGCCAACGGAGTGATCCAGCAGCGTCAGCACATGGGTCTTGGTCGGAAGGCCGGACTTCAGCACCATGCCTGCAGCACGGCTTCTTCGTGGTGCTGACGAACAAGCGATGAGGGGCGCGCGCCTCATGATGTGCTCGGGCGAGCTCTGTTCGGCCGCCGGGTGGAAATCGATGGATTCTGGACGATCTACCACGTCTTCAACGGCAAACCTGCCGAGGAGGAACGTAGCGGTCCAGCACCTCTTCGGCTCACCTGCCCGCCCTGACCAGCGACCGCGCGATATCGATGATGTCGTCACGAGCGGCTGTCGGGTCATCCTTGGACCAGGCGACCCCAAGCCCGATCCGGAAATCAACACCCCTGACCCGACTGCGAAAAACAGACGTTCCGATCGATACGTTATGCGATTTTTCGGCACAAACAGTGAAGAAATCGACATTTGAGGCGCGAGCTTAATTATGGAACAAGCCTGCACGGTCGTTCCGTGAACTGGTGAAGGATGGCTGCATCCGGCGGCGCGCCCGCAACGCGACGTCTCTCACGATTTCGGTCTGTGCCGTGGATGGTTCCAGCGGTACGGGTAGACCCGGTGACGCAATCTCAACCTGGCCGACATGGCGGTGCACAAGTCATTGAGTGTGATCGCTTCGAGCGAAGCAATCGAAAGATGTGGAAACCGCCGCCATCACATTGTCCTTCGAAAGTCGGAATGGAATGTTTCGAAGCAAGCGCCCAACGCTCCGATTCGCGAGATCAAGCGAATATCCGAGGTCAATCTGTTGCCCTGCCGTGAAATGAGAGGCGCCAACCTCGCAACACCATCACGTGCCCAGATCAGGCTAGCTACCACATAAGCCACAGGAGGATTTTATATTGGCCACCGCGACGTTTCAGTCGAATGCAACAGGCTTCGCTGGATTCAATCCGCAAATAGCAGCGCTTTCCATTTGCGCACTTTCAGCCATGGCAGCGATATTCTACCTGGCACCTCCCAAAGGCTTGCCCTGGAGTGAACCCGCCGTGGAATTTACGTCCGAGGCCGACCCTTCAAAAGGCACGGTTGCCGCAGCCCCCCCGAAGTTCGAGATTGTATTTAGCGACGGTGACCGCGGGCTGATGGTCTATGGCGGTTATGTCTATGTCGTACGACTCGGTGACAAGCTGCCGGATGGCAGTCGAGCGATCGGGTTCGAAAAGCAGGAAGGAAGTTGGTCCGCAATGACACTGTAGGAGGCGTATCAGGTGCTGGCTCTGTGGATGTTAACGGAACGTTAACGCTCGTATCAGGCGCACCAGTCCTGCCCTCCCCGGCGGCATTGCCTGTCATAGCGAACTGGCGCAACCCTTTCGTTAAGGACTTGTAAACCAGTGTTTTGGGTGGTGCATGATGATGAACGAAACGTTGTACAATGGCTTGCCGGAGATCGAGCATGCCCCTATCCCGCAAGAGAGCGCCCCGATCGGCGAGTATGCCGTCCAGGGCATACCCCTCGTGATTGAGGCCGTCCTCGGCCGGACGCGATTGACTGTGGCACAGCTTTCCAAGCTGCATCGCGACGATCACATCGATCTCGACACCAATTTTGGAGATCCGGTGGACCTCAAGGTCAACGGCACAGTCATTGGCCGGGGCGAGATCGTTTTCGACGAATCCAAGACCGCCATCGGCGTCAAGATCGTAGAGATTTCGCACGGCAGGCGCCGGTAACTGACACCAGAAGCTTTCGGCCCGAAAACCTGCCAAGCCCGAACTGGCGCTTTTGGTTGCGCAAAAGACATTTCTGGCAGGATTGGACGATTACGTTGAACGGGCAAGAGGTGGGGGTGCCAGCCTTCTACAGTGGCAAATTTGGCGAGCGCCGCACTGAGGCGCTGCCTGCCGGACGGCATAAGGATCAGTATCTTCGACGTGCGGCTTAAAAAGCGAAAGAGCGGCGCACGCTGTCCGCACGGCCGCTCGATTGATTGTTCCTGGACCCGAGACGGTCCGATCCTATCGCAACGGCAAGGCCACCGGCCGGATCGGCGCCGCATCCGCGCCGCGGAACTTCAACGAGGCGCCGACAAACGCGAACTCGTAGACGCGATCCTTCGACAGCCCCTCCAGGTTGACGAGCTCGATGATCGGCGTGCCCTGTTGCGCGAGCAAATAGGTGTGCACCGGAACGTAGTTGTTCTCGGTTTCGGCAGGAAACGCCTCGAAGCTGAGATTATCGGCGCCCACCACTATCGCACCACCAACTTCAACCAGGAACCTGGCCGCGTCGATGCTCAAGCCCGGAGGATTGCTCATATAGGCGGCGGCGTTCTCATAGTGCTGCATGCGACCGGTGCGGATCAAAACCACATCACCCTGTTGCAGTTTCACACCTTGGCTGTCGAGCGCCTCCTGCAGATCCTTACGCGTCACCCGGTAATTATCCGGAAGCATCTGCATGCCCTTGGCTGCCGCAACATCTATCATGACACCACGTGCGATGATCGGCGGCAGCTTTTCAGCGCCTGTGACAGTCCAGCCCTGATCGCCCAGATGATCGATTGCGGCATAGCCGTTCCAAATCTTGCCGTTCAAGCCGAAGTGGTTCAGCGCGTCGAGATGTGTTCCCATATGGGCATACATCGATACGGCCGAGCCGGTGTAGCTGACGTGGTCGTTCATTTCCTTGCCGACGTTCATCGGGTCGGAAACCGCGGTGCCATGCGGCGTGTGGGTCATCCACATCTGGTATGGCGGGTCGCCCGCCGCCTCCCAACTTGGCATGCCGATGAAATACTCGACCGCGAGATCGTAGGACCTGCTGCCGTCGATACGCCCCAGGATCGCGGCGCGCGATTGCGGTGTAATCAGGTTGAGACGCCCGATTTCATCCTTCGGGCCCCACGGGCTCTTGCCCACCTCCTGCGCGAAGGCCGAGCCGCCGAGGAGCCCGGCGACGAGGGAGGCAGCCAAGGCGCGGTTGATAATTCTGGTGTTGAACATGATGAACTCCTTCTTCTCGCTTGCTCCGATATCGGGAAGCTGGGCTCATCCTATTGATAGCCATTTCGAGAATAATCAGCGATAAGATGAAAACATATTTCACACTGGAGAAAATATGGATCTGTTGGCCGCCATGCGCTCCTTCCGTCGCGTCGTCGAGTTGCAGAGCTTCAGCAAGGCTGCTGAAGAACAGGGACAATCGAATGCGTCGGTCAGCAAGCAGATCCTTCAGCTGGAGGCGCGTCTGGGCACCGTGCTGATCGTGCGCACGACGCGACGCATGAGCCTCTCGGAAAGCGGGCGCAGCTACTTCACCGAATGTTGCAGGCTGCTCGACGAGCTCGATCACCTGGAACGCACGACATCCGGGGAAACCGGCGAAATCAATGGCCGACTTCGAATAAACGCACCCTTGTCCTTCGGACTGACCGTTCTCGCGCCGATGCTTGCCCGTTTCATGACGCATCATCCGAAACTGAGGGTTGACGTGACGCTTGACGATCACCTGCTTGACGTCGTTTCGGAGGGGTTCGACGTCTCTATTCGCGTGCGCGCAGCGCTCACGGATTCATCGCTGATTGCCAAGCGGCTGGGAGACGTCGAGCAATTCATCTGCGCGGCGCCCGCTTACCTGTCGGCGAGCGGCACTCCGGCAATTGTCGCCGATCTGAAGAACCACCATTGCCTGGCCTACCGCCTCGCCGACCAACCCGGCAGCTGGGTGCTGGAAGGTCCCGATGGCGCCACAAGCATCAATTTGCCCGCACGCTTCGTTGCCGACAACAGCCTGATGCTGTGCGAGATGATCCAGTCCGGCATCGGCATCGGCGTCTTGCCATCCTTTATCGCCAAGCCGCTGCTCGGCAACGGCAAACTCATGCGGGTCTTGCCACAGCACACGCTTGCCCGGCGCAGCATCTTCGCGATCTACCCCACCAACCGCCTGCTTCTGCCCAAGGTGAAGCTCTTCACCGAATTTCTCGCGAGCGAGCTTCGGCAAGCAGGTTTCTAACGGTTTTTGCCCGCCTACCGACACTCGCATATCAAACCACCGGCTAAGCGCAGCCCGTCGCGAGCGAGCCCCGAGATTGCCTGTCGCGCGCCCGACACCTGGCGATCACGCAATTTTGCGTCGCTGCGCCTCGCCTGCGCCGCGCTTCGGTCGATAATGAGCGGAAACCAACCGAAAGATCGGCGATGCATGGGGCGATATCCAGGGTATTGCAAACTGCGCTGCTGCTGGTGCTCATGCCTGCAAGCGCACCGGCGGCCGAGTTGCCACGATCGGGCAACCTGGTGTTCGACCGCGTCATCGCGCTGGTGAACTCCGAGTTTCACGACGAAACCGCGCTGGACCGCTTCAACGAAACTGCGAAGAAAGCGATCGGAGACGTGAGCCTGACGCTGCCCCAACGCAGTTCGATCGCACGCGTGGACGCCGCCATCGACCGATCACTGGCGAGCCTGCAGGCCTCGCACAACGGCCGCTTCAAACCCGACACGATCGCCTATTTCGAGTTAAGCGACATCTTTCGCTTCGCAATCCGCAACGACCTGCCGCGGTTGTTTCCGCCCAAAGGAGACGTCAGCTATCCCGGGATCGGCCTGGTCACGCACATGATAGGCAACAAGCGGTTCGTGAGCGATGTCTATGATGGTTCGCCGGCGGCCAAGGCGGGCGTGGTGATGGGCGATGAGATGCTTTCCGTCGATGGCTTGCCCTATCGTGAGATCGCCTCCTTCCAGGGAAAGGTCGGGCAGTCGGTCGACATCCGCCTGCGCCGCCGGGCTGATGCGGCGCCGACAAGTATCAAGGTCGCTGTCGAACGGCTGCGGCCGCTGCAAACGTTCGAAAAAGCGATAGAGAACAGTATCGCCGTGAGCGAGCGCAACGGGCGAAAGATCGGCTATCTTCGTTTCTGGACATTGTCGACGCGTGACGGGCTGGACATCGTCGCTCACGCGCTTTCCGACGGCCGCCTGAGCGGCGTCGATGGCGTGATCGTGGATCTTCGCGGACGCTGGGGCGGCGGTGCGGCGGACGCAGCTGAACTCTTCGTCGGCGACACGCCAACGTTCCGGTTGATCCCGCGGCATGGGCAGGCAACGCTCGCGAATGTTCGCTGGCGTGGTCCGGTGGTTGCATTGATCGACGACGGAACGCGCAGCGGCCTTGAGCTTTTCGCCTATGCGATGAGGATCAACGGCATTCCTCTTGTGGGCCAGCGCACCGCTGGCGCCTTATTGGCAGGCCGGGCCTATATTCTGCCCGATGACAGCCTGCTCGAAATTGCCGTCTCCGATGCGGTTATAGACGACAACGTCCGACTGGAGGGAAACGGCATAGCTCCGGACATTCCCGTCGACCTTCCGCTTGCCTATGCCGCCGGCCGTGATCCGCAACGGGAAGCCGCAGAGTCAGAGATGCTTCGCCTTCTTTCAGGTGGCAGCTCCGAACGAAGCGTCAGGCCGGGCGAACCGCCACCGACACGGTGATGGCGGCCGTCATACTCGCCATCTGCACGGCCAATCAGGCCGCCGCCTGCGCCCCGACAATTTCCCGACCGAGCCTGACGACCTCTTCGACGAGCAGCTTCAGGTCCCGGCGTTTGGTGCGGTGATTGTTGATCGCGACCCGCAGACAATGTTCGCCGTGCACGGTGGTGTCGGAGAGAACAGCCGTCCCCTCATCCTGCAGGCGCAACATGATCTCGGTATTGAGCGCCTTCAGTTCGTCGCCGTGTTTTCCCTCGCAACGGTATCGGAAGCAGACGATGTTGATGTTGGTCGGCGCCACCAGTTCAAGCGAAGGCTCCGCCTCGATCAAGTCGCTCAGATACCGTCCCTGGGCTATATTCTGGTCGACGAGCCGGCCGAACTTGGCAATGCCGTTCTCCTTCAGCGACATCCAGATCTTCAAGGCCCTGAAGCCGCGTGTCGTCTGCAGGCCATAGTCATAAAGCCAAGGCGCTGCTGCCAGACCGCGTGCGGTTGCGACCAGATACACCGGCGTCACCGCAAAGGTCTCGCGGTGGACCCCGGCATCCTGGACCAGCACGCAGCCAGCCTCGAACGGCGCGTGCAGCCATTTGTGCGGGTCGAGCGCCACCGAATTGGCCTTCTCGATCCCGGCGACGCGAAAGCGGTTATCCGGTGCAATGGCGATCAGAGCGCCGATGCAGCCATCGACGTGCAGCCAGAGGTCCTCCCTTGCTGCGACCGAAGCGAGCGCCTGCAGATCGTCGATGGCGCCGGTGTTGACCGTTCCGGCTGTCGCAATCACACAGGCGGGCTTGAACCCGGCCGCGCGATCCTCGGTGATCGCATGCCTCAGCGCATCCAGATCGAGACGGAGCGCGGCATCGGTTGGAATGCGCCGGAGAGCCTGGTTTCCGAGGCCAAGCGTCTCCATCCCCTTGCGATGGCAACTGTGCATCTGGTCGGAACCGTAATAGCGCAACGGCCGCTCGATTGCCGCGACGCCAAGCTCCCGGACATCGACGCCGGCTTTGGCATTTCGGGCGACGGCAAGGCCAATGATGTTGGCGACCGATCCGCCACTGACCAGGGTGCCGCTCGCCGAGGCTGGAAACCCGACCATCTCCTTGCACCAATCGACGACCTGCTGGTCCATGAGCGCGGCCGCATGATTGCCGCCGCCGAGGTTGGAGCCTTGGACGGCTGCAAGGAAGTCACCGAGTGCGCCGGTGAAATTGCTCGATCCCATGTACCAGGACCAGAAGCGCGGATGGATGTTGCCCATGGGGTAGCCGAGGATGTTCGCGGCCACCTCGCGGTAGACGTCTTCGGTCGGCGTTGGAGCCTGGGGCAGCGCAGTTGCAAACGACGCGCGGACGTCTTCTGGCATTTCCTGCCAGACACGACGGTCGCGAACACCGCTGACATAAGCGATGGCGTCATCGACGATCCGATGCGACAACGCCCGCAGTTCACCCCAATCTTGTGGATCAAGCGTGACTTCTTCGACGGGCTCATGCTCTGTCTGAGATGCACCCATTCGGTCCTCCCACACTGCGGATCTGCATTTCAGGAACCGCGTGGCGTGCCTTAATCCCGTGTTCCTGTGACAATCGTTGCGGTAGCACGCAACTCGACCTTGTTGGCGCGCATGGACTGACGGGCCAGATCAATAACCTCGTTTTTGATCGTCTCACGTGTCGCGGCGTCGGCTTGCGCCAGTCCGGCGACCACGGGCGCTGCAATCTCCGTCATGAAGGTCCAGTACCGTTCCGGCGTCTCGTGCACCATCATCGTCGAGATTTCCTGTTCGTCGACATCCCGCAGACCGGCATCGGCGAAGGCCGCCGACATCATGCCTCCGGCGGCACAGCGAAACAGGCCGGGTGCCCCGGGGACCGGCGCCGGCAGTGTCACGTGCCGCGCAATCGTCGCCATTATTGTTGTCGCCCAGGGGTTCTTTTCTGGCCCGCTCCAAACGGCCGTACATATGCGTGCGCCGGGTTTCGCGACGCGGGCGAACTGTCGAGCCGCCGCGCCGACATCCGGGAAGAACATGAAGCCGAACCGACACAATACCGCATCGAACGATCTATCCGCGAAAGGCAGGGCGCCGGCGTCACATGTCTGCGTCGTGAAATTGCTGATACCGCGATGGCGCGCATTCTCGGCAGCCACCTGGAGCATGCGCTCGGAAAGGTCCGTTACCGTGACGCGACCATTCGGGATCCGGGCAGCAACGGTTAGTCCGGGTTCGCCTGTTCCGGCGGCGACATCAAGGACATTGTCGCCATCCCGAAGCTTGGCCTGGCGGATCATTGCATCACCGAACGGGGCAAGCCAGCCCAGAACCAACGCGTCCCACTTTTTCCAACCGGCCGAGAACCGGTCCCAGATATCTTTCTGCTGCTCACGAATCTGGTCGAGATTGCTGGACATGCACGTTCCTCCCTTGGATGCGCTCTCCTGTCTCGTCGGTCGGAACTATGAACCCTCTGGATCAGGATTCAATCGATTTCATGCCTATTGGGGCGTACGCCGCATTGCGGGTCAGCCCCCCCCCTGTTGAACCGGGTTTCGCAGTTCGAATGCTGTTGTCTGAGCAACAGGGTCCCTGCAAATTACCTCTTTCTGATTTGCATAACGACAATCGGCGCTAGGGAGACCGGGCTCGGCAGGCTATATTTCCCCTATGGAGATCGTGACGGAGAGATTCGCATCGATGCCGAAGCCTAAGAATGACAAGAACAATGGTCGGGTAGAGGCCAACGACGAACAACCCCTCAGCGCCCAGTTGCGGATGATGCATGCAGCCTTCATGGCTTCGCCCCTCCGAAACCGGATCATCTGGCTCGCCCTTGGCATCCTGGCCGTTATCGTTACCACTGCCTTCGGTCAGATCATCCTCAATCGCTGGTACAAGCCATTCTACGACACGCTGGAAAGGCGTGACCTGCAGGCTTTCATGCACCAGCTCGTGATTTTCGCCCAGATCGCCGGCGCACTGCTCGTTCTCAATGTTCTGCAGACCTGGCTTGGCCAACTTGTCCGATTGAAGCTGCGGGAAGGCCTGACACTCGACCTCATCAACGAATGGATGAAGCCCGCGCGTGCGTTCCGGTTGGCCAATGCCGGTGCCATCGGCATCAACCCCGACCAGCGCATCCACGAGGATGCCCGCCACCTCTCCGACCTCTCGGCGGGGCTGACGATTGGGCTGATTCAATCCGGCATCCTGCTCGCCGGCTTCATCGGCGTGCTCTGGTCGCTGTCGGACGGATTCATCTTTCACATCTCGGGCATGGCCATCAACATTCCGGGCTATATGGTCTGGGCAGCCATTCTCTACGCCGGCACGGCATCATGGCTGAGTTGGCTCGTCGGGCGTCCATTGGTAAAGCTTAACGGCGAACACTACGCCCGCGAGGCGTCACTGCGCTTCTCGTTGATGCGCATCAACGAACATATCGAGGCGGTCTCGCTGTCATCGGGCGAGGCGAACGAAAAACGCCGGCTGCAGGCGGATCTGGCTTCGGTTCTCGAGATCAGCCAAAGCCTGCTGCTTGCCGTCACGCGATTGACCTGGGTGACGGCCGGGTATGGCTGGATCACCGTTGTCGCACCGATCGTCATCGCCTCGCCCGTCTATTTTGCCGGCGACCTCAGCTTCGGCGGCCTGATGATGGCCGTGGGCGCCTTCAACCAGGTGCACGCGTCACTGCGCTGGTTTGTAGACAACATCGGCGCCATTGCCGACTGGCGCGCAACGTTGATGCGCGTCGCCGCCTTCCGCTCTGCACTGCTCGTCGTCGACGACCGGCACGAAGGCGACAAGCGTATCGAGTTCGTGACGGCGGACGGTCCTCAGATGATGTTCGATCATATCGAGATCGTCTCGGCCAATGGCTGCATCAAGCTCTCCGAGCCCAATGTCACGATCAACCCTGGCGAACGCGTGCTGGTTACCGGCGCGACGGAGGTTGAAAAAGCGCCGTTCTTTCGAGCCATCGCCGGTCTCTGGCCCTGGGGACATGGCCGCATCTCGCTGCCGATCGATGACGGACTGGTCTTCGTGCCACGCTCGCCCTATTTCGCTCCAGGCACCCTTGAAGAGGTGCTCGCCTACCCCAAGACGCCCGACAGCTTCAGGAACGGTGAACTCGGCGGCGTGCTCTCCAAGGTCGGCCTTGGCCGCCTTGCCGACCGCCTCGATCAAGACCTGCGCAAGAAGCTCAATCTGAGCGAAGTCGAGATGCGCCTGCTGGCGATCGCCCGCCTTGGCCTGCACAAGCCACGCTGGCTGATCATCGACGAGGCATTGGACACGCTGGAGGACGATGCCTATCGCAGGGTCATGACCTTCCTCGATCAGGAGATGGGCAAGGCGGCAATCGTCAACATTGGCCGCAAGGAGCGCGCCAACGGTTTCTTCACCCGCGTGCTGGAGCTTGAAAAAGACGCGGCCGGGGATTCCCTGCGCCTGATCCGGCCGAAGAGCTTGCGTCCGACCAATCCGCAATTGGTCGATTGACAGCCGAGGCGCCTGATGTGCTACATCAAATTATCGTCACAACCATCTGAATAAGAAGAAACAGCGCCTTCTTGGAAGGCGCTGTTTCGTTAGTGGCTGCTGCTGCTCTTAGCGCGAACGCAGTTTCATATGGCGGTTGACGTCCTTGTAAAGCAGATAGCGGAACTTGCCGGGGCCGCCGGCATAGCAGGCCTGCGGGCAAAAGGCGCGAAGCCACATATAGTCGCCGGCTTCGACCTCGACCCAATCCTGATTGAGACGATAGACCGCCTTGCCTTCGAGCACGTAGAGGCCATGCTCCATGACGTGGGTTTCGGCAAAGGGAATGATCGCGCCCGGCTCGAACGTCACGATTGTCATGTGCATGTCGTGGCGAAGATCCGTCGGATCGACGAAGCGCGTCGTCGCCCATTTGCCTTCGGTGCCAGGCATCGCCGAAGGCGTGATATCGGCCTCATTTGTGAAAAAGGCTTCCGGCGCCGGCAGGCCATCGACATACTCATAGGCCTTGCGGACCCAATGGAAGCGAACAGGCGCTTCACTTCTGTTATGAGCCGCCCACTTGCTCGCTGGCGGAATGAAGGCGAAGCCGCCGGGCTGCATCCGATGTTCCTTGCCGTCGAGCGTGACGGTCAGTTCACCCTCGACGACGAACAGCGCACCCTCGGCGCCCTCGTCGAGTTCCGGCCGGTCGCTGCCGCCGCCGGGAGCGATTTCCATGATGTACTGCGAAAATGTTTCAGCAAAACCAGAGAGCGGACGCGACAATATCCACAGGCGGGTCTTGTCCCAGAACGGCAGATAGCTGGTGACGATGTCCATCATCGTCCCCTTTGGAATCACCGCATAGGCTTCGGTGAAGACCGCTCGGTCGGTCAGGAGCTGCGTTTGTGCCGGAGCGCCGCCATGGGGCGCATAGTAGTTACGACCAGTCATTTCCGTCCTTCAGTTCTCAAGCGGGCACCGCCTCCTCACAAGAGCGGCGCGGTTGGGTTCATTGCCAATGGAGTGTCAAAGCAAGGCTGCGCGCAGATCGCGCGGCTGATCCTTCTCTTCATCGAGATCGAGTTCCGCCTCGACGTGATGCAAATGTTCCGCCATCTCGCGGACCGCGGCGTGCACATCCCGAGCGGCAATGCGATCGACAACCGCCATATGCTCGTCCGGACCGCAATTGTGCAGGTGGTTGGAGCGGTACATGGCGGTGATCAAGGATGTGCGCGAGACCAGGTCTCGCAGGATCCCGAACAGGAAGGCGGAACCGGAAAGTTCCGCCAAAAGCAGGTGAAATCCGCCGGAAAGGCGAACGATTGCAGAGAGATCGCCCACCTTGCCCGCAACCCGCTCCTCATCGATATGCGAGCGCATGCGCTCGATGTCCTCGACCGTCGCGCGCTCGCAGAGGCGCTCGACCACGCGCTGCTCGATGGCTCTTCTTGTTACGAACACGTCGCGCGCCTCGTCGACCGACGGTTCGGACACGAAGGCGCCCCTGTTGGGCATGATCGTCACCAGGCCGTCGCGTTCGAGCGCGGTCAACGCCTGGCGTATACGGGCTCGACTGACGGAGAAAATCTCGGCAAGCTGCTCCTCCTTGAGCCGTGTGCCGGGGCGCAGCCGCCGCTCGGCGATCGCAAGCCAGATCTTCTCACAAATGATAGCCGTCGGCGCTCCGGCGGTTTCGTCCGCATTGTACATGAAATCTCCCTTAGCCGTTCGCGTACTCTGGCCGGCCAGCGTTCAAAGTCAATTCCATTCACTGCAGTTTGATATTGACTACAAAATTGTAGACAATATTGTGTACCGTAACTTGATATGCTGTGGCAACCACTTAAACAACGGCCATCGACCGGTTTGACAACCGTCCGCGCCTGACCCCGAGAGCTCACTGATGGACTTCGACTTCACCCAATTGCCCGCCCAGGACCGCTACCGGCTGCTGACGAATTTCATTGGTCCACGCCCGATCGCGCTTGTCTCGACGCTCTCTCCGAACGGCCAGGACAACGCCGCGCCGATGAGCTTCTTCAACGTCTTCTCGCATGATCCGCCGATCGTCATCCTGGGCATCCAGACACGCCCCGATGGTGAGGAGAAGGACACCGTCAGCAACATCCGCCGCACCAACGAGTTCGTCGTCAACATGGTCGACATGGCGATTGCCGATCACATGCTCGTCTGTGGTCTCCCGTTCGAGGCAGATGTCGACGAAGTGGCAATGGCAGGACTGACGGCGGCCGACGGCCTCAAGGTCGGCGCCCGCCGTATTGTCGAATCGCCCTGCTCCATGGAGTGTCGGGTCGAGCGGCTGATCGAATACGACCGCCGGGTCATCGTGCTTGGCGAAGTCGTGCATATGCATGTGCGCAAGGACTGCCTGGACGAGAACGGCCATTATGTCGATCCGTCAAGTTACCAGCCGATCGCGCGTCTTCACGCCAACAACTACATCACCTCCGACCGACAGTTCGAGATGCGGGCACCCGACATCGCGTCCTTTACCGCTCTCAAAGCGAAAACGGCCTGATCCATGCGCATCCTTCTCGTCAACCCGAACTCCACCGCCTCGATGACCGAACAGGCGCACCGCAGCGCCGAGCGGGTTGCAGCCCCCGAGACGCGGGTCGAGTCCGTAAACCCGACCACGAGCCCGGCCAGCATCGAAGGCCATGCGGACGAGGCCATGGCTGTGCCGGCGATGCTCGCCGAGATCCGCACCGGGGAAGCCCGCGGCGTCGATGCCTATGTCATTGCCTGCTTTGACGATCCGGGGCTCGGCGCTGCGCGTGAAATCGCCCGAGGGCCGGTGATCGGCATCTGCCAGGCGGCCATCCAGGTGGCGATGACCATTGCCACGCGCTTTTCCATCGTCACGACACTACCGCGCTCCGTGCCGATCATCGAGGATCTCGTCGATGCCTATGGCGCCGGTCATCGGTGTCGCAAGGTGCGCTCCGTCGATATGCCGGTGCTGGCGCTGGAAGAGGATCTCGCCCACACGGAAGAAATGCTGGTGCGGGAAATCATGCGTGCCAAGCAGGAGGATGGCGCCGAGGCAATCATCCTCGGCTGCGCCGGCATGTCGGAGCTGTGCGACCGCCTGAAGCTTAGAACCGGCATGCCGGTGATCGACGGTGTAACCGCTGCCGTCAAGCTCGCTGAAGCACTGGTTGGCGCGGGCTACTCCACCTCCAAGGTCGGCGCCTACGATTACCCACGGATCAAGTCGGCCGCAACTATCCGTCCGGTGGATGCGGTAGCGTAACAAACGGCAGCAAACATCTGAAAAGAAAAAGCTCCGGAGGTTTTGCCTCCGGAGCTTTTTTCGTCCTCGGATGACGCCTGGATTATGCTGCCTGCGTCGACTTGGTCATAGCTGCTACAGCTTCCTCGACGCGATGGCATGCTGCGCGCGAGCCATCGGCAAAGCTCCGCATGGCCGGGCGCTCGCTCTTGCAGCGGGCGTCAGCCAATGGACAACGCGGGTGGAAGGTGCAGCCCGACGGCGGGTTGAGCGGGCTCGGCACTTCGCTTGCCGTGATGCTGCGCTGGCGCTTCGGCTCGGCGATATCAGGGATCGTTTCCAGCAACAGCCGCGTATAGGGGTGGCGTGGATTGGCAAACAGCGTTTCCGTGTCCGCCTCCTCGACGATACGGCCGAGATACATCACCGCGATCCGGTCCGACATGTGGCGGACGACGCTCATGTCGTGGCTGATGAAGAGATAGGTGAGCCCCATCTCGTCCTGCAGTTTGCGCATCAGGTTGAGGATCTGCGCCTGCACCGAGACGTCGAGCGCCGAGGTCGGCTCGTCGCAGACGAGGAACTCCGGCTCGCCGGCAAGAGCGCGGGCAATCGAGATGCGCTGGCGTTGGCCGCCGGAAAACTCGTGCGGAAACTTCGAGCCATCCGAAGGCGCAAGGCCGACGATGCGCAGCAGTTCGCCGACGCGCTCCATCACCTCGGCGTCTGAATTGCGCAGTTTCAGCTCGCGAAGCGGCTCGGCGATGATGTTCTTTACCCTCCAGCGCGGATTGAGGCTGGCGAAGGGATCCTGGAAGATCATCTGGGCTGAGAGCGGCTCGCCCGAGCGACCCGGAGCAAAACGAACCTCACCCTCCGAAGCGCGGTAGAGGCCGGTGACGAGACGCGCCACCGTCGACTTGCCGCAGCCGGATTCTCCGACGAGGCTGAGGCAGCCGCCCATCGGCACGGTGAAGCTGATGTCGTCCACCGCCCGCACGAACTGGCGGGGTTTGCGTTCCAGAACCCGGTTCAGCCAGGGGGCCGACACATCGAAATTGCACGTCAGATCATTGACGGTCAGGGCATCACTCATAGAACTCCTCCTGCATTGAGCCAGCAAGCACTGACGCCGTGGCCGACCGGGGTCGGCTCCGGACGATCTTCACGGCAACGCCGCCCCGCTTCGGGACAACGCGGATTGAAGGCGCATCCGCGCGGGATAGCGTTGAGACGCGGCATCGAGCCGTCGATCTGGTTCAGCCGCTCGACGCGCCGACCGAGCGCCGGGATCGAGCCCATCAGCCCGCGCGTATAGGGATGGCGCGCATTGCGCAGCACTTCTTCGACCGGGCCGATCTCGACCAGGCGGCCGGCATACATAACCGCGACCCGATCGGCGGTCTCGGCAATCACGCCCATGTCGTGGGTCACGAGCATGACGGAGGTGCCGTGGTCGTCGCAGAGACGACGCAGGAGCGAGGTGATCTGCGCCTGGATCGAGACGTCGAGCGCCGTCGTCGGTTCATCGGCGATGATCAGCTTCGGCTCTGCCGCAAGCGCCAGGGCGATCACCACGCGCTGGCGCATGCCACCCGAAAACTGGTGCGGATAGTGATCGAAGCGCGCCTCCGGCGCCGGAATCCCGACTTCCTTGAGCAGGTGGATGGCACGGTCCTTGGCACCCTGCTTCGACAGCTTCAGGTGCAGACGGATCGTCTCCACCAGCTGTGCACCGACGGTAAAGAGCGGGTTCAGCGATGTCAGCGGATCCTGGAAGATCGCGCCGATCTGGCGGCCACGCACGCTCTGCATGTCCTTGTCGGAAAGCTGGTCGATGCGCCGGCCCGAGAGCCACACTTCGCCTCCGGAAATCCGTCCCGGCGGTTCGAGCAGGCCCTGGACTGCAAGGCCGGTCATCGACTTGCCCGCACCGGATTCACCCACCACGCCCAGGATCTCGCCTGGGCGAATGCTGAGCGAGACGTCGGAGAGTGCGGCCACGGTGCCGTGCCGGCCGGGGAACTCGACGCAAAGTCCCCGTACGTCAAGGACCGGCGATGTTACGGATTCACTCATGCCGCAGATCCTCCAAGGGATAGCTGGGTGGGAAGATTTCGCCGATGGGCGGGTGCGCCCAGCTGCGTTCCGGGTACTTCGCAATCAATCCGTCAAACTGTTTTTGCGCCTGCAGGCGGGCCGCATCCATGTCGATGCCGGCGACCTTGCCTTCATGCATCGAGAGACGACCATCGACGAACACAGTTTTGGTAACCCGCCCCGAACCGCCAACCACCAGTGTGGTGATCGGATCGATCGCCGGCGCCATATGGTGGTCCATCAGGTCGAAGACGGCGATATCGGCGCGGGCCCCCGCTTCGAGCCGCCCGAGATCGCTGCGTCCCAAAGCCTTGGCACCGCCCAGGGTGGCAGCATCGAAGAGATCGGCGCAGCTGACGGCTGCCGTATCGCCCTCGACCACACGGCAGGTGATGAGGCCGATGAGCAGGTTCATCAACATGTCGGGCGGCGTCGTGTCGGTGCCCATGGCGATATTGATGCCGCGCTCCTTGACCGAACGGAAGGAGTTGAGCGTGCTGCCGCCGCGTGCCGACACCATCGGGCAGTGCACGATGCTGACGCCGTTGTCGGCGTAAAGCGTGAGATCGTTGGCCGTTGCCTGGGTGGCATGGGGTGCGATCAGCCGCGAACTTAGGAAACCGAGGCTCGCCATCCACTCCGGCGCCGTCTTGCCATGAAGACGACGGACGGTCTCGACCTCCATCGTACCTTGCGCAGCGTGAAGCCTGATCGAGCAATCGAGATCGCGCGCAGCGTCCGCGGTTCTCCTCAGCAGCGTTTCCGTGCAGGTTTCGACCCTGTCCGGAGCTAGAAGCCCACGCACCAGACCACCGTGACGGCCGTCATGGTCGCGGATGAAACCGATGGCGTCGTCGAGCCCTTGCAGGCCCCTCGCCTCGTCGAACGCGGCTTCGAGTTGTCCCGGCGCTTCGAGCACCATGCCGCCGGAGCGGTAGGCTGGGCTCAGATAGACGCGAAGCCCGAGGTCGCCGGCGGCATCCGAGGCGGCAGCGAACTCTTCCACCGTCTCGCCCCACTCGCGGTAAAACAGCGACGCGATCGGTGCTGCCGTGGTGATGCCGTTCAGCAGCAACTGCGCGAAGGAGAAGCGTTTCTGGAACGCCAGCTCCTCTTGGCTGTACATTTCGTAGGGACCGCGCTCGACATAGGAGCGTGGCCATACGCGGCCCTTGGCCCAGCCGGGCTGATGGTCGACCGCAAGGATCGTCGTATCTAGGTCGGACAGGGCATCGAGATCGATCAGGCCGGGGCTGATCATCGCCGCGCCGAAATCGATCCGGCGGGCAACTTCACCATCGAAGCGCGGCCCAACGTAAAGCAGGCTGCCGCCTTCGATCACCACTTCGCCGTTCGGGATCAGGCGATGGCTGCCGTCACGATGGCCGAGCACCCATTGCGCCGTCAAAAGCGTGCGCCCGTCGGCGCGGGCGCCGAGTTTCAAATCCTTGAGATCGATCATGGGATGGCGACCTCCGCGACGCCGTTGCGGGCAATGACGCGGCCGCGCTTGACGACGAGCGGACGCGGCGCGACTTCGACGACGGCATGTGCGAGCGTCTCGCCGACAAGCAGGGTGAAGTCGGCGTTGCAGTCGACCTCGAGACCGTAGCCGACGAGGTCCATGACTTCGGCGCCACCAGTCGAGCAGACATAAAGCGCATGCTCCAGATCGACGTCACGGCGCAGACCGTTCTTCATGCCGAGGATGCGCGCGCGGTCCATCATGTCGGGCTGGCCCCAAGGTCCCCAGGTATCGCGAATGCCGTCGCAGCCGGCGGCCACCTTCACGCCCGCCTCCTTGAGGCGCATGATCGACGGGACAGTCGAGGACGGCGAGCCCGTCGTGACGATGCGCACGTCGAGCTCGGCGATCTGTTCGATCAGGCCGGCGACACGCAGATAGTCCGGAGCGCCGAGTGCGAAGGCGTGGCTGATCGCCACCTTGCCCTGCATCCCGAGCGCGCGAATGCGCTCGAACATCATTTCCATACTGAAGGCGCCGAGTTCACCGGCTTCGTGCAGATGAATGTCGATCGGCTTGCCGTGTTTCTCGGCAAGGCCGAAGACGGCGTCGAGATGCCCCTTCGGGTCGCGGTCGATGCCACAAGGATCAATGCCGCCAAGGACTTCCGCGCCGTTGCTCAGAGCCTGGTCGAGAAGTTCAACGGTACCCGCACGCGTCACCAGGCCGGATTGCGGAAAGGCAACGATCTCGATGTCGATGATGCCGTCAAGCGCCTCGCGCGTTTCGATGATGCCTTCCATCAGCGCCAAGCCATGGGTGGTGTCGATGTCGACATGGCTGCGAATATGGCTGGCACCGTTGGCGGCCAAGAGGATCGCCTGGCGCATGGACTGACGATGCGGATCGATACCGATCTCAAGCCGCTTCTCGCGCTCGAAATCGATGCGTTCGCGCAGTGTCGCAACCTTGGCGTTTTCGTGCCAGGGCATGCCCCAGACCGACTTGTCGAGATGTGTGTGAGCCTCGACCAAGCCGGGGATGGCGATATGGCCACGGCCATCCTCGACCGCCACGCCATCGGCCTCAAGGTTCTGGCCGATCGTTTCGATCTTGCCGTTGCGGATCAGGATATCCGTCAAAGCCCCGCCGTTCGGACGGACGTTACGGATCAGAAGATTGGACATCATTCACCTCAGTTTCGGATTGAGAGCGTCGCGCAGCCAGTCACCCAGAAGGTTGACCGAGACGACGAGAAGGCAAAGCTGCAAGACCGGGAAGAGCACGACCCACCAGACGCCCGAGAACAGGAACTGGTTGCCGAGCCGGATCAGCGTTCCAAGGCTCGGCTGGCTCGGCGGCATGCCGATGCCGAGGAAGGAGAGCGTCGCTTCCGTGAGGATCGCCATGCCGAAGTTCAGCGTGGCAGCGACCATGATCGGCGTCAGCGTGTTCGGCAGGATATGGTTGAGCATGATTCGCCGCGCCGGCGTCTTCAGGAGGCGAGCCGCCTGGACATATTCCTTGCCACGCTCGACGATCGTCTGGGCGCGCACGGTGCGGGCATATTGCACCCAGGCACTGAGCGTGATCGCCAGCACGAGCACAGCTGCCGAGCCGACGTCGCGCAGCTCCGGCGGCAGCATCTGGCGGGCAACGGCACTGACGAGAATGGCGATCAGGATCGTCGGGATCGAGAGCAGGACGTCGCCGATCCGCATCAGGACATTGTCGACGATGCCGCCGAAATAGCCGGCGACGAGACCGAGGCTGAGACCAACGGTCAGCGACAGGATCACCGAGCAGACGCCGATCAGGATCGATATGCGCGAGCCGTAGAGAATGGCCGACAGCATGTCGCGGCCCTGGGTGTCGGTACCGAGGATAAATGGCCATTGGCCATCAGCCTGCCAGATCGGCGGCAGTTCCGAGTTCCAGAGGTCGAGCTGCGCCGGATCGAACGGGTTCTGCGGCGAGAGCAACGGCGCCGCTAGAGCCGCCAAAATGAGGATGGTGAGGATCAGCGCGCCGGCGATTGCCGACGGGCTGCGGGTGAACGACCACCAGAGATCGCTCTGGCGCCAGCGCGCGAGCCGGCCGATCTTGGCTGTCGAGAGTGTTTCCTGGGCCTGGTCAGTCATGGGGCGACCTCAGCGAGTGGCATCGCGAAGACGGGGATCGATGACCGCATAGGCGATATCGACGAGCGTGTTCAGCGTGACGAAGATGAAGGAGACGATGCACAGGTAGCCTGCCATCACCGGGATATCGAGGAAGGTCACCGCCTGGATGAACAGCATGCCCATGCCCGGCCATTGGAACACGGTTTCGGTGATCAGCGCGAAGGCGATCAGCGATCCGACATTCATCGCCGTCATGGTGACAACCGGCATCAGACAGTTGCGAAGCGCGTGGCGGAAATTGATGCGCCAGCGCGGCACGCCGCGGGCGCGGGCGAATTTCACGAAGTCCGAGCGCAGCACTTCCATCATCTCGGCGCGAACGAGCCGCATGACGAGTGTGATCTGATAGAGCGCGAGCGCAAAGGATGGCAGAAGCAGCGAAGCGCGCCCGGATGCGGTCAACAGACCCGTACTCCACCAGCCGAGCTGGACGACGTCGCCACGACCAAAAGCTGGTACGATGCCGAGCGAAACGGCAAAGACGAGGATCAGCAGGATGCCGACGACGAAACTCGGCAGGGATACGCCGATGATGCTGACGAATTGCAGGCCTTCCGAGTACCAGCGCCCGCGATGGATCGCGGTGAGAACACCGAGCGGTATGCCGATCAAAAGCGACAGGGCCGTGGCCACCAGAGCCAGTTCGATGGTTGCCGGGAAGCGCTCGGCGATCAGCGTCATCACGTCCTGGCCGTTCCGGTAGCTGATACCGAAATCGCCCTGGGCCGCATTGACGACGAAGCGAACGTACTGGGTGACGAAGGGATCGTTGAGCCCGAGCTTTTCGCGCAGTTCGAGACGATCGGCCTGCGACATCTGTTCGTTGGCCATCAACTCCACCGGGTCACCGGCGAAACGAAAGATCATGAAGGCCATCAGTGCGACGGCAAGCATGACCATCACGGCATTGGCCAGCCGCTTGATCAGAAAGACAATCATTGGGTTTCCCGCTCAGTAGTGAGAAACCCCGACAGAGCAAGCTCTGCCGGGGCAATGTGGGCTCAATCGCCGATACGGGTCAGCCAGTGGCGCGGCTTGTTGTCGGCGCGGATGGTGACGTCGGTCACTTCCTTGGACATCGCCCAAGCCATCGGCTGCTGATGCAAGGGGATCATGATGACCTGGTCCTTGGCAAACTTCAGCGCTTCGGTCTCGATCGCCAGTCGCTTGTCGCGATCCATTTCGACGGCGGCCTTCTTCACCATTGCGTCGAGTTCGGGATAGGACCAGCCGCCATAGTTGGCGACGCCAGCCGCACCTTCGCGGGTCGAGAGCACCTGGATCAGGATCGAATAAGCATCGAGCGTCGGCTCGTTGGCCCAACCGATCATGAACGCGTCGGACTTGCCGCCAGCGCGCTTTGGCGCCTGAACGGCGCGCGGACCGATGTCGAGCGTCGGCTTCAGACCAACGCGCGACAGCATCGACACGAGCGCGCTGCAGACGTCTTCCTCGTTGACGCTTTCGTCGTTCATGCAGACGAGCGTGAACTCGGTGCCGGCGACACCGGCTTCTTCCAGCAGCTTCTTAGACAGTTCCGGATCATAGGCTGTCGGCACATCCAACTCGGCGCTGTAGCCGGGGATCTCCGGCGCCACCATGGTGCCGGCCACATGCGACTTGCCGCGCATGACGCGCTTGAAGATCAGCTGACGGTCGATCGCATGATCGATCGCCTGGCGAACCTTGATGTCGTTGAAGAAGTTTTCGCGACCGTCGTCGAGCTTTTCCTTGCGATTGAAGACGAGGTGGATCGTGCGCAGGTCGGAGCGCTCGACAACCTTGATGTTCGGATCGCTCTTCAGCCGGTCGAGGTCCTGTACGGGCGCGCCGTCGGTCAGGTCGATCTCGCCCGAGAGCAGTGCGGCGACGCGGGTCGCAGCCGACGTGATCGGGGTGAATTCGATGCGGTCGAGATTGTGCTTCGGCGTATCCCACCAGCCGTTGTTCTTGACCAGGACGGTCTTGCTGTCAGGCACACGCGACTCGACGATGAACGGGCCGGTGCCGTTCGTGTGGTAGGTGGTGTAACCCTCGACTTTGCCGCCGACATCGGTCGGCAATTCGGACTTGTTCTCGATCAGCCAATCCTTGTCGAACATGAAGATGTTGGTCATGTCGTTGAGGAAAAGCGGGCTCGGCGAGTTCACTTCGATATCGACGGTGTAGTCGTCCACCTTCGTTGTGGAGACGTAGGCCGGAATGTTGCCGCGCAGAGGGGAGGTCGGGTGGCTGACACGAGCCATCGAGGCGACGACGTCGTCGGCGGTGAACTCGGCGCCGTTCTGGAATTTTACGCCCTTGCGCAGGTGGAAGCGCCAGACCTTCTCGGAGACCAGCTCCCACTTGGTGGCAAGTGCCGGCTCGACGACAAACTCGGGCGTGTAGCGGGTCAGGCCCTCATAGACGTGATTGAGGAAGGCGAGGTTCGAGGTGCTGCCGTAGGAATACGGGTCGAGCGAGAAGATATCCCGCGGGCTGCCCCAGCGCAGCGTTTCGGCCTGTGCCGTGGAGGCGAGAAAGGCGAATGCCAACCCCGCAAGGAGATGCTTTCTCAGTTTCATGTGGTTCCCTCTGTTTTTCCCATTCGTCGCCGTGCCGATCCGGTCGGTCCGCGATCCTTCGATCGCTGGAGGCTGACGACACTAGATTTGAAGTTGTTGGCGCTAATGTCAACTATTTTGTCGACAATTATGTTGGCAAGAATTGGCGAACTCGTATTCTTCGGGGAAAACCATGCGAATTCAGCAGCTTTCAACCGCCGGCTAATTGCAATCGTGACGTGAAAAACTGGCAAAGACCGATTTCTCCGAGATGAATTGCTGGCGGAAGACAGCTCATGCGTTGGCTTCGGCGCGATCTCGACGTATCGCCCGCAAGCGAGAAGCGGCAGCGCCCATCCGTATGTCTGCCTCCCGAACACCAAAACAGCCCGTCCGTCATGGTCGCATGACCTGACGGAGCGGGCTGTTGTTTGTCCAAATGCGATGATCGAGGACGAATCGAGCGCTGGCTCAGCTTTCGCGGAAAGCTCGACTAACCTGATCCATCAACGGCTTGATGAAATAGGACGCAACGCTCCGCTCGCCGGTGGTAATGAACGCCTCGACCGGCATGCCCGGCATCAGCGAGACATTGCCAAGCCGCTGGATTTCTTGCGATGGGATCGCGATGCGCGCGACGTAGAAACTCGCACCCGTCCGCTGGTCGACAGATACGTCGGCTGACACGCGTTCGACGGCGCCGATAATTTCCGGCGTCGTCTTCTGGCTGAAGGCAGAGAAACGCAGGATTGCTTTCTGTCCGGAATAGATCTGGTCGATATCCTGCGGCGCGACTTTGGCCTCCACCACGAGCTTGTCGATATCAGGCACAATCATCATGATCGGCTCGCCCGGCGCGACCACGCCGCCGACCGTATGGACGGTGAGTTGGTGGACGATGCCGTTCTGCGGCGCGACGATATCGACGCGCTTCAGCTGGTCTTCGGCCGCCACCTTGCGCTCGACATACTCGCCGATCCGGGCATCCATTTCGCGCAGGTCCGTTCCGACCTCTTCGGCCCACTGCTCGTCGACCTGGATGATCTGCAGCGATGTCTCTGCGATCTTCTCGTGCACGCCCGCCACCCCCGCGAGCAGCCGCCCCATCTCACCGTCGATATCGGTTGCCTGGCGCTCGAGCGTGCTGAGCCGGCTTTTTTCCATCAACCCCTTGTCGTGCAGGAACGTGTAGCGACCAAGCTCCTCGTTGATGAGGACCCGCTCACGGCTGCTGGCAGTGCGCTCGGCCTCCATGCCGCGGATCTCGTCGTTCAGCTGCTGCACACGGCGCTCGAGCTGGCGCTTCTTGCTCTCGCGCACGTCCCTGCGGCTTTCATAAAGTCGTTGTTCGGCATGCATCATCGCCGCCACGTCCGGATCTCCGACGCGCGCCAGCAATGTCTGCGGGAAGACAACACGCTCCGTGCGGTCGCGCTCGCTCTCCAGCCGCGCCTTGCGGGCGGCGAACTGGTCGAGGCTCTTGAGGATGATCGCGAGATTTGCCCTGGTCATCGTCGCGTCGATGCGCATGACGATATCCCCGGCCTTCACATGATCGCCGTCGCGCACCATCAGCTCGCTGACGACGCCGCCGACCGGGTGCTGAACCTTCTTCAAGCTACTCTCGACCACGACCGAGCCTTGAGCGATCACCGCCCCGACGATCTCGGTGCCGATCGCCCAACCGCCGAAGAGCCCGACCAAGATGGCAAATCCGAGAGCACCCACCATCAGATGTGTGCGGATCGAACGTCTGAGTGTCTGCCAATCGTCCATGTTCATGCCTTTGCTGCTTCTGCTGATTGCACCACCTTGAGCGCACCCGGATTGGCGGGTGTCTGCCTTAGAACCTTAGAGAGAACCTCGTCCTTCGGACCGAAGGCCTGCTGGCGGCCCGCGGCCAACATCAGCACCTTGTCGACGGCCAGCAGGGCGCTCGGGCGGTGGGCAATGACGATGACGATGCCGCCGCGTTCGCGGATCCCGAGGATCGCCGAGGTCAACGCCTCCTCGCCTTCGGAATCGAGGTTCGAGTTCGGCTCGTCGAGAATGACGACGAAGGGGTTTCCATAAAGCGCTCGCGCCAGTGCGATGCGCTGCTTCTGGCCGGCGGAAAGCGGCCGGCCATTTTCGCCGACTTCGGTGGAATAACCTTCCGGCAGGCTGACGATCAGATCGTGTACCCGCGCAGCACGGGCGGCGGCGATGATGTCATCGGGGTCGGCATCGGGATCGAAGGAGGCGATGTTCTCGGCAACGGTGCCGTCGAGCAGCTCGATCGATTGCGGCATGTAGCCGATATGGCGGGCAAGGGCTGCCGCCGGCCATTGGTCGGGCGTCGCGCCATCGAGCCGGATCGAACCGCGCGCCGGGCGCCAGATGCCAACGAGCAAACGCGCGAGCGAGCTTTTGCCGGATCCACTTGCACCAATGACGCCGAGGCCGGTGCCCGCTTCCAGTGTGAAAGTGACATCCTGCAGCACGGCTTCTGTCGTCTCGGGCGGAAGTGCGTTGATACGGTCGACGGACAGCACGCGGCTTGGAGCCGGCAGATCCATCCGGTCGATCGCATCGGGCAGGAGCGCCAGTGTTTTCTGCAGGCGCCGGCGGCTTTGGCGTGCGCCGATGAAGCCTTTCCAGTTGGCGATCGCCAGATCCACGGGCGCCAACGCGCGGGCAGAGAGGATCGAGCCGGCGATGATGATGCCGGGTGTCGCCTGCTCGTTGATCACGAGCCAGGCGCCGACCGCAAGAATGCCGGATTGCAGCATCATGCGCAGCACCTTGCTCATCACGCCGAACCCCGAAGAGACATCGCTGGCGCGGCGTTGCTCCCGCGTGAAGGCTCGGTTCTCGTCCTGCCAACGGCGCTTCAGATGCGGGCTCATGCCCATGACCGAGATCACATCGGCGTTGCGCCGGCCGCTCTCGGCCATGCGGTTTCGCTTGGAGGAATGGCGTGCAGCCTCCTCGACCGGCCGCTGCGAGACGAGTTCCGTTAGCAAGGTGATGGCCGCCAGGATGAGCGCGCCGGCCAATGCGGTCACGCCCAGCCAGAAATGAAAGGCGAAGCAGATGGCGATGTAGAAGGGAAGCCAGGGGAGATCGAAGAGTGCCGTCGGCCCACTGCCTGAGAGAAAAGCCCTGATGGTATCGAGGTCGCGCAGTGGCTGGGCATGACGGCCGCTGATCGGGACCTGCAGCTGCAGACCGACGATCGCATCGTAAATCCTTGGCGACAGCGCCTGGTCGAGCCGGTCGGCAATGCGCACGAGCAGCCGGCCCCGAAGCGCGTCGAACAGGCCCTGAAAGGCGTAGAGAACCACGACGATGGCGAGAAGGGCAACAAGGGTCGGCAGGCTCCTGCTCGGCAGCACCCGATCATACACTTCCATCATGAAGAGCGATCCGGTGAGGTATAGCACGTTGACGACGGCGCTCATCAGGCCGATGCCGATGAAGGCGCTGGCACAGCCCTGGAACACGCCCTTGAACTGGCTGGAATTTCGGTTGGAAGAACTGTCGCGCATGGTCCCTGATCCGTTGAGATCGCGGCGGTAGCAGGCAGGCACCACAAGGGGATGACATGCTTGAAGTGGCTGAAGCCTACGCCGCGAGAAAGAGGGGCGCACCGAATAGTGCGCCCCCTCGCTATGGTTAGGCGAAGCGGAAATCGTCGATGACGAAGTTTTCCGTTTTCACACCGTTGAAGGTGATGGACGACCCGTCATCGAACGCGATCTGCGCACCGGCATCACCGTCGGTGAAGGCGCCGGAGGACAGGAGCGCCTGGTAGTCGGCGAACACATCCTTCGAAAGCACGACGACGTCCTGCCCTTCAGCCCCGGCCTGGAAGTCCAGGACGACGTCGCGACCGTCGCCGGCGGCAAATACGAAGGTGTCGGCACCCGCACCGCCGGTCAGCACGTCATTTCCCGTGCCGCCGTTCAGCGTGTCGTTACCCGCACCGCCGTTGAGCTGGTCATTGCCAGAGCCGCCGCTGAGCACGTCGTTGCCGCCGCCGCCCATAAGCACGTCGTTGCCGGCACCACCCTCGACCACGTCGTTGCCGTCGCCGGCGACCACTCGGTCATTGCCTGCCCCCGCATCGACCAAGTCGTTGCCATCGCCTGCCAGAACCGTGTCGTTTCCGTTGCCCGCCTCGATCATGTCCTTGGCGTCGGTGGCGACGAGCGTGTCATTGCCGTCGGTGCCTTCGACGACGTTGTACTCGGTGTAGCCGTCGATCTTGATCGTAGCCGTACCGGTCGATTCCCCACCCTGGGCGTCACGCACCGTGTAGGTGACGGTAACCGTGGCGGCCTCACCGTCTTCCAGCGCCTGGAAGGCGGAGGACGGATCGGCGACGAGCTTGCCGTCGACGATCGAGAAGGCCGCAGCCGCCTGAGCATTCGTCAGCGCCAGACCGGCAACCGCCGTGACCGCGAAACCGACGAGCGTCAGCCGGTCGCCTTCGATATCGCTATCGTTGGCAACAAGGTCGAAGCTGGCGGTCTCGTTCTCGGCAACAGTTCCCGTGTCGGCGACGGTCACAGGCGCATCGTTGACCGGCTTGATCGTGACGCTGACGGTGCTTTCGCTACTTCCGCCCTTGCCGTCGGACACGACAACCGTGAAGCTATCCGATCCGTTGACATTGGCGTTTGGCGTGTATGTCCACACGCCGGTCGTGCCGTCGAGTGTAACGCTGCCACTGGCAGGGCCCGCACCGGTCTTGACGGCGTAGGCAAGCGTATCGCCATCGATATCGGTTGCCGCGATCGTGCCGCTGACCGATGTATCCTCGTTCGTCTCGACGGTCAGTGACGATGCAATTGGCGCATCATTGACCGGCTTGACGGTGAAGGTGGCGCCGGCTTCGCTCGAGCCGCCGCGACCATCGGAGATCTGGTAGCGGAAGGAGGCTTCGCCATTGAAGTTGGCAGCAGGCGTGAAGCGAATGCCACCCTCCTCGACGGTGGCAGTGCCCCCGACGACCGAGGTGACGCCCGTCACCTTCAACTGATCGAGATCGGCATCGCTGTCGTTGGCGAGCAGGCTCGCAAACGGGATGACGAAGGATGGTGCGTCCTCGTCGATCGTGGCGAGCGTGTCGCCTACAGCAATCGGGCCCCGATTGACGAGACCATTGGCGATCGCCGCGCGGTTCATCACCGTGCCGTCGGCAAAGGTGACGAGCTCGACGCCGCCGCCTGCCAGCTGGCCCTTCAGGGTCAGCTTTTCGCCATTAGCAAATGCAACCTCGACGGCTTCGCCGTACTTGTGCAGGACGGCTTCACCACGAGCGATGTCGTGCAGCACGAGAACGTCGCTGTCGCCCGATGCGGTCGCGGTTTCGACGATTTCATCGGAGCCTTCGCCACGTCCGTAGACGTAGGTATCGGAACCGTCGCCGCCGATCAGCACGTCGTTGCCGGCACCGCCTTCGATTACGTCGTCGCCGAGACCGCCGGCAATGATGTCGGCACCCTCGCCGCCCATCAGGACGTCGTTGCCCTTGCCGCCGGCAAGCGCGTCACGCCCAGCGCCACCCAACAGCGTATCGTCGCCGTCGCCACCATCGAGGCGATCGTCGCCGCCGTTGCCGATGAGGGTGTCGTTGCCGCCAAGGCCATAGATCGTCTCGCCGGCTTCGCCACCGACCAGCATGTCACGGGCATTTGTGCCGTTGATCACCTGGCCGCCTTCGAGGCCCGATTTCAGATCCACGACCGTCAGATCATCGAAGGAGAGCCCGGCATTGCCCCAGGAATAGAGGCCGAAGGTACCCGCATCGAGACCACGGTCGCCGACTGGATAGGCAAAGAGTGCCTCATCGTTGAGGAAGGCGGTGATCTTGCCGCCGACGACTTCGACGCGCAGTTTCATCGCCTGACCCGGCTCATACTTGCCCGGAACCTGAGCCAGAATTTCCTCCACCCCGTTCTTCATGCGCACGAGATTGAAGATGCTGCCGGCGCCATTGCCGGGGCTGCGGTCGAGGATGCCATCGGCATCGAGCTCGAGCTTGTAGTAGTTCTTGTTGTCCTTGTAGCGGAACAGGAAACCGAGGCCGTCCTTGTCAGGTGTCTGGATCGTTGCCTCGACTGCATAGTCGGTCCAGGCAAGGGCAGCCGGGTCCTTGAACAAGGCGTAGGTGCCGAGACGAAGGACGTTGACGCCGTCGCCAAGCGGGCTCCATCCGCGCTTCCACAGATCCGCGGCGGTTGCCCCGCTCCAAGTCAGCTCGCGGCTCGCAAGCCCCGTCGTCTGTACCAGCTTGCCGTCGGTAAGCAGCCATTCGGATGCCTTGCCATCCGGTCCGATGCCGCCAAGTTCGCCCTCGTCGACGATATTGAAGCGGGAGAGCGACTGCGGCGACGAGAAGTCTTCGGCAACCAGGATCTTGGTGCGGTCAACGACGGTGATATCGACACGGTCGGTCGAAACCGAGCCGTCCACCGCCGTCACCTTGAGCAGCAGCTTGTTGACGCCGGTGTCGAGATTGACGTTGGCGGTCTTGCCATTGGCAATGACGTTGTCGGCAAGGTCGGTCCAGACGTAGTCGACCAATTGCTTCGGGCCGAACGAGCCGGAGGCATCGAGCTTGACGGAAGCCTTGCCGTCGCCGTCGATGTCGTAGGTCCGCTGGTCGATGCCGGCCTTTGCGGTCGTGTCCGCCCTTGTGACGACGATGTCGTCGAAGACCGAAGCACGCTGGCCGCTCGAATAGAGGCCGACGGTGCCGCCGGTAAGCGGAGCATTGGCGTCCGTTACCGGTCCGGCAAAGACATTTTTGTCGCCGAGGAAGATGTTGATGGCACCGCCGGTGACGGCAACCGTCAGCGGGATTTCCATGTTGTAGGGCGAACCTTCATTCACCGATGCAAGGATGGTCTCTATGCCATTGGCAACCTTGACCAATTGCCGGCGATTGGTTTCGCCATCGAGCGTGAAGCGATAGTGGTTGTTGGCATCCTTGTAGTAGAAGAGAACGCCGATCGTGTCGTTGTCGAGCTGCGTCAGCGATGCCTCGAAGACGTAATCCGTCCAGGTAGACGCGCCTTCGCCGACAAAGACCAGCTTGTTGCGGGCGGCATCGCTCTGGTCGAAGAGTGCTGCCTCCGGTGCCGCAAGCCCGGTTGCTCCGGTCGGCCGCGAGAAGACCGTTCCCTTGAGCAGGAAGTTGCCGGTGTTGCCATTGGCGGCACCGATATCGGTCGCCCAACCATTGGCGTTGCCGTCGTTGAAGGTCTCGACCAGCAGGGTGCGGTCACCGCGGACAATCACGTCGACGGTGTCGCTGGTCTTGACGCCGTTGAAATCGGTGGTGGTCAGCGTCAGCTTGTGCTTGCCAAGCTCGAGTTCGGCTCTGGCGTCCTTACCTTCGGCCACCACGTCGCCGTTTTCATTGGTCCATACCCAGCTCTTGATGCTTGCCGGCAACAGCGACTTGGCGCCGGAAAGGGCGACATTGGCGGATGAGGCGCCGGCAGAAGCGTCGGCGATGATGTCGTCGCCGGCTTCGGCCATGGCGCGGGCCTTGCCGCCGCTGACGTCGATATTCTCGAACACTTCCTGGTGGCCGCGATAGTAGCCGGTCAGTCCGTCGCGATCGAGTTCCGGCTTGGTGCGGAAGCCGTCGAGGTAGTCGTCAAAGCCGGTGAAGTAGGTTTCGGTGGAAATGCGGTTGTTGTCGGGGTCGATGGTGATCAGGCGGATGGCGCCGTTGCCGCCATTGTTGCCCTTGGCTTCGTTGCCGTTACCGGTGATTTCGCGTGATACACCGTTCTGGTAGTTGACCAGGAACTGGAAGACCGGCTCGCCATACTGGTTGTAGGTGATGTCGGTTTCAGCACCATCGCCGAAGATATGACCGGAAAAGGTCATGACGATGTTCGGGTAGCGGGCGAGCAGCTCGCGCGAAACATATTCGCCGTCATTGGCGCCGCGCTGGTCGGTGCGCATGCCGTAGTCGTAACCGGCACCCTCGTCGTAGAGCGGAAGGGCCAGATTGTCCTGGCGACCGGCATAGCTCGTCAGCGAGTGGGTAGCGAGCATGACGCGATAATCGGGGTGCGCCTCGATGACGTCGCCTGCCCAACGGATGACGTCGTCGCGTGGACCGAACTCGAGCGAGATCGACAACCACTTGGTGCCATCGGGCGCCGTGAACGTGCTGTAGGTGTTGCGGGCGCTCATCAACTCCTGATCGTAGGCGCCGCCGAAGGTGCCCGGATTGGTCGCTGTCTGCTTGTCGGGCGAGAAACGCTGATCAAGATGGATCGACGAGTGGTCGGCCGCATTGCCGCCGTTCGCCTGGTCATGATTGCCCGGAAGTAGCGCGTAGGGGATCTTGCCATCGAGCTTGCGAAGGGCGGCTTCTGCAATGTCCCACTGGCCGGCAAGGTTGTTCTGGGTGATGTCGCCGACATGGGTCATGAAGACGATGTTGTGGCTCTGGCGATTGTCGACCAGCCACTGCGTCATGTCGCCGAAGAAGTGCTTGATGCCATCGTTGGAGGTGTAGTCCTGGGTATCCGGGAATACGGCGATCGTATAGGCGTTCGCACCGGCGACGCGGACGCGGAAGTCGTCGGTGACAACGTGGCCGGCAGTGTCGGTTGCCGTCACGCGGATGTCGGAGTGGCCGAGTGCAGCGAAATCCAGCACCAGCTTGTTGCCGTTGCTGAGGGCGGCATTCAGCACCTCGCCCTTGCTGTTCTGCACGGTGAAGGTCAGGTTTTCGCCGGAGAAATGCTGCGACAGGTCGATCGTCACATTGTCAGCATCCGGCGTGACCATCATGTCCTTGATGGCCAAGGTCTTGACGACGGAGCCGGGGTTGGGGTTCGTCGTGTCCTGGCCGACGGCCGGAATACCGGCCGTTGCCGGCGTCGTCGTCGACACGGTGGTGCCTTGGCCGCTCAGGGAACCCTGGCCGAATGCAGGCGTGGTCGAGCCCTCGCCGAAACGGAATTCAGTGCCGTTTGAGGACAGCGCATCGCCCTTCAGCGCATCCGGAACAATGCCTTCCGGCTTGGCATTGCCGAGCGCCGAGAGTTCCGAACCGGTCAGAACCTTTTCGATGAACAGGAAGTTGCTGAGGTAGCCGCTAGAGGTTTCACCATCTTCGTCGGCGAAGATCAGGAAGCCCTTGGCCTTGTCGATGGTGAAGCGGGCGGCAAGCGAACCCGTCATCTTCTGCTCGGCGACGAAGTCACCGTTGATGTATTTCTTCATCGAGACGCCGCCGCTGGCGTCCTTGTCGATCGTCAGACCGATGCGGTTCCAGGCATCCAGCTTTGCAGAGCCGCGATAGTCGCTGTTGATGCCGAGACCGAAGCTCTCTCCGCCGACCTTGCCGAAGATGTCACCATCAGACGTGTTGGTGATGTCCGTCTGCAGGAACGGGATCCAGCCGCTGGAGCCCGCCGACGGAAAATAGACGTCATAGACGAGGCTGTAGGACGAAACATTGCCGGTGCCGCCGGGCGACACGAGAATGCCCTGTTGGGCCTGCACACGCGGAATATTCAAAAGCCAATCGGAGGAAGATTGGATTGGCGTCGCTATCGAACTGGGGGAGGAAATCATGTCGGCTTTCTCTCTAAAGATGAACGGGATCGGCTCTTGGCCGTGCGTCACCGTTAGCCGCCGCGCTTACCGCGCAGATGACAGTTGCTTAACAAAACGTAAAACGGCCATAGCGTTTTCCGATGGCTGCCATCGGTTTCACCCCCTATCGGAGGCATCCGGCCGATGTCACGACTGCGGGTGTCATGTGCCTGTGAGATTTTCCGACAATGATGCCGGTATCAATCCAACAGGCCATGCCCGCAGGCAACAGAACCGGAAGCAATGTCGATCACACAATTGAAAGCGTTTCACATCGTCGCCCTGTCCGGCGGCTTCTCCCAGGCCGCTCGCGACATGGCGATCAGCCAGTCGACCCTGTCGCAGCACGTCCGCGAACTGGAAGCGGATTGCGGCCAGAACCTGCTTGATCGAAAGGCACGCGGCGTCAGCCTCAGCGCCCATGGCGAGCGCCTCTTCGAGATCACCTCGCGGCTGTTCCAGGCGGAAAAGGAGGCCAATGCCTTCCTGCGGGGAGAAGCCGGTGTGAATGGCGGGCATCTGCGCGTTGCGGCCGACGGCCCCATCCTGGCGCTACCGATCCTCTCGCGGTTGAAGATCGACCGGCCCAAACTGACCTTTTCCCTTGCCGTCGACAACTCCGCCCGCGTGATCGACCAGATCATCGACTATCGCGCCGACGTGGCGATCACGGCGCAGATCCCCGATGATCCGCGCCTGCACGGCGTGCACTTCCTGAGCATGCGGCTGGGCCTGTGCGTGCCGTCATCCCACCCGTTGGCAGCGCGCGACGGGGTCACGATGAAGGAGCTCGAAGGTCTCTCCTTCGTCATGCGCGAGCGCGGCTCGCGCACCCGCGAAATCTTCGAGAAGAACATTGCCGACCACGGCATCTCGATCCATCAGCTCGTCGAGATCTCCTCGCGCGAAGGCGTGCGCGAGGCCATCGCCAATGGTGTTGGCTTCGGGGTGGTCGCCGACCTCGAATTCGGCCACGACGCCAGGCTTTCCTTCGTGCCGATCGATGACGCCAAAGAGGTCATCGACGAATACGCGATCTGCCTCACCGAGCGCCGCCATCTGCCGCTGATCCGCGGTTTTATCGACGAAGCAAGCCGACTGCTTCCCGACGCTGGCGAGACGTTCCATCTGCCGGAGCATCGCGGGAAAGATATCGTTAAAACAATTGCATCGACATCATTGCTGACGCAATAGATTAACAGACACCTAACGTAACATCAGCCTCAGAGCTTCGCAGCCGCGCCAAAGCCTGTGAGGAAGGAGGTCAGATTGGCGGACAGCGCATCACAGAGGTAGCCGCCTTCCTGGACGATGGCCGTCGGCAGACCCAGGCCGGCGATCGCCGCACCCATCTTGGCAAAGCCAGGCGTCGACACGGAGAGGCCGCCGAAGGGATCGCCTTCAAAGGCGTCGAGGCCGAGTGCCACGACAAGCGCGTCCGGGGCATAGGCACGGATGCGGCGGAAGGCGACGTCGAGAGCTGCCAGGAATTCGGCGTCGCCGGACTTGCGCTCAAGCGGCAGATTGAGATTGTAGCCGAGACCCGGCCCCTCGCCGCGCTCGTCGGCGTGCCCCCAGAAGAAGGGATAGAACCGCACCGGGTCGGCATGGATCGACACCGTCAGCACGTCGGAGCGTTGGTAGAAGATGCCTTGCGTACCGTTGCCGTGATGCAGGTCGATGTCGAGGATAACGACGCGGTCAGCGTTCGACAGGAAGCGCTGCGCTGCGACGGCGGAATTGTTGAGGAAGCAGAAGCCGCCGGCGACGTCGGCAAAGGCGTGATGTCCGGGCGGGCGGCAGAGCGCATAGGCGGCGCGATCGCCTGACATCACCGCATCCGCGGCATCGACAGCGCTCCAGGCGCTCCAGCGCACGCTCTCCCAGGTTTCTCCCGAAATCGGACATGCTGTGTCCGCCATGTGATAGCCAGCCTGCCCCACGGCAGAAGCCGGATATCGGCCATCTCTGGCCAGCGGATGGATGTTCGGAATGACCTCCTCCGAGGCATCAGTGATGCGCTGCCAGCGCGCGTAGATATGCCCGAGGAAGTCGAGATATTCGGGCGTGTGCACCGCGGCAATCGGGCCGAGCCCGTGATCGCGCGGGCGAAGGATGGTGCACCCGGCATCCCGGGCGCCGGTGAGCAACCGCTCGACCCGCTCCGGCTGCTCCGGGTTCGGCTGCGGCGCGCCGCTCGAAAGGAAAGCCTTCGGATTGTGTCGCTTCTGTTCCTGTGCGTAGAAGGCTTTCATGCTGTCTCCCGTTCCTGCATCGTCCAATTTTCAGTCCCCGGCAAGAGCCACGAAGGCCTCGCCATAGGCGGCATGCGCGCGATCCTTCGTCTGCCAGGTGATACCGAGCCGTTCGTAAAGGCGCTGCGCGGCCATATTCTCCACGTCGACCTCCAGCCGCAGATAGTCCCCGCCCCGCGCCTTCGACCAGGAAGCAACCTCCCGCAGAAGGCGCTCGCCGATACCGAGGCCACGGAAGCGGTCGTCGACATAGAGGTCCTGCACGAACACACCCGGCCTCCCGCGCCAGGTCGAGAAGATCGGAAAGAACAGGCAAAGGCCGGCAAACCCTCCATCGACCTCGGCAATCAGACTGCCGAAAGCAGCGTCGGGACCGAAGCCGAAGCGGCGGTAATCCTCTGCCGTGCAAGTCACCTTGCCCGCCATATCGAGCCCACGGCCCATGGCCTGGATCGCGCCATGTATTGTATCCGCGTCGCCGTTCTCCCCGGTGCGAATGTGGATATCTGCGGTCAAGCTCTTGGTTGTCGTCACGGTCGTCCCCTTCGATACTGACGGCTGCAGACCGCAGGCAACCCCGCCCGGGCCCAGGCGTCAGAACGCCACTTGATCTCCGCCTTTGAGGCCGAGAAGATCACGCGCTTCCTTAGGGGTGGCAACCTCCAGCGACAAGGCGTCAAGAACCGTACGGATACGGTGGACCTGTTCGGCATTGCTGGTCGCCAGCTGCCCGCGGCCATTGTAGAGACTGTCTTCCAGCCCCACCCGCACATTGCCGCCCATCGCCGCCGCCATGGTGATCATCGGCATCTGGTGGCGGCCGGCGGCCAGCACCGAGAACGAGTAGTCGTCGCCGAAGAGCTTGTCAGCAATGCGCTTCATATGCGTCAGGTTCTCCGGATCGGCGCCGATGCCCCCCAGGATGCCGAAGACAAACTGGATGAACAGATGGCCGGAAACCAGCCCACGGTCGCGGAAATGTGCCAGCGAATAGAGATGGCCGACATCATAGCATTCGAATTCGAACCTTGTGCCGCATCCCTGTCCGAGACGCGTGAGGATGAACTCCATGTCGGCAAAGGTGTTCTTGAAGATCGAGCCGCGCGTCGCCTCCAACAGTTCCGGCTCCCAAGCGTGTTTCCATTCAGCCGGTTTGTCCAGCGCCGGAAACAGGGCGAAGTTCATCGAACCCATGTTGAGCGAGCACATCTCCGGCTCGGCCTGCAAGGATGCCGCCAGGCGATCTTCAAGCGTCATCAGGGACGAACCGCCGGTCGAGATGTTCACGACGGCATCGGTCGACTGCTTGATGCGCGGCAGGAACTGCATGAACAGCGAAGGGTCAGCGGAAGGCCGGCCGTCAACGGGGTTACGTGCATGCAGGTGCAGGATCGAGGCGCCGGCCTCGGCTGCCGCAATCGCCTCCGAGGCGATCTGGTCCGGCGTGATCGGCAGATGGGGCGACATGGTCGGCGTATGCACCGAACCCGTCACCGCGCAGGTGATGATGACCTTCCTGTGCGACGTCTTGGTTTTCGTCATGATGGCGATCTCAACGGTTGACGGGAAGATTGAGTTCGGCGGCGAGCTGTTCGAGCACATCGCCGAGGATGGCAATGATCTCGCCGATCTGCTCCCGGGTGATGATCATCGGCGGGCAGACCAGGAAATGATCGCCCTCGACACCGCCGCGCGTACGCCTGGAATAGATAATCAATCCGCGCTCATAGGCGAGATCGACGACCCGCTGGTGCGCATTCAATTCCTTCGGCAGCGGCTTCATCGTCTCGCGGTCCGAGACGAACTCGGCGGCGAGCAGCAACCCCTTGCCCCTGACGTCGCCGATGAACGGGAAGCGCTCGGAAAGAGCTACCAGTTCGGCCTTGAGCGCGTCTCCCATGGCGGCGGCATTATCGATCAGACCGAGCCGATCGATTTCATCCAATACGGCCAGTCCGGCAGCACAGGCGAGAGGATTGCCGGCATAGGTGAAGCCGTGCTGGAAACCACCGGCGTCGAGCACGGGCTGAACTAGCCTCGACGGAGCCGCCATCGCACCGAGCGGGCAATAGCCCGAGGCAAAGCCCTTCGACAGCGCGATCAGGTCGGGCTTGCAGTCCCAATGATCGCCGCCGAGGAATTTCCCGGTGCGGCCGGCGCCGCTCATGACCTCGTCATGGATCAGGAGGATGCCGTATTTGTCGCAGATTTCGCGGATGCGTCTGTAGTAGCTGTCAGGCGCGACCAGCGCACCGGTCGAGGCACCGCCGATCGGCTCCATGATGAAGGCAAGCACGCTTTCCGGGCCTTCGGACTGTATCCTGTCTTCCAGCATGTCGGCATACTTGATGCCGCGCTGCTCCATCGTCAGGTTATCGCGATCGAGATAGGCTGTTGGCGCCGGTACTTTCGGCATTTCCCGCATCATCGGCGAGAACGGATCGGAGAGAGCCGCATAACCGGTGACCGCCAGCGCGCCGAGCGTGCCGCCATGATAGGACGGAAAGCGCGAGATCACCTTCCAGCGATCCTTCTGGCCGGTTGCGACCGCCCATTGGCGAGCGAGCTTCAGGCAGGATTCGACCGCCTCCGACCCACCGGAAACGAAGAAGATCTTGTCCATACCCTCGGGCAGTTTTTCGGCGGCACGGCGGGCCAATTCTTCCGCCGGCTCGTTTTCGAAGTGCAGGCGATAGGCGAAGGTCACGCGGTCCATCTGCCGTTTCATCGCCTCGAGCACGTTGCGATTGCCATGGCCGATATTGACCACCATCGCGCCGCTGGAGCCGTCGATCACCCGACGGCCATCCTGGTCCCAGAGATAGATGCCCTCGGCCCGGTCGACCAGCGGCCGACGCAGACGCGACTGGTAGAACAGGTGTGAAGCGGGCCGTTCGTTTGAGGCTGTCGTCTTGAGCATGTCCGGTCTCTGTCAGCGTTTGAGGTAACGGTTGAGAACATTGGCGGTAACGCGTTCGACCATCGCGTCGCCGCGTTTGAGGGCTGCCACCCATTCGCAGCTGCCGGCGTGGAACACCTCACCCTTGCCGCGCGGGAAATTGACGATCATGCCGCAGCCGCGCTTGACGCGATCGACTGCCGCCTCCCCCGCATCGCCGATCAGCGTTTCCGCCACGAACTTGGCGTCGGCGTCGGAAAGGAACTGATCGTCGGCGGGAATGTCGGCGCTTTCTTCCATCAGGGACGACATGCCGAGCGCCAGGATTTCCAAGCCGTCCGGCGCGCCGCTGTCCTTCGTCGGTTCCGGCAGGCCGCCGCGGATGATGTAGTCGAGGCCGTCGACCTCGTAACCGAAGGCATGGCCTTCAGCGCCGAGGATGTCGCCATAGTAGATACCGGTTCCGGCAAAAGCCCAATGCTCCGGACGATAGACCGGAAAGCCACGAGCGCCGCGCGGGGCGCAACCGCCCCAGCCGACATAAAGCCCGCGCGTGGCAATGAGCCCGAAGGTTGAAGAGCCAGGACGGCCGATTTCCTTCGCCTCCCATGAGCCGGTCATGCGTGTCGGATCGGCAGAGTGACAGGCCGGATCCTCGGCGCGCGCTCGGTACTTGTAGCACACTTGCCGCCTGCCACCGTCCTCCAGACGCGTCTGCCACATGAAATTGCCGGCAAAGCGGGCTGCATGGCCGCCCCGTTCGACGTAGGTGTCGACCGCGTCGCGCATCTCCCAGGTCCAGTATTCGTCGTGACCGACGAAGACGACGCAATCGTAGCCGTCGAGGATTTCCGGGTTGAAGTGCAGCTCGTGCTGGCTGGCGAGGTCGACGGCATAGCCCTCACGCTCAGCCCAGCGGAAGAAATGGCTGTCGTAGCTCGCCCAACCGGAAGAGGCATATTTCTTGGAATAGCCGTTGGCATAGGCCCACTCCATGTGGGGATAGCGCGGCGCTACCGCCATCGGCGAATAGATTTCCAACGGCACCCGCGGCGCATCGATTGGCAACTGGACAAAGCCACGGCAGAACGGCCGCTCGATGCTGACAGTCGTCGCATACTGGTCGCGGTTGGGACCGGTGATGCCCTGATAGTGGTTCGATCCACCCCAGGTGTTGTAAGATGTCCAGGATCCGGTCGCCGCCACCTGCAGCACGCGGCCCGGCTTGCGTCCAGCCTCGGGGCGAACGATGAAAAGATGTTGGCAGCGAATGGGCGCCCCATCGCGGCCCTCAGCCGTCAGGGTGATACGGTAGGCGCCAGAGGGCCAGTTCGCATCCGTCTGGAATTCAATCGTCGTCTCCCAGCCGCAGCCGACCACGGAGCATTGATCAGGCGTATCCTGCCAGCGGGCAGCAATGCCCTGCCGTGTCATAACAGGTGTTTCGACGGCGCCGTCCCGCACGATCTCCAGGTTGAACAAGGCCGCGGTCGAACTCACCTGAAGCCGGACGGTTGCGCCCGGCGGGTAGGCGTAGGCGTCGGTGTAGCACCAGATCTCGCCGCGCTCGCCATCCATCCCCGGGTATTCGTAGTAGTGGCCGAGCACTGCTTCGCGGCGTTGCTCCGGCGTCAGCCCGAAATCGGGAAACTGGTTGCTGATCGTCTTCATGGCATCCATCATGCCGCAAGATACTTCTTCAGGAAGGTTCGCGTGCGCTCCTGTTTCGGCTCGCGGAAAATTTCGCTTGGCGCCCCCTGTTCGACAACGACACCGCCATCCATGAACAGCACACGGTCGGCGACCTCGCCGGCAAAGCGCATCTCATGGGTCACGATCAGCATCGTCATATGCTCGGCGGCAAGCTGCTTCATCACAGCGTTGACCTCGTCGACGAGTTCCGGGTCGAGCGCGGAGGTCGCCTCATCGAAGAGCATCACCTTCGGCTGCATTGCCAGTGCTCGCGCAATGGCGACGCGTTGCTTCTGGCCGCCGGAAAGCCGCGAGGGATAGGCATCGACCTTCTCCGCCAGCCCAACCTTCGACAGAAGCTCGACCGCCAGTTCGCGCGCGGCCGCCTTCGCCATGCCCTTCAGGATAACGGGCCCCATCGTGACGTTTTCGATCACCGTCAGGTGCGGGAACAGATTGAAGTGCTGGAACACCATGCCCATCTGCTGGCGCACCGCATTGATATGGCGCTCGAACGCCTGACCGCGCAGATCCTGGTTGACCTTGATGCCATCGAGCCAGATCTCGCCGCCGTTCAAGGTTTCCAGATGATTGATCGAGCGCAGCAGCGTGCTCTTGCCGGAACCGCTGGGTCCGATGATGGCAACGATCTGGCCGCGGTCGACCGACAGGTCGATGCCCTTGAGGACTTGAAGCTCGCCATAGGCCTTGCGGGCCCCTTTGACTTCGACCATGGGTCGCTGGGCGGTCATCGTGATACCTCCACGTTCTGTTCGACCCGGCGCAGACCCGCTTCGAGCACGAGGTTTAGGATGTAGTAGAGAGCGGCGGCAACGATGTAGAACTCGAAGGGCCGATAGGTCTCGCTGATCGCCAGCTGTGCCGAATGGACGAGCTCGGCGATCCCGATGATCGAGACCAGGGACGACTCCTTCAGCAGTGCGATCAGGTTGTTGCCGATGGCAGGCACGGTGTTGCGTATGGCCTGCGGTACGACGACGTAGCGCAACGTCTGAAATTTGCCGAAGCCGATACTGCGCGCGCCTTCGCTCTGGCCGGCATCGACTGCGACGATACCCGCACGCAAGACGTCGGCGTTGTACACGGCGAAATGCAGCCCAAGCCCGACGATGCCGGCGACCAAAGCGGGGATCTTGAAGTCAAGTTGGCCCAGACCGTAGTAGATCAGAAAGAGCTGAAGCAGCAGCGGCGTGCCCATGAACAGCCACATGAACGCCCGAACCGGCCACGTGACGATTTTAGGCGCGTAAAGCACTGTGACGGCGAAGACAATACCGAAGACGAAACTGATCGCCCCCGCCGAGACTGTGAGGATGGCAGTCCACCACACGCCAGTCCAAAGAATGTCCGCATACGGAGGTATGACGCTGAAATCGAGACCTTGCAAGGTTTCCTCCTCCTCACACGATCGCGTAGCGGCGGTCGAGCAGATCGACGATCCGCGCCACGACATAGATGATGATCATGTAGAGCACGGCGGCGACGCCGAAGATCTCGAATGGCTTGTACGTCGACCCAATGAACCGCTGCGCGGTATAGGTGAGCTCGACAACCGAAATCGTCGAGACCAGCGCCGAGCCCTTGACGAGTGCCACCGTATTGACCCCGAGTGGGCGGATCATCATGCGGGCGGCTTGCGGAAGAATGACTTTGCGCATTGTCTGCATCCGGCTGAACCCGATGGAGCGGGCGGCCTCTGCCTGGCCGCGATCAACCGACAGGATTGCTCCGCGGATGGCTTCGGCCATGTAGGCGCCGATGTTCAGCCCAAGCCCGATCACGCCGGCGGCGAACGGTTCGAGGTTGATGCCGATCTGCGGCCCGCCGAAGTAGAGAACGAACAACTGAATAAGGCAGGGCGTACCGCGAAACAGACTGACATATGCGGAACCGAAGGCGCGCAAAGGCAGCGAACGCGACATCTTTGCCGCCGCCACGAGAAAGGCGACAACAAGTCCGAGGGCCAGCGAAAGCGCCGAAATCTCGATCGTGACCCACGCTGCCTCCACAAAAAACGGGAAGACGCGCTGTATCAGCGAAAAATCCATTCGGGAAACTCCAGGAAAAGATCAGAAATTCCCGACCACCTGGACGGCGGCCGGAAATGCCTCTTGGTTGATCAGCGGATGTCGCTGCCGATCCATTCCATCGCGATCTTTTCATAGGTGCCATCGGCCATGATGTCGTCGAGCGCCTTTTGCATCGCGGCCTGCAGCTCCGGATTGTTTTGCCGGATCGCGATACCGGCAAAAAGCTCGCCGCCCGAGATCTCCGTGGTCTCAAGCTGGCGGATCTTTTCGCCGCTCTTGATTGCGACCTTCACCGGAATGTTGTCGTTGATGATCGCATCGACGCGCCCGCTGTTAAGCTCGAGCAGCAACTCCGGCAGCCCCTTGTAGGTGCGAATTTCCCAACCGCCCCGCTCCCGCGCCCATTTCTCATGCGTTTCGCCGAGCGTCACGCCAACCGTCTTTTCCGTCAGCTCGTCCAGGCTCTTGATCGGAGAGTCCTCCTTCACGAACACGGCGCGGCCGGTGCGATAATAGGGACCGACGAAATCGATCACCTTGTCGCGCTCCGGCGTGATCGTCATGGAGCCGACGACAGCATCGTACTTGTTGGCAAGCAGGCCGGCGATGATCCCGTCCCAGGCGGTCGTCACGATCTTGACCTTTACGCCCAAACGCTCGCCAAGCGCCTGACCGATCGAGGGGTCGAAACCGACCACTTCGTTCTTGTCGTTGACGAAGTTGAACGGAGGATACTGCCCGGTCATCGCGATCCGAAGTTCACCTGCGGCCTTGATGTCCTCCAGTTCGTCGGCGCTTGCCGGGGCGGCTGAAAAAGTGGCTGCGACAGCCATCGTTGCGGCCAGAAGGCCGGAGAATACGGTTCTCATGAGATGTTCCTTGTTCCTCTGATGGAATGCGCCTTCTTGTGCGCTTGGCACGGACAGTTCGGGTCCGACGAAGGTCATGATTGCTTTTGCATCAACATTGCGCAAATAGATAATGGGAATAGAAGGCATAGATTTCAGGAATGGTAACACCTCGATCCGAACGGCTCGTCTGGGAGCTCGACTGGAACCTGCTGCGCACCTTCGTGGTGATCGCGGAGGTCAAGAGCATCACGCGTGCAGCCGAGCGGCTGAACCTCAAACAACCGAGCGTCAGCAATGCTTTGAAGCGGCTGGAGGACCGCGTCGGGCGGCGGCTGGTGGAGCGGGATGCGACGCGCTTCGACCTGACGGAAGTCGGCCAGCTTCTCTATGAGCAGGCCGTCGAAGTGTTCGGGACCATATCCCAACTGCCGCAACTGGTGCGTGGCGTCAGCGACGACGTGACCGGGCACGTGACGATCGCCGTCGCCAGCCATGTCGTATCGCCGATCTTCGACCGGGCGCTGATGGAGTTTCATCGCGACTATCCGCGCGCGACGCTGAATATCTCGGTCGCCGCAAGCGGCGAAGTCACCCGCCAGGTGCGGGAGAAGCGGGCATCCTTCGGCCTCTGCCTCGTCAGCGTGCGCGACCCGGCACTGGACTATCTGCTGGTCTTCCGCGAGTTCTTCGGCTTCTTCTGCGGGCCCCATCACAGGCTGTTCGGCAAGCAAGGATTAAAACTCGCCGACCTCAAGGGCGAGACCTCGGTGTCGTTCCACACGGACCATATCGCCGATGCATTGCGGCCGGTGGCGCTTCTGCGCAGCGAGGCCAAACTCAATGCCAACGTCGTTGGTGTCTCCTCGAGCCTGGAAGAGGTGCGCCGCATGATCATGGCAGGCCTCGGCGTCGGGCCGTTACCGCTGCACGTGGCGCGTCGCGACGTGGCGGACGGGGCGCTCTGGCGGCTGCCCCCTTACGAGGCGCCGCCTGCAATCGACATCTTTCTGCTGACAAACCCCGACAAGGCGTTGAACCGCGCAGAAAAGGCGCTGCTTGCCGGGCTGCAGACGCTCATCGCCGAGACCCCGGCCGAAGAACGGATCTATGCGGACTGAGGACGCGCGGATGGCGACCGATCACGCTTGAAGCAATGTCTCTGCGCGGGCGCGGGCCGCCGGCTCCAGCGCCATGGCGGTGCGCGCTGAAAGATCGAAGCGAACCGTCACGGTTCGGTTGACGGCATGAACGACGTCGTCGAGGGTCCCCGACATGACCTGCTCGAAGGCCACCGAGGAACGGCCGAGCTTGACGACCCGCGAGCGGATGGTGATCAGCGTGCCGGCTTTGGTTTCGTGTTTGTACTCCGTTTCCGACCGGACATCGGCCCAGCCCCAGGCCTTCTCGCCTTCAGCCGCGAGCCCCGCGATATGGCCGAGCAGCTGGAAGCTGGCATCATCGAACATTGCCGCATAGTGGCGCACGTTCATGTGTCCCATCGTGTCGCACATCCAAGGATGCGCAACGCCGACATAGGTGGTCAAAGGCTGGCTCGACATTGCTGAACCTCGCTGAAGGATGCCTGGACAAAACGGCTGAGAGATAGCGGATGACGAAGCCGCCTGTCCATGCCGTGGTAACGACGACCACTCCCGCGATCAGTGCTGATAGCGATCGAAATATCAGTGGGTAAGCGCCGGCCGCACGAACACGCAGGCTAGGCGCTTGCCTTCGATCTCCCTAGGCTGCCCCGAAAATGCGCAAGGAGGCATGATCGTGAAAGTCTATCTGGCCGGGCCTGAAGTGTTCCTCAGCAACGCCGTGCAGATCCAGGCGCGAAAGGCAGAACTTGCCCGTGCCGCCGGTTTCACACCGCTGGTGCCGGGCGACCTGGAAATCCCGCCGGCCGACACCAAGCATGCCCGCGGCGTCGCCATCTACGGTGTCGACGAAGGCATGATGCTGGCCAGCGACATGATCATCGCCAATCTGACGCCGTTTCGCGGCATCAGCGCCGATGTCGGCACGGTCTTCGAACTCGGTTTCATGTGCGGCCGTGGCCGCCATGTCTATGCCTACACCAACACCTCGCGCAGCTACTACGACCGCATTCTCAACGGCCATTACGGCGGAAACGCCGCCGCGCGTCCGGACGGTCGCATGGCCGGTCCGGACGGGGTGAGTATCGAGGATTTCGACATGTCCGACAATTTGATGCTCGACGGCGGTATCCTTGCGCGCGGCGGAACCTTCGTGAAGCGCGAAGTGGCGGAAGCGGACCGCCTGACAGACCTTGAGGCCTTCAAGGAATGCCTGGCGATTGCCGCCAAGCAACACCTCACCTGAGCGATCGAGCCCGTTTAGTCGACCGGGCTTAGTCGACTGGGCAGGGCCAATTGGCCGGAACGGATAGCCCGGCAGGCAGCTTGGTGGCGGTGTCGCCGCATGTCAGGTTGACCTGTTCCTGCTCAAGCCCGGTCGCGGCCGACAGGTCAACACCTTCGATCCGCGTCAGGAACATGAAGGCATCGGTGAAATCGAGCGGACCTTCAAAGGTAGAACCGCTGAATGTGGCGCGCGACAGATTGGCCATCGGGAAACGCGTGCCCGTGATCACCGCCTTGTCGAAATTGGCGCGCCCGAGCTCAGCCTTCTCGAAATCGGCGCCCGTCAACTTGGCGCCTGTGAAATTGGTTCGCTGCAGCTCGGAGCTGTTGAAAGACGCGCCTTCGGCCGAGATGCCGGCAAAACTGCTGCGATAGGCTTCGACCTTGGCAAAGTTCGCCTTGTCAGCCCTGGCGCCGGCGAGCGATGAGCGCACGAGCGTCGCCTTCTCCAGATTGGCCGCCGTGAGATTGGCGCCCCTGAGATCGGTAAGCGTGAAGTCGGTGTTGGCCAGGTTGCCGCCTTCGAGATCGATGCCGCCGAGCATCAGTTGTTTCTTGTTGCAATCACTCCAGTCGGCACCCGGCGCCGACGGTCCCTTGCAATTGGCTGCATTGGCGAAATCAGAAAATGTGAGCACCACAAGCAATGCGGACAGACCGATGGCCGAGTTTTTGCCGCAGGCGCGAATGGCGCGCTGGATGCCGACGGTGTCGCTGAGGCCACCCTCCCCAGTTGCGACGGACGAACGAATGGGCTTTTGATTGGGGATATGCATGGCGCTGCTCCACGGCCCTTAAGGTGGACCGGTTCTGTTGCTTTTCTCGCGTGCGCGCTTTGTCGCCGAGCACAGTCGCCGGAAGAGCACATCGCAGCTTAAGCGTATGACATTGTTGCTCTTCGCGCAAATGACACCCGCGCGACATGGCAATCAGGATTTGCCAGCCTGCAAAGACGCGCGGGCTCTCGTCCGCTGCGACGTCGCCTCCCCCCGCCGCGCCCGTCATCAATGCTGAGGGCCGATCTATATCGCCGCCGTACTCAACCACGTGAGCGCTGCAACGGCCGAAAGGGCGATCCACCCGGGGTGTAGTCCCCTTGATCCGATGAGAGCGAGCAAGGCACCGGCTGCGTTTGCAAAGACAGCGGCAGCCACGACAAGCCCGAGCGGCGAGGAAAGATGTGGTTTGAAGGCGAGTTGGATGAGCATTCCGGCAAAGGCCCAGCCAAACACTGTCGCCAGGTGCCACGTTGCCCACAATATCCCAACATGCCGTTCAGTCAGTAGCGCACAACCGCGCCTTGGGACCAGCCGGCCGCTGCGCAGATGTCGAAAGATCAACACTTCTCAGAGAACGGAGTGGACCAGCCCGGTAACGAGAGCAAGCAGACCCGCAGCGGCAAGCTTGATTTGCAAGAATGCCTCCATGAATTTGTAGCGTTCGCTGGCACGCCCGTTCAGAGGATCGAGAGTATGAACCTTGTCCTTCGCCAACAATGATCGCCACATTTCTCGACTGCGCATTGCAGAGTCAGTCGATGGCCGACAATGCCATGCCATGCCATGCCACACGTTACGTAACGCGAGCTTGCCTTGCCGATACAAAACATGCAATATCCATACAATTCGTCCCATGAGGTGACATCATGACTTTGGATGCATCGGAAACGACCTGGCTGCCGGCAATCCGCAAAGCCAACGGCCCGCTCTATATCGCCATTGCCGACGCCATTGCCGTCGATATTGCCGAGGGCCGCCTGTCCGAAGGTGCACGGTTGCCACCGCAGCGCGCGCTTGCCGGCGCGCTGGGCATCGACTTCACCACGGTGAGCCGCGCCTACAATGAAGCGCGACATCGCGGACTGGTGGAAGGTCGCGTCGGTCAGGGCACCTACGTCAAGGCGCGACGGATGAAAGGACTGCAGCCGGCAGCCGATGGCCTGGTCGACATGAGCATGAACCTGCCACCGCTGTTCGACGACCCCGTCCTGACGATGCGGCTGTGGAGCGACATCGCCAGCCTGCAAAGTGAACACGGGCTCGATCTCTTGATGCGATATCAGGCGGCGGGCGGCGCACAGCATAATCGGACGGTCGGCGCGACCTGGCTACGACCGCGCCTTGGTGACATCCCGGCCGAGCGGGTGCTCATCTGCGCTGGCGCACAAAGCGCTCTGCTGGCCGTCGTCAGCAGTCTTGCCGGGGCTGGTGAGGCGATCGCGGCGGAGGCCATTGCCTATCCCGGCTTGCGGGCGCTTGCCGCTCATCTCAGCATCGAACTCGTCGGTATTCCAATCGACGAAAATGGGATGATCCCGGAACAGCTTGAGGCGATCTGCAAAACAAGAAGATTAAGAGCGCTCTATTGCAACCCCACGCTCCACAATCCGACCACCTCGACGTTGCCGCTGGAGCGCCGCAAGGCGATCGTTGCCATTGCGCGGACCCATGGCTTGGCCATCATCGAAGACGATGCCTATGGCGCGATACCGGCCGCAGCCCCGTCACCCTTGGCATCCCTTGCACCGGATCTCGCCTACCACATCGCAGGCCTCGCCAAGTGCCTTTCGCCAGCACTGCGGATCGCCTATCTCGTCGTTCCCGATCGCCAAAGCTCCGTTCGCATGGAGGGCGCGATCCGTGCGACGAGCGGCATGGCGCCACCCTTCAACGCCGCAGTTGCGACACGCTGGATCGAAGACGGAACAGCAAGCGAAGTCCTCCGCGCCATTCGCCGGGAGGTGACGATCCGGCAGGCCATGGTCAGCCGGTTGCTGCCGAAGGACATTGTCCAGACGGACCAGGAAGGCTTTCACCTGTGGCTGCACCTGCCGCCACCGTGGACGCGTGGTGATTTTTCCGGCCGGCTCAGGGCGTCCGGCATCAGCGTCGTTGCCAGCGATGCCTTCGCGCTAGGCCCGGCGCCGGAGGCCGTGCGCCTTGGTCTTGGCGCGGCACGAACGCACGAAGAATTGCAGCGCAGCCTCATGACGATTGCGGATCTACTGCAGCAGACGCCAACGGCATCGAGCCTGGTCGTTTGAGGCGCTCCATCGGTGAACGGCGAAATTGTCGCAGTAATGTATGCATACAATAAATTGACAATGTACGGATTTGAGCGCACTAATTTGCGCAGGCCTGAGGCGGCACAGGACATTCGTTGACCGCACCCAGGCAACTCGGCTGGCGCACCGGCAAAGGCTGCGCCGCAGACGCCTGAAAGGAACGCATATGTCTACGGATCATGACTGGCCGCCCATCCCTCCCATGCAAACCGGATTGCGCGGCCGTTGTCCGCGTTGCGGCCAGGGGCATCTGTTTGAAGGCTTCCTGAAGATGCGCAAGACGTGCGAAGTCTGCGACCTCGACTACTCCTTCGCCGACCCCGCCGACGGACCAGCCTTCTTCGTCATTTGTTTTGGCTGCGTACCGAGCGTGCTGCTCGGTGTCTGGCTGGAGGTGCAATACAGCGCACCGCTGTGGATGCACCTGCTGGTGACCGGACCGTTCATGTTGCTGACGTGCATTCCGCCGCTTCGGCCGCTCAAGGGATGGTTGGTCTCAAGCCAGTTTTTCTACAAGGCGGAGGAAGGAAAGCTCGTGCGCAGACAGGTCGAGCCGCCGCTCGCTCCAACGCAATAGCCGTCGACGGCGTGACACTGGGGTCCAATTCGCCAGCCTCCTGGCGGCGCCCGATAGCGAATACCGACATGGCGCGGACAATGCCCGCGCCATATTCTGCTTGCCCCGAACGAGGTTGAGCAATGCTGCATGGCCTTACCCCCGAGGCCATGACCCGAATTTCGCGGCACTGGTTCTTAACCACGAAACTGCGGTGGTGCCATGCGCCGGTGCAGTGCATCATACCTGCGCCGACCTCTCAATCTCAGATCATTGCACTGCGGGCGTTGGCTCACCGAGCGAAAGCATCAAACGGTTCGCCCAGTTGAAGAAAGCGGCGCCGTGGATGACGTCGGCGATCTCAAGTTCATCGAGGCCGGCTGCGGACAGGCGCTCGATATGTTCGTCATCCAAAGTGGGTGGCGTCGCCGTCAGCGCCACCGAGGCCGCAATGATCGCGTTCCAGCGATCGCCGAGATCCACCTCCACGCCTTCGTCGAGCAACTTCTGCACATCGTCGCCGCGCTTGGAGTGGTGCGCGGCGAAACGCGAATGCACGGAGGCGCAGAAGATGCAGCCGTTCGACCGCGATGCAGCCGTTGCCGCAAGCTCGCGCTCGGCGCGCGGCAGGCCCGTTCGAGTGTTGTAGAAGATGTCCTTGTCCGTCTTCGTGCGGGCCTCAAGAACCTGGGGATCGCGAACGAGCAGACGGAAATAGGGTGACTTGGCGCGCGACGCCTCGACGAGGCCGGCAAGATGCGCCTCCGTCAGATCGTCTTCCGCAAGCGGCTTAAGCCACGGTGTCCAGCCGATCTCGGCCTGCGTGAACGCCACTGGCCGATTTTCGATCGCGGGCGTGATGATGTGGTCGGTCATGACAAACTCCTTGTGACGGTCAGGCGGCTGCGCGTCGGGCAGAAGCGGCCAGCAGGCTGAGCCCGGCGATCACCCGGATCTGGAATGCGACGAATGAAACGAGCTGCGACAGCGTCACGATACCGTCTGTCGTCCAGCCCGCATCGAGGAGCGCCTGCAGCGCCTTGGAGCTTGCATCACGGGGGCGGAAGACAAGCAGGTGCGCATGCTCGAGCGCAGCTGCAAGCTTTTCGCCAAGCGCCTCATGGCCGGCCTTAGAGACCTGGTAGATCAGGCCTTGCGCGTTCTCGACGCTCAACGGGCCGGCCGGATATTGGCCGTATGGCCCGACGGCCTGGGCTGCACCGATCTCGGCCTTCAGCACCTCGACCAACCAGCGGTTCTCCTCGCTGTCCCCAAGCGGGTTGACGTAGAACTCAAAGATATCGGGTTGCCGATGCAGGCCTGCGACGAAGCTGGCGATGGCCTGGCGTTCGACCAGCGAAACATCGCCGATCGTGTCGGGCACGAAAAGCGCAAGATAGCTTTTCTGCGCCTGCTCGCGCGTCTCCGGTCTCTGGGTGCGAATACGATCGAGCGATGAGCCCGGCTTGATGCCTGCGAGCAGGTCGATGATATCGGGTGTCGATGTGGTCACGTGAAGTCTCCTTCCTTGAATTGAGCGACGCCGCTGGCGTCGAGAATGTCAGCCGACGGCTCCAAGCCTGCGGGGGGCGAATTTCTCTTCCGGCGCCCACCCCAGCGCCGGCGCGACCTTGGTCGCGATCAGCTCTATGGAGCGCAGGATCAGCGGGTGCGGCGGATCGATGGAGTGAACCTGGAAGACGAGGTCTGTGACCCGATCGAGTGTCGTATCCGCACGCAGACTTTCGATGACGTCATCGGCTGTGCCGACATGGACGTCGAAAGCGGCGATCAAATCGGCGAGCGAGTTGCCCGCCGGCTTCAGACCTGATGCAATCAAGCGCTCAGCGCCACGGCGCAAACCGACCTCGGCCAGGCGCAACGCCTCATCGCGGCTGTCGGCCACGAACAGGCTACGCGAACCCAGAATTCGCGGCGCGCGGCCCACTGGCAATGCCGCGAGGTAGGCGTCGATGATCGGGTTCTGCAGCTCTGCGAGCGGCGCATTCGGGCGGTCCGCGGACCGAGGCTGGGTGCGCGACAGCATCAAGCCGTCGCCGGCGCGCCCTGCCCGCTCGCCGCCTGCGACGGAGAACGTCGCCTGCCAGATCCGGTCGAGCAGTTGCGGTGCAGTCGGATAAAGCTGGTCGCCGCCCGCGAGGCTGCGCCCGGCCCACGCGTCGAGAACAACGCGCAGGTGCCGGCTGAAAATATCACCGCGCTCGGCACTCTCAAGGCCGAACGCAGTGAAGGACGACGGTGTGCCGCCGGTGCCGAAGCCGATCTCGACACGCCCGCAGGAGAGAAGGTCAAGGACCGCCGCGTCCTCGGCAACCCGGATCGGGTTTTCGAGCGGCAGGGTGATGACGCCAGTGCCGAACCGGATCCGCGAGGTCTGCGCGGCGACATGCGCCAGGAAGACGAGCGGCGCCGGCAGACCACCCTCGTCGGCATGGAAGTGATGCTGGGCCACCCAGGCGGTATCGAAGCCGAAACGCTCGGCTGTGGCGATTTGCTCTGCCGCATAGTGATAGCGCGCGCCGGCGGGGACGTCGTCGAGGAGGCGTGTAAAGAACCCGAGGCGCTTGCGTAGCGTCTTTGTCATTGTCTGTCCTGTCATTCATTCCCGCGTCGTCAGACGAGGGCTGCTCTTTTTTGTCCGGGGATGGCGTTGATGAGTTCGCGGGTGTAGTCGCTGCCCGGGCGCTCGAAGACGTCCTCGACCGATCCTCCATCAACCAATCGGCCGTCCTTCAGCACGGACACCGTGTCCGAGATCTGCCGCACGACCGCGAGGTCATGGGACACGAACAGATAGGTCAGCCCGAGATCGCGCTGGAGTTCATCGAGAAGATCGAGGATGCGGGCCTGCACCGTCACATCGAGGGCCGAGACCGCCTCGTCGAGAACGACGACGTCAGGATCGAGCACGAGTGCGCGGGCGATCGCCACGCGCTGTCGCTGGCCGCCCGAAAGCGCATGTGGTCGGCGGTCGAGCGCCACTTCCGGCAGGCCGACGCGGCTGAGGATCGCCCGGACTTTCTCGTCGCGTGCCGGGCGGGCGAGCCTGCCAAAATTCAGGAGTGGTTCGGAAACGATGTCGAACACCGTCTGGCGTGGATCGAGGGAGCCGTACGGGTTTTGATAGACCAGCTGGATCTTGCGCCTGAACTGGCGCAGTGTTTCGCCACGGAGCTCAGACAGGTCGGTGCCATCGATCTCAATGCGCCCAGCCGTCGGCTTCTGGAACCCGACAATCGCGCGAATGGTCGTGGTCTTGCCGGAGCCGGATTCGCCAACGATGGCATGCGTTGTGCCACGACGGACGCGGAAACTGAGGTCATCGACGGCGCGAAACGATTTGCCGTTGCCATCCGTCCGCACGAAGTCCTGCACAAGCCCATCGACAATGACGACATCATTGTCCGAAGCCGCGGGCACCGCACGCGCGGTCGCAGGCGCCTTGCGCACGACGGCCGAGAACGACGGCGCGTCGGCGATCAATTGCCGGGTGTAGGCGCTGCGCGGTGCGGCAAGCACGACCTTGGTAGCTCCCGTTTCCTGGACACGCCCGCCTTGCAGGACGACGAGCCGGTCGGCTCGGTCCGCTGCCACACCGAGATCGTGCGTCACCAGCAGCACCGACGTCCCGTATTCCGTGCGCAATTCGTCGATCAGGTCGAGGATGCGCTTCTGTACCGTCACATCGAGCGCGCTGGTCGGCTCATCGGCGATGATGAGCTGCGGCTTAAGCGCGACGGCGATGGCAATCAGCACGCGCTGGCGCATGCCGCCCGAAAGCTCGTGCGGATATTGCCGCGCCCGGAGTGCGGGCTCGCTCAAACCGACGCGCTCCAGAAGCGAAATCACCTGGGCCTCCAGGTCGCGACCGCTTGCGACGCCATGGATGCGGAGAATCTCACCGACCTGCGCGCCGATCGTCTTGACGGGATTGAGCGAGCTTGCGGGATCCTGCGGTATCAGGCTGATCTTGGCGCCGCGCACCGCATCAAGCTGGCGATCCGACCAGCGCGAGATGTCCGTGCCGTTGAGCCTGATGCTGCCGCCGTCGATGCGGCCATTGGCATGGAGCAAGCCGATGATCGACTGCGCCGTCGTTGTCTTGCCAGAACCGGACTCGCCGACCAGCGCTACGACCTCACCGGGATCGATCCGGAAGGAGATCTCGTGCACGACGCCGCGATGCGCAGTGCCGTCATGATAGGCGATCGACAGGTTCTCGACCTCCAGCACTGGCGGATGGGGAACGTTGGAGCCGCTCATGCTGCCACCTTGCCGAAGGATTGGCTGACGCGGTTTGCAGCGAGAACCACCAGGACGACGATGACACCGGGTGCAGTGGTGAGCCACCAGGCCGTCGAGATGTAGTTGCGACCTTCGGCAATCAGCAGCCCCCACTCTGGCGTCGGTGGCGGAGCGCCATAGCCCAGGAACCCGAGCGTAGAGATCTGCAGCACGGCCGACCCGAACTGCAACGCCGCAATAGCCAGAACCGAGGTCAGGGAGTTCGGCAGCACGTGCCGCCAGAGGACCGCCGCGAATGTGCCGCCGCTGCCAAATGCCGCCTCGACATAGTCGCTGCGCCGGACACGAACGACTTCCGAACGCGACAGACGGGCGAAGCGCGCAACCGAGGTGACGCCAACGGCAATAGCCGCGTTGACCGTGCCGAAGCCGAGCAGGATGATGATGCTGAGCGAAAGCATGAGTGGCGGTATCGATAGCAAGACATCGACGAGACGCATGATGGCATCGTCAACCCGCCGCCGGACCGATCCCGCGATAACCCCAATGCTGGTGCCGACGACAAGACCGAGTGCCACGGCAACAAATGCGCCAGTCAGCGAATGTACCGCGCCATAAACGATGCGTGCGTAAACATCGCGCCCCAGCGCATCGGTGCCAAGCAGATGGCTCGCATCGGGCCGGCGCAACTGTTCGCCACCGACCCCTTCGAGCGGATTGTAGCTAGTGAAAAGCCACGGAGCGACGGCCCAGAGAAAAGCGATGGCGAGAACCAGCCAGGACAGTGCGAGACCCATTGGCAACCGTCGGATGAATTGGGGGAGCGAGAAGCGCCTGCCCGCCCGCTGTCCATGCCTAGACGCGATGGCGTCGTCGTGGATCGTATCGAACGTGGTCATGCCGTGGCTCCTGCTTTTGTACGAAGGCGGGGATCGAGCACAGGAAAGAGCAGATCCACGATGAGATTGATGGTGACGAAGGCGAGCGCCGAGAGCACGACGATCGCCTGGAGCACGGCGGCGTCCTGACTGCCGACGGCCCTTCCCGTGAGGCCGCCGATGCCATTGAGGCCGAACACCGTTTCGGTAACGACCGCACCAGCAATGAGTTCGCCGAAGAGGACGCCGGCGATCGTCAGCGTCGGCAGCAGCGCGTTCTTGGCGACATGCCGCAACAGCACCCAATGGCGAGTGGCACCCTTGGCGCGGGCAACAGCGACGAAGGGCCGTGTCAGCACGTCATCGATATTGCGCACCAGCACCTGGGCAAGCGGAGCGGAAATTGGCACCGCCAGCGTGATGACGGGAAGGATCAGCTCCTGCCAGGGACCGGGGTTGATCACCGGCACGAGCTTCAGCCGAAACGAGAAGATCTGGATCAGCATGATGCCGAGCCAGAAGGTCGGGATCGAGATGAAGAGCGACGGCACGGACTGGATCGCGCCACGCAACCAGGCGAAAGGCGTAAGGCTCGATAGGAAGGCGATGACGACGGCAAGGACCGCGGCCAACAGGAAGCCGAGCGACGCAAGTTTCAGTGTCGCCGGCAGATGAGCGGCAAGCATCGTGCTGACGGGAACGCCCACCTGAACGGAATAGCCGAAATTGCCGGTAAGGAACCGACCGATCGTCTGGATATATTGTACCCAGATGGCGCTGTCGGCAGCATAGGACGCGCGGATTTCGGCGATCTGTTGCGGGTTTAACCCAAGCTCCGGGTTCTGGAACTTGATGAGGATGGCGTCACCGGGCATGGCCTGCAGCAACACGAAGGAGATGGTGAAAGCCGCCCAAAGGACGAACAACGCCTGCCCCAGGCGATTGAGCAAGTATCCGGACATCAGCCGTTCCTCTGCTTGGTCTCATTGCGAAGACCGGCCACGGCAATGCGCGTGGCCGGTTGGACGGCATCAGTGGTCGGCGAGCCAGGTGCTGTAGAAGCTCGGGCGGCCAACCGCCTCGAAGGCGATGCCCTGGACATAGGGAGCACCGGCGAAGGCTTGCGGCTCCTCGAAGATCGGGATCGCATAGGCCTGGTCGACGACGTAGTCCTGAACCTCGCCGGCGATAGCAAACCGCTTCTCGCGATCCGGCTCCGAGGTCAGCGCCTCGAGCAGACCATTCAGCTTGTCATCGGCAAAACTCTGGACCTTGTCGCTCTGTCCGCCCTTCTGGCGCAGCACGTCACGGTTCTTCGGGTAGTACTGGCTCTTGATCACGTCAGGATCGGCGCGGCCGACCATGGCCGGGGAAACCGGCGTCTTCAACGGATCGAGATCGTCGACGATCCTGCTGCCGCTGTCTCCGGCAAGCACGGTCAGCTTGACGCCAAGCTTGCCCCATTGCTGGGCCACGAGCTGCAGGGTTTCCTTGTTCTGCGGTTGGGGCAGGGATTCGTACGCTGTCAGCACCAGTTCCTTGCCGTCCTTCTGGCGCAGGCCATTGGCGCCCACCGTCCAGCCGGCTTCATCGAGCAGCGCTTTCGCCTTTTCCGGATCGAAGGCGAGCTTCGCCGAAATGTCGCGGTAACCAAGCGCCGTCGACGCGATGATCGAGGTCGCCTGCGGGTAGTTTGCCGAAAACAGGGTCGTGACGATTTCCTTGGCGTCGGTCGCGTGCAGCAACGCCTTGCGCACCCGGACGTCGGCGACCAGCGGATTGTCGGGCCGGAAGACAACGCTGTTGTTCACGCCGCGCGTCGATGGCGCGTAGATCTGGTAATCCTGAGCCTCGACCTGCTTTTCGTCATAGGCCTGGACCTGCCGGATGAAATCGGCCTGACCTGCGAGCAGCGCGCCGATGCGCACGCTGTCTTCGCCAGTGATGATATATTTGATGCCGTCGAGATGGGCTCTCCCTTGATGGTCCAGCTTTGCCGGACCCCAGGCATACTCCTCGCGCGCCTTCAGGTTCAGCTCCTTGCCAATCGTTTCGCTGTCGACGACAAACGGACCGGAACCGATGATTTTGGTGGCGTCACCCAATTGTTCGAAGGGAAGCGCCAGCGTGCTTGCGGCGACGAGACCTGAACCGATGACCGAGGTACCCTGCAGGAAGCCCGGCGACGGCTTCTTGAAGTAGAACTTGACCGTCTGGGAATCGACGACCTCACTGCGCTCGTAATTGTTGATCACCTCCGACACCGGCTGTTTCAGTGCCTTGTTGCCGAGCCCGAAGACGTCGTAATTCTTGGCCACGGCTGCGGCATCGAGCGGCGTGCCGTCGGAGAAGGTGACACCCGGGCGGATCTTGAACGTGTACTCGGTCGCGTCAGCGTTGACCGTCCAGGATTCCGCGATCCAGGGCTCGATCTCAAGCGTCTTCGGGTTCTGATAGGTCAGCTTGTCGGTGATCTGGTTGAGAATGCCACCGTTCGGATAGAACCCGCCGGCCGGCGGGTAGAGATTGGTGTGGGCCTGCTGCTCGAGATAGATCAGCGTCCCACCCTTCACCGGGTCTCCTGCACCTTCTGCAAAAGCGCCAGGCAGGAAAAGGCCGGAGGCGGTCAGTGTCGCCAGCGTCAGCGCAAGCCGTTTCAGTTTCGTCGTCATGGGGAGCCTTCCTTCAAATGTCTGAAGGCTATCGTACGAGGAAGCGCCGGATCATCAACTAAATCTAGTAAATTAATATGCTATATGTTTCGAGCGAAGGGAAAGAAGCATCTCCGTGTCCGAGCCGATGGAGATATTTCTCCCGAGGCCGTCTCCCTGCCTTCTTTTTCTGGTCTTAAGCGACATGCGGATCAGGGCGCAGAAAGGGCGTATCTTATCGTGGGCGAAACGCTTCACGAGCCATTGACAATTCGAGCCCTATTCATTGAAAACTTTGCCAATTCCTTCCAAGCCCGAGATTGAGATATTCATGACAAATAACAAGGTTCTTGTCGTCGGCGGCGCCGGCTATATCGGCTCGCACACCTGCCTTCAGCTGGCCTCCAAGGGGTTCGAACCCGTGGTTTACGACAACCTGTCGAACGGCCATGAGGAATTCGTCAAATGGGGTGTCCTGGAAAAGGGTGACATCCGCGACCGGCAGCGGCTGGACGAGGTGCTGGCACGACACAAGCCGCGAGCGATCCTGCACTTCGCCGCGATGATCGAGGTCGGCGAATCCGTCAAGGATCCGGTCTCCTTCTACGACAACAACGTCATCGGTACCTTGACCCTGTTGTCGGCAGCACTCTCGGCCGGCATCGAGGCTTTCGTGTTTTCGTCCACCTGCGCCACCTATGGTCTGCCGGAAAGCGTACCGATCGACGAACAGCATCGCCAGGCGCCGATCAACCCCTATGGCCGCACAAAGTGGGTCTGCGAGCAGGCACTGAAGGACTACGGGCAATACAAGGGTCTGCGATCTGTCATCCTGCGCTATTTCAACGCCGCCGGAGCCGACCCGGAAGGGCGGATCGGCGAGTGGCACGAGCCTGAGACCCATGCGATCCCGCTGGCAATCGACGCCGCCCTCGGCCGCCGCGACGGCTTCAAGGTCTTCGGCACCGATTACGATACGCGCGACGGCACCTGCGTGCGTGACTACATCCACGTGCTCGATCTCGCCGACGCCCATGTGCGCGCCGTCGTATATCTGCTTGAAGGTGGCGACAGCGTCGAGCTCAATCTCGGCACCGGTACGGGCACGACGGTCAAGGAGCTTCTGAACGCCATTACCGAGGTCTCCGGACGCACGTTCGGCATCGACTATGTCGATCGCCGCGAGGGCGATTCGACCACGCTCGTCGCCAACAACGACAAGGCCCGCGAAGTGCTCGGCTGGGAGCCGCAGTATGACCTGGCGGCGATTACGCGCACGGCCTGGAACTGGCATTCCCGCCGAAACCAGGGTGCCTGAGATCAGGCACCTCGACTGACCGCATGCCTGGCTCAACGGTCAGGATGCCTGGCGTACCCGGTTCAGAGGCGATCTGGAGCGGGTACGTTGCGTGAGCGGGCGCTCGATCAGAAGATAGGCCACGATGCCGGCAATCGTGCCGGCAGCCAACGCGCACAGCAGCGTCAGAGCTGAATTCAGGGCCACCATCGCAGCAGCCTTGACGACGACCGATATGGCGAAGGTGTGCCAGAGGTAGATCGAATAGGAGGCGTCACCGAGCAAGGTCGGCAATGCCCATTTTCGAAACCAGCCGGCCGCTTCAAGTGCGAGCGTGCCAACCACAAGCATGACCGCCAGCGGGCCCAGTATCCTTTCGTCAAACGGCAGGCGCAGGACGGCAAGGGCCGCGAACCCCAGGAATGCACCGACGACAAGCACGATGCCGACACGTGGCCCGGCAATCCGGCCCCGCAGCCAGAACTCGGCGACAATCATGCCAGCGACAAATTCGAAAATGACCGGACGCGTGTAGGTCAGAAACAGAGCGTTCTGCGTATCGATGGCGAGCCCCGCCACGACCAGCGATAAGAAAAACACTGCCATCACCGCCAATCGGCGATGCCTGGGCAGCATCAGCGAGGCTGCGAAGACGGCATAGAAGAACATCTCGAAATTCAGCGTCCAGCCCTGCACGAGCACCGGCCAGATTTCGCCGCTGCTCGGCGAGCGCGCCGGGATGAACAGCAAGGATGCGACAACGTGTTCGACCGACAGGACGAGGTTGGGAAAGAGACCGGCAACGCCTCCAGCGATCATCACCATCGTTGCAAGCCAATAGATCGGCGCGATCCGGCGCAGCCGTTCCTTGAGGAAGGCAAGCGGTGCTACCGGGCGACGATCACTGATCACCCACATGATGAAGCCGCTGATGACGAAGAAGACGTCGACGCCAGCCGCACCGATCGCGAAATGGTATCCCGTCCGCTCGGCCGCGTGAAAGAGCACGACGCCGAGCGCGGCAGCCGCGCGCAGATACTGGATACCGTGGATGGTTTTCATCGGCGTAGCGGTCATCAGGACCTCAGCTGCGGGTGGTGGCTCGCCAGCACCCTGCCCTCGGCCAACCGACGCTCGCTGACGAACTGCCGGCCCTGCCTGATCGTAAGCCTGCCTGCTGCGAAGTAGAGCAGGAAAGAACCGACGTGATAGGGGTTCATGATGTCGATTTCGACGAACGCCCGCACAAGAAGCAGCATAGCCACGCCGAACAGCACCGAGGATTCGGTGTGATGGTCATAGGCAAGCAGGCGCATGATATGGCCGAAGACGGTCACCAGGAGTACGGTGCAAAGCAATACGAGGCCGATTGCACCCGTCTCCACCATCGCCTCGATGAAGGTGTTGTGGAAATGGAAGCCCGAGCGGGTGGCGATGAAGAACTCCTCCCACAACCGCTCCGGTTCGGAGAAGCCCTGGACCCAATAGGCCTGGTAGCCCACGCCCACGACCGGCGAGGAGAGCGCAGCCTCAATGCCCTGTTGCCAGAGATAGGTTCGACCGGTCAGCGTCGAATCCTTGCCGAAAAGGCCGAGAACGAGATCGACGCCACCACCATAAACAGCCGCAAGAGCCGCGACGCCACCGACGACGACTGCGGCTAAGAACAGGCCCTTGCGATGACCGGGCGACAGCATGCCGACGGCGCGCATGCCGAGCCAGCAACAGACGATAGCGACGGCCGTCAGGACCGACGTGGCCGATTGCGAGGAAAACAGCGAATAGGCCGATATCAGCCCGACGGCGCCTGCGGCGCCGAGCCAGAGCCCGCGCTCCCCAAGTGCAACAGGCGCAATGAAGGCAAAGTAGATCCCGAGGGACGCATAAAAACCAAGCTGGTTCTTCGAGGCGAAAGCCCCGACGAAGCTATAGGTGCCGTCGAGCGGATCGAGGTGGTAGACGCCAAACAGCAACGAATAGACGAGCACGATACCGACCCCGGCGAGAGCACCGCGGACGAGCGTACGGATGTCGATCGTCCGCATGGCGATCAAGGCACAGACGACATGGGAGAGATACTGCACCCCCGTCCTAACCGTTATCCCGGGCGCAGCCGACCAGAAGACCGACAGGCAGGCAAAGACGGCAAAGCCGAGAATCCAGATGTATCTGCCATAGTTGCCGAGCACCCTTCGATAATCGACGAGCACCAGCGGCAGCCACAGCCCATAGTAGACAAGGATCGACGCCTGCCCGAACCGTGAGGAATAGGCAAAGACGAAAAACGAAATCGCCAGCGCAAACGTGCCGTATGCCTGGTTTGAACCAGGAGAAACGAGGCTTGCCTTGGAAATCCTCATACCGATCCTTCAGAGCGTTTCTCGATTGAACGGCATCAAGGAAACGCTCTATCTCCTTGTTTCCAGGCATTTCTCATCGAAAAACCTGTTCGCCCTATTCCTACCAATGCTCAGCGCATCGCCAGATTGGCTTCGACCTTGATCACGTCGCCTGGCAGCACCGGCGTGTTCTCGTCGGCGGCGATTTCAAGCGCCTTGCCATCGTTCTCGCGGACAATCGAATAGCTGATGACAGCCTCCGACGTGTTGTCCTTGGATTGCGCGGCCTCGGCCGATTGCAGCAGCGCCTCGGTCATCAGGTCGCGACTGGTGCCCAGCTTGATCGCCAGCGTATCGAGTTCGGCCTCGGTGTTCTGCAGGTCCTGGGCAAGCTGGGCATCCCAGTCGTTGCGCAGGTTGGTGTCGTCCTGCGTCGCCTTGCTGACGTCCTGCTTCGCCTTCAGGGACGCGGTGTCGATATCGAGGACCGCACCCTGCAACTCGGCGACGCGCTGCTCCAGTGCGAGCTTTCGTGCAGCCAGCGCCAGCCCCTTTTCGGCGAGCCCCTCGATCTTGTCCCGGTCTTCGATCACCAGGTCCAGTTGGCGGTTCTGGGTTTCGGACTTTTTCGCCAGCGCCTCGATTTCGTTTTCGAGCAGGGACTTCAGATCGGCGAGCGATGCCAGCTGTCGCTTCTGCCTTTTGTCGCGCGAGACCATCAGTGCAGTCTCGCTATCGAGCAGGCCGGCGACGTCGGGCGCGTCCTTGAGCTCCTTCGGCAGCTCGATCTTGTCCTTGCCGGCGATCTCCGCCTGCAGGCGCGCGCGCCGGATCAACAGCCGGTTGCGCTCGGAGACCTGCACGCTCGAATCACCGCGGGCATTGATGTAGTCGCGGGCAAAACGCTGGCCGCTTTCCGAACGTCTCAATCCCCCGCCAAGGCTGACGGCCTTCAGCACCGTCAGGTTTGGTGCATACGGGTACTCGCCGGGCTTCTGCACTTCGCCAGCGAGATAGAGCGGACGATACTGGGCGAGCTCGACCGAAGCCGATGGCCGGTCGCGCAGGCCGAACAGCGTCTGCATCTTGAGGCCGATCGCCTCGCTCATCTCGGCAGTCGTCTTGCCTGCCGCCGGCAGGTCGCCGATGAAGGGAATGGAGACCATGCCGGATGCGCCGACGGTATAGTCGCCGCTGACCACCGACCAGTCACGCACCGCACCTTCGGCGGTTTGCCACTCGGCAACGCGGATCTTGAGTTTGTCCATCACGCCGAGATGGTATTCGTCGGCATGAGCCGGCAGCGTGCCGAACACGGTTATGGCCGCCAGCATGGCGACCTTGAGAGAATATGGTTTTCGCAGGGAGATCCGTGATCTCCCGTTGGCAACTTGATGTGTCATTGCGGTTTCCCGGTTGCTGGTCGCGCGCGCCGGCGTCCAACGACTGACGTCGTCAGGCTCCGTGGCGCAGCGTTCGTCAGTAGCTGCCGCGAGAAAAGCAGACTGCGGGGATCGTCTTGAAGACGATGGAGACGTCGCGGATCAGCGACCAATTCTGCACATAGTGCGTGTCGAAGGCGACGCGTGTTGCATAGGAAACGTCATTCCTGCCGCTGATCTGCCAAAGGCCCGTCAGGCCTGGGCGGGATTGCAGATAGAAGACGGCTGCAGCGTCATAGAGCTCGAGTTCGTCTTCCACGACAGGTCGCGGGCCGACGATGCTCATTTCACCGCGGATGATGTTGATCAACTGCGGCAGTTCGTCGAGGCTGAGCTTGCGCAGCACGCTGCCGACCACAGTCACCCGCGGGTCTTCCTGTAGTTTGCGTGTCGCTCTCCACTCCTCGTAGGCGGCGGGATTGTTGCGGAGGTGATCCTGCAAGAGGCGATCGCCGTCAGCCCGCATCGTGCGGAACTTCAGGCAGCGGAATGAGCGGCCGTTATGGCCGATACGGCGGTGGCCGTAGAAAACGGATCCGCCGTCTGAAAACTTGACGAGCATCATCAAGAGCAGGAAAAGCGGACTGAGAAAGACAAGAGCCAGCGAAGCGGTAAAGACGTCGAAGCCACGCTTCGAAATTCCTCCTACCGGACGATATGCTCCCGACTCTGCGGTACTGAAAAACGGCGAATTGGCCGATCGAGTCGCAGACTTCATAGAGAAGACTCCATTTACGTTGGCGATTGGTCGGTCCCCTTGGGGCGCACTCGTATCCAAGAATGAGTGTATGGTTAGGATTTGCTTTTTAAAGGCGAAAAGATGACCGGCACCGCGCGCACCTCCCGCAGACGTATATCATCGATTGCGAATATGTAATATTTCCTCGAGAACGAAGATCATCTATTCATGGGAGATTAAGTGTATTCCTGAAGATGTCGATGTAATTTCCGGATGGATCGAAATTACTCATGAAATAATCGACCTTACCTTGATATCAGGATGTTTGCTTTCGTCTTGCATCGGAAGATTTGGCCTCTCCGTAAATTGAAATCCCTCATTTTTGTCGACGCATCTTGCAGTGCAGCAATTTTTTGCATTGCACGCACGAAGCCACCACCGACGCGAATCTTGTAACAAAAGTTGATAGTGACAGCAGATCGAAGGCCAACCCCGAGACGAACGAAACAAGGCGAAACCACAGTGGGTGGAAAACGGGACGCTCGGTCCGCTCGTGGCCAGCCTCAATTCGGCCGGCACAAATCGATTCCTTCGGCCTGTCCCGAAAGCCAAATCAACGGAATTTGATTGGCGCCGGCCTGTTCTAAAGGCGACATAAACATTTTGGGGGCTATAGCGGCTTATATTGCATGTGCGGCTATTGTCGGTTGAACCGGGGCGTAACCGCCAATATATTGAAACTCTGTGGTGGGAAGGGCCTTGGCTCCGATGGAGACACCAACAACAGATCCGAAAGCTAGGTAGCGCGATGTTCGCACCCCGCGTCTTTGCGAGCATGATTGGCGCCTTGACGGTCTTTGGCATCGTCACTTACCTGCTGAACGGTTCCCTGACCTCGACCCTGATCCAGACCTTGATCTGCGCGGTGCTGATGCAGGTTGGCTATTTCCTGGCCGTCGTCTTCCTTGTGTGGAAGAAGGCGCGCGAACGCGACCGGCAGGCGGCCGAGAACGCACGCACGGCGACAGAAGAAAAGCAGGCCGGCAAGGTTTCGACCGGGCGCTTGAACAGGCCGGGCCACTTCAATCCCTGACGCGCCCAAGGCGGCTTCCGCTCGCGGCTAATGATACCAGCGACAAAAATGTCAACGTTTTGACGCGGTTGCGACACGATCCTGTTGCATCTTGCGGCGAGCCAGCGAAGCAACAGCGATGCCGGCCATGCCCGACGTAACGCTGGAGGCCACAATGACCGCAGCTGCAACGATGGACGTCTGTGTCATCATCGCCGCAAAAAATGCCGCCGAAACGATTGCAAGGGCCGTCGCTTCGGCGCTTGCCGAGCCTGAAACCGCCGAGGTCGTCGTCATCGACGACGGCTCGACCGACGGCACCGCGTCGTCTGCCTTATCGGCTGCCGATGATACAGGGCGGTTGAACATCGTGCGCTTCGAGAACAATCGCGGCCCGGCTGCAGCGCGCAACCACGCGATCGCAATCAGCCGCTCGCCGATCCTCGCCATCCTCGATGCCGACGATTTCTTTCTGCCCGGCAGGCTCGCCCGACTTCTCGATGTGCCCGACTGGGATTTCGTTGCCGACAACATTGCCTTCATGGACGAGGCGGCCGCCGCCAGCGCCGCGGCCGACGTCGGCCGGTTCCAACCGGAGCCACGCCTTCTCGATCTGACGGGATTCGTCGAGGGTAATATCTCACGCCGTGGGGTCCGACGCGGCGAGATCGGTTTTCTCAAGCCGCTCATGCGGCGCGAATTTCTGTCCGCCCACCAACTCTCCTACAATGAGAAGCTTCGGCTGGGTGAAGACTACGACCTCTACCTGCGGGCGCTTACCAAATGCGCGCGCTACAAGATCATCCATAGCTGCGGCTACGCCGCGATCGTGCGCGAAAATTCGCTGAGCGGCAGTCACCGCACGGAGGACCTGAAGAGGCTTTATGAGGCCGACCGGGTCATTCTCGCGAACAATCGATTGAGCGCAAAGGCGGCCGATGTCATCCGCCGGCACGAACGCCATATCCGTGGGCGCTACGAACATCGGCGCTTTCTCGACCTGAAACGCGAAGGCGGCCCGATCGCCGCCATCACCTATCTGCTCGGCAAGCCGAGCGCAGTTCCCGCGGTTGCCGGTGGTATCTTTGCCGACAAGACCGAGCGTATGCGACCGACCGAGCCACTTGCCGAACGCGGCAACTCGGGTCGACTGCGCTATCTGCTGCCGGCCTACGCTGAACCCAGCTGATCGCCTTCAACGGCGCCCGCATGGGGCGCCGTCGAATTTCTCCCTCTAGAGATAATCGCGACGGACCGTATCGAGAACGTCGCGGAACTTCGCCTTGCGTTCGGCAAGGATACGGTCTTCGCTCAGTTGCGGCTCGGCCCTGCCCGCCTGCCACAATGCGAGCGTCGACGGCGCCGCCAACAGCTGCTTGGCCGCACCACGCAGGAAGGTCTGCCTCGGCGGTGCCGCATCGACGATCAGATCGCCGTCGATCTGCCACCGGTTCGGGTCTTCGCCATCAGTCTCCTGCACTTCGAATCCCATGCCCCAGAATCGGGTCCCCTTGATCATCGCCTCAGCGCGGCTTGAAACCGGGACATGGCGCGGACGATAGGTGACCCCGACCGTCTGCGCCCAGTCATTCCACTTGAAACTGTTGATGCTGTCCGATGTCGAGACCGCTACCCACGGGACGCGAAATGCATCGGCCAGGATTGCGCCGTGCATCGATTCCGCCACGATCAGCTCGGATTGGGCGATCTCCCGGATCACGGCTCCTGCCTCGCCGCGCGGGTCGATGTAGTGAAGACCGACCGTGCCGCAGGTGATCGGCCACATGCCGGCGATCGCGCTTTCCCAATGGGGAACGAAACTGCGCTTGTGGATCTTCGGCAGGTTCCGGAATTCCGGCATCTCGGCAACCATGACCGCCGGATCGATGATGCCAAGTTCGGGCGAAACTCCGACCTTCTCGGCCGTCAGCGGGCCACGCACACAGCGAACATCCCATTCCGTCTTGTCGCGCATGTCCGGCAACGTCCCGTAGCCGAAGCCGCTGCCCAGCACGAGTTTTCGCATGCCGTCGGGCAATAACGCTCGGTTAAGCACCGTCCCGACGCCAACGAGCAGGATGTCGTCATGGCTGTCGCGGAAACCAGGCAAGAGGAAATCCCAGAGCCAAAGATTGAGGTCGTCTCCGAAATTTCCGTGATGTGATTCCCAATAATAGGGCTTCATGAGCGGTCCCTTCTCTCAAATGAGATGTATCCGGCGCCGCAAGCGGCGTCTCTGTTCCCTCCTCAGGGATGCTGTCTTTACGATCAGCGTTGCGGTGATAGTTTGCCGACGGCCAGTTGGAGGGCGCTTTGCAGCAATTTTGGATCGCGCCACACCCAGCGCGCCAGAAGCCTCAGCTGGGGGGCTTGCTTGCGACGCAACCGCCGCGCCTGGCTCCACAACGCCTGTCGGCGAGCCGTGTGCTGATAGGAGCGAATCGAGGCGATTTCCTGCGGCCGGCGCGAAAACCGGCTCTCGAGCGTTTCAAGCGCCACGAAAGTGTTGAACTGCTGCTGCAAGAATTCCGGCGAATCGTTGTCGATCGAATGGAAGATGTTGATGCCTTCGCCGCGCTCGGCACCGGCCGCATCGCAAAGCACCACGCGCCTGGCCGCAAGCACGCAGTCGCAGAAGAACAGCACGTCTTCGGCTGCCAGCCGCAAGGCCGCATCGAAGCGGATATTTTCGAACAGCGCGCGCCCGATGACCATGCAGGACAGATGGAGGAAGCTCCAATTCCTCAGCATCGCCTGGGACAGATCGGGAATTTCGACCACCAGCGGCCTCTCCTGCAACCGGATGCAGGTGTCGCTCTTCAGGAGGTCGGCAATGCCGAAGTGATAGTAGAAGGCATCGCCGCCCGAGATCGATGCCCAGTAGCAATCGGCACCGAAGCGCGTCAGGCTTTGATAGGCGTTCTTCAGGTGATCTGGCGTCCAGATGTCGTCGGAATCGAGGAACGCCACGTATTCCGCATCATGAGGAACATGGTCGAGCCCGGTGTTGCGTGCGCCGCCTGGCCCCTGGTTGGCCTGGCGCACAACGGTGATGCGTTCGCGCATGATTTCGCTGAGCGGCGCCAGCTCCTCATCGACAGGATAAGGTGACTGATCGTCGACAACCAAGACGTGAAAGTCCTGAAATGTCTGGGCGAAGACGGACTTTAGCGCCCGCCGAAGAATGCCCGGCTCCTTCTGATAGTAAGGGATAATAATCGTAAGCTTTGCCATCTTTTCGCCCCTGCGGTTTCTCTACAAAGAGTCTTGCGTGGTCACCTCCCACCGGGTCGCGGCCGTATATCTATTGCTTGTCCTTTGTCACTCATGCTTCAAAGGGCTCACGGGATGTTCGCCTTGCCCTCAACCGTCAATGTCAAATCCGTCACCCGCAACGTCGGCTGGAGCGTGCTCTCAAAGACAGGCACATTCGGGCTGAAATTTGTCACCGTGCCCATTCTTGCGCGCATCCTGACGCCGGAAGAGTTCGGAACGGTGGCCGTCGCGCTCACCGTCGTGCAGTTTCTGGCGATGATCGGAGGCGCGGGCCTCGCCTCCGCGCTGATCATTCAGCGCGACGAGGAAATGGAGCTCGTTCACTCGGCCTTCTGGGCGAATCTGGCCATTTCCATGGCTATGGCGCTTGGCCTTTTCGTCTTTGCCGCGCCGCTCGCAACGCTGCTCGGCGCGCCTGATGCCACTTATCTTCTGCAGATCATGAGCCTGCTTATTCCGCTGCAGCTTGGCGGCGATGTCGCCTATGCGCTTCTGGCCCGGCGAATGAATTTCAGCAAGGATGCGGCCTGGAGCATGATTTCGGAAACGGTCGGGGCACTCGTCGCCGTCGTCATGGCCCTTACCGGTTTCGGCGTCTGGTCGCTGCTCGGGCAATTGTTCATTTCGGCGCTGATTCGGCTCGCGGGCCTCTATGCGGTTTCCGGTTATGTGCCGAGGCTGGTGTTTTCGTTTCGCCGCGTCTTCGCCTTGAGCCGCTTCAGCCTCGGCATGATGGGCTCGGAAATCGCCAATTTCATTACCTTCCAATCGCCGATGGTGATCATCTCCCGCTATCTCGGTCTTTCCGATGCCGGCGCCTATTCTGCCGCCAACCGCTTTTCCAGCATTCCCAACCAGATCGTGCTTTCAGCCGTCATGGGCGTGCTTTTCCCCGCCTTCAGCCACATGGGCGAAGATCGCCAGCGCCGCTCCCAGGCGCTCATGCTGAGTACGCAGGTGACGACGGTGCTGCTTGCGCCGATGATGTTCGGGCTGTGGGCGCTCGCTAAACCAGCAATGCTCGTGCTCTTCGGCAGCCAATGGGCAGCGGCATGGCCGGTTCTTGGCCTCCTGGCGCTGTCCAAGGGTATTCTGACCCCCTGCAGCACCTACGTGCCCTATCTGAAGGGCATCGGCCAGGGGGCGGTTCTGTTCTGGTGGGCGGTGATCCGCGCGGTCGTCACCACCGGCGCCGTCGCCTATGGCGCCATCAACGGCTCGCTGATCGAGACGATGATCTCCCTTTGCATCGTCAACGTCCTGACGCTCGTCGGGTACTCCTGGGTGGTCTTTCGCGCTGACGGCATGCCGTTCTTCAGAGGTTTCTTCGTCTCGACCAGACCAATGTTTGCAGCCTTTGCCATGGCGCTTGCGGTGCGCTTGTTCCTGGAGCGCTTCGGTTCGCACATTCCCAATGCCATCATGCAGGTGCTCGTCGGCGCTGCGATTGGCGGCGTCATCTACCTCATTCTGATGGTCCTGACGGAGCGCAAACTGCTGGTAAAGCTGCAGCAAATGGTCCGTCAGCGCGGCGCAGCGGCACCGGCTCCAGAACCTGCGGAATGATAGGGGTTGGCGAACTGCGCAGTGCCTCACACTCGCCGCAATTCCCACCGTTGGAGGCAAAAAACCTCGAATTGACAATGGTCAACGAAAAAAATTCTGCCATTTTTGCTGGCAATTATCTGACAACAACTCAACCCAAGGATACGCTTCATTAGAATATGAGCATGTTGCGCAACATTCGACAAGCGGTGCGCTTTTGAGGATTGCAGCAGTCAATTCGCTTTCAATTTGCGGTGAATTCGAAATGTGGCGAATGCTGCATTGCAACAAATCATGGCCGATTCTTTTGCTGCAGCGCCATATTTTCAGCCACGCCCCTGCCCTAGCTTAAGTGATGCGGGCTCTAGTCTGCTCTGTTGAAACGGCGCCGAAAATGGCGCTGGCAGATAGGAGTGACGGATATCGTGGCTATGGACGCGAACATTTCCTCGCGGATCAATCTGATGCGCATCGTGCTGATCTCCGGCATCGTCTTCGTACATGTGCCGCATGATCCGCAGACGAGCCCATTCCTCGGCACCTATGGGTTCTGGGACTGGCTGCGCGTGTTTCTGGGCGACAGCCTGTTTCGCGTCGGCGTTCCATGCCTCAGCGCGATCTCCGGCTACCTCCTGTTCCGCCGCGGTCTGGAGACGTTCGATTACAGGAAGACGCTTCGAACCAAAGCGCGCACGGTGTTGCTTCCCTTCCTTCTGTGGAACCTCTCCTTTCTGGCACTCGTCTATCTCGCGCAGCTCAAGAATATCGGCTCCGGCTACCTTCCGGATGTGGTGAATGCCAGCCCGCGAGAATGGCTAAGCCTGGCTTTTGCGCTCGAGGGTCTGCCGATCAATGTCCCGCTTTACTTTCTCCGCGATCTTCTTTTGTGCATCCTGCTCTCGCCAGTGCTCGCCTGGCTGATCAAGCGCTATCCGCTGCAAGCGCTTGGCCTGCTGCTTGCTTATGCCGTGCTTCCGCTGCCGAACGGCATCTTCCTGAAGAAATCGATCCTGTTTGGCTTCTCAACCGGCATCTATCTGAGCCTGCACCGCATCGACGTGAAGCGGCTCGATCCCTATGCCCGATCGATCACCGGCGTCTTCCTCGCCGCTGCCGTGGCGTTGTCGATCGTTCTCTACCAGACGGGACCTGAGTTCCCAGTCTGGGTCGATATCCTGCGCAGCCTGACGGCCCTTTCCGGCATCGTCGGTTCCTGGGCCGTTTCGGCGCTTCTCATGCGCACCAAGTTCGCCGGACGGCTGGCGCGCACCGGCGGCCTCAGCTTCTGGATCTTCTGTGCCCACTACCCCCTGCTCATTCCTTTCTGGATGGTGTGGAACCGTACCGGTTTCACCGACTACCGCCTGTTCTACTTCGCGATCCCCTTCATCACGATTGCGCTTCTCGTTGCCGCGCATGCTTTTGCCAAGCGCCTCGCACCGGGTTTCACCGCCGTCCTGACCGGCAGCCGCACCGGCGCCTCCCGAGGCAATGCGCGCCCGGACACAGGACATCGCTCCGACTACTCCTCTCAGCAAAGGACCTGACCATGAGATCGATCAGACCTCACCGCCTCGCCCTGCTCACGATCCTCGTCGCCGGCATTGCCGGCTCGGCATACGCGCAGCAAGGCGCCGCCGGCACCTCGTTCCTCGACAATTTCGACACGCTCGATACTGCCCACTGGTATGTCTCCGATGGCTGGAACAACGGCCCGCACCAGAACTGCACCTGGTCAAAGGAACAGGCGGTGGTCGTCGACGGCATCCTTGAGCTCAAGTTCGAGGAAGGCAAGAAGGGCGAGCGCAACTATGCCTGCGGTGAAGTCCAGACCCGCAAGCGCTTCGGCTACGGCACCTATGAAGCCCGCATCAAGGCAGCCGACGGATCCGGTCTGAACTCGGCTTTCTTCACTTACATCGGTCCCGCCGACAAGAAGCCGCATGACGAGATCGACTTCGAGGTGCTCGGCAAGAACCCGGCCAAGGTGCAGCTCAACCAATATGTCTCGGCCAAGGGCGGTAACGAAAAGCTCGCAGACGTGCCCGGCGGCGCCAATCAGGGCTTCAACGACTACGCCTTCGTCTGGGAGAAGGAGCGGATCCGTTACTACGTCAATGGCGAACTGGTCCACGAGGTGACCGATCCCTCCAAGATCCCGACCAACGCGCAGAAGATCTTCTTCAGCCTGTGGGGCACCGACACGCTCAGCGATTGGATGGGCACCTTCAATTACAAGGGGCCGACGGCGCTGCAGATCGACCGGATCGCCTTCACCGCGCCCGGTGACAAGTGCCAGTTCGCCGAATCCGTCGCCTGCAAACTGGACTGAGGACACCACAGCACCGCCGCATCCGTGCATCGCGCCTCCAATGTCGCGATGCACGATTTCTTGAATGACGCTTGGCTCAGGCTGAGCAGAAAGACGGACGTTTTCATGCTGAAGATACTTTATCTGGCACAGGATCTGGCTGACCCCGCGGTGCGCCGTCGTGTCCTGATGCTGGAAACGGGGGGTGCACGCGTAACACTCGCTGGCTTTCGCCGGGGCGCAAACGCGCTGGCGGCGATCGAGGGCATCGACCCGATCGAACTCGGTACGACCCGCGATGGCCGCTTCGGCCAGCGGATCGCAGCGGTCGCCAAGGCATGTCTGTCCCTGTCGGCCAAGTTGCGTGCGGTCGACCGACCCGACGTGATCATCGCACGTAACCTCGACATGCTCGCCGTCGCCAACAAGGCAGTCGGCATGTTTGGCGGCGCTGTTCCTGTCGTCTATGAATGCCTCGACATCCACCGCCTACTTCTGCGCGACGATGTGGCCGGGCGTGCGGTGCGTGCCAGCGAAGCCTACCTCGGGCGCAATGCGCGGCTTTTGATCACCAGCTCGCCCGCCTTCGTCGAGCATTATTTCCGCCCGCTCTCCGGGCTGGAGACGCCGGTCATGCTGCTTGAGAACAAAGTGCTTGAGCTTGGCGAGCGCGGTGATCCGCCACTTGCAACAGTCACCACACCGCGACCGGACGGACCCTGGCGGATCGGCTGGTTCGGTGCGCTGCGCTGCCGCAAATCACTCGCCCTGCTTTCCGCCTTTTCCCGGCGTATGGACGGCCGCTTCGAAATCGTCCTTCGCGGCCGGCCGGCCTATTCCGAATTCGACGATTTCGACGGCTTCGTGCGAGATGAACCGCACATGACCTTCCACGGCCCGTACCGCAGCCCGGAGGACCTCGGCGCCATCTACGACGAGGTCGACTTCACCTGGGCGATCGATTTTTTCGAGGAAGGCCAGAACTCTCGATGGCTGCTTCCGAACCGCCTCTACGAGGGCTGCCGTTACGGTCGGGTTCCGATCGCCATGCGTGGGACGGAGACAGCGCGCTTTCTCGCAATCCGCGGTCTCGGCTTTCTGCTCGAGGAAGCCGAGCCGGACAATCTCGTTTCACTTCTCGGCGCCGTCGACGCTGGCAGCTACGCCGAAGCGTCTGATCGCGTGCGCGCCTGCAATTCCGACACCTGGGTCTTTGGTCGCAACGATTGCGAGAACCTCGTCAGGCGCCTTTCGGCAATCACCCCGACCGCTCCGGAGCCTGCAACGCCCCTTTCCCACGTCCGTCAAAACGAAGGTGGTTTGTCATGAACACAACAGATCTCACGTCGACGCGCAGCCTGATCGTCATCCCCTGCCTCAACGAGGCGGCCCATATCGAAACCCTGGTGGACAAGCTTCGTCCGTCGCTCAAGCCGCTCAACGCTGTCATCCTGATTGCCGACGGCGGCAGCACCGATGGTACACGCGAAATCGCGGCGCGGCTCGCACAGAACGATCCGGCCGTCCTGATGCTCGATAATCCCAGACGCATCCAGAGTGCCGCGATCAATCTGGCGGTCACTGAATTTGGCGGCTCCTTCGATTTTCTGATCCGAATCGATGCGCACGGCACCTATCCTGACGATTATTGCCAGCGGCTGGTCGAAGACGTGATCGCCACCGGCGCCGACTCCGTCGTCGTTGCCATGGAGACCGTCGGCTTCACGCCCTTTCAGAAGGCAACCGCATACGCCCAGAATTCCAAACTTGGAAACGGTGGCGCCAAACACCGGATCGGAGCCACAAGCCATTGGGCCGACCACGGCCATCACGCCCTGATGCGGATAGCAGCCTTCAAGGAAATCGGCGGTTACGACGAAAGCTTCAGCCACAACGAAGATGCCGAGTTCGACTATCGCTTCCGCAAGGCCGGCTACCGCATCTGGATGACCGACCGGACGAGCATGGTCTATTACCCGAGAGCGAAGGTCGGGCCGCTGTTCCGACAATATTTCAGCTATGGCCGAGGACGCGCCCGCAACGTGCTGAAGCACCGCGTCGTGCCGAGCCTCAGGCAATTGCTACCGCTTGCGGTCGCACCGGTGGCAATCGGCGCCTTGCTGGCCGTTATCAACTGGGTTGCCGCAGTCCCCGTGGTGCTCTGGGCCGCGGCCTGCATTGGCTACGGTGCCTGGATGGCACTCGGGCAGAAAAACCCGTACGGGCCGCTCGCTGCGATCTCGGCCATGGTGATGCATTTCGCCTGGTCGGCCGGGTTCTGGCGCGAGTTGCTCGACCTTCGCAACAGGCGGTTCGCACCATGATTGAGGCAGCTACCGAAAAGTCCGAGGATGTTCGGGTCGATATCGCGATCTGCACCTTTCGCCGGCCCGAGCTTGCCGAAACCCTGCGCTCTCTGGCGGCCATCAGGGTACCCGAAGGAACGGCGATCAGGATCATCGTCGCCGACAACGACGTCGAGCCAGGCGCTGCCGGGCTTGTCGACGCGTTGCGGCCGGAGGTTCCCTTCGAGATCGACTATGTGCATTGTCCTGCAAGCAACATCTCGGTCGCGCGCAACGCCTGCCTCGACACTGCCACGGGCGACTACCTTGCCTTCGTCGACGACGACGAAACCGTCTCGCGCGACTGGCTCGTGCGCCTGCTCGAAACAGCCATCGCTACTGGAGCAGAAGCAGTGCTCGGTCCGGTCCGCGCCGGGTACGACCTAGACGCGCCCTCCTGGATGCGTCGCGGCGATTTTCATTCGACGCGACCGGTCTGGGTCAGCGGCCAGATCGTGACGGGCTACACCTGCAATGTTCTGCTCGATCGCAAAAGCGCCTCCATCGCCGGCCGGCGTTTCAATCTGGCGCTTGGCAAGACCGGCGGTGAGGACACTGAGTTCTTCACCCATATGCACAAGGATGGCGGCCGCCTCGCCTATGCGCCGGATGCCCTCGTCTACGAGATCGTGCCGGAAAAGCGCGCCAGTTTCGAATGGCTGGCAAAACGGCGTTTTCGCTCGGGCCAGACCCATGGCCGCCTGTTGACGCAAGCCACGGCCGGCAGCGGCAAGGCAGCGGCAATCGTTCGCGCGGCTGCCAAGTCCGGGTACTGCGTTACCGCAAGCCTGCTTTTCGTCGCCTCGCCGGTGGTCCGCTCGCGCTATGCGCTGCGTGCCATCATGCACGCCGGCGTCGTCAGCGGCCTCTTCGGCGTACGCGAACTTGAGCAATACGGCGCCTCGGAAGTGGCAGCGCCATGACGAAAAGCAATCCCGACGTCAGCTTTGTCATCGCCGCCTACAAGGCGGCCGAAACGATCGCGCGCGCCATCGACAGCGCGCTCGCCCAGGAAGGCGTCGAAGTCGAGGTCATCGTCGTCGACGATGCATCGCCCGACGATACCGCTGCTGTCGTCGAAGCGATGACCGATCCACGTGTCCGGCTTATCCGGCTTCCCGCAAATCGTGGCCCGGGCGGCGCACGCAATGCTGGCCTCGACGCGGCGCGCGGCGACTGGGTCGCCATTCTAGATGCCGACGATACCGTTCGGCCCGCAAGACTTTCCCGAATGATCGCAAGGGCACGCAGCGAAAGCGCCGATATCGCCGTCGACAATCTGGAGGTCTTTAGTCTCGATGGCCGGCGCGAGCGGATGTTCGCCGACTCCATGCTTGAACGGACGCCAGTTCTCACTCTTGCCGCCTTCATCGGCTCCAACGTCCTTTTCCGCTCGACCTATAATTTCGGCTACATGAAGCCGGCCTTCGAGCGACGGTTTCTCGAGGAGAAGCGACTGCGCTTCAGGCAAGATATCCGCATCGGCGAGGACTATATCCTGCTGGCCTCCGCCCTTGCCGAAGGCGGGCGATGCGTCGTCGATCCATCCGCTGGCTACCGCTACCACATCCGTGAAGGCTCGATTTCGCGCGTGCTGGAACTGCGCCACGTCGATGCGATGATCGCCGCCGATGCCGATTTCCTCAGCACCCACGCCGTCAACGCAGGTGCAATGACAATGCAGCGCAAGCGCAGCCGCAGCCTTCAAGAGGCGCGCGCCTTCCTGACCCTCGTTGAACACATCAAATCCAGATCGCTGCGCGGCGCCGTCACCACGGCGCTCTCCAGCCCCCGCGCGCTGCGGCATCTCCGGATGCCGATCGCCGCGCGACTGCGCCGCCTGGTTGCGCCGCTGTCGCGCTTGAAGCCCGCCACAATGACAGTGGCGGCTGAACGATCCACCTCGGGCAAAAGCCCTCAAACGAAAAAAGGATAATGCCATGGACCGTATCAGAACTGTCAGAAAAGCAGTTATTCCGGTTGCCGGCAACGGCACGCGTTTCCTTCCCGCCACCAAGGCAGTGCCAAAAGAGATGCTGACGATCGTCGATCGCCCGGTCGTGCAATATGCTGTCGATGAGGCCCGCGAAGCCGGCATCGAGCATATCGTCTTCGTCACCAGCCGGAACAAGCAGGCGATCGAAGACCACTTCGACGACACGCCCGAACTGATTTCCTCGCTGACCCGCTCGGGCAAGAACGCCCAGATTTCCGAGCTTGAGAGCATGCTGCCGAAAGCCGGCTCCGTCAGCTTTACCCGGCAGCAGGCGCCGCTGGGCCTCGGCCATGCCGTCTGGTGCGCGCGCGACCTGATCGGCGACGAGCCTTTCGCGCTGCTCCTTCCCGACATGCTTTCCTATGGTGCGCGCGGCTGCATGGCCGGCCTGATGGACCTTTATCGTCAAACCGGCGGCAATGTCGTCGGCGTCGAACAATGCGCGCCCGAGGATGCCTCGAAATATGGCATCGTCGGCAAGGGAGCGAGTGTTCCGCATGGTTTCGAGGTCACCGAAATGGTCGAAAAGCCACGCGCAGGAGAAGCACCGTCCAACTTCTATCTCAATGGCCGCTACGTTCTCCAGCCCGATATCTTCGGCATTCTCGCCCGCCAGCAGCGCGGCGCCGGCAACGAGATCCAGCTGACCGACGGCATGCTGAAACTTTCGAAGGATCAGGCGTTCCACGCCCATCCCTATGATGGCCGGACCTTCGATTGCGGCTCCAAACATGGGTTCATCGAGGCGAATGTCGCCTTCGCCTTGACCCGGAAAGATATCGGCGACCTGGTCTACGAATCCGTCCGGGACATGGTTTTGTCTCACGAAGGCCGCATCCGCGCGGCATAAACCCGGCTCCGGCGCTCTGAACAAGGGCGCCGGCCGATTGACTGTATGGAAACGGACAGAGCGACCCAATGAAACAAAGAAGTCTACCGTTCAGTAGCGTCTTGCCCCGACAAGCCGAGGAATCCGATGGCTTCATCGACCTCGACCGGCTTTTTTCGGTGGTGGTTCGCCGCGGCAAGACAGTCGGGCTTTTCGTTGCCCTGTTCGTCGTGCTTGGCGGCATCTACCTGCTCTTTGCCACGCCGAACTATACCTCGATGACGCAGATCCTGCTCGACGAGAACCTCTCCAAATACGCTGAAGAAGAGGCTTCGCCGCAAAACAGCCAGTTGCTCGATACCCAGATAGCCAGCGCCGTCGAAATCCTGAAGTCGGGTGAACTGGCTCTGCGCGTCGTCGACAAGATCAACCTTGCCGATAACGACACCATCCTCAATCCGCCGCGCTCGCCTTTCGGCGTCGTCAAGGATTGGATGAAGACGATCACCGGCGTCTTTGGCGGAGGCCCTGAGGTCTCAGAAGAGGCCGCGCGCAGCGGACGGCGGCAGAAGGCAGCCGCGCTGATCCAGCAAGGCCTTGCGGTCGAACGTGTGTCGCGAAGCTCGGTCGTTGCCCTTTCCTACCGTTCGAGCGATCCGCAACTGGCAGCGCAAGTGGTGCGCGCCTATGCGGACGCCTATCTGACCGACCAGTTGAACGCCAACTTCGAGGCGACAGAACGGGCATCCGTGTGGCTGCAGGAGCGTCTCGCCGACCTCCGGCAACGGTCGCAGGTCGCTTCCCTTGAGGTCGAGCAATTCCGCACCGACAATGGGCTGACTTCAGCGCGGGGCGAACTGATGTCGGAGCAGCAGCTCTCTGACCTCAACAGCCAGCTCATCATTGCCCAGGCCGACACCGCCACAGCTTCTGCGCGCTACAAGCAGTTTCAGGCGATCGTCGAACAGGGTCCGGAAAAAGCGGTCGACAACGCCACAATCTCTTCGAAGGACGGCGATAATTCGGTGATCCGTGACCTCAGGACCCGCTACCTTTCGGTCGGCAAGCGCGAACAGGAAGTGGCGCAGAGTTTTGGCGCCGATCATCCGCAGGCGGTTTCGCTCAGGACAGAGAAGATCGACATCGGCCGCCAGATCTACCAGGAACTGCAGCAGCTGACGTCGAGCTATCGCAATGAATACGAAGTCGCCCGCTCACGTGAAGCCTCACTGCGCGAAAACATCGAGGGCACCACCGGTCGAAACTCCGATGCCAACCGCTCGCTCGTGCATCTGCGCGAACTTGAGCAGAAGTCTGCCGCTCTGAAGACGCTCTATGAATCCTATCTCGGTCGCTACGAGCAGGCCGCACAGCAGCGCTCTTTCCCGATCGCCAAGGCACGGGTGATTTCCGAAGCGGGCGTACCCGTCTCGCCGTCGAGCCCGAAGAAGACGATGATCCTGGCACTCTCGGCCGTGCTCGGCATGATGGCAGGCGGCGCCTTTGCAGCGTTTCAGGAGTTCCGTGAACGGACGTTCCGGCTTGAAGGCGACGTGCGCTCGATCCTCGGGCACCGGTCGCTCGGTTATGTCCCGCTGATCGGCCCGCGCCCGCTGACGGCAGCCGACCAGATGCGCGCCAGATTGGTGAAGGACAAGGGGCCGCCGCAACCGACGCCAGAACCGGTCCCCTTCGAGCGCGTCAGCCGCATCGTGCTCGATGCGCCGCGGTCCTCGTTTACAGAGACGTTCCGCAACGCCAAGCTCGCCTGCGACCAGATGCTGCATGGCAACGCCTGCCGGGTCGTCGGCATCGTCTCGGCGGTTCCCGATGAAGGCAAGTCGATCGTTGCGGCCAATTTCGCCGCCTTGCTCGCCGCCAGCGGCAAGCGCACGTTGCTGATCGATGCGGATATCCGCAAACCGGGCCTCAGCAAGATGATCACCCCGGCACCCAAGACCGGACTTGTCGAAGCACTGACAGGAGAGACGTCGTGGCCGGCCGGCATCAAGATCGACCATCAGACGAAGCTTGCGATCTTCCCGGTCGGCGGTGAGGCTACCAACCACTACCCACATGACAGCCACGACCTGCTCGCATCGCCGGCAATGGCGGACCTGATCGAGAACGCCCGCAAATCCTTCGACTATGTGATCGTCGACCTTGCAGCACTCGCGCCTGTCGTCGACGCCAAGGCGTTTTCGCCGCTTGCCGACGGCTTCCTCTTCGTCGCCGAATGGGGCCGCACGCCGTCGAGGCTGGTGCGCGACCTGCTCCATGCCGAACCTGAGATCAACGCCAAGATCCTCGGCGTGATCCTCAATAAGACGGACATGCGCGAACTGGCGAAATACAGCGATTTCGGCGCCGCCGAACACTATCGCCACCGTTTTGAGAAATACTACGTCGACAACGCCGCGACCCGTCGCGAAGCCGAGCCAGTCTGAACGACGAGAGCCCAATTGACTTGGGCTCTCCTGTATCACTCCTTCCAGAACAGCGGCGTCAGAACGACCAGAACGGTCAGGATCTCAAGACGTCCCAGCAGCATCATGATCGACAGGAGATAGAGCGCCGGATCGGTCAAGGTGGAGAAGTTTCCGGCCGGCCCGATGATCGGGCCGAGCCCTGCACCGACGTTTGAAAGAGCCGTGGCGATCGCCGACGCCGATGTCAGAAGATCGTAGCCGAAGGCACCCATGGCAAGGCTGCCGAAGGCCCAGATAATCATATAGGCAGTGAAGAACAGGAAGACGGTGCGCTGCACGTCAGCATCAACCAATGCCTTGCCATAGCGAACCGTGTGGATGGCATTGGGGAAGATGAGCTTGAAGAGCCCTGCCCGAATGGAATTGAAGATGATGATGAAGCGATAGGCTTTCATGCCGCCGGCCGTCGAACCGGAACATCCACCCATGAAGGTCGCCGCAAAGGCGAGTGCTACGATGAAATCCCCCCACAGCATGTAGTCATCACTGGCAAAGCCCGTCGTCGACAGGATCGACGAGACGGTGAAGAACGAATGCGCCAGCGCTTCATGGAAGGCGATGCCGTTTTCTAGGCGCTGGTAAAGGCTGGCCGCGATCGCCAGTACCGTTAGATAGGACAGGAACACGATGATCTGAGGGTCTTTCAGCGTGTCCAGCCGGCCGCGCACGATGAAGATGATCAGCACCGAGAACGGCAGACTGCTGACCGTCATGAAGAAGGTCGCCACCCACATGATCGGCAGGCTGTTGAAGTAGCCGAGCGAGGCGTCATGCGTGGAAAAGCCCCCAGTCGCGATCGTCGACATGGCATTGTTGATCGCATCAAAGCGGCTCATGCCAAGATAGCCGTATATGATCGCGCAGGTCACCGTCAGGACGATATAGATCAGGATAAAGGCGCGGGTAAAGGTGACGACGCGCGCGAACGGCTTCTCGGTTGTGTCGGACGATTCCATCTTGAAGAACGACAGCCCGCCGACGCGCAGATACGGCATGACGAACAGCCCGAGCGCCACAATCCCGATGCCGCCGAGCCAGTGCAGCAGCGAGCGCCAGACGAGGATACCGGGCGGCGCATGGTCCAGGCCGGCGATAACAGTGGAGCCCGTCGTGGTGATGCCTGACACCGATTCGAACAGCGCCTCGGCAAAATCGAGGTTGACCGAGGAAAGCCAGAAGGGAACGGCACCGACGAAGGAGACGACGAGCCACAGCAGGTTGACGAGCAGAAAGCCCATTTTCCGGTTGAATACCGGAGGCCCGCCCTGCGTTGCCGCCGCTGTGACAAGCGAAAGGCTGCCCATCAGGCAGGCCGAAACGGCGAAAACCTTCCAGTCGCGATGCCCATAATAAAGATCGACGAGCGCCGGAATGAACATTGCAAGCGAAAGATAGAGGCCGACCTTTGCGGCAATGTTGATGGCAGACTGGTAAATGGTCGCATTCAACGGTCAATCGCCCCGGTCTTGGCTGTCCTGGGCTCCGCTCGCACTGCGCGAGTCGGGGTCGCCGGCCATCATCATCGGCATTACCGGGCAGCGCCGACGAACGCAAGTTCGACATCACGCGGCGCCGATCCCGGCAAGTGTCGCACCATTCCAACAATCACTGTGGACCGGAGGCGTGATCACGTGATCGTGGTGCGACACGTCATCACCTTGACTCATTTCTGCGTGTAAAGCCTCATTGAACAGACGCCCTCGCAATCCTGAGTAAAAGATGACCCCCGCACGATTTACCCAATGCCTACTTGCCCTTCGCTGGACCCCAATCAATCTCGCGAGCGCGCTCCATTGCAATCTGGCGTGGATCGAGGCGATGGAAACGGGCGACGAAAAGGTGCCGGCAGAACTGGCGACCTGGCTCGAGGCGCTGGCAACGGCCCATGAGACATTGGGCATCCCGGTCGCCTATCGCGGCAAGGGGCTTGAGCCCGCGGCGAGCCGCGTTGCGCGCCGCTAGCAATCGTTGGCATTGAGTTTGGCTGCGGCGGACAGCATCGGCGCGAAGCTTGTGCGTTCGCCGATGGAGAGCTTCACGAGAGCAACATGGCCCGACGTTGTTAGACCTTGGGCCAGAACGCGGTTTGTCTTTAGGCCGCTCGGGCCTCCGTTGCGGGAGGCTGCCGTTTAACCGCAATATTGCGGGTCGGCATAGAGACAGTTTTCAACTCGATGTGGAAATCGACCTAAATGGCCAATTTACACACTCCTTCAATCTATAGCGGGCGCGCGGTGTTCGAGCGCGCGGCGCTGCCGGACGACGCATGCCTCCTCTGCTTGGTAGGCGCTAGTGGCCCGCTGAAGTCTGTATAAGTGATCGCGCATCGCCTCAAATGCCGCTCTTTGCGATTTCGGGACCAAGTTACACGCACCTCTCGCGCTATGGGCGAGTGCTCCCGGTCCGAACCGTGCATTAAGTGCCTTGCTGACGGCTGTGAACTCGGCACGGATCTCAGGACTAAGCGCCCGAACCCTCCGCACTAGGTGGTTCGCGTTCTTCGCCTTGTGTTCAGTCAAGCGATGGAGTTCTCTCTCAGCTTCTTTGGTCAACCCTGGAATAGCGACGGACATCCGGGTTCGTTCAGCGCTCACAGCCAACAACTCAGCCTCGTACGCGGCGGCGTAAGAGCGTCCCATGGCACGAATGCAGACGGCAGCGGTGTTGACGGCCTGCAATGCAACCCGACGTTCTCGTCCTGCTGCCAAGAGCCCATCCAACATCCTATTAGAGCCACGCAATGTGCCATAGGCGGCGGGGTCAGTGACAACGGCACTGACAATGCGTTCGGGATCAACCTTCATCGTTAGAATGCCTTCGATCGCCGCAACCGCAGCACCCGGATCACGCCAGATCCGAACCGCGTCTCGGCCGAACATCGCTTTCTCCTGTCTGTAATGCTCGGCTTGCACGGCCCTCAGCCGCGCCTCGTCCTCCACGCAGTTCTTGAATTCGGTTACAGCGGGCAATATTGGCAAGGGCGCGACGGGAGACTGTGGAGCAAATGCTGCCGGCACAATGAGTTGACCGCGCTCGCGTTTCTCGACTATGCGCTGCTCTGCTGCAAAGCGTCTAACGACCTCAAACAGCACAGTCAGTTCCGCCCTCTTCTCCTCGGACATGTTTTCCGGCATGCGTATCGTCGCATTGCGCTTAGCGAAGTCATCTGCCTTGTCGGAAAACGCAAGCCATCCGAACCGACGGGTCAGGGCCTCATCGATGGCCTTGACCTCATGGACGATTGAGCGATCCTCAGTGGCAATCCGGAACGCGGACCGATAGGCTTCATATCCCCCACAGTCCGCGGCTACTTCGATCTCTAGAAGCCGCGCTCTCGCGTTTTTGGAGAGTGGCGGAATAGCGAAGCCCATACACGCTCTGCGCATTCGCTCGCCGTTTAGAAAGCGCGCTTCTTGTCTGCGAAACTCCGCCGCATGGGCGCGTGCCAAAAGCGCGAGCTCTGACAAAGCTGATTGTGCTGCAACCCTCTCCTTCCGGGCAGCCTGGCCGTCGACAAGGTTCTGGCCGCCACGCAGGTTCCCAAGTTCTTTCGGCGAGCGAACAAGCCCATCTGCGATCAGCTGCGGATCCCCGACAGCATTCGAGGTTTGCGCGTTCAATCGCGCAAGCGCAACCGCCGGATCGCGGTAAATCCGCTTGAGTAGAGGCATGATGATCGCTTCCCGCTCCGCCCAAGCCGGGGATGCGAGATGGGCGAGACGTGCATCCTCCACGAGTGGGCGCGAGAACGAGATCGTTGCCGAGAGCAATTCTCTATCACCGTCCGCATCTATCTCAATTGTTTGCCGCTCGGCTGCACCGCATCTTGATCTAATGCGTTCGGAATGGTCAGGTGCGAGCTCAATCGCGACGTTGGCTCGTTGCCATAGCTGGACAACACGACGGCGCTGATCGGAGACCCAACTCAGCGAACTAATGGCTGTCTTCACCAGGTCCGAGCGCAAAATAGCCTCAATTCCGCGGCGCTGCGCGAAGTCTTCTACAAGTGAACGATATGTATCTTCAGTCACATAATCCAGCGTGGTCGTTTTTCCGCCAGAACGCGAGAGCCGTTCAACCAGTTCAGGAAACAGGGCCGGCAAACGGTTTTCCCTGGCAATCCGACGTTGTCGATCCCCGGCCCTCTCAATCAACTCCGCCGTCCAGACGTTGCGCTCGACCACACGCTCTTCGAAGCGCGTTCTGGCAGGTTCCTCACCGATAACCGCAACCTTGATCGTGACCTTTTCGGTTCCGTCCCTTCGAAGTATTACGGCGTCGCCGACTTTCACTCCGCTATCCTCTAGTGCCTTCGGTAGACTGACGCCCCACAGGCGATGCGTCACTCCATCTTCCAGACGCAGATCAGCAAAAGGACTTGGACCGACACCCTCGCGTGCGCGAAACTTTGCAAGACCTGTCTCGACGAGTTCGCCGGTAACGCCGTAGGTGTAATCGGCACGCGGCTGTCTTTCGTATGGCTGTCTCCGCTGGAAATCCTCCGACGCGGCATACAGATCTGCGCGACAACGGTGGCGGGTCATCGCGACGTACGTCAAATGCTGGTCCATCATGCCAGTGGCCAGCACGAAGGCGCGATCAAAAGTCGAACCTTGGCTTTTATGGATGGTCGCGGCGTAGCCGTAATCGACATTTCGATAGGTACTCTCGGCAAAAACGACATCGCGTCCATTGTCGAGCCGAACGGTGAGCGCCACCGATTCCCTACCGGCTACCGTCGGACGAACGGTCCCCAGCATGCCGTTCTTCACGTGTTGAACACCGAGGTTCGCGGCATGTGGCTCAACGAACCGGGCATTCTCGAGAAAGATGATACGGTCGCCAACCGCGAACTCTCGCATACCGCGCTCGGTCAAGAACGGCCTGCCGTCCAACAAAAATCCATCAGTCGAAAGCACTTCGCGAATAGAACGGTTCAGCACCTTTACGTTGTCATTGGTATGCGCGAGCACAGCCAATTCGTTGCCACGAAGCTGGCGACCTTCGGCTGCCGCTTTCGCTACCAATTCGTGGTGTGCAGTTGTCCAGTCTACGACAATTCGCTCGATGGCAGCCTGACGAGTCTCGGCGCTAACGATATGTCCGCGTTCGCCATAAGCGGCAAGCGCCTCTTTCACATCCCCACGGGCAAATTGCTTGGAGGCAGCACGCGCCCAGTCCTCTGTCTGCCGTCGAACACCAGCCAGTTCCACAGAGCTGATGCGCTCAACAATCGCCCGGAAAGCCGCGCCCGCCTGAATCGGCTGAAGTTGCATAGGATCACCAACGAGTACCGCCTTTGCGCCCGCTTCCTCAATATACTTCAGCAAACTCGCCATCTGTTGTGACGACACCATTCCGGCCTCGTCAACGATTAGGACATCTCCTTTTTCGAGAAGGTCGTTTCCTCGCTTCCAAGAATGCTCCCAGGAGGCGATTGTGCGAGCCCGAATGCCCGAGCTTTCCTCCAATCCTTCAGCAGCCTTGCCGGCGAGCGCCGCACCGACCACACACCGCCCTTCTGTTTCCCAGACAGTCCGGGCAGCACTCAACAATGTCGATTTACCGGCACCGGCCACACCTACGACCGCGGCAATGGCGCCGTCTGCGGTAATATGCCGGACGGCCACGATTTGCTCTGCGTCGAGCCGAACACCCGCGGCAGAGCGTTCGGGTGATGCAACTCCGGCATCAACGCTGGTGCTTGAGACACCAAAGCCGGTCATCTTCGACAACGTAGTTGCCAAGCGTGCCATTTCATACTCGGTTTTCACCAGACCGCGCGTAGTAAATACTGCCGGCTGCTCGACTTTGCTGGTTTCGCCATTTAGCCGCTGTGGCTGCAGTAAAACGAGATCGTCCGATGACATAAGTCTGGCGCGTACGTTGGCAAAGACAATCGGATCGTCGATATGGCGATGAATTGCGCGGGCGATGTCCCACTCGTTAAAGGTCGATCGCTCGTTGGCGAGTTGCTTGAGCAACAGAGCGGGATCATCCGTGATCCGGTCGGCAATCTCATAGCGCTTGGCCAATGCCGCCGGTGAAAAGTGAGTTTCGATGCCTTTGCGAACAAGCGCAGCACGATTCGGACCAAAATGCCGCTGCTCCAGACCGCGAAGTCCTTGTTCATCGTAGGAACGACCATCGAGGTGGAAATCATGGCCGGCAAGCGCCAGATGGCGGCTTGCGGTTTCCGCCCAGGCGACCTTCCACTTCTTCAGCACCTCCTTGTCGCCTGCCCATAGCCGATAAGCGATTTTTCCCTCAGGTCGGTCAGGCGTGCTGACGCGTACCGGTTGGCCGTCTTCACCGATGATCGCGACTTTCTTCGGCCCGAACCCCTCCACCGCCAAAGGGCGCAGCGTTACCATGATATGGATATGCGGGTTGCCGTCCTTGTCGTGATAAACCCAATCGGCGACCATTCCTCGCGATGTGAGGTTCTCCCGCACGAAGTCGCGCACAAGTTCTATGTTCTGCTCGCGACCTAACTCCACCGGAAGCGCTAGAATGATTTCGCGCGCAAGCTGCGCATCGCAGCGCGTCTCATAACGGTCGACCGCGTTCCAGAGCACTTTGCTCGCACTGGCGACCGTGCGCCCATCTATTGCGGCCCTCAGCCATGAGGGTGTCGCGTCGGGCAAAGCAAGCTCTTCATGCACCATCTCCGCACGCCCACCATGGTAGCGGAACTCCTTACCTATTTGTTCGTCCATCATCTTGGTGCGATGACGATAGGCAGCTGCAGAGATGATGCTGCGCCCGGCGCCCCGGCTGATCACTTGCACCCTCATAAACATGATAGCCAAATCAGGAGAAATCCTCTTCTAAGCGAGTCGCCACTGCGACGTATATTGCGCCATTAGGCCGAGTTGGCTGGCTTTGTGATCCACAATTCCGATAATCCTACCTCATCATCCAGAATTTGACTATTATATTTATACCACTATAATCGAGGTTTATGGTGACGAAGAAAGGACGAGACGTGCGTGCAAAAACAACCATCTCTGAAATAGACGCGCAGATTGAAACACTGCGGGCAAAACGCAAGAACCTGCTGATCAAAGCGAATGAGCGCTTCGCCCGGGTGGCGCAGAAAGCCGGCTTGGCTGAACTCGACATCCCGGACGGCGAACTCGACGCCATCTTGGCAGAGATCGTTGCCCGATTTCGCGAGCGGCACCGGCGGGCTGATGGTCCGACCGCTTAAACGGCTCAATCAACGGATCGTATTTCTCGAACGAAAGCGGCAAAGCAGGATGACGCAAGGGCACAAGCGCGAAATCCACGAGAAGACCATCCTTGGCGGATTAATCGTCAAGGCAGGCCTAAAGAATGCCGATCGGGCGTTCCTGCTCGGCGCACTCATTCAGGCGAGCCAGATTCCCGTCGGTACGGTTGAGCATGACCGGCTATCAGCTCTCGGCACCCAGGCTTTTCGGGCGGAGGCCCGCGCACGAATAAAGCCGTAAGAAATGGGGGCGGGCGGGATGGCGGCGAAGCGGCGGTTCAGCCCGATAAACCTGTTGGCACTCGTGCCGATTGCAGTGAGCATCGGGACACTGTTTATCACAACATACAAGTGGACGACCGTGGCAACGATCGTTGCGCCCGAATATGCCAATTGGTTTATGCGTGCGTCGCCGATCGCGAACCTCTTCTTTGGGCCGATTTCAGGACTCATTACTGTTGCTGTCTTGCCTCTGCATCGGCGCAGACCGATCGCGCTCGTCAGCGTCACTACGTTTCTCTGCATTGGCGTATTTTACGCGGTGCGGGAATACGCCCGCCTGTCCCCGTTCGTTCAGTCCGGAGTGATCACCTGGGCAACGGCCCTGTCCTACCTCGATCTCTATGCAGTCGCAGGCGCAACCGGCGGCTTTGCCATCGTGGCGATCTCGGCCCGTTTATCCATAGTTGTTGGAGGATCGGTCAAGCGCGCCCGCCGGGGCACCTTCGGCGACGCTGATTGGCTGTCGATGTCTGCCGCTGCTGCTCGGTTTCCACCAGATGGCGAGATCGTCATTGGCGAGCGCTATCGAGTCGACCTCGACACGATCCGCAGTATCCCCTTTCGGCCGGACGACTGTTCAACGTGGGGCAAAGGGGGCAAGGGGCCGCTGCTCACATTTCGGCAGGACTTCGATTCCACTCATATGCTGTTTTTCGCGGGCTCCGGCGGTTACAAAACCACGAGCAACGTTGTTCCGACAGCGTTGCGCTATTCAGGACCGCTGATTTGCCTCGACCCCTCGACCGAAGTAGCGCCTATGGTCGTTGGCCATCGCCGATCGAAGCTCAATCGAAACTGTATCGTACTTGGGCCATCCAATCCTGCTTGGGGCTTCAATGTTCTCGACTGGATCGAAACCTCGAGATCCAAAGAAGAGGATATCGTCGCGGTTGCTCACATGCTTTTATCGGAAAGCGCGCGGATCGAAACGTCGACGGGTTCATATTTCCAGAACCAGGCGCACAATCTTCTGACGGGTTTGCTGGCGCACGTCATGCTGTCTGCGGATTATGCCGGCCGTCGCGATCTTCGCAGCCTGCGCCAAATCGTTTCCGAGCCCGAACCGTCAGTTCTGGCAATGTTGCGCGACATTCAGGAAACATCGCAATCGGCCTTTGTCCGCGAGACGCTCGGCGTCTTTACCAATATGACGGAACAAACCTTCAGTGGCGTCTATTCCACCGCATCGAAGGATACACAATGGCTGTCGCTCGACGACTATGCAGCACTCGTCTGCGGGACAGCGTTCAAATCGGGCGATTTCGTCAAAGGCGGAATCGACGTCTTCCTGAACATTCCAGCCTCGATCCTGCGCAGCTATCCGGGCATTGCGCGCGTCATCGTCGGGTCACTGATCAATGCCATGATCCAGGCCGACGGGGCCTTCGATCGCCGCGCACTCTTCATGCTCGATGAGGTCGATCTGCTCGGCTACATGCGTGTGCTCGAGGATGCTCGTGACTACGGCCGGAAATACGGCATAACGCTCATGCTGATGTATCAATCAGTGGGTCAGCTGGAAAAGCACTTTGGCCGTGACGGCGCGACCTCCTGGATCGATGGATGCGCGTTTGCGTCCTATGCGGCAATCAAGGCGCTCGACACGGCCCGCAATGTTTCGGCTCAATGCGGTGAAATGACAGTTGAAGTCGAGGGGCGGTCCCGCAACATCGGTGGGAGCAGTTCCGACAAAGCGTCAAGGCGTTCAGAAAGTGTCAGTCTTCAGCGCAGGCCGCTGATTATGCCGCACGAAATCATCCAGTCGATGCGCAAGGACGAGCAGATCATCATTGTCCAGGGTCATAGACCTTTGCGTTGCGGACGGGCGATATATTTCCGCAGAAGCGACATGAATGCGGCGGTCGAACCCAATCGGTTCGTCAAGGCAGTGGCGACTTGAACATGTCGTCTATTCCGGAGGTGGGTCGTCGGCGCTGAGACGCAGGAGTTCCTGTTGTGCCGTTTCCAGTTCGACTTCGATCTGGTGGCGCTCCTCTGCGTCGGGGCAATTCTTCAGTTCGGCGCGCAGTTCGTCGATGTGCTGCTCGATCGTCATCGTAATCTCCTTTGATTTGTGAAAGATGACGCCGTCGGTCATGAGGGGCAGGAAGGGGTCAAGGCTCGCGGCACGCGACCGGCGGAGCCGGCGCGCGGAGGAACCGATTTTGTCGCTTGCGGCAAAATTGGAGGGGCCGTGCGGCCTTGAAGCGTTCCGGCCCCTCATGGCAGGCTGACGTTTCTGAGCAGACAGGGTGGGTTGGATATGCCACCCAGTTCATGCCGACGACTTGCTGGATGCCTTCTGACGTGACGCGATTGTCGCTTCACGTTGTAGCATCTTGCCAATGATGACAAAGAAACCGGGACCGTAGCCTGACAGCCACGATCCCTTGTGGCTATTTACCCAGCTAGGCGACAATCCGCCTGGCTGCAGTCGCGGCTCTGGCATAGGCAGAAATTGGCCGGTCCGCTTTAAAGGTGAGGTCCCGTTCGACGCGCAGGCCAAGGCGGCCGCGAACCGATTGGATCTCCGAGAGAAGGACGGAACCGAGCTCGGGGAACCCGACGCCAAGGTCGCAGAGCCCGAAGAGCAGATCCGGGTCCTTAGGGTCGGCAGAGGCGATCAACCAGGTGGCCGCGGCATCGGGCGTAAACAGCTTGACGACCGGATGTGGATCGAAGTCGGGATTGCGTTGGAAGAGCTGACCGTTGGTGATCAGGGACGTGCTGATTTCATCGGTAATGAGACGCATTGGTAATCTCCAGGATGATGGGTTGGACGGAGCGGCCCCGCGATCACCGCGGGGCCGGCGTGCGACGCTCAGGCTGGATCATTCCAGAGGATGACCTTGCGGTTCGTCTCGCCGCCAGGTGCAGGTGCGACATTACCGAAGATCACGCCGATCTCAGGGGCTTCAAGCTTGACCGAGAGGTATTCCTCGCCGGTGCGCTGCGAGTTCCGGTACCAGCCGGCCCCGATCTCGAAGCCAGTGCGGCGGTGGATGATGCGATAGTCGGGGGCGCCTTCGCTTGCCTTTTGGGCATTCGGAATGAGAGCGATTGGCGCGTTGACTTTGATGGTGGCGAAGAGACCTTCGAGGGTGCCGTCGGACTTTTCGCTGAGGGTTGCGATCGTGGTTGCCATGATGCTGTCTCCTTCGGTTGCTCGGGAACCATTCCCGATGGCGCCCGAAGAAGGGGCAGAGCCGCAAGTGTCACCGCAGCGAAGCGGAGGGAAACCCCTTGCGGGTTGACGCGGGATGCGGCCGGCCCCTTAGAAAGGCGACATCGAAAACGGGAATGGTTTCCGACGCGAGCGATCAGGGAGACGCGTGGTCCGTGCCGTGATCGACGCCGGCGGGCAAGAACCGGCAGCGCAGGTCGGATGAGGTGGGAATTTCAAAGCATTACAGCCGCAGATCATGCATGGTCGGGAGGCAGCCGCGCGCTTCGTCATCAGCAGAGACAGCCGGCCGAGGTTCGCAGGATCCGCCAAGCGCCACGTGTCGGAGACGCTCACGCCGATGAGGCACTTCCAGCTTGACCGTGAGGTATTGCTCGCCGCATGTGGTCGCTGGCGTCCGTGGCCCCACGAATTGCTGATCGACAAGCAGAGACAGCTTCGTGTGTCGGACGAGGCAATTTGCCGAGCGTGTCAATCGTCAATCCGAAATCCGACCTTCACAACCACCTGATAGTGCGCCACCGCGCCATCCTTGATCTGTCCCCGGATCTGATCCACCTCGAACCATTCCAGATTTCTCATGGTTTTCGACGCCCGCATAATCGCGGTCTCGATCGCCTCGGTCACCGAGACTTTCGAACTACCGATCAGTTCCACCTTTTTATAGACATGGTCGCTCACGTTGTCCTCCCAAGTTAAGTTAGACCAAGTTCGGCTTCAAAGGGCTCCGCGAGCCCGCCCGACGGGATTGCCCAATCAAACGCGTACCCTCACGCCGAACATGCTGCGTCAGGCGACTGCCCGCGTGGAAATTCACCGCTAAACACCAACGATCCGGCAATACCCAATTGTTGTCAAACAATGTGTGAGGCGAAGGCCGCCGCCCGGACAAGAAATCAATCGCCCCCCGTTGACCAGGCGTGCGCGGCGCCGTGCAGCTTAAAGGGATTGGACGTAAGGCCTGGTGATGATGGGGCTTGGAGATATGAGCAAAGACCGTTCCACCTGGCTGCTGTCGCAGAAGGATCTATACTGAGCGACTGAACCATATCTCCGTCACGCGGAACGTCCCCTCGACCCGTTTGCACTGGACGACCACATCGACCAACATCGTCAGGAGGCTGCGGATATCGTCGCGTACGAGCTCTTGCCCGCCGTCCGATTCCTTCACGAGGAGGGTCAGCTGTTCAAACGCGAGAGCCGGCGAGTCCGCGTGCACTGTGGTGATGGACCCAGGATGGCCAGAGTTGATATTTCGGATGTAATAAAAAGCCGTGCCGTCGCGCAGTTCCTGTAGCAGGACACGATCGGGACGCATTCGCAGGCTCGCCTCGAGCAGTTCCTTGGGGCCGATCTTCGCAAGGCCCTGCTCCCCTTTCGAATAGAACAACCGAACGTGGTTGGGTTGTGGGATGACCAGCTCGGCCGTATCTTCGATCGTGATGATGCGTTCTGTCATCGGGATGTGCTGGATCAGCGCCTTCGAGAGCGTGGTTTTGCCCGATCCGGTTGCCCCGGAAATTATGATGTTCTTCCGGGCGAGCACCGCCTGCTTCAAGAATGTCGCATAGTTCCCCGTCTGATAAAGCTCGATCAGCTTCCTGTCCTGGCGGTTCGGACGATCATCCGCCGCAGCGGTAACGGCAAAAAGCCCGGCGGCATCGAGGTCGCTTAACGACTGCGACACCGACGAGGGCTTGCGAATGGTGAAGCTTACCGTGCCTTTTGCCGTTGCCGGCGGGATAACGACCTGGACGCGCGCATCGTCGGGAAGGGTTGCCGAAAGGATTGGCCTCGCCTCGTCGATCGCCTGATGTGAATGGCTGGCAACAGTGCGCGCGAGGCGCATCAGCCTGTCGAACGTCAGTTCCGCAATCTCATGGCGCGACCAGCCATCCGGCCCCTCGGCCAGAACTTCGCCGGGCCGGTTGATGACGACTTCATAGAGAGCAGGGTTTTGCAACAACCCGGCGATCGGCGACAGGAGCTGGCGGACGACAGACGCATCGGGCGATCCCGTCACGCGCCCACTCTCATTTCGCTATCACGCGGTCGTATGTGCGGACATCCCCGAAGACCGCATGATCGAGAACCCGATTACCAGGATCGGTCACTCGCAAATCGTAGACCCCGGAAAAGTCGAGATCACGCGAAACGAAGATCGACACGCGCTCGCCCTGACGTTTGGTCAGTGTCGGTGGAATATTGATGGACTGCTCCACGGCGATCGCTGCCGCTTGACTGCCGGCGCTCGTCGTCGCCTCAGCTTCGACGTCCCTTTCCTGCAATCGGCTTGCTGCCCAACCGGTGGCGTCCCCGACGACGGATAGCAAGAGCGCGCTTCCAAAACGCTCCCACCAATGGGTATCGACATCGCCGTCAAACCCTGCTCGTCCGAGCGCATCGGTTGCGGGCGATGCTAAGGTGATGATAACGCCAGTCGGTGTTTTCGCCCGGCTCCAAAGAACGAAGAGCCGTTTTTGGCCGCGACGGAGGCCACCGCGGTATTCGCCTACAACCTGTGTGCCCTTCTCCATTAGCACCACACGGCCGTTATCGGAGAGAACGTCGCGATTGATCACACAGCTGGCGAAGCCCGGTTGGCTGGACGAGAGCGCCGTCTCGAGTATGCAAGGGATCGAGGTGCCCAACGCGACGATATAGTTGCGGTTGCCAAGATGTCCGGCACGGGCGCCTTCGAGCCGTGCGGGCTTTAGTAATCGCTCGAATCGCTGATGTTCGTTCTCGCTGACCTCACCGTCAAACGGGCCATTAAAGGGCAGGTAGGCCGATGACGGATCCGATGGTGAATGCTGATCCTGGGGGCGCTGATCCATCCCTTGTCGCACACTGAAGGCCATGACTGGTGACCGCTGGGCGGATTCCAGGAGCTCGTCCTTTTCTGGCTCCCGCGGCGGCTCATCGATCGATGGGGTCGGCAACTTGACTTCGAGCAATGGCTCAGCCTTCTTTGGTTCCTCCCTAACTGGCTCGAAGTCTGCCGTTTGGCGAATAACCAGCCGCTCCTCACGCCCGGCATTCGTGTCGCTGGTATCCAAACGCATCGACCAGAGCCCGAAGCCGATGAAGGCGAGCACGGCTGCGACTACGGCGCTGCGCCTTAAGGCCGGATTGCCCTCGATCTTTTGCGCGAACTGAGCATGCGCGCGTTCTCCCGGTATCGTCAGTTGAGGGTCTTCAGTCATTGCCGAGCGCCTTGCGCCGGCAATTTGGGCGGCAATTCGGCGGAAGTCCTGACGATCCGCTCCACCGATGGAGATGTGGTATGTGTATCTGGGTTGGCGCTGCCGAGGTTGTCGGCTTCGTTGAAGACGCAAAGCACCTCTTCGCCACGACGCAGGATAAACTTTCGGCTAACCGCATGAACCAGCACGAGTTGGCCGGAGACCGATTTCGCGACGAGACTTTCGGTTCCGTCAGAGTTCTCCAGGTAGATCGCCGGCATCTCCTGAACGGTGGCGAAAGAAAACGTCGTGACCTTGCCGTTATCGTAGACCGCGTCCGGTTCGAGCGCCGCAGCTCCTTGCACCGAGTATCGCCAGTTGCGCGGACCATACTGCTCGTGGATCGCCAGAACGGTATTTGCAGCGCCGGTTTTGGCAGCACGGTCGCGAGCCTGCGCTTCCAGGCGTCTGCGCACCGCCTCATCGCCAGGATATCGGTATTTTACATAAAAATAGGTGTTCTCGCCGGAAGCAACAGAGCCATCTCGCACTGTGAGCTCCATCTGATAGCTGCGCTTGGAACCGTCTCTTCTTGCCGTGACGACGGAGATGTTTGTGATCGGCTGGTTCTCGCGGGGTTTTAGGAACAGAATGTTGCCGGCCGGCGCGACCTCCCATGCCACCGAATTGCCCAGCGCCACATGCGCAATTTCCTCGTCGGCCGAGAACTCAACCTGCACCGAGGAACGCAACGTGCCGACGATGCGGGTGATGTCGTAGGGTTGGTAATTGACAAAGCGGACACGACTGTCTTGCCCGGCGCCACGAGGAATATCCAGCGCTCGCGCGGGAGGCAACGCGGCCGTGGCGAAGACCATGGCGGCAGATGCAAAAAATAAAACAGTCTTCAATTGATTGCCTCCGGGTCTGCTCGGTACTCGCTAACGACGAATCCAAGCGGGTTGACCAGCCGATTGGTCGAGGAGACTGCAGCGTTGATATAGGAGTAAGTGATGGACGCTACCCAGTGGGTGGTGCGCACATCGTCGCCACGGGTAACGGTCATGAGATAACGCACCGACACGACGTTTGCATTGATCATCGAGATTGACTTGATCGTGATTTTAGCCGTCGAACCGCGGCCGTAAACATTTTGCGGAGAGTTTGGATTGCTGCCGCGGTAGAACGTGGCGAAGCGCATCTGCTCCGACTGCGCCGACAAGAGGGAGACCGTGTCGAAGCTCTCTTTGGCCTCCGACCACACATAACCTTCGCGCGCCCTGACATATCGAGCGGCAAAGTACTTGGTCACGGCCTCATCGTAACTTCCGGCCTTCGACGTCAGGGCTGATACCACGTCGACAATCCCGGTCGAATTGTCGACCCGCACGACGAATGGCTCGACCGTCTTCAAGGGCGTGAGTGCGGCCACTGAAAAAATCGCGATACCGGCAATGCCGCCAGCGGCAATGGCGATCGACCATGCAATTCGGGCCGAACGCTCAAGGCTTATCAATCGATCCTGATCGAAACGGCGCGCCTTGTCGAAATACGCCTTGAGACCATCCGGGGTGATCATTGACGCAGCCCCGCGCATTTTCGATGGGAGGACCGTTCGTCATAATGCTCGAAGGCAGGGTGACCCCGATCTTCAAAGGAGTAACCGAGTGGTCCTGTCCCTCCCCGCATGCCGTCCTGCCATTGCCACATTGAACGGTTGAGTGGCCGTTTGGCGTATCCGTCGCATTTCGGGAGAGCAGATGACAGTGTGTTGCAGCCGCTGGCCAAAGCCAATGTGAGAAGCACGGAGATTGTTCGCAGCGTGTCGACCACCATCTTTTGTTCTTCCTTGTCTGAAGTGTCTCGGCAGGATTGAGGTGTCTTGCTGATAACGCTTTGGCCCGGTCACGATGTGTTGCCGGTTGGCAAGCGTCGCACGCCGGCGCGGAAGGTTCGCAGAACGGCGGCGGCGGCCGACGTGAGCGTGCTCTCATGGGCGTCGCGTGCCGCCGAGTATCCATAAGTCAGCGATGCACCGCCGGCTGCAAGGGAGGCTGCAACCCCCGGGAGCTGATAAAAGACATAGAGGCTTGCGATCCCGATCGCTCCGATCGCTATCGGTCGCATCAATACGTCGCCATAGGCTTCGACCGCGGTGAACGAGGTATCGAGGGTCGTAATCAACAACGAGCCGACCGCGACGACCAGGATTTGCAGAATGACGAAATTGACCAACTGGCCAATCCAGGCTTCGGTGAAGCGCCGCGTGCTCTGAAACAGGGCCAATGCAATGAAGATGGGACCGAGCGCCAGGATGATTGCGAGTGCGACGCGTGCGTAGAGGGAGACAATGTAGCCTATGGCAGCGACCACGAAGGTGGTGACGATCATCAACAAGCCGGCGAACGCCGTCGCGACATCAAGCGGCCAGGAGCCTCGTGACCAGATTTCGTTGGCAGATGCCTGGCCCTTGTCGAGCAGCGCGTCGAATGTCGATGCGCTTGGCACGGTGCCGGTATTCAGTGCCGTAGAGATTTCCCGGGGCAGGCCGGTGAAAAACACGTCTGTGACATAGGTTCTATAGTCCGAAGCATTGCGCACGAGCATCACCAGGATTGCGAGTTTGATCGCGCGGTATGCAAACTCCAAGACGGGCGCGTCGATAGAGCCTTTCAGAACCAGATAGCCGTAGAGGACGACATAAAGCACCAGAGCGACGGTCAAAGGCCCTGCCACCCATGAACTGATATTGGATGTTCCGGAAGAAATGAAACTCTCCAGAGGAGCCTCGAACTGATTGTCGAGGAAAGCAAAGACCTGATACATCCGCCCCCTACCCTCCAAGCCCCTTGTTGATCCGCGCGCGCCGGTCTCTGGCAATGATGCGTATCTGCCTTTTCATTTGAGCGCGGCTCCCATCGTGTCCAGCCGTTTGCGCCAGTCCTCGGCCTGGCGTTGCTGATCAACCTGGAGCTGCGCTTCCTGGATCATCCTAAGCGCCTGCATGCGCAGCGCGTCGGTCTCCAGGAAGGCAGTCTCGGCCAACAGCCTTGCCTGGAGGTCAGCGATGTCCTTGGCATTGCCAGCCTGCGCAATCCGTTCACGCAGCTGATCAATGCCGCCGATGCGCTTCGTCGCGGCGTCATAGATGTGCTGACCGAGGCTCATCTGACCGGCGTTACGGGTCTGTGTGCGCGCAAGCTCAGATGCGTAGAAGTCGTTTGCATTGGTCTGGTAGAAGCTGTTGTCGTTCAGGAATTTGGTGGCGGAATCGCCGTAAGCACCAGCACTTGCGCCCTTTAGCAAGCTTTCAATGGCGGAGAAGTTTTGGGGAAGCGCCTTTCGGATCGCCGGGTCGTTCAAGACATTTGCGATATCGGCCATGTCAGTCAGCTTGTTCAACGAGCCGTAAAGCTGCTGCGCCTGATCCAGCTGCGCCTTCATCGTCTCAAGCTGTTTGGCCAACTGGGCGATGCTCTCAATGTGCTTGGCAATCGCACTATTATCAATGACCGGGACGCCTTGAGCAGATGCCGCCAACGCGTAGAGGGACACGGCCGCCGCAACCATCGCGATAGTCTTCCTCGACGTCATCTCGTACTCCTCATTTGCTGGAATAACGGGAGCCAGGCGGCAGGTTCGTCTCCTACCTGCGCTCTGATGCGATCTGCGAGCTCGACATTTGCGGTGCGGCCGGACAAGACCGCGAGCTCGTCGTCGAAGCCTGCAAGATTGAGTTCTGCGACCACGCTGTTATGGCCTTGCTTGACGATAAAGCGTCTGCTCTCGTTGGAGAGCGAGCGCGATATCAGTTCAAACTCGCGTTCCGTGAGTTTGAACCCATCGACATAGTCGGCATAGCTCCCGCGCGCATTCGGCATGAATACCTGTGTCGGGCATTGCTCGATGATTGTGTGAGCAATCGGAGAATTGATCGCGTCGCGCGGGCTTTGCGTGGCAAAGAGCATCAATCCGTTCTGCTTGCGGATTGTCTTGAGCTTGTTTTGGGCTAAATCTCGAAAAGCCTCGTCAGCCAAGGCCTTCCAGAATTCGTCGATCACGATGATGATCCGCCGACCATCGATCAACTGCTCGACCCGATAAAACAAGTAGGCCATCAACGGCGTGCGAATTTCCTCATTGTCGAGAAAATCAGTCATGTCGTAACCGAGAAATTTTGCACCTATCCCGACGTCGTCGACATCGTTGTCGAACAGCCAGCCAAGTGGCCCTCCCCGCTCCCAGCGACGCAGTCTTGCTGCGATGCCTTCGGGGTCGGTGTTGTCGAGGAAAGCCCGTAATGCCCCAATGGTCCTCTCATGGGGTGACAGGTCGGCCAATCCGTCTATCGCGCCAGCAATATCGCGGGTATCGCTGACCGAGAGTGCACGGGAGTTCGAGACGACGAGTTTTGCGATCCACTGCGACAGAAAAACCTTGTTCTGCGGCGTGAGTTCAAGACCTTTGAGCGGCGCGCATCCGCTAGGGATACCGTTTTTCAGCGGCAGGTAAGTCCCACCTACTGCGCGCACGAAAAGGTCAGCCCCGCGATCCTTGTCGAAGAAGACAATGTGCGGATCATGCTTTTGCAATTGCGACAGCATGAAATTGACGATGACGGTTTTACCCGATCCCGTCGGACCGCACACGAAGGTGTTGCCAAGATCGCCATGGTGGAAGTTGAAATAGAACGGCGAGCCCGAAGCGGTCTTCAACATAGCGACGGCCGGTCCCCATTCGTTACCCTGCTTCTTGCCCACCGGATAGGAGTGAAACGGCGAAAGAGCCGCGAAATTCTTGGACGTGATCGCTCCGGATCGGGCTCGATGGCGGAAATTACCCGGTAGCTGAGCCCACCACGCCGCCTCAAGCCCGAGATCCTCGCGGGCAACGACCGCCCCACCATTGGTGAGATGCGAGCGCGATTTCGCGAGGTTATCCGCGAGTTCCTTTATGGATGCTGCATAGACCGCGAGCGTCAGATGATGTTCACCGAGGACAAAGCGGTTCGATTCCAGGTCGTCGAGAGCATCAACAAGCTCTTCCAGCTGTGAGCCTGCCTTATCGCCGGCGCTGACCATCTGGTTCTGCTTGCGCCCCATGATGACTTTGGCGTCGGCTTTGGAGAAAAACCCGAAGGATTGGCTGAGAACAAGTTCAAATGGCGCCGTCAGCAAACCATCGAGCATGCCAGTGCGGGTGCGGGCCGGATACTCCTTGAACCCGAACATGCCGGCAAAACGGTTTGCTGCCTCGTGGCGGATCTCGATAGTTTCCCGGCCGACGATGACCCGGTCCGAGTAGATGGCTGACGCGATGCGCCCTTGCGTAAGCGGGATCGGCTCACGCCTGCCGCCAATGAGTTGATGGAGCACCTCACTCGGCTCGGAAAAGAGAATGCCGTCGCGCTCATAAATTGACAGAACACGTGGTGTGAACCGCGCCAGGCCGGCGGTGACGTCGAGTGTGGCATCAACCAGCCGTTTCAGGGACTGTTGATCAAGCTCGAATCCTCTGGCGCGTGCCCTCCCGAGCCGAGTGAGCAGCGATGCGATCTGGCTGGCAGTATCACGGGCCGGATGCCATATCAGCGTCAGGTAGAGATCGTTGCGGAAGAGATCCTCGTCAACCATCCGGTCGCAGTATTTGCGATTGAGGCGGTCGGAGAAGGCATTCTCATAGGTCCCCGGCGGGTAATTGTTGTCGCGTCGGCGGATGATGTGTGTCCACAGCGCCAGTCTCTCGTCAGCGATGTTACGGTAGAGCGTGTTAAGATCACGGTGCAGAGCATTGATATCGAGGGGATCGGCGGTCTCGAAAGCTATGCCTTCAAGCGCAATGACCGTCATCATTGCTCTGGAATCAAGGCCAATGATGGTTTCGTCGACGTGTCGAACATAGGGGATGAAGGTTTCCGGTTGCAACTCGCGGGCTTTGGACTTGGCAAGTCTAGGCAAGGTTGAGGTCCCTCCCGTCGTAATGGCGATGAAGGCGCAATGGTGTGACAGTCGAACCACCCCAAAGGCAGACGTTGCGAGCCCTGCCTCGGGTCTCGACCCAAGCAAGCATGACCCTGAACATATTGTGGTCGTGTTTGACCAGTGCCTTGAAAAGGAGATGGAAAATCGCGCCAACGGCGGCATAAACAATCGAGCCGGCGAGGATGAACAAGGTCGTCGTCAGCATCATGTTGATCGCCATGGCCTCCATCGTCACGCCGGCAACCATGATGGGGCGTGTGCAAGCGAGGAACAGCGTGTCTTCTTCAATCACAATCGATCCTGGCACGGGCGTCATCCAACAATTGTGTTGACCAGTTCGGTGGCACCGAAGATGCCGCCGATACCGATGATCCAGAACCCTGCCTTGCGCAGGTCCATGTACCCGAACATCCAGGAGATGCAGATGACAATAATGGCAATGACTGCGAGCAATCGCGCGATGTTGCCAGTCAGCATGTCGACAATGTTCTGAAGCACATTCTCAATGCCGGCTGCTTGCGCAAAGGCCGGCTCAATCGTAGCCAGAACCAAAGTTGCCGCGACCATTACTGACGCAGCGGTCGTCTTGAGATGAGCACGCGACGTCATTTCAAACTCCCATTTTTTCTTCCAAAAACCAGGACCGAAGAGGCCCCCTTCGAAGCAAACACATCCCAGGCCTGTCCGGCCGCGGCTATGGGCCATTCCCGCGGCGGCTGTGCTTCTGCGTCCCGATCGAAGGGGAAGTCTTCACGGGGGCTCGCAGCCGTGCTGTCGCGCTCTCTTGGTTCATAAGAGGACAGATCTTGCTCGCTGGCATCATTCAGGGAGAGTTCGGCCAAGTGCCGCTTGAGCCGCTCCTTCTCCTTTTGAACCAGCCGGTCATACCCGACCATCTCGCCGGCGCTTGCATCACCTCGACCGAAGTAGCTGCGCAGCATGACGGTATCGAGCATTTCACCTTCATGGCCGGCGCGGATCGCCGCAGCCCGGTACTGCGACAGCAGTCGAGCTGTGGCCTTGAGGTTTTGGCAAGGGTCAAAAGCATCGGCGATGCTCATTCCCATGGTGGCAAGGTCAAACGGGCTTATGCCGCCAAGCCCGAGATCAACACTCTGCCCCTTGGCGATGAGCGCGGTGGCAGCCTGCGTCGCCTCACGCACATTGCCTGGGCGAGCGCCGGGCGGGTAATCGCTGTTGATGCGGATCGACAAGGGCGCCATTCCGCTTTCAAGGCTGGCTATAGCCGCCAGGAGTTCGCTCGGCATCGCCGGTGCGCAGGTCTCAGCCAATTCGACAAACGGGGCCGGCATCGGTTCAAAACCACACGCGCTGGGACATACGCCCATCAATCGTCACGTCGACGAAGCGCGGCCGTTCGCGCAGATGTGGCGGCTTCAGCTGAAATATCGTGCAGGTGCTCAGTGATTTGCAGCTTTGACCGCGAACGGGAATCGGCCGTAGTGATATACACGTCACCTCTCGGCCACGATCGTTCGTCCGCTGGAGCAACCGGTATCCCGCATCGCAATAGTGGGGCTCATAACCCGGACGGGACGCACGAAAACCGACGCCGTTGCAAACAGGAAAGGACCGCCCTTTTGCCAAATGTTTCCAAAGTCTATGGATTGGGGGACGGCATTCGGCAAACTCGGTGGGACCGCCTGGGTTTGACAGGCAAAGAAGAACTTCACAGGCCCAATTATCCGCATAGGACTTGGTCTCGCATACAGAATATATTGCCATCGACAAAGAGCCGGTTAGGACGATCTTAGGGATGCTCAAAAACATACGAAAACCTCGCCTAGTCGGCAGACGACCCCCTAAGGGGCGCCTTTCCAATTGTTTCAGTGCTGGCAAAAATGACAGGTAAACCCGTCTCGACCTCATTCGATACGCGCGTGCAGAGCATAACGTTTTCGACCCTCGCTATGAGCGAGATTATGGACAATCCGGTCGAAGGGGAGACCCCACAGGCTCGCCTGAAGCAGCTGGGAATGTTGAGCCTGCTTTACACCTTGCACCTGGCAAACATTCCGCTGACGCTTACGAACATCACGGAAAAGACAGGATTGACCCGGGGCGGTGCGGCGGAACCGATCGATCAGCTGGTTGGCCGCGGCCTTTTGACGGAGAGATGGTCCAAGAACGCCCTCGGACGAGGCAAAGCCCGCGAATTTGAGATATCGGATGCGCTTTTTGCAAGCCTGAAGGCGGCGAGCGTGGCCCGTGGGGAATGAACGGAAATTCGTCACAGTGAACGCCCTCCATCAGTTAAACCAGATGCTCGGCTTTGCCCTGGATCCCACGGCGACTGACGGCCGTTGTACCTGGCGGCGTGCCACAAAAGCATGGTTGGGAGTGCCGGGTGGATGTTGCTCAGCTCCACGGCCAGAATGTCTTCGATCGCAGTTCGCATGAGGACACCGCTTGCTTCAACGATGAGAGACAATCGTTTGCCGTGGGTGCGCATTGTGACGCGTCCTCCGGCAATGAATTTGACGAGATCGCCATCTTCCTTCTGGATCGCATCCCCCAGCGCGGGGCATTCGGCCAGGCGCCTGACAACGTAGGCCGCCCCAGGAACTTCAATGCACAACTCGCTGGCAGCGGTTGGCAGAGCGAACTTTGCGTCAGACGTCGCCATTTGAATCGACCTCCGCCTGCCCCAACTCGTCCAGCACCGCGGCGATCGCTGCACCGATTGCCTTGATGTCGCCCTCGCTATGCCCAGCCGTCGGACATATCCGCAATCCCGCGCGTCCTCTCGCAACCGTCGGAAAGAAGATGGCCGAGGTGTAAAAGCCCCTGTCCAACAAGGTTCGCGCCGCCGCGATTGCTCTCAGTTCGTCTCCAATCTCGACGGTCCTTATCGGCAATGACGAGCCTCTTTGCGCCGTAGGAACGAGGCAGTCGAAGAGCGCAATTCGCGACTGCAACTCAAGCTGCAGAGCTTTTAGTTCCGCAGTGCGATGGAGTGCTTGGGAGGCGCAGGCAGCCCCGATCGCCGCCACATTCAAGGATGCTGAAAATGCGTGGGCAATGGCGAACCTGCGAAAGAGCTGCTCCTGATGGGCAGTACCGAGCATGAGGAAGCCACCCGAGGCGCCAAAGCCCTTGCCCAGGGATGCTGCTATGATCGTGCGTTCGCCGAGCGCGTCACCAAATTGCGATCGGGCATAGCCTTCGCCATTGTCTCCGAAGATCGAGATGCCGTGGGCGTCGTCGATGTAGAGAAACAGGCCGTATTGTTCCTGCAGGCGCTTTAGGGGGGCGAGATCGATAGAGCCTCCCATGGAATAGACGCCGTCGCAAATGTAGGCGACCGCCGGATATTTCCTGCAGAGCGCCTCGAGCGCCTCGACGTCGTTGTGCCCAATCGTTTCGACCTGCGTTTCGCCCGCTAACGTTCCCTTGTGATAGGCAAGTGTTGCGTGCGCGAGGCGGTCGAAAACCATCACGGGCTTGACGCCGCCAGTCAGGTGACCAGAGGCGATCAAAGGCAGCGCACTCATGTTCGCGGCCAACACCGTGCTGAAAGCAATCACCCGCGCGCCGAACAATTCACCAAGCGCCGCTTCGAGTTCGCCGATGATCGCAAAATTGAGGCGCGTTCTTGCGCAAGACCAATGCAATGCACCGTAGCTAATCAGCGCCTCGATGGCCCCATCAATAATCTTGGGGTGGTTGTCCAGCCCCAGATAGGAGCACCGAACGAAATCGACGACCCGCCTCTCGCTGTCATATGGCAAAACGACCGCTCGACCGGTGGCGGGACGCGCATAGAGCGCCATGAGCCCGTGGAAATGTGCAGCGTCGAAGTGGCTCTGCGAGTGCCGAATGAGTCCGTCGGTATTCCGACTGGAGCTCTTGCTTGCGCCATTTGGCCTGATTTGAGCGTTTGTGGACATTTCGTATCTCCAGAACAAGAATTGACTGGAGAGTGGCCTGTGCGCTCGCCCTACTCAACGAAGCATTGCATAAATATTTCCAAAACATTTGCGAATAAATAAATAGATTGCGATAAATACACCTACACAGGAACACACGACACTATATTATACATTCATAATGAATTTCATGTTTGAAAGCAACCATCAACGCCGAGCCTGCCCGAGTTCGACCGCATAACCTGACGCCCTGACAGTGCGAATGAGATTGTGGCCGGTTAGACGCCGCAGCGAACGGCGCAGGTGGCCGATGTGCACATCGACGGTGCGTGAATGAACATAGTGGTCTGCCGGCCACGCGATATCGATCAGCTGCTGGCGTGAGAAGACGTTTCCAGGCGCCTGGAGAAGTCGGCTCAACAACTTGAACTCGATTGGTCCGAGCTGGAGCTCCCGGCCCTCATACATAACCAGGCGGCGGCCCAGCTGAATGGTTAGTTCTCCCACCGCCAATGTATCCGGCATGGAGGGTTTTTCGGGCGGCAGGCCGGCTTTCAGATTTGAAAGAGAGTGTAGATAATTCAATAGCCTACTTGGTAACACTGGGCGAACGAAATTCTCATCCACTCCGGCCTTTAACAGATCAAGATAGTACCGCTCGTCGCTCGCAGCGACCAGCGCGATCGTTGGGATTGCGGCGGTGATCTCGTCGGACCTGATCGTCGCGCATGCCTTTAAGGTCGATGCCGCATCAGCACCTGTGTCCAGGATAATCGCATCAGGCATCAAGGCCGCCGCTTTTTCGCCAACCTCCTCTTCACTCGTCAGCGCTGTGCGGAAGCCATCAACGTTCAGGATGTGCGTGAGGAGGAGATAGATGTCGACATTGCGCGGGCAGATAAGGATCAGAGGCTTCATCGCGCGGCCTCAGCGACCGTTTTTTGCTGACTTTCCATCTTCGCCTCCACATTTATGATATCACAAAATAACTTTCTATCATGTCGGCCACCACGTTTTACCCCCTATTTTTTATTATGAAATCGGTATTTATCGAACTTATTTCTTACGAAACTCAATCCATCCACACCACGTGATGCAACAAAATATGAAGTCGCTGGAAACCTTCGAATTCGCTTGCAGGTCTTCTGACTGGCCAAGCACGAGGCGGCTTTATGTCGGGCCAGCGTACCGATGACCGTCTGCAGCGATAGACAGAAATCTCTTATTGCGCCCAAGCTTGATCCCTCGCGTCACGAGGGATCTCCCGTCGACGGCGCGTGTGGCGCGAAGTCCCTGCTCCCATATGCACCTAAAAGGTGTTGCCAAGACCTGACCTTACCCCCTATCCTGAGGTCATCGATTGCAGACGAGGACAAGCGTTCGCTGTCGAACAGGATTGCCAGGGACGACACGATAAGAACCGCTCAGCGGCTTCTGTGGCTCACGGATTGAGTTCCAACGTCCGGCAACATCATCTTCACCTGCCGGACAGCAGGGAGGTTGAGCTTGTCCAAAATTCTCGTTAATTCGTCCGGCATCCACCATACGTCCGGCAGGGATAGTATCTGGAATAACTTCACAACCGAGGAAGCGGTAACCGCCGCGATCGGTCTTTATGGTCCGCAGGCCGCGACGGCCACTGCCTATTGCGCGCTGGACGCCTGGACTGAAGAGCGTGGCGATGACTACAAATTCTGGTTTGGCGTTTTTTCAACGCTGAAAGATCGACAGGCGACTTAGTGCGAGCGCAAAGCAAACTGGCGCGCATGCAGGAACGCCGCGTCGAACGATGTTGATGCAGAGGGAGGGCCGCGGTTCTCATCCAAATCAGTATGGCCCTCCAATGCCGCTTCCGACCGCAAATGAGAAGAACAAAATACTCGTTTACATACCGACGTAACTGCGAGACCTGCAGTCCGCTTGCCCTTGATGCTTTTAGAATGCCGCGTTGTTCAGGTGATGCGGGTGGAAAGTACTGTCAGGCATCCGACTGCCAGCACAACGGCTCCCTTTGAATTGAAAACAACGCGCCACGCTCCATATTTTAAAGTTGAACAATACACAGGAGGAGCGAGAATGAACCGGAATACAGCAATTGGCCTCGTTGTTGCAGCTGTGATCATTATCTTGGCGGTGATGCTCTTGAAGCCAGGCACGAATGATACGACAACAGAAACGGCAACCCCGCCGGCAACGACGACGGAACCGTCCACAACTCCGTCTACGACGACGCAGCCGTCCACAGCGACGCCGTCGACGACCGAGCCTTCGACAACGACCCCCTCGACGCAGCCATCCACGACCCAGCCTTCAACGACGCAGCCATCGACGACAGCACCGGCGCAATAACACGACGGCGGCCGCTTGATCCTGCAAACAGGAGAGCGGCCACACATTTGCCGAAGGGACGACAAAAGACGCGCTATCAATCTGAAATAGCTCAAAGTGGCTATGTCTTAGTTTATTCCCCGCTACATTAGGTTTTAGTAAGATGATCCGATGTAGATCGTAGGGAGGCAAAGATGGAGCGCGTAGAAAGCGAGAAACTTGTCGGGGAAGCAGCGACCAAGGTCTGGTCAGTGACCGACTTCTGCAAACGACATCGCCTCTGCTACGAGGAAGAGAAGCGACTGCGGTACCTATTTGGTCATTTCGCCACTGCCCGCGAGCTGCTCCACAACGCACAGCGCACGCCCAAGTGGCGGACCTGAGCAGGTTGCGAAGCAAGAATGGCTATTGGCGCAGCGCTAGTCTGCCCTGATGAACAGGGCACCCACGAGGCCGATCACAATAACACACTGCAGTATGAACATCGGCCATTCCTCTGACATCGCGGCATCCTCCTGCAAAAAGGATCCATACCAATTGCGGCAGAGTTAAAGTCACGTCGCTTTCCTGACGATTTGCAACGTCCGTATCCGGTCCTTTGGGGAACGGCGGCACTGCTGGCACCACCGTCTAGAAATTGAAGTAAATCGTGACGCCCGACCGACGATGGTAGCGGTAATGGTCACGGTAACCTCCGTAGTATCCGTAATGGCGGGGGTAGCACCTGCCATAGTAGCCGCAGGACCGCCAAGCATGACGTCTATCCCAGCGGCGGTCCCATCGACGATCCGCCCGCCAATGACGGTGACGCCAATGGTTGACCTGTTCAATGGTTGTGTTGGTCTGCACCTGTTCGGGCCTTGGCACGAAAATCGGAGCCGCGCTTACCGGAATTGCGAAAGACGCGGCCAAGCCAATTGCCGCGAGGGTGGACAAGAGCTTTTTCATCGCAAACTCCTCCTAACCAGCTATCACTTTGAGCCAATCAGGCTGAACCGCCGATGAACGGGAGCGCATGTACCATCGCATGGGGAGAGGCTGCGCGATTGCGGCCTCGAGCGATTTGGCACTGGTAGACCACGCGGCTGTGTTCATCGTCACTAAATGACGACGGCTCTTCAGACCCACGTCGAGCCGCGCCCCGAAAGCACGCCCGGATTCGCCTGCCGGAGCCCCACAATGGGCACGATCGGCACAGCACTCCAACATCCCACGGTCAACGGGATGGCAGATAGAGCGCGTAGCCTACCGAGCGAACGGTTCGAATGACGTCAGCCCCCTCGCGCTTCATCGCGCGCCTTATATGTCCAATGTGGATATCAACGGTTCGTGGTTCGACCTCTGCTTCGGGCGGCCAAGCAGCCGAGATGAGATCATCGCGGGTGTGGACAACGTCGGGCGCCCGCATCAGGCACTGCATCAGCCGAAACTGGAGAGCTGACAGAAGAACCGGGTGACCATTGCGCTCGACGCGAAGCCGATTGAGGTTCATTTCGATATCGGCGTAGCGCAATATCGCTGCCGATTTCGTGCCGGCTGGCGCCGCCGCATCGGCACGCAAACCGCGCAGAAATGCAAGCAGCCGCTGCGGATTGAACGGGCGACGCAGCCTGCAGTCCACCGTGGACGGGGCAAGCGAGCGACCGCGGTTGCCGTCGGCCGTCTGCTCGAGAGACACTATCTTTGTCTGGGGCGTTGTGGCGGCCTTGATTTGCGCACAGACCGCAGATGAATCCATGTCTGGACCAGAGCAGTCGATTATGACTGCCAGCGGTGGGGCTTGATGGACACGGCCCAGAAGCTCGCTCGAACGGCTGGTGTTTCCAGCCTCGAAACCTTCAAGCGTGAGGATGTGCTTAAGGAGAAGGTAAAGCTCCGCATCTTCTGTATGGATAAGGATTCGTCCGTTCATCACTCGCTCCATTGCGCAAGAAATTCCCGACTACAGGCTCACGCTGGCGCGAACTCCCCGCCATTGACGTCCAAGATTGCCCCGTTGACGAAGGCGGCTTCGTCGCCGGCGAGAAAACCGACGACCGCAGCGACTTCGTGGGGGTCGCCCATTCGGCCGGCGGGAATACGGGTGATAGCCGCTCGGTTGATTTGGTTGCCGCTCGCACCCGCCATGGCTGTAGCGATCCTACCCGGGGCAACGACGTTGACTGTGATGCCGTGGGCGGCATAGGGCCAGACGAGGGAACGCGCGAGACCGGCAATCGCTGCTTTAGAGGCAACATATGCACTGCCGGCGATGCGCGGAAGTGTTCGCCCGGCAACCGAGCCGATGAAGACGATACGTCCGAAGCCGTGACGCACCATGCCTGGCAGCACCGCCTGGCAGCAAAGCATCGCACCGGTCAGATTGACTGAGAGAACAAAGTTCCACTCGTCGAGCGACACCTCGCTGAAAGGCGTCGGACCGTCGGCGCCTTTTGGCGAGACGCCGGCGTTGCAAACGAGAACAGCAACATTTCCCCAGCCTTGCTCGAGCTCACGAAAGAATGTGGTGATTTGAGCTGGCTGCCCCAGATCGACCGTGCGCGCAAAGATGCGATCAGGACCGAATTCGCCGGCAAGGCAATCTTTGGCGTTCTCCATATGGCCTTCGTTTTGACCGAAGATCGCAACTCTGTACCCGCGTTGGAGAAGATATCGGGCTGTCGCCAGCCCAATACCTGCCGTGCCGCCAGTGACCACGGCGATCCTAGCGGCGTTTGTCATGCTGCCGCATCCATGTTGGCAAAGAGAGAAAGAGGAGGATGTGCTTCCGGGTCCGTCATGACCTCAATCAGCATGGGCGTCGGCGCCCGGATGCTGCGTTCAAGCAGATCGGTCAGATCACCGGGATCCTCAACGCGGGCCGCAGGGCAACCACAAGCTCTTGCGATCTGCACATGGTCGACGTCGGCGAAGTGGCAGGCCGTCGTGTAGCGACCGAACTTGACGGTCTCCGCATCCCGTTGAAAGCCAAGGATGCCGTTATTCAATAGGATCGTGATCACCGGAAGCTGCATGCGCACGATCGTTTCAAGCTCGGCCCAACTATGGGCGAAGCCGCCATCACCAACGAGGGCAATGACTGGATTTTGCGGCCGGGCAACCTTGGCTCCCATTGCGAGCGGCATACCCCAACCAAGGCCTGCGAGACCGCGCGGCGTGATAAAGCGCATGGCGCCCGGAGCACGCAACTGCCCGACAACCCACATCGAGGAATAGGAAGCGTCAGCGACGATCGTCATATCAGGGGTCAAAATGGACTGAAGTTCAGCCATTACTCGCTCTGGTCGGATGGGCCTGGAGGCCGCGGTCGCAACGTCCCGGCGATCACGTTCAAAGGCGGACCAGATCGCCGCTATGCGTTCTTCCAATCGCGCACGTTCGCGATGGCGACGGGCAAGGTCGACGCGACCAAGGGCCGTACGAAGGGCCGAAATCGTCTCGGCCGCGTCACCAACGAGACGGATAGCCTCATAATTCCGGCCGATCTCAATCGGGTCGACATCGATATGCACGACAGTCGCGGAATTTGGAATCTGCCGCCAATTGTCTGTTCCGTTCTGATTGGTTCGCGTACCGACCAGGATCACCAGGTCCGCCTCCTCAATCAGTGGCAGAGAATGGCGCCCGAGCGAGCGTGGGCCGGTTAATGACCCAAGGACACCGGCAGACAGGGGATGAAACTCGTCGACAACCCCCTTGCCCATATTGGTTGTGATCACGGGCAGGCTTGCTTCGTGCTGCAAGGCTGTCAATTCTTCCGAGGCGCCCGCCCCATGCACGCCGCCACCTGCAACGATGATAGGCGCCTTCGCCGATGCAATCAGGCGCGCCACCTCATTAAGCGCATCCTCCGGTGGGCGCGTGCGATCAAGTGGCCAGTGACCAAGGCATTTCGATCTTGGGCTGGCAGTTGGGGCGGCTTCAGCACGCAACAGATCGGCGGGCAGGAGCAGGACCGCAGGCCCCGGACGGCCAGACGCAGCGACGGTGAAGGCAGCATCCATATAGTCGTCAATTCGGCTTGGAACTTGAACGCGTCGGACCCATTTGGCGCAGGATTGGAAGAGTTCGATTTGGTCGAGATCCTGGAATGCATTTCTGTCCGTTTGATCGCGTTCAACATCTTGAACGAGCGCAACGATCGGAACGCTGGCCTTCAAGGCTTCCGCAAGTGGTGGGACAAGAAGCGTCGCGGCAGGACCGTTCTGTGCGGCAACGACGGCGACTTTGCCTGATATGCGGGCATATCCGTCGGCCATCGTCCCACCCATATTTTCCTGCCGATAGGCAATCTGTCTGATGCCGGCCGCCTCCGCCGCGAGAATGACCGCCGAGGGAAGGCTTTGGGCGAAGATGAATTCGACCTTGTGGCGGCAAAGGATACGGGCAATGCGCTCGGCGACAGTTTCAGTTGCGGTATCGGTCATTATTGCGCCCTCTCGTTGGCGGCGTGAACATCGAGGAAATCATCAAAGGCAGTAAGAACGCGGTCGATGTCGCTGTTGGTCATGGGTGTCGATAGGCAGGCTGCGGCGCCATGGGGAAGGAGGATGCCGTGTTGAAGGAAATGCCGTGCCAGTCCCTTCATCACGCGGCCCTCCGCATCACTCAACAACGCTTCTCGAAACTCGGTTGGCGCATGACGTTTGGGATGTATGCGAAACAGCGAAGCAGCCCCGGTGACAGAGAATGGTGCACCGGTCCGGTTGAGGCTGCTCAGAAGACCGCTGCGCAGCCGCTCTCCGAGCGCTTCCAAATGATCGAAGTTTTCCCGTGTCATTGCCTCCATCGCGACGCGACCGGCGACCATTGAGACGGGGTTGGCGGAAAACGTACCTCCCTGCGGCAAAAGCGGCCTTGCGTCTTCGGTACCGAAGACCCGCATGATCTCCTCGCGCCCGCCGATTGCCCCGATCGGAAAGCCACCGCCGATAATTTTGCCTGCGGTGACCAGATCGGGCGTCAAACCATAACGCGGTGACGCGCCTGAGTAGCTCTGCCTCAGATTGAGCACCTCATCGGCAATGATGAGGATGCCGTTCTTGCGGGCGGCCGAAGTGAGCGCCTCGATGAAGGCCGTCGTGGGATGAACAAGACCGGCGCGGCTCGGCATCGGATCGATCAACACGCAAGCGACACGGTCGCGCAAGGCGTATAGGCGTCGCTCCAGTCCTTCGACATCGTTGAAACGAATGAGATGGACGTCATCGGCGACACTTTCAGGCGTGCCACGATAGGCAGGCAGGGCCCTTGGTGTCGCTGCCCGGTCGTCTGGGTTCGAGGCCACGGCTTGTCCCGCCTCCGCCCAGTCATAGGCGCCGTGATAGGCCCCCTCGATTCTGACAATGCCGGGTCGACCTGTAAATGCGCGAGCGGCCTTGATCGCAAACATCACCGCTTCGGTGCCGCTGTTAACGAAGCGCACCTGCTGCATGGCAGGGATACGGTCGACCAGTAGCTCAGCAAGCCTGATCTCGTGTTGTGTCGGATTGGCAAAACACGTGCCCGTCCGCATGAGATCGCTGACGGCCCGGCAAACCGGTTCGAAACCGTGCCCGTGGATGAGCGTCGTGAAATTGTTGTTGAGATCGAGCAGACGATTTCCGTCGACATCAACCAGATAGGCGCCTTCTCCATACGCGACGTAAAATGGAATGGGGTCTTTCTCGACCGTTGCGCGGGTCACACCGCCGGGGAAGACCGGCATTGCGCGGCGGTACAGACGCGAGGATTTAGTCCGCGCAGGCAAAGCCTGTGCGGCATGACTTTCTTGAACTGGCATGGCTTGGTCTTTCTGAGCAACACGTTCGGCTCGCTGTCTGTACGAGCTTTACATTTTTGTTGCAACAAAAATATCAACCATCAGATCCATACAACAAATTATCTAGGATGCAGGAAGGGCCGCCTTCTCACGACAAGCCCGCTTCAGACGCCGATAACCGTCGCGAATATCATTCTCAATCGCCGCCCTGACGCTGGCGCCGTCCCGCTCCTGCAGCGCCTCCATAGCAACCTCATGGTTGTGAACACCAAAGCGCTCCTTTGCGAACTCAGGATAGAGGTTATGCAAGGAAGGGCCGATGCGCAGCCAAAGTGTTTCGATCATCAAGACAAGATGCGGCAATTTTGACAGGCGATAGATCGCAAAATGGAACTCCTTGTTATGCCAAAGAGCGTCCGCATATCGCCCGACGTCGAGCGCTGAATTAATCTGCTTTTGCAGCAATCTAAGAGCCTCGACATCATCGTCGGCAACATGCTCGCCAGCCTGTTGCGCTGCCAAGCCCTCGAGCGCCAAGCGAATAAGCGTGATCTCCTTGAGGGCGCCTGCGTCAAGGACAGGCACGACGACCGTCTTCGGGCCGGCATAGACGAGCGCAGCTTCGCTGGCCAATCGATTGATCGCATCACGCGCAGGAGTGGTACTCACATCCAGTTCCTGCGCAACAGCCCTCACCGTCAACTTATGGCCCGGACGGTATACGCCACGGATGATGCGCTCCTTCATCTGGCGATATGCGGCATCACCAAGGTTCTCTGCCGAACGATCAGGATTGGTCAGTTCTTTCACATGGGCCGCCATTCAGCCTCCTCATTCAGTTGACAATGCAATATTTTGATGCAACAAAATTGAAATGTGAAAGTTTCGCAAAGGTTTTGTCGCATCAACAATCCCTAGCAGCTTTCTTGATTAACGTCACGGGTGCCGCCTGCCAGCTTGGCGCGGATTCTTCATCAGCATTGCTTGTCCCGACGGCGCCAGAGGGTCGCTCGATGGACCTATCCGTACCTGGCCGCCTCGCGGCCTTCTATGAGGTTCGACGCCGTAGATCGTCGCCGGAACAGTTGAAAGGAAGTCAGAGTTGATTGGTCAATATTTGTCTCTTGTTGGGCTTGAGAAGCATTTCGGCAGTGTCAGGGCGGTCACGAGCCTGTCACTTGAGATCGGGGCGGGTGAGTTTGTTTCGCTTGTCGGTCCTTCCGGTTCCGGCAAGACGACGGCTTTAAACATGATCGCGGGATTTGAAGGACCGAGCGCCGGCAAGATCGTCATTGGGGGGCGCGATGTCACGCATGTTGCTCCCAACCGTCGTGGCATCGGCATGGTGTTCCAAAAGTACGCTTTGTTTCCGCATCTGACGGTTCGACAGAACATTGCTTTCCCGTTGCGCATGCAAAGGCAATCAAACAAGACGCGGATGACGACGCGGGTCGAGGAGATGCTCGAGCTCGTGCAGCTATCAAGCTTTGGCGAGCGCTACCCCCAGCAATTGTCCGGCGGCCAACAACAGCGCGTTGCCCTGGCGCGGGCGCTGGCATTCGAGCCGCCTGTTCTGTTGATGGATGAGCCACTTGGTGCGCTGGACAAGAAGCTGCGCGAGGCGATGCAGTTCGAGATCAAGAGCCTGCAAGAGCGGCTCGGCGCGACGGTTGTCTATGTAACGCATGATCAGGATGAGGCATTGACCATGTCGGACCGCGTCGCCGTCATGGCCGGCGGCGAGTTGAAGCAGTTCGGCACGCCGACGGAACTCTACCGGCATCCGAATTCCGCATTTGTCGCCGATTTCATCGGGCGTATGAACTTCATAGAAGGCAATTGCATCGAGAACGCAGGTGGCACGGCCGTGGTGCGTCTTTCAGACGACACAGTTCTCTCCATTCGCGCGCAAGGTCTGCCGGCAACCCCAAAGGCCGGACAAACCATAAAGCTCGCGATACGCCCAGAGCGGGTCCGCGTTGCCAGGCGCGGTGAAGGTGGTTCGGGTTGCCTTGCGGCGGTCGTTCAGGCCTGCGTCTTCGTCGGCTCGGTCCATATTCTCGTGGTTCGGCTGGAAAGCCGCCCGGACGTTTTGTTGCAGATACAGTTACCGGCCGAAGGAGGGCTGCCGTTTCAGGAGCGGGATGCGGTTGACCTCCTACTTGATGATGGCGCCATCCACTTGTTTGCGAACACGGAAAGGCACGCGGCATGAGCGGGCCTTGCGAAGTTCCGCAGCCGGCTTTTCCCCGCCAGCGACGGTCGACTGCGGCATCCGCGCGGTTTTATTCGCGTGGCGTTTCGGTGTGCTTGGCGGCGCCCCTCGTCGTGGCTCTGGCCATCGGGTTCGTCTATCCCGTCACCCGGCTTGTTGGCTTGAGTTTTGAGGGCGGAAGCCTTGAGCAATATCGGCGTCTTGTTGCCGAGCCGCTCTATCTCGGCGTGTTGGCGAGTACGGTCAAGGTTGCCTTCATTGTGACGATTGCTAGCCTTCTTCTCGGCTTTCCCGTCGCCTATCTGATGGCACGGTTGAGACATGGCATCGCCATGGTGGTTGCGGCCTGCGTCTTCATACCCTTGTGGACCTCGGTTCTGGTCAGATCCTATGCCTGGGTGGTGCTTCTCCAGCGCAACGGTATCGTCAATACGCTTCTAGCCGATGCCGGCATCACCGACGGGCCGTTGAAGCTGATCTACACGCAGGGTGCGGTGATCGTCGCAATGACGCATGTGTTGATGCCGTTCATGATCCTGCCGATCTATTCAACCCTGCAGACCTTGCCGCCCGACTATAACAGGGCTGCGCGGAATTTGGGAGCTGGCGCGTTTCGCGCGTTCATCAGCGTCACCTTGCCCCTGAGCCTGCCGGGTGTCTTTGCCGGCAGCATTCTGTGCTTCGTCCTAGCTCTGGGCTTTTACATAACACCGGCGTTGGTTGGCGGCCCTGGATCGATGCTGATGGCGACCCTGATCGGACAGCAGACGACTGTGCTGCTCGACTGGCCGTTTGCCGCAGCGCTGTCGACGGTGCTTTTGACCGTGACGCTGATCTTCGTTTTCCTGTTTCGAAAGACACTCTCGCTCAGCAAGGGATTGCACAGTGTCCACTGATCTCGCACCTCTACCCAATCGGCTGCCGCTGATCCGCGGCCACTACGCGGCGGCAACCTTTCACGCCTTTGCCAAGGCCTTCGGCATGATCGTTCTCGCGACCGTGATCGGTTGCGTCCTCTTCTTCTTGCTGCTGCCGACCCTCATCGTCATCCCCATGTCACTCAGTGAAACGGACTATATTCAGTTCCCGCCGAGCGGGTTGAGCCTCAAATGGTACCGGGCCTATTTCAGCGATCCGGACTGGATGGCGGCAACATGGTTCAGCCTTAAGATCGCACTTGCCACGACTGCGACCGCTACGATTATGGGCACGATGGCCGCCCTGGCGATCGTGCGCGGGCGTCTCCCCTTCAGTTCGGCGCTTCAGGCTCTTGCGCTAGGGCCGATGATCGTGCCGCACATTGTGCTTGGCGTCGCACTTTATCTGGTGTTTTCGCCGCTGCAGCTGACGGGCAACTTCTTCGGCTTTCTCATCGCCCATACGGTGCTTGCCACACCTTACGTGATGATCACAGTGACGGCGGCGCTGCAACGCTTCGACCCGGCGCTGGAACTGGCGGCGTTGAACTGCGGCGCCAACAGGCTGCAGGCTTTCGTCCTTGTGGTCTTGCCCAATATTGCACCGGGGGTAGCGGCCGGGGCGGTGTTTGCCTTTCTGGCTTCGTTCGATGAAGCCACGGTCGCGTTCTTCATCTCGGATATCGGCGGCAAGTCGATCGGTCGCAAGATGTTCGAAGATATCGACTTCAACCTCACGCCCGTCATCGCGGCTGTTTCGACGGTGCTGGTCGTGGTTTCCCTCATGTTGATGGGCGCCATTCACTTGGCCAATGCCCAAAAGCGCGGCTGAGCAAGTGCGCGATCCATTTCCCCTGCCAACCCTACAAAGGAAACTGCCATGATTTCATTTCCGCTGCGTTGGACGAGAGCTCACCGAGTGGTGGCGGCAAGCGCCTTGTTTCTTTTATCCTGCTCCTCGGCATCGCTTGCAACCGAGCAGGTTGTCATTGCTTCGACGGGCGGTGCCTACGACCGCGCGCTGAAGGCGGCCTGGTTCGATCCCTTCACAAAGGCGACCGGGATTGAGGTCGTGACGGTTGTTGCGACCAATGCTGAAATGCGGGCCAAAGTCGCGGCGATGGTGAAGACTGGGAATGTCACCTGGGATCTTTATCTCGACGGTGAGATCCAGGCGGCATCGACGGCCCACAAGGCGGTCACGGAGGACCTGACGGATTTCTGCAAACAGTTTGCCGGACGAAAAGATCTCGGCCCAAACGCCTGTGCTGCCGGCGGTGCGCTCTTGCAGTCGACGGCGACGTTGCTCGCCTATCGAACCGGCGATGGCGGACCGACACCTGAGACCTGGGCCGATATGTGGGATAGCAAGACCTTTTCCGGCGAGCGGGCATTTCCCAATTTCGACGACCCCTGGCGTGTGATGGCAGCGGCGCTGCTTGCCGATGGCGTCAGCCGAGAAGAGCTGTTTCCGCTCGACGTGGAACGGGCGCTGAAAAAACTCGACGAAATCCGGCCCGCGGTTTCAGTCTGGTGGAAAACCGGCGATCAGAGTGTGCAAGGCTTTCGCAATGGCGACTATTCGATTGGGCAGATTTGGCTGACGCGCGCCAAGGCGATGCAGAACGAAGGTTTGCCGATTGGATGGTCCTATAAGGCATCGTTTCTGGTCGGCGACCGCATTGCGCTCGTCAAAGGAGCAAAGAATCGTGACAACGCGCTAAAACTGATGGCGTTCTGGCTGAATTCGCCGGAGGCGCAGGCAATGGCTTGCGAAGTGCTTTCGTGCACGCCGCCAAGCACCGACGCAATCGCCTTGATGTCGGAGGACGTGCGCAAGACGATGCCGCATGCGAACGAGGTTCGGGACTTTATGGTTGTCCCCGACGCTGAATGGATCAACGCCAATGCGGCGCAATTGCTGCAACGCTGGAACGAGTGGCTTCGCTAGCCCATAACGATGAAAAAGCCGCAAGCATGAAACCGACAGCTCGGATCCTCCCGGGAAAGATCTGGGCTGTCGCGCAATCTGGCGGCGCGCCGGAGAGCTGATAAAGGCACGCGCAAGCCGGAATACCTCCCCGTCTCATCCCATATGGCTCCTTGCGGCGGCTGCTACCCCGGTCTCGCGACACTCCAAAAGACGCGCGATGCGGCCACAGGACACGTCACCTGCACAGCCGTGACGCCTTGATTATCGCGCCTGCGCGTCTCCATGCCAGAAATGCTCGACCTGACACGGCGAGTTTGGGTATCAGACTGATTTGTCTGCGACGACCCTGTGAACATTGTCGTCGCAGGTCGAAACGCCCAGACCAGCAGGATGCTCATCGAGACGAACAACAAAGAGTCGTCCTTTGCGCATGATGCAGCCATCCAGCGGAACAAAACCGGCGCGGGATAAGTTGGCCTTCCAAATGAGGAGACCAACATGAGCACGATACCGACTGAACCTATCCCGACGCCGCCCGCTCCCGACCTGCCCCCAGGTCTGCCGCCGGACATGCCGCAGCCTCCTATCGAGGAACCAGAGCCCGACGTCCTTCCCGACGAGATTCCCAACCCAAACCCGGATGAAAATGACGAGCCGCCGAAGCACCTGAAATAGCTTCGCCATGCAGGCGCCCTCCTTGCAGATCATGATGACGGCGTCAGGCATGACGATGCGTTCCTTGCGCTGACCGCTACAAAATCTGGCGACCTACGTTGTCAACATGACCACCAAAACGACACTTGACAAAGCAGGGCATTGGCCTTTGAACTCGGTTCATTCACCAGGGGGGTCCTGACAAGGGGCTGAGATATTGCTGGGCGGATCGGCTTTTTCGACCGCAGCGCAATGACCCGTTGAACCTGATCCAGTTCATGCTGGCGTAGGGACGGTGGGAACGACGGCGCTGCGACAGCTCCTTTGCGATCGCTTGGACGTGTCTCTATCTTTCCAGCTCCAGGATCTGGGTCTCCAAACGTTAAAGTTGGAGCCAGCGAATGGTTTTTTCATATGCCGCACACGAACCGTATCGCAGATATAGACGGCAACACCGACGTCCGTTAGCGCAGCGGCGAATGGGCAAATGACCCTACCGCGACACCCAAGTATCGGATCGAGCGGAAGGCGAATGCAACCGGTGGTCATTAAGGGAGCGGGAGTCGTCGGTCTCGTCACGGCCTACGAACTGGCGCGGCGCGGCATTGAGGTCGACATTGTCGAGCGGGCCGAACGCATTGGCGCCGGTGCATCCTGGTTTGCCGGTGGCATGTTGGCACCCTGGTGTGAGCGCGAAGGTGCCGACGAAAAAGTCGAACGCCTCGGTGCGACAGCCATTGAGTGGTGGCAGGCGGCGATGCCCGACAAAGTCACGCAGGAGGGCACACTTGTCGTCGCCGCCCCACGTGACACTCGCGAGCTCGATCGGTTTTCGACACGAACCACCGGGTACAGATGGCTTGATGCCGACCAGATAGCCGCACTGGAACCGGATCTGGCCGGCCGCTTCTCGCGTGCACTCTTCTTCCCGAAGGAAGCGCATCTCGATCCAAGAGAGGCGCTGTCATCACTCCATGACACTTTAGTGGCCATGGGCGCGCGTTTTCACTTCGGCCAGACGCGCGATGCCACCGTCGACCACCGTGTCTCTTGGTCTATCGATTGCACCGGGCGTGCCAGGCTCCCGGATGACGCGGCTCTGCGGGGCGTGCGGGGCGAGATGCTCTATCTGCGCACCGGCGACATTCAACTGTCACGTCCAGTGCGCTTCCTGCATCCACGACACCCCATCTATGTCGTTCCACGGCGTGAGCGCGTCTTCATGGTCGGGGCAACAATGATTGAGAGCGAATTGTCCGGTCCTATCGCGGCACGGTCACTGATGGAGCTCTTGAACGCCGCCTACGCCCTGCACCCGGCCTTCGGCGAGGCGCAGATTACTGAAACTGGAACTGGTATTCGCCCCGCCTACCCCGACAATCTGCCGAGGATCACGCGAACCGGCTCAATCTATTCCCTGAACGGCATGTATCGACACGGTTTCCTGCTCTCGCCGGCCCTAGCGCATGACGTTGCGGAACTTCTGCTCAACCCGGACCACAGATCGGAGTTCTATGATGAACCTTAACGTCAATGGCGAGGAGCAGGAGATCGCCTGCTCGACGCTCGCCGAACTGATGGCAGCACTCGACTATGAAGGAAGCTGGCTGGCGACCGCTGTCAACGGCGAACTCGTTCACGCGGCCGACCGCGATGGATGGCGCTTACGCGATCATGATCGCATCGAAATTCTCTCGCCGATGAAAGGTGGCTGAACATGCTGCAAGTCTACGACACGGAAATCACCTCTCGACTGCTCCTGGGCACAGCAGGCTATCCATCTCCAGCCGTGCTTTCGGCCGCCGTGCGAGCTTCAGGGACACAAATCATCACGGTCTCGTTGAGGAGAGAAACAGCCGGCGGCAAAGCGGGAGGTGCGTTTTTCGAACTGATCCGCGCGCTCGGGACGAGGATACTGCCGAACACGGCCGGCTGCCATACCACCAAGGAAGCCGTTCTCACTGCCCAGATGGCGCGCGAGGTTTTCAAGACGAACTGGATCAAGCTCGAAGTGATCGGCAATCATGACACATTGCAGCCGGATGTGTTCGCGCTGGTCGAAGCCGCACGGATCCTTTCAAATGAAGGCTTCGAGGTCTTTCCCTATACGACCGACGATCTGGTTGTTGCCGAGCGCCTGCTGGAAGCTGGTTGCCGCGTGCTGATGCCCTGGTGTGCTCCGATCGGTAGTGCCATGGGGCCGCAAAACCTGTCCGCCTTGAGGTCGATGCGCGCGCATTTCCCTGATGTGCCACTGATTGTCGATGCGGGCATCGGCCGCCCTTCGCATGCAACGACGGTGATGGAGCTCGGGTTCGATGCCGTGCTTCTGAACACGGCGGTGGCCGGCGCCGGAAATCCGGCCGTGATGGCGTCGGGTTTCGCCAAGGCGGTCGAGGCCGGTCGGTTGGCTTTCGAAGCCGGCATGCTCGAACCGAGAGACATGGCTGTCCCCTCCACCCCGGTGATCGGAAAGGCGGTCTTCTCATGAGGCTCGATCCCTTCTACCTCATTGTCGACAGCGCCCATTGGGTCGAACGCCTCGTTCCAATCGGGGTCAAACTGGTCCAGCTTCGCATCAAGGAAAGACCCGATAGCGAGGTTCGACGCGACATTCGCATTTCCAGGACCATATGCGACAGCCACGGTTGCCAACTTGTCGTCAACGACCATTGGCGCATGGCGATCGACGAGGGCTGCGATTTCGTTCATCTCGGTCAGGAAGATCTGGAGCAAGCTGACGTTGCCGCAATCCGTGGGGCCGGACTAAAGCTCGGCATCAGCACGCATGACGAGGCCGAGCTCGATAGGGCGCTCGCCGTTGCGCCCGACTATGTCGCTCTGGGACCGGTCTATCCGACCGTTCTCAAAACGATGAAATGGGCGCCGCAGGGGCTTGCCCGCCTCACCACATGGAAGAAGAAGATCGGATCGACCCCGCTGGTTGCGATCGGTGGACTGAACCTTGAACGCATTGATGGCGTCCTCACGCATGGCGCGGATTGTGCCGCGGTCGTCACCGACATTACACGTAGCCAGGATCCCGAGTGCAGAACAAGGCAATGGATCGCCGCAACCTCGCGATGGCGCATTGCGCCAGCTTGAACGAGATCTTCGTTTCCCGCCCGCGACCACGGCCGAGCACCGTCCCCAGATGAGCCTCACCCTCAGAAAAGCCGCAACATCGGAAAATCGGCCGAATATAGATGCCTCGAAGAGCCTCGCGAGGCTAACGTGTGATGGCGTAGTCACCGACGATCCTGTTTCGCAAGCATCGTCAAGGTACATAGAAACCTGAAGGTGCTGTGGTCGAGGAAGATGTCTATTGTTGCAGTAAAGGTTTTGTCGACTGTCAACGCCCCTTATGGGACGAAGCTTTCGGCTGAGCAATTGGCATCCAAGATTTCCGATCCTGCCAGCGCAGTCAATTTCGATGCGTCGGCGTTCTCCTTTTTTTTCCGAGGTAGACGAGAACCTTCAGATCTCGTTCCTCGGCGAAATGCACGTTGATCCGGCGATCGCTTCCGACTTAGCACGGAAGTTCTCGGCACTTGCCGGTTACCCGCTTCCTTTGGTGCGGGCGGCATAATTGGTTGAACACCCAGCCAACAGATGGGGAGACCTGTTTGACCACGCTGGCCGCATTATCGATCAGGCAAGCTCCCAACTCAGGATTGATCGACAATTGGACTTTTGGAGGCGGTACCGCCCTGATGCTCTAGATCGATCATCGCGAGAGCTTTGATGTCGACATCTTCATCGATGATCCGTAGCTTCTGCCATGCCTGAACCCGAAGACACAGGGCTACGCGCTCGACATCAATCCTGACGGCTATCAGTCCGATGGATCAAGAACATTGAAGATCGTCTTCGAGAATGTCGGCGAAATCGACTTTATCTGCGCGCCCAGCCTGACTGACAACCCGACGGTGAAAGCGGAGGTACGCGGTCGCGACGTCCTGCTTGAGACCCTGGCGAAATCATCGCAAAGGAAATATTTTACCGCGGGGCCACGATGCAGCCCCGCGACATGTTCGACATCGCCTGCGTCGTGAAGACTCACGGTGTCGAGTATCTCAATGAGGCCCTTACGCCCTTCGGAGACAAATGCGAGAAGGCTCTAAAAGTCGCTCGCCAGATGAACCCGCAGTTCGCGGAGACCATCATGACAAGACTTTTGTACCGTGAAGGCTTTTCCGAGATTCCACGCCTGGCACAGGCAATGACGATCAAACTCCTGGAAGCCATCTGCGCCCTTTCGACCGGCGCAAAAGTCTAGCATGAGCGCCCATCCAAGTCACAAACCGCCACTTAGGGCGCTACTAAGCCTCCCGGGCTGAAGCGCCATTTGCTCGCAACAACGCCATCAACACTGGCCCGAGCGAAAACTCCCCTCGCCGCGCCTTTGCCGTCAGATAGCACAGATAACCGCCGGCCGAGTTGATGTGGCCTGCCTTCTCGAGAATGCAGGCCATCGTTGCGGCGACGCTTTCCGGTCCGATCGCCTCACAAGCATCCTGATAGAAAAGACAAGTCCAAGGTCGCTTCCGATGCAGGCTTAACAGTACTGAGCCTGATGCCTTGCCGGCTGGGCATCTCTGCGAAACTGGCTCCGTGCGCGCGATGTGCCCACGCTGGCCTTGCTGCTCGACCAGAAAAGGATGAGCGTACCAGGCGGCGGCCGCCATCGCGGCCAGAGCCCGTTCGCGCGCGGCTTGACCGGTTAAAAGGGTCGCCGCAGGAGGTTCAGCGCAAGCGCCGGCCGCAGGCCGGGAACCGGGACCGACTACCCCCGGCAAGCCGCTCCGCACTTCTCAAGGCATTTCACGCTTCGCGAACGGGAGACCACGCCCCGGCTAAGTGGAATACGCGTTCTATTGTCATATTTTCGTTGCATATTCATTTCATTTCGTTTTTACTACTTTTTGGTTTCGCAACGAAGGTTGTGCAAGCTTCGATCGTGGAGGATCGATCTCGCCGGGCATGCCTTATGGCCCGGCTTTTGAGAAATGGGAGGAATCATGTTCAGACATTTGAACTGGACCGTCGTGGTCGCGTCCGCATTTTCAGCCGGCCTTGCTTCAAACGCATTGGCCGCCACTGAGCTTTCCTGGTGGCACGCCATGACCGGCGCCAACAACGAAGTTGTCGATAAACTCGCCAAGGAATTCAACGATAGCCAGAGCGCCTACAAGGTGGTTCCGGTCTTCAAGGGCACCTACCCGGAAACGTTGAACGCCGGCATCGCCGCGTTCCGCTCCAAGCAGGCGCCCGCCATCCTGCAGGTCTTCGATGCCGGCAGTGGGGTGATGCTCGGTGCCGAAGGCGCGATCCTGCCGGTGGCCGAGGTGCTGCAGAAGGGCGGTTACGAATTCAACAAGGATCAGTATCTGCCTGGCATCGTCGCCTACTATTCGAAGGCTGACGGCACGATGCTGTCCTTCCCCTACAATTCGTCGTCGCCGATCCTCTATTACAACAAGGATGCGTTCACGAAGGCCGGGCTCGATGCTGAGAAGCCGCCGAAGACCTGGCCCGAAGTATTTGACGCCGCCAAGAAGATCAAGGCGAGCGGCGCCTCGGCCTGCGGTTTCACCTCCACCTGGCTCACCTGGATCCAGACCGAGAACTTCGCCGCGTGGAACAATGTGCCCTACGGAACCAATGAAAACGGGCTGGCCGCTCCCGACGTCGAACTGAAGATCGACGCTCCGCTGTTCGTCCAGCATTTCCAGGCGATTGCCGATCTCGCAAAGGACGGCACGTTCCGCTACGGCGGCCGCACCTCGGAGGCCAAGCAGCTCTTCACATCCGGTGAGTGCGCCATTCTGACGGAATCCTCCGGCGGGCTCGGCGACATCATCAAGTCGGGCCTCAACTACGGCATTGGCCAGTTGCCCTATTATGAGGGCAATGGCCCGCAGAACACCATTCCCGGCGGCGCAAGCCTCTGGGTATTCGGCGGCAAATCCGACGATGAATACAAGGGCATCGCCGAGTTCTTCAATTTCCTGTCGAAGACGGAAATCCAGGCGCGCCTGCATCAGGTCTCGGGCTATCTGCCCGTCACCCTTGCCGCCTACGAGGAAACCAAGAAGTCGGGTTTCTATGAAAAGAACCCCGGCCGCGAGACGCCAATCCTGCAGATGATGGGCAAGGCACCGACAGAAAACTCCAAGGGCGTGCGGCTCGTCAATCTTCCGCAGGTTCGAGACATCCTCAACGAAGAGTTCGAAGCGATGCTTGCCGGGCAGAAGGATGCACAGGCAGCGCTGACTGAAGGCACCAAGAAGGCGAACGCCGCAATCGCGGCTGCCGTCGGAAACTAACGACCCAACAGCAGACCCACCCCGGCACCATCCGGGGTGGGTCATCTCCTCACGCAAAGAAGGGGGTCGCTTTGCAGCCTGTCGTCTTTCCGAATAAAATCCTGCCCTATCTCCTGCTCGCGCCGCAAATCGTGCTCACGGTCATCTTCTTCTTCTGGCCGGCAAGCCAGGCGCTTTATCAATCGGTGCTGCGTGAAGACCCCTTCGGCCTGAAGTCAGGCTTTGTCGGGCTCGCCAACTTTCGCGCCGTGCTTTCAAATCCGGACTATCTCCATTCCCTGGAAGTGACTGTCATCTTCAGCCTGTCAACGGCATTGCTGTCGATGGCGGTTGCCCTCCTGCTCGCGACTGCGGCGGACCGGGTGGTGCGCGGCAAAAACATCTACCGTACCCTGCTGATCTGGCCCTATGCCGTGGCGCCGGCAGTTGCCGGCATGCTGTGGCTCTTCATGTTCAATCCGGCGATGGGCACATTCGCCTATATGCTGCGGCGGAACGGCTTTGCCTGGGATCCGCTTTTGAACGGCAATCAGGCCATGGTGCTGGTCATCGTTGCGGCCGCCTGGAAGCAGATCAGCTATAATTTCCTGTTCTTCGTCGCCGGACTGCAGGCGATCCCGAAATCGCTGATCGAGGCTGCTTCGATCGACGGCGCGCGCGGCGCGCGGCGTTTCTGGACGATCGTCTTCCCGCTGCTGGCGCCCACAACCTTCTTCCTGCTCGTCGTCAACACGGTCTACGCCTTCTTCGACACGTTCGGCATTATCCATGCGGTGACCGGCGGCGGCCCGGCAAAGGCGACGGAAACCCTCGTCTACAAGGTCTACAATGACGGCTTCGTCAATCTCAACCTCGGCAGCTCTGCGGCGCAGTCGGTCATTCTCATGGTCATCGTGGTCGCATTGACGGCGTTCCAGTTCCGCTTCGTCGAGAAGCGGGTTCACTACTCATGAGGCGGTCAGATGATTGAAAAACGTCCCATCGCCAATTTCATCGGCCATCTGGTGTTGATCATCGGCGTCATCATCGTCGCCTTTCCGATCTACTATACCTTCATCGCGTCGAGCCGGACGTCGGTCGAGATCATCCGCCCGCCAATGCCCCTTACGCTGGGCGATCATATGACCGAGAACTACACGGAGGCGATGTCTGATGGCGTCGAGCGCGTGGTCGGCGTCAGCCTTGAGCGGCTCTTGTTCAATTCGACCGTCGTTGCGATTGCGATCGCCGTCGGAAAGATCGTCATCTCGTTCCTGTCGGCTTTCGCGATCGTGTTCTTTCGCTTTCCGCTGAAGATGTTTTTCTTCTGGATGATCTTCATCACGCTGATGCTGCCGGTCGAGGTGCGTATCCTGCCCACCTACAAAGTGATCGTCGACCTCGGCCTGATCGACACCTATGCCGGCCTGACGCTGCCGCTAATGGCGTCGGCAACCGCGACCTTTCTCTTCCGGCAATTCTTTCTAACCATCCCAGGCGAACTGGTGGAAGCGGCCCGCATCGACAATGCCGGCCCCTTTCGTTTCATGCGCGACATCCTGCTTCCGCTTTCGAAAACCAACATCGCCGCGCTGTTCGTCATCCTCTTCATCTACGGCTGGACGCAATATCTCTGGCCTTTGCTGGTGACCAACGACGCCAAAATGAACACCATCATTATCGGCCTGCGGCGCATGGTCGATTTCACCGATGCCTCGACCCCCTGGAACTACGTAATGGTGACGGCGATCCTTGCGATCATCCCGCCGATCCTCGTCGTCGTCCTGATGCAGCGCTGGTTCGTCAAAGGACTTGTGGAGACTGAGAAGTAATGGCTCAAATTACCCTAAACAACGTCCGCAAGATCTATGGCGGCAATATCGAGGCGATCAAGGGTGTATCCCTCCAGATCGATGATGGCGAACTCGTCGTTCTCGTCGGCCCTTCCGGATGCGGTAAGTCGACGCTTCTGCGCATGATCGCAGGTCTCGAAAGCATCAGCTCCGGCGAGATCGCCATTGGCGACCGAACGGTCAATCATCTGGAACCGGCCGAGCGCGACATCGCGATGGTGTTTCAGAACTACGCGCTCTACCCGCATATGACGGTGCATCAGAACCTCGCCTACGGGCTGAAGAACCGCAACACCCCGAAGGACGAGATCGAACGGCGTATCGCGAAGGCCGCCAAAACATTGGAGATCGAGCCCTATCTTCAGCGCAAACCTCGCCAGCTTTCCGGCGGCCAGCGCCAGCGCGTGGCCATGGGACGCGCGATCGTGCGTGAACCGGCCGCCTTCCTGTTCGATGAGCCGCTATCAAACCTAGACGCCAAGTTGCGCGGGCAGATGCGCATCGAAATCAAGCGCCTACAGCGGTCTCTTGGCACGACCAGCGTCTATGTCACCCACGACCAAATGGAGGCCATGACGCTTGCCGACAAGCTGGTGGTGGTCAATGGCGGCAAGATCGAGCAGGTCGGATCGCCAATCGAACTCTACGAAAAGCCAGCAACAACCTTTGTCGCGACCTTCATCGGCTCACCGTCGATGAACCTGCTCAAACATGCAGAAACCCTGGAGGGCTGGTCGATATCACCCAACGTGCCGAAACCAACAGGCGCATTCACCATCGGGATCCGACCGGAAGACCTCACAGTCTGCGAACCGGACGCAGCAGACTTTGATTTCACCGCAAAGGTCCGCATCGACAGCATCGAACTCGTCGGCGCCGAAAGCTATGTGCATGGCAAGTTTGCCAATGGTCAGGACCTGGTGTTCCGAGTTCCGGGACGTTCGGTCCGCCAAATCGACGATCACGTCACCGTGGGTGCGCTGGCCAAGGACCTGCATGTGTTCGATGATAGGGGCCGGCGCGTGGCCTAAAACCATGAGGACTTGACGGGCGGAGAACCGGCTAAGGTCGCTTCGCCCTTCAGCCCCAACGCCCTTCGATCGCGAAACTAACAAAGAATATCAAGAATGCAGTACAACAACCTGATATCGTTTTCTATTCTCCGAACCTTCTTGCACTTTCAACTTCTGCTTTGAGCCTTTCGAGGTGGTGACGGCAGGCTTTTTCCACGAGATCGATCAGTGTTTCGGTCCGGTCCAGGAGCCACACCAATGCTTCCTCGGTGATTTCATAGTGCTGCGAATAACGTGCTTTTACATAGGCTTCGTTGACAATATTAAACCATGAAACGAAACGCTGCTGATCAGCCCTCCAGACCTCAGCCAATTCCCTGTGCTGCTCTGCGGCGCGACCGCGCAGGAAATTCAGATTATGGGATGCAGGACTATAGTTCGTCAGGACCAAAAGAAGTGTGGCGTACGCTTGTTCGATCGACTGATGCAGGAGGAAGGCAGCTTCTTTGAACTTCCTTCGACCAACAAAGAATGAAGCCCCTTCAGAGAAGGTCTTGGCGTGTGGCAAACGGTCTTCGAAGTAATCTGTAGCGATCCGGAGGGCATCGACTTTGGAAAGCGGTTTCGGCAGAGCTAGTGGTTCGTCATCTAGTTCGTAGAGCACAATCCCGTCGTTTCGAATCTCGATAAAGAAGTACTGGCCCTCGTAGAGAGACGTATTCACCTCGCGGCGGGAGTGCACGATCAGGCTAGCGGGTGTTTCGATCCCGGACAGGTGCAGCAAGCGATCCTGCGCCTTCGCCCAATAACGCGTGAAATCCGTCAACTTGCTGTTGTTCACAACAACAAGGATATCGTAATCCGAGCGGTAGCCCTTTTTCGTGTGCGGCTCATCCACCCAATTTCCGCGTGCATAGGAGCCGAACAGAATGATCTTCAGTATGCGGCCACGTTTTTTGAAGTCGGCTGTGCCGTCCTTCAGTGCGTCCTCAAACTCTTCATGCAGCACCTCGACAACGCGTGCGAGCTCACGCTGCTTACGCTCAGGAAGATGAGCGATGCTCGATTTCATCGGCGCGTGGCTGTGTTGTGGACCCTGCATTCATCAACCTGTGGCATGCGATTCGCGACACTCTAAACCGCGGGCATGGCAGTGAAAACCCTAGCAATATTATGAAACAGCAGGAAGATTTCAGCTTTCGTGCCTTACCAGCCAAGCTATCCTAACCCATTGCCTGCACAGACTCGATTGCTTCCATGCCGCCGACCTTCGCGGCGTAGGCCGCCCAAACCTTTCGTGCGCCTGCGACCCAGTCTTCGCGATCTTCGGCGGCATGCAAGCGCGCACCGGCAGCCTTCGCCGTTTCGACAGAGGCAGCCTCATCGGCAACGATCAATGCGTTGAAATGCCGTGCGCCCTCTGTAGCTGCATCCCGAAAGACGTCCCGCACATCAGATGTCAGGCTGCTCCAGAAGGGTTTGGCAAAGACGATGGCGCCGGATGCCCAGATGTGGCCAGTCTCGATCACGTCAGGCACGACTTCGTATAGCTTGAATCCGGCATATGCCGACTTCGTCAGGTCCATGGCGTCGACGACGCCCGTTGCAAGCGCGTTGTATGTCTCGGTGATCGGCAGGCCGACCGGCACGGCGCCGAAGCTCTCCCATAGCGCCGCATGAAGCGGGCTCTGGATGACGCGCAATCTCTTTCCGGCAACATCGCCGGGGTGCATCAGGGGTTCCTTGGCGAGCAGATGCCGCGCACCGTAGTTGACATAATCTCCAACGATGAAGCCCTCACCCTCAAGCCTCACCTTCAGCACGTCACCAGCCTTCGAAGTGACTGCCGCGCGGACATGGTCGGCATCGCGGAAGAGAAACGGCATATCGAAGAGCTGGCTCTCGGGCACCCAGGCAGATAGGGCCGACAGAGTGGACAAGCTCCCCTGGATGGCGCCCAACCGCAGCCCCTCGTTGACATCTTTCTCGTCCCCAAGGGCCGCGTTCGGGACAATGTTGAAGGCAAACCACCCTGGAAGCGCGGCCTCGACGAGGTCGCGGATCTTGAGCCAGACCTTGGTTTCCGGTTTGTCTTCACCCATCAGCGACGCGATGAGCACGGGGCGTGCGGCGGAGGCCCGGCCCGTCAAAGCCGGGGTAGCAAGCGCTGCGGCACCGGTGGCAAGCAGGCTCAGGTTGAACACACGGCGATTGAGGCGAAGCATTTCGATGCCCTCCCTAAGGGTTCAAAAACAGGCAACGAGTGCTGCGGAAAAACTGAGAAGTCCAAGTGCCGATAACAGTGCGAGCAGATAGGGCCGCGACGCGGCAAACAGCGCGACCGCGGGCACGCCGGAAGCGTTGCCGACGGTCTGCACGAGGATGCCGACGGGTGGTGTCAAACCGCCAATCATCAGATTGACGACCAGGATGACGCCGAAATGAATTGGGTCGATGCCGGCAGAAACGGCTATCGGCAGCGTCAAGGGCGCGAACAGCAGGATCGCTGCGCCGATATCGAGGAAGAGCCCAACACCGAGCAAGAGGAGATTGAGCGCGGCAATCACAAGGAACGGATTGGACCCGAGCCAACTCGCTGCAGACGACAGGTGTGCCGCAACGCCATCAATCGCGATGAGAAATGCGAAGGGCGCTGCTGAACCGATCAACAGCAGGATCGCCGCGGTTTCGCGCGCCGATTGGCGGAAAGCGGCGCAGACCTCGTAAACGGCTGTCCGCTTCAAGAAAACTGCGATCAGGGTATAGGCGGCTGCAAGTGCTGCAGCTTCCGTGGGTGAGACCACACCGGCGCGAATACCGGCAACGACAATGACGCCGAGACCGAAGGCGGGCAGCGCCCGTACGCCGAACCGTCGGGACTCTTCGGCGGATGCCCTGGCGGTGCGCGCCGTCGTCGCGCCGTTTACGTGGATGGCAACGGCAAGCGCAGCTGCCATGAGCAGGCCCGCCACGAAGCCCCCGGCCAGAAGCTTGCCTGTCGACAGGTCCGCGGATGCCGCCAGAATCAGAAAGGCGATCGATGGCGGGATGATATTGTCGAGCACCGAGACGGCAGCAATCAGCGCGCCGGCGCGCGCAGGCGGCGTGCCGTGCGCTGTTAGCTGCGGCATGAAGGCGGCTGTGCCGAAGGCCGCATTGGCGATCGACGAGCCGGAGGCTCCGGAAAACAGAACGCCTGTCAAAAGCACGGTTTGACCGAGCCCGGCGCGACGGTGGCCGACAAGGGTGGCGGCAAAGCAAACCAGGTCACTGGCGATCCCTGAGGCTGTCAAAAGCGCGCCGGCGAGCAGGAAAAATGGGATGGCGGTCAGAAGATAACGCGACAGGCCGGACAATGTGGCCGCCGCCATCGCCTCTTCCGGCATCGGCGCGCCGAAAGCGACGGCGACATACCCCGCAGCGATGAAAGCATGGGGGAGCGGCGTTCCGGCGAGAATTGCCACAAGTGCAAGACAGCACAGCATGAAGCTCGGAGACACCTGGTCCAAAGGTGGCACAGCGCCGACCACCCAATGTAATCCCACAGCAATCGCAAGCATCGAGGCGAACGCGACAAGCCGGCCGTCCGCGACGTGGCGGAGCAGGATCGCGACAATCGCCAGCACTCCTCCGGCGCTCAGCATAGCCGGGCGCAGTCCCTCGGGAAGGACGAGCGAGGGCGAAACACCGCCGAGATCGAGCGCCGCCTTTCCGCTGCCGGATATCACGACGATGCAGGCTACCAGAGTGATGACGCCGGAAAATATAGTGCGCAGCTCTTGGGGCACGGACCGGTTTTCCGACGAGAAAGGATTCGTGCCTCTGTCGTCGACGATGAGCTCGCCGCGCGCGGATGGTCTTTGATCACGGCCATCACTAGGCGCTGACCGTCCCTCGAATAAATCGATCCGCAAGCCCTTCGCCGTCGAAGCGAGCGGTAGCCCAATCGAGGCAAGCGTTACCAGCAACCAACTTGCCGCTTCTTCCGCACCGGTAAAGCCGCTTGCAGCAAAATACCGAAGAGCGACGGAAGCCGTCACGGTCGCAAGCAGGGCCGCAAGCGTCAACGCCCCAGCAAGCTCGAGCGTTCGCTCCAGCCGCAGCGACAGAGCCTGCGGCATGCTAGCGAGCATCGGGCTGCCACCAGCGGTGGAAGTGATGGACCGGTCCCCGCCCCTGCCCGACTTTTAGATCTCCGGCGGCAACGATGGCACCGTGCAGATAATCCTTGGCAGCGATGACGGCATCCGCCAAGGAAAGCCCGCGCGCCAGCCCGGCGGCGATCGCCGCCGATAGAGTGCAGCCCGTACCGTGGTCATTCGTCGTTTCAATGCGCGGCGCCGTCAACCGAACAGGCTCTCGGCCATCAAAGAAGATATCCGTCGCCTCGGGGCCGCCCCCGTGCCCACCTTTGATGAGAACCGAGCGCGCGCCAGCTTTCAGAATGATCTCGGCCTGATGGGCAATCTCCGTCTCATCCGTCGCGATCGAACGCCCGGTCAGCAATGCCGCTTCCGGCAGGTTGGGCGTTGCGACCAGCGCCATTGGCAGCAACTCCTCGCGAAGCGCCGCAATGGCATCGGGGCGCAGCAGAGCGTCACCTGATGTGGCGACCATCACGGGATCGAGCACTGCCATCTTGCCGTATCGTCGAAGCCCCTTGGCGATTACGGCGATTGTTTCCTCGCGAGACACCATGCCGATCTTCACGACTCCAACAGCAAGGTCAGCAAACACCGCATCAATTTGAGCCTCGACAATCGCCGGCGAGATATCCTCGACCGCCGTCACACCTCTGGTGTTCTGTGCGGTGATCGCCGTGATCACGCTTGCGCCAAAAACGCCGAGCGCCGAGAAAGCTTTCAGGTCCGCCTGGATACCCGCACCGCCACCTGAATCGGAACCAGCAATGGTGACTGCAATAGCGGTCATCGTGCAGCCGTCTTCAACGCACGATCGACGCATGCCCGCAACTCACGACTGGCTGCCGCCGGATCCACTGCAGCAAAGATTGCAGAAATGACCGCGACTCCATCAGCCCCAACGGCGACGACTTCTCCGGCGCGCTGCGCATTTATCCCGGCGATGGCTCCAACCGGCAGATCCGGTTTAGCCGTGAGAAGCGTCCTGCGAAGCCTGGCGAACCCCTCCAGACCGACCGGGGGATCGGGGTTGTGTTTCGACAGCGTCTCGTAGACCCCACCGATACAGGCGTAATCAATCGGTGAACCAATGGCAGTCTGGGCATCCATTTCGTTCTTGACCGTCAAGCCGATGATCGCAGCATCGCCCATCATCGAGCGGGCCGTGGCCGCATCCATGTCGTCCCGCCCGAGATGGACGCCATCGGCGCCCGCCGCGAGCGCCACATCGACGCGATCGTTGATGACAAAAGGCACGCCGGTTCCGGCAAGCGCAGCACCGATCTCCCGCGCCTGTTCGATCATCTCTCGTGTCGAGCTCGTCTTGTCGCGATACTGGATGAGTGTCGCGCCACTGAGCGCAGCGGTACGCGCCAGGTCAGCTAAATTCCCTTTGTCCGCAAGTCGCGCATCGACGAGGGCATTCAGGCGATAATCAACCTTCGGCATAAGAAATCCTGGCATTGGCAATGATATCCTCAGGGCGGAGCGATGCGAGCGCATCGCGGAAGGCGGCCTCGAAGCTCCCGGGACCACTCGATCGTTCCGCGGCAATCTCCGCGGCGATACCGCTTGTTAGTAGCGCACCCGTGGCTGCCTTCAGGCGATCCGGCTCGACGGCCATGAAGGCCGCGATCAAGGCGCCCGAGAGGCACCCGGTGCCCGTGACTTGCGCCATGAGGGGGTGGCCGTTCTCAACCCGGGTCGCAAGTCGACCCAGAGTGAGTTCGTCGATAGGCCCCGTCTTGATTTTCAAGACACCGTTGGCCTCACCGACGATGTCCATCTCGCTTGCATTGCCGCGAACCACGGAAGGCCCGGATGCGATGAGTTCCCGGGCAAACGCAAGCCGCGATGGCGAATTATCGCAATGCACGGGATCAACGATCCACGGCTTGTGGGCGCCGCGCGCAACGGCTGTTGCCAGGCGGATCGCCGCGCGCCGCACTTCATCAAGCGTGCCGAGATTGACGACGAGCGCATCGGCGCGCCGGGCAAAGGCCTCGACCTCTTCTGTCGATGATGTCATGGAGGGGATCGCGCCAAGCGCCGCGAGGCCATCCGCCACGAACTTCTGCACCACCGTGTTCATCACGCAGTGTACACGGGGACGTTGTCGCCGGACACGCGCCAGCAATGCAGCAGCATTTTCCACGAATCCTGTTTCGCCCGTCATCGGATTTCCACCGCGATATCGTCGACATCAGGTGCCTGGCTGATCAGTCCGCTTTCAGCAAGGAACTTTCCAAACCGCTCGTAGCGGCCACGATCAAGTGCCGCCGGCCTTTTGGCGAAGCGCGGCAGGGTGTCGGTGAATGCTCTGCGGTTGAGCTCGTCATCGAGGTTTGGATAGGCCTTGACGAAAAGCTTCCAGGCTTCGTCAGGGTGGTTGGTGAGGAAAATTGCCCCCCTCTCCACCGCGGCAAGGAAGAGCGGCAAGCGCCCGTCGCCAACCTTTGCCTTGTCGGCAACGAAGACGAGCTCGTCATAAACCGGCACGCCATGCTCTTCGGGGAAGAATGACCGGCCTTCATGTCCCTCGATACGCATCTGTGTCTGCTCGAAATTCCTGAAGCCGCCGATCGTCGCATCGACCTTGCCAGCGATCAGCGACGGCGACAGGGCGAAGTTGACGTTGATGAGTTCGACGTCCTCCTTCTTCAGACCGGCCGAGGCAAGCATTCGGCCGAGCATCGCATCCTCGAAACCGGAGACGGAGAAGCCGATCTTCTTGCCCTTCAGATCGGCAAGGCTGCGGATCGGACCGTCGTCAAGGACGGTGACGGTGTTGAGCGGTGTCTCGACCAGAGTACCCACGCGAACGAGCGGCAGACCGGCGGCATGATCAAGGTAAAGGTTCGGCTGATAGTGTACGCCGATATCAGCCTGCCCTGCTGCAATGAGACGTGGCACGCTGGAGGGATCGGCCGGGGGGATGAGCTCGACATCGAGCCCCCCCTTTTCGAACAGGCCGAGTTCTTTGGCGACGACGATCGGGGCGTGGTCCGGATTGACGAACCACTCCAGCATCACTGTCAGTTTTTCTGCGGCCATTGCTGAGCCGGTTGAAAGGACGACGCCGAACGCAAAGCTGGCGGAAATCAGAAATTTGCGAATCATTATGTTATGAACTCTCCCAGTTGATCTCGGATATTCAGGTTTCTCGCGCCCAGTGCGCGAGTGGACGTGTTGCCTCATCGACGAGAAGCCTGAGGCCGACGGCGAGAACGGCAAGAATGGCCATCGCGGCGAAGACGACATCGGTCTGCATGCGGGCATTTGCCTGGACGATCACAAAGCCAAGGCCGGCCGAGGCGCCGACCCATTCGCCGACAACGGCGCCAAGCGGAGCCAAGGGCGCAGCGACACGCAGGCCCGTAACAAGCCCCGGCAACGCCAATGGCAACCGCACGAGCCGCAACGCCTGCCAATGGCTTGCCTTGGTGAGCGCCACGGCATCAAGGATCTGCGTATCGGTACGGCGCAAACCGTCCGAGAATGCCGAAACAACGGGAAAGAAGATGATGATGGCCGTCATCACGATCTTCGAGACCATGCCGAAGCCAAACCACAGCACCAGCAAGGGCGCTATGACGAAGACGGGAAAGGCTTGGAGGACAAGCACGAAGGGCCAGACGAGTTTTCCGAGCCGCGGAAAAGCCGCCAGGCCAATTGCTGTCGCCACACCGAACACCGAGCCGGCCGCGAGACCGGCCAGCATTTCGGCGATTGTCACAAGGCTCTGTTCAAGCAAAAATGCTCGCTGCCGTGCAAACACAGCCAGCACCTCAAGCGGCGTTGGCAGCAGATAGCCCGGTAGCGAAAAAACAAACACCGAGGCCTGCCAAAGGACAGCAAGTCCAACAAGGCTACGAACAAATGTGAAAGCTACGCGCATCGCCGGTCAACCGACGCGGCAACCCGGGCGAAACGCGGATCCGCCATCCGGCGGAAACTGGCAAAACACAGCATCGATCGATCTCCAGACAAAACATCACGGAGATCCAGGTGAAAGCGAAAACGCGATTAGTTTGCCGAATGCGGCTCTTTTCCCGTTCCTACGCCGGCATGACCCGGATCAGGTTCAAGGGTCCGGCTCACCGCCATCTCAGCACAGAATAGTGCTCCCCTCGGAATGAGGCATTTCTAATTGTTAAATGAACGATGTCAATAGTCGTGACGATTGTCATTGTGCGCCCGACGCTCATCTCTCGCGCCGCGGCAAATTGATGTGCTAGTAGATGGACATCCCGCTCCGATTTTACACTGCGCCTATATGGAGGCGCCAAGGCACTCCATTGCTTCAACGCCCTCAAGCAAAAATGATACGCAGGAAGTGCTCGCTGTTATAGCAAAATCCACCCTAAGCATTCAATCTATGCGCGTGCGTTTCATGCGTCGCGCAGGGCACCGGCTGCAACCAAGAGGCTCATCAACCACCTTTCACAACCGACTTCGCAACCGAGTCAAGGGCCAGCAGCTTTTCGAGCAGCCGCGGCATATCCTTCAGATGCACCATATTGGGGCCGTCCGACGGCGCGTTGTCGGGATCCTCGTGGGTTTCGACGAACAGGCCGGCGATGCCAACGGCAACGGCCGCACGCGACAGCGTCTCGACGAACTCGCGCTGGCCGCCGGTCGAGCCGCCCTGCCCGCCGGGCTGCTGCACCGAGTGGGTGGCGTCAAAGACGACGGGGGCACCGAGCGAAGCCATGATCGGCAGCGACCGCATGTCGGACACCAGCGTGTTGTAGCCGAAGGACGCGCCGCGTTCGCACAGAAGAATGTTGGGATTGCCACTTTCCGTGAACTTGGCGAGCACGTTCTTCATGTCCCAAGGCGCCAGGAACTGGCCCTTCTTGACGTTGATGGTGCGGCCGGTCTTGGCGGCGGCCACCAACAGGTCGGTCTGGCGCGACAGGAAGGCAGGGATCTGCAGAATGTCGACAGTCGGGGCGACCAGAGCGCACTGCTCCTCGGTGTGGACATCGGTCAGTACCGGGAAGCCGAACTCCTTCTTGAGATCGGCAAAGACCTCCATCGCCTTGTCGAGGCCAATGCCGCGCTTGCCCGAAAGCGACGTGCGGTTGGCCTTGTCGAAGGACGACTTGTAGACGAGGCCGATATCGAGCGACTTGCACAATTCGGCAAGCTTTCCCGCCATCATGAAGGCGTGCTCGCGGCTTTCCATCTGACAGGGGCCGGCGATCAGCGACAGGCGCTCCTTCTGCGAGAAGGCGACCTGCTTGGCACCTTCACCGACGACTACTCTGGCATTCGTTTCCATGTTAGGTACTTCCTCGAACGTTTCCGTAGCTAATATATGATAATTCGACATAGCCGATTCTGCCGAGACAGAGGCGAGAACTGGTTGTAATGTTTCAGGACAAACGGATGCAAGACCGACCCTCAATACATGCGCTCAATAGCCAGTACAGTCCGCTATCGCTTGCAGGTCGGTTGAAATGTCATGGTTTCGCAACGAGCTCGTCCAAGAGAATTGGGTAGTAGCGTATCTCGCCGCTTCGACCCGATTCAGCAACGGCGATCGCATTCCTTAGCCTTGCGATGATCTGTTCTTCCGTGAACCGTGAACGCTTCATTCGTCCGTCTCCTGGTTGTGACGGACTCTACCAAAATATGGAGGAAGTTCAGGGTCTCAGGTCAAGCCGACTAAAAAATCGGACCGCGCGTAGGATCTGATGACATGTCCGCAATCCCCATGCGATATAGGCCTCCAATATTGGGGGGACAATAATGCGTGATGACTCGCGACATGGTGGAAATGCGGATCTGCTGCAACAGACATTGGCCACTGCCGTGCAAGATCAGAGGACCGTCGACGAACAGCGGCAAAGCATAGCACCACTGCTGGACGGCATGTCGTTCTACAACAGCATCAGGCATGATGATGATCGCGGTAGCGTCACCGAAATATACGACCCCAGATGGGGGTGGCATCCGGATCCGCTCGTTTTCTCATATATTTTCACGATTCGACCGGGAATGGTCAAAGGGTGGGGTCTGCATAAGGAGCACGAAGATCGCTACTTCGTTTTGAGCGGAGAGTTGGAACTGGTGCTTTATGACCCTAGGCCGGACTCTGGCACATGCGGGAAGATATGCCGCGTATATCTCTCCGGCAGCCGGCCGCGCCTGATCAACGTACCGAAGTATGTTTGGCATGCCGACCACAACATCGGCACTTCCGACGTTGTCGTCATCAATTTCCCAACAATCCAGTACGACCATACCAGCCCGGATAAATATCGGCTCCCCATCGATACCGATCTGATTCCTTACAGCTTCGGTTCGGCAAAAGGATGGTGAGCGCACCTCGTATTTCGATACTCATGCCGACCCACAACCGTGTGGACGTGATTGGGATCGCTATCGAGTCTGTGCTTTCTCAAACCTTCGGTGATTTCGAACTCCTGGTTGTCGGCGATGGCTGCGTTCCTGGCACTGGAGATGTGGTTGCTGGGTTCAAGGATGATCGGATCCGCTTCTTCGATCTTCCTAAAGCGCCGCATTTTGGTTATGCGAACCGAAACATTGGTCTCCGCGAGGCTCGCGGACGGTTGATTGGGTTCGCTGCCGACGATGACATTCTGTTCCCCGACCATTTCGAGCTGCTCGCAGAATCTCTCGAGGGCGGGGCAGCAATGGCACATAGTCAAGCTCTCTGGGTTTCGACGGATGGTATAGCAGCACCATTCCTGACCAACCTCGAAATCCCGGATGAGCTCGAGGATTTCATGGAGCGAAGAAACACGATCCCAGCAAGTTGTTTTCTCTATAGAGCCGACAGCCTTCCATCGCTGGACGTTTGGCGCGAAGACCTTCCAATCGCGGCAGACTGGCGCTTGTGGCAGCGTATTATCCACGAGAATCCTAAACCCTCGGTGGTCCATTGTCGGCTGCCGACCTTGCTGCATTTCACTGCCAAACGGAAAAACAAACGTAATTCAGGTATGCCACAGCTTAGCGCGTTTCTGGACATGGCTGACAGCTCCGGCTGGTGGCCTGAGGAACTGCGTGTTCAAGTACCTGAGGGGCAGGTCGAGCAACAAGCCTATTTTGCCTGTTTGCACGCTGATCCCCAAGGTTGGACCGCCGCAATACGGCGTGCTGCTCGTGACCTTACCGCCCGTGTTGCGTGGGACAATGTGCAACTCTTCCGCCCGCAGTTGCAGGTTAGCGAGGCTCGATTGGCGGTCGTAAGTGCTAAGCTTGAAACAATGCGAGACGAGCTGGCATCGGCCGTTTCTCAAGCTGGATCGTTCGAGATCGATCTGCTCCATGCCATCGAGGAGCTTAACGCTGCGGACAAAGAAAAGCAGACATTATCTGAGCACCTGAGTGAGAGTTTGGCTGAGATTGAGCGTCTAACGGCCGAGGCCAAGGGTATGCAGGATTCGTTGTGGTGGCGCTTGCATCAGGCGATAACCCGTTTTTTGCGTCGGTAGTTCGGAAGCGACAGCTGATCGTGCCGCCATCATGCTCTCCGTCATCACGACTTGCCGCCTCAACGACGTCGACCCAAAGGCGTGGCTCGCCGATGTGTTGATGTGTTCGCCCGCATCGCCGATCCTCCCGTCTCCCGCCTGCACGAGCTACTGCCTTGTTGGGGTGGACGGCTCCCCACGGCATCGCAATGTGCCAGAATGAGTT
>NZ_QJNR01000019.1:0-3228 GCF_003355565.1 Ensifer sp. M14
CCCGCGGCTGTCGTCCTTCGGCAACCTGCCCTCGACCGGCGGCCGCAAGGATGACGACGATGACGACAATGCCGGTGGCGGCGATGACGACGACGACGGCAATGGCAACGGCGGCAACAATGGCGGCAATAACGGCGGAAACAACAACGGTGGCAATAATGGCGGCGGCAACAACGGCGGTGATGACGACGACGATGATGACGATGACGGCGCCACCCGCTCCAACCGGCTGCCGGTGGTCACCGGCCGCAACATCCTTGCCAACGGCTTCATGAACCTGTCGGCGATCATCCTGCTCGATGATCTCTTGGCCAACACGCTCGATCCCGACGGCGACCGGCTGTCGATCGCCAATCTGACCGTTTCTTCCGGTTCGGTGCGCGCTTACTCCGACGGCATGTGGCTCTATACGCCTGACCGTGGCGACATCGGCGAAGTCACCTTCAGCTATACCGTCTCCGACGGTACCGGCAGCGTCGCCAATGGCGCGCTGCTTTCGCTGCTCGACTGGCCGGCCAACGAGATCAAGGGCACCGAGGGACCCGACGTTCTCCTCGGCACGCCGCGCGCCGATATCATCGCGGCCCTTGGTGGCGACGACATCGTCTATGGCCGCGAGGACGACGACCTGATCCTTGGCGGCACCGGCAACGACACGCTGCTTGGCGGCGACGGCAACGACACGATCCATGGCGAAGACGGCGATGACCGGCTGTTCGGCGGCAATGGCAACGACATTCTCTTCGGCGGCGCCGGCAACGACCAGCTCTATGGCGAGGCTGGCGACGACATCCTCATCGGCGAGGAAGGCGACGACACGCTCTCGGGCGGCACCGGCGACGACCGGCTGTTCGGCGAAGACGGCAAGGATACCCTCGAGGGCGATGCCGGCGACGATCTCGTCGATGGCGGCAGCGAGGACGACCGCTTGACCGGCGGCACCGGCGACGACACGGTTCTTTCAGGCGCCGGCAACGATGTCATCGTTACCGGACCAAGCAGCGAAGAGGCCCGTCTGGCACAGGCATCGCAGACATCACCGGCGGCCGCCACCACCGACACCACCGACGACGGCGACGACCATTATTCCGGCGGCACCGGCTTCGACACGCTCGATGCCAGCACTACCACGAACACCATCGTCGTCGACCTCGAACAGGGCACGGCGTCAGGCGAAGAGATCGGCTCAGACACGCTCGACAGCATCGAGGCGGTCATCGCCGGCGCAGGTGACGACCAGCTCTCCGGCGACAACCAGAACAACACACTCCTCGGCAATGACGGCGACGACACCATCGACGGCCGCGACGGCAACGACACGCTCGCAGGCGGCCAGGGCGACGACACCGTCAAAGGCGGAAACGGAAACGATACCGTCATCGTTCAGGCCCGCGCCGAAGACCACAGCGACGACGACAACAGCGATTACGACGACGGCGACGACACATACGAAGGCGGCACCGGCTTCGACACGCTGGATGCCAGCGCCACCACCGAGACCATTGTTGTCGATCTCGAAGACGGCACGGCGTCAGGCGAAGAGATCGGCTCTGACACCGTCGTCAGCATCGAGACCGTCGTTGCCGGCTCCGGCGACGACCAGCTTTCCGGCGATGCCGCCTGCAACACGTTGATCGGCAATGACGGCAACGATGTCATCGACGGTCGTAGCGGCGACGATACGCTCGCCGGCGGCCAGGGCGACGATGTCGTCTCCGGTGGCGCCGGCGATGACACCATCGTCGTCGAAGCGCCTGTCTGCGCACCGGGTGAGACGACTGACGGCAACGATACCTACAGCGGCGGTGCGGGAACCGACACGCTGGATGCCAGTGCGACCACCGAGAGCATCGTCGTCGATCTCGAAGAGGGGACGGCCACGGGCGAGGAGATCGGTTCCGATACGCTCGACAGCATCGAGACAGTTATCGCCGGTTCGGGTGACGACCAGCTCTCGGGCGACGCCGAGAACAACACTCTCACAGGCAATGACGGCAACGATGTCATCGACGGTCGCGACGGCAACGACACGCTGGCCGGCGGCCAGGGTAACGATACCGTTTCCGGCGGTGAGGGCAACGACACTGTCATCGTCGTCGTGACAACCGATGCGGGCAATGACGGCAATGACACATACTCAGGCGGTGACGGCATCGATACGCTCGACATGTCGGCGCTGGTGCAGGCCGTTCTTGCCGATATCGAGGCCGGCATCGCCGAAGGCGAGGAGATCGGTTCGGACCTGATCGACGGCTTCGACATCATCGTCGGTGGCGACGGCGGCGACCGCCTGTCGGGTGGGACCGGCAACAATATCCTGTCGGGCGGCGACGGCAACGACATACTGCGCGGCCGCGGCGGCGACGATGTTCTCGTCGGGGGTGGCGGCAGTGACAAGTTGGAGGGCAATACCGGCAATGACACCTTCCTCGTGGTGATCGCGCCGGATGCGAGCGGCGACGACGGCAACGACCTGATCGACGGCAACGAGGCGGTCGACACCTACGACGCTTCGGCAGCGATGCAGGCCGTGGTGATCGACCTCGACCGTGGCACGGCTGAGGGTGTGGAGATCGGCTCGGACCTGTTGACCTCGGTCGAAGGTGCTGTCGGCGGCAAGGGCGACGACGTTCTCGTCGCCGGCAATGCCGTCAACTTTCTGGCTGGCGGCGCCGGCGCCGATGTCTTCGTCTTTCGCACGACCGCATCGCTTGCCAATGACGGCAGCGGCCGCGACGAGATCCGCGACTTCCAGGTCGGCGACCGCGTCGACCTGTCGAAGATCGCCGAGGCCATCGGCGGGCTCGTCTTCGGCGGACTGCTGCAGGATGGCCAGGCGCCGCCAGTCCACCAGATCACCTTCTATCACGAGACCTTTGGCGACGGCGAGCGCACGGTCGTGCGCGCCGTCGTCGACCTCGAGCGCGACGAGGATCTGCAATTCCTGATCGCCGGCCGCCACGAGCTTACCGAACAGGATTTTATCCTGGCGGCAACCGAAAGCCCGGCAGACCAGTCGAGAGACACCGTCTGAACGACCACGGAACCTAATAGTCACGCGTTATCGGGAGAAGAAGACCATGAACACCACGGACAAGAGCACGACAGAGGCGGCTGCCATGACAACCACGCCGGCAGAAAAACCGCAGTTCGGCATCACCTCGCGCATCGCTGTGTCGGCCGTCTTTGCCGCAACCCTGGTGTTCGGCGTCGGCGGCTGGGCCGCCC
>NZ_QJNR01000002.1:0-505 GCF_003355565.1 Ensifer sp. M14
TCGGATTGGCCGAGGAATTGGCCGCAACCGTTGCGCTGACGGCGCCGACGACGGGTGGCTGCGAAGCGATGGTGACGGAGTAGGCTCTCGATCCAGTTGCGCCGTTGGCGTCGGTTGCCGTCACGGTGAAATTGGCAGAGCCGCCTATTGTAGGCGTCCCGGAGACTGCCCCTGACAATGCGTTCAACGTCAGTCCGGTGGGAAGCGCGCCGGCGGTTATGGCGTAGCTATAGGGCGCAGTCCCGCCGGAGGCATCGGATTGGCCGAGGAATTGGCCGCAACCGTTGCGCTGACGGCGCCGACGACGGGAAGCTGCGAAGCGACGGTGCCGGAGTAGGCTCTCGATCCAGTTGCGCCGTAAGCGTCGGTCGCCGTCACAGTGAAACTGAAGGCTCCCCCCGTCGTGGGCGTGCCGGAGACGGCGCCGCCGGGGCTCAGGGTCAGTCCGGCGGGAAGCGCGCCGGCGGTTATGGCGTAGCTATAGGGCGCAGTCCCGCCGGAGGCA
>NZ_QJNR01000020.1:0-251 GCF_003355565.1 Ensifer sp. M14
ACTGGGGATCAACGACGATCAGATCGACTTTGCGTTCGAGGAAGTCGAGACCGGCCTGGCAGCGATCGACAGCGAGCTCGACCAGTCACGGAAAGACAAGCAGAAGCGGGAAGCACGCCCGCGCAAGGGCTTTGCCGCCCATCTCGAGCGCATTGAGGAGGTCATCGAGCCTGAAATCCCCGAAGAATGCCGAGGTCTGGAAAAGGTTTTGATTGGCGAAGACCGATCCGAGCGGCTCGATGTCATCCCAC
>NZ_QJNR01000021.1:0-2255 GCF_003355565.1 Ensifer sp. M14
GCACCCTGACGGTCGACATGGGCACCGGCTTCATGGGCCGCGGCCAGGTCTCGGGCGTCGAGGTGGGCACCGACACGGTCTACGGCTTCGAGAACTTCATCGGTGGCTCGGGCCATGACGTGATCACCGCGTCGAATGCCGTCAACATCATCGACGGCGGCCTTGGCGAGGACGTCTTCCGCTTCACCTCGGTGGCAGCGGCCAACGGCGACACGATCTACGGCTTTACGCCGGGAGACCGGATCGACTTCTCCTCGATCGATGCCAACACCGGACAGGCGGGCGTGCAGCACTTCACGCTTTCGGCCGGAACGACGCTTTCGGGCGCCGGCCAGGTCGTGGTGACGCATGAGACACAGGACGGCGCCGACGTCACCGTGATCCGCGGCAGTGTCGATGCCGACCCGGATGCCGACTTCGAACTGGCGATTGCAGGCACGCACAACCTCAAGGTCGCCGACTTCAATGGTGTCTCCTGAGCATGAAGCGGAATTCCCGGCCGGTCTGTGACCGGCCGGGACAGCATGCGGGCGGACAAAAGGGGATCTCATCATGAGCAAGAAGAAAGAGCCGCAACACAAGATCGGCGGCATGCGCGGTATCCTGATCTATCTCTTCGGCCTTTCCGGCCTGATCAACATCCTGGCGCTGACCGGCGCCTTCTACATGCTGCAGATCTACGATCGGGCGCTGACCAGCGGCAGCATCTCCACCCTGGTGGCGCTGTCGGTGCTGGCGGTCGGGCTCTATCTGTTCCAGGGCCTGTTCGACGTCATCCGCTCGCAGATCCTGGTGAGGCTCGGCGCCAGGCTCGACACGCAACTGGCGCCGCTTGCCCACAAGGTGGTGATCGAGATGCCGCGCTTCGGCTATTCGACGGCGGAGGCGACGGAACGCGGTCGCGACGTCGACACGCTGCGCGGCTTCCTTTCGAGCCAGGGACCGGTGGCGCTGTTCGATCTGCCGTGGATCCCGATCTATCTCGTCTTCGTCTGGATGCTGCACCCGGTTCTCGGTTATCTCACGCTCGGCGGCGCCCTGGTTCTGGCGGTGCTGACGGTGATTGCCGAGGTGCTGACGCGGCGCCATTCCAGCTCGATGATCAAGGCGTCGGTGGCGCGCAGCTCGGTGGCCGAAAGCAATGCCCGCAACAGCGACGTGCTGCATGCCATGGGCATGACCGGCCGGGCGGTCGATCGTTTCGAGAAGGCCAATCGCCGCCATCTCGACTGTCAGACCAAGACGTCGGATATCGGCGGCACGTTGTCGGGCCTGTCGAAGGTGCTGCGCATGATCCTGCAGTCGGCGATCCTCGGGGTTGGCGCCTATCTGGCGATCCGCGGGCAGATGTCGGCCGGCTCGATCATCGCCTCTTCGATCGTGACGGCGAGAGCGCTGGCGCCGGTCGACATGGCGATCGCGCAATGGAAGGGCGTGGTGGCGGCGAGACGCAGCTATCACCGCCTGAACGAGACGCTCGGCGTGCTCGACGAGCGCTCCGGCAACCTCGACCTGCCGGCGCCGACGACGAGCCTGTCGCTCGACAAGGTGACGACGGTGGCGCCGTCGACCGGGGCGGTGCTGCTCAGCGAAGTGAGCCTGGAGCTCAAAGCCGGCCAGGCGCTGGGGCTGATCGGGCCGTCGGGCGGTGGCAAGACGACGCTGGCGCGCGCCATGCTCGGCATCTGGCCGGTCTTACGCGGCGCGGTGCGCATCGACGGCGCCGATCTCAACCAATGGTCCGAGACGCTGTTCAACCAGCATGTCGGCTACCTGCCGCAGGACGTGGCGCTGATGGACGGCACGGTGTCGGACAACATCTCGCGCTTTGCCGAGGCGCCGAATGCGCGCGCCATCATCCGCGCGGCCAAGGCGGCCGGCATCCACGAGATGATCGTGCACCTGCCGAACGGCTATCAGACCGAACTTGGTCCTCATGGAACCGCACTGTCCGCAGGCCAGCGGCAACGCATTGCCCTGGCTCGTGCACTCTACGGGGATCCTTTTCTTGTGGTGCTCGACGAACCGAACTCCAATCTCGATGCGGAAGGGGAAGAGGCGCTGTGTCAGGCCATCCTCAAGGTGCGCGAGCGCGGCGGCATCGTCGTCATCGTTGCCCACCGCCCGAGCGCGCTGCAGACGGTCGACATGATCGGCCTGGTGCAGGCCGGCCGGCTGGTCGCCTTCGGCCCGAAGGAGGAGATCCTGCCGTCGCAGAAGATGCGGCCGCTGGTGGTGGAGAAGAACCGCAGGGC
>NZ_QJNR01000022.1:0-224 GCF_003355565.1 Ensifer sp. M14
GGCCAACGAGATCAAGGGCACCGAGGGACCCGACGTTCTCCTCGGCACGCCGCGCCCCGACATCATCGCGGCCCTTGGCGGCGACGATATCGTCTATGGCCGCGAGGACGACGACCTGATCCTCGGCGGCACCGGCAACGACACGCTGCTTGGCGGCGACGGCAACGATACGATCCATGGCGAAGACGGCGATGACCGGCTGTTCGGCGGCAATGGCAACGACA
>NZ_QJNR01000023.1:0-939 GCF_003355565.1 Ensifer sp. M14
GGGGTTCACATCAAGAGCAAAGTTAGCCAAACCTGCAGCGACGAAGACTGTGACAATCAGTTCAATTGCAATGAAGGAAAGATGAACGCGGCTCAGCACGAGATGAATTCGCAACGACATCATCTTTTCGGACATTGTAAAGATGATGTCGTTACGTTATTTGTTGGGGCAGATAGGAGTTTTCCATGCCCACCTCTCACACACGTAAAAGTCCGGACACAAGCGTGCCATTAAATATGCGTATCAAGCCCGCGACACGCAACTTGATCGACCGCGCCGCCGAGTTGCTTGGCAAGACGCGCACGGATTTCATGCTTGAGGCTTCCGAGCGCCGCGCCGAAGAGGTGCTGATTGACCGTTCTGTATTCACGGTCAGCCCAGAAATCTATGCCGAGTACCTTGCTCGGCTCGATGCGCCCGCGCAACCCAACGAGCGTCTGAAGCGTACCATGTCGACCAAAGCGCCGTGGGACGAGGCGTGACTCTCAGTGCGCCGACGCCATTGGCCGACCATCACGAACTGGCCGACTTCAATTCCGGCGTGCTCGAACTGGACGACTGGCTGCGCCGTCGCGCGCGTACCAATCAGATAGGGGGCGCGTCTCGAACGTTCGTCGTGTGTGAAGAAAACCGCGTCATCGCCTATTACGCACTCGCTTCCGGCGCGGTGAAACAGCCGGAAGCACCTGGCCGTTTTCGGCGCAATATGCCGGATCCAATTCCAGTTGCTGTGCTTGGTCGCCTCGCCATTGATGGAGCCCATCAGGGACGTGGTATCGGTAGAGCTTTGGTTCGCGACGCAGGTTTACGACTGCTCAACGCCGCAGAAATCCTGGGCATTCGCGGCGTGCTGGTGCATGCAATTTCCGATGACGCGCGGGGCTTCTATGAGGCGGTTGGCTTCCTGCCTTCGCCATCGGACCCTATGATGTTGATGGT
>NZ_QJNR01000024.1:0-207 GCF_003355565.1 Ensifer sp. M14
CTTTAATGGGCCGGACTCTAATCCATTCTGGAGGAAATTCTCAGGGGCAGGTCAGCAGGGGATCAGGAGCGTTCCAGGCCAAGGTAGTCCGAAGCAGTTGGACTTCGTGTCTGGTGCGCTTTTTGTTTCGCATTTTCCTGGCTCCGGAACGTCAAAAAGCCCGCCGGTTTTCACCATGCGGGCTTTTTTTGATTTGGTTGCGGGGGC
>NZ_QJNR01000025.1:0-242 GCF_003355565.1 Ensifer sp. M14
ACCTGGAAGCTTCCAGACATATCTTCTCTTCACAATGTAATCAGAACAGGCATCAACCTCATCGAGGCGATGCAAACTTTTATTTCTCCAAGGATATCTCAACCCGAACCGTCAGCCTCAAACGAAGCATCAGCTTCGCAAGGCCAAGGGCCGTCGCCGCTCAATCGGCGTCCCAGTCCTAACCAAAAATGGTGGAGCTGAGCGGGATCGAACCGCTGACCCCCTGCTTGCAAAGCAGGTGC
>NZ_QJNR01000026.1:0-345 GCF_003355565.1 Ensifer sp. M14
TGCGGCCTTCAGGTTATGAGCCTGACGAGCTACCGGGCTGCTCCACCCCGCGCCATCTAGGTAAACCGCTTTTGCGGTTTATCCGGTGCGCAAATCCCTATGGGATTTGTCGCGGTAACGTAAACCCCTTTGGGATTTATGGTCTCTGCCGAGCAAATCTGAAGGATTTGTCTCGTGTAAGGGACGCACGTCTTGTTTTTAGCCTAGCAAAACAAAAGGGCCGCTTGAGGGCGACCCGTGTTCGGCTGGGCCGAGGGATGAAGAGAAGAAGATCGTTTTGATTTCGGTTTTTTTATCTTGCGTTTTGCAGACCTGGCAGCGACCTACTCTCCCGCGTCTTAAGAC
>NZ_QJNR01000027.1:0-259 GCF_003355565.1 Ensifer sp. M14
CAGCCGCGAACGGCCGCTCAGCGTACAGCCGGCCGGCCAGATCCTTCAGACGAAGAGCGCCCGGCCCAGAACGTGCGGTTTTTGGGCGGCCGGAGCTGACGTTTGGCGGATTGGCCGCCGAAGTCTGCCGCAGTTTTTGCCCCTTCACCGCCCTGTTGATAACTTCTTTGTGAATTTCCTGTGTTTTTTCAGTCACTTGTTGTTTCTTGTCAGTTTTTTGAAATTGTCTGTTGACGTGTCTGAGGTGCGGGGTCTATAA
>NZ_QJNR01000028.1:0-381 GCF_003355565.1 Ensifer sp. M14
AGAGCTGGTCGTCACCTGCGCCGGCGATGACCGCCTCGATGCTGTCGAGCGTGTCGGAGCCGATCTCTTCGCCTGACGCCGTGCCCTGTTCGAGGTCGACGACAATGGTGTTCGTGGTGGCGCTGGCATCGAGCGTGTCGAAGCCGGTACCGCCGGAATAATGGTCGTCGCCGTCGTCGGTGGTGTCGGTGGTGGCGGCAGCCGGTGATGCTTGCGATGCCTGTGCCTGGCGGGCTTCTTCGCTGCTCGGCCCGGTAACGATGACGTCGTTGCCGGCGCCGGCCAGAACCGTGTCGTCGCCGGTGCCGCCGGTGAGTTGGTCGTCTTCGCTGCCGCCATCGACGAGATCGTCGCCGGCATCGCCCTCGAGGGTATCCTTGC
>NZ_QJNR01000029.1:0-236 GCF_003355565.1 Ensifer sp. M14
CCCGCGGCTGTCGTCCTTCGGCAACCTGCCCTCGACCGGCGGCCGCAAGGATGACAACGATGACGACAATGCCGGTGGCGGCGGCGGTGACGATGACGACGACGACGGCAATGGCAACGGCGGCAACAACGGCGGTGACGACGACGACGATGATGATGATGATGACGGCGCCACCCGCTCGAACCGGCTGCCGGTGGTCACCGGCCGCAACATCCTTGCCAACGGCTTCATGAACC
>NZ_QJNR01000003.1:0-570 GCF_003355565.1 Ensifer sp. M14
CGAGAAGGGCAGCCACCCGCGGCAGCACGTTCTTGCCGACCGAGGTGGCGGCGGCCAGGATGGTGTCGTAATTGCCGGCCAGCGAGACGATCAGCGCCGCCAGCGGTTCGGCCAGGTTGTTGGCAAGCGAGGCATCCTCGGCCACCAGCACCTTGGATACGCCCGAAAGCTTGGCCGCCTGGTCGGCGGCCGCCTTGGCACCGGCACCGGCCACCAGCACATGCACGTCACCGCCGATTTTGCTCGCTGCCGTCAGCGTCTTTGCGGTCTGGTCGGAAAGGTGGCCGAGAAGGGCAGCCACCCGCGGCAGCACGTTCTTGCCGACCGAGGTGGCGGCGGCAAGGATGGTGTCGTAATTGCCGGCAAGCGAGACGATCAACGCTGCCAGCGGTTCGGCCAGATTGTTGGCAAGGCTTGCGTCCTCGGCCACCAGCACCTTGGATACGCCCGAAAGCTTGGCTGCCTGGTCGGCGGCCGTCTTGGCGCCAGCACCGGCCACCAGCACATGCACGTCGCCGCCGATTTTGCTCGCTGCCGTCAGCGTCTTTGCGGTCTGGTCGGAAAGGTGGC
>NZ_QJNR01000030.1:0-271 GCF_003355565.1 Ensifer sp. M14
GCGCACGCCTGATAAGCGTGAGGTCGGCAGTTCGAGTCTGCCCGGGCCCACCATTCTTTCGAATGGTTTTTTGTCCTGACGCTGTCGCGATCTTTGATCGCTTCGCTCCGGACGGGCCGCCGAACGATCGGCGACGGGCCTTGCCCTTGCGGCTTTTGGCCGTTTGGGTTGCTGACTGAGTTCACCGAAGCCGACGGCTTGCCGTTGGTGATCGAGACGGTTGGGGCTGTAGCTCAGCTGGGAGAGCACCTGCTTTGCAAGCAGGGGGTCA
>NZ_QJNR01000031.1:0-1282 GCF_003355565.1 Ensifer sp. M14
ATGACGGCGACGACACCATCGACGGCCGCGACGGCAACGACACGCTCGCAGGCGGAAACGGAAACGACACCGTCAAAGGCGGAAACGGAAACGATACCGTCCGCGTCGAGGCCAAGGCAGATACACATGACGACGAGACAGATGATGACGGCGATCACGCGGATGACGACGGAGACGACTTCTACTGTGGTGGCGACGGCATGGACACGCTTGACATGTCGAGCCTGATTCAAACGGTGCTTGCCGATATCGAGGTCGGCATCGCCGAAGGCGAGGAGATCGGCGAGGATCGCATCGAGGGTTTCGAAATCATCCTCGGCGGGCGGGGCGACGACAGGATTTCCGGCGGGCGCGGCGACGATCTGCTGGCCGGCGGCGGGGGCGATGACCGGCTGCGCGGCCGCGACGGCGACGACATTCTCGTCGGGGGGGCCGGGGACGACGAATTGGAGGGCGGCGACGGGAACGACACGTTCCTCGTCATCGTCGTCCCCGGCTCCGATGATGGCGACGACGAGATCGACGGAGACGACGGCCGCGACACCTACGACGCCTCGGCCGCAACACAGGCGGTGGTGATCGACCTCGACCGTGGCACGGCTGAGGGTGTGGAGATCGGCTCGGACCTGTTGACCTCGGTCGAAGGCGCTGTCGGCGGCAAGGGCGACGACGTGCTCATCGCCGGCAATGCCGTCAACTTTCTGGCCGGCGGCGACGGCGCCGATGTCTTCGTCTTCCGCACGACCGCGTCGCTGGCCAACGACGGCAGCGGCCGCGACGAGATCCGCGACTTCCAGGTCGGCGACCGCGTCGACCTGTCGAAGATCGCCGAAGCCATCGGCGGGCTCGTCTTCGGCGGGCTGCTGCAGGATGGCCAGGCGCCGCCAGTGCACCAGATCACCTTCTATCACGAGACCTTCGGCGACGGCGAGCGCACCGTCGTTCGCACCGTCATCGACCTCGAGCGCGACGAGGATCTGCAATTCCTGATCGCCGGCCGCCACGAGCTTACCGAACAGGATTTTATCCTGGCAGCAACCGAATGCCCGGCAGACCAGCCGAGAGACACCGTCTGAACAACCACGGAACCTAATTGTCACGCGTTATCGGGAGAAGAAGACCATGAACACCACGGACAACTCCACAGCTGCCAATGCCGCCCCTGCCAGCAATTTGGCCAGCAAGCCGGCCGAAAAACCGCAGTTCGGCATCACCTCGCGCATCGCGGTGTCGGCCGTCTTTGCCGCAACCCTGGTGTTCGGCGTCGGCGGCTGGGCCGCCC
>NZ_QJNR01000032.1:0-378 GCF_003355565.1 Ensifer sp. M14
CACACAGCAAGTGCGCCCTTCGTCTATCGGTTAGGACACCAGATTTTCATTCTGGGAAGAGGGGTTCGACTCCCCTAGGGCGTGCCACTGTGACCCTCTTCCCCTACGTAATTTCCTTGTTCGAGACCGGCGGTTTTTCGTCGAGAACCCGACGCACGCTCGTCGAAGCGCCACCTTTTTGGCACCGCAAGCTCACCACGGGTTTTCTGGTTTTTTTCACAGGAAAAGCACGCGAATTTTCAGATTAGCGCTTGCAGTCTACAATGGCGCTGACTATAAGGCGCCCACACAGCAAGTGCGCCCTTCGTCTATCGGTTAGGACACCAGATTTTCATTCTGGGAAGAGGGGTTCGACTCCCCTAGGGCGTGCCACTGTGA
>NZ_QJNR01000033.1:0-727 GCF_003355565.1 Ensifer sp. M14
GTCATCCTTGCGGCCGCCGGTCGAGGGCAGGTTGCCGAAGGACGACAGCCGCGGGAAGCTGAAGTTGTCCAGGCCGTTGTCGTTGGCCGAGCGGGCCTTCTGCTGGAGCGGCCGGTCGTCGACAAAGCCGGGATCGGGACGGCCGTCGTCGAAGGACAGCCGCACCGAGGCGCGCAGCCGTCCGGTCACGGTTGGCACCGTGCCGGTGGTCAGCGCGAAGTCGGCCATCAGCTCGCGGAAGTAATCGGCGACATCGTTGACGACATCGAGCGCACCGGCGAGATCCGGGCCGGTCTCAGGCTCGTCCACCGGCGCCATCGCCTCGCCGTCGCCAAGCCCCGGCCGATGCGCCGGCGTATTGCCGCCGGCCTCGTCGCGGCCGGCAAACACCGAGCCGAGACCGCCCAGAAACAAGGCCGACAACAGCATGCGGCCGCGCTTGCGCTCCGGCTTGTCGGCGATCTCGTAACGGTTCATCGGCGCGACCGCCTGCTGGCTGTCGGGTCGCTTCAGGATGAGCTTCTCGTCCATGACATCCTCCTCGGCCGGTGCTGGCTCCTATGACGGAGCTTGTCTTGCGCCTTGGCCTCGTGTCGCTCGCTTGGCGTCTGATGGGATCCACCGCCCAAAGGCGGCCGATCTTCCCGGGGTCGACGTGCCGGCTATTCCGCCGGCACCCGTTGCGGCTGGCCCATTGCCTGTCCCATGCCGGTGGCATCCGCCCTGC
>NZ_QJNR01000034.1:0-558 GCF_003355565.1 Ensifer sp. M14
TGTCACAGTCTTCGTCGCTGCAGGTTTGGCTAACTTTGCTCTTGATGTGAACCCCTCAAGATGCCGCGATTTCCCGGAGCGCTGACGTGTGTGTTCAAGCATGGAACTTTGCCCCCCTTCGGCGCCGAACCTTGACCCACTACGTTTGGGCTAACGGATGGTCATTGTTCAGAATTCCGGATTGCTGCCGGGGTCAACGTCGCGCGCCTATGGTGGGGTCAGATCCTCTGCCGAAACACAATCGTGGAACGGTTCTTCAACAGGATCAAGCAGTTCCGAGGCATCGCAACCCGATATGACAAGCGCCCGGAAAACTACCTCGCCGCCGTAAAGCTCGTCGCAACAAGAATATGGTGCCAAAGTTTATGAGTCGACGCCGTAGCACAAATCAAGGCTGTAGAAGCAGAGCGAGATGCCTTGATCGCCCACGAGACGCCGGAAACGCCGGCAGGAGCGACCGCTCTTTTGGGCATCAGAGGAATTGGTCCAGAGTTCGCTACGATACTCTACACGGAAGGCCTGTTCCGACACTTCGATAATCGACGCCAAATCGCATCT
>NZ_QJNR01000035.1:0-1145 GCF_003355565.1 Ensifer sp. M14
ACTTCGACGGGCATTCCGGGCATGAGCTTGCGGCCGCCGAGCTTTTCGAGCGGCTCGGTGATTTCGACGGTTGCGAGATAGAAGGGCTGTCCGGTGTTGCGATCGAGCGTGGTTGCGGCGGCGATGACGTCGATGCGGCCGTCGAGTTCGGGGGTGGTTCGCTGGTTGAAGACGGTAAAGCGCATGCGGCTCTTCTGGCCGGGCGCGATGCGGTCGATGTCGACAGGCGGGATGCGGATCTCGACCGTCAGGTCCTCGCCCTCGGGCACGATCGACATGGCGGTGGCGCCCGGCGCGATGATGCCGCCGATGGTGTGGATCTGCAGGTCGTAGACGAGACCGTCGACGGGGGCGCGCACTTCCATGCGCGACAGCCGGTCCTTGGCGGCGATGGCGCGTTCGGTCAGTTCGGCGATCTTGGCCTCAAGCCCGACGATCTGGCCTTGCGTTTCCTTGCGGTTGTTCTGGTCGATCGACATCAGCTTGATGCGCAGCTCGCTGATCTGCCCGAGCGCCTCGGCGATGCGGGCGAGCAGTTCGCCCTTGGAGCCGTCGATGCGGGCCATCTGGCGCAACAGGTCGCGATGTTCGGAGACCGGCACCAGGCCGCTCTTCAGAAGCGTGTCGAGCTTGACGATCTCCTTCTCGACGATCTCTTTCTCCTTGTCGCTGGAACCGGTCTGGGCTTTCAGCCCGCGGATCTGCTCCTCGAACTGACCGATCTGCAGCCGCATCTGCTCTTCCTGGCTGGTGATCATCCGGCGATTGGCCTCGAACAACTTCACTTCGCTTGCTTTCAGCACGTCCGGAATATCGAGCTCGCCGAAGGAGACGGTGGCGTCGCCGTCGCGTTCGGCCGTCAGCCGGGCGCGCATGGCGTAGAACTGCTGCAGTTGGCCGCGCACGATCGACAGCTCGACCCGGGTCTGGGTCTCGTCGAGCTGCAGCAGCACGTCACCCTTCTTGACATGGGTGCCGTTCTTGACGGGGATAGCCGAGACGATGCCGCCGTCGCGGTGCTGGATCAGCTTGACCTGCTGGGTGACGGCGACCTGGCCCTGGGTGATGACGGCGCCCGAGAGCTTCGCCTGGGCGGCCCAGCCGCCGACGCCGAACACCAGGGTTGCGGCAAAGACGGCCGACAC
>NZ_QJNR01000036.1:0-13670 GCF_003355565.1 Ensifer sp. M14
TGTCACAGTCTTCGTCGCTGCAGGTTTGGCTAACTTTGCTCTTGATGTGAACCCCCTCAAGATGCCGCGATTTCCCGGAGCGCTGACGTGCTTCGCGCATGCGCTGAAGGTCGCTTTCGCGCTCTTCCTCGCTATGTCGATGAAAGAAAGCGGCAAAGACTACTGGGCCTCGATCCTCGGCGATTTCGCGCTCGGACTGGCGATCGGTCAGGCCTTCAATCTCTACCAGCCTCTCGAAACCAAATCGAAGATCGCCAACTGGCATCAGGGGAAACTCAACAAATTCGGTGATGGTTTCTTCGCCGCATGTGCGGCAGCCGTTGCCACCTGGATCCTGAGTTCCGTTTTTTGGAACGAGAACGTCAATCTCGTCATAACATTTCTCTTGGCGACCGGACTCCTTATGGGAAAAGTTGGTTTTGCGATGCTGGAACTGCGTGAATACGGAGTGACCGTCTACCTGCATGGCATGAAGTCGCTTGCGTGGCGGCTCGCTCTCAGCCTGGTTGGCTTGACCTGCCTCGGCGCCCTGTTTGCGAATATTCTGCCACAGTTTTCCTACGATCTCAGCATCGGTGAAAAGGTGCTTGCCTTTTTCATTGGCGCCCTTCTGGCTTTTCTGTGAACGTGGAATAACGCAGTGTTCTGGTAGGAGCGTAATCGTTGCCCTGCCGCCGGCCAGTTGTCATTGCCCTCCACGTTCTTAGTTCCGCGTACTTACGGCGCGACCGACCCTCTTTAAATCAAATCGTTCAATATGCCGGATTTTAAGCATATTGACTAAGGCAAGGAACAGGCGAACCTCAAAGCAACGACATTCCAAGGAGGATGTCAGCACGCACCGGCAGTCCTATCTCGCGTTCACACAACCGCAAATTGGCTCTGTAAAGTAATGAAAAAACTATCGCCTTGAAGGGATTCGAACTAACGGCCCAGCTATTCTGGGCCCCTATATCCGGCTTCCTTGGTAGGCTAAGCCGTTGGCTTTCGCAACGGTCAGTATGGGGCCGGGAGGGACTGTCCGACGATGGGGTGCCGAAGGATGAGCGCTGACAGATGAGCGCTGACATCCAAACATTGAGCGATGTGGTCCCAGGTCGGCCAACTGCGGACATATTAATTTTGTTTTTTGGGTAGGCAAAGCCTCAGCGCGCAAGGGCTTCCGGCCCGCCGCGGGAAGGGATGTAACGAGAGCCGCCATCGCTTCGACGCGGCTTCCCAATTCGAGTTTGGCGTTCGTCGTCTCACTCCCGGCCGGAGAGTCGTTTCAAAGCGTCGATGCCAACCGGAGGAACGGCTTGGAACGGAAGAATATAGGCTCGTTTCGCCAGTTTGCGTGTGATCCGGTCGATCTGCACCCGTTCTCCCGCAAGGCGCGACTGCAAAAGCGGATCATGCGTGCCACTCGCCGCCATGGTCCTGTTGACCACCCAACCGTATGGCTCAATCTTTGCTCGGCGCAGATCTTCCTGCAGCATCGCCGCTTCGGAGACCGGCGTCTTTTCAGGAAGGGAAACGAGGATGACGCGCGTGTATTCCGGGTCCTGAAGGCGCATCAGTGGCGTGACTATCCGGCCAGGGCCGACCGCCTCCATCTGGCGCGTCATCTGACGATGATAGGCGCCCGTCGCATCCAGCAATAGAAGCGTGTGTCCTGTTGGAGCAGTGTCGATGACCACAAAGGCGTCGCGGGCTTCTGCCACGATCCGTGAGAAGGCGTGGAAGACAGCGACTTCCTCCGTGCAGGGAGATTCAAGGTCTTCCCGGAGAAGCGCCTTACCTTCCTCGTCGAGATCGCGTCCGCGTGAGGACATGACTTTCTCGATGTAGCGTTTGGTTTCGGCAGCCGGATCAATCCTGTCAACCGTCAGACCGCTCATACTTCCCTCGACGATCAATGACAGGTGAGCTGCCGGATCAGTGGTCGTTAAATGCACGGCATGGCCGCGTTCGACCAGGCCGATCGCAAGGGCCGCAGCTACCGTCGTCTTTCCGACGCCGCCCTTTCCCATCACTACCACCAGGCCTTTGCGGCCACCGGCGATCTCGTCAATCAATTTCGCAAGCGACGGCAGGGTGGTCTGGACGGTTGCCACCGGTTCCTGGATCATCGACGCATGCGACTGAGGTGCGAACAAGGCCCTCAGTGCATCAAGACCCACCATATCGAAGGGAAGCATCGGAAGCTCGTCGCTCGGCAGCTGGGACAGTTCAACCGGCATCGTTGAGAGCGCGGCATCCTGTGATCGCTCAATCCCGACTGCAATCGGATCGTCGCGCTTAGTCGCACGAAACCGCCCGTTGATCGCGAGCAGTTGGTTCTTCAGCCCGAGGGCCGCCAGTTCGCCCGACGTGCGTGAAGCCTCGCGAAGAGCACTCAAGTCCGGACGGGCGACCAGGACGATCCGGGTGCGCTTCTCATCTCCCAGGCATGCAAGCGCCTTCTGGAACCGCGCCTCCTGCATCTTCAGGCCCGAGTGCGGACCCAGGCACGATGCGCCCCGATCATTTCCCTCGAGAAAACCCGTCCATGCCTTTGGAAGACTGAGAAGCCGTAATGTGTGACCCGTGGGTGCGGTGTCGAAAATGATATGGTCGAACGTCGACATGTCGTCTGCAAGGAGTCCGACGAAGGCGTCGAACGCCGCAATCTCAGTCGTACATGCTCCGGAAAGCTGTTCCCGAACCGTGTTCCGTTCGCTCTCGGAAGCGTTGGCTGCCATCTGTGCCAATACACGTTCGCGATAGTCTTCGGCGGCCGCTTCCGGATTGATGTTCATGGCGTAGAGGCCGGGCACGGATGGTACTGGGGTTGGGATATCCCGGAGCGGCGTCGCAAGCATTTCGTCCAGATTGGAGGCGGGGTCAGTGCTGACCAGCAGCACCTGCTTTCCGCCGTCGCAGAGCGTGATCGCGCTCGCACAGCTTAGGGACGTCTTGCCGACCCCGCCCTTGCCGGTGAAGAATAGGTAGCGCGTCGGGTTGGTAAACATCTGCTGCGTCTCGGCCATGACGATCTCACTTTTAGATAGGCCTAGATTATCGAGGCCGAACCGTCCTTGATCGACCTCAATCAGTATGAATGAGGCGCAGCTTTTTTTGCGCAGTATTCTCTGCGCCACGGAATGCGAGCGCGTCCGCAACAAACATGACCGCTCGGAGTGGCGAAGATACCAATACTCCGAAGGAGTCGCGCATACCGGGCGCGGATGGCGGCCGCTTGACGTGGCCGGTTCGCCGGTACCGGCACCAGGTCACCATTCGCTATCGCCAAAGCCTTGAATACCAATTGTCATCGAAGCGCTCTCAAGGCGTTCAGAATAACCGCAACGTCGATCACTTCCTGCGTCAACGCCCCCTGAACCGGCGGCAGATAGCCAAAGCTGGCAAATGCCATGGCATATAGCGAAAGTCCAAGGCCAACCACGACGCTTTGGACGGCGATAGACCGGCTGCGGCGCGCAACGGCCATAGCCTTCACCAGCGGCGCGAGTTCATCCACCAGCAGAACCACACCGGCCGCTTCCGAGGACGAAGCCGTTCCGTGCGCGCCCATCGCGACGCCGACATCGGCGGCGGCCAGCGCTGGGGCATCGTTGACGCCGTCCCCCACCATCATGACCGGGCCGTTGACGATCTCGCTGCGCACAGCGGCAACCTTGGCGTCCGGCGACAGATCGCCCAGCACGAGATCGAACCCGAGTTGCTTGCCCACTTTCGAAGCGATGTCGCTGCGGTCCCCGGATGCGAGCACCAACCGCGGGCCCCCTGCCCGCCGCAATTCGTCCAGCATGGGCTTCGAATCGGCACGGACCTGATCCTGCAGCACGATGATGCCTGCCACCTTGCCATCTATGCCAACCGCCACGGTCATCGCAGCCGGATCAAAATCCTGCAGCAGATCATCATCCGCCCGAACATTGCCGCTCTTACCAGCAACGAACCCATTCCCGCCAACAACGATCTGACGACCATCCACAAGTCCCTCGATACCAGTTCCGGGTGTTTCCACCACCGCAACCGGGACGGATAGGAGCAGCCCACCTGCCTGTGCGGCCTTGATCAGGGCCGTTGCAACGACATGGCCCGATGCCAGGTCGAGACTGGCTGCGGCTTTGAGGATATCCGCCTCTGCAAAGCCAGCGCGCGCCCTGATCTCGGTGATGACCGCCTGCCCGTGCGTGACAGTTCCGGTCTTGTCGAGGATCACGGTCCGCACCCGCGACAGCGCCTCCAGCACACCACCGCCCTTGACCAGACCCCCCATGCGGGCCGAGCGCGACATTCCCGAGATCAGCGCGACCGGAACGGCGAGGATAAGCGGACAGGGTGTCGCGACAACAAGCACGGAGAGTACGCGGATCGTGTCCTGCGTGAGAAACCAGGTGATCGCGGCGATCGCGACCGTCAGCGCCAGAAAGCCGATCGCGTAGCGGTCAGCCATGCGCACCATTGGCGCCTTGCCGGATTGAGCGGCCTCGACCAGTCGCACGATGCCCGCATACGTGCTCTCGGCAGCCGGGCGGATTGCAACAAGCTCCAACGCGGCACCGGCAGAGGCCGACCCGCTGAGCGCTTCGCTGCCTTTCAGGATGTTCTGCGGAAGGGATTCGCCCGTGAGAGCCGACAGGTCGAGCACGGCGACAGCACTCGCCACGCCGCCATCGACAGGCAGGACGTCGCCCTGGCGAATGAGAAGCTATCGGCGATCAGCACCTGTTGCAGGGCGTCACCTTCAAACCGCATGGCGGTTTGCGCGACGCGGCCCATCAGCGCCTTCATCTCCCTCTTTGCGCGACCCTGCGCAAAATCCTCGAGAAGCTGCCCGCCCGCATACATCATTGCCACGACATTTGCCGCAAGCGGTTCACCAAACGCCAAGGCTGCGGACATCGAAAGGGCGGCCACAATATCCAGCCCGATATCACCCTTTCGCAGAGAGATGACGATCTGAACAAACAATCCCAGCAGGACAGGTGCGGTCGCTGCGGACCAGACCCAGCCAGCCTCCACTGGCTGGGCAAACCAGTACAGCAAGCCACCGACCACCAACCCCGTCGCGGCAATTCCGATCAATATCCGGGACTGCTGGCGATGGAGGATTTCTCCAATAGGGCGCGTCATTGCGTCTCCTTTTGCCCAAAGGGCAGCGTGACGTCCTCTGGACCTGCCACTGCACCTTACCGCTCTTTGCCACCGGTAGATTTGATCTTGATCCGAACGTCGTCTTCGCGACCGAAGCTTTCCCCAATGTCGCAAGAGCAAGACGCTCAAGCGATCGGCAACTTCACCTGGACCTCGACCCCTTCACGCTTGATTGGCCTCGGGGAGATCACTTCCAAGGTCATACCGGTGCGGTCGGCGATCGCCTTAATGATGGAAAGACCAAGGCCGCTGCCACCGATCTTTGCATCTCCCCGCTCGAAACGCAGCATCAGTCTCTCCATGGTTTCAACCGGCAGGACCGGGCCATCATTGGCGACGCACAGCGATCCATCCGCTTTCAGAACCGCGTCGACCAGACCATCCTGCGCGCCGTGCTTGAGCGCATTCTCGATCAGGTTGCGGAACAGAATGCCAACAGCGTCCAGGTCCAGCTTGGACAGCACTGGATCTTGCGGAAGGGTCAGGACGATCCGCCCCTCTCCGGCGCGGGTGAAATCTTGCGCGATCATCTCCAGGACAGGTCTGAGGTCGGAAGGCTCGTCGCTTTGCAGGCGCCCGCCTTCAGCGCGAGCAAGCTGCATCAGTTTCTCCGACATGCGCATCAGCCGCTTCAGCGTCATCTCGATCTCGGTTGCCCGCTGGCCGGTCTGCTCTTCCTTGGTTTCGGATCGAATACGCTGCGCCTGGGCGATGGCGCCAGCCACGGGCGTGCGCAACTCATGCGCCGCATTGGCAGCAAAGGCACGCTCGGCATTGAACGCTGCCGTCAGCCTGTCCAGCAACTGGTTGATGCCGGCAGAAATCGGGCGAAGCTCGCTCGGCAAACTACTGGCTGGCAAGGGCGACAAGTCCCGTGCGCCACGATGGGCAAGTTCCTCTTTGAGCCCTCGTATCGGACGCAGGGAACGGCGCACCACCAGAAGGATCGCCAGCAAGCTGAGCGGGACAACCACGATCAAGGGCGTTACGAGGCCCAGCAGCATCTGGCGCGACAGCTCCAGTCGACGGTCAAGTGGTTCGGCAACAGCAATCGTCAGGCTCCTGGAGGGGTTCATGTCATAGTAGAGCTGGTGCGTTTCAGTCCTGACAAAACCCTGCCTGACAAAGGGAGGAAAAATCGCGGCATCGGCACCGCGTGATGCGAGCAGGATACGTCCATTGCCATCGCGCACGACAAAAGTGACATCCTCGCCGTATCGCGCCTCGCGGTTGGGGCCGGTCCGATCGTCGTCCTGCTCTCCCTCTTCGTCGTCATCATGCTCGACGGAACCACCGTTGCTGTGGTCTTCCCGTATATCGTGGCGGGCAATGGGCAGGATACGCTGGGCAGTCGCCTTCAACCCGTCGTCGAAGACTTTCTGCATCTCACCGTCGAGACGATGTGCCGTTACTGCTGCTGCGGCCAACCACAGCAGCGTGACCGAAAGCCCGACCGCAATCGCCAGGCGCTTCTGAAGTGAAGTGCCGGTGCTCATGCACGCACCAACCGGTAGCCAAGGCCGCGTTCGGTCTCGATCACATGCGCTCCGAGCTTCTTGCGCAGCCGGCTGACATGCACTTCGATCGCATTGCTGTCGATCTCCGTATCGAAGGAATAGAGCCTTTCCTCAAGCTGCGCCTTGGAAAAGAGTTGCCCGGGACGCTGCAGGAAGGCTTCGAACAGAACCCATTCGCGCGCGGTCAGAATGACCGACTTGCCGCTAAGGGCCACACTTCGCGCAGCAAGATCGATTGTAAGCGGGCCGAGCGTGAGGATGGGATTGGGGTTGCCCGTGTAACGACGAGCCACGGAGCCGATACGCGCTGAAAGTTCGGCGAGATCGAAGGGCTTCACCATGTAGTCGTCAGCACCGGCATTGAGCCCGGCAATCCGGTCGGAAACCTGGTCGAGCGCTGTCAGGATCATCACGGGCGTGACATCGCCACGGCCACGCAGCGCTTTGAGAAAGGGAACGCCCAAGCCGTCAGGCAACATCAGATCCAGGAGGAGCAGATCGTAGGCGGCTGAGGAAAGCGCGTCTCCCGCCCGGTCCAGCCTGACCACCCAATCGACAGAATGGCCATCAGCAGCGATCTGGTCACGGATCGCGGCACCCAGCGCCGTATCGTCTTCGACAAGCAGTACCCGCATTTTTTCCTCCTGGCTCAATCCCGCTGTGCGCCCGCCAGCTTACGGGAAGCTGAAGCAATCTCTCACCCTTTGTAAGGTGCCAGTCAGATTGCGGGACCATTCATTGTTCCAACGAACCGAGGAACAGATGATGAAAACCGTCCTCCTGCCCACAGTTGCTCTAGCCCTCATGGCTGCCACGTCCACTCAGGCAAGGGACGATTGCGACAGTGCGATTGCCACGTGGCAGCCACGCGAAGCCGTGCGCGCCATGGCTGAGGATCGCGGCTGGAGGCTGAAGCGGATCAAGATCGACGATGGCTGTTACGAAGTCTACGGCACTGACAGGCAGGGCCAGCGCTTCGAGGCGAAAATTGATCCCGCCACCCTCGAGATCATCGAAATCGAAAATGAGGACGAAGAGCGCTGATCGCGCCTGCGTCTCACTCCCTAGCGCCTAACCTCTCTCTCAACCTACACAGGAGATTCTTGATGACATACCGCAATCTACTTTTGGCCGCCTGCGCAGGCACTGCCATTCTGGTCGCATTCGGCAGCATGGCGATGCCGTTCGACGCTTTCGAGCGGAATGCAAAATCCGCAATCACCCTGATCGACGACGATGGCGACGACGATGACGGTCAGCGGGAGGCATCGGACGACTGCGGCGGCGACGATGATGATGACGACTGTGGTGCCAACGGCGGCGCCATGCAGCAGCCGCAGAGCGCGACCCCGCCGGCCAACGGCTTGTTTGCGCCAGGTACGAAGCCAACCGTGCAGATGAACTGACCCTGTCCGCCTGCGAAGGAGAATGAAATGAAGTCCCTTCTTGCCATGCTCGCCGTCACCACGGCCCTCACCCTTCCCGGCATTGCCAGCGCCGGCCAGGTGACATTCACCACCACAATGCGTGATTACGGCGGCCCTGGCGCCTACCTCGCCTATTACGTCACCGATGCCAGTGGCAAATATGCAGGCAGCCTTTGGATGGCGGGCGGAAAAGCAAAGTACTACCAGCATCTGAGCGGCTGGACCCGGGCGACGGCCGGAAACACGGCGGAGATCAACGGCATTACCGGCGCCAGTGTCGGTGCCGGGCGGTCGCTGAGCATCACGCTGGATCTCGCCGATACGCTGTTTGATGCCGGTTACCAGTTGCACATTGATTCCGCTGTCGAAGACATGCGCGACGCCCCGAACGAGATTGTCGTGCCGCTGACAGCGGATGGGGTCGGAAAGCCTGTGAGCGGCACCCGTTACATCGCCGACTTCACCTACGCCCGCTGAACAGGAAGGACGCGTGTCATGATCCGGTCACTCCACCGTTGGTTCGGGCTGATTGCCGCTGTGCTTCTGATCACGGTCGCGCTGAGCGGCATGGTCCTATCGATCTTTCCGACAGCCGAGGCACTGACCCGGCCTGCGCCGCAGGCGATCAGCGTTGCGGAACTCGCGGCCCGCGTCCAGTCGGCGGAACCTACGGTGGAGCAGATCAGACGGTCTCCATCGGGTCGCATCACCGCCTACTATTTCGAGGGTGACCAGCCTGCCTCTGCTGTCATCGATCCCGCCACGGGAAAGCCTGCCGGCAGCGCCGACACAACGCCTCTCCAACGCTGGATGACCAATTTCCATCGATCGCTGATGCTGGACGATACAGGGCGCCTGATCACAGCAGGTGGGGCCGCGGCGATGCTTGCGCTATCCATATCCGGTCTCTTCCTGCTGGCACGGCGCGCCGGCGGATGGCGGTTCTTCTTCGCGCCGATGCGCGGCACCGGCAATGGGAAGCTTCACGCCGTCGTCTCACGGCTTGCCCTACCCGGTCTTTTCCTCTCTTCGTTGACGGCACTGTGGATGACCGCGACGACCTTCGGCCTTCTGCCGGAAGGCTCTTCAGCGCCCGTCTTTCCAGCACAGGTGAGCGGACAGACCGGCGTAGTCCCTTCCGCAGTTCCCACACTACAAGCCATCCCCATGGATGAACTGCGTTCCTTGAGCTTCCCGGCGGCTGGCGATGCGACCGATGTCTTCACACTGAAGACGGCTTCCGGCGAAGGCTATCTCGACCAAGGGACAGGCGCGCTTCTCGGCTGGACTGATGCCGGCTGGATCGATAGCGTCTCCCATCTCGTCACAATGCTGCATACCGGCCAAGGCATGGCCTGGCTTGGCCTGCTGCTGGGCTTGTCGGCGCTTGGCGTACCGGTGCTTGGCTGGAGCGGCTTCTCGGTCTGGCTTGCCGGCCGGCGGACGGGCAAGGCCACATCCGTGCCCGCCGGCAACGCAGACACTATTCTCCTCGTCGCCAGCGAGGGCGGAACGACGCGCGGCTTTACAGCCACACTTCAGACCGCACTTTCAGCACAGGGACTTCGAGTGCATGTCGGATCGATGTCGGGATTCGATGCCAGCTTGTGGCCGAAGGCAACGCGGATCATCCTTCTTGCCGCGACCTATGGCGATGGCGCGGCACCCGCTTCGGCAAGTGGTTTTCTCCGCGACTTCAAAGGATCTCCGGCAAAACCCGGCCTGTCACTTGCCGTCCTCGGCTTTGGTGATCGCAGCTTCCCGGCCTTCTGTGGCTTTGCGGCAGAGATCGCGCGGACCGCTGACGAAAAGGGCTGGTCGCAGCTTCTCCCATTTGCCACGGTGGATCGCCAGTCACCCCAGGATTTCGCCCGCTGGGGACGCAATCTTGCGCAGACGCTCGGCCTCGATTTCGAGCTGAACCATCAACCGGTTGCGCAGAAGACCTCGCAATTCGCGCTGATATCGCGCCGCGACTACGGTGCCGACGTGCAGGCGCTGACCACAATCCTGCGCTTTGCCCTGCCAAAAACTTCTCTTTGGCAACGCCTGACGGGTCAAGGGCTGCCGCATTTTGAGGCTGGAGACCTGATCGGCGTAGTGCCACAAGGCTCCGACCTGCCGCGCCTCTACTCACTGGCATCAGGTACCAGGGACGGCTTTATCGAAATCTGCGTGCGCAAGCAGGCAGGCGGCCTCTGTTCCGGCCAACTGACCGCCCTGGAGCCGGGCGACACGATGACCGCCTTCGTCCGACCGAACCCGGCTTTCCGCCCCGTGCGGGGTCGCAAGCCGGTCATCCTCATTGGAGCTGGCACCGGGATCGGCCCATTGGCGGGCTTCGCGCGGGCCAATCAGGCGAAACAGCCCATGCATCTTTACTTCGGCGCCCGTCACCCCGCCAGCGATGCACTCTACGCAGAAGAGCTTTCTGGCTGGAAGGAGGACGGCCGCCTTGCATCGGTTTCGATGGCCTATTCGCGGACCGCGACGCCTGCCTATGTGCAGTATATCGTGCGCAAGGACGCGGCAAGGCTCGGCAAGCTGATCGCCGCCGGTGGGCAGGTTCTCGTCTGCGGTGGACGGGAAATGGCTTCAGGCGTGGCCGCCGCTCTTGCCGAAAGTCTCGCCCTGCAAGGTATGACCCTTGCCACTTTGAAAGCAGAGGGTCGTTATGCCGAAGACGTTTACTGAACTGACCCGTCACGCTCTGAACGGACCAACCATGGGCACGCGCTGGTCGGCACTCTTCCACATGCCGGCTGACGTTGACATCGCACCCGTGCAAACGGCCATGGCGGCCGCCGTCGACGAGGTCGATGGGCAGATGTCGACCTGGAAACCGGGCAGCGATCTCAACCGGCTAAACGCTGCACGTCCGGGCGAGTGGATCACGCTGCCGGATCGGTTGCTCGCTGTTTTGTCCGCCGGACTTGCTATCGGCCACGCCTCGGGTGGCGCTTTCGATATCGGCATGGGCGATGCCGTCACCGCCTGGGGCTTCGGACCAGATGCAGCCGATCAGCAGCGGATCAAGGCCGCCCGCGTCATGGAACGGCTCGCCTCACATGAAGGGCTGGAACTAGACAGTGCCGGAGGACGGGGCCGAAAACATGCTGAACTGCAATTTGATCTGAACGGCATTGCCAAGGGTTATGGTGTCGACCGGCTGACGGAGATGGCGCGCGAGCACGGGATCAGCGCAGGCCTCTTTGCCATAGACGGCGAACTGCGAGCGCTCGGCACCCAGCCAGATGGGCACGCCTGGACCATCGCCATAGAGGAACCCGCTTTCGACACCCGTGCCCCACACTCGATCCTGGAGTTGCGCGATGCGGCCGTCGCCACATCGGGTGACTACCGCCACTGGATAGATGTCGACAACCGGCGCCTGTCGCATACCATGGACCCACGTCTCGGCATGCCGCTCACCCAGTCGCCCGCCTCAGTGACCGTCATCGCGAACGATTGCATGAGCGCCGACGCCTGGGCAACGGCGATGATGGTTCTTGGCAAGGACCGCGGTCTGCCGCTCGCCGAAAAGCTCGGGCTTTCCGTCCTGTTCCTGTACCATGGGTCTGCAGAGGCTGCCGGGTGCGGCCTGTTTGCGCCCTGACATGTCCCGTGACAGCCCCCGCATCATTGTTTTCCACACTCCTCAATCACAGCCAAGCCTCTGAATGGAACCATGCCATGTCCCGTCTGCACACGGAAAATCATCTCGTCTCGCGCATCGGCTGGCTGCGGGCTGCAGTGCTCGGAGCCAATGACGGGATCGTCTCGACGGCAAGCCTGATCGTCGGGGTCGCCTCCGCTTCCGCAGCATCCTCCGATGTCCTTGTGGCGGCCATTGCCGGTATGGTTGCTGGCGCAATGTCGATGGCCGCTGGCGAATATGTCTCCGTCAGTTCACAGGCCGACACCGAGGCGGCCGACATGGCTCGTGAACGCCGAGAACTTGAAACCATGCCGGAAGCTGAGCTGGAGGAACTAACCCAGATTTACGTGACACGCGGTCTTACCCTCGACCTTGCCCTGCAGGTTGCCGAGCAACTGACCGCCGACAATGCGCTTGACGCGCATGCCCGCGATGAACTGGGCATTGTCGAGCATATGACCGCCCGCCCGATCGAGGCGGCACTGACGTCAGCTATGACCTTTGCAATCGGTGCGGCGCTACCCTTGGCACTGGTGTTCGTTTGGCCAAAAGATACGCTTGTCCCTGCGGTCTCGATCGCGTCGCTCCTCTTCCTCGCGCTCCTCGGTGCCATCGGCGCCAAAGCGGGCGGTGCGAACATGCTCAAGGCGACCGCACGTGTAACATTCTGGGGAGCAGCTGCCATGGCACTCACCGCAGGTATTGGTGCCCTTGTGGGGACGACCGTATAGGTGAGCAAAAGGACAGACTGCTAAAGCGATTCAGCTGCCTGCACCGTCTCACGCCTTGAAGAGAATCGAACCCGCCGCCCGTTTTCTTTCCGGGCGTGCGGCTCACAAACAACTATGCCAAAAGTCACGAGCGCACGGATCCTCGCAACGTCACGGGTGCACGGGCATGCAAGGTAGCGATCGGACCCATCGAGCGATTCGCACCTAGTAGGCTCTAGACACGCGGCTCGTATTTGCTGAGAAATAACGCTTGCAGAAATAGCAAGCACCCCTATATTTGCTAGCATGAACAGCAAGCAGAAAAAGACTCTCGTGGCGGTTTTCAAAGATCCGGTCTCGGGAACCATCGAGTGGGCCGCTTTAGAAAACCTGCTTGTCGCTGCCGGCGCGAACGTCATCGAAGGAAACGGCTCTCGCGTTAAGTTTGAAAAGGACGGCATAATCGCGAGCTTCCATCTTCCTCATCCCAACAAGGAGGCAAAGCGTTATCAGGTTCGCGATGCTCGCGAGTTCCTGACGCAAATTGGAGTAGAACCATGAACACCATGACTTACAACGGTTATCACGCTCGCATAGAGTTCGACGCGGAGGATGAACTGTTCTTCGGTAAGATTGCAGGCATTTCTGACGTAGTCGGGTTTCACGGGGACAGCGTTGGTGAGCTGAAGAAGGCATTCCACGAGGCTGTCGACGATTACCTTGAGGCCTGCACGAGCATCGGCAAAGAGCCTCAAAAGCCCTATTCAGGCAAGATGATGTTTCGTGTTGCTCCTGAAGTGCATCGCCGGGCTGCTTTGGCGGCCGAACTTTCGGGAAAAAGCCTCAATCAGTGGGCCGAGGAGGCACTGGAAGAGGCCGCGGCGCACTTCCCTGAAGCTCGTCTTTCAGCGTAGCGCGTCCATTGGGTGCAGGATGGCCGCAGACTCCATTCGGCCATTCTGTTCCCCACAAGGCTGGCATTCCACTCGATACATTATGCGACCCTGAACGCACAAACCCGCTGCGCCCGAGCAGAGCTCCAGTCACTACTTGGCAAGGTAAGCGTCGACCGTAATTGAGCCATTGGTTCTGCGATCCAAAGATCGGCATCGGCGCGGGTTTTTGGTCAGAAACGAGCTGCTAATAATAATTCGGTGGAGCCTCACCTATCTTCCTTAAATGGATCGACGCCGAGTTCTTTGAACAACGCCTC
>NZ_QJNR01000037.1:0-416 GCF_003355565.1 Ensifer sp. M14
TCTATGAGGCGGTTGGCTTCCTGCCTTCGCCATCGGACCCTATGATGTTGATGGTCGGCTTGCATGATCTCAAAAGCGCGTTGAACTTCTAACTGTAGCCTGAAACAATTTTGATCGCGCGCATGCATCAGCGCATGTCCATTGCTGGGGCGTGTTCGGGGACTGCTTTGATCGCATAATGTATCTACGGGAGTAGGTCTCGGCATTGCCTTGCCCTGCAACTGGTTGTTGTTCCGTATCGGTAGTGATTTCCGTGCGTGTTAGGCTGCTCCTGGGAAATGACGCTCTCTCAGTAGCTCATTATCCTTGGATCACCATTCCCGCCTTGAGCATGGCATTTTCTACTGCGCGGATCAGCTCATTCTCGCGGCGCTGCCACTCATTGAGGGTTTTGGGCGTTTTTTCGAACCGAAGAA
>NZ_QJNR01000038.1:0-9657 GCF_003355565.1 Ensifer sp. M14
GATATATTATGCGATTCTAAAGCTCCAGCCGGGCCGGAAAGCCCGGTGCGCGCAGGTCGGTCTTGAGCAGGTCTTCCAGAAGCTTGGCGATCATCGGCGATTCGGCGTTGCCGCCATAGGCTGCCTTGGCGGCAACGTAGGTTTGCTGGGTGATCCCCGCAAGGTCGAGCGGGACGCCGAATTCACGGCCGAACGCCATGGCAAATCCGAGATCCTTCAGCGCCAGGTCAATGTTGAAGGCGACATCGTACGATCCGTTGAGGATGAGCGCGCCCTCCGTCTCGTGGACGAAGGAGTTACCCGAGGAAGCCTTGATGGCGTGCCAGGCCTGACCGAGATCGAGGCCGCCGCGTCGGGCCAGCATTAGTGCTTCGCTGCATGCCTTGAGGTGGATGAAGGCCAGCATGTTGGTGATCACCTTGATGATCGCTGCATTGCCAAGCGTACCCATGTGGAAAATCTTGTCGCCCATGGCTTCCAGCGCCGGCAAATGGATCTCAAAGAGATCCTTGTCGCCGCCGGCAAGCATGGTGATCTTTCCGTGCGCGGCAAGATGCACGCCCCCCGTCACCGGCAGCTCCATCGCTCGCACGCCATGCCTGCCCGCTACAGCAGCGAGACGAAGAATTTCATCACGGCTCAACGTCGACATCTCTATCCAGGTCGACCCGGGTCTCAGCTCGGAAAGTAACTGGTTAAGAACCTGATCGGAAACAGATGGTGAGGGTAGGCAGGTGATCACAGCATCGCACTGCCGCGCCATGTCTTCCGGCGAATCCGCCCAGGTCGCCCCTTCTGCAACGAGGCGATCGGAAAGATGTTTGTGGCGATCATGCACGACCACCTTGAAGCCGGCCTTGAGCAGGCTGGCAGCGAGGTGCCCTCCGAGATTTCCTAGCCCGATATAGCCGTAGATCATTGGCATTCGATCCTTGTTAAACCGAAAGGTGAAATTATAAGCGGAGGCGAAACGGCCACGTAGCAGAGCCAGATTTTTACTCTGCCCGCAGCCTTACTATTCCGCGGCCGCCGTGGTCGGTATTTGCGCCGCCGCTCTAATTTTCGTCCGTGACTTTAGAAAACCTATGGCAACCAGACCAAGGATACCCGAAGCGGCGATGAAGCCGAAGTACATCTGATAAACTGCGAGCCCCGTATAGTGATCAGCAAGGTACCCATTCAGTTTAGGGAGATAAATGTCAGGTGTATATGCGATCAGGGAAATCACGCCGATGGCAAGCCCGGTCACCCGGGTCGGGATATTGCGACTTTCAAGGATCGACCAATACAAGCCTCGAGTGGCGTAGGTCATCACCCCGATCAGCAATACGACAAACAGCAGGACAAAACTGCCAGCTGTCGATGGCAGAAACAGCAGCGCCAGCAGCCCGAGAATGCTCAATGTCATCGTAATCGCCAGTACATTTTCCCGGCCGATCTTGTCGCCCAGAAAACCAGCCCCCAGACCCCCGATGGGACGCATCCACAACTTTGCTACCGTGATAAAGGCGGCGGCGCTTGCCGTCATCGTGTATTTTTCCTGTAGGAAAGCGGAGAACGAATAGGTCGCCCAAAACAACTGATAGCCACAAAGAATGATAATGGCGATAAGCCAAAGCTCGGGCACAGCCAGGAGGAACCTGAGATCAGCCAGAAGATTGTTCTTGCTTGCAGAGGTCTTGACCGGGGTGTCATCCTTCAAACGCAGGAATAGGAAACACAAGACCCCTACTGCGAAGCTGTTGTAGACATAAAGCATGATGACCGATGGCAGGGTCTCTGCCGCAGCGAGGCCTTTACCATCAACGTAGTAGGTAAATAGCGCGACCGCGGCTGTAGCCAGGATAGCCTCCACAAGGCCGCGCATCCCTTCCAGGCCGCCAAAGAACCGTCCCTGTTCATGGGGTCGAGCTAGGATTTTGACGCCCTTCAGGAGCGCCGCCCAGAAAGTCAGGCCGGATGAGATGCCCCAGCCAAGAAATATCCAATACAAGGCCGACTTATCTGGAATGCTGGCATACCAAAGACCCAGAATGCCGGTGGCCATCATCGAGAAGGTCAAGAGCAGGCGCGGTGATACGCGGTCCGCTAACCAGCCGCTTGGCAGATAGGTGAGCAGAAACATCGTCCCGAGCATCGAATAATAGGTGCCAAGTTCGGAACTGGAGATGTGGAAGGTTTCGAGAATTGTCGTTTCGAAGTTCTGGCGAAGATAAATCAGCGGATAGATTGAGCCCGCCGCGAGCAGCAGGATGAAAAATTGAAAGTAGCGCTGGAGGCCAGACTGGTGCGATTGCGCATTGTCGATGCCTGTAGCCGGACTGAGTGTAGCCATCGTCGTGGACTCCTCCCAAGAGTCTGAAGCTGTGAAACCGTGCGGTTGGTGAGGTGGGGTGAAATACCAGGTCGCCCGCCAAGGCGGGCTTAGGCTTAAACCCGGATGGAGCTACGAACCTTCAGTTCCTGGTAGTCCTCGAGCCCGAAGATCCCACCTTCGCGGCCATTGCCCGATTGTTTGTAGCCGCCAAAGGGAGAGCCGTAGTTCGTGGCTTGCCCATTTATTGTCACGGTGCCCGCACGAAGGGCGTCAGCAACGCGCTCAGCCCGAGCCACGTCCCCGGTTTGCAGATAAGCGGCTAGGCCAAAATCGCTGTCGTTTGCGATGGCGATAGCCTCGGCTTCGGTATCGAAGGGAATGATCACTAGAACCGGACCGAAGATTTCTTCGCGCGCAATCCGCATCTCGTTGGTTACGTCTGCAAAGACTGTGGGTTTGACAAAGCACCCCTTCTCCAGCCCTTCGGGCTTGCCAGTCCCCCCCGCCAAAAGGCGCGCACCTTCGTCGATACCCATCTTGATCATGGTCTGTACACGGTCGAACTGCATTTGGTTGAACAAGGGACCAATATGGTCGCCGGGCTTGGCGGGATCGTCGACCATTTGCGTCTCCGCAACCTTTTTTGCAATTTCGAGAACGCGATCGTAGACGCTTCGTTCGACCAGCATCCGAGTGGGTGCGTTGCACGACTGTCCCGTATTATAGAAACAATGGGCAACAGATGCAGCAACACGGGTTTCCAAATCGGCGTCGGCAAAGACCAAGTTCGGGGATTTGCCGCCCAGTTCCAGCGTTACTCGCTTAACCGTATCCGCGGCGTCCTTTGAAACTGAGATGCCCGCGCGTGTGGATCCCGTGAATGACATCATCGCGATATCACGATGGCGCGACATCGCACTGCCCACCTCCTGTCCATCGCCGAAGACGAGATTGAACACGCCCGCCGGAAAGCCTGCCTCGTGCACGATCTCGGCAAACAGCGCCGCTGACAGGGGCGCAAATTCTGACGGCTTAAGTACACAGGTCGCCCCCGTGGCAAAGGCGGGTACGACTTTCAGCGCTATTTGGCTGATCGGCCAGTTCCATGGAGTAATCAACCCGCAAACCCCGATTGGTTCACGAAGCAGCGTATCGCCATTGGCTAAGATCTCGCGCTCGGCCTGGCCTTTCAGTGCGGCGATAAACGCCTCGATATGTTCGACGCCGCAAAAAGCCTGCTGTTCTCGCGCCATGCTGATCGGTGCGCCCATTTCCGTGCTTATCGCCTGCGCCATTTCCTCCAGCCGAGAGGAAAATACCGCTTTCAACCGCTCCAGCAGGACAATCCGTTCTTCTTTGCTTGTCTTCGAAAAAGTGTCGAACGCAAGCTTTGCCGCTGCCACTGCTGCGTCGACGTCCCGGCTGTCGCCTAAAATCACCTGACCAACAACTTCGCTGTTGGCGGGGTTTGTGATGGCAAGCGGTGTGCCTGATACGGGCGCGACCCAGGCGCCACCAATATAGAATTTGTCCAGCTTCTTCATAGGTCTCTCATTCCGTTTGGATGCAGGTCAGGGCGCGACCGGTTCGGTGATTAGGTTGAGGTGCAGTTCGGGGCCCGTATAGGGGCTTTGGGCGATCGCCTCGTCGTTCAGCGTCACGCCGAGACCCGCGGCCGTGGGCGGGATAACGAAGCCGTTTTCCCAAACGATCGGCTCGTTTAGAAACCGCATGAAAGGACCGTCGAAGCGGCCGATCGATTCCAGGATCAGGAAATTCGGGCTGCATGTCGCGATCTGGATGTTGGCGGCCGCCACAACTGGCCCGCAGTAGAGATGCGGCGCGATCTGCGCCGATCGCGTCTCCGCCATCCCGGCGATCTTTTTTGCTTCCAGCATACCGCCGACCCGGCCGAGATTCATTTGCAGGATTGAGGCCGCGCCCGCCTCGAGTAGGCGAGCAAATTCGTGCTTCGTCGTCAACCGCTCTCCTGCTGCGACAGGGATCGAGGTAAAGCGTGCCACCTCAGCCATGTCGGCGGGATTTTCCGGCGGGATGGGTTCCTCGAACCAGAGCGGATCGTAGGCTTCCAATCGCCGCGCCAGGCGTTTGGCGCCGGAAACGGTGAACTGCCCATGGGTGCCGAACAGAAGGTCGGCCCTGTTGCCGACGGCTTGCCGGATGCGTTTGCAGAACGCTTCCGACCGCCACAAATCTTCCATACGCGGCTGATGACCGTCATAGATCGTATAAGGGCCGGCCGGATCGAACTTGACCGCCGTGAAGCCCTCTTCAACGGCGGAAGCGGCGACTTCGGCGGCGATATCCGGATCATTATAGACGTTGGGAAGGCTCGGATCGGGATAGACGTCACCATGCGGGGGATAAAGATAGGTGTAGCTGCGTAGCCGCTCGTGAACCTTGCCGCCAAGCAATTGATAGACAGGCTGGTCGGCCGCCTTTCCTACGATATCCCAGCAGGCCATTTCGAGGCCACTCAGGACGCCCATCACGGTCACGTCGGGGCGCATCGTGAAGCCGGCGCCATAGCATCTGCGCCACATCCGCTCGATATGATGTGGATCGCTGCCTTCGAACTGGCGGGTGAACATGTCGACGGCCATCGCCGCGCAAAGGTCCGGGCCGAAGGTGGCGTTGTAGATTTCGCCAACCCCGCTGATACCACAGGCGGTGGTCAGGCGCACGAAGATGAAATACCGGCCGCCGTGTCGCGGCGGCGGGTTGGCGACAACGAAAGTCTCTATCCGGTCAAGCTTCATGAACTGGGCCCTTTGCGATCACGCATCTTGTAAAATCAGTTCGGCAGCTCGCGCAGCCAACATGATGGTTGGACCGTTGGTGTTGCCGGACGTGATATTGGGAAAGGCCGACGCATCGACAACGCGAAGCCCCTTCATCCCATGAACACGCAAGCGTGCGTCTAAAACGGAATCGCTCGCATCATGGCCCATCCGGCAAGTGCAACTTGGATGGAAAACTGTGCCCGCGCGACTACGAAAGTTCTCCAGCAGCGCAGCATCGTCCATGGTGGAGATGTCGGGCTGAAGTGGCACCTTGGTCACTGCGCGGATAGCTTTGGTCTGAGCCAATTGCTTAAGAAGGCGGCTGGCCTTGATCACCGTTTCGCAATCCTTAGTGGTAGCGAGCGAATTGGGCTGGATCAGCGGCTGGTCCGCGGGATTGGCCGACGCAATCGTCACCTGACCCCGGCTGGTTGGGCGGCTGGGTTGGACGCATAGTAGAAATCCCGGAGCAGGATCCACGGCCACCGCGCCTGAAGTATGTGTAATGTAAGACATCGGATTGCAGTACACCTGCACATCGGGAACTTCCGATTCCGGCGATGAGCGGACGTACCCGCTAATCTGATTTACAGGTACACTGAGCGGTCCCTTGCGCGTCAGGATGTAGCGGAGCCCAGCCAACATCCTGCCAAGGCCGGCGCCCAAAGTGTTGTTCAATGTAGGCTCAGTCGCGCGATAGTATTGTGAAACGGCCAAATGATCTTGCAAGCCTTGGCCGACTTCGGGCAGTTCATGCAAAACCGTAATGCCATGCGCCTCCAGCAGTGCCGCCGGGCCAATTCCTGACAATTGAAGAATCTGGGGAGAATTAATGGCGCCCGCGGATAAGATTACCTCCTTGTTCGCCCCCACGATATGTTGGACGCCGCCTGAGCGGAATTGGACGCCGGCTGCACGCTTATTTTCAACGATCAGCTTTTCGACGAATGCCCGCGAGATGACGCGGAGGTTTGATCGCTTCATTGCAGGCCGAAGGAATGCGTCCGCAGCCGACCAGCGTCGACCGTTGCGAACCGTGCTGCGCATGCGCATGAGCCCTTCGGCATCCTCACCGTTCAAGTTGCGGGCGACCGTCCACCCCATTTCACGAGCGGCATCCAGGAAGTTTCGCACAAAAGGGTGCATGCCCGCACTGACGTCGCTCACCACCAAAGGCCCGCTTCCCTTTTCAATGGCACCCTCGACCTGGCATTCTAGCGCTTCATAGGTTTTGCGGACGACCTCCCAGTTCCATCCAGTCGCACCTGCGCGCTCCCAATCGTCAAAGTCATGTGGTAGGCCTCGCAAATAGGCCATCGCATTGATTGAGCTTGACCCCCCAATAACCCGGCCTCGTGGCCAATATGCCTTCCGCCCGTTGAGTCCGGGGTCAGGCTGGGTCGAGTAACTCCAGTTCACGGCCCTATCGGCGAAGGTCTTCGCATATCCCAACGGCACCTTGATCCAAAAGCGCGCATCGCTGCCGCCCGCTTCGATCAGCAATACCTTGTGACGCGGGTTTTCACTCAGCTTGTTCGCCAAGACGCAGCCTGCGGATCCAGCTCCTACGATGATGTAGTCAAATGCAGCTTCATTCATCGCCGGATCAGCCTCCCAACTGACATGTCGACTCGCGGTAATGGGGGAGGTCTGTCGCAGGCCTGGACTTACAACACAAACAATGCTTTCGTAAGCAAAGGCATCATTTTCATTGCAGGTAGAATATGGCTAGGCTGCCCCATGTCACGTGGCTCCACAGTTTCGAAGCGGCGGCTCGACATGCCAGCTTCTCGGCAGCAGCAGAAGAGTTAGGGATGACACCTGCTGCAGTTAGCCAGCAAATACGACTTTTGGAGCGCAAGCTCGGCACAGAGTTGTTCGTGAGGCTTCCAAGGGGTGTAACCCTGACGGATACGGGAAAGGCCTACGCTCAACCCATCCGGCGTTCTTTTGCAGACATGATGTCGGCCACTAACAGCTTGTTTCGAGACCCAAGTGTGCGCACGGTGCGCGTGCGCGCCTCTATCTCGTTCGCAGGGCTGGTAATTGCGCCGCGTATCGCCGAATTCTACGCTTTGCATCCCGACATTTCAGTCCAGTTGACGTCTTTTGTCTGGGCGGACAAGTTTGACGATGATCCCGCCGACATCGATATTCGTTATGGTACAGGGGATTGGGACGATGGCGCCGTGCAGCATCTTGGCCATGAATACGCCATCCCGGTTTGCCATCCAGACTATGCCGCAGCCTTCCCGCAGCCGCTGACGATTCAAGCATTGGCTGCGGGCAAAATTGTCAGCATCATGGGGTCTGAAGCGGACTGGGGTCAATTGTCTGAACTGCACGGATTGAATCTTCAAACAACCGGTGATTGGTTTAAGGTGGACTCCTCGTTTATTGCGCTGCAATCGGCGATCGCCCGTGCTGGTTCCGTCATGGTGCTGGAGCGCTTCGCGGACCATTACCTTGAAAAGGGTATCCTGATTGCTCCATTCGACTACCGGCTACCGATCCGATTGGCCCATTTCCTAGTGCGTAGCGGCAAATCTAGCCCTCGCGAGGAAGTTCAAATCTTCTGCGACTGGCTGATGACAGCTTTGTAAAAAAAGTCGCGTAGCGGTGTTGTCACATAAACCGCCCAGACAGCTTGCTCTATTCCGCGTCGTGGTCGCTCACATTGGCAGACCCGCCTCAAGATACCCTTCGATGAAGTGCTGTCGATCAGCGTCGTTGCGGAAAGGCTGCGTCCGCCCCCAAGCTCGTGCCGAAAAATTCGGAAATTCCGAGAGGAACTCGACCCCCATGCTTCGCGCTTCCGCAGTCCGGCCCAGTCGCGCGAGAGCAGCGGCGAGATTGCGTTTAGAGCCTGGCCCACCCGCCTGCGGATGACGGAGCGTATCGACAGCATCTTGATATCGACCAGCAGCATACTGGGCCCAGCCGAGAAACGAGTAGTGGTCGCCGGGGGGATAGGGGTTGAGGCGAAAACTATTCTCGGCGCATTCGACGGCCTCAGTTGCACGCCCCTCGAACACACGCAGATCAGCAAGGTGAGCCCAGCCTGCAGAGTGATTGGGGTTGAGCCGTAGTCCCTGTTCGAATTCTGCCACTCCCGCTTCGAACTCGCCCTCATAGGCACTTAGGTAGCCCAGAACGATATGCGCGTCGGCGTTTTCTGCATCAATCGCCACGGCTTTCGCAGCTGCGATGCGGGCGGCAGCACGGTGCTCGTCGATGGGCACCCCGTAGTAAAGTGCATCGAAATGGTAGCTCATGGCGAGCCAGGCATGCGCCCCGGCAAAGCCCGGATCAATCTCGATAGCCCGAATAAGGAGCGGGCGAGCAGCCCTTGTCTCGCGAAGCGACTGTGTCGCGAGCGCCCTGCCCCGAACGAACAGGTCATAGGCTTCCAGATCAGTCACCCTGCGCCTGGGGAGGGGCTTTGCGGATGGTAGAACATGGGCAAGCGCTTGGATCACCTTGCCGACGACTTCGTCCTGCAGGGCGAAGATGTCCGCGAGGTCCCGGTCGAGCCTTTCAGCCCAAAGACAGCTGGCAGTGGAGGCGTCGATCAGCTGCGCATTGATGCGTATCCGTGCCGCAGCCCTGCGCACGCTTCCCTCGATAAGGTAGCGAACACCCAGCTCCCTGGCGATCATCCGCATATCCGTCGACCGATCCCGGTAGGCAAAACTCGAATGACGGGCTATCACAAGGAGGCCGTCAACTTTGGAGAGGTCGGTTATCAGGTCGTCGGCTAGGCCATCAGCGAAATACACTTGCTCCAAATCACTGCTCAGGGTCGAAAATGGCAGGACCGCAATCGAAGCCACTTGCGGCAACGTCGGCACGGTATCCGGCGGGTCGCATCTCTGCTGTTCAAAAGTCACTTGGTTTGCAGCCCAGCCCACACGGTAGACCCTGATGGGCCGGGCAATGTTCTTCAAAGAACACTCGCCCTGATCGATGAAGTGAAGCGGGAGCTTCCGATCGACGTGTTCGTGAACGCTGTGGCTTATGAGCACCCCGCCAGGTTCGGCCAAGGCCTCTAAGCGCGCAGCGATATTAACCCCGTCTCCGAAGATATCCTCGCCGTCAGCCAGTATGTCGCCCAGGTTAATGCCCACGCGGAAGGCGAGCCGACGATCTTCGGCAACATCCTCGTTTCGCTGGGCCGTCGCTCGCTGAAGGTCGACGGCGAAGCGCACGGCTTCAATAGCACTCGCGAACTCTGCCAGGAACCCGTCTCCGGCCATTTTGAAGATGCGTCCCCGATGTCTTTCGATCGCGGGCCGGACAACATCGCGAAGCACCCCCTGCAATCGTTCATGGGTGTCCTCCTCGTCGCGCTCCATCAAGCGGCTGTAGCCCGCGATGTCAGCGGCGAGGATGACTGCCAGTTTCCTATGGGTTCCGGCAGAGACCAAGGTTGGTTCGTTGTCATCCGGCATTGAAGAAGGTTACGCCGCCCCAATTCTACCTTCAAGAGATCCAGTGATGGCAACTCTTTCCGCAAACCGAGAGTATCTCGTCATC
>NZ_QJNR01000039.1:0-279 GCF_003355565.1 Ensifer sp. M14
TGATCACCCGCAAGGCCGGCCCGGCCTTTGCCGCCGGTTGCGCCATGGTGCTGAAACCAGCGGCACAGACGCCGTTCTCGGCCATTGCCATTGCGCTTCTTGCCGAACGTGCCGGCCTGCCGAAGGGCCTCTTCAGCGTCGTCACCGGCTCGGCTCGTGAGATCGGCGCGGAGATGACCTCCAACCCGGTGGTGCGCAAGCTGACGTTCACCGGCTCGACGGAAGTCGGCGCCGAGCTCTATCGCCAGAGCGCCGGCACGATCAAGAAGCTCGGGCTGG
>NZ_QJNR01000004.1:0-616155 GCF_003355565.1 Ensifer sp. M14
GGCCAACGGATGGCCCGCGCAGGATATCGACGCTCTGATGCCGTGGAACTTCGAGCCGAGCGTGATCGGCTAACCGCTTACCCTGAACCTAGCTGTTGGCAGGTCAGATTTTGGTAGAGCGTTGAAGACACATAGCTTGCCTCAATGTCAGTCGACCTTGAAGCGCACGACGATACGATCGCGGCAACACATGCCACGGCAACAATTTTAGTTTTCACGGATATCCCCCCTGATAGTCCCAGCGGGAACATATTCACGGCTGAGTTGCAGTCAGCGGTCGGGCATTAAAAGACGATACGTCCAGCCCTGCCAGCCAAGACTGCAGCAATCCTCTGTGAGCAACGATATCGTATCGAGAACATGTTCGGCAGGATGAAAGATTGGAGATGCGTTGCGACCAGCTGCTGCCGGCGGGCTTATACGTTCTTCTCGGCTATCCTCATCTCCGCAACTTGCTGCAATTGGCTCGATTAGGAGTCCTGAGCCAAGAAAGCCCTCCGTTTCGCTTTTGACACCCACTTTGGATTCGACCTCGTGGCATTACGGATTTCCCAAATGCTTCTTTAAAGGGAAAGTCATCTCTGCCATAAGAGCGCGAGGAACGCACGCGTGCGTGGTGGAGGTTAGAATGCCCGAAATCAGTATCGGTTTGGCTGTTTACAATGGAGGACATCACCTCCGACTGGCCATCGACTCGGTATTAAAGCAGAGCTTTGCTGATTTCGAGCTGATCATCTCCGACAACGCATCAACCGATGAAACGGAAGAGATTTGCCGGGAGTTTTCGAACTGCGACAGCAGGGTAAAATACTTCAGGCAGACAAAGAACATCGGCGCAGTCAATAACTTCCGCTTTGTTCACGAGCAGGCAACCGCTCCATTGTTCAAGTGGGCAGCTCATGATGACTGGATCGATCTGGATTGGTTGTCTGTTCTGGTACCTGTCGCGAAAGACCAGCGCGCTATTGTTTTCGGCCAGCTGCAAATGGTGACTTACGACGGCCAGAATATGACGCATCAGGCCAACGGGCGGGAACTGCAGTATGTGGGACCGGCGTGGTCGCGACAACTGGCATATGCTATCGAGCCCGCGAACCTTGGAAAAGCGAATGTCATCTACGGCATTTTCCCGACGGACGCGATTACGGAGGAAAGCCTCAGAGTTTTCTCAACCTACGGCGCACCTGGCGATGTGATGATGATGACCGAGTGCCTCCGTCGTCTCCCAATCGTTTACGGCGGCCCCAGTCGCCTGTTCAAAAGGGCGGCGTCGCCGCGTCTGCCCGGCGCGGTGAAGGAGAAACGGGCATCCATCTTCGAGCGCACCATGTTGCGCCAATTCTTATCTCTCGGTCCGACATCGTTTCGGATCGGCTACCTGCTGCTCTATCCAGTTGCGCTGGGACGTATGAAATATGGTCGCAAGCTGCGCCGACTTCGCGCTCGACTGCTCGGCAGATCACTGGCCTGAAACTCCCAACTGCCATACCCGGTCTCGAAACCTTCGTCATAGCGCATCGAAGCATGAGCTACGGAAGGGCCGTCAACGCCAATGGAGGTCTTGGGCTCCGCACCTGCCCGGGCTGAAAAGTACCATCAAACGCAAGCCGGCGGGTGCACCAATGGCTTGCGGGAGCGATAGTGCGGGTATCAGTATCAGTCAGCGACGCCGATCTGCGACAGATCGCATCCCGCCGGGACAGGTGCGGAAAACCGGTCCCGCTTGCGTTCCCGCTAGCTGAGGCGTTTCAGGTATCCACCAGGGGCGACCGTGATCAGAAGTTTGTTGTCGATCGACTGGTCGACTTCGAACTCCGGGTGCTCCTTCAGATACTCAGCTACGGCCGATTTCGGACTATCGCCAGGGCCCCATGGGCGGTCGCCCGACAATTCCTTTGGCAGATCCTCGACCACGGTGTCGAACACAACGCAATAGCTGCCAACGCTGGTCAGGGGTGCATAGAGATTGAGCTCCTCGAGAACATGCGCATGCGTATGATTGCTGTCGAGGCTGACCAGAACGCGCGAGTAACCCGCCGCCACCTTGCGAACCTGCTCCACGATCTCGGGCGCTATGCTCGAGCCCTGGATCATCTCTATCCGCGACGCCATCGGGTGGGCCTCGATCGCGGCCTTGTTATGGGCGCGGATATCGATGTCGATGCCAAGAACCTTGCGCTTCGGCTTCGCCGGATCAACCATTTCGCCCTTCTCGGCGGCTTCCGACAGCTCCAGCAGGGCCAGCATCGAGGCGCTGAGGATCAGCGAGCCGCCATGGGCAATGCCGGTTTCGATAATCAGGTCCGGTTTCACGGCCCAGATCAGCTCCTGCATGGCGACCATATCCTGCGGATACTGGATGATCGGCCGGCCCAGCCAGAAATAATTGTAGGAATACTGTGAGGCGATCGACGTGCGCATGAACTGGGCGGCGCTGTCGTTCAGGTCCTTACTTGCCGGCACGGCTGCCAAGCGGGCTTCAACCTCCTTGGCGAAGTCACTCATTGTCGATCCCCACATAGGTATAGGCGTTATGAGACAGCATTCGAATTTCCTCGAGATAATTGGAATTCATGACGTAGATCGTCGATCCATGTGGAAGTTTCGCCAGCGCGTCTTCCGGCGAATGCACCATGAGGCCTGTCGCCGGCAGAAACTTGCCTTGCTTGGCCGGATTGATGTCGATGACCATATCGACCGGCTGTCCCTGACGGGACTTGAGCAGCGAGAAGGTAACACCCTTCGACGCGCCGCCCCAGATCGCCGAGCTGCCGCCGGGCGCGATCGTGTCACCAAGCGTGCGGGTGAAGTCGGCGGGGAAACGCACCCGATCGGCTTCCTCGCACACCGGCGGGCGCAACGAGTCGAGCTCCGCCACCACATAGAGATACTGGCCACCGAAAATGCGACCGCTTTCGATGACCGTGCCGAAGATCCGGTGGAAATCGGAGAGGCGGAAGTAGTTGACGTGCTCGTAGAATATATCGAACCAGGCGCGGTGCTCCATGATCCAGTCGAAGCAGGGCACCTCGAGATAGATGCGCCCTTTGCCGCCGTTCGCTCTGCTGAGTTCGACGAGGAAATCGTAAGGGTTCTGGATGTGCTCCAGCACATGGCGAAGGATCAGGCCCTCCCCCTGCACATCGACACCCGCCTCGAAATAGTGTCGTTTGACGCGCGGATTGTCGCCCTCGTAGGTCGGGTCGAAACCGGTGAGGTCAAAACCTTTTTCGAGCAGCATTTCAAGGAATAGGCCTTTGCCGCAGCCGACCTCTACCAGGTTCCGGCGACCCATCGTGCGTTCGACGATGCCTGAGACCATTTCCAGATGCTGGTGGAAATGCTGGCTGACGCCCTGCTCGTTATTGTAGTTGCCGTCGTAGTCCATGAGCTTCGGGTCGAACGCATCATTGTCGATGAGCCCGGTTTTCAGGTTCTGCACCAGCCGGATATCGCCCTTGGCGCAGCTTTGCGCTTCCGCCGCCGTCGAATAGACGCGGTTCTGGAATGTCGGCAATTGTGACTGCTCGTAAAGCAGCGCTTTGTCTTTGGTCGTCATTTCATCACCTAGTTAATCCCACGACGCATGGAGGATCTACCAGATTGTCGGGGCGCGCGCCGAATCTCAGAAGATCGCGGCGGTTATATTCGTCGGCCAACCGCTCGGCTATCTGCCGCACCGTGACCGGCGTGCCCGAGCATATATTCGCAGGCCCGGTTTTGTCCCCCAGCCCGATATCTGCAATCTGTTTTCCCGCGTCGCGGACGTCCATGAAATCGCGGATCTGGCTGCCGCTGGTCAGCTCGACCGGATTGCCGGCGGAAAGCTGCGCCCGCAGATAGGGAAACAGTCGCCGCTCGTCTTCACCCTCGCCAAAAAGATAGAACAGCCGGCACCAGGCAAAAGCAATGCCGTGCAGCGGCAGCCATTGCGACAGCGCCATGAAAACCGCGGCCTTGGCACCTGCGTATGGGCTGATCGGACGAAGCGGGGTGTCCGTCGACAGCATGCCGGCCGACAGGTCATATTCGAAACAGGTGCCAACGCCGACAAACCGCCTGACGCCCGCGAGCGCCGCCGCCTGCGCCATCCGCAGCGTGCCTTCGAGGCAGACGATGTTTTCTGCCGAATGGAGATATTTGCCGGGCTCCGCATACCAGGCAACATGTATGACGGTATCGATGCCTTCGAACGCCCTCGCCCACCACTCGACCGTTTCGCGAAACAGGTCCGGTGTCGTAACGACCTCTTCGACAGCGGAAAGATCGCCAAGTCGGCTTTCAGTCGATCCCTCGCGAATGACCAGCCGCACAGAGGCGCCCCCTTCGGTCAGGGCCCGCAGCACCTGGCGACCGACGAAACCCGTACCTCCGGTCAGAAGAACGTGGTTCGTCATGTGATCTGTAACCTGGGCACGGCGGTCACGAATTTCGTGCCCTGTCCGGCGAGCGATGCAAGCTGCTGGCGGACTTCCGTCGCGATGTTCCACGGCAGGATCAGCACGTAGTCCGGGCGGTTCCTCATGATTTCGTCCGGATGCAGGATCGGGATATGGCTACCGGGCATGTACTTGTTCTGCTTTGCCGCCGCCGCATCGCAGACGAAGGGCAACAGATCGGGTTTGACACCAGCAAAGTTCAGCAGCGTGTTGCCCTTGGCCGCGGCGCCATAGGCGGCGATCGTCTTGCCGTCGCGTTTGGCCTGCAGCAGGAAAGCCAGCGCATCGTTCTTGACCTGCTCTGCCTGCCGCTGGAATGCGGAATAGGGCGCGGTGGTCCGCAGCCCTTGCGTTTCCTCTTCGTCGAGCAGCGTGGCCACCGCATCCGTAGTCCGCCGTGCGTCGTTGGCGTGACAGCCATAGACGCGCAGGCTTCCGCCGTGGGTTGGCAGCTCTTCCACGTCAAAGACCTTCAGGCCGACGCTGTCGAAGATCTTTGCGACCGTAAAGAGCGACAGATAGGAGAAGTGCTCGTGATAGACGGTGTCGAACTGATTGTGTTCAATGAGCCGCATCAAGTGCGGGAATTCGAGCGTCACGGTACCGCCGGCTTTCAGCGCGGCCTTCAAGCCACGGGTGAAATCGTTGATGTCCGGCACATGAGCATAGACATTGTTGCCGAGAATGAGATCCGCGCTTTTTCCCTGTGCCGTCAGCGCGGTGCCGACCGCCTCACCGAAAAACGCGCGCAAGACCGGCACGCCGAGTTTTTCCGCGGCATCAGCAGTACTGTCCGTCGGCTCGACGCCCAGGCACGGAATGCCGGCGGCGACGAAATTATTGAGGAGATAGCCGTCATTGGAGGCAACCTCGATGACCATGCTGTTCAGTCCCAGACCGAGCCGCGTGGTCATCATCTCGGTATAATGCTTCGCATGCGCCAGCCAACTGCTAGAGGCGCTGGAGAAGTAAGCATATTCGGCGCTGAACAGCGCATCGGCAGCCGCATAATCCTCCGTCTGCACCAGCCAGCACTCCTCGCAGACCTTGAGCCGCAAAGGGAAATAGATTTCCGGCTTGGCGAGATCCTCGACAGTCAGGTAGGCATTGGACGGGGGCGCGAAGCCGAGGTCCAGGAAATCGCACCGAAGTGTGGAACCGCAGTGGCGGCAATTCATGGCGTCAATCCCGCAAATTGATCTGTCAGATAGGGGTGTTTTTGGTCGCGCTCGGACATTTCGGCGATCTCGAGCGGCCAGGCGATGCCGAGAGCCGGGTCCTGCGCATGCAGCGCACCTTCTGAACCGGCGATGTACGGCATGGAATGCAGATAGAGCAGCTCACAGTCGGTGGTGAGCGCCTGGAAACCGTGCGCGAAACCTTCCGGGATCAACAGCGCACGGCGATTTTCTGCAGAAAGTTCCTGCGCATGCGATTTCAGGAAGGTAGGCGAACCCGCCCGCAGATCGACGGCGACATCAAGAACAGCGCCGCGGACGCAGCTGACCAGCTTCATCTCTGCATGTGGTGGATGCTGGAAATGCATCCCGCGTATGGCGCCTTTTTTCGCCGTCATCGTGAGGTTGATCTGGGCAATCGGCTTCAACCACCCAGCAGCGCCAAGCTCATCTGCACAGAACATGCGGCTGAGGAAGCCGCGCGAGTCCCCATGGTTCTGGCGTTCGACCAGTTTGAGACCTGCCAGCGGCAGGTCGATGACGGTGAACCGGCTCAAAGGTGGGCCTCGTAGTCGCGGATTTCAGCTTCGCAGAGGGTCCGAACGTCAGCATCGTCGTACTGAGCGCGATACCATTTCATCGTCCGATCAACGGCCTCGGCCAGCGACCATCGTGGTTCTATTCCGAGCATATGCCGCGCTTTGGCAGTTTCGAGGGCAAGCCAGCCTGCCTCGTGCGGCCCCTCGGTTCCGTCGCCATATTTGACTTCGCCGCGGCCATAGGACGTGCGGGCAATGTTGATCACCTGCCTTACGGAAGCAGCATCGTTGCTGGCTGGTCCGAAATTGAAGGCGTCGGACAACGATGGATCGCTCCACAGCCGCTCGGCCAAAACGAGATAGGCGGAAAGCGGTTCAAGGACATGCTGCCAAGGGCGCCGCGCTTCCGGCCGGCGCACATGCAGAACTTCGCCAGATTGCCACGCGCGCACAGCGTCCGGCAGCAGCCGGTCGGTCGACCAGTCGCCGCCGCCGATGACATTGCCAGCACGTGCACTGGCGACAGCCACGCCCCGCTCGCGAAGAAACGAATCTCGATAGCTCGCAATGACGATTTCGGCGGCTGCCTTGCTGGCACTGTAAGGATCGTAGCCACCGAGATGATCGGTCTCCCGGTAGGGAAAGGCATGTTCGAGATTGCGATAGACCTTGTCGGTGGTCACCGCCAAGACAACACGCGTGGAAGGTGTCGAACGTACCGCGTCGAGAAGATTGGCAGTGCCCAAGACATTCGTGGCAAACGTGCCGAGCGGATCTTGATAGCTCGGCCGCACCAGCGCCTGGGCGGCGAGATGCAGGACGATCTCGGGCGCGGCGGCTTGCACCGCTTCTGCAAGCCTGACGCTGTCGCGAATATCGAGGATATGGCTTTCCGCATCCGTGCGCGCCAGCGTGAAGAGGTTTGGCCGTGTCTCGGGAGCGAGCGAAACACCGGTGACCCTGGCGCCCAAATGGCTCAGCCAGATCGCCAACCAGGCGCCTTTGAAACCGGTGTGTCCTGTCAAAAGAACGGATTTTCCCGTCCAGAAACTTCTGTTTGGTCTGGCGCTACCCATTACTGCCAGATCTTCCATGGTGCCTTTCCCGATGCCCACAGGTCTTCGAGCATATTCTTCTCGCGCAACGTATCCATCGGTTGCCAGAAGCCGTCATGTTCATAGGCCATGATCTCGCCCTTGGCAGCGAGCGTCGTCATGGGGTCCGCTTCCCAAGGCGTGCTATCACCTTGGATCAGATCAATGCACTTTGGCGACAGGACAAAGAAGCCACCATTGATCAGGCCGCCATCGCCGCGCGGCTTCTCGACGAAACCGGTGACCTGATTGCCGCTACGTTCCAGGGCACCATAGCGGCCCGGTGGGTGGACGGCCGTGACTGTGGAAAGCTTGCCGTGCCCCCGATGAAACTTGATGAGCTCCGTAATATTGACGTCGCTCAGCCCGTCTCCATAGGTGAAGCAGAAGCTGTCCTCGTCGCGCAAGTAATCACCGACGCGCTTCAGACGACCTCCAGTCATGGTCGCTTCGCCGGTGTCGATCAGTGTGACTTTCCAGGGGTCCGCGCTGCGCCGATGGACCTGCATCTCGTTCAAGGCCATATCGAAAGTGACATCCGACATATGCAAGAAGTAGTTGGCGAAATACTCCTTGATGACATAGCCTTTGTAGCCGCAGCAAATGACGAACTCGTTCACGCCATGGGCAGAATACAGTTTCATGATATGCCAGAGGATCGGCCGACCGCCGATCTCGATCATCGGCTTGGGCCTTAGATGCGTCTCTTCGGAAATACGGGTTCCCAGCCCGCCGGCCAGAATCACAACTTTCATTTCCATCTCTTCCAAGAAGTCTTGGTCTAGCCTCATCCGCTGTCAATTCATGGAGCAGAGCACTTCGACTTGTCAACTGAGGCACGAAGTCGACACCTTATCGGCGTGCAATTCTCAATGGAAAAATTGGGTAGGGCCGGCTCAAATCTCAATGCAAACCAACGGCACGACGAGTCTTGAATGGAAGAGCGCTTGGCGGTCTGCGTTAAAGTGCAGGAGCCCACTTGCAAAAACAAAGGGAAACAAGGCAACCCTACAAAAGTTTGTCGTCATTTGAAAGAAAATGGTGCCCGGAGGCGGATTTGAACCACCGACACGCGGATTTTCAATCCGCTGCTCTACCAACTGAGCTATCCGGGCATCCTGCCGTTGCGGGCAGCGGTTCCTTTCGGAACCCTCGGGGCGTTGTTTGTGCCCCGGAAGCGAGCGGGGTTATAACATGATGTTCGGCGGTGTCCAGCACCAAATGAAAGTTTTTTGGCAGTTATTTCAAAGAGTGTGGAAAAAGCCGAAAAACTGAGGATATTCAGGCAGATCGCGGTCAGCGATCGTCGTCGTCGGCTTTCGACTCGTCGTCCGCCACAGGAATGGCGTAGGAGCCCGAGAGCCAGCGGTTGAGGTCGACGTTGCGGCAGCGGTCCGAGCAGAAGGGATAGTGCTCACGGTGCGAGGGGCGCCCGCATTCGGGGCAAGGACGCGGTGCACGCAGGGGCGCTACATTCGAGCCCGTCTTCTTGTCTTCGTCCGTCACTGCCTTCAGCCTTCCAGCCAACGGTTGTGAACGTCGTAGCCTTCGCCGACCAGCAGGCCGACCGTCTCGTAGAGCGGCAGGCCGACGACGTTGCTGTAGGAGCCGACGAGCTTGACGACGAAGCTGCCGGCAATACCCTGGATGCCATAGGCGCCTGCCTTGCCGCGCCATTGGCCGGAGGCAAGATAGCTCTCGATGTCAAAACCGGAAAGGCGCTTGAAGCGAACCTTGGTGTCGACCACCTTCTGGCGCAGCGTCTTGTCCGGCGTGATCAGGCAGACGCCGGTGTAGACGCGGTGGCTGCGGCCCGACAGCAGATGCAGGGCGCTCGAGGCTTCACTGACGAGTTCCGGCTTCGGCAGGATGCGCCTGCCGACGCAGACGACCGTGTCGGCTGCCAGGATATAGCTGCCATCCCAACCGGCTTCACCCTTGATCGCAGCCAGCGCCGCCTTCGCCTTCTCGGCAGAAAGACGACGCGCCAGCGAGCGCGGATGTTCAGCGCGCTTCGGCGTCTCGTCGAGATCCATCGGCATCAGGCGCGCAGCCTCGATGCCTGCCTGGGCCAAAAGCTCGACGCGACGCGGCGAGCCGGACGCCAGTATCAGTTTTTGAGCCTTTGTCATCGGAACGCGCCGTCACCCCAGAGATATGATGAAGCCACCTGTCGGCGGTTTACTTGAAGCGGTAGGTGATGCGACCCTTGGTCAGGTCGTAGGGCGTCATTTCGACAAGCACCTTGTCGCCGGCCAGAACGCGGATACGGTTCTTGCGCATGCGGCCTGCGGTGTGGGCAATAATTTCGTGTTCATTTTCGAGCTTCACGCGGAAGGTCGCATTGGGAAGCAATTCCGTGACCACGCCCGGGAATTCGAGGACTTCTTCTTTCGCCATGTAGGACTGTTCTTTCTGTGTTTGTTCGGGGATACGACACGCATCCCGAAAAATTCGCCGGAAACTACACAATCGACGAGGATTTGTGAACCGCTTTGCGCCGGCTTTTCAGCTTTTGTACTGCCTGATACCAACCTGCGTTGATATTGATCGATTGCGCCGGAGTGATTTTGGTTTCCGGCAAGGAGAAATCCGCAACCGGACCCGAGCGGTCCGGTGAGGATTGTCGACGCCATCAGGAGGCCAAAAGCGCCCGGCCCTTCGGGTGGGCCATCTATCGTCCCACGCAATAGATCAATATCAGCGCAAGGTTGGTATTAAGCCTTTTCGCCCGCGGGCGCCACTACCAGACGGCGATTAATCAGCGTGGTAAGATGATCGCGAACAGCGCGATAGGCATCGACAATCTGCTCGCGCGTGCCGGTGGCAACCGTCGGGTCCGGCGTCGGCCAATAGACCACGTCGACGGCCATGGAACGCGTCAAATCCAGCGCGAGGTGATGGGCCTCCGGCGCCAGAGTGACGATGAGATCGAAGTAATCGTCCTCAAGCTCGTCCAGGGTGCGCGGCTGATGCCGCCCGATCGACAGGCCGACCTCGTCCAGCACCACGTCGACGAAGGGATCGCGCTCGCCGTGGCGAACGCCAGCAGAGGCAACATAGGTGCCCGCCGGCAGAGCGGCCTTGGCAAGCGCTTCGGCCATCGGCGAGCGGATCGCGTTCATGCCGCACATGAAGAGAACGGAGCGGGGCGTTGTCGGCTGGCGCTTCGCGGATCCCGTCATCCCGGTCTCCGCCGTCATCCGCGCCAATAGAGCACGCAGACGAGCGTGAACAGGCGGCGGGCAGTGTCGAAATCGAGCCGGATCTTGCCGGAAAGCCGGTCCATCAGCGTCTGCGAGCCCTCGTTGTGAATGCCGCGGCGCCCCATGTCGATCGCCTCGATCTGGCTCGGCGTCGCCGAACGGATCGCCTCGTAATAGCTTTCGCAGATCAGGAAGTAGTCCTTCACGATCCGGCGAAACGGCGTCAGCGAGAGAATATGGGTGGCGACGTCACTCCCCTTTTCTGTCGAGATCGCAAAGACCAGCTTTGCGTCCATCAAGGAGAGGTTGAGTTTGTAGGGACCGCCGGGGTGGCCGACCGGCTCGAACAGGTTTTCTTCGAGAAGGTCGAAGATCGCAACCGCGCGCTCATGCTCCACATCGGGCGTCGAACGGCCGATCGTCTCGTCCAGTACGACATCGCAGAGGCGCTGGTTGCGGTCAGCCTTCATCCGGCATCCCCGAGATTGAGGCGGATCGCGACCGAACGCGCGTGGGCCTCAAGCCCTTCGGACCGCGCCAGCGCGATCGCGGCCGGTCCGAGGATGCGAAGCTGCTCCGCGTCCAGGCGCAGGATCGACGTGCGCTTCATGTAATCGAGAACGCCGAGGCCTGAGGAGAATCGTGCTGAGCGCGCCGTCGGCAGCACGTGGTTCGAGCCGCCGACATAGTCGCCGATGACTTCCGGCGTGTGGCGTCCGACGAAGATGGCGCCGGCATTGCGGATCTTGGCCACCATTGGCTCGGGATCGGCAAGCGCCAGCTCCAAGTGCTCGGCGGCGATGCGGTTTGCAAGCGGGATGGCCTTTTCGAGGTCCGGCACAAGGATGATCGCGCCGAAATCGCGCCAGCTCGCCGATGCCGTCTCGGCACGCGGCAGGGTCTTCAGCTGACGCTCGACCGCCGCCTCGACCGCCTCGCCGAAGGCTGCATCGTCGGTGATCAGGATCGACTGGGCGCCGACATCGTGCTCGGCCTGCGCAAGCAGGTCGGCGGCGATCCAGTCCGGATCGTTGTCTCGGTCGGCGATGACGAGCACTTCCGAAGGGCCGGCAATCATGTCGATGCCGACGGTGCCGAAGACCTGGCGCTTGGCGGCGGCGACATAGGCGTTGCCCGGGCCGACGACCTTTGCGACAGGTGCGATGGTCGCTGTGCCATAGGCAAGGGCAGCCACGGCTTGCGCACCGCCGATCCGGTAGATTTCCTCGACGCCGGCAAGACGCGCTGCGGCCAGCACCGCCGGGTTGATCTTGCCGCCATTTGCCGGCACGACCATGACGATGCGCTCGACGCCTGCGACCTTCGCCGGCAGCGCGTTCATCAGCACCGAGCTTGGATAGCTCGCGGTGCCGCCCGGTACATAGAGCCCTACGGCGTCCACCGCCGTCCAGCGCGAGCCGAGGCCGACACCCATCGTATCCTCGTAGATATCGTCCTTCGGCCGCTGGCGGGCATGATGCGATTCGATGCGCACGGCGGCGACCTTGAGCGCGCCCAGCACTTCCGGCTCGACGACCTGGATCGCCGCATCGATCTCGTCGGCGCTGACGCGCATCGGCGTCGTTTCGAAATCGATGCCGTCGAAGCGGGCGGAATATTCCGCCACGGCCTGATCGCCGCGCAGGCGGACATCGTCGATGATCGCCTTGACCGCCGCGTTGACGTCCTCGGAAACTTCACGCTTGGTGGTCAGGAATGCCGCGAACTGCTGTTCGAAGTTACCGTCGAGATAGTTCAGCCTGATTGCCAACGCAAAATGTCCTTGTGGTATGCCTGTGTCGCGGGGTTCAAACGCCTTCGGGGTGCCGGGGCTTGAAAGCGGTTTCCCATGCCCCGCCGGTATCTGCAAGCTGCACCTCGATGCATTCCACATCAAGGGCGATGGAAGCTTGACCGGCAAGCACAAGTTCGACGGTGCCTTCCGGACCTTCGCCGGCGACCGCGAACGTCACCGCCAGCAGATCGAGCACAGCCTCGCCATTTCCACGATCGAAGCCGAGCGAGCGCACGGCATTCACCCGCTTGAACAGAAGCACGGCACGCCGGCGCTCGAAGGAACGTCGCTTGCCATCGGCCATCTCCCAGACGAACCGGTTGACGCTGAGCGAAAACTGCTTGCCGCGGGCATCGTATTCCAGTCCGGAAACCTTGAACACGGCATCCTGGACGTGGGCAGAGACGACGGCCAGATCCTCTTCATCGAGCGCCAGCAGCTTCAGACCATCCATGCCATCCATTCCTTTCGCTTTCGTCGCACATCTTGCGTGCCACAATTGAAATGGACATAGGACGTCGCGCCTGAAACCGCAACGGCATCAGGCGCGACGGGCAAAATCAGTCGCTGACGCGCTCGACGTGGGCGCCGCAACGGGTAAGCTTTTCTTCCAGCCGCTCGAAGCCGCGGTCGAGATGGTAGACGCGCGACACCATGGTCTCGCCTTCCGCCGCCAGACCGGCGATGACGAGCGACACAGAGGCGCGCAGGTCGGTCGCCATCACGGGCGCGCCCTTCAGGCGGCTGACGCCTTCGATCTTGGCCGTCTGGCCCGACAGCGAGATCTTGGCGCCGAGGCGGGCAAGCTCCTGCACGTGCATGAAGCGGTTCTCGAAGATCGTCTCGGTGATGTGCGACGTGCCCTTCGCCATGGTCATCAGGCCCATGAACTGCGCCTGCAGGTCGGTCGGGAAGCCCGGGAAGGGATCGGTGACGATGTCAACCGGCTTGATGCCGGCGCCATTGCGCACAACGCGGATGCCGCTGTTGGTCTCGGTGATTTCGGCGCCGGCGCGGCGGATTGCTTCCAGCGCTGTGTCGAGCAGCGCCATGTCGGTGTCTTCGAGGATGACGTCGCCACCGGTCATGGCAACGGCCATGGCATAGGTGCCGGTCTCGATACGGTCGGGCAGCACGCGGTGACGGGCGCCCGACAGCGAACGCACGCCTTCGATGGTGATCGTCGCCGTGCCCTGGCCGGTGATCTTGGCGCCCATGGCGTTGAGGCAATTGGCAAGGTCGACAACCTCAGGCTCGCGCGCGGCATTGCCGAGCACGGTGGTGCCGTTGGCAAGCGTCGCTGCCATCATCAGCACGTGGGTGGCGCCGACAGAGACCTTTGGAAACGTGTAGCGCGCGCCGATCAGGCCGCCTGCCGGCGCCGTCGCGTTGACGTAGCCGCTGTCGATCTCGATGTTGGCGCTGAGCGCCTGCAGGCCCTCGATGAACAGATCGACCGGGCGCGTGCCGATGGCGCAGCCGCCCGGCAGCGACACGCGGGCCTTGCCTTCGCGCGCCAGAAGCGGGCCGATCACCCAGAAGCTGGCACGCATCTTCGACACGAGTTCATAGGGAGCGGTTGTGTCGACGATGTTGCGGCAAGTGAAATGGATCGTGCGGGCGTAGCTTTCGCCCTGGCGCTCGCGCCGGCCGTTGACCGAGATATCGGCGCCGTGGTTGCCGAGAATGCGGATCAGCTGCTCGACGTCGGCCAGATGCGGAACGTTTTCCAGCGTCAGCGTGTCGTCGGTCAACAGCGATGCGATCATCAGCGGCAGGGCCGCGTTCTTCGCGCCGGAGATCGGGATGACCCCGTGAAGTTCATTCCCGCCTACAATCCTGATGCGATCCATGAGGCCTCTCGAACGGGCTTGGCCCGCCTTTCCAAAAAAATGAAGTGTGTCTGAAGGCGCCTCTTTAGGGGAGACGCCGCGAAATTAGAAGTGCCTTGAACGCATGGCGGCCATTGCCGCCTGCCATTGCGAAAGACCGCCGAACGGCGCCCTCCCCGTACTAATCGTCCGATTCGTCCGTTTTTGCGGCAGGCAGGCCGATCGCTTCATCGGGCTGACCGGAGCGGCGCGCGCGCATCTGCTGTTTGCGGCGCTGGAGATTGTCGCGCAGCGTCTTGGCAAGGCGCGCCTTTCTTAAGTCCTGCTCGGTCGTGTCTTTCGGCTTGCGCTTTGCCGGCGCATTCTCCGGCTCGGCCAGCGGGACTTCGCCCTCAGCGCTTTTCTTGTCGTCTGTTTGCATGCTGGATGCATTAGCGCAAAACCAGGGGGTTCGGAAGCCGAAACGGATTTTCTCACAGGACAACAGCGAAAACTTCAAAATGCTGCTTGCGCTCCCCGTCCAGCTATGGCAATAGCCGCCTCGCTTGATGCGGCTTGTCAACGAACCGGCCGCGAGATGCTGCTATAGCTCAGGGGTAGAGCACTCCCTTGGTAAGGGAGAGGCCGAGAGTTCAAATCTCTCTAGCAGCACCATTTTCCCCTTTGACTTGCCTCGAACCTTTATCATCATTTGACGGAGCCAAACCGCGCTGCGCACTCATGTGTGCATGGCCGCGCAGCTTGCCCAGACATCGACAAACAAAGCCTTGCAATCGTCACATTCAGCTCTTATTTGGCGGAAATCGATATTGCTGACGAACTTTGTGTCGGCGCCCTAAGCGCGTGAGAGACGGACTTCCCTCTTCAAAATCGGTTATCCTGATCCGGAGGTTTGTTTCCGGGAATGTCTATTACGAACGATTGAAAGGGAATCGTCATGGCTACAGGCACAGTAAAGTGGTTCAACAGCACCAAGGGTTTCGGCTTCATTCAGCCTGACGACGGCAGCCCTGATGTCTTCGTTCACATCTCGGCCGTTCAGCGCGCAGGCCTTTCCGGCCTCAACGAAGGTCAGCAGATCAGCTACGAGCTGACACGCGACCGCAAGACCGGCAAGTCTTCTGCAGACAACCTGCAGGCCAAGTAATTTTCGCGCGTCGTCGCCAACGCAGATGTGCGGGAGGCGGGACAGCGAATGGGAAGGTCGGGTTCGCCCGGCCTTTTTTATTGCCCTGACGTCATCGGCGGCGGACAAATCCCCCTAGGAACCGGCGTCGGTCCAAGTCGGGATTGAGCAGCGACTTCAGAATGTTGCGCCGTCGCCAAGGCGCCTGTTCGGTACGCCGTCCTGCACGGCATCGATCCCAAAATGCGGCGCAGCCTCCAAGATCGGCCTATCGCATTTCACGGTTCTGCTGCAGCGCCTGCCATTCTTGCCAAACGCTTTCGGCTTTTGCCTGACATGCTCGTGGCAAGGAACGTTTTGCGACAGCCCGCGTTACCTATTCAACGGCAACGACGTGGAGGTTTTGAAATGAAAGGCATCGTTCTCTGGCTCATGGGCGTACCCCTGATCGCCATCATCCTGCTCTACATGTTCGTGTTCTGACGGCGCTCAGGAAAGCTCAGACGATCGGCGAGCCGAAACGTTCTAGCGGAAGACTTAATTTGTAGTTGCAGGCGTCGAGAATTGCGCCTTAACGCAACCTTAAGATTTTCCCCCTAGATTTGATAGCGCGATGATGGACAATCGCAACGCTTAAATCCCCTTTTGAAACCGGCTCATGCCGGTTTCTTTTTGGCCGGTCGTCTCGCCGCCGCTGTCAGACCTTGACGGCCTGTTCGACGAAATCCTCGCTTCCGAAGAATTTCAGATAGCGCTGCACCTCTGCCGCGTCACCTGTCGCCTTGCGGGGGTTGTCTGACAGTTTGACCGCCGGCCGGCCGTCGGCATCACTGACCTTGCAGACGATCGATATCGGGTTGAGGCCCCTGATCTCCGTCGGCGCGCAATCGGCAAAGTCATTGGTGAGGTTCGTTCCCCAACCGAAGCTCATGCGCACGCGCCCTTCGAAATGCCGGTAGGTTTCGATGATCGTCTCGACATCGAGGCCGTCGGAAAAGATCAAGAGCTTTTCGCGCGGGTCTCGCCCCATCTTCTTCCACCAGGCGACGATCTTCTCGCCGCCTTCTATCGGCGGGGCACTATCAGGGCGAAAGCCGGTCCAGTCCGCCACCCAGGCAGGCGCATCGCGCAGGAACGCGGCTGTGCCGAAGGCATCGGGAAGCACGATCAACAGATTGCCGCCGTAGAGCTGGTTCCAGTCCTGCAGCACCTTATAGGGCGCCTGGGCGAGTTCGATGTCGTTACGGGCGAGCGCTGCTGCCACCATCGGCAGCTCGTGCGCGTTGGTGCCAAGCGCCTCCAGATCCGTGTCCATTGCCAGAAGGACGTTGCTGGAGCCGGAGAAGGATGCGCCGATGCCTTCCTTCAGCGCCTCGACGCACCAGCGCTGCCACAGGAAGCTATGGCGCCTTCGGGTGCCGAAGTCCGAGATCCTGAGGCTGGGATACTGCCGAAGGCGCTCGACCTTCGACCACATCTTCGCCTTGGCGCGGGCATAGAGCACATCGAGCGTGAAGGGACCAAGGCCCTTCATCGCCGAGCGCGAGCGCAGCTCGTTGATGATCGCAAGCGCCGGGATCTCCCACATGGTGGTTTCGGCCCAGCGCCCGCGGAAGGTCAGCTCGAACTGGCCGTCGCGTCGCGACAGCTCGTAATCCGGCAGCCGGAACTTTGCGAGCCAGGCCAGAAACTCGGGCGAGAAGATCTGCTTGCGGCCGTAGAACGAGTTACCGGCAAGCCAGATCATTTCCTTCTTGGAGAACCGCAATTCGCGGGCATGGTCGAGCTGCTCGCGCAGCTCATGCTCGTCGATCTCGTCGGCGAGCCGCACGGTCTTGGTCCGGTTGATCAGCGAGAAGGTCGCGTCCACATCCGGATAGAGCTTCCAGATCATCTGCAGCATCAAGAGCTTGTAGAAATCCGTATCGAGCAGGCTGCGCACGATCGGGTCGAGCTTCCAGGCATGATTGTAGACGCGCCTGGCGATATCGGTCTTGGTCATCTCAGGAACTGCTCCTCCTGCAGCGCGGCGCGTTCTGTCATACGCGCTAAGATCGCTGCAACACTTTGAATGACTGCATGTTTCCTTAAATCGAAGAGGATCTAAGGAAACATGCAGCAGGACGGGCTAAAGCATCCGCACGCCGGCTTGCCGCATGCGCGTGATCATGGTGGAGAGCGAACCGTTGAGATCGATACCCCTGGACGCATCGAGCACAACCGAAGTCGAAAACCCTTTCGCGACGGCGTCGAGCGCGGAAAAGGCAACGCAGAAATCGGTCGCAAGACCACACAGGGTGACGCTGTCGATACCGCGGTCCCGGAGGTAGCCGGTCAAGCCGGTCGGCGTCAGGCGATCATTCTCGAAGAAGGCGGAGTAGCTGTCGATGCCGGTGCGAAAGCCCTTGCGGATCACCAGTTCGGCACGCGTCCATTCCAACGCCGGGTGAAAATCAGCACCTGCGCTGCCCTGAACACAATGATCAGGCCAAAGCGTCTGCTCACCATAGGGCATCGTCACCGTTTCGAACGGCGCCTTTCCCGGGTGGACGGAGGCGAAGCTCGAATGTCCGTCGGGATGCCAGTCCTGCGTCAGCACCACATGCTCGAATTTCCGGATCAGATCATTGACCACAGGCACGATCTCACCGCCGCCGGAAACGGCAAGCGCTCCCCCGGGGCAGAAATCGTTTTGCACGTCGACGACGATCAACGCTTCACCAGCCATCGCTTTTCCTTCGACCGGACCAATTCCTATCGATCACCAAAATCGATTTAAGTCCAAGATCAATCACAGATTTTGAGCGACGGCAACCCGCTTCGGGCATGCTCCGGCACGTTCCTCGAACGCAAAAGAAAAAGGGCGCCGACCGCGGTCGACGCCCTTCTTAAACTGTAGTTCGAATGGATCAGTTGCTGATGCTGTTGATGTTGTCGGCGATCGAGAAGCCGGAATTGGCGATGCCGACCGGCTGCGCAACAAAGTTCAGGAACTTCGAGAAATCGACCGACGGATGGCGCGATGCGTAGATCACGTCGCGGTTCTTGATCGGGAACGTCTGGCCGACGATCAGGCTGTCCGGCTTGCTCATGTCGAAGCGGTAGACGATCGGGTAACGCCCCTGGCTGTCAGTCTTCATACCCTTGCGCAACATCTCGTTGAAGCGCTCGCGGCCGAGAAGGCTCATGACCACATCCGGCTCTTCGTAGCGGAAAATGAAGTAGCCCTTCATATCCAGCGCGTAGTCGGAGCCACCGCCGGCCAAGCCCATGGCTTCCAGCAGATTGAGATCGTTGGCGCCGAACTCGACGCGCTGATTGGCCTTGACGGCGCCGAGGATCGTGAAGCGGCGCGGATCGCGCGCAACGAAGATCTGGTCGCCGGGCTTCACATGGATGTTTTCAGACGGGTTCTCGATGATCGACTTCAGGAGAACCGTGCCGGTCTTCTTGCCGCGCACCAGCGTCACGTAGGTCTCGTAGGGCTGAGCGACCGGACCGCCTGCCTTGGCGATGACCTCGTTGATCGTTTCGTCGACGAGGCTGAGCGGCACGACTGCGGACTTGCCGACGGCACCCGAAACGGTGACGTTGCGCGACGCGGTGCTCATGCTCGTGACGATGACGTCGGGCTCGACCGCCTTCTGCTTCAGCGCTTCCAGGATTGCCTGGCGCGCCTGCTCCAGGGTCAGGCCGGCAAACTGGACGGAGCCGACATAGGGAATGGCTGCCTTGCCGTCAGGCTGAACGACCAGATCGATGCTTGTCTGCTTGGAATCCTGCGTCGAGAAGAGACCGTCGCTGCCGGCCTCGAAGATCGACACTTTCAGGGCGTCACCGACACCGATAACAACGCGGCCGACGCCGCCGCCAATGCCGAACCGGCGGTTGAGCGTAGACGATACATAGTCGGACACAAGGCGTGCGGACTGGCCGCTCACGTCGACGATATCAAAGACTGTGGCGTTCTTTCGACCGATTTCGGCGCCGGATTGACCAGCATCCGCAACAATGGCTCCGGCCAGCGGCCCTTCGCCCGGAACAGCCTGACATCCCGCAAGTGCGGTAGAAAGCAGAAGGGCAGCTACACGTTTCAACTACGACACTCCGAATTCGGCACAGGTATGATTCTACTCATAGTTCTGCACCGCATGATTTCCCGGTCGGGAATCCGCCGGTCTCTGAAAAGCACAATAGCCGTCTCACAACAAGTCACTTGCAGACGAAGACAAGCAAAATAATTGGCCCTGCGCTTTTCCGGTCATACCTCCTACACCTTGCCGGGTTTGCCGCCCGATTTGTCTTGGATGAAGGTTCTTGGCATGTATATGTTAGGCCTTTGGACTTGAAAGCTAGGCACTTTAAGTTAAAAGCTGCCTAATGAGGCGGAACGAATATACGTGGGGATAACCCTGGGGCGGGATGATTGGCGGTTGCGTTTTCCGCTTGGAGCCGCAATCGCAGATGCAACTTTAACGTCAGCTTAGAGCGTTCGATCATATATGGCTGTTGAGATTATTGGGCGTGCATGCCTCGCCCCTGGAGCAGAATCGCCTTCGGCGTTGTTCAAACTTCTTCGTCAGGGCAAGTGCACAGTCACCAGCATCCCCTCCGATCGCTGGGACGTTGCACGTTTCTGGCACCCGGTCATGGGAACGCAGGGGAAAACCTACTCCTTTGCTGCCGGCGTGCTCGATCAACTCTATGATTTCGACCCGGCCGTCTTCGGCATGTCGCAGCGCGAAGCCATGTATATGGATCCGCAGCAGCGCGTGCTCTTGCAGCTTGCCTGGCGTGCCCTTGAAGACGCCAATATCTCCACGACCTCGCTGCACGGCGAGAATGTCGGCGTTTATATCGGTGCATCGAGCCTCGACCATGCCAATCTGACGGTCGAAGATCCGGCTGCCGCCGGGCCGTACTTCATGACCGGCAACACTCTGTCGATCGTCTCCAATCGCATTTCGCACATTTTCGGCTTAAGCGGCCCGAGCATGACCGTCGATACGGCCTGTTCCTCCTCGCTCGTCGCGCTCGATCAGGCGATGCGGGCGCTCAACGCCGGCGAGATCGATACGGCGATCGTCGGCGGCGTCAATATTCTCGCCCATCCCCTGCCGTTCGTCGGTTTTGCGCAAGCGCGCATGCTGTCGCCCGAAGGGCTCTGCCGCGCCTATGACAACGATGGCGCGGGCTATGTGCGCGCCGAGGGCGGCGTCGTGTTCGTGTTGCGCCGCTCTGACCGCGCCCGCAAGGAAAAAGACCGGAGCTACGCCCGGATCGTTGCGTCGGGCGTCAATTCGGCCGGCCGGACCAACGGCATCTCCCTGCCTTCGCGCGAAGCCCAGGCAAACCTGCTCAGGGCGATCTACGAAGGCAACGGCATCGATGCCAACCAGGTCGCCTTCGTCGAAGGTCACGGCACAGGCACCAAGGTCGGCGACCCCGCGGAAGTCTGGTCCATCGGCACGGTCATCGGCGCCAACCGCCGGGCACCGGTTCCGATCGGCTCGATCAAATCGAACATCGGCCACACCGAACCGGCCTCCGGCCTCTTCGGTATGATGAAGGCGATCCTGGCGCTCGAGAACAACTACCTGCCCGCATCGCTGCACTTCGACACGCCGAACGAACATATCGATTTCGACGGCCTGAACGTGCGTGTCACCGCAAGTCCGATCGAGCTTTTGCGCGGCAAGCGCGCCCGGCTTGCCGGCATCAACTCGTTCGGTTTCGGTGGCGCCAACGCCCACGTGGTCATCAGCGACCCGGAGCCGGTTTCCGAAGACAAGATCAACAATCCGCCGTCGTCAGGGCATGTCTTCCTCGCAAGCGCCCACACCGCATCAAGCCTTGAAGCCCTGCTGAAGGACTACAAGACGCGTTTTGCCAACGCGTCCAAGGGCGAGATCCGCTCGATGGTCGCGGCTTCCGGCGCCAACCGCACCCATATGCGATATCGGTTCGCAGCCCGCAGCGACCATCCCGAAGATATCGTGCGTGCGATCGCGAGCCATGTGGAAAAACCGGGATCGGATATCGGCGAAGTCGGCGAAGCGGTCACCAGAGATGCCAAGGTCGCCTTCGTCTTTTCCGGCAACGGCTCGCAGTGGGCCGGCATGGGCGTCGAAGCGTTCCGTGAGAACCTTCACTTCCGCCAGTGTTTCACCTCGGTCAGCGCACTCTTCAAGTTCCATTCGGACATTTCGCTGATTGAGCTTCTGACCGATCCCGACCTCGACAAGAAGCTGTCCGATACGAAGATCGCCCAGCCGCTGCTCTTCGCGGTTCAGGCGGCCCTTTCCGATTCGCTTGTCGCCATGGGCATCAAGCCGGTCGCCGTCTTCGGTCATTCGGTCGGCGAAATCGCCGCCGCCTATGCGGCCGGCGCGCTGTCGATGGTCGATGCCGTCTCGATCGTCGCCAAGCGGTCGCTGCACCAGGACCTGCTTGCCGGCCATGGGACGATGGCCGCCGTCATGCTGGGTGAAGATGCTGCACGCGCCTTTGCCGAGGCCCGCGGCCTCGACGAGCTTTGCGTCGCTGCCGTCAACGCCCATAATTCGGTGACGATCTCGGGCCCGGCGCATCAGATTTCCGCTTTCCGCGACGCAGCGCGCAAGGCCAAGATCCCGGTCCAGATTCTCGACATCAACTACCCCTTCCACCACCCGATCATCGACCGGGCAAAGGACGCGTTCCTCTCGGACATCCCGGACATCGCGCCACGACGCGCGGAAGTCACCTATCTGTCGACGGTAACGGGTGCTGCCCTCGACGGCACGCAGCTCGACCCGGACTACTGGTGGAAGAATGTCCGCGAGCCGGTTCGCTTCCAGGCGGCGGCAGAGGCGGCGATCGAGTTCGGCTGCCGGCTCTTTGTTGAGATTTCTCCGCGCCCGATCCTTTCTTCCTACGTCAAGGAAACGATCAAGCAAGCGGCCTCTCCGGGCATGGTCGTGCCGACACTGCTCAGAGATGTCGGAGAGACCGGCCAGGATCCGATTTCGGCCGCCATGGCGCGGGCCGTCGCCCACGGCGCCATCGTCGACACGACACGCGTCTTCGGCAAGCGCAATGCGGCGATCTCGCTGCCGAGCCTGCCGTTCGAGCCGGTCGAACTGCGACCGGCTGCCACCACCGACGCCACGGACCTCTTCGGCCGCACCGCAAAACCCTATCGCCTGACCGGCTGGCGCAGCGATCCGAACAGCGGCAGCTGGAAGAACCACATCGACGCGCCGCTGTTTCCGGATCTGGCCGAGCATGTCGTCGACGGCAAGGCGATCCTGCCCGGCAGCGGCTTCATCGAAATCGCCGTCGCAGCCGCGCAGCAGTTTTATGGTACCGACGAGGTCGAGATCACCAATCTGGAGATTGTCCGACCGCTGGAACTCAGCGACAGCCGCATCATGGAGCTGTCGACTGTCCTGTCGCCGGAAACCGGCGACATCGAAATCCGCTCGCGCGAACGGCTGTCGGAAGACGACTGGGCCGTTCATGCGGTTGCCCGGTCCCGCAAGCCGTTGCCCAACGAAGAACGACACCTGCCGTCCTTTGCCGGAATGCAGAAGACGGCAACCGTCGCGCCGGCAAAAGCATACGACACGGCGCGACAGTTCGGCCTCGACTACGGTCCGCGTTTCCAGTTGCTCGCCAAGGCCGCTGCCTATGACGATCGGTTCGTCGACGTCGAGCTGAAGAGCCCGGATAAATCCGGACATCCGCTGATCACCTACGCCCTCAACCCGATCTCCGTGGACGCCACGTTCCACGGCCTTGTTGCGCTTTTTGACCGCTTTACCGGCGACAAGAGCGGTGCACCCTATATTCCGGTGCGGTTCGGTTCCGTGCGCGTCGTCAATGCCGGCAAGCCTATCGCGCGCGCCACGATCGAGATCGAGCGTGTCAGCGCCAATTCGATCAAAGCGAAGTTCCACTTCTTCGACAAGTCGGGCGGCCCGGTTGCCTATTTCGAGGATTGCCGCTTCCGGCGTACCTATCTGCGCAAGCACAAGACGCTGGACGCCCTCTCGTTCCACTACGAGACTGTGCTTTCCGAGGCACTCCTGCCGACGGTTGAAACCGGCGTCCGCGCACCGGTGACGCTCGGCGTCACGGCGGCAGCCGATACCGGTATCGACAACACGACGCTGCTGTTCAACGCAGCCATCTATCGCGCCTGCCAGGAAATTGCGCTGAAGCTCGGCAAGGGACGATCGATCGTGCGCAGCGACAGCCTGCCTGGCGATTTCGCCTTCCAGTGTTTCCTGGCGAGCTGCCTCTACGTGCTCGAGGATGCCGGTCTCTGCGAACACAAGGACGGCGTCTGGACCGTCGCGCAGGAATTCAGCCTTCCGAGCGTCTCCGAAATCCTGCGCGAACTCTATGGCGAGCGCCCGGATCGCGCCGTCGAGGCGGTTCTGATCAATAACGCCTACGCCGAAGCTCTGGCGCGGCTTGATGTCCTGCTAGCGGCTCCAGCCGGTGGCGAAGCCGAAACCGTTGCCAATTCCAGCTTCATCAGCGATGCGACGCTCGATCATCAGGCCGTCCACTCCGAGGCAAGCCGCCAGCGCATGGCGCTCGTTCTCGACGCCGTGGAAGCGGCGCTGCGCGCGCAGCCAGCCGGAATGCGCCTGCGCATTGTCGAACTCGGCAGTGTTTCCGCAGGCTTCACCCGTCGCCTATCGGCGCTTTCTGCCAAACACGGTGCGAGCCTCAGCGTGGTCGAGCCGCGCGACAACGCGCAACGTGGCCTGGAACTCGCCTTTGAAAACGATGCCCATGTCCGCATTCTCAAGAAGGGTGAGCTTGCGACCCAGGCGCCGTTCGATCTCGCCATCAGCGCATCCGACCGCCTCTACGGTCTGATTGAAGACGATATCGACGTTCGCGCGGCGCTTCGCTCGACGCTCCGCCGGACCGGTGGTCTTGTCGCCGCAGTCGGTGCGCCGTCGCTCTTCAACGATTTTGCGCTCGGACTGTCGGACGGCTGGTTTGCCCGCAGCCAGGCAGCGGAATTCCCGATCGGCAATCTCGCGGCCGTTCCGCATTGGCAGAAATGTCTGGTTGATCTCGATCTTCGCGAGATCGACGTTACGGATCGCGAATGCGCCAGCGGCAACATCATCGTTCTCGAGGCTCGCGGCGTGGAAACGCCGGTGCCTGCCGAGACCGGTGCCGATGCTGCCGTCGCAGCAGTTGGGACCTATCTGCTGCTGCAGGTCGGCGTGCGCCAGAAAACGCAGCCGTCCGCGGGCGCCGTCCCGGTCAATCTGACGGGTGATACGTCCACGGATACGGCGTTGCTTTCCGATGCGATCGAGGCCTTCGGCGATCGACCCGTCCGGGCCGTCTTCCTGTCTTCGCCTGCGCCGAAGAGCCGGACAGACGACTCCGCCTCGCTGCAGGCCCAGGTTCTGGCGCTCAGCGCTGTCGCAGAAGTGCTGCGCCAGCATGTCGGCGATACCGATCCAAACGGCGACGCACGCCCCAGGCTCGTTCTTGTCGCGCCTGATGGAGCACCTGTTGCCGCCCGCGTCTCGGGTACGACGGCCGTAAGCTTCGGCACCAATGCCGGCCTTTGGGCCTTCGCCCGCGTGCTGCAGAACGAGTACGAGTTCCTCGACGTCCACGCTCTGGATCTTGCCGCAGACAGCGCGACGTCTGACGAGCAGAAGACTGCTGCAGCTCTTCCATTGCTTGCCGTTTCCGGCACCAATCGTGAATGGCTGCTGGAAGGGCCGAACGGATCGCTCTCGGAAATCCGCGCGGTTTCCGGTCCGACCGACAGCGCCCATGGCTCGACGGCGTCGTTCGACGCAGCCACGATCCGTCAGCGGGTCGCCTCTCAGGTCGGCAGCATCGTTTGGGAAGAAAGCAATGTGCCGACCGCGGGCCCAGGCGACGTTGTCGTCAAGGTGGCTGCCACCGGCCTCAACTTCCGCGACGTCATGTGGGCCATGGGTCTTCTGCCTGAAGAAGCGCTCGAAGACGGCTTTGCCGGTGCGACGATCGGCATGGAACTGTCCGGTCACGTCGTTGCCGTCGGCCAAGGCGTGGACGACCTTTCGGTCGGCGACGCCGTCATGGCGATCGCGTCCGCGGCGTTCTCCACCCATGCGGTCGTTTCGCGCGCCGGTGTCGCCCGGTTGCCGCACTCGGTCAGCCCGGTCGCGGCTGCCACCGTACCGGTCGCGTTCCTCACCGCCTACTATGCCATGGTCGAACTCGGCCGCATCCAGGCCGGCGAAACGATCCTCATTCATGGTGCGGCCGGTGGCGTCGGCCTCGCAGCACTGCAGGTTGCCAAGCTGAAGGGTGCGAGAGTCATCGCCACGGCCGGCACGCGCGAGAAGCGCCGCTTCCTTTCGATGCTCGGCGCCGACCATGTGTTCGATTCGCGCTCGCTCGGCTTCGTCAACGACGTGCGCGCCGTGACCGGTGGAGAAGGCGTCGACCTCGTCCTGAACTCGCTCTTCGCCGAAGCGATGGAGCAGAGCCTGGCGCTGGTCAAACCGTTCGGCCGTTTCCTCGAACTCGGCAAGCGCGACTACTACGCCGACAGCAAGATCGGCCTTCGGCCGTTCCGTCGCAATATCAGCTACTTCGGCATCGACGCCGACCAGTTGCTGGTCAACGCGCCGGCCCTGACCAAGCGCATCTTCACCGAAATTGGCGCGCTGTTCGAGGACGGCAAGCTGACACCGCTGCCATACCGTGCCTTCGACTTCGACGAAATCGGCAATGCGTTCCGCCTGATGCAGAACGCAGGCCATATCGGCAAGATCGTCGTGCTGCCGCCGGTCGCCGGCAAACACCAGGTCGCAACCCGGCCGCGCGGTGGCGTCAAGATCGACCCTGAAGGCATGCACCTCGTCGTCGGCGGCATCGGCGGCTTCGGCCTGGCCGCTGCCAACTGGCTTGCCGACAAGGGTGCGAAGAATATCGCCCTTTGCTCGCGGCGCGGCCTTGCGGACGCGGAAACGACGGCGATGATCGAGCTTTGGGCCAAGGCCGGCATCGCGGCAACGGTTCATGCCTGCGACATCACGGATGCGACGGCAGCCGACAGCCTGCTTACGGAATTGCGAAGCATTGCGCCCCTACGCTCCATCGTTCACGCAGCGATGGTGCTGGACGACGCGCTCATCAGCAATCTAAATCGCGAGCGCAACCGGCCGGTCATCGACACCAAGGCAAAGGGTGCCGCTGTTCTCGATCAGCTGACCCGTGGCGACGCGCTCGACAACTTCATCCTGTTCTCGTCGGCAACGACGCTGGTTGGCAATCCCGGCCAGGCGAACTACGTTGCTGCCAACGGCTACCTCGAAGGTCTTGCCCGTGCCCGGCGCGCCGAAGGGCTTGCCGGTCTTGCGGTCGGGTTCGGCGCGATCGCCGACAAGGGCTATCTGGTACAGAACACCGACGTCAACGACCTCTTGGCCAAGCGCATCGGCAAGACGGCGCTGAAGGCGCAGACGGCGCTCGACATGGTGGAAAGCCACCTTGCCGGCGACCCAGGCACGGTCGACGCCGCCGTCGTTATGATTTCCGAGATCGACTGGTCGGCGGCCCGCAACCTGCCGGTCGCCCGTAACGCGCTCTTCGAAGTTATCCTTCGCAGTGCCGATCAGCATTCGTCCGGCGGCGAAGGCACCAAGATGGACCTCGTCGCGATGATCGAGGGCAAGTCTGCGCAAGAAGCCGAGGATATTCTCTTTGATCTGGTCGCAGGCGAAATTGCCGCGATCCTGCGGGTCTCGAAGGATACGGTCACGCGCAGCAAGGTCTTGAAGGAAATCGGCCTCGACAGCCTGATGGCCGTCGAACTCGGCATGAGCTTCCAGCAGAACACCGGCTTCGACATGCCGCTCAGTGGCGTCGCAGACAACACGACGGTTGGCGACGTCGCTCGTAAGCTCTATGAAAAGGTCAGCAAGCGCGACCAGGGCGACGACAGCGACGGTGCGGACGACAAGTTGGTCACCGAACTGGCGCAACGGCATATCGGCACGGCAAAGGAAAAAGCACAGAGCCAATGAGCACGAACGGAAACGGTCCCGGCTCATCCAAGATGACCAGCAGCCTCAAGGAGAACCTGCTGGACCGGATGAGAAACACGCATCAATCCTCCGAGCGCAACCGCATGGCGCGGTCGGAGCGGGAGATGCCGCCGCCGGCCCGCCGGCAACAGCCCCGTTTCGAGGATCTGCCGGAGTACAAGCAGGTTCAGACCCAGAAGTTTGCGAGCGAACAACTCGGGATCGCCAACCCGTTCTACCGCGCGCATCAGACTGCGGCAGGTGCTACCACCGTCATCGACGGCCGCAAGCTGATCAACTTTGCGTCCTATGACTATCTTGGCCTCAACCGGCACCCGGAGGTGCTGGCAAGGGCAAAGGAAACGGTCGAGACCTTCGGAATCTCCGCCTCTGCCAGCCGGCTTGTCGCCGGCGAGCGGCCTGTTCATGTCGAGCTGGAAGAAAAGATCGCGCGCTTCTACGGCGTCGATGCCGCCGTCTGCTTCGTCAGCGGCTATCTGACCAATGTTGCGGCCATCAGCTGCCTGATGGGACCGAAGGATCTCGTCGTCCACGACGAGTTCATCCACAACAGTGCGCTCGCCGGCATCAAGCTTTCCGGGGCCACGCGCCGCCTGTTCAAGCACAATGACGCCAGCGACCTTGAACATGTGCTGCGCACGGTCTCGGGCGATTATCGCCGTATCCTTGTCATCGTCGAGGGCATCTACTCGATGGACGGCGACGTTGCCGATCTGCCGGCTCTCCTGAAACTCAAGGCCGAGTACGGCTTCTGGCTGATGGTCGATGAGGCCCATTCCCTGGGGGTCGTTGGCAAACATGGCCGCGGACTTGCGGAGCACTTCGGCGTCGATCCGAATGAGATCGACATCTGGATGGGCACGCTGTCAAAAACGACGTCCAGCTGCGGCGGCTACATCGCCGGCAGCGAAGCGCTCGTTGCCGTCCTCAAAGCGTCGGCTGGAGGCTTCGTCTACAGCGTCGGCCTGGCACCGGTTCTGGCCGCGTCGGCCGCCGCAAGCCTCGACGTGCTTGCGCGCGAGCCGTCGCGCACCGCCGCCCTCAGGCGCAATGGTGCGCTCTTCCTGAAGCTTGCCAAGGAGGCGGGTCTGGACACCGGTCTCAGCAGCGGCTTTTCGGTGGTGCCGGTTCTGGTCGGCGATTCACTGCGCGCGGTTCAGCTTTCCAACGATCTGCTTGCGGCCGGCGTCAATGCGCTGCCAATCATCCACCCGGCGGTTCCCGAAGGGCTTGCGCGGCTGCGCTTCTTCATCACCAGCGACCATACCGAAGAGCAGATCCGCAAGACGGTGACCCTGACGGCGGAGCGCCTGAAGGATCTGACCGAACGCAACTTCGGCCTTGGCGGCATCGATATCGACCAGATGATGAAGGCGCTCTCGGCGCGTTGACGAAGCGCAAGCGCCCTCCAGGGGCCGGATGCCGCGAGCGGAAAGCAGCATGACCCATGTGATCATCACCGGCGGCTCCAGCGGCATAGGGCTGGCGATCGCATCGATCTATGCCAGCCGCGGCGCGCGCCTCTCGCTGATCGCGCGCTCCGCCGAGATCCTGAAACAGGCACAGGATGAACTCGCCTCGAAGGCATCGACAGTCGGGGACATCCGCATCGAGACGGCCGACGTTGCGAGGGAGGACGAAGTCACCGCTGCCATCCATCGCTGCGAAGCCGCATTCGGACCCTGCGACATCCTGGTGACCTCAGCCGGCGTCGTCGAGCCCGGCCGGTTCGAAGAGCTTGGCAGCACCGCGTTCCAGCGGCAGATCGACACGAATTTTTCCGGCACCGTCCATGCGGTGCGCGCCGTCTACGCCGGAATGACGCAACGCGGGCGCGGAAAAATCATGATGATCTCTTCCGGCGCCGGCCTTCTCGGCATTTACGGCTACTCCGCCTACTGTGCCTCCAAGTTCGCCCTTCACGGCTTTGCCCAGGCGCTGCGCTCGGAGGCACGCGGGCACGGCGTAAACGTCTCCGTCTGCTTTCCGCCCGACACCCAGACGCCGCAGTTTCAGCGCGAACTTGCCTTTCGCCCCATCGAGGCAGCCGCGATCATGGGTACGGTCAGCCCGTGGCCGGCAGAAGCGGTTGCCGGCAAGGTCGTCGACGGCATCGAGCGCGGGCGGTTCGAGGTCTATTTTGGCCTCACGCTTTTTCTTCTCGGCCGCTTCGGCCCGGCTGTCAGACCGGTTCTCAACTGGTGGTTCGACCGCACAATCGCCCGCAGTAGCGGTGGAGTATCAAAGCGCGGGCGGTAACGGCGCTTGTGCGCGCGAATGATAGGTTCTAAGTCTCTGACCAATCCCGGCCCGCATGAAGCAGCGCCGGCGTGCAAGAAAGCATGAAGGTTTCCGCTTGGCGTTGCTCCCCTTTCAATTGCACGATTATCCGATAACGCTGACGATCTGTTGTTTCATCTTGTCCTGCGCGGTGATCTTCTTCACCGACCGCTTCGCACTGCCGAAACGCGAGCGCCGGGCAAACCCTTCCCCCTTCGGACGCAAACAGGACGTCATCGATGTCCTCGCCCGCTTGCCCGTTATCGCGCTGGTGTTTGCCGGCTTCTTTGCTGGCTCCTGGCGGCCGCTCTATGCCGCCGCCGGCACGATGAGCTTCTTCATCATCTTCACCGGGATTTCGCGGGCCAAGTTCAAGTTCATCCGCGAGCCGCTGATCTTTTCCGACATCGCCCTCGTCGTCGATGTCTTCAAATACAAGACGATCTTCTATGCCAGTTCGCTGAACATCGTGTTCTGGACGGTCGCATTCCTCTATGTCTTCGGCGTCTCTGGGCTCTACCTCTATTTCGAACCGACGGTTCTGCCCGACCGCGGCAAGGCGTTCTGGATAATGGTGATGGTGGCAGTCGCTGCCGGCCCCTGGCTTCTCCTGTTTTACGGCCCGGTGAACCGGCCGACGGCGTCGCTCGTGCAACGGCTCGTCAAGGTGCTCGACGTCAAGATGAACACGGTGCGCTTCGGCACCTTCGGCTCGGTCATCTTCCGCTTCATCATCTGGCTCGGCGTCAAGCGCGAGAAGATCGTCGCCGAACTCTCCGAAATCGTGCGGGCCGCCGTCCAGGACCTGATGGGCGACGACGGCTCGCCGCTGATCGTCGTCTGGCAATCGGAGTCCTTCATCGACATGCGGCATTTCGGCGTCGACACGCTGAAGATGCCGGCACTCGACCGGTTGCGGCGCCAAGCCGCGCAATGGGGCCGCCTCAGCAGCGTCTTTGAAGGCGGCTATACGCTGCGCACCGAATTTGCCGTCATCAGCGGCCTCGTGCCGGACGATATCCACGTGGATGCGAGCTACCCCTATCTGCGGGCATCACACTATTCCGATGTCGTCTGGCCGGGAAAGATGAAGCGCGCCGGCTGGCACACCCATTTCATACATCCTTACGACCGTACCTTCTTCCTGCGCCACAAGGCGATGCCACAGCTCGGCTTTGCCGAGTTGACGATGCTCGACGGGTTCGACCACGTTCCCGCCCGCGATGGGCCCTACGTCTCCGACGAAAAGCTCGCGACCAAGGTCATCGATGCCTGTGAGAAGCTGCCGGACGACACGAGCGGTTTCGTTTTCGTCGCCTCGATGGCGAACCACGGCCCGTGGGAGCCGGGCCGCGTTGGCGACCTCACTAATCCGGTGGAGATCTACCTGGCGATCCTGGAGCAATCCGACGCAGCACTGAAGCAGCTGACGGATCGTCTCGACAAGCTCGACCGGCCCGTCTGGTTCGTCTTCTATGGCGATCATGCGCCGCTCTTGAAGTCTTTCGCCGACCCCTTCCCCGATCCGCGCACGGACTATTTCATCGTGCCGCTCGCCAAGGCCAAACCGGCGCAACAACGCCCGGCGGAACCTTCCGACGTCGCGGCCTGGGATCTCATCGAGGCGTTGCTCAACCACGCCAACATCAAGAAGGGCATGCTGCGTTAGCGGCGGCGAGGCGATGGAAAACGCTGCGCTTCACACCGACGTTTCAGAAGAGCTGCCAAGCCGGCGGGTCTTCCTGTTCCTGCAAGGTCCGTCATCGCCGATCTTCCGTAAGATCGCCAACTGCCTGGAGAGCTACGGGCACACCTGTCTGCGGATAAACCTCAACGTCGGCGACCAGATCACTTGGTGGCGCAAGGGCGCATCCAACTATCGCGGAACATTTGCGGGCTGGCCCGCCTACCTTGAGCAGTTCATTCGCGACCGCAAGGTGACCGACATGATCCTGCTCGGCGAGGAGCGCCCTTACCATCAGGCCGCGACCGCCGTCGCGCGACGGGCCGGGGTCGCAATTGCCATCGTCGAGATGGGCTACCTCAGGCCTGACTGGCTGACGCTGGAGCGCGACGGCATGTCGTCGAACTCCCACTTTCCCGCCGACGCCGCCCATATCGTCGATGCTGCGAAGACCCTGCCGGAGCCGGATTGGCGCAAGCACTACAGCCAGACCTTTGTGGCCGATGCGAGCTACGACCTTCTCTACAACCTGCCCAATGTCTTCCTATGGTTTCTCTTTCCGCATTACCGCCGCCACGCGATCTTTCATCCGCTTGCCGAATATGCCGGCTGGATCCGCCGCCTTGTCGCCGGCAAACGGCGAAGTGCGCGAGCCGATGAGACCGTGCGTGCGCTGCTATCGGATAGCGTGCCCTATTTCGTCTATCCGCTGCAGCTCGAAACCGATTTCCAGCTGCGCGCGCACTCGCCGTTCCATAGCCAGAAGGTCGCGATTGACGAGGTCATGACCTCGTTTGCAGCCCATTCGGTTGCGGACACCAGACTGGTCTTCAAGGTTCACCCCCTCGACAACGACCTGATTGGCTGGCGCAATTTCATCGAAGCCAAGGCGGCGGCGCTCGGGCTGGCCGGGCGCGTGTTCTATCTGGATGGCGGTAATCTGGATGTGCTGGCAGAGGCCAGCTCGGGCATGGTCACAGTCAATTCGACCGCGGGTCTGCATGCGTTGAAACAGGGCCGACCGGTCAAGGTGCTGGGTACCGCGGTGTTTGACATTGCCGGCTTGACGGACCAGCAGCCACTGGACGACTTCTGGCAAGCGCCTGCTGCGCCTGACGCCGAGGTAAGCACTGCCATGTTCCGGCTGCTTGCCGCCTCGATCCAGGTTCGTGGCAACTTCTATTCGAAAGCAGGAACCGATGCCGGTGCGCAGGCGATCGCCGAGCGCCTGCACGAGAACACGGTCAATCAGCCGGGCGCCTACATTGTTCCGCCGCCACGGCGCAAGCCGCAGAAAAAACAACGGCCAGCCTCGCTATCCGCTTAGGCCAGCCGTCAGGGATCAAAACGTTTCCAGGGATCAGGCCACGCCTGCGCGCAGCAGGTCGTGAATATGCAGGATGCCGACGGGGAGACCGTCCTCGTCGACCAGGAACAGCACGGTCACCTTGTGATCCTGCATGAACTCCATCGCACCGCTTGCCAGAACATCGCCCCTGATGACGCGGGGGTTGCGCGACATCACCGCCTCGACGGTCTGCGCCAGCAGATCGCCCGACATGTGGCGACGAAGGTCGCCGTCGGTGATGACACCAGCAAGCTTGCCGTCCTCGTCGACAATGCCGACGACGCCAAACCCCTTGGAAGACATTTCGATGACCGCTTCGCTCATCGGGTGACCGACGCTCAGGAGCGGCACCTGTTCGCCCACATGCGCCAGTTCGCGCACGAGGCGCAGCTGTGCGCCGAGCTTGCCGCCGGGATGGAACGTCTTGAAATCTTCGGCCGAGAAACCGCGGCGCTCGAGCAGGGCGATGGCCAGCGCATCGCCGACCGCAAGCTGCAACATGGCCGAGGTCGTCGGCGCCAACCCATGCGGACAGGCTTCCTGAACCTTCGGCAGAACGATCGGCACTTCGGAGTTGCGGGCCAACACGCTATCGCGGTTGGACGAGATCGAAACGATCGGCACCTTGAAGCGCTTGGCATAGGTGAGCATGTTGGCGAGTTCCGCCGTCTCGCCCGACCAAGAGAGCAGGATCAGCACATCCTGCGACGTCACCATGCCGAGATCGCCGTGGCTGGCCTCGGTCGGGTGGACGAAATAGGCCGATGTGCCTGTCGACGCCATGGTCGCGGCCATCTTGCGGCCGATATGCCCGCTTTTGCCGATACCGGAAACGACAACGCGGCCCTGGCTTTCGCCGATGAGTTCGATCGCCTCGACCATGCTTTGGGCAAACGCCGTATCGGCGCCGAGGTGATCGGCGAGCGCCTTGATGCCGGCCATCGCCGTCGTCAAAGTCCGGCCGACCGACTCCAATGCAGCCAAACCGCGTCGCTCATCTGCTGATGCGTGTCTCAAACCCATGGTGTTTCCATTCCCGCAAAGACGTTTGCGCCGGCTAGAAGCGGCGTTTCTCAGACCTATTGCAGGCAGATAGGCGCTTTTTCTTGGCAAACCAAGCCGAAGTCATCGAGTTTCGGCAGGAAATCCCGCAAAGACGACGTTTTCGTCAGCCGACGCGCTTTTCTTCCGGCGCTTCGAGCGGCATCGACTTGTCGGCCGCAAACTCTTCAAGCGTCATGGAATCGAGAATCGAGGCCACCGCGTCGCGCACGGTGGTCATCGAGACGCGGACCTGACAGGTCTCGGGATCGTTGCAATCCTCGCAGACCTCATAGGCCGTGCGGCTGGCACAGCGGATCGGCGCGAGCGGGCCGTCAAGCGTGCGGATGACATGGCCGATGCGAATTTCTGCTGCCGGGCGCGACAGCGAATAGCCGCCACCTGGCCCCTTTTTCGAGCGAAGCATGCCGGCATTGCGCAATTCGAGCAGGATCGTATCCAGGAATTTTTTCGGGATGTTGTTACGCTGGGCGATCTCGGTGATGAAAGCCGTCTCTCCCGGCTCCAGTCGCGCGAGGTCGACGAGAGCCTTCAATCCGTACTTTCCCTTCTTCGTCAGCATTCCGGCAAGCTTCCCCTGCGGGCCCCTCAAAACGGGGAATCATCCGCGCAAACGCAATCTTGTTTTGGCATAGCACAAGAAACGTGCGGCCAACACACAATTGTCGCGCGGAATCAACGCAAAGCCTGATCTTTAAGCTTGCCCGACATGCGGGATACGGCCGCTGTCAGCGCTACGCCGCGGCCGCATCACCATGACGCTCGGTTGGCATCGTCTGGCGGGCGAGCAGATGGCGGATGGCCGCGCGGGCTTCGTCAGCCGAGCGGAACCGCTGCGCGTCCAGATCCCAGACGTGATACTTGACTGCGAGAAACTTGAAACGTCCCTCGTCCGGGACGACGACCCCGACGGCTTCGCCGCCATATTCGATAACCTGCTTGCTCATGCAAATAACGCTCCTTCCACACCAGAAGGCGCGGACATTTCAATTTCGGCAAAGGATGAATTTCGAGAGTTCGAGGATCACATTCGGCAGAGGCGAATGTGACGTTTCTTCACTGTTGCACGACAATGGGAACGCGTGCCGAAGAAGGCGGCAATCGAGACGGTTTCGGACATGTCACACTCCTTTGGCTTGGTCCGGCATCGCAATGCCGGAGCGGTTCATGAACAACGGTGAGGCGGACTCGCCCGCGTCACAGTGCTGCAAACTAGAATAATCTACCAATTCCGTCAATTAAAAAGATGATGTCGCGAAAAATATTTCTCAACCAATCAAATTTTAGGGGGTACAGATGCAATATCCGTTCTCCCGATCCGAAACCGGAGGCCCTCACTATCTAGGAAGCGTCGAATCAACCTGCAAGGTACGAGGGTGATAAAGACAGCACTTTCGGACAAAAAAGGGGCGGCCCATAAGACCGCCCCTTCACATTTTGTATCTTCACCTCTGGATCAGGCCGCCGGTGCGCCCGGCTGCGTGGTTCCGGTGCCGGTACGGGTCGCCTCGCGATCCTTCCACCAGCGATTGAGGAAGAGCAGGATCGGGCCACCGATGTAGATCGACGACGTCGTCGCGACGATGACGCCGAAGATCATCGGCCAGGCGAAGCTCTTGACGGCATCGCCGCCCCAGATCGCCATCGGCACCAGCGACAGCGCGGTGGCCATCGAGGTGAAGATGCATCGTGCGATTACCTGGTTGATGCTCATGTCGATGAGGTCGGAGAACGGCATCGACTTGTACTTGCGCAGGTTCTCACGCATGCGGTCATAGACCACGACCTTGTCGTTGACGGAGTAACCGATCATCGTCAGCAGCGCGGCAATGGCCGTCAGGTTGAAGTCGATACCGGTCAGCGCGAAGAAGCCGATCGTCTTGGTGATGTCGAGCAGCAGAACTGCGATCGCGCCGACGGCGAAGTGCCATTCGAAGCGGAACCAGATGTAGAGCAGGATCGCCACCATCGCGAGACCGACGGCAAGGAAGCCCGAACGGGCCAGTTCCGTGCTGATCGTCGGGCCGACGACTTCCGTCCGCTCGAAGGTCACATCAGGAATCGTCTGGACGGCTGCATCCTTGATCTTGTTCAGGGCTACCGTCTGCTCCTGCTCCCCGCCGGGCTGGCGCTGAACGCGGATCAGGACCGACTTGTCCTCGCCGAATTCCTGTAGCGCCACCTCACCGATGTTGAGCGACTCCAGGCCATGGCGCAACGCCGGCAGATCGAGCGTCTGCTTGGATGTCGCTTCTACCTGGATACCACCGACGAAGTCGATGCCGTAGTTGAGGCCGGGCGTGAAGAACAACACGACCGAACTCACCGACAGAAAGGCCGACATGCCGATGGCAACAAAACGACCCTTCATGAAGGAGAAGCTCGGCAGCTTCGGCACGCGGCCGAAGAGCGAGGGGATCTCGAGTTTCTTCATCTTCCGGCGGACGACGACTTCGCGCATCATCAGGCGCACGACGGTGACCGACGTGAACATCGAGATGACGATGCCGAGCATCATGGTGACCGCGAAACCCTTGACCGGTCCGGAGCCGAACGCAAACAGCAGCACGGTGCCCGAAAGCGTGGTGACGTTGGAGTCGATGATCGTTGCATAAGCCTTGTTGAAGCCGATATCGAGCGCCTTCATGGCGCCGGCGCCGCCCTCGGTTTCTTCCCGAATACGGGCATTGATCAGAATGTTGGCATCAACCGCCATGCCGATCCCGAGAATGATACCGGCGATGCCGGGGAGTGTCAGGGTCGAGCCGAGCATTGCGAGCACCCCGACCGTCAAGATGGTGTGCAGCACCAGGCCGACATTGGCAATCATGCCCCATGCGCCGTAGAGCACGACCATGAGGGCAACGACGAGGGCGAAACCGACAAGACCGGTGAAGATGCCCATACGGATGGAATCGCTACCGAGGTTCGGGCCGACGGAGCGCTCTTCAATCACTGTCAGCGGTGCCGGCAGCGCGCCCGAGCGCAGAAGCGCCGAGAGAACGGTTGCTTCCTGCGCGGTGAAGTTACCGCTGATCTGGCCGTTGCCGCCGATGATCGGTTCGCGGATGACGGGCGCGGTCAGGACCTTGCCGTCGAGCACGATCGCGAAGGGGCGGCCGACATTGTCGCGGGTGATTTCGGCAAACTGCCGGGCGCCGAGCGAATCGAAGGTGAACGAGACGATCGGCTCGTTGGTGCGCTGATCGAAGCCGGCCTTGGAATCGGCCAATCGCTCGCCGGAGATGGCGATGCGGCTTTCGACCGGATACTTGTTGCCGTCGTTGGCACCGGGAAGAATATCGACACCGCGCGGTGCCGGCTGGGTCACATCCACGGTCTGGTCGAGCATGTGGAAGCTCATCTGGGCAGTCGAGCCCAGGAGCTGGCGCAGCCCGGTCGGATCCTGCAGACCCGGAAGCTGAACGAGAATGCGGTTGGAGCCGACGCGCTGGATCAACGGCTCGGCCACGCCGACCGTATCGACACGACGGCGGATAATCTCGAGGCTCTGTTCCACCGCCTTGGTCATGCGGTCGTTGAGGCCGGCCTCGGTCATCGCCAGGGTAATGTTACCGCCGTTTTCGGTCACTTCGACGTCGGAAGCCTCGCCGCCGAAACCAAGTGTGCCGACGGGTGCCGCGAGCTCCTTGAGCTTGGGCAGCGCCTTTTCGAGGTCAGCCGGATCGTCGATCTTGACAGTGACGGCATCGCCGCTGATGCGTGCCGACGAGGCCGGGATGCGCTCACCGCGCAGCGCGCGACGGGTGTCGTCGAGCAGGGTTTCAAGCCGTGCCTTGCGCAGACCGGCTGCATCGACTTCTAGCACCAGGTGAGAGCCGCCCTTCAGGTCGAGACCAAGCGTGACGGGCTTCACCGGCAGCCAGGCACCGAATTGCTCGCGTTGCGCCGGCGAGAGAACGTTTGGCAGCGCCGCCAGGCATCCGAAGAGGATGACGGCGACATAGGCGATAATCGCCCATTTGGATGTACGCATGTTGTGGTTCCAAGAGAGCCTGAGCGGGCGCAAGGCGCGTCGTCAGGACTTTGTTTCATCGGGGGCACGAACAGGATTACAAGGATCATCGTGCCCGAATATCGGAAACGATCAGGCGCTCGGAGGCGCGCGGATCTGCGGGCCGCGGTTCGGTAAACCGTCGGCGAAGGCAACACGGCCGAAAGCGAGTACGTCGCCAGTCGGCTCGAAGGGCACCGCCAGGACCGACGCAAAAAGCATCGGCACCGCGCCGTCACCGGTCGCGGATTTGGCATCCTTGCGCTCGGCGGTGAAGCGCAGATCCGAAACCGGCGTGGCGCGCGAAATCTGGCGCGCGGCGGGGTGATCCGAAGGAACGGTGTCAGGCGAGGAGAAATTACCCGCCTGCTGTTCGGCCGAAAGACGCGAGGAAAAGCCCTGGCCGACGACGATCAGCTGCATGGCCATGGAGGCACAGAACAGCCACAGCACGGCGAATAGCCGGCCGGCAAATCTGCCTCTGTTGCCACCACACACTGGGTCCATTCGGGACGCCGCCCCTTCCTCGGCGCTTGGCGCCTGAAAGTTCAATTCAGCCGGAATGCAGCAAATCTAGCCGAAGATCATGGCCGGAATCGAGCACGAGGCGCTCTTAACACCATTGCGGACGCGAAATGTCAAATTTCGCGCCGCTCGAACGGTGTCGTGGTTTGCAGTTTACGCGGTTGCGCCGGTCGTGGTGACCTGGTGGATCTCGATCAGCGACGGCCCGTTGCGTGCGCCAGCGTCCACCAATGCGCGCGGGAGATCGGCGACCGAGACCAGCCTTTCCGCCTCGATGCCATAGGCCTTGGCCGCGAGGATGAAGTCCGGCGCAGACGGCCTGACACCTTCGGGCGTCACACCGGTCTCGATCATGTAGGACTCGATCTCCTGGTAGCCGTCATTGTTCCAGACGAGGAAGACCACCCGCGCCTGAACGTCGACGGCAGAGCCTATTTCGGCAAGCGAGAACTGGAAACCCCCGTCGCCGACAAGGCAGACAACGGGCCGCGACGGGTCGGCGACGGCAGCACCGACGGCTGCCGGCGGCGCATAACCGAGCGCGCCATAACCGGTCGCCGAGTTGAACCAGCTGCGCTGGCGCGGCGCATCGCAATAAAGATTGCCGGCATAAACGGCCTGGGTGGAGTCCCCGACGATGGTGCAGTCCGGCAGCGCCTTGTAAACGGCATCGACCACGGCGATCTCCGCCCGCATCTTCGCCGTCAGTTCCTTCAATGCCGCCTTGCGCGCCACCTCGGCGCGGGCGGCTCCATCCTTCGGCGCATGCCCCGGCAGGAAGGCCAGAATGCCAGCCGTCGCGGTCTTGGCACCGGACAGGATCGAAAGCGCGGCATGCGGCCCGCGGGCGAGCTGTGCCGCATCGATGTCGGTGCGGATCAGATTGCGCAGCACCGGGAACCCGCCATCGGCATACATGTCGTAATCGGTCTGCCCCATCTCGGTACCAAGCGCCAGCACGAGGTCGGCCTCCTTGAGCAGCGAACGCACCGCCTTGAGGCTGGGGCTTGCGGGAACCCGCAACGGACTGCCGGCCAGCATGCCGCGCGCATTGACCGTGGTGACGACAGGTGCGCCGATCTGTTCGGCAAGCGCCCTCACCTCCGCCTCGGCGGTAAGCGCGCCGCCGCCGCAGATGATGACCGGGCGGGTCGCATCGGCGCAGAGGATGGCTGCGCGTTGCAGCGTCTCGCTGTCGGAGCGCGGGCGGGTGGCTGAGGCCGAGCGGATCGTCTTCGGCTCGATCCGCGCCGTCATGACATCGGTCGGGATCTCGATATGCACCGGCCCCGGCCGGCCGGACAAAAGCACCGAGAAAGCCCGGTCGACGACAAAAGGCAGATCGTCCGGATTGAGCAAGGTGTGCGAGTAGAGCGCCAGCGTCTTGATCATGCCGTGCTGGTCGGGAAGCTCATGCAACAACCCGCGCCCGTGGCCGAGCGAATCGCGGCGGTTGACGCCTGAGATCACCAGCATCGGGATGGAATCCTGCCGGGCCTGCGCCATGGCGGTGATCGTGTTGGTCAGACCCGGTCCGGTGATGACAAGGGCGACACCCGGCTTGCCGCTGACGCGGGCGTAGCCGTCGGCCATGAAGCCGGCGCCCTGTTCATGCCGGGGCGTGACATGGCGGATCTTCGATGCCGCCAGTCCGCGATAGAGTTCGACCGTATGCACGCCCGGAATGCCGAAGACCACCTCGACGCCATTGGCCTCGAGCAGATCGACCAGGGCTTCCCCTACCGTTTTCGTGGTCATGCGCGGCGCTCCTGAAGCAGTGTGGCGCGCTCGGCAAGCGCGGTGATGCGACGGCAGGCCTCGTCGATGGCGTTGTCAGGCACGGTCAGGCTGACACGCAGAAAATTCTGCGCCTCATCACCGAAGGAGGATCCAGGCATGACCGCGACCCCCTCCTCCTCCAACAGCGCCCAGGCGAAGGCTTCGCCGGTCATGCCCGTTGCCGAGACATCGATCAGCGTGAACATGCCTGCCTCCGGCGGCAGGACCAGAATGCCGGGCGCACTAGCGAGGCCATCGACGACGCGGCGCGAGCGGGACTTGTAGCTCTCGCGCATCCGCCGCGCCGTATCGATGTCGTGGGTCAGCGCGTAGGCCGTCATATCGGCGATGAACGGCTGTACGCCGAAGAGCATGGTTTCCGACACCGGCAGCAGTCGTCTGGTAAATTCCGCCGGGCCAACGGCCCAGCCACTGCGGAAGCCTGGAGCTGCGTGCGACTTGGAGATCGATGAGACGACGATCGTGCGCTCGGCCAGATCCGGATTGTCGAACGGAGAGGCAAAGACGGCGTCGAACACCAGCTCTTCGTAGACCTCGTCGCAGACGATCCAGAGGTCGTGGCGGCGCGCGACCTCGCCAATCTCGGCGATTTCGGCAGCGGTCAGCACGGCCCCGGTCGGATTGTGCGGCGTGTTGAGCAGCAGCACCCGGCATTCCGGCGTGATCGCCTTTTCGATATCGGCGGCCTGCATGTGGAAACCGAATTCCGGCTTCAGCGGTACCAGCACCTGATGCGCACCCGTCGACTGGATGACGCCCTCGTAGGTGGCGTAGAGCGGATCGCCGACAAGAACAGCATCACCGGCCTCGACCAGGCCCAGCATGACGCCGAAAAGTGCCGTCTGCGTGCCTGGGAAGCAGAGGACGTTTTCCGTGATCACATCGGCGCGACGACGGCGATACTTCTCGACGAGCGCGGCCACGACCGCGTGCTCGCCGCGGCCGTTGGAGTAGCGATAACGACCGGCGTTCATGGCGCGCTGGCATTCATCGATGAGCGCACGGTCCGGCGGCACGTCCGGCTCGCCGATCGTCAGTTCGATGATATCGGCACCACCCGCCTTCAATTGGCGCGCACGGATGTGCAGCGACCATTTTCCCGAACCGAGGTCTGCGAGCCGATCGGTGATCGAGGCGTAGCGCATGGTGTTCTCTCCCGTTTTCATTGTTTGTCATTGCCGATCGACGCGCCGAGCAGCGCCTCGACCGAGGCCATGGCGATGGCGACCAGTTCGCCCTCGCGGAACAGGTCTCCCGCCAGGCACCCTTCGATCCACAGGCCATCGACAAGACCGTTGATCGCGATCGCGTAGGCGCGGCAGGTTTCTGCGTCGGCCGGCTTGTTCTTCAATGTGAGGAAGTCGGCCAGCAGATCCTGCAGGGTGTTGCGGAAGGTCACATAGCCGTCGCGGTGGATTTCGGCGAGGATCGGGTCGACGCGTACCTGGCTGATGAAGGCAGCCCAGAGCGAGATGCTGCGGCTGTCGGCGACCGGCTCGGTCAGGTTGATGGCGATGAAGTCCCTCAGCCGTGTTTCCGGGTCGCCTTCGACGTGAGCCGCCTTGTCTGTCAAGGAGGCGATCACCGCGCGGTAGGCCTCGGCGACCATCTGGTCCTTCGATTCGAAATAATGCCGGACCAGCCCGGCCGTCACCCCGGCACGAATGGCAATCTGGCGGACCGTCGCACCCTTGAGGCCGAACTCGGCGATGCAGTCGAGCGTCGCTTCGATCAGTTCCTGGCGGCGTTCTCCCTCGGGGGCCCGGTGAAACGTACGGCGATTCATGCCGCCATCCGCGCCCGGGGGCCGGCGGACGGGTTCGTCAAATCCTTCGGGCGGAACGGACGCATGGAGGCTCCTTCAGGGAAATTCGGGTATGCGGCAGGCGATAAAAAAACGACGATACGCATTATTATACGCTTGAACAATAGCGGCACAAGTGCAACCATGCCTGCCAACAAACACCGTGACAAGCCAAAGATGCTGCGCGGAAAGACGACAGGGGAACTGTTTCATGCCTTCAAAAAAAGCTCGCAGAGCCATGGGAGCGGCGCGCCGATGACGGATGCGGCCCAGGCAATCGCGGTCACTGACCTGCACAAGCGTTTCGGGCCATTGGAAGTGCTGAAGGGAGTTTCGCTCACAGCGAAACAGGGCGACGTCATCGCCATCATCGGCGGCAGCGGCTCGGGAAAATCCACCTTTCTGCGCTGTATCAACATGCTGGAACTGCCCTCGGCCGGCACCGTCAGCGTGCACGGCGAAAAGATCCGGATGAAGCCGGACGGCCGAGGCGGACTTGTGCCGGAAGATCGCAAGCAGGTTCAGCGCCTGCGCAGCCAGCTCGGCATGGTCTTCCAAAGCTTCAATCTCTGGCAGCACATGACCATCCTCGAAAACGTCATCGAGGCGCCGATCCACGTGCTCGGCAAACAGAAGGCCGAGGCGATCGCAACTGCCGAAACCCTGCTCAAGCGTGTCGGGCTCTATGAGAAGCGCGATGCCTATCCGGCCTTCCTCTCCGGCGGCCAACAGCAGCGCGCCGCGATTGCCCGCGCGCTCGCCATTCAGCCTCTGGTCATGCTCTTCGACGAACCGACCTCGGCGCTCGATCCAGAGCTGGTCGGCGAAGTGCTTTCGGTGATCGGCGATCTCGCCCACGAGAAGCGCACGATGATCCTCGTCACCCACGAGATGAAGTTCGCGCGCGACGTCGCCAACCACATCGTCTTTCTGCACAACGGCGTCATCGAGGAACAAGGCCCGCCAGAGGCCATCTTCGGCGCACCCAGATCCGAAAGGCTCAAAAAGTTCATCAGCTCCATTCACTGAATTCAGCAATGCTCAACAACCAAAAAAGGGGAACAGCATGAAGAAGACATTGAAAGTCCTGGCGGTCGCAGCCGCCATTACCGTCAGCGGCGGCATCGCCGCTTCGGCGGAAGCCCTGAAGGTCGGCGTCGCCGCCGAGCCTTACCCGCCCTTCACCGCACCAGATGCCAGCGGCAAATGGGAAGGCTGGGAAGTCGAACTCATGAACGCCGTCTGTGCGGAAGCAAAGCTCGAATGCGTGCTGACACCGGTCGCCTGGGACGGCATCATCCCGGCGCTGACCTCGAAGAAGATCGACATGATCATGAGCTCGATGTCGATCACCGACGAGCGGCTGAAGACAATCGACTTCTCCGACAAGTACTACAACACGCCGACTGGCGTCATCGGCACCAAGGGCGTCGATTTCAAGCCGACGCCGGAGGGACTCGCCGGCAAGACCATCGGCGTCCAGGTCTCGACCGTGCACCAGGCCTATGCCGCCAAGCACTTCGCCGCCGCCGGCATCGAGGTCAAGGAATACCAGACGCAGGACGAGGCCAACAACGATCTGGCCGCCGGACGCGTGGACGCGGTTCAGGCGGATGCGATCGCGCTCAAGGCCTTCCTTGCGACCGACCAGGGCAAGGAATGCTGCGATTACAAGGGCGATGTCGCTGAAGACGTGGCCGTGATCGGCCCAGGCGTCGGCGTCGGCCTGCGCAAGGGCGAGACCGAGCTCAAGGACAAGCTCAATGCCGCGATCAAGGCGATCCGCGACAACGGCACCTATGACACGTTCTCGAAGAAGTACTTCGACTTCGACATCTACGGCGAATAAGGCGCAAGCGACCGGCAGTCCTCCGGCTGCCGGCCGCCGCCTTCGGAGGTCGAAGACGCATGGCATCGGATTCTATCGTCAATTGGAGCCTGCTCGCACTGTCCGCACCCGGCTGGGGCGGCGTACTGCTGCAAGGTTTCGTCAATTCCATCCAGATCGCCATCGGCGGTTTTGCGCTCGGCCTGACGCTCGGCGTCGGCGGCGCCTTCGGTAAGCTCTATGGCGGCCCGATCCTGCGCGATCTGCTCGAATGCTACACCACGGTCGTCAGGGCCGTTCCGGAGCTGGTGCTCATCCTTCTTCTCTATTACGCCGGCACCGATCTCCTGAACCAGCTGCTTGCACTGTTTTCGATCGGCCCTGTCGACATCAGCGGCCTGATGGCCGGCATCTTCGTCATCGGCGTGGTCCAGGGCGCCTATTCGACCGAAGTGCTTCGCGGGGCGATCAAGGCGGTTCCGGCCGGCCAGATCGAGGCCGCACGCGCCTACGGCATGTCGCCGCTGAAAGTGCTGCGGCGCATCACCCTGCCAGCGATGCTGCCCTACGCCATTCCCGGCCTCTCCAATCTCTGGCTGATCGCCACCAAGGATACGGCGCTTCTGGCCGTCGTCGGCTTCAGCGAACTGACGCTGGTCACACGCCAGGCCGCGGGTACGACCAAGGCCTATCTCCTGTTCTTCCTCGCTGCGGGCGCGCTCTATCTGGCGCTGACGCTCGTTTCCAACATCTTCATCGGCATGCTGGAACGGCATGCGAGGCGCGGTTTCGCGGAGCAGCGATGACGGATCAAACCACCCACGCCGTCGCCTTCACACCCGAAGACCTGCCGACCGCACGCAGCTTCTTCCAGCCGCATCGCATCGTGATGATGCTGGTCTTTGCCGCTTTCGTCGTCTGCGTCGCCGTCTTCATGCGCTGGGACTGGCTGCCGCGCTACCTGCCGCGGCTCGGTTGGGGCATTCTCATCAGCCTGGTGATGCTGTTCAGCACGTCGATCCTCGGTTTCCTGCTGGCGGTGCCGATCGGGCTGGCGCAGGTGACCGGTCCCTGGTTCTTCAAGCTGCCGGCAAAGGTGTTCTGCACCGTCATTCGCGGCACGCCGCTGCTGCTGCAGCTCTGGCTTCTCTATTACGGGCTCGGCTCGCTGTTCCCGCAGTTTCCCGCCATCCGCCAATCCTTCCTCTGGCCCTACCTGCGCGAAGCCTGGCCCTATGGCGTCGCGGCGCTGACGATATCCTTCGCGGCCTATGAGGGCGAAGTGATGCGCGGCGCGTTCGCGGGCGTTCCCGCCGGCGAACTGGAGGCGGCCAAAGCCTATGGCATGAGCCGCTGGACGATGTTCCGCCGCATCTGGCTGCCGCGCGCCATCCACCGCGCGCTGCCGACGCTCAATGGCGAGGCGGTGCTGCAGCTGAAATCGACGCCGCTGGTGGCGACGATCACCGTCGTCGACGTCTACGCCGTCATCTCCAAGGTGCGCCAGGAAACATTCCTGACCTACGAGCCGCTGCTGTTGCTCGCGCTCATCTACATGTGCCTCACCGGCATTCTGGTGGTGGCCTTCCGCACATTCGAAAACCGCATTCCAACTCGTGGTGCATGACATGAAGCTTTCCTCCGCCATCGACAACGCCATGCCGGAACTCGTCGCCATCCGCCACGACCTGCATGCCCATCCGGAACTGGGGCTGGAAGAGACGCGGACCTCGGCCTTCATCGCCCGGCACCTTGCCGAACTCGGCTACGAGGTGACGACCGGGCTTGCCAAGACCGGTGTCGTCGGGACCCTGCGCAACGGCAGCGGATCACGCTCGATCGGCATCCGCGCCGATATCGACGCCCTGCCGATCCTGGAGGAAACCGGCCTCGGCTACGCCAGCAAGACACCGGGACTGATGCATGCCTGCGGCCACGACGGCCACACGACGATGCTGCTCGGAGCGGCGCGCGCGCTTGCCGAACGCCGCAATTTCGATGGCACCATCCACCTCATTTTCCAGCCGGCCGAAGAGAATTTCGGCGGCGCCAAGATCATGATGGATGAAGGGCTGTTTGAAAAATTCCCTTGCGACGCGGTCTTTGCGCTTCACAACGAACCGGGCCTGCCCTTCGGCCAGTTCGCCCTGCGCGAAGGGCCGATCATGGCGGCGGTCGACGAAGCGCGGATCACCGTGCACGGGCGCGGCGGCCATGGCGCCGAACCGCAGGAAACCGCCGATCCGATCGTCTGCGGCGCCTCGATCATCATGGCGCTGCAGTCGATCGTTTCGCGCAACATCCACCCGATGGACCCGTCCGTCGTTACCGTCGGCGCCTTCCATGCGGGCTCGGCCAGCAACATCATCCCGGAGCGTGCCGAGATCGTCGTCGGCATTCGCTCCTTCGATCCCGGCGTTCGCGACGAACTGGAGCGCCGCATCCGCATGATCGCAGAGGCGCAAGCTGCAAGCTTCGGCATGCGCGCAACGGTCGACTACCTGCGCAGCTATGACGCGACCATCAACCACAAGACGGAAACAGATTTCGTCCGCGACCTCGCCGTTCGTTTTGCCGGTGCCGACAAGGTTGTCGACCTCGCCCGCCCATTCATGGGCAGCGAGGATTTCGCCTATATGCTGCAGGAGCGGCCGGGCACCTACTTCTTCCTGGGCTCGAAGGTGAGCGGCGAGGAGAGGCCCCTTCATCATCCCGGCTATAATTTCAACGATGACCTGCTGCCGATCGGCGCCGCATTCTGGACCGAGCTTGCGGAAGCCTATCTGCCGACCCGCTGAAAGCCGGCCCTCAAGCGTAAAGCACATTCCACTTCTTCGTGCCGGCGCTGACCGGCGCGCCCGCTCCCTTTTGCCGCAAGCGAGACATTGCCGCAGTGTGACAACGTGGCGGCCTGCCCATCATTGACCTTTGACAATTTTGGCGCAGATTCAAGCACATGCTGAAACGCGGGTACAACCACAGGATTGACCCGGTCTGAAAGGCACTGCGCAAGGCCTGGGATCGCAATGATGCGGGGCTGAACGTGCGCAGCAGACCAGAAAGCTGCAGCGACCCTTGCGCGCCAGAACAGGCGCACGGCGCTGCACGTCTGAAAGGATTGTGCCCGTGTTTGAAAGTTTCGATGCGACGATACTTGCCCGCATCCAGTTCGCCTTCACCGTCTCGTTCCACATCATCTTCCCGGCCTTCTCGATCGGGCTTGCAAGCTACCTCGCGGTGCTTGAAGCGTTGTGGCTGTGGAAGAAGGACGAGGTCTATCTCGAGCTGTTCAATTTCTGGAAGACGATCTTCGCCGTCGCCTTCGGCATGGGCGTCGTCTCCGGCATCGTCATGTCCTACCAGTTCGGCACCAACTGGAGCGTCTTTTCCGACAAGGCGGGGCCGATTATCGGGCCGCTGATGGGCTACGAGGTGCTGACCGCCTTTTTCCTCGAGGCGGGATTCCTGGGCGTCATGCTCTTCGGCCTCAACCGCGTCGGCCCGAGACTGCATTTTCTGGCGACCGTCATGGTGGCGATCGGCACGCTGATCTCGGCCACCTGGATTCTCTCGGCAAATTCGTGGATGCAGACGCCGAGAGGCTTTGAAATCAACGAGGTCGGACAGTTCGTGCCGGTCGACTGGTGGGCGATCGTCTTCAACCCGTCCTTTCCCTATCGCCTCGTGCACATGGTGCTGGCCGCCTATCTGACGACCGCCTTCGTCGTCGGCGCCTGCGGCGCCTGGCATCTCATCCGCAGGACGGCACCCCGCCGCGCGCGAAAAATGTTCTCGATGGCGATGTGGATGGCGGCGATCGTCGCGCCGATCCAGATCTTTGCCGGTGACATGCATGGCCTCAACACGCTGGAGCACCAACCGGCCAAGGTGATGGCGATGGAAGGCCATTACCAGAGCCACCCGGACGGCGCACCGCTCATCCTCTTCGGCATTCCCAACTCCGCCGAGAACCGCGTCGACTACGCCATCGAAGTGCCGAAGCTGTCGAGCCTGATCCTCAAGCACGATCTGAACGCGCCACTTGCCGGCCTCGACACCATTGCCGAGGAGCTGCACCCGCCCGTCGGCATCGTCTTCTGGTCGTTCCGCATCATGGTCGGCCTCGGCTTCGCCATGCTCGGCATCGGGCTCTGGAGCCTGTGGTGTCGGTATCGCGGCACGCTGGACAACAATACCTGGCTGCATCGAGCCGCAGTCCTGATGGGCCCGGCCGGTTTCGTCGCCGTGCTTGCCGGCTGGGTCACAACCGAAGTCGGGCGTCAGCCCTATACGGTTTACGGTCATCTGCTGACGAAAGACTCGGTCGCACCGATTGCAGCACCTGCCGTCGGTGCATCGCTGCTGGCCTTCATCATCGTCTACTTCTTCGTTTTCGGCGCAGGCACCTTCTACATACTGCGGCTGATGGCGCGGCTGCCGCGCGATCCGACGCCGGATCTCGACGAGGGACCGATCCGCACGGCCCGTGCCGCTCTCGCCAACCCCCATGGAGGTCATCATGGACATTGATCTGCCGCTGATCTGGGCCGGCATCATCGCCTTTGCTGTGCTCGCCTACGTCATCCTCGACGGTTTCGACCTCGGTGTCGGCATCCTCTTTCCGTTCTTTCCGGAAAAACATGATCGCGACGTGATGATGAACTCGGTCGCGCCCGTCTGGGACGGCAACGAGACCTGGCTGGTGCTTGGGGGCGGCGGCCTGATGGCGGTGTTTCCGCTTGCCTATGCCACCATCCTGCCGGCACTTTACGCGCCCATCATCGCCATGGTCATCGGCCTCATCTTCCGTGGCGTCGCCTTCGAGTATCGCTGGCGCACGAGGCGGGCCGAGTATCTCTGGAACTGGGCTTTTGCCGGCGGCTCGATGCTCGCCGCCTTCGCGCAAGGCATCACGCTCGGGGCACTGGTTCAGGGCATCCCCATTGCGAACCGCGCCTATACCGGCGGATGGTGGGACTGGCTGACGCCGTTCTCGATCATGACCGGCATCGCCGTCGTCGTCGGCTATGCGCTGCTCGGCGCCACCTGGCTCGTCATGAAGACCCATGGAGACCTCGCGGATCGGGCTCGCAACCTCGCCCTCAAATGCTCGTTCGGCACCATCGCCGCCATGGGCATCGTCAGCCTGTGGACGCCCTTCCTCGAGCCGCTTTATCTCCAGCGCTGGTTCGGCTGGCCGACTGCGATCTTCAGCATCATCGTGCCTCTGCTGGTCCTTGGCTGCCTCTACCTCTTGATATCGGGCATCAGGACGCGTCATGACACACGGCCGTTTCTTGCCGCGCTCGGGCTGTTCGTGCTCGGTTATGCCGGCATCGGCATCAGCTTCTTTCCCTATATCGTGCCGCCGTCGCTGACGATCTGGGATGCGGCAGCACCCGACGCGAGCCTGTCGTTCCTGCTCGCAGGCGCGCTGGTGCTGGTGCCGATCATCCTTGCCTATACCGGCTATGCCTATTGGGTGTTCCGCGGCAAGATCGACCCGGAGGAGGGCTACCATTGAAAAGCGAAACGGGAACCGGCCGCAAGCTTCTCTGGTTCATCGGCCTCTGGTGTGCAGGCGTGGCGACCGTCACCGTCGTCGGGCTTGCGATCAAGCTGATGATCGGCACCTGATCATGATGGTTCGGTGACAGGGCATAAAGCCTCGCTCAAGCTTGGCGGGTTAGCTTTTCCCAACACGTCAGCAGGCGATCGCCGCGGACGGAGACAGGACCGCACCCTCCTCCCCCGCCCAGCGATCGCCTGCTGAGGTGACCACCGTCTCGGGGTCACCGTCCGCCATGCGACCCTGTTGCCTCTTCTCAGATCATCCGCCGTTTGTTAGCAGTGCGCCGAAAGAGCGTCGCGTGCCCACGCGCGCGCACGGCATCCCTGCCGCAACCGGACGAGACAGATGCAAAAGACCCCAGCCGAATGCACTGATATGGCCGATGTACGCGCCGAGATCGATCGGCTCGATCAGGCGCTGATGGCGCTTTTCGCCGAGCGCTGGGGCTATATTGACAGGGCGGCGGAGATCAAACGGCCACTGAAACTGAAGGCCGATATCCCGTCACGGGTGATGGAAGTGCGTGAGAATGCCCGCAAGAATGCCGAGCGTCGGAATCTCGACCCGGATTTCTACGAAGAGATCTGGGCGCGGCTGATCAACCACGCGATCGCGCACGAGCAGAAGATATTGGGCGAGACGGACGGTGACGATCAAGCGCGCTGATCGAACACCTCACGCCAATCGGATCTGCGGACGCTCCAGATCGTAGCTGTTCATGCGCGCGAGATGCTCTTCCCAGGCGAATGCACTCTGGACGATCTCGTCAAGGCTTGCATGGGTTGGCGCCCAATCCAGCTTCAGCCGCGCCAGCGACGGATCGGCGACGATGCGGGCGATATCGCCCGGTCGCCGCGGCCCATGCTCGACCGTGATGTCACGGCCGGACAGGCGCCTGATGGTGTCGATGACCTGCAAAACCGAAAAACCCTCGCCATAGCCGCAATTGCTGACCAATGGCTCCCCGCCGGCCCTGAGATAGGCAAGTGCACGCATATGGGCTTCGACCAGATCCGTGACATGGATGTAATCGCGCACACCTGTCCCATCCGGTGTCGGATAGTCGGTTCCGTAGATATCGATCTTCGGCCTTTTGCCGAGGGCGGCCTCGCAGGCGACCTTGATCAGATGCGTCGCCCCCGTCGTCGACTGGCCGGTTCGGCCCTTTGGGTCGGCACCGGCAACATTGAAATAGCGCAGCGCCACATAACGGAATGTATGCGCCGCCGCTGCATCCCGCAGCATCAACTCGGCCATCAGCTTCGACAGTCCGTAAGGACTTTCCGGGTGGGGTGTCGCCGTCTCGCGCACCGGGTCTTCACCGTCCTGGCTACCGTAGACGGCGGCCGTCGACGAAAAGACGAAATGGCCGATACCCGCCTTTACGCCCGCCTCGATCAGCGTGCAGGTATTGGCAGTGTTGTTTTGGTAGTAGGCCAGTGGATGGGCAACGGATTCCGGCACGATCGCAGAGCCTGCAAAATGCACGATCGCGTCAATCGCGTGTTCGTCAAAGATCCGCGCCAGCAAAGCCTTGTCGCCAACGTCACCGCGATAGAAGCGCGCCTCTGATGGCACGGCCCAGCGAAAGCCGGTGGACAGCCGATCGAGCACAACCACATCCTCGTCGGCGTCTAGCAACGTCCACGTCATGTGGCTGCCGATATAGCCGGCGCCGCCCGTTACCAACACGGCCATCTGCTGCTTCCCGTTCCCTGCAATGTCACGGACAGAAAACCCCATCGATGCTTTCGGAATAGGTAAAGGCGACACGTCCGCACGGTCGCGTAACCACAATTCTTTGGTGTAGAGTTAAGAAAGGGTCACATCGGGAACCCGCGGGCGGCCACGCCCACGGGTCGAGGCAAAGACGGGGGCTCAGCGGCCGAGAATGTAATTCTGCAGGCGGCTTGCCGCTTCGGCGACCTGCACCGGATCACGCAGGAAGCAGGCGCGCATGAACAGCGAACCGCCATCGCCGAAGGCTGTTCCCGGCGCAAGGCCGACGCCCGTCTTGTCGACGATATCGATGGCGGCAGCGCGCGAATCCGTGACGCCGTCGATCTTGAGAAACGTGTAGATCGCGCCATCGGGCTTCAGCGTTTCAACCCGATTGGTGGCAATCAGCGCGTCGCAAAGCAAGTCACGGCTCTGTGCCGCCTTGGCAATGTTGGCGTCGACGAAAGCATCGCCCTCGTCCAGCGCCACGACGGCGCCGCGCTGCATGAACTGCGCCACGCCCGAAGTTGCGTATTGCACCAGATTTTCGAGCACCTGGCCGATTGCCGGCGGCGCCACGATCCAGCCGACGCGCCAGCCGGTCATCGACCAGTTCTTGGAGAAGGAGTTGACGAAGATGATGCGCTCGTCATCCTCCATCACGTCGAGGAAGGACGGCGCCCGGCCACCGGCGTAATGATAAAGCGCATAGATCTCGTCGGCGACGATCCAGAGGCCATGCTTGCGCGCCAGCCCAAGGATGGCGCGGAGATCGTCATGGCTCGCGGTCCAGCCGGTCGGGTTCGACGGCGTGTTGATGAACAGGGCCTTGGTCTTCGGGCCTATCGCCGCTTCGAGCCGCTCGAGGTCGAGCTGCCACATGCCGTTTTCGAAACGGAGCTGCACCGGGACCGGCTTGACGCCCGACAGTTCGGCCGCAGCGGCAAAGTTCGGCCAGGCCGGGGTCAGAAGCACCATTTCATCGCCCGGCGAGGTGATCGCCTCGATCGCAAGCTTGATCGCCTGCATGCCCGAACCGGTGACATAGAAATGGTCCGCTGACAGGTCCTTCTGGAAGCGGCGCTGATAGTAGCGCGACAGCGCCTCGCGCAGCTGCGGGATGCCACGCTGCCAGGTGTAGAAGGTCTCACCGGCGAGCAGCGCTTCGCTGGCCGCCTCGGAAATGAAAGCTGGCGTCGAAAGATCGCCTTCACCCACCCAGAGCGGGATCAGACCGTCGCGCCCACGGGCATAATTCACGACCTCGACGATGCCGCTTTCCGGCGCTGCGAGTGCACGGGGGCTGATGGTGGTCATGATGGTCATCGACGGGCTCCTGGATCACGATGCCTTCAGGTCGGATCGACCCACGACCTCGGTGATTGGTTCTTATGAATGAGAGCGGGATACGGGCGGAAAACCGCTCACGCATATCCTCATCCCGGTCCTCAATTGCCCGTCGCTTCTAACCACTTTCGCCAAAACGATCACGCGACTTTATCTGACCGATTTATTGATTTCTGTGATGGGTCCGCGGGCTCGGGTCGATGCCGGAGCCCGCGAAGAGAAGAAACTCAGGCGCGCTGCTTCAACAGGTCACGAATTTCCGACAGCAGCAGAACGTCTTGCGGAGGCGGTGCGGCCGGCGCGGCTTGCTTCTGCTTTTCGAGCGACGCGCGCATGCGGTTCACGGCCTTGATCATCAGGAAGATGATCCAGGCGAGGATCAGGAAGTTGATGAGGACGGTGATGAAGTTGCCATAGGCAAACACGGCACCTTGCTGACGGGCAGCAGCCAGAGACGTCGCCGTCACATTGGCCGAGAGCGGCAGGAAGTAGTTGGAAAAATCGAAACCGCCGCCGGTCAACGCACCGACGATGGGCATCACCAGGTCTTCGACGATCGAGGTGACGATCTTGCTGAAGGCAGCGCCGATGATCACACCGACCGCGAGATCCATGACGTTCCCGCGGGCAATAAACTCTTTGAACTCATTCAGCATACGTCTCTCCGTATATCCCCGTTGAAGGCGACCGCCGGCGCTGTCCCGCGCTGCAACCGTTCACGAAATCTAAACCAAAGCGGCCAGCGAAGAAACCTTTCTTTGCCTTTGATCAAATCGCGTGCAAGCGAGTTCTGCGGTAGCGGGCCGCACGCGGCAGAAGACTGCAGGCGGCCACGTTTTTTCCAGTCTCGCCTTGGACTTAAGACTGATGCCGGAGGCAATTCTCAACCTCCCGGACTTGGCCTATGCTTACGCCCGGAGGAATGAGGCATGCTCTCGGGTTCGGTCATCTTCGCCTCGGCTTTCGCCTATCTGCTGCTGCTTTTCGCAGTCGCAAGTTACGGCGACAGGCGGGCCAGGAGAAAAAGTACTGCGGTCAAAGGCAGGCCGCTGGTCTATGCGCTGAGCCTTGCGATCTATTGCACGTCCTGGACCTATTTCGGCGGTATCGGCCTTGCGGCCGAGCGCGGCCTCGAATTCACCGGCATCTACATCGGCCCGATCCTGATGTTCACGCTCGGCATGCCGCTTATCCGCAAGATCATCCGGCTGGCCAAGACCGAAAAACTGACGTCGGTCGCCGACTTCATCGCCGCCCGCCACGGCAAAAACCCGGCGGTGGCGGCGATCGTCGCGCTGATCTCGCTGGTCGGCGCCGTGCCCTATATCGCTCTGCAGCTGAAGGCGATCTCAAGCTCGGTCGCAGCCATGATCAACACCAGCGATTACGGCATCGGCGCCGGGCAAAGCTTCGTCGACCTACCTCTGCTCGTCACCCTGTTCCTCGCCTGCTTCGCCATCGTCTTCGGCACCCGGCACACGGACGCAACCGAACATCAGGACGGCCTGATCCTGGCGATCGCGATGGAATCGGTGGTCAAGCTGGTGGCGCTCGTTACCGCCGGCCTCTACATCGTCTTCGTGATCTTCGACGGACCGATGCATCTGTGGACGCTCGCCCAGCAAAGCCCGGCCGTCGAACAGGCGCTGCACTATGAAACCCCGATCGCGCGCTGGATCCTCTTAATCGTCACCTCGGCCTTCGCGATCATCATGCTGCCGCGGCAGTTTCACGTCACCGTCGTCGAGAACCGCACCGAAGGCGAGTTGCGCACCGCCGGCATCCTCTTTCCGCTCTATCTCGTCGCCATCAACCTCTTCGTCCTGCCGATCGCCATTGCCGGCATCCTGACGTTCTCGGGGTCCGGCGACGCCGACCTCTATCTCTTGACGCTGCCGCTTGCCAACGGCCTGCCACTGTTGACGCTCATCACGTTCATCGGCGGTTTTTCCGCCGCGACGGCGATGGTCATCGTTGCCTCGGTGGCGCTGTCGATCATGATCTCCAACGATATCGTCATGCCGGTGTTCCTGCGCCGCAACCTCGGCCAGCGCGGCGGGATGCAGGAAAACCTCGCAGGCACGCTGCTCAACATCCGCCGCACCGCGATCTTCGTCGTGCTTTTGCTCGGTTATGCCTATTATCGTTCGGCCGATATCAGCGCCGGCCTCGCCTCCCTCGGCCTCCTCTCCTTCGTCGCGATCTCGCAGATGGCGCCGTCGCTGCTCGGCGGTCTCGTCTGGCGGCAGGCCAATGCCCGCGGCGCGATCTGCGGCATGGTCTCGGGCTTCTTCGTCTGGGCCTATCTCCTGTTCCTGCCGAGCCTCGGCGGGCCAGACAATTCGCATGTCGCGACGACAGTGCTGAGTTTCCTGCTGCCGTTCACGGACGTCTTCTCCGGACCGGATGCCGACCCCTTGGTCAACGCGACCGCCCTCAGCCTGCTCGTCAACCTGTCCATGTATGTGCTTGCGTCGCTGACGCGCGCGCCGAAGCCCCTCGAACGGTTCCAGGCGGGGGTCTTCATCACACGGCGTTCGCGCAGCGAAAGGGCATTTCGCGGCCGCAAGACGAAAGTCACCGTTCGCGACCTCAAGGCGACGATCGCCCGTTACATGGGCGACGAGCGCATGCAGCGTTCGTTCCACACCTATGAGCGCCAGTCCGGGCGCTGGCTCGACGACAATGCGCCGGCCGACATGGCACTGGTGCATTTTTCCGAACAGCTGCTCGGCAGCGCCATCGGTTCGTCCTCGGCCCGCCTCGTCTTTTCGCTGGTGCTGCAACGGGTCGATGACACCTCGTCGGATACGGCCTGGCTGCTCGACCAGGCAAGCGAAGCGCTGCAGTACAACCAGGATATGCTGCAGACCGCGCTTTCGCAGATGGACCAAGGCATCGCCGTCTTCGACAATGCCAACAACCTGATCATCTGGAACAGGCGCTTCCGCCAGCTGCTCGACCTGCCGGAGGCCGCCGGCCAGGTCGGCTTTCCGCTTGCCGACATCGTCGCGATCCTCACCAAGCGCGGCGATATCCGCAAGGAGGACGAGAAGCGGCTGATCGCCAACTTCCTGACGCTCGACAAGCCGTTCCTGCTGGAGCTCGGCAACGGCCAGCAGATCATCGAAGTGCGCACCAACGCCATGCCCGACAAGGGCATCGTCACGACCTATACCGACATCACCCAGCGGGTCGCCGCCGACATGGCGCTGAAACAGGCGAACGAGACGCTGGAGCTGCGCGTCGCCGAGCGCACGGGTGAACTGACCCGGGTGAACCACGAGTTGGCAGAGGCACGCGCTGCCGCCGAAGAGGCCAATATCGGCAAGACGCGGTTCTTTGCCGCCGCTGGCCACGACATCCTGCAGCCGCTCAATGCCGCCCGGCTCTACTCGTCCTCGCTGGTCGAGCGGTTGGGGGAATCCGACAACAGCACGCTCGTCGAAAACATCGATTCATCGCTTGAATCGGTGGAGGCCATTCTCGGCGCCGTGCTCGATATTTCCCGGCTCGATACCGGCGCGATGAAGGCGCGCCTGCAATCGGTGCCGCTCAACGATCTCTTGCGCCGCGTCGAGACGGATTTCGCCCCGATGGCGCGGGCGAAAGATCTCGAGCTGGTGGTGATGCCGACCTCCTTGGTGGTGCGCACCGACCCGAACCTGCTCAGGCGCGTCGTCCAGAACCTGGTCTCGAACGCGGTCAAATACACGCTTCGGGGCAAGGTGCTTGTCGGCGTGCGCCGGCGCGGCAAGATGGCGACGATCGAAGTGTTGGATTCCGGCATCGGCATCCCGTCGTCGAAGTTCCGCACGGTCTTCAAGGAATTCGCACGGCTCGACGAAGGCGCGCGCACTGCGTCCGGCCTTGGCCTCGGACTTTCCATCGTCGACCGGATCTCGCGCGTGCTCAACCACCCCGTCAGCCTGCAATCGAAGCCCGGCAAGGGCACCGGCTTCAAGGTGACGGTGCCGCTCGATCCGACCGCTGGGGAACGGGTCACCGTCGGGCCCGTGCCGACGACGAAGGCCAGCGAGGCGCTCAACGGGCTGCGCGTGCTCTGCATCGACAACGAGCCGCGCATCATCGAAGGCATGCGGGTGTTGCTGTCGGGTTGGGGCTGTATCGTCACGACGGCGGAATCGCTGGTCGCCTGCACGCAAATGTCGGCGTCCGCGCAGGAGCGTCCGCATGCCATCATTGCCGACTACCATCTCGACGACGGCACCGGGATCGAGGCGATTGCGCGGATCCGGGCACTGTTTAGCGAAAACATCCCGGCCTTGCTGGTGACGGCCGACCGGTCGCCGGAAGTGCGCGGTTCTGCGGAACGTGACGGCGTCGGCTTGCAGAACAAGCCGGTGCGCCCTGCCGCCATGCGGGCGTGGCTGACCCAGCTTTCAACGGCAGCGAAGGCGGCAGCGGAATAGACGCTGATCCGGCGACTTCAGGCCGCGGCGACCGTGCCGATCTTCGAAAGCTGGATGACGGCCTGGGTGCGGCTGTCGACGTTGAGCTTCAACAGGATCGCCGAGACATGCGCCTTGATGGTCGCCTCGGACACACCGAGTTCATAGGCGATCTGCTTGTTGAGCAGGCCCTCGCCGAGCATGCTGAGAACGCGCGATTGCTGCGGTGTCAATGTCTGCAGCCGCTGCAGGAGGTCGGCGACCTCGGGCTCGTATTCCTGCCCCTGCGTATAGCCGGCCGGCACGAAGACTTCGCCGGCCATGACTTTCTCGATACCATCGCGGATTTCCTCGATGCCCGCCGATTTCGACAGGAAGCCGGAGGCGCCGAGATCGAGCGCCCGGTGGATCGTCGCGGGATCGTCATGGGCGGACACCACCATGACCGGCAGGCTTGGAAATTCGGCGCGAAGGGCGATCAGGCCCGACAGTCCGCTGACACCGGGCATGGTCAGGTCGAGCAGCATCAGGTCGGCATCGGGGCAATCGGCGGCGGCCTTGCGGGCGGCGGCGAAATCGCCGGCCTCAACGATGGCGGGCGCGCCGGCCATGCCGCTCAATGCCTGCCGCATGGCGCCGCGAAACAGCGGGTGATCGTCTGCGATGATGATGGTCATGTCCGGCGTCATGTCGCTCCCTCCCAAGAGCTTCGGCGACAGCCCGCGTCCCCACGCCGGTTGTCGCCGCACGGTCCGTCCGACCCGTCAGGTCTTCTGCGGCGACGCTCCGTCGCTGCTGCCCTCAAGATCCTTCACGATATCCATGAACTTGCGCATCATTCTTTCCATGATGCCCATTGTCCGGTCAATCTCTTCGTCGGTCGGAAGGTCCGGTTTTGCGACAGCTCCACCGGATTCGACAACCTTTTCGAGCGCCTCCACCCGCTTGGTCAAGAGATCGATCTCCAGCTCGAAGGCCGTGCGCTCGTCGGCGGCCATGCGGCAGACAAGCTGACCGTCCCGTTCCAGGCAGAGCGAGACCTCGCCGGTCTGGGTGTCGAGCCGGGCAATGCCGGTCTCCGATTTCTGCATGGCGTAGCGACCCGGCGCCGGCTCCTGGGCGCGTGCGCCACCGGCAAGGCCGAGGCTACCGCCGATAAGCATGACTGCAATTGCTCTTCTCATGATTTGCTCTCCGTTGCGGACATGCGGGCGGAAAACCGCCGGTGAACCGCCTTCTGCAATGGACAATCGCCGATATTTGCGGCAAGGCCACGACAGGATATCACGACGGACAAGCGGGCATCATGAGCTCAATCATATACAAGATCGTTCCGGCCGCACTATGGCAGGAAGCCAGGCGCACCGGCCGCTTCGATGGCGCCCCCATCGACCTTACCGACGGCTACATCCATTTTTCGACCGGCGAGCAGGTCGTCACGACTGCCGCTCTCTACTTCGAGGGCCAGGAAGGTCTGCTGCTGGTCGCGGTCGATGGCGATGCGCTCGGCGAAGAGTTGGTCTATGAGACCTCGCGCGGCGGTGCCCTTTTCCCGCATCTCTACGCACCGCTGTTCCTGTCCGCCGTCCTGTGGGAAAAGCCGCTTCCGCTCGGCGCCGACGGCCGTCACGTCTTCCCGGAACTCGACGCATGATCAATCCCTTTGCCAATCTTGCCCGCCGCGGCCTCTTTCTCTTCGATCCGGAAGCCGCCCACGGCCTGTCGATCAAGGCGCTGAAAACAGGCCTCGTGCCGAGCTGCCCGACCGGGCAGGACAAGCGGCTGGCCCAGACCGTTGCCGGCCTCGCCTTCCCCAATCCGCTCGGCATGGCCGCCGGCTACGACAAGAACGCCGAAGTGCCGGAAGCGCTGTTGAAGATCGGCTTCGGCTTCACCGAAATCGGCACGGTGACGCCGCGCCCGCAATCGGGCAACGACAAGCCGCGCATCTTCCGTCTGGTCGAGGACGAAGCGGTGATCAATCGCCTCGGTTTCAACAATGAGGGCCATGGCGCAGCACTCGCGCGGCTGAAGGCCTGCTCGCGCGATGCGCTGATCGGCGTCAACATCGGCGCCAACAAGGACAGCGCCGACCGCATCGGCGACTATGTCAGCGGCATCCACACGTTCTACTCCGTCGCCAAGTATTTCACGGCCAACATCTCCTCGCCGAACACGCCCGGCCTGCGTGACCTGCAGGCGCGCGAAAGCCTGTCCGCGCTGCTGTCGGCCGTTCTTGCCGCACGCGACGAGGAAGCCGCGCGCAGCCAGAGAAATGTGCCGGTGTTCCTCAAGATCGCTCCCGATCTGACCGAGGAGGGCATGGACGACATCGCCGCCGAAGTTCTGGCGCACAAGCTCGACGGCCTGATCGTCTCGAACACGACGCTTTCGCGCGACGGTCTCAAGGACCAGCGGCAGGCGGGCGAAAGCGGCGGCCTTTCCGGCAAGCCGCTGTTCGAGAAATCGACGGCCGTGCTTGCCCGCATGCGCAAGCGCGTCGGCCCTGACCTGCCGATCATCGGCGTCGGCGGCGTCAGCTCGGCAGAAACGGCTGCGGAGAAAATCCGCGCCGGGGCCGATCTGGTGCAGCTCTATTCCTGCATGGTCTACGAAGGGCCGGCGCTGCCCGGTCGTATCGTGCGCGGGCTTTCCGATCTCTGCGATCGCGAAGACCTGACATCGATCCGCGATCTGCGCGACAGCCGGCTCGACTACTGGGCCGAGCGGAAGGTCTGACCGGCCTTTGCCGGAATTCTGGCGAGCAGGAACAGGCCGCGCATCAACAGGAACAGGTTGAGCCCCGCCCATAGGCCGTGATTGCCGAAGGCGGGCACGAGGATCGCCAAGGCTCCGAGATATCCCACAAGGGCCGCCAGCATCATGTTGCGCATCTCGCGCGACCAGGTGGCGCCGATGAAGACCCCATCCATCAGGAAGGCGAGCGCACCAGTTATCGCCGTCAGCGCCGCCCAGGGCAGATACGCGTAGGCGACCGCGCGAACGTCGGGTGCCGTCGTCAGGAGATCGACAAGCCCGTGGCCAAGAAACAGGAGCGCTGTCGTCGTCAGGGCGGCGAGGCCGAGCGACCAGGTCATCGTCAGCTTCAGCGCCCGATCGAAGGCAGGGCGGTAATGGGCGCCGATCGAACGGCCGATCAGTTGCTCGGCCGCATTGGCAAGGCCATCGAGATAGTAGCCGGCGACGAGAAAAACGGTCATCAACACCGCGTTCGCAGCCAGAGTTACCGGGCCGAAAGCTGTGCCGATACGTGTCATCAGCGCGAAGGCCGCAACCAACACAAACGAGCGGATCATGATGTCGCGGTTGAGCCCGAACAGCGGCCGGAGCCGCTCGCGGTCGAAGATCATCGCCCAACTCGGCGCGTCCTTCCTGTCGAAACGACTATAGACGATAGCAAAGCCGGCCAGGGCGCCGATGACCTCGCCGGTCACGGTTGCGATCGCGACACCCACGACCCCCCAGCCCAAAACCAGCCCGAGCAGGATCGACAGCACGATGTTGACCCCGTTGATCAGCGCCTGCAGCAACAGCCCGGTCGTGCCTTGGCCGCGCCCGAGCACAAAGCCGAGGATGGCATAGTTGGCGAGTGCCGCCGGGGCCGAGAGCATGCGACAAAGGAAATAAGTCCGCGTCACAGCCCCCACTTCTGCCGGTGGGTCCATCAGCCAGAGACCACCGGCAAGCAAAAGCGGAGACAGGACGACGACCGCAACACCGGCCGTAAGCCCAATGACCAGCGAGCGCCAGAACACGGCCTGCTGTTCGCGCCGGTCACCCCGGCCATAGGCCTGTGCAACGAGGCCGGTGGTGGCGGCCCGCAGGAAATTGAAGGTGGTGAAGATCAGATCGAAGATTATCGCCCCGACCGCAAGCCCGGCCAGCAACGTCGCCTGGCCCATGCGGCCGACCACCGCCGTATCGACGAGGCCGAGCAACGGCGTGGTGAGAAAACCCAGCGTCATCGGCAGGGCGATCGCCAGGATCAGGCGGTGCGTGACCTCGAAGGGACCGGCGGGATCGTTCGGTGAGGCGGGAGAAACTGCGGTCATCGAACGGTCCCAGAGGAATGAGTGCGTGACGACCGTTTTAGGGAAAGATCATAGGCGCGCGCAAGGTGTCACGGGCGGTCGCCGCAATTAACAACCCTGCGACGGCGCAATAGCCCCTCACCCTAGCTCGCTCCCCGCCTGTGCCGAGAGGGGACGCATACGGGCGACAGATGTCGAATGTCTCGCATGTTTGCAGGCAGGATCTGAGTTACCGGCAAGCCTGTGGGAAAACGCAACGCCCCGATGGAAGGCAAAAGGGCAGAGCTTCGTCCCTTCTCCCCGCCCGCGGGGAGGGATGAGGGGCCGACGTCAATGTGGGTGCGATCAGCTCGACAGCACCATGGCCCAATAGGGACGGTTGCCCGACGCGGCGTTTTGCACCACGGCAACGCCGAGGCCGCGATAGTTGCCGAGCATGTTTTCCAGGTGCTTCGGCGACCGGTACCAGGCGTCATAGGCGCGCGCGGCGTCGTCCTGGCCGACGGCGATGTTTTCGGCAGCCGGCAAGGTGACGCCGTCGCTTTTCATCCGGTTGTAGAAACTGTCGTTCCAGCCGATCAGATGCTGCATCTTGCCGACCTTGGCCATCCGGGCGGCCTGGTTCATGGCTGCGACCGAAGCGGCCCTGTCGGCCACCAGCGGCGAGAGGCCCTTGCTCTTGCGCAACGCATTGACATAGCCGAGGCTCGCCGCAGTCTGGTCGCTGCCAGTACCTGTTTCCGGCGTCAGTATGTTGGATGTGGTGCAGCCGGCAAGCACGGCCAGCGAAAGCACGCCGCCGGCACGCAGAAGAGCGCGCCGCTCGATGACGAAAACCTGGTCCTTCATGCTCACCGCCGGTAGCTCATGACACGCAGGATGATAAAGGCCGGAATGACGATCGCAGCGCCCAGGAGCAGATAGTCGCCGACCCGACCGAGAGCCGAGAAGCCCGTATGCCAGAGGTCGAGCAGGAAGTTGCGGATGCCGAAATAGATATCGGCGGGGTACCAGCCGAAAACGGTCATGACGAAGCCGACGAGGATCGACACCACGACGAGCTTGACGAGGACGCGCAGCGGCGAATCCCCCAAAAATCTGTTCACTCCGTCCGACATCGGCGAAATACTCCTGTTTCCCTTCACATAAGCTGCCATTCGCACCCTCGCAAGTCACCGGAAAAGGCGGGCCTATACCAACCTGCGCTGATATTGACCTATTGCGCCGGAGCGATTTTGGTTTCCGGCAAGGAGACAACCGCACCCGGACCAAGTGGTCCGGTGAGGATTGTCGACGCTATCAGGAGGCCAAAAGCGCCCGGCCCTTCGGGTGGGCCGTCTGTCGGCCACCTGCCGCGTCGCAATCCTCGACCGATGCCAAGGCATCGCTCTGCGGTATGCTCCTTGCCGGATGACCGCAGACGGTCCCACGCAAGAGGTCAATATCAGCGCAGGTTGGTATTATGCTCGGCTTTCAGATTCCGCTTGTGTTTTGCCCTGCCCGGCGTCAGAAGCGCTGATCGCAACCGATATCTCACATTGATGACGCTCAACCAGCTCTCCTCCGGCGACCTGATCGCCGACCGCCGCGCCGACTACGCAAAAATGCTTGCCGAGGCCGGCGAGCCCGAGAGTGCGGCCGATCTCATGGTCCAGGCGCTCGAGCGCGTACCCGATTGGGCTGCCGGCTGGTTCCGGCTGGCGGACTATGAGGAAAAATCGGGCCGGAAAGAGGCGGCGATCGATGCGCTGCGCAAAACCCTGTCCCTCAACCCGAAAGACATTTTTGGCGCCGGGCTGAAACTGGCGCTTCTCGGCGCGACCGAGATGCCGGAACAGCCGCCAAGCCTCTATGTCGAGCGGCTGTTCGACGACTACGCCGACCGCTTCGACCATGCGCTGGTCGAGAAGCTCGATTACACCGTGCCGGACAAGCTCGCAGCCCTGATCGAAAGATCGACGGCGGGCGCGCATTTCGAGCATGTCGTCGACCTCGGTTGCGGCACGGGCCTGTTCGGCGAGCGCATCCGCGGGCGCGCTGCATTTCTCGAAGGTTTCGACATCTCCGCCAACATGTTGCTGAAGGCCGAGGCGAAAGCCGTTTATGACCGGCTGGCGCGGGCCGACCTGTCGTTACCGCCTGAACAATCCGGTGTCTTCGGCAATTTCGCTGCCGCTCGCGCCGATCTCGTCAGTGCGGCCGACGTGCTGATGTATCTCGGCGGTCTCGATGGCGTCGCCGGGATCGTCGGCGAACTGCTTTCCAGCCAGGGCCTGTTTGCCTTCTCGGTGGAGGATGCCGGTGCGGCGGATGGCTTCGTCCTGCGCCCGTCGCTACGCTACGCCCACAGCGAGACCTATATCCGCGACCTTCTCGCTTTACACGGCCTGGACATGGTGGCAGTGGAGCGGACCGTCATCCGCATGGATGCAGGCCAGCCGATCACCGGCATCCTGTTTCTCGCCCGCAAGCCTGCATAAAAATGCAGGGCTGGTTCGCAAAAATACGTCAGCATTACTGACATATTTTTCTTGATTGTTTTTGTGCGTTGCAGCATTGCTTCACGCATCCCAATCGAGGTTTTTGCCATGGCTCTGAGCAGCAGCGTTTTCGGTATTTGGAACACCAGCCCGACCCGGCACACGCCGATCGAGGACCTGCAGGGCATTTTCTCCGGCAGCCTGATTGCAGCACTCGGCCTTTATTTCCTGGCCAGCGCCGGTCTGCTTACGGGCAGCACCGCCGGCGTCGCCTTCCTGCTGCATTATGCGACCGGCGTGAACTTCGGCCTCGCCTTCTTCCTGCTCAACCTGCCATTCTTCTATCTCTCCTGGAAGCGGCTCGGACCGGCCTTCACGGTCAAGACCTTCATTGCCATCGGCGTGACCTCGTTCCTGACAGACATCCAGTCGCGCCTGTTCCAGATCGGCGATATTCATCCGGCCTGGGCGGCCCTCATCGGCGGCCTGCTTCTCGGCTACGGTCTGCTGGCGCTCTATCGCCACCGCGCCAGCCTCGGCGGCGTCGGCATTCTCGGCATCTACCTGCAGGAACGTTTCGGCGTTCGCGCCGGGCTGGTGCAGCTGGCGATCGACATGGTCGTGCTGGTCGCCGCCTTCGGCGTCACCAGCCCCTCGGTCGTCGCCTGGTCGGTGCTCGGCGCTGTCGTGCTCAACCTGTTCGTCGCCATCAACCACCGCGCCGACCGCTACATCGCGCTCTAAAGCGCGCCGCGACCTTTTAGGTTCGCTTGCCGCTCTTTAAGCTCTTGTTTTTATGCATGTCATTATCGCAAAACCGCAGCACACTTTTGCGCGACATGCTCTGGGGGCATCAGAAATAGAAAAGCCCCGAAGGGCGACTTCGGGGCTCTTTTGATAACAAAGCTCGAGAATGCCTATTTGACGAGGGGGCCGTTCAGTTCTCCCTCATTCCGGCCCTGTGCCGGAATCCAGCGAACTGACGTCCGTCAGGTCAAAAGATCTTTTCAGCCCAAGGACTTGGGCTGGCTGGATTCCTGTGACAAGCACAGGAATGAAGGAAAATCAGGCTAACGCCGAGCCTTCCTTGCTCCTCACACCGACCTTCTTAGCAGTCTGACCCGAAGACCGACTTCAGGGCTTTTGTGTCGCTCCGTCACCGGATATCAGGCGGCCTTTGCCGGTGCGTCGACCGGATGCTGCGAACGGAAGCCGACGGCGACCCGGTTCCAGACATTGATGACGCCGATCGCCATGGTGATCTTGGTGATCTCGGCCTCATCGAAATGCTCTCTCAGCGGCTCGAAGTCCGCGTCGGGCGCGCCGGTCTGAGCAAGGTTGGTGAGCGCTTCGGTCCAGGCCAGCACCGCGCGTTCGCGAGCGTCATAGATCGGCGATTCGCGCCAGGAGCAGATCAGGTGGATCCACTGCTCGCTGAGGCCGCTATGACGGGCCTCCTTCACATGCATGTCGATGCAATAGGCACAGCCGTTGATCTGCGAGGCGCGCAGCTTGATCAGGTGGATCAGCCGCGGTTCAAGTCCAGATTCCTTGATGATGTAGCTGTCGAAGGCTGCCGCGGCCTTGTAGGCATCGGGGGCGGCTTTGACGAAGTTCAAACGCGGTTGCATGGTCTTCTCCTTCAGGTGGATGGGGATTGGCAGGTGGATGGGGATCGGGATTTCAGGCGCCGGCGGCCGACTTGCGTTCGTTGACCGCGAGGAACGCGCTGGTCCTTGCGGAAATGCTGCCGTCATCCTTGGCGCTGAGGTCTTCCATGATGTCGGCGATGGTCACGCGCCGAAGCTCGGCGCGGTAGGCCTGTTCGGCCTTCAGCATCGCGACGTTGATGGTGCACAGCGTCTTCGGCTTGCAGGTATAGGGATTGGGGCCACGCAGGCGGATCTCGTTGCAGCGGAACGCCGGTTCCGGGCCTTCGACCGCAAGCACGATATCGAGCAGGCTGATCTTTGCCGGCAGGCGGGCAAGACGATAACCGCCCTTCGGCCCGGGCACGGCTTCAAGCAGCCCTGCCCCGGACATCGCCTGCAGATGCTTCAGGAGATAGCTCGTGGACACCCCATGAAATTCGGCAAGAGCTGCTGCCGACAGCGTGCTGCCGGGCTGAAGACAGCTCAGCATCGTCACGCTGTGGATCGCCTGCTCGACACCGTCCCCGAGTTTCATCCGCCTTCCCCCTATTCATGGATCTTTTTTATCCATGATTATGTGAAGAGTCAATCGCCATGCGATCGTGAACGTCTCGGACTTCTCTTTTGCCGGATTTGATCTACCTTTGTTCTCCGTGAACAGGATCGATTCCCCGCGCCCGCAAGGCGATGCGTTGACCTTGCCCGCCCCCTTCCTTCGCTGGTTCGGCGAAAAGGGCTGGCAGCCCCGCGCCCACCAACTGGAACTGTTGGCGCGGGCGGAGGCTGGCGAAAGCACGCTGCTGATCGCGCCAACAGGGGCCGGCAAGACGCTTGCCGGCTTTCTGCCCTCCCTGGTCGATCTGACGCGGCGCGGGAAAATCCCGCCGGGTTCCGCCTTTACCGGCATTCACACGCTCTACCTCTCGCCGCTGAAGGCGCTAGCCGTCGATATCGAGCGCAATCTGATGAAGCCGGTCGGCGAGATGGGCCTGCCGGTGCGCGTCGAAAACCGCACCGGCGACACGCCGCAAGCCAAGCGCCAGCGCCAGAAACTCAATCCGCCCGACATTCTCTTGACGACGCCGGAGCAATTGGCGCTGCTGCTTGCCAACGGCGAGGCCGAGCGCTTTTTTCGGGATTTGCGCTACGTGGTCTTCGACGAACTGCATTCGCTGGTCACCTCGAAGCGCGGACACCTGCTGTCGCTCGGCCTTGCCCGGCTGCGCAGGCTTGCGCCCGATCTGCAGACGATCGGCCTGTCGGCGACGGTCGCCGATCCGATGGACCTGCAGCGCTGGCTGGCGCCGCAGGCGGCCGACACGGTCGCGCATGCCGGCCTCGTCACCGTCAAGGGTGGAGCGAGGCCTGAGATCTCGATCCTTCGCACCGACGAGCACGTGCCCTGGGCCGGACATTCGGCCCGATACGCCATCGCCGACGTCTACGCCGCCATCAAGGAACACGGCACGACTCTGCTCTTCGTCAACACCCGCAGCCAGGCAGAGCTCCTGTTTCAGGAGCTCTGGACCATCAACGACGACAACCTGCCGATCGCCCTTCACCATGGCTCCCTCGATGTCGCCCAGAGGCGCAAGGTCGAGGCGGCGATGTCGGAGAACCGGCTGCGCGCCGTCGTTGCCACATCGACGCTCGACCTCGGCATCGACTGGGGCGATGTCGACCTTGTCGTGCATGTCGGTGCTCCGAAGGGGGCAAGCCGGCTCGCCCAGCGCATCGGCCGCGCGAACCACCGGATGGACGAACCTTCCAAGGCGATCCTGGTTCCGGCCAACCGCTTCGAAGTGATGGAGTGCCAGGCAGCCCTCGACGCCAACTATATCGGAGCGCAGGACACGCCACCGGTCGGCAAGGGCGCGCTCGACGTGCTGGCCCAGCACGTGCTCGGCATGGCCTGCGCAGCACCCTTCGACCCTATATCTCTCTATGAGGAGATCACCAGCGCCTCGCCCTATGCGTCGCTCCCATGGGAAACCTTCGAACGCGTGATCGATTTCGTCGCGACCGGCGGTTATGCGCTGAAAACCTACGAGCGCTATGCCCGCATCCGCAAGACCAAGGAGGGGCTCTTTCGCGTTTCGAACCCGCTGGTCGCGCAGCAGTACCGACTCAATGTCGGCACCATCGTCGAATCGCCGATGCTGAACGTGCGTATGGTGAAGCGCAACCAGCGCGGCTCGCTCGGCCGCGGCGGCATGTCGCTTGGCAAGGTCGAGGAGTATTTTCTCGAGATGCTCTCCCAAGGCGACACGTTCCTGTTTTCGGGCAAAGTGCTGCGGTTCGAAGGCATCCGCGAAAGCGAGTGTCTCGTCAGCCAGGCGTTTTCCTTCGACCCGAAGGTGCCGAGCTATGCCGGCGGCAAGTTTCCGCTGTCGACCTATCTGGCCGAACAGGTGCGCAAGATGCTCGCCGATCCGGCGCGGCGCGCGAGCCTGCCCGGACAGGTGCGCGACTGGCTGTCGCTGCAGAAGGACGTGTCGATGCTGCCACGCGAAGACGAGCTTTTGATCGAGACCTTTCCGCGCGGCAGCCGCCACTACATGGTGATCTACGCCTTCGAGGGACGGCTGGCGCACCAGACGCTCGGCATGCTGCTGACCCGCCGGCTCGACCGCGCCGGTCTGAAGCCGCTCGGCTTCGTCGCCACCGACTACTCGCTTGCCGTCTGGGCGCTGGACGACCTCGGCGCGACGTTCCAGCTGCGCCGGAAAGCGCTTGCCGACCTCTTCGACGAGGACATGCTCGGCGACGATCTGGAAGCCTGGCTGAACGAATCCTTTCTCCTCAAGCGGACCTTTCGCAATTGCGCCGTCATTGCCGGACTGATCGACCAGCGACATCCCGGCAAGGAGAAGACCGGCCGCCAGGTGACCGTCTCGGCCGACCTCATTTACGACGTATTGCGCGCGCACGAGCCCGATCATCTGCTGCTGGAGGCTACCCGCAACGATGCGGCAACGGGGCTTTTGGACATCGGACGTCTCGGGGATATGCTGAAGCGAATCAAGGGCCACATCACCCATCGTCGGCTCGACCGGATTTCGCCGCTGGCGGTGCCCGTGATGCTCGAAATCGGCAAGGAGGCGGTCCAGGGCGAGGCGCAGGACTTCCTGCTTTCCGAAGCAGCCGACGATCTGATCAACGAAGCGATGGGCGCAGAACCACTATAGAATACTCCCGTGTTCGCGCGAGCACGCCAAGGACGGTAAAGAAACGCATGCACAGGCTTGCCCAGGCATTATCGGCTCCAACAGACAGCACCGTGGCTTCCGCGCGCGCCATCGTCCACGGCGTCGAAGCGGTCTGCGATCCGCTCGGCAGCCTCTATCTACCCGAGACGAGAACACTCGTCGTGTCCGATCTGCATCTGGAAAAGGGAGCCGCTTTTGCGCGACGCGGCATGATGCTCCCGCCCTACGACACCCTTGCCACGTTGCGTGTGCTCGAGGCGGCAATAACCCGCCACGACCCCAAACTGGTGATCAGCCTCGGCGACAATTTCCATGACCGGGTGGGCTCGGCCGCAATGCCGGACACATTCCGGCACATGATCGCCGCGATGGCCATGGGGCGGGAATGGATCTGGATCAACGGCAATCATGACCCCGACGGCGCCTCGGGCCTGCCGGGCCTATCGCTGGACGAATTCCGGCACGCCGGTCTTATCTTTCGCCATGAACCGTCGCGAGGCGAGGCCGCGGGAGAAATCGCCGGCCATCTGCATCCGGCGGCGACCGTCGTCCGGCGGGAGAAGTCGGTGCGGCGCGCCTGTTTTGCCACCGATGGCGAGCGCATGCTGATGCCGGCCTTCGGCGTCACCACCGGCGGCCTCGATCTGCGCCACCGGGCGATGACCGGCCTGTTCGACCGTGCCATGCTGGTCGCCCACATGCTCGGCCGTGATCGGATCTATTCGGTCCGCTTCACGAACCTGATCGCTTGAGCATCCGTCAGAACGCGTTGAAGGTCAGCGTCGTCAGCGAACGCGAGATGCCCGGAACTGTGGCAATGTTGTCATTGATGAACTTGCCGATGTCCTGGCCTTCTTCGATGTAAATCTTGAGCAAGAGGTCATAGTCGCCGCTCGTCGAATACATTTCCGAAACGATCTCCTTGCGGTAGATCTCGTCGGCAACCTCATAAGTCTTGCCGGGAGCACACTGCAACTGGACGAAAATCGGTTTCATGGAATTTCCTCTGTTTCTGTCTTACAGCGCCGCGCGTCAGATATGCCGCGCTATGGCCGCTGTAAGGCTATAAACTCGCTGCATAATTTCCTCCTTAGATCGATTCCGACTTATGGGGCGATGCAGTAGGCCTTCTTTAGCCGCCCAGCGCACAAAAGGGAACGTCGGCCGGCTGCCGTCAAGGGTTAATCCTTGCGGAAGAGCAGGCTTGCGCCCCAACCGGTGATGACGGCGAGCAGCACCGCGAACAGGCCGTAGAAGAACGGTTGCTCATGCGCCGTCTGGGTGATCACCTGCTCCACACCCGTCTTGACCACGCGCAGCGGCAGCGCCTTGGCGGCGACGAAGGTGCCGTCGCGGAAGAGATAGGCCCGCACGACATGCACGCCGTTGGGAACGTTGGCCGGCAGGCGCACCGACGCCTTGAACAGGCTGGAGCTGATGAACTGCACGCCGCCCGGATCGCGCTCATAGACGCCGCTGGTCTCGCGGATACGGCGGAAGGCATTGCGGAATTCGCCGAGATTGCTGCCGTCGCCGACGAAGCCGAGCGGCACCAGCCGCATATGGTCAACGCCGATGCCCATATTGCCCATCTCGCCCGGGGGCGCGATCGTCTCGATGTCACGCGTGCTCGACAGCGAATAGGATTCCGGCACCAGCTCGAAAGTCATGGAGCTGGTGTTCACCCAGATGCCGAAGACCCGCTCTTTCTTGCGCACCGTCGCATTGTCCTTCGGGCCTTCAAGCGAGACGATGATGTTGTACTTGCCCTGCGCCAGCAGGTTCGGATCGAAGCCATCGACCGCTCCGAAGATCGTCAGGTCGGCGCCGCGGAAATCCGAGGTGATGGCGATCTCGTCGGTCGAGATGCCGATCTCCAGCTTTTCGGTGAAGTCGTTGGCATTCTCGTCCTGCAGCTGGGCGAAGGCCGGAGCGGCGAAAGCGAGCGTCAGCGCTGCAAGGGCCATATGGGCGAGACGGCGCATCAGAAGCCGAACCCCGCTGACACGACGGAGTAGATGTCCTTCGGCGGAATGACGAGTTCGATCGCCAAGCGGATGCCGACGGCAAGCACGAGCAGCGCCAGCAGCGCGCGCAGTTGCTCGCCGCGCAGCTTCTGTCCGACGCGCACGCCATATTGCGCACCGATGACGCCGGCGATCATCAGCACGAAGGCGAGCACGATATCGACGGTGTAGTTGGTGGAGGCCTGGACGATGACCGTATAGGCGGAGACGAAGATGATCTGGAACAGCGATGTGCCGACGACGACATTGGTCGGGATGCGCAGGAGGTAGATCATCGCCGGCACCATGATGAAGCCGCCGCCGACACCCATGACCGACGTCAGGATGCCGATGCAGAAGCCGAGGGTCGCGACGGGAATGACGCTCAGATAGATCTTCGATTTCTTGAACCGCATCTTGAGCGGCAACCGGTGCACCCAATTGTGCTGCCCGGGACGGCGCAGCGGCGTCGCCTGGTTGTTGGCCGCCTTGCGCATGGCGCGCACGCTTTCCCACAGCATCAGGCTACCGACCGAGCCCAGGAGCACGACATAGAGCAGCGAGATGACCAGATCGAGCTGGCCGACGCGGCGCAGCAGCGAGAACAGCCAGACGCCGACCGTCGCGCCCGCCAAACCGCCGCATAAGAGCACCGTGCCGAGCTTGATGTCGATCGTGCCGCGGCGGAAGTGGGTGATGGCACCGGAGATCGAGGAGGCCACGACCTGGTTGGCTCCGGTCGCAACGGCGACGACGGGCGGGATGTTGTAGAAGATCAGGAGCGGCGTGATCAGGAATCCGCCGCCGACACCGAACATGCCCGACAGAAAGCCAACGGCCGCACCCATGCCGAGGATGATGAGTATGTTCACCGACAACTCTGCGATGGGCAGATAGATCGACACGCCGGGACCTCGATATGCCAACGGCCCGCGGCGCGGGCGAAAACGTCACAGTGGCAAGCTATTCACCACGGAAGGGGGATTATCTTAAGAAAGCCGACACCCCTCCCGAAGGCGAGGTGGCATAGGCTTCCGTCATGCGCTCCTCAACCGGAGCTGTCAACCTTTTCAGCGACATGGCGGACAGCTTCGGCTCCGCAGAGCCTGTGGCCCGGTTCTGCGGCTTTATTGCGGCGTCGGACCCTGCCGGATCAGGAATTGCGCTTGAGCAATTCCTTCACCAGCTGGTCGGTGATTTCACCTGTCGGCTCCTGGCCGACGGATGTCTGGAAGGCCTTGATCGCGGCAACCGTCTTCTTGCCCAGCTGGCCATCCGGCTTGCCGGCGTCGAAGCCGTTATTGTTGAGGATGGCCTGGATGTTGCGGATGGCCTTGCTCATGTCGATCGAGGCGGTCTTGTTGGCCGGGCCGACCCAGGCGTCCGGCACGTCGACCGTGTTCGCCTTGGTATCGACCGCCTGCGGCTTCCAGGCGTCAGCCTTGGCCTTGGCGCTCGAAAGCTGTTCCGGCTTCATCGCCTTGGCGACCTCGTCGCGCTTGGCAGCAGCGTCCATGTCGCCCTCGCGGGCGGCAGCGGCAAACCACTTGTAGGAAGACTCAAGATCCTGCGGCACGCCATTGCCGCGGGCATAAAGAACAGCAAGGTTGAACTGGCTGTCGCGGATGCCGAGTTCGGCAGCCTTGGCGAACCACTTTGTCGCCTCGGCGAAATCCGGCGCACCATCGCGACCGCTGGCCAGCATGACCGCGAGGTTGTGCATGGCGCTGGCGTTGCCCTGACCGGCGGCCTTCAGATAGAGAGCCTTGGCCTTGGCCGCGTCGCGCGTCAGGCCCGAACCCTTTTCGTACATGCTGGCGAGGCGGTAATCGGCCGGCACCACGCCGCCGTCGGCGGCGCGCTGGTACCATTTGGCAGCTTCCGCCAGATCTTCCTTGACGCCGCGCCCCTCGGTGAAGCGCGCGCCGATTTCGTAGAAAGCCAGCGGGTCGCCGCCCTTGGCAGCCGTCACCAGGGCAACCGGGCCAAAGCCGTCGGGCAGCACGACCTCGGCGGGCTTGGCGAGCGGAGCGAAAGTGCCAACCTGAGCGGCATCGGCAGGGGCTGCCTGGAATGTGGAAGCGGCCGTCGGCTGCTTGACCTCCGGCACCGGCTGAAGCAGCGGAGCCTGCGCCAAGGTCGTCGATGCGGATGTGTCTGCCGGCGGGGTCGAGACGGCAGGCGTCTGGACGGCGCTGGACGGCTGCTCGACAGAATCGAGCGTCGCGCCTGGAAGCGGCGGCAACGCCTCGAGCGGTGTTTGGGTCGCAACGACGGCTGCCGCCGGCGCCTGGCCACCAGCGATCTCAGTCGGCTTGGCGACGGCGGGCTGTTCGACGACGGGGCTTGCGTTCTGTTCGATGACCGCCACCGGTTCGGCAGCGGGCGCATTGCTGCCCTTCAGCATGGTGCCGACGAGCGGATATGACATGATCGCCAGCAGTACGGCGCCGACGGCCATCAGGATCGGCCGGCGATGACGGGCAAAGGCACCGCCGACGCCACCAGAAGCGCCACCGTCCTTGGTCTTGTTGAGCGTATCGGCTTCCTCGACCGCCAGCTGTGCGGCGCGGCGGGCCGCTGCGATGAAGTCGGCCTTGTCGCCATCAGCAGGTTGTTTGCCGCCACGGTTCATCTGGCCGGCGCGCACGCGCTCGAGAATCTTCTTGACGTCGGGAACACCCGAGCCGGGCTCCAGCAGTTGATTGGCCTCTTCCGGGGCCAGCATCTCCGAGGGGTCGATGGACGGCGCGGGCTCGACCAGCTGTCGTGTCTGCTCCGGTGCAGGCTCGACACGCTTTGCGGAAAAGCGCCGGGTCAGTCCGGCAAGCAGGCCCGTGCGGGCGGCAACGGGCTGTTCGCGCGCGCCATCGGGCTCGATGGTCGAAACCTGACCTTCGTCGCCGGCATAGGCAGTCGCATGGGCGGAGGCAGTGGCGGCGGCAATGACGCCGTCGTCTTCCGCCTGCAGGGCGCGGACATTGCGCTGCAGATCCTGGTAACGGTCGTCGAGATCGGCGCCCGTGAAGGGGTCGTTGAATTCCGGTTGCATCGCCTTGGGCATGACAGGCATTTCGCGCGCCACCGGCGCCTCGTAATGTGCCGACGCCATGGCAGGCTCGCGTCCCTCGATGCGCTCGAGCTTGTCGGCGATATGAACGAGGGTTTCGTGCAGCGCTTCGAAGGTGCGTGCCGTGCGTTCTTCGCTGGAGCGGCTGAGATCTTCGAGCGTGCGCAGGTCGTCGGCCAAGGCCGAGATGGCCGCGAGATCGCCGCCACCCGATGCCTGCGGCATGCCCCGCTTGGAATAGGCCTCCATCACCGCTTCGGCCGCCTGACGGGCAGCCTCGACGATATACTCGTCGCTGGTGGCGAAATAATCTTCGAGCGCATTCATGCGGCTCTCGAATTCCACCGGCATCGCAGCAGTCGCCTCGACGCGGGGCTGGCTGACGAGGGTCGACAGATTGGCGATCTGCGCTTCGAGATTGTGCAAGGCGGCGCGGTCGTCGTAGGGCGCCGCATAGGTTTCTTCCAGCCGCTGCGCGATGCCGGCGAGACGGTCTTCAAGCCGGTCGAAACGCGGATCGGAGACCGGTTGTGCGTTCAGCGTGTCGAGGTCGTCGATGCGGCGGGCGAGATAGTCGAGCCGCTCGGCCAGCGCGTCGTTGACGCTACCCTGGTCGAGGGCCTCGATCTTGCGGGAAATGTCGCTGAGGTAACCGGTCAGGTCCGGCTGGGCGTTGCGATGGCTGCGCTCCATCAACAGGGACAGCTGATCGAGACGCTCCTCAAGGCCGGCGGCCGCTTTCTCGCTGGCGAGATCCTCGACGCGGGCAGCCAGCGCCTCCAGGCGGGCGCCGAGGCCGGAATCGTTTGGACGGGACAGCCCATCGATCTGCCGCGAGAGATCGCCGAGCCTGGTCTCCAGCCGATTGGTGAACCCACCCTCGAGACTGCTCGCCGTGCGGCTGTTGGCGGCGATCGCGCGGCTGATCTCGTCAAGGCGCGCATCCAGATCGGCAAACTGCGAGACGAGGCGGCGGTCATCAGGCTGTATCTGGCGGCCGAGCATCTCGATCGCCTGGGCAACCGCAATCATCTTGTCTTCAAGAACGTCGACGGCAGAGCTGTTGCCGAGCGCACCGATCTGCGATTTGATTTCGTCCAGCCTGTAGGCGAGCGCCACCAGTTCGTCGTCGCGGTTCTGGTCGAAGGCGATCAGTCGATCTTCGACGCCGTTCCAGCGGCTTTCCATCCGGCGAACGCTGTCTTCGCGCGCCAAGCCGTCGATCATGCTGCGCAGGTCGTCAAAATCGCCGCGCAGCGCGTCGGCCTGGGCGGGCGAAGCCTGGCGGCCGAGCTGCTGGATGCTGTCGGCGAGGCGCTGCATGTCGCCGCGCACGTCCTCGGCAAAACTGTGATCCTCGGCCTGCGCCTTGATGCCGCGAATTTCGGCGCGCAGGGAATTCATCTCGCGGGTCAACCCATCGGTGATGTCGCGCTTGAGATCCTGGCGCAAGCCGACAAGCGCCTCGGCGATATCGTTAACGGCGGCCGCCGGCCGGGCAACTGGTGCCCGGACCGGCTGCGACCTGATATCGTCGACGTAACGCTCGGGCTCACGCAGAGCCGGGCGTTCCGGCTCGCGCTGCGGCACGCGGTCTCTCAGAGGCGGCCGCTCGCGCGACGTGCTCAACGCCCGCTGGCGCTGCATGATCTCGGAAACGGCATCACGCGGGGATGGGATGTCGCGGGGAGCGACACGTTCGCGCTCGACCGGACGGGCCGGCGGCTCACGGCTCGCACTGTTCATCAATCCTTCGATCCGGGCCTCTAGGCCCTCGATCGTGCGGTTCAGGGCGTCCAGCGAGGGTCGCTCGCCATAGCTCTGGGTGCCAGCGCGCTGAGGATTTGATCGCGATCCATTCATTGTGCTCTTCGCCCCTGTCCGTCGGCCATCTCGAAAGTCGCCACGGAAGGAAACGGCTTCCTTCACCCCTGCGGCACTTCCGACGCGGGCAAAGCTACAACAATGCGAGGACCGGACCGGTTGCAGCTTTGACCATCTCAACACGCACCTTTCATTAAACGTGGTAAACAACCGGTTAACCGCTGCGGATTTTTTAACGATTTGGCAGGGGTAGGCGATGGAGAGTGCCGTGCGGCGGCGATTTCACCGCGCCTTTCAGCGGCAACCGAAACTTCGAACGGGCGTTATTTTTGACGTTTACGCAAACGTCAAAATTTTGTAGCATCCTGCCAACGATGCGAGACCGCCCTCAGATGGCGGCGCATCCGGCATGTTGCAACCGGACGTCGGCCGCGTGGAGGCGACGACCCGAAAGCGAAAAAAGGCGAGGAAAGAATGCCCACCTACAAGGCCCCGGTCGACGATACCCTCTTCATTCTGAACGACGTGCTCGGCATCGAGCGTTACAACAACCTGCCGGGCTTTGCCGATGCGACGCCCGACATGATCGAGGCGATCGTCGGCGAAGCCGCCAAGCTTGCCGAAGAAGTGCTGTTCCCGGTCAACCTTTCCGGCGACCAGGAAGGCTGCAAGCGTCGCGACGACGGTTCCGTCAGCGTCCCCAAGGGCTTCAAGCAGGCTTTCGATCTCTACCGCGAAGGCGGCTGGCTCGGGTTTGCCGTGCCCGAAGAATTCGGCGGCCAGGGCCTGCCCTACACGCTGCACACCGCCGTCGGCGAATACATGTCCTCGGCCAACATGGCGCTGACGATGTATCCGGGCCTGACCCAGGGCGCGATCGCCGCGATCCTCGTCCACGGCTCCGACGAGCAGAAGAAGGCCTATCTGCCGAAGATGGTGGACGGCACCTGGACAGGAACGATGAACCTGACGGAGCCGCATTGCGGCACCGACCTCGGGCTCTTGCGCAGCAAGGCCGTTCCCGATGGCAACGGCGCCTACAAGATTTCCGGCCAGAAGATCTTCATCTCCGCCGGCGAACACGACATGTCCGAGAACATCATCCATCTGGTGCTCGCCCGCATCGAGGGCGCGCCAGAGGGCGTGAAGGGCATCTCGCTGTTCATCGTACCGAAATTCAAGCTGAACGGCGCCGGCGAGCCGGGCGAGCGCAACGGCGTTTCCTGCGGCGCCATCGAGCACAAGATGGGCATTCACGGCAATTCGACCTGCGTCATGAACTATGACGAGGCGGAGGGCTACCTCATCGGCACGGAGAACAAGGGCCTCAACGCCATGTTCGTGATGATGAACGAGGCCCGCCTCGGCGTCGGCCTGCAGGGCCTGTCGATCGCCGAAATCGCCTACCAGAACGCCGCCAACTATGCCCGCGACCGCATCCAGGGCCGCTCGCTTTCCGGCCCGAAGGCGCCCGACAAGAAGGCTGACCCGATCATCGTCCATCCGGACGTGCGCCGCACGCTGATGACGATCCGCGCCTTCAACGAGGCGGGCCGCGCGTTTACGCTCTGGACCGCGCTGAAATCCGATATCGCCCACCGCTCCGACAACGAGGCCGACCGCCAGTCGGCCGACGACATCCTCGGCCTGATGACGCCGATCCTCAAGGGCGTGCTCACCGACAAGGGCTTCGACCACGCCGTCATGGCGCAGCAGATGTTCGGCGGCCACGGCTATATCGAAGAACACGGCATGAGCCAGTATGTTCGCGATGCCCGCATCGCGATGATCTACGAGGGCGCCAACGGCATCCAGGCGCTCGACCTCGTCGGCCGCAAGCTCGGCCTCAACGGCGGGCGCGCCGTCATGGCGCTGTTCAAGGAAATCGGCGATTTCTGCGAAGAAAACCGCGGCAACGAGAAGCTTTCCACCTATACCAAGGCGCTGAAGAAGGGGCTCAACGACCTGCAGGCGTCCACCATGTGGTTCATGCAGAACGCCATGGCCAAGCCCGACAATGCCGGTGCCGGCTCCACCGACTACATGCACCTCTTCGGACTCGTCGTGCTCGGCTACATGTGGGCGAAGATCGCCAAGACGGCGGAGGAAAAACTGGCCTCTGGCGAAACGGCACGCGCGGACTATCTGAAGAACAAGCTGATCACCGCGACCTTCTTCATGGAAAGGATTCTGCCGGAAACGGCGTTGCGCAAGGCCCGCATCGAGACCGGCGCCGACACCGTTATGGCGCTCGACGCGGCCGCGTTCTGATTTCAAACTGTTTGACGGGCGGCACCGGATGGTGTTGCCGAAAGGGAGATGAGACATGACGAAAGTCTTCGTTTACGACCACGTGCGCACGCCGCGCGGCCGTGGCAAGAAGGACGGATCGCTGCACGAAGTGCCGTCCGTTCGCCTTGCGGCCAAGATGCTGGAGGCCGTGCGTGACCGCAACGGGCTCGATACGGCGACCGTCGACGACATCATCATGGGTTGCGTCGATCCGGTCATGGATGCCGGCGCTGTGATCCCGAAGGCAGCCGCCTTCGAAGCAGGTTATTCCACCCGCGCGCCCGGGATGCAGATCTCGCGCTTCTGTGCGTCGGGCCTCGATGCCGTCAACTTCGGCGCGGCCAAGATCGCCCAGGGCGCCGACGACATCGTCATTGCCGGAGGCGTCGAATCGATGTCGCGCGTCGGCCTCGGCATGTCCGGCGGCGCCTGGTTCATGGATCCCTCCGTCAACCTGCCGGGCTATTTCATGCCGCAGGGCGTGTCGGCCGATCTGATCGCCACCAAATACGGTTTCAGCCGCGACGACGTCGATGCCTATGCCGTGGAAAGCCAGAAGCGCGCCGCCCATTCCTGGGAAAAGGGCTACTTCAAGAAATCGGTCGTGCCCTTCAAGGACCAGAACGGACTCACCATTCTCGACCGCGACGAGCATATGCGTCCCGGTACCGACATGCAGGCGCTCGCCTCGCTCAACCCGTCGTTCCAGATGCCGGGCGAAATGGGCGGCTTCGAAGCCGTCGGCATCCAGGCACATCCCGAGATCGAGAAGATCAACTACGTGCATCATGCCGGCAACTCCTCGGGTATCGTCGATGGTGCGGCCGCCGTACTGCTCGGCTCCAAGGCCGGTGGCGAAAGCATGGGCCTCAAGCCTCGCGCCCGCATCCGCGCCTTCGCCAATATCGGCTCCGACCCGGCGCTGATGCTGACCGGCCCGGTCGACGTGACCGAGAAGTTGCTGAAGCGCGCCGACATGAAGCTCTCCGACATCGATCTCTTCGAGCTCAACGAAGCCTTTGCCGCCGTGGTGCTGCGCTACATGCAGGCCTTCGACATTCCGCACGACAAGATCAACGTCAACGGCGGCGCGATCGCCATGGGCCATCCGCTCGGCGCCACCGGCGCGATGATCCTCGGCACCGTGCTCGACGAGCTGGAACGGCGCGATCTCAACACTGCTCTCGTCACGCTGTGCATCGGCGCCGGCATGGGCACCGCCACGATCATCGAAAGGGTCTGACGATGAAAGCGACCCGCCGCACGCTTCTCGGACTGATGGGACTGGGGCTGCTTGCAGTCTCGGCTTGCGTCTCCGAAGACGAAGGCGGCGACAGCTTCACGCTGACCGGTGTGATCACCAATGTCGTCAACGGCCCGGTTCCGGCCGGCACCGTCACCATCCGGCTCGAGGAGCAGGGCGTGATGGATGTGGCCGCCAAACTGATCGCCGAAACGTCCGTTTCGAGCGACGGCAAGGCCAACCGCGTGCCCTTCGTGCTGCAGGTGCCGAAGCCCGAGCTCGACAAGGCCGTCGACGCGGGCTTCACCATCCGCGTCGAGCGCGACGGCAGGCTGATCGCCACCAACACCACCAAACAACGTTACAGCGGCGGATCGAATATCGCGCTGCGCATCGAACCCATTCTCTACTGAGGGGGAGAACCATGACGAAGTATACCAATTTCAAGATTGAGACCGATGCCGACGGCATTGCCCTGGTCACCTGGGACATGCCTGAAAAGTCGATGAACGTCTTCACCCAGGAGGTGATGGAAGAGCTGAACGCCATCGTCGACGAGACGACGGCGGATGCCGCCGTCAAGGGCGTCGTCTTCACGTCGGGCAAGTCGTCGTTCTCCGGCGGCGCTGATCTCTCGATGATCAAGTCGATGTTCACCTTCCAGCAGGAAGAAAAGAAGAAGGATCCGGCCAATGCCGCCCAGAAGCTTTTCGACCTCGTCGGCCGCATGACCGGCCTCTTCCGCAAGCTCGAAACCTCCGGCAAGCCGTGGGTTTCGGCGATCAACGGCACCTGCATGGGCGGCGCATTCGAGCTTTCGCTCGCCTGCCACGGCCGTGTCGCCTCCAACTCCAAGTCGGTCAAGATCGCGCTGCCTGAAGTCAAGGTCGGCATTTTCCCGGGCGCCGGCGGCACCCAGCGCGTGCCGCGCCTGACCAACGCGCAGGACGCGCTGCAGATGATGACGACAGGCTCGTCGCTGACGGCAGCGCGCGCCAAAGCGCTCGGCCTGGTGCACGAAGTCGTCGACGCCGACAAGCTGGTCGACGCCGCCAAGGCGATGATCAAGAACGGCCTGAAGCCGGTGCAGCCCTGGGACGAAAAGGGCTACAAGGTGCCGGGCGGCGGCATCTGGACCCCGGCCTCGGCCCAGCTCTGGCCGGCTGCTTCCGGCATCCTGCGCCGCGAGACGCAAGGCAACTACCCAGGCGCGATCGCGATCCTCAAATGCGTCTATGAGGGCCTGCAGGTCCCGTTCGACACGGCCCTGAAGATCGAGCAGCGCTACTTCACCGAGATTCTGCAGACCACCGAAGCCTTCTCGATGATCCGCTCGCTGTTCGTCTCGATGCAGGAGCTCGGCAAGGGCGCCCGTCGCCCGGCCGGCGTGCCGAAGTCGGAGTTCAAGCATGTCGGCGTCGTCGGCGCCGGCTTCATGGGCGCCTCGATCGCCTATGTGACGGCTGCCGCCGGCATCGCCGTGACGCTGATCGACCGCGACATGGAAGCGGCGACCAAGGGCAAGATCCATTCGGAAGGCCTGGTCAAGGATTCCGTCGGCAAGGGCCGTCTGACCAAGGAAGAAGGTGAAGCGCTGCTCGCCCGCATCACGCCTTCGGCCGACTACAACGACCTGAAGACTGTCAACCTCGTCGTCGAAGCCGTGTTCGAAGATCGCCAAGTCAAGAAGGACGTGATCGAGAAGGTCGAAGCGGTGATCGGCGAAGACACGATCTTTGCCTCCAACACCTCGACGCTGCCGATCACCGGCCTTGCGAAGAACTCCAGACGCCCCGGCCAGTTCATCGGCATCCACTTCTTCTCGCCGGTCGAGAAGATGATGCTGACGGAAGTGATCCTCGGCAAGGAGAGCGGCGACAAGGCACTCGCCACAGCACTCGACTATATCGCCGCGATCCGGAAGACGCCGATCGTCGTCAACGACACGCGCGGCTTCTACGTCAATCGCTGCGTCTTCCGCTACATTCACGAAGCCTACGACATGCTGATCGAAGGCGTGTCGCCGGCGATGATCGAAAATGCCGCCAAGATGGCCGGCATGCCGGTCGGTCCGCTGTCGCTCAACGACGAAGTGGCGATCGACCTCAGCCAGAAGATCCTGAAAGCCACCGTCGCCGATCTCGGCGAAAAGGCCGTCGATCCCAAGCACATGGCGCTGATCAACAAGATGGTCGACGACCTCGACCGTCGCGGCCGCAAGAACGGCAAGGGCTTCTACGAGTACCCGGCAAAGCCGGCGAAGAAGTATCTGTGGCCGGAGCTGAAGACGCTCTACCCGCAGAAGAACGCCGACAAGATCGACGTAGAAGTGCTGAAGCAGCGCTTCCTCGCAACGATCGCGCTGGAAGCGGCCCGCACCGTGGAAGAAGGCATCGTCACCGATCCGCGCGAAGCCGACGTCGGCTCGATCCTCGGTTTCGGCTTTGCGCCCTACACCGGCGGCACGCTCTCCTACATCGACGGCATGGGCGCCAAGGCCTTCGTCGCGCTGTGCGAGAAACTCGCCAAGGACTATGGCAGCCACTTCAAGCCGACGGCGCTCTTGAAGGAAATGGCCGACCGCGGCGAGACCTTCTACGGCCGCTTCGACCCCTATGGCGAGAAGAAGCAGGCGGCTTAAGAAGCTTCCAATAGAACATGCAGACAGGCTCCTCGCGGAGCCTGTTTTCGTTTAGGGGCAGCCATACGGATAACCTCCCCTCGGCTACCACAAGACCGGGACGTCAGCGCGATTGGCCGGGTCGGCCCAGTAGAGCGACGGCAGGACTTTGGCGAGATAGCCGAACTCGGTGTAGCAATGCTGCAAGAGGCCGAGGCCGATGGCATCGGGCACCGGATGGCTCGCGCCAGCATCCAGGCCGAGGATGAAGCGACTGCGCAGCACCGCGCCCTGGTCGGTATCGCGCACCACATGCACCATCTGGCCATCGAGCGGATCACCGCTGTCATCGAGCCGCGCCGTCTCGCCGAAGCCGATGCGAGCGTAGACGGCGGCTGACGCGTGGCCAGCGGCCAAGGCCTGTTCGAATACAACCTGGCCAAAAACCTCGCCCGGCTCGTGAAACTTGATGACGGCCGGCACCGGTGGGATGTCGCCGAGACTTTCGACAGCACGAATGGTGGCGCCGACATAGCGTTTTCCCCTGATGCGATGCGCGTCCCAGCCGTTGTGGGCGACGTGATCGAGCGGGTGCCACCAGGACAGGTGTTCCGTGGTGTCGAAATGCTTGAACCACCAGTCGAGCATACGGCCCTTGCAGCCGGGAAGCTCGGTCCTGACGGCAACCACCAGGGCGCCCGTGTCGAGCCGGCTGATGCCGGTTTCAAGCCGCATCGGCACGGGGTCGAGAAGGTCGTTGATATAGCCGATACCAGCGCGGGCGTGGTCGGTGCTGACAGACATGTTTCATCCTCTTTCGCGAGAAATGAATTTAGGAAACGTTGAACGTTTCCTAAATATCAACTATGCCTGTCGGCGAGATTTGTCAAACGGAGCCATGAATTGCAGACGCCCGCGCCGGAGACGCAAAGACAACGGGGCCGCCCGGCAAAGCCCGAAGAAGCGCTTGCCGAGATGGTGATTGCTGCCGCGACGCAGCTTCTGCTCCAGCGCGGCTATGCGGCGATGACCATGGAGGCGGTCGCCAGGCACGCCGGCGTCGCCAAGAAGACGGTCTATCGCTTCGCACCCGACCGGGAAGCGCTGTTCGGCCTGATCGTGAAGAACTGGACGGATACGTTCCTGCCCGCCTTCACCACCGAGGCGAAAACCGCCGACGAGGTGCCGGCTCTCTTGGAGGCGATCCTGTCGACCATCGCGGAGCGGGTGCTTTGCGAGGACGCAGTCGGCCTGTTCCGGCTGCTCGTCGGCGACATCCCGGCGCGGGAGGACATCCTCTCGATCTATGATCGCAATGGGATCGAGCGCTCCCGCGCCCTGCTCGCCGACTGGCTCGCCCGCCACAAGGCCCGCGGCCTCATCGATGTTGCCGATCCCACGATCACGAGCGACCTGATCCTGTCGATGGTGATCGCCGAACCTCTGCGACGCATGGCACTCGGCCTGGCACAGCCTGTCCCGGCAACGGATATCCGTCCGCGGATCAAGGCAGCGTTGGCACTCCTGCGCCTCTAGGACCAAACGATCAAACCGCGGCGTACGGCTTGCTTGCCGCCACGCCGGCCGCAATCCGCCGACGCCGTGAGCGTTGACCGGCGACTTGCGCAGGCGCATCCTCCGGTTTGCCAGAGGGGAACACGCCATGAGCGAGCCTGATCTCTATCTGCTTGGGCGCGCCGGGCCCGAGGAAGAACGGTTGAAACGGCAGATCGCCAATCTCGCCCCCGACTCCGACCAGCAACTCGAGCGGATTGCTATTCGACCGGGCGAACGCGTCCTCGATCTCGGCTGCGGCCCCGGCGGGGTGCTGCATCTGCTCGGCAAACGCGTAGGGGCCACAGGCTCGGTCCTCGGCATCGAGCGCGACGCCCACTTCGTCGAGCTGGCGCGCCGGTTCGTCGCGAGCCATGCCCTGCCGCAGGTGGACGTGCGAGAGGGCGACGCCTACGCCACCGGTCTGCCGCGCGGCTCGTTCGACGGCGCCCATATGCGCCTCGTGCTCGTCAATGTGCCCGAGCCGGAGCGCATCGTGCAAGAGATGGTTTCCCTGGTGAAACCGGGCGGCTGGATCGCCAGCTTCGAGGCCGATTTCCTCGCCCATATCTGCGACCCGCCGCTTGCGGCCTGGGATCGCCTTCTTGCCGCCTATGTCTCCTATTCGGCGGCGCGTGACATCGACCTGCATATCGGGCGGCGCACGCAGCGGCTCTTCCGTGCGGCTGGCGTCGAGGCGCTCAGCACGGATGCCGTCGTCCACGTCTATCCGTCCGGCCATGACCGCCGGCCGATCCTGCGGGATTTCATCGCCAATGTCCGCAAGGGCCTGGTTGACGAAGGCTTCATCGGCCGCGCCGAACTCGAGGCCGATCTGCAGGCGCTCGATCGGCACCTCGCCGATCCCTCGGTGCTCGTCACCTCGCATCTGTTCTTCAGAGTGACCGGTCGCATCCCCGGCACGCGACAGGCACCCGAGCACTGACAGCCGGTATCGACTGTTACGTCTGCGGGCCGGCCCCTTGAACGGCAGCGGTTCGCCGATGCGCCAGACGCTCGCCGACGATGATCGTCACGCCAGCAATAAAGATCAGGCCGGCACCGGCAAAGACGTTGCTGGCGGGGATATCGCCCCAGATCAGGAAACCGAGACCGAAGGCCCAGACGAGCGATGTGTATTCGAACGGCGCGATCACCGAGATCGGCGCCCGCCGCATGCCCTCGAACAGCGCGTATTGGGCGATGCCCGCAATGACGCCGGTGCCGGCCATCAGCGCCAGGTCGAACAGCGCCGGTGGCGTCCAGTAGAAACCGACGACAACACCCGTCATGCCGATGAAGAAGACGTTGGAGATCGTCATCTGCGTCAGCGTCGTCTCCTGGAGCGCGGTCTTGCGCAGCATCACCGTGCCGATCGCCCAGAAGACGGCGGCCATCAGCGCCAGGAAGACCGGCAGCGACAGCTTCATGCCGGTTCCGAGCGGATCGCAGGCCACCAGCACGCCGACGAAACCGAGCAGCACGGCGAACCAGCGGATCGGTGGCACGTCTTCCTTCAGGATCGGCACTGCCAAGAGCGTCACCACGATCGGCGCGGCGTAATAGAGCGTGGTCATCTCGGCAAGACCGAGATCCCGGGCCGCGTTGAAGTAGGAAAGCCAGGCGGCGAGCAGCAACAGGTTGCGCACGAACAGCGGCTTGACGACCGGCGACGAAATCGCCCGGCGCACCAGCTTGCCCCGGCCGATGACCAGGCAAAGCAGGAGAATGGTGATGCTACGGGTGAACAGGATCTGCCAGACGGAATAACCGACCACGAGCCATTTGACCGACGCATCCTGCAGCGAGAACAGGAAATAGGAAAACGTCGTCATCACGATGCCGGAAAGCACTGTCTTGTTCATGGAAAGCCCCGAAGGCAGCCGGGAGAGACCGGCGGCAGCGCCCGTCTGATAGCGCGCAGCCGCCTTTGGTGGAAGTGCTGCCGACGGGTCGCCCTGTGGCGAAATCTTGGTGTGGCACCACGACCAAGGCTTGATGGAGATCAAGACCTCGCACCGTCCTCCGCGCTAAAGATGGGTCGACGGGGCCGGATCGGCCCCCGACGTTACGCAGAATATCTCAGTCCCGCAGCCACTGGACGATAGGCAGATTGATGCGCAATGTTGTAGATGACGGCTCTATTGCCGCGAAACCGGGTCTTCAAAGATGCAGCCGCTCGCCTTCACCCTCGCCGCTCTCGTGCTGTTGGCCACACCCGGCCCGACCAACACGTTGCTGTGGCTTTCGGGCGCATCCGCCGGCTTCAAGCGCTCGACGCCGCTGCTCCTGGGCGAGCTTGGCGGCTATCTCTCGGTCATCATCCCGGCCGTGGCGCTTCTCGCGCCGTTTCTGGCGGCCCATCCGCAGATCGGGTTGGCACTCAGGGTCGTCGCTGCCTGCTGGGTGCTCTTCCTTGCCTACGCACTCTGGACCACCGGCGACGACAGCCGGGCGTCGAACGACATCACCATTCGGCGCGTGTTCGTGACGACGCTTCTCAACCCAAAGGCACTGATCGTGGCACTGGTGCTTCTGCCGCAGACGGGCCTTGCGGCGACGCTGCCCTGGATTGCCGGATTTTCGCTGCTGGTCGTTGTCGGCGGTTCGCTGTGGATCGGCGCCGGAGCCATGCTCGTGCAACTCTCGCGTAGCGCGCGAACGTCGCTTCTGCCGCGCCGCATTGCCGCCGTCTGCCTCGCCGTGTTTTCCTTCGGCATTGCCGGCAGTGCGCTTGCCGCGCTCGCCTGACACCAGTCGCCCATCGGATCAGGCGGCAGCCGCAGCATCGCCCAATTCGACTGCGAGCGCCGCGATCAACTCTTCCCAACCCTGGCGCCGATAGGCGACCTGATCGAGACCATCGAGGAACGCCGCCTGCTCGGTGTAAACGATGCGCGTGCCGGCGCCGTGCGGCTGAATATCGACCGTTGCCACCGAAGCGGAAATCCGCCGGTCGTTTTCCGCCATGGTATAGGCCGAAATGATGCGCCGGTTCTCGACGATGTCGAGGTAGATCGTGTCGTTGTAGTAGAACGTCTTGCCGTCCTTGCTGAACCGGCCACTCTCGCGCCCGCCGACGCGGAAGTCGTGGCTGTACTCAGTGACGGGCCAGCCGTCGGTCTTGACGAACCAGCGGTGGTGCGCTGCCGGATCGGCAAAGGCATGAAAGACCTGTTCGGGCGTCGCCTTGAAAACCCGCTCGATGGTGAAGCTCGCATGTTCCACGGAATTGGCGCTCATGATCGTCTCCTCTTGATCCAGCCCCAGGGTTCTGGCGCGAACGGTTCTCAGCTCGCGCTCGAACCAACGGCCCAAAACTGATTTCATTTCAAAAGCAGTTGCAAGTTAATTCCACTGCTGCAATAATGCAAGCAGTTTTGAAGAGGTCCCAATGAAAGACGATCATCGCTCCGGCTGCCCGATCAATCTCTCGCTGGAGGTTTTTGGCGACAAATGGAGCCTGCTGATCATCCGCGACATGATCTTCGGCGGTAAAAGGCATTTTCGCGAACTGCTGCGATCGCAGGAGGGCATCTCCTCGAACATTCTCGCCGATCGGCTGAAGATGCTGGTCGAAGAGGGCATGCTGACCAAGACCGACGACCCGACGCACAAACAAAAGGCCATCTACAGCCTCACCGAAATGACCATCGCGCTGGTGCCGATCATGGCGCATCTGGGCGCCTGGGGTCGGCGCTACCTGCCTGTCAGCGAAGAACTCAGCATCCGGGCGGAACTGATGGAAACCGGAGGTCCTGATCTCTGGAACCGCTTCATGGACGAACTTCGATACGAGCATCTCGGCCTGCCGCTCGACGGCCCGCCGCGTGTGCGCGCCACCCTACAGGCGGCCTACGAGGATGTCGTCGCCAGGAAGACCCGGGAAAACGCTATCGCCTGAGGGCTACAGGCCGATTACCGAAAGCATGACGAAGGTGGCAAACAGCACGAAATGCGTCATGCCCTCGATGGCGTTTGTCTGGCCGTCATTGAGGTTGATCGCCGCAACGATCAGCGTGATCGCCACCATCACCGTCTGCACCGGCGACATCGCCATGAGGAACGGCTGGCCGGTGTAAAGCGCGATCGCCTCCATCACCGGCACGGTGAGAATGACGGTCGACAGCGATGCCCCGAGCGCGATGTTGACAACCGCCTGCATGCGGTTGGCGAGCGCCGCCCGCATCGCCGTCATGATCTCGGGCGAAGCCGAGATCGCGGCGACGACGATTGCGGCAATCGCCGGCGGCGCGCCGGTGCCCTTGAGCCCCGAAGTCAAAAGCCCCGACATGATTTCGGCAAGCGCACCGATCACCACCACGCCGATGAGCAGGATCACGATCGACGGCAGCACCGGTTCCCCGGATTCTTCTGCCGTGTCGACCCCATCGCTCTTCACCCGGGGATAACTGTAGCTGAAGAAGTAGCTGTGCGGGCCTACCTGCATGCGCAGGAACAGCGTGTAGAGCATGATCATCGCGCCGATGGTGAAGGCGGAGTAGAAGTGCCATTTCGCTGCCGGTACGAATTCGGGCACGACCATCGAAATCCCCATCGCCGTCAGGATCATGACGCTATAGGTGCGGGCGGAATTGTCGTTGTAGGGCTGTTCTCCATGTTTCAGCCCGCCAAGCAGCGCTGCAAGCCCGAGGATGCCGTTGATATCGAGCATCACTGCGGAATAGATCGTATCGCGCACCAGCGTCGGCGAACTCTCGCCCATCATCATGATCGCCAGGATGATCACTTCCACCAACACGGCGGAAAGCGTCAGGATCATCGTGCCATAGGGATCGCCGACCTTGGCTGCCAGGACCTCGGCGTGGTGCGCAACCCGCATCGACGCCAGCACGATTGCAGCCACCAGTGCCGCCGCACCGGCAAGCGAAGCCGCCTGCCCCATTTCGAGCAAATGATGCTCCAGCACAAAACCGGCACCCGCGGCAAGAAAGGCGGCGAGCAGCAGACGTTCGGATTTCAGCACCGCCAACAAATGCGCCCCTCGCCGGCCAAACTCAAGCAACCCCAAACCAACCTTCGACGATAAGAGCCTATAGGTTTCTATCGTCGAGGCTTGGTACAAGGACTATAGAAGCAGGAAACTCTATTTCAATCGGAGCGAACAAGGATTATTTTCCTCCTTGTTCTTTACCATCCCGGCGCGCTTGGTTAATCTACTGGCAAACAGAGGCATAGTAGCCGTCGCTCGAGCGCCCGGACCAGACATTCATGCTGTCGCACAACACCATCTGGCACGCCATCGACGCCTTGGCCGAGCGCCATCAGCTCTCCCCGTCCGGGCTTGCGCGCCGCGCCGGGCTCGACCCGACATCCTTCAACAAATCCAAGCGCCAGTCCGCCGATGGCCGCGAGCGCTGGCCGTCGACGGAATCGATTGCGAAGGTGCTGGATGCCACCGGCGCCACCATCGACCAGTTCATGGCGCTGATGCGTCCGGACGCTACCCGAAGCGAACCGTACAAGAGCGCCATACCGCTGATCGGTTTTGCCCAGGCCGGCGCCGGCGGATTCTTCGACGACGGCGGGTTTCCGGCCGGCCAGGGTTGGGATGTCGTCGATTTCCCGGCGGGGGCCGAGCGGCGCGCCGGCATCTATGCGCTGGAGATCCAGGGCGACAGCATGCTGCCGCTCTACCGCGATGGCGATGTCTTGATCGTCGACCCTGGCGCGCAGGTCCGGCGCGGCGACCGTGTCGTGGTCAAGACCCGCGAAGGCGAGGTCATGGCGAAAATCCTGATGCGGCATACTTCGCGCAACATCGAACTGCTATCGCTCAACCCGGAACATCCCAACCGGAGTTTCGAGATGAGCGAAGTCGAATGGATCGCCCGGATCATCTGGGCCAGCCAATAGGACATCTTTCCTGATGCGGCAGCAACTGGTGACACTTGCGGGCGGGATTGCCGCCCTGGCGCTCTATACCGGCATCCTCTATGCGGGTGCTGCGACCATCCGCGACCGCGAAAGTTCTGCCACGCCGGACTTCGTGCTGGAAACGCCCGATTTGGGGGAGACGGAACCTTCGGTCGAGGCCGACGATGTACCGTTCGACATGACCGACCCTCAGGCAAGCGAGACGGCGCCGCTTGGTAACCAGGGCCAGGGCGGCTCTCATTCGACCGAGACCACCGCCCGCGCCATCGAGCCGCAGCAGTTCGGACTACCCGACGAAGTCACGACCAAGCCACTCGAGCGCATTGAACCGCGCTCACCTCTGTCGGATACCGACAAGGACAAGCCGAAGGCGCCGACGATCCTCAGGCAGCCGGTGGCGCTGGCAGCCGGGCTCATCCGCTTCGACAAGATAACCCTACAACTCGACGGCATAGAGCCGGAAGCGGCGGAACGAACCTGCGAAAGCGGTGGCAAGAGCTGGCCCTGCGGCATGGTCGCTCGCACGGCGTTCCGCAATTTCCTGCGCGCCCGCGCCGTCAGCTGCGATGTTCCCGAGGATGGAGCGGGCGAGACTGTGACGGCACACTGCACCGTCGGCGGCCAGGACCCCGCAGCATGGCTTGTTGCCAACGGCTGGGCGACGCCAATGCCGGGCTCTCCCCTTGAGGAGCAAGCCGAAGCGGCACGCAAGGCAAAGCTTGGCTTTAACGGCGATGACCCGCGCGATTTCCGTGAAACACCGATGCCGTTCGACGATCCGAGCGCGGCTGCGACGATGGACGAAGCAGCACCGGACTTGTAAGGAACGGCGGAACACACCAGTTCTTGCCCAGACACTTTCCGGAAAGCATCCATGCCCCCTAGCCTCAGCCAGCACGAAGCCCTTGTCTATGTCATGGTGATGATGTCGGCGGTCGACCGGGAGATGAGCGACGACGAGTTCGCGCGCATCGGCAGGCTCGTACAGTTTCTTCCCGCCTTCGAAGGCTTCGACGAGGACCAACTCGTGCTCATCGGCCACGAATGCGCAGCCCAGTTGGCTGCGCCCGAGGGCCTCGACATCGTGCTTGAGATCGTGCGCGAGGCGCTGCCCGAGCGGCTTCACGAAACGGCCTATGCGCTCGCGGTCGAGATCGCGGCCGCCGACCAGCGCATCCGCAACGAGGAAATCCGCCTGCTTCAGTTGCTGCGCGACCGATTCGGCCTCGACAAGCTCACCTGCGCGGCGATCGAACGGGGCGCGCTCGCCCGCTTTCGCAAGTAACGGCGGCTCGATCCGCCGCTTCACGTCAACGTGTCTTGGCGCGTCGCTGGCGGCGCATGTTATCGCTGTGCGCAAGAACCATAGCGAGGCGAAACGGATGCAGCTTTTCGGCGTGACAGAGCCGCTGTGGCGCCTTGCGGCCTTTCTCTCGGTCTTTGCCGCGATGTCCGTGCTCGAACTTCTGCACCCCCGGCTGGAGCGGCCGGAGCTGCAAAAGGCGCTGAAGGCGCGCCGATGGTTTACCAACCTTTCCATTCTGGTGCTGTCTTCGCTGTCTCTGCGCCTAATCTTCCCGGCCGCGGCCACGGGAGCGGCCCTCTGGGCTGGGGCGCGCGGATACGGCCTGCTGCCGGCACTCGGCACTCCCCCGCTCATCGCCGGCGTCATCGCCTTCGTCGTGCTCGACTTTGCGATCTGGCTGGAACACGTCGCCTTTCACAAGGTGCCGCTCTTCTGGCGAATGCACCGGGTCCATCATGCCGATCCCGGCGTCGATCTGACCACGGCGTTGCGGTTTCATCCGCTCGAGATCGTCGTCTCGATGGCCTGGAAGATCGCGATCATCGTCGCGCTCGGCGCGCCCGCTGTCGCAGTGTTGCTGTTCGAGGTCGTGCTCAACGCCGCTGCCATGTTCAACCATGCCAATCTGCGGCTGCCGCCGCGCCTTGACCGGGCTCTGCGGCCGCTGATCGTCACGCCGGACATGCACCGCATCCACCACTCCACAGAACGCTTGGAGACGGATTCGAACTACGGCTTCAACCTGTCGATCTGGGATCGGCTGTTTTCGACCTATACGGCTCGGCCGCGGCGCGGCGACGATGCGATCGAAACGGGGCTGACCGCCTACGGACGCAGCGAGCCGACCAGGCTTCTGTGGTCGTTGCTCCTGCCGTTCCGGCGCAGTTGATCAAAGCAGCTCGCGCAAAAATGTGCCGCGGCCTTGCGGCGACGAAAGGCAAGCGTCAGTAGATCCCGTTCGGGAAATAGCGCAGGTAGATCTCGTCCAGCCGTCCGCTGCGCGACAGTGCCAGCAAGGCATGATCGATCGCCTGCGTCAAAGCCGGCTCGGACTTGCGGTTCATGATCGTCAGCCCTTCGCCCAGAAAGCGCTGCGAGAAATAGGCGCCGTCGACAAGCCCGCAGCACCCGGCAGCAGCACCGCCCGACACCCAGAAGGAAAGCTGCATGCCGTCGGAAAAGGCAGCCGCCACCTCGCCTTTCTGCAGGGCTGTCAGCATGGCATTACGATCCGGAAAGACCTTGGCTTCAAGCTTGGGGAAGAAAGCCCTGAACATCACCTCATGGGTGGTGCCGGAAACGACGCCGACCACTTTGCCCTTCAGACCCGTGGGATCCGAGAGAGCACCCGCCGCCTTGGTGTTGACGGCGAAGCGCGCGGGGAGCCGCATGAAGGGGCGCGAAAAGCCGAAGCGCTGGCGCAGCTCCGGGCTGACGGCGATACCTGCTGCGACCGCCTCGCCCTGGCCTTCTTCCAGCGCCGGCAAGAGTTCGGCATAGGTGACCGCCTGGATCTGGCATTTGGCTTCGATATCGAGTTCGCGGCAGATCTCGCGCACGAGGTCAACATGGAAGCCCGAAAGCCTGCCCGATTGGTCGATGAAATTGAACGGCGGAAAATCGACCGTCGTCAGGAACCTGAGCCGCGCAAGGCCGGTCAGATCCGGCTTGGCAATGCGCTCACGCGCGTCGAACAGATTGGGCAGATCCTTGGGCTGGGCGGCGAGCGGGGCGGCTATCAGATAGACGCAGAGAGCCAGCAGTCGGTGAATTTTCATGGGCAAGGGCCAGCGCGTCTCTTCGGGATGCCATGCGACCTAGCAAGGCCGCGGATGATTCATGGGTGACGCGAGATTAGCCGGATGGAACCGGGCTGGCTACTGGCTTCGGCGCCCTGCTGTTCGGACCACCGGTTCAATGCCTGGCTGACTGACATCGAAAAGGAAAGTGGAGCGGGTGATCGGGATCGAACCGACGACATCAAGCTTGGGAAGCTGGCGTTCTACCACTGAACTACACCCGCAGCGTTTCGGAAACTTCCTCAACCGCATGCATCTGTCAAGGACCGTTGCGCCGCGTTGCCGCGCAACGGCACTTTTTCTGTTACTCCGCGTGGAAATGTTTGGAGAGCTTGAGGCCCTGCGCCTGGTAGTTGGAGCCGAGGCCGAGGCCGTACAGTCCGTCCGGACGCTCGAGCATATGCTCATAGACCAGGCGGCCGACGATCTGGCCATGTTCCAGGATGAAGGGCACCTCGTGACTGCGCACTTCCAGTACCGCACGGCTGCCGGTGCCGCCGGCAGAAGCATGGCCGAAGCCCGGATCGAAGAAGCCGGCATAGTGCACACGGAATTCGCCGACCAACGGATCGAACGGCGTCATCTCGGCAGCGTAGAGCGGCGGAACGTGCACCGCCTCGCGCGATACCAGAATGTAGAATTCATCGGGGTCGAGGATCAGCTCGTCACGGCCGCGGCTGTAGAGCGGCTCCCAGAAGTCGAACACGGCGTGCTGCGCCTTCTTGTCGACATCGACGACCGCCGTGTGATGCTTGCCACGGTAGCCGATCAGTCCGTCCGGGCCGGTGCCCTTGAGGTCGATCGACAGCGCAATGCCGCCGCCGCTGACATTGGGTTTCTCGCTTGCAACCAGCACATCACTTTCATGCAGCGCCAGCAGTTCCTGTTCGGAGAGCAGCGCCTGGCCGGTGCGGAAGCGGATCTGCGACAGGCGCGAGCCGCGCCTGACGACGATCGGGAAGGTGCGCGGGCTGATTTCGAGGTAGAGCGGCCCGCGATACCCAGCCGGGATCTTGTCGAACTCCTGGGCGCGATCGGTGATGACGCGGGTGAAGATGTCGAGACGACCGGTCGAGCTCTTCGGGTTCGCCGACGCCGACATGTTTTCCGGCAGATCGAGGCTTTCCATCAGCGGCACGATATAGACGCAGCCGGTCTCCAGCACCGCACCTTCGGAGAGATCGACGACATGCAGCTTCAGCCGGTCAAGCTTGTCGGCAACGAGGTGCGACGGGCCCGGCATGAAGCTCGCGCGGACGCGAAACGCCTTGGCGCCGAGACGCAGATCGAGGCTCGCCGGCTGGATCTGATCGGCATCCAGCGCCTTCTCGCTTTTCAAGCGTCCGGCTTCAAACAGCGCGGCAATCGCGCGGTCGGCCAAAATCCCAGTCTCGCGGCCCATTTCGATCCTCTTTTCAGTTGCGAGACAAAACCAAACTCCAGGAATTGACGCAAGCGCACCCAAGCAGTATTGGAGCTTTATCCCGTGGTGATTTGGCCGGTCGGCTTGCAGCCACGTTAAACAAGTAGCTAAAAAGGCCGGGTATCAAACCGGCCCTTCACGCGGCCGGTTTTTTTGTTTTTGAAGGTGATCGTCACATGAGCAAAAACTGGCGCCCGGCAACCCAACTCGTCCACGGCGGAACGACCCGCTCCCAGCACGGCGAGACGTCCGAGGCGATATTCCTCACCCAGGGCTTCGTCTATGACACATCGGAAGCGGCGGAAGCGCGCTTCAAGGGCGAGACCGAAGGCTTCATCTACGCCCGCTACGGCAGCCCGACCAACGACATGTTCGAAAAGCGCATGTGCATGCTGGAAGGTGCGGAAGATGCGCGCGCCACCGCATCGGGCATGGCCGCCGTCACTGCTGCCATTCTCTGCCAGCTGAAAGCCGGTGACCATATCGTTGCCGCCCGTGCGCTCTTCGGTTCCTGCCGCTGGGTGGTCGAGACGCTGGCGCCGAAATACGGTATCGAATGCACGCTGGTCGACGGCCGCGATCTCGCCAACTGGGAAAAGGCAATCCAGAAGAACACCAAGGTCTTCTTCCTGGAAAGCCCGACCAACCCGACGCTCGAAGTGATCGACATTGCCGGCGTCGCCAAGCTTGCCAACCAGATCGGCGCCAAGGTCGTGGTCGACAACGTCTTCGCCACGCCGCTGTTCCAGAAGCCGCTCGAACTCGGCGCCCATATCGTCGTCTACTCGGCCACCAAGCATATCGATGGCCAGGGCCGGTGCCTGGGCGGCGTGGTTCTGTCCGACAAGGACTGGATCAACGAGCACCTGCACGATTACTTCCGCCACACCGGTCCGGCGATGTCGCCGTTCAATGCCTGGACCTTGCTGAAGGGCATCGAGACCCTGCCGCTGCGCGTCAAGCAGCAGACCGAAAACGCGCGCCTCGTCGCCGACTTCCTGGCCGAGCAGCCGCAGATCGCCAAGGTGATCTATCCCGGCCGCGCGGACCACCCACAGGCTGACATCATCGCCAAGCAGATGACCGGCGGCTCGACCCTCGTCGCCTTTGAACTGAAGGGCGGCAAGGATGCGGCCTTCGCGCTGCAGAACGCGCTGCAGATTGCCCGCATCTCCAACAATCTTGGCGACAGCAAGAGCCTGATCACCCATCCGGCAACGACGACGCACAAGAACCTGACGGACGAGGCCCGCGACGAACTCGGCATTTCCGCCGGCACCGTGCGTTTCTCCGCCGGCATCGAAGACAGCGACGACATCGTCGAGGATTTCGCCCGCGCACTGAAGAGCGTCAAGGCCTGACATCGACGAACAAGATGGCCGCCCGGACAGCGGGCGGCCGCTACTGCCGGTCGCGAAACCTCATGCGTGCAAGCACGATGCGCGACAGCGCGGTGTAGAGGCAGACGACGGCAAACAACGTCGCTATGACTGGAAACCACGCCGGGAACAGGCAGAAGGCCAGGAAGACGGCGATCGTCTCCGTCGCCTCGGCGAGCCCGGTGGTGAAGTAGAGCGACTTTTCCCCCCGCACATCCGTCGTCATCGATCGCTTCTCGGCCATGATGGCATAGGCGAGAAAACTCGACCCGTTGACGTAGAACGAGAAGAGCAGAAACCCGCCGGCGAGCCCATTGGCCTGCGGGTCGGCGAGGATGAAGCCAAGCGGGATGGCGCCGTAGAAGACGAAGTCGAGCACGATGTCGAGGAAGCCGCCGAAATCGGTCTTGCACGTCGCCCGCGCCACCGCGCCGTCGAGACCATCGCAAAGCCGGCTGACGATGATGAAGATGGCGCCTGCAAGATAGAATTGCCCGACTATCAACGTCGCGGCAACGAGACCGAGCGCCAGGCCGGTGATCGTGACAGCATTGGCACTGATACCCCCGCGGGCGAGCGCGGCGCCCACGCGATCCAGCATCGGATCCAGATGTTTTCTCACCGCGCCATCAAGCATCAGCGCGGCCTGCCCGCCGTGTTGCAGGCAATGCATGCAATCCTGCCGTTATTCTTGACGAAACCATCTTGCTGTAGAATACCCTGAAAGACTTGAAACAAGGTGTTGCCCATGTATCGCGCGCTCACTCGCGACATAGAAGTTACGGTGGAGCCGTACTATCTGGAAGAGCAATCTGATCCGGATGACAGCCGCTATGTCTGGGGCTACCGCATCGTCATCTCCAACCACTCCGCCGAGACGGTCCGGCTGATGACGCGCTACTGGCACATCACCGACGAGAACGGCCAGGTGGACGAAGTCAGCGGACCTGGCGTCATCGGCGAGCAGCCGTTGCTCAACCCCGGCGACACCTACGAATATTCCTCCGGATGCCCGCTGGATACGCCCTCAGGCGTCATGTTCGGCCACTACAGCATGGAATCGGAAGGCGGAGAGCACTTCAACGTGGCCATCCCCGCCTTCTCGCTCGATTCACCAGGGCTGGTGCGAACCCTGAACTGAGACCATTCTACTGCTGACGGACTTCGCTTGCCTCGAAGCGATAGGTGGTCGAGCAGAACTCGCACGTCACCTTGATCAAGCCGTCCTCGATCGTGCTCTCGATATCGTCGGCATGCAGTCCGGTCAGTACCGAACGGATCTTTTCCCGCGAGCAGCTGCAGCGATCGTAGACCGCCTGCGGCTGGTAGACGCGAACGCCGCGTTCGTGGAACAGCCGATAGAGCAGGCGCTCCGTGCCGACCATCGGGTCGGTCAGTTCGTCGGCATCGATCGTCTCGACCATGACCTTGGCTTCGGCCCAGAGATCGTCCTCGTCGAAGAGATCCTCGTTGTCGTCGCCGTCACCGCCAGAAAGGTCCGGCTGGCGCATGCGCTCCGGTGCATTCGGCAGGAACTGCGCGACCATGCCGCCGGCACGCCAGCGATGGCGCGGCTTGCCGTTCTCGTCGCGGTCGAGCAATTCGGCAACGCCGAGGCGCACCTTGGTCGGGATCTGCTCCGACTGGCGGAAGTAGACGCCGGCGATTTCCTCAAGAGTGGCGCCATCAAGCGCAACGATGCCCTGATAGCGCTGGGTATGGGCGCCCTGATCGATGGTGAAGGCGAGAACACCCTTGCCGAGCAGTTCGTGCGACTGCGTGCGTCCGTCCTTCAAGGCCTCGGCAAGCGCTTCCTCGTTGAAGCGGGCATAGGCGCGCACCTTGTCGGGCGTAGCAAAATCGGCGACCACCAGATCCACAGGACCGTCGCTCTTCGTCTGAACGATAAGCTTGCCGTCGAACTTCAGCGACGTGCCGAGCAACACCGTCAGCACAACGGTTTCGGCGACGAGCCTGGCGACCGGAAGCGGATAGTTGTGGCGCTCCAGGATCGCATCGAGCATCGGGCCGAGCTGAACCGCCCGGCCACGCACATCGAGGCCCTCCACCTGGAAGGGCACGACGTGATCGTCGCCGGCAAAATCGAATTCGCCAAGTCCGGGTGCCATCTCAGTCATCTGCTGCTCCTTGCGTAACCCGAGAAGGCCGCGCAAAGGACATGAACATCCTCCGGCGCAGCCTGCCCGTTATCCTATTTGATCCCGCCATAAACGGATTTGTCCAGCAGGCACGTGCCGTTTTCCGGCTCCTCATGCGCTGCCTGTCGTCAGGGTAGGTCCGATGTTTCCACCTCGGAACGTCCCACATGCGGCCTAAATCGGGTCGCATGCGGGAAAATTCAAGAGGCGAATGCGCCGATCAGACGAGCCCCATGCACCACGCGATGATCGACTTCTGCGCATGCAGCCTGTTTTCCGCCTCGTCGAACACCACCGACTGCGGACCGTCGATGACCTCGTCGGTCACTTCCTCGCCGCGGTGCGCCGGCAGGCAGTGCATGAACAGGGCATCAGGCGACGCCTGCTTCATCAGTGCCTCGTTGACCTGGAAGGGTTGGAAAACGTTGTGGCCGCGAGCGCGATGCTCCTGGTTCATGGAAATCCAGGTGTCGGTAACAACGCAGTGGGCGCCGGCAACGGCCTGCTCGGCCTCATGGCACAGCAGGATCTCGCCGCCGTTGTTGCGCGCCCAGTTGAGGATCTTGTCATGCGGCTCGGAGCCGAGCGGCACAGCCATGTTCATGCGGTAGCCAAAGCGGGCCGAACCCTCGATCAGCGAGTGAAGCACATTGTTGCCGTCGCCGGTCCAGGCGATGGTCTTGCCCTTTACCGGGCCGCGATGCTCCTCGAAGGTCATGATGTCTGCCATGATCTGGCAGGGATGGGTGTCGTCGGTGAGACCGTTGATGACAGGCACGGTCGCGTGCTCGGCAAGCTCGAGAAGCCGGCGGTGATCGGTGGTGCGGATCATGATCGCATCGACATAGCGCGACAGCACCTTGGCGGTGTCGCCGATGGTTTCAGCGCGTCCGAGCTGCATCTCGGTGCCCGAGAGAAACAGGGTTTCGCCGCCGAGCTGGCGCATGCCGACGTCGAAGGAAACGCGGGTGCGCGTCGACGGCTTTTCGAAGATCATCGCCAGCATCTTGCCGGCGAGCGGCTTTTTGGCGGTTCCAGCCTTGGTCGCCGTCTTTCGCACGCGTGCGTCGTCGATGATCGTCCTGAGATCGGCTGCCGTCATGGCCGAAAGATCGATGAAATGTCTTGTGCCTGCCATCGTACTCAATTCCTGTCCTCAGAATGGCCCTTGAAGCGCGACCGGTGTCGAAGAGTAAAAAACGCTTCGACACCTCGGGTTCACGCATGGACCCTTAGGAAAATCGCTGCCGATCTCCGGGTTCAAACATTAGGCTGCGGCAGTGCCGCTCGCGCTTCTCACGGCTTCGGCGGCGCGCTCGATGCGTGCCAGGCCTTCGCGCGCTTCTTCGGCCGTCACCGTCAGCGGTGGCAGCAGGCGCAGCACGTTCTCGCCGGCCGGAACCGCCAGCAGCTTCTCGGCACGGATTGCCTTCAGGAGATCCGCCGAAGGCCCCTTCACCTTGATGCCGAGCATCAGGCCGTCGCCGCGGATATCCTCGATCACATCAGGGAACCTGTCCTGCAGCGAGGCGAGACCCTGGCGGAAGACCAGGGAGACGTCGCGCACGTGTTCCAGGAAGCCGTCGGCCAGGATGACGTCGAGAACGGCGTTGCCGACCGCCATGGCAAGCGGATTGCCGCCATAGGTCGAACCGTGCGTGCCGGCAACCATACCGGCCGCCGCCTCTTCGGTCGCCAGGCAGGCGCCAAGCGGGAAGCCGCCGCCGATGCCCTTGGCGACCGCCATGATATCCGGACGGATGCCCGCCCACTCATAGGCGAAAAGCTTGCCGGTGCGGCCAACGCCGGACTGAACCTCGTCGAGGATCAACAGCAGGCCGAACTCGTCGCAAAGCGCGCGCAGTTCCTGCATGAATTCCTTGGTGACCGGGCGGATGCCACCCTCGCCCTGGATCGGCTCTATCAGGATCGCCGCAGTCTCGTCGGTGATCGCATCCTTGACGGCTGCAATATCGCCGAAGGGAACCTGATAGAAACCGGGAGCCTTCGGACCAAAACCTTCGATGTACTTCTGCTGACCGCCGGCGGCGATCGTCGCGATCGTACGTCCGTGGAAGGCGCCCTCGAAGGTGATGACGTGGAATTTCTCCGGATTGCCCTTGGCATAGTGGTAGCGGCGGGCAGTCTTGATCGCGCATTCGAGCGCCTCGGCGCCAGAATTGGTGAAGAACACACGATCGGCGAAAGTCACTGCCGTCAGCCGGCGCCCCAGGCTCTCCTGGCCGGGAACCTCGTAGAGGTTCGACAGATGCCAGACCTTCTCGGCCTGCGCCTTCAGTGCCTCGACCAGATGCGGGTGCGCATGGCCAAGCGAGTTGACGGCGACGCCGGCGGCGAAGTCGAGATAGCGCGTGCCGTCTTCGGCGATCAGCCAGACGCCCTCTCCTCGCTCGAAACGCAACGGCGCACGCATGTAGGTGTCGTAAAGCGGCGTGGTTGCAGTCATGGCGAGCCTCTCCTTCATTGCTATCGGCATCGATACGCGCCCTGTTAAGCGCGGTAAAAAATTAAAAATGCCGCCTTGCGGCGGCGCAGGCACTATTCCTATTTCGCAGCGCAATGTCAACAAAACCAAGCCTTGCAGTGCGGTCGGACGGCCGCGTTCCATGCGACGAAAAAATCACGCGGCGGGGCTTGCAAAAATGCAACGCCCACCGAGCAAGTTGGGGAAAACTAGGAAATCGATTCGGCCTGATTCCGCGGACTCTTGCCACGGAGTCCGGCGGTCAGTAGGTTAACGTTCAATTACTAGACGCATGCGGCGGAACTAGTCACCAAAAGTGTTATCGCGTTGCAGCTCCGGAGTCTGTCCGGAGCGTGGTGAGGGATTCTGTCATCGCCAACGCTGAGAACGGAGAGTGCAGAAATGAACTGGACTGACGAGCGGGTGGAAAAACTGAAGAAGCTTTGGTCCGAGGGCCTGAGCGCGAGCCAGATCGCGGCGCAGCTCGGCGGCGTCAGCCGCAATGCGGTCATCGGCAAGGTTCACCGGCTGAGCCTGCCCGGCAGAGCCAAGGCTGGCGGCACCACCGCGGCGACCCGGCCGAAGCAGCGCCCGGCGACCTCGGCGCCGCGCGCTCCGAACTACGCCGCGCGTGTCGCAACCCGCACGGTCACCCGTTCGGCCGGCGCCACCGTCCTCAAGGAAGAGGTCGAAGTCGATCTCGTTGCCGAACAGGACTTCAGCATTCGGACGGATGTTGTCGTGCCGATGTCGCGCCGCCTGGAGCTGACGCAGCTGACCGAACGCACCTGCAAGTGGCCGATCGGCGACCCGCTGAAGGAAGAGTTCCACTTCTGCGGCAACGACTCTCCGGAAGCCTCGCCCTATTGCAGCTTCCATGCACGGCTTGCCTACCAGCCGTCCGCCGAGCGCCGCCGCGCTCGCTAAAGATTTGAAACAGCACATGAAAAAGGGGCCGCGCGGCCCCTTTTTTTGTTGGATGGTTGGCTCAGCTTTCGAGCGAGTAGCCGGCACCGCGAACGGTGCGGATGACGTCCGGCATGCTGGAGAAGTTCAGCGCCTTGCGCAGGCGACCAACATGCACGTCGACCGTGCGCTCGTCGACATAGATGTCATGCCCCCAGACGCCGTCCAAAAGCTGTGACCGCGAGAAGACCCGGCCCGGCGACGACATCAGGAACTCGAGCAGGCGAAACTCCGTCGGGCCGAGGCGAACCTCGCGTGTGCGGCGGTGCACGCGGTGGGTTTCGCGGTCAAGTTCGATATCGCCGCACCGCAGCAGCGTAGACAGAACTTCAGGCTTGGCACGGCGCAGCATCGCCTTGACGCGGGCCATCAGTTCGGGCGTGGAGAACGGCTTGACGACATAGTCGTCGGCACCGGTGGCAAGACCACGAACCCGCTCGCTTTCTTCGCCCCGCGCCGTCAACATGATGATCGGCAGACGCTCGGTTTCCGGGCGCTGGCGCAGGCGACGGCAAAGCTCGATGCCGGAAACACCCGGCAGCATCCAGTCGAGGATCAGGAGATCCGGCAGGCGCTCCTGCAGGCGGATCTCGGCTTCGTCCCCGCGCAGGATCGTATCGACATCGAAACCCTCGGCTTCGAGGTTATATCGCAAAAGGACGCTCAGCGCCTCCTCGTCTTCGACAACGGCGATTTTCGGCAACATCAGGTAACGTCTCCTTACCCAGAGCATCCCGTGTTCGATGGAACAGCCAGAGATGCTCGAACATATAGCATCTGGAGCATTCCGGGCGTTTTCAAAGACACGCTTGAAAACGCAGGGCTGCAGACGCAACAAAGCAGGGCCGCAACCAGAGCTGCGACCGAATGAGGTTCATTAGCAGGCACTCGAACGTATCCGGCTTAGTCCTTTACGGCGCCCAGCGTCGACGTATTGTCGTCCTTCGGACGCTCGCCTTCCGGCTGTGCGCCCGTCGCCATGTAATAGATCGTCTCGGCGATGTTGGTGGCGTGGTCGCCGATGCGCTCGATGTTCTTGGCACAGAACAGAAGATGCGTGCAGGGCGTGATGTTGCGCGGATCTTCCATCATGTAGGTCAAGAGCTCGCGGAACAGCGAGGTGTAGATCGCATCGATCTCCTCGTCGCGCTCGCGGATGCTGTTGGCCTTCTCCGGCGAGCGGGAGGCGTAGACGTCGAGAACTTCCTTGAGCTGCACGAGGGCAAGCTCGGCCAGGTGTTCAAGACCGCGTGCCAGCTTGCGCGGGATGCCGGAGCCGGCAACGGCGATGACGCGCTTGGCGTTGTTCTTGCCGAGGTCGCCGACGCGCTCCAGATCGGAGGCGATGCGGACCGATCCCATGATCTCGCGCAGGTCGGCAGCCACCGGCTGACGCTTGGCAATGGTGATGATCGCCTTTTCGCCGATCTGGCGCTCGGCCTCATCGAGGATGGTGTCGTCGGAGATCACCTTCTGCGCCAATGCGAGGTCGGAATTGACCAGCGCGCGGACGGATTCGCCCACCATCTGCTCGGCAATGCCGCCCATCTCGGAGATGCGGCGTGTCAGGTATTTCAGTTCTTCGTCATAGGCGGACATTATGTGCATGGACATAATCTGTGATCCTTGCGGGCGCGTTCAGGAAACGGGGTGAAGAGGAGCTTCGGCGATCAACCGAAGCGACCCATGATGTAGTCCTGGGTGCGCTGGTCATCCGGATTGGTGAACATCTTGTCGGTATCATTCTCCTCGACGAGATTGCCGAGGTGGAACATGGCGGTGCGCTGCGAAACGCGCGCCGCCTGCTGCATCGAGTGCGTGACGATGACGATCGTGAAGTTGGTGCGCAGTTCGTGGATCAGTTCCTCGACCTTGGCCGTCGCGATCGGGTCGAGCGCCGAACAGGGCTCGTCCATCAGGATGACTTCCGGGCTGACGGCAACGGCGCGCGCGATGCACAGACGCTGCTGCTGGCCGCCCGAAAGGCCGGTGCCCGGCTCCTGCAGGCGGTCCTTCACCTCGTTCCACAAACCGGCCTTCTGCAGGCTGGTCTCGACGACGTCGTCGAACTCGGACTTGGTGCGGGCAAGCCCATGAATGCGCGGGCCGTAGGCGACGTTGTCGTAGATCGACTTCGGGAACGGGTTCGGCTTCTGGAACACCATGCCGACGCGGGCACGCAGTTCCACGACGTCGATCGTCGGATCGTAGATGTCGTCTTCATCCAGCGTGATCTTGCCGGTGACGCGGCAGTTCTCGATGGTGTCGTTCATGCGGTTCAGTGTGCGCAGAAAGGTCGACTTGCCGCAGCCCGACGGGCCGATCAGCGCCGTCACCGTGTTTTCGCGGATGTTGAGATTGACGTCGAAAAGCGCGCGCTTCTCGCCGTAATAGACCGACACATCCTTGCCGATCATCTTGTAGGGCACGGTGTTCATTTTCTGATCCAAGGCTTTCTCGACTGCTGCTTCTGACATGATGTTCATAGTAATTACCTCACTACCAACGGCGCTCAAAGCGACGTCGCAACAGAATGGCGCCAAGGTTCATGACGACGAGGAAGATGAGAAGAATGATGATCGCGCCGGATGTGCGCTCGACGAAGGCGCGTTCCGCCTCGTTGGCCCACATGTAGATCTGTACCGGCAGCGCTGTCGACGGCTCCATCGGCGAGCCGGGATAGTCGACGACGAAGGCGACCATGCCGATAAGAAGGAGCGGCGCGGTTTCGCCAAGTGCATGGGCGAGGCCGATGATCGTGCCGGTCAGAATGCCCGGCATCGCCAGCGGCAGGACGTGGTGGAAGATGGTCTGCATCTTCGACGCACCGAGACCAAGTGCTGCCGAGCGGATCGACGGCGGCACCGCCTTCAGCGCCGCACGGGTGGCGATGATGATGGTCGGCAAGGTCATCAGCGTCAGCACCAGGCCGCCGACGAGCGCCGCCGAGCGCGGCATGCCGGCAAAGTTGATGAACACTGCCAGACCCAGGAGACCGTAGACGATCGACGGGACGGCGGCGAGATTGTTGATGTTCACCTCGATGAGATCGGTCAGCCGGTTCTTCGGTGCGAACTCTTCGAGATAGATCGAGGCGGCAACGCCGATCGGCAGTGCCAGCACCAGCACGATCAGCATCATGAACAGCGAGCCGAGAGCGGCAACGCCCACACCTGCCGCTTCCGGACGGCTCGAAGCGCCGAAGGTGAAGATGCCGGTGTTGAAGCTCTTCTTCAGAACGCCGGCGCTCGCCATCTCGTTCATCCAGGTGACCTGCTGGTCCTTGACCTTGCGCTTGCTCTGGTCGACCGCCAGATCGATCTGACCCTTGAAGGCGGAGTCGACATTGGCCTCTGCGAGCAACGTCACCGATACGGTCTTGCCAATGACCGAGGGGTCGGCGACGACGATGTCGCGCAACAGCGTGCGGGAGCTCGCAGACACCATGTCGGTCGCCTGCTTGACCAGCGGACGCTTGGTTGCGTCGATGCCGAGCTGCTTGATCAGCGCATCACGCACCAAGAGCGGATAGTTGGCGGTCATCAGCACCTTGCCGTCGGTTGCGCGCTCACCCTTGGGGTCGATGACCTTCTCGGTGAATTCGATCGGCAGCGTGATCGTCGTCTGCTGGAACGCGGTATAGCCGTTTGAAAACACAGTCCACAGCAGCAGGGCGAGGAAGAACAGGCCGAGGCTGATGGCGCTGATGCCATAGGCACGGAACCGACGCTCTGCCGCATAGCGGCGCTTGATGCCGATATCGCGCTTGGCGGATGCGGGACGGGTGGAGATCCGGACGGCCGGGGAAGCGATGTCGGTCATTCGTACTGTTCCCGATATTTGCGCACGATGTAGAGCGCATAAATGTTGAGGCCGAGCGTGATGACGAAGAGCGTGATGCCGAGCGCAAACGCGACCAGCGTCTGCGGCGAGGTGAACTCAAGGTCGCCCGTCAGCTGGTTGACGATCTTGACCGTCACCGTCGTCATCGGCTCGAAGGGATTGATCTGCATGCGGGCGGCGACACCGGCGGCCAACACCACGATCATGGTTTCGCCGACGGCACGCGAGGCGGTCAACAACAGCGCGCCGACGATGCCGGGCAGAGCGGCTGGAAGGATGACCTTCTTGACCGTCTCGGAGCGGGTGGCACCGAGGCCGAGCGAGCCGTCACGCAGCGCCCGCGGCACCTGGGTGATGATGTCGTCCGACAGCGAAGACACGAACGGGATCAGCATGATGCCCATGACGATGCCGGCGGTGAGTACGCTCTGTGCCTGGATGAAGTTCTGATAGTTGCCGGTGACGAGACCGTTCAGCTGGGCGGAAATATCGCGCAGGAACGGACCGACGGTCACGAGTGCGAAGAAACCGTAGACGATGGTCGGGATACCGGCCAGCACTTCCAAGAGCGGCTTTGCCGTCGAACGCAGGCGCGGGCTTGCATATTCCGCCATGTAGATGGCGGCAAACAGGCCGATCGGCACCGCAAAGAGCATGGCGACGAAGGCGATGTAGAGCGTGCCGGCGAGAAGCGGGATCAGGCCGAACTGGCCGGAAGAGCCCCCGCTGCCGGCAGCCGCAAATCGTGGGTCCCAGACCGTGCCGAAGAAGAACTCGAAGGGCGAGACCATGGTGAAGAAGCGACCGGCTTCCGACAGCATCGAGGCGATGATGCCAACCGTCGTCAAGATGGCGATCGAGGAAGCGACGATCAGTGCGCCGAGCATGACGCGCTCGACCTGATTGCGGGCGCGGAAGCGGGTGGCGATGTTGCGGATGGCATAGAAGCCGCCGGCAACGGCGATCAGGAGCACGACGGCGCTCATCAGCCAGCGATTGGTGACGGTCATCGCGTTGAAATGCTGGGCGGCGGTGATCATGTAGGGCTCGCCCTCACCAGCAAGGGCCACGCCCTTGGCAGCCAGCGTGGAGCGAAGATTGGCCGAGCCGCTTTCAAGCGCCTGAACTTCTTCGGCCGTCAGCCGCTTCAGGCCGCCGGCGACAGACTTGACCTGGCCAAGCGCCAGCTCGACGGTGGCGCCGCCCTGGGTCTGAACCGTCTCGGGCAAGATCGCCCGGGTGCTGGCGTCGATGTACATGGGCGCGGCGACGAGCCAGGCGCCGAGCACGAGCGCCGCCGGAAGGATCGCCCAGATGGCGACATAACTGCCATGATAGCCGGGCAAGGAATGCAGATTGGAGAGCTTGCCGCCAGCCTGCGCGAAGGAGCGCGCACGGCCTGCAAAATAAGAAATAAAACCAATAATAACAATGAGCAAAAGAAGAAATGAAGTACTCATCGGCACGTCTCCGCGGCGTGGCGCTCAAGGCGCTGCCGACAGTTCGGATGGAGGCATGCCCCGGCGCGAAAAATGTCGCGCCGGGGCTTGTCAGTATCAGAGCATGTTGCCGGCTGTGAAAGCCTTGCGGATCTCTTCGCGCTCGGCATCCGGAGCGGCAACGAGGCCGTATTCGGCAAGCGGGCTATCCGGGCCGATCATCTGATCGTCGAGGAAGAACTCGACATATTCCTTGAGGCCCGGGATAACGCCGAGATGTGCCTTCTTGACGTAGAAGTAAAGCGGGCGGGAAACCGGGTATTCGCCGGAAGCAATCGTTTCGGTCGACGGAACGATGCCGTTGACGGTGGCGACCTTCAGCTTGTCAGCGTTGTTTTCATAGAAGGACAGGCCGAAGACGCCGATGCCGCTCTTGTTGGCGGCGATACGCGCCAGCGTTTCGGTGTAGTCGCCGTCGATGTCGACAGCCATGCCGTCCTTGCGGACTGCGACGCACTTGCTGTGCTGCTGCTTTTCATCGGCAACGGCAGCCTTGATGACGTCGACAGCGCCGGCTTCCTTGCAGCCTGCAGCGAGGATCTTCTCTTCGAAGACTTCGCGTGTGCCGTGCTTTTCGCCGGGGATGTAAGCGGCGATATCGGCATCCGGCAGAACCGAGTTGACTTCAGACCACTTCTTGTAGGGGTTGGCGACGAGCTTGCCGTCGACGACGACTTCAGCGGCCAGACCCTTGTAGAGATCGACAGGCTTCAGGGCGAGGTCGGCATTGCCGGCATCGGTTGCAAAGACGATGCCGTCGTAACCGATCTGGATTTCCTGGATTTCGGTGACGCCGGCGGCCTTGCAGGCCTCGACTTCGCTGTCCTTGATCTTGCGCGAGGAGTTGGCGATGTCGATGGTGTCAGGGCCGACGCCTTTGCAGAATTCCTTCAGGCCGGCCGAGGAGCCGCCGGATTCGACGACCGGCGTCTTGAAGTCTGGGAAGGTCTCGCCGAACGTCTCGGCGACGATCTTTGCGTAGGGAAGAACCGTCGAGGAGCCGGCGACCTGAACCTGATCGCGCGCGACAGCCACGCCAGCGAACGCGGCGGATGCGACGAGCGCCGCGACAGTGAGTTTAAGAGCTTTCATAAAAGTTCTCCCGGAATGGGCTTGTGTTGAGTGCGCCAAGCGTTGCAGCGCTCTTCGCCGTCTGATCGGCTGCCCCTAACTAGCCGCCGATAGCCACACCTTTTATGTCAGTTTCGCGAAACATTTATGACAGCTCATGTCATTGAAAATCATAATGAAAAATGAACAGTGCGACTTTATCCAGCGCCAATATGTCAAAAACGCACGGTAAACACCGTACCCTTGCCCAGCTCCGAGTGGATCAGGAGCCGCGCGCGGTGGCGGGTCAGGATGTGCTTGACGATCGCAAGGCCGAGACCGGTGCCCTTTTTCGAGCGGCTCGCCTCGACATTGACGCGGTAGAAACGCTCAGTGATGCGCGGCACATGTTCGGCGGGAATGCCGGGACCGTAGTCTCTGACCACGACTTCAGCCTGCCCGCCTTCCCCGCCGGAAAGCGCGACATCGACCTTCTTGCCCTCCTGACCGTATTTGCAGGCATTCTCGATCAGGTTCTCGAACACCTCGATCAGCTCGTCGCGGTCCCCCTGAACGACGACAGGCGTCTCGGGCATCGTCAACGTGATCGTCACATCGAGGTCGGCAGCAAGCGGAGCAAGACTGTCGCGGACATGGCCGAGCAGCGGGCGCAGGTCGATCGTATCGTCAGGTGCGATATGGGATTTCAGCTCCAGCCGCGACAAGGACAGGAGGTCGTCGACAAGCCGGCTCATGCGTGTCGCCTGCTCGTGCATGATGCCGAAGAACTTCTCCTGTGCCTTGAGATCGTTGCGCGCAGGCCCCTGCATCGTCTCGATGAAGCCGCGCAGGGACGCCAGCGGCGTGCGCAGTTCGTGGCTGGCATTCGCAACGAAGTCCGAGCGCATGCGATCGATGCGGCGGGCCTGCGAGATATCGCGATATGTGAGCAGGAAGACCCGGCTCCACGAACCGCCGCCGCCGATTTCGGCGGGCGCGACCCTGACCACGTAGACCGCATCGGACGGCAGGCGCTCGGTGTGTTCGATCTGGTTGATCTTGCCGGTCGCGATCGTCTCGCGAACCATATCGAGAATGCCGGGCGAACGGACGCGGGCTGCGAGATAGCTGTTGGGCGGAATGGTGCCGAAAGCCTTTTCGGCCGCGATGTTCTGGAAGACGACGGTTTCATCGACCGCCACAACCAGAACCGGCATATCGAGCGCGTTCAAAGCCGGGATCAGGGCGTCGCTGGCTGAGCCCGCCGCTGCCGCGACCTTTGTCGTTTTTGCAGCCTTCGACATTGCCGAGGGCGTGCTGCGGTTGAGCAGGGCCGCCGCGAGCACGACCCAGAACGGCAGCACGGCGAGGAAATGAATGCCGGCGACGGTTGCAAGGACTGCCAGCAGCGCCGTCAGGCCGAGCAGCCAACGCTCTGCCTTCAGTCGCGGCACAAGCATCCGCCAGAACGCCTTGGAACCGTCCAGCACCACATCCTCATGAATCACTTTGTCCTCCTCCCGACCTCAATTGGTCGAGAGATAGCGACCCTTCATGACATGATTTTCACGACGCGCTTGAATCCGCAATGCAATTGTGGCCTCCTCACAGGAAATCGCTCGGGCTGGAGGAAGATCATATGGCGTCAACGCAGGCGGCAACGAAGGCCGAAAGCCGGGCGGTGGAACTCGATATCGGCGGCAAGAAGCGGCTCTTCGACGTCGACAACCCGGAATTGCCGAAGTGGATCGACGAGGCCGCCTTTGCCTCGGACGACTACCCTTACAAGAAAAAGCTCGACGAGGAAGAATACTCAAAGACGCTGGAGAAGCTGCAGATCGAGCTGGTCAAGCTGCAGCTCTGGCAGCAGGCGACCGGCAAGCGCATCATCGCCCTGTTCGAGGGCCGGGACGCGGCCGGCAAGGGCGGCGCCATTCATGCCACCAGCAGTAACCTCAATCCCCGCTGGGCCCGCGTGGTCGCCTTGACGAAGCCGACCGAGACCGAGCGTGGGCAATGGTACTTCCAGCGCTACATCGCGACCATGCCGACAGCGGGCGAGCTCGTGCTCTACGACCGCTCCTGGTACAACCGCGCCGGCGTCGAGCCGGTCATGGGCTTCTGCACGCCCGAGCAGCACGAACAATTCCTGAAACAGGTGCCGCGCTTCGAAAAGATGATCGTGCACGAAGGCATCCAGTTCTTCAAATTCTGGATCAGTATCGGCCGCGAGATGCAGCTGAAGCGCTTTCACGACCGCCGCCACGATCCGTTGAAAGTCTGGAAGCTGTCGCCGATGGATATCGCCGCACTCAACAAATGGGACGACTACACCGAGAAGCGCGACCAGATGCTCAAGGCGACCCACACGGACCATGCGCCATGGACAATCGTGCGGGGCAACGACAAACGACGCGAACGTATCAATCTCATTCGCCACATGCTTTCCAAGCTCGACTACGAGGGCAAGGACATGGACGCGATCGGCGAGATAGACGACAAGATCATCGGGTCAGGCCCCGGCTTCCTCAAATAGCCGAAGCCGGCGAGCCGGCTTTTCGCGCAGGCTTATTGACCCGGCAGGACGCGGATGGCGTAAAGGTTCAAGCCCTTGCCGCCACCGCTGATGTCGCTGTTAATGACGATCTGCCCGGCAGCACTTGGCGCAAGGCTTCGGTCGAACGTCACCTTGAACAGCATGTCGACCCGCTCATCATGCAGAGTGAAACGGTGTCGGCCGCACTCGCCGAGCGAAGAGAAATTACACTCCACCGCGAACTCCGTCGACTTTCCGGGCGTGGCCTGTACCGTCAGCGCCAGCGTCGACGTCTTGCCCGAAAGTTCGGCCAGGATCGCCGCCGGAATTTCAATGGTCACGTCGCCGTCCGCATTGGCATCGCCTGAGGTCAGCAGGATGCGCTGGCCGCCATCGTCATTGACAGGCTCGACAGTCGCCTGTGGGCCGGGCGTGATCGCCCCTGTCTTGCCGGGCGTGTACACCTCGACCCAATCGCCGGTGAAGCCTTCCTGAGCGCCGAGCGTCGGCAGACCGGCAGCCCCGTCGAAATCCTGTGACGCCACCGTTGCCGGCGGATTGGCGACATTGGTATCGCGCGCAGCCGGTGACTGCAGCAGATTGTTGGTCTCGACCCACCAGACGGCGGCGACGACCGCAGCCAACAGCGTCGCGACGACCATGGAAAGCGACAGCAGGCGCCCGCGTTTGCGGCGACGCTTGCGGCCGTCCGTTGCGCGCAGTTCCGGCGCGACCGCGCCCCTGCCTTCATTCGGCTGCCTGGCCGCAACCTCGCCGGCCGCGGCCGTCGAAACAACAGGACCGTCGCGGTCGGCACGAAGGCCACCAAGTCCACCGTCATTCTGTCCGTCGCGCGGCGCCTGGCCGGCAAAAGCCGGCTCACGGCGGCCGCTCGCGGGCGCAGACGGCTGCGGCTCGGACCTTGCCGCTGCCGCAGCGCGCGGTGCGACAGCATCGTCGAGGCTGACAGACGGGGCCGGCGCCGGGCGCGCCTTTAGCGCCGCGCGCTCCTCAGTCTCGATCGCGTGGATGACCGCTTCCAGCCGATGGCGCTGCTGGGCGACGACGTTCTGATCCTCGATCCCCTGCTTCTGTAGCCCGGCTTCGAGCGCCTGGCGCGCGGATTGATAGATGCGCGCCCGCGTCTCGGCGTTGGTCCTGTCGGAGCGCTCCAGCGCATTTCGGATTGCAGTCTCGAGTCCGCTCACGTCAAATCCTTCTGTGCACACCGGGCCTTACGGCGCCACGCGTCCATCAAGGCGCGCAAAGGACGCTGCAAAGCCATCAATCCGCCGCATGATTTTACCCTCAAATCGGATCCGATCTAAGGGATTCTGCAGCAGCCCCGCCGACGCTCGTCACCTGACCCGCGCCGTTCATTCATCATCCGCACGCCCTATCGGCTAATTCCGGATGCACGCCGTTGGTTTTGTTAACAATTGCGTAACCGCTGCTTTCAAAATCCGCAAGTCCGACGCGTGGGCTACCCCGGCAACGTCGGGGAAAACTGCCCGCGCACCTTCGCACCGCCATGAAAATCCGCATCTTTGCAAGCGAGCAACTTGCTGCTATCTATTTTGACGTTTACGCAAACGTCAAAAAATTACGGGATGGAGAACTCGATGTCGCTGCCGCCAATTCTTTCCGGAACGACGAGACTGCCGGTTGTCGGCGCGCCTTTGTTCATCATCTCGCATCCCAAGCTGACGATCGCGCAGTGCAAGGCAGGCGTGGTCGGATCGTTTCCGGCATTGAACGCCCGCCCGCAATCGCAGCTCGACGAGTGGCTTGCCGAAATCACCGAGACTCTCGCCGACCACGACGCCCGGAACCCCGGCCGCAAGGCTGCGCCCTTTGCCGTCAACCAGATCGTCCACAAATCCAACACCCGCCTCGAGCAGGATCTGATGCTCTGCATCAAGTACAAGGTGCCGGTGGTCATATCTTCGCTCGGCGCCGTGCCCGAGGTCAACGCCGCCATTCATTCCTATGGCGGCATCGTGCTGCATGACGTGATCAACAACCGCCATGCCAATTCGGCGATCCGCAAGGGCGCCGACGGGTTGATCGCCGTTGCCGCCGGTGCCGGCGGCCATGCCGGTACGCTTTCCCCGTTTGCCCTCGTCCAGGAGATCCGCTCCTGGTTCGACGGCCCGCTGCTTTTGTCCGGCGCGATCGCCAACGGCGGTGCCATCCTCGCCGCCCAGGCCATGGGTGCCGACATGGCCTATATCGGCTCACCCTTCATCGCCACGGAAGAGGCGCGCGCCAGCGACGCCTACAAGCAGATGATCGTCGACAGCAATGCCGCCGACATCGTCTATTCCAACTACTTCACCGGTATTCACGGCAATTACCTGAAGCCGTCGATCATGGCGGCCGGCATGGACCCGGAGAGCCTGCCGGAAGCCGATCCGTCGAAGATGGACTTTGCGCAAGCCACCGAGGGCGCCAAGGCCTGGAAGGACATCTGGGGCTGCGGCCAGGGCATCGGCGCCGTGCGCGAGATCACCTCGGTCGCACACATTGTCGATCGCTGGGAGCGCGAATACGACGCCGCGCGCGCCCGTCTCGGGCTGGATGCCGCCCCCACGATCGCCACCAACAAGGAATTTTCAAGTTCTCGAAACTGATGGCTTGAAATCTTGGCGCTTTGCGTTTATCAGCGCCTCACACTTCGTTCCGCGGTCTTTTCGCGGAACCGCCTCAGGGCCGCTTTAGCTCAGTTGGTAGAGCACATCATTCGTAATGATGGGGTCAGCAGTTCGAGTCTGCTAAGCGGCACCATTTTCCTTCTGAGAAATGAGCACTGTAGCGGGATGAAAGTCTGAAGCTGGCCAAGGGCCAGCTCGCCTTGCCGCACGCGGCGGGCAGAGGTCCATTTCAAGGAAGCCGATCGATGTCGCTCAAGGTTAGCCGTTTTCAAGTTCACGAGGATGCCGTTCAGGCCAATGTTGCCGGCCGGACCTGCTCCTTGTCGGCGCTTGAGATCGGTGGCGAAGTGCTGGTCGTGCTGACTTGGCTCGGCAACAAGGACGCAGGCCTGCGCCGGCCGGAATATGTGCTGCCGCTGGCTTCGGTCCCGCATCAAGCGCGCGAGCCGGATGCGTACTCGCCCTATCGCTGGATCCTGACCGGCACATTGCCGATGTCGCTGTTCGATGGCAGCGCGTCGCGGCAGGTCCGCCGACAGCACGGCGTCAGCCCCGGCCCGACGATCAACCTGCCGCTACCCTCCACCGCATCCTGATCGGCAAGAAAGGCGTTGCCCAAACCGCTCACGCCGCCGAAGGGCGACCGGATGCATTTGTGGGCGATGCTCGTCATGTCACGGCAAGTACCACGGTCCACTGCCCGGCGAGACCGATGGATATGCCAGGACCTGAGGCCGCATCAGGCAGGATGCCGATAGCGATGTTTTCCGCAGTCCCGGTCGCGAAGGTCGTCAGCGCGAGGTGAAGAAAGGCGATGTTCATCTTGCCTTTCCCGACAGGTGGACACCACGGTCGGAAGCGTTTTGCCGGTGTGGCGGCTGTTTGCACACCGGGTTTCGAGGCAGAGCTTCACCTACCCCATTGACGACCCTGTTCGCACGGATCGGTTCCAGCGAGAGACGCCGTCGTTCGGCAGGTTGATCCGCCACGCAGGCAAACCTGGCCGAGCCGGCGCAATCTCACTGCAAAACCACAGCGCGAGACATGGCGAAATACCCGCTTGCATCTGCCGGCATGGAGTGGTGTCATCGCGCTGTCGCGAACGCACAGTCTGATGCGGCTCGTTCTTGTTTCTGCGTGGGGCGCCGATGATTAAAAATGCGCGTGTTACGATCTCGTCGGCACGGACGCGGAGACTGATGGCAATCGCGGTGCCTGTTGCCCTTTCGCTGGGGCTTTCCTCTTGCGCCGGAAAACCCAAGGGCGTCATGACCCCGGTTGCCCTGACCGCACAGACACCGAAAACCGCGCAGGTGGACATGCTGGTCGCGACAACCCGGCAACCCTCCGGCGACCCCGCGACCTTGTTTTCGGGGGAACGGGACGCCAACACCTTCATGACCGATGTTTCGGTATCGATCCCGCCTGAGACAGTGCGCAAGCCCGGCACGGTGCAATGGCCGCGCAAGCTGCCGCCCGATCCGGCGACCGACTTTGCAGTGACGCGGGTGCGGGAACTGGACACGCTCGCCGACGGCAAGGCCTGGTTCAAGCAGCACAGCGTCGGCGGCCATGCCTTCGTCTTCGTGCACGGCTTCAACAACCGCTACGAGGATTCCGTCTTCCGGCTGGCGCAGATCATCCATGATTCCGGCGCACAGACAACGCCGATCCTGTTCACCTGGCCATCGCGCGCCAATGTGTTCGAATACAATTACGACAAGGAAAGCACCAACTATTCGCGCACCGCGCTCGAGGATACGCTGCGCATCCTGGCCGACGCGCCGAACGTGAAGGACATCACTATCCTCGCCCATTCCATGGGCACATGGTTGACGATGGAATCGCTCCGGCAGATGGGAATTCGCGACGGCAACGTGCCGTCGAAGATCCAGAACGTCATTCTGGCATCGCCGGATATCGACCTCGACGTCTTTGCCAAGCAATGGGTGGAGATGGGCAAGAAGAAGCCGAAATTCACGATCTTCGTCTCGCAGGACGACCGCGCGCTCGCGCTTTCGAGCTTCATTTCCGGTGACGTTTCGCGACTTGGCGCCATCGACCCGTCGAAGGAGCCCTATCGCAGCGACCTGGAGAAATCCGGCATCACCGCCATCGACCTGACCAAGGTCGAGACCGACGACGGGCTGCATCATGGAAAATTCGCCGAGAGCCCCGAGATTGTGCAGTTGATCGGCCAACGCCTGATCAAGGGTCAGACCCTGACCGACTCAAACATTTCGGTGGGAACCGGCATCGCCGCCGTTGTCGCCGGCACCGCGAGAGGCGTCGGTAATGTCGCGGCGACGACGTTGTCCGCACCGGTCAACATCATCGAAAATCCACGGCCGACAGCGAAGAAAAAGATAGTCGTCGGCGATACGCTCGCTGGCGAACAACCGAAGCCGGTTGCGGCCAACTGATCGCCACGGCGGCCGGGCCGCTGAGCGGACCGGCCGCCCTCGTACAAAGTCTCAAGTGGTATCAGTCACCGTCGCCGACGAAGCGGTAACCGACGCCCGGTTCGGTGCGGATGATCTTGGGATCGGCCGGATCGCGCTCGATCTTGCCGCGCAACTGGCCGATGAAGACGCGCAGATAATGCAGATCCTCGCCGTGGGCCGCACCCCAGACCGAGGTCAGCAGCGTCTTGTGCGTGACGACCCGTCCGGCATGGTGGGCCAGCATGACCAGCAGATCATATTCCTTCGGCGTCAGACGTACGGGTTCGCCATCACGCGTGACCAGCCGCTTGATGGTATCGATCGCCACGCCATCGGCCGAAAGCTGGGTATGCCCGCCCTCCATCTGGATGCGGTGGCGAAGGGCCGCGCGAATGCGCGCCGTCAGCTCGCCGATCCCAAAGGGCTTTTCGATGTAATCATCGGCGCCGAGATCAAGAGCCGCGATCTTTTCGCTCTCCCGGTCGCGCGCCGACAGAATGATGATCGGCACCTGCGACCAGGCGCGGATGTTGGCGATCACGTCCTTGCCGTCCATGTCGGGCAGGCCCAGGTCGAGGATCACGACGTCGGGCGCGGTGGTCGCCGCCGCCTTCAATGCCTCTGCTCCCGTCAAAGCCTCCAGCACGTCATAGCCGGCAGCGCTGAGCGCCGGTCTTAGGAAACGCTGGATCTGGGGTTCGTCGTCGACAACGAGGATACGCTCCACGCTCATGCACGGTCCTTTTCGGATATTTCTGCTTCGGCGGCGGGGAAACGCATGGAGATGCGCGTGCCGCGACGTCTCAATGCCGGGCTTTCGGCTTTGATCCGACCGCCCATGGCCTCGACGAAGCCCTTGGCGATCGACAGGCCGAGGCCGGTGCCCGGCGTGCGGCCGTCGACCTTGCCTCGGCGGAAGAACTTTTCGAAGACCTGTTCGAGATCGCCCTGCGCGATGCCCTTGCCGAGGTCCGTCACCGACAGCACGATCTCGTTGCCGTCGCGCCGGGCATAGATGCTGATCGGCTCTTCGCCGCCGTATTTGTTGGCGTTGTCGAGCAGGTTGAAGAGCACCTGGCCGAGAAGCACGCTGTCGCCGCGCATCAGCGGCAGTTCCGGCGCGATGCTGGTTTCGATCTCGCGGTCCGGGAAGTACTTGCGCGCCCGATCGACGGCAGCGCGCACGGCGTCGGCAACATCAACCCAGTCGCGCTTGGCGTTGACGGTGCCCGCCTCGATGCGGGTCATGTCCAGGAGATTGGCGACGAACCGCGTCAGCCGCCCCCCCTCTTCCTCGATCGACTGCAATAGGTCGTCGCGGCTTTCCGGCGGCATGCGGTCGCCGAGCTGGCGCAGGCTGGTGACGGCACCGGTAATGGTAGCAAGCGGCGTGCGCAGATCGTGCGAGATGGACGACAGGAGGGCCGCGCGAAACCGCTCGCCCTCCAGCTTGGCGGCATGATCCAGGCTCTCGCGAGACAGCCGCGCCCGGTCGATGGCGATCGCCGTCTGGTCGAGGATGGCGGCGAGCGCCCGCTCCTCGTTGATCTCCAGCGGCTTGCCGGCCTGAGCAAAACCGCAGACGCCGACGACGCCGTGCGGGCTCGTCAGCGGTCGGAAATGGAAGGGGCTGTTGGGCAGCGTGCCGGTACCGTTGCCGGCCGTCTCCTTCTTGTCCATCGCCCAGCGGGCCGCCATGGTGTCGGTGACATCGAGTTCGGTATCCGGCGGCCAGGCGGCCTTCAGGCGCAGGTCGGCCTCCTCCGGCAACAGCAGCGCGATATTGCGCTTCAGCGTCGTCTGCATCTGGGTGACTGCTGCCCAGAGCACATCATCGACATTGGCGGTGCCCGAAAGCTTGCGGGAAAAATCATAGAGCGCCTGCGTTGCCGCCGCACGCCGCCGCGCTGATTTCGCCTGTTCGCGCACCCGGGAGGCAAGGCTGCCGGCAAGGGCCGCTGCGACCAGAAAAATGAACAGTGCGAAGACTTCATGCGGCTCGGCGACGGTGAAGGTGCCGACCGGATTGATGAAGAAAAAGTTGTAGGCGAGAACCGAGAGAAGGGCAGCGGCGATCGCCGCGACGTGGCCGGCATAGGTTGCCGACGCCAGCACCGCCAGCAGGAACAGCAGCGAGATGTTCGGCAGGATGATGAAACGCTCGATGAGCACGCCGAGCGCCGTTGCTGCAGCCACCGTGGCGGCGGCAATGGCAAGTGCCCGGACGAAGCCCTCGGGCATGCGTCGCTTGGCGGTGACGCTTCGCTTTGGGCGTGGCTGTTCCTTGTCGGTCACCAAATGGATGCCGACACCGGTAATGCGTTCGGCCAGCGCATCGGGAAGCGATTGCCGGAACAGCCGCATCGGGAACGGCTGGCGCTTCGTGCCGATGACGATCTGTGTCGCGTGCTCGCGCCGGGCGAGCTTGAGGATCTCCTCGACGAAATCATTGCCGACGATGCGGCGGGTCTCCGCACCGAGCTGTTCGGCCAGGCGAAATGTCTCGTCGAGCCTTTTCGCCGCCTCGCCGTCACCGCTTTCGCGGTCGGCCCTTTCAATGAAGACGACGATCCAGGGTGCGTTCAGCCCGGAAGCCAGGCGGCTGGCGGTGCGCACCACCTTTTCCGATAGCGGATCGGGACCGATGCAGACCAACAGGCGCTCGCCGCTGGCCCAAGGCCCTTCGATGGCGTTCTGCTTGAGATAGTCGACCATCTGGTCATCGACCCGGTCGGCGGTGCGCCTGAGCGCCAGTTCGCGCAGCGCCGTCAGATTGCCGAGACGGAAGAAGCGCTCGGTGGCGCGCTTGGCGCTGTCGGGCAGGTAGACCTTACCTTGGTTCAGCCGTTCAATGAGTTCGGCGGGCGGCAGATCGACCAGCAACACGTCGTCGGCACGGCTGAGAACCGTGTCGGGCACGCGCTCGCGCACCGCAACACCGGTAATCTGGGCGACGACATCGGACAAGCTTTCCAGATGCTGGATGTTGAGCGCCGTCCAGACATCGATGCCGGCGGCAATCAGCTCTTCCACATCCTGATAGCGCTTCGGATGGCGGTTGCCTTCCGGATTGCTGTGCGCCAGTTCGTCGACGACGATGATCTTTGGGCGGCGTGCAAGTGCTGCATCCAGATCGAATTCTGAAAGCACACGGCCGCGATGGTTCACATCGCGGCGCGGCAGTATCTCCAGCCCTTCAACGAGCGCGGCGGTCTCGCCGCGCCCATGGGTCTCCACCAGACCGATGACGATGTCGACGCCGTCGGACTTCAGCCGACGCGCGCGCGTCAGCATCGTATAGGTCTTGCCGACGCCGGGGGCTGCGCCGAGAAAAACCGTCAGCTTTCCCCTTCGCCCCTGCCCGGCCAGCGCCAGCAGGGCATCCGGGTCGGGACGGCTTTTCGATTCGCGATCGGTTTCAGGCATTCAAGATCTCTGGTGGCATCTCAGGCTTCGCACTCAGCTTCTCCGGGCATCCAGAGCAAGGTTGAGTTCTAGCACATTGACGCGCGGCTCGCCTATGATCCCGAGCAGACGACCTTCCGTTGCCTGTTCGACCAGCGACGCCACATCCGCTTCCGCAATCGCGCGGGCCTTGGCAACGCGAGAAACCTGCTCGCGGGCGAAAGCCGGCGAAATATGCGGGTCTAGGCCGGAGCCAGACGCCGTGCCGCCGTCGGCGGCGATTTCCCCGGTAATGCCGCTGGCGCGAAGCTTCTCCACGTCGGCGGCAACCCGGTCCTTCAGCTTGACCGAGGTCGGACCAAGGTTGGAGCCGGTCGAGCCACCGGCATTGTAGGGTTCGGGACCAGTCGCGGACGGCCGCGGCCAGAAATATTTGTCGGCGGTAAAATTCTGGCCGATCAGATCGGAGCCGACGACGGTGTCGTCGATGCGGATCAGGCTGCCGTTGGCCTGCGCGGGCATCAAGGCCTGGGCGACGCCGGTGATGGCGAAGGGATAGGCGAGGCCGGTGATCGCGGTCAAAAGCAGGGCCATGACGATTGCGGGACGAAGTTGGTTCAACATGATTACACCAGATTGAGAGCGGAGACGACGACGTCAACGAGCTTGATCCCGGCAAAGGGCAGGATCAGGCCGCCGAGGCCGTAGACCAGCAGGTTGCGGCGCAGAAGTGCTGCGGCGCCGACCGGGCGGTACTTGACACCCTTCAACGCCAACGGGATGAGCGCGACGATGATCAGGGCGTTGAAGATGACCGCCGACAGGATCGCCGATTGCGGCGATGTCAGGCCCATGATGTTGAGGGCTGCCAGCGCCGGATAGGTGGTGATGAACAGCGCCGGGATGATGGCGAAGTATTTTGCCACGTCGTTGGCGATCGAGAAGGTCGTCAGCGAGCCGCGCGTCATCAGAAGCTGCTTGCCGATCTCGACGATCTCGATGAGCTTCGTCGGGCTGGAATCGAGGTCGACCATGTTGGCCGCCTCGCGCGCCGCCTGGGTGCCGGTCTGCATCGCCACGCCGACATCGGCCTGGGCAAGCGCCGGAGCGTCGTTGGTGCCGTCGCCGCACATGGCGATCAGGCGGCCGCCCTGCTGCTCCTTGCGAATATAGCCGAGCTTGTCTTCGGGCGTTGCTTCGGCGAGGAAGTCGTCGACGCCGGCCTCGGATGCGATCGCTGCTGCCGTGACCGGGTTATCACCGGTCACCATGACGGTGCGGATGCCCATGGCGCGAAGGGCTGCGAAGCGCTCCTTGATGCCGGGCTTGACCACGTCCTTGAGATGGATGACACCGAGCAGACGATTGCCGTCGGCAACGGCGAGCGGTGTGCCGCCGGTGCGCGCGACCTGGTCGACGGCGCGCCGGAACTCGGCCGGCACGTTCTCGTCGCGAACACCTGCAAACTTCAGGATCGAATCCACGGCACCCTTGCGCAGACGGCGGCCAGCGAAGTCGACACCCGACAGGCGCGTTTCAGCAGCAAAGGGCACGACGGCGTCGATTGCCAAAGCTCCTGACTGAACCGAGCCGCCACCGACGGCCAGAGCCACGACCTCACGGTTCGCCTGCTTGCCGGAAACAGGCAGCGACACAGACGGGGTCTGACGGCCAAACTCGCCGGTCGCCAACGCGGCAATCGAGCGTCCCTCCGGCGTCTCGTCGGCAAGGCTTGCCAGCAGCGCGGCATCGGCAAGCTCGGCATCCGTCACGCCGGGGACCGGCATGAAATTTGCGGCCATACGGTTACCGAAGGTGATCGTGCCGGTCTTGTCGAGAAGCAGCGTGTCGACGTCACCCGCCGCTTCGACTGCGCGACCTGATGTGGCGATGACGTTGAAGCGCACCAGCCGGTCCATGCCGGCAATGCCGATGGCCGACAGCAGGCCGCCGATGGTGGTCGGGATCAGGGTCACGAGTAGGGCTGCAAGAACCGTGACCGACAGAACCGTGCCGGAATAGCCGGCAAGCCCCCAGAGGGTGACGACGGCAACCAGGAAGACCAGCGTCAGGCCCGAAAGCAGGATCGACAGCGCGATCTCGTTCGGGGTCTTCTGGCGCTGCGCGCCTTCGATCAGCGCAATCATGCGGTCGACGAAGGTATCGCCAGGTGCGGTACCGATGCGCACCTTGATCCAGTCCGACAGCACCTGCGTTCCGCCGGTGACGGCGGAACGGTCGCCGCCGGACTCGCGGATCACAGGTGCCGATTCGCCGGTGATCGCGCTTTCGTTGACCGAGGCGACACCCTCGACGACGTCGCCGTCGCCGGGGATCAATTCGCCGGCTTCGACCAGCACGAGGTCACCGACCTTCAGCGAGGTGGCGGCGATCGTCTGGGTTTCGCGACCTTCGGCCGAGACCAGCTTGCGAGCCGTCAATTCGGACTTGGTGCGACGCAGGCTGTCCGCCTGCGCCTTGCCGCGCCCTTCGGCAACGGCTTCGGCGAAGGTGGCAAACAGCACCGTGAACCACAGCCAGGCGGCAATCTGTCCCGTAAACAGCGGACTGCCGGTCCCGGTCGCAAGATCGCGGATGAAGAAGACCGTGACCATGGCTGCCACCACCTCGGTGACGAAGATCACCGGATTGCGGATGAGCTGGCGCGGGTCGAGCTTGATGAATGCGGCCTTGAAGGCCGGCAGAATGATCGCCGGGTCGAGGAGACCAGGGGCGACGGGTTTCGAAGACATGGTCTGTTCCTTCAGAAGGTCTGGCCCGAGAGCATGGCGAATTGCTCGACGATGGGACCAAGCGCGAGGGCCGGGAAATATTGCAAGCCCCCGAGGATGAGGATGATGCCGATGAGCAGGCCGACGAAGAGCGGCGTGTGCGTCGGGAAGGTTCCCGTGGAAGCTGGAACGCGGGTCTTGGCCGCGATCGAGCCGGCAATCGCCAGCACCGGGATCGCATAGGCGAAGCGGCCGAGCAGCATCGCGAAACCGAGCGTGGTGTTGTACCAGGGCGTGTTGGCCGAGAGGCCGCCGAAGGCGGAACCGTTGTTGCCGGTTGCCGAGGTATAGGCGTAGAGGATTTCCGACAGGCCATGCGGGCCAGCGGTGCCAATGCTGGCGACCGCCGAAGGCATGACGGCCGAGATCGCGGTGAAGCCGAGGATCGAGGCCGGCAGGATGAGGATCGCCAACATGGCGTATTTCATCTCGCGGCCCTCGATCTTCTTGCCGAGAAGTTCCGGCGTGCGTCCGACCATCAGGCCGGCGACGAAGACGGCGAGGATTGCGAAGACGACCATGCCGTAAAGACCGGAGCCGACACCGCCGGGCAGCACTTCACCCAGCTGGATCAGGAGCATCGGAACGAGGCCGCCGATGCCGGTGAAGGAGCCGTGCATGCCGTTGACCGCACCGGTGGAAATGCCTGTGGTCACGCCGGCATAGGCCGCCGACATCGCCTGGCCGAAGCGGACTTCCTTGCCCTCCATATTGCCGAGCGAGGCTTCGAGGCCGAGGCCGTGCAGGATCGGGTTGCCGTAGCTTTCGGCCCAGTAGATGACGCCGATGCCGGCGATCAGAAGGGTCGCCATGGCGGCGATGAAGGCCCAGCCCTGGCGGCGGTCACCGACCATCTGGCCGAAGGCGTAGACCAGTGCCGAGGTGATCGACAGCATTGCGAAGATCGACAGGTAGTTGCTGAGCGCGCTCGGGTTTTCGAACGGGTGGGCGGCATTGGCGTTGAAGAAGCCGCCACCATTGGTGCCGAGCTGCTTGATCGCCTCCTGGCTTGCGACCGGACCGAGCGCGATCGTCTGCTGCACGCCTTCGAGCGTGGTGGCGCTGACGGAACCATTGAAGGTCTGCGGCATGCCCATGGCGACGAAGGCGAGTGCAACGACGACGGCCAGCGGCAGCAGCACATAGAGGGTCGCGCGGGTCAGATCGACCCAGAAATTGCCGAGCGTCGCGGCACCGGAACGGGCAAAGGCGCGGGTGACGGCAAGTGCGATGGCGATGCCGGTCGCTGCCGAGACGAAATTCTGCACGGTCAGGCCAGCCATCTGGCTGAAGTGGCTCATGGTGGTCTCGCCGCCATAGGACTGCCAGTTGGTGTTGGTGAGGAAGCTGACCGCCGTGTTGAAGGCGAGATCCGCCGGAACGTCGGCAAAGCCTTGAGGGTTCACCGGCAGGGAACCCTGGAACCGCAGGATGGCGTAGAGCAGCGCGAAGCCGGCGGCGCTGAAGGCAAGCATCGACAGCGTATAGGCGAGCCAGCCCTGCTCTTTCTTCGCATCGACGCCGGCCGCCAGATAGAGCCCGCGCTCGACGGGCCCGAGCACCGGAGAGAGGAAGTTGCGCTCGCCGGCGAAAACCCGGGCCATGTAGAGGCCAAGCGGCTTGATCGCAAGGAAGACGGCGAGAAAGAGGAGGCCGATCTGCAGCCACCCGATAATAGACATGAGGAATTCTCCACGAAAGACGACCAGACGGCGCGAAGTCTCGACCTGGGTACGAAGTCTCGACCTGGGTACGAAGTCTCGACCTGGGTACGAAGTCTCGACCTGGGTACGAAGTCTCGACCTGGGTACGAAGTCTCGACCTGGGTACGAAGTCTCGACCTGGGTACGAGCTTCGACCTGGGTCAGAACCGTTCCGGTCGAACGAGAGTCACGATGAGATAGACCGTCAGTGCGGCGGCGACGGAAATGCCGACGAAGGCTTCGAACATCGATGCCTCCTAGAGCCGGCTGAGCGCGCGCGCATAAAGCGCAAACACGACAAGGCCGCCGATGCCGGCGGCAAGAAAAAGTAGATCGGGCATGTGCATTCTCCGGGACTGGTTATGGCCGGATGATGCACCCTCAGCGGGTCAATTATCGATTGGGATGGTTTTGCGTGCGCATAAGGAAAAGATAAGGACGCTGCCGCCGCCCGAAGGCGGCTGGCAGATCGACGCCATCAGCCCTTGATGATCGGGCTGACCGTCGGTGCGGCTTCGCTGGTCACTTCGCGCATCCATTCGCGCCAGATGGCGACAAGCAGCGCCATCAGCACCGGGCCGACGAACAGGCCGAGAAAGCCCATGGTCTTCACGCCACCGACAAGGCCGAAGAAGGTCGGCAGGAAAGGCAGCTTGATAGGCCCACCGACGAGGCGCGGACGCAAGGTCTTGTCGACGATGAAGAGTTCGGTCGTGCCCCAGGCAAACAGCGCGATGCCGTGAACCGGTGAACCGCTGGCAACGAGATAGACGGAAACCAGCGTGAAGCAGAGCGGCGCACCGCCGGGGATCAGCGCCATCAGGCCGGTGATGATGCCGAGCGTGACCGGCGACGGAACGCCCGCCAGCCAATAGGCGACGCCGAGCACGATACCCTCGCCGATGGCGATGATGCCCATGCCTGTGACCGTCGAGCTGATCGTCAGTGGCACCACGCGCGACAGCCGCTCCCAGCGCATCGGGAAGATGCGCTCGCCGAGACGGTCTAGTTGCTTGGAGAAGGAATGTCCGTCGCGATAGACGAAGAACAACGTGATCAGCATGAAGAGCAGCGTCAGGAAAGCATGAAACGCCGAGGCGCCAATGACCAGCACGCCGCGATAGATATTGCCGATGTTGGAGCCGCTGACGAGCTGCACCAGTTCGCCGAGCGCACCGGGATGGCCGACATACTTCACCCATTGTTCGCCGAACCAGACGCCAGCAACCGGGATCGACGTCAGCCACACCGGTACACCGGCGCCGTTGGCATTCGTTTCGACGGCCCAGACCAGCCAGTCGCGGACTTCGTCGACGGCATAGACGGCAGCAACCGAGATCGGCACGACGATGAAGGCGACAACGCAGATGATGGCAATGGTGGCCGCAAGGGTACGACTGCCCCCGACGGCTGCCAGCAGCCGACGATAGATGGGCCAGCTGGCGAAACCGATGACGACGGCGGCCAGAACCGGTACGAGGAAACCGTGGAAGAAATAGACGCCGGCCAGAAGCACGAAGACGAGCATCCAGCGCGCAGCTGTGATCGGGCCGACCAGAGCCGAGCGCGACGTCGCCGCATTCCCGAAGAGTCGCGGCTCTGCGGGAAGGTTTTCTCGTTCGCGATTGCCCAGTTGCACCAACATTCCTCCGTCTTCAAACGACTTTACAACAAACCCGAGGCCTTGCCAGCCTTCGGCGCCCCAATGACCCCGGTTTACGGTAGTTTCAGGGCCGCAGCCGACGCTAGCGGCGGGACATGACAGAAAAATTCAGCGGCGCGCAAGCTCTCCGGCTTTATTTGATGGCAGACGTCATTCTGCCGCACGCATCTCGGCGCGCTTTACCCTCTCACCCCGGTCGACGAAAACCGAGGCGAGGAAGATGCCGAAACCGGCAACGCCCATGACGGCGCCGACGAGGCCGGTCGAGGTCCAGCCGTAACCTGCGGCAATCGACCAGCCGCCAAGCCATGCGCCGAGCGCATTGGCAAGATTGAAGGCGGAATGACTGAGTGCTGCGGCAAGCGTCTGCGCTTCACCCGACACGTCCATCAACCGGGTCTGCACCCCCGGCACGACGGCAAAGCCGCCACCGATGAAGAGCACGTTGACGATGGCGATCCACGGGTTGCCCATGGTGAAATAGAACAGCACATAGGCGAAGATGTTGAAGGCGAGCGCGATGCCGATCGCCGGCAACAGCGCCCAGTCTGCGAGCCTGGAACCGACGATGTTGCCGAGGATCATGCCGGCGCCGAACACCGACAGCATGATCGGCACATTGGCGACGGAAACGCCTGCGACCTCCGTCAATGCAGGGGCGATATAGCTGAAGACCGCGAACATGCCGCCGCAGCCGATGGCGCAGATGCCGAGCATCAGCCAGACCTGCAGCTTGCCCAAAGCGCCAAGCTCGCGCAGCGGCGTGGCCTGCGGATTGCCCTTGTCGCGCGGCACGTAAGAACAGGTCAGCGCAATGGTCAGAAGGCTGATGGCGCCGACGATGGCAAAGGCGGAGCGCCAGCCGAGCGCCTGACCGAACCAGGCGACCAGCGGCGTTCCGAACAGGGTCGCGATCGTCAGGCCCATCATCACCCGCCCGACGGCCCTCGCCCGCTGGTTGGGTGCGGCAAGCCCGGCGGCGACCAGCGCCGCCACACCGAAATAGGCGCCGTGCGGAAGACCGGCAAAGAAGCGCGCGGCAACCAGCGTGTAGAAATCCGGCGCGATGGCACTGGCGAAATTGCCGATCGCAAACAAAAGCATCAGGACGAGAAGCACCCGGAAGCGAGAAAACCGCGCAGCAAGCACGGCGATCAACGGCGCACCAACGACAACGCCGAGCGCATAGGCACTGATCACGGCGCCGGCCTTCGGCACCGAAACGCCGACGTCGTCGGCCACCTGCGGCAACAGGCCCATGATGGCGAATTCTCCCGTACCGATGCCAAACCCACCGACGGCGAGCGCAACCTCGGCAACAGAAATGCGGCTCCGGCGCGGATCGACGGCGGAAGAATAGGCTTCGTCACACATGAGCAATACCTGTGTCGTCCGGTCTCAAGGAGCGGAACAAATCTGTGGGTGCTGGCAGCAGATATCGGATGGGATCCGATGAGGGTATGTTGCAATGCAATACAGGCTTTGACCCCTGATGGCAAAGGGTTTGCGGCACTCATCATACTTTTTCGTGGGCGCGTGAAGCAGACCGGTTAACCGTTAGCTGAGTTGACGTTTACGTCAAAGTTATATAATCCCGAATCTCGGCTTGAAGAGGTGTCGCAAAAGCATCATCTTCATCGGCAAGAGAAGACCGGGAGGGTTTCTTCTCTGGCCGCAAGCAAGGCCAGCCTGTGGCGACCAGAGGGAGAGAGGTCATGGCGGAACTCAACACGCAACCAGCAGGCACCAGCCCGGAGAAAATCTGGCTGAAGTCCTATCCGCCGGGCATCCCTGCCGAGATCGGACCACTGCCCTACCGGTCGATCGGTGATTTCTTCGACCATGCCGTCGCGCGCTATTCGCGCCGCTTCGCCTTTACCTGCATGGGCAAGTCGCTGACCTTCTCCGAACTCAATGCCGAATCCGCCAAGATCGGCGCCTGGCTGCAGGCACGCGGGCTGTCGAAGGGCGACCGGGTCGCTGTGATGATGCCCAACATCCTGCAGAACCCTGTGATCGTCTACGGCATCCTCAGGGCAGGCTTCACGGTGGTGAACGTCAACCCGCTCTACACGCCGCGCGAACTGGAGCACCAGCTCATCGACTCCGGCGCCAAGGCGATCTTCGTTCTCGAAAACTTCGCCCATACCGTCCAGCAGGTTGCGGCCAAGACCAGCATCAAGCATGTGGTGGTCGCCACGATGGGCGACATGCTCGGCTTCAAGGGCGTGATCGTCAATCTGGTCGTGCGCCGGGTCAAGAAGCTGGTGCCCGCCTGGTCGATCCCCGGCCATCATTCCTTCAAGTCCGTGCTCGCCGAAGGTGGCCGGTCGAAGCTAACCAAGCCCAATGTCGCACCCAGCGACGTCGCTTTCCTGCAGTATACCGGCGGAACCACTGGCGTTTCCAAGGGGGCGACGCTCACCCATTCCAACCTTCTGTCGAACATGGCGCAGATGGAAATCTGGTTCGACACGGCGTTCCGTTCGCGCCCGCGTCCCGACAATCTCGTCTTCATGTGCGCGCTGCCGCTCTATCATATCTTCGCGCTGACGGTGAATTCGCTGATGGGCCTTGCCACCGGCGGCAACAACATCCTGATCCCCAACCCGCGCGATATTCCAGGCTTCGTCGCGGAACTCGGCAAGTACAAGACCAACATCTTCCCGGGGCTCAACACGCTGTTCAACGCGCTGATGAACAACGCCGAATTCCAGAAACTCGATTTCTCCTCGCTGATGCTGACCTTCGGTGGCGGCATGGCGATCCAGAGACCTGTCGCCGAACGCTGGCAGAAGATGACGGGATGCCCGATCGCCGAAGGCTACGGCCTTTCCGAGACGTCGCCGGTCGCCACCGCCAATCTTCTCGACTCAACCGAATTCACCGGCACGATCGGCTTTCCGATCCCCTCGACCGAGATCGAGATCCGTGACGACCAGGGCAACACCTTGCCGATCGGAGACGTCGGGGAAATCTGCATTCGCGGACCGCAGGTCATGGCCGGCTACTGGCAGCGGCCGGACGAGACCGCCAAGGCGATTTCGCCCGATGGCTTCTTCCGCTCCGGTGACATCGGCTTCATCAATGCCGTCGGCCTCGTCAAGATCGTCGATCGGAAGAAGGACATGATCCTGGTCTCGGGCTTCAACGTCTTCCCGAACGAGATCGAGGAAGTGGCGATGACGCACCCTGGCATTCTCGAATGCGCGGCGATCGGCATTCCCGACGAGCATTCGGGCGAAGCGGTCAAGCTCTTCGTCGTCCGCAAGGACCCGGCTCTGACGGAAGAGGACGTCAAGAAGCACTGCGCGGCCAATCTCACCAACTACAAGCGACCGCGCTTCGTCGAGTTCCGCACCGAGTTGCCGAAAACCAATGTCGGCAAGATCCTGCGCAAGGACCTCCGGGGCTGAGGGCCGCCTCGACTTAAAACGATTTAAAAAATCCTGAAAACCGCCACTCCGGCGGTTTTGCGGGCTTGATTCGGACAATGCAAAGCGAATAGCTACGCAGGCGAATGTCCGACACAAGGAGCCCCGCGATGAAAGCGCTTGTCGATCAACTCAAAGCAACCGCCGCGCAGACCAATGCGACCGATATCCGTGCCGCCTTCGCGAGCGATGCCGAACGCTTCTCGCGCTTCAGCACCTCACTCGACGATCTGCTGCTCGATTATTCGAAATGCGCGGTGAACGAACAGGTGCTCGACGGCCTTGAGGCGCTGGCGAAAGCCGCCAAGGTCGAAGAGAAGCGCGACGCGATGTTCCGCGGCGACATCATCAACATCACCGAAGAACGCGCAGTGCTGCACACGGCGCTGCGCAACCGCGGCAACCGCCCTGTCATCGTCGACGGCAAGGACGTGATGCCCGACGTCAACGGCGTGCTCGAAGCCATGGGCGCCTTTGCCGATGGCATCCGCTCGGGCGCACTGAAAGGTGCGACCGGCAAGAAGATCACCGACGTCGTCAATATCGGCATCGGCGGCTCGGATCTCGGTCCTGTCATGGCGACACTGGCGCTCGCCCCTTTCCATGACGGCCCGCGGCTGCATTTCGTTTCCAACATCGATGGCGCGCATATTGCCGACACGCTGAAGCTCGTCGAGCCGGAAACGACGCTGTTCATCATCGCCTCCAAGACCTTCACGACGATCGAGACGATGACCAATGCGGCGACGGCCCGCGCCTTCATTGCCGGCAAGCTCGGCGAAGCCGCCGTCGGTCATCACTTTGCTGCCGTCTCGACGGCGCTCGACAAGGTCGCCGCCTTCGGCATCGACCAGGCGCGCGTGTTCGGCTTCTGGGACTGGGTTGGCGGCCGCTATTCGATCTGGTCGGCGATCGGCCTGCCGCTGATGATTGCCATCGGCAAGGAGAATTTCGGCCGCTTCCTCGATGGCGGCCACGCCATCGACGAGCATTTCCGCACCGCGCCGATCCGCCAGAACCTGCCGATGCTGCTGGGTCTGCTCGGTTTCTACAACCGCAATGTTCTCGGCTACCCCTCGCGCGCAATCCTGCCCTATGACCAGCGCCTGTCGCGCTTCCCGGCCTACCTGCAGCAGCTCGACATGGAATCGAACGGCAAGGCCGTCACGCTCGACAGCAAGCCGGTCGAATTTTCGACAGGTCCGGTCGTCTGGGGCGAGCCCGGCACCAATGGCCAGCACGCCTTCTACCAGCTGATCCATCAGGGCACGGATGTCATCCCGGCCGAGTTCATGATCGCTGCAAACGGTCATGAGAAGAACCTGCGCCATCAGCACGAACTGCTGATCGCCAATTGCCTTGCCCAGTCCGAAGCCCTGATGAAGGGCCGCACGCTTGCCGAGGCGAAGGCGCAACTGACCTCCAAGGGCATGGCGGACGCCAAGGCGGACAAGATTGCGCCGCACCGCGTCTTTGCCGGCAACCGCCCATCGCTGACGCTGGTCTACGATCAGCTCGATCCTTTCGCGCTCGGCCGGCTGATCGCACTCTACGAGCACCGCGTCTTCGTCGAAGGTGCGCTGTTCAACATCAACTCCTTTGACCAGTGGGGCGTCGAGCTCGGCAAGGAACTGGCAACGGGCCTTCTGCCGGTTGTCGAAGGCAAGGAAAGTGCTGCCGGCCACGATTCGTCGACGGCAGGCCTTGTGGCCGTGCTGCTCAAGGCTGCCCGCTAAAAAAAATACCGAGACAGGGCGCGCTCAGCGCGCCCTGTCCTCTCACGCGGCGCAGGCCGGCAGTGCCTTGACGCCGGACTGGTGGAGCAGGTCCATCACATCCAGTCCCGACAGGATCTGGAAGTAGCGTTCATCGGAGCGGGTGCGGATCCACGCATCGACGGTGAGCTTCCGGTCGGCTGGAAACGCGCCGGTCCAGCAGCCGCCGGAAAAACCGACCGAAAGGCTGCCGCGCCCTTTCGCTTCGCCCCCCTTGGTCGCCGCAATCTTCTCCTGCATATCGCGCAGGCGCTCGGCATCGACAGACGTCAGGGTCAGGACATAGAGCGTCTGACCGTTCCGCATCCGCTCTGTCAGATCAGGCGCTCCGGCATTGCCGGACTGGACCTGAAGCGCGAAACGGCGCGTGTCGAGGGGCGAACCGTCCGCCTTCCAGGAGATCCCGAGCGTCGCATCGCCCCGCCTGAGCGAGAGCGCTTCCGGCACCAACAGCGCGACGCGCAGCTCCGCCGGATCGGACCTGAGCGGATCGATACCAGACAGTTTTTCAAGCGAGCCGACATTGAGCGCCGCGCAGGCGGCGAGCACATTGAGTGACAGGAAAAGGCAGGGATTCATCAAAATACGGAAGGACATGAAAAGCACCAAAATCACAATTGACGCGAATTAATTATCGTTTTACATTAAAAAAACAAGTAAGCCGATAAGGAATTTTTTGATGACCGGATCCCCCGAGCGGTTGCGCAAGCTGAGCCGCATCATGAAGCTGATGGTCGTCCTGTGCGGCGCGTTGTTCTGCTCGGCCGTCGTCTATGGCCACTGGCAGATTTTCTTCGACAGGGCCGGCTTCGAACAAGGCATTCGCGACGTGGTTTTTCCGAGGGTCTCAACAATCACTCTCTCGTATCGCGCGATCGCAACCGTCGTGTTTCTCACCGCCTTGAACAATGCGCTTGTTATCGCCGGGCTCGCCTTTTCCTGGCAGTTGTTCGACGGCTTCGAGCGCGGAGAAATTCTCTCCAGCCGCAATGGCGTGCTCTTGAAACGGATCGGAATCCTCTCGATCATCGGATCCGTGTGCATGATCATCAGCAACGCAATCGGCATAATGGCCGTCACCTACGACAATCCGGCCGCGACCGGGCACTCCGTCTTCATCGACATCAATGGCGGAACGCTGATCATCATGCTGATGGCCGGACTGCTTCTTGTGCTTGGCCACGTCATGGTCATCGCATCGGGGATCGAAGCGGAGAACAGGAGCTTCGTCTAGCGGATGCCGATTGTCGTAAACCTCGATGTCATGCTGGCGAAACGCAAGGTACGCTCGCGCGACCTTGCCGAGCAGGTCGGCATCACCGAGCAGAACATATCTCTGTTGAAATCCGGCAAGGTCAAAGGCGTGCGCTTCGACACGCTGGAGAAGATCTGCGCCGTTCTCGATTGCCAGCCGGGCGACATTCTCGAATACCGTCCGGAGGAAAAGAATTGAACCAAGCGCGGGCTCTTCTCAGAGCCCGATTTCGTGTTTCCATGGCGGATTGGCGCCGGCTCGTGAAACGGTGACGGCGGCCGCCTTGGCGCCCAGCGCCAGGGCGTCGCGGACGGCACTTTCAGAAAGGCTCGCGACGGCATCCTTCGTCAGGAGATCACTCAGCTTCAGCGACGCCAGCACGCCGGCATCGAAGGTGTCACCGGCACCGACGGTATCGACGACGGTCACCCGCTCGCCCGCGACGTCGACCTTGTGGCGGGCAGTGTAACCGACGGCGCCGTCGGCGCCCTTGGTGATCAGAACCAGCTTCGGCCCGCGCGTCAGCCATTCGGCGGCGAGATCGTCATGGCTGCCCGACATGCCGAACCAGTCGAGATCCTCGTCTGAGAACTTGATGATATCCGACATTGCCGCCATGCGGTTCATGCGCGCGAGGTGAGCTTCGCGGTCCTTGATGAAACCGGGCCGAATGTTCGGGTCGAAGGAGATGACCCGTTTTTCGTGTTCGCGGGTCATCAGCGCCTCGTAGGTCGAGCCGCAGGGCTCGGGGATCAGGCTGATCGCGCCGAAATGCAGCGCCTCGCAGAAATCGCCAAGCGCCGGCAGGTGATCTTTCGTAATCATCCTCCCGGCGGTGTTCTCGTCGAAGAAGGCGTAGGTCGCATGGCCGTTGACGAGCTTGACGAAGGCAAGCGTCGTATGCAGCGACAGGGTGGCCGAAGGGGCGAAATCGACATTCGCCGCCTTCAGCGTTTCGCGCAGGATATCGCCGAACATGTCGTCGGAAAGGCCGGTGAAGAAGCCGGTGGAAATGCCGAGCCGACCGAGCGCGATCGCCGTATTGAAGATCGCGCCGCCGGCGTAGGGTGCGAACGCACTCTCGCCCGCGGTCGTGTCCCGCGGCAGCATGTCGATCAGCGCTTCACCACAACATACGATCATCGGCTCTTCCTCCTCGGCAGAATTTCAATCGATTTAAAAAATGGAGATCGAGAATTGGGAGGCCCCGGCATGACCAGGGCCTCACCAGACTTTATGCCAGAGCGCTGACGCCGCCATTGCGGCCCGACCAGGCCAGCGGATCGTTGAGGAAGGCCTCGACTTCGCCAAGCGTCTTATCGTCGAACAGCGCCTGCTCGCGGGCAACGGCCAGCACGTTGCGCCAGGTGGCGATCCAGTGCAGGTCGACGCCCTTGCCCTTCATCTCGCCGACCGCTTCCGGGAAGATGTCGTAGTAGAAGAGCGCGATGCCGTGATCGACGATGCCGCCGGCAGCGCGGATCGCGTCGATGAACTTGAACATCGAGCCGCCTGCTGTCGTCAGATCCTCGATCACGAGAACGCGCGCACCCTCCGGCATGTGGCCTTCGATCTGGGCGTTGCGGCCGTGACCCTTCGGCGCCTTGCGCACGTAGATCATCGGCAGGCCCAGGCGCTCGGCCAGCATGGCGGCGAAGGGAATGCCCGCGGTCTCGCCACCGGCGACGACGTCGAATTGCTCGAAGCCCGCCTCGCGCAGGATCGATGCGGCAGCAAAATCCATCACCGCCGAACGGATGCGCGGATAGGAAATCAGCTTGCGGCAGTCGATATAGACAGGGCTCGCCATGCCCGACGACAGCTTGTAGGGCTTGTCGGCGCTAAAATGCACCGCCTTGATCTCCCAGAGCATCTTTGCGACCAGCTCGGCCATCACGGCCTTGTCGGTGAACGCGTTGGAAAACATCAAACTCTCCTTAATCTCTTCAATCTCTTCGAGTGATCAGACGACGGCCCAGTGCAACGGGAACATCGGATCAAAAACGGTGACGGGGCCGGCGCCGGTGTCGATCTTGGCGGGATAGCTGACGGCATCGGCCTGCTTGCGCAACGTGATCGTCTCGTCGTTGACCGGCAGGCCGTACCAGGCGGGGCCGTTCAGCGAGGCGAAGGCTTCAAGCTTGTCGAGCGCGGCTTCCCCTTCGAACACATGGGCAAGGCAGCTCATGGTGTTGATCGAGGTGTAGATGCCGGCGCAGCCGCAGGCGCATTCCTTCAGCGGATCGACATGCGGCGCCGAATCCGTTCCGAGGAAGAAGCGGGCATCGCCTGAGGTGGCCGCCGCACGCAGGGCCAGGCGATGGTTCTCGCGCTTGGCAACCGGCAGGCAGTAGTAATGTGGCTTGATGCCGCCGACGAGAATGGCGTTGCGGTTGATGATCAGGTGATGTGTGGTGATCGAGCCGGCGAGATTGGCCTTCGATGCCTTGATGTAGTCGACGCCATCCTTGGTGGTGACGTGCTCCATCGTCACCTTCAGTTCCGGCAGGCGCTTGCGCAAGGGATCGAGCACCGTTTCGATGAACACCGCCTCACGATCGAAGATATCGACTTCCGATGTCGTCACTTCGCCATGAACGCAGAGTTGAAGGCCGATCTTGGCCATGCGCTCCAGCACCGGCATTGCCTTGTCGATATCGCGAACGCCGCTGTGTGAATTGGTCGTGGCCCCTGCCGGATAGAGCTTGACGGCCTTGACGAGACCGCTTGCGTGGCCTGCCTCGACATCATCGGGGTCCGTGCCCTCGGTCAGGTAGAGCGTCATCAGCGGCTCGAAGCGGTCTCCGGCCGGAATGGCAGCAACGATCCGCTCGCGATAGGCCTTGGCATCGGCGGCGGTGACGACTGGCGGCACGAGGTTGGGCATGATGATCGCGCGGGCGAAATGGCGGCTGGTATCGGCGATGACGCCCTTCAGCATGTCGCCGTCGCGAAGGTGAAGGTGCCAATCATCCGGCCGGCGGATAACGAGGTCTTGCATGGTCAGCGTTCTCCTAACTTAAGGGCAGGATGGCGGAAAACCGCTTGCGCTTTTCCTCATCAAGCTCTCGTGCTCGCGCCCGATCCCGCGCGCGGCTTTGCGAGCCGGCAGGTGCGGGTGGCGGGCGGTTACTCATGTGGTGAAACCGCGTCTCGATATCACCAATGCAGCCGGGAACACAATCGGCAATCCGACCGTCGCTCAGAAATCCGCAAGCACGAGATCGGCAGGTCGCTGGTGACCGACAACCCGATGCGCGTTCGGAATATCGTTGCCGAGCGCCTTTCGGCGCGCCGCTTCCTCGTCATACCCATGATCGCGCCAGCGCTTCAGCAGGCGCCGTTCCAGCTCCTCGATGCCCGGGTTGATGAAGACGGAGAAGTCAAAGGCGCTGTCGAGCTTCGACCACGGAGCCTCGTCAAGCAGCAGATAGTTGCCCTCGACGAGGATCATGCGGGTGTCGGCCGCCACCACCCGTGCCGAGGCGATCGCCAGCTCGCGCGAGCGGTCGAAGACCGGCACGAGTACTTCGCCGTCATTGGCCCTGACGGCGGCAAGCGTCGCCAGGAACGACCTGACGTCAAAGGTCTCCGGCGCGCCCTTGCGGGCAAGCAGGCCCTTCTGTTCGAGCACCGCATTGTCCATGTGAAAGCCGTCCATCGGCAGAACCGCCGCCTTTTCTCCAGCAGCGACCAGGGCTTCGGCAAGCGCGTCGGACAGGGTCGATTTTCCGGCACCGGGCGGGCCTGCAATCGCGACAATGAAACGGGCAGCACCTGCCGCCCGTTCCAGAAGCTGGTCAACCAAAGGCGCAACCGTCATGCTGCGAGCGCCTCGCGCGGCGGTTCCTTGGCGCCGGTCATGAAGGCGACGGCATCCGACATCGTGTGTTCCTTCGGGTTGATGACGCAGAGGCGTTTGCCAAGCCGGTGGATGTGGATGCGGTCGGCGACCTCGAACACGTGCGGCATGTTGTGCGAGATCAGCACGATCGGCAGGCCGCGGGAACGCACGTCGAGGATCAGCTCCAGCACCCGCCGGCTTTCCTTGACGCCAAGCGCCGCCGTCGGCTCGTCCATGATCACCACCTTGGAGCCGAAGGCTGCAGCCCGCGCCACCGCCACGCCCTGCCGCTGGCCGCCCGAAAGCGTTTCGACCGCCTGGTTGATGTTCTGGATGGTCATCAGGCCGAGTTCGGAGAGCTTCGCCCGCGCCCGCTTTTCCATCTCCGCCCGGTCGAGCTTGCGGAAGAGCGAGCCCATGATGCCGGGTTTACGGATTTCGCGGCCGAGAAACATGTTGTCGGCGATCGAAAGCGCCGGCGACAGGGCCAGATTCTGGTAGACGGTTTCGATGCCGGCGGTGCGCGCCTCCATCGGCGAACGGAAGTTGATCAACTGGCCCTCAAGCCGGATCTCGCCTTCATCCGGCGTGATGGCGCCGGAGATCGCCTTGATCATCGAGGACTTGCCGGCGCCGTTGTCGCCGATGACGGCAAGGATCTCGCCGGGGTAGAGGTCGAAGTCGGCGTGATCGAGAGCGGTGACCCGGCCATAGCGTTTGACCAGGCCGCGCGCGGTGAGAAGGGGTTCCTGAGCCATCAGCCTGCTACCTTTCTGATCCACTGGTCGATTGCGACGGCGGTGATGATCAAGACGCCGGTGAGGAAGACTTTCCATTGCGGGTCAGCGCCCAGCATGTTGAGGCCCATGGAGACCACGCCGACGATCATCGCGCCGATCAGGGTTCCAAGGATCGATCCGCGTCCGCCGAAGAGCGAGATGCCGCCGATCACGGCTGCGGTGATGGCCTGAAGATTGTAGTCGGTGACCGCTGCCGAGGGCGAGATCGAGCCGTTGCGGCCGATCGAGACCCAGGCGGCAAGTGCTGCGATCAGGCCGGCGAGCGTATAGGCGCTGAGCAGCACCCGGCCGGTGCGGATGCCAGAGAGCTTGGCAGCTTCCGGGTCGTCGCCGACCGCATAGAGGTGCCGACCCCAGGCCGTGTGATTGAGCGCGTACCAGAGACCGAGAACCAAAACGACCATCATCAGCACACCCAGCGTGAAGACCGCGGACCCGATCTTGAAGCTGACGCCGAAGACGTGCAGCATCTTGGTGACGGCGGTGACGTCCGCCTCGCGGATCGTCGCATTGGCCGAGTAGATGAAGTTCGTCGACATGATGACGTACCAGGTGCCGAGCGTCACGATGAACGGCGGAAGCTTGACCCTGGACACGAGGAAGCCGTTGAGGAAGCCACAGGCGCCGCCGACGACGAAGCCGATGAAGATGGCGATCGGCGCGGGTAGACCGTAGGTCACGGCGCAATTGCCCATGATGACGGCTGACAGCACCATGATCACGCCGATCGAAAGGTCGATGCCGGCCGTCAGGATGACGAGGGTCTGCGCAGCCCCGAGGATGCCGACGATGGCGATCTGCTGCAGGATCAGTGTCAGCGTATAGGACGAGAAGAACTTTCCGCCGATCGTCAGGCCGAAGATCAGGATCGCCGCAACGAGCACGATGAACGGCACGGCCGCCGGCGTCGAATGCAGGAAATGCTGGATCCTCTGGATCGGCGTCTTGTCATGCGTATCGAACGACGCGACCTGCGTCGAACTGTTGACCAGGACCTTTTCGAATTCCTGGGATGGCTGTGCGGCTGCGTTGGGCTCGCCCATGGACCTTCCTCCGGTGAACCCCACTCCCAAGGGGTTGCGATGCAATCTGGTGCACAGCCCGCCCACCTTGTGGCGGGCATCAGCACTCACTCTAGAGCACCCTGTCTTCAAGTGGAATCACGTGAGGGCAGAAAGGTGCTCTAGAATTAAAGTGCTAGAGCGTCCTTTGTGCGTTCATAGGAACGCACGGCGCTCTAGAAGCTGCGCGGTTTTCGTCGCCTTGTCAAAGACATCGGCGCTTACGCGAAGGGCGGCCGGGGCCGCCCTTCCGTTGTTGGCACATGCGCTCGAAGAGCGGAGGCGATCAGCCCCAGCACTTCTCGGTGCCGACCTTGGTGTCGATCGATTCGACGCCTGAAGCCGGCTTGTCGGTGACGAGCGAAACGCCGGTGTCGAAGAAGTCCTTGCCTTCGGTCGGCTTCGGCTTTTCGCCACTGTCGGCGAACTTCTTGATCGCCTCGATGCCGAGTGCCGCCATCATCAGCGGATACTGCTGCGAGGTCGCGCCGATGACGCCTTCGGCGACCGACTTGACGCCGGGGCAACCACCGTCGACCGAGACGATCAGCACGTCCTTCTCCTTGCCGACGGCTTTCAGCGCCTGATAGGCGCCGACGGCGGCCGGCTCATTGATGGTGTGGATCACGTTGATATCCGGGTCTTTCTGCAGAAGGTTTTCCATCGCCTTGCGGCCACCTTCTTCATTGCCGTTGGTCACGTCGTGGCCAACGATGCGGGCATCGTCTTCATCGCCAATCTTGGCCGGATCCTTCGGGTCGATACCGAAGCCGATCATGAAGCCCTGGTCACGCAGGACGTCGACGGTCGGCTGCGACGGCGTCAGATCGAGGAAGCCGACCTTGGCGGTCTTGGCGCCCTCACCCATCGTGGCGGCAGCCCACTGGCCGATCAGCTTGCCGGCAAGCAGGTTGTCGGTGGCAAACGTCGCATCGGCAGCGGTTGCCGGATCAAGCGGCGTGTCGAGAGCGATTACCAGAAGACCGGCTTCCTGCGCCTTCTTCACCTGGTCGACGATTGCCTTGGTGTCGGAAGCGGCAATCAGGATGCCCTTGGCGCCATCGGCGATGCAGGATTCGATCGCAGCCACCTGGCTGTCATGGTCGCCGTCGATCTTGCCGGCATAGGATTTCAGCGTCACGCCGAGTTCCTGCGCCTTGGCAGCAGCGCCTTCCTTCATCTTGACGAAGAAGGGATTGGTGTCGGTCTTGGTAATCAGGCAGGCGCTGACATCGGCGGCCTGTGCCGGGGCGGCGAAAACGACGCCAAGCGACAGCACGCCGAACGCGGCGGAGAGAACGGTCTTCTTCATGTAATCCTCCCAAGGATGAAAAACGCGCCGGCGGACCGGCAGGGGCCTCGCCGCTGCAGCAATCTCCTCCGCTGCAACAGGCGCTTCCGGATCAAAAACAAACACTAAATTTCGAGGGTGTCAATAAATAAATCAAATTGAATTATTATTTCGATGTGTCATTCTTGGGATAACGACGGTCCGGAGCCATCCGGGCAGCCGCGCAAATTGACAGGCCCGCCCAGAGCGGAAACAACAGACCCGCGCCAAGCGGGCACTAATGCCAACGGGAGGAGACGGTGGCATGTCATTGACAGACGGCCCCGACAGGGGACCGATACAACCTGAAGTCATCGACCCGAGCGGCGGGGCGAACCAGACACGTGTGCGCGCCTATAACGAGAGGCTGGTGATGTCGCTGGTGCGCCGTCACGGAGAGCTCTCGAAGGCGGACATCGCTCGGCGCTCCGGCCTTTCGGCACAGACCGTTTCCGTCATCATGCGCGCACTCGAAAGCGACGGCCTGCTCGTGCGCGGCGCGCCGGTTCGCGGCCGCGTCGGTCAACCGTCGACGCCGATGCGGCTCAACCCGGATGCGGTATTCTCCTTCGGAGTGAAGATCGGACGGCGAAGTGCCGACCTGGTGCTGATGGATTTCGTCGGCAACATCCGCCTGCACCTGCACCAGATCCACGCCTATCCCCTGCCCGGCGACCTCGTCGACTTCATCATCAGCGGCATCGAGAAGCTTGAGCAGCAACTGAGCCCTGCCGAACGCAAGCGCATTGCCGGCATCGGCATCGCCACGCCCTTCGAATTGTGGAACTGGGCGGAAGAAGTCGGCGCCCCGCGGGAACAAATGAACCGGTGGCGCGATATCGACCTGCAGGCGGTCGTGGCGCAACGCACCCGTCATCCGGTGTTTCTACAGAACGACGGAACCAGCGCCTGCGGCGCCGAACTCGCCTTCGGCGTCGGCGCCAGCTACCCCGACTTCGTCTATTTCTACATCGGCTCGTTCATCGGCGGCGGTATCGTCATCAACTCCGCGCTCTTTTCCGGCCGGACAGGCACCGCCGGCGCGGTCGGCCCGCTCCCCGTATCGGGTAAGGACGGCAAGACCATCCAGCTCCTGAAGATCGCCTCGGTCTTCGTGCTCGAAAACCTTTTGCGCGAACGCGGCATCGACCCCAAGCCCTTGTGGTATTCGGCCGATGACTGGATCGACTTTGGTGAGCCGCTCGACATCTGGATCGACGACAGTGCCGCCGCCCTTGCCCAGGCCGTGGTCTCCGCCGCCTCGATCATCGACTTCTCCGCCGTCGTCATCGACGGCGGCTTCCCGCCCTGGGTGCGCGCCCGGCTGCTCACGGCAACGCGCAAGGCACTCTACGACCTCGACCTCCAGGGCGTGACGATCCCGGAATTGGTGGAAGGCCTGGTCGGCAGCCATGCGCGCGCCATCGGCGGCGCCAGCCTGCCTTTGTTCTCCCGCTACCTGCTCGACACCAATGTCCTCTTCAAGGAGCTCAGCTGATGCTGAAAGGCATAGACCCGATCCTCAGCCCCGAACTGCTCGCGACGCTCCGGGCCATGGGCCATGGCGACGAGATCGCGCTGGTCGACGGCAACTATCCCGGCCAGGAACATGCCCGCCGCCTGGTCCGGCTCGACGGCCACGGGCTGATCCCGGTTCTCGACGCCATTCTCAGCGTCATGCCGATCGACGATTTCGTACCGGCAGCGATCTTCCGCGCTACGGTCAAACAGGACCGGGACGCCCTCGATCCGGTGCACAGCGAGATCATCGATTGCTGCAGCAAGCATGAACCCGACCGAACCGTCGTTCCCCTGCTTGGCCCTGAATTCTATCCGCGCGTACAGGCGGCCCACACGGTGGTGCAGACCAGCGAGCCGCGGCTGTACGGCAACGTCATCCTGCGCAAGGGCGTGATCTATCCCTGACGGAATGGTGGACCAAACGAAAAACCCGCCGGCGGAACCGGCGGGTTTTTCGTTTGAAGTCCGGAAAGTCTTAGGCGCGACGTGCGTCGATCGACAGTGCGCCTGGGCCGAAGGCTGCAAGGACCAGGAAGCCGCCGGCAACCGAGATGTTCTTCATCATCATCAGGCCGTTGAAGACGGTGAGCAGGCCATTGGCTTCCGGCGGGAAGGTCGGGATGTTGATTGCGCCGCTGTGGAAGACGAAAGCAGTGACCAGGCAGAAGAGAGCCAACAGGTAGGCGGCAATCTTCGTCTGGAAGCCGACGAGAACAAAAAGGCCAGCAATCAGCTCGAATGCGCCGGCGAGATAGGCAAGCGCGGTTGCTGCCGGCCAGCCGGCATTGGCGATCATTCCGGCGGTACCGGCGGGATCTGTCAGCTTGCCGAAACCGGCGGTGATGAACATGATAGAAAGAAGAATGCGCCCGATGAGGACGACGACATTCTGAGACATGCGAGGCTCCTGTGAGAAACGAGTGTTGGCAGCAGAAGTATCAGCATTTTCAAATTCATCTAGCCGCACGACCGACGACAGATCGTTCACAACCTAGAGACAACCGGGAATTATCGTCAACCGACATTTGGGTCGCGCCACGATCTGTGCAGTCCTTTTCTTCGTTGGAATCGCCGCTCGGACGCTAAACGTTCTTTTCTGTTGCAAGGAGGGAGCTGCTGGGCGAAATTTAGGAGCGGCAGGGGACGCCGCGCGGGGGCATCTCATGAACGAAATCAACAGGAGCCCGGCCTTCTGGCGCTCATTCGCGATCTTCGAAGGGTTCGACAAGAAGTCGATCGAGGATCTGGCCGAGATCGCCACCTATCGCAAGTGGCCGGCGGGCACGGTGATCTTCCAACGCGGCGACGAAGGCAACTATATGATCGTCGTCATATCGGGGCGCATCAAACTCTCGCTGATCACGCCGCAGGGCCGCGAACTGATGCTGCGCCAGCACGAAGCCGGGGCGATCTTCGGCGAGATGGCGGTGCTCGACGGCCAGACGCGGTCGGCCGATGCCACGGCGCAGACGGCTGCCGAAGGCTATGTGATCGGCAAGAAGGCGTTTCTCGACATGGTCACCACCCGGCCGGCGGCTGCCGAATCCGTCGTCCGCTTTCTCTGCGCCCAACTGCGTGACACCACCGAGCGGCTGGAGACCATCGCGCTTTACGACCTCAATGCCCGCGTTGCCCGGTTCTTTCTGGCCACGCTCCGGCAGATCCACGGCAACGAGCTACCCGAAAGCGCCAACCTCAGGCTGACCATGAGCCAGACGGATATCGCCGGCGTGCTCGGTGCCAGCCGCCCCAAGGTCAACCGGGCCATCCTGTGGCTCGAGGAAAGCGGCGCGATCAAGCGGATGGACGGCATCATCGCCTGCAAGGTCGGCAAGCTCTTGAGCATCGCCGATCCGGAAGAGGATTAGGCGACATGACCGCACAATCTCGCCGGCACTTTCGCTTCACACCGCTGGCCGGCGGGATCCTGACGAGCCTGATCGTCGCGCTGGCGCTCTATCTCTACGCCGAGCCGGTGCTCGAAACGCAACGGGAACTGTTCTTCGACAGTCTGACCCAATGGGTGCCCTCACCGCAGTCGCCCGACATAGTCGTCGTCGACATTGACCGCGCCGCCTATCAATCCCGGCCAGGCGGCGATTGGGACAGGGCGGCAACGGCCGAGCTCCTGTCCGCACTGACCGCGGCCGGCGCCAAGGTCGTCGCCGTCGACTTCGTCTTCAGCTCCGATTGCGCGGCAGAGCTGCCGGGCAATGGATCGCTTTCGCAAGCGCTTTCGCAGGTGCCCGTCGTCCTCGGCTTTCTCATTGCCGACACACAGCAGGAGCGCCCTCGCCCCGTTCCGCCACTGGCGCTCAGCCGCCCCTTCGCAGCGCCCGAACTCTGGTTCCTCGACGGCGCGGAGACCTCCTGCCCCGCCTTCATGGACCAGGCCAAGGCGGCCGCCGCATCGTTTCTGGTCGGCGATGAAGACGCCCGCATCCGCCGGGTCCAGGCCTATGCCGTTCTCGGCGAAGAGGCCTATCCGACGCTTGGCATCGAGGCGACACGGTTGATGGCCGGCACCGGCACGCCGATCCTTGGCGGCAACCCGGCCTGGCTGCGCCTCGACCATCAAGTGGTGACACTCGACGATACCGGAAGTTTACGCTTCGTGGCGAGCGCCCCTGACGCAATCGCCGCCCGAACGATTTCTGCAGCCGACATTCTGGCAAGGAAAGTGGGCAAAGACAGACTTTCGGGAAAACTCGTCTTCATCGGCAGCAGCCTGCCCAATCTCGGTGGCCTCAGGCCGAGTGCCTCTATGCCGCTCGAACCCTCGGTGCAGATCCACGCCGATATCGCCAATGCGATCACCACCGGCTTCATTCCGCGGCGCGATGCACGGCTTCCCGTGATCGAGGCCCTTTTCTCTCTGGCGGCGGGTATCGCGGCCGCCTACGGCGCGGCAAGGCTCAGGCCGATGACATCGGCGGCGCTCGGCATCATCGCGGTTGCGGTCGTCGTCGCGGCGGCGACAGCCATCTACCGCACCAGCGGCTGGCTGGTGGACGCCGTCAGCATTTCGATCGCACTTGCCGCGGTGCTGGCGGTAACGAGCACGCTGCAATTCGCCCATATCCGGCGGGCCGAGGCGACTGCGCGGGAAAAATTCTCGCAATATCTGCCGCAATCGGTCGTCGCGCGCTACATCGACAATCCGGGTGCTGAGCGGGTTGCGGGCGAGGAACGGGCGGTGACGGCGCTGTTCACCGACATCGAAAGCTTTTCGACGCTGTCGCAAAAGCTCGGCCCCCGCGACCTGATCGCCTTGCTCGACATCTATTTCACCGAGGTCAACGGGCTGGTCGCGCACTATGGCGGCATGGTCGACAAGGTGGTCGGCGATGCCGTACACGCCTTCTTCAATGCGCCGGAGGATCTCGACGATCATGTCGACAAGGCGCTCGAATGCGCCAAGGCGATCCACGCGCTGACCGAGGAAATGCGCCGGCGCCCGCAGTTTGCCGCACGGGATTTCGGGCGTACCCGCATCGGGGTCGAGACAGGCCAGGCGGTCCTTGGCGAGGTCGGCGCCGGCGGCAAGCTCGACTACACCGCCCATGGCGACGCCATCAACCTTGCGGCGCGACTGCAGGAGGCCAACAAGTTTCTCGGTACCGCCATCTGCGTCGGCCCGGCGGCCGCAGCGGAAAGCAGGCAGCCGCTCCGCTCACTCGGAAGTCATGAGATCCGCGGCTTTGGCACCATGGAGCTGTTCACTGTGGCCGGTCCTGACCAGGTTTAGCCCCGCAGCAGTCTCAGGACGGGGCGAAATCAAAGTGTCGCCGCGCCGCCGCAGTGAAGCGCTCCGTCGGAGATACCTGAGACGCGCCTACAGCCCGACGCTGGCATAGGCCTCGCGGATCCGCGCCTGTCCCCAGTTGACCGGGTCGCTTGGCGCATCACCTCTTTGCTTGAACTCGACGCCCTGTCCTGCGGCGACAATTTGCGTGACACCACCCGCCGCAACCGCGACGCTGCCATGCTCGACAAAAACGGCAAAGGCGACCTTGCTTGGGCCGCAGAAAAACCTGGTGCCGCGAACGCCGATCATGCCAAAGGCGGTCCTGACGGCAACATCGACCTTGGGCAGCCCTTCGGGGCGGTCGAACACCATTCGGCCGGTGCCCAGTTCCAGTGTCCCGCCCTGACCGGCGATGAAACGATCGACCAGCAGATCGGTCTCAGCACCCAGCAGAACGCGGGTGTCGGCACCCAGCACCAGAGTGGCAAAACTCTCGGCCTGCGTGCGCACATGGTCGTTGTCGAAGAGCTGCGCTCCAACGGCCAAAGCGTCTTCCTTTTCCGCCTGCCGGCGACGAACGTCGCCACGGATTTCGGTCGTCTTGCCGATCGCAGGGCTCGCCAGCGCCGGGACGACGCTGCCGCCCATGGCGGCCAGCAACAGGCCGCCAACCACGACGCGCCTCTTCACCAGCACCTGCCGCATCGGCTCCCGGTCCTTCATGGTCCTTCTCCCTGTTCGACGTGGTCGCGCCTTCGAGCGTCCGACTTTCGTGGAGGATATCCCCGATATCGGAGGAAACAAGCCGCAGGCCTCTGGTGGTCTGCTCGACAATGTCTGTCATTTCGCCAGAGCCCTCCCAATCCGGCTGTTCCCGCCGGAACAGGCAGTTGGAACCCATGACGCTAACTTGCCCTCAAGAGACGGGAGAGCACCATGGAAAACCAGCGCAAAACAGGCATTCGCATCTTCAACGCCTTGCTTCTTGCCATCGTCAGCTTCATGGCATTGGCAGCGATCGCACTCCCCTCCGCGCGTGCCGCCGATCTCTCGGCCGCCGACATCTGCGACCGCGAGGCGGGCAGCATCTTCGATCTGCAGCGCAATCAGGCCTACCCGGCCGTGGCCACCGAAGACCTGAAGATCGGCATCGCCCTTTCGGCCTGCCGCGAGGCCTACAACCAGCACGCCGGCGCCCGCACCGCGTTCCAGCTGGCGCGCGTTCTCGACAAGGCCGGTCAGAAGATCCAGTCGCAACGCATTCTTGGCGAAGCGGCAGACCATGGCCATGCGCTGGCCATGACCAACTATGCGGTGTTTGTCGGCGAACAGGGCGACACCAAGACCGAGTTCGCGCTCAACCAGAAAGCCGCTGCAGCCGGCAACATCCTTGCCGCCTACAATCTCGGCGTCGCCTATCGAGACGGCATGGGCACGGCTGCAAACGGCAGGCTTGCGATCGAATGGTTCGAACGCGCCTCGCTCGCCGGCGATGACGTCGCGGCGTTCAATCTCGCGGTCATTCTGGATGAAGGCAGGCTGGTGCCGGAAGACAATGCCGAAGCCGACCGGTTCTATCGCCTCGCCGTCGAGCGCGGCAATGCCGACGCCATGGTCAATCTCGGCCTGATGCTGGAAACCGGCGAAGGTGTTGCCAGGGATCTGCCCGCAGCCCGCGCCGTCTTCCGCAAGGCCGCGGCCGAAGGTGACGCCTATGCGGAGCGCAAGGTCGCCGAACTGAGCAGCGCCAGCGATTTCGAAACGGCCATGCTCGACAAGACGAGCCGCATCAAGTGATCCATCGTGGGCCGACCCGAAAGGGTCGGCCCACGATGGATCGGCAAATCCCACCCAAAGATGCAGCTTGACGCGCAGCCGACCGCACGACAGCCTGAGCGGGATCACCCCCTTGCTGGAAATGCGATGACGAAGCTGATTATCTTTACCGATCTGCACATGGTGCCCGAAGGCGCGACCATCATTGGCCTTGATCCCTATCAGCGGCTCGCCAACGGTATCGCGCATGTGAACCGCTATCATGCGGATGCCGATCGGGTGATCTTCACCGGCGACCTCACCCACTATGCCGATCGTGCCTCCTACGAGCGATTGAAAACCCTTGTCGATCAATTGAGCCCGCCCGCGGCGATCATGGTCGGCAACCACGACCGGCGCGACGTGTTCCTGGACGTGTTTGCCGACGCTGTGACCGACGACGATGGTTTCGTGCAGCAGGCGATCGACTTTGACGACTGCCGGGCGATCCTGCTCGACACGCTGTTTGCGCCACCCTACGACTACCCAAATAGCCATGCTGGCCTGTTGTGCCATAAACGCCTTGCCTGGCTCGACCGGCAATTGGCGGTCGCCGGCGACAGGCCGGTTCTCATTTTCATGCATCATCCGCCACACGCGACCGGCTTTACCGGCATGGACATGATCCGCCTGGTCAACGAGGTGGAATTCTATGCGCTGGCGAAGAAGCACGGCAATGTGCGCCATATCTTCGCCGGCCATGTGCATCGCACGATCAGTGGTTCCAGCCGTGGCATACCCTTCTCCGTCTTCAAAAGCCCTGTGCACCAGCAGCCGATGCCGTTCGATGCGCCGGATGCCTCGCTCTCGGTCGATGAACCCGCCGCCTACGGCATTGCCGTGGTGACGAGAGACGGCGTGCTCGTTCACACCGAAGATTATGAAATCGCCCGCAGGGACGCCGCCATCGCCTGAGGGGCATTTCGGCCGGCCGGCCTTCATGCTAGGTTGGGCCATGACCAAAACCACCGCGACCGATGAAATCCTCGACTGTCAGAGCTGCGGCGCCTGCTGCGCCTACTCCTCCGACTGGCCGCGTTTCTCGATGGAGACGGATGAGGAACTCGATCTGATACCGGAGGAGTATGTCGCGGCCGATCTCGGCGGCATGCGTTGCGAGGACGACCGTTGCACAGCGCTCGGCGGCAAGCTGGGTGTGCATGTCTCCTGCAAGATCTACGCGGTGAGGCCGATCGTCTGTCGCACCTGCATGCCCGGCGACGACGAGTGTCTGATGGCGCGCGAACGGCACTTCGGGCAAGCCGCATAAGACTTCGGATCATCCGGCGCCCACGCGTACATTCCGCATTCCCACCGCTTTAATGGCGCTGCGATAGTGAAACATTCTGAGATAGATCGAATTTGCCGGATGGATGTTCGGCGCAACGACGCGTATTTTCTGCCCACGATATCCAGGGCGCATTGCGCCTTGTCACCGCCTTCCAAAGGACCGCGTTCGATGAGCCAGAACCAGCTTCACAAATCCAGCCCAACAGCCGATCAGGCCCCGGCACCCTTTGCCGATTTCGCACCGCCGATCCGCGCGCAGAGCACGCTGCGCCAGGCGATTACCGCCGCCTATCGCCGTCCTGAGACCGAAGCCCTGCCGTCGCTCGTCGAAGCTGCTACGCTTCCGGCAGAGACGCAGAAGGCAGCCGCACGGACTGCGCGCAAACTGATCGAAGCGCTTCGGGCAAAGCACAAGGGTTCCGGCGTCGAAGGTCTGGTGCACGAATATTCCCTGTCGAGCCAGGAAGGCGTGGCACTGATGTGCCTGGCTGAGGCGCTGCTGCGCATTCCGGACAAAGCGACGCGCGACGCGCTGATCCGCGACAAGATCGCCGATGGTGACTGGAAGTCGCATCTGGGCGGCGGTCGCTCGCTGTTCGTCAACGCCGCGACCTGGGGTCTTGTTGTCACCGGCAAGCTGACGTCGACCGTCAATGATCGCAGCCTTTCGGCAGCACTGACGCGCTTGATCGCCCGTTGCGGCGAGCCGGTGATCCGCCGTGGTGTCGACATGGCCATGCGCATGATGGGCGAGCAGTTCGTCACCGGCGAAACCATCGACGAGGCGCTGCGCCGCTCGCGCGCGCTCGAGCAGAAGGGCTTCCGCTACTCCTACGACATGCTGGGTGAAGCTGCGACCACGGCCGCCGACGCCGAGCGCTACTACAAGGATTACGAAACGGCGATCCATGCCATCGGCAAGGCATCGGCCGGACGCGGCATCTACGAAGGTCCCGGCATCTCCATCAAGCTTTCGGCGCTGCATCCGCGCTATGTGCGCGCGCAGGCGACCCGCGTCATGGAAGAGCTGCTGCCGAAGGTGAAGGCGCTCGCCGTCATCGCCAAGAAATACGACATCGGCCTCAACATCGACGCCGAGGAGGCCGACCGCCTCGAGCTGTCGCTCGACCTGCTCGAAGAGCTGTGCCTCGACAAGGATCTTGCCGGCTGGGACGGCATGGGCTTCGTGGTCCAGGCCTATGGCAAGCGTTGCCCCTTCGTCCTCGATTTCATCATCGACCTTGCCCGCCGCGCCAAGCGCCGCGTCATGGTGCGCCTGGTCAAGGGCGCCTATTGGGACGCCGAGATCAAGCGCGCCCAGCTCGACGGTCTCGAAGACTTCCCCGTCTACACCCGCAAGATCTACACCGACGTTTCCTACATCGCCTGCGCCCGCAAGCTGCTGGCGGCAACCGACGTGATCTTTCCGCAGTTTGCCACCCACAACGCCCAGTCGCTCGCCACCATCTACGAACTGGCCGGCAAGGACTTCCAGGTCGGCAAGTACGAATTCCAGTGCCTGCACGGCATGGGTGAGCCGCTCTATGACGAAGTCGTCGGCAAGGGTAATCTCGACCGTCCCTGCCGCATCTATGCGCCTGTTGGTACGCACGAGACGCTGCTTGCCTATCTGGTGCGCCGCCTGCTCGAAAACGGCGCCAACTCCTCCTTCGTCAACCGCATCGCCGACCCCAAGGTCTCGATCGACGAACTGGTTGCCGATCCCGTCGACATCGTGCGCGCCATGCCCGTCGTCGGCGCGACGCATGCGCAGATCGCGCTGCCCGTCGGCCTCTTCGGCGATGCTCGTCCGAACTCCGGCGGCCTCGACCTTTCCAACGAAACCTCGCTCGCATCGCTGACTGAGGCACTGCAGGCAAGCGCTGCCATCGACTGGCGCGCGGTCCCGCAGCTGGCAACCGGCCCCGCATCCGGCGAGACCCGTCCCGTTCTCAACCCCGGCGATCACCGCGACATTGTCGGGACCGTCACCGAGACGTCGGAAGCCGACGCCCGCCAGGCGGCAAGCCTTGCCTCGAAAGCCGCCTCGAGCTGGTCGGCGGTGTCGCCGACAGAGCGCGCGGCCATGCTGGTGCGGGCGGCCGATATCATGCAGGCTCGCATGCCGACGCTGCTCGGCCTGATCGTGCGCGAAGCCGGCAAGTCGCTGCCGAACGCCATTGCCGAAGTGCGCGAAGCGATAGACTTCCTGCGCTACTACGCCGAACAGACCCGCCGCACGCTCGGTCCTGCCCACAAGGCGCTCGGCCCGATCGTCTGCATTAGCCCGTGGAACTTCCCGCTGGCGATTTTTGCCGGCCAGATTGCCGCGGCACTCGTCGCCGGCAACCCGGTGCTGGCAAAGCCGGCGGAGGAAACGCCGCTGATCGCCGCCGAAGGCGTGCGCATCCTGCACGAAGCCGGCATTCCCACAGACGCGCTGCAACTGCTGCCCGGCGACGGCCGCATCGGCGCGGTGCTGGTAGCCGCCCCTGAAATTGCCGGCGTCATGTTCACCGGCTCGACCGAAGTCGCGCGGCTCATCCAGGCGCAGCTTGCCGACCGGCTGTCGCCGTCGGGCCGGCCGATACCGCTGATCGCCGAAACCGGTGGCCAGAACGCCATGATCGTCGACAGCTCGGCGCTTGCCGAACAGGTCGTCGGCGACGTGATCGCCTCGGCCTTCGATAGCGCCGGCCAGCGCTGCTCGGCACTGCGCGTGCTGTGCCTGCAGGAAGAAGTCGCCGACCGCATTCTTGCGATGCTCAAGGGCGCGCTGCACGAGTTGAAGATCGGTCGCACGGACAAGCTTTCCGTCGATGTCGGCCCGGTTATCAGTGCGGAAGCGCAAGGGATCATCGAGAAACACATCGAAACCATGCGCGGCATGGGCCGCAAGGTCGAGCAGATCGGTCTCGCATCCGAAACCGGCCTCGGCACCTTCGTGCCGCCGACGATCGTCGAGCTCGAAAAGCTCGCCGACCTCAAGCGCGAAGTGTTTGGCCCCGTCCTGCACGTCATCCGCTATCGCCGCGACGATCTCGACCGGTTGATCGACGATATCAACGCGACGGGTTACGGTCTGACCTTCGGCCTGCACACCCGCCTCGACGAGACCATTGCCCATGTCACGTCCCGAGTGAAGGCCGGCAACCTCTACGTCAACCGCAACGTCATCGGCGCCGTCGTCGGCGTGCAGCCGTTCGGTGGTCGCGGCCTCTCCGGCACCGGCCCGAAGGCCGGCGGCCCGCTCTATCTCGGCCGCCTCGTCGCGACTGCGCCGGTACCGCCGCAGCATAGCTCCGTGCACACCGATCCGGCGCTGCTCGACTTCGCCAAGTGGCTCGACGGCAAGGATGCCAAGGAAGAGGCGGAAGCCGCCCGCACCGCCGGCAGCAACTCGGCCCTCGGCCTCATCTCCGAGCTTCCAGGTCCGGTTGGCGAGCGCAACCTCTATGCGCTTCACCCGCGCGGTCGCGTGCTTTTGGTGCCGGCGACCGAAACCGGCCTCTACCGCCAGCTCGGCGCGGCGCTTGCGACCGGAAACACCGTTGTCATCGATGCGGCATCCGGCCTGCAGTCGTCGCTGAAGAGCCTGCCGGCCAGTGTTTCCATCCGGCTGTCCTGGTCGAAGGACTGGTCTGCCGACGGTCCTTTTGCCGGGGCATTGGTCGAAGGCGACGGCGAGCGCGTCCGTCAGGTCAGCAAGGTCATCGCCGGCCTGCCGGGTCCGCTGGTCCTGGTCCAGGCGGCATCGACCGACGAGATCGGTCGCAACCCCGACGCCTATTGCCTCAACTGGCTCCTGGAAGAGGTCTCCACCTCGATCAACACGGCAGCTGCCGGCGGCAACGCCAGCCTGATGGCAATCGGCTGAGCGCGATAGTGACCTAACATCGACGACGCCTCTCCCCGCACGCGGGGAGAGGCACTCGGTCCGCCTTCTCTTCCCCGCGACCTGAACGTTTGACGGCGGTTGCATTCTTGTGCGTGTCACAGGGAGCCAGCGGTGCCACGTCCGTGGCGCCCGAAGACCAAGACATCTACATGACGGCCGGTTTGATTCCTCTGCAGCGCGAACGCGCTGTGGCTGGACCCCTATGACGAGCACAGGGGTGCGGGCGCTGATGTGCCACCGCCACACGGACCAAGCCGAACCATGGGTGGCACCAATGCGCACAATCCGTTATCAGCGTTGAGCAAACGGAAGCAGCGAATGTTCACCCTCAAGCGCACGGAAACCTCGACGCAGGAAATCAAGAAGAGCCGGTTTCTGGCAATCTGCGCCCCCGTGCCTGACGAGCAGGCGGCAAAGGCTTTCCTCGCGGAGCATTCGGACCCGACCGCCAACCACAATTGCTGGGCTTGGCGCATCGGCCAGGCGTATCGCTTCAATGACGACGGCGAGCCGAGCGGCACCGCGGGCAAGCCGATCCTGGCGGCAATCGACGGCCAGTCGCTAGACCGTGTCGCCGTCGTGGTCACCCGCTGGTTCGGTGGCATCCTGCTTGGCAGCGGTGGCCTGATGCGCGCCTATGGCGGCACGGCCGCGCTCTGCCTGCGGGCAGCCGAGAAGATCGAGATGATCGAGACCGTGCGCGCCACCATCGCCTGCGACTTTGCCGACCTTGCGCTGATCAAGGCGCGCCTTCTTGCCCGCAACGTGACGCTCGTCGGCGAAAGCTTCACCGACAAGGGACCGGTGATGACGGTCGACATGCGCAAGGATGAGGCGGACGGCATTCTTGCCATGGTCACCGACCTCAGCCGCGGGCGTGCGGTCATAGCGACCGACGATTGATCGGCTTCCCTTTGCCGGCCAAATCATCATAAAAACGACCGACAAACTGAATAATATTCAATCCGACAACAGATTCGCCAAGGAGATGGTCAGCATGAAAGAAAGAGTTCTGGGCAAGACGGGCGCGACGATTTCCGAGATCGGGTTCGGCGCATGGCAGATCGGCGGCTCCTGGGGAGACGTCAGCGAAGCGGACGGCAAGCGGGCGCTGAACGCAGCACTCGACAGCGGCGTCACCTTTGTCGACACCGCAGACGTGTATGGCGACGGCCGCTCAGAGAAGATCATCGCCGCGGTCCTGAAGGAGCGCGGCGGAGAAAAACCGTTCGTCGCCACCAAGGCCGGGCGCCGGCTGAACCCGCACGTGACCGAAGGCTATACCGGCGCCAACATCGAAGCCTTCATCGATCGCAGCCTTGCCAATCTCGGCGTCGAAACGCTGGATCTCGTCCAGCTTCATTGCCCGCCGACCGAGGTCTACTATCGCCCAGACCTGTTCGGCGCGCTCGACCAGTTGATCACCAAGGGCAAGATCCGCCATTACGGCGTCTCGGTCGAGAAGGTCGAGGAAGCGCTGAAGGCGATTGAGTATCCCGGCGTTGCCACCGTCCAGATCATCTACAACATCTTCCGCCAGCGGCCTCAGAACCTGTTCTTCGCGAAAGCGAAAAAGAAGAATGTCGGCGTCATCGTGCGCGTGCCGCTCGCCTCCGGGCTGCTGTCGGGCAAGATCAGCCGCGACACGGCGTTTGCCGCCGACGATCATCGCAATTTCAATCGCCACGGCGAAGCCTTCGATGTCGGCGAGACCTTTGCCGGCGTGCCCTTCGAGGTGGCGCTGGACGCCGTCGAGCAGCTCCGCCCGCTGGTGCCCGCAGGCGTGCCTATGGCGCAGTTTGCGCTGCGCTGGATCCTGGAGCAGGAGGCGGTCTCCGTCGTCATCCCCGGCGCCCGCAATGAGGCACAGGCGCAATCCAATGCGGCGGCAAGCGCTCTGTCCGCCATCGACGAGCAAACCAAGGCCTCGATCGCTGCGCTTTACGAGCGGCTGGTCAAGGTTCATGTTCATCATCGCTGGTAGGACGCTCCGCGGCGGCCAATGGGCATGACCGCGGCAATTGACATGGCTCTGGCGGGCCCACAGACGCGCCAGGGCGAAAGAAGGGACCATGACCGACCCTTTCACGCTGCAGCGCTTCGTCGACGCCCAGAGCCGCAACTACGCGGCGGCGCTCGACGAGCTGCGGCGCGGCCGCAAGGAGACCCACTGGATGTGGTTCGTCTTCCCTCAGCTCGCCGGCCTCGGACATTCGCCCATGACCCAGCGCTATGCCATCTCGGGGCTCGCGGAGGCTCGGGCCTACCTCGCCCACCCAATCCTCGGGCCAAGGCTCATCGACTGCACCGAGACCGTGAACGGAATTTCCAGCCGTTCGGCACACGACATCTTCTCAAGCCCTGACGACATGAAGTTTCGCTCGTCAATGACACTGTTTTCGAAGGCCTCAGCCCCCGGCAGCGTCTTCGACCAGGCGCTCGATCTTTACTTCGCGGGGGAAATGGATCGGCGGACGCTCGGCCTGCTCGGCCAGCCTTCGTGATCGCGGCACGCATGCGCCAGCGCACGCGGGGGGTTCCACTGGTCCCGTCAGACGCCGTGGGCGGCGCTTGCGAGGAAGAACAGGACCACGAACGCGCAGACGGAAAGCCCGGCAACAATCACCAACAACTCTTTCATCATGTAACGATACACCGGGCACCCCCTTTCGACTCCGGTCCCGCGCGACAAGCTTTATGCGCGACGGCTCCGCAACGCTTCAAACTTGCTGGACGATTTTCCTCTCCGATCGATGGCAATGCGAGGAAAAATGCAGCAGCGAACCGCCTCCCTCCTATATGGGAATCGGGCCGGTTGTTTTTCACACGCGGGTTTCAAAAAAATGTGAGGACGCCTCCTCTTCCGGCTGCTGCAGACACCTCCGGATCGCTTCGTCCCACCCCTCCACAGGTGCGACGCAAACGGCGTCGTTTTAAATTACATTATACTAATAAACATATGATTGTCACAGGCGTTTTTGCCCGCCAACCGAAAGGCGTATCCCGCTCAAGTGGAAAGGCTTGGAGAGGTAGACATGGTGGAAGATTGGCAGAACCACAGGCGCTAACGCGCCGGCGCCGCGCCTTGCGGCGCTAGCACTTGGACTGCTAAGATCTTGAAAAGAATGGCGCACCCGAAGAGATTCGAACTCCTGACCCCCAGATTCGTAGTCTGGTGCTCTATCCAGCTGAGCTACGGGTGCTTTCGCCTGCAGCGGTCAAACCGCTTGCGTGAGCGGTTCTCTAAAGGGAACTTTCGGGGATTGCAAGCGCCGTTCGGCAAAAAATTTCATTTTTACGACGGCAGGGTCTGAAGCTGTGGATTCCCGCGGCGAAATCGGCGCGCGACTTTCGCCGCAAACCCTTTCAGTGGCGGGCTTTGGAGCGAAATGCATCGAGAGGCACCGGGCGATCCGGTAATTCGATGCGAAAAAGCGTTCCCGGCGTCGGCTTTTCCACAAGCGCTATGGTGCCGCCATGGGCGAGCACCAATTCGCGGGCAATCGCCAACCCGAGACCCGTGCCGCCGGAGCGCGCCGAGCCGCGGAAAGCGGCAAAAAGGTTCTCGCGCGCCTTCGGCGGCATGCCGGGACCGGTATCGTCGACGGAAATCGTGACGACGCTGCCCATGCGCATCGCCGAAACGCTGACAATTCGCGGCCGGCCATCCTCGGCCTCGTGATTCGTCAGGGCCTGGACGGCATTGCGGCAGATATTGTGCACCACCCGGAACAATTGCTCGCTGTCGGCATCGACCTCGAGATCGTCCTGCACCTGGATCTGGAATTCGATGCCGGATTGCGGATCGATGGACAGCAGTTCGGCAACGTCGGAGACCAGCGGCTTCAAGGCGACGAAACGACGGTGCGGTTCGGCTTCGGTCGTACGGCCGTACGAGAGCACCTCACGAGTATAACCGACGGCGCGGTCGATCGCACGCAAGAGCGTCGGCGCGAAGCGCTTGACGACGGGATCGTCGACATCGGCGAGACGGTCGGAGATCAGTTGCGCCGACGACAGGATGTTGCGCATGTCGTGGTTGATCTTCGACACGGCGAGACCGAGCTCCGCGAGGCTCTTCTGCTGCTTCAGCGTCTTCTGCAGCTCACGCTGCATGCTGGCCAGATGCTGGCCGGCGACCGCCAGTTCGTCGCGCCCCTCTGGCGGAACGAGCACGCGCGCCGGGTTGGAGGGATCGTTCGAGAATTCCTGCATGCTCGCCGTCATCCGGCGGATCGGCACGATCAGCATCCGGTTGATCGCAAGGAAGATCAAGGTCGCGGTGATCAGCGAGATGATGATCGACAGGAAGAAGACGTTGCGGGAATAGACGAGCATCGCCTTGTGCAGGCTGGCGTCGGCCATGACCAGCTCGATCACCGCGTCGCTTTCGCCGAGCGGCCCATAAACGCGTACCACCCGTTTGCCGCCGAACAGCAGCGTATCGAAGGCATCGCGGATCGCCGCAAAGGCGGTGAAATCGGCGGTGTCGTATTCGCCGTCGATCTCCGAGGGCATATCGGCGGCGGCGATCATCCGCGAGGCGTCCTTGCGGCGAATGACGATTGCCTTTGTCCCCGTCGCCATCAGCGTGTCGTCCTGGACGTTTCGCGGCAGCTCGACATTCTGCAGGCCGTCGACGACGACGGCGGCGGCAGCAACCGTGTTCAGCCGATCCTGCAGCCAGCGAATGCGCATGTTGGCAACCGAAGGCACGAAGATCAGTACTTCGGCCAACATGACGAAAGCGATCGTCAAAAGCAAAAGCTTGCCCGAGAGCCCGCGGAAGAAGCCCGCGGCGGCCCGCGGCGCTTCCCTCACCGTCGTCGGCTGCGCCTCTTCGCTCATCGTTCCGAAAATTCCCTGTCCGTCAGCCGAAAACCCGCAAGGCCCTGATGACGGACCGCACGACGGCATTCTTCGCCAAGGGCGCATAATAGGAGATGACCGCCTGTTTTCCAATCTCGGAAAGGGTCGGATAGGGTGCGACATAGCCGCGGACCTGCTTGAGCGTCATGCCGTTGGCGACCACGAGCGACCACATGCTGATCAGCTCGCCCGCACCGGGGGCGGCAATCCCGACTCCAAGGATGCGTCCACGGCGGCCGACGACGATCTTGACCAGACCGGCTTCGACCCCGTCCGTACGAGCGCGATCGCTCAAGGCTAGATCGGTCCTGATGATCTCGACGGCGCCGCATTTGTCCCGCGCCTCGGCCCCGCTCCATCCGACCTCGGCGATCTCAGGATCGCTGTAGGTGACCTTCGGCACGATCGCCCGGTGTTCCCGCGCCGGCAACCGGAACAACAGCTGCTGCAGCACGAGCCGCGCATGGTAGCTCGCCACATGGGTGAACTGCAGCCCACCGGCAGCGTCGCCGATCGCATAGACGCGGCGATTGCTGGTGCGAAGGTTCGACCCGACCTCTATGCCCTTGGCGCCGTGGTCTATGCCGGCTGCAGAAAGGCCGAGCGATGCGTGGTTCGGTCGACGGCCCGCGGCGATCAAGAGATCGCTGCCTTCGAGCTGGAAAGCGCCGCTGCCATTCTCGCATCGCAGAACGATCCGACCGCCACTTTGCACGGCCTCCAGGATCGTCGTTGCCTCGTGCAGGACCACGCCCTCTGCGCGAAGGGCGGCAATCGCGATCGAGGCCAGTTCCGGATCGGCACCCGATAGCGCCCGTCGGCTTTCGATCACAGTGACTTCGGCACCGAGCCGGCGATAGGCCTGTGCCATCTCGATGCCAACAGGACCTGCACCGACAATCAACAGATGCGCCGGCAGCCGGGTCAGATCGAACAGCGTTTCGTTGGTCAGGAACGGCACTTTGTCGAGGCCCTGAATATCGGGAATCGCAGGAGACGAACCGGTCGCGATCACGAACCGCCGGGCGCGGATGAGGTGGTCGCCCGCTGCAACGGTGTTTTCATCGACGAACCGGGCGGAGGATTGCAGTACTTCGACGCCGAGGCCGGTAAAGCGCTCGACGCTGTCGTGCGGGGCGATGCCGGCGATGACCTTATGAATGCGGGCATGAAGGCGTTCATAGTCGACCGCAGGTTCGCTTGCCGTCAGGCCGAACCGGCCGGCCGTGCGGATCGTCTGGGCGTGCCTGGCAGCGGCAATCAGCGTCTTCGACGGCACGCACCCATGGTTCAGGCAATCGCCGCCCATCGAGCCCCGCTCGATCAGGACCACCGGAACGCCGAAGGCGACGGCACCGGCCGCCACGGAAAGTCCGGCGGCACCGCCACCGATCACGCAGATATCCGGATTGATGACTTTCGCCACGCCTGCCCCATACACTTCAAACAGCCTTGCGGCGCGACCATACCCGCTTGAAGGCGAGTGGCAACGCCGCAATGAGCGCAAGCGCCACGAGCGCCAGGGTCAGCTTCGGCGTTGCAAAATCCGACAGAGACAGCTCGCGACCGGCGGCCGCCGCGCGCGCGATCACCTCGTCGAGCCCGCCACCGAGCCAGGCATAGGCGAAGGTGGCGGGGACGATACCGATCAAGGTGGCGATCGCAAACGTCCTCAATCTCACTTCGAAGAAGGCCGGTGCGATGTTAACAATGAAAAACGGAAAGATCGGCGCCAGGCGCAGCACGAGAAGATAGACAAACGCATTGCGGCAGAACCCGTCGGCAAAGCGCGCGAGGAATGGTCCGGCCCGCCGGCGCAAGAGATCGCCGAACATGCTGCGGGCTGCCAGAAACAGCAGGCATGAGCCCAGCGTCGCGGCGGCCACTGCGAGAAGCCCGCCGCCAGCACAGCCGAAGAGAAAGCCGGCAAAGATCGTCAGGACCGAAGCAGCCGGGATCGAAAAGACCACGACCGCGATGTAGACGAGGAAAAACAGACCGGCCGCCTGGACCGGATAGGCTTCGACATAGAGACGCAACACCTCGCGGTGGTGGACGAGTGCACTCAGCGACAGATAACGCTGAAGGCCGAAGGCGTAGGAGGCGAAACCGCCGGCGACAAGAAGCGCCAACAGCACCAGCCGCCACGCGATCCTGCCCCGGTCTTCGGGCGTGCCCTCGTCAAGCGCCTCCGGCGGCGGTGGACCGGCATCCCCGGGCCTGTTGGTGGCGCTTCGGTACATGTGATTTCGTTTCTTGGAAAACTCTGTCCTTGCAGTAACGGCAATTCGCACCGGGGACCAATAACGAATGGTCGCGTCGCAAAACGTCAGCGTGAACGGGCCGGCAAGACAACTCACGTTGCCGTGAGACGAAAGCAGTTGCCGCAGCGGCGGCACCCTGATCGCCGTTTATCCACGGAAAACGCCCGCGGAGACGTCAGTCGTCCGCGGGCGTCATTGTTCAGTTCATTGCGCGACGACTACGCCGCGCCGATCAGAACTCTTCCCAGTTGTCCCTGGCGACGGCAGCCGAGGATCCGCCGCTGAAGGCGCGGGCGACGTTGCCCATCATCCGACGCGCGGGCGATTCCACCGGGCGGCTGGTTTCCCGCGCCGGTGCGATCGTGCGCGCAGCCGCAGTGCCGTCGAGCTTGAAGTAGGCGATCAGGCTCGCAAGGTTGTTGGCTTCCGCCGACAGCTTGTGGGTCGCGGCATTGGCCTCTTCCACCATGGCGGCGTTCTGCTGGGTGACCTGGTCCATCTGGTTGACGGCGGTGCTGACTTCGCCAAGGCCGGTCGACTGTTCGCGGGCGGCCGTGGCGATCGAGTGGATATGGTCGTTGATCTTGAGCACGCGCTCTTCGATCTCGCCAAGCGCCGAGCCTGTTTCCTGCACGAGCCGGACGCCGGTTGCCACTTCCGAGCCGGACTTCGAGATCAGGGACTTGATGTCCTTGGCCGCACTTGCAGCACGCTGGGCAAGCTCGCGCACTTCCTGGGCGACGACGGCAAAGCCCTTGCCGGCATCCCCGGCTCGCGCCGCCTCGACGCCGGCGTTCAGCGCCAGCAGGTTGGTCTGGAAGGCGATCTCGTCGATGACGTTGGTGATCTGGCCGATCTCGCTCGAGGCCTGCTCGATGCGGCCCATCGCCTCGACCGCATTGCGCACGACGGCGGCGGATTCGGCAGCGCTCTCCTTGGCTTCGTTGACCATCACGGTCGCTTCCTGCGCCCGCTCTGTGGAGCTTCTTACTGCCACGGTGATCTCGTCGAGCGCTGCCGACGTTTCTTCCAGGGCGGCGGCCTGCTGTTCGGTGCGCTTCGACAGGTCATCGGCAGCAGAGCGAAGCTCGGACGAGTTGCCGTTGATCGAGTCCGTGGTGACACGCACTTCGCGCAGCGTCTTCTGCAGCGTCGACAGCGTCTCGTTGACGTTCTTCTGCAGTTCGGCGAAGGCGCCCTGGAACTGGCCGTTCATGCTCTGGGTCAGGTCGCCGCCGGCAAGGCTGGCGATAACGCGGCGCGTTTCGGCGATGCCGGCATCGACGCTGCCGACGAGCTCGTTGACGCTCGATGCGAAGCGGTTGAGATCGTCGTTCTCGTAATCCTTGCCGATGCGCTTGGTGAAGTCACCGGCGGCGGCGGCCGAGACGACGACGCCAATGCTGGTCTGCAGGTCGGCGCTCTTTTCGCGCAACGCCGCTTCCTGAGCGTTGAGATCGCGAACGGCAAGGCCGTTCTGCTTGAAGATCTGCACGGCTGCCGCCATTTCGCCGATCTCATCCTTGCGGTCGGCAAAAGGTACGTCGGCAGAAAGATCGCCACCGGCGAGTTGCTTCATCTTGCCCGTCAGGTCGAGGATCGGGCGGCTCAGATGGTTGGTGCCGATATAGAAGGCAGTGCCGATACCGACGGCAAGTCCGAGCCCGGCGATGCCGAGAATGATGACGATGACCGAGCGCTCGAACGAGGCGATGTCGGCCTGAACGGCCTTGAGCGTAGCGATGTTCGCCTCGACAACGGCATCGATCTCGGCCTGGAAGGCCTTGCGGTTGGCGCGGTTGGCGTCGTTGTTGCCCTGTTCGTTGGCCGCCTTCGGCGAAACTTCCTGGCTGAGACGTGCGGTTTCGACGCGGAACGCCTTGAACTCCTCGGCGCGCTTGATCAGCGCATCGAACGAGCCGAGCGTTTCGGCCGGCACCAGCGGGCGCCACTCGGCAAACAGCGCATCGATCTTTTCGAGATTCTTCAGAATGCCCTCGGCAAAGGGCTTTGCCTTTTCGATGGTGGGCGCTGCGTAAATCCCGCGCGCTTCCATGACGACGCCGGTGACCAGTCGATTGAGGTGCTCGCCGTTGAAGGCACGCTCTGAAGCGTTCTGATACTGATGGAACCGGCTGTTGTATTGAGAAACGACCAACAGTGACATGCCGGTCACCGCGATCGCCAGGAGGCTCATCACCCCAACGATCAGATTGATCTTACCACGTATTTTCATCGCTGCCTCCACGACACCGCGAGACTTGCCCGGTTATCGGAAGGTCGCGGCTATTGCACCGCGGCCACGCTAAAACATCCATGGTTAATAAAGATCGTCGTGGACAGCAGGCATTCTAGGGAGGGCGCGTTAGCTCTCTGTTTACCAGCCTGAGATAGCGCGTCGTGGTGCATGCGCGCGCGAATCGAGGTCGCGCCGACACCTCGATTCGATCACTTTTGCCTTTCGGATCGGCCCGCGTGATTGACTTTCCGGGAAATTTGCCTTTATAAGCCGCCCACGTCCGGCCAAGCCTGCCTGCCCGACAGGCGGAGCTATGTCCGGAACGTAAACGCTCCTTGCTACATGCAAACCCAAGAAGGGCCGCACACCGCGGTATTAAATAAATGAAGCGTACTTACCAACCGTCCAAGCTTGTTCGCAAGCGCCGTCACGGCTTCCGTGCACGCATGTCCACCGCCGGTGGCCAGAAGGTCCTCGCAGCCCGCCGGGCTCGTGGCCGCAAGCGTCTTTCGGCTTAAGCCGAAGTTGCCCGAAACCAGTGTCCGGGCACATGACGTCAGATAAAGACAAAACGACTGTCGGGCGGCTGAAAAGCCGTCCGCAGTTTTTGGCCGTTCGGGCAGGAGAAAGCCGTAGAGGCCCGCTGTTTCTCCTCGAAGTGCTCGACCGCAACGATCCGGAGGGCGAAGCCCGCGTCGGCTTCACCGTCACCAAGAAACACGGCAATGCCGTCGAGCGAAACCGGATGCGCCGACGCCTGAAAGAGGCGGTGCGGCTTTCCGCCGGGTTTGCAATGAAACCCGGACACGACTATGTGATTGTCGCCCGACGCGATCTCCTGCATGCCCCCTTCGACGCCTTGACCCGGGGGCTTGGCGAGCGCATCGAAAACAAGCCGAAACAGAAGCGGCCGCCGGCCGGTTCCAGGAAACAATGATGGAAAAAAACCGCAACTATTTCGTGGCGATCGGCCTGTCCGTGCTGATCCTCGTCGCCTGGCAGTTCCTTTACGTCAATCCGAAGATTGAAAAGGAACGCATCGCTGCGGAAGCGCTGCAGGCCCAACAGGCTCAGCAGGCCCAATCGCAGCCGGGTGCAACGGCGCAACAGCCGGCGACCGGCCAAGTCCTGCCTGGCGGCACAGTTCCCGGCACGGGCGAAAACCGCGACCAGGCGCTTGCGAAGTCGGCCCGCGTTGCGATCGACACGCCTGCGGTTTCCGGTTCCATCAACCTGACCGGCGCGCGCTTCGACGATCTCAAGCTCAAGGCCTACCACGAGACCGTCAGCAAGCAGAGCCCGATCATCACCCTGTTCAGCCCGGCCGAGACGACCGACGGTTACTTCACCGAAATCGGTTATGTCGGCGACGCGGCAAGCGGCAGCGTGCCCGGTCCGCAGACCGTCTGGACGCTTTCGGGCGGCGACAAGCTGACGCCCGCGACACCGGTGACGCTCACCTACACCAACGAGAAGGGCATCACCTTCAACCGCACGATCTCGATCGACGACCGCTACATGTTCCAGGTGGTCGACAGCATCAAGAACGATACGGCCGAACCTGTATCGCTGTCGTCCTACGGCCGCGTGACGCGCTTCAACAAGCCGACGACACCGAGCGTCTACGTTCTGCATGAAGGCTTTATCGGCGTCATCGGCGAGCATGGCCTGCAGGAAGTCGGCTACTCGAAGATCGAGGATGACAAGGCGATCGAGCCCGGCAAGGCGACCGGCGGCTGGCTCGGCATTACCGACAAATATTGGGCCGCAGCGGTCGTTCCGCCGCAGGCAACCCCATTCGAGACCCGTTTCTCGCACTTCACGGACGGCCGCGCCCGCTACCAGAGCGACTACAAGAGCGACGCAATCACCATTGCCCCCGGCCAGTCCTCGGAACTCAAGAACCTCGTTTTTGCCGGCGCCAAGGAAGTTCCCGTCGTCGACAATTATGAAGCTGCCTATTCCATCCCGAAGTTCGATCGCCTGATCGACTGGGGCTGGTTCTACTTCATCACCAAGCCGATGTTCAAAATGATGGACTACTTCTATCGTTTGTTCGGCAATTTCGGCATCGCCATCCTGACGACCACCATCGTCGTCAAGCTCCTGTTCTTCCCGCTCGCCAACAAGCAGTACGCTTCGATGGCGAACATGAAGAAGGTTCAGCCGAAGATGGAAGAGCTGAAGAAGAAGTTCGGCGACGACCGCATGGGCCTGCAGCAGGCAATGATGCAGCTCTACAAGGAAGAGAAGATCAATCCGCTCGCCGGCTGCTGGCCGATCCTGTTGCAGATCCCGGTGTTCTTCGCGCTCTACAAGGTGATCTACATCACCATCGAGATGCGCCACGCACCGTTCTTCGGCTGGATCCACGACCTTTCGGCGCCGGATCCGACGACGATCTTCAACCTCTTCGGCCTCTTGCCGTTCGACGCACCGTCGTTCCTGCACCTCGGCGTCTGGCCGATCATCATGGGTATCACCATGTTCGTGCAGATGCGCATGAACCCGACACCGCCCGATCCGACCCAGGCGATGCTGTTCACCTGGATGCCCGTGGTCTTCACCTTCATGCTGGCATCGTTCCCGGCTGGTCTGGTGATCTACTGGGCCTGGAACAACACGCTTTCGGTGCTGCAGCAGTCGATCATCATGAAGCGCCAGGGCGTGAAGATCGAGCTGTTCGACAATCTGAAGAACCTGTTCTCGAAGAAACCCAAGCCGGCGGAGTGACGCCGGCAGACAGAGCCTTCGCAGGGCCCCGGACCGAAAGGTCCGGGGTTTTTCTTTTTGTGTCTGTCCCTGTTTGCGACGGGACATTGTCGCGGATACCGGTGCCCACGCGCGCGTTGCGATCTATTGTTCAACCTTCGCGCTCCGGATCCTGACGATGTCGCAGTCGACCCTCCCTTCAACGACGACAGCTCTCCAAAACCGCACGGGCGGCGTTCTGCTCGTCCTTGGCTCGGCAATCGTCTGGAGCTTCGGCGGCACGCTTGCACGGTTTCTCGATATCGCCGACGGCTGGACGATCGTCTTCTGGCGGTCGACGTTCGCGACCCTTTTCCTGATCGGCTTCATGCTGGTGCGTGACGGAGTCGCCAACATGACCCGCCTGTTCCGCGAAATGGGTTGGCCGGGCATTGCAGTCGGCTGCTGTTTCGCCACGGCCTCGACCAGCTTCATCCTGGCACTCGCCTACACCACGGTCGCCAACATCGTGCTCATCCAGGCCGGAGTGCCGTTGATCGCAGCGCTCATCGGCTGGCTGCTCTTTCGCGAGCGGGTTTCTGCCATCACCTGGGCGGCAATCGCCGCCGTCATCGCCGGTGTCGTCGTGATGGTCTCGGATTCGATCGGCGGTGGCGTCTCGCCGGTCGGCGATGCGCTGGCACTGCTGATTGCGCTCGCCTTTGCCTCGGCCACGGTGATCACCCGCCGCTACGCCCATGTGCGCATGGCGCCGGCCGCCTGCTTCGGCACAATCGTCGCCGGAACCATTGCAGCGACGCAAGCCTCGGGCTTTGCCGTCACGACGAATGAGCTTGCCATCCTTGTCGCCTTCGGCGCCCTCAACTTCGGCCTTGGGCTTGCGCTGTTCGTCACCGGTGCGCGGCTGCTGCCCTCGGCGCTCGCTGCCCTGCTCGGCACGCTCGAAACCGTGCTGGCGCCGCTCTGGGTCGCCGTCATCCACGGCGAGATTCCGCGGACCAATACCATCGTTGGTGGATTGATCGTACTTGCCGCCCTGTTGGTTTACCTGACGCTTGAGCTCCTGCGCCAGCAAATCCGGCCGGTTCGGTAGCTGCGCCGAGCCGAAAGCTTGACATCGCTCGTCAAAACCGTGAAGCCAAGTCCAACTTGACGAAGGAATGAAGACCAATGGCCGACACTAAGACAAAAGACGACAAGCCGCTGTTCGGCCGGCCGTGGATTTTCATTCGCGGCGTGCCGGCGATGAAGTTCCTGCCGCCGGAAGGCCCGACCGAAATCGCCTTTGCCGGCCGTTCCAATGTCGGCAAGTCGTCGCTGATCAATGCGCTGGTCGGCCAGAAGGGCCTGGCGCGCACATCCAACACCCCCGGGCGCACCCAGGAACTCAACTACTTCGTGCCCGACGGTTTTTCCGGCGAGGCAGGCGACCTGCCGCCGATGGCGCTGGTGGACATGCCCGGCTACGGCTATGCCCAGGCGCCGAAGGAACAGGTGGATGCCTGGACCAAGCTGGTGTTCGACTACCTGCGCGGTCGGGCGACGCTGAAGCGCGTCTACGTGCTGATCGATTCCCGCCATGGCATCAAGAAGAACGACGAGGACGTGCTGTCGCTGCTCGACAAGGCAGCTGTCTCCTACCAGATCATCCTGACCAAGACTGACAAGATCAAGGCCGCCGGCGTGCCCCGGCTGGTCGCCGAAACGCTCGAGAAGATCAAGAAGCATCCTGCCGCATTCCCCGAAGTTCTCTTCACTTCCTCGGAAAAGGGTGAAGGCATCGACGAGCTGCGCGCGACGATCGAGCTTGCGCTTTCGCGCTGAGAGCGCAAACCGCCGACAAGTCTTTGATCTCCGTCACTACCCTGACATGCAAACCGCTCTATCTCTGCCGTGCGGTCGCGCGTTTCCTTGCGCGATGGCGCCAAGGATAGGAGAGACACATGTCCGATTTGATCGTTGTGGGGTTCGATACGCCTGAGGAAGCTGACAAGGTTCTCGTCAAGCTCGCCGGCCTCAAGAAGGAATATCTGATCGACCTCGAGGACGCCGTCGTCGTCGTGCGCGACGCGGATGGCAAGGTCCATCTCAAGCAGAGCCTTAACCTGACCGCGATCGGGGCGACCTCGGGCCTTCTGTCCGGCTCGATCTGGGGCGGGCTTGTCGGGCTCCTGTTCCTCAATCCGCTTGCCGGCTTTGCCATCGGCGGTGCACTCGGCGCTGGTGCCGGTGCGCTTTCGGGCTCACTGACCGACTACGGCATTGACGACGACTTCATCAAATCGCTGGGCAACACCATTCCGAACAACTCCTCGGCGCTGTTCATCCTGGTGCGCAAGGTGCAGCCGGAAAAGGTTCTCGCCGAATTCTCGGGCCTGCGCGGTCGGGTGCTGAAGACATCGCTGTCACCCGAACAGGAGCAGAAGCTCCAGGCGGCTCTCTCCGACGCAACGACGGCTTCGCCGCAAGCCGGAACGTTCTGAAGCGCGGCTTCCTGCGGGCATGCCGCGTTGCCCGCAGGGACCAGCGTCAGGCGCTCGCCGGCACGAATGCCAGCGCGAAACCATTGATGCAATGGCGCTTGCCGGTGGGCGGCGGGCCATCGTCGAAGACGTGGCCGAGATGCCCGCCGCAACGATGGCAGTGGCATTCGGTGCGCGTCATGAACAGCGACTTGTCCTCGCGCGTTGCCACGCCACCGGGAAGGGATTGCCAAAAACTCGGCCAACCGGTGCCGCTGTCATACTTGGCTTCGGATGAGTAGACCGGGAGCGCGCAGCCGGCGCATTGGAATGTACCCTTGCGTTTTTCATCGTTGAGTGCGCTGGTGAACGGTCGCTCTGTGTCTTCGTGGCGCAGGATCCGGTATTGCTCGTCCGTCAGGATTGCCCGCCATTCGGCATCGGTCTTGGTCACTGCGAAAGTCTCGGCCGAGGCTGGGCGCGCCGCCAGCGGAAACCCTTTTGCCGCCGCGATCGCAATCACGCTCAGCGTCCCACCGAAGATCAGAAAGTTTCGCCGGTTCACCATCGAACCCTCCTTTTCACGCCCCTGACGCTGACGTGCTCGAAGATAGCCATCGGCCAGTCAGGCGGCAAAACAAGACCGATCAAAGCGCCGTGAAGGGGATCGGTTGAAAAGGCCACCGATCGCAAGCGATCGGTGGCAGGGGCGCCGGCGCCACGGATGAGACCGCCGGCGACGGATCGCCTGCGAGTGTCTGCCGCGGCGACCCGGAGAAGAGAGACCTCAGCCCTTGGGCAGCAGCACCTTGTCGATCACATGGATCACGCCGTTCGACTGCTTGACGTCGGCGATGGTGACTGTGGCCGTACCGCCGGCCTCGTCGGTCAGCGTGATCTTGCCGCCGTCGTCCTTGGCTTTCAGAATGCAACCGCCGACCGTCTTGACGTCATGTTCACCGCCATCGTCCTTGACCATCTTGGCGATCGCCGAGGACATCGCATCGGCCGAGACGACATGGCAGGTGAGAACCGTCGTCAGCTTGTCCTTGTTTTCCGGTTTCAGCAGCGTGTCGACCGTGCCGGCCGGCAGGGCGTCGAATGCCTCGTTCGTCGGCGCGAAGACCGTGAACGGGCCCTTGCCCTCAAGGGTTTCGACCAGTCCGGCGGCCTTGACCGCTGCGACCAGGGTGGTGTGATCCTTCGAGTTGACGGCGTTTTCGACGATATTCTTGTCCGCATACATCGCCGCGCCACCGACCATCGGGTTTTCGGCATGAGCGATTGCGGCGCTTGCCGTCAGCAAAGCAATAGTGGCGAACGAACGGAGCCCAGAGGTGAACATCTTAGTCTTCCTTCCTGTTGAACCTGTCATGGAGGCGACACACAAGCCGCCCCGTTGAAACTGCCGTTCCCTCCTCGGGAACATGACAAGCAACGGAAGCCTTCCAAAAAGAGTTTCAGGAATTTTTCAGATTGTCGGTCGGCCGGGCGAAAACTCGCCCTGAACGCGGCGCAGGCGCGAGAAGAAGAGTACGTGGGGAGCTAGAGGTCGCGCGCCTTGCCGAGCGCGATGATCGGGCCGGTGGCCGAACCGGTCGGCGAGCCGCCAAGCGGCTCGATGCTGACGGCGAGGACCGAGCCGCGCGAGAACTTCTCGCGCATCGCCGGGGCAATGAGGATTTCGCCCTCGCCGGTCTGAGGCAGCACGCCGAGGGAGAGAGCCGGGTTGTCGCCGTTGATCAGCCACAGCTCCAGCGATTTTTCCTCCGCCTGCCGCGTGGCGACCGGCGTCACCCGGAGATGGCCGGTTTCGCGATCGAACCGGGCGACGAGGTCGACCGAGATGCCCTTGCCGGTCATCTCGGCAACCAGCGGACGGCCGCCGGAAGGCGGTGCAAACAGTCCCGCCATGGACGCGCCCATCACGGCGACGACGGCAAGCGAGGCGAGCGCGAGACCGCGCCAGAGCGCAAGAGATTGCCAGATACCCGCGCGCGCCGGGGCGGCGGCCGGCGAAGCCGTTTCGAAAAGCCTGCGCTCGATCGCGGCAAAGGTCCGCGCAGGCGGCGCCACGGGATCATAGGCTTCGTCGAAGGAGGAAAGGTTGTTCTGCCAGCGCGTGACCATGGCGGCGAAATTGCGGTCGGAGGCAAGCCGAGCCTCGACCTTGCGACGATCGTCGGCGGACAGCACGCCCAGCACATATTCCCCGGCGATCACCTCGTCGCGGCGGAAGTCTCCTTTGTCTGGGGTGGACGCTGTCATCGCTCCATGCACTCTCTCAACTTCAACAGGCTGCGCCTCAACCAGGTTCGCATCGTGTTCAGCGGCACAGCATACACTTCGGCCAGTTCCTGATAACTCAGACCTTCGACATAGGCGCGCCGCACGGCGTTTGCCCGATCGGCCTCAAGCTCCTCCATGCACGCATCGATCCGCCTGCCCTCCGCTCTTACCACTGCCGATTTCTCCGGATCGGCAGCAGGATCAGCCAAATCATAGGCTTCGTCAATCGCGTTGGCGATGGGTTTGCGTGCCCGGATCAGGTCGATGGCGCGGTTGCGCGCGATCGCCGCCAACCAGGACATCGGCGTTGACTGGCCCGGAGAAAAACGGTCGGCGTGCTGCCATATTCTGACGTAGACTTCCTGCAGCGTTTCTTCCGCTTCACTTCTGTCCCTAAGGATACGCAGACAAATGGCGAAAAGTTTCGGACTGGTCAGCCGGTAAAGCTCGGCAAAGGCCGCGCGATCCCTGAGCGAAACACGGCCGAGCAGTCCGGAAATTTCCTCGTCGATCATTGCCTACCCGACCCGATGCATTCTTGAGACAGGACATAGGGCACAAATCGCCATCCGCCAGCGTGCATCGTCATTGCTGTTTTATGTTGCTCCCCGATCATTCCATCAACGGGAAACATGCGTTAAACAGCAGCCGGTATTTTTCGAGGGTCCGCCATGTCCGCCAATGAAAGTGAAATCCAGGCACGCCTGCTTACCCAGGCCCTGCCCTACATGCAGCGCTACGAGAACAAGACGATCGTCGTCAAATATGGCGGCCACGCCATGGGCAATGCCGAACTCGGCCGCGCCTTTGCAAGCGACATCGCGCTGTTGAAGCAGTCGGGCGTCAACCCGATCGTCGTACACGGCGGCGGCCCACAGATCGGCGCGATGCTGACGAAGATGGGCATCGAATCGAAGTTCGAAGGCGGCCTGCGCGTCACCGACGAAAAGACGGTCGAGATCGTCGAGATGGTTCTGGCCGGCTCGATCAACAAGGAGATCGTCGCCCTCATCAACCAGACCGGCGAATGGGCGATCGGCCTTTGCGGCAAGGACGGCAACATGGTCTTCGCCGAAAAGGCGCGCAAGACCATCAAGGACCCGGATAGCAACATCGAGCGCGTGCTCGATCTCGGTTTCGTCGGCGAAGTGGTCGAAGTCGACCGCACGCTGATCGACCTGCTTGCCCGCTCGGAAATGATCCCGGTGATCGCGCCGGTCGCGCCAGGCCGTGACGGACACACCTACAATATCAACGCCGACACCTTTGCCGGCGCCATTGCCGGTGCGCTCAACGCCACGCGCCTGTTGTTCCTGACGGACGTTCCGGGCGTGCTCGACAAGGATGGCAAGCTGATCAAGGAACTATCGGTCGCTCAGGCCCGCGCCCTGATCGCCGACGGCACGATTTCCGGCGGCATGATCCCGAAGGTCGAGACCTGCATCGAAGCGATCAAGGCCGGCGTCCAGGGCGTCGTCATCCTCAACGGCAAGACGGCCCATTCGGTGCTGCTCGAGATCTTCACCGAGCGCGGCGCCGGCACGCTGATCGTTCCCTGATCGACGGCAAGCCACGACGCGTGAAAAAAGCGGGATACGGTTTTCAGGCCGTGTCCCGCTTCTGTTTTTGACCATGCTCAGACCTGATAAACGGCCACGGCTTCCTGCTTCAGCTTCTCCATCATCGCCCGATAAGGGAACGGCCCGTAGCTGACCCGGGCGACGCCGGCCGAAGCCAGCGTCTTCAGATCAGGTGCGCCCGGTCGCATCATCACGTTGACCGGCAAGCTCGAGGCGGCGCAGACCTTGGCGATCAACCCCTCGTCCACCAACCACGGCACGAAGAAGCCGCTGGCGCCCGCTTCGGCAAAGGCCTTTCCGCGCGCAATCGCCTCATCGACGAGGCCGGCATGGTGGGCCGCATCGCTCGCCTGCAGGAACAGGTCGGTGCGGGCATTGATGAACAACGGCACGCCACGGCGATCCGCCATCTCGCGGATAGCCCGGATACGGGCGGCTTGCTTCTCGAGTGCATGCACGCCTGACTTGCCGACCACCTGGTCCTCGAAATTGATACCGATGGCGCCGACGTCGATCAGCCGCGAGACGTTGGCAGCCCCCGTTGCCGGATCATCGGAATAGGCCCCCTCGAAATCGACCGTCACCGGCAGTTCGGTCGAGCCGACGATCAGCCGGGCGATATCGGTCAACAGCGCCAACGGCACCTTCTCGCCATCGCCGAAGCCATGAGCGGCGGCGATCGACCAGCTGCCGGTGGCAAGCGCCTTGGCGCCGGCCTCGGCGACCGCCTTGGCGCTGCCGGCGTCCCAGATGTTGTAGAGCACCACCGGATCGCCCTTTTTATGCAGGGCGGCAAAGGCGAGCGCCTTTTCCTTCTGGTTCATTGCGTTTCCTCCACGAACGGGCTGACAGGTTTCGCTTTCGCCTCGTGCCGCAACAGCCACTGTTTCCGCCAGAGCCCGCCGCCGTAACCCGTGAGCGAACCGTCAGCGCCAAGGCAGCGGTGGCAGGGTATGACGATGGCGATCCGGTTGGATCCGTTTGCACTGGCCACGGCACGCGCGGACTGGATCGTAGCGACCTCGCGGGCAATGTCACCATAGGACCGCGTCCCACCGGCGGGAATCTTTACAAGCTTCTCCCAGACGTTGCGCTCGAAAGGCGTCCCGCCGGGCGCAAGCGGCGTTTGGAATGCGCCCATATCGCCCGCGAAATAGGCCTTCAACTCGCCTTCAATCCTGTCGATCGGCGCCGTCCTGCCGGGGACAATCGCCGAGCGTGTCGCTCGCTTCAGCGCCGCGAGTTCCGTCGGCAATGCCTTGCGATCGTGGAACTCGAGCAGATGCAGATGTGTGGCGTCGCCGATCGCGACCATGGGGCCGATCGGCGTCTCGAGCCAATCAAAGGAGAGCAGCTCCCGCCCCAAAGCGGCGGCCGGCGCGTCGCCAAGCAATCGCTGGAAGGCGGCACGAAAGCCGCTCGGCGATTCGTAGCCGGCTTTGAGCTGGGCGTCGATCACGCGCCCTCCGTCGGCGAGCTGACGGGCAGCAAGCCCCAGGCGGCGATACCGCGCCAGATCGAGAAAGGTGATGCCGAGATTGCGTTTGAACGCCCGGCGGACAGTCGACGGATCGAGCCCGCGGCGCACGATATCATCCTCGCTCCAGCGCCGCTCAGGTGCTACTTCCAGCGCCTGCAGCAGCTCTTGTACCAGCGGATCCTTGGCGCCGAAGGTGGCGAGCGGCCGGCAGCGCTGGCAGGGACGGAACCCCGTCTCCAGGCAGGTGCCGATCGAGCCCACGAAAATCGTGTTTTCTCGCTTCGGCTTGCGGGCTGGGCAGGACAGGCGGCAGAAGACGCCTGTTGTCTTGACGCAGACGAAGGCTGAACCTTCGTATTCGGTGCTTCGCGCCATCAAGGCGTCGTAGAGCGTTTCATCGGAAGGAAGATCGAACAACATGGCGTGGTTCTACCACGACCACAGGGCGAAGAGACGCCGGTTTTCGGGCGTCTATTTTTTCAGATCAGCGTTGTCAGATCAGCACGAGCGTCACCACGCCGAGCACGATCAGCAGGCAGCCGAGAAGTTCGAGCCGATTGATCCATTCGCGGAAGATGAAGAAGGACGAGGCGAATGTGAAGAGCATCTCGACCTGCGCCACCACCTTGACGATCGCCGCCTGCTGCAGCGTCATTGCCATGAACCAGCCGAAGGACGCGGAAGCGCCGACGAAACCGACGACGACGGCCGGTTTCCACGCGGCGGCGATCAGCTTGAGCTCGCCTGGTTCGCGGGCCACGATCCAGATCAGCATCACCACCGTCTGCAGCAGGATGACGAAGCCGAGCGTGAAGCTTGCCTGCATCATGTAATCGGGTGCCGGCAAGCTCGGTGCGAGTGCGAGCGACGCGGAACGATAGGCGACGGCCGAGAGCCCGAAGAACGTTCCCGAAAGCAGGCCGATGCCGGCGGTGCGGCTGAAAACCGACGTGACCAGCGAGCGTGGGCTGAGCGTCGTGCGCGCGACGGAAATCAGCATGACGCCGACAACAGAGATGGCGATCGCCACCAGCGTGCCCTCACTCGCCCGCTCGCCGAGGAAGATGAGGCCGAAGAGGGCTGCCTGGGCCGGCTCGGTGCGCGAATAGGCGGTGCCGACCGCAAAGTTGCGGAAGGAAAAGAGGTGTACCAACAGGAAGGTTGCGGCGATCTGTGCCAGCCCGCCGATCACGGCCCAGAGGAAAAAGGTGCCATTGGGTACCGGAAGCGGACGACCCACCACCTGCCAGAGCACGAACAGGTAGAACAACGCAAAAGGCAGGCCGAAGCCGAAACGCACGAAGGTTGCGCCCGTCGTGCCCATGACGCCCTTCAGGTGTTTCTGCATGGCGGAGCGGACATTCTGAAGGAAGGCCGCAGCGACGGTGATGAGTACCCAGGTTTCCATGGCCGCGAGCTAACATGCCCGGCCTGGTATTGCCAAGAACTCCATACGCTCTCGCCTATTTAGTCTGATTTTTCCTGGACGTCCGCCAGTTCGCCAGCCCGACGGAGCGTCAGCGGCGGGACCTCTTCTTCGAAAATCTTCACGCTCTGATCGTAATTCGGCGCGATCGTGCCCAGCAGGCGATCCAAGAAGGAGAAATAGTTGCCGTAATTGTACCGGAAGCCGGAATGATGCTGGTCGTGGAACGTCGTGCACAACAGAGGCGACGGATAACGTGCGGTGGATGTGGCGAAATACTCGAAGCCACAATGGCCGATCATGCCGTTGAAATGTTCGAACAATCGCTGCCCTATGAGGATTGCCGGCGGAAACGGAACGACGAAAACGACGACGGCCGAAAAGCTCTGCAAGAGGAAGTTGTCGACAACATCCTCCGAATAGGTGCTCCAGATCGTCGGCGCGACGCTTTTGTGATGAAGGGCGTGCAGCGGGAAGAGCCACCGGGTGTGCAGCAGCCGATGCATGAAATAGAACCAGGTATCGTAGAGGAACATGCACAGCACGAAGAGCGGCACCGCCGCCCACCAGTGCAGAGCCCAGGGCGCCGGCGCCCAGCCCTTCTGCTGGACGTAAAGACCGATCGTCAGCGGCAGGCAGGCGCTGAACATCGACGCCAGGCTCTGGCGGATTTCCGCCTTGCGGCGTCTGCCCGAACCGCGGCCCTTCTGGATCTTTCGTTCCGGATTGCGGGCGTTGAACCAGGTCACGCCATAGCCGAAGGCGAAATAGGTCACGACGGTCGTCGCGTAAAACCCGAACAGAAACAGCAGATAGAACACTTCGTCCGACATGTGCACCTGCCGCCACGTGTCTGAAACCGCCCCGGGCGAAAGATGCCATGCCGTCTAGGCAATTCAAAGTGGAAATGCGTGCGCCGGCAGGACAACCCGCGCTGCGGCGTGCATTTTGTCGTTTGCCGCCCATCACCGCCATGTCATAAGGCAGTCATGAAAAAGCTCGATCGCCTGCCGACCCACGACGATTTCTCCCATGTCACCGACTGGGTGTTCGACCTGGACAACACGCTCTATCCGCATCACGTCAATCTGTTCTCGCAGATCGACCGCAACATGACGGCCTATGTTGCCGCGCTTTTGTCGCTGGAGCCGGCGGACGCGAAGAAGCTGCAAAAAGACTATTACCGCGATCACGGCACGACGCTCAAAGGCCTGATGATCCATCACGGCATCGACCCGAACGAATTCCTCGAAAAGGCCCACGCGATCGACTACAGCATCGTGCCGCCGGACCCGACGCTGGGCGAGGCGATCAAGGCGCTGCCGGGACGCAAGTTCATCTTCACCAACGGCAGCGTCGCCCATGCGGAGATGACCGCTCGCGCGCTCGGCATCCTCGATCACTTCAACGACATTTTCGATATCGTCGCTGCCGATTTCGTACCGAAGCCGGCGGGTGAAACCTATGACAAGTTCATGAGCCTGCACCGGGTCGACACGCGCAATGCGGCGATGTTCGAGGACCTGCCGCGCAACCTGCTGGTCCCCAAGACCCTGGGCATGAAGACGGTTCTGCTGGTGCCGCGCAACTTCGAATACGAGTTTGCCGAATCCTGGGAGCAGTCCGGGGACGAGGACGAGCAGATCGACTACGTGACCGAGGACCTTGCCAGCTTCCTCAAGCGCGTAATCGCCGACCTCTGACGCCGACACAATTTGGCCAGGGAAAAACCCCTTTCCCGCCAAAGGCTTAAATTACCAAAGTTTAACTGGTGCCCGCCGCCTGGCTGCCTATCATTCGTTCAGGGATAACCCGATCGAAAGGAAGCATGATGCGGAACAGAACCCTGATCCTTGGCGTGACCGCCCTTGCCGTCGCCGTCACAGGAATGGCTGCGCCATCCTTTGCGGCCAGAGACAAGATGACGCCCGAACAGCGGGCCGAACGCATGATCAAGCGGCTTGATACCAACAGCGATTCCAAGGTGTCGCTCAACGAGTTTCAGGCGCGCATGACCACGAACTTCAAGACATTCGACACCAATGGCGATGGCCAGATCAGCGCCGACGAGATGAAGGCGAAGCGCCAGGCGTTCCGCGACGCCCGCAAGGCGTGGCACGAAGCCAAGGGCAAGGAGCGCGACGCAGCCCTCGCCCAGCTCAAGGAGGCGCGGCCAGCCATGGTGCCCGGCATGCGGCCCAAGGCCTTCAAGCGCGTCGACACCGACGGCAATGGCTCCCTAAGTGCTGCCGAAGTCGCAAGTGCGAGCGAGAAGATGTTCAAGCGCCGCGACAAGAATGGCGACGGCGTCATCGACGCGGCCGACTTCAGCAAGAAGGTCTAGGCCAGGAAAATCAAACCCGGATGACGACACTCTCCCTCCCCCGGCGGAGCGTGTCGTCTGCGTGGCGCCTCCCCCTGGCATCGGACACGATCGCAAGGGGGAGGCGTGAATTCTGCAACATCCCCCCGAAACGACGACGCCGCGCGCCAGATTTGGCACGCGGCGTTGTTTATCCGCCAAACGAGCATTGCGCCCGAAGAAGCAGAGCTCTCTAGCGCCTACCGTTTGCCATCGGCACGGTTTTGGAATCGACGGCCTGATAGAAGCTGGAGATGATCTCCCAGGCTTCATCGGCGGTATCGACGAAGCGCAGCAGGTCCACATCGTTCGGTGCGATCGTGCCGAATTCAGCGAGCGCCTCGAAATTGATGATGGTGCGCCAGAATTTCTCGCCGAAGAGGATCAGCGGGACCAGAGCCATACGTCCGGTCTGCATCAGAGTCATCGTCTCGAACAATTCGTCGAGCGTTCCGAATCCACCCGGGAAAACCACCACTGCCTTTGCGCGCAGCAGGAAATGCATCTTGCGGATCGCGAAATAGTGGAAGTTGAACGACAGTTCCGGCGTGACGAAGCGGTTCGGCGCCTGCTCGTGCGGCAAGACGATGTTGAGACCGATCGACGGAGCACCGACATCGTCGGCGCCACGGTTGCCCGCCTCCATCACACCCGGCCCGCCGCCGGTGACGACCACGTATTCCTTGTGGTGCAGCTTGGCGGAATGCTCCGAGCAAAGCCGCGCGAACTTGCGCGCCTCGTCGTAGTAGACCGAGGCTGCCTCGAGGTTCTTGCGCTGGGTATCGTTCTTGGCCGCCCAGGCGTCACCGCCGGGCTCGGGGATGCGGGCGCCACCGAACATCACGACGGTCGAGTTGATGCCGTGTTCCTCCAGCATCATTTCGGTCTTCAAGAGTTCGAGCTGCAAACGCACCGGGCGCAGCTCCTCGCGGCAGAGAAAATCATCGTCGATATAGGCGAGGCGATAGGCTGGCGAGGCCGATTGCGGCGTCAGCGGAACCGTCTGCGCCCGCTGACGGCTCTGCGAGCTATCGGCCAGCGGATCCCAAACCCCATCCTTACGGCGCAGATTGCGCTTCTTCATGCGTGCCATGCTATCGTCTTTCCCGTCGCGTTCCGGACAATCGGCATCTCGGGCGGACGCGTCCTATCCTGTTTCATCGGTCATGAATGCCCCTGATGCCGGAGTCGTCCGAGCTTGCCAAGCCCTGGCGGGACGGCCGCGCCGAAAAGCAGTTCAACTTTTCCGGAACAGCCTCGGGCACCACGCACTTCAGCCGGCAATGAACACCCATAGCCGCAGATCGCGTCGCTGCTTAATTTTGTCCTTAAATCGATTCCGATTTGCGGAATTATGCAGTAGAGCTTTGCCAGGATAACTGCCGAACTTTAAGGAATTCCGATGACGAACCACGACCTCGCCTCCCTGTCGCAGACGATCGACGCCGCTTTTGACGACCGCGATTCCGTAAACACCGGAACGCGCGGCGCGGTGCGCGATGCCGTGGAGACGGCACTGAACCTGCTCGACAGCGGCAAGGTGCGGGTGGCAGAGCGCGGCGCCGACGGCAACTGGACCGTCAATCAATGGCTGAAGAAAGCCGTGCTGCTCTCGTTCCGCCTCAACCCGATGGAGATCGTGCGGGGCGGTCCGGGAGAATCCGTCTGGTGGGACAAGGTCGCCTCCAAGTTCGACGGTTGGAGCGTCAACGAATTCGAGAAGGCCGGCTTCCGCGCCGTGCCGAACTGCGTCGTGCGCCGCTCCGCCTATATCGCGCCGAACGCGATCCTGATGCCGTCATTCGTCAACCTCGGCGCCTATGTCGGTGAAGGCACGATGGTCGACACCTGGGCAACGGTCGGTTCCTGCGCCCAGATCGGCAAGCACGTGCATCTCTCGGGCGGCGTCGGCATCGGCGGCGTGCTGGAGCCGATGCAGGCCGGTCCGACAATCATCGAGGACAACTGCTTCATCGGCGCCCGCTCCGAGGTCGTTGAAGGCTGCATCGTGCGCGAAGGCTCGGTTCTCGGCATGGGCGTCTTCATCGGCAAGTCGACCAAGATCGTCGACCGCGCTACCGGCGAAGTGACCTATGGCGAAGTGCCGCCCTACTCGGTCGTCGTCGCCGGCTCGATGCCGTCGGGCTCGACCATGGGCAATGGCCAGCCGGCGCCGCACCTCTATTGCGCCGTTATCGTCAAGCGCGTCGACGAGAAGACCCGCTCCAAGACCGGCATCAACGAACTGCTTCGAGACTGATCAGATGACACCGGAGGGGCGGCAGCCGAACATGATCTGGCTGTTCTTCAGCCCCTCCGGTCGCATCACTCGCCTGCCCTTTTTCCTGTCCTGGCTTTTCTGGCTTCTGATCGGCGGTTTTGTCGTCGCGCAGATGTTCGCCAACGAAAACCACAACACCGCGCTGGCACTCTGGACGCTGGCGCTGATCGTGTCCGGCGTCGTTTCCACGCTGTCGATCGCCATGCTGGCAATCAAGCGGCTGCACGATATCGGTTATCCCGGACCACTCGCACTTTGCCTGTTCATCCCGGTGTTGAGCCCCGTCGTTTTCATCGCGCTCTGCCTGTGGCCCGGGGCGGAAGGACCGAACGAATTCGGCCAGCGCGGAGACGAACCCGGCGCTTAAGCGGCGCACTGTACATTTCAGCCCCGAACAGGTATGTAGCGCGCCATGAACAGGCCGGCGACAAGATGCTGGCCGCGGCAATCGGCGCCTGATGACGACCTGATCCAAGGTCTTGTTCGTTTACCGGCGCGAAAACCGAAATCCGAAAGACGAGAGATGACAGAATTCGAAGGGATCGCGCCTGCGATCGCCGAGGCGTTGGCAAAACGCGGTTACAACGAGTTGACGCCGGTTCAAAAGGCGATGCGCGATCCCGACCTTGCGGGCAAGGATGCGCTGGTATCGGCTCAGACCGGCTCCGGCAAGACCGTCGCCTTCGGCCTGGCGCTGGCGCCGACCCTGCTTGGCGATCAGCGCCGCTTCAGCGCGCCCGGCGCGCCGTTGGCGCTGGTGATCGCACCGACACGCGAGTTGGCGCTGCAGGTCAAGCGCGAGCTCGAATGGCTCTATGAACAGACCGGTGCGACGATCATTTCGTGCGTCGGCGGCATGGACATGCGCACCGAGAAGCGCGCGCTGGAACGCGGCGCCCACATCGTCGTCGGCACGCCCGGACGCCTTTGCGACCATATCCGCCGCAACTCGCTCGACATCTCCTCACTGAGCGCCGTCGTGCTCGACGAGGCCGACGAGATGCTCGACCTCGGCTTCCGCGAAGACCTCGAATTCATCCTCGAGGAATCCCCTGACGATCGCCGCACCCTGATGTTTTCGGCAACCGTGCCGCGCTCGATCGCCACACTTGCCAAGAACTACCAGCGCGATGCCGTGCGCATCAGCACCGCTTCGGAACAGAAGCAGCATGTCGACATCGAATACCGCGCCCTGACCGTGGCGTCGAACGATCGCGAAAACGCGATCATCAACGTCCTGCGTTTCTACGAAGCGAAGAACGCCATCGTGTTCTGCTCAACCCGTGCTGCGGTCAACCATCTGACCGCCCGCTTCAACAACCGCGGCTTCTCGGTCGTGGCGCTGTCGGGCGAGCTCAGCCAGAACGAACGCACCCATGCGCTGCAGGCCATGCGCGACGGTCGCGCCCGCGTCTGCATCGCCACCGACGTCGCCGCCCGCGGCATCGACCTGCCCGGCCTGGAGCTGGTCATCCACGCCGACCTGCCGACCAATCCGGACACGCTTCTGCACCGCAGCGGCCGCACCGGACGCGCCGGCCAGAAGGGCGTCAGCGCCCTGATCGTGCCGGTGAGCCAGCGCCGCAAGGCCGAGCGCCTGCTCGAAAATGCCCGCATCACCGCCAACTGGGCACGCCCGCCGTCAGCCGACGACGTCAGCCGCCGCGACGACGAGCGCCTGCTTGCCGACACCAGCTTTGCCGAGCCGATCCGCGAAGACGAAGAAGAGATCGTGCGCGCCCTGATCGAGCTCCACGGCGCCGAGCAGATGGCTGCAGCCTTCGTGCGCCAGTTCCGCTCGGGTCGCTCCGCGCCTGAAGACCTGATCGAAGTTGCCGTCGGCGACAGCCGCGCCAAGCCGCGCCGCGACGAGAAATCCACACCGCGCGAAGACTATGACGCGCCGCGTGCCGACTTCAGCGACGGCAGCTGGTTCTCGCTTTCGGTCGGCCGCAAGCAGAGCGCCGAGCCGCGCTGGCTGATCCCGATGCTGTGCCGCCACGGCAAGCTCACCAAACGCGACATCGGCGCGATCCGCATGCAGCAGGACGAAACCTTCGTCGAGATGACGGCTGACGGCGCTGAGCGCTTCCTGTCGTCGATCGGCAAGGAAGGCATGCTGGAAAAAGGCATCCGGGTGAAGACGCTTCCGGGTGCGCCTGATCTCACGCAGCAGCGCCAGGAAAAGCCGAGCTTCTCGAAAGACAAGCCGAACTTCTCCAAGGACAAGCCCGCCTATTCCAAGGACAAGCCGGCCTTTGCCAAGAAGCGCCCCTATTCCGACGATACGGCACGCAGCGACGGCGACTTCAAGCCGAAGCGCAAGTTCGACAAGAAGCCGGCCTACGCCGCCGCCCCGGCCCACACCGACGACAAGCCGCCGGAGAACCGCGAGGCCTGGACCAAGAAGAAGGCCAAGCCGAACGCCAACAAGGATGGCGGCTTCAAGCCGAAGCCCAAGGGCAACAACGCCAAGAACCGTCAGAGCTAAGCTCCGCCCAGGCACATGGCCATAACCAATCAAAAAGCGCCGCGATCCGATCGTGGCGCTTTTTTCGTCTTGGGTTGCGGACGCCGACCGTCTCAGGCTTCGAGGAAACGCAGACCGGCGACGGCAACGATGATCATCGCGATGCAGGTGATGCGCAGAAAGGAGACGGGGTCGCCGAACAGCACGATGCCGAGCACGGTGATGCCAACCGAGCCAATGCCGGTCCAGGCAGCGTAGGCGGTGCCGGCCGGCAGGTCGCGCATGGCGATCGTCAGGAGGTAGACGCTGCCAAGCGCCGCTACGATGCCGATGACACTCGGCACCAGTTTCGTCCAGCCGTCTGCATATTTGAGCGCGAGCCCCATGACGATTTCAATCAGGCTCGCCACTATCAGGATGATCCACGCCATTGCCGTCTCCATCGAAATTTTCATCTGGAGAACAATCTGGTAGGATAGGCACCGAAGAGCAATTACGCACCTTTTGGTAACTATGAAAATCTCGACGGACCTGCTGAAAGCACCCACGGCCTCCATTCCTGACGTGTTCGACCCGACCTGCTCGTCGCGCCATGCACTGGAGCTGATTGCCAGCAAATGGGCGATGCTGATCATTTCGGCGCTCGAGGAAGGTCCGATGCGCAACGCCGCACTGATGCGCCGCCTCGGCGATGTCTCGCAGAAGATGCTGACCCAGACGCTGAAGGAGCTGGAACGCAACGGTCTCGTCATCCGCGAGGACAAGAAGACTGTGCCGCCGCATGTGGAATACAGCTTGAGCGCTGTCGGTCGTTCGCTCAGCGAAACCCTGCTGGTGCTCGATCGCTGGGCCGAAACGCACTTTGGCGCGCTCGATGCGGCGCGTGAACGCTACGACGCCGAGCGTGGAAAATAGGTCTATTCGCCGTCGAGTTGTGATTGTGCGATGATTTTCACCACCCAGTCGGCAAAGACACGGAGCCGGCTGCTCAAGTGCCGGTTGGGCGGATAGACCAGATAGATCGGCATCGAGTCGATCTGCCAGTCCTGCAGCACCGGCCGCATGGTGCCGGTCTCAAGATCGCCCCGCACCATGAAACGCGGCGCCTGGATGACACCGAGGCCGGCGCGGGCGGCGGCGAGATAGGTGGTCGATTCGTTGGCCGCGACCGCATAGCGGCCATGGACCTCAATCTCCTCGGCTCCGCGCTTGAAGTAGAACGGCATCTGCTGACCGGTCTGTGGGCGGAAATAGCCGACGACATAACAATTCTTCGAAAGGTCGGACGGATGTTGCGGTGTCGAGCAACGGTCGAGATAGTCGGGCGCAGCACAGGCGATGAAGCTCATGTCGGTGATGCGGCGGGCAATCAGCGACTGGTCGGTCAGGGCGCCGACGCGTATCGCGCAGTCGACATTCTCTGCAACGTAATCGACTGTGCGGTCGGAAACGCCTAGATCGATTTGGATATCGGGGTAGCGCTTGTGAAACTCCGGCAAAGCAGGGATCACAATAAGATTGGCCATGGCGCTTGCCATTTCCACGCGCAACCGTCCTTTCGGCAGGCTCTGGGCGCTCGACAGGCTGCCGTCGAGTTCGTCGAGATCGGTGACGAGACGGGCGGCGCGTTCGTAATAAAGTGCACCATCCGGCGTCACCAGGACCCGCCGCGTCGTTCGATTGAGCAGCTTGGTGCGCAAATGCGCTTCCAAGCCCTGGATGAGATTGGTGACGGTTGCTTTGGGCATATTGAGCGAAGCGGAAGCCCGTGTGAAATTGCCGGTTTCGACAACGCGGAGAAACGCGCGCATGGCCGTGAGCTGGTCCATTTTCAATAGCCGTGATTGTTCGAGATAATGAATAGTGTAGTCGGATTGAACTGACTATTCCAGACAGAAGACAATGTTATTCTCCCATCATGGCGGGTTGTCGCCTCATGTGGGATGACCCCGTGGCAAAGGCAAGAGAGATGGGTGAACGCTTTAGACTAGAGACGATGCAGACGGGCCAAGGCTCGTGCCCGGCACGTGTCTATAGTGGCGACACGCTGCTCAATCCGCCGCCTGTGGTGCTGCACCTGCATGGCGGCTCCTTCGTTGGCAGTTCGATTGCCGCCGGCGAGCGGGTGGCCAAGGCGCTTGCGGCGGCCGGTGCCATCGTGATCTCACCGGAATATTCATCGGCCTGCCTCAATCCGTTTCCGGCAGCACTCGACGTCACCTATTCGATGCTGTCCTCGATGCGCGCGCGTTGCCCGCAATTCGCGCACAAGAAATCGATGCTGTTCATCGCCGGCGAAGAGGCGGGCGGCAACATCGCCGCCGGCGTGGCGCTGATGGCCCGCGACCAGTTCCTGACCGACCTCAAGGGGCAGATCCTCTTGTCGCCGATGCTGGATCCGTGCCTGGCGACGGCGTCGTTTCGCAAATACTGTCCCGAGACCTCGGTGCAATCGATCGCCGAGGGATGGCAACGGTATCTCGGCGAATGCGGTGGCTTCACGCATCCCTATGCCGCTCCAGCACACTGTACGCGGCTCGCCGGTCTTGTGCCCGCGCTGATCCTGACCAGCGAGGAATGCCCGATGCGCGACGAGACTGCGGCCTATGCCGACCGCCTCCGTCAGGCGGGTGTGAGCGTCCAATCGCAAATTCTTCCCGGCCGGGCCGGGTGGATACCGCAAAATACCGTGAACGCCGAAACCTGGGCCGCCCAGGAAGAAACGATTACCGGCATCTTTTCCCGCTTCTTTCAACAGGCAGGGGCAAAGCCGGCGGAAATGACGATGCGTTAGCAAGGGACGACAAGGCGACAGGCCTTCCCCCGCGCTGACGACAGCAGCAAAAGCGCCGGCTCCCAACCGGCAAGGAGAGAAAAATGACATCGACAGTGACCCGCCGGGCCCTCTGGGGCGCCGGCCTGAGCATCCTATTGTCTACCGCTGGCGCAGCCGCCGTTCTTCTCGGCCTGCCCCAGCACTTCGAAGCGGACGCCGCAACCGAAACGGCAGCGGCACCGCCGCCGGCCGTTCCGGTTTCGGTGGCCAAGGCCCAGTCGCGCCGCATCACCACCTGGGAAGATTTTTCCGGACGGCTGGAGGCGATCGAGCGTGTCGAGATCCGTCCCCGGGTCGGCGGCGCCATTCTTGAAAGCCACTTCCGCGAAGGCGCCCTGGTGAAGAAAGGCGACCTGCTGCTGACCATCGATCCCGAGCCCTATGCGGCAGCCGTCGACCGGGCAGCCGCGCAGGTCTCGGCAGCCGAGGCGCGCGTCGCACTTGCCAAGACGGAGCTCGATCGGGGACGCAAGCTCGTCACCACCAGCGCGATCCCGCAGAGCGGCGTTGACCAGCGCCTCAGCGCCTTCGACGAAGCACAGGCAAGCGTGCGCTCCGCCAAGGCGGCGTTGCGCACGGCCGAGCTTGACCTTCAATACACCGAGGTCCGGGCCCCGATCTCCGGCCGTGTCGGCCGGCTGGAAGTGACCGCCGGCAATCTCGTTGCCGCCGGCTCCGCCTCGCCGGTGCTGACGACGCTGGTTTCGGTCGATCCCATCTACGCAAGCTTCAGCGCCAGCGAAGAGGTGGTGACCACCGCCCTCGCCCGGCTCCAGGCCTCGGCCGGCGGCAACGCCATCGAGCGCATCCCGGTGCAGATCGGCACCGCTGCCGACGAGGGCACGCCAATCTCAGGCCATATCCAGCTGATCAACAACGAGGTGGATGCGGCAACCGGCACGATCCGCGTTCGCGCCGCCCTTGAAAATGCCGATGGACGGCTGATCCCAGGCCAGTTCGTTCGCATTCGCATCGGCGAACCGGAGCCCGAAGAAAAGCTTGTCATCAGCGATCGCGCCATCGGCTCCGACCAGGACAAGAAGTTCGTCTTCGTCGTCGGATCCGACAACAAGGTCGAGTACCGCCAGGTCAAGCTCGGCCCGAATTCCGACGGACTGCGCATCGTCGAAAGTGGCCTGAAGACCGGCGAGAACATCGTCGTCAACGGCCTGCAACGGGTGCGCCCGGGCGTGCTCGTGGCACCGCAGCAGGTGGAAGAGACGACGGCGTCGATCGCCGCCAAGTAGGACATGACGGCACCCGCTTCGGCACTCGCCGCGGCGGGATCGACCGCCCGTACATCACTTAGCAGATCCCGGCGCGTGGCGAGTGTTCTTGCCGCGGCTGCCGGAGGTTTGCCTGAACTCGTCCCAAGGGGGATACGTCAATGAATTTCTCACGCTTCTTCGTCGACCGCCCGGTCTTCGCGGGCGTTCTTTCGGTCCTGATCTTCGTGGGCGGCCTGCTCGGCATGACCGGCCTGCCGATCTCCGAATATCCCGAAGTCGTGCCGCCGCAGATCGTCGTGCGGGCGCAGTATCCAGGCGCCAACCCGGCCGTTATCGCCGAAACCGTCGCAACGCCGCTCGAAGAACAGATCAACGGCGTCGAGGGCATGCTCTACATGCAGAGCCAGGCGACGGCGGACGGTCTGATGACGCTGACCGTCACCTTCGAACTCGGCACCGACCCGGACCAGGCCCAGCAACTCATCCAGAACCGGGTGTCGCAGGCCGAACCGCGCCTGCCCGAGGAAGTGCGCCGTCTCGGCGTCACCACCGTCAAGAGCTCGCCGGACCTGACGCTCGTCGTGCACTTGCTCTCGCCCAACGGCCAGTACGACATCAATTATCTGCGCAATTACGGCGTGCTCAACGTCAAGGATCGCCTCGCCCGCATCGAAGGTGTCGGCCAGGTGCAGATCTTCGGCGGCGGCGACTATTCGATGCGCATCTGGATCGACCCGCAGAAGGCTGCCGAGCGCGGTCTGGCGGCGAGCGATGTTGCCAATGCCATCCGCGCGCAGAACGTCCAGGCCGCAGCCGGCGTCATCGGCGCCTCGCCGTCCGTCCCGGGGCTCGACCTGCAGCTCTCCGTCAATGCGCAGGGCCGCCTGCAGACGCCTGAGGACTTTGCCGATATCGTCGTCAAGTCGGGCGCCGGTGGCGAGGTCACGCGCCTCGGCGACGTTGCACGTGTCGAAATGGGCGCTGCCGACTACTCGCTGCGCTCGCTGCTCGACAACAAGGCAGCCGTCGGCATGGGCGTCTTCCAGGCGCCGGGCTCGAACGCGATCCAGATCTCGGAAAACATCCACAAGGCCATGGCCGAGCTGAAGCTGACCATGCCGGAAGGCGTCGACTACGAGATCGTCTACGACACGACGCAGTTCGTGCGCGCCTCGATCGAATCGGTCATCCACACCCTGCTCGAAGCGATCGCGCTTGTCGTCATCGTCGTCATCGTCTTCCTGCAGACGTGGCGCGCCTCGATTATCCCGCTTGTCGCCGTTCCCGTCTCGATCGTCGGCACCTTTGCGGTGATGTACGTTTTCGGCTTCTCGATCAACGCGCTCAGCCTGTTCGGCCTGGTGCTGGCGATCGGCATCGTCGTCGACGACGCCATCGTCGTGGTCGAAAACGTCGAGCGCAACATCGAACAGGGTCTGTCACCTGTTCAGGCGACCTACCGCGCGATGCAGGAAGTTTCCGGACCGATCATCGCCATCGCGCTGGTGCTCGTTGCCGTGTTCGTGCCGCTCGCCTTCATCACCGGCCTGACCGGGCAGTTCTACCGCCAGTTCGCGCTGACCATCGCGATCTCGACAGTGATCTCCGCCATCAACTCGTTGACGCTTTCCCCGGCGCTCGCTGCCCTGCTCCTTCGCGATCACCACGCGCCGAAGGACTGGCTGACCCGCGCCATGGACAAGGTGTTCGGCTGGTTCTTCCGCGGCTTCAACCGGTTCTTCGGGCGCAGCTCGGAAGCCTACGGCCGCGGCGTCGGCCGCATCCTGACGCGCAAGTCGCTGATCATGGGCGTTTATGTCATCCTGCTCGGCGTCACCTTCGTGCTGTTCCGTGCCGTTCCCGGCGGCTTCGTGCCCGCCCAGGACAAGCAGTATCTGATCGGTTTTGCCCAGCTGCCTGATGCAGCGACGCTCGACCGCTCGGAAGACGTCATCCGCCGCATGAGCGATATCGCGCTCAAGCATCCCGGTGTCGAAAACGCCATTGCCTTCCCGGGCCTGTCGATCAACGGCTTCACCAACTCGTCGAACTCCGGCATCGTCTTCGTGGCGCTGAAGCCGTTCGAGGAGCGCACGACACCCGAGCTTTCGGGCGGGGCGATCGCCATGCAGCTGAACCAGGAATTCGGCGCGATCCAGGATGCCTTCATCGCCATGTTCCCGCCGCCGCCCGTCCAGGGTCTTGGCACCACCGGCGGCTTCAAGCTGCAGATCGAGGACAAGAACGGCCTCGGCTACCAGGCGCTCGACGAGGCGACCAAGGCGTTCCTCGCCAAGGCTTACCAGACGCCGGAACTGGCCGGCATCTACTCGAGCTTCCAGATCAACGTGCCGCAGCTCTATGCCGATCTCGATCGCGTCAAGGCGCGTCAGCTCGGCGTCGAGGTGACCGACGTCTTCGAAACCCTGCAGATCTATCTGGGCTCGCTCTACGTCAACGACTTCAATGCGTTTGGCCGCACCTACAGCGTGCGCGTCCAGGCCGATGCCAACTACCGCAGCCATGCTGACGACATCGGCAAGTTGAAGGTGCGTTCGCAATCGGGCGAGATGATCCCGTTGTCGGCGCTGTTGAAGGTCGAGCAGACGGTCGGCGCCGAGCGGGCGATCCGTTACAACGGCTTCCTGTCGGCTGACATCAATGGCGGTCCGGCTCCGGGCTTCTCCTCGGGCCAGGCCCAGGCGGCAATCGAGAAGATCGCAGCCGAAACGCTGCCCCCGGGCATCGCGTTTGAATGGACCGATCTGACCTACCAGCAGATCCTTGCCGGCAATTCGGGCATGCTCGTCTTCCCGCTGGCGCTGCTTTTGGTCTACCTCGTCCTCGCCGCCCAGTATGAGAGCCTGACCCTGCCGATCGCGATCATCCTGATCGTGCCGATGGGCATCATGGCCGCCCTTGCCGGCGTCTGGTTGACGGGAGGCGACAACAACGTCTTCACCCAGATCGGCCTGATCGTGCTTGTCGGGCTATCGGCCAAGAACGCGATCCTGATCGTCGAGTTCGCCCGCGAACTGGAACTGTCAGGCAGCACCGCCGTTCAGGCGGCGATCGAGGCGAGCCGGCTGCGCCTGCGTCCGATCCTGATGACGTCGATGGCGTTCATCATGGGTGTCGTGCCCCTGGTGATCTCCACCGGCGCCGGCGCGGAAATGCGCTCGGCCATGGGCGTCGCGGTCTTTGCCGGCATGATCGGCGTCACCGCCTTCGGCATCTTCATGACGCCGGTGTTCTATGTGCTGATCCGCAAGCTTTCGGGCGAGCGGCCTTTGAAGCACGCCGGCGCGCATATCGAAGCGCCTCATCTTGCACCCGGGGAATGAGACCCTTCCACCTCAAACGGTTCACGCGGGCCGGCCCCATCCCGGCCCGCTGAGCTGCGGCGTTGCACCTCCGCCCCCGGTGCAGCGCCGCATTGCATCCTGCGTGACAGCCGCACAACGATCGGATAAACCAGCAGCCTCAATCCCATTGGCCCCAGCGCCACGCAGACGGCATATCGCTACATGACCTCGACAGATCCGATCGCCAATCTCGCCACCTTCATCCGTTGCCCCTCCGTTACCCCTGCCGAAGGCGGCGCGCTCTCAGCGCTCGAAGCCATGCTGAAACCGCTCGGCTTTGCCGTCGACCGGGTCATGGCAAAGGAAGCGGGCACGCCCGATATCGAGAACCTCTATGCCCGGCTCGGCAATGATGGGCCGCATCTGATGTTTGCCGGCCATACCGATGTCGTTCCGGTCGGCGACGAAAATGCGTGGACCCACGGTCCGTTCTCAGCCGATATCGCCGACGGCGAGATGTATGGCCGCGGCGCGGTCGACATGAAGGGCGGCATCGCCTGCTTCGTCGCAGCCGTCGCCCGCCACATCGAAAAGCACGGGCTCCCGAAGGGTTCTGTCTCCTTCCTCATCACCGGCGACGAGGAAGGCCCCGCCATCAACGGCACCACGAAGCTTCTCGACTGGGCGGCCGCCAGGGGCGAACACTGGGATGCCTGCCTCGTCGGCGAGCCGACGAACCCCGACCGGCTCGGCGATATGATCAAGATCGGCCGCCGCGGTTCGCTTTCGGGCCGAATCACCGTCCACGGCGTCCAGGGCCATGCGGCCTATCCGCATCTGGCCGACAGCCCGGTGCGCGGCATCCTGCAGCTGACCCAGGCGCTGATGGATCCGCCCTTCGACGCAGGCACGGAAAACTTCCAGCCGTCGAACCTGGAAGTGACGACGATCGACGTCGGCAACGGCGCCGTCAACGTCATTCCGGCAAAGGCGAGTGCGGCCTTCAACATCCGCTTCAACGACACCTGGACTGCCGAAAGCCTGATGGCGGAGATCATCGCCCGGCTCGATCGCGCCGCAGCAGACGGCGCGCTGCGGCCGGGTCGCGATCCGGTCCGATACGAGATCACCTGGAACGAGCGGCCGAGCCACGTCTTCCTGACGCGCAACAATGCGCTGATCTCATCGCTCTCTGGCGCTATCGAAACGGTCACCGGCCAGCAGCCAAAACTTTCGACCACCGGCGGCACCTCGGACGCGCGGTTCATCAAGGACCATTGCCCTGTCGTCGAATTCGGGCTTGTCGGCCAGACCATGCACATGGTCGACGAGCGTGTCGCCGTCGCCGATCTCGAGACGCTGACGCAAATCTACGAAACCTTCATCTTCAGCTGGTTCGGCCATGCCGCTGCTTGAGGAGGTCCTTTCCTACATCAAGGGCCTATGGCTGCTGATCCAGGGTAATGGCGAAGGCTTTCGTTGGCTCGATTTCAGCGAGAGCGGATTGTGGCGCTCGTTTGCGGCGATGCTCTGGTGCCTGCCGGCGATTGCCGTCACCTGGGCGTCCTGGCGGCTCTATTATCTCTCGGCGATGCCATCGGGAACCACGGTCGGCTTCGGCTTCATCTTCAAGCTGCTGGTCGTCGACCTCGTCAGCTGGCTGCTGCCGCTGGTGCTGATCTTCCTCCTCGCGCGCCCGCTCAGCTTTGCCGCCGCCGTCGTGCCGATCATCGTCACCACCAACTGGCTGTCTGTACCGCTGTCCTATGCGATGGCCGTGCCGGCCGCGATCCGCCTCGTCATTCCCGGCAGCGAGGGGCTGACCAGCCTGATCTGGCTGGTGCTGCTCTTCGTCAGCATCGGTGTGCTCTTCCGGCTGCTGCGCATCATCACCGGAAACCAGACCCTGCTGGCCACGGCGCTGACGGCACTCTTCCTGCTTCCGTCGATGATGATGGGTGAATTGCTGCAGCGGTTTTTCGGCCTGATCCCGGCCTGACAGACGTCACGCGCCCTCGGCGCGCGACGTTGCCTTCCTCAATAATCGACCTGCATGAAATAGAGCCCGTCGGGCGGCGCCACCGGGCCGCAGGCCTTGCGGTCACGCGCTTCGAGCGCCGCCTGCAGGTCGTCCGGCGTCCACTTGCCCTCGCCCACCAGCTTCAGCGAGCCGGCAAACGAGCGGATCTGATTGTGCAGGAAACTCTGCGCGGTGGCACGAATCTCGATCAGATTGCCGGTCCGGGTGACATCCAGCCGGTCGAGCGTGCGCATCGGGCTCTTCGCCTGGCAATGGATGGAACGGAAGGTGGTGAAGTCATGATGGCCGACGAGCCGCTGCGCGCCCTCATGCATCGCCGCGTGATCGAGCGGCTTCGTCACCCACCACGCCCGTTTCGCCTCCAGCGCCAGCCGCGACGGCCGGCAGATGATGCGGTAGAGATAGTGGCGGCGCAGCGCCGAGAACCGCGCGTCGAATTTGTCTGTGACTTCCTGCGCGTCGAGGATCGAGACGCCTTCGCGGGCCACGGCCAGATGGGCATTCAGCGCATTGCGCAGCGTGTGGGGCTTCCACTGGCGCGTGAGGTCCACATGGGCCACCTGCCCGACCGCATGCACCCCGGAATCGGTGCGCCCGGCTCCACGGACCGAGACGGTTTCACCGGTCAGAGACAGGATCGCCTTTTCGATCGCGCCCTGGACGGAGGCGCCGTTGTCCTGCCGCTGCCAGCCGACATAATCAGAGCCGTCATATTCGACGGTCAATCGAAAGCGCGGCATCAGCCGACCCTCGTGCCGGCGGCAACCGGCGTACCGCGCAGGAAATCGGCAAGGCCAAGCGCCTTGCCGCCAGCCCGCTGCAGCCGCGTCGGCCGGACGGCGCCTTCGCCGCAGGCAATGGTCAATATATCGTCGAGCACGGTTCCGGCAGAGCCTTCGGCCGCCACGCGCTCGGAGTTCAGGACCTTGACGCGCTCCGGCTTGCCGGCGATCTCCAACTCGAACCATGCCCCCGGAAACGGCGACAGGCCGCGAATGTGGTCGTGCACCTCGCGCGCGGTCTTGGCGAAATCGATACGGGTCTCAGCCTTGCTGATCTTGGCGGCGTAGACGACGCCCTCCTCGGCTTGCTCGGTCAGCGGCAGATCATCGGCTTCGAGCTTGCCGATCGCTTCCTTCATCAGCGTCGCGCCGACCTGCATCAACTTGTCGTGCAGTTCGCCTGATGTCATCGTCTCGCCGATCTGCACCGCCTTGGTGAGCGCGACCGGGCCGGTATCCAGCCCCTTGTCCATCTTCATCACCATCATGCCGGTCTCATGGTCGCCGGCCATGATGGCGCGCTGGATCGGCGCCGCACCACGCCAGCGCGGCAGCAGCGAGGCATGGCCATTGTAGCAGCCGAGCCGTGTTCCGGTCAGGATCGCTTCCGGCAGCAACAGGCCGTAAGCGACGACGACGGCGACATCCGCGTCGAATTCGCGGAAGGTCTGGCGGTCGGCTTCGTCCTTGAAATTGACGGGGGTGAGAATGGGAATGCCGAGCAGCTCGGCTGCCTGGTGTACGGGCGACTTCTGCAGATCGAGGCCGCGGCGGCCGCCGGGCCTGGGCGGCTGGGTATAGACGGCAACGATCTGGTGACCAGCCCCGGCAAGGGCTGCCAGCGTCGGCACGGAAAACTCCGGCGTTCCCATGAAGATGATGCGAAGCGACAAGGCGGATACTCCGACCGTTTGAAATCAGGCCCCTTCAAACGGGTTTACGCGCCTCAAATCAAGCCCTTCTACGACAAAGCGCCCCTGCGGGCGCTTTCCTCGGGATCAGATCGCCTTGGCGCCGCGGGTCTTGGCGGCCTTGGTGAACCGGCGGATCACCATGTCGCGCTTGAGCTTGGAGATGTGGTCGATGAACAGCACGCCGTTCAGGTGGTCGATCTCGTGCTGCAGGCAGGTCGCAAGCAGGCCATCGGCCTTGACGATCTGCTCCTTGCCGTCACGGTCGAGGTGCTTGACGGTGACCGCGGCCGGACGTTCCACCTCGGCATAATAATCCGGAATGGAAAGGCAGCCTTCCTCATAGACCGAGAAGTCGTCCGACGAAGCGACGATTTCGGGATTGATGAAGACGTGCGGGGTCTTCTCGTCGCCTTCCTTGGAGACGTCGAGCACCAGCATGCGCTTCGCCACGCCGATCTGGATGGCGGCGAGCCCGATACCGGGAGCGTCATACATGGTCTCGAGCATGTCGTCGGCCAGGCGACGAATGTCGGCGTCGATGGTTTCGATCGGGGTCGAGACCTGACGCAGGACAGGATCGGGGAGGATGATGAGTGGCTTGATCGTCATATCGCTCCCATAACCGATCTTTCCGTCCGGGTGCAAGAAAATTGGCGCACACTCTTCCAGCTCAGCGCCAATGCACCGATCTCGTTAACCGCCCGGCGCAAATGTTCTTGTTTTGATCTGGCCTTCGAAAGAGAATCTGCTAGGCTTGCCGCATGGAACCTGCGCCCATTTCGTTCGATCAGCCCGTTTTTCTCATCGGCACAACACCCTTGACTGTCGCTCATCTCTGCATGATCTTGGCGGCGCTGGCGGTCGGTTTCATGCTGATGTCCGTTTCGCGAAGGCGGCGGGCCGGCGACGATGAGCGCCATGAACAGATGGCCATGCTTCTGGCGGCGCAAACGGAAATGCAGGGTCGCATCGCGGCAATGGCCGACGTGTTCGGCACCCGTCAGGCGGAGTTGAACCAGACGCTGAGCCAGCGGATCGACGGCATGACGCACCGGATCGGCGCCTCGATCAGCGAACAGACCAAGGCGACGCATGAAAACCTGCGGCGATTGCAGGAACGCCTGGCGGTGATCGACACCGCCCAGAACAACATCCAGTCGCTGGCAAAGGACATGGCTGGGCTGCAGGCCATCCTGTCGAACAAGCAGACGCGCGGCGCCTTCGGCCAGTCGCGCATGGAAACGATCGTCGCCGACGGCCTGCCGATGGGCGCCTTTGCCTTCCAGACGACGCTTTCCAACGGCGCCCGGCCGGACTGCACCATTCGCATGCCCAACGACCAGCCGCCGCTGGTGATCGACGCAAAATTTCCGCTCGAAGCCTGGAACGGCATGCGCGACGCGACAACGCCGGAACGCCGGCAACAGATGGTCCAGCTCTTCCGCCGCGACATGGAGGTGCATGTCCGCGATATCGCCAGCAAATACCTGATCCCTGGCGAGACACAGGAGACGGCCTTTCTCTTCGTCCCCTCCGAATCGATCTTCGCGGAGATCCACGAGCATTTCGAAGCGATCGTCCAGAAAGCGCATCGCCAAAGGATCGTCATCGTCTCGCCGTCGCTGCTGCTGCTATCGATCCAGGTGATCCAGTCGATCCTCCGGGACGCCCGGATGCGCGAGCAGGCCCACCTCATCCAGGGCGAAGTGGGGCGGCTGATGGAGGACCTGACGCGCCTCGATGAACGGGTGCGCAAATTGCAGGGCCACTTCGCCATGAGCCAGAAGGATGTAGAGGAAATCCTCATCTCCTCGGGCAAGCTTTCCCGCCGCGGCGCCAAGATCGAAGCGCTGGAACTCGAGGCGGAAGGTGTGGCGCGGCCGGAAGAACCGCGCCCTGCTGCCGACAATCGCGTCGGGCAATTGCGCCTCAGGGTGGTTGACGAGGACTGACCGTCTCGGGCACTCTCCGGCCAAAATCAGCAAATCGACGGGACATCCTCACATGATCACTGTTTTTGGGTCTATCAACATGGACCTGATCGCCACGACCGCGCGCCTGCCGAGGCCCGGTGAAACCGTTGCCGGCTCTGGCTTTTCGACCGCTGCCGGTGGCAAGGGCGCCAACCAGGCGCTGGCCGCGCGGCGCGCCGGAGCCATCGTTCACATGGCCGGCGCCGTTGGCTCCGACAGCTTTGCCGATGGCGCACTTGAATTGCTGAAGGAGGCCGGCGCCGACCTGTCGTTGACCAAGACCGTCGATGAGCCGACCGGCACGGCCCATATCCTCGTCGGCGGTGACGGCGAGAATGTCATCGTCGTCGTTGCCAGTGCCAACGCGACCGTCAACGAAGCGGATGCCGTTGCGGCCGTCGACGGCATGCACGCCGGCGACACCTTGATGCTGCAGCTGGAAATACCGGCGGCATCAGTGGAAAAGGCGCTCGCCGAAGCGCGGCGCAAGGGGATCCGCTCGGTCATCAATATCGCGCCCCTGACCCCGGAAGCCGCCCGCCTCGGCCGGTTGGCCGACATCGTCATTGCCAACGAGACAGAATTCGAGCTGCTCGCCGGCAAGACCGGCATCGGAAGCACTGAGCGGGAAGAGGCGATGAAAAAGCTGCATGCCGAAACCGGCCACACGGTCATTGTCACGCTGGGCGCTGAAGGCGTCGTCGCCGTGCACGAGGGCGAAGTCCATCGCGCCCGTGGCCTGAAGATCGATCCGGTCGATACCGTCGGTGCCGGCGACACGTTCTGCGGTTACCTCGCCGCAAGTCTCGACGAGAAGCTCGCCTTTCCCGAGGCTCTCCGACGCGCGGCGGTTGCCGGATCGCTCGCCTGCCTGAAGCGCGGCGCCCAGCCATCGATCCCGCTCGCATCAGAAGTCGAGCCGCGCATCTGATAGCGCGGCTTCGGACTTGAAGTGCGTTGCGGTCGCTCGCGCGCGGCACTTCAAGCACTCATTTCCTACGCATGTCGTTGCCGAAAATCGCGGCACACTTTTGCCCTGCAAGCTTTGACGCCCGTCGTGTGAACCGATTTCGCACGACGCGGCTTTCTGCCCTGCCTTGCCGAAAGCGCCCCCCCTTGAGCGGGCAGCGGCCTTGAAAACCACTCGTCGCCCGCCTTTGCGCAATCCGGACAGTCTTTGTCGCGGAGGTGAAACTTTGCGCGCAGATTCTCTATGAGCAGGGTATGAATTAGCCATCGCGTTGGCCCTATCTTAAGATTTGCTCGTCTATTCAAGACCATGAGAAAGCCGTTTCCCCAGGGGATGGGCAGCCTCCATAATGCCGGTCGGCATCTGGCGCTCCATGATGGAGCCTCACCCACATTGTGAAATGCGTTCGCCGCAGGTTTGCGCCTGCGGACCTCCCAGCACGTGAGGATTTCATGTTCAAGTTCCAAGCCAAATCGCTGGCGACCAAGCTGATCGCGGTGACAGGCGGCACGATCGCGCTCGTGTTGCTCGCCTCGAACTTCGTTCTCATCTCCCAGACACAGGACCGCGTCGAAACGCTGGTGCTCGATCAGGCAAGCGGCGAGGCAAAAGCCATTGCCTCCGATATCGCCGGCGGCATTGGCGAACTCGCAAGCGCGTCGCGTTCGATGGCCGGCATTCTTGGCCGTAGCCACGCAGAAAAATCGATGGAACGCGCCGGCGTGATCAACGTCCTCAGGGCCAATCTCGAGCAGAACCCCTTTGCCTTTGGCAGTTGGTTCGCCGAGGAGCCCAAGGCCTTCGACGGCCGCAAGGAGGAAATCGCCAACAACAAGGAGCTGGGCGCCAACGAAGACGGTATCTTTGCGCCCTATTGGTCGAAGAACCGCAACAACGAGATCCAGTTCTCGACCTTCCGCGCGGACTACGCTGCGGAATGGTACAGCCTGGCCGCAAAGAGCGGCAAGGGCGCGATCACGCCGCCCTACACCGCGCAGGACACCGATGTCCCGACCGCGATGAGCTCGATCGCCTATCCTGTCATGTCCAACGGCAAGCTGGTCGGCGTCTCCGGTGTCGACATTTCGCTCGCCTCGCTGGCGGACGGCCTTTCCAAGCTGAAGCCGTTTGATACCGGCCGTGTCTACCTGCTCTCGGAATCCGGCAAGTGGCTGGTGGCGCCGATTCCGGACCTGCTGCTCAAGGATTATGACGGCGAAGGCAACGAGATCGTCAAGAAGGCGCTGGCCTCCGGCACGTCGGGCGTCATCAAGAACCTGTCCTATGACGGCAACGAACCGTTCGACCGCGTCGTCTATCCCTTTGCCCTGTCGGGCGTGAACACCAGCTGGATCGTGCTCGTCGACGTACCGCGCTCTGCGATCAACGCACCGGTCCGCGACCAGACCTTGATGATGATCATCGGCGGCCTCGTCGTCCTCGGAGCAGTGCTGCTCGGCCTTTACTTCGCCGTTCGTGGTTTCGTTCAGAAGCCGCTTGCAGGCCTCGTCAAGGACGTCCGCAACCTCAGCAACGGCGACTACGGCAATTCGATCACCGGTCAGGACCGCTCCGACGAGACGGGCCAGGTGGCACAGGCACTCGAAGGCTTCCGCCACCAGTTGGCCGATACCAAGCGGCTCGAAGGCGAAGCCCGCCACGAACGCGAGCAGGCCGAGCATGAACGCAGCCGTTCCGAAACCGAGCGGGCCTCGTCCAGCGCCCTTCAGCGCGACATCGTCGCGCGCCTCGGCAAGGGTCTGTCGCATCTTTCCTCGGGTGATCTCGCCTTCCGCATCACCGACGAATTCCCCGGCGAATACGCCCAGCTGAAACGCGACTTCAACGCGGCGATGGACAGCCTCGAAGAGACGATCCGCACCGTCAACCACTCGGTCGTCAACATCGGAAACGGCACCAGCGAAATCAGCAGCGCCGCCAATGATCTGTCGCATCGCACCGAACAGCAGGCGGCAAGCCTCGAAGAGACCGCCGCCGCCCTCGACGAGCTGACCTCTCAGGTCAACGCCAGCGCCGAAAACGCCAAGGTCGCCGCCAAGTCGGTGGACGTCGCCAGCAGCGATGCCGGGCAGTCCGGCGAAGTCGTGCAGAAGGCGATTGCCGCGATGAAGGGCATCGAGCAGTCGTCGCACGAGGTCAGCCGCATCATCGGCGTCATCGACGAGATTGCCTTCCAGACCAACTTGCTGGCGCTCAACGCCGGCGTCGAAGCAGCCCGCGCCGGCGATGCCGGCAAGGGCTTTGCCGTCGTCGCTCAGGAAGTCCGCGAACTGGCGCAACGCTCGGCAAACGCCGCCAAGGAGATCAAGACGCTGATCAACACCTCGGCCGGCCAGGTGCGCGAAGGCGTCGATCTCGTCGGTCGCGCCGGTGGCGCGCTTGAAAAGATCGCCGATCAGGTGGTGCAGATCAACGGCCTGATCCGGCAGATCTCCAGCTCTGCCTCCGAACAGGCCGTCGGCCTCAAGGAGATCAACTCGGCCGTCAACCAGATGGACCAGGTGACCCAGCAGAACGCCGCGATGGTGGAGGAAACCACCGCTGCCGGCATGGCGCTCAACGAAGAAGCCCGCGCGCTGAGCACGCTGGTCGCCCGCTTCCGCGTTGCACAGCGCTCAGGAACGACGGCTCAGCCGAGCTCGGCAGAGATGCTGCGCGGAACGGCCGAGCGCATGCGCACGGCCGAACGCCCGGCGCCGGCCCCTGCCCGCGAAGCTCGTCCGGCCGCGAGCCCGGCGCGCGCCGGCTATACGCCATCTACACAGCGCGCGCTGACGCAGACCTCCGGCGCCAACGCGCTCGCCCAGGACAATTGGGAAGAGTTCTGACCGAGAACCCATGAAATGCAAAACGGCGCCTCTCGGGGCGCCGTTTTCATTTGTAGTCCTGGCTTGCAACGATCAGATGCGCGCCAGCCGCTCCGTCAACAGATCGAAGAAGCCCTGGTCATCGATGTGGCGCATGACCTTGGCATTGTGCTTGCGGCCCGTCACCTGCCACCAGTCAACCACGGTCATGCCCGTCGTCAGCGGCGACTGAACCTCGATCTCGACGTTGCAGTCACGCCCGGTGAAAAGCTCCGGCCGCAGGAGATAAGCGATGACGGTCGGATCGTGCAGCGGGCCGCCGTCCGTGCCGTATTTCTCGATGTCGAACCGCTCGAAGAATTCCAGCATTTCCGCCATGGCGATCGCCGGGGCGCTGCCGATCTCGCGGATCTTCGCCACGCGCGCCTTGTGCGTCAGCACTCGGTGAGTCACGTCGAGCGGCATCATGACGATCGGAATGCCCGACCGGAAGACGATGTCAGCCGCTTCCGGGTCGACATAGATGTTGAATTCGGCCGCCGGCGTGATGTTGCCACCTTCAAAGAAACCACCGCCCATCATCACCAGCTCGCGGACCTTCGGCGCGATATCCGGCGCCTTCTGAAGGGCGAGCGCGACGTTGGTCAAGGGACCGAGCGTGCAGAGCGTAACCGTACCCGACGCCTCGGCACGCAGCGTCTCGATGATGAAGTCGACGCCATGCTGTGCCTGAAGCGTCATCTTCGGCTCGTCGAGAACAGGGCCGTCGAGGCCGGTCTTGCCATGCACATGCTCGGCGGTGACCAGCGGCCGGGCGATCGGCCGGTCGGCGCCGGCGAAAACCTTGACGTCGGTCCTTTTGCACAATTCGCAGATGATGCGGGCATTGCGCGCGGTCATCGCGAGCGGAACGTTGCCGGCAACGGTCGTGATCCCCAGGAGGTCTATCTCTTCCGGACTTCCGAAAGCGAGCATGATGGCGGCGGCATCGTCCTGCCCGGGATCAGTGTCTATGATTATTTTTCTCGGCACAGGCACGCTTGTGTTCCTCCTTGGGATTCTCGCGCTGCGGACTATGATTTGCGTGCACGCCGGAGGCAAGCGGCTTGCGCTCATTGCGCACAGCTACCATATTGGCAGGAGGATGCTGCTTGGCAGGTCCGGTTAATGGTCGCTTGATCTTACAAGGACTTGGGAATGAGCCGAATTACGCCTTTCACGAGCCCACTGCTGCTGGGTTTCGACACGATGGAAAAGACCCTCGAGCGTATTGCCAAGGGAAATGACGGGTATCCCCCCTACAATATTGAACGCATCCGCGGCGACGATTCTGTCGACGCGCCGGAGCGTTTGCGCATTACCCTTGCTGTCGCCGGTTTTTCCGAAGACGATCTCGACGTCACAACCGAGGAAAACCAGCTCGTCATTCGTGGCCGCCAGGTCGACACCGGCGATCGCGAATACCTGCACCGCGGCATTGCCGCCCGGCAGTTTCAACGCACATTCGTCCTTGCCGACGGCATGAAGGTTCTCGGTGCCGAATTGCGCAACGGCCTGCTTTCGGTCGATCTCGTTCGTCCGGAACCGGTGCGTATGGTAAAGAAAATTAACATTTCAGTCCCAGAGTAGGATAACCGGCGGGATTTTCCCCTGGCCGGCGACCACGGAGTACCACCATGGGACTGAAAGCCATCACCTCGTCATTGTCCATGAACGACCTCGCCCATCTCGGCGAGGGCGAAGTCGGCTATATCAGAAAGATGCGGTCGGAAGAGGTTTCCCGTTGCTTCCCGGAAGCGCCGGAAATGGGACCGGGCATCGATCTGTGGGCCCTGTTCGGTGCCGACGGCACACCGATCCTCTTGACCGACAACCGCTCCAGCACCTTCTACAAGGCGGCTGAGGACGAATTGCGGACTGTCAGCCTGCACTGACCGTCAACCGCGGCGCCGCTTCGCCGTGGGAATGCAAAAGCGCCGCGCGTCAGATCTGACGCGCAACGGACGCTTTCAAGTTGCTGCATGATTCTGAGAGAAGCCGTCGCTTACACGCGGCGGAACGTCAGATAGGCGGAACTCCGCCCTTCCCTGCGTGCCTTGGCCTCGTAGCGCGTGCTCGGCCAGCCCTCATACGGCGTCAACCAGTCCGATGCCTGTTCGGCCGTCCATTCGAAGGCTGAATGGTCTCGGCAATGCAGCAGCGTCCAGTTGACGTAGGTATCGATATCGGACGCAAAGCAGAAAAGACCGCCCGGCTTCAGCACGCGTGCGAAGCGGTCGAGATTAACGCTGGACACGAACCGACGCTTCCAGTGTTTGCGCTTCGGCCAGGGGTCCGGATAGAGCAGGTCGATCTGGTCGACACAGGCTGCCGGCATCCAGTCCAACACCTGCGTGGCGTCGTCATTGTAGAGACGAATGTTGGAGACACCCTTCTCCTCGATCTGCCCGATCAGCTTTGCCATCGAATTGACGAAGGGTTCGACGCCGATGAAGCCGGTCGACGGGTTCTCGGCCGCACGATGGATCAGATGCTCGCCGCCGCCAAAGCCGATTTCCAGCCGGACGCGATCGACCGGTTCGGGAAAGAGCGACTTCATGTCCTGCGGTGCAGGCGTGCCGAGATCGAACTTTAGTTTCGGCAGGATGGTTTCGAGATGAGCCGCCTGGCGCTCGCGCAAGGGCTTGCCTTTGCGGCGTCCGAAGAAGGCTTCCGTAGCGCGGCTGCGGCGCGGTTCAGTCATGACAATCTTCCTTAAACGAGCAAGGCGGACACCCCTTTCGGGGGCATCCGCCTAAAGCTTTAGCGGCCGGACGTTCTGTGTCCGGCAAATGTCGAAGCGTCAAGCCCCGATGGCTTCCTTGAGCGGCTTGACCAGGTCAAGCTTCTCCCAGGAGAACGATCCGTCACGGCCGGCCTTGCGGCCAAAGTGGCCATAGGCAGCGGTCTTGGCGTAGATCGGCTTGTTGAGGTCGAGGTGGCGACGGATGCCGGTCGGCGACAGGTCCATCGTCTTGCGGATCGCATCTTCCACCTGGTCCTCGGAGACCTTGCCGGTGCCGTGCAGGTCGACATAGACCGAGAGCGGCTGCGCAACGCCGATGGCGTAGGAAAGCTGGATCGTGCAACGGTCGGAAAGACCGGCAGCAACGACGTTCTTGGCGAGGTAACGAGCGGCATAGGCAGCCGAACGGTCGACCTTGGTCGTGTCCTTACCCGAGAAAGCGCCGCCGCCGTGCGGCGCTGCGCCACCATAGGTGTCGACGATGATCTTGCGACCCGTCAGGCCAGCGTCACCATCGGGACCGCCGATGACGAACTTGCCGGTCGGGTTGATGTACCAGGTGCAATCGCTGGCAATCTTCAGATCGTCAAGCGCTTCGCGGATATAGGGCTCGACGACGGCGCGAACCTTGGCCGAATCCCAGCTCTCGTCGAGATGCTGGGTGGACAGGACGATCGACACGACTTCTGCCGGCTTGCCATCGATGTAGCGCACGGTGACCTGGCTCTTGGCATCAGGACCGAGCTTGGCGACTTCGCCGTCGCCTTTCTTGCGGGCAGCAGCGAGCAGATGCAGGATGCGGTGCGAATAATAAAGCGGTGCCGGCATCAGTTCCGAGGTCTCGCGGCACGCGTAACCGAACATGATGCCCTGGTCGCCAGCGCCTTCCTCACCCTGCTTGTCAGACGCGCTGTCGACGCCCTGTGCAATATGTGCGGACTGGAAGTGGAGGAGAACGTCGATTTTCGCCGTCTTCCAGTGGAAACCGTCCTGCTCGTAGCCGATGTCGCGGATCGCCTTGCGCGCGGCAGACTTGAACTTCGAGGGGTTGATGACGTCGTTGCCGTTCTTGTCCTTCTTCAGAAGGCTCGGCGGCAGGCGGACTTCGCCGGCGATCACAACGCGGTTCGTCGTCGCCAGCGTTTCGCAGGCAATGCGTACGCCCCAGGGATCGACACCGGTCTTGGCAGCTTCACGGTAGACCAGATCGACGATCTCGTCGGATATACGGTCACATACTTTGTCCGGATGGCCCTCGGCCACGGATTCACTCGTGAACAGGTAGTTTGAACGCATGCGGGAATTCCCCTCAAGAAGATAAAGCGCTGCATCGTGTTAGTGGTTTTGCGCCCGAAAAACAAGCGAACAACGACATAAATATATCTTTATATCAACAACGGCGCCAATCACTTCCGATATCAGAGGGAAACGGCGGACAAGAAAAAAGCGGCACTAATGGCCGCTTTGTTTTCCAATTCCGATGGGTTTTGGGACTATTCGCTCTCTGCTTCCGCAGCCAGCGCCTTGACGAGATCGACGAGCTTGCGACGCACCTTGGGATCGGTGATCTTGACGAAAGCGCGATTGAGCTGAAGCCCTTCCGAGGAGGAGAGGAAGTCGACGACGTAGTTCGAGCTTGAGGCTTCGGCCAGGCCGGAAGCGCTGGTATTTTCGCCGGGAGCATCTTCGAAGAAGAAGGAAACAGGGACATTCAGGATGCCGGAAATGTTCTGCAACCGGCTGGCACCAACGCGGTTCGTGCCTTTTTCATACTTCTGGATCTGCTGAAACGTGATGCCCAGGCTTTCGCCCAGCTTTTCCTGGCTCATGCCTAGCATCGTGCGGCGAAGACGAATCCGGCTACCGACGTGAATGTCGATCGGGTTCGGCTTCTTCTTGTTTTCCATCATATCTGCGTTCCTAAACACGCTGTTTCAATCATCCACGGACTGACATGAAGACACCGCACACCGCCGCAACCGCAACGGTGAAGAAAAGAGTCGCCACAGCAGAAACCGATGGTGCGGACCACTATGCAATTTTAGGGGTTTTAGGTCAATTCTTCCTAATATTAAAACTAACACGCGAGAAGACTGCAACCAGCAGGAGGAAGATTGCGCACAACCCGAAAATTCGGCTACGTATGACCTCATTCGTGGGCGTAGGAAGCCTTCCCGGCAGAATTGTGTCGACCACTCCCCTATAATTGTACGCCAATCCTACCACTAAAACCCCACGTGCATCAACAATTGCTGATATACCATTATTGGCTGCACGTATAAGGGGTATCCCCGACTCCACTGCACGCAACTGCGACTGATGGAAGTGCTGGCGCGGACCCGGCGTGTCGCCGAACCAGGCGTCATTGGTGATGTTGAGCAGTGCGTCGGCGCCGCGCGCGTCCGTGCCGATCTCGCCGGGGAAGATCGCCTCGTAGCAGATGAGCGGGTAGAAGGTGCGACCACCCGGCAGGGTCAACAGGGAGCGGGTCTTGGCGGCCGAGAAGCCGCCCGGCATGGCGGCAGCAACCGAGCTTAAGCCCCAGGACGTCAGCAGATCTTCGAACGGAAGGTATTCACCAAAGGGAACGAGATGCACCTTGTCGGCGGCGCCGATGATCTGCCCGCGCCCGTCGATGACGTAGATCGAGTTGTAATAACGCGGCGGCAGGCCGGCGCCTGCATCTTCCGCGCGCACCGCACCGGCAATCAGGATCTGCCCGTCGTCGAGGACTTCGGCAATGCGCGCGAGCGCATCGGGACTGTCGGTGAGGATGAACGGGATCGAGGTTTCCGGCCAGACGACGATATCTGGCTTCCTGGCGCCGCCTTCGGCGGGCACTGCGGTCAAGGCGAGATGCTCCTCGAAGATCGCGCCGCGCTCGTTATCATCGAGCTTCTTTGCCTGATCGATCACCGGCTGGACGAGGCGAACGGCAAGCGGCTGATCCGGTCCGGCCGGTGGCGGCAGGGCAAGCCGATAAAATCCGAAGCCGATGTGGGCGGCACAGAGTGCGACGGCAAGGCTGAGACCGATCCGGCCGCCCTTGCCCGTTCCGGCAAGGGCCGGGGCCGCGAAGACGAAGACCGCCAGCATGTTGATGGTCGCCAGGCTGACGACGCTGGCCGACTGCATCATCAATGGCATCGGCATCGCGGCATAGCCGATGGCATTCCAGGGGAACCCGGTGAAGATGAAGGAGCGCAACCATTCGGCAAGCCCGAAGCCCAATGCCAAAGCCGCGATCCGGCCCACCCCGTCCGACCACAGGATGCGGGCAATCAGGGTTGCGAGCGCATAGAACACGGCAAGGCAGGCCGGAAGGCCTACGACTGCGAGCGGCAGCGCCCAGGCGAAGCTGTCCGCCTCCACCAGCAACGCGTTGCCAAGCCACCACAGCCCTCCGAGGAAGTAGCCGAAGCCGAAGGCCCAGCCGATCGACACCGCCGGCCAAAGCCGGCGGATCAAACCGCCCTCCGGGTGGCCGGTCGCACCGTCGAGCAGCCAGACAAGAACGGGAAAGGAGAGGAAGGCCGCCGCAAAGATGCCGAATGGCGGCTGCGTCAGAACAGCCAGAAGCCCCGCGACAAACGCGAGCAATAGCCGGGGCGCGCCCGACAGAAGCATGATCCTGCCAGCCAGTCTTTCCATGCAGCCTCCTGTTGGCGCAGGCCGCAGAACACGGACGCTGCGCGGGAAGAACAACCGAATCAGTTGCCGGCAGTGTTCCAAAAAAGTGGCTGCTTGTCCCCTTTGCAGCACCAGGCATCGAAATTGCCGCGCAAATGGGACGCCACCGGTCGATGACCGATTGCCGATCCCAGCGAAGCTCGAGATCGAGAGCTACGCTGGGAACGCAGTTTGTGAATAAGGCTATTGTTCGCTGGCCGACGCTTGCTGCGGCTCGGTGCCGTTGCCGCGATTGGCGGACAGCTGCTCCTGTGCCAATTCGCCTTCGGAGCGCACCACGCGGCGACGGGCCGGCGGACGCTTGCGCATGATGCGCACGCGCTTGACGCGTCGTGGATCGGCATCAAGGATCTGGAATTCGAAGCCGGGCAGCGCCTGCACCACCTCGCCCCGGACCGGGATCCGGCCCAGAGACGCGAAGATCAGGCCGCCGAGCGTATCGACATCCTCGAGCTGCTCGCGCACGTCGAAATCGGAGCCGATCGCCTCGGCGATCTCCTCGAGTTCGACACGGGCATCAGCGACGAAGATATCCTCGGAGGTCTTGGCGAACATGACCTCGTCGTCGTCGTGCTCGTCCTCGATGTCGCCGACGACCATCTCGACGATGTCTTCGAGCGAAACGAGACCGTCGGTGCCACCATACTCGTCGATGACCAGCGCCATCTGGATACGGGCGGCCTGCATGCGCTGCATCAGGTCGGATGCCAGCATCGACGGCGGCACGAACAGGAGCTGGCGGATAATACCCGCCTCTTCCAGAGACTTGCCAAGATCGACGCGCGACAGATCGAAGGTTGCTTTCGGCGATCTTGGCGCCTTCTCAGCGGACGCGGTGGTGGTCTGTGCCTTGCCGTTGCGACGGCGGTTGCGGGCCTGCTTGGTCACATAGGCAAGCAGGTCGCGGATGTGGACCATGCCGCGCGGATCATCGAGACCTTCATTGTAGACCGGCATACGCGAGCGGCCGGACTCCTCGAAGATTACCATCAGCTCACCGATGGTGATGCTCTGGTCGACGGCCTCGATATCGGCGCGCGGAACCATCACGTCTTCGACGCGCACCTCACGGAAGCGCAGGATGTTGTTGAGCATCGCCCGCTCTTCGGGCGAAAATGCCGTGTTGCTGTCGGCGTCCGTCAGCAGTGCGTCGGCAAGGTCCTCGCGGAGGCTCGAAGGATTGGCGCCACGCAAAATGCGCGCCGCACGGCTCCAGAAGGACGAAGTGGATTTGGTGCCCTCTTGTCGAGTGGCGGTGCTACTACTGCCCGCCTCCGCCTCTCCGGAGGCATCGGCCTCCTCGGTCGCCATTGCGACGGGCTGTGTTTTAAAGTCGCTCATTGGTCCAAACTGTTAATCCGGGGATCGGTCCCCGTAGGGATCAGATAAGCCAAGACGCGCCAAAATGCGAGTCTCCAGGCTTTCCATTCTTTCGGCTTCATCATCTACCATATGATCATAACCGAAAAGATGCAGGAATCCATGCACGAGAAGATGCGTCAGGTGCGCGTCGAAGGTCTTTTCGAGATCGACAGCTTCGCGCTCCAGCGTCTCGCGTGCCACGATGATGTCACCGAGCATCGGTCCCGGCATCTTGCCGGGCGTCAGCGGGAAGGCCGGGAAGGACAGAACGTTGGTCGGCTTGTCCTGGCTGCGCCACTCCGCATTGATGGTGCGAATGGAGGCGTCGTCGGTAAAGACCAGCGACAGCTCGGGCTGCATCTTCGGAAAGGGTTGATGTTCTTCCGCCTTCAGGAAGGCGGCCGCAGCCTCGAGCACCGGCGACGAAAAGGCGAGAAGCGCCTCTTCGTCGGGCCAATTGCCCTCTTCGACGCTGATCTGGATATCCAATGCACTCATGATCGCGACGACCGCTATCGGCGGTCGCCCTGCTCGCTTTCATCGTGCACGGCCGTCTGGGCTTCGTAAGCCCTGACGATACGTGCGACCATCGGATGGCGCACGACGTCGACGTCCTTGAACCGGATTTCCGAAACGCCTTCGACGCCGCGAAGGATCTGCAAGGCCTCGACCAGGCCCGACTTGACGCCGCGCGGCAGGTCGACCTGGCTCGGGTCGCCGGTGACGATCATCCGGCCGTTCTCGCCGAGACGGGTCAGGAACATCTTCATCTGCATCGACGTGGTGTTCTGCGCCTCATCAAGGATGACGGCGGCATTGCCGAGCGTGCGACCGCGCATGAAGGCGAGCGGCGCGATTTCGATGACACCTGCTGTGATGGCCCGCTCCACCTTGTCGCCCGGCATCATGTCATAGAGCGCATCATAGAGCGGCCTGAGATAGGGATCGACCTTCTCCTTCATGTCGCCAGGCAGGAAGCCGAGGCGTTCGCCGGCTTCGACGGCCGGACGGGAGAGCACGATGCGGTCGACGGCACCACGCTCAAGCAACTGTGCTGCACGGGCAACCGCAAGATAGGTCTTGCCGGTACCGGCCGGACCGACGCCGAAGACGAGCTCGGAGCGCTCCAGCGCGCGGATATAGGCATCCTGCGTCGGCGTGCGGGCGACGATCGTCTTCTTGCGCGTTGAAATCTGCGCCATCGTCAATTTGGCTTTTTTCTCCATGGTCGGCAATTGTAGCTGATCATCGGCAGCGACCGCCATTCGGATCGCGCCTTCCACATCCGACGTATCGATCGATCCGCCGCTCTGCAACCGTCCATAGAGAAAATCGAGTGCGCGCCGCGCCTGGTTGGTGGCGACGACATCGCCCGAGATCGCAACGGAATTGCCGCGAGGATGCGCCTCGATCTTCAGCCGCTCTTCAAGAAGCTTCAGATTCTGGTCGAACTGCCCGAAGAGTTCGCTGGCGAACCGGTTGTTCTCAAATGTGAGCACGAAGTGATTGGCGTCTGTCGCAGTTGTTTTCGACTGGCGCGATGATGAAGAGATCAGTTCGTGTCCGTTCAAGCGGTTCAGGCTCCTGTTTTCGGTCCTTACCCGATCATCTCGGCAAACAGACTGTTGTTTCCAGCCTTGATGATTCGCACCTTGATAATGTCACCGATTTGCGATGCTTTTGCATCAACATTCACGGGCTGCAGCCACGGCGAACGGCCGACGAGTTGCCCGGGCATACGGCCCGGCTTCTCCAAGAGCAGGTCGATTTCGCGACCGACACAGGATTCGCCAAAGGCGCGCTGCTGCGAAAACAGCAAAGCCTGCAATCTTTCCAGACGCTTGGCTTTGACGTCCTCGGGAACCTGATCGTCAAGATCGGCGCCTGGCGTGCCCGGACGGGTCGAATATTTGAACGAAAATGCCTGTGCATAACCCACGGCTTCGATGAGCCGGATGGTGTCTTCGAAGTCCTCGTCGGTCTCGCCGGGGAAGCCGACGATGAAATCGCCCGACAAAGCAAGGTCTGGCTGCGCCGCACGGATACGCTCAATCAGGGCGAGATATTCAGCCGCCGTGTGCCGCCGGTTCATCGCCTTGAGGATCCGATCGGACCCTGCCTGCACCGGCAGGTGCAGATAGGGCATCAGCTTCGGCATCGAGCGATGCGCCTCGATCAGGCTGTCGTCCATGTCGCGCGGATGGCTGGTGGTGTAGCGCAGCCGCGCCAGCCCCTCGATGTCGCCAAGACACTGCAGGAGATCGCCGAGGCCCCATTCGCGGCCATCCGGACCGACGCCATGCCAGGCGTTTACGTTTTGGCCGAGCAAAGTGATTTCGCGCACGCCGGCCTCGACCAGCTTCTGTGCCTCGGACAGGATCTGGGCGACGGGACGGGAAACCTCCGATCCGCGCGTATAGGGAACGACGCAGAAGGTGCAGAACTTGTCGCAGCCTTCCTGCACCGTCAGGAACGCCGTGACGCCGCGCGCGCGGGTCCTGGCCTTGTCGGGTGCCGGCAGATGCTCGAACTTGTCCTCGACCGCATAGTCTGTCTGGACGACGCGCTCGCCGTTGCGCGCACGCTTCAGCGCCTCCGGCAGGCGGTGATAGGTGGTCGGTCCGATGACGAGATCGACGGCCGGCGCCCGGCGCAGGATCTCGTTGCCCTCAGCCTGGGCAACGCAGCCGGCAACGCCGATCACCATCTCGCGGCCCTCGAGCGCCTTTGCCTTCTTCAGGTCGCGCAGGCGGCCAAGCTCGGAGTAGACTTTCTCGGCTGCCTTCTCGCGGATATGACAGGTGTTGAGAAGAACGAAGTCGGCATCTTCCAGAACGTCGGTCGAGACATAGCCGTCCCGCGTCAGCGCATCGGACATGCGGTCGCTGTCGTAGACGTTCATCTGACAGCCGTAGGTTTTGACGAAAACCTTGCGGGCCGGCGTGCGTTCGTCGCCCGCTGCGGGCGTCGTCAGAAGAGCTGTTTCCTGGGTCATGCCGGTTCTTTAGTGCAAAGCGGGCCGGAATTGAAGTATTTTCGCGGGCCGCGCGTTGACGGCGCTAGTGACGCCGGGCCCGCCCGCGCAGGCGATCCGACAACATCGAGCGGATGCGCTGCTCGATGACGCGGCTGACTTCCTTGCGGTTGGTGTGGTGGTCGTAGTCGACGGCCTCGCCGAAATCGACATCCACCTCGATCGCGCCTTCGCGCAGGATACCGAGCAGATGCGGCGCAAGGCCGGTATCGCCCGGCCAGGCGGCGATCGGCCGGTTGAAGCGTCCCATCGGCATTCCGTGGATGCCGGTATATGAGATCGCCACCGGCTGGACGTGAACAAGGCCGGTCGGCGAATGCGGTACGGCAGAGGCGGCAGCGCCGAACAGCGACGTCTTGATCTCAAGCAGGCGGTTGCCGTCCGACGTCGTGCCTTCCGGGAAGAGCACGACGATCTCGCCGCCGGCGAGCCGCTGGCCGATCTCGCTCACCTGTTTTCCCGTTGCACGCTTCTGTTCCCGCACGACAAAGATCGAAGCCTGCAGCCGTGCGAGAACGCCGAAGACCGGCCATTCCTTGACCTCGGACTTGGCGACGAAGACGACATCGGCAACCGAAGACAGGACCAGGATATCCTTCCACGACGCGTGGTTGGCGCACAGAAGCAGGGGCCGGCGGCGGTCCGGCATGCCATGGACGCGCACCTTGATGCCGAGCAGGTAGCAGGCCATACGGTGCCAGTAGCGCGGCAACAGGCGGCGCGGCTTCAGGTCCAGCCAGAGGCAGACGATCTGCACCGGCATCAGCACAAGCGAGGCCAGCGCCAACACCAGCGCGAACAGGGCGATGCGCAGCCAATTGATCATCGAAAAGGATTTCCTGCGCCGTTCACGCACCACTCCGCATGGCTGTGCGAAGGCTTGGCTCATCCGATACGTGCCAAACCAGTCGGCTTCGCACTAGCGAAGATCGAGCCGCATGACAAGCGCGGCGGTGCGCTGTCCTGCCTTGTCCTGATAATAGGCGCGGCGTTCGCCGACCTTGAGGAAGCCGAGCTTACGGTAAAGCCCGATCGCAGCCTGATTGGTCTCGTCCACCTCGAGGAAGAGCGTGTCCGATCCCTTGACGGAGGCTTCGCGCATCGCCGCCTGCATCAGTCGCCAGCCGAGGCCGGAGCGGGCATAACGGGGATCGACGCCGATCGTCAGGATTTCGGCCTCGCCGGCAACGGCACGCGACAGCACGAAACCGCCAAAGGCGGGCCGCAACGAGCCGTTGGTCTGGCGGGCAACAAAACCGAACACCGTGTCCTGGACCAGCAGGGCATGGATTTCACCATCGCTCCATGGAGAGGCAAAGCGCTGGCGATGCAGGCCGGCGGCGGCGATCAGATCGGGCTCCTCCAGCGGGAAGATGTCGAACTCGGCACGGCGCGTGAAGTAGTCGGTGAAACTCATCGGGGTCTAGGCTCTGGTCACGGCGAAGCCCGCTTGCGGCTTGGCGTCGGGCCCCCGAAGATATAGCGGCTTCGGCTTGGCCGAGGCTGGATCAGCGCCGGCACCAAGCCGCGCGACCACTGCGATATCGACAAGATCGGCGGTCTTGACCGGTGTCACGGAGGTCAGAAGTTCGGCACCCGAACCGGCAACGCACCCTTCAAAGCCGGCAAAGCGGTCGCGGGCGGTCATGACGGCGAGCGCTTCCGCCTCAGTGACGGCGTGGCCTGCCGCATCGAACGCCTGGACATAGACTTCGTCGCGCTTGGCGTCGATGGCGACCAGCACCGCTTTGCCCGGCGCCGCGGTGCGGGCTTCCTGCGCGAGAACGTGAAGTGAGGAAATGCCGACTGCCGGTTTGCCAAGCGCAAGCGCCAGACCGCGCGCGGTCGCGACCCCGACACGAATGCCGGTAAACGATCCCGGGCCGATGGTAACGGCGATGCGATCTATATCGCCAATCGGGCGATCGGCGCTGGCGAGCGCCTCGTCGACGAACTCCATCAGCCGTTCGGCATGGCCACGGCCGATATTGGCCCCGGATTGTCCAAGAATGGCGTCAGAGCCACTGTCATAGATGGCAGCGGAACAGCCGGACCCGGAGGTGTCGATGGCAAGGACGATCATTTCAGTTGCAGCAGTTCCAGACGCATCCTGCCGCGACGCCCTTATGGCATCGCGGTCACGCTTACTCGACAAAGACACCGGCCACGGCCCCGAAGGGCGCAGCCGTTCGCCATCGCGATATCAGACGGCTTCGACCGCTTCCACCTCGGGAACGAAGTGACGCAGCAGATTCTGCACGCCGTGCTTCAAGGTGGCCGTCGACGACGGGCAGCCCGAGCATGCACCCTTCATGTTCAGGAACACGGTGCCATCCTTGAAACCGCGGAAGGTGATGTCGCCACCGTCCTGCGCAACGGCCGGGCGAACACGGGTTTCGAGCAATTCCTTGATGGTGGCGACAATGGTCTCGTCGCCGGGCTCGAAGAATTCGTCTTCCTCATCGAGCTGCTCGGCACGGCCGGCACCGGCCATGATCGGCGCGCCGGACATGAAGTGCTCCATGATCGAGCCGAGGATGGCGGGCTTCAGGTGCTGCCACTCCTGCCCGTCCTTGCTGACGGTGATGAAGTCGTAGCCGAAATAGACGCCGCTGACGCCGGGGATCGAGAACAGCCGGGCAGCAAGCGGCGAGCCGGCGCGGGCTTCTTCCTCGTCGCGGAATTCGGCAGTGCCGTTTTCCAGCACGACCTTGCCCGGCAGGAACTTGAGCGTGGCCGGGTTCGGCGTGGCTTCGGTCTGGATGAACATGTTTTTCTCCGTCTCGCCGGGATCGGTCCTCAACCGGCTCTTTAGAATAGTTCAAAAGAATATATGATTTTCGTTTCGCCCCCGCAAGGGCGCAAAGGGACGCAGCTTAGCTGAGCGCGTCGATTTCCTCGTCGGTCAGAAGATCCGGGATGACCGTCACCGGGATCGGGAAGGCTGCCGCCTTGCCGGCGATCGACGATACCAGCGGACCGGGGCCTTCCTTTGCCGAGCCTGCGGCTAGAACCAGGATCGCGATGTCGCGATCCTCTTCGATGGCCGAATGGATCTGCTCGGTTGCGGCCCCTTCGCGAATGACGATTTCGGGTTCGATGCCGATGCGTTCGCGCACGGCCTGCGCCACCTTGGCAAGGGTGGCTTCCGCCTCTTCGCGGGCTTCGGCGCGCATGATTTCCTCGACCCCCAGCCATTGCTGGAAGTCGCCGTCGGCGATGATATAGAGCAGGACGAGACCGCCATTGGAATTCTTGGCGCGCATGCCTGCATAATGCACGGCGCGGCCGCATTCCGGGGTATCGTCGATCACCGCCATGAATTTGCGGCGGTGACCTTCAAGTCGTGAGAGTCGGGTCGAGACCATGCGGCGAACATTACATTCCAGATTATCCGCCGCAAGGTCTCATTTTCGCCTTTTACTGCAGAAACCCGATGATATCGCGAACCTCGGTCATCGTCTTTTCCGCACGCGCCCGGGCCCGCGCGCCGCCATCGCGAAGGATGGCGTCGATATGGGCGGTGTCGCCCATCAAGCGGCGCATCTCGCCGGTGATCGGTGCGAGAACCTCGACCGCCAGGTCAACCAGAGCCGGCTTGAACACCGAGAACTGTTGGCCACCGAACTCGCCCAGAACCTCTTCCTTGGTCTTGTCGGAAAGGGCTGCGTAGATGCCGACCAGGTTGTCCGCCTCGGGACGTCCCTTGAGGCCGTCGAGCTCGCTCGGCAACGCGTCCGGATCGGTCTTGGCCTTGCGGATCTTCTTGGAGATGGTTTCGGCGTCGTCCATCAGGTTGATGCGTGAAAGATCCGACGGATCGGACTTCGACATCTTCTTGGTGCCGTCGCGCAGTGACATCACGCGGGGCGTAGCACCGCCGATCAGCGGCTCGACCGGCGGGAAATAGGCATGAACGGGCTCTTCGCCGACGACCGTGTCGACGCCGTAGCCGCGGGCGCGGATGTGCTCCATGAAGTCGATGTTGAACTTCTGCGCGATGTCGCGCGTCAGTTCCAGATGCTGCTTCTGGTCGTCGCCGACTGGAACGTGGGTGGCGCGATAGACGAGGATGTCGGCGGCCATCAGACTCGGATAGGCAAGCAGGCCCAGCGAGGCGTTCTCGCGGTCCTTGCCGGCCTTGTCCTTGAACTGGGTCATCCGGTTCATCCAGCCGATGCGGGCGACGCAGTTGAAGATCCAGGCGAGTTCCGCATGCTGCGGTACGGCCGACTGGTTGAAAACGATGTGCTTTTCCGGGTCGATGCCGGAGGCGATGAAGGCTGCGGCGATCGAGCGGATCTGCCCCTTCAGGTCCTCGTGCACAAGCTGGGCCGTGATCGAATGCAGGTCGACGACGCAATAGATGCAATCGTTGTTTTCCTGCAGGGCCACGAACTTGCGGATTGCGCCGAGATAATTGCCGAGATGGAGATTGCCCGTCGGTTGCACACCGGAAAATACGAGCGGCTTGAATTCGTTCATGTCGTCCTCAATAGGCTGGTGGAGGGCCCCAGGGCAAGTCGTCGCCCATGTAGCTAACGGCATGGCTTATGCACGTCGGACGGGGTGCAATCAAGTGGCCCAAATCCGGGCTGGCGACGCCGATTGTTGTCGGCATCGCCGCTTGATAGTCAGGCTTGTCAGGCGTCCGTGTCCGGGGTCGGCGCAGGCTCTGCCTTGGTCTTCGCCTCGCGCTTCATGTTGCGGCGGATCATGCCGAGATTGGCGCCGCCGATGCCGAAAGCGATCGCGAAATAGATCACCATCGCAACGGCCACCAGACCGCAAAGCGTGGTTGCGCGCACCACTAGCGGCGCTGCCGACGACACCTCGTAGGCCAGCCATTGCAGGGCAAAATGCAGCGCGACCGCCATGCCGGCAGCTGCGATGACAAGACGGGGAATGCGGGTCAGAAGCGGGATGTCACGCCCCCAATGGCCGCGCCAGACGAGCATGCCGAACAAGAGCACGGCATTGACCCAGCCGGCAACGATTTCCGCCGTGGCGATGCCGCTTGCGCCCAGCCGCGGAAACAGCGTTAGGGCCAGCGATACGTTCACCGCAACCGAGATGCCGGCAAAGATCATCGGCGTGCGTGTATCCTCGCGGGCAAAGAAGCCGGGAATGAAGGCCTTGATCAGCACGAAGGCCGGAAGACCTAGGCCGTAGATCGCCAGAATATGGCCGACGACGACGGTCGACGACGCCGAGAATTCACCGCGCTCGAACAGCAGCCGGACGATCGGCTCAGACATCACCAGCAGGGCAGCTGCTGCCGGCAAGGTCAGGAACAGGGTGAACTCAACAGAGCGGTTCTGCAGGTTCGACGCCTCGTTGAGGTTGCCGGAGCGCAGCGCCCGCGCCAGTTCCGGCAACAGCACCGTTGCGACTGCAATGCCGACGACGCCGAGCGGCAGCTGGTAGATGCGGTCGGCATAGACGAGCGACGATACGGCACCCGCCTGCGCCGAGGCGATATTGGTGTTGATCAGCAGGTTGATCTGGGTGATGCCGCCGGTGATCGCAGCCGGCAGCGCCAGCACCAGCAACCGCCGGACGTTGGACGTCAGCCGGGGCCGACGGAAGCCGATCTTGATGCCGGCATTGCGCACGGCGACCCAGACGATCGCCAGTTGCACGAGACCGGCGGCCATCACGCCCCAGGAGAGGCCATAGCCGACGGCAATCGGATCCTGGCCGATATACCAGGCATAGCCGAGGATACCGATCAGGATGATGTTGAGGAACACCGGCGCGATCGCTGCGGCGAAATAACGGTGCAGCGAATTCAGCATGCCCGCCATCATCGCGGCGAGCGACATGCAGGCGAGATAGGGGAACATGATCGTCGCGAAGACGATGGTGTTGCCGAGCTTTGCTGGATCGTTGGCGAAACCGGGCGCGATCAGGTTGCTGACGATGAACGGCATCGTCAGTTCCATCGCGATCGTCAGGAACAGAAGCACGGTGAAGAGAACGCCGAAGACTTCCTCGGAGAAGCGCCGCGCGCCTTCCATGCCGTTCGCCTCGATCTCCTTGGCAAAGAGCGGCACGAAGGCGGAGTTGAAGGCGCCTTCGGCAAAGAGCCTGCGAAAGGTGTTGGGCAGGCGGAAGGCGGTGTTGAAGGCATCGGCGACCGGGCCGGTGCCAAGCGCCGCCGCCATGAAGGTTTCGCGGATGAAGCCGAACAGGCGGCTGCCGAGCGTGGCGCCGCCGACGGTTGCAAATTTCTTGACCAGACTCATGTTTCGGCTTTTGTCGTTCTTTGAGCGGAGGACGTGCCTGCGGCAGGCGCGATGATGCCGGATGGCATCCGGTCTCGAACCTCGTCGGCCTCGTCGGCCATGACGGCCTTCAGGCGGGCGGCGATGTTCATCTGGCGGTTTTCACTGGTGACCTTCTGGCCGACGAGATCGGTGATGTAGAAGGTGTCGATGACCTTCTCGCCGAAGGTGGTGATGTGCGCCGAGGCAATGTCGAGAGAAAGGTCCGAGAGCACGGCGGTGATCTCTGACAGCAGGCCGGGGCGGTCGAGGCACTCGACCTCGATGACCGTGAACTTGTTCGAGAGCGTGTTGCTGATCGTCACCTCAGGGGTCACGGTGAAGGCCTTGTTGCGCTTCTTGACCTTGGTGCGGCTGGCAATCACTTCCGGCAGGCGCTTGCGGCCCGACAGCACGTCCTCGATCAGCTTGCCGATGCTTGCGGCCCGGCGCGTCTCGTCGCCGTCGACGGAAAACTCGCGGTTGACCAGGATCGTATCCAGCGCCCGGCCATCGGACGTCGTGAAGATCTGCGCGTCGACGATGTTGGCACCGGCCGCCGCACAGGCGCCGGCAATGACCGTCAACAGCCGCGGGTGGTCGGGCGAAAGCACGGTGATTTCGGTAATCGCATGGAACTGGTGCGTGCGCACCATGGTCGACAGCGCCTTGCCGGCCGCATCGGCCTCGCGGATGAAGCGGGCATGGCGGATCTGGTCTTCAAGCGCCACCGTCAGCAGATACGGCTGATAGTGCAGCCGGACGTAGGCCTCGCGCTCGCTTACCGGCCAGTCGGTCAGTGCGTCGCTCAGCATGGTCGCCGCATGGGCCGCACGCTCCTTGCGCGACAGCTCGGAGAAGCCGCCCGAAAGCAGGAGCTCGGTTTCATAGTAGAGCGTGCGGAGCAGCTGCCCCTTCCAGCCGTTCCACACACCCGGGCCGACGGCGCGGATGTCGCAGACGGTGAGGATCAACAGCATTTTCAGACGGTCGAGCGACTGAACCCGTTCGGCAAAGTCGACGATGGTCTTGCGATCGTTGAGGTCGCGGGTCTGGGCGACCATCGACATCGTCAGATGCTCGTCGATGAGCCAGGCGACCAGCTCGGTCTGCTTCGGCGTCAGGCCGAAACGCGGGCAGAGCCGGCGCGCCACCTTGGCGCCGGCGACCGAATGATCCTCCGGCCGACCCTTGGCGATATCGTGCAGAAGCACGGCGACATAGAGCACCTCGCGCTCCTCGATCCCGGGCATCAGCTTGGCGACCAGCGGGTGGGCGTCCTCCTCGATGCCGCGCTCGACCCGCGAGAGAACGTCGACTGCGCGCAGCAGATGCTCGTCCACCGTGTAGTGATGATACATGTTGAACTGCATCATCGAGACGATCTTGCCGAAGTCCGGAATGAAGCGGCCAAGCACGCCCGCCTCGTTCATGCGGCGAAGGATCAGCTCCGGCTTGCGCCGCGAGGTCAGGATCGACAGGAACAGCCGGTTGGCTTCCTCGCTCTCGCGCAACTGCGGCTTGATCAGGCCGAGCGAGCGCGTCACCTGGCGAAGGGCCGCCGGGTGAAATTCGAGATTGTTGATGTCGGCGATGTGGAAGAAACGCAGGAGATTGACCGGGTCGCGCTTGAAGACATCGGGGCTTGCAAGCGCGATGCGCCCGCCGTCGTCGACGAAATCGAGGGTGCCGGCGATCTTGCGGCTGCGATGAGTGAAGCGGCCGATGATGCCGGAAAGGCCCGGCGCGTCCTTGGCCTGCTGATCCTCAAGGGCTGCGCAGAAGATGCGGGTGAGGTCACCGACATCCTTGGCCACCAGGAAGTAGTGCTTCATGAAGCGTTCGACCGCCGAAAGGCCCGGGTGGTCGTGATAACCGAGCGCCTCGGCGATCTCGCGCTGAATGTCGAAGGACAGACGCTCCTCGGCCTTTCCGGTCTGGAAATGCATGTGGCAGCGCACCGCCCAAAGGAAGTCCTCGGCCTTCTGGAACAGCTTGTATTCCGTTCGCGAGAGAACGCCGAGCTTCACCAGGTCGGCGGAATCCTTGACCCGGTAGAAATACTTGGCGATCCAGAACAGCGTGTGCAGGTCCCGCAGCCCGCCCTTGCCTTCCTTGACGTTGGGCTCGACGAGATAACGCGTGTCGCCGGCCTTGCGGTGGCGCTCGTCGCGCTCGGCGAGCTTGGCGGCGATGAAATCCGGCCCGGTGTTGCGCACGATCTCATGGTCGAAGCGCGTTTCGAGCTCGGCCGCCAGTACCTCGGAGCCGCAGATGTAGCGGGTCTCGAGGATCGCCGTACGGATCGTCATGTCGGCGCGCGAGAGCCGGATGCAATCCTCGATCGTGCGGGTGGCATGGCCGACCTTGAAGCCCAGATCCCACAGGATATAGAGCATGAACTCAATGGCGGGCTCTGCCCAGACGGCCTTCTTCACCGGCAGCAGGAAGAGCAGGTCGATGTCGGAGCCCGGCGCCAGCGTACCGCGGCCGTAGCCGCCGACCGCAGCAACCGCGATGCGGCTTGCAGGCGGCGCATTGGCCGCATCAAAGATCTCGTTGAGCACGAAATCATGCAGCACCGTGATCAGCTGGTCCTGAAGCCAGGAGATGCGCTCGGCGCACAGGATGCCGCCACCGTCGCCGGCAAAGAGTTCGCGCGCCTTGGCGCGGCCGGCAACGTTGGCCTGCTTGAAGGCTGCGAGCAGTGCCTGACGCATCGGTTCGCGCTGCTCGGCATGGGCCGAGGCGATGAAGTCGCATTTCGCCCGAAGCGCTGCGACATCGAGAATTTCGGGAAAGGAAGTTTCGTGTCTGCCCATGAAGTGCCGAGGGGCGTCCTGTCCGACTGGTTGCGTGGTCCGCTGTTTGAAGAGCATTCCTGCATGCTCCCATTCGATCAAGGCCGAACCGGGACCGTGCAGCGTTTCGAATTACTACCGGCTGATCGCCACGCCCTTTCGAGGCGCGCGGCGCTGTATAGCCTTTTTCATCGGCGCATGCACAGCAAAAACGGAGTGCCCGTCACCGAGCACTCAGTTCCTTCTTCAGCGCGTAGAGCGCGTCCAGCGCCTCGCGCGGTGTCATATCGTCGGGGTTGAGCGCCTTCAGCGCCTCGTCAACCCTGGAGTTCCCGGCGGGCTTGGCCTCTTCGCGGCGGATGGCCACCTGGAACAGCGGCAGATCGTCGATCAGCTGGCTTGCCGGGTTCTTGCGATCGGCGTCTTCGAGCTTGGCAAGCACGTCCTTGGCACGCGCCACCACCGAGGCCGGCAGGCCGGCGAGACGGGCGACCTGGATGCCATAGGAACGGTCGGCCGCACCCGGCCCGACCTCGTGCAGGAAGATCACGTCGCCGTGCCACTCCTTGACGCGCATGGTCGCATTCGAGAGCCGGCCGAGCTTTTCCGAAAGCACGGTCAGTTCGTGGAAGTGGGTCGCGAACAGGCCTCGGCAGCGGTTGGCCTCATGCAGATGCTCGACGGACGCCCAGGCGATCGACAGACCGTCGAAGGTGGCGGTGCCGCGGCCGATCTCATCGAGGATCACCAGCGAGCGATCGGTCGCCTGGTTGAGGATCGCCGCCGTTTCGACCATCTCGACCATGAAGGTCGAGCGACCGCGGGCAAGATCGTCCGAGGCGCCGACGCGCGAAAACAGCCGGTCGACGATGCCGATATGGGCGCTTGCGGCAGGCACGAAGGTGCCCATCTGCGCCATGATCGCGATCAGCGCGTTCTGCCGTAGGAAGGTCGACTTACCGCCCATGTTAGGACCGGTCAGCAGCCAGATCGCCCCGCCCTCTTCGCCTGATGGCGGCGACAGATCGCAACCATTGGCGACAAAGGCGTTGGACGCCTGGCGTTTCAGCGCCTGCTCGACGACGGGATGGCGACCGCCCTCGATGGCGAACATGCGCGTGTGGTCGACAACAGGGCGAGCATAGTTCTGTTCTTCCGCCAGGATCGCGAGGCCGGCTGAAACATCGACGGTCGCAAGCGCCAGCGATGCCGCCTTGATGACCTCGGCTGCTGCCACGACATCTGATGTCATCGCCTCGAAGGCAGCAAGCTCGATCGTCAGCGCCCGGTCGGCGGCGTTGGCAATCTTGCTCTCGAGCTCGGCAAGCGCAGTGGTGGTGAAGCGCATGGCATTCGCCATGGTCTGGCGATGAATGAAGCGGGCGCGGCCCTCGTCCGTGTCAGTCATCGAGCCGGCATTGCCCGCCGTCACCTCAATGAAATAGCCGAGCACATTGTTGTGCTTGATCTTCAGCGACTTGATGCCGGTCTCTTCGGAATATTGCAGCTGCAGCCCGGCGATGACGCGGCGCGACTGGTCGCGCAACCCCCGCACTTCATCAAGGTCGGCATTTGCCCCCTCGCGCAGGAAGCCGCCGTCGCGCTTGAGGAGCGGTAGTTCATCGGAAAGCATCGCATCAAGGTGATCGAGGACGGACGACGGCAAGGCGTCGATCGCTGTGCGCGCCTCGACAAGTTCTTCAGAAAGATTGCCCGAGGCCATCAGCCGCGAGATCGTTGCCGCCGCCCTGAGGCCGGCCTGGATTGCACCGAGATCGCGCGGACCGCCACGGCCAAGCGCCAGCCGTGACAGCGCCCGTGGCATGTCGGGCGCACGCCGGAGTTGGTCCCTGAGATCACCGGCAAAGGACGGTTGGCCGGCCAGGATCTCGATCGAATCCAGCCGCTGGTTGATACGATCCGGGTCGGTCAGCGGCGACATCAGCCGTTCGGCGAGAAGCCGCGCGCCGCCGCTCGTCACCGTCCGGTCGAGCGCTTTCAACAACGTGCCTTCGCGGGCGCCAGACAGGGTCTTGACCAGTTCGAGGTTGGCCCGCGTCGCCGGATCGATGAACAGTGTCGAGGCAGCGCTCTCGCGCTCGGGCGTGCCGAGTGCCGGGCGTTCGGCGAGTTGGGTCTTTTCGACGTAGGAGATGGCAGCGGATGCGGCCGCCATCTCGGCGCGCGAGAAGCTGCCGAAGCCATCGAGCGTCTTGACGCCGAAGTAGCGGGCGATACGGCCTTCCGCCGTGGCGCTGTCGAACAGCACGGCCGGTTGCGGCACCGCCACCCGGCCGAGCACGTCGAACACGGCACGCAGTTCCGGATCGTGGAAAACGGTGTCGGCGAGGATCAGTTCGCGCGGCTCGATGCGCAGGATATCGGCAAGCAGCCGGCTCTCAGCCGTTTCGGCGAGCCGGAAGACGCCGGTCGAGATATCGATCCAGGCAAGCGCATAGGCCGGTTCCGAACTGCTCTTGATGCGGGCGAGCGCCATCAGATAGTTGGTCTCCGACGGAGACAACAGCTTCTCCTCGGTGATAGTTCCCGGCGTCACCAGCCGGACGACGTCGCGGCGGACGACCGACTTGCCGCCCCGCTTCTTGGCCTCGGCCGGATCCTCGACCTGCTCGCACACCGCGACGCGAAAGCCGAGGCCAATCAGTTTCTGCAGATAATCGTCGGCCGCATGCACCGGCACGCCGCACATCGGGATTTCCTGCCCCATATGCTGGCCGCGCTTCGTCAGCGTGATGCCGAGTGCCCGCGAGGCTTCGACGGCGTCCTGGAAGAACAGCTCGTAGAAGTCGCCCATGCGATAGAAAAGCAGCGAATCCGGATTGTTCGCCTTGATCTCGATGAACTGCTCCATCATCGGCGTTGCCGTGGAGCGGCTCTCCTCGGTCGCCAGTTCGGCTGCAGAAAACACCTCGCCGGAGCGGCTCGATTGGTCTGTCACGAAATTCATGATTGTCCCGAAAAAAGAGATGGCACACTATCGCCAAGCAATTATAGACGACAACCATAAAGAGGCGCTCCGACAGGGTCGCCCACAGGAGGATGGAGGAAACATGCCCGGCACCGACAAGACCGATCGCACAATGACGAGCGTCACCGCGCAGGAAGCGCTCGATTTTCACTCGCAGGGTCGCCCCGGAAAGCTGGAGATTTCCCCCACCAAGGCCATGGCCACACAGCGCGACCTGTCGCTTGCCTATTCGCCCGGCGTCGCCGTGCCGGTCCTGGCGATCGCCGAAGACCCCTCCACCGCCTACGACTACACCACGCGCGGCAACATGGTCGCGGTCATTTCCAACGGCACGGCCATCCTCGGCCTCGGCAATCTCGGGGCGCTCGCCTCCAAGCCGGTCATGGAAGGCAAGGCCGTGCTGTTCAAGCGCTTCGCCGATGTCGATTCGATCGATCTCGAGGTCGACACCGAGAATGTCGACGAGTTCATCAACTGCGTGCGCTTCCTCGGCCCCTCCTTCGGCGGCATCAACCTCGAGGACATCAAGGCGCCGGACTGTTTCATCATCGAGCAGAAGCTGCGCGAGGTCATGGACATTCCGGTGTTCCACGACGACCAGCACGGCACCGCGATCATCGCCGCGGCCGGCCTCATCAACGCGCTGACCTTGACCGGTCGCGACTTCAAGACCACCAAGCTCGTCTGCAACGGTGCGGGCGCTGCCGCCATCGCCTGCATCGAACTGATCAAATCGATGGGCTTCAATCCCGAAAACGTCATCCTCTGCGACACCAAGGGCGTGATCTTCCAGGGCCGCACCGAAGGCATGAACCAGTGGAAGTCGGCGCATGCGGTCAAGACCGACCGCCGCACGCTTGCCGAAGCGATCGACGGCGCCGACGTGGTGTTCGGCCTTTCCGCCAAGGGCGCACTATCGGAGGACATGGTGCGCTCGATGGCACCGCGGCCGATCATCTTCGCGATGGCCAACCCGGATCCTGAAATCACCCCAGAAGAGGTCGCCCGCATCCGTGACGACGCCATCGTCGCAACCGGCCGTTCGGACTATCCGAACCAGGTCAACAACGTGCTCGGCTTCCCCTACATCTTCCGCGGTGCGCTCGACGTGCGCGCCTCGACGATCAACGATGCGATGAAGATCGCGGCGGCCGAGGCGCTCGCAAGCCTTGCCAAGGAAGACGTGCCTGACGATGTGGCAGCCGCCTACCAGGGCAACCGTCCGCGCTTCGGCGCGCAGTACATCATCCCCGTCCCCTTCGACCCCAGGCTGATCTCGGCGATCCCGATGGCCGTCGCCAAGGCGGCGATGGAGACCGGCGTCGCCTGCAAGCCGATCACCGATCTCGAAGCCTATGGCCGCCAGCTTTCCGCCCGCCGCGACCCGATCGCCTCGACGCTGCAGCGGATCTACGAGCGCGTCCGGCGCCAGCCGAAGCGCATCGTCTTTGCCGAAGGTGAAGAGGTGCAGGTCATGCGCTCGGCGATCGCCTATGCCAACCAGCAGCTCGGCACGGCGATCCTGCTCGGCCGCGAGGACCGCATGCGCGAGACGGCGGAGCGCGAGGGCATCGACCTCGACCGCCCCGGCATCCAGATCGCCAATGCCCGCGTTTCCAAGCGGGTCGGCGCCTATACCGACTATCTCTATGCGCGCCTGCAGCGGAAGGGCTACCTGTTCCGTGACGCCCAGCGCCTGATCAACAACGACCGCAACCACTTTGCCGCCTGCATGGTCGCGCTCGGCGATGCCGACGGCATGGTGACGGGCGTCACCCGCAACTACTCGACCGCCCTTGAAGACGTGCGCCGCTGCATCGACCCGAAGCCGGGTCACCGGGTCATCGGCGTGTCGATCGCGCTTTGCCGCGGCCGCACCGTGTTGGTGGCCGACACGGCCGTGCACGACATGCCGTCTTCGGAGGAGCTCGCCGATATCGCCGAGGAAGCGGCAGGTCTCGCCAAGCGTCTCGGTTATGTGCCGCGCGTCGCGATGCTGGCCTATTCGACCTTCGGCCATCCCTCGGGCGAACGCTCCGAGCGAGTGCGCGAAGCGGTCAACATCCTCGACAAGCGCCGGGTCGATTTCGAGTATGACGGCGAAATGGCCGCCGATGTGGCGCTCAATCCGAAGGTGATGGAGCAGTATCCCTTCTGCCGTCTTTCGGGCACGGCCAACGTGCTCGTCATGCCGGCGTTCCACTCGGCCTCGATCTCCACCAAGATGCTGCAGGAACTCGGCGGCTCGACGGTCATCGGGCCTCTGCTGGTCGGCTTCGACAAATCGGTGCAGATCGTTTCAATGTCGGCGAAGGATTCCGACATCGTCAACATGGCGGCGCTCGCGGCCTACAACGCCGGAATGTGACATCGGCGGACAATGTTCGATTTCGAGACACGCCTGTCCATCGATGGAGCAGGGCGTGCCGATCCGAAGCAGAAACAATATAGAACTGCTCACAAAAGAAGAGCTCGACACCCTTGGGAAAGGGGTCGAGCTCAATACATAATGGAAGACTTACTTCCTATGCGATGAAATAATGTGGAGGTAGAGCAAAATACACGCCAATCTCATTTGAATCTGGCGGCTCTCTCCGTTAATCTTTCTATTATTTCGTCATAAAACCAAAACTCTTCTTGACAAGACTATCGTCCCTTTCGAGGCCGAAAGTCAAATCCATCCTTAATATCTGGTTAATTGCGTCGGCTGCCTGTCAGGATACCGACGTCGCGAACCGCCCGGCATCCGCGCCGTAATAATTGAGGTAGCGGCCGGAGATGTTGCTGATCGGCAAAACGATCAGCACGTCGGTGGTGTGGAAGGCATGATCGACCACAGCGCCGTCGCCAACCATGGCCCCGAGGCGCATGTAACCCTTGATCAGCGGCGGCAAGGCGGCCAGCGCCTTCTTTGGATTGATGGCCTCGACCGGCATCATGTCCATCGTCCGGTGCAATTCGGGCCTCGCGGAGACGGCCCATTCGTCGCGCGCACGGATGTTGTGGTGAAGGAAGGAGAGCGCCAGCGCATGCTCGGCCGGAACGGTGCCCGGGAACGAGCCGCAGCCGAACATGGCATCGACGCCGTATCTCAATGCGTAGGCCCAGTTGCCCTGCCACAGCAGCTCCACCGTGCGCTTCGTGCGGTAATCCGGCAACACGCAGGAGCGACCGAGTTCCATGAAGCGTTTGTTGGAATGGCGTGAGAGAAGTGCGCCGACATCGAATTCCGAAGCGGAGTAGAAGCCGCCGGCCCGCTCGGCCACATCCTGGCGCAGCAGGCGATAGGTGCCGACGATCTGGTCTTCCGGATCGCCCTCGATCGCCGTGTCGAGCACAAGCAGATGGTCGCAGATCGCGTCCCAGCTATCAACGTCGCGCTTGCGACGATCGAGGTCGGCGCCGACCTGCGCCTTCATCTCCTCGACGAAAACCTTGTAACGCACCGCCTGTGCAGCATCGATCTCCGATGCGTTGCGCGCAAGCCGGGTCTCCAGGTTGGCTATTCGACCGAGAACGTCGGTCGCCGGGGCGGTCATTGTCTTGCCGACGCAAGCCTGAGAAGTGTCTACCACGCTCGTCGAATCCAGAAGCTCGATCGTCATCCGCGTCATCCCGAATCATTCGTATCTGCCGGGCTTAGACCACGTTTCTGCAACAACATAGTGACATGAAAACGGCGCACAACCCCTGCCAGGACGGCGATACCGTTACGACTTCAGCCCTTACCGTATCTCGAGAAGGCGGCTTATTTCCGCCATCAGCCGCTGCGGATCCGCGGGCTTGGGCAGCACGACATCAGCGCCGGCCGCAATCAGCCTGTCCCTCACTTCCAGCCGCACGTCGGATGTGAGCACGACCACCGGAAGACGCCGCCCCGGCCCTATGGCCTCGTTCTCGCGCAGGCGCCTCAACATCGAAAACCCGTCGCCGCCCGGCATGTTGAGATCGGTGACAACAAGCTCCGGCATCGCCTGGGACGGATCGCCTTTGCCGGAAAGGATCTGATCGACGGCACCAAAATCAGTCACCAAGCGAACCGTCAGTCCGGCGCGCTCCAGCACGGTGCGCACGATCAGTGCATTCACCGGATCGTCCTCTGCCAAAAGGATGCCGCGCGGGCTCTGTTTGGCGGGCGCAATCGTCGGCTCCTCCCGCAGGATCGGCCGGTTGTCGTTGATGGCGTCGCGTTTTTCGATGCCTTTCAGCCGCCCGAGCAGCACTTCGACCAACGACTTCTCGCGCAAGGGGCGGATCAGCCAGGCCTCGTAGCCGTCCATCTGGTCGACCGGATGGTTGTTGCGCTCCTCCGGATTGATCAGATAGGTCCGGCGCACGTCGAGGCGCGCCACCGCCGGCTGCAGGGCGAGAAGCTGCTTGAACTGACCGGCGTGGCGATGATCGACGATGATGTCGGTCAACGCAGCGCCGCCGGCAAGGACGTCCGAGATGACATTCTGCGCGGCGGCAAGCGTGGTTGCCCGATGGCAACGACCGCCGAGGGTGGCGATGGTGGAGGACAACGCAGCGGACGCCGGGCCATCCGGGGCCATCACAAGCACATGCGATCGGGCGAGCCTGACGCGCCGCTCCGGCGTGACACGCTCAACTTCGGCGAGCGGCAGGCGGATCTCAAAGCGGCTGCCACGCCCCGGTGCGCTCGATGCCGTCAGGCTGCCGCCGCAGGCCTGCATGATCCGACGCGAGATCGCCAGCCCAAGTCCCGTGCCCTTGGCGCGCTGCTCTTCATTTCCGGCTTGCTCGAACTCTTCGAAGATGCGCTTCAAATCGTCGCCCGACATACCCGGCCCGGTGTCGTCGATCAGGATGCGAACGCAATCCTCGACGATATCGGCGCTGACGAAAACCCCGCCGATCTCGGTGAACTTCACGGCGTTGCCGATGACGTTGAACAGGACCTGGCGCAGGCGCGCCGCGTCGAACTCCATCAACGTCGGAACGTCGGCGGTGACGGTTGCGCCGATCTCGATGCCCTTTTCGTGCGCCCGGTTCGACAGCATCTCGACGACACTCTCGATGACGCCACGTGGGTCCTGCCGCGATGGCCGGAACTGGAAACGCCCGGCAGACAGCGACGAGAAATCGATCAGGTCCTCGACAAGCTGCACCAGTGCATGGCCGGACTGCTGCATGCCGGCCAGATAGTTCTTCTGCTCGCTCGACAGCCGGGTCTGGCCGAGCAGATGGCTCATGCCGAGGATACCGGAGAGCGGCGTGCGGATCTCATGGCTGACGGTTGCAAGCAGTCTCGACTTTGCCTGGCTTGCCTCTTCGGCGCGGCGGCGCGCGTCTTCGCGTTCCCGCGCGGCGCGTGCCTCCTCCGTCACGTCGCGCGCGATGCTGTGGCGCATCAGCCGGCCGCTTGCCGGATCCCTTGCGATGACGTCGTGCCAATCGTAGAGGCGCAGCCCTTCAGGTGCCGCGATCCGGACGAGATAGTGATTGGGTTCGATCTTCGGCTCAAAACTGAGGCCAATGGCAGCACAGGTCAGCCCTCTTGCATCGTCAAGTCCGCAGGCGCGATGAAAGGCGGCATTGGCATGGACGATCTTGCCGTCCATGCCACGCATGATCGCCAGGTCTCCAAGCGCATCGTGGATGGTCGAAAGCAGCGCCGAGGTTTCCTGGCGATCCCAGTCGCCGTCCTGCCTGATTTCCGCACCCGTCCTGTCGCTGTCGACAGCCCTGATGCCATCGGCAATCAACAGCAGCACACCGGCAAGACCAGCCGCCGCAACCGCAGCGGAGAACAGATAGAGACCGGCGGCGATACCGATCGCCAACACGAGACCGGAGGCGATGACCCCGAGAGATGCCAGCGAAAGACGGCGCAGCGAGTATGCCGATGCGCCGTCCTTGGATACTGCTCCGGAGCCATCCGCCGTGCTGCCAGCCGGCATCGCGCCGCTGGGCCGGGCTTGCGCACCGAAACCGGATTCGATCTGCTCCAACAATCGTGACGGCTCGCTCATGCCACGTGGCTAACACGGCAAGCGTTCGAAATGGCTTCAACGCATCGATAAAATCTTAAGCGTTGGCCTTTTTCGCCTGCAGCAACTCGTCGAGAATGATCGCGCCGGCGCCAACGGTGATGAAACTATCGGCCAGGTTGAAGACGGCGAAGGACCATGTCTGCGTGTGAAACAGGATATAGTCGATGACGTAGCCGAAGATCAGCCGGTCGACGAGGTTGCCCAGCGCACCGGCAATGATCAGGGCATAGCCGAAATGCGCAAAGAACCTGTCCTTCGGCGTGCGCCGCCACAGCCACAGAACGAAGGCGACGACGACGAGACGCATGCCGACGATGAACCAGCCTTCCATGCCCGACAGCATCGAGAAGGCGACACCGTAATTGTAGGTACGGTAGAGCGCCAGCATCGGCACGACAGGAACCGCTTCATTGAATGGCAGATAGGCCTCGACCAGATACTTGATCAGCTGGTCGGCGGCGAGTGCCAAGGCGATGAAGACCGCGATCGGCAGCGGCCTCGAAAACAGGACCTGCTTTTCGCTCATGCGCCGGCATCCAGCGCCAGCAGATGGCGTCGCGCCTCAAACAGCATGATGCCGGTGGCGATGGCGAGATTGAGGGAATCGGCGCGCCCTGCCTGCGGAATGCGGGCAAGCGCTCCGGCCTCGCGGGCAAGCTCTTCGGGAAGGCCAGCCTGTTCGTTGCCCATCAAAAGCACCACCGGCTTCGACTTGTAGTCGATCGTCCGGTAGTCGACCGAACCGGCAAGATGCGTGGCCACGACTTTGACGCCGGCCTGCTTCTGCCATTTGACGAAGTCGTCGGCGCTGGCGCGCACGATCGGCATGGCGAACACCGAACCCATGGTCGCCCGCACGGTTTCGAGCGAGAAAGGATCCGTCGTTTCCCCAACGAGAATGATGCCGGAGGCGCCGGCCGCATCGGCCGTGCGGATAATCGTGCCGAGATTGCCGGGATCACGAACGCGGTCGAGCGCCACATAGGTCTCGCCGAGCTCGGGGCGGATATCCTTCAGCGCCCGGTAGCGCTGCTCGAAGATCCCAACGACCATCTGCGGATTGTCGCGCCGGGTGATCGTCGACAGCACCTTCTCGCTGACTTCCAGCACCAGCCCGCCGCGGGCAAAGGTCTTGGCCGCCACCTGTTCCACATGCGGCTTGCCCTTGGCGGCCTTGGCGTAGATCAGCGTCTTGATCTTCCAGCCGAGATCGAGCGCGTCGATCACCAGCTTCAAGCCCTCGGCCATGAAGGACCGCGTCTCGTCGCGATGCTTCTTCTGCGCCAGCAGCTTGATGTCTTTGATGATCGGATTGGTGAGGCTGGTGACTTCCTTCACCTGCCCGACCCGGCCTGCGCCGTGTTCGCTTCTGTCATTGCTCATTACGGCACCCAGCGGCTGAAGAGAGATGTCGAAAGCGCCCGTCCCGGCTCGCGGCCGTCGAGCCCGCCTTCGCGGATGATGAGTTCGCCCGATTCGACCCGGCCACCACGGCCGCGCATCGTCTCGCGCATCAGTTCATGGATCGAGTAGAAACTGGCCCGGATCGAATAGGCCGTCAGCACCAAGCCGCGGGCCTCGGGCGACAGGATCTCGCGGCAGATGTCGAGCATCGCCGCCAGATGGTCGAAAAGTTGCCAGACCTCGCCGTTCGGACCACGCCCGAACTTCGGCGGGTCGGTCAGGATGATGTCATAGCGGCTGCCGCGCCGCTCCTCGCGCTGGATGAACTTCATCGCGTCGTCACAGATCCAGCGGATCGGCAGCTTTTCAGCGCGCGCCAGTGCCTGGTTCTCCCGGGCCCAGCCGATCGCCTTCTTCGAGGCGTCGACATGGGTCACCTCGGCGCCGGCCCTGGCGGCGATCAGCGAGGCAACTCCGGTATAGCCGAAGAGGTTGAGGACCTTGAGCGGACGGCGGGACGCCTCCACCTGATCCTTCACCCAACTCCAGTGCGCGAGCTGCTCGGGAAACACGCCGACGTGGCGGAAGGAGGTGAAACGGCCGTGGAAGTCGGTGCCCAGTAGCTGCATCGGCCAGGTCTCGCCAAGAACCGCCCCTGGAAACCGCCAGCGGCCCATGCCGTCCTCGTCGGTATCGCCGGTGAAGATCGCGTCGGCGTTTTCCCACACGCTATCGGGCAGGGTTCGCGGCCAGAGCGCCTGCGCCTCGGGGCGCACGATGCGATAAGGTCCGTACTGCTCGAGCTTTTCGCCGGCGCCGCTGTCGATCAGATGATAGCCGGAAACGCCCGACGTCTCCAGAATAAGCGGCACATGTTCGCCCGGCTTGTCGCCGGAGCGGCGGGGGATGACGCGAACCGGAGCCTCGCTTTCGGCCTGTGCCCGCGGCGGCCTGTCGCGCGGCTCTACGGCTTTTGCCGTCGCCTGGACGGCGGCACGCTCCTTGAAGTCGCCTGACTTGGCAAAAGGTGGACGCTTCTTGTCAAGGCGGCCACCACCACGCGCCTCGGCTCCGCGGCCCTTCGCCGTCGTCACGGAGGCATTCTTCGACCGCCGGTCCTTTTCCTTCACGCTGAGATCCCTGGGCTTTGTTTTGTCACGAGGCGCTGCCCTTGCGAATATCGGATGCAATCGGGCCGGCACCATGAGGTATGCCACCGCACCCCGGAATTCGAGGCGAGGCGTGTCTAGTTGCTGCAAATAGCACCGCTCATGCTCTTGGCAAAGCCGTTTCCGATTTGCCAAGATCAGTGCGGGAGCGAGAGTTGCATCAATCCATCGGTCGAAAACGAATTCAGGACAGGATTGCAAGGCGAATTCAGAGAATTACATGAACCTTCGCGCGCCCTGCTGGCCGCGCGGCACTGTCAATGGGAGGAATGCGCATGGACATGACCGGCGAAGAACGCATCTCGGCACCGCGTGATGCCGTTTGGCGTGGCCTCAACGACCCGGATATCCTGAAGCGATGCATCCCCGGCTGTCAGTCGATCGAGATGAAATCGCCGACCGAGCTTTCGGCAGTGGTCAAGATCAAGATCGGTCCGGTCTCGGCCTCCTTTACCGGCGACGTCATTCTGTCAAATCTCAACCCGCCCGAAAGCTACACGATTTCAGGCGAAGGCAAGGGCGGCATTGCCGGTTTTGCCAAGGGTGGCGCGGATGTGACCCTGGTCGACGACGGTGCGGAGACGCTGCTACGCTACGACGTCAAGGCGCAGATCGGCGGCAAGCTGGCACAGCTCGGCTCCCGGCTGGTCGATTCGACCGCCAAGAAGCTGGCGCAGCAGTTCTTTACGGATTTCAGCGCCGCTGTCGGTGGACCTGCGGAAGCGGTCGGCTAAAGGGCGACCGCCCTCGCTTTCAGCTCTGCGGGGCGGCGAGTGTTGCCTGGGTGGCCAGCTTCTCCGCCTGGCTGCGGTGCTTTTCAGCTTCGCGGTGCCATTTCAGCGCCTCGGTTGCCTCGTTGCGTGCGCGCCGACGATACTTGCCCTGGCTGAACCAGGTGGCGGCGGCACCGAGGATCAGACCGACGACGACGGCGAGAAACAGGAAGACGAAGAAGGGCGCACTGACCGACAGCAGGCTGTCTTCGGGCCGAAATGGATTGAGGGCCAACGTGACGCTCTGACGATTGGCGACGCTGAGCACGATCAGGATGACACCGACCGGGACGAGGAAAACGATGTTGATCAGTTTCTTGAGCATTCGGCGCTCCCGTTTTCCGGATCATCGCACAGGCCTCAGCGGCGACGACGACAATCCGGATTCATGACGATCGGGCAGGACGATCAGTCTTCTTCGTCGTTCATGCCCGGGTTCAGCCGCTCGCGCAGCTCCTTGCCGGTCTTGAAGAACGGCACCCACTTTTCCTCGACGAAAACGGAATCGCCGGTGCGTGGATTGCGGCCGGAGCGGGACGGCCGGTTCTTGACCGAGAAGGCACCGAAACCGCGCAGTTCGACACGGTTTCCGGCAGCCAGCGCGTCTGTGATCTCATCGAGCACCGCGTTGACGATGTTTTCGACGTCGCGGTGGTAGAGATGCGGATTGCGAGCTGCAACAATCTGCACCAGTTCTGACTTGATCACTGTCGCCCCCTTAAATTCTTGTTTGTTTTGCTTTTTCGGTCTGCATTGTGATTGCCGCAAGACAATGACCGGCGCTCATCGGGCGCGGACGGCCACGTTACGGATCAGGCTGGGCATATGCTGCCATCCTCATTGAGCATCAACCTGCCAAACCGAAACAAGACCGTCAAGAAACAACTTGTCACCCCCGATTTTTTCGAGGCCTTTCATCGCCGGAAAAGCGTCATATCCCAACATCTTGACCCACTCGGAGACGGCCGATCCGAGGCCGAATGGCAGGGTCTGTCGCGGCGCTTCCCAATCAACCACGGCGAGGTCCTTCGACACCTTCCTGTCGGCCAGGAAGGCGCGGATTTCGTCGTCACCGCCAAGCTTGTCGACGAGTTTGAGGCCGAGCGCCTGTCGTCCGGTGAAAATCCGTCCGTCGGCAAGCAGGAGAGCCTCGTCGCGCGACAGCTTGCGGCGGTCTGCAACGAGGTCGACGAACCAGCCATAGCTGTCGTCGATCATTGCCTGGATCATCGCCTTGGCTTCGTCGCTCGGTGGGTGGAAGGGCGACGGCTCGGCCTTCAGCGGTCTGGACTTGATCGATTCCAGCGAGACGCCAAGCTTGTCCATCAGCTCCTTGACCTGGGGATACTGGAAGATGACGCCGATCGAGCCGGTGATCGAGCTTTCGCCGGCAACAATCGTATCGCCGGCAAGCGCGATCATGTAGCCGGCGGAGGCAGCCAACGTGCGGATGTCGGAGACGACGGGCTTCTTGGCGGCGACCTTGCGGATCGCCTTGTAGATGACCTCGCCGCCATAGGTGGTGCCGCCGGGCGACGATATGGTCACCACCAGTGCCTTGACGGAATCGTTGTCCTCGATCCGCTGGAGCCGCTCCAGCAATTCGCGGTCGTCCTGGATCAGGCCCGAAATCGTCACGCGGGCGACATGATCGCGGGCACGTCCTGCGCTGTCGGCCCAGCCCGACCAGGAAAGCGTCACCAGAGCCACAACGGCAAGCAGGCCGGCGACGATCCAGCGCCAGAAGCTGAGCTTCCTGCGCAGGCTGCGGCGATCGGCGATGGCAAGTTCATCCATGTGGGTTTCTCCCGAATTGTTGGCGCAGCTTCTGTCCGTTTTCGATCGGGCATGTTATCTGCACGGCAAGTGGCATACTCAATAGACGCGGTCGGTCCCGGTTAAAAGCCGTGCCCGCCGTTTTCCTGTCTTCACGAAGTTTTTTGCGGCAGCATTGTACGGCGGCAAAAAATATCCATATTTGCGACAACTTACACGAATGTATGTAAAACGCGGCTCTCGCGAGAACGCTGAAAAGCAACGGAACCAACAGGTCTTCACATGTTAGATCATGCGCCAGCCCCCGGCTTTTTTGCCGATACGGGTGCGAGCTCGTCGGACGCCTACGCGCTCGCCGCGCGGCATTCGGCGCGCGTCAGGCGCCTGAAGATCATCCTGCCCGTGGTCGCTGGCGTCATCGCGGCGATCTTTGCGGTCATTTCCTTCGTGCGCGCCTTCATGCCGGTCGATCTGCAACTCGATAGTGCAACGATCGAGGACGGCAAGATCGTCATGCAGAACCCTGCCATTGCCGGGCGCAACAAGCAGGGCATCAGCTATTCGATGAAGGCGCAGCGCGCGCTGCAGGATATCGTCAATCCCGACATCATCACGCTGCAGACGATCCATGCCGAAATGCCGGTCAACGAAAAGCTGATCGCCACGGTGGACGCGACCAACGGTATCTACGATCGCGGCGCCAATACGCTCGATATGAACGCCCCGTTCACGATTACCATGAATAATGGCGTCAACGCCGACTTCCAGTCGGCCTATCTGGACATCAATGCCGGCGAAATGGAAACGAAACAACCGATTGCGATCAGCATGAAGGGTGGTTCGATCATTGCGCAGCGGCTGCGAATGACGGATAAGGGACGCATAGTAACATTTGAGGGCATGGTCAGGGTCAATCTCGAACCCACCGCCATCCGCAAGAACACGAATTAGGATCTGGTGCATCCATGTCGGTACCCGCTACATTTTTCAGGATTTCAGCCAGCCTGGCCGTTGCCGGCATCGGCGCATTGATGATTGTTTCGGGCGCTTCAGCCCAGGCCACATCGAGCAAGATGAAGGGCCTCGAACTGTCGAACGACAAGCCGATCCAGATCGAAAGCGACAAGCTTGAAATCAAGGACCCGGAAAGCAAGGCGATCTTCACCGGCAACGTCAAGGTCGTACAGGGCACCACGACGCTGCAGGCCGGCAGCATGACGGTCTTCTACAAGTCCGGTGGCGGCTCGGTCTCGAGCGGCGACGCCGACATCGATCGCATCGAGGTCAGCCAGCGCGTCTTCCTGAGTTCCGGCACGCAGCAGGCGACCGCCGACAGCGGCGAGTTCGACATGACCAAGCAGACCTTCGTCCTGAAGGGCGACAAGGTCGTGCTGTCGGAAGGCAAGAACGTCTTCGTCGGCTGCCAGTTGAATGTGCAGATGAACACGGGCGAAGCGCAGCTCGACGCGTGTGGCGGTCGGGTGCAGATCCAGCTCGACCCGAAGTCGCAGAAAAAGAACTGACGTAGACCCGCTCGTGCAACTCCCCTTCCTTCACAAGCGCAAGCGCGTCCGCAAGCCGTCGGCAGCCACTCCCGCTGCAGCCGGTCACGCGGTCGACAAGGCGCGTTACGATGGCACGCTGATCGCCCGTGGCCTGACCAAGGCCTATCGCGAGCGGCGCGTTGTCAACGGTGTGTCGCTGGTCGTTCGCCGCGGCGAAGCCGTCGGCCTGCTCGGCCCCAACGGCGCCGGCAAGACCACCTGCTTCTACATGATCACCGGCCTGGTGCCGGTCGACGAAGGCTCGATCGAGATCAACGGCAACGACGTGACGACGATGCCGATGTATCGCCGCGCCCGCCTCGGCGTCGGCTACCTGCCACAGGAAGCCTCGATCTTTCGCGGGCTGACGGTGGAGGAAAACATCCGCGCCGTGCTCGAAGTGCACGACAAGAACCAGGAGCGGCGCGAAAGCAAGCTCAACGACCTGCTCGGCGAGTTCAACATCACGCACCTGCGCAAGTCGCCGGCCATCGCCCTTTCCGGCGGCGAGCGGCGGCGTCTCGAAATTGCCCGTGCGCTGGCGACCGACCCGACCTTCATGCTGCTCGACGAGCCATTTGCCGGCGTCGATCCGATTTCGGTTGCCGACATCCAGGCGCTGGTGCGCCACCTGACGTCGCGTGGCATTGGCGTGCTGATCACCGACCACAACGTGCGCGAGACGCTGGGCCTGATCGACCGGGCCTATATCATCCACGCCGGCGAAGTGCTGACCCACGGCCGCGCCAACGATATCGTCACCAATCCGGACGTGCGCCGGCTGTATCTCGGCGATAATTTCAGCCTTTGACGTGATCCGCGGGCGAATCCGACATCTCGGCCCGCGGTCGCGCTTGACCAAACCTCTCCAATAAGCAATTTTTGGGCCAAATGAAAAACCGGGCCGCCCAATGACGCGACCGGTGGAAATTTCGTCGGGAGTTTCAGGTCCGCATGGCATTGTCGGCCAGCCTTCATCTGCGCCAGTCTCAGTCGCTGGTCATGACCCCGCAGCTGATGCAATCGATTCAGCTGCTGCAGATGACGCACCTGGAGCTCAACCAGTTCATCGCGCAGGAAGTCGAGAAGAATCCGCTGCTCGAGCTTCAGGGCAATGACGACGACTTCGGCGGCAGCTCCGAACACGGCAGCCGCGACGAGCCGACGTCCGGATCCGGCGAGGATTTCGGCGCAACGGAGGAGGCGTCGGGCCAGCGAGACCTCTACGACAACGCCATGGCAACCGGGGGCGAGCGTCTCAACGAACAGCTCGACGCGGATTTCGGCAATGTCTACCAGGACGACACAGCACCCCAACGCGCCGACGCGCCGGAACTGCTCGGCCAATGGAAGTCGATGCCCGGCAGCGGTGAAGGCGGCGACTACGATTTCGACGACTTCGTCGCCGGCACCAAGAGCCTGCGCGAGACGCTTCTGGAGCAACTGCCCTTTGCGCTCTCCGTCGCATCCGACCGGCTGATCGCCCAGCACCTGATCGACCAGCTCGATGAGGCAGGCTACCTGCAGGCCGACCTGCAGGAGGTCGCTGAGCGCCTCGGCGCCGCCAGCGCCGACGTCACGCGCGTCCTTCTCACCTTGCAGCAGTTCGACCCGCCGGGCGTGTTTGCACGCACACTCAGCGAATGTCTTGCGATCCAGCTGCGCCTTCGCGATCGACTCGATCCGGCGATGGAGGCTCTCGTCGCCAACCTGGAGCTTCTGGCCCGGCGCGATTTCGCCAACCTCAAGAAAATCTGCGGCGTTGACGAAGAAGACCTGATTGACATGCTGGCCGAGATCCGCAAGCTCGACCCGAAGCCGGGCACGAGCTTCGAGACCAGCGTCAGCGAAGCGATCGTTCCCGATATCGTCGTGCGGGCAGCACCTGACGGGACCTGGCTCATCGAGCTCAATCCGGACGCCCTGCCGCGCGTCCTCGTCAATCAGGCCTATTTCACCTCCGTGTCACGCGGCACCGAAAAGAACAGCGCCGACCAGGCCTTTCTCAACGAATGCCTGCAGACCGCCAACTGGCTCACCCGCAGTCTCGATCAACGCGCCAAAACGATCATGAAGGTCGCCGCCGAGATCGTTCGCCAGCAGGATGCGTTCCTCGTCCATGGCGTCGGGCATCTGCGGCCCTTGAACCTGAAAACCGTGGCGGACGCTATCAAGATGCACGAGTCGACGGTCAGCCGCGTCACCTCGAACAAGTACATGCTGACACCGCGCGGGCTGTTCGAATTGAAGTACTTCTTCACCGTGTCGATCAGCTCGGCCGAGGGCGGTGACAGCCATTCGGCCGAAACCGTGCGTCATCGCATCCGCACGATGATCCATGAGGAAAGGGCCGACGCCGTGCTGTCCGACGACGATATCGTCGACAACCTCAAGCAGGCCGGCGTCGATATCGCGCGCCGCACGGTTGCGAAATACCGCGAGGCGATGAACATCCCCTCCTCCGTCCAGCGACGGCGGGAAAAGCGAGCGCTGGCCAAGGTATCGGGCTTCTGAACCCGTCAAAAGAGCGCCTTTAAGTTAAGGCGCGTTAACTTTTTTGCGACCTTCGATTGACTCTCCACGACGCAGGGGATATGAGCCCGCCGCAATTGCCGAGGACACGGTCTTCCTCGGGCGGCCGGTACGACCGGCAGGTGCGACACAGAGGCCCCCGCAAGCGTGAAAGGCTTGGATGACGGGAGCGCTTGGAATAGACTGGCTGCGCAAATCACGAAATAGAGAGGAAACTCCATGAGTGTGCGTGTATCCGGTAAACAAATGGAAATCGGCGATTCGTTCCGCGCCCGCATCGGCGACCAGATCGAACAGGCCGTTACCAAATATTTCGACGGAGGATATTCAAGCCAGGTCACTGTGGAAAAGTCTGGGCCGCGCTTTAGCGCCGACTGCAAGCTTCATCTCGATACGGGCGTGGTTATGCAGGCGAGCGGACAGGCCAACGATCCTCAGGCTGCCTTTGACGCAGCGTCGGAGCGCATCGAAAAGCGCCTTCGCCGCTACAAGCGCAAGCTCAAGGACCACCACAACGGTAATGGTCAAGGTACCGAGGTGGCTTACACAGTGATGGACTCGGTGCCGTTCGAGGATGACGAAGTCCCCGAGGATTACGCACCGACGATCGTGGCCGAGAGTTCGAAACAATTGAGGACGATGTCTGTCGCGAGCGCTGTGATGGCGCTCGACATGACGGATGAGCCCGTTTTGATGTTCCGGACGCCCGGCAAGGCAGAGTTGAATATCGTCTACAGACGCAACGATGGAAACATTGGCTGGATTGACGCTGCCAATATCAAGGGATGAGTGGAAAAGGGGAGCGCCGGTGTGCCGGCGCTTCCTCCACTTGGATCAGCGGACAGGCCGGAAAATACGACTTTTCTGTGCATGGAACCCGCCAAGACAAAGATGGTTAGAGCCATTGCGACGCATTTGTGATGATGTTGTCCGGCTCTAACCGGCGAACGAGGACAAAAGAATGGCATTGGCAGGTCTACTGCACCAAAATGCGATCATCCCGGCCATGAGGGCCAACTCGAAAAAACAGCTCCTTCAGGAATTGGCGGCAAAAGCGGCAAAGATCACCGGGCTCCCGGAGCGCGAAATTTTCGATGTCATCCTGCAGCGTGAACGGCTCGGCTCTACCGGCGTCGGCAACGGCATCGCCATTCCGCACGGCAAGCTGAACAACCTGCCATCGATCATCGGGATCTTTGCCCGGTTGGACACGCCGGTGGATTTCGAAGCCCTCGACGACCAGCCTGTCGACCTCGTCTTCCTGTTGCTTGCGCCCGAAGGCGCCGGCGCCGACCATCTGAAGGCCCTGTCGCGCATCGCCCGCGTGCTGCGCGACCACGATATGGTGGCAAAGATCCGATCGAGCGATTCCGCCAACGCCATCTACACGCTGCTCAACGAGGACACGACCTCTCACGCCGCCTGAGCAACCGCCCGCACCTCCCGTCAGTAAATCTGGCTGTCAGCAAATCTGGCCGTCAGTAAATCTGCCGGCGGTTCAGATGATCTATGAAAATCCGAAACAGGGCGCCCTGGCTCGAAATACCGAGCCGGCGGTAAATGTTCTTGCGGTGAATGCGGACGGTTCCTTCGGCGATGTTCATCGTCTTGCCGATCGACAGGTTGCTGTGCCCCCGCAGGATCAGCCGCACGATGTTGCGTTGCTGCCGGGTCAGGCGCTCGGCACAGAGGCTGTCGAACGCGGTCTCGATCGCGTCGTCGTCCCGAGGTGCCGCCGCGACCGCTTCGCTCTGCTGGCGCCAGTTCGACCGTACCGCTTCCCTGACAATCGGCTCGTAGATCCTCAGGCGCTCCAGTTCCTCGTCGGTGAACGGTGTGCCGCCGCGACCGCGCATCAGGGAATAGGTCGCCTGGACCTGGTCATCGAGCGGAATGACGAAGCCGATCTCCTCGACCAGAACGCCGCTTTCCATCGAGATGCAGGGATGCACTTCGGCCGAACTTGAAAAATCCGAATGGAAGAACTGGTCCGGCGCCAGCTCGCGCATGCGCCACAGCCCCGCCGGCTGACCGCCGCTACAGGCGACATAGAACGGGTCGAGCAGGTAGGCGCCGCCGAGATAGGCGGAAAGCGCGCTGGCGGACACCTTCGCCGTATAGCCGTCATGCAGCACGATCGGCCTTTTGTCATAGGGATAGGCGAAGGCGACTGACAGGTCGAAACTTGCGACCGAGCGCAGCATGCGGTCGAGGGCGCCGCCGAAATCCTGCGTTCCGATCAATCCGATCATGGCCGAAATATCGGCCGATTCCCGAGCCAGCATGCGCGTCGAACTCTCCCCCTGCCCGCGTATCCCCCATGGGATATCGACAGCCCCTACTTCGTCAACAATAATCCATCCCATGAGGACCGAGATCGCCGCACGAGACCGTGTGGCGCTTGAGCGCAAGGGGGATCAGATGGCAGGCCGACTTTCGGGAAAAGTGGCGTTGATCAGTGGCGGGGCCGGCGGCTGCGGGCTTGCCGCCTCCGAACTCTTCGCCCGCGAGGGTGCAAAGGTCGGCATCGTCGATCTGCCGCGCAGCAAAGGCGAAGAGGTGGCCGCCGCCATCCGTGCGAACGGCGGCGAGGCGATCTTTGCGCCGGCGGATGTCTCAGTCTCGGCAGAGGTCAGTTCCGCCGTCAAGGCGGTCGAGGCGGCCTTCGGCGCGATCACCGTTCTCTTCAATCACGCCGGCATCCTGGCGGTCGGACCCTTCCTCGAAACGGAAGAGGACGAGTGGGACCGGCTGATGGCCGTCAACGTGCGCAGCATGTTCCTGATGACCAAGGCGGTGCTGCCGGGCATGCTCGCCGCCGGCGGCGGCAGCATCGTCTGCACCTCGTCGATCTCGGCCGTGGCGGCGACGCCGATGGAGGTTCTCTACGATACGACCAAGGGCGCCTGCCACATGTTCGCCCGCGCCATCGCCGTCGAATTCCGCGACCGCGGCATCCGCTGCAACGCGGTCTGCCCCGGCTTCATCGCCACCGATCACGGCAAGCGCGAACTGGTCGGCCTCAGCAAATACGGCGTCGACGTCTCTGAAGCGGCGATCGCCGCCCAGCAGGGCCGCATGTGCGATCCGAAGGAAGTGGCGAACGCCGCACTGTTTCTGGCCAGCGACGAGGCGAGTTTCGTCAACGGCACGCATCTGTTCGTCGACAATTGCTTCACGGCGGTCTGAGAGAGGGGAAAGACATGCTTCAATCAGGTGGCCACTGGCGCAACTGGGTCGGAAACCAATCATGCATCGTACGCCAGCGCGGCGCGCCGGAGAGCGAGGCGGCGCTCGCCGAAATGGTTCGCGAGGCGACGTCGCAGGGGCTCAACGTGCGCTGCGCCGGCTCCGGCCATTCCTTCACGCCGGTGGCTTTGACCAGCGGACTGCATCTGACGCTCTCGAACATGCAGGGCGTCGTCAACATCGACCAGGCGCGCAAGCGCGTCGCCGTGAAGGCGGGCACGACCATCAACCAGCTCGGCAAGGTCCTGAAGTCGAGCGGTCTCTCGCTCATCAACCAGGGCGACATCGACAGCCAGGCCTTGGCAGGCGCGCTGACCACCGGCACCCATGGCACCGGGGCCACGCTCGGCAACATGGCCTCGCAGATCGTCGGCATGCGGCTCGTGCAGCCGGATGGCAGCATTCTCGTCGTCGACGAGACGACGCCGGATCTCCTGGAGGCGGCGCGTGTCTCGATCGGCATGCTAGGCGTGATCTCCGAGATCACGCTGCAGGCGATGGACAGCTACAACCTGCACGAAAAGCTCTGGCGTTGCACCTTCGACGAGATGATCGAGCAGCATGACGAGCTTGCGGCCATGCACCGGCACTTCGGCTTCTTCTGGTGCCCGGTTCCCGAGAGCCGGCACTGCTATTGCCTGCCGGATACCGCGTCGGTTTCGACGACGGACAGGACGTCCGATGTCTGCGAAATGAAGGTGATCGACATCACCGACCGACCGCCGATGGAACAGGGTTTTGAGAAGATCGCCTATTCCTCGGAGATCTATCCGATCGAATACGTGCCGAACTTCCACGAGCTGGAATATGCGGTGCCCGTTGCCCATGGCAAGGATGCCGTCAAAGCGGTGCGCAAGCTGATGCTGGAAAAGCACCCGACCTGTATCTACCCGATCGAGTACCGGTTCACCGCAGGCGACACCGGCTGGATAAGCCCGTTCTTCGAACAGGATTCGATCACGCTTTCGGTCTCGGGCGAACCGGGCACGGACTACTGGGAATACTTGAAGGATGTCGACACGATCCTGCGCCAGTACGGCTCACGGCCGCATTGGGGCAAGCTGCATTTCCTCGGCGCCGAGGACGTGACCGCGCTCTACCCAAGGTCTGGTGATTTCCGGGCGTTGCGGGCAAGGATCGACCCGGAGGGACGCTTCCTCAACGACCACCTGCGGCAGCTGTTTGGCTGATACCGGCCTTGCGTTGATGAAACCACCAAAACAAGAACGCCGCGCGTCCGGAGGGACGCGCGGCGTTTCAGCAATTCAGAGCGCAGCTCAGGCCGCCGGGCTGTCGCCCTCTGTCGCGGCGGCCTTCGGGCCGCCCTTGGACACGCCGACCATGGCTGGGCGCAGAACGCGATCGCCGATGGTGTAGCCGGCCTGGACGACCTGCAGCACCGTGTTGTTCGGCACATCGGCGTTCGGGATTTCGAACATGGCCTGGTGGAAGTTCGGGTCGAACTTCTGACCTTCCGGCTCCAGCTTCTTCACGCCGTGGCGCTCCAGCGCCGACAGCATGGCGCGCTCGGTCATCTCGACGCCTTCGATCAGGGCGTTGAGGCCGGTTTCGCCGGCTTCCTTGGCTTCCGCCGGAATGGCATCGAGCGCACGGCGCAGATTATCGGAGACGGCCAGCATGTCGCGGGCAAAGCCTGCGACCGAATAGGACTTGGCATCCTTGACGTCGCGTTCGGTGCGGCGGCGCAGGTTGTCCATCTCGGCAGCGAGCCGCAGATACTTGTCGCGCAGATCGTTGTTCTCGGCGCGCGCAAGTTCCAGCGGATCGGGTTCGGCAACCGGCGCCGCTTCCACAGCCTCGGGTGCAGCGTTGACTGCCTCGTCGGTGGCGGCAGCTTCGTGTCCGTGCTTGTTTGTTTCGTCGGTCATGACGTTCTCCGGTGTATCGTCTGTCGTGTCTTTCGCATTTTCACACCCGCGCGCAACAATGGCCGCATGGCGTAAGAATGCCCAGTGACTGGATTTGATGCCGATATCGAGGTTTAGGGCCGAAAAATCAAGGGTTCAATGCAGTCTGTGGCCAAAAGCGCTCGTTCAGCGCGAAAGCCGCGACATCAGCTGCGCGGTATAGTCGACCATCGGCACGATGCGCGAATAGTTGAGCCGCGTCGGACCGATGACGCCGACGGCGCCGACGATCCGATCTTCGCTGTCGCGATAGGGCGCTACGATCAGCGACGAACCAGACAACGAAAACAACTTGTTCTCCGAGCCGATGAAGATCCTGACGCCAGGACCGCTCTCGGCGAGATCGAGCAGCTCGATCAGGCTGTCCTTCTTTTCCAGATCGTCGAAGAGCATGCGCAGGCGGTCGATATCCTCGGTACCCTCAAGGCCCTCGAGCAGGTTCGCCCGGCCGCGAACGATCAGTCGCGCCGGCTTCTCATCGCCTTCGCTGCCGGACCAGATCGCCAGCCCGCGCTCAACCAGGTCCTGGGACAGGGCATCGAGTTCGCTGCGCACGGTCTGCTTGACCGTTTCAAGCTGCGAGCGCACTTCGCCGATCGTCTGGCCGGCGAGATGGGCGTTGAGGAAATTCGCCGCTTCCGTCAGTTGCGAACTCGTCACGCCGGCGGGAAGCTCGATGATGCGGTTTTCGACCTGATCGTGTTCGCCGACGAGCACGGCGAGCGCCTTGGTCGGCGCCAGCCGGATGAACTCCACATGCTTCAAGACCGGATCGTTCTTGGCGGTGATGACAAGGCCGGCGCCGCGCGACATGCCGGACAGCATCTGGCTTGCCTCGGCCAGCAACGTGTCGACCGGCTGCGTATGATCGCTGCGCCGGACGTGGCGGTCGATCGAGGCGCGGTCCTCCGGGGAGAGATTGCCGACCTGCATGAAGGCGTCGACGAAGAAGCGCAGGCCCGTCTGCGTCGGCAGCCGACCGGCGCTGACATGCGGCGAATAGATGAGCCCGAGATCTTCGAGATCGCTCATCACATTGCGCACGGAGGCCGGCGACAGCGACATCGGCAGCAACCGCGAAAGGTTGCGGGAGCCGAGCGGTTCGCCGTTGTTCAAATAGGTTTCGACGATGCGACGGAAGATTTCACCGGAACGCTCGTCCAGCGCCGCCGCGATATCGGTCACTCCGGGATTGCGCAGTACCATGTCGCTCCATGTTCGCAGGCCAATCCTGCCGCCGGAAATATAGTGATCCCCGCGCCCGATAGCAAAAGGGAAAAATCGCCGCGATCCCCAGCTATCCACCGGTTCCCTTTACCTCTGCCATGCTCTAGAAGGCTCACCAGATACGATAGGAGTTTGATGATGCGGCCATCCGGCAGAAAAATCGACCAAATGCGCAAGGTTTCGTTCGAGCGCAATTTCTCCAAGCACGCGGAAGGCTCCTGTCTGGTGCGGTTCGGCGATACGCACGTTTTGTGCACCGCCAGCCTTGAAGAGAAGGTTCCGGCCTGGCTGCGCAACGGCGGCAAGGGCTGGGTGACGGCCGAATACGGCATGCTGCCCCGCGCCACCGGCGAGCGCATGCGCCGCGAAGCCTCGAGCGGCAAGCAGAGCGGCCGCACCCAGGAAATCCAGCGCCTGATCGGCCGGTCGCTGCGCGCCGTCGTCGATCTGCCCGCGCTCGGCGAGCGCCAGATCTCGATCGACTGCGACGTCATCCAGGCTGACGGCGGCACGCGCACCGCCTCGATCACCGGCGCCTTTGTGGCGCTGCACGACTGCCTGAAGTGGATGGAAGCCCGCAACATGGTGAAGGTCGAGAAGGTCCTGAAAGACCATGTCGCCGCTATCTCCTGCGGTATCTTCGCCAACCAGTCGATCATCGACCTCGACTATCTCGAAGATTCCGCTGCCGAGACGGACGCGAACTTCGTCATGACCGGAACCGGCGGCATCGTAGAGATCCAGGGCACCGCCGAAGGCAAGCCCTTCAGCGAAGAGGAATTCGCAGGCCTGCTCGGGCTTGCAAAGACCGGTATCGCCGAGCTCGTCGCGCTGCAGAAGCAGGCGATATCAGGCTGACGAAAAGGACGGAGACCATGGCCCCGGCGCTCGAAGGCATTCTCGAGACCGCGCTCTATGCGTCGGATCTCGACAGCGCCGAGGCCTTCTACGGCGGCGTGCTCGGGCTGGAAAAGATTACGCGCGCCGGCAATCGGCATGTGTTCTTCCGTTGCGGCCCGGGCGTTCTGCTGATTTTCAATCCGACGGAGACGATCAAACCGCCTCTGTCGCATGGCACCACCGGCCAGGGCCACATGTGCTTCCGCGTCGCACGCGAGGCGCTCGATGCGTGGAAGGCCAAACTGGAAGCAGCCGGCATTGCGATCGAGGCCGATGTTGCCTGGCCGAACGGCGCCCGGTCCTTCTATTTCCGCGATCCGGCTGGAAACAGCCTGGAATGCGCGGAGCCGGGCCTCTGGTCCATCGAATGAAACGTGGCCCCTGCGCCCGCATCTTTTAAGAGACGACACATCATGCGCACATTGGATGACAAGACACTCATCGTCGCCAGCCACAACGCCGGCAAGATCCGCGAGATCCGCGACCTGATCGGCCCGCTCGGCTTCCAAGCCAAGTCGGCGGCCGACCTCAACTTCGTGGAGCCGGACGAAACCGGCACGACGTTCGAAGAAAACGCGACGATCAAGGCGCTAGCCTCGGCCAAGGCATCGGGCCTGCCGGCGCTTTCGGACGATTCCGGCCTGGCGATCGACGCGCTTGACGGCGCGCCCGGCGTTTACACCGCCAATTGGGCCGAGCGCGAAGACGGCAGCCGCGATTTCGCAATGGCGATGCAGAAGGTCGAGGACGCGCTGCAGGACAGGGGCGCTAGCGCGCCTGAGAAGCGCACGGCCCGTTTCGTCTCCGTGCTCTGCCTTGCCTGGCCGGACGGCCATGTCGAGCTTTTCCGCGGCGAAGTCGAGGGCCACGTCGTCTGGCCGCCACGCGGCGACCAAGGTTTTGGCTATGATCCGGTCTTCCAGCCGAAGGGGTACGACACCACATTCGGCGAAATGAGCGCAGACGAGAAACACGGATGGAAGCCGGGCGATAGTGAAGCCTTGTCGCACCGCGCCCGCGCGTTCAAGATCTTCGCCGAAACCTGCCTTGGAGCCTGACGCGGAAACGTGTATGCGGTGTGCCGCACCGTCGCCGTTCCAGTTTACGAGAACAGATCACGTTCATGACTTTGGATCGATCGGGCCAACGTCATCGAGATCCACCGCATGAGAGACGCAACAATGCAGACGGCCACGCTATCGGCGATCGGTGACGGCATGGACCCCGGCTTCGGGATCTATGTGCACTGGCCGTTCTGCGCGGCCAAGTGCCCCTATTGCGACTTCAACAGCCATGTGCGCCACCAACCGGTCGACCAGCCGCGCTTCGTCGCCGCCTTCCTCAAGGAAATGGCAGACGCGCGCGAGCTTTCCGGTCCACGCACGGTCACCAGCATCTTCATGGGTGGCGGCACGCCGTCGCTGATGGATCCGGCAACCGTCGATGCCATCCTTTCGGGCATCGCCCGCGAATGGCATGTGCCCGATGGCATCGAGATCACCATGGAGGCGAACCCTTCGAGCGTCGAGGCGACGCGCTTCCACGGTTACCGCGCCGCCGGCGTCAACCGGGTCTCGCTGGGCGTCCAGGCGCTGAACGACCGGGATCTCAAATTCCTCGGGCGGCTGCACAATGTCGAGGATGCGCTGAAGGCGATCCGGCTGGCGCGCGAGATCTTTCCGCGCATGTCCTTCGACCTGATCTATGCCCGACCCAACCAGACCGTCGAGGAATGGGAGCGCGAGCTCAAGGAGGCGGTCTCCTATGCCGTCGACCACCTGTCGCTCTACCAGTTGACGATCGAGGAAGGCACGCCCTTCTTCGGCCTGCACAAGGCCGGCAAGCTGATCGTTCCTGATGGCGAGCAATCGGCGGTCCTCTATGAGGCGACCCAGGACGTCACCGCGTCGATCGGCATGCCGGCCTATGAGGTGTCCAACCACGCCCGCCCGGGCGCCGAAAGCCGCCATAACCTCACTTACTGGCGCTATGGCGACTATGCCGGCATCGGCCCAGGTGCCCACGGCCGTCTCAGCGTCGGTGGCGCCAAGGTGGCAACAGCAACCGAACGCAAGCCGGAAGAATGGCTTCGGCTGGTCGAAACCCACGGCCACGGCATGGTCGAGCGCGAAGTGCTCGATCTGGAAGCGCAGTCGGACGAATTGCTGCTGATGGGGCTGCGGCTCAAGGAAGGCGTCGATCTCGCCCGCTGGCAGACGCTGTCCGGGCGCGATCCCGATCCGGACCGCGAACAGTTCCTGATCGACCATGGCTTCATCGAGCGGCTGGGCAACTCGCGCTTGCGCTGCACGCCCTCGGGCATGCTGATCCTCGACGCCGTCGTCGCCGACCTCGCCTGCTGACGCGCTTGCGGGCGGGCGAAAGCCCGGCCCGTATTACCCGACGGGAAAAGGATCAGTCGTGCGTTTCGCCCGATAGCGGCGTCGCGCGCATTGATGGTCTGGCTTCGAAGGCATCAAACCAGTCGGTCAGCGTCTTGCGGTCACGGAACGACGGCAGATGGCGAAAAGCCATCCAGGACAAAGTCGTCGCAAGAGCAACGTGACCGATATCGAGCGGCGCATCGACATCGAGCGTCTGCTCCAGCCAGTCATAGGTCTGTTCGACCTTTTCGCTGTAGCCGTCGGCCAGGGCCGGGTAGCGCAGACCTTCCGGGCGCCGATCCGTTTCCCAGCGAAGCCCGATCCCCGCCTGCGCCAGGCCTTGCGCGACGGCCTGCAATCTCAGCGCCCGCCAGCGCGCCTCGCCGCTTTCGGGGATCAGTTTGCGGCCGTCATGAAGCGTATCGAAATAGGCGCAGATGACGTCGGAATCGAAGATCGCCTCATCCTCGGGGCGCAAGAGCACCGGCACCTTGCCGAGCGGGTTTTCGGCATGAACCTTTTCGTTGCGCAGCGTCGGGCTGGTTTCGTGATGGATCACCTGCAAGCGCTCGGCGATGCCGACCTCGTGGGCGAAGACGAGCGCCTTGCGGGCAAAGGGAGAGTGGGTCTGGTAGTAAAGGATCATGGTGCCTCGCGCGCATTGTGAAATCATCGATCCCGCGAAGATGTATTGCATCGATCAAGAGAAAGGCGCTCTGTTTTGGAGCGCCTTTCGCAAGTTTGTTTCGTCGCTCAGGATTTGAACGGATCGCCCTTCTCGACGTTGAGTGCGATGCCGCGAGCCACCAGCCGCGCCATCTGAGCCAGATCGACCTCGCCCAGTGCTTTCACTTTGATGAAGGCCATGTCGCCCTTGCCGCCACCCTTAGCCAGGCGCGGGTCTAGGTCGAGCATATCGGCGCCGCGCCAGAAGCCCAGCGTCACGTGATCCTTGGCGGCCTTGATCAGGCAGACCGGTCCGCCGGCCTCATAGATCGGATGGCCCCATTTCACGCTGTCTTTGGTGCCGCCGGCAGCGAGGATGGCGCCGTGCAACCCCTTCGCCACATCAGCCGGCGTACCGGAGAGGCCGGTGATGTAGTCGTTGACCGTCTTATTCATGCTTCAAGGTCTCCTTGTCGGCCGTGTTTAGTTCGTGAACGGTATAAGGTCGCGCACGCGACGGTCTCTCAGCCAGAGACCGGCCCAGGCGATGACGCCGAGGTAGAAGCCGAACAGCAGATGAGTGAAGACAGGGCTGTCGGCGCGCAGATGGGTCGCCATGGCGCCACCCAGGTAACCGGTCAGCAGAATGGCGCCGAGAACTGACGTTCTCGGGATCGTATAAAGTACGGCGCACAGCAGTGTGAGCACGCCGAGCATGCGCGCAAGGCCGACGTCGGCGGGGTAACCGAGTACGGCGAGTGTCTCAGTCACCACGTCCAGCGGCACCAGCTTGATCGCGCCGTCGAAAGCCAGAAAGGCAACGACCAGGCCGCTCAGCACGCGGCCGAGGATCACCATTTTTCCGGCCGGAGCCGTCATAGCAAGAGCAGTACTCATTCGGGGAAGTCTCCTCGTATCCCGTTGTCACAAATCGATTTTTCAGTCTGTCTTCTTTACCGGACCGACGATACCCCAGCGGATGCCGAAGGGATCGCGCAGTTGGCCATAGAGATCGCCCCAGAAGGCGACGCCGAGCGGCATCGTCGCCTCGGCGCCGGCGGCAACCGCCCGGTCCCACCAGAACTGCGCGTCCTCGACCACCAGATGCAGGACGACGCCTTGCGGCGGGGCATAGGCCATGCCGTGTTCCGGGAAGGGATCGTTGAGCATCAGCGCGCCGCCATTGATCGTCAGGTGGCAATGCACCAGCCGTTTGCCGTCTTCGGCGAGCATGCGTCCGCCATCGGTTGCGGCAAAGGCACGGGTGTAGAAATCGGCAGTCGCGGCCGCATCCTCAACGCAGAGATAGGCGATCGGGCCTGGCATCGGCAGCGCTGCCGGCGCCTGCCAGTCGACCGAAGACGACGGATTGAGATCGATGGCGGCCTTGAAGCTGCCGTCCATGTAGAACGGCACGGACTCGTGCTGATGCGCGATCTTCCAGCCGTCCGCCATGCGTTTCAGGCCAAGGGTCTGGCGGAACCAGACCGATATCTTGCCGGCATCGATCTTCTCGCCGGAAAGCTCGGTCAGCATCGAGACGAAAGCAACGTCGCCGCCGGCCGAGATATCGAGATCCTCGAAACGGTAGCCGAGCGGTCCACGCCAGGTGGAAAACCACTGTTCAAGCCCGCCCTCGCCGGCATCGGAGGACTTCAGCGGCGGCGCCAGCGAGAAGAGCACGCAGTCGGGCGTGCCATGGCCGATGACGCGCTTGGCGTCCTTTGTGCGCAGGGCATCCGCCCAGTCATCAATCACCGCACGGATTTCGGCGACGGCAGCACTCTTGTTGTCGATTACGGACATGACGGGTCTCCTTTCCCTATGCTGGTCGGCGTGAAGAAGCGACTTCACGCGGTGGGTTTCAAAGTTGCTTGGCTGTCCCTTCGAGCTGGGTGGCGCATTGGCCCCAGCCCTGGTGAAAGCCCATCTTTTCGTGGGCTTCGCGATCCTCCACAGACCAGTGGCGGACGCGTGCCGTGTAGCGGGTCTGCGTCCCGACATCCTCGAAGGTGATCGTCACGACCATGAACGGCTTGTCAGAGGGCGCCCACGCATCGGTAAAGGCATCTGTGAAAACCAGTTTCTCGTTCGGCACCACTTCGAGATAGACGCCGAGATTGGGATAGTCCTCTCCCTCGGGCGAGCGCATGACGATGCGGTTGGCGCCGCCGGCCCGAACGTCCAGTTTCGCCTCCGGCGTCGTCCAGGGCGAAGGCGCGAACCACTTCTTCAGCAGTTCGGCATCCGTCCAGCAGCGGTAGACGAGCTCGCGTGGCGCATCGATCAGGCGGCTGATGACCAGCTCGCGGTCGTCGGCGGCTTTGATTTCGGTGATAACGGTCATTTTTGCTTCTCCGTCTGCGGGTTCATTCCAAGGACGAAGTTGCAGCGACGGTTCCGACAACCGCCGAGACGATTTTTATCTTTTTTCTTCTTCGAGGTTTTTTCCGCACTCATTCTTGCACAGATGATCGAGCTGCATGCGGATGTGAGAGGCCTCCGCGGCATTGGTGGCGAGCGCAATCGCCCGGTCGAAGGCGACGCGCGCCTCGCGAACCCGGCCAGCCTGCTTCAACAGCGCCCCGTTCAACCCATGGAAGTAAAAGTAGCCGGCGAGTTTTTCGGCAAGCGGTTTGATCAGTGCGAGGGCAGCCTCCGGCCCGTCCCGCTTCGACACGGCAACGGCTCGGTTGAGCGTGATCACCGGCGACGGCTGCAGCCGCTCCAACGCCTGGTAGAGCAGATCGATCTCTTCCCAGTCGGTTTCGTCGGGGTGCGTCGCGCGCGCGTGCAGCGCGGCGATTGCCGCCTGAATCTGATAGGGGCCGGGCTGGCGATGGCGCACTGCCTTGTCGATCATCGCCAGCGCCTCGGTGATCAGCGGCTTTTTCCAGAGGCTGCGATCCTGATCATCGAGCAGGATGATGCCGCCATCGGCATCGAAGCGCGCGCGCGAGCGGGAATGCTGCAGCAGGAGCAGCGCCGTCAGACCCATCATTTCCGGTTCGGAGGGAAACAGCCGCAACAGAAGCCGGGCGAGCCGGATCGCTTCCTCGCAAAGATCGGCCGAGACGCTGGCCGGCCCGTTCATCGCCGAATAGCCCTCGTTGAAGACGAGGTAGATCATGGTTGCGACGGCCACTAGGCGCTCCGACCGATCGGCCGCGTCAGGTGTTTCGAATTCGATGCCGGCGGCAGCGACACGGGCCTTTGCCCGGGTGATGCGTTGCTCCATCGCCGCCTCGCCGACGAGGAAGGCGCGGGCAATCTGCTTGACCGAAAGGCCGGAGACGATGCGCAGCGCCAGCGCGATCTGCTGCGTTGCCGGAAGAACCGGATTGCTGCAGACAAACAACAGTTTGAGGATGTCGTCGCGATAGTGCGAGCCGTCCAGTCTGTCGGCGAGATCGCTCTCCTGATCCTCGAGATCGGAGAGCAATTCCTCCGGCGGCAGTGCGGTCTCGCGCGACTGACGGCGGACCTTGTCGATGCCGCTGTTGCGGCCGACGAAGATCAGCCAGGCGGCGGGATCGCGTGGTGGACCACTCTTCGGCCACGCCTTCAATGCCCGGATGCAGGCCTCCTGAAATGCTTCCTCGGCAGTATCGAGATTGCGGAAATAGCGCAGAAGCGCGCCCATTGCCTGCGGCCGAGCGGAAACAAGTGCGAGGTCGATCCAGGTCGTGTCTGTCATGCGGGAAGCTCACTTGGCTTGTAGATGGCGAGGGGACGAATTTCATAGGAACCGGTCGCAGGATTGGCAGCACTCAGTTCGCGGGCAAAGCCGAGCGCTTCGTCGAGCGACGCGCAATCGACCACATAGAAACCGAGCAGTTGCTCCTTCGTTTCGGCAAACGGGCCGTCGATCACGACGGTTTCGCTCGCACTGTGGCGCAGCGTCGTCGCAGCCGTCGTCGGCAGCAGCCGTGCCACCGGCCCGAGCTTGCCGGCATCGCCGTATTTGCGCTGGACGGCGGCGAGGTCGCGCATGACCTTGTCGTCCTCTTCCTTCGACCAATTGGCGGTCACGTCTTCCTGGTTGTAGCAAAATACGGCGTAAAGCATTGGAACTCTCCTGCTCCTGTCACAAGGACGATCTGGAGAAGAGATAAGCGACAACACCTCCAAAAAAAATACCCGCAACCGCGGGTTCAGACACGAAGATCGCGGCTGGTGCCTGCGCACCGCCGCGATCGCCAGGAAAAGCCGACAATTTCAGATATTTTCACCACAGGCGAGATCGGGGTCGACCGGCGTCTTGCGGCGGAAACGCCGCAGCAGACGGCCGTCGATGGCGGCAAGGCCGGCTGCGATCAACGTCATACCGAAGAAGTGCTTGGGCTCCAGGCTCTCGCCGAGGAAGAGGGCACCGAGCAGGATGGCGCTGACCGGGATCAGGAACGTCACCAGCATCAGGTTGGTGACGCCTGCCGTTTCGAGGATGCGGAAAAACAGCACATAGGCAAGCGCTGTCGAGATCAGGGCGATGCCGACGATCGCTCCCCACACCTCAAGGCCAGGCATGGTCAAGGCCCAGGGATGATCGACGAGCAGCGCGATTGGCACCAGCATGATACTCGATGCGCTGACCTGCCCGGTCGCGGTGACGATGGGGGCGACACCCATGCGCTTGAAACGACGGGCAAAAACGCCGGCGAAGGCATAGGAAAGGGCGGCCCCCAGCACGGCGACCTGGGCCAGCACATTCGAGCCCAGCCCGCCAAGCGCTGCCGGACCGATCATCATCGCCACACCGAGAAAGCCGATCACCACGCCCCAGAGCTTGCTGGCGGTCAACTTTTCATCGTCGGTCAGCAAGTGGGCGACGACGACGCCGAAGAGGGGTGTCGTTGCATTGAGGATAGAGGCGAGACCACTGGCGATATGGGTCTGGCCCCAGACGATCAGCGAAAACGGGATGAGGTTGTTGAGCAGGCCCATGCCGAAGAAGGCCAGCCAGATGCGGCCGTCCCGCGGCATCGAGCGACCGGTGAAGCGCAGGAAGAGCAGAAGTGCCACAGCCGCGAGGCTGACCCGCAAGGCGACGATGGTAAACGGCGGCAGCGCCTTGACGGCGACGCCGACGAAAAAGAATGAACCGCCCCAGAGCAGCGATAACGCGATCAGCATCGCCCATTCGCCGGGCCCCATGACCTTCACCTTGATCGTTCCAGACATCTTCATATCCCCTCAACGATTTAGTTTTTCGTATCTACCTGAGACGAAATCCGCAGGTAGATTCGATTTACATGAATATTGCCAGCATGTTATAGTAATCACAAACGAGCATTTCTCTCTCGATGATTGAGTTCAGCTAAATCATATGACAGCACTTCCATCGCTTTCGTCATTGCGCGCATTCGAAGCCACGGCTCGCCATTTGAGCGTGACGCTCGCGGCGCGCGAACTCGGCGTCACGCCCGGGGCCGTCAGCCTGCAGGTGCGCGAGCTGGAACAGACACTGGGGATCGCCCTGTTCGAGCGGCGGCCTCGACAACTGGTTCTGACCGAAGATGGAAGCAGCTATTTTTCGACGTTGCGCCGCGCCTTCCGGATGATGCGGGAAGCGACCGAGGAACTGACGTCGCGAAATCGCATGCCGGTGCTGACGGTAAGCTGCACCCCGACCTTCGCGGCGCAATGGCTGGTGCCGCGCATCAACAATTTCGAGGAGCGCCTCAATGGGATCGACATGCGCATCAGTGCCTCGAACCGGCTGACCGACTTTGTCTCGGATGGTGTCGACATCGCCATTCGCCACGGCTTCGGCCGCTATGAGGGCCTGGCAAGCGAGCGACTGCTTGGTGACGACCTGGTGCCGGTCGCCAATCCAGCCCTATTGCGCAAGTCTCCGCTCTCCGCGCCGACAGACCTTGCAACCCATGTCTTGCTGCATGACGTACAGAGGCACGATTGGCAGTTGTGGCTGGAAGCCGTCAGCGCCGAGGGCATCGACACCACGCGTGGTCCCGTCTTCGTCAACAGCAATGGCGCGATCGAGGCGGCAAAAGCCGGCGACGGCATCGCTCTCGTGCGCCTGTCGCTGGTTTCGCGCGAGCTTGCCGATGGTGTCCTGGTCGCACCTTTTCCGATCGGCATCGCCACCGACCTTGCCTATCACCTGGTCTATCCGCCGTCGGCGCTCGACCGGCCGGCGGTTGCGTCCTTCCGCGCCTGGATCATTGAGCAGGCACGGGGCACCTGAAACCGAAAAAGCCCGGTTTCCCGGGCTTTCCTGTTAGTTCGACAACGCGTCTAACGCCTATTCGTTGATCAGGCGCTTCAGAAGCTCGATCTCATGGCTGAGCTTGGTATCGCCGGAGATCAACTCCTCGATCTTGCGCACGGCATGCAGAACGGTCGTGTGGTCACGACCACCGAAGCGACGGCCGATTTCCGGGAAGGAACGCGGCGTCAGCGTCTTCGACAGATACATGGCAATCTGGCGCGGCTTGACGATGACGCGGGTGCGGCGGTTCGAAACCAGCTCCTGGCGCGACACATTGTAGTGCTTGGCAACGACGCGCTGGATGTCCTCGATGCGGACGCGGCGCGGCTCGCCGGCATTGACGAGGTGGCCGAGCAATTCGTCGACACGCTCGATCGACAGCTGCGGTTCGAACGAGCGGCGGAAGAGCAGCTGGTTGAACGCGCCTTCGAGTTCGCGGCCGCTGGCCGTGACGTTGCGGGCAACATGGCTCAGGATATCGCCAGGAATGTCCAGCGACGTGTCGTCCTGGCGGGCGGAGTCTAGACGGCGGTTCAGCATTTCGAGGCGCATGTCATAGTCCGGGCCGTCCATTTCGATGGCGACACCGCCCTGGAGGCGCGAGCGAACGCGGCTATCGAGCGATTCCAGCTCCCAAGGGGCGCGGTCGGCGGCAACGACGACCTGCTTGGCGGAATCGAGCAGCATGTTGAGCAGATGGCAGAATTCGTGCTGGATCGACTTGCCCTGCAGGAACTGCATGTCGTCGATAACCAGAAGATCAATGTTGCGCAGCGATTCCTTCAGCGACAGCGCGTCATTGTCGCGGATCGCGGTGGCAAAGCGCCACATGAAGTATTCGGCTGTCAGATAGACGACGCGCGGAGCGCGGGCGCTCTGCAGTGCCTGGATGGCGATCGCCTGGAGAAGATGGGTCTTGCCGAGACCGACGCTCGAATGAATGAACAGCGGGTTGAAGCGCACGGCACCGGCGCCGGCTTCCGCAATCGTGCGGGCGGCGGCAAGCGCAACGCGGTTGGAAGAGCCTTCCACGAAGCTGTCAAAGGTGTAGCGCTGATCGAGCGGCGAGCCGAAAAGCGGCGCCTGGGTCGGTCGTTGTACGCTGGCAACTGTGGAGGCTGCGACCGAAGCCACGGACTGGGCGGACGTCGGGCGGCGTGCCGGCGTTGCAGGGGTCGTTTCCGTTGCCTGCGGCAGTGCTTCTTCCTGTGAAACCGGGCGGGCGCCACGAGTGGCAGTGCGCACCAGGATCTCCACCTTCAGGATTTCACCGTCTTCCTGCTGGAAGATCTGGGTGATGAGATCGAGATAGCGGTTGTTGATCCAGGATTTCAGGAATGTCGTGGGCACCGAGAGGCGCACGACGCTCTTGGAAGTCGAATGGAGCTTCAGACGCCCAAACCAGCTAGCGAAGACATCGGGACCGACCTGGGCTTTCAAACGCGCACTCACCCGCTCGAACAGTGCGTCATGCCTCATGTCGTGCTTATCCCCCGCCGCCTGAGATAGATTGCTTCCGGCCTGAAACGCGTCGCCGTCCTTTTGAAACGCGCCCGCCGCCGTCGCCAAATTCATCTGCATTTTGCCGCCTTCCGATTATGTTCAGACGCCGTCATCTCTGCCGGCCCCATCTCTTATGTCCGGCACCCACGGCTTCCTCAATCGAGGTCATGCCGCTTCACCGAACGTCACAGTCGCAGTCCAACCGGGCTCCTCATCTCCCGACCGGCTGCGCGCTACGCGCACCTGCCAGACCTTATCGGCCGGCTGATGTCCCCTCGCGCCTCGATGTCAACAAATCCCCCGGTCCGCTCTGGACCGTGCCGGATCCTCCTCCTCGTCAACAACTGTCTCGCACCCTCGTACGAAGCGGACAGCCGAGCGCTGGATTCTGCCTCGCGTCAGGCACCGCTTGCACCTGACTTTGAGGCGCGGCGCCACCGGCAACCAGAAGTCGAAAGGTCCTCGTCCGGAATGGTTGGACCATCCGGTTTTTCGTCCTCGACATGTCTGATTGAACGACGTGGAGCCGCCCTGATACAGCGAACAGAAAGCCTGAAACCATCTCGTTGAAATGGCCCCCGTACTTCCTTTTACAGATATGGTCTGTGTCCCCTGTGGAGGGCATTTAGGCAGGATCGATGGGCAAGATCAATCGCGATTTTTACGCAACCTTAAGCGCTGCCCGTTGACTCTCATCCCGCCATTTGCTTGCCGCAATCCGAGTCCGGGAAGAATCGCTTTTGAATCAAGGGTTTTGATTTTCAGCTCTTTGATTAGCTGGCGAAAAAGAAAAAAAATAAAAATTCGCTTGACTCATCATGGGCCAGGAAGCCCCCCAGCCAGAGACACCCTTTTGCCAAGGACCTCTCATAAGTCTCTGAAATAACTACAGAAATTCTGTCATCGCATTGACACGAGAAAGGTCGTGCAGGTTAACCATCGCTGTGACAGATGTATGAATCGAGAAAGCCCGGCGCAAGGGCCGGGCTCTCAATTAACAGATTTTTATTAGCCGGATTAGGCCGAAAGCGCCTTCACGCGCTGTGCAAGGCGCGAAACCTTACGCGAAGCGGTGTTGGAATGCAGCACACCCTTGGTGGCAGCGCGCATCAGCTCGGGCTGAGCGGCCTTCAGAGCGGCGGCCGCGACGGCCTGATCGCCGGTTGCGATCGCTTCTTCGACCTTGCGGACGAAGTTGCGGACGCGCGAGCGACGGGCTTTGTTCACTGCAGTGCGGCGTGCGATCTTGCGGGTCGCCTTTTTCGCCGAAGTTGTATTGGCCATTGATGCCTCTCTTCGAAAACTGACATGAACTCCGCCCTCGCCGTGCCGGGTCACTGCGACCTGTCATCAAAGCAATTCGGGAGCATTATCGGAAAGCCCAGATTTGGCGTTCCAAACTGAGGGCGGCATATAACGAGAAACAGCCGCCCCGTCAACGCGCAATTTGGAGAAAACTGCGCGTCGGCCCCTGATCTACCTGTGTTTGAACTCCGCCTTGCGCTTGGCGGCGAAGGCGGCCATGCCTTCCTTCTGGTCTTCCGTCGCAAACAGCGAATGGAAAAGCCGACGCTCGAACCGCAGGCCTTCAGCCAACGTGACCTCCAGCGAACGGCTGACGGCCTCCTTGGCCATCATCACCGCCGGCAGGGAAAATGACGCGATCTTCTCGGCAGCGGCGAGCGCCTCCTCCAGCAATTTCTCCGGCGCCACCACACGCGATACGAGTCCTGCCCGTTCCGCCTCGGTCGCATCCATCATCCGTCCGGTCAGGACCAGATCCATCGCCTTGGCCTTGCCGACAGCACGGGTAAGACGCTGCGACCCGCCCATGCCCGGGATGACACCGAGCGTGATTTCCGGCTGACCGAATTTTGCGGTCTCGGAGGCAATGATGAAATCGCACATCATGGCGAGCTCGCAGCCGCCGCCAAGCGCATAGCCAGACACGGCAGCGATGACCGGCTTGCGGGCGGCGGCCACCTGGTCCCAGCCGCCGATGAAGTCGCCGAGATAGCTGTCGACGAAGTCGAGCGTCTGCATCTCCTTGATATCGGCGCCGGCGGCAAAGGCCTTCTCCGAACCGGTGAGGACGACGGCGCCGATCCCCTTGTCGGCATCGAATGCCTTCAGCGCCGCGGCGAGCTCGCGCATGACGGTCGAGTTCAGTGCATTCAGCGCCTGCGGGCGATTGAGCGTGACTAGGCCCACGCGTCCGCGCGTCTCGACCAGCAGCGTCTCGTAACTCATTCTCGTCTCCTCCGAATTCGTGTCAGCGGCAGGGCCCGGCCGGACCCCACATGTTCATTTCTGGCAGCGCGGGCAATGGAACGTCGAGCGCCCCGCCTGCACGATGCGGGCGACCGTACCGCCGCAACCCGGCGTGCGGCAAGCCTCGCCTTCACGGTCGTAGACCGAAAAGGAGTGCTGGAAATAGCCGAGCGACCCGTCGGCCTGAATATGATCTTTCAGCGACGATCCGCCGGCAGCGATGGCGTCGGCAATGACCTCGCGAATGGCAACGGTCAGGCCCTGCAACGCCGGCCCGGCCCCGCCGCTCTTGTCGACGAGCGCACCCGCCGGCTTCAGCGGCGACAGGCCGGAGCGCCAGAGCGCCTCGCACACATAGATGTTACCGAGACCGGCAATGTTCTTCTGGTCGAGCAGGGCAGCCTTCAGCGGCTGCGCCTTGCCGGCAAAGCGTGCCGCCAGATAAGCGGCATCGAGCGCGTTGCCGGTCGGTTCCTCCCCGAGTTCGCGGAGAAAGGCATGGGCCGAGACCGTCTCCCGGCGGGCGAGGTCCATGAAACCGAAACGGCGCGGGTCGTTATAGATGACGCGGGCCGGGCCGGCTGAACCTTCAAGATGGAAAATCACGTGATCGTGCTTCTCGTCCTTGCTGCGCGGATGGTGAAACTCGCCCGGCGTTTCCGGCACTCGACCCTGCTCGATGCGGAACGAGCCCGACATGCCGAGATGGGCGATGATGACGTCGCCGGCCTCCAGATCGATCATCAGGTACTTTGCCCGACGCGACAGCGAGACGATGCGCTGGCCGCCGACAATCGAGGAGAAATCGACCGGGAAGGGAAAACGAAGATCGGGCCGGCGCAGTTCGGCGTTGACGAGCAGCGCGCCTTCCATGGTCGGGGCCAGGCCCCGTTTTACCGTTTCGACCTCCGGCAGTTCCGGCATGCGTCTTCTCCTTGTTTCTTAACCACCATAAGCCCGGCGGTTGGCATTTCCTTGGCGGGCCACTTATCCTATAGGGGTGCGCTATGCCGCAGCCATGGCCCCGCCCCCGAGATAGCGCGGGCCGGGCGATTTCGCTATGGTGCCGGCAAAATTGGTTCAGGTGGAGTTCTTCGTATGACGGATCAGCGGGTATCGGCCAATGGCGGCATGGAAACCTCCTTCGGTTTCCGCAGCGTCGGCACGGGCGAAAAGCAGCCGCTCGTCAACGACGTCTTCCATAAGGTGGCCAAGCGCTACGACATCATGAACGACGTGATGTCGGCCGGACTGCACCGCGCCTGGAAGGATGCGATGATCGCAGCCCTCAACCCGCCGCGCCGCGAAGGCTACAGAACGCTCGACGTTGCCGGCGGTACCGGCGATATCGCCTTCCGCATCATCGAAGCCTCCGACCGCAAGGCGCATTCGACGGTCCTCGACATCAACGGCTCGATGCTCGCCGTCGGCGCAGAGCGGGCGGAAAAGAAGAAGCTTTCGGCCAATCTCGATTTCGTCGAGGCCAATGCCGAGGAACTGCCGTTCGAGGCGAATTCCTTCGACGCCTACACGATCGCCTTCGGCATCCGCAACGTGCCGCGCATCGATGTGGCGCTGAAGGAAGCCTATCGCGTGCTGAAGCGCGGCGGCCGCCTGCTGGTGCTCGAATTCTCCGAAGTGGAGATGCCGCTTCTCGACCGGTTCTACGATGCCTGGTCGTTCAACGCGATCCCGAAGTTCGGCAAGCTGATCACCGGCGACGAAGCGCCCTACCAGTATCTGGTGGAATCGATCCGCAAGTTCCCGAACCAGCGCGATTTTGCCGCCATGATCAAGGAGGCGGGTTTCTCCCGTGTCTCCTTCACCAACTACACCGGCGGCATCGCAGCGCTGCATTCCGGCTGGAAAATCTGATCTTATGAGCACAGCAGGAGCATATGTTCGCCTCGCGCGGATCGGCTGGGTTCTCGTGCGCGAAGGCGTCGTCTCGGCGGTGCCTTCGGAACACTTGCCGCCCTTTGCCCGTTTCGGCCAGAAGGTGGCCGGACTTCTTGCCCGCCGCAAGGTCCCCGGCGAGGAGCGCAGCGACCGGCTGTCGCGCGCCGTTGCCCGCCTCGGCCCGTCCTATGTAAAGATCGGCCAGTTCCTGGCGACACGTCCCGACGTCGTTGGTGCCGAATTTGCCGCCGACCTGTCGCTGTTGCAGGACAAGATGGCAACCTTCCCGCAAGGCGAGGCGAAAGCCGCGATCGAAGGTTCTCTCGGCCGCAAGGTCGATGACCTCTACGCGGAATTCTCAGAGCCGATGGCCGCCGCCTCGATCGCCCAGGTTCACCCGGCGATCGTGATGCGTGATGGCAAGCCGGACAAGGTTGCCGTCAAGGTCATCCGCCCCGGCATCCGGCAGCGCTTTGCCTCCGACATCGAGGCGATGTATCTCGTCAGCCACATGCAGGAACGCTTCCTGCCCTATACCCGGCGGCTGAAGCCGGTCGAGGTCACCAAGACGATCGAGCAGACGACCAAGATCGAGATGGATCTTCGGCTGGAAGCCGCCGCCCTTTCCGAGCTCGGCGAGAACACCAAGGACGATTCCGGCTTTCGCGTGCCGAAGGTCGACTGGGAACGCACCGGCCGCGACGTCGTCACCATGGAGTGGATCGACGGCATCAAGATGTCGGATGTCGATGGGCTGAAGGCATCAGGCCACGACCTCAATGCGCTGGCCGATACGTTGATCCAGTCGTTCCTGCGGCACACGCTGCGCGACGGCTTCTTCCATGCCGACATGCACCAGGGCAACCTGTTCGTCGACGACGCCGGCCATATCGTCGCCGTCGACATGGGCATCGTTGGCCGCCTCGGCAAGAAAGAGCGCCGCTTCCTTGCCGAAATCCTGTTCGGCTTCATCACCCGCGATTACCAGCGCGTTGCCGACGTGCATTTCGAGGCTGGCTACGTGCCGTCGCATCACGATGCCGCCAGCTTCGCCCAGGCGATCCGCGCCATCGGCGAACCGATACACGGTCAGCCGGCCGAAACCATCTCGATGGCGAAGCTGCTGACGCTACTCTTCGAGGTGACCGAACTCTTCGACATGCAGACACGGCCCGAGCTGGTCATGCTGCAGAAGACCATGGTCGTCGTCGAAGGCGTCGCGCGCACGCTCAATCCCCGGTTCAACATGTGGAAGGCTTCCGAGCCCGTCGTCGGCAAGTGGATCCGCGACAATCTCGGGCCCAAACGCATCGTCACCGACCTGCGCGACGGCCTGCATGCCGCCCTTCGGCTGGCCGAGGCGGCCCCCGAAATCGCTGCGCGCACGGAAAAATTCTCGAGCGACATCATGGCCATGAGCGAAAATGGCCTGCGTTTCGATGCGGAGACGGCGCATGCGATCGGCAAGGCCGAGGCGCGCCACACGCGCTCCGGCCGGATCGCGCTCTGGCTGATCGCCGCCACGCTTGTCTATATCGCCTGGCAAGTGACCTGATCGACATCAGGTGGCCTGATCGACAACCGCAAGCGGGTCGCCCGACCGGCTTGCAATTCCATTGCCGCTTGCTATCGTTGCGGCATGGACAATCGTTCGATGATCGCAATGGTGCTTTGCACGCACGCCCTGGGGTGTGCGGGAGACCATTTGCGTTAAGCGAACTGTCCCCCGACCAACCCTGCCGAGGCGAGCAGGGTGTGGTCCTGTTTCCTCGGAACCTTGAAGCCAGAGGAAGCAATGACCGAAGGAACCTCCTCCCCGACCCTCACGATCCGAGCGGCGCGCGTCATCGACTGGGAAGCGATCGCAGCGCTCATGAGCCAGCCGGGCATCCGCTCCGGCACGCTGAGATTGCCCTATTCGACGTCGGAGCAGACCCGCAAGTGGCTGGAAGGCCTGCCCGACGACCACACGGCGATTGTTGCCGAGCGCGACGGCCGGATCGTCGGCATGGCCGGCCTGCACCGTAATAAGGGACGCAGGCATCACTCCGCCATGCTGGGCATCAGCGTCGACGACAACCATCGCGGCGAAGGAATAGGTAAGGCGCTACTTACATCCCTGATCGATGCAGCCGATAACTGGCTCGGCATCAGCCGCATCGAACTCACCGTCTTCACCGACAACGAGGCGGCGATCGCGCTTTACCGCAAGACCGGCTTCGAGCCGGAGGGCACGCACAAAGCCTATGCGCTGCGCAACGGGGTGCTTGCCGACGTCCTCGCCATGGCGCGCATTCGTGCCTGACGGGCCCCGGACGGTGCGCCGGAGAGCTGGCAGCGGCAGCACGTTGCATTCTGCCGCCGCCAGCAACCCATGTTCCATTCGGAACTGCGCATATTCTGAGCCCATGCGATCGTCCTCACATGAATGAAGGGAGTTCATCCCGATCCCTGGAGGAGAGAACATCATGCTCAAGATCATCATCGCAGCCGCCGTCGCCATCACGGCAGCCGTTTCCTTCGCCGCGCCATCGCAGGCTGGCAGCGTGACGATCGGCTTCAGCAACGGCCATTATGGCCACGGCTGGAGCGGCCAGATTGGTTATGTCGACGGCTACTACGGCGGCGACTATTACGAATACCGGCCCTACTGCTTCATCAAGAAGGTCCGGCGCTACGATCCTTACGGCAACGTCTATTACGAGCGCATCCGCGTCTGCCGCTAATGGCAAGGGCGGGGGCAATGAGCCCGGTCGGATTTCGGCCGGGCTTTTTGACGTCCGGACTTCATCATCCCTATCCGATTTGCTGGCTCCCACCCGCCTACCCCATTGACGCCGCGTTGCCGCCGGGCTCCAAAAGCAGCAACGCAAATCGCATGGGAAGGAAGACAGCTATGGACCTCGGCATCAAAGGCAAGAAGGCGCTGGTGCTCGGCGGCAGCAAGGGGCTTGGACGCGGCATTGCCGAAGCGCTCGCAGCCGAAGGCGTTGTCGTGGCTCTGACCGGCCGCGATGCGGCATCGGCCGAAAAGGTCGCCGCTGACATCAGCCCGACCGCGCGTGGTTTTGCGCTCGACCTTTCCAAACCCGAGAGCCTCGACGGGCTGCTCGACCAGCTTGCCGCCGATTTCGGCGCCATCGACATTCTCGTCCTCAATGGCGGCGGTCCGCCGCCATCGCTTGCCTCTGCGATCGAGCCGGATTTCTGGCGCACGCAGTTCGAGACCATGGTGCTCGCCGGCATGCGCATCACCGGACGCGTCCTGCCCGGCATGCGGGAGCGCGGTTTTGGCCGCATCATCGCCGTCGCCTCGACCAGCATCCGCGAACCGATCGCGGGCCTGACCGCCTCCAACGCGCTTCGAAGTGCCGTTGCCGGCTGGCTGAAGACGCTTGCCGGCGAGGTCGCCGCCGATGGCGTGACCGTCAACATGCTGCTGCCGGGCCGGCTGGCGACCGACCGCACCTTGAGCTTCGACCGCATGGACGCCGAGAGCGAGGGTGTCGATATCGCCACTGTTGCCGCCCGCAGCCAGGCGGACATACCGATCGGCCGCTATGGAACACCGGCGGAATTCGGCGCTGCCGCCGCATTTCTGGCGGGCCGGCCCGCGGCCTATGTCACCGGCGTGGCGCTTCCTGTCGACGGCGGTCTCAGCCGATCGATGCTCTGAGTTGCCGCGCCGTCGCACTGTCCCGTCTTGAAGAGCCACGAACGGGCTAACGCAAACAGCTGGCTGCGATGCCCTATCGCTGCATTTTTCATCGGGCATGGTGGTCGAGCGCCACGACGCGCCGGATGAACCTCACCGCAAATTGATGCCAGTTTCAGGGGTTATGCAGTAAATCTGCAGCCGGGCGACGTTTGCCCGACTGACGACACGACTGGCCATAGGGCTGGCAAAACGACTGTCCAAACGACTGTCCAAACGGCTGGCCAAACGGCTGGCCAAACGACTGGAATGACAACCATGAAATCACCATCGACCGGGTGGCTGCTCGGGGCGACCTTCTTCGCCTCCACCCTTCTTCCCGTCACTGCTGGAGCCGCCATGCTTGAAAAGGAAATGATTGCCGCTGCCCAAGCCGGCAATGCCGCCGAACTCAGCGAATTGATCAAGCGCGGAGCGACGCTCGACGCGCGTGATGCAAGTGGTGCGACTGCCTTGCTCGTCGCCACGCACGAAAACCGCATCGACGCGGCCCGCGCCCTCATCGAAGCCGGCGCGGATGTCAACGCGAAGGACGACATCCAGGACAGCCCCTATCTCTATGCCGGTGCGCGCGGCCATCTCGAAATCCTGAAACTGACGCTTGAGAACGGCGCCGACCTGAGAAGCACCAACCGTTACGGCGGCACCGCGCTGATCCCCGCCGCCGAACGCGGCTACGTCGAGACCGTCAAGACGCTGATTAAGGCCGGCGTCGATGTCGATCACGTCAACCGGCTCGGCTGGACGGCACTGATCGAAGCCGTCATCCTTGGCACCGGCGGTGAAAAGCATACGGAAATTGTGCGGCTGCTGATCGACGCGGGCGCCAACGTCAATCTTGCCGATGGCGACGGCGTCAGCCCGCTGACCCATGCCCGCCAGCGCGGCTATGGCAACATCGAAAAGCTGCTCGTCGCCGCTGGCGCCCGCTGACTTCAGGAGCAGACATGGACCAGGAAAAGCGCTTTCTCCGCGAGGCTGTCGGCCTTGCTCGTCGCAACATCGAAAAAGGTGGCCGCCCCTTCGGCGCGGTGGCCGTGCGCAACGGCGAGGTGATCGCCGAAGGCGTCAACCAAATGCTCGAGACCGGTGACCCGACATCGCATGCCGAGATGAACGCCCTTCGGCTGGCAGCAAAGCGCCTCGGCTCTGCCCGTCTTGACGGCGTTGCGATCTATGCCAGCGGCCAGCCCTGCCCGATGTGCCTTGCCGCCATGCGCATGGCCGGCATCACCGAGATCGCCTACGCCCACTCGAATGCCGATGCCGAGCCCTACGGTCTGTCGACTGCGGCAATCTATGCGGAACTGGCAAAACCTCTTGGCGAGCAGTCCATGCGCTTCCGCCACGTGCCGGTCGGCGATACCGCTGACCCAGGACTCTATGCGGAATGGCAGCAACGGCAAAAGAAGGGCTGACAGGAGGCTGATACCGCCTCGGCCGAACCGGAGCTCCGCGGCCCGCCGCATGACTGCGGCCAGTGGCCACCATCGATCGGGCCGCAGCACCGGACCAACTTGGCAAAGCGGGTCGACAAGCGGACCAATCGCCTCCTCGCAGGGGCGATGGATGCTCGACAACCATCCTCTTGCCGCGCACACGCGATGGGTGTAATCGCGGAAGCAAGATCCCGTCCCACCGCTCAGCGTTCGGCTGCGAACATCGGCGGTTTCCAGCCCGCAGGTGTCTGCAATGAATAGCTATTCCGAACGCGCAGGTCGCCTCATTGCGCTGCTCCTCATCGCCGGCTCCGGCGTGGTGACGATCGCCAAGGGCATGAGCCTGACCTTCCTCGCGATCCGCCTGCAGAAGGATTTCGGCCTCAACCCGGCAAGCATCGGCGCCTTGATCGGCGCCGGCCCGCTCATCGGCGCGATCGTCAGCCCCTTTGCCGGCACCCTTTCCGACCGCATCGGCCGAAAGGGTGTGCTCACCGCAGCACTTTGCATGGCCGGACTGGCGCTCGCCGGGCTCGGGCTGGCGCAATCGATCGCCGCCTTTGCGCTGGCCCATATCATCTCCTCCGTCGCAGCGGCCGTCTATGAGCCGGTTTCGCGCGCCTTGATGAGCGATGCCGCCCCGGCCCATCTGCGCCTGCGGGTGTTTTCCTGGCGCTATCTTGCCATCAATGCTGGCTGGGCGGTCGGGCCGCTGATCGGCGTCTGGATCGGGGCTGCCTATGCGACACTGTTCGTCATTGCCGGCCTGATGCACGCCGCCTTCGGCTTCGTGCTGTTCTTCACCGTGCCCGAAGCGCGCAACGAGCCCTTGGCAGAAACGGCGGCGACATCACAGGCGACCGGTGGCTGGCGCGGGCTTGTTGCTGCCTTGCGCGACCGCCGACTGGTCTTCTTCGTCATCGGCGGCACGCTGCTTCTGGCCGTGCACGGTCAGTGGTCGGTGACCTTGTCACAATATCTCAACACCGGCTTCGAAGATGGCGTCACGCTGTTCGCGCTCTTGGTCTCGACCAATGCCGCGACGGTACTGGTCGCCAGCACGCCTGCCCGCTTCGTCATCGAGCGGATCGGCGCGCTCAAGGCGCTGTCACTCGGCTGCCTCTTGTTTCTCGTGGGTGAAATCGGCTTTGCAGCCTCGTCCGGGATGGAAATGCTCATCGCCTCGATGATCCTCTTCACCATCGGCGAAGTCCTCGTCGTGCCGTCGGAATATGTACTGGTCGACGGCATTTCCGATGCCAGCAATCGCGGCACCTATTTCGGCGCTCATTCCCTGTCTTCGGTCGGGAATTTTCTCGGACCGCTCATCGGCGGCCTGGCGCTTGGCTCTATCGGCGGCGCCGGCATGTTCCTGCTGTTCGCCCTGCTCTCGGCGGCAAGCGCGCTGGTGTTTGCGATCGGCCACTCCATGCCGCCGCCGCGCCCGCAGGCGGTGCGTGCCGGCACGGTCGATGCCGCCGCCATGGGCGGGGATCTCCTGCGTCTTGGTCAGCTTGCGTAACGCAAGGTCCGCTCGCACTACCTGACGCCCGCGGCGACGTCCCCCTTCAGACTTGCCGACTTCCGTGGCCTCCAGTCGCCCACGGATGCCTCACACCATGACCGCAAGAGAGCGCTCCTGTCGCTTTCGCTTGCCCGCGCCAAACGCTACCATCGTGCTCTCTGTGTGATCATCGTCACCATTTCGTCACCGGCACCGCCTATGCACCGCGTCGAAACAGGAGTGAATACAAGATCATGACCACCGCCACCGAACAAACCGTCCTCAAGCGATCGATCGCTGCAACCATCGTCGTCGGTGCGACAGGCGTGCTCTTCGGCCTGTTGTCGGGATCGGTGTCGATCGTGTTTGACGGTGTGTTTTCCGCCGTCGATGCCGCCATGACGCTGCTGGCACTTGGCGTGACGCGACTGATCCCCCGGGAAAGCAGCCGCTTTCAGATGGGCTTCTGGCACATCGAACCGATGGTACTGCTGTTAAACGCCGGCCTGCTCGCCACACTCTCCTTCTATGCGCTGATCAACGCAGTCGACTCGCTGCTGACGGGCGGCCGCGAACTCGCCTTCGACTGGGCGATCGCCTATGCCGCCGTGGTCGTCGTCATCTGCGTCGTTATGTTCTTCTACGGGCGGCGGGCGAACCGTACGATCGGCTCGGAATTCCTGGCGCTTGATATCCGCGCCTGGGCGATGTCCGGCACGATCACTGCAGCCCTGCTCGTTGCCTTCATCGTCGCCGCGATGCTGAAAGGCACAGCTTACGAAAGTTGGACGCCCTATGCCGACCCGGCGATCCTGGTGGTTCTGACACTTTGCCTGATCCCGCTGCCGTTAAAAACCGTCTATGCCGCACTGAAGGAAATCTTCCTGATTGCCCCGGCCGAACTCGACGAAAAGGTGCGCGAGGCCGCGCGCGGCGCAGCAAGCCGCCACGGCTTTGCCGATTATCGCACCTACGTCGCCAAGGTCGGGCGCGCCCGCCTGATCGAGATCTATCTGATCGGATCGGCCGATACCCGGGTGGATAGACTTGCAAGCCTCGATGCGATCCGCGCCGAGATCGGCGAAGAAATTGGCGAAGCCGGGCGCGACCGCTGGCTGACGATCGCCTTCACCGGCGACGTGAAGTGGGCGCAGTAGCCCAACCCCGACCGTCCACCTCTAGCGGGCAGCGGTGCGGCGGCCCTCCGATGTCCCGGACAGATAGACCCGACGCGTAATGCCGATCGCCTCCAGGAACGCCTCGTCGTGGCTGACGACGATAAGTGCGCCGTCGTAAGCCCGCAGCCCCGCCTCCACCGTCTCGATGGAATCGATGTCGAGATGGTTGGTCGGTTCGTCGAGGATCAGGAGCGGCGGCGGGCTGTCGCCACCCAGCACGCAGGCAAGCCCCGCCCGCAGCATCTGGCCGCCGCTGAGACTTGAGACGCGCTGCAGCGCCGCGTCGGCGCGGAACATGAAGCGCGCGAGCGCCGCACGGCAGGCATTTTCACCCGCCCCGGGATTGAGCCGGCGGAAGTTGTCGCGGATCGACATCTCGGGGTCGAGAAGGCTCACCTGTTGATCCAGCATGGCGAAGTCCGTCATCACCTGCACCTGCCCCGACCAGGGAGCAAGTTTGCCAGTGATCAGCGACAGAAACGTCGTCTTGCCCGAACCGTTGCGGCCGATGATTGCCACCCGCTCCGGCCCTGATATCGTCAGCGACAGGTTTGCGAGGACCGGACGGTTAGCGACATAGCCTGCGCTGACATCGTCAACCTGCAGGACAACGCGGCCGGGCGGCAGTCCGGTCGAAGGCAGCCGCACGGAAAACGGCTGCAGGATTTCGATGCGGTCGCGGGCCGTCGCAAGATCGCCGAGCGCCTGGTCGCGCCGGCGTTCGGCAAGGCGCGCATTGTCGCCACCGGTTTTTTCGCTGCCCTCCTTCCGGGCATCCAGCAACAGAAGCGGCTCGTCGCCCTTGGCGCGCTTCCGGCGCCCGGCACTGTCCTTGCGGGCCTTGCGTTCCGCGATCTCCTGCGTCTTGCGGTCGACCTCGGTAAGGCGTCGTTCGGCATCGGCAAGATCGTGCCGGGCAGAGGCGAGTTCGATCGCCTTGCGCTCGCGATAAAGGCTCCAGTTGCCGCCATAGCTGGTGGCGCCGAGAGAGGTGAGCTCGACGATCGTGTCCATCCTTTCCAGCAGTTCGCGATCATGACTGACGACGACGGCGCCGCCGCGCCAACTCGCCATCAGCTCGATCACCGCCTCGCGGCCGGCGCGATCGAGATTGTTGGTGGGTTCGTCGAGCAGGATGAAATCGGGATCGGCAAAGACCAGCGCCGCCAGCTTGGCGCGGGTCAGCTGCCCGCCGGAAAACGATGACAGCGGTGTGCGGACCTTCGCCTCAAGCCCAAGGCGAGCAAGCGCGGTTTCCAGCCGCGTTTCCAGTGTCCAGTCGGCAGTCGACAACTCGTCGATGCTGGCTGTGCCTTCTTCCGCGCGATCGAGAAGTGCCAGTGCATCGGCGATGCCGAAGAGATCGGCAACGGTTTCATGCTCGGCGACCTGCACCGTCTGGCGCAGAACGCCGAGGCTGCCATCGACGGAGACGGTGCCGGCCTGCGGCTGGAGCGTCCCGGCAATCAGCTTCAAAAGCGTGCTCTTGCCGACGCCATTGCGACCGACAAGACCTGATCGGCCTGGGCCAAATGTCAGGTTCAGGTCGGAAAAGAGGCTGCGGCCGTCAGGCGTGGACCAGGTGAGATGGGAGAGTGAGAGAGAGACAGGCATGGATACGGGTTTCCCTGATGGCAAAAGAAGTGGGTTTTGCTGTCAGGTGAAAATCCATCGATGCGTGTATCCTGTCTAAATTTCTATCGCCATAAACATAACGCCGATCGTGTTTTCTTCAAGGCGGTTATGCCGTGAAGTGCCCAGGACTGGTCATTGGCGGCAGTCCGGAGCAATTGCACGGAACTACCAGACGAGACCGTTGAGCGTCATCAGCGCAATCATCAACAGGGCCAGCACAAGGGATGCCTTGATGGCGGCCAGCGTGTAGTCGTAGCGACGAAGGTGCGACGCAAGAGTGTGAAACATGGCATTCTCCCTGGTGTCTGACTGCCCGTCAGCCATGAAGGCTCAGGCCACGCGATCACCTGCGTGCAATTTATCGTCCGGCCGGCTGGCGAAGAACGGGGCGGCTATTGGACGGAACGCGACCGATCTTCGGAACCGATCCGATGCAAATCCGAAAGTCGGGACAGAAGCGTCTCAAGCTCGTCATGACCAAGTGCCGGATAGCGGACCCGCACGACGTCTCGAAAGACATCCTCGATCATCGGGAACTCTGTCGGAAGAATTGGCCGCCCTCGAAATCCGTCGACCGGGTACATGCCGCGATCTCCTCGGCTGGGGCGAAAGCGCAACGATCTCTCAGTCATCGACGCCCGCACGATCGGCCGATGATAAAACGAGTATGCGCCTTCGGTCGGCCGATACCAAGGGATAATCGCCACTCGGAACGGTGGCGGCCAGGCGAAGCGGTAGCGCGGCCTGATTGGATGACGGCTCCGCAAGGCCAAACCGGCGCCACCACGGACGGCTTGCCTGTCCGGCTGAGGCTTGCGATCCTGGGTGTTGCCGCTCCCGACATAACGCCGGAAATGCGCGCGTGCGCCACGTTCCGGCTCGGTGCATTGCGCCCGATGAAACGCTCAAGTAGGGTCGCCGCCAACCGCATGCTTTATCGGCAAACCTGCTGGAAGGATGCTGTCGAACACCATGCTGGACCGGAGAAAACTCCGGTGAAGAAGGCAGCTGAAAGGCCGGGACGCGATGACACTGTCGGGTAAACGCATTCTCCTGATCATCTCCGGCGGCATTGCGGCCTATAAGAGCCTGGATCTCATCCGGCGCCTGCGCGAGCGCGGCGCCAGTGTCCGCCCCGTCATGACGGCGGGTGCACAGCAGTTCGTCACGCCGCTTGCCGTGGGCGCGCTCTCGGCCTCGCATGTCTATCTCGACCTGTTTTCACGCGAGGACGAGCAGGATGTCGGCCATATCCGGCTGGCGCGCGAATGCGATCTCATCATCGTCGCGCCCGCCACCGCCGACCTGATGGCGAAGATGGCGAACGGCCATGCGGACGATCTCGCCTCGACCATCCTGCTGGCCACCGATCGTCCGGTGTTGGTCGCGCCGGCGATGAACCCGAAGATGTGGGGCAATCCCGCCACCCGGCGCAACCGCGCGACGCTTGGCGCCGACGGTATCCGCTTCATCGGCCCGGAAGCCGGCGAAATGGCGGAGAGTGGAGAAACCGGTGAAGGCCGGATGAGCGAGCCGCTGGCGATCGTCGCTGCCGCAGAGACCCTGCTTTCGGGTGGCGCAAAGCCGCTTGCCGGTCGCAAAGCAATCGTCACCTCCGGGCCGACACATGAGCCGATCGACCCGGTGCGCTACATCGCCAACCGCTCGTCGGGCAAACAGGGCCATGCGATTGCCGCCGCCCTTGCCAGACTTGGCGCCGACGTAACGCTGGTTTCCGGTCCGGTGACCATTCCCGATCCCTTGGGGGCGAAAGTGATCCGTGTCGAGCGTGCCGAGGAAATGCGCGATGCGGTGCTCGCCGCCCTTCCCGCCGACGTGGCGGTGATGGTGGCGGCCGTCGCCGACTGGCGGGTGGCCAGTGCTGCGGGCAACAAGATCAAGAAGAAGCCCGGCGAAGCGCCGCCGCCGCTCGAGCTGGCGGAGAACCCGGATATCCTCAAGACGATCGGCCACCATGCCAACAGGCCGAAGCTGGTCGTCGGTTTTGCCGCCGAGACGGAAAATGTTGCCGACAACGGCCGCTCCAAGCTCGAGCGCAAGGGCGCCGACTATATCCTCGCCAACGACGTCTCGCCGGCAACCGGCATCATGGGCGGCGACCGCAACCGGGTGAAGCTGATCTCCGCCGGCGGCAACGACGACTGGCCCGATATGGACAAGGACGCGGTGGCGGAAAAGCTCGCGGCATTGATTGCGGCTGAGCTGGAGCGAAAAGAGCGGGGCTGATCAGGCGGAAGCGAGTAACCAAAGCCCCTCACCCTAACCCTCTCCCCGCAGGCGGCGCGAGGGAAGGTGCCCTGCGGAAGCGAAGCGGTAGCAGCAAACGGATAAGAACGGGGGCGTGCGGCATTGCCCCTTCTCCGCGCCTGCGGGGAGAAGATCGCGGCAGCGGGATGAGGGGCAGCGCCGCGCGGCTACACGGTAGCGTTCACGCAACACACGGAAAAGCAGAAACTCAGGCCGAGCGATACTTCCGCACCGGCGCGCCCTGCGTGGAAAACAGCCGCACGTCGACGCCGTTTTCGCCGACGATCACGGCTGTCCCATCAGGGATTTCGACCCAGGCGCTGTCGTCGTCGTTGAGCGGCTCGGAGACGAGGCAGTAGCCGCCGCTCGGGCCCATGGGGGCCGCATAGAGCGTCGGCGCCTTCCAGTCGGACGCGTAACGCACCGCGTAGAGATCGTGGCCGTCGGAAAAGGCGGCGGTGAAGCGCACCAGCACCTGGCGCTCCAGGTGCGATGCCAACTGTTCGACGAAGGCGAGCGCCTCGGCGATCGCGCCGAGCGGATCATGATCGAGCCCGAACTGCATGGCGAGCAGGAACAACAGCTCCGAATCGGTTGTGCCGGTGCGCGCCGAATAGAGGTCGTTGTCGAGCATGCTTTCCATCGGTCGGCGCAGGTGCTCGAAGTCGCCGATCTGGCCGTTGTGCATGAAGGACCAGCGACCGAAGACGAAGGGATGACAGTTGTCGCGCCGTGTGCCGCCACCGGTCGACGCCCGCACATGGGCAAGGAACAATGGCGAGCGGATCTGGCGGGCGATGCTCTTCAGATTGCAGTCGGACCAGGCGGGGAGAATGTCACGGTAACGGCCGGGCTCCGGGTGGTCGCCGTACCAGGCGATGCCGAAGCCGTCGCCGTTGGTCGCCGTCTTTGCCCGCGTGGCGCAATGGGACTGCTCGATCAGCGAGTGCGCCGGAGAGGTCACCAGTTCCTCGAGATAGAGCGGCTCCCCGCGATAGGCTGCCCAGCGGCACATGCTGACATCACTCCGGTTTCGCCCGCGCTTACGGATGCGATTCGTTAACCATGGGGGATGTTCCGACGAAACATGGTAAAAATGCGTTAACAAATTCATTCCGGGCCCTGGCGAACGTATCTTTGGCGGCCAGGTCGCGCTGTTTCGATCGAAACATGGGCCGCCCGCCCTCCATCGCGCCAAAGACATTTTCGAACAAATATTCCATATTGACAAATCTTGCACATTTCATTTCATTCTAGGCCGCAACGCAGGTCGCTGACCCCGGAGGAATGGCATGAGCAGCAAGAAGAAACTGGGCGTCGGCCTGATTGGCACCGGCTTCATGGGCAAGGCGCATGCGCTCGGCTTCACCATCGCCGCGCGGGTGTTCGACCTGCCGTTCGAGCTCGATCTGGTGTCGGTCGCCGATGTGACCGCCGAGAGCGCCGAAAACGCCCGGCAACGCCTCGGCTTTCGCAAGGCGACGGCCGACTGGCGCGAACTGTTGACCGACCCGGACATCGACATCATCGACATCACCACGCCGAACCTCCTGCACAAGGAAATGGCGCTGGCAGCCATCGCCCATGGCAAACACGTCTATTGCGAAAAGCCGCTGGCACCGACGGTTGCCGACTGCGCCGAAATGGTCGCGGCCGCCGAGAAGGCCGGCGTCGTCACCCAGGTTGGCTTCAACTACCTGAAGAATCCTCTGATCTTTCTCGCCAAGGACATCATCGAAAGCGGCGAGATTGGCGAGATCCGCTCGATGCGTGGCGTGCATGCCGAGGACTTCATGGCGGACGCCTCCGTGCCGTGGGGCTGGCGGCTGAACCCGGCAAGTGGCGGCGGAGCGCTTGCCGATATCGGCAGCCACATCATTGCCTCGATGCGCCACCTCGTCGGGCCGATCCAATCGGTGCTGGCCGAAACCATCATCCAGATCCCTGAGCGCCCCATCTCTGCCGGCGCGAGCGAGATGCGCGCCGTCGAGGTCGACGACATCACCCGCGCCTTCGTTCGTTTCGAGAACGGCGCGACCGGCAGTTTCGAGGCGAACTGGATCGCCACCGGCCGCAAGATGCAGCACGATTTCGAGATCTATGGCTCCAAGGGCAGCATCGTCTTCACCCAGGAACGATTGAACGAGATCCGCCTTTACAAGACCGGCGACGATATCCGCACCCGCGGTTTCCGCACCATCTGGGCCGGCCCGGAGCATCCGCCCTATGGCGCATTCTGCGTCGCCCCCGGCCACCAGATCGGCTTCAACGACCTGAAGGCGATCGAAGTCAACGAGTTCCTGGAGGCGATCGCCAAGGGCAAATCGCCATCGACCGATTTCCGCGAAGGCTACGAAGTCCAGAAGGTCCTGTCCGCCACCTACCAGTCGGCAAAGACCAACGAATGGGTGCAGATCGGCTGAGAACGACGAAATGGAAAAGGCGATAAAAAATGGAACGCCTGTTCTATGCCAGGCATCGCTAATCGATTAGTGTGAGGTCACAAGAGAACACAGGTCACACTGGAGACGGACAAGAATGGCAACGCCTGAAACGACGACGGAGGTCCCGCAGGATTTCGAAGCGCTGAAGGCGGTCATTCTGGAGCGAAAGGCGCAGCTGCCAAAACGGCTGAAGCAGGTGGCCGCCTATTCGCTCGACAATCCCGATGAGATCGCCTTCGGCACCGCCGCAAGCATCGCCACCTCGGCCGACGTCCAGCCGTCGACGCTGGTGCGCTTTGCCCAGCATTTCGGCTTCGAGGGTTTTTCCAGCCTGCAGCAGATTTTCCGTGCCCGGCTGCGCGAACGCACGCCGGGTTACGAAGACCGGCTGAAAGCGCTTAGCGAAAACGAGCACAGCAAACTCGAGAGCGGCTCGATCTTCAACGGCTTCGTCGCCGCCGCCCACCGCTCGCTCGACAACATCGCAAGCTCGGTCGATCCGGAAGCCTTTGAGCGCGCGGTCGATATCCTCGCCAAGGCGGAAACGGTCTATCTGATCGCCAAGCGCCGCTCCTATCCGATCTCCAGCTACATGGCCTACGCCTTCGGCAAGCTGAAGGTGAAATATCAGCTGGTCGGCACCGCCGCCGGGATCGACGACGACATGCTGGCGATGGCCGGCAAGAACGACGCCGCCTTTGCAGTCAGCTTCTCCCCTTATGCCTCCGAAAGCGCCACCCAGGCGCGGATGCTCGCCGAGCGAAAGGTGCCCGTCGTGTCGCTGACCGACTCGGCATTCTCACCGCTCGCCGAATCCTCCAAGGTCTGGTTCGAGCTGGTCGAGGCCGACCATGCCGGTTTCCGCTCGCTGTCGGCCAGTATGGCCTTTGCCATGGCGCTGACGGTCGCGATTGCCGAGAAGCGCCACCGTCTGCTCGAAGAGGCGAAGGCGGAATAGAACGGATAGAATGAAAATTCTATATTGACGAAACGCCGGAATTTATGTTTCATACCTGCATCACCCACAGAACGAGAATGGTCGGGGCCGCAAAGGCGTCCGCGGGGAGGAAGCAGTGAGCCAGAACGTTTCGTCACAGGGAGCAAAGCCGCTCGACCTCATCACCATAGGCCGGGCCTCGGTCGACCTTTACGGCCAGCAGATCGGCACCCGGCTCGAGGACGTTTCGAGCTTTGCCAAATCGGTGGGCGGCTGCCCCTGCAACATCTCCGTCGGCACCGCGCGCCTGGGACTGAAATCGGCGCTTCTCACCCGCGTCGGCAATGAGCAGATGGGCCGTTTCATCCGCGAGCAGTTGACCCGCGAAGGCGTCGAGACCCGCGGCATGGTCACCGACCCGGAACGCCTGACGGCACTCGCAATCCTCGCCGTCGAAAACGACAAGTCCTTCCCGCTCCTGTTCTACCGCGACAACTGCGCCGACAACGCGCTGTGCGAAGACGACGTTTCCGAAGAGTTCATCCACTCGGCACGGGCGATCCTCGTTTCCGGCACGCATTTTTCCAAGCCCAACACCGATGCGGCGCAGCGCAAGGCGATGCGCATCGCCAAGGAAAACGGCGCGAAGATCGTCTTCGACATCGATTACCGGCCGAACCTCTGGGGCCTTGCCGGCCATGATGCCGGCGAAAGCCGCTACATCGCCTCCGATCGCGTCTCCACCCACCTCAAGACCGTCCTTGCCGATTGCGACCTGATTGTCGGCACCGAGGAAGAAGTGTTGATCGCTTCGGGCGAAAGCGATCTGCTGCAAGCGCTGAAGACGATCCGGGCGCTGTCCACGGCGACGATCGTGCTGAAGCGTGGGCCCATGGGCTGCATCGTCTATGACGGCCCGATCTCCGACGATCTCGAAGACGGTATCATCGGCAAGGGGTTCCCGATCGAAGTCTACAACGTGCTCGGCGCCGGCGACGCCTTCATGTCCGGCTTCCTGCGCGGCTGGCTGAGACAAGAACCGCATGCGACCTCCGCGACCTGGGCCAACGCCTGCGGCGCCTTTGCCGTCTCCCGCCTGCTCTGCGCGCCTGAGATCCCGACCTGGACGGAACTGCAGTTCTTCCTGGAGAAGGGCAGCAAGGAACGGGCGCTGCGCAAGGACGAGGCGATCAACCACGTGCACTGGGCCACCACCCGCCGCCGCGAGATCCCGCTGTTGATGGCGCTGGCGATCGATCACCGCAGCCAGTTGGAAGACGCAGCCGCCGGCAACCCGGAGCTTCTTGCCCGCATCCCTGCCTTCAAGGTGCTGGCCGTCAAGGCGGCGGCACAGGTCGCCGCCGGCCGCTCCGGCTTCGGCATGCTGATCGACGACAAATACGGCCGCGACGCGCTTTATGCCGCCGGCGCCCACCGCGACTTCTGGATCGGCAAGCCGATTGAGCTTCCGGGCTCCCGGCCGCTGCAGTTCGAGTTCAGCCAGGATCTCGGCAGCCGCCTGATCGACTGGCCGGTCGACCACTGCATCAAGGTTCTGTCCTTCTACCATCCGGATGATCCGGCCGAGATGAAGGCGACGCAGGTTGCCAAGCTCCGTTCCGCCTTTGAGGCGGCGCGCAAGGTCGGCCGCGAAATCCTGATAGAGATCATCGCCGGCAAGCACGGCAAACTCGACGACCAGACCATTCCGCGCGCACTCAACGAGCTCTACGATGCCGGCCTCAAGCCCGACTGGTGGAAGCTCGAACCGCAGGCAAGCTGCGGCGCCTGGGCGGCGATCGATGCCGTCATCGAAAAGCGCGATCCCCTTTGCCGAGGCGTCGTTCTGCTCGGCCTCGAAGCGCCCTATGAGGCGCTGAAGGATGGCTTTGCGGCGGCCCGCACCTCGAAGACGGTCAAGGGTTTTGCCGTCGGTCGCACCATCTTTGCCGATGCCAGCAAGGCCTGGCTCGGCGGCACGATGACCGACGAGCAGGCGGTCGCCGACATGGCGGGAAAATTCAAGGCGCTGGTGGATCTCTGGCTGCAGCTGGGTGAAACAAAAGCGGCATAGGGTCGGGGACGGTTCTTGGAGCTAATCCGATCTAAGCAATGATGCAGTGGGCGAAACGGGATGATTTCGCCACGAGGAGGAAACAGAGTATGAGCCAGAAGACCGTGCGCCTGACCATGGCACAGGCCGTGGCGCGGTTCCTGACCCGCCAGATGACCGTCATCGACGGCACCAAGGTGCCGATCTTCGGCGGCGTCTTCGCCATCTTCGGTCACGGCAACGTCGCCGGCGTCGGCGAGGCGCTACACGGCATCAAGGATACGCTGCCGACCTACCGCGCCCAGAACGAGCAGGGCATGGCCAATGCCGCCATCGCCTTTGCCAAGGCGAGCTTCCGCCGCCGCTTCATGGCCTGCACCACTTCGATCGGCCCCGGCGCCCTCAACATGGTGACATCGGCGGCCCTTGCGCATGTGAACCGCCTGCCGGTGCTGTTCCTGCCCGGCGATGTCTTCGCCAATCGAAGGCCCGATCCGGTGCTGCAGCAGGTGGAAGGTTTTGCCGACGGTACGATCTCGGCCAATGACTGCTTCCGCCCGGTCTCGCGCTATTTCGACCGCATCACCCGGCCCGAACAGATCATCCCGGCGCTGCGCCGCGCCATGCAGGTGCTGACGGATCCCGCCGATTGCGGTCCGGTGACGCTCTCGCTTTGCCAGGACGTGCAGGCGGAAGCCTATGATTATCCGGAAGCCTTCTTCGACGAGAAGGTCTGGACTTCGCGCCGCATCGAGCCCGATGCCGACGAACTGGCAGCGGCGATCGCAGCGCTGAAGGCGGCCAAGACGCCTGTCATCATCGCCGGCGGCGGCGTGCTTTATTCGCAAGCCAGCAAGGCACTTGCGGCGTTCGCAGAAAAACACGGCATTCCCGTCGTCGAGACCCAGGCCGGCAAATCCTCGCTGCCGCACAGCCATCCGCTCAACATGGGCTCGGTCGGCGTGACCGGCACGTCGGCCTCCAACCAGCTGGCGGAAGCGGCCGACGTCGTACTCGCCGTCGGCTCGCGGCTGCAGGATTTCACCACCGGCTCCTGGGCGCTGTTCAAGAACGAGGGTCTGAAGATCGTTGGCCTTAATATCCAGCCTTTCGATGCCGCCAAGCATGAGGGGCTGCCGCTGGTCGCCGATGCGCGCATCGGCCTCGAGCGGATTTCCGCCGGCCTCGGCAATCACAAGACCGATGCTGCCTGGACCGACAAGGCGAAGGCCGGCAAAGCGGAGTGGTTGAAGGCGGCCGACAAGGCGACAGCCACGACCAATGCGGCGCTGCCATCGGACGCGCAGGTCATCGGCGCGGTCCAGCGCGCCCGCGGCGGAGCGGATACCGTCCTCGTTTGCGCGGCGGGTGGTCTGCCCGGCGAGTTGCACAAGCTCTGGCAGGCGGAAAGGCCTGGCGGCTACCACATGGAATACGGCTTCTCGACCATGGGCTATGAAGTTGCCGGCGGCCTCGGCGCCAAACTCGCCCGCCCCGACAGCGACGTCATCGTCATGGTCGGCGACGGCAGCTACATGATGCTGAACTCCGAGATCGCGTCGTCGATCATGCTCGGTGCCAAGATTACCATCGTGCTGCTCGACAATGCCGGCTACGGCTGCATCAACCGGCTGCAGATGGCAACCGGCGGCGCCAACTTCAACAACTTGCTTGCCGACACGCACCACGTCGAGCTGCCGCAGATCGATTTCGCCGCGCACGCGGCGGCTATGGGCGCGCTAACCCGCAAGGTCGGCTCGATCTCGGAGCTGGAATCGGCGTTGAAGGAGACGGCGGGCGAAGCGCGCACGACCGTCATCGTCATTGACACAGACCCGCTTGTTACCACCGACGAAGGCGGCCACTGGTGGGATGTCGCAGTCCCCGAAGTTTCCGACCGCAGCCAAGTCAACGAGGCCCGCACGGGCTATGAGAAGGCGCTCGCCTCCCAGCGCTTCGGCTGAGATTGCCCTATCGGCGCCCGAGTTATCCGCGCGGGCGCCATTTGACCTTGATGCCCCTCACCCTGGCCCTCTCCCCGCACGCGGGGCGAGGGGACTTTAGAGGGCGCGGCACATGCCTTCTCCCCGCCTGCGGGGAGAAGGTGGCGGCAGCCGGATGAGGGGCCATCGCCCTCCCCGTCCGCACCCATGAGACACCACGAACGATCCGCCTGCGCGGACGATGCTATAGGAAACGACAGACCATGATCCGCTATGGAACCAACCCGATCGCCTGGAGCAACGACGACGATCACTCGATCGGCGCGCATCTGACGCTCGAAGATTGCCTCTCCGATTGCCAGAAGATCGGCTTCGACGGCATCGAGAAGGGCCACAAGATGCCTTCCGACCCGGAAGCGCTGAAGGCAAAGCTCGCGGCCTACGACCTCGTCTTCGTCTCCGGCTGGCACTCGACCAACCTGCTGACCCATGACGTCGAAGCAGAGAAGAAGGCGATCCAGCCGCATCTCGACCTGCTCAAGCACAATGGCTGCAAGGTGGCGATCGTTTGCGAGACCTCGAACGCCATCCACGGCGACGACAGCAAGTCGGTCGCCAACGACAAGCCGGTGCTTCCGGCCGATCAGTGGAAGAAATTCGGCGCCGACCTCGAAGCGATCGCGCACTATTGCGCCGACCAGGGCATCGATCTCGTCTACCATCACCACATGGGCACGATCGTCCAGACCGGTGAGGAAATCGACCTCCTGATGCAGAACACCGGTCCGGCGACGAAGCTCCTGCTCGACACCGGCCACGCCTGGTTCGGCGGTTCCGATCCGGCCGAAGTCGCGAAGAAATACATGCACCGCGTCCGCCACATCCATTGCAAGAACGTGCGCACGACTGTCCGCAAGGTTGTCGAGGGCGAAGGCCTCTCCTTCCTCGAGGGCGTGCGCCGCGGCGTCTTTACCGTTCCCGGCGACAGCGAAGGCGGCGTCGATTTCCTTCCCGTGCTCAAAATCGCCGCCGAACACAATTACGATGGCTGGCTGGTGATCGAGGCGGAGCAGGATTCGGCCGTGCGCAATCCCTTCGAGTACCAGTCTCTCGGGTTGAAGTCGCTGAAGGCATTCGCCAAGGAAGCTGGGCTCGACAAGTAAGTTCACTTTTTTGGCCGCCGGACCTGAGGGGTCTTTTGCCCCTCATCCGGCTGCCGCCACCGTCTCCCCGCTCGCGGGGAGATGGGCCCATGCCGGCCAACTCCTCGATCCCGTGCGACGTGAGGCGGAGAGCATGCGGCAAACGCCAGAATCCCCCTCTCCCCGCCTGCGGGGAGAGGGTTAGGGTGAGGGGCATGCCACACGCTCGGCGCGCTCCATAAAATAAATCAGGAGACCGCCATATGTCCAAACTGCTCGTCAAACCGAAAGCCAAGTCCGGCCTGATGCAGAACGTCACGCCGGAAAGCGCCGGCTGGACCTATGTCGGCTTCGCGCTCAATCGGCTGAAGCCGAACGAGACGACGCAGGGCGGGGCCGGCGACAAGGAGATCTGCCTTGTGCTGGTCTCGGGCAAGGCGAAGGTCTCCGTCGATGGCGAGGATTTCGGCGAGCTTGGCGAGCGCATGACGCCGTTCGAGGGGCAACCCTATGCCGTCTACGTGCCGAAGGGCAGCCGCTGGCAGGTGGCGGCGACGACCGATCTCGATCTCGCGATCTGCTCAGCCCCGGGCGGCGAGGGTTTCAAGGCCAAGGTGATCAAGCCGGGAACACACCCGCAGATGACGCGCGGCAAGGGCACCAACACCCGCTATGTCACCAACATCATGCCGGAGGACGACAGCTCCGCCCAGTCGCTGCTCGTCGTCGAAGTGATCACGCCGGGCGGACACACCTCCTCCTACCCGCCACACAAGCACGACCAGGACGACCTGCCGGCCGAGAGCTATCTGGAAGAGACCTACTATCACCGCCTGAATCCGCCGCAAGGCTTTGCCATGCAGCGCGTCTATACCGACGATCGCTCGCTGGACGAGACCATGGCGGTGGAAGACGGAGACGTCACGCTGGTGCCGAGGGGGTATCACCCGGTTGCCGCGGTACACGGTTACGACGTCTACTATCTCAACGTCATGGCCGGACCGAAGCGTGTGTGGAAATTCCACAATGCCCGCGAACACGAGTGGCTGTTTACCGGCGTTTAGAAGCGAGATCGCGCAGCCGCAAGCCATTTCGGGTGCGCAGCGATCGGGCCAGCCTGCCGGCAGACCGATGGACGGATGCGTCCAGCCGTCCTAGGTTATGGCCTTTCAGGGAGGCTGTGCCATGCGGATCGACGGACAATGCCATTGCGGCTTCGTGACCTATGAGGCGGACATCGATCCGGACGATGTCGCGATCTGCCACTGCACCGATTGCCAGCAACTGACGGGCTCGGCCTACCGGGTGACGGCAGGTACGGCACGCGAGAATTTACAGCTGACCGGCGGCGAGCCGAAGCTCTACGTCAAGACCGCGGAAAACGGCCGCAAACGCCTGCAGTTCTTCTGCCCGAACTGCGGTTCGCCGGTTTACACAACCGGCACGGATGAGGACGCCGAAGAGGTCGGCATTCGCCTTGGGACGATCAACCAGCGCCGCGCGCTCTCCCCGAAATCACAGATCTGGCGATCTTCCTCCCTCCCCTGGATCCACGACGTCGGCACGTTGCCCGGTCACGACCGGGGCTAATTCGCGTCAAGCGGTCGCTATCCTGGCCTTCAGATGCGCCCACGCCCGGCCGATCACCTCGGGCGCAGGGGTCGCGGTCATCTGCGACGGACGGGCGCCAGGATTGGCGGCCAGGTAGGTCTTCACAAGATGGTAGCCGATCGAGTAGCCGGCCCAGCGTGGCAGCGGTTCGCCATGGCCGTTCCAACCGAAGAACCAGGCGCTGTGGTTATAGCCGTCGGCCCAGAGTTCCAGTTCGGCCCGCTCGATCAGCCCCAACCAGTCTTGCGCAGGGACAGCGTGGTTCCACGGATTGCCGTCGCCACCGTTGATCTCCGCGTCGAAGGCGTCGGCCAGACCTTCCGTGACCAGGACTTCGCCGAGCCTGAAACCATAGCCGCACGTCGCATGGCGGAAGGAATGGTGGAGTTCGTGCGTGAGCGTCTTTCGCAGCTCACCCTTGGCGAGGCTGGTCTCGAAGTGGGGGTTATCAGGGTCGAGCGTGACCGTCACCAGCCCGCGGCGGTAGCAGGCGCCGGACAGTCCGAGTTCAGGAATCGTCTGGCCCGGCCGGCGCTCGACGAGGACATCGACGGGTGCAACCTTGTCGGCCGCTGAGACGCTGCCGCCGACACGCTCAGCCGTCGTCCGCACGTCGGTGAGAATCGTCTCGCGCCAGGGGGCAAGCGATCCATCGGCTTCGAGGAAGTGAAGGCGCAGGTCCAGCATTCGGCAATTCTCCGGTCGTCATCGTCTTTCGACGGCGGAATTTACCCATGCGGACGCCGATTGCAACGCCGCAAGGGCGAAAGCATCAGCCCGGGCAGGTGCCTTTTGTCGCGCCAGCCTTACCGCGGTGCAGACGGCGACACGTCGAATCCGATGGCCGAAAAGTCGCCGCCGTTGTAAGTAGAGAGGCAGAAATACCCAACGGGTGATCAGTACCCGCACAGGCGAGGCGATGGCAAAGGGCCGGTTCACGATCTTCCCCAGCCGCATTGGCGGCGTCGAGGCCGTCGAGGCAGCAACGGGGCACGTGTTTGCCCGTCACACCCATGAGCAATTCGGCATCGGGCTCATCCATCAAGGCGCCCAGAAATCGCTAAGCGGTCGCGGCGTGGTGGAAGCCGGCGCCGGCGACATGATTACGGTCAACCCCGGCGAGGTCCATGACGGCATGCCGATCGGCGATGCCGGGCGGTCCTGGCGGATGCTGTACTTCGACCCCGCCGTCATCGCCGACGCCATGGAGGACATCAGCCAGGGCAAGACGCGGACCGCCGAATTCACCGCTCCCGTCTTTCATGACGGGGGGACGGCGAGACATTTTCAGTCCCTCTTCAGCGCGGTCACCGCGCCCGATGGCGAACGCAAGGATATGCTCGGCGAGGAGTGCACCCTTTCGCTGCTGGCCGAGGTGATGCACGAGCGTGACGGGCAAACGCACCGCGCCTCCACGCCACCTGCGATCGACAGAGCGCAAAGCCTGATCGACGACGACCCGAGCGCCGCCGTCACCTTGACTGATCTCGCGCGGGCGGCGGGCCTTAGCCGGTTTCAGGTGGTGCGCGGCTTTTCGAAAAATGTCGGGCTGACGCCGCATGCCTATCTCGTGCAGCGCCGCATCGACCTGGCGAGACGGTTGATAGCGCGGGGCGTGCCGCTTGCGGTAGTGGCCGCCGAGGGAGGCTTTGCCGACCAGAGCCACATGACCCGGATCTTCGTGCGCAAGTACGGCATTTCGCCTGGCGCCTACGCCGAAGCATTCCATTGACCTGAAAGCGTGTCGCGCCCCCCCGGGATCGCCGCATGCCGTTGTCGCAAATCCCGGCCCGCCTTGGCGTCAAAAACCTCAAAGGCTGCAATTCCGTTCAAGACCGAAAGGCTCGAATGCGGTCATCTGCGCGCCAACGCAGGAGTGGCCGCATGACGGAAAAATTTCAAGGATACATCTATCTCTCGCTGGCGATGATCATGGTCGGCAGCACGGTAATCGCCAGCAAGCTGATCGCTTCCGGCCTGCCGCCCTTTATCGCCACGACCTTGCGCTTTGCCGTCGCGTTCCCGCTGTTCCTCGCCTTGATGCGCCTGACACGGACGCCCTGGCCGAGACTTGAACGGCGCGAGTGGCTCATCCTCCTCCTGCAGGCAGGGGCCGGCAGCGTTGGCTATACGACACTTCTGATCGCCGGATTGCGCTACAGTTCGGCGACGGATGCCGGCGTCGTCATCGGCACGCTTCCCGTCGTCTCCGCCGCCATCGCCATCCTGCTGCTCGGCGAACGGCCCAGCCGCTCGACCCTGATTGCGATCGGGCTGGCGGCAGCAGGCGTTCTGACGATCGTGCTTCGACCCGACGATGGCACCCACCATTCGGCCCTCGGCATAACGCTCGTCTTCGGTGCCGTGGTTTGCGAAGGGCTGTTCATCCTGATCAACAAGCGCATCCATACGCCGATCGCGCCGCTGGCGCTCTCCACCATCATGGCCGGCATGGGCGTCGGCGTCGCCTTCGTACCCGCTCTCTTCGAAGCTCCGTCAATGCAAGGTGTCGCGGTGCATTCGCTAGCGGCCGTGCTTTATTATGCCCTGGTCCCAACCGTTGCCGGCTTCATCCTCTGGTACGCTGGCTCCGCCAGAGTGAGCGGCACCGAAGCGTCCGTTTTCACCGCGCTTGCACCGGTCTCCGCCGTGCTGCTCGCCTTTGTTCTTCTCGGCGAGCCCGTGAGCATGAACCAACTCGCCGGCATCGGCTGCGTGCTTGTCGCCGTCGTCAGTCTCGCCATGCCGCATCTTCGGCCCAAGACTGCCGGCCAAACGCAGATCTGACGCCGTCATCATCTCTTCCACTTCGAGGCATCCCATGCATTTCCAGCATTCAGACAGCATCTGGCGTGATTTTCCCGAGCTTGCCGCCGGCGCGCTCCACGTCGAAGGCATTCGCAGCGACGTCTCGGTCAACGACGCCGTCGACCGATTTCAGGCCATCGCCAGGGGCGCCCTCGTGGCAAGTCCGGAAGGCGAGCTTGCGGAAATTCAGGCCTGGCGCCGGACGTTTTCCAGGATGGGCTTGAAGCCGACGCAGTATCGCTGCGCATCGGAAGCCTTGCTGCGCCGGTTCCGGAAAGAGGGCGACCTGCCGTCGATCCATCCGCTGATCGACCTTTGCAACGCCGTGTCGCTCGCCTTTGCCATTCCCATCTCCGTCTTCGATCTTTCGCGCATCGCCGGCGATCTCCAAGTGACCCGCGCGAAAGGGGACGAGGCCTACGCCACCTTCTCCGGCGAAACCGAACATCCCGAACCGGACGAGGTGATCTTTCGCGACGCAGAGGGTCGCGCCCATGCGCGGCGATGGACAAACCGGCAAAGCGGCCATTCGGCGATCCGTCCGCAGACGACCTCGGCCCTTATCGTCGCGGAAGCGCTGCACGAAACCGCAGCGGCGGACGTCGCCGAACTCACGAACGCTTTGGAGGGAGCCATAGCCGCCACGTGGCAGGTCCGCCCGACCTCAATGCTGCTCAGCCGAGCGGCACCGCGTTTTGCCCTTTCCGCACAGCAAGATTTTGCTCGCTCCAAAAGTCTTTGACGCGAGAGCGTGCCGCCATACTATCGCAGCCTCCCGGCAGGTCGCGGCGCGCCACGTCAACAGGGCGTACCGCTGCCATCCTTTAAATTTGCCGCAAAGTTCCGCCTTTAAGTCGACCGCGATTTAGGGAACAAGCAGTCAACAAGAGGCAGCGATGATTGAAGGCACGCGATCGAAACTCGGCCTGGCGCGGCGGATGCTGTTCGACAATGGCGGGCTCGAAGAGATCTTTCGCCACGTGCGCAACCTGGTCGTGGCGACGGTGGTGATCGCCGCGGGCATGCATGCGATCGAGAACGGCCGCAGCCTGGAGATCATGGGCCTGCCGAACAGTTCCGTGGCGGGCTACATCGTCTCCGCCATCGGCATCGTCCTGTTTCTGCTCAATCTGGCGGATGGCCTGCACAGGCTGTCGAAGGTGCGCCGGCATCTGGCGCTGCAGATCCTGCTTTTGGCGATCTACGTCTTCATAACCCTCAGAGTGACGCAGCTGGTGCTGGCGCTGCGCATGTCGACCCTCTGAGTTGCCAAGGGTCAGCCGGCCTGTGCCGCCGGCTGACATCATTGTCGCTCACGCCGCCTTGGCGACGTGGTACTCCTTGATCGCGACCATCTTGATCGCCGGGTAGCGCTCGGCCTCATAGCGCAGCGAGAAGCTGTCCTGCGCCAGGAACACCGGATCGCCGTCGAGGTCGCGGGCGATATCGCCGCGACGGGCGGTGACGAACTTGTCGAGCTCGGCGGGCTGATCGGACGAAATCCAGCGGCAGACGGAGAAGCGCGACATCTCGAAGGATACCGGCAGGCCGTATTCCCCCTGCAGGCGTTCCTTCAGAACATCAAGCTGCAGCGCGCCGACGACGCCGACGATCGCCGGAGAGCCGTCTTCCGGCGAGAACAGCTGTACGACGCCCTCTTCGGCCATCTGCTGCAGCGCTTCCTTGAGTTTCTTGGCCTTCATCGCATCCTCAAGGCGCACACGGCGCAGGATTTCCGGCGAGAAGTTCGGAACGCCCTGGAAGACGAGATGCTCGCCTTCCGTCAGCGTGTCACCGATGCGCAGGGTGCCGTGGTTCGGGATGCCGACGACATCGCCGGCATAGGCGGTGTCGGCCAGCTGCCGCTGCGAGGCGAAGAAGAACTGCGGGGCGCTGAGGCCCAGCTGCTTGCCGGTGCGGGCCAGCCGCGCCTTCATACCGCGCTCGAGCTTGCCGGAGCACACGCGCGCAAAGGCGATGCGGTCGCGGTGGTTCGGGTCCATGTTCGCCTGGATCTTGAAGACGAAGGCGGTCATCTTGTCGTCGGTCGCATGCACGGTGCGCGTATCGGCAACCTGGTCGCGCGGCGGCGGGGCGATCTCGCCGAGCGCGTTGATCAGGTCGCGCACACCGTAGTTGCGCAGAGCCGAGCCGAAGAACACCGGCGTCAGGTGGCCTTCGAGGAAGGCCTTCTTGTCGAACGGCTTGCAGGCTTCGATCGCGAGCGATGTCTCTTCGATGAAGGCGTCGCGCTCGTTTTCCGGCAGGCGGTGGGCGACCATTTCAGGGCCGTTGACCCGGGTCAGCACTTCCTGCGTGTCAGAGCCACGCACGGTGTTGTCGGCAAGATGATAGGAGCCGCAGAAGGTTTTCGAGCGGCCGATCGGCCAGGTCACCGGCGCGCAGTCGAGCGCCAGCTTCTCTTCGACCTCGTCGAGGATTTCGAAGGGATCGCGGCTCTCGCGGTCCATCTTGTTGATGAAGGTGATGATCGGGATGTCGCGCATGCGGCACACTTCGAACAGCTTCAGCGTCCGCGGCTCGATACCCTTGGCGGCGTCGATGACCATGACGGCCGCATCGACCGCCGTCAGCGTGCGGTAGGTGTCGTCGGCGAAGTCTTCGTGGCCGGGCGTGTCGAGAATGTTGAAGACATTACCGCCATATTCGAACGTCATCACCGAGGTGACGACCGAGATACCGCGCTCGCGCTCGATCTTCATCCAGTCCGAACGGGTCTGGATACGATCCTTCTTGGCCTTGACCTCGCCGGCGAGCTGGATGGCGCCGCCGAACAGCAGCAGCTTTTCGGTGAGGGTGGTCTTACCCGCGTCCGGGTGGGCGATGATCGCAAATGTGCGGCGGCGGGATACCGCCTCGGCGAGACTTTCGGCCATATCGTAGAATCCTGTGAGTTGCGGCGTCTTTACAGGCTCGGCCCTCATTATGCAATTGACCGGCGCATCGAGCGCTCGGCTTATGGATCAATGACCATGCACACGCCCCAGACAAAACCCGCCCTCACCCTCATCCGCCTGCCGCATGCCGAGGCATTGGACCTGCCGGCTTATGAGACCGCGGGCGCTGCCGGCATGGATTTGCGCGCGGCCGTCGCGGCAGCAGAGCCGATGACGCTTGCGCCGGGACAGCGGGCGCTGGTTCCGACCGGCTTCATCTTCGAGATCCCGGCCGGTTACGAGGCACAGATTCGTCCGCGCTCCGGCCTCGCCTTCAAGAACGGCATCACTTGCCTCAACACGCCGGGTACGATCGACAGCGACTATCGCGGCGAGGTGAAGGTTCTCCTTGTCAATCTCGGCGAAGAAGACTTCGTCATCGAGCGCGGCATGCGCATCGCACAGATGGTGATCGCGCCGGTGACGCAAGTGAGCGTGCGCGAAGCCGACAGTGCCAGCGACACGGCCCGCGGCGCCGGCGGCTTCGGCTCCACCGGCGTCTAAAGCATTTCCAGGAAAAGTGCGGAGCGGTTTTCCGCCCGGAATTGCGTGACCGGGAAAGCCCCAAATCAGATAAGCGGCGGCAGCCGGCGCTTGACCGGCGTCGATTTGACGATCGACGTGTTGGTTTGTGCCTTCTCGGCGATGCGATCGAGCAGCGTGTCCAGCTCTGCCATATCGCGCACGAACAGCTTGGCGATGAAGCAGTCGTCGCCGGTGACCTTGTCGCATTCGACGATCTGCGGCGTCTCCTGAATCAGTTTCTCGACGATATGCAGCATGCCCGGCATCGGCCTGACGCGGATGATCGCCTGCAGGGGATAGCCGAGCTTCACCGGATTGAGGGCGATGGTGAACCCATCCAACACGCCGCGCTCTTCCAGCTTGCGCAGCCGCTCGGCGGCACTGGGCGACGACAGACCCGCCTCCTGCGCCAGCTCCTTTAGCGACACGCGCGCATTCGCCGCCAGGATATCCAGAATGCGGCGATCGAGTTCGTCGAGCATCGGTAACCTCATAAGCCAAAAGATCGAAACCATCTTCGATGATTAGGTAGAATAGCCAAAACGCCTGCGATCTTCCATATAAACCGCCATAGATGCCGATTAATCTTGGAGCATCAACCGAGGAGCGATCGCTATGGGTGCAGACATTAAAAGAGGCAGTGCCGAAATGACGGCGGCGATGCTGATATCGGGCACGATCGGCTGGTTCGTGCTGATGTCGGGTCAGCCGGTGACGAGCGTCGTCTTCTGGCGTTGCGTGTTTGGCGCGGTAACGCTGGTGGCGATCGCAGCTGTGCTCGGCCTTCTCGACCGTCGCCATTTCACCCGGCGGGTCGTGCTGCTGTCGATTGCCGGCGGCATCGCCATTGTCGCCAACTGGCTGCTGCTGTTTGCCGCCTATTCGCATGCCTCGATTTCGATCGCGACGATGGTCTACAACACCCAGCCGTTCATGCTTTTGGGGCTTGGCGCCCTGTTCCTCGGCGAAAAGATCACCGCGACCAAGGTGTTGTGGCTGTCGATCTCCTTTGCCGGCATGCTGGCGATCATCTCGGCCAAGCCCGGCGGCGGCTTTGCGCCGGAGGATTACCTTGTTGGTATTGCGCTCTCGATCGGTGCCGCCTTCTTCTACGCGATCGCGGCGCTACTGACGAAGCTGCTCAAGGGAACGCCGCCGCACCTGATCGCCCTGATCCAGGTTATCACCGGCACGCTGATGCTGGCGCCGATGGCCCTTGCCGCCCCCGCCCCGTCGGGCGCCGAACAGTGGTCGATCCTGATTGCCGTCGGCGTCATCCATACAGGCATCATGTACGTGTTGCTCTATGGCGCCATCCAGCGGCTGCCGACGCACATGACCGGGGCCCTGTCCTTCATTTACCCGATCGCCGCTATCGTCGTCGATCGGCTCGCCTTCGGCCATGCGCTGCAGCCGATCCAGATCTTTGGCTCGATCGCCATCCTGCTGGCTGCTGCCGGCATGAATCTCGGCTGGAAACTTCGCCTGCCCTCCCCTATCAAGCGGAGACGCGAAGGGAGAACCGCATGATCACCTGCTACCTGAAATACGTAATCGACCCCTACAAGCTGGCCGAATTCGAGCATTATGCCAAGCTCTGGATACCGCTGGTCAACCGGCTGGGCGGCACCCATCACGGCTACTTCATGCCGCATGAGGGCGCAAACAACATCGCGCTGGCGCTCTTCACCTTTCCGAGCCTCGCGGAGTACGAAATCTATCGCGAGAAAATGGCCAGGGATCCGGAATGCCTTGAGGCCTTCGCCTACGGGGAAAAGACGCGCTGCATCGTCAGCTACGAGCGCAGCTTCATGCGGCCGATGTTCGAGTAAAAAGACCCAGGCTGAGGGCCTGTCAGCGGCGCGCCTCGGCGGCCATGCTGACGGCAAAGCCGAACAGCGCCGTGCCCATGGCCCAGCGCTGTGCCACCATCAACAGCGGACGCCCGGCAAGGAACCCGGCGATCGAGCTTGCGGCAAGCGCGATCATCGCATTGACCGTGACGCTGGTGGCGATCTGGATCGAGCCGAAGATCATCGACTGCGCCAGGACGTTGCCGGCTTCGGGGCGAATGAACTGCGGCAGCAGCGAGAGATAGAGCACGGCGACTTTCGGGTTGAGCAGGCTCGTCAGGAAACCCATCAGGAACAGCTTGCGCGGACCGTCCTTCGGCAGGCTCTTGACCTGGAACGGCGAGCGTCCGCCGGGCCTGACCGCCTGCCAGGCGAGATAGACGAGATAGACGGCACCGGCGATCCGCAGGGCGTCATAGGCGAAGGGCACGGCAATGAGCAGTGCAGTGATGCCGAGTGCTGCCGAGATCATGTAGACGACGAAACCGAGCGCGACGCCACCAAGCGAGATCAGGCCCGCGGCCGGCCCCTGGCTGATCGAGCGCGAGATCAGGTAGATCATGTTCGGCCCGGGTGTCAGCACCATGCCGAGGGCGATCAGGGCAAAGCCGATGAGGTTGTGGAGCTCGGGCATGAGGCGCGCCTTCGTTGCGTATCCCGTAAAGCTCTACGCATCTGCAGAACCCGGGCAATCGCGGACTTGTCACCCGATCAATTTTGTCGCGAAATTGCCACCCGCCCGCCAATCCCGATTTCCATTCTCGACGCTCTGCGCTAAAAAGTGGCGTCGCCACCGGGAGGAACGATCATGACGCTTGCAGCCCTGCTTGCCTATAGCGGCGCTCTGTTCATCGCGGCCATCATTCCTGGCCCCGGCGTGACCGCGCTTGTCGCGCGGGCGCTCGGCTCGGGCTTTCGCGAAACCTTCTTCATGGGGCTCGGCCTGATCGTCGGTGACATGGTCTACCTGACCGCCGTGGTGCTCGGCCTGGCGCTGATCGCCCAGACCTTCACGACCGCCTTCCTGATCGTCAAGTTCGCCGGCGTGCTCTATCTCGGCTATATCGCCTGGAGGCTCTGGACATCAGGCCTGTTGCCACAGGACATCAAGGCGAAGACGTCCAAGAGCATGTCGATGTCGTTCCTTTCCGGCCTGCTCGTCACGCTCGGCAACCCGAAGACCATGCTGTTTTATGTGGCGCTGGTGCCGACGCTGATCGACATCGCCGTGATCGGACCGCGCGAATACGGGTTGTTGCTGATCGCGACCTTCCTCGTGCTGCTGACCGTGCTTTTGCCCTATATCCTGCTTGCTGCCCGGGCGCGCACGTTGCTCAAGCAGCCGAAGGCGTTGCAGGCGCTGAACCGGGTCGCGGCGGGCGTGCTCGCCGGTACCGCCGCCTATATCGCCACCCGCACCGCCTGAAAAAACATTCCCTTGAAAGCACTTACGCCGGTGTTTTTTCCTTCGGCGGATCGCCCCGTCGCGGTTACCGTTCTGGAATAGAACGGGCATTGTCCCTATTGTCACAACCAAACAGATCGAACCCAAGGGAGAAACTTCATGTCTGACACGCGCAAGCCCGGCCGCGGCCGCGTCTATTCCTCGATCACGGAAACGATCGGCGACACTCCCATCGTGCGGCTCGACAAGCTTGCCAAGGAAAAGGGCGTGAAGGCCAACCTTCTCGCCAAGCTCGAATTCTTCAACCCGATCGCTTCGGTCAAGGACCGCATCGGCGTCGCCATGATCGAGAGCCTGGAAGCGCAGGGCAAGATCACACCCGGTCGCACCACGCTGGTCGAGCCGACCTCGGGCAACACCGGTATCGCGCTTGCCTTCGTCGCCGCCGCCAAGGGCTACAAGCTGATCCTGACCATGCCGGAGACGATGTCGGTCGAGCGCCGCAAGATGCTGGCGCTGCTCGGCGCCGAACTGGTGCTGACCGAGGGCGCCAAGGGCATGAAGGGGGCGATTGCCAAGGCACAGGAACTGGTCGAGACTCTGCCGGATGCTATCATCCCGCAGCAGTTCGAAAACCCCGCCAACCCGGAAATCCACCGCAAGACGACGGCCGAGGAAATCTGGAACGACACCGACGGCGCAGTCGACATTTTTGTCTCCGGCATCGGCACCGGCGGCACCATCACCGGCGCCGGCCAGGTGTTGAAGGCGCGCAAGCCGTCGATCAAGGTGATCGCAGTCGAGCCCGAGGAATCGCCGGTGCTTTCGGGCGGCAACCCCGGCCCGCACAAGATCCAGGGCATCGGCGCCGGCTTTGCGCCCGCCATCCTCGACACCGGCATTTATGACGAAGTCGTCACCGTCAACAGCGGTGAAGCCGTCGAGATCGCGCGGCTCGTCGCCAGGCTCGAAGGCGTGCCGGTCGGCATCTCCTCAGGTGCTGCGCTCGCCGCCGCCATCGAGATCGGCCAGCGCGAGGAAAACGCCGGCAAGAACATCGTCGTCATCATCCCGTCCTTTGCCGAACGCTACCTCTCGACGGTTCTTTTTGAAGGCTTGGGTGCGTAAGCTTTTGCAGATGACGAACGAAAGGGCGCCGCGGCGCCCTTTTTCCCGAAGATGAACGTCAGGCAAGCAGCATGGAAAGCAAGGGCGCAGACATGCGTACCTGCGGTCCCAGACGACGCGGGCAACAATAGCCTTACGCGGCCGCCTGCAATCGTTCGCCGGCGATGCGGTAGGAAATCGCCTCGGCGAGGTGCAGCCGGCCGACGGTTGCGGCTCCGTCGAGATCGGCAAGCGTGCGCGCGACCTTCAGGACACGGTGATAGCCGCGTGCGGAAAACTTCAGTTTCTCGGCCGCGTCCCGCAGCAACTGCAGCCCCGACGCATCGGGCTCGGCAATGCGCTCGATCATCGCCGTCGAGCAGCGGGCGTTGCTAGATGGTTCGCGGCTGCCGAGCGCGATGAAACGATCAATCTGCAGTTCACGGGCACGGGCGACGCGTTTTGCCACGGCCGCGCTTGCCTCCGCCGCCATCGGCCGGATCAGGTCGGCGGCGCTGACGGCCGGTACGTCGACGCGCAGATCGATCCGGTCCATCAGCGGGCCGGAGATGCGCGCCTGGTAATCGCTCATGCAGCGCGGGCCGCGGGCGCAGCTTCGGCCGGGCTCGCCCGCCATGCCGCACCGGCACGGGTTCATCGCCGCCACCAGCTGGATCGCGGCGGGATAGCTGACCCGGTGATTGGCCCGGGCAATGATGCATTCAGCCGTTTCCAGAGGCTGACGCAACGCGTCCAGCACCTGCGGCGTGAACTCGGGAAACTCGTCGAGAAACAGCACGCCGTTATGGGCAAGCGATGCCTCGCCGGGTCTGGCCCTGAGGCCGCCTCCGATCATCGCCGCCATGGTGGCGGAATGGTGCGGGGTGCGAAACGGCCGCCGGTCGGACAGCTTGCCGCCCGGAAGCTGCCCGGCAATCGAATGGATCATCGAGACTTCGAGCAGTTCGGCCGGCGTCAGCGGCGGCAGGATAGACGGCAGGCGCGAGGCCAGCATCGATTTTCCCGAACCCGGCGGTCCGATCATCAGCAGATTGTGGTTGCCGGCGGCGGCCACTTCGAGCGCCCGCTTGGCGCTCTCCTGCCCCTTGATGTCGGCGAGATCGGGCAGGTCGGCAGCACCGGCGCGGATGGCCGGTTCCGGCCGGGAGAGAACCTGTGTTCCCCTGAAATGATTGGCGATGGCGATCAGGCTGCGGGGTGCCAGAATATCGATGTCGGCGCCGGCCCAGGCTGCCTCCGGTCCGCTTTCCGCCGGGCAGATCAGCCCTTTCCCAACAGCGTTGGCGCCGATTGCCGCCGGGAGCGCGCCGGCGACAGCAGCAACCGTGCCGTCGAGATTAAGCTCGCCGATCACCACATAGCCATTCAGCGCATCGCCGGGGATGGCGCCGAGTGCCGCCATCAGGCCGAGCGCGATCGCCAGATCGAAATGGCTGCCTTCCTTCGGCAGGTCCGCAGGCGCGAGATTGACGGTGACTTTCTTGGCCGGCAGCGCCAGACCGGATGCATGAAGGGCTGCCTGCACCCGCTCGCGGCTTTCGGCGACGGCCTTGTCTGGCAGCCCGACGATCTGCATGCCAACCCGCCCCGGTGCGACCATCACCTGAACGTCGACCGGCACACCTTCTATTCCCTGGAATGCAATCGTACTGACACGCGCAACCATGACCGCCTCTTTCAACGGGGCGGCCCGCCGTGCCGCCGCAACCCTTTTGGTTGCAGCGGAAAATCTTGCACGGAACACGTACAAAAACAAGAACAATAATAGAACATAGCGTTCAACGGCGATCACCCCTTATGAGGCGAAAGCGCCGGACAACAATGGCCGAATGAATGGGCGAAGCAGCGCGCTACCCTTCGCGTTCCGTCAGGTTCGCCTAAGGCGAGCCCCTGTTTTCGTCCATGTCGCTATCGCAAACCCGCTTCACGCTGTTGCGCGCCAAGCGTTACGCGCTACGCGCGCTTGCGCTCGATCGCGTCCCACAGCAGGCTGGCGACATCGGCGCCGCCGAATTTCTTGACCTCGCGGATGCCGGTCGGCGACGTGACGTTGATCTCGGTCATGTAGTCGCCGATGACGTCGATGCCGACGAAGAGGAAACCGCGCTCCTTCAGCGCCGGCGCGATGCGGGCGCAGATTTCCTTCTCGCGCGCCGTCAGCTCGGTCGGCTCGGGCCGGCCGCCAGCATGCATGTTGGAGCGGGCGTCGTGTTCTGCCGGCACGCGGTTGATGGCACCGACCGGCTCTCCGTCGACGAGCAGGATGCGCTTGTCGCCCTTGCGCACCGCTGGCAGGTATTCCTGCGCGATGAAGGGCTCGCGGAACATCTGGCCGAACATTTCGAGCAGCGATGACATGTTGCGGTCGTCGCGCGCGGAGTGGAACACGCCGGCGCCGCCATTGCCGTAGAGCGGCTTCAGGATGATGTCGCCCATTTCCTCACGGAACCGCGCGATCTCGGCAGCGTCGCGGGTAATCAGCGTCTTCGGCATCAGGTCGGCGAACTCGGTGACGAAGATCTTCTCCGGCGAGTTGCGCACCCAGGCCGGGTCGTTGACGACAAGCGTCTTCGGATGCAGGCGCTCGAGCAGGTGGGTCGAGGTGATATAGGCCATGTCGAAGGGCGGATCCTGACGCAGCATGATCACGTCCATGGTCGAAAGATCGAGCCGCTCCGGCTCGCCGAGCGTGAAGTGGTCGCCCTTGACGTCGCGCAGCGTCATCTGCTGCGCGGTCGCAAAGACCTTGCCGTCGCGCAGCGACAGCTTCTCCGGGGTGTAGTGGAAGAGCCGGTAGCCGCGGGCCTGTGCCTCAAGGCTCATCGCGAAGGTGGAATCGCCCGCGATGTTGATGCCCGACACATGGTCCATCTGGACCCCGACATTGACGATTTTCGCCATCTTCCCGTCCCCGTTTGAAAAAGCCCGCAACATGTAGAATGCGGACCCGCCTTAGGCAAGGCTACTCGAAGCCCCCGACGACGCAGGTGATGAGATCATGATCGGAGAGAGGGCGGCCGTTTGCGTCGAGCGATGGGATGATCCGGCTTTCGCCGATCTTCAGCCCCCGCGACAGGAACCAGTCGAGCTTCATCGCCCGCTCCGGCCAACGTGTGATCAGGCTGGGGCGGGTGGTCATCACATCGAGCGGTCCGCCATGGCGGATGAAGCCGCGCGCGGCGCTCAGAGCGAACAGACCTTCGGCTTCGAAATCGCCGCCGGCATGGTTGCCGGTGTTGAGGTCCCCGCCGATCAGGATCGGCATGGCCGGGAAGGCCTCGTCAAGCACATCGATCAGTTCCTTGACCTGGCGCTCGCGATAGGGCGCGGTGGTGGCGCTTTCGAGATGGGTGGAAACGGCAACGAAGGGCCCGGCTTGCGTCTCGATCACGGCGCCGATGGCGAAGCGTTCGCCGACACGCGGCTGGTCGCCGCCATCCATGAACCAGAGCCGTTCGCCCCAGAGGCGGAGCATGAACGGTCGGCCGAGCGGCACTGATGCCATCAGCGCATTGCCGTGAAAACCCTTCTCGTTGAAGTCATCCTTGCAGAATTCCAGTTCCGTATCGGAGCCCAAGCCAAGCTCGATGAATTCGACGCCATAGGCGTATTGCATCCCAAGGATGCCTGCGACCTCTGCGGTCGGATGACGCTGGCCGGTACGGGCCATGCCATCGTCCATCTCCGAGAGCAGCACGACCGGTGCTGCGGTTGCCGCCAGATGTGCCGCACTTTCCGGCGCAAACAGGCAGCGCTCCAGGTTCCAGGCGGCAACGGCGAACGGGAAGGCAAGCGGCTTGGCTGATGACGGCTCACCGCCGATTTCGATGCTGTTCAATTCAGGCAACGCCGCCATAACGGCGTCATGGGCAACGATCGAGCGCTCGATCGTCGTGAAACCGGCGCGCGTTTCCTGCGATGGCACTGAGAGGATGCTGACAGTCTCTTCGATCACAATGCCGGCTCCAGGCTGAGGGGGCGAACGCTTTCGCCAGTATTGGCGCAGGACGCACCGCGCTCCAGTCGCTTGCCGGTGTCGGGCGAGAAGAAATGCAGGCGGTCAGTCGCGATCGTCACGGCAAGATCGCCTGACAGCGGGATTTCGGGAGAAAGCGCCAGGGTCAGCGCCTGATCCTCGATGGTGCCGTGGACGAGACGTTGCGCGCCGAGTTCCTCGACATAGTCGACCTGGAACAGCATCCCATCCTCGCCGACGCCGGCAAGCCTGAGATCCTCGGCGCGCAGGCCGACGGTCACCGGCCCATCGACCGGGCCGCGGTCGCCAAGCTCGATCCGGTAGCTGCCGACATTAAGGCGCGAGCCTTCGATGCGGCCCTTGATCAGGTTCATGGCCGGCGAGCCGATGAAGCTCGCGACGAAGGTCGAGGCCGGGCGATGGTAGACATCGAGCGGTCGGCCGATCTGCTCGATGCGGCCCCCGTTCAGCACCACCAGCCGGTCGGCCAGCGTCATCGCCTCGAGCTGGTCGTGGGTAACGTAGAGCGACGTGGTGCCGAGGCGCTTCTGCAGCCGTTTGATCTCGCCGCGCATGGAGACACGCAGCTTGGCATCGAGATTGGACAGGGGTTCGTCGAACAGGAAGGCGGCGGGCTTGCGCACGATGGCGCGGCCCATGGCCACACGCTGCCGCTGACCGCCGGAAAGCGCGCGCGGCTTGCGGTCGAGATAGGGCTCGATCTCCAGCATGCGCGCGGCCTCCGCGACGCGGGCGTCGATCTCGGCCTTCGGCGTCTTCCGGTTTTTCAGGCCATAGGCAAGGTTCTGGTAGACGGTCATATGCGGGTAGAGCGCATAGTTCTGGAAGACCATGGCGATGTCGCGCTCGGCCGGATCGACCTCGTTGATGACGCGCGAGCCGATCTTGACCGTGCCCTTCGAGATGCCCTCAAGCCCTGCGACCATGCGCAGGAGTGTGGACTTTCCGCAGCCGGACGGGCCGACCAGCACGATGAATTCGCCGTCCTCGATGTCGATCGAGACGGATTTCACCGCTTCGACGTTGCCGGTATAGATCTTCGAGACCTCGGCGATGGTGATGGCCGCCATGGCTGCCTCCGTTGGTAAATTGCGTTTTGAAGAAGCGGCAAAGTCGGTTTCGCCGCTCCGCTTCCTACTTGTCGCTTTCCGTCAGGCCCTTGATGAACCAGCGCTGGAAGATCACCACGATCAGCACCGGCGGCAGCATGGCGAGGATCGCCAGCGCAAAGGCCTCGTTGTAATCGGGGATGTTCGAGCCGACCCAGACAAGCAGGATCTGCTTGATGCCGCGCACCAGCGTGAAGAAGCCTTCGTCGGTGGTCATCAATGTCGGCCAGAGATACTGGTTCCAGCCATAGACGAACATGATGATGAAGATCGCCGCCATCATGGTGCGCGACAGCGGCACCAGCACGTCGATGAAGAACTTGAACGGGCCGGCGCCATCGATACGCGCCGCCTCAAGCAGTTCGTCCGGCACCGACTTGAAGAACTGGCGGAAATAGAAGGTGCCCGTCGCCGACGCCAGCAGCGGCACGATCAGGCCGGTATAGGTGTTGGTCAGCTTCAGCGTGTTCATCACTTCATAGGAGGGAAGAATGCGCACTTCGAGCGGCAGCAAGAGTGTCGTGAAGATGATCCAGAAGAAGAAGGTGCCGAGCCGGAAGCGGAAATAGACGATCGCATAGGCGGCCAGCATCGACAGGATGATCTTGCCGACCGCGAAGCCTAAGCCCAGGATCATCGAGTTCATCATCATGTTGAGGCCGGTGATCTTGCCGGTAAAGCCGCCCTTGCGGGTGAGCACGGTCTCGTAGGTCTCGACGAAATGGCCGCCCCAGGTGAGGCTGAGGCCATTGCGGTGAATATCCGCCGCCTCGTGCGTCGAGGTCATGAAGGCGACCACGACCGGCGCCACCATGATGAAGACGCCGAAGAGCAGGATGACGTGGTCGAAGAACTTGGTGCGATACATCGGCCCCGCCTCAATTGTAGTGCACGCGCCGCTCGATGAAGCGGAACTGGAAGATGGTCAGCACGAAGACGATGAGCATCAGGATGACCGATTGCGCCGAGGAGCCGCCGAGGTCGTTGCCGCGGAAACCATCCATGTAGACCTTGTAGACAAGGGTGATCGGATTGTTGGCCGCCTTGTCCTTCACCATGACGTCGATGACGCCGAAGGTATCGAACAGCGCATAGGTGACGTTGATAATCAGAAGGAAGAAGGCCGTGGGCGCGAGGAGAGGCAGGATCACCGTCCAGAAGCGGCGGAAACCGGAGCGGCAATCCATCGCCGCCGCCTCGCGCACCGCCACCGGAATGCCCTGCAGGCCGGAGAGGAAGAAGATGAAATTGTAAGGGATCTGCTTCCAGACCGAGACGACGATCATTGCGAAGGCAGTATCGGAATAGTTGAGACCGACCTTGATATCCCAGCCGAACCAGCGGGCAAGCTCGACGATCGGGCCAATATGCTGGTCGAAGAACATCATGCCGATCAGGCCGGCAACCGGCGGTGCGATGGCATAGACCCAAATCAGCAGCGTCTTGTAGGTGGCATTGCCGCGGATGACGCCATCCGCCTTGACGGCGAGCAACAGGCCGATCGACAGCGCGAAGAAGGTGACGAGCGCGGTGAAGATCGCCGTGAAGCGCGCAATGCCCAGATACTCGCCTGATTTCAGGACGTCGATGTAGTTCGTCATGCCGACGAAGGTCGAGCCGAAGCCGAACGGGTCCTCCAGATAGAAGGACGACTGGATCGCCTGGATCGACGGCCAGTAGAAGAACACGAAGATGATCGCCAGTTGCGGCGCGAGAAAGAGGTACGGCAGGTAGGGCGAGGAGAACTGCACGCGCTTGGCAGCCGCGTCACCGTCCTTCGGCTTGCCGCCGAACAGGCGGAGGGCGCTTGAGCGTCGCCCATCCGTTGCAGTCCCTCCCCGCAGCGCGGGGAGGCGTTCCGTTCCAGAGGTCATCGAGATCAGCCGGCCGTCTTGGCGAAGCGGGCGAGCAGGTCGTTGCCTTCCTTCTCGATGGTATCGAAGGCGTCCTTGACGGTGGTTTCACCGGAGAAGATGCGACCGTATTCGCGTTCCATGATCTCGCGGATCTGCGGGTAGAAGCCGAGGCGGTAGCCCTTCGACCAATCACCGGCCGGCAGCATCAGCTGCTTGATACCGACTTCCGCGACCGGCTTTTCCTTGTAGTAGCCGTCCTTCTGGGCAAGCTCGTAGGCCGCCTTGGTGATGGCCACGTAGCCGGTTGCCTTGTGGTAGAAGTACTGGATCTCAGGCGAGGTCAGGAACTGGAAGAAGTCGGCAACGCACTTGTTTTCCTCGTCCGTCTTGCCAGACATCGCAAACAGCGCCGCGCCGCCGATGAAGGAGTTGGTGCCGGCGCCCTCGATCGCGTTCCAGTAGGGCAGGAAGGTTGCCGAGAACGGCATCTGCGCCGTCTTCTGCAGGCCGCCGAACGAACCGGACGAACCGATCCAGAATGCAGCCTTGCCTTCTTCGAAGACCTTCTGGTTATCGTTCCAGCCGGCGCCGTAGAAGGCGAAATAGCCTTCGTCCTTCCAGGCCTTGAGCTTGTCGAACATCATGACGAGGTTCGGGTCGGTGACCTTCAGCTTGGTGTCGACGACGCTGTCGTAGCCGTTGTTGTTGGTGGCGAACTGGATGTTGTTGCGCGATTAGAAGTTCTCGGTGAACTGCCAGGTGAGCTGCGACTGGACGAGCGGGATGTAGCCGGCGGCCTTCAGCTTCGGTGCAGCGGCCTCGAACTCTTCCCAGGTCTTCGGTGCCTCGACGCCAGCCTTCTTCAGGGCTTCGTCGTTGACGTACATGATCGGGGCCGAGGAGTTGAACGGCATGCCGACGAACTTGCCTTCGCTATCGGCGTAGAAGTAACGCACGCCGTCGATGAAGGCGTTGCGGTCGAAGTTGTGGCCGGCCTTGATGATCAGGTCTTCGGCAGGAACGACGGCGCCCTTGGCGTTGATGATGGTCGCTGCACCGGCATCGAATACCTGCAGGATGTTCGGCTGTTCGCCGGAGCGGAATGCGGCGATGCCGGAAGCGAGCGCTTCCTCATAGGTGCCCTTCGAAACCGGCGTCAGCGCGCAGGCGCTCTGGGCTTCGTTGAACTTCTGCGAGATCTCGTTGATGACCTCGCCGTTGCGGCCGGCCATGCCGTGCCACCAGGTAATATCGGTTGCGGCAAGCGACGAGGTTGCCGAAAAAGCAAGGGTGAAAGCTGCGAGTGAAATTTTCTTGAACATGACTGGTCCTCTCCACCGGGTTGCGGATGGCAGTGGACTAGTGGCCTTCCATGACAGGCCGGTAACGCTTTTATGTCGGGACGATTACAAATTCGCGAATTTGTTCCAAGGCGGGATGCGGGCGGAACACCGCAATCATTTTCGCTCGTCTCGGGCCGCTTCAGAAGGCATCCGCCAGATGCCGCGGCCAGCGCCAGGGTGTCACCGTGATGATGTCGTAACGCACGGAAAGCCTGGCGAAATCGGGCTGTCGTGCGAGCCAGAGATCGCTGGCGGCGCGAATGCGATGTTGTGCCGCCGCTGTCACCGCGAAGACGCCCGCATCTGCAGAGCGGCGGGCCTTGACTTCGACGCAGGCGATGAGGTCACCTTTGCGGGCGATGATGTCGATTTCGCCCAGTCTGGTACGATGACGCATAGCAACGATCCGGTAGCCCTTCAACATCAGGCAAAGGGCCGCACGATATTCGGCGAACCGACCGCGCCTCTGAGCCCGAAGCTTGCGTCGATCGGGGCCGTCAGTCGCCATCGCGGTCCTTGAGTTCAAGCAAGCGGTCGTAAAGCTCCTTGCGCGGAAGACCCGTCTGCTTTGCTGCCTCGGTCGCCGCCTTGCCGGTCGACATGTCGGCGATCAACCGGACAAGCAGGGCATCGACGTCGGCGGCTTCGGGTTCCGGCGGCGCATCCGGCGGGCCGATGACGAAAACGATCTCACCCTTGACCGCGCCGGCGTCCTCATAGAACGCCTTCAGCTCCCCGAGCGTGCCGCGGCGGAACTCTTCAAAGGTCTTCGTCAGTTCGCGGCAGACCGTCGCCCTTCTGTTTTCGCCGAGCACGGCGGCGGCTGCGGCCACGGTGGCGGCGATCCGGTGCGGCGATTCGAAGAACATGAGCGTCGCCGGCACCCTCGCCAGCTCCTGCAGCCGATCGCGCTTGGCCTTGTCCTTGGTCGGCAGGAACCCGGCAAAGAGAAAGGCGTCGTTCGGAAGGCCGGAGCCGACAAGGGCTGCAAGCGGCGCGGAGGCGCCAGGGATGGGTACCACGCGGTGGCCGGCTTCGATTGCCAACTGCCCCAGGCGGTAGCCGGGATCGGAAACGAGCGGCGTGCCGGCATCGGAGACCAGCGCCACCGACCGGCCCTCTGAAAGCGCGGCCAACAGCCGCGGGCCGACCTCGTCGGCATTGTGCTCGTGGTAGGCGTAGGGTCGGTTGACGATGCCGTAGCGGTCGAGCAGCACGCGGGTGACGCGCGTGTCCTCGCAGGCGAGAACGTCGGCGCCGGCAAGCGTCTCCAGTGCACGCAGGGTTATGTCGCCGAGATTGCCGATCGGTGTCGCCACGAGATAGAGCGCGACATCGAGCGGACGCGCGGGAATGCTGGCATTGTGCAGGCGGTAGCTGCGCTGCTTCTGCCCGTCCGTGGCGTCCGACGTCTTGTGTTTTTCCAACTGCAGCTTCCTGATGACTGTGCCGGCTGACCGGTTTTAGCCTTTATGAGTGAGCCGACATGGCAGGGCAAGGGCGGCAAGCAGCCGGCGCGCGCGTCATCTGGGGACAGCGCCCGTCAAACCCCTTGCTTTTCAGGCAATGTTTCTGCCATTTTGCCGGTCCACATCCTTCCGGTCGGTCGGCCGGGACACTCGCAGTTGACGCTGCGGCGGGAGCCTCGCCCGCCGAGCAACGGTTGAAAGCGGTAGCATCCCATGCGCATTACTCTCGAGCGGTCCAATCTTCTGAAGTCGCTGAACCACGTTCACCGCGTGGTGGAACGGCGAAACACGATCCCGATCCTCTCGAACGTTCTGTTGCGCTCCGACGGTGCCAGTCTCGAAATGAAGGCGACCGACCTCGACCTCGAGATCACCGAGGCCACACCGGCCCAGGTCGAACAGGCCGGCGCCACGACCGTTCCGGCACACCTGCTTTACGACATCGTGCGCAAGCTGCCTGACGGCTCGGAAGTGCTGCTGGCAACCAACGCCGAAGGCACCGCGATGACGGTCGCCTCCGGCCGGTCGAAATTCTCGCTGCAGTGCCTGCCGCAATCCGACTTCCCCGACCTGACGGCCGGCAGCTTCTCCCACACCTTCCGCCTCAAGGCGACAGACCTGAAGATGCTGATCGACCGGACGCAGTTCGCGATCTCGACCGAAGAAACCCGCTACTACCTCAACGGCATCTTCGTGCACACGGTCGAGAGCAAGGGCGACCTGAAGCTGCGTGCCGTGGCGACCGACGGTCACCGCCTTGCGCGCGCCGACGTCGAGGCGCCGTCCGGCTCCGAGGGCATGCCGGGCATCATCATTCCGCGCAAGACCGTCAGCGAACTACAGAAGCTGCTCGACAATCCCGATATCATCGTGACGGTCGAAGTCTCGGACGCAAAGATCCGCCTGACGATCGGCTCGATCGTGATGACCTCGAAGCTGATCGACGGCACTTTCCCGGACTACCAGCGCGTCATCCCGGCCAACAACGACAAGGAACTGCGCGTCGATTGCCAGTCCTTCGCCCAGGCCGTCGACCGCGTTTCGACGATTTCCTCCGAGCGCGGACGCGCCGTCAAGCTGGCGCTGACCGACGGCCAGATGACGCTGACGGTCAACAACCCGGATTCGGGCAGTGCGACCGAAGAGCTTCCGGTCGGCTACGACCACGACCCGCTCGAAATCGGCTTCAACGCCAAGTACCTGCTCGACATCACCTCGCAGCTGACGGGAACGGATGCCATCTTCATGCTCGCCGACCCGGGTTCGCCGACGCTGGTGCGCGACCTGGCGGCCGAGGATGCACTCTACGTGCTGATGCCGATGCGGGTTTAGGCGCCCGTGCCGCGATGAGGAATGCGACCCGTCACGCCCAGCGTGGCGGGTTTTTTGTTGGCGCGGATATTCGTGCGTTGTTGATAAGACGACGCTTTCAGGCGTAGACAGACTTGTTTTTGCCGCAGATGGGATCACATTATATTCGCAATGTCCGCGACCCGCTCGAATCAGCGAGACCGGACGATCCGTATGAGAGGACGACGGTTTTGAGGGGTTCAATGAATTTGCGCGTGAAGGTGAAGGAACGGCTAGGCCGGAAATTCGACGAGGAGATCCGTTTCTTCAAGGGGTGGATGAGCAATGCGAAGGCGGTCGGGGCCATCCTGCCGACGTCTTCCGTCACGGCGCGCCGCATGGCGAGCGTCATCAATCCCCATTCCGGGCTGCCGGTTCTTGAACTCGGCCCCGGAACCGGCGTCATCACCAAGGCGATCCTGGAGCGCGGCATCGCACCGGAAGATCTGGTGTCGGTCGAATACTCCACCGACTTCTACCAGCAGCTCAAGGCGAATTTCGCCGACGTCAACTTCATCAACGGCGATGCGTTCGACCTGAAGCAGACGCTTGGCGCAATGAAGGACCGAACCTTCGACAGCGTCATCTCCGCCGTGCCGCTGCTCAATTTCCCGATGTACCGTCGCGTCGAGCTGATCGAGGATCTCTTGTCTCGTATCCCGATCGGCCGACCTGTCGTGCAGATTTCCTACGGTCCGCTGTCGCCGGTCGTCGCCATGCCCGATCGCTACAGCATCCAGCATCTCGACTTCGTCGTGCGCAACATTCCGCCGGCGCAGCTCTGGGTCTATCGCAAGGCGCACTGACGGAGCACGACCTTGTTCGGCCTTTACATCACGCACCCGCAGGTGCAGATCGATCCGGCAGTTCCCGTGCCGAAATGGGGACTGTCGGAGATCGGACGCGCGCGAGCGGAGGTAACGGCACAGCAGCCCTGGGTTCGGTCGCTCGGGCGGATCGTCTCGAGCGACGAGACCAAGGCGATCGAGACGGCGAAACTTTTAGCCGGCGCTGCCGGCGTCACTGTGGAAATCGACAACACGATGGGCGAAAACGATCGCTCGGCCACCGGCTTCCTGCCGCCTCCCGAATTCGAGAAGGCGGCGGACTGGTTCTTTGCCAACCCGGACGAAAGCTTCACCGGCTGGGAGCGCGCCATCGACGCGCAGGCCCGTATTTCGGCTGCCGTCTTTCGCATCCTTGACGAACACGACCCCAAAATCCCCATTGCCTTCGTCGGCCATGGCGGTGTCGGCACCCTCTTGAAGTGCAAGCTGGGTGGGTCTGCCATCAGCCGGAGCGCCGACCAGAAGGGCGGCGGTGGCGGCAATCTCTTCGCGTTCCGCCTTGCGGATCGCGCCCTCACATGCGACTGGACCCCGATGGAATTCTGGCAGGGGTGACCGCGACATGACCGAGACCGCACGCGACCGACTGATCGTCGGCCTGGACCTTCCGACAATCGCTAAGGCCGAAAAGATCGTCACCACGCTTGGTGACGACGTGGTCTTCTACAAGATCGGCTACCAGCTGGTGTTTGCCGGCGGCCTCGAGTTCGCCCGCGATTTGGCGGCAAGCGGCAAGAAGGTCTTCCTCGACATGAAACTGCTCGACATCGACAACACGGTGGCCAAGGGCGTCGAGAACATCGTCAAGATGGGCATGTCGATGCTGACATTGCACGCCTATCCCAAAGCGATGAAGGCAGCCGTCGAAGCGGCCAGGGGATCGGACCTCTGCCTGCTTGGCGTTACAGTGCTCACCTCGATGGACGAGCAGGACGTGATCGACGCCGGCTATGAATATGACCCGCACACGCTGGTGCTGCGCCGCGCCGAACAGGCGCGTGCCGCCGGCATGGGCGGCATCGTGTGCTCGGCCGAGGAATCCTCAGCCGTGCGCAAGATCATCGACCCCGACATGGCACTGGTGACCCCCGGCATCCGCCCGGCAGGCAGCGACAAGGGCGACCAGAAGCGCGTCATGACGCCAGCAGATGCCCTGAAGGCCGGATCGAGCCACCTGGTCGTCGCGCGCCCAATCGTCGCAGCCGCCGACCCGCTTGTCGCCGCGCGGGGCATTCTCGACGAGATGACCGGCGCGCTTTCGCGCTGACCATGGCACCCTCTTGCAACAGGTCGGCGATCCGTCTCGTGTATCGCCCACTTCTGCAACCGTTGCGCTTGACCTCGCTCGGGATTTGCCGGAAGTAACACTCCCGTCTGCTTTTGATGCCTGAAGACGAGGAGTTCAGCATGGCAAAAGGATACTGGATCGCACGGGTCGATGTGCGGGACCCGGAGCGCTATAAGGACTATGTGGCGGCGGCAAAGCCTGCCTTCGAGAAATACGGCGCCAACTTCCTGGCGCGCGGCGGTCAGTTCGAGCGCCTGGAAGGCGGGGTTCGCGCCCGCAACGTGGTCATCGAGTTTCCGTCGCTGCAGGCCGCCGTCGACTGTTACAATTCGCCCGAGTACCAGATTGCCGCTGCGATCCGCCAAGAGGTGGCTGACGCCGAGATGGTGGTCGTCGAAGGTATCTGAAGCTCAAGCGCCACAATCTGCGGCAACGCCGCCCGCCGCGAGGATTGGCCTTCACCTCTCGCGGCTGTTGGGCTATGTAGCAGACAATTCTTCCAAATGAGATCAGGAGTGCGTTTCCCATGACCTTGTCCAACCTTCCGCCGCTGGTGACGATTTTCGGCGGATCCGGGTTCGTCGGCCGTCATGTCGTGCGCGCGCTTGCCAAGCGCGGCTATCGCATCCGCGTCGCCGTTCGCCGTCCCGATCTTGCCGGCCACCTGCAGCCGCTCGGCAATGTCGGCCAGATCTCCTTCGTCCAGGCCAACCTGCGCTATCGCAAGTCGGTCGACCGCGCCGTCGAAGGCTCCGACCATGTCATCAACTGTGTCGGCGTCCTGTTCGAGAGCGGCCGCAACACCTTCGACGCCGTGCAGGATTTCGGCGCCCGCGCCGTTGCGGAAGCTGCCCGCAATGTCGGCGCGAAGCTCACGCACATTTCGGCGATCGGCGCCGACGCCAAATCGGAATCGAGCTACGCCCGCACCAAGGGCCGTGCCGAGGCCGCAATCCGCGAAACGCTGCCGGACGCGATCATCCTGCGCCCGTCGATCGTCTTCGGACCGGAAGACGGCTTCTTCAACAAGTTTGCCCAGATGGCTCGGTTCGCACCGGCCCTGCCGCTGATCGGCGGCGGCAACACCAAGTTCCAGCCCGTCTATGTTACCGACGTCGCCGAAACCGTTGCCCGCTCGGTCGACGGAAAGCTGACGCCCGGCGCCACCTACGAGCTTGGCGGACCGGACGTGCTCACCTTCCGCGAATGTCTCGAGATCATGCTGCAGACGATCGACCGCAAGCGCCCGCTGGTCTCGATCCCCTTCGGCATTGCGTCGATGATGGGCAGTGTCGCGTCGATGATCCCCTTCGTCACGCCACCGATCACGCCCGACCAGGTGGTGTTGCTGAAATCCGACAATATCGTCTCGGCCAAGGCCGAATCCGAAGGTCGCACGCTTCGCGGCGTCGGCATCGCCCCGACGATGCTGGAATCGATCCTGTCGACCTATCTCGTGCGCTATCGCCCGCAGGGCCAGTACACGCGCAGCGGTCGCGCCGCCTGAGCAACCAGCCTCGGAAGGCCTTTTCCAACGCCGTCGGCCCTGCCGGCGGCGTTTTTCGTTGTGTCATCCAGGCAACAGCGTTGCAGTTCTGCCGCAGTCACAAAAGCGAATGGCATTTACCGCAGATTCAACATGTCCTGATATTGATCAAGACATATCCAACGCATAAAAACCGCCCCGCGCCCCGATCGCAAAGTTAAGTCTCGGCGGCGACAACATCACTCTCGAAAGGCATAGCGTCCATGGGCAAGTCGATCGCAATCTTTTTTGCGTGTGCGGCACTGATCATTCTGGCCGGCTCATTCGTCGCGCCGAATACGGTCGCGAGCAGCCGCAAGGGATGCACGCCGGCCTATGGCGTCGACCCGTGCACGACGGCGTCGATCGACCTTTCCGGCAAGTAAGCCGGCGCCCACGGGGCGATAAGCATTAAGTTATTGGCGGGGGCCAGGGACCGCGTGCGTTTCATCTGAAACGCACGCGGTTTTGTTTTTGGTATTTCTCAGCCGAGCATCCAGAGGCCGACGAGGCCGGCCGTGCCGACGACGATGCGCCAGATCGCAAACGGCGTGAAGCCGCGGCGCGAGACAAAGTCGAGCAGCGAGCGCACGACGAAGATACCGGCGACGAACGCCGCGATGAAGCCGACCGCGATGACGGTGAAATCGTCGAACGACAGCGCATCACGGTTCTTGTAGAGATCGAGTGTAAAGGCGCCGAGCATCGTCGGCATGGCCAGGAAGAACGAAAACTCCGCCGCCGACCGCTTGTCCGTGCCCATCAGCAGCGCACCGGCAATGGTCGCGCCCGAGCGCGACGTGCCGGGAATCATTGCCAGGCACTGGAACAGGCCGATCTTCAGCGCCAGCGATGGCGGGTAGTCCATGACATCGGTGTAGCGCGGCGTCAGCGGCAGGCGATCGATCGCCAGCAGGATGAAACCGCCGACGATGAGCACGAGGCAGATCAGCACCGGCGTTTCGAACAGCACGGTCTTGATGAAGTCATGGGCAATTGCGCCGATGACGGCAGCCGGCAGGAAGGCAAGCAGCACCGACACGACGAAACGACGGGCCTTGACGCTCGTCGGCAACGCCAGCGCGATCGACAGAAGCCTCTGGAAATAGACGAGCAGGATCGCCAGGATGGCGCCGAGCTGTATCAGAACGGCGAAGGTGTTGCCCGGCGACCGGAAGCCGAGGAAATGCCCGGCAAGGAGCACATGCGCCGTCGAAGACACCGGAATGAACTCCGTCAGCCCCTCGATGAGGCCGAGGACGAGCGCGCTGATGATCGATTGATCCGCCATATATAAGAATTTCCTGACAAGTTTTGGAGTGGGAGGAAAAGGCTGATTCGCTTGTGTTTGCCACCACAAGTTCCTATAGCTTTTTCTGATGAGCCGTGGCCAGACGCATGCGCCGCCACGCGGACGTCCCCTGAAAAAAGACCATAAGAAGCCAGATCATCGATGCCGACACTGTACCATCACCCCATGTCATCCGCTTCGCGGTTCGTGCGCCTGATCCTTTCGGAATATGGCTACCAGACGGAATTGACCGAGGAACAACCGTGGGAAAACCGGCGGGACTTTCTGACGCTGAATCCGGCCGGCACGTTACCGGTCTATGTTGACGACAGTATGAGGGCGCTCTGTGGCGCCACGATCATCTCGGAATATCTCGACGAGACGAACGGCATCATGAAACGGGATCGGCGGCTTCTGGCGGAGGATCCGTTCCAGCGCGCCGAGATCCGTAGGCTTGCCGAATGGTTCCTGCACAAGATGGAAGCCGACGTGACGCGGCCGCTGGTGCGCGAACGGATCTACAAGCTGCAGATGACGCCGGACCAGGGCGGCGGCGCGCCTGACAGCAAGGTGCTGCGCACCTCTCGCGCCAACATCCGCCAGCACATGAAGTATCTGTCGTGGCTTGCGGGCTCGCGCCCCTGGCTTGCCGGCGACCGGATTTCCTATGCCGATCTTGCGGCGGCAGCGACGGTTTCGGTGCTCGACTATCTCGGCGAGATCGACTGGTCGGACGCGCCGACCGCCAAGGAATGGTACGTGCGGCTGAAGTCTCGCCCCTCCTTCCGCCCGCTGCTCGCCGAGCGCGTGCGCGGCATCACTCCGGTTCCGCACTATGCGGATCTCGATTTCTGAGGGTAATGTCGTGCCCGGCAGTGCTGCCAAGGCTGATAACCAGGAGCGACGGCGGCAGAAGCTGACGGACTTCCTGAAGGCCGAGGCGGCCGACAAGGGTTTCGACGTCTGTCGCATCACCCGGCCCGATGCCATACCGGAGGCGCCGGCGCGCCTTGCGGATTTCCTCGAAGAGGGTTTCCATGGCACGATGGAGTGGCTCGCCGAAACGGCGGAGCGCCGCGCCGACCCGCGAGCCCTCTGGGGCGACGTGCGCTCGGTGGTGATGTTCGGCATGAACTACGGCCCCGAGGAAGACCCGCGCGGCATCCTCGACCAGCCGGATCGCGGCGCCATCTCCGTCTATGCCCAGAACCGCGATTATCACGACATCATCAAGGGCCGGCTGAAAGAGGTCGCGACCCGCTTTGCCGCGCGTGCCGGTGAGGATGTGAAGGTGTTCGTCGACACGGCACCGGTGATGGAAAAGCCGCTCGCCGAGAAGGCCGGGCTCGGCTGGCAGGGCAAGCACACCAATCTCGTCAGCCGCGAATTCGGCTCCTGGCTGTTTCTCGGCAGTCTGTTCACCACGGCGGACCTTGCCTTCGACGCAGCCGAGCGCGACCATTGCGGCTCCTGCCGTGCCTGCGTCGATGCCTGTCCCACCGCTGCCTTTCCGGCCCCATACAAGATCGACGCGCGCCGCTGCATTTCCTACCTGACGATCGAGCACAAGGGACCGATCGACCCGGCACTGCGTCCACTCATCGGCAATCGCATCTATGGCTGCGACGACTGTCTTGCCACCTGCCCGTGGAACAAGTTCGCGCGAACGGCATCCGAGATGAAGCTGAAGGCGCGCGACGATCTGAAGGCGCCGTCTCTCGCCTTTCTGCTGACCCTCGACGATCCGACCTTCAGAACCTTCTTCTCCGGCTCGCCGGTCAAGCGCATCGGTCGTGACCGCTTCGTCAGAAATGTCTTGATCGCGGCGGGCAATTCCGGCGATGAGAACCTGGTGGAAGCCTGCAAGACGCTGACCGGCGATGCCTCGCCGGTGGTGCGGGCGATGGCGGTATGGGCTTTGTCACGGTTGATTTCGCATGACGCGCTTGCGGCCCATGAGAGGCAGTGCGGCGCGGAGAGCGACGAGGAAGTGTTGTCCGAATGGCAAATGGCGGGAGTGAGCCGATGCATGTCCTAGTTCTTGGTGCCGGCTATTCCGGCATGGCGATCGCGCGCGCACTGGCCGGCAAGGCCGACAGCGTCGCTGGCACGACCCGCAGCGTGGAAAAGGCCGCGAAGCTCGAAAAGGCAGGCATCCGCCCGATCGTCTTTGACGGCGACACAGTCTCAGACGAACTGGCAGCCGCCCTGCGCCAGACGACCCATCTGATCCAGTCGATCGCACCCGGCCGCGACGGCGACCCGATGTTCCGCTCCGGCAGCGCCGACCTTGCTAAGCTGGCTCCTGCCCTTCAGTGGGTCGGCTATCTCTCTACGGTCGGCGTCTACGGCGACCATGGCGGCGCGTGGGTGACGGAAGACATGCTCTCAAAGCCGGTCTCTGCGCGCTCTGTCGAGCGGGTCGAGGCGGAAGATGCCTGGCTCGCCTTCGGCGCGAAGCACGATGTTCCCGTCGCCGTGCTCAGGCTCTCCGGCATCTACGGGCCCGGGCGCAATGCCTTCTGCAATCTTGCGAACGGCACGGCCCGCCGGCTGATCAAGCCCGGGCAGGTGTTCAACCGCATTCGCGTGGAGGATATCGGCGCTGCCACATCCTACCTTTCCGAGGGACTTCAGGGTGGGATCTTCAACATCACCGACAACGAACCGGCACCGCCGCAGGACATCGTTGCCGAGGCCGCCCGGCTGATGGGTGTCGAGCCACCGCCGGAGATGCCGTTCGAAACCGCCGAGCTTTCGCCAATGGCGCGCTCCTTCTATGGCGAGAACAAGCGCGTTTCGAATGCGCGCATGCGGGAAACCGGCTTCGAATTCGCCTATCCGGACTATCGCGTTTCGCTTGCGCAATTGTGGCAGACGGACAGCTGGCGCGGCCAGTGAACAATTGCCGCGCGAAAGGGTCAACATATCCCTTTCGCAATGGAACATTGTCGATTGCATGAACGTTAGTAATGACAATCTCACGGGGGGCTCAATTGTGACCGCCGTGAGATATTCATTCTATACTTTGCGAATTGTGTGCAACCTGAGCGATAGTAACGCGTTTTGAACCATCCGGATTCCGGACATATCGTTCAAATCGAAATTTTTAATGTTTTTTATCGCGAGGTCGATATCTCGGCGCACGTGCGTGCCGCCGCTGATGTTCAACCGCTGATTCCAAAGACCTTCCAGGTGTCGTTTAAACTATTTCAAACAATCTTCGATTTTTAATTTTCGACCTTTTTCAATAAATCCTAATAGAACGTAAATGGTTGAAGCACGTTTTCGCCATTTTTCGCCCCAATTAACGTTGTTCGAAAGAATTAACCAAGAGCCTCCGCCCAAAGGCTCTAACTGAGGGTCGCCAGTTTGACGCCAGCGAAAATCAAGACTGTTGCTGCGGCAGCGCTGTTCACCGCCGGGATCGGCCTCGTTTCCGTTTCCGACAGTCAGGCAGCAGGCGCTGGCTGTGGTGGCGCTTCCTGGTATGCGCTGACCTCCAAGACGGCTTCCGGCGAACGCATGAACGCCGCCCGCCTCACCGCCGCCCATCGCAGTCTGAAATTCGGCACCAAGGTGCAGGTCACCAATAAGCGCAACGGCAAGAGTGTAATCGTTCGCATCAACGATCGTGGGCCGTTCATCCGTGGCCGTGTGATCGATCTTTCCAAGGCCGCCGCCTCGCAGATCGGCATGATCAGCTCCGGCCACGCCAGCATTTGTTATCGCGTCGTCAATTCCTGATCATGGAATACTTCCGTCCGGCATCCGATCCGGGCGGTTCTGCTTTCAGAAATACTGTTCCCCGCGCTCATAACAACCAGCACTGATATTAATCCCGGCCAGCGTCTTGCTCTTCGATGCCATCGCCGTTACCACGGCGAAAAAGGAGTAGATCGAAGATGCGATTGGGCGGCAGGCTCGCTGGAGCCATTGAGGTTCTTGAGGATATCGAAAAGCGGAAGCGCCCGGTCGCCGACGCACTCAAGGACTGGGGCCTTTCCCATCGGTTCGCCGGCTCCGGCGATCGATCGGCGATCGGCAACATCGTCTACGACGCGCTTCGCATGAAGCTCTCCCACGCCCACATGATGGACAGCGATAGCGCCGCCGCTCTCGGCCACGCGGTCATGTACCGTCAGTGGGGCTTTTCGCCCGAGAAGCTCGCAGCGGAACTCGATGGCGACAAGTTCGCGCCGGAGATGCCGTCCGCCGAGATGGCACAGGCCTTCGCCACCCGTCGCCTCGAAGACGCCGCTCCCCATATCCAGGGCGACATTCCCGAATGGGTGCAGGCATCCTTCGAGGAAAACTTCTCGGAGGATTGGCTCGATGAAGCCAAGGCGCTTGCCGGCCGCCCGACGCTCGACCTGCGCGCCAATACGCTCAAGGCAACGCGCGCCAAGGTGCTGAAGGCGCTGGAGCGCAGCGGCGCTGAAGCCGCGACGATCGCGCGCAACGGCATCCGCATTCCAGCCGGCGAAGGCGCCTCGCGCCTGCCCAACGTCACCGCCGAACTCTCCTTCCAGAAGGGCTGGTTCGAAGTCCAGGACGAGGGATCGCAGATCGTGGCCGACCTCGCCTTCCCGCAGGAAGGCGAGCAGGTGCTCGACTATTGCGCCGGCGGCGGCGGCAAGACGCTCGCCATGTCGGCGGCCATGAACAACAAGGGCCAGGTTCACGCCTACGACACCGACCGCAAGCGCCTGGCGCCGATCATCGAGCGGCTGAAGCGCGCGGGAACCCGCAATGTCCAGGTGCATGAATCCACCGAGAGCCTGGCGCCGCTTGCCGGCCGCTTCGACCGGGTTCTCGTCGATGCTCCCTGCACGGGTACCGGAACCTGGCGTCGCCGCCCCGACACCAAATGGCGGCTCAACCAGAAGAACCTCGAAGAGCGCATTTCCCAGCAGGAAGAAGCGCTGGCAAGTGCTGCCCAGTTCGTGCGGCCGGGCGGACACCTGATCTACGTCACCTGCTCGGTGCTTCCCGAGGAAAACGAGGCGCAGGTCTACGGCTTCTGTGAGGATAATCCGGAATTCGAGATCCTGTCGGCCGCCGACATCTGGGCCGGACTGTTCGGTACCGACAAGCCGCAGCCATGGTCCGCGGACATGAAGACGGTGACACTGACGCCGGCCTCGACCGGCACGGACGGTTTCTTCTTCTGCCTGATGCAGCGCAAGGGTTGACGCCTTTTTGACAACCGTCAAAACGCGCGCATCAGATTGAAAACGTTCTAAACTATACACTTTGACACCAGTTTACTTTTGGTTCATGACAATCGGGCTCCGGCGGGTCTGTGGGGGATGTCCAACGACCCTCGCCGAGCGATGACGCCGTCCCGCGGTGTCCGTTCCGGTCCCGCCGGGAAAAGAACAGGAGAGGGTCATGACCAAGAATTTCATCCGCGCCGCGGCGCTGGCGCTCATGACGGCAACGTCGACGCTGGCCCTGCAGCCGGCAGAGGCTGCCACCGATGCAGCCGCCGTCGTCAAGCACTACACCGTCGTTGCACATGCCAAGTTCGAAGATGCGCTGATCACGGCGCAGGCGCTCGACAAGGCGATCGACGCGCTGATCGCGACCCCGAGCGAAGCGACGCTGAAGGCGGCGCGCGAGGCCTGGCTCAAGGCCCGCAACCCGTACCAGGAAACGGAAGTCTACCGCTTCGGCAACGCCATCGTTGACGAGTGGGAAGGCAAGGTCAACGCCTGGCCGCTGGACGAAGGCCTGATCGACTATGTCGACCCGAGCTACGGCAGCGAAAGCGACGAGAACGGCCTGTTCACCGCCAATGTGATCGCCAACAAGGCGATCAAGATCGATGGCAAGGACGTCGATGCCACCAACATCACGCCGGAATTGCTGGCAGGCACCCTCCAGGAAGCCGGCGGCATCGAGGCGAACGTCGCCACGGGCTATCACGCCATCGAATTCCTGCTCTGGGGTCAGGACACGAACGGCACCAAGGCTGGCGCCGGCAACCGCCCCTACACCGATTACGACACCAAGGCCTGCACCGGCGGCAATTGCGACCGCCGTGCCGCCTATCTGAAGGCTGCCTCCGAGCTGCTCGTCTCCGACCTGAAGGAAATGGTCGCCAACTGGACGCCGGATGGTGCGGCGACCAAAGCCGTCGAAGCCGACCCGAAGGCTGGCTTGACCGCCATCCTGACCGGCATGGGATCGCTCTCCTATGGCGAGCTTGCCGGTGAACGCATGAAGCTCGGCCTGCTGCTGCACGATCCGGAAGAAGAGCACGACTGCTTCTCCGACAACACGCACAACTCGCACCTGCATGACGCGATCGGGATCCAGTCGGCCTATACCGGCGACTATACCCGCGTCGACGGCACCAAGCTGACCGGCGCCTCGCTTTCCGAGCTGGTTGCCGCCAAAGATGCGGCTCTCGACAAGGAAATGACCAAGGACCTGGCCACCACCGTCGAGAAGATGCAGGCGATGGCCAAGCGCGCCGAAACCGTCGAGGCCTACGACCAGATGATCGGCGAAGGCAATGCCGAGGGCAATGCCACCGTCCAGGCTGCGATCGACGGACTTATCGCCCAGGCCAAAACCGTGCAGCGCGTCATCGCTTCGCTCGATCTTGGAACAATTGAGCTTGAAGGTTCCGACAGCTTGGATAATCCTAACGCTGTGTTCCAATGAGTTGAAAAGGCGGGCCGCGTCGCAACAACGCGGCCCGATCCTCAGTCGATGAATGCACGGACTGTCCAATTCCTGTCGCGACAGCTCGCAGCGCTGCTCTGCCTGCTTGCAACAGCTGTTTCTGCGTCTGACGACGCCTCCAACCTGCAGCTGACACGCGACGATCTTTCCGAATCCGACCGCAGCCGCGTTGAAACCACCGTCCGGTCAACGACCGACTTTTCCAAAGCCGAGCGATATGAGGCAATGTCCGGTGGCGCCGGGACCTCGATCGCCACTGTCGACCAGGACAGCTTCACGCTGTTTTCCGCCAATCTTGCCTTCTCGGACGAGGAAGCCTTCAAGCTGGGCGATGCGCTCTTCGAGAAACTCTGGGTGTCGTCGCCCTCCTCGACCCAGGCGTCGGATGGATTGGGGCCGCTCTACAACGCCCGGGCCTGTGAAAGCTGTCATCCGCGCGACGGGCGAGGCCGCCCGCCGGAGGGTTCGCCTGACGCCACATCGATGCTCTACCGTCTGGCGCGCGAGCCGCGCAATGAGCGTGAGCGCGAGATGCTGGCCAACTACGATCTGCCGAACTTTCCCGACCCTGTCTATGGTAGTCAGCTGCAGGATAGCGCCGTTCCGGGACTTGCTGCCGAAGGTCATATGAAGATGGCCTACTCGGAGCTGCCGGTGACATTGGCCGACGGCGAACTCGTCTTCCTGCGCAAGCCATCCTATACGGTGACCGACCTGAGCTATGGCGATCTCGACCCCACAACGACGCTCTCGCCTCGCGTAGCACCGCAGATGATCGGTCTCGGGCTGATCGAAGCTATCCATGAGGCCGACATTCTGGCGGGCGCCGATCCCGACGATCGCGACGGCGACGGCATCAGCGGACGCGCGGCGCTCGCCCGCGACCGCAGCACCGGCAACATGATGCTCGGCCGTTTCGGCTGGAAAGCGCAAAACCCGACGATCCGACAGCAGACGGCGGATGCCTTCGCTGCCGACATCGGCCTGTCGACGCCGGATGCCGACCGCAGCCACGGTGACTGCACCCAGGCGCAGACCGCCTGCCTTGCCATGCCCACCGGCGTTCAGGCACGCCTTGGCACCGTCGAGGCGCCTGATCCGGTGCTTGGCCTCGTGACCTTCTACACCGCCAACCTCGCCGTTCCTGCCCGCCGCCAGGCAAGCTTTCCGAAGACATTGCGCGGCAAGCAGGTCTTCTACGAAATCGGCTGCACGGCCTGCCATACGCCGAAATTCGTGACGCGCCGAGATGCCTCTCACAAAGCCCAGGCGTTTCAGTTGATCTGGCCCTATTCCGATTTCCTGTTGCACGACATGGGCGAAGGTCTTGCCGATGGCCAGGCCGTGGGCAGCGCAAACGGCAGCGAATGGCGCACGCCGCCGCTTTGGGGCATCGGCCTGACGAAAACCGTCAGCAGCCACACTTATCTGCTTCACGACGGGCGCGCCCGTAATTTTACGGAAGCCGTTCTCTGGCACGGCGGCGAAGGCCAGGCTGCCCGCGACGCCTTCGCCCGCCTTTCCACGCGCGACCGCCGTGACCTCATCGCATTCCTGGAGTCCCTTTGATGTCCCCCATGCCCTCGCTTGCCTTCGGCCTTGCGCTGACCGCCCTATCCCTGCCCGCGGTGGCGCAGGAAGGAAGTGCGCTGTCGCCGCGCGTCGTCAACGAGGCTGCCGTGCCGGCCGTGATGGCGAAGGCGGTCGACGATTTCATCATCCCCGGCTACCGCAACCTGTCGGAGAAGACCGCGGCGCTGACGAAGACATCGACAGATCTTTGCGAAACGCCGTCGACGGCGTCGAAGGAGAAGGCGCAAGCCGCATTTTCCGAACTCGTGCAGGCCTGGTCCACGGTCGAAATCATCCGTCTCGGACCGGCGCTCGAACAGAACCGCTTCGAGCGCTTCCTGTTCTACCCCGACCGCAAGAGCACGGGCCTGAAGCAGGTGCAGGCCATTCTTGCCAAGAGGGACGAGACGGCGACTGACGTTGCATCGCTCAAGGGCAAGAGCGTTGCGGCGCAAGGACTGGGCGCGCTGGAATACGTGCTCTACGGCAACGGCTCCGAGGTGCTGGCGGGCAAGGAAGGCGATTTCCGCTGCCGCTATGCTATGGCCATCTCTCAGAACCTCGACGCAATCGCCAACGAGTTCCTGGCGGAATGGCAAAAGCCTGACGGCATCCAGGCGGCCTGGAAGAAGCCCGGCCCCGGAAACCCTGAGTTTCGCGACAGCAAGGAAGCGGCAACCGAGCTGCTCGGCATTTTCGTGCATGGCGTCGAAATGGTGAAGGACCAACGGCTGAAGCCGTTCTACGCCGGAACCGTCGATGGCGTCCCGGACAAGGGCCATCCGAAATCGGCGATCTACTGGCGGTCGCAGAACACCATGCCCTCGATCGCCGCCAACATCGCCGGCCTCAAGACCCTGTTCGATGCGGCCGACATGCAAAGCCTGCTTCCCGAAGACAGCCGGTCGGTCGCCGGATCGGCGGACTTCGTCTTCAAATCCGTCATAGGCATCTCCCAGAACATCGACGGTCCGATTGCAGATGCCATTGCCGACGACAAGAGCCGCGCCAAGCTCGATTTTCTCACGCTCAACACCGCCGATCTGCTCGACCGGCTTAACAAGGATTTCGGCGGCGCCATCGGCCTTGGCGCCGGCTTCTCGTTTGCCGACGGCGACTGAGCTGGTCGCCGTCCACCGGCTGCATGTTTTCAGGAAACATGCAGCGTCCCAAGGTGCTCCAGCTACCGTTGCGCGTCTGAAGAGACGCACGGCGCTGGAGGTGTTGACAATCCCCCCGTTTGGGCGCAAAGCGCTCCCCGTGTCCGCTCTCGCGGGCACGTTTCACCACAAGGATCAACTTGCAATGAACCCCGACAGTCGAAGTCGAGCCTTCATGCTCACGACCGTTCGGTCCTGATTGATCAGGGCTTCGTGGCGGTCGGATGACTCGCCCTATGGAGCCCTAAATGCTGCGCATCTACAAAAGCCAGAACAGCCATCTCGTGCTCGTCGATATGCTCGACGGCCTTGCCTCGCCGACGCCTGTCATCTGGTACGATCTGCTCAACCCGTCCGCGGAAGAGACCCGACTGGTCCAGGGCCAGCTCGGTATCGAGATCCCGACCCGCGATGAAATGCAGGAAATCGAGCTGTCCGACCGTCTCTACCAGGAAGACGGCGCCCAGTTCATGACCATGACGGCGGTTGCCAAGCTCGACAGCGATTATCCGGCCAAGGTGCCCGTGACCTTCATCGTCAAGGGCGCAACGCTCGTGACCGTGCGCCACGCCGACCCGAAGCCGTTCCAGACCTATGCCAACAGGCTGCAGAAGGCCAACGGCCAAGTTTGCGAAACGGGCGAACTGGTGATGCTGGGGCTCTTGGAAGCGATGATCGACCGCACCGCCGACGCGCTGGAGCGGGCCGGAAGCGAGGTCGACGGCATTTCGCGTGACGTGTTCCGCAAGACCAATGCCAGCGCCACCAAGAAGACGCGCGACCTGCAGTCGTTGATCGAGCAGATCGGCCAGAAGGGCGACCTCCTGACGATCGTGCGCGAAAGCCTCGTCAGCATCGGTCGCCTGGTCGCCTATCATGTGGCGCTCGAGGGCATCGGTCCACGCAAGGCGGCAAAGGAAAGCCGGCAGCGGATCAAGCTGATCCAGCGCGATGCGACCTCGCTCGGCGACCACGCGCTGTTCCTGTCGAACAAGATCAACTTCCTGCTCGACGCAACGCTCGGCCTGATCAATCTGGAGCAGAACCAGATCATCAAGATCTTCTCGGTCGCCGCCGTCGTGTTCCTGCCGCCGACGCTGGTCGCCTCGATCTATGGCATGAACTTCGAGGTTATGCCGGAGTTGCAATGGCGGTTCGGATACCCCTACGCCCTGGCGCTGATGGTGCTTTCGGCGATCGTGCCGTTCCTCTACTTCAAGCGGCGGGGCTGGCTCTGAAAGAGCAATCTGCTACATCTTAAGAAAGGTCCGGCAGCGGAGTTGCGCTGTCGGCCCGATCAAATGGCAGGCGGGAATGGCATGGGCGCCACCACGGATCTGATCGACCGACGCAACTTCATCAAGATGGCCGGCGCCGCCTGGGTGGCGACGCTCGGGGCTCGCGGCGCCTTTGCCCTTGAACGCGCCGATGCGGTCTTTGCCTCGGCCTTCATGGCCCCGGATGGACGCTACGGCGTTGCCACGCTGACCGAGGCCGGCGAGATCGTCGAGCGCACGGTGCTTCCGGCACGCGCCCACGGCATGGCCCATTCGGCCGCCAGCAAGCGGATGGTGGCCTTCGCGCGCCGCCCCGGCACCTATGCGATGATCCTTTCGACCGACGGCAGCGCCGCACCGGTGGTCATTGCCGCCGCCGAAGGCCGGCACTTCTATGGCCATGGCTGCTTTTCCGCCGATGGCCGGCTGCTCTACGCCACCGAAAACGACTTTGCCGCCAATCGCGGCATGATCGGCATCTATGACGGCAGCAAACATTTCGCCCGCGTCGGCGAGTTCCCGACCTACGGCATCGGCCCGCACGACATGACGCTATCCGTCGATGGTCGCATGCTCGCTATCGCCAATGGCGGCATTGAGACCCATCCGGACTTCGGCCGCACCAAGCTCAACCTCGACCACATGGAGCCGAGCCTGACGCTGGTCGACACCGAGACCGGCGCGCTGGTCCAGAAGCACACGCTGCCTGCCGATCTCAGCCGTCTTTCCACCCGCCATGTCGGTATCGGCCCGAAGGGCGAGATCTGGTTTGCCTGCCAGTATGAAGGCGCCCGCGACGACCTGCCGCCGCTTGTCGGCCATTTCTCCCCCGGCGAAGATCTTGCTTTCGTGTCCCTGCCCGACAGCACCACCGAGGCGCTTGCCAATTATGTCGGCGCCATCGCTGTCAACCGGAACGAGGGTCTGATCGGCTTGACCTCGCCGAAGGGTGGCATTGCCGTGACGCTCGATGCGCGTTCCGGCGTCGTGCTCAGGCAAGAGCACGTGACCGACGCTGCCGGTGTCGCCGCCGCCGATCACGGCTTTGCCGTGTCGTCCTATGACGGCCGCTTCAGGGACCATGAAAACCCCGTCGCCTGGGACCAGCATATCGTCCGGCTCGCTCGGTCCTGACCGCAGGCTTCAGGCCGAAAACCGGCCCTCGCCGGCGAGCTTTGCCAGATTGTCCCATCGGTAGGCGGTCTGGTCGTGGTTTTCGCCGCCGAGGCTGACCTGCGCCTGGCCGACCGCAACGGCACCAAGGCGCTCATAGAATGCCCGGTTCGGATTGCTCGACAGCACCCAGGCAAACAGCGACGCCGCGCGCATCTCCCGGCAATGGGCGGCAACGCTGCGCACCAGTCCCGAGCCGATACCCGCCCCTTGAAACTCCTTCAGAATGTAAAGCGCATAGAGCTCGCGATCGAAACGCGGCGGCATCGAGCGGGCCTTGCCGTAATTGGCAAAGCCGATAACGCGGTGCGTACTCATGTCGACGGCAACCAGATGGAAGACATCGGCAACGCGCATGCGCCTGGCATGGCGAAGCGCCTGCTCCTCGATGCTCATGGCATCGAGAAAGTCATCGGAGATCAGCCCGCGAAAGGTCGATCGCCAGGTTTCGACGATGACGGAGGCGATCATCATGATGTCGTCCGGTCCGGCCGGACGGATGTCGATGCGGCGGAAGCTTTTCATGTCAGAGATATAGGTGGCGTCCCGCCGCTTCGAAACGGCCATCCATGCTGGAAAGCTCTGAAGCGCGCTCTATCTGTCGATGGCATGAACAGAACCCTCGTCTACGCAGTCTTCATCGCAGCCGTCCTCGGTCTCGGGCTTCTCATCGGCTACAACAACATCCCCGGCGAATGGTATCAGGCTCTGGCAAAGCCGGCCTTCAACCCGCCCAACTGGATCTTCGCGCCGGTCTGGTCGATCCTCTATGTGATGATCGGCTTTGTCGGAGCACGGTTGTTTCTCGACCATCGCCGCACTGCGGCCATGCGATTGTGGTTGGCGCAGATGATCCTCAACTTCCTGTGGTCGCCGCTATTCTTTGGCATGCAGGACATCTCCTCGGCCTTGATCGTCATCATCGCTTTGTTGATTGCGGTTGCCGGCGTCATCGTCGCAAGCTGGAACAAGGATCGCGTTTCGGCGCTGCTGTTCCTGCCCTATCTCGCCTGGGTGGCGTTTGCGACAGTGCTCAACGGCTCGATTTTCCTCATGAATTGAGCTTGTCGCACCGGTGCGGCCATGCCACTGTCGCTCAATATGGAAGGCAACGGGCCTTCCGCGACAACCAGGGCCGTAAAGACTGATGGACGACAGCGATCCCCCAGATTTCCGCAGGCGCATCCGGGAGAGCTTCGCACGGCAGGCGGCGATGGAAACGATCGGCGCGGAACTGACATTGGTCGAGCAGGGCACCGTCGAGATCGAACTTCCCTTCGACGACAAGCTGACGCAGCAGCACGGTTTCCTGCATGCGGGCGTGATCTCCGCAGCTCTCGACGCTGCCGGTACCTACGCCGCCTATTCCGTCATCGACCCGGATGCCTCGATCCTGACAATCGAGTTCAAGGTCAACCTCCTGTCGCCGGGACGCGGCGAGCGCTTCCTGTTTCGCGGCGAAGTCACCAAGCCCGGCACGACGATCATCGTCTCCGACGGTCGCGGCTATGCGATCCGCTCGGACGGACCGGCCAAGCTGATCGCCTCGATGACCGGCACGATGATGGTGATCCGCGGACGCGAGGATATCGAAGGATGAGTTTTGCAATGAAGGACGTCGCCGGTCGCCAGGTTCTCTATGTCATGGCCGTCGATGCCGAGTACGGCCCGCATCTGAAGGCGCGGATCGCGCCGCTGATGACCGGCGTCGGCCCGGTCGAAGCCGCCGTGACGCTGACGAAGACGCTGGCCGGCCTAGCCGCCAAAGGCGATCTTCCCGACCTCGTCGTGTCCCTCGGTTCAGCGGGTGCCGCCAGGCTCGAGCAGACCGAAGTCTATCAGGCGATATCGGTCGGCTACCGCGACATGGACGCCTCGGCGCTCGGTTTCGAGAAAGGCGCGACGCCTTTTCTCGATCTTCCCGCCGTCGTGTCGTTGCCGCTGCGCATCCCCGGCGTCAAGGAGGCCAGGCTTTCGACCGGCGCCAACATCGTCTCCGGTATCGCCTATGACGGTATCGACGCCGACATGGTGGAGATGGAGACCTATGCGGTGCTGCGCGCCTGCCAGGCGTTCGATGTGCCGCTGATTGCCCTTCGCGGCATTTCCGACGGCAAGGCCGAGCTCAAGCATGTGAGCGACTGGACGGAGTATTTGCACGTCATCGACGAGAAGCTCGCCGGCGTCATCGACAGGCTTGAGGTGGCGATCGGCACCGGAGAGATCAGGCTCTGAAAGCCCGGGATTGTCCGGGTGCAATCTAATCGTTGCGCAGAAGACGGGCTTTGATTAAAGGCTCGCCATGATCAAGCTTGTTTGAAGGCCCGACATGACCCAGACAGCCCATCCCGACACCGTTCTCATCGTCGATTTCGGCAGCCAGGTGACGCAGCTCATCGCCAGGCGCGTGCGCGAAACCGGTGTTTATTGCGAAATCGTGCCGTTCCAATCGGCGGAAGAAGGTTTTCAGCGGCTGAAGCCGAAGGCCATCATCCTCTCCGGCAGCCCCGCTTCCACCCTCGACATCGGCTCGCCACGCGCGCCGCAGGTGATCTTCGATTCCGGCCTGCCGGTGTTCGGCATCTGCTACGGCCAGCAGACCATCTGCGCCCAGCTCGGCGGCAAGGTCGAGAGCGGCCATCACCGCGAATTCGGCCGCGCCTTCCTCGAAGTCGAGAAGGACTGCGCGCTGTTTGACGGCGTCTGGTCGCTCGGCTCGCGCCACCAGGTGTGGATGTCGCATGGCGACCGCGTCACCGCGATCCCAGAAGGGTTCGAAGTCGTCGCCACCTCGGCCAACGCGCCGTTCGCCTTCATCGCCGACGAGAAGCGCAAGTACTACGCCGTGCAATTCCACCCGGAAGTGGTGCACACGCCTGACGGCGCCAAGCTGATCGCCAACTTCGTGCACAAGATCGCCGGCATCAAGGGCGACTGGTCTATGTCGGCCTACCGCGCCAAGGCGGTGGACGCGATCCGCAAGCAGGTCGGCGACAAGAAGGTGATCTGCGCGCTTTCGGGCGGCGTCGACAGCTCGGTTGCGGCGCTCCTGATCCATGAGGCTGTCGGCGACCAGCTGACCTGCATCCTCGTCGACCATGGTCTGATGCGCAAGGACGAGGCGAAGAATGTCGTCGCCATGTTCCAGGAGCACTACAATCTGCACCTGCTGCACGTCGACGCTTCCGATCGCTTCATCGGCGAACTGGAAGGCCAGATCGATCCGGAGACCAAGCGCAAGATCATCGGACGCCTGTTCATCGAGGTGTTCGAGGAAGAAGCAAAGAAGCTCGGCGGCGCGGATTTCCTTGCCCAGGGCACGCTCTACCCCGACGTCATCGAAAGCGTTTCCTTCACCGGCGGTCCGTCGGTGACGATCAAGTCGCACCACAATGTCGGCGGCCTGCCGGACCGCATGAACATGCAGCTGGTCGAGCCGCTGCGCGAGCTGTTCAAGGACGAGGTCCGCGTGCTCGGCCGCGAACTCGGCCTGCCGGACAGCTTCATCGGCCGCCATCCCTTCCCGGGACCGGGCCTCGCCATCCGTTGCCCGGGCGGCATCAGCCGCGAGAAGCTCGAGATCCTGCGTGAAGCCGATGCGATCTATCTCGACGAGATCCGCAAGGCCGGCCTCTACGACGCCATCTGGCAGGCATTCGCCGTGCTCTTGCCGGTGCAGACCGTCGGCGTCATGGGCGACGGCCGCACCTACGAGTTCGTCTGCGCCCTTCGCGCCGTCACCTCGGTCGACGGCATGACCGCCGACTTCTACCATTACGACATGGAATTCCTCGGCCGTGCCGCAACGCGCATCATCAACGAGGTCCGTGGCATCAACCGCGTGGTCTACGACGTGACGTCGAAGCCACCCGGCACGATCGAGTGGGAATGATCTAGGCCATCTCGATGACGGACAAACTCTATAACGATCCAAGTCTTGTAGAGTTCTACGACATCGAGAACGGCTGGACCGCCGACAGCGAATATCTCAACACCATGGCATCCGGCCGCACCTCGATCCTCGATCTCGGGTGCGGCACCGGCCTTTTGGCAGTGGCTCTCGCGCAAAAGGGCGGCAAACGCGTCGTCGGCGTCGATCCCGCCGCCGCGATGCTCGACGTCGCAAGACAAAGGCCCGGCGGCGACCGTGTGCGGTGGGTCGAGGGCGATGGGCGAACCATCCGCCTGCAAGAGACTTTCGACCTGGTGCTGCTCAGCGGCCATGCGTTCCAGGTCTTCCTCACGCGAGCGGATCAACTTGCAGCTCTGAAGACGATAGCCGAACATCTCTCGCCGCAAGGACATTTCATCTTCGACAGCCGAAATCCTGGGGTCGAAGAGTGGAAGGAATGGACGCCTGCCGAATCCGAGCGGGTTATCGTTCATCCGGGCTTGGGCGAGGTGCTGGCGTGGAACGACGTGCGGCATGACCCGGGGACCGGCGTCGTGGAATACGATACATTCTACCGGATCGCCGCCGACGACAGCACCTGTTCGGCGCAGTCGAAAATTGCCTTCCCGTCATACGAAGACCTCGTCTCGATGATGGAGGAAGCAGGGCTCGTCGTCGAGCAATGGCTTGGCGGCTGGGATGGCAGGCGCTTTGACGCGACTGCACCGGAAATCATACCAATCGGACGATTGGGCGTTCCGCCCGTTTCCCCGCCGCGCTGACCGGCGGCGAATGCCGGCGGCATGATCCTCACGCCGTCGAGCCCAACGATGCGGGCACTCGGCCAGCCCGCTAGTCCAACCGCACCCAATCGATGGCTTCGAGCACATAGGGCGCGAACAGGAAATCCCGGATCCGGATGATCCGGTCTTCCGACCAGCCGATCAGGACAAAATGGGCAGGTCGTTCCATCGGGCCAGTGCTGTCGAAGACCAGCATGGCCGGCTGCCCCTCGACCGCACCGAAAGCGAACTGCCACTTGGTAACCTCGCCGTAGCGGGTAAAATAGGGGGCGATCCTGTCGCGCCCTTCGAGCTGAAGCCGGTTTACCAGATCGAGCTTGACGTCATCGGCGAGCATGGCGCGGATTGCGTCGAAATCGCCGCTCTGAAAGAGGCGGACATAGGCGGCAATCTTCCGCCGGTCGGGCTCTGACATCAGCTGCAGCCTGATGTCTTCGGACGCCCGAGCAATCTCACGCAGGGCAACGCGTCCGCGCTGCAGCGCCGATTTGGCGGCTGCCGACGAGCAGCCCGCGATCCCGGCGATCTCGTCGATCGAATGGCCGAGGACATCCTTGAGGATCACGGCGCAGCGCTGAAGTTCAGGCAACCGCAGAAACGTCTGGAAGCTGACAGCGACGATTTCCGCGTCGGGTATCGGCGCCGCCTCGACGTCCTCGGTAAGCGAAACGACCGTGTTGCGCGACCGCTCGCGCAGGAAATCGAGGCACGTGTTGTGGGCGATGCGAAACAGCCAGCCCTCGAGGTTGTCGACCTCGACGCCCTGGGCGCGTGCGTTCAGCGCCTTGACGAGCGTGTCCTGCAACACATCCTCGCCATTAACCGCCGAACCCGTCATGCGCGCGCAATAGCGATGGAGGCGCGGTCTGAGCGCGTTCAGACGGTCTTCGAACGGGTCCGTGTTCATGCAACGAGACCTTCGGCACCGACCCGTTCCGCTTGGGACGATGTGCTGATTTCGATCAGTATCGTCGACAGCTTGGCCGGTTGCGACAGGAATGGCGAGTGGCTGCTCTCCAAAGTGTGGGTCGTTGTCTTGCCGCCGATCGCACCATCCATAGTCGCGATCATGTGATCCTGGCCAGCCAGAGGAACCGCGCAATCCCGAGTGGTGCGGACGTAGTGGCGCGGCACGCTGCCAAATCGTTCAGGCGTAATTTCCGATGGTGCCAAGGCGCCGGCATTCGATTCGTCGTAATGCAGGTGTGACGCCGCATGCGCGAATTCAGCCTCCGAGACATCGTCATAAAACGAAGCCTTGAGAAGCGACCGATAGGCTTCGTCCGTCGATCCCGGATTGATCCTTGTCGCGCCGATGGCGACGGGGTCACCCACGAACAGTCCGGGCGACAGAGCTGACGACATGGTCTCGTGCTGGAGCATCGCCAGCAACGGCATGCCATTCGGCACCATGAACCCGGCGATATAGACGACCGCGGAAAGCAGGGTCGGAATCCGTTCGGCGACTGCCGAAACCGTCATCCCCCCGGCCGAATGCCCAACCAGAATGACCTTGCCGCCGCTGAGTGCGGCCGCCTCTTCTACCAGTTCGACAACTGCCTCCGTCCTCTCCAGCTGCGTCATGCCGGCGCTGGGTGACGGTTCGGTGGCAAACGTTGCGGGGTCGAACGGGAAAAGGCCGAGCGACGGTGGGGCGATGGCATTGACCCCTGCGCCAGGGAGGTCAAGCGTCAAAGCCGAGAAGCCATTGGCGTCCAAGATCGGCGTCACCTTGTTCCATGTCGAGCGGTCGTGCCAACCGCCATGGACGAGGACAAAAACTGTTTTGATCACGGTCATTCCCTCAGGTCCCCTCTACTCTGACCATACGATATTTGCGGCCTGTGCAAACGGCCAACCGCCAGCATCTGTTCAAACGTCCCTGTCATCGAAAAGGAACATTTGAACGCCCGAGTCGTCGGGCGCAAAAAGCCGTCGGTCCGCCGCAGCCGCCTGGCCCTCCGGGCTCGCGAACGCCTTTTTAATCGCGGCAAGGTCGTCGAAATGCAGCGTTCCGATGCGATGAATGCTTGATGGTCCGACTGGCGTTGCGATCGGACCGTCGCTGACCTCATATTTCCGGAGCCCCGGGATCTTCTTGGCGAGAGGCACGTGGATCTCGAAGTAATGCCGGTCGAATGCCTCGACGTTCTCGGGTGTTGGGTAAATCACGACCATGCGGGCCATTGCGGCTCCTCCGTTGCTTATGTGGCGCAAACCTGTGTGCTGCCGATCCTCACCGGGCTTCGCCAAACACCGCCGAGCCGACGATCGTTTCGAGGCTCGCCATCTCAAGAATCTCAGGGAAATAGGCTTGCATGCGCGGGTCGCTGCGCATCGCCTCAACGGCTGCAGGGCTCTCCCACTCGGAATAGATGACGACGCCGGCGCCGTCGTTTGCGGCGATCAACCGGGTCGCCTTCCAGCCTTCAAGCGTGCGGACGACCGTGTCGGTGTTGCGCTTCAAGAGCGCCACCAGCGCATCCTGCTTCCCTGGTTTGACCTTCAGCAGATTGATCAAGATGACGGGTTCGTCGGACATGACATGTCTCCTTTTGTTTCTGACACATCAAGGACGACGGAGAGAGCGAAAACGGATCGCGGCGCTTTGAAAAATTTTGGGGGACCGGTTCACGGCGGAGGGGCTTGCCGACGGGATACGGCGCCGCAATGGCAGACAGCATGCGTCCCCTCGGACGAACTCCCGATGCAGGCTCCGCGCCATGGAGGCGAGCCGCCACTGCTGGATCTGAGATCGGAAATGCGGAAGCGCCTTCGTCTAGCCCGCGATCGTGTGGGGCGTCACCGCCGCGCGCAAGAGCCGCATGAACAGCCTTGTGTTGTCTCCGAGATCGGGCTCCGCGCCGCGCATCTCCTTGATACCGCTCATCGCCGCGAGAATTATGCCGGCAAGATCGGCAGGCTCGGTATCAACCGTATCCAGGTTGATGTCCCCCTTGTCCGCAGCTTCGCGCAGAGCCAGCGACAACAGGTCGAGGAAGCGTTGCCGCGTCTCCAGCGTAATATCGGCAGCCAGCGCCATATTGATCTCGAACAGTTCCCTTGCATCCGCACTGGCGCCCAGAGGAACGATCAGTCCCCTTTGAAAAGTCGTGACCGCTGCTTCGATGCGGTCGAAAACGCTGCCCTGCCCTTTCAGCGCCACCTCGACCTCGACCATCGTCTGCCTGTGCGCGCGGGCGGAACCGGCCCGAAACACGTCCTCCTTGCTGCTGAAGCTGAGATAGAGCGAGGCCCGCGAAATCCCGGCAGCGCGGGCGATGTCGGCCATCGTCGTCTTGCGGATGCCGTAGCGTACAAACACCGGCAATGCGGCATCGAGAATCTGCATCGTTTTTGGATCAGTCGGCATCATTGAGACACATTGACATTTCGGGTCCAAAGTGTCAAAGAGACAATCAGACACATTAAGTCCATTTGTCTAATTCGAAAAGGCTGCCATTCCGGCGTTGCCAGAAGGAGCCCCGATGCGTCTTGCCGAAACAAAAGGCCGAGAGGACACCGTGCTGGTCACGGGCATCGGCGGATTTCTCGCGAGCCATGTGGGCCTTCAATTGCTCAAGCACGGCTATCGGGTTCGAGGCAGCCTGCGGAACATGGGAAAGTGCGAGGCCATCCGAAGCCAGCTTGGCGCGCAAGCCCCGGGCGAATTGCAGCGGCTGGGCTTCGTCCAGGCCGATCTCGATTCAGATGAGGGCTGGCGTGAGGCCGTCGAAGGCTGCCGCTATGTCATTCACACGGCGTCGCCGTTTCCGCCGGGTTTCCCTGAAAATGAGCAGGCACTGATCGACACGGCGCGCGAAGGCGCGCTGCGCGTCCTGACCGCCGCACACCGGGCACATGTCGAGCGGGTCGTTCTGACATCGTCCGTTGCCGCCACCAATCACGGCGACGGGCATGCGCCGTTTACCGAAGACAACTGGACCGATCCGGAAAGCCCGCGGGCGACACCCTACTACAAGTCAAAAACCCTGACCGAGCGCACCGCCTGGACATTCGCGCACGAGACCGCCCTCGATCTTGCCGTCATCAATCCGAGCGTGATCCTCGGTCCGTTGCTCGGGCGCGATTTCGGGACCTCCGTCGGATTGATCTATCATCTTATGACAGGCCGTTTCGAAGGCATTCCCCGCTTCGGCTTTTCGGTCGTGGACGCGCGCGACGTTGCCGATGCTCACATCACGGCCATGACCCACCCTGCCGCCGGCGGCCAGCGCTTCATTGTCGGCGGCCGATTTTTCTGGCTCAAGGAATTGGTCGCCCTCCTGGCGCGCACCTTTCCCGAGCATGCCGCGCGACTGCCGCGCGGCGAGGTTCCCGACGAGATCATCCGGGCGATGGCATCGACCGACCCCAATGCCCGTACGATCGTTCACGAGCTTGGCCGCGACCTCAGCGTCGATGCGTCGAAAGCCAGACGCATGCTCAACTGGCGCTCACGCCCGGAGGAAGACTGCATCTGCGCCAGCGCACAAAGCCTCATCGCCCTGGGGTTGGTGCCTGCCGTTTCGGTCGGCGCATAGCATCGCCCCAGGCCGGCAACGTTGATGACATACGGGGAGATCAGCGATCTCCCACCCCTCGAGATGGAGACCAACCATGACGCAAGCAGAAGCCGACATCACACGACAGGCGCAAGACGCCGAGATCCTGCGGGAGACGGAACGGGCCCGGCTGCGCGCCCTGGTCAGCGCCGATGTCGCGCTGGCGCGCCAGTTCCACGCTGCCGACTTCCAGCTGATAACGCCGATCGGCCTATCGCTTTCAAGAGACGCGTATCTGGGAGCCATCGCGGCCGGCCGGATCAAGTACCTCTCGTGGCAGCCGGCCGAAATGGCCGTACGCCTCTACGAAGAGTCTGCTATCATCCGCTATCGCGCCCAGCTCGAAGTCGTCTTTGACGGGCACGCCGTCCCTCGCAGCGACTACTGGCACACCGATGCATACGAGTATCGCGACGACCGATGGGTGGTCGTGTGGTCGCAGGCAACTGCAATCCGATAGCGATCGGCGCCGCAAGCGCTTTGTCCGCTTGCGGAGCAACCGTCGAAGAATGCGAGAAGGGGCGGGCCGAGGCATGCCCCTTTTTTGTTGCCGGTATCGGCCCGGCACTTCGGCTTTGCCCCTCCGCAACGTCCGCAGAAAGAATAGCATTGACTAATCAATCAGTGTGCACTAATGATTTTATCATGATTGAAGCCGCACCCATCACCACCATCATGCGCGCACTTGCCGATCCGACCCGGCGCGCCGTGTTCGAGCGCATCGCCAACGCCGACGAGATCACGGTGGTCGAGCTGACGCGCGGCAGCGGCGTGACGCAGGGTGCGATTTCGCAGCACCTCAAATCGTTGAAGCAGGCGGGCCTCGTCACCGAGCGCCCCGAGGGTCGCAACGTCTACTACCGCGCCCAGCCGGCGGGCCTCGAGCCGCTGGTCGCCTGGATGAACCATTACGGCGTCTTCTGGCGCGAACGTTTTGCAGATCTGCGCACTCTCTTGAAGGAGATCGATCCATGAATGAGGTAGCATTGCAGCCCCACACCCAGGACATCGTGGTCGACGAAGTCTTCCCTCACAGCCCGGAAACGATCTGGAAGACGCTGACGAGCGGCGCCTTGATGAGCCGCTGGATGATGGTCCCGTCAGGTTTTGAACCGGTCGCAGGCAACCGCTTCACCTTCCAGACGACGGCGGCCGGCGAATGGGATGGTGTCATCCACTGCAAGGTGCTGGAGGTCCGACCCAATGAGCGCTTCGTTTACGCCTGGAAAGGCGGACACGAGGGCAACATCGGCTATGGCTCCCGCCTCGACACGGTCGTCACCTGGACGCTGTCGAGGGTCGACGGCGGCACACGCCTCCGGCTCGTCCATTCCGGCTTCGTGACGCCTAGGAACGACACGGCTTTCAAGAACATGAGCCAGGGCTGGACGAAAGTTCTTTCGAAGATCGGCGTCGTCACAGACGAACAGAGCTGATCGCACCGCGCAGACTGCGACGCAGTTTGCGGGCTGGATCGGTCGTCAGATCGTCAGGCGCACCGAACGGTTGCGATGCCGCGCACGCCCGAACCGATATCGGCTCCGGGCCTGCCCCAAACATTTGAAGCCATGAAAGAGAACGGCCGGCGTCGCCGATCGCTGCGGCACGCCTTGTTTCCCCAAACCAAAGCAGGAGGAATGTGATGAGCAAGTCCTATATCGGTGGATGCGCCTGCGGCGCGATCCGCTACGAAATATCGGGAGAACCGATTTTCTCGAACGACTGCCAGTGTCGCGACTGCCAGCAAGAAAGCGGCACCGGGCACGGATCGCACCTGAGCTTCCAGCGAGACGGCGTGAAGCTCGAAGGCGAGGCGACGTTGTGGGACATGGTCGCCGACAGCGGCAACGTGAAGACACGGGCCTTTTGCCCCACCTGCGGTTCGCCCGTCTACATGACCTTTGCCGCCATGCCGGACGTCTTCACCGTGCGCGCGGCGAGCCTCGACGACCCGAGCCGCTACAAGCCCGATGCCGTCACCTATGGATCACGCGGCTACGCCTGGGATCACCTCGATCCGACGCTACCGAAGTTCGACAAGATGCCGCCGATGTAGAGATCAGGCGAACGGACATCTGAGTTTTCCAGGGCGCCAAAGCGCGCCCTGTTCCATCTCCATCGCTGAGCAACCGCGCAAATGCCGTATGCTGTGTTCGGTATCTCCGAACAGTAAGTCCGTCTTGCGGCGGCTAGTTCGAACAGCGCATCACTGTCATCTTCTCTCCATCGAAACGCCATTCGGCAGACGCCGACAAACAGGAGAGACCCATGCTTCGTTCCTTCATCGCCGCTGCCACGATCGCCTTTGCCGCGCCGGCACTGGCCGACATCAAGCCTTATCCGGCAACATTTACGGCCGAGAACGTTGCCACCAACGGCACGACCCTTCACGTGCGCGTCGGCGGATCAGGCCCGACCATCGTTCTCTTGCACGGCTACGGCGAGACCGGCGACATGTGGGTCCCGCTTGCGGCGGAGCTTGCCCGCGACCACCGCGTCATCGTGCCCGACCTCAGAGGCATGGGGCTCTCGGAGAAGCCGACGACCGGCTATGACAAGAAGAACGAAGCCCAGGATATCGCCGGCGTGCTCGACGCCTTGAAGGCCGACAAGGTCGATGTCGTCGCACACGACATCGGCAACATGGTCGGTTACGCCTTTGCCGCCCAGTATCCGGACCGCACGACGAAACTGGTGCTGATGGACGCGCCGCTTCCCGGCATCGGCCCTTGGGACGAAATTCTGAAGAGCCCGCTGCTCTGGCACTTCCGCTTCGGCGGGCCTGACATGGAACGTCTGGTTGCCGGCCGCGAGCGCATCTACCTCGACCGCTTCTGGAACGAATTCTCCGCCGATCCGACGAAGTGGAACGAGGCGTCGCGCCAACACTATGCCAAGCTTTACGCCCAGCCGGGCGCGATGCGGGCGGGCTTTGCCCAGTTTGCAGCCTTCGACCAGGACGTCATCGACAACCAGGGCTTCCTGAAACAGGGCAAGCTCCGCATGCCGGTGCTGGCCGTTGGCGGCGAGAAATCCTTCGGCCCGACCATGGCCGTCGTTGCCAGAGCCGCCGCAGACAATGTCACTGAGGTGGTCATTCCGGCATCCGGCCATTGGCTGATGGAAGAACAGCCCGAAGCGACGGCGAAGGCGATCCGCAGCTTTCTCGATACGGAATGATCCGCCACCTTATGTGAACCCGACATTGGCCCGGGTCGGTGCGAGAGTTTTGCGCCGGCCCTGCTATGCCTTGAGTCGGGCACGCGACCCCTCGGCGCCTACGCTCGGTTTGGCCTTACGTCGGTGCGATGAAAGGCTGGCTGATAGCCTGGAAGACGGTGAGCGCTTCCAGCTTTTCGCCATGCGCCCGCAAGGCCGGATAGTTGGAGATCGCGATCAGCTCGGGATGAACATCGCACAGGAAACGCAGCACCACCGCGACGGCGATATCGGCATGGCCGATGTGCTCGCCGAACCAAAACTCCGAAACGCCTTCCGCCCGTCCGGCCTCAAGGGTGGCAAGCGTTGTCTCGATCTGTCGACGGCAGCGGTCGACCCAGAGGGTGGAGACTTCGCTGTGCAGGCGCTTCTCGTAGAACAGGCTGACGGCCTTGTCGCCGAGCCCGCTTGCGAGCGCCGCAATCCTTAGCGCCCGATGCCGTGCCGGCTCGGACCTTGGAAACATCGCGCAATCCTCAGGAACCAGGCCATCGAGGTAGTCGAGGATGATGTGGCTGTCGACCAGTGCAGTGCCGTCGTCGAGCACCAGGGTCGGCACGCGCGTCAGCGGATTGTAGGCGCGCAGCCTGTCCGCATCACCGAAGGACGACCAGGGGCGATGCTCGAATTCCATGCCGTAGAGCGTGAGCGCGATGCCGACGCGGCGGACGAAGGGGGAGTCATATTGGCCGATCAGGATCATCTGCGAACTCCCACTGGTGCGAACGAGACCAGAAGACACCCGCCACACGGTAAAAGTCAAAGCCTCGCTCCGCCGTCTGGCGCTGTGCGTGCTCCCCGTTTCTAGCCACTTGCGAAGCGTATCGGGAATGCCGATAAGCCATCGACACGAGACAAGCGGGGGGAGACCATGGACATCTCGGAAATCATCATCGCCGGCGATACCGCAGGCATCGAATGGCGCCTGCCGGTCTTCCGTTTCAAGGGCAACAACCCCGACGCGCCGAAGACCTATATCCAGGCGGCGCTGCACGCCAATGAATTGCCCGGAACGGCGGCCGCGCATTTCCTCCTGCAGAGGCTCGCCGAGGCTGAGAAGACCGGCGCCATTCTCGGCGATATAACCGTGGTGCCGCAAGCAAACCCGATCGGCACGGCGCAGTCGCATTTCGGCGAGTTGCAGGGCCGGTTCGATCTCGGCTCGCGCACCAATTTCAACCGCGACTTCCCGCTGATCGCACTCGGCGAGCGCGACAGCCTGCTGAGTGATCTCGATCGCTACTCGGCGACGGACCGCCTGAAGCGGCAATTGCTGCACATGGCGCTCGGGGCAAAGCTGATGCTCGACCTGCATTGCGACGACGAAGCGCTGCAATATGCCTATATCGACGACGCCTTCTGGCCGGAAGCGGCCGACCTTGCTGCAGCGCTCGACATGGAAGCGGTGTTTCTGTCCGATGGCGAAAGCTCGGCCTTCGAAGAGGCCGTCGCCTATGCCTGGAAATACGAGACGGCCGGACAGAAGAAGGCGGCCCTGCCCGGGCGGCTTTCGGTCACGGTCGAGCTTCGCGGCACGCGCGACGTCTACCCTGAGATGGCACGCAAGGACGCCGAGGGCCTGTTGCGCTTCCTCGTTGCGCGCGGCGTGGTCGCCGGCGACAGGGCAGCCCTTCCCGCCTTCGGCGGCATCGTCGCGCCGCTCGACAACATCGAGATGATCCGCGCCCCGGAATCGGGCGCCATCCTCTTCCACCGCGATATCGGCGACAAGGTGAAGGCCGGCGATCTGCTGGTGACGATCCTCAACCGTCCCGGCCAGTCGGACGGCGCCATCGAGGTCCGCGCCCCGCAGGACGGGCTGATTGTTACCCGGGTATCGACACGGCACGCCCGCCGCCGCTCGGACCTGATGAAGATCGCCTGCGAAACGGCGTCCAGCGCCGCACGCAAGCCGGGACCGCTGGAAGCCTGATCCCGCGTCTTTGATCCGGAACGCCCTCAGGGCGTTCCGGATTTCAGGGTGCCATCGTCGCGGACATCTTCGGGCTATCGAGCAGGATGGTCGAGCGCAGCGTCTTGATCTCGCCAATCTGCTCGAACTCGCTCCACAGCAGCCGCTTGTAGTCGGCGACATCGCGCACGGCGATCTTCAAGAGGAAGTCGAAATCACCGGCGACCGTGTGGCACTCCACCACCTCTGGCATGCGCGATACCAGCTCGATGAAACGCTGTCCGACCTTGCTTGCCGTTCGCTCCAGCGTCACCTCGAGAAAGGCCTGGAAGCCGACGCCCGCCGCCTTCGGATCGACCACGACAGTTTGCCGGATAACGCCTGCCGAATAGAGCCGCGCCAGACGGCGTGAAAGCGGCGCCGGCGACAGCCCGACCCGTGCGGCAAGCTCGTTGTTGCTTCGCGATGCATCCTCGACAAGCAGCCGGATGATCCGTCTGTCGATCGCATCGAGTTCGGTGGCGCCGCGCTCCGCCATCAGACAGGCCTCCCTCTGCATTTTCCGTGATCCGCGCAAACCAGCAAAAGAAATGCATCGATCTACGCAATTTTATCTATGCGAATATTGTCTCCGTGGCAAATACGTCGTCGATTTTGCGCGGTGGTTGCCTTATTGAAGAGGCCAGTCGGTCGGTCGGAGGGTGGCCACCGGCACGACCTTCTCGACCGTCATCGCTACTCTGTCACTGCCAAGGGGGAATTCCGGCATGTTCGACGCTCTGACCCGCCAACCCGACGATCCGTTGCTGGCCCTGATCGGGCTCTATCGCAAGGACGAGCGCCCTGGAAAGGTCGATCTCGGCGTCGGCGTCTACCGCGACGAGACCGGCCACACGCCGATCTTCCGCGCGGTCAAGGAAGCAGAAAAGCGGTTGCTCGAAGCGCAGGACAGCAAGGCCTATGTCGGGCCCGAGGGCGATCTCGTTTTCGTCGATCATCTCTGGACGCTGGTCGGCGGTGACACCGTCAATCGCAGCCACCTTGCCGGCGTGCAGACGCCGGGCGGCTCCGGCGCGCTCCGGCTTGCCGCCGACCTCATTCGCCAGATGGGCGGCAAGCGCATCTGGATCGGCCTGCCGAGCTGGATGAACCATGCCAGCATCTTCAAGGCCGCAGGCCTTGAGACAGCCGGCTATCCATTCTTCGATGTGCCGTCGCAGACCGTGCTCTTCGACACCATGATGAGCGCTCTTCAGGGCGCTTCGGCCGGCGACGCAGTGCTGCTGCATGCCGGCTGCCACAACCCGACGGGTGGCGTGATCACCGAGGCGCAATGGCTGGAGATTGCGGCGGTCGTCGCCGAGCGCGGTCTGCTGCCGCTGATCGACCTCGCCTATCAGGGGTTTGGCCGCGGCCTTGACGAGGATGTCGTCGGTCTTCGCCACCTCATCGGCGTCGTTCCGGAAGCGCTGATTGCCGTCTCCTGCTCTAAGTCGTTCGGGCTCTACCGCGAACGCACCGGCGCGATCTTTGCCGTCACCACCTCATCCTCGTCGGCCGACACAGTCCGCTCCAACCTCGCCGGCCTCGCCCGCACCAGCTACTCGATGCCGCCGGATCACGGTGCCGCCATCGTGCGCACCATCCTGTCGGATGCCGACCTGGCGCGCGACTGGAGAGAAGAGCTCGAAACCATGCGGCTGCGCATCACGGGCATCCGTCACGCGCTGGCCGAAGGCCTGCGCGACCGCTGGCAGGCACTTGGCGCCATCGCCGCCCAGGAGGGCATGTTCACGCTGCTGCCGCTCGCAGAGGCGGATGTGATGCGGCTCCGCAACGAGCACGGCATCTACATGCCGGGTTCCGGCCGCATCAATATTGCCGGATTGAAGACCGCCGAAGTCGGTGACGTCATCGGCAAGTTCAAGAACCTCTAAGGACTGAAAAGACGATGAAGGCCGAGCGAATGATCGATGCAACCGAAGTGCCCACGGAGCGCCATCGCCTCTATGAGGATGCGCTGGCGATCCTGACGGGCACGCTGATCATGTCGCTCGGCGTCATCATCTACAGCAAGGCGATGCTGCTGACCGGCAGCACCTCCGGCCTAGCGCTTTTGTTGCAGTATGCGACCGGCGCGCAGTTCTGGCTGGTGTTCTCGCTCATCAACCTGCCGTTCTACGTGCTTGCGGTCAAACGGCTCGGCTGGATGTTTGCGCTGCGCACCTTCCTTGCCGTCACCCTGGTGGCGCTGTTTTCGAAGTTGACGGCGGGATGGGTGGAATTCGCCAGGCTCGACCCGATCTATGCGACCATTGTCGGCGGCGGGCTGATGGGAACCGGCCTGCTCATTCTCTTTCGCCATCGCACCGGGCTCGGCGGCATCAACATTCTGGCGATCTACCTGCAGGAGAAGTTCGGCATCCGCGCCGGCTATTTCCAGCTGGCCGTGGACCTTGCGATCCTCGCCACGGCCCTCTTCGTGCTGCCGCCGGCGAACCTCGTTCTGTCCGTGCTGGGCGCTGCCGTCGTCAACATGACGCTCGCCATCAACCACAGGCCGGGTCGTTATGCCGGCGTGACCTGAGACAAAGTCTTCCCTCGCTTCCCGAGGGAGGCTATCACTCCGCGCACAGATTTGCCGCAAGGCAGGAAGGGCACGGGAATGACGGTCACGATCTACGGCATCAAGAACTGCGACACGATGAAAAAGGCCCGCACCTGGCTCGACGGCCAGGGCATCGCCTACCGCTTCCACGACTACAAGGCCGAGGGCATCGACCGCGCCCATCTCGATCGCTGGAGCAAAGAGGCTGGCTGGGAGATCGTGCTCAACCGCGCCGGCACCACCTTCCGCAACCTGCCCGACGCCGACAAGCAGAACCTCGATGCCGACAAGGCCATCGCGCTGATGCTGGCCCAGCCCTCGATGATCAAGCGCCCGGTGCTCGAGGCCAACGGCAACCTGCTGATCGGCTTCAAGCCCGACCTCTACGACGCCCTGTTCGACAAGGCGAACGCCTGACGCCCGGAGCCGCACGATGTCCAAGACGACCCGCGCGACACAGACCCTTGCCAAGGCCGGCGTTGCCTTCAGTGTCCACACCTACGACTACGACCCGAACGCCGAGCGCGTCGGCCTGCAGGCGGCCGAAGCACTGGGCGAAGATCCAAGCCGGGTGCTGAAGACGCTGATGGCTGAGGTCGACGGCAAGCCGGTCTGCTGCGTCGTGCCGTCCGATCGCGAAGTCAGCATGAAGAAACTGGCTTCGGCCTTCGGTGGCAAATCGGCGGCGATGATGAAGCCGGCCGATGCGGAACGGCTGACCGGATACCATGTCGGCGGCATCAGCCCGTTCGGGCAGAAAAAGCTGGTGCCGACAGCGATCGAAGAGGCCGCCCTTTCCGAAGCGCAGGTCTATATCAATGGCGGCCAGCGGGGCTTGCAGGTGCGGCTTGCGCCCGCCGATGCGAGGGATGTCCTGAAGGCCGTGGCGGCGCCGCTGATTGCCTGACACACGCCATCAAAACATCACGGATGCCGGCTACACCTCAAATCCTCGAGGTTTTTGAAAGCCCGTCCATGCTATCAGGATTGATCCTGCGCCCAAAGCGCTTCGCCCGTCGCCTCATTCTTGCGGTCGCGGTCGTCGCCGCAGTCAGCGTGCTTTATCTCGTGACACTGCAATGGACGGGTAACTTCCACACGCTGGTTGCGGGCGAGGTCTACCGGTCGGCCCAGCCGAGTTCGCGTTCGATCGTCGCCTATTCGAAGGCCTACGGCATCCGCACCATTCTCAACCTGCGCGGCGAGAGCGATGCCCGCTGGTACCGCGACGAAGCGGCAGCCGCCCAGCGCAACGGCATCCGTCTCATCAATTTCCCGATGTCCTCGTCATCGGCCATCAGCCTGAAGCAAACAGAAGCGCTGATGGCGATCCTGCGCGATGCGCCGAAGCCGCTCTTGATCCATTGCAAGGCCGGCGCCGACCGGACCGGCCTGGTGTCGACGATCTACCTGCAGCAGATTGCCGGCGTGGATGAAGAGACGGCCGAATGGCAGCTGTCGCCGATCTACGGCCATGTGGCACTGCCCTACCTTTCCTCGACCTTCGCCATGGACGAGACTTGGGAGGCGCTGGAGAAATCCTTCGGGCTCGACAGCTAGCGTTCTATTGCAATTTAGCGAGCAGCCGTGCCAGCTCCCGCGCATCGTCCGCACTCAGCTTCGCGCCGACATGCGCCTCGATCGAGGCGGCATAGACCTGCCACATGCGCGCGCGCGTCGCGCGCCCCTCATCGGTGACAACCACCCAGCGCCCGCGGCCATCGGCGTCAAAAGTCTCGCGACGTACAAACCCTTCCCGTTCAAGCCGGTCGATCAGGCGCGAGAGGTTATATTGGGCAAGCAGGGTGCGGGACTCGATTTCGAAGGGGCGCAGCTTGCCGCCGTCCGCCTGTGCCAGTTCCCAGAGTACGTCGTACCAGCTAAGCGGCGGCAGGCCAGCCTTCTTGAAGTCGGCTTCGATCTCCTGGAGCACGCGCCGCTGCGCGCGCATCAGGCCGATCCAAGCCTGTGTGGCGCCCGGGGTGGGCCGTGGCTCTCCGGTGTCCGAAAAATCGCTCATAGATGCAGTTACATCGATCTTGAAATCATTGGCAAGCGCACATACATGCAAATGCATCTACTTGACCAACCCAGGAGATCGCCCATGACGAGTGCCCTCACCCTGATCAGCCATCACCTCTGCCCCTATGTGCAGCGGGCTGCAATCGCCCTTGCCGAGAAGAATGTCGCCTTCGATCGCATCAACATCGATCTCGCCGCCAAGCCGGACTGGTTTCTGAAGATTTCGCCGCTCGGCAAGGTGCCTTTGCTGCAGATCCCCCAGGACACCGGTGAAGCCGCGCTGTTCGAAAGCTCGGTGATCTGTGAATATCTCGAGGAAACCCAGGCCGGCGCCAGGCTGCACCCGACCGACGCGCTCGAACGGGCGCGCCACCGTGGCTGGATGGAATACGGCTCCTCGATCCTGTCGGACCTCTGGGGCTTCGAGACCACCGGGGACGCCGAAACCTTCGAGCAGAAGCGCCAGGCGGTCGCGGCAAAGTTCGCGACGGTCGAAGCCGTGCTCGGCGACGGCCCTTATTTCGCCGGAAACGACTTCTCGCTGGTGGATGCGGTCTTTGCGCCGATCTTCCGTTACTTCGATCTTTTCGACACGCTGGCCGACCACAGGATTTTCAATGGGCTTACCCACGTTTCCGCCTGGCGGCAGGCCCTGACGGAACGCCCGAGTGTCAGGAAGGCCGTGGCCGCTGACTACGGCGAGCGCCTGATGGTCTTCCTGAAGCAGCACGACGCCTATCTGCTGCGCGCGCAATAGAGCGCGTGCCTCACCGGCCCTTCTTTTTCGGCGCGCGCCGTCCTATGACGGATGCAAACCTTCTGGAGGCGAAGTGCCCGTGCCTGATATGACGTCGACCCTGACGATACTACAGCCTTATCCCGGCATCTTTGCCTATTACGACGGGCGGATTGCCGGGACACGGCTGCATTCGGAGGGACCGAACTGGCTGGACGACGGCGCCTATGCGCTCGGTGTCGCGTCCTATGCCATTGTCGACGGCGGCGAGGCACTCGTCTACGACACCCACATCTCCCTGCCCCATGCGCAAGCCATTCGCGCTCACCTCGAAGGCCTCGGCGTCACCTCGATCCGGGTCGTGCTCAGCCATTGGCACAAGGACCACGTCGCCGGAAACGCCGTTTTTGCCGATTGCGAGATCATCGCACTGGCGTTGACGGCAGAACGGCTTGCCGAGAACCGCGGAAAAATCGAAACGGCGACGCCGCCGATCCACCCCCTCGTCATGCCCACCTGCCTGTTCGAAGGAAGGCTCGACCTGAAAGTCGGGCAGCGGACGGTGGAACTGCACCACTTCGCCATTCACAGCGCCGACGGCAACGTCCTCTGGCTGCCTGAGGAAAAGCTGCTCCTGGCCGGCGACACCGTCGAAGACTGCGCCACCTTCATCGCCGAGGCCGCGCACGTCGCCACGCACATTGACGAACTGAAGCGGCTGCGGCTCTTGCCGATCGCCCACATCCTGCCGAGCCATGGCGACCGCGACCGCATCTCCGCCGGCGGCTACGACGGCACGCTCATCGATGCGAACCGACGCTACCTCGAACGCTTGATGGAAGCGGCCGCGGAGGGAATCCCGATCGGGCCGCTCAAGGACTTTGCCGCCGACGAGATCGCTACCGGTTCGATCCTCTATTTCGAGCCCTATGAGGAAGTCCACGACAGCAATGTCGCCAGAATGCGTGCGGCGGCGGCCCGCAACTGAGGTTTGCAACCGCCAGCCTTCATTTTCGCCGCAAACAGCACTAAGTCTCGTTCGTCCGATTTCATAACGACAGGCAGATCATGACCTATCCCGCCAACACCCCCACCCCGATCGATCCGGTCAAACTCGACAAGCTCGCGGAAGTCGCCATCAAGGTCGGCCTGCAGCTTGAGAAGGGCCAGGACCTGGTGATGACGGCGCCGATCGCCGCCATGCCGCTGGTGCGCGACATCACCAAACATGCCTACAAGGCCGGCGCCGGCCTGGTGACGACCTTCTATTCCGACGAGGAAACGACGCTGGCGCGCTATGCCTATGCGCCCGACGAAAGCTTCGACCGGGCCAGCGACTGGCTTTACGAAGGCATGGCCAAGGCCTTTGCCGGCGGTGCGGCACGCCTCGCCATCTCCGGCGACAACCCGATGATGCTGTCGGCCCAGGACCCGAGCAAGGTCGCGCGCGCCAACAAGGCCAATTCAATCGCCTACAAACCGGCGCTCGAAAAGATCTCGAACTTCGACATCAACTGGAACATCGTCTCCTATCCCAATCCCTCCTGGGCGCGGCTGGTGTTCCCGAACGATCCCGAGCCGATCGCGGTGGAAAAACTGGCCAATGCCATCTTTGCCGCCTCACGCGTCGACCTCGACGATCCGGTTGCTGCCTGGAACGCACACAATGCCAACCTGGCGCGCCGCTCCGCCTGGCTGAACGGCGAACGCTTCGCCTCGCTGCATTTCACCGGCCCCGGCACCGATCTCGTCGTCGGCCTGGCTGACGGCCATCTCTGGTGCGGCGGCGCGTCGGAAGCGAAAAACGGCATTATCTGCAATCCGAACATCCCGACCGAAGAGGTGTTCACCACGCCGCATGCGCTGCGCGTCGAAGGCTTTGTCTCCAGCACCAAGCCGCTGTCGCATCAGGGCACTCTGATCGATAACATCCAGGTCCGCTTCGAAGGCGGGCGCATCGTCGAGGCGAAGGCGTCGCGTGGCGAGGAAGTGCTGAACAAGGTGCTCGATACTGACGAAGGCGCGCGCCGGCTCGGCGAAGTGGCGCTGGTCCCGCATTCCTCGCCGATCTCGGCAAGCGGTATCCTGTTCTACAACACGCTGTTTGATGAAAATGCCTCGTGCCATATCGCGCTCGGCCAGTGCTACTCGGGTTGCTTCGTCGACGACACCAAACTGACCCCGGAGCAGATCCGCGCTCAGGGCGGCAATTCAAGCCTGATCCATATCGACTGGATGATCGGCTCCGGCCAGGTCGACATCGACGGCGTGCGCGCCGACGGCAGCCGCGTGCCGGTCATGCGTCAGGGCGAGTGGGCTTGACGCGACTTGGCGTCATCGGTGGCGGCGGCTGGCTGGGCAAGGCCCTGCTCTTGCCCGCCCTTGCCGATGGCGTGATTGCCGGGGAGGCGCTGACAGTCTCCTCGCGCAGCGGCACCGCGGCGGGCTTCGCGCCCTGGCCAGATGTCCGCCAGACGAAGGACAATGCCGCGCTTGCTGGCGATGCGGATGTGGTGATGCTGTCGGTCCGCCCCCAGGATCTCGACGCCATAACGCTCGATCTCTCCGGCAAACTCATCATTTCGGTGATGGCGATGGTTTCGCTTGACGACCTTGCCGCCCGCTTCAAGGCTCGCCGCATCATCCGGGCGATGCCGAACGCTGCCGCCGAAAAGCGGCTCTCCTTCACGCCCTGGCTTGCCAGCTCCGATGCAACGGATGCGGATTGCGTGTTCGCCGAACGTTTCTTCAATGCATCCGGCCAAGCGCAAAGGATCGGGACGGAGGCGGAGCTCGACTATTTTACGGCGCTGACCGGCTCCGGCCCCGCCTTTCTCGCCGCCTTTGCCGATGCCATGATCTCCGACGCCGTGGCGAAAGGAATAGGGCGTGGCATCGCCGAACGGGCCGTGCGCCAACTCTTCCTCGGCGGCAGCGCACTTATGGCCGACAGCGAGCAGACGCCCGCCGAAATCGTACAAGCTTTCCTCGACTACGCCGGCACGACCGCCGCCGGGCTTGAGGCCATGGCCGCGGCCGATATCCGCACGCCGATCGCACGCGGTCTGACAGCCGCCGCGGCAAAGGCAGCGGCCGGTACGCGAAAGCAATAGGTCAGCCGCATTTTCCTGAAACGCTCGCTCTGCGTTGCGGCCCCATGTTTCTCAAATTTTCGAACGAGCCCGTCCAGTGGCAGGCTCGACCTTTCATGCACGGGCCGGCCGAACCCGGGGCACCAGTTGCGCCCGCTGGCTTAGCCAGACACTGATGAGTACGACCAGAATGCCGAGTGCCTGGACCGGCGTCAGACGCTCATCGAGCACGCCCCACCCGAGCAGGATGGCGACAACAGGGCTGAGGAAGCCGAGCGGCGCCACGGCCGAAGGCTCAAGGCGCGACAGCCCGCGGAACCAGAGCAGATAGGTGAAGGCAGCGCCAACAAGGCCGAGATAGGCAAGGCCCCCGTAGTTCGCCACAGTCAACGACGGCAGCGCCGGCTCAAAGAACAGCGCGACCGGCACCAGCAGCACGCCGCCGGCGGCAAGCTGCCAGGCGGTGAAGGTCAAGGGCGGCACCGGCGGTGCCCAGTGGCGGCTCAAAACCGTGCCGAAGGCCATGGATACGGCACCGGCAAGACCGGCAAGGACGCCGAGCGGATCAAGCGTTGCGCCCGGTGTCAGCACCAGCAGGCCGACGCCGACGATGCCGGCAAGTCCGGCGACGATGCTGAGCGCCCGGATCGGCGACCCCAGAAAGACGCGCGACAGGAGAATGACGATCAAAGGCTGGATCGCGCCGACGGTCGCGGCCACGCCGCCCGGTAACCGATAGGCGGAGACGAACAGCATCGCCCAGAAGAACGAGAAGTTGAGCGCGCCGAGCAGGAAGGTGCGCGGCCACCAGATGCCGGAAGGCAGCCGGCGAACGATGAGGAGGAGCAACAGCCCCGCCGGCAGGGCGCGCAGCATGGCGACCGTCAGTGGGTATCCCGGCGGCAGCAACTCGGTCGTAACCAGATAGGTACTGCCCCAGACCGCCGGTGCGATCGCGGTCAAAGCGAGGTCGAGGTTGCGGGTCGCGATCATATCTTTACCTCAAGAATCTCTACATCAAGATAAATTGACGATAACAGAGTTTCTCTCTACGTCAAGATACTCTATAGCTGGAACAGGCGTGGCGGAGGATTTGTTATGGATCGTGTCGACAGGATATTGGCGCAATGGCACCGGGAACGGCCTGATCTCGACGTGTCGGCCATGGGGCTTCTCGGCCGCCTCGGACGATTGTCGACCCATATCGGCCGGGAGATCGAGAAGACATTTGCCGAACGCGGCCTTTCCTCATCGAGCTTCGACGTGCTCGCAACGCTGCGCCGCTCCGGCCCGCCCTACCGGCTTTCCCCCGGCGACCTGCTGGCGACCACCATGGTCAGCTCCGGCACGATGACCAACCGGATCGACCAGCTGGAGAAAGCGGGCCTGGTGGAGCGGCTCGACAATCCCGATGACCGGCGCGGCGTGATCATCGCCCTGACCGAGGAGGGGCTGAAACGCGTCGACGAGGCCGCGACCGCCCATGTGGCCAACCAACACCGGGTCGTTGCCGAGCTGTCGCCCGAGGAGCGGGCCAACCTCGACGCGCTGTTGCGCAAGTATCTCGCGGCTTTCGAATAGAGCGGGCGAATAGACCGGGGGAACAGGCCGACTCAGATGCTTGCTGCCAGCCGGCGCACGCGGGCCAGATGTGCCTTGCGCTTATCGTCGGTTGCCCGGTCCATGTCGTGCAGGCTGAGCATGCGGAAATCGAGACCCTTGGCGCAGAAGGCGGCAATGCCGCGTTTCAACAGCCGGCGCACGGGATTACCCATATAGAGATGCACCACCCACCAGGGCGATCCCGTCGTCGTCAGCGCCCAGAACAGCTTGATGTTCTTCAGCCGCGGGATGATGCGGCCGCCTGCCGGATCATTGTCGAAGGCGACGCCCGGCACGAAGACGCGATCGAAGAAGCCCTTCAGGATCGCCGGGAAATTGAACCACCATTGCGGAAAGACCAGAACGATCCCATCGGCTGCCTGCAGCCGCGCGATCAGGCCGGCCGTCAGGCTGGCGTCGTAGCTGTCGGTGAAATAGCTGCCACGCTCCGCCTTGCTCAGCCTCGGATCGAAATCCTCCCGATAAAGGTCGAGCAGATCGACGGAATGACCACCGGCGACGAGCGCCTCATTCGCTTCGCGGGCGACGCTTGCGGCAAAGCTGTCTTCAAGCGGGTGGGCAAGCACGAGCAGAATGCGCATCCATTGTTCCCTATGGAATAAGACCTGGCGTCGAAACGATCGCAGAACAAATGCTGTAAAAAATCAGCCCGTTGCAACCATATTCGCTCCGCTCGCAAAGAACCGCGCTTCTTCACGGAGGAAAGCCGACGTCGGCAAGGCACGGCGTTTCGGGTGTAAGCAGATCCGGGCAAGCCCTGCCCGTCAGCGAGACCGGTCGATGCGCGTCACCCGTGCTTGCAGCGCAAGTTCCTCGAAAACGGATGGCGCGCGGCGCGACACCCAGGCGGACATCAGTTGCGCAGCGTTCGCTTCAACAGCCTGCCCCGAAGAAAGCTCAAGGTCGTAGCGCTGCCCCTCGTGGATCCGGTGGAAATCGTCTGCGGCACTACCGATCGGCCTGTCCGCGCGCAGCGTTTCCCGTCGGACGAGTTCGTCGAGCTCGCAGTGAAGCCCGACAAAGAAGACGTCGAATGGCTGCAGCATCACCGCCAGGTCAGACGCCCATTGTGGCTCTTCGAGAATGTGTTCCAGCAGGAGATTATTGCCGGCCGCAGCGTAGGCGACCAGCGAGCGGTGGAATCCATCGAAGAAACGGGCCCGATATTCCTTCCAGCGAAAGTCGCCGCGCCGGAACCGTTCCATCGGTACCATGCCCGAGTCGCGAAGATGATCGATCGAGACATGCCAGAACGGCTCGTTGAGCTGTGCCTGGACCGCACGCGCCAGCGTGGATTTTCCGCTACTGGACGCCCCATGAATGAAGATGATCCTGGCGCGTTCGACCATATCGGATGTCCGTTCTCATGAATGCCGCTGCCGGTCGGCAGTATGCCGCTTCGGCAACAGGCAGATGAAGCCAGGCATGCCCAAGTGGATCGGTACGCAACGGACCGCTTGTGCAATCCGATATCGCTATGCACGGCACGAGCGTCCTTCAAGCATTGTTCCGGATACGTCCCTCTAGAACAGGTCCCCCTGTTTCGGCGGATCGCCGCCGGGATTGCCGGGTTTCGGCTGCTTCTTCCTGGCGGCCGCCTGGGCCGGGGGCTCACCGCCTTCACCGGCGATCGCCGAAACACTGCCGTCCGCAAATTCGAGCGACAGCGCCATGCCTGGCAAGACCGCTGCGGCCTGGCGTACCGGACCGCCCTCACCGTCGCGCACCAGCGCGAAGCCGCGCTGCAGCACGTTGCGATAGGACAACGATTGCAGGATGCGGTCCTGCGCAGCGATGACGCCCGTCAACCGGCGGATATCCGTGCGGATCGCTGCGTCGGAGCGGGCGGCGAGACCGGCGACACGATCGTTCGAGCGGTGGATCTGGGCGAGCAGGCGCGACGGTAGTCCGCGCAACGAGGCATCCGCAGCCGACACGCGCGACTGCCCCCGGTGGACCTGCCGTTCGACGACCCGGTCCGCACGGCTCATCGCATCGTTGATCCGCTGCCGGCGATCGCCGAGCCTTGCCTTGAGCAGATCCGGCCGCAGTTCGGCCGAAGCGCGCTCGAACAGCCGGCGCTTGTTTACGGTGTTCATCATCAGCCCGCGCCCGAGGCCGAGAGCGGCTTCATCAAAACGGCGGCGCGGCAGCGCCAGCAACTGGTCTAGCGACGGCAGCGCGCGGGCAAGAGACCGCACCGCCTGACGGCGGTTTTCCATCTGCCTGACGACGCCGGCTTTCAGCCGCGCCGAAAGGCCGGAAACCTCCGCCTCCAGATCGGCCTTGACCGGCACGGCCATTTCCGCCGCCCCCGTTGGCGTCGGTGCCCGCTGGTCTGCCGCATAGTCGATCAGCGTCCAGTCGGTCTCGTGGCCGACGGCCGAGATCAAGGGGATGACGGACGCGGCTGCAGCGCGCACGACCGCCTCGTCGTTGAAACCCCAGAGGTCTTCGAGACTGCCGCCACCGCGCGCGACGATCAGGACATCAGGCCGGGCAATCGGTCCTCCGGGTTCACATTCGTTGAAGCCGCGAATGGCGGCTGCCACTTCGTCTCCAGATCCTTCGCCCTGGACCCTGACCGGCCACACGACCACGTGGACCGGAAACCGGTCGGCGATGCGGTGGAGAATATCGCGTATGACGGCGCCGGTCGGCGAGGTCACCACGCCGATCACCCTGGGCATATAGGGCAGCGGCCGCTTGCGCGCTGCGGCGAACAGGCCCTCGGCGCCGAGCTTGCGCTTGCGCTCTTCGAGCAGTGCCATCAGCGCGCCGGCACCGGCCGGCTCCAGCGTCTCTATGACGATCTGGTATTTCGACGAACCGGGGAAGGTCGTGACCTTACCGGTGGCGATCACTTCCATGCCCTCTTCCGGCCGGAAGCGCAGGCGCGAGAACGTGCCCTTCCATATCACCGCATCGATACGCGCCCGGTCGTCCTTGAGCGCGAAATAGGCGTGCCCCGAAGAATGCGGCCCGCGATAGCCCGAGATTTCGCCGCGCACACGGACCTGATCGAAGGCCTGCTCGACCGTGCGCTTGATCGAGCCGGAAAGCTCGGAGACCGAGTATTCGGCGAGGTTGCTCGGAGAATCGTTGTCGAAGATGGAGCTCATTGCGCATTTGTAGACGACCTGGGGCGCAAGGTCAGCAAACAGGTGAAGCTTTCTACCGGTTTCTTGCTGCGCAATTATGGCTTGAGCGCGTAGAGCAGGATGCTGGAGCGCGGGGAGACCGGTAGCGGCGTCAGAAAGTCCGGCACACTGCCGGCGGCAAGCTGCCCGTAGAGGCCTTGCGGCTCTCGTTTGGCGATCATATCCGTCTGAAAATCGTTTGCGCAAAATGCGAGTATCGGATCATGCAGCTTGCTCAGCATCGCTTTGGCATTGAAGAGCGGCGCCAGTCCGATCTTCAGCTCCATCAGCATGCCATCGGCATTGCGGTGGTAGGGTGCGGCCAAGACATGGTGGTTCGTGTATCGGAGGATGGAAGCGCCGATGTCCGAAGGGCCGACGATCGTGGATGCCGGAAGGCCCTCGATGTCGGAAAGAGCTGATGGCGTCAGGCAGCGTTGCGTATTGGACACTTGCCGTGTCTCCAGAGCGGCAAGACCGTTGCTTGCAAGGGTACCGCCAACTGCCCAGACCGTTGGCACGGACAAAATCAGGACGAGCACATAGGCGAGCGACGCCCCCACCCCCCGGCTTCCGCCCTGCGACCGGGTGCGCAGATCGACAAGCAGAAGCGACAGCGGCAAGATCGCCAGAAGGTTGGAAAACACCATCGCCCGGACCTGGACCAGGGCAATGGCAAGGTTGGAAGCGACAAGAGCAAAGAGAATGAGGTGCAACCTGACCCTATCACCCTGCCAGATGCGCCAGGCACAAACGAGCGATGCGAAAGCGCCGCAGAAATAATAGGTGCCGATGGTTTCAGGCTGCTGTGCCAGCACTGTCGAAAAGGATTGCGCCTCGGTGACATTGTCAAGCCAGAGTTCCACCAACAGCGGGTCGAGGCCGGCAAGGGGATTGCCAAGGCATTGGGGGGCGACAACGAGGGCGACCATGAGGACGCAACAGGCACTCGCCGCCAATGCGCCGAACCGGGTGGGTTTGCCGCGACCGCTTGCAAATGCTGCAGACGCAGCCAGCACCGCTCCGCCGACAAGCGCCAGGGAGTAAAAGGCGATCGAGAGATTGTCGCAGGTTACTGCGCGATAGAGGTAAGGCGGCACCGTGAGAAAGAACATAACACTCAAAGTGGCGGCGAGCGAAAAGCCGAAAGCGATGGTGGCGCGAGCGACGTCACGCCCTAAATGAGCCCACTGCAAAGCAACGATAGCGCATACGATCGCCACGAGCGGCGTCGTTTCCGCGCCGATGGCAATCGCCAACGCGGCGGCTGCGCCGGCAAGCGCGTAGCTGCGGACACGATACTGCATGTCCACCAGCATCGCGGCCATCGCTGCAGCAAGGACTAGCTGCACGTTGTGGTGATCGATCGCTCCGCCGAGAAATCGGTTGCCGGTGACCACAAAGATCGCCGTCAGGACGAAGCAGAAATGCATGCATTGCGTCCCGCTGATTCGACGGCCAGCGAGGCCCATGGCGACCAGCAAGGGAATGGCAAGAAAGATCGGCCAGATCGCAAGGGCCAGCACCTCGGCACTGCCAGGTTCGAAGACCGGCCTGAACAAGGATATCAGTCCGGCGATCGGCAGGTCGATCAGGCGCGACCAGTGCATCTGCGTGCCGCCTTCCAGACCGAGACGAAGCTGAACAAGGTCGTACCAGCCTTGACCGTTGAGGAGGTCACGCACCTGAACCAGTCGCATCACGTCGTCATTGTCCTGGCCGACGTAATCGGCAGCACGGAAGAACCGGGTAATCAAAACCAAAACGACGGGCATGCCATAAAACAGTGTCATCCACCGCAAGCTCGACCAGAACCGCTTTTCTGCGCTCGCTGCTTCCGGTTCCTGACGTATCGCAATTCTATCCAGCATCTGCCTTGGCCCCTGTGTAATCATGAGCCTACGCGGACATGATCAAAGAACGGTAAAGTCAGGCTGAATGGCTGGTGCTACGGGCGTCGGCCCACCTTGGCGTGTTGTTAACCGGCAACGCCTATCATGTCTCGATACTCTCGAAAACGAGCCGCCCTATGTTTGAATCCTTAAGCATTGCTGTCCTACTGCCCTGCTACAACGAAGCCTCGACCATCGGTCGCGTCGTGCGAGAATTCAAAGCCGCACTGCCGACGGCGAGCATTCATGTCTTCGACAATAACTCGACGGACGGAACTGCGCTGCAGGCCATGCTCGCCGGTGCGACAGTCGTTCGCGAGAGGAGACAGGGCAAGGGCCACGTCGTTCGGCGGATGTTTGCCGACATCGACGCGGATATCTATCTGATGGCGGATGGCGACGGCACCTACTCGCCGGCAGACGCGGAAGACCTGATCCGAACCCTCATCACCGAGCAGGCGGACATGGTTGTCGGCACACGCCGCAACATTCGCAACGATGCCGGCAGGCAAGGCCACGCTTTCGGAAACACGCTGTTCAATTTCCTCTACCGTTCGATCTTCGGCACGGATTTCAGCGATATCTTTTCCGGTTATCGCGTGTTCTCGCGACGGTTCGTGAAGAGCTTTCCGGCGATTTCGGCCGGTTTCGAGATCGAAACCGAGATGTCGGTGCATGCCTCGCGGTTGAAACTGCCGGTCAACGAGCTAGAGCTCGACTATGGCAGGCGTCCCGAAGGCTCCCATTCCAAGCTCTCCACCTTCCGCGACGGCGCCAAGATCCTCTGGATGTTCGCGATGCTGATGAAGGAAACACGGCCCTTCACCTTCTTCGGCCTGATAAGTCTCGCGTTCATGGCTGCGAGCTTGACGTTCATGACGCCGGTGCTGATCGAGTATTTCCACACGGGCCTCGTTCCCCGCATGCCGACCTGGGTGCTTTCCATGGTGCTGCTGTTGACGTCGATCATGATGTTTACCGCCGGGCTGATCCTTGATTCTGTTTCCCGGGCACGAACCGAGCAACTGCGCCTTCATTACACGGCGACTGACCGGCGATCCGCGCGGGAGACTACCGGTGAAAAAGCTGCCGCCCCGCAACGCCGTGCCCACCGCCGTGGATCCGACGCCGCTTAAGCTCACGAGAGACATGGAACGACTGCCGATGAACCGTGAAACGACCAACCGCATACGCTTCGTCCTCGAAGACATTCTGCCGCCGTTTCTGAGAGATTCTCGGCTGTTCAAGGGCGTGGCGAGCCTTGCTTGGGGCGAGCATATCGCCCATCTCGCGCGGTTTCGCGAACGCGCCCCTTTCCTCACGGCTTCGGAATACGAGCAGCTCTACAGAAAGCATCCGCGCGTTCACAAAGGCACGGATAATTCCGAAGCCTGCGTTCGCAAGATTGCCGCCGAAGTGCGCGGCTCATCCGTATGCGACGTCGGTTGCGGCACCGGTGTGCTGCTGAAGCACATCCGAGGTGCCAATCCCGATTTGCAGCGACTGGCGGGCGTCGACTTCGCCATTGACGACGCGGCCCAGATCGAGGGCGTGGAATACGTCGCGGCGATGATCGAAGAGCTTCCCTTCGATGACGGTGAATTCGATACTGTCGTTTGCACGCATGTCATCGAGCACATTCTCGACTATCGCAAGGCGATCGCCGAACTGCGGCGCATCACCCGGCAACGGCTGATAATCGTCGTCCCGCGCGAACGGGAATATCGCTACACTTTCAATCCCCACTTCAATTTCTTCCCCTACACCCACTCCTTCCTGCGCGCGATGCACCCCGTGCCGGCACGGCACGAGTGCATCGATATCGGCCGGGACATCTTCTACTGCGAAGACAGGATCTAGCCGATGCAAGGCGCTGAGCTATGAACCTCAATCTCGCCCCCGCTGTCTGGTTCGGCCTGTTCTTCACGCCAGTTCTGATCTCGGCCGGACAGATCCTCTTCAAGCTGACGAGCGCCAAGACGGGGCGCGCCGACGCGCAAGGCCTGCTGGCGCTCCTGTTCACCCCGACACTGCTGACGGCCCTTGTCGTCTACGGTATCGGCACGATCATCTGGATCTTCACCATCAAGTCGGTACCACTGACCGTTGCCTATTCGTTCATGGCTATGACCTTCTGCATCGTACCCCTGCTTGCCGCCGTCTTCCTCGGCGAAACGCTGACGCTGCGTTATGCCGCCGGTGCCGTACTGATCATCGGCGGCATGATCATCATCAACTCCTGATGGCGACGCACGTGTCATGATGATCATCGCCTCCTCGTTCGTGCTCGGACTGCTAGCAGCCGGCCTGCGCTCGCCCCGCACCTGCCTGCTCGTCGCCGGCGCGCTCTGCGTCCTGTCCAGTGCCGCCGGAGACTGGTGCGAAGTCGCGGCGGCGATCGGCGGCTACAACATGGGTATTGCGCTCGCATTGTGCGGCGCCATCGCTGTCGGATTGCCACACGACCGCTAGGCTCGTTCAGCCCTTTCTTTCGAAGAAGTTTTTCGTTTCCTCATCGGCCGGGAAGAAGGATTCGATCAGAACACCTTCCACCAGGGCGTCCTGCGTCGAACCGAAGGTCTGGAGGGTGGTGATGAAGCTCAAGGTCACCGGCCCAACCCGCAACTCGACCGGCAAGACCGGCAGCCGATCGGTATCCGGATAGTTTTCGACCGCCCGCTTGACGGCGGGATCGGCCGCAAGTCTCTCCAGCCTCTTGCCAAGACGGCTCCTCGGCCCCTGAAGCCAGGCTTCCGTGCGCACGCGCTGGACAAGATCGGCGGCCGCAGCCTCCCAGTTGACGACAAGGGAGCGGACATTCTCCGAGGAGAGAAAGGCATCGAGAAAGTTCTGGCCGGGGTTGAAGGGCACATCGGCGGAGACGGCGAGTGCTGCCAATGCGGGATTGACGATCAGCAGCGTGTATTCGTGATCGAGCACCAGGCCCGGATAGGGATCATGGCGGGCAAGGATGAGCCGGATGGCATTGGCGACGGCCGGCGGCATGGTATCGAGCCCGGACGCCGGGCGCGTCGTCATGCGCGGACGGAAGCCGGCGGCCGAAAACAGCGTGCCCTGGTCGCGGGCAGGAATGTCGAGCACCGAGGCCAGCCGCAGGATCATGCCTTCCGATGGCCTCGAGCGGCCTGTCTCGAGGAACGAGAGGTGCCGCGTCGAGATGCCGGCAGCGACTGCCAGATCAAGCTGGCTCATGCGACGATGCCCGCGCCATTCCTTCAGGTGATTGCCGAATTCCATCGATGCAGACCTCCGTTGCGCCGGCAGATTGGCGCAGGCGCTGCGTAAAATCCATAACCTCAGAGGTAAATGGATTCCCTTACCCCGGGGTAAGTCCTCCATTACCTCAGACGTAATTGGTTTGATGATCGCGAGACGGCACCATCCCGATATCGACAAACCAATGGAGCCTGACATGCTGAACCTTTCCAACCGCAGCCTGCTCAACAAGACCTTCCTCGCCGATGGCGCTTTTTCGCTCCTGTCCGGCGCGGTTCTCATCCTCGGTGCAGCCCAGCTCGCCGCCCTCATCGGTCCCTTCGCCACACCGGTGATGATGAAGCTGATCGGCGTCGGGCTCCTGGCCTGGGGGATCTTCCACCTCTCGGCCGCCCGCAACGGCGGCCCGGTATCAGCTGCCGCACGGGTCAGCATCGGCGGCGACATCCTGTGGCAGGTCGCGAGCCTTGCTCTGCTTGCGACCGCCTATGCCTCGCTGACACCCATCGGCATCGGTCTTGTCATCGTCGGCATTATCGGTGTCGCAGATTTCCTGTTCTTCAAGCTGAAGGGCTTTTCGAGGGAGCGCGCGGCGCTTGCCTGATCTCTGATCTGACAAAAATGAGAAAAGCCCGCCGGCCCCGTGCCGGCGGGCTTTTCTTTCATTAGCCGGCTCAGATCTCTTCCCAACCGTCCTTTTCGCTGGCGCGGTAGATCGCGTCGATGAGCTTCTGGTTGAGCCTGGAGTTTTCGAGCGTCACCACCTCCTCCTGCTCTCCCGTTGCAGCGCGCGCGAATGCTTCGGCCTGCAGCTTGTACTGGCGCGCGTCCTGGAAGCGGAAAAGCTGGGACTGGGCGTGGTTCTGGTTGGTGAGTTCCACTTCCTCGCGGCCATAGCGATCGGCATTGAACGGCGACTTCACCTCGATAAAACCCTTGTCGCCGTGAAAAACCATGACCTGGCGGGCGGCAAGCTGGGTGGAGATATAAAAGCTCAATTCGAAATCACCGAAATCGGCGCGCACGCTCGAATAAATGTCGGTGCCGAATTCCGGATCGCGATCGGTGCTGGCCTGTACGCGCAGCGGCTCCTTGCCCGTGACGAAGCGCGTGGTGATCGTTGGGTAGACGCCGATATCCGGCAGGCCGCCGCCTCCGAGCTCGGGAATGTTGCGCATGTTGCCGGGGTCGCGGTTGAAGTAGGTGAAGGCACCCTGGACGTGCCGCAGCCGGCCGATCGCCCCTTCTTCGATCAGCGAGCGGACCTTGCGCCAGACGGGGCTGTAGGTGACCATGAAGGCTTCTGCGATCAGCACCCTGTTGCGGTCGCGCGCGGCAATCAGCTGATCGATCTCGGATGCCCGAAGCGCGATCGGCTTTTCGCAGAGGACATGCTTGCCGGCATTGGCGGCCTTGATCGTCCACTCCACATGCTGCGACGTCGGCAGCGGGATATAGACCGCATCGATCGTGTCGGAGGCGAGCATCTCCTCGTAGGAGCCGAAGGCATGCGGCGCGGAAAAGCGGTCAGCCATCGCGCGCGCCTTTGCAAGGTCGCGGCTGGCGACCGCCGAAACGACGCAGTTCTCGGCGTCCTGGATGGCGGGCACGACGAGATCGCGGCCGATCTTGGCCGTGGACAGAATTCCGAAACGAAACATGGCGGGGCTCCCTGATTAAGCGCCGGAGAGTAGCTGCGAGGTACGTACCTATCAAGCGGCGACACGCGATAAAAAAGACCGGCGACAGGTGACAAACTTTGTTCGCTTGCCTTATGTTCCTGCCGGCAATCCTCCCGATCGCGCACTTGCTTTCATCCAGTCCAATGGAGCGAAACCATGGAAAAACGCAGACTTGGCCGAACCGACCTCTCCATTGCGCCGCTCGTCTTCGGCGGCAACGTCTTCGGCTGGACGGCGGACGAAAAGACCTCCTTCGCCCTTCTCGATACCTTCTTCGATGCCGGCCTCAATGCCATCGACACCGCCGACATCTATTCCTCCTGGGCGCCAGGAAACCAGGGCGGCGAATCCGAGACGATCATCGGAAAATGGCTGAAACAGTCCGGCCGCAGCCGCGACCAGGCGGTGATCGTCACCAAGGTCGGCTCCGAACTTGGCCCGGACCGCAAGGGGCTGTCGCGCCGATGGATCCTGCAGGCGGTCGAAGATTCGTTGCAGCGGCTGCAGACGGACTATATCGACCTTTACCTGTCGCACTGGCCCGATCCCGAAACCCCTTACGAAGAAACGCTCGCCGCCTACGATCAGCTGCTGTCAGACGGCAAGGTGCGCGCCGTCGGCGCTTCGAACCTCAACTCGCTGCAACTGCGCGAAGCGCTTGATGTCGCCGCCAATGGCGGCCTGCCACGCTATGCAGTGCTGCAGCCGGAATACAATCTCTACGACCGCGACAGTTTCGACGGGCCGGTGCGCGATCTCTGCGTCAGCGAAGAAATCGGCGTCATCAGCTATTTCGGTCTGGCGCGCGGGTTCCTCTCGGGCAAATACCGCACCCACAAGGACCTGGAAGGCTCAGTGCGCGGCTCAGGTGTCGAAAAGTATCTCGATGGCCGCGGCATGCGCATTCTCGGCGTTCTCGACGAGCTTGCCGAGGAAACCGGAGCGACGCAGGCCGAGATCGCACTCGCCTGGGTCCGAAATCGCAAGGGCATCACCGCTCCCATCGCCAGCGCCACCAATCTCGACCAGTTGACGAGCCTCATCCGCTCGGCGGAGCTGACGTTGAACGACGAGGCTATGCGCAAGCTCAACGACGTCAGCGAATAACAGGGGCAAGACGAAAGCCATGGCATTGAGCATACGGGCGGCGACCGCCAGCGACGAAACGCACTGGCGCCGCCTGTGGGCCGGCTACGTCGCTTTCTCGGGCACGGAACTGGCGGAGGATATCATCAGACTGACCTGGGGCCGGCTGATCGATCCCGCTGCGCCGCTCTTTGCCCGGCTGGCGATCCTCGACGGGGAACCGGTCGGGTTCGCCATCTGCCAGGAGCAGCTGGCGACGTTCTTCCGACGGCCGATCTGTTACATCGAGGATCTCTATGTCGATCCGTCGGCGCGCGGGAAAGGCATCGCCAGCGCCATGATCGACGATCTGATCGCACTCTGCCAGGCGTCGGACTGGGACAGGCTCTATTGGTACACCGAACGCGACAATGCCGTGGCGCGCCGCCTCTACGACCGCTACTCGGCGACCGACGAACATGTGCGCTACAAGCTGAACTTCGGTACCTTCACCTGAAGGTCAGCCCTATCCGGCGTATCTGAAGAAGTCGATGAAGGCACGAAGCGCCGGGCGCATCTGCCGTCTGCTCGGATAATAGAGAAACGGCCCGGCATAGGGCGCGCACCAGTCGTCGAGCACGCGGATCAGCTGCCCTTCGGTGATCGCCGTTTCGACCCGCGACAGGAAGAGGTAGGCAAGCCCTGCGCCCCCCATCGCCGCCTTGATGATCGGCCTGTCTTCGCCGAGGATCAGCGGCCCTTCGACGGAAACCGTCAGCTCTTCGCCCGCATTCTCGAACTCCCACCGATAGAGCGTACCATTGGAAAAACGCCTCCGGATGCAGCGGTGGCCGACAAGGTCGCGCGGGTGCGAGGGACGGCCGAAACGCGCGAAATAATCGGGCGATGCGACAACCGCGCTTTCGAGTTCCGGGCCGACCTTGACGGCGATCATGTCGGCCTCGAGGCTTTCGCCGAGCCGGATGCCGGCGTCGTATCCCTCCTCGACGATATCGGTGAAGCCGTCTTCGTTGGCGATCTCCAGCACGATGTCCGGGTAGCGATCGAGAAATTCGCCAAGCCGCGGCGCCAGGATAAGATCGGCGGCAAACCGCGGCGCCGTGATGCGCAGATTGCCGGCCGGGCGGTCACGCGTATCGGCCACGGCCTCTAGCGCGTGGGCGATCTCGTCGAGCGCCGGTGCCAGCCGCTCCAGCAGCCGTCGCCCCTCCTCGGTCGGCGCGACGCTGCGGGTGGTGCGCGCCAGAAGCCGGACGCCCAGGCTCGCCTCCAGACTGCCAACCGCATGGCTCACCGCCGAAGGCGCGATTGCAAGCTCACGGGCGGCGCCCCGAAAACTGCCATGGGCGGCAACAGCGGCGAGAACGGCAAGTTGGGAAAGCTGGGTTCGATTCATTGATCCAAATATTAGAACAGCCCGTGAGAATTGACAGAGATTTTCACACGCACGCGCAAGCTTTATCCTCTCCCTATCGTCGCGGCCCCGCGGTACCGGGAAGAGCGGCATGCAGGAAACCGTTTCAAGCCGGCGATGCCACCCACCGACGATGCCTTTTGCTTCGATGCCGTCGCACGCCACCTGGCCCGTCCGCATCGCCGCCCATCCCCCGAAAGGATATGACATGAAGACCCGCAAACTCGGGAGTGAACTCACCGTCTCGGCCATCGGCCTTGGCTGCATGGGCATGAGCTTTGCCTATGGCGGCGCCGACGAGGCGGAATCGATCCGCACGCTGCAGCGCGCCGTCGACCTTGGCGTCACCTTCTTCGACACCGCCGAAGTCTATGGCCCCTATGAGAATGAAAAGCTTGTCGGCCGGGCGCTCAAACCCTTGCGCGACAAGGTAACGATCGCCACAAAATTCGGCTTCCGCATTGCGCCCGGCAAACCCGCGGCCGAGGCGATCAAGGGCATCGACGGCCGGCCGGAAAACGCCAGGGCCGTGGCCGATGCCTCGTTGAAAAGACTGGGGATCGATGTGATCGATCTCTACTACCAGCACCGCGTCGACCCCGAGGTTCCGATCGAGGACACCGTCGGCGCCATGGCCGACCTGGTGCGCCAGGGCAAAGTGCGAGCGCTCGGCCTTTCCGAGGCAAGCGCCGAAACGATCCGCCGTGCCCACAAGGTGCATCCGATCGCAGCGGTCCAGAGCGAATATTCGCTCTGGTCTCGCGACCCGGAAGAGGACGTGCTGGCGACCTGCCACGAGCTCGGCATCGGCTTCGTGCCCTATAGCCCGCTCGGGCGCGGCATGCTGACGGGCACGATTCGCAAGGCGGACGATCTGGCCGCCGACGATTTCCGCCGTTCGCTGCCACGCTTCCAGGCGGAGAACCTGGGCGCCAACGCCGCCCTCGTCGACACGCTGGAGACGCTCGCGCGCGAAAAAGGCGTGACCGCTGCGCAACTGGCGCTCGCCTGGGTGATCAACCAGGGTGACTTCATCGTGCCCATCCCCGGCGCCAGAAAGCTCAACCACCTGGAACAGAATGCGGCGGCGGCCGATATCGTTCTCACCGTCGACGAACGCGCCCGGTTGGGCGATGCGCTCTCACCGGCGCTCGTTGCCGGCAAACGCTACAGCGAGGCATCGCTGGTGCTCACCAATCGTTGAACGCGCATGCCCCGTCTCCTTGCCGAGGCGGGGCATCGTCCCATCGAATTTTCCGCCGGACGCACTACCTCTCCTGTCGAGACCAACAATTGCGGAGGAGCAGGAATGTCCGACGAGCAGGCGATCAGCGCGGTGGTGCATCTCTATGTCGACGGCATGGCTTTTGCCAACGAGGGTGCGTTGCGCAAGGCGTTTCACCCGGATGCGGCGATCATCGGCAATTACAGAGGCGCGCTCGAATGGATGACGCGCGACGGCTTCATCAAGGCGGTGCTGGACCAGGGGGCCGCGCCGCCCGGCACCCAGCCGCAGATGGACGTGGAGATGACCGACATTGCCGGCGATGCGGCAACGGTCAAGGTGATCGACAGCTTCGCCGGCGAACGCTTCTCCGACTATCTGTCGCTGGTCAAGATCGACGGACGATGGGTCATCGTCAACAAGATCTATCACCTTCACGCCTGACGAGCGGATCGCGCGCAGGCTTTGAGCCGATGCCGCGCTTTACAGACGGCATATGAAAAAGGCCGCTGCGAGCAGCGGCCTTTGCAATGATCATGGAACGAGCCGTTTTCAGGCGCGCAACACGCCGCCGGTCGTCTTGGTGACGTTGGCGACGATCTTGGCCGTCAGCGCCTCGAAATCCTCGTCGGTCAGCGTTCGCTCGACAGGCTGGATCGTTACTTCGATGGCGATCGACTTCTTGCCTTCGCCGAGCGACGCCCCCTCGAACACGTCGAAGACGCTGACGCCGGTCACCAGCTTGCGGTCGGCACCGGAGGCCGCGCGCAGGATGGCGCCTGCCTCCACGCCCTTGTCGACGACGAAGGCGAAGTCGCGCTTGACGGCCTGGAAGGGCGAAAGATCGAGCGCCGGCTTGGTGCGGGTCGCCTTCTTCTTTGGTTCCGGCATGGCGTCGACATAGATCTCGAAGCCGCAGAGCGCGCCGGAAACGTCGAGCGCCTCGAGCGTCTTCGGGTGGAATTCGCCGAAGGTGCCGAGCACGATCTTCGGGCCGAGCTTGATCGTGCCGGAGCGGCCGGGATGATACCAGGCGGGGCCACCGGCTTCGAACTGGACATTGCCCATCGGCACGCCGCAAGCTTCCAAGACGGCGATCGCATCGGCCTTGGCGTCGAAGACGTCGACCGGCTTGCCGCCGCCCTTGGTGGCATTCGACCAGAGACGACCGGCGCCGTTGAGCGATGCGGTGCCACGGCGCACGCCGCCGGCAACACGGCGCTGCTGGTCCGGGCCATCGCCCTCGTAGGTGCCGGAGACTTCGAAGAGCGCAACGTCGCCAAAGCCCTTGTCGGCATTGCGCTGCGCCGCCGACAGGAGACCCGGCAACAGCGACGGACGCATGTCGGACATATCGGCCGCAATCGGGTTGGCAAGCTTCAGGGCCGGCGAACCGCCGCCGAATAGCCTAGCCTGATCCTCGGAGATGAACGACCAGGTGACGGCTTCCAGCATGCCGCGGCTCGCAAGCGAGCGCTTGGCAAGGCGGGTGCGGATCTGCAGCGTCGTCAGGATCTTGCCGTTGACGGTGCCATGGCTCGGCAGGGGGGCTGCGACGATGTTGTCGACGCCGTGGATGCGCATGACCTCTTCGACCAGATCGGCCTTGCCGTCGACGTCAGGGCGCCAGGACGGAACCGAGACGTTGACGCGCTCGCCCGATCCCTCGACGCTAAAGCCAAGCTTCGTCAGGATCGTCACACTCTCTTCAGACGACACTTCGAGGCCCGTCAGGCGCTTGACCTCGGACATCGGGAAGTCGACGATCTTCGCGGTATAGCCCGCATAGCCGACGACCTCGGCCTTGGCGGGCTTGCCGCCGCAGAGTTCGACAACCAACTCGGTGGTGCGCTCGAGACCGGGCACCATGTATTCCGGGTCGACACCACGCTCGAAGCGGTAGCGCGCATCGGTGATGATGCCGAGCGTGCGGCCGGACTTGGCGATGTTCATCGGATCCCAGAGCGCCGATTCAATCAGGACGTCGGTGGTGTTCTCATCGCAGCCGGAGTGTTCGCCGCCCATGATGCCGCCGATCGACTCGATGCCCTTTTCGTCTGATATGACGACGTTGTTCGGGCCGAGCTTGTATTCGCGCTGGTCGAGCGCAAGCACGGTCTCGCCGTCCTTGGCACGTCGCACAGTCAGGTTGCCCTGGACCTTGGCCGCGTCGAAGACGTGCATCGGCCGGCCCTGGTCGAAGGTCATGTAGTTGGTGATGTCGACCAGCGCGTTGATCGGACGCAGACCGATCGACAGCAGCCGCTGCTGCATCCACTTCGGCGACGGACCGTTCTTGACGCCGCGCACCAGCCTGAGGCCGAAGCCCGGGCAAAGGTGGCGGTCGTCGCCAAGGTCGATCGTCAGCTTGGTCGTCGTTTCGCCTTCGACGGCAAGGGCCGGTGCCGGGCGGGCCTTCAGCGTACCGAGGCCGGAGGCGGCAAGGTCGCGGGCGATGCCGTAGACGCTGGTGCAATCCGGGCGGTTCGGCGTCAGGTTGATCTCGATCATCGGATCGTCGAGGCCGGCATAGGCGGCGTAGCTCGTGCCGACGGGCGCATCAACGGGCAGATCGATGATGCCGTTATGGTCGTCGGAGATCTCCAGCTCTTTTTCCGAGCACATCATGCCGTGGCTTTCGACGCCGCGGATGTTGCCGACGGAGAGCGTGACGTCGATGCCCGGGACGTATGTGCCGGCCGCCGCGAAGGCGCCGACCAGACCGGTACGCGCGTTCGGCGCGCCGCAGACGACCTGAACCGGTGCACCCGTTCCCGTATCGACCATCAGCACCCGGAGCTTGTCGGCATTCGGATGCTGCTCGGCGGAAACGACCTTGGCGATGACGAACGGCTTGAAGGCGGCCTTGTCATCGACGTCCTCGACCTCGAGCCCGATCATCGTCAGGCGCGCGCAGATCGCTTCCAGCGAAGCGTCGGTTTCAAGGTGGTCCTTGAGCCAGGAAAGCGTGAATTTCATGATTTCACCTGTGTCCTAATTTTGCGCGATCACGCCGAAAGGCCGCCGAACAACGTCGGCATGTCGAGCGGGCGGAAGCCGTAATGATTCATCCAGCGGACATCGGCGTTGAAGAAGTCACGCAGGTCCGGCATGCCGTATTTCAGCATGGCGATGCGGTCGAGGCCCATGCCCCAGGCAAAGCCCTGGTACTCGTCCGGATCGAGGCCGCCGGAGCGCAGCACGTTCGGATGAACCATGCCGCAGCCGAGGATCTCCATCCAGTCGGTGCCTTCGCCGAACTTGACGATCGGGCCGGAGCGGTCGCACTGGATGTCGACTTCGAAGGACGGTTCGGTGAACGGGAAGAACGACGGGCGGAAGCGCATCGTCACCTGGTCGACCTCGAAGAAGGCCTTGCAGAACTCTTCCAGCACCCAGCGCATGTTGGCAACGTTCGCCGACTTGTCGACGACAAGGCCTTCGACCTGATGGAACATCGGCGAGTGGGTGGCGTCGGAATCCTGGCGATAGGTCTTGCCGGGGATGATGATGCGGATCGGCGGGTCCTGCGCTTCCATCGTGCGGATCTGCACCGGCGAGGTGTGCGTGCGCAGCACCTTGCGCTCGCCCTTGTCGTCTTCATTGAAGAAGAAGGTGTCGTGCATCTCGCGGGCCGGGTGGCCCTCCGGGAAGTTCAGTGCAGTGAAGTTGTAGTAATCGGTCTCGATATCTGGACCTTCGGCGATCGAGAAGCCCATGTCGCCGAAGATCGCGGTGATTTCGTCGACGATCTGGCTGATCGGATGGATCCGCCCACGCTCGGCCGGCGACGAGCGCACCGGCAGGCTGATATCGACGGTTTCGCGGGCAAGGCGCTCGGCGATCGCCAGGTCCTTCAGCGCCGACTTGCGGGCGGCAATCGCGTCTGCGACCGTGGTCTTCAGCGCATTGATCTGGGCGCCACGGGTCTGGCGTTCTTCCGGCGTCATCGTGCCGAGCGTCTTCAGGAGCTCGGAGATCGAGCCCTTCTTGCCGAGCGCGCCAACGCGCACCGCCTCGATCGATCCCTCGTCGCCGGCGGCGTCGATGTCCGCCAGCAGTGTCCGTTCCAGTGTTTCCAGTTCGCTCATTCTGTCCTGCCTCGATGCGGGAATGGGTTCGGTTCTATGTCGTTGTCTTCAGGATTATGATTGCGTCGCACTCGTCAGGTAGTCCGTCGCGGCCACGAAGCGCACGAGGTCCTGGCCGTTCTGGATGCGCAGGAGGAAGCGCGCCAGCGGCAGCAGTCGCGCGAAAAACGGCATGATCTGCGAGAGAGCGACCGCCGTTTCCGCCGGTGCGGCAAGCTTCCAGGCGGCAAAGGCGCGGTCCGGGGTTTCCGGCTTCAGCGCGCGGCTTGCGATCTGCAGGAACAAGAGCCAGACATCGCGCGCCTGTGCCATTGCGAGCGGCATGACCGCCGCCGGCTCTTCCTCGAAATCGAGGAAGCAGAACGCGCCGTCGTCGATGATGAAATCACGCGGATGCGGACGGCCGTGGCAGAGGCCTGCGGCGTGCAGCCGGCCGAGTTCGGCAGCACAGCGCACCAGGAGCGCATCGTGGCCATCGGCGTCCTTGTCGCGCAAGGCGCCCATCTGCTTGCTGACCGGCAGGCCGAGATGCGAAAGCACCAGCGCCGTCGTGCCGCGATAGAGGATTTGCGGCGTCTTGAAGCCGGCGGCGGAGAAAGCGTTGATCTGCCGGACCTCGCGGTCGAGCATGCCCTGCGGATCGAGAAGTGGGGCCGGACGAAGAATGGTGACGCCGGTCAGCCGAGAGGCGAGCCACTGCAGGCGTTGGCCGATACGGGCCCCGAGGCGCTGGTAACGCTTGATCCAGACGACGCGATTCTTGAGCTGGCAGTGCTCGACACGGGACGATCCGCCGGCAAGTGCTGCCAGCAGAGCCGCCATGTCGTCGTCGTCAAGCTGCGGAACCGCAAGCGGCCCTCTTCGATCGTCGTGCACTTTCGTCTCGCAGAATAAGAAAAACCCGCGCTAGCCCTGCCAGCGCGGGTTTCCCAACAAAATTCAAGAACGGTTTTGGGAAAACGCTGGCTTAACGAACAGCGGTTTCAAACTCGTTGGTCGTGCCGGCTTCCTTGAGGTAGGCAAGTGCCTTCTTGGAAGCTTCGACGAGGGCGCCGAATGCTGCCGGCTCATGGATAGCCATGTCGGAGAGAACCTTGCGGTCGACTTCGATGCCAGCCTTGTTCAGGCCGTCGATGAAGCGGCCGTAGGTCAGGCCGAATTCGCGGACGGCAGCGTTGATGCGCTGGATCCAGAGAGCGCGGAAGTTGCGCTTGTTGACCTTGCGGTCGCGGTAAGCGAACTGCTTGGAACGATCAACCGCAGCCTTTGCAGCGCGGATGGTGTTCTTGCGGCGGCCGTAGAAGCCCTTGGCTGCCTTGAGTGTCTTCTTGTGCTTGGCGTGAGCGGTTACGCCGCGTTTTACACGTGCCATGTCATGATCTCCTTAACGTGTCCAAAATGCCTGAAAGTCTTAGAGACCGTTGGGCAGGTAGTTCTTGATGACCTTCTTGCCATCGGGCTCCGCGAGAACCATGGTTCCACGTGCGTCGCGGATGAACTTGTTGGAACGCTTGATCATGCCGTGGCGCTTGCCAGCAGCAGCTGCACGAACCTTGCCGGTAGCGGTGATCTTGAACCGCTTCTTGGCAGACGATTTCGTCTTCATCTTGGGCATTTTGCTACTCCATTTTCTTAAGAATTCGAAACGGACAGACGAGGTCCATTTCCAGCGTTAAGAACGGCCACGGCATGCCCTGCCGGACCGTTCGGACGGGGGCTTATACCCGGACATCCCCAAAAGCGCAACTGCGGAATCGAAGAAGCGTTGCAGAAGCGACAGGCCGCATCAAACCGGATCGCGCAGACGCTTGCGCCCGCCCGCCGCTTCGAAGGTCATCGCCGCCTCCAGCCCGCCGAGTGGCGACTGCCCAAGCGTCAGCGTCGCGCCATAGGCATCGGCGATATCCGCGCTGATGGCAAGGCCGAGCCCGGTGCCGGGCACCTGCCCCGCTTCGCCATCCACGACACGACCGCCGCGCTGCATCACCATTTCGCGATCACCGTCGGCGATACCAGGTCCGTCGTCGCCGACGACGATGTGCAATCGATCGTCGTTGCGCGCCGCGGAAACGCGGATGCGCGAACGCGCCCACTTGGCGGCATTGTCGAGCAGGTTGCCAAGGCATTCCGCCAGGTCGGCCGGATCCATATCGAGAGACAGGTCAGGATCGATCAACACCTCCCAAACGATGCCGCGCTCGGCTGTGACCGGCCGCAACACGCTGACGAGCTTGCCCGCCATGCTGGCGACCGACGTGGTCGCCATGCGCTCGACGCCCATGCGGGCGGCCTGCAGCTGCCGGTCGGCACGCTGGCGCACGAGATCGACCTGTTGCAAGGCCAGCTGGCGTTCGTTGTCGGGCAGGCTTTCGGCTAGCTGGGCAAGCACGGTCAACGGCGTCTTCAGGCCATGGGCGAGATCGCTGGCGCGGGCACGCGCACGCTCGACCGCCGTCTCGCGCTCGGCCAGAAGCAGGTTGATCTCGCTGACAACGGGCCCGACCTCGCTCGGGCCGGACGAACCGAAGTCCCTTTCGCTGCCGGCGCGCACGAGTGCTGCCCGCTCTCGCAGCCTCCGCAGCGGCGCAAGGCCGAGTGCACCCTGCAGGAAAGCAGCTCCGGCAAGCACTGCGGCGGTCGCGAGCAACATCAGACGCATCCGCCCGTGAAATGAGGCGAGCGCGTCGTCGAGTTCCTGGCGACCAAATCCGGCCTGAACGGAAAAGCGCTCGGCTTTGGGACCATCGCCGAGAGCCAGCGTCTGGGTATGAACAAGCATCGGCGCGCCGTCAGGACCTTCGAGTTCCACAAAGCCTTCGTAATGGCCGGCGGAGGGCATCTTGGTATCGATGACCGTATCCCAAAGGGAGCGGGATCGGATGGAGGTGCCGGTCTGCGGCGTGAGCTGCCAGTAGCGGCCGCCGGCCGGCAGCGAAAAACGCGGATCCGCCGGCTCGCGCGGCAAAGCGAGTTCGCCGTCCCTGACGACCACCTGGGCGGCAATTGTATCGATGGTTGTCATCATTTCCGCGCGGTAGCGGCCAACGACATAATCGGTAAAAAGGCGCGAGAGCGAGAACCAGACCACCAGCAGCACCACGCCGACGGCAATCAGTGCGCCGATCGCCAGTCGCAGCCGAAGCGAACGGATCATATGCCGTCGTCCGGCAGCAGGTAACCGAAGCCGCGCCGCGTCTCGATCGCCGAACTCTCGGTCTTCTTGCGCAGCCGCGCGATCATCGCCTCGACCGCATTCTTGGCTGCGTCGTCCTCTCGACCCTGCACATGACTTGCCAGTTCGAGCTGCGTCAAAACCTGGCCCTTGCGCTCCATGAACAGCGCGATCATGCGGTACTCGAGCGGGCTCAACTCCAGAACCTGACCGTCGAATGTGACCCGGCGCGTCGTTTCATCAAGGGTGAAACGCCCGGCGGAGCGCACGGACTGCAGCCGCGGACCGCCGCGTCTGAGCAGCGCACGCAATCTCGCGACCAGTTCTTCGGCCCGAAACGGCTTTGGCAGATAGTCGTCGGCCCCGGCGTCGAAACCGTCGACCCGCTCCATCCAGGAGCCGCGCGCCGTCAGCACCAGCACTGGCGTTTCCAGCCCTGCCTTGCGCCAGCGCTTGAGGATCGACAGGCCATCCATACCGGGCAGGCCCAGATCGAGAATGATCGCGGCATAGGTGCCGTTTTCGCCTTGCTCCCACACGTCGGGACCGTTGGCCAGCGTATCGACGCCGTAACCTTCGGCCTCCAGCTTCGTCACCACATGGGTGGCGATGTTGTGATCGTCCTCCGCCAGAAGAATACGCATTCTGTCCTCAGAATCCGAATATGTTCATGAATTTGCCCGTGCGCGCATTGATGCGCAGATTTCGGATGGTGCCCTGCCGGTCGCGCGTGCGCAGCCGGTAGACTTCGCCATTGTTCCTCAGATCCACAGCGATGACCGCACCATATTTGTCTTCGTCGACGAGCCGCAGCACATCCTTCAGCGCCAGGATGCGCCCCTTCTCGACACCATCGCGAGCCCGCTCCTGATCGCTGCGCCGACCGCTGCCGGAATTGCCGTCGTCGTCAGCGTCGTCCTTGTCGTCGCCGCCGCCGCCAGGCCCGCTGTTGTCGTCGTCGTCATCGCCGCCGCCGCGACCGCTGCGGTCGTCGTCGGAATCATCGCCGCCGTGTCCGCCGGAACCGCTGCTGCCGCTGCCGCTGTTGTCGTCATCATCGCGGCCGTCCTTGGCAAAGGCAGAAATGCCTCCCACCTGCGGCGCAAGCGACAGCAGCAACGAGCAGCAGACCATCGCAATCAGATTTCGTCGCGTCATCGGCATGGTTTCGTCCAGTTCCACATTTTCAAGCCTTGCGAAAAGCGCCGCGCCCTTCCCGACATCGTCCGGCGTCCCTTAACCTCAAGGCGCATTCCCCCCATGCGCTTGTCAAATCCCCTCGCTCATCAGGCCTCAGACTGATCCCCTGTGCTGCCGAGCGCAAGAGGCCCGGTGCCTGGAGCCAGACATGGAAAAGCGCTTGACCCCCTGCGTCGGTTCCGGCGCAGGGGGTCAAGCGTTCCTTGGGCCAATCCGCTGGGCGGGCGTTAAGCGGAACGAGCCCATCATTCCGGTGCACTACGGGGGCGGATGCACCGGACATTCGTTGTTCAGATCAGCGAGCCGAAGCCGGCAGGATCGAAACGCTGGTAATGGGACCCGGATTGCGGCGGGCATCGCCACCATGCGGTTTGACCGTCACCACGCGCAGACCATGTTCGAACTCGACTTCGACCTCAAGCGCACGGCCGAGATTGTCGACTGCAACCAATGAGCCGTCGCGCAGTCCGCGCAGGCTGCCCTCGGAAACATTGAGCGTGACTTCATCGCGGTCGTCGCGGTCATTGTCGCGATCGTCGTCCCGGTCGTCGTCATCATTGTCGTCATTGTCATGGCCGTTCCGGCCGCGATGATCGTTGTCATCATCGTTGTCGTTGTCGTTGTCGTTGTCATCATGATCGCTGCCGCGGCCGCTGTTGCCGCCGTGATCGTCATTGTCATCCCGGTCGTCGCCGCCACGATCATCGCTGCCGCCACGACCGCTGTTGTCGTCGTCGCCGCTGGCAAGTGCGGACATGGCAAACGGATGCGCCGGACCGGTGGCCACCAGCGAGAACCCGACAGGCGCCGAGACAAGGCCGCAAACGCCCATGGTGGACACAAGCAAAGCTTTTCGAAGCGTGACGTACATGATTTTCGTCCTTCTCCTGATTTCGATGAGGAGAGAATGCCATGCCGCCACTGACAGCTCGCTGAGGCCGGCTGTCAGCATTCTGTCAGCAAGGCGTCGAGATTGACGTCGTTGGAGATCGCCCAAGAAGTCGGGATGCGCTCAAACGCAAAAAGCCGCCCCAAGGGCGGCTTCCTACCTGATACGTTGCGCGGACGATCCGTCCGTCAGCGGCGGTCAACGCGGAGCGAGGACCATCATCATCTGGCGGCCTTCGAGCTTCGGCTCGGCTTCGACCTTGGCGATCGTCTGGGTGTCGTCCTTGACCTGAAGCAAGAGCTTCATGCCGAGTTCCTGGTGCGCCATTTCGCGGCCACGGAACTTCAGGGTCACCTTGACCTTGTCGCCTTCTTCGAAGAATCGATTCATCGCCCGCATCTTCACTTCATAGTCGTGCGTGTCGATGTTGGGACGCATCTTGATCTCTTTGATCTCGACGATCTTCTGCTTCTTGCGCGCTTCGGCCGCCTTCTTCTGGTTGGCGTATTTCAGCTTGCCGAGATCGAGGATCTTGCACACCGGCGGCTCGGAGTTCGGCGCGATCTCTACCAGATCAAGACCGGCCTCTTCCGCCATGCGGAGCGCCTGGTCGATCGGGACGGCACCGATATTCTGGCCTTCGGCATCGATAAGCTGAACCCGGGGTACCCGGATTTCCTTGTTTGAGCGCGGTCCCTCCTTGACGGGGGCGTCCGTTTTGAACGGTCTGCGAATGGTCGTACTCTCCTCGAGCTGTTTCCGAAATGCGGTTCAATTATTGTCGGCGCGGCCTTGGCCGAAATGCTTCAATCTGCCGCCGACGGCAATGTGTGAATTGCGACGCGAGAGTCAATAGCATGGCTTGCAGGGAAAATCACCACCTGTCGAAGCCAAGACGAATCTGTTTTAGAAAGAAATTCGCCGCCAATCCGGGCATTTGGAGAGAATTGACATGCAATCGACGACAGCTGAAACCGAAACGACCTTCATCGAGGTTGGCAAGGATGCCGCCCGTCGACGCATCGCCATGCGGATTCTGCGCGCGCAAAAGCCCTCCGAAAGGCCGGCTCTCGTATGGCTCGGCGGCTACCGTTCCGACATGACGGGCACGAAGGCCGTGGAGGTCGAGTGCCTGGCGAAAGACCGTGCAACCGACTGCATCCGCTTCGACTATTCCGGCCATGGCGCCTCGGGCGGAGCGTTCAAGGACGGCACGATCTCGCGCTGGCTGGAAGAGAGCCTTGCCGTGGTCGAACATTCCGCGCCCGAGCAACGCTTGATCCTGATCGGCTCGTCGATGGGCGGCTGGATCGCGCTCAGGCTGATCCAGGAACTGCGTCAGCGCGGCATGGGCGAGCGCGTCGCCGGCCTGGTGCTGATCGCCCCTGCCCCCGACTTTACCGCCGACCTCATCGAGCCCAACCTGACGGAGACGGAGCAGCGCTCGCTTGAAGAGCGCGGCTATTTCGAGGAACCGTCCGAATACAGTCCCGAGCCCAACATCTATACGCGCGCCCTGATCGAGGATGGCCGCGACAACCGCGTGCTCGTCGGCACGATCACCACCGGCTGCCCGGTTCACATCCTCCAGGGCATGCGCGACCCGGATGTGCCCTACGGCCACGCGCTGAAACTGATGGAGCACCTGCCCGCCGACGACGTCGTCATGACGCTGATCCGCGACGGCGACCATCGTCTTTCGCGCGAGGAAGACATTGCTAAAATGAAGCAGGCGATCGGCAATATGCTGCCTTCGGCTTAAGCCGTCAGGCCGGCGCACGACGCCCCTTTTACCCCTGATCTTCGAGGCCATGCGCTGCAGACCGCCTGCTGCGCATGGCTTTGCGCTGCATTTCGACGGCGGCTTTAACCATAAAGTCCAATGCCCGAATCAGTAGATTGACTCTCCGTCTCCAACGCTATTAACTCTTTATTAACGATTAGAGCAGCGTGAGGCGGAAGACCTGAACAAGCTGCCCGCAACTCAGGATTGCGCGAATACGTCCGAACATGAAGAGTTCGGCATACCGCGTTACGCAGGGGACATGAATGGCGTCTTGGACTGGAGTTAAGGGAAGTATCGCGGCGTTTTGCGCACTTTTCATTTCAGCAAACACGGCAATTCCCGCACAGGCGGGATCCTCTCCTTGGATGCAGACCGGCTCGGTTACTTCGCAGCCGATCGGACATTACGAGTTCTGCCAGAAGCACAAGGGCGAATGCAGCGTCAAGTCGAAGGCGACCCTGGCACCGCGTGTCACCGAACGCGGCTGGGCGACGATCCGTCAGGTCAACGCTTCCGTGAACCGTGAGATCACGCCGGTAACCGATCAGGAACTCTTCGGCAGGGATGAAGTCTGGGCTTATCCGCAGGACGCCGGCGATTGCGAGGACTTCGTCCTCGAAAAGCGCAAGCGCCTGATGCGCAAGGGCTTTTCCGCAAGCGAACTGCTGATCACCGTCGTTCGCAAGCCCGATGGCGAAGGCCACGCGGTTCTGACCGTGCGCACCGCCCAGGGCGACTTCGTCCTCGACAACCTTGAAAACGGCGTGAAGCTCTGGACCCAGACGCCCTACCGCTATCTCAAGCGTCAGGCTTCGTTCAACAGCGGTCGCTGGGTGACCATCGACAATGGCGCGGAAGTGGTCGTCGGCTCGGTCGGCAACTGATACGATCCAAAAAAGTTTCATGAGAAGGGCCGGTCGAACCGGCCCTTTTTCGTTTCAAGCCGGTGCCTGATCAGGCGTTGCCGATCAGGATGCCCGCGGCCAGTACCAGGCCGCCGCCCAGCACAACCTGGAATGCGGCACGCAGGAACGGCGTTTCCATGTAGCGGTTCTGAATGAAGGCGATGGCCCAGAGTTCGAAGAAGACCACGACTGCCGCCGTGATGGTCGCCGTCCAGAAATGTGGAATGAGGTAGGGCAGCGCGTGGCCGAGACCGCCGAGCGCGGTCATGATGCCCGAGGCAAGACCCCGCTTGATCGGCGAACCGCGTCCGGAAAGCTTGCCGTCGTCATGGGCCGCCTCGGTGAAGCCCATGGAAATACCGGCACCGACCGAAGCCGACAGGCCGACGAGGAAAGTCTGCCAGGTATCCTGGGTCGCGAAGGCCGCCGCGAAGATCGGCGCCAGCGTCGAGACCGAACCATCCATCAATCCCGCCAGCCCCGGCTGAACGTAAGTCAGGATGAACTGTCGGCGGGCGGTCTGATCCTCCTCCTCGCGCACGTCGTCCGGCGTGTGCTTTTCGCCCAGCCTGCGCGCGAGCGATTCATGCGTTTTTTCCGCGATCGCCAGATCCCCCAGCAGCTTGCGTGTCGCCGCATCCTGGGTGCGCGCTGCCGCCTCGACATAGAAACGATGCGCAGTCTCCTCCATTGCCTCGGCTTCCGCACGCGCCTTTTCGATCGGCATTTCTCCGATCAGCCAGTCGGGCTTGCGATCGGGAAAGTCGCGAACATGCTCGCGGCGGATAAGCGGGATGCGGTTGCCGAAACGCTGGACATGCATGTCGATCAGCCATTGGCGATGATGGCTCTCTTCCTCAGCCATCTCCTCGAACACTTTTGCCGAGTGCGGATATTTTTCTCTGAGCGCATCGGCATAGGCGAGATAGATGCGGCCATCATCCTCCTCGGAGGAAATCGCCAGCGCCAGGATTTCCTGTTCGTTGAGGGAGAGAAACGGACGTTTGGAGCGGGAGAAGAGACGGGAGAACATCGACGAAAGCCTTCTTTAGAATTATTCTAAAATAGAAACCCCGAGAATGTGCGTCAAGGCCAAAGCCATGCAATCACGCGACAATCACTCGACAGAGTGTCGCGGCTCGGCCACCATATACGTGCATGCGAAACCCCCTCCCGTCGCTGGAGCAATCGCCTCCATGAAGACCATCTACCCGCTTTCCGAAAGCAAGGATACGTTTCTGGACCGGCTTGGCGCCCGTATGGCCGCCCGGCTGCAGACGCAGACGCTCGGCTATGAACCCTACACGCCATCCGACCAGGAAACGCTGGCACGCACGCTACGCCCGGGCGACGTCCTGTTGATCGAGGGCAACCAGAAGGTTTCCGCTGCGATCAAGTATCTGACCCAGTCGACCTGGTCGCACGCGGCGTTTTTTGCCGGCGACCAGATGCCGCTGACGCTCGACCAGGCAACCCTGCCGGCCATCGAAAGGCCACAACTGATCGAAGTGAATATCGGCGAAGGCTGCGTCGCCGTGCCTTTGAAGAAATATGCGTCGTTCAACACGCGCATCTGCCGACCGGTGGCGCTGACGCCCGACGACCGCTCCGCGCTGGTCGGCTTCATGATCTCCCGGCTCGGCATGAAGTACGACCTGAAGAACATTCTCGACATGCTGCGCTATTTCATGCCGGCACCGCCGGTGCCGGTGCGTTGGCGACGACGCCTGCTGGCGCTTGGATCCGGCGATCCGACGCGGGCGATCTGCTCGACGCTGATTGCCGAAGCCTTCGAGCAGATCCGTTACCCTATTTTGCCGGAGGTCACGCGTGCACCCGGTCGGGCATCGGCCACCTCGACCTATTCGCGCGAAGAAATCCTGCATATCCGCCACTACTCGCTCTATACGCCGCGAGACTTCGATCTCTCGCCGTTCTTTTCGATCGTCAAACCGACGCTCGAATTCGGCTTCGACTACAAGCGACTGCGCTGGAACGGAGACTGACAGGCGGGAAAACCGGTCAGATGTTAAGGTCGAGCGCCTGCTCGCGAGCGATGAAGTCGCGCTGGCGGTCGGTGATGTAATCGCGCACGATCGGCGCGGCGTCGCGCGAGCGCGACAGCTGCATGTGGAAGACGAGCTGGCTGCCGGTGCGAAACATCATTTCGGCGCTGATCAGATAGAACTCCCACATGCGGGCAAAGCGCTCGTCATACATCGCGATCACCTTGTCACGGTTGGCCTCGAAGCGCGCGCCCCAATGCGCCAGCGTCGTTGCATAATGCACCCGCAGGAATTCGAGATCGGAGACCCAGAGGCTGTTGCGCTCGACGACGTCAAAAACCTCGGACAGTGCCGGCGAATAGGCGCCGGGGAAGATGTACTTGCGCAGCCACGCGCTCGCCATGCCCGGCGGGCTCATGTGACCGATCGAATGCAGCACGGCCACGCCGTCATCCGGCATCAAAGCATTGAGCTTCTTGAAGAACTCGTCGTAGTGATGCACGCCGACATGCTCGAACATGCCGACGGAAACAATACGATCGAATGGCCCCTGAACATCGCGATAGTCCTTGAGTTCGAAGCGAACGCGGTCGGCAAGCCCTGCGGCCTTGGCCCTTTGGGTCGCCAGCGCCTGCTGCTCCTTCGACAGCGTCACGCCCAGCACCTCGACGTTTTCGAGCTTGGCCAGGTACATTGCCAGATCGCCCCAGCCGGAACCGATATCGAGCACCTTCATGCCCGGCTCCAGGCAGAGCTTGGAGGCAAGCAGGCGCAGCTTGTTGCGCTGGGCCTTTTCCAGGCTTTCGTCCGGCTCGCGGAAGTAGGCGCAGGAATAGAGCATGTTCTCGTCGAGGAACAACTTGTAGAAGTCGTTGCCAAGATCATAGTGATGGGCGACGTTCTCCTGCGCCTTGCCCTTGGGATTGGCCTGTTGGCGCTTGCGGAAGCGCATCTTGACCGCGCGCAGCACCTTCTGGATCGGGTAGGAGCCGAGCGATAGCCGGTTGATCGAAAACAGCGTCAGGAAATCCTTGAGCGTCGAGCCTTCCTCGAAGCGCATGGTGCCGTCCATGTAGGCCTCGCCGGCCGCCAGCTCCGCATTGAAGACGAGGCTGCGATAGAGCTTCTTGTCGGTGAGCCGCATCGTCACCTCTGGCCCGGGTTCGCCGGAGAAGACATGCCTCTTGCCATCGGCGTCGATCACCGTCAGGCGACCCTTGCGAATGAACGACTTCATCATGTGCGACAATGGAAACATGCAGACCCTCTCGTGACAGAAACGCCGTAGCGTCGGCATCCTAGCACCCGTTTTTCGAAATGCTCCCCCTAAATTTGCGGTTGCTTACTCAGCCGCTGCCGCAGCTTCTGGGCCTTGCGACGCCGCGGCATTGATGACGCATCGACGACGCTGTAATTCTTTGAATTTGCGTCAGATTCCGCACGTCGAAGGTTAGCGATGGCAGGAACCCTGCCGTAGAAACGGCAACGGGGACGGCAGGTTGAACCTGCCGTCCCCGTTGGAAGCGATCGATCGTTCGTCAATCCCTGAGCGTGTCAGTCCTTGGCGCGCTCGACATAGGAGCCGTCTTCGGTCGCGATGATGACGCGGGTACCGGCCTGGATATGCGGCGGAACGAGCGTGCGAACGCCGTTCGACAGAATAGCCGGCTTGTAGGACGACGACGCCGTCTGGCCCTTGACGACCGGCTCGGTCTCCGTGATTTCGAGCGTCACGTGGCGCGGCAGGTCGATGGCGATCGCCAGGCCTTCGTGGATCGAAAGAATGCAGGCCATGCCTTCCTGCAGGTAGGCCTTGAGGTCGCCGATGTCGTCGGTGGTCATGACCAGCTGGTCGTAGCTTTCCGGGTTCATGAAGTGGAAGCCTTCGCCATCTTCATAAAGGAAGGTGTGCTCGCGGTCTTCGACGAAGGCACGCTCGACCTGCTCGGTCGTACGGTAGCGCTCGGAAACCTTCACGCCGTCGGAAATGCGGCGCATGTCGACCTGGGTGACCGGCGTGCCCTTGCCCGGGTGGAAGTTCTGCGCGGTCAGAACGACATAGAGCTTGCCGTCAACGTCGAGAACGTTGCCCTTGCGGACAGATGAAGCGATGACCTTGACCATTAGTCTTCCTTGTAACAGAGGTATGCGCGACACGGCGCGCCGGGAAAGCCGGCCCCGAAAGACGCGAAAATATGATATCGCGCCGCCACTACCCTAATTTCGTGCAAATAGCCAGCCTGCGCCGGCATTGGCGCGAAGAAAGCCCTGGGGCGCGAAGAAAGCCTGGACCGAACGACCATGTCGCATGCCTCACCCTGGTGGACGCCTGATGTCCATGCCGACCGGCGTCCGTTTCTTCTCGGACGCAACCGGATCCAGTCGGCTTTGCGCCGGTTCTTCGACGAGCGCGACTTCATCGAAGTCGACACCGCGACGTTGCAGATTTCGCCCGGCAACGAGGCTCATCTGCACGCGTTTGCCACACAGGCGCTCAACCATGACGGCTCCATCCATCCGCTCTATCTGCACACGTCGCCGGAATTTGCCTGCAAGAAGCTGCTCGCCGCCGGCGAGAAACGCATCGCCTGCTTTGCCCATGTCTACCGCAACCGCGAGCGCGGGCCGCTGCATCATCCCGAATTCACGATGCTCGAATGGTACCGGGCCGGCGAGACCTACGAGACGCTGATGCACGACTGTGCCGAGATCCTGGCGCTCGCGGCGCGGACGACGGATGTGCGCCAGTTCACTTTCCAGGGCCGCACCTGCGACCCCTTCGCCGAGCCGGAACGCCTGGCAGTGGCCGAGGCCTTCGAGCGATTTGCCAACATCGACCTGCTCGCTTCAATCGCGTCCGATGGTGAAACCGACCGGGACACACTGGCTAGCGCAATGGCAGCGGTTGGGTTGCGCGTTGCCGCCGACGACACCTGGGCGGATCTCTTCAGCCGCGTGCTTGTCGAAAAGATCGAACCGCATCTCGGCTTCGGTCGCGCCACGATCCTCGACGAATATCCGGTGGCCGAGGCAGCCCTCGCCCGACCCACGGCGCGCGACCGCCGCGTCGCCGAACGCTTCGAGCTCTATGCCTGCGGTGTCGAACTCGCCAATGCCTTCGGTGAACTGACCGACGCGGCCGAACAGCGCCGCCGTTTCGAGATGGAGATGGCGGAGAAAGCCCGCGTCTATGGCGAGACCTATCCGCTCGACGAGGGCTTTCTGGCAGCGCTGACGATCATGCCCGAAGCCAGCGGCATCGCGCTCGGCTTCGACCGGCTGGTCATGCTGGCGACCGGTGCGACCCGCATCGACCAGGTGCATTGGGCACCGGTGGCGGAGACTGGATCATGAACGTTCACCGCCCGATCAAGACGGCCGGAGAACTCGTCGACGCCGGCCTTGTCGAACCGTCGCAGCAGGACGCCGTTTCGCGCGTTGCCGAGCGCTACGCGGTCGCCATCAGCCCGGCGATTGCCAAGCTTATTGACGGCAACGACCCGAACGATCCAATCGCCCGCCAGTTCGTGCCCGATGCGGCCGAGCTGACGCTGCTGCCGGAAGAGCGGGAGGATCCGATCGGCGACAAGCCGCATAGCCCGGTGACAGGTATCGTGCATCGCTATCCCGACCGGGTGCTCCTGAAAGCCGTGCATGTCTGCCCGGTCTATTGCCGCTTCTGCTTCCGCCGCGAAATGGTCGGCCCGCAGGGACTGGGCACGCTGACACCAACAGAACTCGACGCGGCGATCGCCTATATCGCCGAGCATGAAGAGATCTGGGAGGTCATTCTCACCGGTGGCGACCCGCTGGTGCTTTCGCCGCGCCGGCTTGCCGAAATCATGGAGCGGTTGAAGCCGATTGCCCACGTCAAGATCGTGCGTTTCCACACCCGCGTGCCGGTGGTCGAGCCCGAGCGCATCAATGCCGATCTTGTTGCGGCGCTGAAGGCGAGTGGCAAGGCGACCTATGTGGCGCTGCACGCCAACCATCCGCGTGAACTGACGCCGGAAGCGCGCGACGCCTCGGCCCGGCTGATCGATGCCGGCGTCGTCATGGTCAGCCAGTCGGTGCTTTTGAAGGGCGTCAACGACGATGCGGACGTGCTGGCCAGCCTGATGCGCGCTTTCGTCGAAACCCGGATCAAGCCCTATTACCTTCATCATCCGGATCTCGCACCCGGCACCAGCCATTTCCGGCTGTCGATCGAGGAAGGCCAGGCGCTCGTCGCGTCGCTGCGCGGCCGGGTCTCCGGCCTCTGCCAGCCGGCCTATATCCTCGACATTCCCGGCGGCCACGGCAAGGCCGTGATCAGTTCGGCGTCGATCGCAGCCGACGGCGGCGGATGCTACACCGTCACCGACTTCCGCGGCGAAGAGCACACCTACCCACCAAAAATCTGAGAAAATTTTCAAGACGACGTCACAGCTGCGCCATGCCGATCGTCAGATGGTCGTGATCAACGATCGCGGCAGTCCGCCGTTTGAACCGTATCAGAGGCGCAGAGATGAATGGCATGAACAGTATCGATATCTTCGAAGCGGCCCGCCCGCGCCTTCTCGGCCTCGCCTACCGGATCCTTGGTTCGCGCGCAGATGCGGAAGACGCGGTGCAGGACACCTTCGTCAAGTGGCAGGAGGTCGATCAAGGGGCGATCGAGACCCCGGCTGCCTGGCTGACGACCGCCTGCACCCGCCGATGCCTCGACCTTTTGAAGGCGGCGCACCGCAAGCGCGTCAATTATGTCGGCGCCTGGCTGCCCGAGCCGATCCATACGGCAAGCGACGACAATGCCGAGGAGAGGCTGGCGCTGACCTCGTCGCTCACCACCGCCTTCCTTTTGATGCTGGAGCGGCTGACGCCGAAGGAGCGCGCCGCTTATCTGCTGCACGAGATCTTCGGCCAGCCCTATGAGGAGGTCGCCGAAACGCTTGATATGCAGGAAGCCGCCGCCCGCAAGCTGGTGTCGCGCGCCAAGACCAATATCGGCGTGGAGAAGAGCCGCCACCAGACGCCGCGCGAGCGGCAGGACGAACTGCTGTCGGCGTTCCATGCGGCAATCCACGGCGGCAACATCGCCGGCCTTTCGAGCCTGCTCTCCGCCGACGTGCGCCTGACGGCCGATGGCGGCGGCAAGGTGGCGACCGTGCTTGGCGTGCTCTCAGGCAAGGAAACCGTCCTTGCCTTCATCGCCGACCGGCTCACCGAATACTGGGCGCACTATGTCTGGGACATCGCCGAGATCAATGGCGGCCGCGGCATTGTGCTCAGGGGCGAGGCCAAAAATGATATCGCCGCCAGCGTTTCCTTCGGTTATGACGGCGACGGAAACGTCAACGATATCTTCATCGTTCGCAATCCGGACAAGCTCACCCATCTCGGTGACGCTGCGGTCCACTGACTCAGAGCATTTCCAGGAAAAGTGCGAAGCGGTTTTCCGCCAGGAAATGCGTAATAACAAACAGATAGAGCGGCTCCAACATCCTGCTTGAGGCGGGAGCGCTCTATCGGCACCGACGGAACGAGGCCGAGGCGCGCGCAGCGATGCGCGACGCGTCTGGCAGCCGGTCGTCGTGACGCTTAGTGAAAGGCGCAGATATATGCTCGACAAGACATCCCAATCCACTGACAAGGCGGATAGCGGCTGGCTCGCCCTGCTGTCGGGCGAAAACGCCATCCATTCCCTGGTCCTCAGCGGCGGCGTGGCTTTGCATGCCCTCAACATCTATGTCGTCACCACCATCATGCCGTCGATCGTGCGCGAGATCGGCGGGCTCGAATATTACGCCTGGAGCACGACCGTGTTCGTGGCCGCCTCCATTCTCGGCGCGGCTCTGTCGGCCCGGCTGCTTGCCGCCGTCGGCGCCGGTTCGGCCTATGCGGTCGGCGCACTCGTCTTCGGCCTCGGTACGCTGCTCTGTGCCTCCGCTCCCGATATGCTGGTGCTGCTCGGCGGCCGCGCGATCCAGGGCTTTGGCGGCGGCCTGCTCTATGCGCTCGCCTATGGCGTCATCCGCCTGGTGTTTGCGCCAGTGCTCTGGACCCGCGCCATCGGCCTGATCTCGGCCACCTGGGGCACGGCAACGCTGATCGGCCCGGCCGTCGGCGGCATGTTTGCGGAATTTGCCACCTGGCGGGCGGCCTTTTGGTCGCTGCTGCCGCTGACCGCCCTTCTGGCAGCGCTGGCCTTTTGGTCGCTGCCGCGCAACGTGTCATCCGAAGGCAACCGCACGCCGCTGCCGGTGCTGCAGCTCCTGCTTCTCATCGGCATTGTCCTTGCGCTTTCAATCGCCAGCACGCTGTCGACAGCGGGTGAACAGCTCGCCTCCGTCGGTGCTGCCATCGTCATGTTCGCAGCCCTTCTGCTGGTCGAACGCCGAGCCACCGGCAAGCTTTTGCCGAGCGGCAGCTTCACCATAAGTTCCCCGCTGGCAGCGCTTTATGCTACGATCACGCTGTTGATGATCGGCATGCAGCCGGAAATCTACGTGCCGTATCTGCTGCAGGAATTGCATGGGCTGTCACCGCTGGTTGCCGGCTACATCGCCGCGCTGATGTCGATCGGCTGGACCGCCGGGTCGATGACGAGCGCACACTGGCATGGCGACCGGGCGCAGCGCACGATCTTCGCCGGACCGGGTTTCGGCTTTGCCGGACTGGCTCTGATTGCCGTCTTTATGCCGATGACCGGTTTCGGCTTTGCGGCGATCGCCGCGCCGCTCTCGGCCGGCATCATGGCCGTCGGTTTTGGTATGGGGTTCGCTTGGCCCCATATCGTCACGGCCGTTTACGAACTGGCGCCGAAGGGCGAGGAAGAGAAGGCATCGAGCTCGATAACCACGGTGCAGCTTTTCGCCGCCGCGCTGGGTGCCGCCCTTGCCGGCCTGACCGCCAATCTGGCGGGTATCGAAGCGAGCAGCGCCGATGGCATCGCGCACGCGACGCAATGGCTCTTCTGGTTGTTTGCGCTGGCACCGGCGCTCGCGATCCTGACGGCGCGGCGCGTCCGACGGGCGCGCCGTGCAAATGCCGGAGCCTGACAAGCCCGGCAAGGCCTGACGTCGCGGAGGTTCGGCAGAGGAGGCGGTGATGGGCGACGATGGCATTGGCCTGACCGGCGTGCGCGAAACGCTGCTGATCACGCTGCGTGCAAAAGCTGCGGAAAGCCAGCTTGCCGATTCACTGCTGCACGACCACTTTGCCGCCGACGCCATGCGGCGGCTCGCCCAGGGGAGCAGGCATCTTGATGTCGGCCATGACATGGCGGTCGGTATCGCCATGCGCGCCTACATGCTCGACCGCTGGACCCGAGCCTTCATCGACCGGCACCCCGATGCCACCGTTTTGCATCTCGGCTGCGGCCTCGACACGCGCATCTTCCGCATAGATCCACCAGCCAAAGTACGCTGGTTCGACGTCGACTTCCCTGACGTCATCGAACTCCGCCGCAGACTTTATCCGGACCGAAGCGGCTATGCTGCAATCGGTACATCGATAACCGACCCGGCCCTCATGGCACTGATACCGAACGACAGGCCCGCCATCGTCATCGCCGAAGGTGTGTTGCCCTACATCGCAGAGACGGACGTCCACGACCTGCTGCAACGCGTTTGCTCGCATCTGCCTTCCGGCGAGATCGTCTTCGACGCCTACAGCCACCTCGGCATTCAGCTGCTGCGCTTCAACCCTGCCATCCGCGCAACCGGGGCAGAATTGCGCTGGGGTATCGACGACCCGCGCGGGCTCGAGCGGCGCGTTCCCGGGCTTTCGTTGCTGGAAGAGGTCACGAACTACGATCCGGCCCAGATCGACCGGATGTCGCCGGGTGCGCGCATCGCCATCCAGGTCTTCAGCATCATCCCGCTGCTCAACCGGATGGGACGCTTGCTGCGCTATCGATTCTAGCGCAGGTCGCGGGATAGCGGACCCAGCCGACGTCCTTTGCGACCTTGTTTTCGATGCGCACCGATGTCCCGACACCGCAGCGCCCTTTCGGGCGACAGGGCACTGGCCTCAAAGTCGGCCGCCGCCCGTCACAAACAACAAAGGGCCGCACCGATGACGGTGCAGCCCTTCAATGTTGAGGTATCGGACGAGCCGATCAGCCCTGCTTGATCGGCGCGATCGAGATTTCGACGCGGCGGTTCTGCGCGCGGCCGGCTTCGCTTGCGTTGGAGGCGATCGGCCGCTCCTGGCCGAAGCCCATGGTGGCCATGCGGCGCTGGTCGACGCCCTGGCTTGCCAGATAGTTGGCAACCGAGGCGGCGCGGCGCTCGGAAAGGCCCTGGTTGTGGGAGGCACTGCCGGTCGAATCGGTATGGCCGTCGACGTCGATCAGCGTCCTATTGAACTTGCGCAGCACGATCGCCACGGAGTTCAGGGTGTCGTAGAAGGCCGGGACCACCTGGTCGCGGTCGGTGGCAAACGTGATGTTCGACGGCATGTTCAGGATGATGCGGTCGCCGGCGCGGGTCACGGAAACGCCCGTACCCTGCAGCTGGGCGCGCAGTTCTGATTCCTGGCTGTCCATGTAGTTGCCGACCAGGCCGCCGCCGAGCGCACCGATGCCGGCACCGACGAGCGCTGCATCGCGCCGACCGGCAGCGCTGCCGCCGACCAGAAGACCGGTCGCGGCACCAAGGCCCGCGCCGATCAGCGCGCCACCGGCCGTGTTCGACATCTTCTGCTCACCCGTATACGGGTCGGTGGTCGTGCATCCCGAGAGATAGATGGCCGCAACAGCCAGTATGGCGCATTTCTTGATCATAGAATCAATGGTCCCCATTCGTGCTCTAAAGTGCTTCATACTAGCGATTGCGGCAGGAAGATGAAGAGGCGTCCCACTGATGCCATGGTTTGACGACAAATGGCGGCCTGGCCACCGTGATCGCTGCGAAAAGGCCGGACACTAACCGATCCTTCACACGCTCTTGTTAACAAGCACGTTCGGGAAAAATCGAGGCGGACGATCTGATGGCAATCGAATTTGGCGACACCCAGCGCAGTCTCAGCGACACGCTGAACGGTATGATCGGTTCTATCCGCGGCAACACGATCACGCTTCGCGACCTGATGACGGGCATCGGCGAACAGGGCTTTCTGCTCTTGTGCGCACTGCTGACGCTGCCGTTTCTGCTGCCGGTTTCCATTCCCGGCGTCAGCACCGTCTTCGGCGCGGCCATCATCCTGATCTCGATTTCGATCACGCTCAACCGCCTGCCTTGGATGCCGCAACGCATCCTCGACCGGCAGATCGAAACGGAAAAGCTGGTGCCGACGCTTCAGAAGGGCGCGGCCATCGTCTCCAAGCTCGACCGTTTCGTCAGGCCGCGCTTCGGCTTCCTGACGCAAGGGGCGCTGATGAACCGCTTCAACGGCCTGATGATCATGGCCGGTGGCGTGCTCCTGATGTTTCCGCTCGGCCTCATTCCGCTGTCGAACACGCTGCCGGGCATCGCCATCCTGCTTCTGTCGCTCGGCATCATCCAGCGCGACGGGCTGATGGTCGCCGGCGGCTATCTGTTCCTGATCGCGACGACGATCTACTTCACCGTTCTCGCCTACATGGCCTTTGCGGCTGGCCAGGGCCTTTCCACCTTCTTCGTTTCCTGAAGCCCCGCCAATCCCGCAAGCGAGCCTTACGCGTCGTGATCCGCGGCGTTGCCAGTCCGGCCAGTCGGCCGGAGCGGCGGGATGTCAGGCCGCCTGGAAGCTCTTGTAGCTGGCGGAATCGGTCTCGACGCCGAGCTTTTCCATCAACACTGCACGATCGATATCGAGGCTCTTATCGAACTCGGCGATCGCCGCTGCGACCTTCGGCGCGAACTCTTCGCTTTCAAATTCGATCATGGTGCAGAAGTTGAACTTTCCCGGACCGGCATGCTGCTCGAGGAACAGATCCATGACGTAGCCTTCCTGGCTGCGGATGACCGCAAGTGTCTTTTCCACCAGGCTCACAAATTCGGAGCGCGCCGCCGTCGGCACGGCAAACTTGTTGATGCGATAGAGCGGCGCGACGATGCCGTCCGTTGAAGTGCTGCTCATGAAACTCTCCCTCAAGTGTCTCGTCAAAGCCCGTCGGCGACCATTCGACGGCGGCCAGCAACACTCGTACGACCTCAAGCAAAGTTGAGGTCAACAGGGGGAAGTGAAAAATCTGCGCTGCTGGCTCAGGCAGAAATGCCCTTCAGCACATTGGCGACGTTGAGCCCGATTTCCGGCACGCCGTAACCGCCCTCCATGCAGACGACAACAGGAAGTCCAGCGTTCCTCAGCCGTTCGCCCATGGCAAGATAGTCTTCGGACTTCAGCTTGAAAGTCGAAATCGGATCGCGCTCGAACGTATCGACGCCGAGCGAAACCACCAGCGCTTCGGCGCCGAACACTTCGATGCGGCGGAGCGCATCGTCCATAGCCGCTGACCAGGCCGCATAGGCGGTGCCGCGCGGCAGGGGATAGTTCTTGGTGGAGCCGAGCCCTTCGCCCGCCCCCTCCTCGTCGGCAAAGCCGAGAAAATAAGGGAAAGCGTCAACAGGATCGCCATGCAGCGAGGCGAAATAGACGTCGCCGCGCTGATAGAAGATGTCCTGCGTGCCGTTGCCGTGATGGAAGTCGACATCGAGCACCGCGACCCTGGCAGCGCCGAGATCGCGCAGACGCTGTGCGGCGCAGGCGGCATTGTTGATGAAGGAATAGCCGCCATAGAGATCGATCGCCGCGTGATGGCCTGGCGGTCGGCAAAGGGCAAAGGCTGCGCGGGCGCCGCCGTTGACGTGCTCGGCCGCCGAAAGCGCACAATCCATCGCGGCGCGCGCGGCCGCATAGGTGCCTTCGGTGATCGATGTTTCCGCGGCAAAGGCGTAGTAGCCGAGCGCACCGTCGATATCCCTAGGCGGGTGCTGGCGCATCCGGCGCGCCGGAAAGCTGGTCGGGATCGCCTCACCGCGATAGCCGTCGGCGACCCAGCGCGACCAGGCGGTTTCCAGAAAGTCGAGATAGTCGGCCGCATGCAGCTTGAGGGCCGTTTCCAACCCGTGATGTGTGGGCGCGACGACGTCGTGAAAGCCCGCTTCCTTCACCGCCGCCAAAATCCATTCGGCCCGGAACGGCGCCTCGAAAGGCGCCACCAGTTCGCCCCCGAAAAGTTCGGTCCGGGCGTCGCGGAGCTTGTGGTCCTCGGAGAAGAAAATGCGCATGGGGAGGGTCCTGAAGTCAGCAACGAAGGGCGCTAAACTACCCGAGCGTGCGGGCTTGGCAACCTCGACGCCCCTCGTCCAGCTTGCCGGAGTGTCCGGTGCCCCTCATCCGGCCTGCCGGCCACCTCCCCGCAGGCGGGGAGAAGGACGCGAGCCGCGGCCGCTCGGCAGCAAGCTCAGCTCTCAGTCTTTTTCTGGATGACAGGCGCGCCAAATGAGACATTAGCGACCAATTCACGTCCCCTCTCCCCGCTTGCGGGGAGAGGGTTAGGGTGAGGGGCAATCGCGCAGCGCCCCCTAAGCCGCGATGCGCTTGTAGAAGAGCGTGGTGGCGCAAAGGCCGCCTTGCGGCCACATCGCATAATCCGGAATGACGCCGACGCGCTCCCATCCCAGCCGCGGATAGATCGCTTCGGCCTCGCTGCCGGTTGCCGTATCGAGCACCAGCAGCGTCTTGCCGCATGCGGCCGCTTCCCGCTCGACGGCCTGCATCAAAAGCCGGGCAACGCCCTTGCCGCGGGCGGCCCGATGGACAAGCAGCTTCTTCAGATCGCCGCGATGCGGCTGGTTGGGCATCTGCGCCACGCCGACCTGGACCGTGCCGACGATCCGCCCCTCGTCTTCGGCGACCATCAGCAACGTTTCACCCTCCGCAACCGCATCGGCAACATCCTGCCAATAGGGCAAGCCCGCCGCCGGCGGATAGGGCTGCATGAAGCCGACGGACGCGCCGCCCTCTACGCAATCGGACAGCACCTCGGCAAGCGCCGGCATGGCGGAACGGGCCTCAGTTTCGTTGAGGAGGCGGATTGTGATGTCAGGCATGGTCAGTTCCTGGTTCGGCTGAGGATGACGGCATAGTGAGCCGGCTCATCATGAGGATTGTGAAAGACGTGGGCCTGCTCGAGCCCCATGAACAGGCAATCGCCGGCCTCCAGCACCTGAGGGCCGGATTCCATGGTCAACTCCAGCCGGCCGGAGAAAAGCCAGAGATGCTGGGTGATGCCCCGGTCGGCCGGTTGGCGCTCGAAGACGACGCGCGCGCCCGGCGGAAACTCGACCTCGACGATATCGACCGGCGAACCAAGGCCTTCGGGCGAAACCGAGCGGCGCAGATAGCCGGATTCCGGATCCCGCCAAAGTCTCTGATCGGCGCGCCGCGCCACCGGCGAAGCCTGCTCGCCTTCAAAGGCAAAGAGTGCCGAGAGCGTGGTCGAGAGTGCGCTGCAAAGCTTGGCCAGCAGTTGCGCCGTCGGGCTGACCTCGCCGCGCTCGATGCGCGAGATCATCGCCCGGCTGACGCCTGACCGTGTCGCCAGATCGTCGAGCGTCATGTTCTGCTCTGTCCGCAGCGAACGAACGCGTTCGCCGATGGCTTGCTCAAGTGGGTCGGGGACGTTTTCCATTATTTGAGATTGCATTTCTCATATAATGGAGTCAAGAGGGATTTGTGCCCGAAATAAAGGCTGGCAATGCCGCTTTGGCGACATTGCGGCAACCGGCTTTCGGATAAGGTCGGCACGCGGCATCCGGGAGGAAAATCGTTCCGGCTCAACAATTTAGAACAGCCTTAAGTTCAACAGATGTTGCGGCTGATGAAACGGAACGGCAAGACATGGAAAAGCAGCCCTCTTCGCTGACCTCGATCGCCAGCATCGTCACGTCGATGACATCTGTCGCGATCGGCAACGGCATGATGCTCGCCTATGTGCCTTTCATGCTCACTCGGTCCGATGCGCCGGACTGGGTTCCGGGCGCCGCCGTCACCATGATTGCCTTCGGCGGTCTTGTCGGCTGCGTCATCGCCGGGCCGATGATCCGCCGTGTCGGCCATGCCCGGGCATTCTCCTGCTCGATGGCGCTCGTCATCCTCTCGGCCTTGACGATCAGTCTTGGCATGCACCCGATCCTCTGGGTTCTCGCCCGCGGCCTCTACGGCGCTGCCGGCAACACCAATTTCATCATCAGCCAGAGCTGGCTCAACCATGCCAGTGACAATCGCTGGCGCGGCAGGGCGATGGCGATGTTCTACATGGCCTATGTGATCGGGCTCGGCACCGGCGCGTGGCTGTTCGGGCAGATCCCCGCCGACGGCAACCTGCCGCCGCTGATCACCATCTTCTTCACCGCCCTTGCGATCCTGCCGATCGGCCTCACCCGCCTGCCGACGCCGCCGGCACCGGCCAAGGTCAGCATCGACATTCCGATGGTCTGGCGCGCATCCCCCGTCGCCTTCATCGGCGTGCTTGCCGCCGGCGGCCTGTCGATGGTGGTGCAGGGCTTCACGCCGATCTATGCGGCGGCCAACCAGGTGAGCCAGGGCGACGTCGCCAACCTGATGTTCGTCATGCAGCTCGGGCTGATCGCCATCCAGTATCCGATGGGCACACTGTCGGACCGGATCGACCGCAGGCTGGTGCTGATCGCCACCTGCCTCATCATCGTCGTCGCCGGCTTCTTCGCGCTCTCGGCAACCTTCGGCAATCTTCTGCTTCTGATGGTGGTCTTTGCGCTTTTCGCCGGCGCGGTCGAGACCGTCTATTCCATCGCCAACGCACATGCCAACGATCGCACCGATCCGGCCGATTTCGTGCCGCTGGCCAGCACCATGCTCGTCGCCTGGTCGGTGGCCGCAACCCTGGTGCCGATGCTGGTGACCGTACTGACGCCGGTGTTCGGGCCGCGCACCTTCATCTATGCGGCGATGATCGTTGCGGCACTCTACGCGCTGTTCGTGCTTGCCCGCCTGCGCAAACGCGAAGAGGTGCCGGCGGGTGAGCGCGAGACCTTCGAACTGAAGAGCGCGCAGATCCCGAATGCCGGCGCCCTGATCGACGCCGAGGCAAGAGCCGAATAGCCGCGCAAGCCAAGCGATTTATAGTGAACGAAGCCTTCATTTCCCGCTTTGCGCGGCTTGAAGGCACTGCTATATGCGGCCCATGAGCACAACATCTTCCAAGACGCCCCTGTCGCATATCCGTAACTTCTCGATCGTGGCCCATATCGACCACGGCAAATCGACGCTGGCCGACCGACTGATCCAGTCGACGGGCGGCCTTGCCGAGCGGGAAATGTCCGAGCAGGTGCTCGACAGCATGGATATCGAGCGCGAGCGCGGCATCACCATCAAGGCCCAGACCGTACGTCTGCACTACAAGGCCAATGACGGCGAGACCTACGTGCTGAACCTGATCGACACGCCCGGCCACGTCGACTTCGCCTATGAAGTCTCGCGTTCGCTGTCGGCCTGCGAAGGTTCGCTGCTGGTCGTCGACGCCTCCCAGGGCGTTGAAGCCCAGACGCTCGCCAACGTCTACCAGGCGATCGACAACAATCACGAGCTCGTCACCGTGCTCAACAAGATCGACCTTCCCGCCGCCGAACCGGAGCGGATCAAGGAACAGATCGAGGAAGTGATCGGCATTGACGCTTCCGACGCCGTCCTGATCTCGGCCAAGACGGGCCTCGGCATCCCCGACGTTCTCGAGGCGATCGTCACCAAGCTGCCGGCGCCGAAGAGCGAGGGCGGCGAGACCGCACCGCTGAAGGCGCTGCTGGTCGACAGCTGGTACGACACCTATCTCGGCGTCATGGTTCTCGTGCGCATCATCGACGGCACGCTCAAGAAGGGCATGACCATCCGCATGATGGGCACCGACGCCAAGTACTCGGTCGAACGCATCGGCGTTTTGACACCGAAGATGGTGGCGATGGATGCGCTTGGGCCCGGCGAGATCGGCTTCATCACCGCCTCGATCAAGGAAGTGGCCGATACCCGCGTCGGCGATACCATCACCGAGGACAAGCGCCCGACCGCCAAGGCGCTGCCGGGCTTCAAGCCGGCGCAGCCGGTGGTGTTCTGTGGCCTCTTCCCGGTCGATGCCGCCGACTTCGAGGACCTGCGCTCGGCGATGGGCAAGCTGCGCCTCAACGACGCGTCGTTCTCGTTCGAAATGGAATCGTCTGCCGCCCTCGGCTTCGGCTTCCGCTGCGGCTTCCTCGGCCTCCTGCACCTCGAAATCATCCAGGAACGCCTGGAGCGCGAGTTCGATCTCGACCTGATCGCAACGGCCCCTTCGGTTGTCTACAAGCTGTTCATGACCGACGGTTCGGAGCGCGAGCTGCACAACCCGGCCGACATGCCCGACGTTGTCAAGATCGCCGAAATCCACGAGCCGTGGATCCGCGCGACGATCCTGACGCCGGACGATTATCTCGGCGGCATCCTGAAGCTCTGCCAGGACCGCCGCGGCATCCAGATCGAGCTGACCTATGTCGGCACCCGCGCGATGCTGACCTACGACCTGCCGCTCAACGAAGTCGTGTTCGACTTCTACGACCGGCTGAAGTCGATCTCCAAGGGCTACGCCTCGTTCGACTACCAGATCACCGACCACAAGGAAGGCAACCTGGTGAAGATGTCGATCCTGGTCAATGGCGAGCCGGTCGACGCGCTGTCGATGATGGTGCACCGCATGGCTGCCGAAAAGCGCGGTCGCGAAATGTGCGAGAAGCTCAAGGAGCTGATCCCGAAGCACATGTTCAAGATCCCGATCCAGGCGGCGATCGGCGGCAACGTCATTGCCCGCGAAACCATCTCGGCGCTCCGCAAGGACGTGACGGCCAAGTGCTACGGCGGCGACGCCACCCGCAAGCGCAAGCTTCTGGAAAAGCAGAAGGCCGGCAAGAAGCGCATGCGCCAGTTCGGCAAGGTGGAAATCCCGCAGGAAGCCTTCATCGCCGCACTCAAGATGGGCGACGAATAAGGGGCAGTTCGACTGTCGATACTTCGACGTCGACCAAGTTCATGGAATAGGAACGGGCGGCCTTGTGACCGCCCGTTCTGTTTGATCCAGCCATACGTGGCAGGCAGTAGCGCATTCGCAATCCGCGGTCGGATCTGGGAAAATGCCCTCGTTCTAGACCGCCGCGAGCAGATACCGCTTCGAGACCCGATCCACCGGCAGACCGCTCTTGAGCGGCACCGCCTTGTCCACCTTGTAGTCGACGAAGCCCATCTTGCCGTAGTAGGCGAGGCCGCCCACGTTGTCGGCGCGGATGGTGGCGTTGAGCGCCGTGAGGCCCAGCGCACGGGCATTGTCTCTTGTGGCGGCAAAGAGCGCCGTACCGGCGCCGCGCACCTTGGCGTCGGGTCGGGAGAAGGTGCCGATATCGGCCCAGCCTTCCGGCAAGCCATCGTAGCGCTCCAGTGCCTGGAAGGCGCAGGGACGGCCATCAACGTCTTCGGCGACGAAGCAGCTGACGAAGCCCGGACCGGCGAGGTAGTGCGCCGTGAAACTTTCTGATGTGAACGGCGTCTCGTTGGCGGTGGTACCGCCGTTCCGGATGATCTCGTTGAGGAAGCTGCAGAGTTCAGGCACGTCGGCAGGCGTTGCCGGGCGCACCTTGATCGTTGTTGTCTCGTCGACCACTAAAAATCTCCCTGTTGAATTATCGCTTGCCGGATGGCGGCAGGGGCCGTACCGGGTTGCCGACAACGGTCGCACCGGCTGGCACGTCTCTCGTGACCACAGATCCTGCCCCGACGATGGCGCCGTCGCCGATGGTCACTCCCCCGAGGATGATCGCGCCGCCGCCGATCCAGACGTCCTTGCCGATCACGACCGGTCTTGCGATCTCGATGCCGCCACTTCGAAGCGGCACGTCCTTGTGGTGTTCGGCGCAGTAGATCTGCACGCCAGGGCCAAGCATGGAGCCCTCGCCGATCGAGATGCGGCCGCTGTCGAGCATCGTGCAGCCGGCATTGAGATAGACGCGGGGTCCGAGCGAAATGTTGATGCCGTAGGAGCAGTGAAACGGCGCCTCGATGAACACGTCGTCGGCCACGCTTGAAAACAGCGCGCGCAGTGCCGGTGCCATGGAGCCCCGTCCGTCAGGCGCCATGGTATTGTGCTGGTGCACGGCGTCACGCGCCCGCTGGCGCAGCTGCTCGAGCTCCGGGTCGAGGCAGCAGTACCAATCGCCCGCCGCCATCTTATCGCGTTCGCTGGCGCTCACGCCTTTGCCTTTGCTTCGGCCGCTTCACGCCGTGCCAGGCTTTCGGCCGGCCACATTGTCTTCATGTCGTAGTAGATTTCGAAAGCCGGGGCGCCACCCTGAAGCGACAGCCAGGAGACCTTCGAGCGTGTAAAGATATGGGCATCCGGCGGGAAATCCGATGGGCAATCGAGGCTGGCGATGCGCAGGAAGGCGAGCCAGCCGCGCCGGCCGTAATCGCTCCAGAGCGCCGTCTGGCATTCGGCGCAGCGGTAGACGTCGTGCGGACGGCCGCTCTCGGTCGGCAGGGTCACGCGGGTGGGGTCGCCGGCCGTCAGCTCGATGTTCTCCCGTTCGATGACGCCGTTGACGACGAAGGCGCTTCCGACCTGGCGCTGGCATTCGGCGCAGTGGCAGCAGTTGACGAACATCGGCTTGCGTTTCAGCCGGTAGCGGATGCGTCCGCAGAAGCAGCCGCCGGCAATCCCTTCGTCCATCAGCAGGCCTCCTCCAGCACCTCGTCGTTTGGCGCGGCGGCAGAGGCATCGCGCCTGATGGTGGCGACCCAGGCGCGCGCCAAGGCGAGGCCGGCAGCATTGGCTTTCTCGCCGTGGCGCCTTGCATGGGCGGGGTATTCAGCCAGCCAGGTCGGATCGAGGCGATTGATGGTCTGCGGGAACGAGCGGTTCCAGTCTTCGACAAGATCGGTGTCGGCTTCGAAATGGAACTGTGTGCCATAGGCGGCACGCCCGACGCGAAACGCCTGATGCCGCGTTACGTCGTTTTCGGCAAGGTGCACGGCCTCTTCCGGAAGCGTGAAGGTATCGCCATGCCACTGGAAGATCGGGAAGCTTTCGCCGACGGATGCCAGCACCGGATCGCTCTGCCCTTCGGCGCGTACGCGCACCTCGTGCCAGCCGAATTCCTTGGCTTCGCCGAGCAGGTTCTTTGCGCCGTAGGCGCGGGCCAGGAGTTGGCTGCCGAGGCAGATGCCGAGCACCGAGCGCTCGCTGTCGCCGAAGCGACGCATCAGCGCTGCAAGCTGCGGCAGGTAGGGGAAAGCCTCGTCGTCGAGCGCGTTCTGCTCGCCACCGAGCACCACGAGCGCGTCGAAGCCGTCGGGTGTCTCCGGAACCGGGTCGCCGGCATAGGCGCGGCGAACCTCGATCTCCGCCTTGACCTCGCGAAGCGCCGTGCCGACCTGGCCGAGCTCGGTCTTCGCCATGTTTTCCACCACCAGTATCCGCATCAGGACCCTCCCTTCGCCGTCTCGGCGGAAGATTGATCACGACAGGCGTCTCGGTTCAAGAGGCGAGAAAGCACGCCACGTGCATTGCCAAGAAATCGGCCTCAAAGCATCCGGGTCTTGACTTCCGCGCCAAACTTTCCGACCTTCCCGGCATCATGATGCTCGCGATTTCTTCTCTTCGCTGCTTCCGGGTGTGCCCGATCGCAGGAACCTGACCCCAGCCCGGATGCTTGCGCTCTCCGGGTCAGGGGAGCCTTTCGCGTCGGCAAATGAGAACGCCCGTTCCCAGGCCGCGATCCGAGCGCCGAGTTTTTCCCGATAGAATTATCCCAGAACAGCAACGACGGCGCTCGTGGCCCGTCGCAGAGAATGTCAGGTATCATCATGGCGACCACCGCCCGCAACAAGCTTCCCGCAATCATCATCAATGCCGAAGACCACAAGCGCCTGACGGCGCTTGCCTCTTCTGCCCTCGATCGCATTCCCGAAGTCGCCGAAGCGCTCCTGTCGGAGCTCGAGCGTGCCCGTATTGCCGCGCCAGCAAAGCTCCCGGCCGACAGCGTGCAGATGGGGTCGATCGTCGCCTTCGAAGCCGACAACGGTTTTGCCAAGCAGGTGACGCTGGTCTATCCCGGCGAGGCCGATATCGAGGCTGGACGCATTTCGGTGCTGACGCCGATCGGCGCAGCCCTAATCGGGCTCTCCGTCGGCCAGTCGATCGACTGGCACGACCGCTCCGGCAAGGTTCACCGGATGACCATCCGCAGCGTTACACCGGCCGAACGGGCCTGAGCGTCCGTCCGGAAAAACGTCGAGGAGGCCGGTCGTCAGACCGCCCTCCCCGCCTTTTAAATACCCAAGCTATCAGAACTGCTTGCCGAGTTTGGCGTCGACGGACTGGCTGTTGGCGCCGCGAACGGCGAAGAAGAACAGGATCGCTGCCCAGAGAATGGACTTCTCGGCACCACCGAGGCCCTCGCCCTGCACGACGCCGTGGAAATAGACGGTGACCAGCAGCACGATCGTGGCGGCGAAAGCGGCCGGACGGGTGAGAAAGCCGATCGCAATCAGGATGCCGCCGAAGAACTCGGTGGCGGCCAGCAGCGGCGACCAGAACACGCCGGGGTAAAAGCCGAGGCTTTCGACCATGCCGACGGCACCAAAGGGATTGACGATCTTGCCGTAACCGTGGGTTACGAGCAGGACGCCGCACAGAACGCGCAGCAGCGTTTCGGCAAAGGTGTCGAGCGGCAGATAGATCTTTTCCAGTGCCGGCAGGATTGCACGGGGACGGGAAGTCGAAACGGTGGCATCAGTCATGGTTAAATCCTCTTTGAGGGAGCTGCGACAATATGTGCAATGCAGCAATGTCTCGCCGGGCGCCTTTTGCTTTGCAAGGGTGGCATCGATAAAAACATGACTAAATCAGTTGACAATTATGTGAGAGGTGCGTGACCGCCAGCTGTGGCGCGCCGTCGCATCAGTGCAACGTGTGTTCCACAATGGCTCAGGGACACCGTAACGCGCGAAACTTACAGCATAATTTTCTTGGCAGACAGGTTCCTGTTTTGCAGCGATTTGCAGTATGTTGCCGCGCACAAACCACTTGGGAATCAGCCTATGGACGAGAAGCCGCGGATCACCATCCTCTATTGCACGCAGTGCAACTGGCTTTTGCGCGCCGGCTGGATGGCGCAGGAGTTGCTGCAGACTTTCGGCCAGTCGCTCGGCGAAGTGGCGCTGATCCCCGGCACCGGCGGCAATTTCGAGATCCGCGTCAATGACGAACTGATCTGGGAGCGCAAGCGTGACGGTGGCTTTCCCGGGCCGAAGGAATTGAAGCAGCGTATCCGCGACATCATCGAGCCGGAGCGCGATCTCGGCCATACGGACAGGAGCTGATCCTGGATTTCGGCATTCTTGCTGGCGTTTTTTCGGCAGCCTTCCTCTCCGCGACACTTCTGTTCGGCATGTCGGAGGCGGCGATCGTCGCAGCGGCGCTTCATGGTGAAACGAGCCGTGTCGCCCTTTTCGTTGCGGCCACGGCCGGCAACGTGCTTGGCGCCGTCGTCAACTTCGTTCTTGGGCGGTTTTTGATCCGCTTCGAAGGAAGACGCTGGTTCCCGATTTCGCCTGCGGCGCGGCAGAAGGCGGAGACGCTGTTTGCGCGCTATGGCCAGCCGGTGCTGCTGCTATCCTGGCTGCCCGTTGTCGGCGATCCGCTGACGCTGGTCGCCGGGTTGCTGCGCATGCCTTTCGCGCTGTTCCTGGTGTTCGTGGCGATCGGCAAGGCGGCGCGCTACGGCATCGTGCTCTGGCTGACGCCGTGAAACCAACCTGCGCTGGTCGTGACCTCCTGCCCCGGTTGGTATGATCCCGTTCAGCTGTGGGCGAAAATGTCGGTCTCGTCCCAGCCGAGCAGGTCGAGCTTGCAGCGGGTCGGCAGAAAGGCGAAGCAGGCATCCGCATGCTCCATGCGGCCGTCACGCAACAGCCTGGCCGTCAGCTTTTCGCGAAGCGCATGCAGATATAGAACGTCGGATGCGGCATATTCGAGCTGTGCCGGCGACAGGGTCGCCGCGCCCCAATCGGAGGATTGTTGCTGCTTGGAAATGTCGACGTCGAGCATTTCCTTGAGATTGTCCTTCAGCCCGTGGCGATCCGAATAGGTGCGGGTCAGGCGCGAGGCGATCTTGGTGCAGAACACCGGGGCCGTTGTCACGCCGAAGGTGTGAAACAGCACGGCGATGTCGAAACGGCCGAAATGAAAGATCTTCTGGCGGGCCGGGTCTTCGAGCATGGCGACGAGGTTCGGCGCCTCCTTTTGGCCGGCGGCAATCCGGATCACGTCGGCGGTGCCGTCCCCCGGTGAAAGCTGGACGACGCAGAGCCGGTCACGGCGGGGGACAAGGCCAAGCGTTTCGGTGTCGATGGCAATCGCGCCTCGGTAGCGAGCGGCATCGGCTGCGGAAATATCGCCTTCGTGAAACCGTATTGCATTCGCCATCGAAAATCCCCAGATGAAACGGAAGTGGTGTCGCCTATAGCGCAAGTTCGGCCCTGGCGAAACCATGTCATGGCACCTCGCCCCTGGGTGCTGTCTTCGAAAGCTCGCATTGATGATATCCCGCCGCCCCGCCCTCGCTCTTTCAGTCCTCTCCGTGGCTCTCGGCCTCTTCACCATGCCGGCGCTGGCGCAGAACTATACGGATCTGCCGGGCGTGCGCCCGATGGATCCTCTGAACGACAACGGTGACAAGGTGGTGTGCGAGCAGACACTTGTCGATCGCGACTATCCGTTCGAATCGAGCGCGCGCGGCGGGCCCAGATACGACACAATCTACAATTGCCGCCGCGGCGACGGCCCGGTGTTCCAGGGCAGCGATCTTCCACCGTCGCTCTACCGTCAGAAGCGCGGGCTCGGCTACTAATGGCGTCAACCGGTTCATCTTGGCAAGCCGCTGAATAGTTCCTAGAAAATTGGGCACGGAACCGTGGAGGCGCTCTGCTTTCACCGAGGAGGAACAATGCCCAACGACACGAGACCGCTCGCCATCAGCGTGCCGGCACCGCGCACACTCGACCTGATCTTCACCGACGACGCCCTCAGGCAGCTGCATGCGCGCTACCGCATCGTGGAAGCCGACCCGGAGGATGTCGCCGGCCTTGGCGACGAGGTGCTGTCCGAAGCGCGCTACATCATCGGCCAGCCGCCGCTCGATCACGATATGCTGGCGCGCCTGCCGAAGCTGCGGGCCATTCTCAATGTCGAAAGCAACCTGATCAACAACATGCCCTACGAGGTGCTGTTCGAACGCGGCATTCATGTGGTCACCACCGGCCAGGTGTTTGCCGAGCCAGTTGCCGAAATGGGCCTGGCCATGGCGCTCAACATTGCGCGCGGTATTGTCGATGCCGATCTCGCCTTTCGCGAGGGACGGGAACTTTGGGGCGGCGACGGCAACCGCTCGGCACGGCTCTTGTCCGGCGCAGACGTCGGCATCATCGGCTTCGGGGACCTCGGCAAGGCACTCAACCGGGTTCTATCCGGCTTCCGCGCCAGGATCCGCGTTTTCGATCCCTGGATGCCGGCCTCGATCCTCAGGGACAATGGCGTGGAACCGGCATCGCTCGAAACTGTGCTGACGGAAAGCGATTTCGTCTTTGTGGTCGCATCGGTCACCAGCGAGAACGAGGGCTTTCTCGGCGCGAAGGCTTTTGCCAGCATGCGCCCGGGTGCCGCCTTCATCCTGCTCAGCCGCGCCGGCGTCGTCGATTTCGACGCACTGATGTCGGCCGTCGAAAGCGGGCACATCGTTGCGGCCAGCGACGTCTTTCCGCAAGAGCCGCTGCCGATCGACCACAGGGTGCGCCGCCTGCCCGGCTTTCTGCGCTCGGCGCATCGCGCAGGAGCGCTCGACAGCGCCTTCAAGAAGATGGGCGACATGGTGCTCGAAGACATGGACCTGATGGACCGAAACCTGCCGCCGATGCGATGCAAGCGCGCCGAGCGCGAGACGGTGGCGCGGATGCGCTCCAAGCCGGTGACGGTCAACTGATCCGTCTGCCTGTCCGCGAAGGTTCGCTTTTCACGCACGGCGGGGAATGCATTCCCGCCGATTAACGTGTTTTATGGGAAAAACACTTAGCATCGCTGAGGACAGGCTCGAGATCAGAGACACGCAATGGCAAGCAAGACGCCCGGCTTTCTCGGAACCAGGATACGCGACAGCTGGAACAGCTCGCTGCGCTCACTGTTCAGCCTGGTGATGGTCGCCATGCTGATCGCCGTATCGGGCATCCTTGTGGGGCTCGACTATCACCGCTCGCGCAATGCCGCGATCGCCGACGCGGAAGCCAACATGCATGGCTTCATGAACCGGTTGGTCGACCGGCTGGGCGTGCTCTCAGGTGACACCTCCGCGCTCGTCAGCCTCGTCTCCTCGGTTGCCAATTCCTTCCTCGTGCCGCCCCCGGAGCGGATGAGCGACAAGGTGGCAGTCCTGCGCGAGGGCATTACCCGGTCGCCGCATATCGACGGGGTCTATGTCGGCTACCCCAACGGCGCCTTCTTTCAGATGGTCGACCTCAAGCAGGTCGCATGGCGCATGGCGCTCGATGCGCCGCGCGGCGCGGCCATTGCCGTGCGCTCGATGGAAAAGGATGCAAGCGGCAAGCCCCTCCAGCGGGTGCTGTTCCTGGACAAGGACGGTACGCAATTCTCCGAACGGAGCGTGCCACCCTCAGGCTTCGACCCACGAACCAGGCCTTGGTATCGAGCGGCCGTAAACGGTAAGGCTGCGGTCTCGACCGGCCCATACGAAAGCGCCACGACCGAAACGCTTGGAATGACGATATCGCAGGCCCATCGCGGCAATCCGCAGATCGTCATCGGCGCCGACGTAATCCTCGATACGATCACCGATTTCCTCGCCCGCGAGCGACTGACGGCGGGCTCGGTCTCGTTCATCCTCGATGCCGTCGGTAAACCGATCATCCATTCCGACCGGGTGATGATGCGACGCATCATGGCGGCGAAGGATAAGGATGGCCCGATCGTTCAGGCTGAGAGCGACCCCCTGATCAAGAGCATCCGTCTCAATCCGCCAGCGCCCGGCAAGGCCGACTTCGTCGAAGTCGGAGATCGAACCTATCTCGTCATGGTGACGCCGCTCGAATCCGCGCTGCTTCTCTCCGGCAACCGCGCCGTGGTGGCCGCGCCGCTCGATGAACTGATGGCAGAGGCTAACAGGACGCTGGTCCAGGGACTGGCCATATCCGGCGCCGTCGTAGCGCTCGCCGTGCTGTCTTCGCTTGTGCTTGCGCACCTGATCACCAAATCGCTCAACCAGCTGACCGCCAGCGCCAACCGGCTGCAGGACCTGGATTTCACCACCCCGATCGACGTGTCGTCGCATGTCAGCGAGATCTCGACGCTTGGCGGCGCGATGAACCGGGCGCGCGATGCGATCTTCACCTTCGCGCTCTACGTCCCGAGAGAACTGGTGCGCAAGGGCATCGAATCCGGCCAGTTCGGCGGGAGAGCGGCCTGGCGCCAGGAGGTGACCGCCCTTTTCACCGACATCTATGATTTTACCACCTTGAGCGAGCAGCACGCGCCCGAGGAAGTGGTGGCGATGCTTTCGGAATATTTCGACATCTTCAGCGAGGTCGTCGATGCCCATGACGGCACGATCATCCAGTTCCTCGGCGATTCGGTCTTTGCCATGTGGAATGCGCCCGCGCCGGACGAGCGCCATGCGGAGAATGCCTGTCGTTGCGCGCTTGCGGTCGAGGCACGGCTGCAGGCGTTCAACGAGGCGCAGCGCAGGAAGGGATTGCCGGAGTTCCGCACCCGGTTCGGCATTCACACCGGCACCGCCGTCGTCGGCAGCGTCGGTGCAAAGGAACGGCTGCAATACACGGCCATGGGCGACACCGTGAACGTCGCCTCGCGGCTCGAAGGCATGAACAAGAACTACGGCACGACCATCATGGCGAGCGGTGCCGTCGTCGCCCAGGCGTCCGACGCGATCACCTTCCGGCCGCTCGGTTCGGCGCAGGCCAAGGGGCGCGCCACGGCGCTCGAAATCTACGAGGTGGTGAGCGCACGGCCGATCGTCCAGACAACGCCGTCGCAAACGCCCACGGTTTCATCCTGACCGGCGGATCGATGCGCCCCATCAACGACGGGCGCTATCTCTCTGGCGCGTGACCCAACGAATGCCCGCGGCAACGGCGATGGCCAGCAACGGCCACACGGCCCAGAAAACACCCCGCCAGGACAGAAGGTTGATTGCGACGAGCGCCAGACCGGCGATCGCGAGCGCGCCGATCACCCGGTCTATCTTGCCGTTTGCCCGCACCCATTCCAGCGCAGCCACGACCGCAAGCCCCAGAAGCGGCCAGGCGGCCCAGAACACGCCGCGCCAGCTCAACAGATTGAGCGCGACGAGGCCGGCACCGATCACGGCCAGTGCGCCCAGAAGCTTGACGATCAGGCTCATCGGTTTGGCGGCGGCTTCGACCGGTGCGATTGTCGGCGGACTGGGACGCTCGGCCGATCGGCCCCATTCGCCCTGAACGTCCGATCCGCTCGCGGCGCCATCGGCTGCGCCGGTGCTCGCGGCGTCATCGGTGGCACCGATGCGCACGGCATAGCTCGGCACGCCGCCATCGATGTTCTTGACCTCTAGCTGGCCCAAAAACTCGAAACCGACGGCAACCTTGTTGCGCACCTGGTCGTAGACCGTATTGGAGATCACGATGCCGCCGGCGGGGGCGGAGGCCTGCAGGCGCGCGGCCACGTTGACGCCATCGCCGTAGATGTCGTCGTCCTCGGTGATCACGTCGCCGAGGTTGATGCCGATGCGAAACAGCATCGGCGCACCGTCTGCGCTTTTCGCGTTGTATCCGGCAAGCTCGCTCTGGGCGTCGATCGCCGCGCGCAAAGCCTCGACGACACTCGGGAAATCGGCGATCAGCCCATCGCCCCAGGTATTGATGACCCGGCCGCCATGTGCCTCGATCAGGCGCGTCATGGCATCTCGGTATCGTTTGAGAGTGGCAAGCGTACCTTCCTCGTCCGCCCGCATCAGGCGGGAGTAGTCCTGGACATCAGCGGAGAAGATGGTCGTCAGCTTGCGACGCGTTTCAGCCATCGCGTTTGATCCTCGCTTGAAATCCGCCGCCGCAGCGGATCATGAGATAGTAGTGAGCCTGACACAGATCGCAAGATGCGCTGCCGCACGGCCCCTCTGACGGCCGAACGCCCTCCGTCGCGCAATGTTGCACCTGATGCTCTTGAAACGGCACCGGTGGCGCGCTGGCAGGCCCGCAAACCCGATGCAGCAACGCAGACTCCAAAGCGCCGCTCCGGTTCAGGAAACGGGTCACTTTTCATCAGGCAGACTGGCGATCATTGCTCTTGGCTCGGGCCAAAATCCAGAAACGAAAAAACCCCGGCAAGCCGGGGTTTTTCAAGCCAAAACAAATGTTTGGCTAAAGGAATGGTGCCCAGAAGAGGACTCGAACCTCCACACCCTTTCGAGTACCAGCACCTGAAGCTGGCGCGTCTACCAATTCCGCCATCTGGGCGACGAGCGGGGGTGTAAAAGGCCCGAGCCGAAGTGTCAACAGGCATTTTGAAGTTTTCGTGTCAGGACGCAAAAAAGTCAGTTTGGCGTCACTTCTGCCCAGGACCTGATTGTGGAAAGTCCTTGAGCAAGCAGCTCTTCCGCCGCCGCCGCCGTTTCGGCCTCGACATAGCAGCGCATCTCCGGTGCGTTTCCGGATGGGCGGAAATGAACTGTGCGGCCATCGGCAAGCGTGATGCGCAGGCCGTCGATGTCGCTGACCGCGGCCGGACGACCGATCGGAGCGAGGAACGCGCCGAGGTTTTCGGCCCCACCCCGCAGATGCGCCATAAGGCGCGCACTGGTTTCCACCGGGAAGTTTTCCAGCCGGTCACTGAGCGCAACCGGAAGGCGATAGGACGCTGCCAGTGCCGAGAGGCTCATCCGGCGTTCTGCGGCGCGTGCAAGCACCGCGAGGATCGGCAGGAAGCTGTCACGGGTGGGCAGGGCCTTGAGGACGCCATTGCGACCTGAGAAATCGCTCGCCGTCAGCGTACCGCCATTCGCCTCGAAGCCGGCGACCTTCGTCGCGCCCTCGCGGATCGCTTGCGCCATTGCGGCAATCACATAGGGCGAGCCGACACGGGTGCGGATGACCGACAGGCCTTCGGCTCGCTCAAGGCCGGAATTGGAGGTGACCGGCGTCACGGCCACCTGCGCGCCGAGGAACTCGCAGGCGACAAGGCCCAACAGGTCGCCGCGCAGCGGTGCGCCTTTCTCGTCGGCTACCAGCGGTCGGTCGCCATCGCCATCGGCCGAAACGATCGCATCCAGACCATGTTCCGGCGCCCAGGCGGCAAGCCTGGAAAGCGTTTCGGATGAAACGGCCTCGGTATCGACAGGCACGAAATTCTCGGAGCGCCCCAAGGCCACTGTCTCGGCACCATAAAACGAGAGCACATCGACCAAAAGGTCGCGGGCGACGGTGCTGTGTTGATAGACGCCGATGCGCAGACCGACAAGCGAGTTTGGCGGCAATAGGTCCCGGTTGCGCTGAAGGAACTGCTCTGCGGCCGACGCCGCATGGTCCTCTCCCACGCCAGCCGAAGGCGCGGCCTCGCCGGCGATCGCATCGGCAAGGGCGCTGATCGACAGTTCGTCGTTCTTGTCGATTTCTCCGTCCGGCCGGTAGAACTTGATGCCGTTGCGATCGGCAGGAATATGCGAGCCGGTGATCATCAGTCCCGCGGCCTGATGGACGAGACCATAAAGGGCCAGTGCCGGGGTCGGCACAGTGCCGCAGTCGAAGACGCGAAAGCCCTCGCCCGTCAGCGCATCGGCGCAAACGGCCGCAATTTCAGGGCTGGATTGGCGAAAGTCGCGGGCGATCAGGATCGGATCCCCGGCCTTCGCCTGCCCGGAGGCGATCAGGTGCCGCGCGAAGGCCTTCGCATAGCGTGCAGACGGCTCGCCCGTCAGCTCCTCCGACAGGCCGCGCAGGCCGCTGGTACCGAACTTCAATTGCATCTCATACTCCGTGGTCGCTGACGACCGGCAATAGGCAAGAATAACAGTGACATGGCAAACGTTCCGGCGCACCCTATATCCGAAGATAGACGGAGTAAAAGTCCGACGGCTGGCCAAACGGATCCGCACGGTTTCGCCATGAATAAACCAAGAAAAAGACATGTAATGTGAAGCAGGGACACAATCGGAAAGCAACCCTTTCGGAAAGTGAGGAAAGCATGACGGGATTTCGGAATTTCGTTGTCGGCTGCGCTCTCGCTGCCGCCTCTCTGATACCTTCGCTCGGACCTGCCCTGGCCATGCCGCTGCCGGGCCGCGACGTTCAAATCAAGGCGCAGGGAGATGTCCAGAATGTCCAGTACTACCCGTACAGACGATACGGCGGCGTCATGTATCCCAATGGCTGGCGCGGCGGTTGGGGTGGTGGATGGGGACCTGGCTATTATGGCGGGGGCTGGGGCGGGGGCTCCTACTACCGGCCAGGCTTCAGCCTCTACTTCGGGCAGAGCTATGGCGGCTACTACAACAACTATCCCCGCTACTACAATAACTACCCCCGCTACTATGGCGACTACTATCCACGCCGCTACTACCGGGAGCGCTATTACTATCGCGACAACTACGTTCGCCGCGGCACCAGCGCCCATGTGGAATGGTGCCTGTCGCGCTATCGCTCCTACAATCCGGCAACCAACCGGTTCCTTACCTATCGGGGCGTCTATCGCGCCTGCTACTCGCCCTATCGATAGCTCACGCCCAGGCGGCGCAGCGACCGCGTTGCGCCGCTCCCCCCCGATCCGGCATATTGGCCGATATCTTGGCCAATATCTTGGAATGGCAGGTTAAGCTGCAATTAACCTCGCCACCTTACCGTTTCATAACGTTCGCAACTTTCGCCGGGATGAAACGATGCTGCTGCCCACCCAGCAATCCAGCGCTACCGCAACGACCAATCTGGTCGGTTCGATCCTGAAGGACATCGAGAAGCGTCAGGCGGAAGAGGAAGAAAAGGCCAAGGGCATCAAGGACGACAAGGTCCTGAAGGCGCAGGTGAAGTCGGACGACGCCCAGAAAGCGGCCAACACCAAGATCAACGATCACTTCTTCAATCAGACTGGAAACGATGCCAACAGCAACCGGATGGTGCTCATTCGGGAAGTCGGAGCGTTCTTCGATCTGAAGCGTGAGGACTTCAAGTCCGATTTCGCCTTCGGCAGCGCATTGGAAAAGATCGTCGAAAACCTGCCGACGGATATGCTTCGCGATATCGAGAAGCAGCTGGGTCTGACGAATATCGACGTCTCGCTGGACGAGCTGGTCGACGCGATCAAGGATCCGCAGGGTAGCCAGGGCAAGAAGCTCCAGGAGGCGCTCGACAGCAAGGGCACCCAGAAGGCCGGCCACAGCAGCGACGCGGCCAAGGCGATCCAACGCCTTGCGGATGCGGCGGAGGCGAAGTCGCTGGATGAGCTGCAGCTGGACAGTCTGACGAGCGATCCGACGCGCGTTGCCGACGCGGAGACCCTGGCCGAGCAACAGAAGGAATTGCAGGCGCTCGAGGCCAAAGACAATCTGGAAGATGTGCGTGATGCCCGCGAGGCTGAAGCCGAGCGCCCGTTGCCAGTCCGGATCGACGAGATCGGCCTCTACAGCCTCGCCAGCCAGGCGCTGTTCGCCGCCTGATCACTTTCGACGGACAATCCCCAATCTCGCCATCACCGCATTCGGGATGCGGTAGCGCCGCACCGCATCGTGACTGTCGCGCAAGCCACAGATCTCGCGCTGGATAAAAAACGCCCAGACGGCGTCAGCCGCATCGTCGAGCAACCGCTCGCGCAGTTCCGGCGGGGTTTCCTTCCCCTCGATCGCCTGCAAGGCGACGATCGCCTTTTCGACCTTGAGGCCGTGCCGCCCGAGCGCGTCGGCGCGCTCGGAAAGCAGTTCGTATTCGAGAGCGCTGATGGCGCCGGAAGCGAAATGGGATGGGCTGAGCGATCTTGGAGGGCGAACAGTCATCCGAAACTCCATGGCATGGACATGGGATAGCGCTGCGCGCCGACCAGGGTGCACAATGGCGACGGCAGCGCCCGATCTTGCCGCCAGATCGATCCCGATGCAAAGGGATCGTGCACGAACCTGGCTGGCGGCGATGGCCTCGACAAGGCTTCCCAAGGGCATGGGCCGCCTCGTCGCATGGTTAATATTTTATAAACTTATCTCACCTAACGTCGAAGCATCATGCCGATTCCCGTATCCGCAGCCAATCTGCGGCAAGTCTGGCCGGTTGGCCGAGACGCGCATGAGGCGCCAGCCCGAATAGAACAGCCAATCTCTACGGCGGATATCGAATTGGTCCGTCGAAACGTATGGAATCTGGATGCCGCCTGCCGACGGCGGCGCTTCAACCCGAGGGTCAAGCGAGAGGGAGACCAGAATGCTGACACCCATTCTCACGGTCAGAACCGCGACCGGGTCAGCCGAAGAGGCGAGCACGCGGCCCCAGCAACCGTCAGCTCCGCTTACGGCCGCACAACGGGGCGAAGCGATACAGAAGATTCTCGATGCATTGACCCGGCATCTGGCCGGCCGCGAGATCCTGTCCAAGGACGCCCTCGTGCGCCTGATGGAGGACCTCGCCCGCATTCTCAAGTTTCCGCCGCTGCCACAGGAGGGCGGGCGCGACTTCGTGCGCCGGCTCGTCACCTTTCTCGAATCCATGCCGATGCCGGAGCGCCTGGCGCTTGAACGGCAGCTGGGCGGGCGCAACCTGGCGCTGCGTGTCGGCATCCTTGCCGACCTGCCGGCCATCCGATACGGTGCAGCGCCGCCGCCCACGGGCGCTGCATTACCAAGCCTCAGCAACCCGCCTTTGCAGCCGGCCATTCCGCTGCATCTGGCCGCCGCCCGAAGCCCGGTCGCAAGCGAGGTCGCGCTGCTGCAGTCCGTGCTGAAGAAGACTTTTGGAGTCGGCAGCGAGGGTGACACTTCAAGCCTGGCGACGGAGGAGGCGGACGCGGCGCTGCCTGCAGAGGACCAGGCAACGGCGCGGCGACAGACCGCGCCGGAGCGATCGGAGCCGGCAACGATGCCCGGCCGACCGCCTTCTCTGGACGGGCCGGAGATCGAAACCGTGGCCACCATCATCAATGGAGAGACCGATCCCGAAGTCGTCGATCCGGAGGCCGGCGCCGAGAAGGCACCGGTCGGCGAGGAGGGAAGTGCGCCATCGCAACCTGCCGCCGCGGCCGACGATAGCGATTTGCGGCTAAAGGCCAGGGAAGCGGAGGCACGCAACGGCGCTGCGCGGACGGATGCCGACACAGAGGCGGGTCACGCCGACGAAGGCCAGGAACCGGACGGCACTTATCGCCCGCACCCCGATGGCGACAACCAGCCGCAGAACGACAGGGCGACGACACGCAGCGACGAGAGCCGCGCCGGCAGGGCGCTTTCGGACGCGTTGAAGACGATCGTGCGCGACGCGCTCGGCCTGCCCGGAGAACCTGCAGGCGCCGATGCACCCGAACCGATCGCACCCGAATTCGAAAATGCCGAAGCGAAGGCAGCGGCAAGCCTCCAAGAAGCGGACAGCGCGGAGCCGGGCCGCACGAACCCGCTACGACCACGCGATACGACTGCAGGCGCCGAGCTTGCCGCTCTGAGCGTTGCGGACGACGATTCGGAGCGATCAGACCCCGCAGGCCCAACCGCTGCCCAGCGCCCCCAGAAGCCGATTGACGACTTGGCGATGCAGCAGGCAATAGCAAGACTGATCGAGAACGGCCTGCCGCGCGAGGCGATACCGTTTGCGATGATCCCCTATCCGATCTCAATTGAGGACGTGAAGACCGAGACCGAAAAGAGCGAGCGGGAAGAAGGCAGGGGCGACGGCGAAGCCGCACAAGACGACGGCGAGGCCGCGCAGGACGACAGCGAGGACGCGCAGGACGCGCGGGACGAAGCCACGAAAGACGGGCAGCGGAGAGAAAACGGGCAGAGCGAAACGGGCGACGAACAGAACGATGAACCCGATGTCTACGAGCTCTATCGCAAGCTTGGCGGTCTCAGCTGAACCTCGAATGGATCGCATCGTTCGGATCGATTCCGGATGAATGATGCGCTGCGTGCAGCCATGCTGCAGCCGAGCGAAACGCTCACAAGCAAAAGCCCGCGGAGATCGCTCTCCGCGGGCTTCTTATTTCAGACGTCAGGCAACGATTACTCGTTGGTCTGGCGGTTCTTCAGAGCGGCACCGAGAATGTCGCCGAGCGAAGCGCCCGAGTCGGACGAACCGAACTGAGCAACGGCTTCCTTCTCTTCCGCGATTTCCAGAGCCTTGATCGACAGCTGGATCTTGCGGTCCTTCTTGGAGAAGTTGGTGACGCGTGCGTCGACAACCTGGCCAACCGAGAAACGCTCCGGACGCTGTTCGTCGCGGTCACGCGACAGATCGGCGCGACGGATGAACGCGGTGATGTCCTCGTGGCTGACGAGCTTCACTTCGATACCACCGTCGTTGACGGCGATGATCTCGGCCGAAACGACAGCGTTCTTGCGCAGTTCGCCGGAAGCGGCGGCATCGCCGACTGCATCCTTGCCGAGCTGCTTGATACCGAGCGAGATGCGCTCCTTGTCGACGTCGACGTCGAGAACAACGGCACGAACGACGTCGCCCTTGTTGAACTCTTCGATGACCTGCTCGCCCGGACGGTTCCAGTCGAGATCGGAAAGGTGCACCATGCCGTCAACGTCGCCGTCGAGGCCGATGAACAGGCCGAATTCGGTCTTGTTCTTGACTTCGCCTTCAACTTCCGTGCCAGCCGGATGGCTGTGCGCGAATGCCTGCCACGGGTTCTCGAGCGTCTGCTTGAGGCCGAGCGAGATGCGACGCTTGGTCGGATCGACTTCGAGAACGACAACGTCGACTTCCTGGCTCGTGGACAGGATCTTGCCGGGGTGTACGTTCTTCTTGGTCCAGGACATTTCGGAGATGTGGATCAGGCCTTCGATGCCCGGCTCCAGCTCGACGAACGCACCGTAGTCGGTGATGTTCGTGACGGTACCGGAGATCTTCTTGCCGACCGGGTACTTCGCACCGATGCCATCCCACGGATCCGACTCGAGCTGCTTCATGCCGAGCGAGATGCGGTGGGTTTCCTGGTTGATGCGGATGATCTGAACCTTGACCTGCTGGCCGATGTTCAGGATCTCCGACGGATGGTTCACGCGACGCCATGCCATGTCGGTGACATGGAGCAGACCGTCGATGCCGCCGAGGTCGACGAACGCACCGTAATCGGTGATGTTCTTGACGACGCCTTCGACAACCTGGCCTTCTTCAAGGTTCTGAACGATTTCAGAACGCTGTTCGGCGCGGGATTCTTCGAGAACGGTACGACGCGAAACGACGATGTTGCCGCGACGCTTGTCCATCTTGAGGATTTCGAAGGGCTGCGGGTTGTGCATCAGCGGGGTCACGTCGCGGATCGGACGGATGTCGACCTGCGAGCGCGGAAGGAAGGCAACGGCGCCGTCGAGATCGACGGTGAAGCCACCCTTGACCTGGTTGAAGATGATGCCTTCGACGCGTTCGCCGGCTTCGAACTTCACTTCCAGGCGCATCCAGCTTTCTTCGCGGCGAGCCTTTTCGCGCGACAGAACAGCTTCGCCAAGCGCGTTTTCGATGCGCTCAACGTAGACTTCGACTTCGTCGCCGACCTTGAGCGAGCCGTCCTTGGCCTTCGCGCCGAATTCCTTCAGAGCGATGCGGCCTTCGACCTTCAGGCCGACGTCGACAACGGCGACGTCCTTTTCGATGGCCGTGACGATGCCCTTGGCAACATAGCCTTCGGCCAGATCGGTCTTCGCGAAGGATTCTTCGAGAAGCGCTGCGAAATCATCACGGGTTGGGTTGGTAGCAGACATGAAATCTCCTGCATGCATCTCAAATAGAGACACACATGCGCCGGGGGCTGGTGTTGAACAGGCCTGAACCCAGTCCGTCCCATCGAAGGGACAATCCGGCGCGTGGACGGAATTTCAGGCTTATGCAAGAAGAGCGATCCTGACAGTGTCGGAAAAAGGCTCTTCTTCAGATCTTCTTGATCAGGGCCGCATCGATCAGAGATTTCGCGGCCTGAAACGCCGCCTCTATACTCATTTCAGACGTATCAAGCAAGTGCGCGTCATCGGCGGGGCGCAAAGGACTGTCGGCCCGCCCCATGTCGCGCTCGTCGCGCTTCTTCACGTCGTCGAAGATCGCCGCATAATCGGCGGCTGCACCCTTGCCGACGATCTCGTCGAAGCGGCGTTTCGCCCGCACTTTCGGCGACGCGGTGACGTAGAGCTTTACCGCCGCATCGGGGCAGACGACGGTGCCTATATCGCGGCCGTCGAGCACGGTGCCCGGTTCTTTCCTCGAAAATGCCCGCTGCGCCTCGACCAGCGCGCGGCGCACGGCCGGCATGACGGCGATCTTCGATGCCGCCTCGCCGATCGCGTGGGCCGAGAGTACCGAGCGATCGAGTCCTGCCAGTTCGACCTCGAGCGCCATGCGCTCGGCCACCGCCTCGTCGTCGAGCGGCAGACCGGCATCGAGCAGGGCCTTTGCCGTCGCGCGGTAGGTCAGCCCGGTGTCGAGATGGTGAAAGCCGTACTCCTCGGCGATCTGGCGCGAGAGCGTGCCCTTGCCTGCCGCTGCGGGTCCGTCGATGGCGATGGTGAGTGTCATTCTGAAACCTGAATGTGAATGTGGTCGTCATGCCTTGCGGCACGACAGCCCTGGAATTTAATCGTTTCCGCCGAAACGCCAAGCCGTTCGGCCAGATGCGGTTCGACAAATATCTTGGCGATGCCGTAGGCCCGTCCCTCTTCAGACAGCCAGCGGATCGCTTCTCTGGTGCGATGTTCCTCAAGCGCCATCGGCCGCCAGAGCGATTGTAGCGCCGCGAGATCCCAACGCATGGTCACGAGATCGCTGCGCCCGTGGCATGGTTCAGCCGCGCCCTCAAACGGCTGCTCGAAAGCGAAGTATCCGAGCGGCGAACGTGTCTCCCCATCGCGGAAGGTTCCGCCGATATCGCTGTAGTAGAATGCGATATCCAGCTTGCGGCCGTCCGCATGGGAAAGGTGCGGCAGCAGGGGAAAGCCGTCGAAGAACGGAAAATTACCGTCGAGCGTCAGTGTCGTCGTTCCGGGGAAGGAACTGCTCATGTGAGCTGACAACGCCAATGCGGCCGTCTTCAACTCCGGCACCACATATTGTCGGTTCAGCACGCAGTAAAGTATGGACTGCATCCGCATCGTCGTTCCCTGCTCGGAAAAGCATGGTAGCGGGACACGCCTGAAGGCGGGAGCAGTCGCATATGCCAGCGCACTGCCGAGCCCATAGAGCGGCACGAACATCGCAAGCATTGCGACGGCGCGCGCCCTGCCTCGAACGCGGCGCGTCAGCAGCATGGCGACAAGCCAGATCAAACCGCCGATCTGCGTCAGAGCCGTCAACAGGACGACGATCGCGGCATTGACCAACCAACGGATCAGAGAGCGCGGCCTCATACGAGCGCCCGTTGCTGCGCGAAGGATTTACTCTGCTTCATCATTCGATGGTCGCACCCAATCCCGTCATCAGCTCGATGAACCCGGGAAAGCTGGTGGCGATCATCGTCGCGTCGTCGATGGTGACCGGGTGTTCGGACGCAAGCCCCATGACGAGGAAGCTCATGGCGATGCGGTGATCGAGATGGGTGGCGACGGCAGCGCCGGCCGCATTGCCGAGGCCCTTGCCGCCGGGGCGGCCCTGCACGACGAGGGAGCCCGGCCCCTCTTCGCAATCGACGCCGTTGAGCTTCAGTCCGGCGGTGACAGCGGAAAGGCGATCGGATTCCTTCGCGCACAACGCCTCAAGGCCGCTCATGACCGTGCGACCCTCGGCAAAGGCAGCCGCTACGGCCAGCACCGGATACGCGTCGATCATCGAGGGGGTGCGGTCCTGCGGCACGGTGACACCTTTCAACTCGGAAGAACGGACGCGCAGGTCCGCCACCTCCTCACCGCCCTGGAGCCGCTCGCTCAGCACGTCTATTCTTGCGCCCATCTCCTGAAGCGTGGCGATCAGTCCGGTGCGGGTGGGGTTCATCAGCACATCGAGAAGGGTGATGTCGGAACCCGGCACGACGAGCGCCGCCACCAGTGGAAAGGCGGCCGAGGACGGATCGCCGGGAATATCGATATCCTGGCCGGTCAGCCTGCCCTGCCCTTCGAGCCGAACGATGCGTTCGCCTTCGGCGCCAGCCTCGACCATCAGGTTCACGCCGAAGGCCTGGAGCATTCTTTCCGTATGGTCGCGCGTCGCTACCGGCTCGATCACCGTGGTGATGCCCGGCGCGTTCAGGCCTGCGAGCAGTACGGCGGATTTTACCTGGGCCGGGGCCGTCGGTAAGCGGTAGCTCACCGGGTTCGCCGTCTTCGGCCCGCGAAGCGTCACCGGCAGGAGACCGCCATCGGCCGACATCACCTGGACGCCCATCTGGCGCAAGGGATCGAGCACGCGGTCCATCGGCCGCATGACGAGCGATGGATCGCCGACGAAGGTCGTTGCAAAATCATAGACGCCGGCGAGCCCCATGATCAGGCAGCAGCCGGTACCGGCATTGCCGAAATCGAGCGGCGCTTCGGGCTCAAGCAGCGCACCGTTGCCGACACCGTCGACGATCCAGGTGCCCCCCTCCTTGTGCACCGTGGCGCCGAGGGCCTGCATCGCCCTTGCAGTGTTGAAGATATCCTCGCCTTCGAGCAGTCCCGCAATCCGCGTCCGACCGGCGGCAAGCCCGCCGAGCATCAGGGCGCGATGGGAAATCGACTTGTCGCCGGGGATACGCACCGTGCCGCGGAGAGCCACGGATCTGCGCGCAATGGCAGGCTTTGCGATCAAGCCAGCGGACATGAAAACCCTCCTTAAACCTGCAGCCGAAACCACTCATGACGACAGGCCAAACGGCTGCGGAGGCGCGACCCGCCTTCGGTGCGTTGCCTAACACAATGCAATTGCGCGATCATCCTCCCGGCGCGAAGAAAAAGCAGGCGGCGCAGGGCTTTCGAGTTTTATCTTTGACAGATGCGGCCAAGATGATTATGGGGACCGGCTAATCATCATAGGCTTGATATCCTTTCCACCCGCCGGCTTTCCGGCAAGCGCCGGCTCGGCCGGCCATTCAAGAGGCTTTGACTGTGGCAAAAGCGGAACTCGGAACAAAGCGCATTGACCCGGAAACGGGGCGCAAATTCTACGATCTGAACCGTGATCCGATCGTTTCCCCCTACACCGGCAAGTCCTACCCGCTGTCCTTCTTCGAAGAAACCTCGGTTGCCAAGGTGCTGGAGAAGGAAGAGGAAGAGGACGTCGCTGAAGTCGACACCGAGAACACGGAAGTCGAACTCGTATCGCTCGAGGAAGCTGACGACGAAGCAGCCGGCGGCGACGAGATTCCGGATCTGGGCGACGACGAAGTGGAGATCGACGGCGACGACGACGACGACGACACCTTCCTGCAGACAGACGACGAAGACGATGACGACGACATGAGCGACCTCATCGGCGTGTCCGACGACGACGACGACGTCTAAGCACTTAGAATAATACGCGAATGCCTCCCGTCCCTGCCAAATGGCGTGGACGGGAGAAAATCGGGCCGGTCCTGAAATTATTTCCACCGGCCTGACATTTTCGGCTTGCTATCCGCGAAAAGCAGAAGTAATAAGCCGCCACTCGCCGGGCACAACAGCCCGACAAGTTTCCCGGAACCGGCCTCGCCGGACCCGATATGGGGCTATAGCTCAGCTGGGAGAGCGCTTGCATGGCATGCAAGAGGTCAGCGGTTCGATCCCGCTTAGCTCCACCAAGTCTTCCAATGATCTATTTTCTTCGTTCAGATCAACGCCTTACAGCGACTTCTCATTTTCATTCTGACCAACGATCCAAAGGCAGGTCTCGGTTTCGGTTCCGTACATATTACAGATTGCGACGACACGTTGAACCTCAACCCGACTCAATCCATAAATGTGGTGCTTTCAAACTTTGGCTCCCTCATCGATGGACGTTAGATGGCTGACACTCTTCCATACCTCCCTACACCGGGTTCAATCCGCACCGCGCTTGAACGCATACGTGATGCGGCCACGCCTGATCGAGTAACAACTGACTTCATTCAAACAAAGCTTGCCATCAAAGGTGGGACAGGTGCCAGCATAGCCGCCTTTCTTAAGAAGATCGGCTTGGTGAATTCTGACGCCAGTCCGACCGATCTCTATAAGAAATTTCGCAACACTCAGACTTCGGGCGCGTCAATCGCAGAAGCAATTCGTATTGGCTATCGGGAGCTGTTTGATATCAACGAGTATTGCTACGCGCTCAGCGACAAAGACTTGCTGTCGCTAGTGTGCCAAGCGACTGGGTCTGCTGCTGACAGCCGAACGGCAGAACTAACTGTAGCGACGTTCAAGAACCTCAAAGCATTTGCCGACTTCGATGCAAAGTCCAAGGCGGTCGATACTATGCCCGAAGAGGTGGTCTCGCCTGCTATGCCTGCCTATCGAGCACCCACGAACAACCAAGACAACCTCGGACTAAACCTCTCTTACACCATCAATCTCAACCTGCCCGCCACGTCAGATCAGGCCGTATTCAACGCGATCTTTCGCAGCTTGAGGGAACATCTGCTGAATGGCGAGTAGGGCGCTGGTGGAGAAGATCAAATCCTTTGGCATGACAAACCAGATGATTGCCGAGGATATCAGCGCCATCGAACGGCGGTATAACATCGAACTGGGCCATATTCGCGGACAGAGCGAGACCGTGGAGAGCGACTACTATCCTCAGCTCGACGCAGCAGTGCGGGCCGAAGGCGCTATGATGGCTCGCCATTATGAGGTTTTTTACTCGCTGGAACGCTCGATTAGGGCATTGGTCCGAGACACACTCGTAACCGACACCCAGAGCGAGGACTGGTGGAACTCCTCAAAGATACCGCAAGCTATCAAGGACGAGGTTACCAAGCGCATCCAAAAGGAACTTGATGCTGGCGTCAGCAGGCGCTCTCAAGATGCCCTGGACTACACAACGTTTGGCGAGTTGTACGATGTAATCAATTCCCACTGGTCGCTATTTGGCTCGCTCTTCAATAGCAGGAAGGGCCTTGAGAAAGTCATTGCCAGCCTAAATGCGCTCCGCAATCCTATCGCGCACTGCTGCCCGTTAGCCGAAGACGAGGAACTTCGCTTGCGGATTACCGTCCGTGATTGGTTTCGGTTGATGGAGAAGTAGCCGCTGAAATCATGCTGGGGGGTCGAAAACACATAATCAGGGTAGAAGAAACACACGCGGGAGAATTAGGACAGAGCCAGACCTGAGACACGTTTGGCCAGTCGAGCCAGTGTAGACCGTGAGCAGCCCGTGGCAGCAACAATAGTGTTCCAGCTCATGCCACTCTCAAGCATCTTCACGATGCCTGCATTCCGCTCCTCGTCTTTAGGGCGACCCTTATAGGCCCCATCGACTTTGGCCTTAGCAATGCCTTGAGCCTGCCGCCTTCTGAGGTTGGCAGGTCGAGTGCAGCCACCTTCACCCTGCGAGCCTGTATCTCGGCCTTACGGCCGTCACCATATTTGGGCCAATCGTCTGCGCCGTCCGGCCGATATATTCCCTTGCGCTTTTTTTCTGCTACCAACGGGGAAAATCGAACCGGTCGCTTGGTGAACCGGATTGAATTCACGTGCCGGGGGATCAGATGAGTTTTACCGAAACGACCAGAACGTCGTGGTTTGCACGCCTCAAGAATGGCGTCATCGGCATCTTCATCGGGCTCGTCCTGGTCTTCGGCATGATCTGGTTGCTGGCCTGGAACGAAGGCCGTTCGGTCAAGACCTATCGGGCGCTCGTCGAGGGCGCCGGTGCGGTTGTCGATGTCGACAGCGGCGCCGTCGAGGCTGGCAACGAGGGCAAGCTGGTCCACATCGCCGGGCGGATCGACCCTGTCGGGACGCCCACCGATAGCCTGCTAGAAGTGTCCGCGAATGGGGCTGCGGGTCTGCGCCGCTCGGTCGAGATGTATCAATGGGTCGAGGAAAAGAAGAGCGAGACGCGCAAGACGCTCGGCGGCGGCGAGGAAACGGTCACCACCTATTCCTACGCCAAGGAGTGGCGCAGCGACCGCGCCGATTCGGCCGATTTCCGTGACGGCAACGGGCACCAGAACCCGGAAATGCCGCTCTCGAGCGAGCGTTTCACCGTCGAGCGCGCGATGCTCGGCGCGTTTTCGGTCAACGGCAGGGCCGTAGCCGACCTCGGTCGCGACAGCCCGGTTAAGATGGCGGACGCCGATCTGCAGCGCGTGGCCGATGCGCTCGACACCAACCGCCCTGTCAAGACCGACGGCCAGACGATCTTCGTCTCCGCTGACCGCCAGAACCCAGCCGTCGGCGATCTGCGCATCGGCTTTACCCGCGAAGACACGGAAACCGCGAGCTTCGTTGCGGCGCAGAAAGGCGGCAGCCTTGTCTCCTATCGCACCACCAACGGCCGCGACCTGTTCCTGAGCTCGGCCGGCATTGCCAGCGCCGCCGAGATGTTCGACGCAGCCCAGAGCGAGAACACGCTGATTACCTGGCTCGTTCGGGTGGGCGGACTGATCGGCCTGTTCATCGGCTTCACGCTGATGCTCTCGCTCATTTCCATCATCGCCGACGTCATTCCGATCCTCGGCTCGGTGGTCGCATTCGGCACCGGCATCATCGCCGCGATCCTGACGCTGATCATCGGCCCCCTGGTCATCGCCATCGCCTGGTTTGCTTATCGCCCGCTGCTGTCGCTGGTGATCGTCGCCGTCGGGGCGCTCGTTGCCTTCAGCATCGGCTATCTTCGTGCCGGCAAAGCGAAACCGCTCGCCGCTGGCGTGACGGCCTGACGAATGGGGCGGGCGCTGGACGCCCACCCCCATGCCTTTGCGAAATATTAAGGGATCGCGGGGAAGAACACGGGCCTGATGTTTCTGCTCTCCAAGATCTTCTGGCTCGTCGCGCAGCCCCTTTCCCTGGCGTTCTTCGCCACCTTGGCGGGGCTCGTCACAACGGCGGCAGGCCTTCGGCGCACCGGCGCCGCCTTCGGCCTTTTCGGCGCACTCGTGCTCTTCATCAGCCTGTTCACGACGACAGGATCCTATTTCCTGCAGATGCTCGAGGACCGCTTCCCGCGGTCGGCTGAGCCACCCGTAGCCCTCTCCTGCATCATCGTGCTCGGCGGCGCCTTCGAGAACGAGGTCATGGCGAACCGTGGCGGCATCGAGTTCAACCAGGCGGCCGACCGCTTCATCGAGACGGCGATGCTGGCCAAGCGCTATCCGAAGGCGCGCATTCTGGTGTCCGGCGGCGATGGTTCGTTCAGCGGCGCCTATGACGGCGATGCCAAGGCATCGGACGCCTTCTTTGCCGCCTTCGGCATCGACCCCGATCGGCTGATTCGCGAGGAGCAGTCGAGGACGACATTCGAAAACGCCCGCAACACGGAAGAACTACTGACCGCAAGCGGCCTTTCCAACTGCGCGCTGGTGACGTCGGCCTTCCATATGCCGCGCTCGGTCGGGCTTTTCCGCAAGCTCGGGCTCAAGGTCACGCCCTGGCCGACGGACTACCGAACCAGCGGCATGGTCAAACCAGGCTTCGACTTCACCCAGCCATCTCTCAATGCCCAGCTGACAACGACGGCGGTGCGCGAATGGATCGGACTGGCGGCCTACTATTTCGGCGGTCGCACCGACAGCCTGCTTCCCGGCGTCTCACCACCCAACGCGTCACCCCGTTGACGCGACGACCCCGGATGCTCCAGCTTGCGATGCGACAGACTTCCGCGATGCGCCTTTCAACGGAGCGGCCATGACAATCCTCGAAATCCTCGATTATGCCGGCGTCGCCGTCTTCGCGGCCACAGGCGCGCTCTCGGCTTCGCGCAAACAGCTCGACATCATCGGTTATCTCTTCCTTGCCTCGGTCACCGGCATCGGCGGTGGAACGATGCGCGACGTCATCCTTGGCGCAACGCCGGTGTTCTGGGTGCTCAAGCCGAACTACCTGCTCGTCTGCGCCTCGGTGAGCGTGATCCTGTTTTTCACGGCGCACCTGTTCTATTCGCGTTACCGCGTACTGGTCTGGCTCGATGCGATCGGCATGTCGGCCTATTGCGTCATGGGCGCGGCAAAGGGCTTGGCGGCAACCGGCTCGCCCGCGGTCGCCCTTGTCACCGGCATGCTGACGGCGACCTTCGGCGGCGTCCTGCGCGACCTGCTGGCAGGTGAGCCCTCGGTGCTGCTGCGCCCGGAAGTCTATGTGACGGCTGCCCTGATCGGCTCCGGCGTCTTTGTCGTCGCCACCATGATCGGACTGCCGCTGGCGGCGACTTCGGCGCTCGGCGTGATCTCAGCCTTCACCGTGCGCGCCGGCGCGCTCAAATACGGCTGGACGCTGCCGATCGGCAAGGCAAGCCCCGGCCGCGACCCCGACGATGTGATGTAGGAAGAAACTCTTTACGCGCGCTCGCGCTTGCGGCGCAGCCGAATGACCACGTCGACATGGGCAATCTCCATGCCCTCGGGCGGTTCCGGTAGATTGCCGATCTCGATATTGCTGACCGGGATATCGAGAACTTCGTTCTGACCCTCGACGAAGAAGTGGTGGTGGTCGGAAACGTTGGTGTCGAAGTAGGTCTTGGCACTTTCCACCGCGAGCACGCGGATCATGCCGGCCTCGGTGAACTGATGCAGCGTGTTGTAGACAGTTGCCAGCGAAACCGGCACGCCGGCGACAACAGCCTCTTCATGCAGCTCTTCAACGGTGAGGTGACGGTCGCCCTTGGCGAAGATCAGATCGGCAAGCGCGACGCGCTGACGCGTCGGGCGCAGGCCCGAGCTGCGCAATCTCTCTTCCGAACTCACTTCGGTTGCTTTCGTCATCAAGGAGCGTTCCATGGATCCCGTAAAATTTACAATACTTTCGTTGCGATATAACTTTTGCGCGCTGTTCTTTCAATAGATTCTAAGGTGCAGAAAGGCTGGAATGCCTGAAAAACCGGCCTATTTCCGGAAAGGCTGGTATTTAACTCTGGTCGGACCCACATTGATCCTGTAAGCGACGGCGGAACGATACCGCCATCGAAATGGGCGACACCGGCGTCGGAAACATCGAAAACGGCCATTGATGCGCTTCATTTCACAGCGAACTTGCTCTAAAGCAGGTCTGACAACACTTTATGTTACTCGGGGAAACAACCATTGATGACGACCAGACAATCAAGCTTCAGCTATGAGGAAATCCTGACCTGCGGCCGAGGTGAACTGTTTGGCCCCGGCAATGCGCAGCTGCCGCTGCCGCCCATGCTCATGGTTCACCGCATCACGGAAATCTCCGAAACGGGCGGCGCCTTCGACAAGGGTTTCATCCGCGCTGAATACGACGTCAGCCCTGATGACTGGTACTTCCCCTGCCACTTCCAGGGCAACCCGATCATGCCCGGCTGCCTCGGCCTCGACGGTATGTGGCAGTTGACCGGCTTCTTCCTCGGCTGGCTCGGCGAGCCCGGTCGCGGCATGGCGCTTTCGACAGGCGAAGTGAAGTTCAAGGGCATGGTTCGCCCGCACACCAAGCTGCTGCAGTACGGAATCGACTTCAAGCGGGTCATGCGCGGCCGCCTCGTGCTCGGCACTGCCGACGGCTGGCTGAAGGCCGACGGCGAGACCATCTACCAGGCAACCGACCTGCGTGTCGGTCTGTCGAAGGAAAAGACCGAGTAATCCGCGGGTTCTCCGCACCGAATGAGATAAAGAAAAGGTCATTACCATGAGACGGGTTGTTGTCACGGGCCTCGGGATCGTTTCCTCGATCGGAAACAATGCCGACGAAGTCACGGCATCGCTGCGCGACGCCAAATCGGGCATAACGTTTTCTCCCGATTTCGCCGAAAACGGCTTCAAGTGCCAGGTCTGGGGCGCACCGACGCTCGATCCGACCGATCTCGTCGACCGGCGCGCCATGCGCTTCCTGTCGCAGGGCGGCGCGTGGAATCACGTGGCCATGAAGCAGGCGATCGCCGACTCCGGCCTCGAGGAAGCGGTGATTTCCCGCAACGAGCGCACCGGCATCATCATGGGTTCGGGCGGCCCGTCCACCCGCACCATCGTCGAGGCGGCGGACATCACCCGCAAGAACGTGAGCCCGAAGCGCATCGGCCCGTTTGCCGTGCCGAAGGCGATGTCGTCGACGGCCTCGGCCACGCTTGCGACCTGGTTCCAGATCCACGGCGTCAACTACTCGATCTCGTCGGCCTGCTCGACCTCGGCGCATTGCATCGGCAATGCCGCAGAAATGATCCAGTGGGGCAAGCAGGACGTGATGTTCGCCGGCGGCCACGAGGACCTGGACTGGTCGATGTCCAACCTGTTCGACGCCATGGGCGCGATGTCCTCCAAGTACAACGACACGCCTTCGACTGCCTCGCGCGCCTATGACGCCAGCCGTGACGGCTTCGTCATCGCCGGCGGTGCCGGTGTGCTGGTGCTCGAAGAACTGGAACATGCCAAGGCGCGCGGCGCCAAGATCTACGCCGAAATCGTCGGCTACGGCGCGACATCCGACGGCTACGACATGGTCGCCCCGTCGGGCGAAGGCGCTGCCCGCTGCATGCGCCAGGCGCTGTCGACCGTGAAGGGCGACGTCGATTACATCAACACCCATGGCACCTCGACCCCGGTTGGCGACAGCAAGGAAATCGGCGCCATCCGCGAAGTCTTCGGCTCGAAGATCCCGCACATCCAGTCGACGAAGTCGCTGACCGGGCACTCGCTGGGGGCTGCCGGCGTCCAGGAATCGATCTACGGTCTCCTGATGATGCAGGCCGGCTTCATCGGCGAAAGCGCCCACATCACCGAACTCGACCCGGAATTCGACGGCGTTCCGATCGTGCGCAAGCGCATCGACAACGCCAAGATCGACACGGTTCTTTCCAACTCGTTCGGTTTCGGCGGCACCAATGCAACGCTCGTCTTCCAGCGCCACAACGGATAACACCATGACGGGACTGATGAACGGAAAGCGTGGCCTCATCATGGGTGTGGCCAACAACCACTCCATTGCCTGGGGCATCTCCAAGGCGCTGGCAGCCCAGGGCGCGGAACTGGCCTTCACCTACCAGGGTGAAGCGCTCGGCAAGCGCGTGAAGCCGCTGGCGGCCGAAGTCGGTTCCGACTTCCTGCTTCCCTGCGACGTCGAGGACATCGCTTCCGTCGATACGGTGATCTCGGCCATCAAGGAGCGCTGGGGCACGCTCGACTTCATCGTCCACGCCATCGGCTTTTCCGACAAGAACGAGTTGAAGGGCCTGTACGCCGACACCAGCCGCGACAACTTCAGCCGCACCATGGTGATCTCGTGCTTCTCGTTTACGGAGATCGCCAAGCGGGCCGCCGAACTGATGAACGACGGCGGCTCGATGCTGACGCTCACCTATGGCGGCTCGGTGCGGGTCATGCCGAACTACAACGTCATGGGCGTCGCGAAGGCTGCCCTCGAAGCCTCCGTCCGCTATCTGGCGGCCGACTACGGCGTGCGCGGCATCCGCGTCAACGCGATTTCCGCCGGCCCGATCCGCACGCTTGCGGGCGCCGGCATTTCCGATGCGCGCGCCATGCTCTCCTGGCAGCAGAAGAATTCGCCGCTTCGCCGCACCGTCACCATCGACGATGTCGGCAGCTCGGCGCTCTACCTGCTTTCCGACCTGTCGCGCGGCGTCACCGGCGAAATCCACTATGTGGACTCCGGCTACAACATCACGTCCATGCCGGCGCTCGACGCGCTCAGGACCGCCGACACCGAATAAAGACCCATCGATCGGCCTTCATGAAAGCCCATGGATCATTCGGTCCATGGGCTTTTTCATGCGCCTTGTCAGACGCTGAGCAGACCCGAAAACAGCAGGATCGCGACCAAGGCCGCGGCAACGGCAGCGGTCATCAGGCAAACATGCGTCCTGCGAATGGGGTTCGGTATCAGCGGCAGGCGATAAAGACTTCTGAGGAACGGCATCGGCACTTCCGAGGTCGCACCGTGTCCCTCCGCCTGCTTGATATCCTTGGCGATCACTTCCGCCACATCCTCGGTCAAAGGCGACCTTCCCGGCCCGAATGGCATAGCACCGCACCTCCGATAGGAAATACCGACTGACGCCGTATCGTGTGCCTGTTCGCGGCCGATGGCAATGGATTTCAAGGACGACCTGGCCGCCTGTCTTCCAACCCCTGGAAAACAAAAAGGCCGAGCGCTTCGCCCGGCCTTTCCAAGGGATCAAAGTGTCAGTTGGCGGTCAGCGCTTGCCCCAGAGAACCTTGAAGCGCGCGTTGCGGCAGGTCTCGCCATATTCCTTGAAGGTCTCGGCAAGGGTTTGCTCGTACTGCAGGCCGCGATTGGCGACCAGCATGACCTTGCCGCCCTGCTTCAGCGCCTTGTGCGCCGCCTTGATGATCGCCACGCCCAGCGACGGTTCGGCGGCATGGCCCTCGTGGAAGGGCGGGTTCATGACGATGAGGTCGTATTTGTCGCGTGGCTCTTCGCCCGTCAGGTCGAACCAATAAAAGCGTGCCGGCATGCGCGGCGCGTTTGCCATCATGTTGACGCGGGCAGCCTCCAGCGCATCGTGATCGGCCTCGAAGAGGTCGATGCCCTTGGTGCCGGGCGACGTTTCGGCGAGCTTGACGGCCAGATAGCCCCAGCCTGCACCGAAATCGGCGGCATGGCCGTTGAAGTCGCGCGGCAGGCGCGAGGCAAGCAGCTCCGAGCCGGCATCGATGCGATCGTGCGAGAACATGCCGGGCGACGCCTCGAATAGGCCGTCGACGCGAACCGGCACCTTGGCAAGCTTCTGCACCGCGTCGGTGACGTCTTCGGGCCGGGTGAACCAGAACGCAACGCCATGATACTTCGGCAGGTGGTCGCCGTCCCATTCGAACTTGGCAATGCGCTTCCTCAGCGACTGGATGCCATCTTCCTTGCCGCCGGCAATGACGATGAGCGCGCCATCTCGGGTGCGCTTCAAGGCCTCAGCGATGCGGTCTTCGTTTTCGCCCTTGTGCCTGCCGCAAAGGATCAGCGCGACGTCATAGTCCTCGCCGGTGACCACAGGCGCCACATCGGCACGCTGGGCCTCCAGGGCGCGGTAGAGCGGCCTCAGGGGCTGGACGGCGGCGATCGACGCGCCGAAGCCCTCAGGCAGCCTGTAGCCCGCCTCAGCGCCGAGGAAGAGCACGCGCTCGCCCTCGCCCGGCGGGTCGATAACCCCGGTTTCGAACGGGTGGAACAGTGTCTTCAATGCGTCTCGGCTCATCGGTTTCTTCCGTCGATCTCGTACAAGAAAAGGGCGCGGAGCGATCCGCTCCGCGCCCCGAATGCGTTCGGGCAGAGGTCGCTTATTCAGCGGCTTCGCCGTCACCCTTCTTTTCTGCAGCAACTTCCTTGCCGGTCGCCTGGTCGACGACCTTCATGGAAAGGCGAACCTTGCCACGCTCGTCGAAGCCCATGAGCTTGACCCAGACCTTGTCGCCTTCCTTGACGACGTCGGTCGTCTTGGCAACGCGCTCGGAGGCGAGCTGCGAGATATGGACGAGGCCGTCGCGGGCGCCGAAGAAGTTGACGAAGGCGCCGAAGTCGGCGGTCTTCACAACGGTACCTTCATAGACCTGGCCGACTTCCGGCTCGGCAACGATCGAGTGGATCCACTTGCGGGCCGCTTCGATTTCCTTGCCCGACGAAGAAGCGATCTTCACGGTGCCGTCGTCTTCGATGTTGATCTTGGCGCCGGTCTTTTCGACGATTTCGCGGATGACCTTGCCGCCCGAACCGATGACTTCACGGATCTTGTCGACCGGGATGTTCATGACTTCGATGCGCGGTGCGAATTCGCCGAGCTGGCCACGGCTTTCGGAGATGGCCTTGGCCATTTCGCCGAGGATGTGGAGACGGCCGCCCTTGGCCTGGTTGAGCGCGATGCCCATGATCTCTTCGGTGATGCCCTCGATCTTGATGTCCATCTGGAGCGAGGTGATGCCGGCGTCGGTGCCTGCAACCTTGAAGTCCATGTCGCCGAGGTGATCTTCGTCGCCGAGGATGTCGGAGAGAACGGCGAAGCGCTCATCTTCCTTGATCAGGCCCATGGCGATACCGGCAACCGGCTTTGCGAGCGGAACGCCTGCATCCATGAGAGCGAGCGAGGTGCCGCAGACCGTCGCCATCGACGACGAGCCGTTGGACTCGGTGATCTCGGAAACGACGCGCAGCGTGTAGGGGAACTGCTCGGCTTCCGGCAGCATCGGGCGGATAGCGCGCCAGGCGAGCTTGCCGTGACCGATTTCGCGGCGGCCCGGGGAGCCCATGCGACCGGTTTCACCGACCGAGTAGGGCGGGAAGTTGTAGTGCAGCATGAAGCGTTCTTTGTACATGCCGGTCAGGCTGTCGACGTACTGTTCGTCTTCGCCGGTGCCGAGCGTGGCAACGACGATCGCCTGCGTTTCACCGCGGGTGAACAGCGCCGAACCGTGGGTGCGCGGCAGAAGGCCGACTTCCGAGACGATCGGACGAACGGTTTCCAGATCGCGGCCGTCGATGCGGCTCTTGGTGTCGAGGATGTTCCAGCGAACGATCTTGGCCTGCAGGTGCTTAAAGACGGCGCCGATGACTTCAGCGCTGTGCTTCGGCTCAGCGCCTTCCGGGAAGAAGTGGGCCTTCACCTTTGCCTTGACGGCGTCGACGGCAGCGTAGCGGGCAGCCTTCTCGGTGATCTTGTAGGCATCGCGCAGTTCAGCTTCGGCCATGCCGAGCATTTCGGCTTCAAGCGCGGAATGATCTTCCGGCTGGAAATCGCGCGGCTCCTTGGCAGCGACTTCAGCGAGCTTGATGATGGCATCGATAACCGGCTGGAAACCCTTCTGGCCGAAGACGACGGCGCCGAGCATGATCTCTTCGCCCAGTTCCTTAGCTTCCGACTCGACCATCAGCACGGCTTCCTGCGTGCCGGCGACGACGAGGTCGAGGGTCGATTCGTCCATCTCGTCGAGATGCGGGTTGAGAACGTACTGGCCGTTGATGTAGCCGACGCGCGCGCCGCCGATCGGGCCCATGAACGGGATGCCGGACAGCGTCAGCGCAGCGGAAGCTGCAACCATCGACAGGATGTCGGGATTGTTTTCGAGGTCATGCTGCATGACCGTGACGACGACCTGGGTGTCGTTCTTGTAGCCATCGGGGAAAAGCGGGCGGATCGGGCGGTCGATCAGGCGCGAAACCAGCGTTTCGTTTTCGCTCGGACGACCTTCGCGCTTGAAGTAGCCACCCGGAATCTTGCCGGCTGCATAGGTCTTTTCCTGGTAGTTGACGGTCAGCGGGAAGAAGTCCTGGCCCGGCTTCGGCGCCTTGGCCGAAACGACGGTGGCGAGAACGACTGTTTCGCCGTAGGTGGCGAGAACGGCGCCGTCAGCCTGACGGGCGACCTTGCCGGTTTCGAGCTTGAGCGGACGCCCAGCCCATTCGATTTCAACCTTATGGGTATCGAACATGTTCTGTCCTTCGTGTGCGGCAGACCTTTCCGCGGCTGTTGCAGCGCGGGTGGTCGGAAAACCGCCTGGTATGGCGCATCACGGGCAAGACAACGGGAGGCTTCAAAAGAGACCGGCCGCTTTCCGCTGTGCAAAACCTGGCTGCCCCGCAGCGGGTTCTGCAAGCAGGCGCCGAAGCATCCTGCAATCCTGCCCCATGACGGGCCATCGGTTGATCCGCGGATCCGGCCCATCCGGCCCGCTGGATACCTCTCCTTTATGCGCCTAGTGCGCTTGCGGAGAGTTCATTTCTCGAGCGCTCTGCGCCCATAATAAAAAAGGCCGGCGGACCGCATGCGATCCGCCGGGCAAGTCGCTTAGCGACGGATGCCGAGGGCACCAATCAGCTTGGTGTAGCGCGCTTCGTCTTTCTTCTTCAGATAGTCGAGGAGCGAACGACGGCTGGAAACCATCGCGAGAAGACCACGGCGGGAATGGTTATCCTTCTTGTGGCCCTTGAAGTGTTCGGTCAGGTTGTTGATCCGTTCCGTCAGGATAGCTACCTGGACTTCCGGAGAACCGGTGTCGCCTTCAACGGTTGCGTATTCCTTGATGAGCTGAGCCTTACGCTCTGCAGCAATCGACATCGGATGATCCTTTCGATTTCGAGGATTTAGGGACGCCTTCAGCCGGGATGTCGTCCAGCTGCGGCCGTGAATGCAATGGGCATGCGCCTTTTGCTGGCGTGCCTATAACCGAATTGGATGAAAAAGGAAAGGGTCATGAAAATAGCCCTTCTGCATGGATCGGCCACCTCTCAATTGGCAGGCGGTCGCGGGTGCATCGGCGCCGACTTCCACCTGTCGCCGCCAACCGAAACACAATCGAGATAGGCCGAGAACACCCAGCCAAGTTCTCCCGCATCGCTCGAAACACGCGCCCAGCCTTTGCCCGCGTACCGGCGCTCTTCAACCCGGCGAACCTTACTGCCGTTGGTGAGTGACGTGACAATCCGGCCATTCGGTTCCGTGCGGACATTGAGCGGCGTGCCCGTCGGATCAGTAACAACACAGGCCACATCCTGGCTGGTGGCGGGCGCCGAAGCCGTCAGGCTCAAGACAGCCGAGAGGATACAGAGGCGAACTTTTCGGACCCGCATTGCCATCCCCTTCAAAACGAACTTCATAACGTCCCGCGTGAGCCTTAAGGTTCCGCGTCGTCTCCATCGCCGTCTTTGGCATTGCGCGGAATGTTGATGCGCCACTCGATGCCATCAGGGTGCATGATCCGTTCGAGTTCGGCCTTGAGCGCCATGCCGAGCATGCGCTCCAGCACCAGCGTTCCAAAGCCCTTGCGGCGCGGGGTCGTCGGTGCCTCGATGTCTGCCCCTTCCTCCCGCCAGCGAATGGCAATGCCCTCGTCGGACAGCGCCCAGGAGAGCTTGACCACGCCGGTGGTATTGGCAAGCGCGCCATACTTCGTGGCGTTCGTCGCCAGCTCATGCAGCGCCATGCCGAGCGTCTGGGCGCTCTCCGTGTCCAACCTTAAAGGCGGACCTGACAGGACCACGCGCTTGGGATCATCGGGCGTGAATGGCTGCAGTTGATTCTGGGCAAGCTCGCGGAAATCAACACCCTGCGCGGCATTGGCAATCATCAGATCGGTAGACCGGGCAAGGCCGGCGATGCGCTTGCGGAAGGATTCGGCGAAATCGGCGACGCTTTCGGCCGAATGCACCGACTGGTTCAGCATCGACTGGATCACCGTCAGCTGGTTCTTCGAGCGGTGGGCAACCTCGCGCATGAGGAAGCGGATTTCGCCCTCGGCCTTGGTGCGCGACGCGGCCGCCTTGGCAAGGGCGGCCGAGACGGTTTCGACTTCGGCGATAATATGCGGGCGCGGCTCTATGCGCTCGCCGGCGCCGAGGCGGCGCGCATCTTGCGCGACGAGCTTGACCCCCTGCGACAGGAGCCGGGCAATCGCCAACGATCCGGCGACGGCAATGCCGGCAAAGATGATGCCTCCGAGCGACAGCCAGAGGAACGACCATGCAGCCGGCGCATCCACCGTGGCGCGCGGCGCCCAGGCGATGATCCGCCAGCCGGTTACAACGGAAAACTCGGTCGCCACCCGGTAAGCCGTGCCGTTCTCGGTGATGTTGCGCACGCCGATGCTGATCGCCGGCACCTTGTCGAGGAAGAACGGTTCGCCCGCCTTGACCGCAGCATCGGACGAAATGATGACCTTGCCGTTGCCGTCCACGAGCGCCGCATTCCAGCCGGGCGACAGCGTCTCGCGGTTCACGGCCTTGGCCATGCTCTCGGCGTTCTGCGTCAGCGTCAGCAAATAGTCCTCGCCGGTGGGAAGTTTCGCCGGCAGATAGACGTTGAAGACCCATTTTCCGGCGGTCTCGCCAAAGAAGACGTTGGAGACCAGCGGTGCGCCGTTGTTGGTGAAGGCCCGCTCCACGGATTCCGGATCGGAACCCTTGCCGAGCGGCGTGCCGAAGGGCACGCGGGTGTTCATGAGCTGATCGTGCTTGCGGTCGATGACGATCAGATAGGAGTCGGTGTCGGCGAGCGCGGTCGAGGCCCGGCGATAGAAGGCTTCCATGTTGCCGCCCTCGACTGCCGGCGCCGTCGAGAGCACCTTCAGCGTCGTCAGCATGCCCTCGACATCGCGCTCGACGATGCGGGTCACCGATCCGGTCGATGCCTGCAGCAGCGCCGTGATCACCTGCTCCTGCGCGTCGACGCTGCGCTTCAGCACCACAAGCGAGAAGATGAACGCCGGCACGATCGCGATGAGAAGCAGCGATGTCAGGTAAAAACGAAAGGGCCGCGTCATGCGGTGGCGAACAAAATCGAGAGCTGTCGCCAGGCGACCCACGGCACTCTCCCTTCCCTCTTGCGAAACCTGCGCCAACTGCACCGCCTCTCAATTGCCGAGCCGCGCGTCGCATCGCCGCGCGGTGGTCCCGACCGCCGAACGGCTGCCCGCAACCGCCCGCTTGCAACCCGGAAACGGAATCGTTTTCAAGCAGCCGCAAGCCCTTGGATCGGATCATGCGTCAGCGATGCGGCAAAGGCAAATGCCGGGATCGAGCGGATCAGCCGACGGAGAAGACGCGCTTGGGACGGAACTCGCCCTCGGCTATTTCGCCGATGGCAATCAGCTTGCCGCGGGTTGTCGCATAGGCCTCGGGCGTTGCCAGCGGCGCGTCTCGGCCGCGCAGGATGATGGGATTGCCCATCTTCAGCCGGTGCGCCTGGTCGTCGCTGACGGCGATATGCGGCAGGCTGGAGAGCGCCTCACCGGTTTCGATGACGAAGGCGTCGAGTGCTGCGAGCCGCTCCCCTTCGTCTTCGATCTTCTCCAGCGCGACGAGATCGGCGAGCGGCACCATGTCATCCTCGCCGAACGGCGCCACGAAGGTGCGCCGCAGCGAGGCGATGTGGCCGAAACAGCCGAGGTCGCGGCCCATGTCGCGCGCAATAGAGCGGACATAGGTGCCCTTGCCGCATTCGATCTCGAACTGGGCGAGATTGGGCGTGGCGCCGAGCAGCGTCAGGCGAAAGACTTCGACTTCACGCGCCGGGATATCGACGGTCTCGCCTTCGCGGGCGAGATCGTACGCGCGCTCGCCGTCGATCTTGATCGCCGAGAACTGTGGCGGCACCTGGCTGATGACGCCGGTGTAGTTCGGCAACAGCGCGCGGATCGCCTCTTCCGTCGGGCGTGTATCCGAGGCATGCGTCACTTGGCCCTCGAGGTCATCGGTCGAGCGTTCTTCGCCCCAGGCCACGGTGAATTCATAAATCTTGCGGCCGTCCATGACATAGGGAACGGTCTTGGTCGCGTCGCCAAGGGCGATCGGCAGCATGCCGGAGGCCAGCGGATCGAGTGTGCCGGCATGGCCCGCCTTCTGCGCCTTGAACAGCCACTTGATCTTGGAGACGGCTTCGGTCGAGCCGAAATCGAGCGGCTTGTCGAGGATCAGCCAGCCGGAAATCGGCCGGCCCTTGGGTTTACGCGGTTTGGACATGAACTCTTCTATTCTTCGTCGGTATTCGGGTCGAGATCGCGGCTGACTTCGGGAGAGCGAAGCAGGGCGTCGATCTTCTTGTAGTTGTCGAAGCTCGTATCATCACGGAAGCGAACCTCCGGCATGTACTTCAACTGGCGCAGCTGCGGGCCGAGACGGCCGCGGATGTACTTGGCGTGCTTGTTCAGCGCCTCGATGACCTCGGCATGGTCGGGAACGCCGAGCGGCGTCACGAAGGCGGTGGCGATCTTCAGATCGGGCGACATGCGGACTTCGGAGATCGCGATCAGCGTCTTCTCGATCACAGGGTCGCGGACGTCGCCCCGCTGCAGAACCTGCGTGATCGCGGCGCGCACCTGTTCGGCGATGCGCAGCATGCGCTGATTAGGGGCAGAGGATGTGGCTCTGGTCATTGGTCAATACCTCAAAAAAATGCGAGCGCCGAAGGATAACCCGGCGCCCGCACAATTTCTAATCGGACGGATCTTACAGCGTCCGCGTGATGTGTTCGACGCGGAAGCACTCGATCGTGTCGCCGGCGCGGATGTCTTCGTAGTTCTCGAACGCCATACCGCATTCCTGACCGACGTTGACTTCCGAGACTTCGTCCTTGAAGCGCTTGAGCGTCTTGAGCTTGCCTTCGTGGATGACGACGTTGTCGCGAACCAGACGGACGCCGACGCCACGCTCGACCTTGCCTTCGGTGACGCGGCAACCTGCGACCTTGCCGACCTTGGTGATGTTGAACACCTCCAGGATCTCGGCGTTGCCGAGGAAGGTTTCGCGACGCTCGGGCGAAAGCAGGCCGGACATCGCCGCCTTAACGTCATCCACCAGATCGTAGATGATGTTGTAGTAGCGGATTTCGATGCCTGCACGCTCGGCTGCCGAACGGGCCTGGGTGTTGGCACGGACGTTGAAGCCGATGATGGCGGCGTTCGATGCTTCGGCGAGCGAGATATCCGACTCGGTGATACCGCCGGCGCCCGAATGGACGATGCGCGCACGCACTTCGTCGGTTCCGAGCTTCTCCAGCGCACCGGTGATCGCTTCGATCGAACCCTGCACGTCGCCCTTGATGACGAGCGGGAACTCCTTCAGACCGGAGGTCTGAAGCTGGGTCATCATCTGCTCGAGCGAACCACGCGAACCGGACTGACGGGCAACCGCCTTGTCGCGGGCAAGCCGCAGACGGTATTCCGAGATCTCGCGGGCGCGGCTCTCGTTTTCGACGACGGCGAACCGGTCGCCGGCTGCCGGGGTACCCGACAGGCCGAGAACTTCGACCGGCATCGACGGCCCGGCTTCCTTGACATGTTCACCCTTGTCGTTGACCAGGGCACGCACACGGCCCCACTGGTCGCCGGCAACGATGATCTGGCCCGGACGCAGCGTGCCCTTCTGAACGAGCACGGTCGCAACCGCGCCGCGGCCACGGTCGAGCTCGGCTTCAACCACCGTACCTTCGGCCGTCCGGTTCGGATCGGCCTTGAGGTCGAGGATTTCGGCCTGGAGCAGGATCGCTTCGAGCAGCTTGTCGAGATTGGTGCCGGCCTTCGCCGAGACTTCGACGTCGAGAACTTCACCACCCATGGATTCCACGAAGACTTCGTGCTGCAGAAGTTCGGTGCGAACCTTCTGGGCATTGGCCGAAGGCTTGTCGATCTTGTTGATCGCCACGATGATCGGAACACCAGCCGCCTTGGCGTGGTTGATGGATTCGATCGTCTGCGGCATCACGCTGTCGTCGGCCGCAACCACCAGAATGGCAATGTCGGTCGCCTGGGCACCACGAGCACGCATGGCGGTGAACGCCGCGTGGCCGGGGGTGTCGATGAAGGTGATCTTGTGACCGTTCTGCTCGACCTGGTAGGCGCCGATATGCTGGGTGATGCCACCCGCTTCGCCGGCAACCACGTTTGCATGACGGATGGCGTCGAGCAGCGAGGTCTTGCCGTGGTCGACGTGACCCATGATCGTGACGATCGGCGGACGCGATACCAGTTCGTCCTCGATGTCGGACACGTTGAAGATGCCTTCTTCGACGTCGGACTCGGAAACGCGCTTGACGGTGTGGCCGAATTCGCCGGCGATGAGTTCAGCCAGGTCGGCGTCGATCAGATCGCCGGGCTTCATCATCTGCCCTTCCTTCATCAGGTACTTGATGACGTCGACGGCGCGTTCGGACATGCGCTGCGACAGTTCCTGGATCGTGATGGTTTCCGGCAGAACGACTTCGCGCGAAATCTTCTCGCGGGTCTCCTGCATCTGGCTGCGCCGAGCCTTCTCCTGACGGCGACGCATCGCCGACAGCGAACGGGCGCGCTGGCCGGCATCCTCGTCGGCAGCGGTGGTCAGCGTCAGCTTGCCCTGGCGGCGACCGTCGTCACCCTTGGGTCGGGTCACCGGCTTTGCAGGCTCCGGACGCACGACCTTGCCACGAACCGGGCTTGCGCCGGGACGCGGGCTACGATCTTCATCCTTTTCGTTGTCGACCTTGCGGCCGCGCAGAGCACCGGCCGGAGCCGGCGTCGGAAGTCCGGTTGCCGGGGCAGCCGGCCGTCCAGCCTGCGGGCGGTTGTCGACGCGACGCTCGGTGGTTCCAGGTGCGCGAGCTGCCACGGGGCGCTCTTCGACAACCTCTTCGACCTTTGCTTCGGGCGCGACAGCCGGGCGGGCTGCTTCTTCTGCGGCGCGGCGTGCGGCGTCTTCCTTCTCCTGCAGGAGACGGGCTTCTTCCTCACGCTTGCGGCGCGCTTCGTTCTCGGCGCGGACGATCGCTTCTTCCGCTTCGCGGATCTGCGCTTCGGCCAGAGCACGGCGGCGCGCATCGATCTCACCGGCGGAAAGCTGGTTCAGAACGACGCCGACGCGCGGACGGTTCGCCTGGTTGGCTTCCTGGCGGGTCTGATGCTGCTGCGGCTGCGGTGCCGGACGGCCCGAAGGCTGCGGCGGAGCCGGACGCTGTTCAACCGGCCGGGTAGCGGGAGTAGCGGCAACCGGCGTGATCGGGCGCTCGTCCTTCGGGCGATGGAAGGGGCGTTTCTTGGTTTCGACCACGACCGCCTTGGTGCGGCCACGGCCCATGTCCTGACGCACGGTCCCCTGCGAAACCCCATGGGGTTTCAGGGTCAGCGTCTTCTTGCCTGCTGCGCTGCCTGTCTTGTCGTCGTTGTTGTCGGTCATTCCGTTCCGTTCCTAGCGATCAGGGCCGGATGCGTATCACCTGACCCTGTCTTCCAAATTGTCTCAAACAATGTACGCGATGCCGGATTTTGCCGGTGACGCGCGTCATTGCTGTGGCTTGCCAGCGCCGCCTTCGGCCCGGACCGGGACGGATCCACGGTACTTTTCGAGCATGATTGCGCGCTTCACTACACCCTCACCCGCCTGCCCTGCAAGCGTTGCGGCATGGATAAAAGCATTACTTCCCAAAAGGCCCTCCATTTCCGCCGCCGAAAAGGGGCGGAACGCGGGTATTTCCGTTTCATCTTCAACCACAAAGCTCATCGCCTTGCGGGCCTGGTCAATCTTGCGGACGCCGTCGGCGGCCGCATCGTTCGCGTGAAAGACGGCGAGCGCCGCCAATCCGCGAACGGCCTGTTCCGTCTTCGTCGCGCCGGAGATGAACTGGGCCGCCTTGCGCGCCATGTTCATCATCCCGGCAAGCTGCTCGACGAGCAGCCTGTCCACGTCGTCGGCCAGCGTCGCATCGACCTTGACGTCGGCCTTCAAGGCACGAGCGAAGAGCTTCTTCGCCATCGCCTTTTCAACCAGCGCCCGCTCCGCCTTGATCCAGCAGCCGCGCCCCGGAAGCTGACGCTTCAGATCGGGAACGATGCGGCCGTCGGGTCCGGCGACGAAGCGGATCAGATCATCGGGCGAGCCACTCTCGCGCGTCACGATGCAAGTCCGGGTGCTGCCGCTCTTGTCCTTCGGACCATTGTCCGAAGGCAGAGCGTCAGCGTCAGTCGATGCGGTGGTCGCCATCAGGCGTCCTGTTCCGCGCCTTCGGCAACCTCGATCGCCTCTTCTTCTTCCTGCTCGACAGCAAGATCGTCTTCCGTGATCCAGCCGGCCGCAAGGCGAGCCTGCACGATCATGGCTTCAGCATCGGCGCGCGAAACCTCGAACTTCGAGAACGTGCCCTCGAAGCGCTTGGTCTCGCCATCCTTGCGTTCGCTCCAGCCGACCAGGTCGTCGGCGGCGCAACCGGCAAAGTCCTCGATGGTCTTGATGCCTTCCTCGCCGAGCGCGACCAGCATCGGGCTGGTCAGGCCATTGATCGTGCGCAGTTCGTCGGCAACGCCGAGTTCCTTGCGCTTGGCATCCATCTCGGCTTCGAGCCTGTCCAGGAACTCGCGGGCGCGGGTCTGGATTTCGGTGGCGGTTTCGTCGTCGAAGCCGTCGATCGAAGCGATTTCGTCGAGATCGACATAGGCGAGCTCCTCGACGGCTGCGAAGCCTTCGGAAGCCAGAACCTGGCCGACCATTTCATCGACGTCGAGCGAATCCATGAACAGGTTGGTCCGCTCGTTGAATTCCTTCTGGCGACGTTCGCTTTCTTCCTGCTCGGTGAGGATGTCGATATCCCAGCCGGTCAGCTGCGAAGCGAGGCGAACGTTCTGGCCGCGACGGCCGATAGCAAGCGACAGCTGCTCGTCCGGTACCACGACTTCGATGCGCTCTGCGTCTTCGTCGAGAACGACCTTGGCGACTTCGGCCGGCTGCAGCGCGTTGACGATGAACGATGCCGGATCCTGCGACCACGGAATGATATCGATCTTTTCGCCCTGCAACTCGCCGACAACGGCCTGAACGCGCGAACCGCGCATACCGACGCAGGCGCCGACAGGATCGATCGAACTATCATTCGAGATCACGGCGATCTTGGCGCGCGAACCTGGGTCACGGGCAACCGACTTGATCTGGATGATGCCGTCGTAGATTTCAGGCACTTCCATGGTGAAGAGCTTGACCATGAACTGCGGATGCGTGCGCGACAGGAAGATCTGCGGCCCGCGCTGTTCGCGGCGAACGTCGTAGACGAAGGCACGGACTCGGTCGCCGTAGCGCATGTTTTCGCGCGGGATCATCTCGTCGCGACGGATGATGCCTTCGCCACGGCCGAGATCGACGATGACGTTGCCGTATTCGACGCGCTTGACGGTGCCGTTGACGATCTCGCCGACGCGATCCTTGAATTCGTCGAACTGGCGGTCACGCTCGGCTTCGCGAACCTTCTGCACGATGACCTGCTTGGCCGACTGGGCGGCGATACGGCCGAAATCCATCGGCGGCAGCGGGTCGGCAATGAAGTCGCCGAGCTTGGCGTCCGGGTTGCGGTCGCGGGCCAGTTCGAGCGGGATCTGGGTGGAATAGTCTTCCGCCTTCTCGACCACTTCCAGCAGGCGCTGCAGGCGGATTTCACCGGTCTTGGAATTGATGTCGGCGCGGATGTTGGATTCCGAGCCATAGCGGGAGCGCGCGGCCTTCTGGATCGCATCGGCCATCGCGGCCAGAACGATCTCGCGGTCGATCACCTTTTCGCGTGCCACTGCATCTGCGATCTGCAGAAGCTCGAGCCGGTTAGCACTGACTGCCATCTCATGTCTCCGTCTGGTTGCAGGGGGCCTCAAGCACCGCCCCGGCTTTTATTCTTCGATAGGTGAATCTTCGTCTTCGAAATTCTCGTTCGCGGCGCGCGCTGCCTTCGCCTTCTTGTCGGCTGTCAGGGCGTCGCGGATCAGATCGTCGGTCAGGATCAACCGCGCTTCCGCAAGCGTGGTGAACGGAATGGTGACCGTCGCTTCCTCGCCATAGGCAGGCTGATCGCGCTCGATCTGGAAACCATCCGCATCCACGGACACGATCTTACCACGGAAACGCTTGCGCCCCTCGACCAGCACCGAGGTTTCGCATTTCAGGAGGTGACCCTGCCAGCGGACAAAATCCGACTTGCGAACCATCGGGCGATCGATGCCGGGCGACGACACTTCCAGATGATACGCCTTGTCGACCGGATCTTCCACATCGAGAACCGGGGAAATGGCCATCGAGATCGCTTCGCAATCTTCGACGGTCATGGTGCCGTCGTTGCGCTCGGCCATGATCTGCAGCGTCATGCCGTTCTGGCCCGACATGCGCACGCGCACCAGGCGATAGCCCATCGGCGTCAGCACCGGTTCGATGATGTCGGCAATGCGCTGATCAAGACCGGTTTCGGTGATCAGGCGGGGTTCATGCTCATTTTCAGCGGTTGTCGGATCGGACAAACGATGTCTCCTCATGGGACCGGGTAATAAAAAAGAGCGGGTCCTGACGGGCCCACTCTTCATCTACCGATCAAGAATTTGAGGCCCATATACGCCTCGTTGCCGCAAATTGCAAGGTGTTCGACCGGAGGCGGTCCAACGCGCTCCATCGGTGCGGGCGGCAGGCAATCGATGCGACGGCAAGTTTCAGCGGCTGGCACTTCGGTCTTCGAGGTTTATAACAGGCAACGAACCGCTTCGATATCGCAATTAAAAGACACGAGAGAGAAGACGAGGTGCCCACCCGTATTTCGCCACTGGCCCCCTTCAAGCATGACATCTTCCGCACGATCTGGATCGCGAGCCTCGCGTCCAACTTCGGCGGCCTGATCCAGTCGGTCGGCGCCGCCTGGCTGATGACCTCGATTTCCTCCTCGGCCAACATGGTTGCGCTGGTCCAGGCATCGACCGCCCTTCCCATCATGATGTTCTCGCTGGTCTCCGGCGCGCTGGCCGATAATTTCGACCGGCGACGGATCATGCTGATCGCGCAGTGTTTCATGCTGACGGTGTCCGCACTTCTGACCGTCTGCGCCTATCTCGGTATCATCACGCCTTGGCTGCTTCTGCTCTTCACCTTCCTGATCGGCTGCGGCACCGCGCTCAACAACCCCTCCTGGCAGGCTTCGGTCGGCGACATGGTTCCGCGCGATGACCTGCCGGCGGCAGTCGCCTTGAACAGCATGGGCTTCAACATCACCCGCAGCGTCGGCCCGGCGATCGGCGGCGTGATCGTGGCGACGGCGGGTGCTGCGGCCGCCTTTGCCGCCAACTCGCTCAGCTACTTCGCCATCCTGTTTGCGCTGGTGCGCTGGCGGCGCGAAGTGACCATGAGCCCGCTGCCGCGCGAAACGCTTGGCCGGGCGATCACGGCGGGCCTGCGCTATGTCGTCATGTCGCCCAACATCGGCAAGGTGCTGGTCCGCGGTTTCCTGTTCGGCCTTTCGGCAAGCGCCATTCTGGCGCTCCTGCCGCTGGTGGCGCGCAATCTCGTCCAGGGCGGCCCGCTCACCTACGGCCTAATGCTCGGCGCCTTCGGCCTCGGGGCGATCGGCGGGGCGTTGCTGAGCGCAAGACTGCGCGAAATGATGTCGAGCGAAGCGATCGTTCGCCTGGCCTTCGCCGGCTTTGCCTTGAGCACGCTGGTAATTGCCTTCAGCCCCTATGCGTGGCTCAGCTGTCTCATGCTGCTGGCCTCAGGCGCATCCTGGGTGCTGGCGCTGTCGCTGTTCAACACCACCGTTCAGCTTTCCGCCCCGCGCTGGGTCGTCGGCCGGGCTCTGTCGCTCTACCAGACCATGACCTTCGGCGGCATTGCCGGCGGCAGCTGGCTTTGGGGTACCACCGCCGAGCAATACGGCGCCACCAATGCGCTCTTTGCGTCTTGTCTGCTGATGCTGGCGGGAGCGGCCGTCGGCCTGCGCCTGCCGCTGCCGGAGTTCAAGTCGCTCAATCTCGACCCGCTCAACCGCTTCAACGAGCCGTTGCTCGAACTCGACCTCAAGCCCCGCAGCGGCCCGATCGTGATCATGATCGACTACGAGATCGACGATGCCGACATTCCGGAGTTTCTGGAGACCATGGCCGAGCGGCGGCGCATCCGCATCCGCGACGGCGCCGGCCATTGGGCACTGATGCGGGACCTGGAAATCCCAACCACGTGGACGGAAACCTATCATGTGCCGACCTGGGTGGAATATGTCCGCCACAACCAGCGCCGCACCCAGGCCGATGCCTCTGTCGGCGACAAGCTGACCGCGCTGCATCGGGGTGCCGCACCGCCGCGGGTGCACCGCATGATCGAGCGCCAGACGATCGTTCCGACCCACTACGAGCGCTACAAGCGCCAGGTGGACGTCGACATGCACTGACGGGACGCGCCCGAAACCGGGCGCGTACAGTTGAACGACTTGAAGCAGGAATTGCCCAGGCCGGGTGCGGGCTAAGGACGCTGGCCGCTTACCGAAGCTTCGCCTTCAGCGAGGCGTCGGGAAAGCAGGTCGACTTGAGGCCGGCCTTGGCCTGCCAGTCGCCGAGCGAGCGGCGCGTCTTGTAGCCGGCGAGACCATCGGCCTTGCCGACATCATAACCCTTGGCGACCAGCGCCTTCTGCATCGCCAGGACATCGGAGCGCAGCATGTTGCCGACATCGCCCCAGGCGCCGCGGAAGGCGCCGCCGCCCGAGCCGATGCGATCGGCAAGATTGCCGATGAAGAGCGCATAGAGGTCGGAGTTGTTGTATTCCTTGAGCACGTAGAAGTTCGGAGTGACGATGAACTCCGGCCCGTGCGTGCCGGCCGGAACCAGCATCATCGACGGCGCCGAGAGCTCGCGCGACGGGAACGCCTTGCCGGAAATGCGGGTGATGCCGTTGCCGGCCCAGTCAGACATCGGCCGGGCGAGATCGGGCCCTTCCTGCGCGCAGGAGACCCCCGCCGGAATCGACACTTCGAAGCCCCAGTCGCGGCCGCGCTGCCAGCCCTTCTTGACGAGATAATTGGCGATCGACGCCAGGCTGTCGGGAACCGAGGTCCAGATGTCGCGGCGACCGTCGCCATCGAAATCGACAGCATATTGCAGGAAGCTCGATGGCATGAACTGCGGCTGGCCCATGGCGCCAGCCCAGGAGCCGCGCATTGATGCCTCTTCGACGTCGCCGCTTTCCAGAATATGCAGGGCGGCAATCAGCTCGCGACGGAACAGGTCCGGACGGGTCGACATGAAGGCCTTCGTCGCCAGCACGTCAACGACAGGGTAGGGAATTTTGGCGCGGCCGAAGCCGGATTCGCGGCCCCAGATCGCCACGACCACCGATGCCGGCACCCCATAGGTTTTCTCGATCCGCTTCAATGTGGAGGCGTGGGTGGACGCAAGGCTTCGCCCGGTTGCCGCCAGTCCCTGCAGGCGCTTTTCGGAGAAGTAGCTGCCGGGCGAGGAAAACTCCGCCTGGCTCTGCTTCTGTTCCTTGGGCTTAGGAAAACCGGGAGGCGCCAGATCGGGCAGGTCCCAATTGAGCTTCACGTCGGCGAATGCCGCCTTGAACGATTGCGCCGAAACGCCCGACTTCTCGGCCTCCGGCCAGAGATCACGCTCAAGCCACTGGCGGAACTGCATCTCGACATCGGCCTTGGAGGCCGCCTGCGCGAAGCCCGCGAAAACCAGGAGCAACATTGTCGACAGTGATAGAAATCTCAGCATCCGGCTTCCCTAGAGCATGTCGCGCAAAAGTGCGCAGCGGTTTTGCGCCAACGACATGCGCAAAAACAAGAACGTAAAGCGCAGTCAGCTAAACTGAAAGACCGCAACGCGCTTTACCGGTTGGATCGCGGGCGTTCGGGGCAAAGACCCCGATCCGTTCGAGGCGTCAGATCGAGGTGCGCGCGCGAAGGGCGGCCGCCAGCGTGCCCTCGTCGAGATAGTCGAGCTCGCCGCCGACGGGCACGCCATGGGCAAGCCGGGTGATCTTCACCTCCATGCCCTCGAGCTGGTCGGTGATGTAGTGGGCGGTCGTCTGGCCCTCGACCGTGGCGTTGACGGCGATGATGAGTTCGCGCACGCCGCCATTGGCAACGCGCTGCACCAGCCCCTTGATGTTGAGATCGTCGGGGCCGACACCGTCGAGCGGCGACAGCGTGCCGCCAAGCACGTGATAGGCGGCGTTCATGGCTGCGGCGCGCTCCAGCGCCCAGAGATCGGCAACGTCCTCGACGACGATGATCACCGTATGGTCGCGGCGCTCATCGGAACAGACCGTGCAAGGGTCGATCGTGTCGACATTGCCGCAGCACGAGCAGATGCGCACCTTGCGATGGGCCTCGCCCATGGCTTCGGCCAGCGGCCCGAGCAGCTGGTCCTTCTTCTTGACCAGATGCAGTGCCGCGCGCCGCGCCGAACGCGGCCCGAGCCCCGGCACCTTTGCCAGGAGCTGGATCAGTTTTTCGATTTCAGGACCGGTGACTCGCTTTGCCATGCGGCGCTTTTAGCCCAAATCGTCGGCAAACGGAATCGCCTAACCGGAATATGACGCGGCTCCCGGCCTCGATACCACAGCAGACAAAAGGCGCGTCGAAGCAGGACTCAACGGGTGGCGATGACGACGGCCGCGCCGGCAATGGTTCCGGCGCTGGCGCGGTTGGCGATGCGAACGGCGCGCTTGCTCTTCAGCAGCTTGCGGGCGTTGGCGGCCATGGTGACCCAACCCAAATCGACCACGACCAGCACTATCAGCATGGTGGCAACCAGCTGCATCCAGCCAATCAAGGTGACAGCGCGCAGGTCGATGATCGACGGCAACAGCGCGACGTAGAACATCATCACCTTGGGATTGCCGAGCGTGACCGTCAGGCCGGCGAAGAACAGCCTGGAGGCCGAATGCGACTGCGGCAGGCTGTCGCCGGGCATATCCGGTTCGGCCATCCACATTTTCCAGGCGAGATAGAGCAGGTAGGCGACGCCCAGCCACTTGATGGCGACAAACAGCAGGTGGAAGCTTTCGGCAATCGCCGCAAGGCCTGCCACGGCAAACGACAGCCAGATGGCTTCGCCGATCCAGAGCGCCGCGAGGAAAGGCAGGACATCGCGCGCGCCCTTCGAGAGCACGCGCGCCACGAGCGCTGCGACACTCGGGCCGGGCGAGCCGGCCGCAACCAGCAAGGCGCCGGCAAACATAAGCAGGGACGTCATGGTCATGCGCGATCCTCCTCGGGAGGCGGCAATTTATCATGCTTTGCCGTCGGCGCCAGTGGCGGGCGGACGCGAAATCTCAAGCGCCAATGCGCCAGTCGGACGGACCGCGGGCGCATTGCAAGATTACCGATCGCGATAGAAACAGACACTCACCGATGGAAGTGAGACACCTGTCGCCATTCATCGATGAAGGAAGAACGGATCAGAATGGCAGCTTCATGCCCGGCGGAATCGGCAGGCCGGCGGTGAGTTCACGGGTCTTTTCGGCCTGAACGGCCTCGGCCTTGTCCTTGGCGTCCTTGTGAGCGGCGACGATCAGGTCTTCGAGGATCTCGACGTCGTCTTCCTTGAACAGCGACGGGTCGATCTTCAGGCTCTTCAGGGTGCCCTTGCCATCGAGACGGACGGTGACGAGACCGCCGCCAGAGGTGCCGTCGACTTCGAGCGCGGCGATTTCCGCCTGCATCTTCTCCATCTTGGCCTGCATTTCCTTGACCTTGCCCATCATCCCCATGATGTCGCGCATCGTCGTCTCCTGTTCTCTAGAAATTTCCGGTCGTTCGACCGACGGACTATTCGATATCGTCGCCGGGGACGATATCGCCATCGGCAGATTCGGCTGTGGCCGGAGCAACGCTCTCGGCCTCTTCTTCCTCGACGGCGCGAATGCGCACGTCGGTGATCTTGGCGCCCGGGAAGCGGGCGAGAATGGCGGCCACATCCGGATCCTGGCGCGCGTCGCTGACGCGCTTTTCCTGGGCCTGCTGCTCGGCTTCGATCATCGTCGGCTCGCCGGGGTCACGGCTGTAGCTGACGATCCAGTGAATGCCGGTCCATTCCTTGAGCTTGACGGCGAGTTCGCCAAGCAAGGTTTTCGGCGCATCGTCGGAAACGTTGACGTCGAGACGACCGGGCTCGATGCGCACCAACCGTATGAAGCCACGCACCAGCGTCTTCAGTTTGATGTCTTTATTCTTGCCGCAGAGGTCAGCGATGTCGCTGACCGAATTGACCGGGACCGACGGCTGCGCCTTGGCTGCCGGGGCTGCTGCCGGCCGCTCCTCCGTGTGCCCGACGCTGATCGGCTGCGGGCTGACATCGGGAACGGCTCGCAACATCGTCGCGCCGTTGCCGGTCGGCCGTCCGATCGATACCGGCTGGGCGGCTTGCGGCTGTAACGGGCTGCCGGCTGACGCCTGCATGCCGCCGCCATTGCCGCCGCCGCCTGAGGTCGGACGGGCGCCACCGCTGTCGCTGCCGGAGAGTTCGAGCACGCGTCTCGCCGCGTCTTCCGGCGACGGAAGATGGGCGGCATGGGCAAGCCGGATCAGCACCATTTCCGCAGCACCCGCCGGGCGCGACGAACTTTCGGCCTCGGGAATGCCCTTCAAGAGCATCTGCCAGATGCGCGACAGCGTGCTGACGGCGACACTGCCGGCAAATTCGGCGCCACGCGTCCGCTCGATCTCGCTCAGGGACTGGTCGCTTGCGGCATCCGGCACGTATTTCAGCCGGGTGACAAGATGGGTGAAATCGGCAAGGTCGGTCAAAACCACCGTCGGGTTGGCGCCGGCCTCGTACTGCGCCGTGAATTCGCCGAGCGCTGCCGCAACGTCACCCCTGACGATATGGTCGAACAGATCGACGATGCGGGCGCGATCAGCAAGGCCGAGCATCGAGCGCACGGTCTCGACCTCGACGGAACCGCCGCCATGGGCGATCGCCTGATCAAGCAGCGACAGGCCGTCGCGGGCAGAGCCCTCGGCCGCACGCGCCACCATCGCCAGCGCTTCCGGGTCAAAGGAAACGCCTTCCTTGCCGAGAATGGTCGAAAACAGGCCGACGAGGTCGGAGCCGCTGATGCGCCGGAGGTCGAAGCGCTGACAGCGCGACAGCACCGTGATCGGCACCTTGCGGATTTCGGTGGTGGCGAAGATGAACTTCACATGCTCCGGCGGCTCTTCGAGCGTCTTCAACAGACCGTTGAAGGCCTGCGTCGACAGCATGTGCACTTCGTCGATGATATAGACCTTGTAGCGCGCCGAAACCGGGCGGTAGCGCACCTGCTCGATGATCTCGCGGATATCGTCGATGCCGGTATGCGACGCGGCGTCCATTTCGATGACGTCGACATGGCGCCCGTCCATGATCGCCTGGCAATGCTCGCCGGGCACGCGCAGGTCGATGGTCGGTCGATCGATGTCGGGTGTCTTGTAGTTCAGCGCACGGGCGAGAATGCGGGCGGTGGTGGTCTTACCCACCCCGCGCACACCGGTCAGCATGTAGGCTTGGGCGATGCGGCCGGTCTCGAACGCGTTGGTCAGCGTGCGCACCATCGGCTCCTGGCCGACCATCAGGTCGGAGAAATCCTTGGGGCGATATTTACGCGCCAGAACGCGGTAGGCGGCTGGTTTCTGTTCGGATGAAATGGACGTTTCGTCGCTCATCGACCCTGCCGCTTTATGAATTCGTGTCCCGACAGGACGGATTTACGGCACCGCGCGTCGCATGGGATGCGTCTGGTCACCGCAACTTTGTGTGGTGCTGCCTGATTGCTGAGAGCGGTTTCGATCTCAGCAATCAGGCAGGTGGGAGGCTGGCACGATGACCCGTGCCGGGGCTCGTTAGGGCTGCTTCCTTCCGGACCTGACCCGGTTGGCGAGTGGCTCGTCCACCACCAACCTCCCGGCTCCCATATCGGCAATATCGCAAGCAAATGCAAGCCAAGCCGTCAAAAAACTGATATCGATATGCAAAACAAGGCGAATCCGCTCCCGGCCCAAGGAGACCTTCTTGACGACATTCACCCTTGACGAGCGGCTTGAACGCGACGGCATCCCGATCGCCTCGATCGGCCTCTGCCAGATGCGCCTGATGAACGATCGCCGCTGGCCCTGGCTGGTGCTCATTCCCCAACGCGGGGGTATCTCCGAGATTTTCGATCTGTCGCCGCTCGACCAGACGATGCTGACATTTGAAACCAATATGGTGGCGACCGCCTTGAAAAAAGTCACCGGTGCCGAGAAGATCAATGTCGGCGCGCTCGGCAACATCGTCCGCCAGCTCCATGTGCATATCATCGCCCGCAGCGACGGCGACCCGAATTGGCCCGGCCCCGTCTGGGGCTTCGGCAAGTCGGAGCCCTGGGGCGAGCAGGACCACCAGGCATTTGCAGCCCGCATTCTGGAAAATCTCTGAACATGACGAAATCGATCTTTGACCTTCGAAGCCCCCATCCGGAGCCGAGCACCCTCGTCGCCTTTTCCGAAAATCACCTCGATCGCCAGTCGGAGCACCGCGCCGACGATTGCATCGAAGTTGCGCTCAAGCATCCTGGCGCCCATTTCCTCGCCTTTTCCGGACCCAAGCTGATCGTCAAGCACGACGAGAAGATCATCGATCCGCTGTTTGCGCCCTATGAACTCGACGGGCTCGAGCCGGTGCTCGACGAAACCATCCTGCTCGGTTACCTCACGAATGGTGAGCCGCGCCTTGCTGTGCCGACCGGTTTGACCGAGGACAACATCGCCGAGCCTTTCAAGATCGCCGACGGGCGCACGCTCTACCGCCAGCAGATGCTGCCGGAAGAACTTCTCGGTCAGTTCGCCCAAGGCTCGAGCCTGATCACCTGGAACGCCAACAACCGCTTCTGCGGCCGTTGCGCCGGACCGATGGAAGGCAAATCAGGCGGTTATCGCCGGGTCTGCACCGCCTGCGGCCACATGGTCTTCCCGCGCACCGATCCCGTCGTCATCATGATGACCATCGATCTGGAGCGCGACCTCTGCCTGCTCGGCCGTAGCCCGCATTTCACTGCCGGCATGTATTCGTGCCTCGCCGGCTTCGTCGAGCCGGGCGAGACCATCGAAAATGCCGTGCGCCGCGAAACCCACGAGGAATCCGGCATCCACATCGGTCGAGTGCGCTACCACGCCTCGCAACCCTGGCCGATGCCGCACACGCTGATGATCGGCTGTTATGCCGAAGCGAAATCGACAGTGATCAAGCGCGACGAGCAGGAACTCGAGGACGTTCGCTGGTTTACCCGCGAGGAAACGGCGGCGATGCTGGAGCGCACGACCGGCGTCGCCGATACCGGCAACGAGCATATTCCGCCGCCGAAGGGGGCCATCGCCCACCGGCTGATGCGCGACTGGCTGGCCTGGGGCGAGCACGGCTGAGCAAAGCCCAGCCGATACGAGGAGACTTGCCTTGTCCCGCTCCGAACGGCTGCTCGACCTGCTGCAGGTTCTCAGACGCTACCGACAGCCCGTCAGCGGCCGGCGACTGGCGGAGGAAACCGGCGTCAGCCTCAGGACGCTCTACCGTGATATTGCCAGCCTGCAGGCCCAGGGCGCCCATATCGAGGGCGAGCCGGGACTTGGCTATGTCCTCAAACCCGGCTTCATGCTGCCGCCGATGATGTTCTCGCAGGAGGAGATCGAGGCCTTGGTGCTCGGCTCACGCTGGGTGGCAAAACGCGCCGACACCCATCTGGCGAAGGCTGCCGGCGATGCGCTCGCCAAGATCGCGGCGGTTCTGCCGGCGGATCTTCGTGAAGAGCTCGATGCCTCGACGCTGCTTGTCGGGCCAGCCCCGCCCGTCGCCGACCGCATCGACGTCGCGCTGTTGCGCAAGGCGATACGCCACGAGCGCAAGCTCGACCTTGCCTATATCGATACGGATGGCGGCGAGACGCGTCGCACCGTCTGGCCGTTTGCGCTCGGCTTCTTCGAGAATGTCCGGGTGCTGGTTGCATGGTGCGAGCTGCGCCAGGGGTTCCGGCACTTCCGGACCGACCGCATCCGGCAGGCGGACATCAACGAGACGCGCTATGGACGCCGCCGGCAGGTGTTGCTTCGGGAATGGCGGGAGGCCCAGAACATCGGCCCGCCTGAGGGCAGGCGTGTCGGTTCGGCGTGAGGCATTTCGAGCGAAAGCGCTGAGCGCGTCTTCCACCAGCAAGACGCAAAGCAAAGACGGCCCAATCAATGCTGACAAAAATTGGCAGCGGTGCACGCTAATCTGCAACTCCCGAAAAGGAGACAGATCATGGCCAAGGCAAATCTCATTATTCTCTATGTCGCCAATCCGCTGGCAAGCGTCAGCTTCTACAGCAAGCTGCTCGACAAGGAGCCGCTCGTTTCCTTCCCGACTTTTTCGTCGTTCGAACTGCAGGACGGCTTCGTGCTCGGGCTTTGGGCGCGGGACGCGGTGGCGCCGGAGCCATCAAAGACCGGCAACCGCTCAGAACTGGCGTTCATGGTCAAAGACGAGGAGGCGGTACGTGCGCACTATGAAAAGTGGAAAGGTGCTGGCCTGACGATTGCGCAGGATCTGACGAAGATGGATTTTGGACCGACCTTCGTGGCGCTTGACCCGGATGGACACCGCCTGCGCGCGTGCCTCTTTGATGACTAGATCAAGGGTTTGCGCGTATCCCGCCAGCTTGGGTGGCGGGATACGGCGAATGGTGCTGATTAGCGGCCGTAAACGGCGGCCTGGATCTGCGAACGGGAAATACCGATATCGCTCAGGGCGTGGTCATCCAGCGAATTCAGTTCGCGGATCGCACGGCGCATTTTTGCATATTCAACGATCTTCTGACGGATCTTCATTTTTAACACTCCATATGTGAACGAGCGTCAAATAGGCATTTGCACATTATTTAGGTACCTCCGCGATTGCAGACCGGGCATGCACCAGACGCGTAACGGGTTAACGCATTGGTAAGCCTGATCTGCAGTCGCAGGGTCGCGCGTGACTTTAGAGCACGCCCCGCATCGGGTGCGCCTTGTAGGTGCCGAGAATGCGGACCTTCTCGGAGAAGAAGCGCAGCTCGTCCATGGCGTGACGGACGCCGACATCATCCGGGTGGCCCTCGATATCCGCATAGAATTGCGTGGCCACGAACTTGCCGCCGAGTTGGTAGCTCTCAAGCTTCGTCATGTTGATGCCGTTGGTGGCAAAACCGCCCATCGCCTTGTAGAGGGCGGCCGGAATGTTGCGCACATTGAACACGAAGGTGGTGATGATCAGTTCATCGTCGGCGCTGCGGGCGAGCAACTGCTCTTCTCGCGACAGCACGACGAAGCGCGTCACGTTGCTTTCCGTGTCCTCGACATTCTCGGCGACGATCTCGAGGCCGTAGAGATCGGCCGCGAGCCGCGGCGCGAGCGCTGCCATCGAGCGATCGCCCTGTTCCGACACGAGCTTGGCAGCGCCTGCCGTATCGCCGGCCACCACCGGCTTCCAGCCATTGGCGCGCACGATCTTGCGGCACTGGCCGAGCGCATGAATGTGGCTGTGAACCGTGCGGATCTCGTCGCGCGTCACGCCCGGCAGCACCATCAGCTGGAAGCGGATCGGCATGAAGTATTCGCCGACGATATGAAGGCGCGATTCGGGCAGCAGGTGGTGGATGTCGGCGACGCGGCCGGCAATGGTGTTTTCGATCGGGATCATCGCCAGATCCGCCTCGCCGTTCTCCACCGCGACGAAGGCATCTTCGAACGTCTGGCAGGGAAGCGGCTCCATCGACGGAAACATGTCACGGCAGGCCATGTCGGAGTTGGCGCCGTAATCGCCCTGGAAGGAGATCCTGTTGGTCTTCGTGGTCACACTGTCTTCCTTCTCAGGCTTTTTCGGAAAGGATGCGGCGGGCTTTTTCCAGCTCGACCGGCGTATCGACGCCGAGCGGCACGGTATCGACGATTTCGACGTCAATGCGCATGCCGGCCTCGAGCGCCCGGAGCTGCTCGAGCGATTCGCGCTTTTCGAGCGTCGATGGCTTCAGAGCGACGAAGTTTTCGAGCGCCTGGCGGCGGTAAGCGTAAAGGCCGATGTGGTGATAGAGCGGCCCCTCGCCGTAGGGCGCGGTGGCGCGGGTAAAATAGAGAGCGCGTAGACGCGTGGCCGACAACGGCGAACCGACGACCTTGACGATGTTGGGGCTCTTCTTCTCGTCCTCATCGGTGATCGCCACCGTCAGGGTGGCGATATCGGTCGAGGCATTGTCGACGAGCGGCTTCAGCGAGGCGCGGATGGGAGCGGGTTCGATCGTCGGCAGGTCGCCCTGGACGTTGATCACGAACTCCGCCTCGCGGTTTGGATCGGCCTTCGTCAGCGCCTCATAGATGCGGTCTGATCCGGACTGGTGATCGATCCGCGTCATGATCGCTTCGAAACCGGCGTCGCGCACGACATCGAACACGGCCTGGTCGTCGACGGCGACGACGACGCGTCCGACATCGGCCTCCGCCGCCCGCCTGGCAACCTGGACGATCATCGGCAGGCCGCAGATATCGGCGAGCGGTTTGCCCGGCAGACGTGTGGAAGCCATGCGCGCCGGAATGAGCACGATGGCTTTGCCTGAATTTTCGCGTTTCATGATGTGGCCTTCAAGAACCCCGCCGAAGGTGTCAAAAAGTCTCAGTTCGGGGTCCATAATCTCTGTTGCAACGCAGAGCCAAAAGACATAGGTTCCGCGCGATTTCAAGATGGGCCGGGTTTTTGTTTACGCCGGTGGCAAAGGGAGCGTTTGCAGATGAACTCATATGTGAACATGGGCGTGGGTGCCTTTCTGGGTACGGTTTTCGTTCTGATGTCCGTATCCATTGCGTCGGAAGGCATTTTCCATTCCGAGGCTCCCGAGAAGGAAGGCTTCGCGATCATCTCTTCGGAAGGCGCGACCGAAGCCGGCGGCGCCGAGGAAGTGGCTGAAGTCGATATCAAGCCCTTGCTCCTCAAGGCAGACGTTGCAGCCGGCGAAACCGCGTTCAAGAAATGCGCAAGCTGTCACACCGTGGATAAGGGAGGGGCCAACAAGGTCGGCCCCAACCTGTGGGGTCTCGTCAACCGCCCGATCGCCTCGCATGAGGGCTTCAGCTACTCGGCTGGCATGAAGACCTTCGCCGAAGGCGGCAAGGTCGTCTGGGACTACGACCACCTCAGCTTCTTCATCGAAGCACCGAAGAAGCACGTTCCGGGCACCGCCATGGGCTTTGCCGGCGTCAAGAAGCCTGACGAACGCGCCAACCTGATCGCCTACCTGCGCGAACATGCCGACGCTCCGGCCGCTCTCCCGGATGCAGCCGCCTCTGCGGAAGCCGCTCCCGCTGCCGCCACCGAAGGTGCCGCCGAAAAGCCGGCCGAAGGCCAGCCCGCAGCGGAAGCCAAGCCGGCCGAAGGCCACGCTGCTCCGGAAGGCCAGCCCGCACCGGCTCAATAAGCCAGAGCGTGCAATCGAACTGATTTCGAGAAGCCCGGCCATCGCGCCGGGCTTATTGCTGTCTTCGGCCAGTCCGATCCGGCTTATCTCACCCCAATCTACATCAGGATGTAAGCCCAGACCGAAACGCTGACGACTCCAAGCGCGGTCGTCAAGGTGATGGTCGAGGACGCCAGCGCATGGCCCACGTTGAAGTGATTGGCGATCAGCCAGGCGTTGACGCCGGTCGGCACCGCGGAGGTCAAGACAAGGGCTGTCGTCCAGTTGTCGTTGAGGCCAAGCAGGTGGCAGGCGGCAAAGACGACAGCCGGGAAAACAACAAGCTTCAACAGGCTCGTCACCGACGCCAGACCGAGATTGCCGACCAGGCCATATTTATCGAGCGCCATGCCGATCGAGACGAGTGCTGCCGGTGCTGCGACGGCGGCAAGCTGATCGACGACACTCTTGACCGGTCCGCCCAGCGGCTGGCCGACAAGGTGCACGGCGGCGCCGCAGGCAAGGCCGATGACCAGCGGGTTGCGCACCAGGTTGCGGGCAACACCACCCAAAAGCTTCAGCGGGCTTTGCCCCGGCTTGCCGCTGACCTTGCGCTCGGCGCGCTCCATCAGCACCGTGCCGGCGATCATCATCACCGGCAGATGAACGGAGAGCAGGATGGAGAGCGCCACGATCCCCTCCTCGCCGACGATGCGCGACACCAGCGGCAGGCCGATGAAGACGGTGTTGGCGAAGGCCGAGGAAACACCGGCGAGCACCCCCATGCGCGCATCGCGGCCAAAGACGAGCGTCGCTGCGAGATGGCCGATGGTCCAAGTGACGGCGACGCCGGAGAAATAGGCGACCCAGAGTGGCCAGGGCGAGCCGTCCTTAAAATCCGCCTCGGCGATCGTTCGAAACAGGAGAACCGGCACCGCGACACGGAAAACAAAATCGCCGAGCGCATCGCCGACGGTCGGTTTCAAATAGCCGAACCTGACGATCAGCCAACCGGTAAGGATCAGGATGAAGACGGGCAGGACATTCAGGAAAATATCGGACATGCGTCAGCCTTGGGAACGGTCCGTTAGAGATAGACCCGTTCCGGCGACCGCCGCAAGGTTGCAATACTGTTTGCCCCCTGGCGTGGTTGGCAATCAAGGGCAGAAAGACCGGAACATTCCCATGCTCAGGGCGTTCCCAAACAGCACCGGGATAACGCCAATGTCGACTGAGAAGCCTATCTACTCCCATCAGGACGACAATCCTCATCTGAAAGATGACGATCTGGCAGGCAAGGTCCTGCGCTTCATCCACTATGCCACCTTCATCGACACCACCGATATGGCGGTAATGGCACTGGGTGAAATGATCGTGCTGTCAGGTCAGGTTCGCAGCGAGGCCGACGTGGCCTGCGCCGGCGATGCGGCGAGATCGGTGATCGGTGTCACCACCGTCGAGAACCGCCTGACGGTCACGCCGGAACAACACCTATAACGCCAGCGTGCGGGCAACACATCAGCAGAGCATCGCGATTTCAGGTGGTTTCACTCAGCGTGGATAACATACTTTGGAATCAAAGTTCTGGAGCGTGCCTGGTGCATTCTTCTGAACGCAAGGCCCTGTCGTGATCATAGTCCCGAGACAGCAAGCGGTTGTCGTTTGCTGCCTTGGCTGGTAAACGGGTCTCGCGCCAACCGACGTGCGCAGGATTTCTTTGGAGACCGGAATGGGGACCACCGAGTCAGCAACCAGGTAAGCCGCAACAACACTGCCAATCGTTGTTGCGGCGTCTGTCCGGTCATTTCACGCTACCGATAAGATGGCAGAGCGCCGCCGAATGTCATTCATTTGAGCGGATGTTCCATCGTGCCCAATCGTAAATCACCAACCTGGACCTATTCGGTGCCGGCAGCGTTGCTGCTGATGGCACCCTTCGACATCCTCGCCTCGCTGGCGATGGATATCTACCTTCCGGTCGTGCCGGCCATGCCCGGTATTCTCGGCACCACCCCGGCAATCATCCAGCTGAGCCTGAGCCTCTATATGATCGTTCTCGGCGTCGGGCAGATCGTCTTCGGACCCATTTCCGATCGCATCGGTCGGCGTCCCGTCCTCATCGGCGGGGCGCTCGCCTTTGCGGCCGCGTCATTGCTGATCGCCGCGACATCGTCGGCCCCGACCTTCCTTGCCCTGCGCCTCCTTCAGGCGATCGGCGCATCGGCAGCGCTTGTCGCCACCTTTGCGACGGTCCGCGACGTCTATGCGGAGCGGCCGGAGGGCGTGACCATCTACGGGCTCTTCAGCGCGATGCTCGCCTTCGTCCCGGCCCTCGGGCCGATCGCCGGCGCGCTTCTGGCCGATTACTTCGGCTGGCAGGCGATCTTCCTGACACTCGGTGTGCTGGCAATCGCCGCCACGGCAAACGCCCTGCCGCGATGGCGGGAAACGCGACCCGTCGGCGCCGAGGAGCAAAGGCGGGCTTTCGCCCCGATCCTTAAGGATGGAGCGTTCTGGACCTACACTCTCGGCTTCAGCGCCGCGATGGGCTCGTTCTTCGTGTTCTTCTCGACCGCACCACGCGTGCTGATCGACCGGGCGGGTTACTCCGAGCTCGGCTTCAGCCTGGTCTTTGCAACGGCAGCGGTGGTGATGATCGTCACCACCCGTTTCGCCAAACGCTTCGTCGCGCTTTGGGGCATCGCCGGCAGTTTTGCCCGCGGGATGGGGCTACTTCTCCTCGGCGCGATGCTGCTTGTCGTCGGGGAAAGCGTGTCCCCACCATCGTTCTGGACCTTCATTCTGCCGATGTGGGTCATTGCCGTCGGCATCGTCTTTACCGGCTCGGTCACCGCCAATGGAGCGCTGCAAGCCTTCGGCCACGTGGCGGGTACCGCAGTCGCGCTCTACTTCTGCATCCAAAGCCTGATCGTCGGGGTGCTCGGCACTGTGGCCGTGGTGCTGCTCGGCGGCGATACCGCCTTTCCATTAGCCGGCTATTCGTCGATCATGGCGATCGGCACGCTGATCGCTCTCGGTCGTTTGACACGGCAACGAGCGGCGGACGCCTGATCCCTTGAAACCGCCACAGGGCGTTCCGGCCATGTCGCAACGCCCTGCGGCACTCCCTCCTCCGTCCGCACCCAATGACGTAAAAAGGGCGCCGTTCAGAGACAAGCACATCGGCCAAGAAAGCCTCTTGACCTTGCCCCCGGGGCGAGCCCCACAGTCGGATCCATGAGCGATTCTTATCTTCTTGCCGGCCGCTTCGGTGCGGCCACGCGACTATCTCCGAAGGCGCTGCGGCTCTATGCCGAGCAGGGCATTCTCGTGCCCGCCTATACCGATCCGGCGACCGGCTACCGCTACTACGCGCCGGAGCAGAAAGCCCGGGCACGGTTGATTGCGCGCCTGCGCAGACTTGGCCTTCCGGTAGCGCGCGTCGCCCAATTGATCGAGCTCGATGCGGATAACCGCCTGGTCGAATTGCGGTCCTGGCTCGAAGCCCAGGGCGAGCGACTGGTTGAACAGACCGAGCTTGTCGATACGATCGCACGCCAGAGCGACGGCCGAGACGCCGGCTTGACCTCGATAATTGCCGTGCGCGAGGTCAGGGCCTGCAAGCTGATCTTCTGTCAGCGACAACTCACTATCGACGCGCTCGATGGGTTCATGGCAAGCGCCGAGGCGAATATTCGTGGCTACCTTCGCGACTGCGGGGTCGCCGACGGCGGTGCCATGACCGTGCATTTCCACGAGACCGTCAGCCGCGACAGCGACGGGCTGGTGGAGGTGGCGATTGCCTATGAAGGCAGTATCGAGCCTGCCGAAGACCTGTGCATCCGCTTTCAGGCGAAACGGCGCGAGGCCTTTCTGCCGGTACCGGCCGCTTGCGAGAACTTCCCGCCGATCTTGCGCGTCTACGACGCCGTCGAGAGCTGGCTCGACGCGCGAAGCGACGTCCATTGCATCGGCAGCCCCTACGAAATTCACCCCGGAAGCCACGGCGCAACCTTCGATGTCGCCTACCCCATCACCTGATTTCACAGACGATAAACAGGACAGCCGATCATGATGCATTTCACCTATACGGGTTCCGGTCCCTATTGTTACGCCAACTCGTTTGCAATGATGTTTGGCGCACATGCGCCCTCCACCGCGGTGATCGAATTTGCCACCGGCAGCCCGTTCGGCATGCAACTCATCGGCGGCACTCTGCCGTTCTTCGACCCCTACGGCTGGGATCCGGAAGCCGGATTCGACGGTGCGCTTGCGGCCCTCGGCTGGACATCGACACTCAGCAAGGGTGGCGACGCGGATGACGCGCTTTCCCGCCTGCGCGCGGCCCTCAAGGATGGGCCGGTCTGGATCGGCCCGGTCGAGATGGGGCATCTGCGCCACCAGCCGGGCATGAGCGGGCCGATCGATGCCGACCACTACGTCGTGGTCATCGAGATGGACGAGGACAGCGTGCTGATGCATGACCCGCAAGGCTACCCCTATGCGCGCCTGCCGCTTGCCAACTTCATGGCCGCCTGGCGCGCGGACACGTTGAGCTACGGTGATGCCTACACGATGCGGACCGATTTTGTCCGTGTCGCCGAGATGTCGGAGATCGAAACCATACAGGCGTCGGTCCCAGCCGCCATCCACTGGTTGTCGATGGAAACGGACCGGCCCGTTCCCCCGAGAACCCTTGGCAATGCGGAAGCCGCCGAAACGCTCGCCGCCCGCATAGAGACCGCTTGCGACAAGGGACTGAGGGCGCACATGATCCACTTCGCCGTCCGCGTCGGCGCGCGCCGCGCAGCCGACGCCGCCGCCTGCCTTGCACGGGCTGGTTACCACCAGGCCGCACGCATCGCCGACGACCAGGCCCGACTCATCGGCGCGCTGCAGCATCCACTGGTGGCGCGAAAGGACGCCGATGCGGCCGCCAGCTTGCGAGCCCTGGCCCCGACCTACGACCGGCTGAAGGTGGCGCTGGAGCACGGCGGCTAAGGCATTTCCAAGAATGTGCCGAGCGGATTTCCGGCCAGATGCGCCCCGAGACAACGGCGCTGGGTGTCTTCGCCTCTCGACCGAGAGCGGTCCCCGGGGGCGCGGGAGACATCGAGTCCCCCTGGGAAGGCTGGTTTTGCATCGGCGCTATCGGAGCCGCTGCAGGATATCGGCGGCGCCGACGGTAGCGAACCGCACGAATGATATCACGCTTCTGCGACACGTCGGATCGGGTGCACCTGCGGGCGGGTTTCGCCCAGGCAGGGCCAACTGCACGAGCGAGCCAGCATCAAGCGAGCAGCTCGGAAAAGCCGCCAGGCCGTTCCACTTTCCCGCGCGCGAGTGGTTCGTAGTGGAGCCCGACCACACCGTTCGCATAGGTGTCCGTGCCCATCAGTTGCAGATCATATCGTTGCGGAAGCCCGGAAAACCAGGCGACGCCCGGAGACGTAACGGGGTAGACGAAGAAGTTGAAGGCATCGACGAGACCGAGGCCAATAACAGTCTGGGCCAGGCTCGCACCGCCCGAGAGGTGGATATCCCCGCCCGGCTGCGCCTTCAGCTGAAGGAGATAGGCGGCAAGCGCATCGTCATCGGCGACGACCACCTGATCGACATTGTTCCATTCGGTCAGCATCTCGGACCCCGAGCGCGAAAAGACCAGCTTGCGATAGTCGTTCATCCGGCGCGCCATCTTGCGATTGGTTTCGGTTCCGACGTCTTCCGAAAGGGCACCCGGCCAATAGGCTGCCATCTCTTCGTAGGTCACGCGGCCGACGAGCACGGTGTCGTAGGTGGCATAGAGCCGATCGATCGCCCGGTACTGGTCTTCGCTGACGGTGCCCATCCAGGCAAGCGGATCGTCGAGGCGTCCATTGAGCGTCGTCATCATCTGCAGGACAATCTTGCGCATACCCGCCTCCTCTATTGGGCCTTGCCCTCGACGAGGCCGGCGAGCTGCCCGATCACCGTGCCCCAGCCGTCGTAAAAGCCCATCTCCTCGTGCATGGTCCGGTCGGCATTGCTCCTGTGCATGACGTGGGCGGCATAGTCCGTGCCGTCAGCATGATCCTTGAGCGTGATGATGGCCGTCATGAAAGGGTTCTCGGCGGGGCGCCATCCCGCGACCAGCGAATTGGTGAAAACAATGCGCTCGTGGTCGTCGACCGCCAGGAAACAGGCATCCAGATGCGGGGTGAATGCGCCACCGCCTTCGCTGATCCGGGTGACGAAGGCGCCGCCCGGCCGAAGATCCATATCCACCACCCGGCATCTGGCCGGCGCGGGCACCCACCATTGCTCGAAACGGGCGGGATCGGCCCAGGCATTCCAGATCACCGAACGCGGCGCCTTGATCAGGCGCGATATCGTCAGGTCGAGATCGGGATCGGGAGATCGGATCATGTCATTTCTCCTTGTTTTGCGCTGCCATCACGAACTGCTCAAGCCGATCGGTGCGCCCCTCCCACAGGGCACGCTGCGCCGACATCCACGTTTCGATGGCCGCGAACCGGTTCTTGTCGATGGTGCAGGTGCGTACCCGGCCCTGTTTCACCGTGCGGATCAGGCCGCTGCCTTCGAGAAAATGGATGTGTTTCATGAACGACGGCAGCGCCATGTCGAACGGCTTTGCCAGATCGCTGATGCTGGCGGGGCCGCGACCGAGCCTTGCGAGCACGGCGCGGCGCGTCGGGTCGGCCAGCGCCTGGAAAATTCCGTCGAGCGGATCCGAATACTGTTCCATACGGCTAAGTATCACGATCAAATACTTAGTGCAATGGATAAGTATTAACCCACCTATGGCGGCAGCATTGCGAGAATATCGGACGCCCGCGCCTTCAGCTTGCTGGCCCGCGTGCCGCTCACCCTCTTCCTCAACGCAACGTCGCGATCTCCGCGACAGGACCGTGGCCCTGGAACACGTCTCGGTAACCAGCGGGCTTGCGCTGGTCGCCATCCTCTCGCGACGACGTTGAAGCCGACCTGCACCCTGATCCGATCGTCGCGGCATGCGGCGGTCGGAATCGAGACATCGGAGATGACCTTGCTGCGCTTATGGGATCAATGTTTCGACGCACTGCGAAAGGCGTCACCTTCGGCCTCGGCAGCGATTTTGAGTGCACCGGGATCGACGCCCATCGTGCGAAGGGCACGCGCGGTGACGCCCTCGCGAAGATCCGCAACCGTTGCCACGACATCGGCGCCGAGCAACGGTCCGTGGCTTGCCCGATCGGCAGCCAATGCCTGCATCACCTGCGCACCCGAGGGGGCGGCGACGTAGACCTCGCGGTTGAGCAGCAACGGTGCCTGCCCCTCAGCGAGATGTGCGGCGATCCGGGGATCGAGACCCAGAAGACGAAGCGCCTCGGCGTATTGGCGCGCAATGGCTTGCGGCAGATCGGACGCGTCGGCACCGACCCGCGTAAATGCCCGGCGCGCCGTCCCGTCCGGAAGATCGAGCGCAGACAACAGGAAGTGTTCCGCGCCAGGCTCACGCTGCTGGTCTTGCAAGGCATGGTGCTCGGCACGCTCACAAAGCGCCTTGATCGTGCCCATGTCGTTGAGACGCTGCTTGATACGGTTGAACATCGAAATATCCTAACGCTCGTTGCCTGTGACGAGATCCGACAGACGTTTATGTGCGGCCTGTTTGGTGACGCCGAGAGCTTGCGCAATCCGCGCCCATGACCATCCCTTTCCCAGCGCCGCTGCGACCGCCTGACGCTCCAGGCGATCCGCCAGCCTTCGAAGGGCGACGACAGTGGCAAGCGTTTCTGCGGGATCGTCGGAAGGTTGAAAGGCATCGGGATCGATCATGTCGTCAACATTAGTTGACGAGCGACAATGCGTCAACCTAAGTTGACGATTTTGCCGACACGATTGCACATCCGGGCGCGGCTTCGGCCGGCAGCATCATCGAATGATCGACGGCAGCCTCGGTCTGCACCGAAATGACTGCGGCAGGCGTGGGCGATGGCCCGGGTCTAATTCGAATGATTTTCACAGGGGAGATGGCGGACAGAGAGGGATTCGAACCCTCGATACGCTTTCACGTATACACACTTTCCAGGCGTGCGCCTTCAACCACTCGGCCACCTGTCCATCCGTCAGCAGCCGTTGGTCATGCGGCTGGATGGGAAAGGCCGGAGCCCTTCGTGTCAGCCGGCGCGAACCGGCGGACGGGCGGGATATATACCGATGATTTGCCCGGGATCAACTGCTTTCTGACAGATTGTTGACATCTTGTATAACTTGGCAGGCAATGCTCGCCATTGCGCTTGCTTCCGACCGGGCCTATCTCTTGCAGCAGCATTGTTCGGCGCTTCTCGCTGGAGATCGCCCGGACGCTGCGCCAGCCCGGATTGCGACGCTCTCCCCCATCGCCGGCATCGCCCCCCGAAAGGCGCACGGAAGATGAAAGCGGCTACACGGACTGGACCGTTCGTATCTGAGGAATGAGGGACCGATGCGCTTCGTGCTGAGACTGGCGAGCTTTGTGGTGTTGCTTGCGGCCGTGCTTGCCGGTGCGGTTGACGCCATCCAGTCCGTTGCCGCATCCGAGCTGGTGATGACCTCGCTCGGCGACGATCTCGAAGCGCTCGGGGCCGACACTGCCAGTTGGGTGCAGTTCGCCCAACGGACCGATAGCGGAGCGACGTTCTGGCACTCCATGCTGCACTGGCTTTTTACGCAGCCCGCCTTTGCGGTCCTCGCGCTTCTCGCCCTCCTTCTTTGGATGGCCGGATACAAGAAGCAGCCGGCCGCCGGCCGCTTTGCCGCCTGATCATCGCGGGGCGCTTCCCCCGCGTCGACGATATGGAGTTTCCACGATGTTCCTGATCGACATGTTCAACAAGAAGACCATCATGCCCGACGCTGAGACGGCACTGCGCGGGCGCGAGGACGCCATTGCGACCGCCGTCAGCCATTTCGTCTCGGGACGCCCGCTGAAAAGCCCCTACCCCGAAGGCACGGAGAAGATCCTCTTCGGCATGGGCTGTTTCTGGGGTGCCGAGCGCTTGCTGTGGAACATGCCCGGTGTCTACGTCACCGCCGCCGGCTATTCCGGTGGCCTGACGCCGAACCCGACCTACCAGGAAACCACCACGGGACTGACCGGCCACACCGAAGTGGTTCTGGTGGTCTACGATCCGAAGGTGGTTCCGCTGTCGCGCCTGCTCAAGACCTTCTTCGAGGAGCACGACCCAACCCAGGGCATGCGCCAGGGCAACGACATCGGCACGACCTATCGCTCCGCCATCTATGTCTATGACGATGCGCAGATGAAGGGGGCGAGGGCCGCGCGCGACGCCTTCCAGGCGGCGCTGAAAATGTCGGGCCATACGGGCAAGATCACCACGCAGATCGAAATGGCCGGCCCGTTGTACTTTGCCGAGGATTACCACCAGCAGTATCTGGCGAAAAACCCTGATGGTTACTGCGGCCTGCGCGGCACCGGGATCAGCTGCCCGATCGGCGCCTGAAGCGCGCTGCTGTCTTTCAGAGTGGCTTGCCGCTCTTCAGCGCTCTTGTTTTGCGCTTGCCGCGCACAACCCCTTGTACACCCTTTCACGACATGCTCTTTCCCTTTGACGCCGCCTGCCTGGCGCGCGGCGTCAACCGCCCGATCCCAAAAGGTCAAGAGAACCGGCATTTTAACGATGCCTGTGAATGTCGGTCGACATTTTTACCATCCGAAAAATTTTGAGTGTTTTTTTGCCGTGACCGTGCAAGGATGCCGCCACCCTAGCCCCCGCGAGAGGGGTGGGTTCCGCAGACAGGCTCCATCCGGGGCCCGCGGGAGGACCCGATAAAGATCAATAGCGACAACAGGGCTGCACGATGAAAAAAACAATTCTCGGTCTCTTTGCCTTTTCCATGATGTCCGCCACGGCTCTGGCCGCCGACATCAAGCCGGCCATCATTTACGATCTGGGCGGCAAGTTCGACAAATCGTTCAACGAAGCGGCCTTCAACGGCGCTGAAAAATTCAAGACAGAATCGGGCGTCGAATACCGCGAGTTCGAAATCGCCAATGACGCTCAGCGCGAGCAGGCCCTGCGCCGCTTCGCCAGCGACGGCAACAACCCGATCGTCATGGCCGGCTTCAACTGGGCCGCACCGCTCGAAAAGATCGCCGGCGAATATCCCGACACCAAGTTCGCGATCATCGACATGGTGCTCGACAAGCCGAACGTGAAGTCGATCGTGTTCAAGGAACAGGAAGGCTCTTACCTCGTCGGCGTGCTCGCCGGTCTCGCTTCGAAGTCGAAGACCGTCAGCTTCATCGGCGGCATGGACGTTCCGCTCATCCACAAGTTCGCCTGCGGCTATGTCGGCGGGGCAAAGTCGACCGGTGCTGACGTGAAGGTTCTCGAAGCCTACACCGGCACGACGCCGGACGCCTGGAACGACCCGGTCAAGGGCGGCGAAATCGCCAAGTCGCAGATGGACCAGGGTTCGGACGTGGTCTACCACGCAGCCGGCGGCACTGGCGTCGGCGTCCTGCAGGCAGCGGCAGATGCCGGCAAGCTCGGCATCGGCGTCGATTCCAACCAGAACGGCCTGCAGCCGGGCAAGGTTCTGACCTCGATGCTGAAGCGCGTCGACGTCGCCGTCTACGAAGCCTTCACCGCTGCCAAGAACGACAAGTTCGAGTTCGGCATTTCCAACCTCGGCCTCAAGGAAGATGGCGTCGGCTATGCGCTCGACGACAACAACAAGGCCCTGATCACCCCGGAAATGCTCGACGCGGTCGAAAAGGTCAAGGCCGAGATCATCGCCGGCAAGGTCCAGGTTCACGACTACATGAGCGACGAAGCCTGCCCCTACTAAGGGCTTCCGCCTGACATGAAGAAGGCCGCCGTTCGCAGGAACGGCGGCCTTTTTATTTGCTGCGCTGAGATTGCGACTCAATAATGCGGCGGGCGGGTGATCGGCGGTGCATCGAGCGATTGCTCCTCGAGGCTGAGGAAACGTTCGGTCAACCGGTCGAGCTTGGCTCGCGTCTGCTCGACGACCTTCCACTGTTCGGCGAGCTGGTCGGAGAGCTCCTCGATCGTCTTGGCCTGATGGGCCACCGTCTCTTCGAGCCGGGTGATCCGGTCTTCGGCATTGTTCATTTCAGCTGCTCCGTCCTGTCAGGGCCATCGGGCCCGCGACATCATGGGGATTTCCGGCAGATTGGCCGGCAAGGGTTCGCTGTCAAGGCAGATTGCGGCTCAGGCCCTGGTCGCGGAGCCTTGCGCGAGCGAAAACCCCGGGTCGCTGGCCGACAACTTCTTGTGCAGATGCACCATCATGCCGGCGGCAAAGAGCGGCGTCAGCAGGTTGAGGAACGGGACAGCAAGGAAGGCCGCCAGCAGCAGGCCGGCCAGAAACACGGTCGAGCGGTGTTTGGCACGGAAGAGCCGCGCTTCCGCCGGCGAGCGGTAGCGCATGGCGGCGAACTCGAAGAACTCCCGCCCAAGCAGATAGCCGTTGACCAGGAAGAAGGCGATCAGGTTGACGCCCGGCACCAACAGCAAGAACAGCGCCAGAATATTGCCGAGAATGACGACGCCGAGAAATTTGGCCGAGCCGGCAATCGCCTCGCCGAGCGGCAGGGGCCTGCCGGCAGGCTCGTTCGGATAATCCCGCGCTTCGACCACTTCGGCGACGTCGTCGAGGAACAAGCCGGCGATCAGCGCCGTCACCGGCGCCAGAAGCAGGGCCAGCGCCAGCGCCAGACCGAGGCTCGCGAAGATGCCGAGCACGAAGGTGAGCCAGCCGGCCCAGGCGGGCGTGCCGGGCATCAGCGCGTCGAGCCATGGCAAGGCAAGCCAGATAAAGGTTTCGCGAAGCCCGAACCAGAGTGCTGCGAGCGCCAGAAGCGTCAGGCCGAGCACCTTCCAGAACACCGAGCGGGTCTCCGGTGCAAAGAGATTGGCGAGAGAAAGTCGCGCCGCGTCCAAAATCATCAAATCTCTCCAGTGCCGGGCAGGGTTCGATGAGGCATGTAGGCAGAAGCGCTCGCATCGACAAGGCGGCGTGGCTGGCATCGTCTGCTTTCGGCAAAATTCCTGCAGTGAAGACGGACGGACCATGGCAAACGCCATGGGGAGCGATATGGTAGAACAAAGACTTGCGCGTGCAGGTCGATCGGAAAGGCGAGCTGCCCACGGGCGGCAGGCGGATAGGGGAGACAATGACCAGACAGAAAACGCTCGCCGGGCTTTCGGTACTCCTCCAGGACGGCAAACTCGACCCGGTCACGCTTGCCGAGGAAACGCTTGCCGGCATCGAAGCGCATGGCGACCAGACGATCTTCGTCGGCCTCACCCGCGAACGCGCGCTGAAGGAAGCGGCAGCCGCCTCCGCCCGGCTCCGGGCGGGGCGCTCACTCGGCCTGCTCGACGGTCTTCCGGTCGCCTGGAAGGACCTCTTCGACGTCAAGGGCAGCGTGACCACCGCCGGCTCGGCTGTTCTGCGGGACGCTCCGCCAGCCGGCAGCGACGCCGCCGTGGTCGCAGCGGTTGCGGGTGCCGGCATGGTCAGCGTCGGGCGAACCAATATGAGCGAGTTCGCCTTTTCCGGCCTCGGCATCAATCCGCATTACGGCACACCGCACAACCCGGCCTCGACCGATGTCGAGCGCATTCCGGGCGGCTCCTCCTCCGGCTCGGCTGCGGCAGTGGCGGCCGGCCTCGTGCCGGCGGCAATCGGTACCGATACCGGCGGGTCCGTGCGCATCCCGGCGGCGATGACCGGCATTGTCGGCTACAAGGCGACGCGCGGCCGCTACTCGATGAAGGGCGTGTTTCCGCTGGCCGAAAGCCTCGATTCGCTTGGCCCCCTCTGTCATACGGTTCAGGATGCGGTCTGGCTCGACGCCGCCATGCATGGATTGACCGCGCCGGTGGTGCGCCGCGGCGAGATCGCCGGCATTTCTCTCGTCATCCCGGAAACCATCGTCTCCGACGAGGCGGAGAGCGAAGTCGTCGAAGCCTTCGAGGATGCGGTCAAGCGGCTGGAAAAGGCCGGAGCCACGGTGACGCGGCGCGCCTTCCCGACGTTCAAGGCAGTGTTCGATCTGATGGCCCGCCACGGCGCGCTCGTCACCGCCGAGGCTTACGCGCTGCACCGGGAGCGCCTGTCCGGCCCGGATGCGGAACGCATCGACCCACGCGTCGTCGCCCGCACGAGGCTCGGCGAGAAGATCACCATGCCCGACTACATCGCGCTTCTGGATGCCCGCGATCAGCTGATCCACGAGACGGTCGAGAGCCTGAAACCGGGCGAACTCATCGTCCATCCGACGTTGCCGCATGTCGCGCCGCCGCTGGCACCGCTGCTTCAGGACGACGAGTTGTTCTTCAAGACCAATGCCAGGACGCTGCGCAATACTCTCATCGGCAACTTCCTCGATTTTTGCGGTATCTCGATCCCCTGTGGCACCGGTGCCGGCGAAATGCCCGTCGGGCTGCAGCTGGCAGCGCCGCATCATCACGACGACCGGCTGCTGTCGATTGCCCTTGCCGCCGAAACGGTGATCCGGGGAGAGGCATGATCGTCTGTTTCGATATCGGCGGATCGGCGATCAAGGGTGCGATCGTGCATTCGCGCGACAGGATCTTTCCGCTGCCGCGCCGCGCGACACCGCTCAACAATTTCCGCCAGTTCGTCCAGGTGCTCGAATCCGTGCTCGACGAGGCCGGCGGTCACCCGGAATGCGTGGCGATCTCGATCACCGGTGTCATCGATCCGGAAACGCGCCGGATCAAATGCGCCAACATCCCCTGCATCGACGGCCGCGAATTGGTGGCCGAACTCGAACGCGAACTGCACCTGCCGGTCAAGATCGCCAATGACGCCGACTGCTTCGCGCTTGCGGAAGCCGGCGCCGGCGCCGGGCGCGGCCATCGCATCGTCTTCGGCGCTATCCTCGGCACCGGCGTCGGCGGCGGGCTGGTGGTCGGCGGCGAGTTGATCAACGCCGACGGCGGCTTTGCCGGCGAATGGGGACACGGTCCCGCATTGGCGGCAGAAGCGGGCGAACCGCCGGTCGCCATCCCCGCCTATGCCTGTGGCTGCGGCCAGAAGCGCTGCGTCGACACCGTCGGCGGTGCGCGCGGGCTTGAGCGATTACACGACACCATTCACGGCAAGACGCTGTCGAGCCACGAGATCATCGAGGCATGGCTGAAGGGCGATACGGAGGCGAAGCGCACCGTGGAAATCCTTGTCGACCTCGTCAGCTCGCCGCTGGCGGTGGTCATCAATACGACGGGCGCGACCATCGTGCCGGTCGGCGGCGGACTTTCCAATGTCGAGCCGTTGCTGGAGGAGATCGACAAGGCGGTTCGTAGCCGGATTCTGCGCCAATTCAAGCGGCCGCTGGTCGTGCGCGGCGAATGTCAGGTCGAGCCGGGGCTGATCGGGGCCGCACTGCTCGGCCTTGGAGGAGAAAAAGTATGAGCGAAATTGGTCTGGAGGTTTGCGTTGACGACGCCGACGGGCTTGCGGCGGCGGTTGAAGGCGGGGCTGACCGCATAGAGCTCTGCGCGGCGCTCTCCGTCGGCGGGCTGACGCCGACGGCCGGATTGATGGCGCTCGCCGGTCCGCCCCGGGTGCCCGTCTATGTCATGATCCGACCGCGGCCGGGCGACTTCGTTTTTGGCGCCGGCGATCTCGAGATGATGCGTCGCGATATCGATGCGGTGCGCGATGCCCGGCTTGCGGGTGTCGTGCTTGGCGCTTCGCTCACCGATGGCCAGCTGGATGCTGCGATGCTCCGAAAGCTGACAGGTCACGCCGCCGGCCTTGGCCTCACCCTGCACCGCGCCTTCGACCTGGTGCCGGATTTCAAGGATGCGATCGAACTGGCGGTCGAACTCGGCTTCGAGCGGATCTTGACATCAGGCGGCGCCAGAAGCGCGCCGCAAGCGATCGAAAAGCTCGCGGAGCTTGTGGCGCTCGCCGCAGGGCGCCTTTCGATCATGCCGGGCTCGGGCGTGACGCTTGATACCGTCGACGCGCTGCTTGCCAAGCTGTCGGTCAGCGAAGTGCATTCCTCCTGCTCGATCCGTGAGCCGGCTCACGATTCACGGCTGGTCAGCATGGGATTTGTCGCCGAAGATCGGCGCCGCACGGATGCGGCGACCGTTCGGGCGATGAAGGCGCGGCTTTCGGCGCAGTAGAAAGATCGTTCACTCCCCGTCACAGCAAGGAATAGGCCCGACGATCGTCTCCGATTGTCGGGCCTTTTCCTTGCTTTTCGCATTTCCTGACGGAAAACCGCTCGTTTTCAATACTGCCGCAATCAGGCGGCGTAGACCTTGTCGCCGCCGATCCAGGTCGACCCCATCGCAAGCTTCGGTGTCAGCAGCACAAAGTCTGCGTCCGCGCCGGGCAGCAGGCGGCCCTTGTGCGAGGAGAGGCCCATGGCGTCGGCGGGATAGGCCGATGCCATGCGAAGCGCTTCTTCCACCGGAAGCCCAAGCTTCTCATGCACGAAGCGCACCGACGAGAGCATGTCGATATCGGCGCCGGCAAGCGTGCCGTCGGCAAGCGTCAGACGGCCGCCGTGACGCAGGATCTCGCGACCGTTGAGCTCGAAGCTCGTCATATCCGTCCCGATCGGCGACATCGCGTCGGTCACCAGGAAGATCTGGCCTGGGCCGGTCTTGGCCCTGAGCGCCACCCCCATCGAGGCCGGGTCGACATGGTAGCCGTCGGCGATCAGACCCGCATGCAGCGTGCCGGTCGCAAGCGCTGCACCGACGACACCAGGCTCGCGATGACCGAGGCCGCTCATCGCGTTGAAGAGATGCGTCACCGTTTTCGCCCCGGCCTTGGCGTAGGACACGGCGGTCTCATAGCCGACATCCGTATGGCCGAGGCTGACGACGGCGCCGGCATCGGCGAGCGCGCGCACCTGTTCCTTCGTGGCGTTTTCCGGCGCGACGGTGACCATGAGCACACCGAGCGCCCTGGCACAGTCGAGCATCTCCTGAAGGTCGGCATCATCCATCGGCCGGATCAGCGCCGGATCATGCGCGCCCTTGCGAGCGACCGAGAGGTGAGGACCTTCCAGATGCAGGCCGAGGAAGCCCGGCACGCCGGCCGCCTTCGCCTGAAGGCCGGCTGCAATGGTTGCCGATCGCACTTCGCGCGTATCGGTGATCAGCGTCGGCAGAAGCGCCGTGGTGCCGAACTTCGCGTGCGCCGAACAGATCTGGCGAATGCTGTCCAGCGTCGGTTGTGCGTTGAGCAGTGCGCCACCGCCGCCATTGACCTGCAAATCGATGAAGCCAGGCACCAGCAGCAGACCGTGCGTGTCGATGACGGTGGCATCCGCCGGCACATCACCGGCAGCCCCGATGGCCTTGACGCGGCCGGCCTCGATCAGGAGGGCGGCGCCATCGTGCCATTCGATGCCATCGAACAGGCGGGCGCCGATGATTGCCTTCTTCTCGGTCATCTCGTCTCCGTTACCTTCTTGAGGCTGGCCGGTGCATCGGGGTTGAGGCCGCGCGAGCGCGACCAGGCTTCGACGAAACCGTAGAACGGCAGGATCAGGGTCAGCGCGTCGGTGATCGGATGGCCTGTCTCAACGAAGGGCAAGCGCTTGGCCTTGCCGGCAAGGCTCGAGGTTACATGGACGACCGCGCCCTTTTCCGCCATACCGTCGGCGATGCCGGCGACCGAGGTTTGCGCCGCATCGCGCGCGGCAAGCGTCAGCACCGGGAACTTCGCACCGACCAGCGCCACCGGTCCGTGCAGCACCTCGGCTGCCGAATAGGCTTCCGCGTGCATGCCCGATGTTTCCTTGAATTTCAGCGCTGCCTCGCTGGCAATCGCAAGCGCCGGGCCGCGGCCAAGCACATAGAGCGATTCGGCTTCGCCGAGGTCATCGGCAAAGGCCTGCCAGTCGAGCTTGACCGCCTTGGCGAACTGGTTCGGAAGATCCGCGACCGCCCGCTGCAATGCGGCATCACCGGTCCATTCGCCGAGCACGGCAAGGCCTGCGACGATCGAGTTGACGTAGGACTTGGTGGCGGCAACCGCAATTTCGGGACCGGCAAGAATATCCAGCGGATGGGTGCAAGCCTCGGAAATCGGCGACGGCAGCGTATTGGTGAGCGCGATCGAGACCGCGCCCGCATCGGTCGCCGCCTGCGCCATGGCAACGATGTCAGGGCTCTTGCCCGATTGCGAAATGGCAATGGCCGCCGCGCCACCGAGCTGCAGCTTGGCACCATAGATCGAGGCGAGCGACGGGCCGAGCGAGGCGACCGGGCGACCGGCCTGCAACTCGATCGCATATTTCAGAAAGAGCGCCGCATGGTCGGAGGAGCCGCGGGCAATCGTTACCAGGAAGGCCGGATCCTTGGCGCGCAAGGCCGCGCCTGCCGCCTTGAGCTGATCGGCGGAGCGCTCCAGCAGACGCTGGGCGGCCTCAGGGATCTCGTCGATTTCTCGGCGCATGTTGGTCTGCATGGTCAATTCCTTATCTTGCGGAGTGTCGGTCAGGATTCCGACAGGGTCAGTTCCGCGACAAAATCATAGGCGTCGCCCCGGTAGAGCGAGCGGGTGAATTCGACGACGCGTCCCGATGCGAGATAGGAAACGCGTTCGATGGAAAGGCCGGCAGAGCCGACGGCGACGCCGAGCATGGAGGCATCGGGGTCCTTGATGTTGCAGGCGGAGATGCGCTGCACGGCCCGCACCGGCCGTGAGCGGGTCTTATCGAGCGCGGTATAGAGCGACGACGTGACGGCCTGCGGGTCCGGCAAGAACTCGGCCGAGATGCTCGCGCGCTCGATTGCGAGAGGCATGTCGTCGGCGATACGCAGACGCCCAAGCCTTGCCACCAGCGCATCGGCCGGCAGGCCCAGCGCCATCATCTCGTCCGGGGACGGATGATACAGGCCGCGCTCGAGCCAGCGAGCATGAGTGTTCAAGCCACGGCGCGCCATGTCCTCGGTAAAAGAGGTCAGCCGCGACAGCGATTGCTGCACCTTGGAAACCGGCTTGACGACGAAGGTGCCGGAGCCGTGGCGGCGCACCAGCAAGCCGTCGCGCACCAGATCGTCGACCGCCTTGCGCACGGTAACGCGGCTGATATTGGCGTAGTCCGCCAGATCGCGCTCCGGCGGCAGGGCGTCGCCATGATTGAGCTTGCCGGACTGGATCGCGTCTTCGAGGGATTGGCGCAGCTTGAGATAGAGCGGGCCGGAGCCGCCCGCCTGCAGGCCTTCGAGCGGCAGAATGGCGGCGAGATGGTCGGTCATGCGCCAACCTCCTTGCGGGAGCCGAAGCGCTGTGCGGCGAGCGCCACGGCGCCGGTAAGGGCGTCGGCCTCGGCTTCGACGAAAAGCGGCTGGTGGCGCTCTGCAAGCCATGGACGGTAGAGCGGCGCGAGACCGCCGAGCAGGCAGAGCTTCCTCCCTCCCCGAGCAACCACGACGTCAAGCGCTTCGTCGATCGTGATTGCCGCCGTCTTCAACAGGCGCACGGCGACCGGATCGCTTAGCTGCGCCGCTTCGAACACGCGCGGGGCATAACGGCCGAACTCGCCAGGCTTTGCCAGGCGTGCGAAATCGACGACATTGCTCGGATCGTTTTTGAACTCAGCCATGACGCTATCCGTCACCGGCGAAGCCTCGTGAATGCCGTCAAAGGCGAGCAGGCTTTCCTGCAGGAGGGCATGACCGATGCGTGCACCGCTGCCATGGTCGCCGATGGTGAAGCCCCAGCCGCCGACATAGCTGATCGTGTCGCCCTGGCGCAGGATATAGATGCTGCCGGTGCCGAGAATGGCGACGGCGCCGTCCTCGTCGCCAAGCGCGCCCTGCAGCGCGATCAAACCGTCAGATTCAATGTCGGCCGCGGCAAACGGCAGGCGGCGCTTCACATAGTGCACCGCATCGCCGACGTTATGTCCGGCGACGCCGACAAGCGCCCGCGCCTGCGTTATACCCGCGGGATCAAGACCGGCTTCTTCGAACGCAGCGCGCGCGGCGCCGGCGATGTTGGCGAGCGCCGTTTCTGGATCCGTCAGGATATTGGCGGCACCAGCCTTGCCACGGCCGAGAATACGGCCATCCCCCGCAGCCACAGCCGCCCGGCAGCTTGTTCCGCCGCCATCGATTCCAATCAGGTAGTTTGGCATGAGCACCTCCGCCCGTTGAAGATACCAAAAAAATACCAATAACCAAGTCCGAATTGGTCTCGACAGCCAATTTTGAAATAACACACTGAATAACAATGGATAATTTCAGCGATTGCTTTTTTCTGGCTTCAAAATGTAAATTTTCCTAGACAATTGGTATTTTTTTGGCATTAATTCGCCCAGAGGAGACACAACCTATGCCTTCAGTGAAGACCGAGGAGCGTCACGATAATGCCAAAGGCCTGGATGTCATGCATCCGGCGCTGGCGCTTCGGCTGCTCGCATCCGGGCAGCAGGCGGCAGCAAAGGCCGTCGACGCTGCGATCGAGCAGATTTCCACTGCTGCGTCCCTGGCCGCAGAAGCGCTTGGCGCCGGACACCGTCTCGCCTATGCCGGCGCCGGCAGCTCGGGCCTGATGGCCATGGCCGATGCGCTGGAACTCCCCGGCACCTATGGTATCCCGCAGGACCAGATCGTCATTCTGCTTGCAGGTGGTGCTGCCAGCCTCAGCGACCTCGCCGGTGGCTACGAAGACGACATGGAACTCGCGCGCGAAGACGTGCGCAAGGCTGGCATCTCTGCGGGCGACTGTCTGGTCTCCGTGTCGGCCAGCGGCTCGACACCCTATGCGCTGGCCGCAGCCGACGAGGCGCGCAAGCTCGGCGCCAAGGTGATCGCCGTCGCCAACAATCCAGGAGCTGCCCTGTTCAAGGACGCGGATGTCGCCATCCTGCTGCAGACGCCGCCGGAAGTCGTTTCCGGCTCGACGCGCATGGGTGCGGGCACGGCGCAGAAGATCGCCTTCAACATGTTCTCGACGCTCGTCGGCATCCATCTCGGCCACGTGCTCGATGGCCACATGATCAATCTTCGCGCCGACAACATCAAGCTGCATGGCCGTGCGGTGCGGATCGTCACCGACATTACCGGCGTCAGCGCCTCCGAGGCCGGCCGGCTGATCAATGCCGCATCCGGTTCGGTCAAGATTGCCATCCTGCTCGCCTCGGGCGCGAAGGACGTGGCGGCAGCCGAGGCGGCGCTCGACCAGACCAAGCAGAATCTGCGCCGGGCGATCGACATCGTCTCGGCCTGACAAAACCTGGGATTCAAACCGCGCCAAAACGGCGCATATAAGAGGGAGAAACTAAATGACCCGTACGACACTCAAGGGCCTGCTGCTCGCGTCGAGCATTCTCGGCTCGGCCGGCCTGGCCCAGGCCGAAGACGTGACGCTGACGATCGAAAGCTGGCGCAACGACGACCTGGCGATCTGGCAGGAAAAGCTGATCCCGGCCTTCGAAGCCAAGCATCCGGGCATCAAGGTCAAGTTCGCTCCGACCGCTCCGACCGAATACAACGCGGCGCTGAACGCCAAGCTCGACGCCGGTTCGGCTGGCGACCTCATCACCTGCCGCCCGTTCGACGCCTCGCTCGAACTCTACAACAAGAAGCACCTGGCCGACCTGACGGCACTTCCGGGCATCGAGAACTTCTCGCCGGTCGCCAAGTCCGCCTGGACGACGGACGATGGCGCGGCCACGTTCTGCGTGCCGATGGCTTCGGTCATCCACGGCTTCATCTACAACAAGGACGCCTTCGACCAGCTCGGCATCCAGATCCCGACGACGGAAGCCGAATTCTTCGCGGCTCTCGACAAGATCAAGGCCGACGGCAACTACATCCCGATGGCGATGGGCACCAAGGATCTCTGGGAAGCCGCGACCATGGGCTACCAGAACATCGGCCCGACCTACTGGAAGGGTGAAGAAGGCCGCGCTGCGCTGATCAAGGGCGAGCAGAAGCTGACCGACGATGCGTGGGTCGAGCCTTTCCGCGTTCTCGCCAAGTGGAAGGATTACCTCGGCGACGGTTTTGAAGCCCAGACCTATCCGGACAGCCAGAACCTGTTCACGCTCGGCCGCGCTGCGATCTACCCGGCCGGTTCGTGGGAAATCGGTCTGTTCAACACCCAGGCCCAGTTCAAGATGGGTGCCTTCCCGCCTCCGGTTAAGAACGCCGGCGACGCTTGCTACATCTCCGACCACAACGACATCGGCGTCGGCCTCAATGCAAAGAGCGCCCATGCCGAGGAAGCCAAGAAGCTCCTGACCTGGATCTCGTCGCCGGAATTCGCCGACATCTATGCCAACTCGCTGCCGGGCTTCTTCAGCCTGAACTCGACCGCCGTGAAGATGGCCGATCCGCTCGCCCAGGAATTCGTTTCCTGGCGCGAAAAGTGCAAGCCGACGATCCGCTCGACCTACCAGATCCTGTCGCGCGGCACGCCGAACCTCGAAAACGAGACCTGGGTCGAATCTGCGAACGTCATCAACGGCACGGATACGCCTGAGGTTGCTGCCGAAAAGCTGCAGAAGGGTCTGGACGGCTGGTTCAAGCCGGCAAAGTAAGCGCAACTGGTTCCCTCCCCTTAACGGGGAGGGTCGGCCCTACGGTGCTGCGTGTCCAATCAGGTGCGCAAAGGCTGCTGTAGCACTTTGATTTGCTGCATGTTTTGTCCTTGAATCGGAGACGGTCCAAGAAGATGTGCGGCAAAGGCCGGGCGGGGCGACATTGCCCAAGGAGGCACTCCCCCAGCCGAAGCGTCATCGACCTCCCCTTTGACAGGGGAGGTCACCGACGCAGTCGTTTGCAAAAGAACGCGATAGCCTTAACCTTCGTCATGAGCCCGGATCGGGGCAGGCGGTATGCGGCAGGACCGGCCGTATGGCGTCGACGTGCATCATGATCCCTGAGGGAACCGGTCGAACAAGCGGGTACGATCAATGAGCAACGCCACTTCACTGCAAGAGGGACAGCCGGCCGTCAGACGGCCGAAACGCTGGCACATCCTCATCTTTCTGCTGCCGGCCCTTTTGGTCTACTCCGCGGTCATGATCCTACCGCTGATCGAGACGCTGCGCCTCTCACTCTACAACACGGTCGACGGTCAGCCGACCTTCGTTGGTCTCGCAAACTTCCAAGTGCTGTTCGGCGAAGAGCGCTGGGCACACGATTTCTGGAACGCGCTGAAGAACAACGTCATCTTCTTCATCATCCACATGTGCGTGCAGAACCCGATCGGCGTTGCGCTGGCGGCGATGCTGTCCATTCCGAAGCTGCGTTTCGTCACGTTCTACCGCACGGCGATCTTCCTGCCGACGCTTCTGTCCTTCGTTATCGTCGGCTTCATCTGGAAGCTGATCCTGTCGCCGATCTGGGGCGTGGCCCCCTGGATGCTCGATCTCGTCGGCTTGAAGTCGATGTTTGCGCCCTGGCTCGGCAAGCCCGGCTCGGCGCTCATCGCCGTGTCGCTGATCTCGGTCTGGCAATATGTCGGCATCCCGATGATGCTGATCTATGCCGCGCTGCTCAACATTCCCGATGAAGTGATCGAGGCTGCCGAATGCGACGGCGTCACCGGCTGGAGCCAGTTCTGGAAGATCAAGCTGCCGCTGATCCTGCCGGCAATCGGCATCATCTCGATCCTGACTTTCGTCGGCAACTTCAACGCCTTCGACCTGGTCTACACCGTGCAGGGCGCACTCGCAGGTCCTGATGGTTCCACCGACATTCTCGGCACGCTGCTCTACCGCACCTTCTTCGGCTTCCAGCTGCAGCTCGGCGACCGCTCGATGGGTGCTACGATCGCGACGGTGATGTTCCTGATCATCCTTGCCGGCGTGTCGCTCTACCTCTTCGTCATCCAGCGCCGCATGCGCCGCTATCAGTTCTAAGGGAGGCCGAGATGCAAGCACGCCACTCCATTTTCCGCACCGGCTTCGTTCACGCAGCACTGATCGCCTATACGCTGATCTCGCTGTTTCCGGTGTTCCTGACGGTCATCAACTCGTTCAAGGATCGCAACGCGATCTTCCGCGCACCGTTGACGGTCCCCACGCCCGAAACCTTCAGCCTCATCGGCTACCAGACGGTACTCGGCCAGGGCGATTTTGCGACCTACTTCCAGAACAGCTTCATCGTCACGGTCGTTGCGATCGCGCTGGTTCTGCTGTTCGGCGCGATGGCCGCGTTCGCGCTGTCGGAATATCGGTTCCGCGGCAACACGCTGATGGGGCTCTATCTCGCGATCGGCATCATGATCCCGATCCGTCTCGGCACCGTCGCCATTCTCCAGGGCATGGTCGCGGCCAACCTCGTCAACACGCTGACGGCGCTGATCCTCGTTTATACGGCGCAAGGGTTGCCGCTCGCGGTGTTCATCCTGTCGGAGTTCATGCGCACGGTGTCCGACGACCTGAAGAACGCCGGTCGCATCGACGGGCTGTCGGAATACTCGATCTTCTTCCGCCTCGTTCTACCGCTTATCCGGCCGGCAATGGCGACCGTCGCCGTGTTCACGATGATCCCGATCTGGAACGATCTGTGGTTCCCGCTGATCCTGGCGCCGGCGGAAGCCACCAAGACGGTGACGCTGGGCTCGCAGATCTTCATCGGCCAATTCGTCACCAACTGGAATGCGGTGCTTGCGGCCCTGTCGCTCGCCATTCTTCCGGTTCTCGTCCTCTATGTCATTTTCTCGCGGCAGCTGATCCGCGGCATCACCGCAGGAGCAGTCAAGTGAGTTCAGAAAGCAAACCGGTCCGGGTCCTCGTCGCAGGCCTCGGCAACATGGGGCGCAGCCATGCGCTCGCCTACCACAACAATCCCGGCTTCGAGATCGTTGGCCTGGTCAATCGCTCCAAGGTCGAGCTTCCGGAAGAGCTGCGCGGCTACGAAATCCATCCGGACTTCAACAGAGCGCTTGCGGAACTGAAGCCGGAGCTCTGCTCGGTCTGCACCTATTCCGACAGCCATGCCGACTATGCGGTCGCCGCCTTCGAAGCGGGCTGCGACGTCTTCGTGGAGAAGCCGCTGGCAACGACGGTCGCCGACGCAGAGCGCGTCGTTGCGGCTGCCAAGAAGCATGGCCGCAAGCTGATCATCGGCTACATCCTGCGCCATCACCCCTCGTGGATCCGGCTGATTGCCGAAGCCCGCAAGCTCGGCGGTCCTTACGTGTTCCGCATGAACCTGAACCAGCAGTCGAGCGGCCCGACGTGGGAAACCCACAAGTCGCTGATGAAGACGACGCCGCCGATCGTCGACTGCGGCGTGCACTATGTCGACGTCATGTGCCAGATCACCGATGCCAAACCGGTGGAAGTGCGCGGCATGGGCCTGCGTCTGTCCGACGAGATCGCTGAGGACATGTACAATTACGGCCACCTGCAGGTGATCTTCGAGGACGGTTCGGCCGGGTGGTATGAGGCCGGCTGGGGGCCGATGATCTCCGAGACCGCCTTCTTCGTGAAGGACGTGATGTCGCCGAAGGGCTCGGTGTCGATCGTCATGGACCCGAATGCCAAGTCCGACGATATCGACACCCACACCAAGACCTCGGTCATTCGCGTACACAATGCCGAGACCGGCCCCAACGGCCGATTCCTGAAACCGGACGAAGACCTGACCATGGACGGGGAACCCGGCCATCAGGAACTCTGCGATCGGGAGCAGGCCTATGTGCTGAAGGCCATCCGTGAAGACATCAATCTCGACCGCCACATGAACGACGCCGTCCAGTCGCTGCGCATCTGCCTTGCTGCGGATGAGAGCGTGCGTAGCGGCCAGCCGGTCAAACTTTAAGAGGGGCAATCAGGTGGGATCACTTCAACTCAAATCCATCCGCAAGGCCTATGGCAGCCATGAGGTTCTCAAGGGCATCGATCTCGAAGTGAAGGACGGCGAGTTCGTCATCTTCGTCGGGCCCTCCGGCTGCGGCAAGTCGACCTTGCTGCGCACCATCGCCGGCCTTGAGGACGCCACCTCCGGCAGCGTCCAGATCGACGGCGTCGAGGTCGGGCATGTGGCGCCCGCCAAACGCGGCATCGCCATGGTGTTCCAGTCCTACGCGCTCTATCCGCACCTGACGGTGAAGGACAATATGGGCCTCGGCCTGAAGCAGGCCGGCAAGCCGAAGGCGGAAATCGAGGACAAGGTCGGCAAGGCGGCGAACATGCTGTCGCTCGACCCCTATCTCGCCCGCCGTCCGGCCGAGCTTTCCGGCGGCCAGCGCCAGCGCGTCGCCATCGGCCGCGCTATCGTGCGCGAACCAAAACTGTTCCTCTTCGACGAGCCCTTGTCGAACCTCGACGCGGCGTTGCGCGTCAACACCCGGCTCGAGATCGCCCGGCTGCACCGCAGCCTCAAGGCAACGATGATCTACGTGACCCACGACCAGGTCGAGGCGATGACGCTCGCCGACAAGATCGTGGTGCTCAACGCCGGCCAGATCGAGCAGATCGGCTCGCCGATGGATCTCTACAACCGGCCGGCCAATGTCTTCGTCGCCGGCTTCATCGGCTCGCCGCAGATGAATTTCATCGACGGTGCCCGTCTCGGCGATAAAAGCGCCAAGACGATCGGCATCCGGCCGGAACATCTCGGCCTGTCTCGCGAGAGCGGCGACTGGAAGGGCAAGGTCGTGCATGTCGAGCATCTCGGTGCCGACACGATCGTCTATATCGAGTCCGATCAGGTCGGCCTGATCACCGTCCGGCTGTTCGGCGAGCACCGCTACGCCCCGGACGATATCGTCTATGCAACGCCGATGGTCGGCAGCATGCATCGCTTTGGTGCCGACGACCGCGTCCTCGCCTGAGACGAGCAATCCGGCCCGACGGCCGGATCACAGCTTGGTGATAACAAGCCGCCGTGGTGCCGAACGCACTGCGGCGGCTGATTTTTTTTGGATTCAACGCGCTGCATCATGGTGTTGCGCTGCGGCGCAAATTAACATACATTTGTGTTTGTATATTAGCGTTCCGGTATTTTCCGTTCCCGATGCCGGTCTTGCTTCCCTTCACTTCCGGACCGCGCAGCCCTGCGACCCACGCTGGCTGCGCACGGTCACCGAATATGGACATCGCTATGCGCATGAACCGACCGACACTGGCCGCCGCCTTGGCAACCGTGATTTTGCTTTCCGGCTGCCAGAAACAAGAAGAACAGGCCGCTCCCGCCTTCCCGCCATCGGCTGTCGCCGTCTTCACGACCGCATCCGAGACGCTGCCGATCACCAACGAACTGCCGGGCCGCATCACCGCGACGCGCGTCGCCGAAGTGCGCCCGCGCGTTTCCGGCATCGTCGTCGAACGCGTCTTCCAGCAGGGCACCAAGGTGAAGGAAGGCGACGTGCTCTACCGCATCGACCCGGCTCCCTTCCAGGTCCAGGTCGAGAAGGCCGAGGCGACGCTGCGCCGCGCCGAGGCCGTACGCCTGCAGGCCGAGCAGAAAGCTGCCCGCCAGGAAGCGTTGAAGAAGGCCAACGTCGTTGCCGCCCAGCAATTCGACGATGCATCCGCCCTGCTCGCTGCAGCGGCTGCCGACGTCGCCATCGCTCAGGCCGGCCTCGCTGCCGCCAAGCTCGATCTGCAATATGCCAACGTGACCGCGCCGATCAGCGGCCAGATCGGCCGCGCGCTCATCACCGAGGGTGCGCTGGTCAGCGCCAACAGCTCGGAAAACCTCGCCACGATCCAGCAACTCGATCCGCTCTATGCCGACTTTACCCAGTCGGCGACCGATCTCATCCGCCTGCGCAAGGCGCTGGAAGACGGCAAGATGTTGAGCGGCGAGCAGGTGGCCGAGGTGCAACTGATACTCGACGACGGCACGCCCTACGAACACAAGGGCAAGCTCCTGTTCTCGGAAGCAGCCGTCGATGCGACGACCGGCCAGGTAACGCTGCGCGGCGAATTCCCCAATCCCGATGGCGACCTGCTTCCGGGCATGTATGTCCGCGTGCTGGTTCAGCAGGGCGTCGAGAAGGATGCGATCACCGTGCCGCAGCAGGCCGTCCAGCGTAACAACGCCGGCCAGTCGCAGGTCTATGTCGTCACGGCCGACAAGAAGGTCGAGTTCCGCAACGTCACGCTCGGGCGGACGGTCGGAACCCGCTGGCAGGTGACGACAGGCCTGAAGCCTGGCGAAAAGGTCATCGTCGAAGGCTTCCAGAAGATCGGACCCGGTGCGCCGGTCGAGCCGACCGACTGGGACCCGAACGCCAAGCCCGCGGCCGAAGCAGCGCAGACGACCGCGGCGGCCGAAGAAAAGCCCGCTGAAGCCACAAAGTGAGTGCTGATTAATGCCCAGTTTTTTCATCGACAGGCCTATTTTTGCCTGGGTGGTGGCGATCTTCATCATGATCGCCGGCATCATTGCGATACCGCTCTTGCCGGTGTCGCAATATCCTGATGTCGCACCGCCGCAGATCTCCATCAACACCAGCTATCCCGGCGCCTCGTCGCAGGACACCTATCAGAGCGTTACCCGGCTGATCGAAAACGAGCTGAACGGCGTCGAAGGCCTGCTCTATTTCGAATCGACCTCCAGCGCTTCCGGCTCGGTCGACATCAGCGCCACCTTCGCACCGGGTACAGACCCGGGACAGGCGGCCGTCGACATCCAGAACCGCGTGCGCCGCGTCGAACCGCGCCTGCCCGATTCGGTCAAGCGCCAGGGCGTGCAGGTCGATGAAGCCGGTTCCGGCTTCCTGATGATCGTCGCGCTTACCTCGACCGACGGCTCGATGGATGCCATCGGTCTCGGCGACTATCTCAGCCGCAACGTGCTCAACGAAGTCCAGCGCGTGCCCGGCGTCGGCCGTGCGCAGCTGTTTGCGACCGAACGCTCGATGCGCATCTGGCTCGATCCGGACAAGATGCTCGGCCTCAACCTGACGGCTGCCGACGTGACGAATGCCATCCAGGCCCAGAACGCCCAGATCGCATCCGGCTCGATCGGCGCACAGCCGAACCCGATCACGCAGCAGATCAGTGCTCCTGTCGTCGTCAAGGGCCAGCTGTCGAGCGCCGAGGAATTCGGAGCGATCGTGCTTCGCGCCAACCCGGACGGCTCCTCCGTTCGTCTGCGCGATGTTGCCCGCGTCGAAATCGGTGGCGAAAGCTACGCATTCTCGACCCGCCTGAACGGCAAGCCGTCCGCAGCGATCGCCGTGCAGCTGTCGCCAAGCGGCAATGCGATGTCGACGTCGGCCGCGATCAAGGAACGCATGGAAGAACTGTCGAAGTTCTTCCCCCAGGGCCTCGAATATTCGGTTCCCTACGACACCTCGCCGTTCGTTGCCGTTTCCATCGAGAAGGTGCTTTCGACGCTGGTCGAAGCGGTCGCGCTCGTCTTCATCGTGATGTTCCTGTTCCTGCAGAACATCCGCTACACCATCATCCCGACGCTCGTCGTGCCGGTCGCCCTGCTCGGCACCTGCGCGGTCATGCTGGCGATGGGTTTCTCGATCAACGTGCTCACCATGTTCGGCATGGTGCTGGCGATCGGTATTCTCGTCGACGATGCGATCATCGTCGTCGAGAACGTCGAACGCATCATGTCCGAAGAGGGGCTGACGCCGAAGGACGCCACCCGCAAGGCGATGAAGCAGATCACCGGCGCCGTCATCGGCATCACGCTGGTTCTGGCTTCGGTGTTCATCCCGATGGCCTTCTTCCCGGGCGCCGTTGGCGTGATCTATCGCCAGTTCTCGCTGACGATGGTCGTGTCGATCCTGTTCTCGGCGCTGCTTGCGCTGTCGCTGACGCCGGCCTTGTGCGCCAGCTTCCTGAAGCAGGTTCCGAAGGGCCACCACCACGCCAAGCGCGGCTTCTTCGGCTGGTTCAACCGCAGCTTCGACAAGACCTCGCATGGCTATAGCGGCATCGTGAAGCACATGGTCCACCGGACCGGTCGCTACATGGTCGTCTACCTCGCAGTCCTCGCCGGTCTCGGCTGGCTGTTCATGAAGCTGCCGTCGTCGTTCCTTCCGGACGAAGACCAGGGCTTCGTGATCGTCATGATGCAGCTGCCCTCCGAAGCGACGGGCAACCGCACGACCGAGGTGGTGGAACAGGCCGAAAAGATCTTCGGCCAGGAGCCGGCTGTCGAACGCATCATTGCGATCAACGGTTTCTCCTTCTTCGGCACCGGACAGAACGCAGCGCTCGCCTTCGTGACGCTGAAGGACTGGAAGGAACGCGACGCCGACAACGCCGCGCAGTCTATCGCGATGCGCGCCACCATGGCCATGAGCCAGATCAAGGATGCGATCAGCTTCGCGCTGTCGCCGCCGGCGATCCAGGGTCTCGGCACCACAGGGGGCTTCTCGTTCCGCCTGCAGGATCGCGGCGGCCTCGGCGAAGCGGCACTCTCGCAGGCACGCGACCAGCTTCTCGGCCTTGCGGCTGAGAGCAAGATCGTCACCGGCGTCCGTTTCGAAGGCATGCCCGATGCGGCTCAGGTCAGCGTGACCATCGACCGCGAAAAGGCCAACACCTTCGGCGTGACGTTTGCCGACATCAACTCGACGATCTCGACCAACCTTGGCTCGTCCTATGTCAACGACTTCCCGAATGCCGGCCGCATGCAGCGCGTGACGGTGCAGGCGGACGAGGGTCAGCGCATGCAGACGGCGGACCTGTTGAACCTCAACGTCCGCAACGCCAATGGCGGCATGGTTCCGCTCTCGGCCTTTGCGACCGTCGAGTGGGTCAAGGCCTCGACCCAGACGATCGGCTACAACGGCTACCCGTCGGTGCGTATCAGCGGCGAAGCGGCTCACGGCTATTCGTCCGGTGACGCGATCGCCGAGATGCAGCGGCTTGCGGGGCAGCTGCCGGCGGGCTTCGGCTACGAATGGACCGGCCAGTCCCTGCAGGAAATCCAGTCCGGCACTCAGGCGCCTCTCCTGATCGCGCTGTCGTGCCTGCTGGTCTTCCTGTGCCTGGCAGCACTCTATGAGAGCTGGTCGATCCCGGTGGCGGTCATCATGGTGGTTCCGCTCGGCGTCATCGGTTCGGTTCTGGCCGTAACCATGCGCGACATGCCGAACGACGTGTACTTCAAGGTCGGCCTGATCGCGATTATCGGCCTGTCCGCGAAGAACGCCATCCTGATCATCGAGTTTGCCAAGGAACTGCGCGAGCAGGGAAAATCGCTGATCGATGCGACGCTGGAGGCGGCGCACCTGCGCTTCCGCCCGATCCTGATGACGTCGCTCGCCTTCACGCTCGGCGTTCTGCCGCTGGCGATCGCAACGGGCGCAAGCTCGGGCAGCCAGCGCGCCATCGGTACCGGCGTGATGGGTGGCATGATCTCGGCAACGGTGCTGGCGATCTTCTTCGTTCCGGTGTTCTTCGTGTTCGTCACGAAGCTGTTCGGACGCAAGAAGGTGGAAGCCACACCGGCTGCAACCGAGACCCCGACACCTGCCGAGTAACACGACAATCGACGGCCCGCCTTTCGGCGGGCCGTTCTGCAAGGAGGAATGAATGCGCCGAACGAAAGCCGATGCGGAGGCAACCCGGCAGAAGATCCTGAGTGCTGCCGAACGTGTGTTCTACGCAAAGGGTGTTTCCAACACGACACTGGAGGAAGTGGCCAAGGAAGCGGGCGTCACCCGTGGCGCCATCTACTGGCACTTCGCCAACAAGACCGATCTTTTCCTGGCCCTGCACGATGCCGTGCCGCTGCCCCAGGAAGACATGATCGCTCAGGAGATCGAGGCTGAAGCCGCCGATACGCTGGCAATCGTCGAGGATGCGATGGGTGCCTGGATCGATATTCTGGCCGCCGACGAGCAACGCCAGCGCATCCTGACCATCATGCTGCGCACCAACTACGACGGCGACATGAGCGAGGTCCTGACGCGACACAGGGAACTCGACGAACATCACAATTCTCTGCTCGAGCTGGCATTCGCCCGCGCCCTTGCCAGCGGCTACATGCGCGACAGCTGGACTCCGACATCGGCGACCCGCACGCTTCATTGGATGATGCTGGGCCTCTGCACCCAGTGGCTGCTCTTCGGCCGCAGCTTCGACATCGTCGCGGAAGGACGCGATGGGTTGGGGCGACTGTTTTCCAGTTTTCGCACCCCTCGCGCTGCCCGCGCCGCGCCGATCCCCGTTAGCTGAACACCACCGTCTTGTGACCGTTGAGCATGACGCGCCGCTCCAGGTGCAGCTTGACGGCACGTGCCAGCACGCGGCTTTCGATGTCGCGGCCGCTGGCGACGAAGTCGTCCGCCGTCAGCGCGTGGGTGACGCGCTCCGTCTCCTGTTCGACGATCGGCCCTTCGTCGAGATCCGAGGTGACGTAGTGGGCGGTGGCGCCAATCAGCTTGACACCGCGCTCATGCGCCTGGTGATAGGGTTTTGCCCCCTTGAATGACGGCAGGAACGAGTGGTGGATGTTGATGGCCTTGCCGTAGAGGCGCTTCGACAGCGTGTCCGAAAACACCTGCATGTAGCGCGCAAGGATCACCAGGTCTGCGCCGGTCTCCTGGACCAGGCGGAGCAGCTTCTCCTCCTGCTCCGCCTTGTTGGTCTTCGTTACCGGCCAATGGTGATAGGGCACTGCTTCGAGGTCCGCCGTCCGCCGGCTGTCCTCGTGGTTGGAAACGATGGCAACGACCTCGGCGTTCAGCCAGCCGACGCGGATCTGATAGAGCAGATGCAGCAGCGCGTGGTCGAACTTCGAGACGAGGATGACGATCTTCGGCCTGCGCGCGGCGTCCGTCAGCGTGGTGCGCATCTGGAACCGGTCGACAGCCGGCCGCAGCGCCCGCTCGACATCGTCCCGCACCATGCCATCCGGTGCCTGGAAGGCGATGCGCATGAAGAAGCTGTTGGTCTGCCGATCCCAGAACTGGCTGCTTTCGGCAATGTTGGCGCCAAGGCCGGCGAGCTCAGTCGTCACCGCGGCAACGATGCCGGGCTTGTCGTCACAGGACAGCACAAGGATGAATGTGTTGGTGGCCATGGTCTCCTCCGATCGGCGGCTCTTGCGGGCGCGCTAGCACCCTTCCCGATCGCTGCCTAGGGGGAGACGACAAGAGCCGCAACGGCTGACGTGGCAGGCGGATGCGCTTTCTCTCATCGTGATATCGGGACAGACGAAAGGCGGCCGCGGTGGCCGCCTTCTGCAAGAATAACTGCTGTCGATGTGGGGTCGCTGAGGGAATCCCTCAGAAAAGCCTCAGTGCGCTTCATCCCAGTTCATCGCGGCGCGGGCATCCACCTTGAGCGGCACCCGCATGTCGAGCGCCGGCATCGCCGCATTCTCCATCACCGAGACGACGATCGGAATGGTGCGCTCGACCTCGGCATCCTCGACCTCGAAGATCAGTTCGTCGTGCACCTGCAGCAGCATGCGGGCGGACAGCTTCGCCTCCCCCAGTGCCGGCTCGATCTTGACCATGGCGCGGCGGATGATGTCGGCCGCAGAGCCCTGGATCGGCGCGTTGATCGACGCGCGCTCGTTGAAGGCGCGATGCGAGGGGATCGACGAGCGGATGTCGGGATAGTGCGCCCGCCGGCCGAAGATCGTTTCGACATAGCCATGCTCGCGGGCAAAGGCCTTGGTGTTTTCCATGTAGTCGCGAATGCCGGGGAAGCGCTCGAAATACTTCTTGATGTAGTCGCTGGCTTCCGAACGCTCGATCGACAACTGGTTCGCCAGACCAAAGGCGGAGATGCCGTAGATGATGCCGAAGTTGATGGCCTTCGCCCGCCGGCGGATTTCGCTCGACATGCCCTCGACCGGCACGCCGAACATCTCCGAGGCGGTCATCGCGTGAATGTCGACGCCATCGGCAAAGGCCTGGCGCAGCTGCGGGATGTCGGCCACGTGCGCAAGCACGCGCAACTCGATCTGGCTGTAGTCGGCAGACACCAGCTTGTGGCCCGGCGTGGCGATGAAAGCTGTGCGGATCTTGCGGCCTTCGGCGGTACGCACCGGGATGTTCTGCAGGTTCGGGTCGGAGGAGGACAGCCGTCCGGTCGTCGTCGCCGCCAGCGCATAGGAGGTGTGGACGCGCTTGGTGTCCGGATGGACGAAGCCCGGCAAGGCGTCGGTATAGGTCGACTTCAGCTTGGTCATCTGGCGCCAGTCGACGATCTTGCGCGGCAGCTCATGGCCTTCAGCCGCGAGATCCTCCAGCACCTGCGCCGAGGTCGACCATTGGCCGGTCTTGGTCTTCGAACCGCCCGGCAAACCCATCTTGCCGAAGAGGATGTCACCGAGCTGCTTCGGCGAGCCGACAGTGAAGGTCTCGCCGGCCAACTTGTAGATCTCGTCTTCGAGTGCCGCTGCCCCTTGCGCCAGTTCGCCCGAGAGGCGCGACAGGATCTGGCGGTCGATGGTGATGCCTCGCTCTTCCATATGCGCCAGCACCGGCACGAGCGGCCGCTCCAGCCGTTCATAGACGCGCACCAGTCCCTTGGCCGCGAGCCGCGGCTTCAGCACGTGCCAGAGGCGCAGCGTGATGTCGGCGTCTTCGGCTGCATAGGCGGTGGCGCGGTCGATATCGACATAGTCGAAAGTCACCGAGGATTTGCCGCTGCCGGTCATGTCCTTGTAGGCGATCGGCTTGTGGCCGAGCCAGCGCTCCGACAGCGCGTCCATCCCGTGCGTGCCGTTGCCGGCATCGACGACATAGGACATCAGCATGGTGTCGTCGAAGCCCTTCACGGTGATGCCGTGCCGCTTCATGATCAGATAGTCGTATTTCAGGTTCTGCGCGACCTTCAGCACCGACGGGTCTTCGAGCAGGACCTTCAGCCGGCTCAGCGCCTCGCGCACCGGAATCTGGTTTTCGGCCTGGCCTCCCCCGAGAAGATCACCGACGCCGGTCTTGTGGATCAGCGGCACGTAGGCAGCGCGGATCACCGTTCCCGCGGGATCCTTGGCATAGTCGGCGAGCGCCAGCGAAAAGCCGACCAGTTCGGCCTGCATGGCGTCGAGCGATGTCGTTTCGGTGTCGAAGGCAACGAGGCCCGCATCCTTGGCGTCGGCAATCCAGGCATCGAGCGTCGGCAGGTCGCGGATCGCGACATAACGCGTGTGGTCGATCGTGGCGCTGGCGAAAAGGGCTGCGCGCGACTGCGCCAGCGCCTCGGGCGTCGCCTCGCCGGTCTCGCCCGTGGAGACGACCTCGCCCTTGGCCGCAGCTGCGGCATCTGCTGCGCTTGAAGGCGCCGGTGCTGCCGCGGCCTTGTCGAGATCCGGCCCGCGCGCATCCGCGCCCCACTCGACCGGCACCGTGGCAGGCTCCACCGCATCGGCGTCCGTGCCGGTGGCAGCGGCGACGCGGCGGGTGAGCGTAGTAAATTCCATCGCCTTCAGGAAGGCGACGAGACGCGGTCCATCCTGCGGTTCCAGCTGAAAGTCTTCGACCGGGACGTCGAGCGGCGTGTCGGTGCGCAGCGTTACCAGCTGGCGGGACAGACGGGCGAGGTCAGCATTGGCAATGATGTTTTCGCGGCGCTTGGCCTGCTTGATCTCGCCGGCGCGCGCCAAGAGCGTATCGAGGTCGCCGTATTCTTCCAGCAATTGGGCCGCAGTCTTCGGGCCGATGCCGGGAATGCCGGGAACGTTGTCGGTCGAATCGCCGGTCATCGCCTGAAGGTCGATCATCTTTTCCGGCGGCACGCCCCATTTCTCGATCACTTCCGGGATCGAGATCTGCTTGTCCTTCATGCTGTCGTACATCGACACATTCGGCGTCACGAGCTGCATCAGGTCCTTGTCGGAGGAGATGATGGTGACGCTGGCGCCCGCCTTTTCGGCAAGGCGCGTATAGGTGGCGATCAGATCGTCGGCCTCGAACCCTTCCTTCTCGATGCAGGGCAGGTTGAAGGCACGCGTGGCGTGGCGGATCAGCCCGAATTGCGGGATGAGATCCTCGGGTGGAGCCGAGCGATTGGCCTTGTAGAGATCGTAGAGTTCGTTGCGGAACGTCTTCGAAGAATAGTCGAAAATGACGGCGAAATGCGTCGGCGTGACGCCGACAGACGTATCGCGCGCATCGGTGAGCAACTTCCACAGCATGTTGCAGAAACCGGACACCGCGTTGACCGGAAGGCCATCGGATTTGCGGTTGAGCGGCGGGATGGCGTGGAACGCCCGGAAGATGAATCCGGAGCCGTCGACGAGGAAGAGGTGATCACCGTTTTTCATCGGCAATGGATAGCGCGGGGTGAGCCAAACGTCCATTGGGGTTTTCCGCGCTCGCGACATTCTCACCCCATTGTTGCGATCGATCGGGCCGCATTCGACAACGCCCGCCCCTTGCACGAACCATCTGTCGTTCGGCCGCCCTTACGGCCGGACGCGGACCGATCTGCAGGCTTGCGAATTGGGCATACGGCGCCTATCTTCGGCTGCGACAAGGCAGCTGAGCACAACGGTGCGCTGCGTGGTGGTCGTGGCAAAGATGACGATGGCGGTCGCGCGTCATGTTCGGTTTCGGCGCGCCGCGGAAAAGCCTTTGGATGCGGCCCCAAGCTTCACAGAAACGTTACGCATTTGTAATGCGCGATTCAGTGGCCCAATCCTTGAAAAGCCACATTTGACTCCTCAAATCCTACTCAACGGCACCGAGTGATGCCGTCTTCTGGTGATTGGCCTGTCCCCCGCCCGCACCAGATGAGGACAAAGGCCTTATCCCCCTCTCCGGGCCTTTGTCCCGTTTTCAGAGAACCGCCACGGCGCCGCCTCCGCGCCGTGGCGGTTTCTCGTTGAGCGGGTCAAATCCTTGTGAGACAAGGCTTTCTCAAGTCCATCGCCTGCTTTGTAACTTGTCTTCGCGCCGCTTCGGGGGTACCCATTGGAGCATGGCCTTCAATCGTATGGAATCTGCGACCTACCTGGCCAGCCTGCTGGCCAAAAGTTTCTCGCGTGCCCTTCACGAGCGCGGCCAGAAACTCGGCTTCGCGCCCGGGCAATTTCCCGTCCTCCTGGAATTATGGGCCGAGGAAGGCCTGACGCAGAAGCAACTTCTCGACAGGCTCGACATCGAACAGGCGACGATGGCCAATACGCTAGGGCGGATGGAGCGCGACGGGCTCATCGTCAGGCGCAAACATCCGCAGGATAAACGCTCGCAACAGATTTTCCTTACCGAGAGGGCGAGGGAAATCGAGGCCGCTGCCAAGGAGGCGGCAGTTGCGGCCGATCAGTCCTTGCTATCCGGCCTCAGGCAGTTCGAACGGGAACTCATGCTCGAATACATGCGCATGGCGCTTGCCCACGCCGCACGCCATGGCGGCACCGCGTAACGAGAGCCGCGTGCCTCTGATCGTCCCATCAAAAAATTTGGCTTAAACCCACCGGCATGAGGCTCTAAACAACCAGAGCGGGTTCGTTCGGACACGCCAAGGTCGCTGCCGCCCGTTGAACGGCCGCATGATTTCGCCGCTGAAATCGATTCCGATTTGCGACGTCATGCAGTAGGTTCCGGCAAAACTTGAAGCAAGGATATGCATGATGGCAGATATCACCCCCATTCTCGAGCGCGCGGACGCGAACCTGCCGAAGAGCTTGGACAGGCTTTTCGATCTCGTGCGCATCAAGTCGATCTCGACCGATCCGGCCTTCAAGGCCGATTGTCGCAAGGCCGCCGAATGGCTGGTCGCGGAACTGAACGGCCTCGGCTTCACCGCCTCGGTCCGCGACACGCCCGGACATCCGATGGTTGTCGCCCACCACGCCGGTGCCACTGCCGATGCGCCGCACGTGCTGTTCTACGGCCATTACGACGTTCAGCCCGTCGACCCGTTGAACCTCTGGGATACCGATCCGTTCGAACCCGGCCTGAAGGAACTGGAGCCGGGTCGCAAGGTCATCACCGGCCGCGGCACCGCCGACGACAAGGGCCAGTTGCTGACCTTCGTCGAGGCAGCACGCGCCTACAAGGACGTTCACGGCTCGCTGCCCTGCCGCGTCACCATCCTGTTCGAAGGTGAGGAAGAATCCGGTTCGCCGTCGCTGAAACCCTTCCTCGAAGCCAATGCGGCCGAACTCAAAGCCGACTATGCACTTGTCTGCGATACCAGCATGTGGGACCGGGACACGCCGGCGATCTCGGCGGGCCTGCGTGGCCTCGTCGGTGAGGAAGTCGTCATCAAGGCTGCCGACCGCGACCTGCATTCGGGCTATTTCGGCGGTGCTGCCGCCAACCCGATCCGCATCCTGACCGGTATCCTCGCCGGGCTTCACGACGAAGACAGCCGGGTGACGCTCGAAGGCTTCTACGAAGGCGTCGAGGAAACCCCGGCCCAGATCAAGGCCGGCTGGGAGACGCTCGGCCAGACCGCGGAAAAGTTCCTCGGCGAGATCGGCCTGTCGATCCCGTCGGGTGAAAAGAATCGCTCGGTTCTCGAACTGACCTGGGCCCGCCCGACAGCCGAGATCAACGGCATCACCGGCGGCTACACCGGCGAAGGCTTCAAGACGGTGATCGCCGCCGAGGCTTCCGCCAAGGTCTCCTTCCGCCTGGTCGGCAACCAGAACCCGGAGAAGATCCGCGAGGCCTTCCGCGCCTATGTGCGCTCCAAGATACCAGCCGATTGCACGGTCGAGTTTCACGCCCATGGCGGTTCGCCGGCGATCCAGCTGCCTTATGATTCGAACCTGCTCAACACGGCAAAGCTCGCCCTGTCCGACGAGTGGCCGAAGCCGGCCGTGGTCATCGGCATGGGCGGCTCGATCCCGATCGTCGGCGACTTCCAGAAGATGCTCGGCATGGAATCGCTGCTCGTCGGCTTCGGCCTTTCGGACGACCGCATCCATTCGCCGAACGAAAAGTATGAGCTGCAGTCCTATCACAAGGGCATTCGTTCCTGGATTCGCATCCTGAATGCACTTGCCGCCTGATATCGAACGACGTCGTGGCGGGTCAGCCCGCCACGCCGATCACGCCGCTTTGGAGATCATCTCGACAAAGTCGGCAATTAACGCGGCAAACACGCCGCTGCCGATAACCATAACGCCGATGAAGAAGACACGCGTCGCACGCTCGTAGACCTTCGGCTGCAGCGAGCGCAGATGGAGGAAATCCCACAGCGCACGCATCTGCAGGAGGATGCCGATCGCCAACAGGATGACGGCGGGAAGATCGCCCATATTCCACGGCAGCGGATTGGACGCCCACTGGGTGAGAAAACCCAGCGAAAACGACAGCACCACGCCAACGACGGTCACCGTTCCGTTGCGGAAGACCGGTTCGATCGGCTTTTCCTCATCGTTCTGCATCCGCCCGCCTCCGCTTTACCGTGTCGTCTTCGCGATTTCTTGACCAAACACCCGCCTCTGCCGGGGCATCGATCCTTGACCTCACCGGCCTCAGGTGCTTCCCTTTTGCAAAACAAATCAGAATGGGAAATTGGATCATTGGCAAGTGTAAGGACCGAGACGTCGCGTTCTGGGCGCGTAACTGTGACGAACTGGAGCCGCGATGGCGGCTGCTTTGATGAACAGATGCGTCCCGAGATAGAGGCGACGCTGTCGACAGACCCTTCGGCCAAGCTTTTTGCAGCGATCGCGACGCCAGTATGAGCAGGCTGAGCGCGTATTTCTGGCCCGTCGTCGGGCTGGCAGCGATCATCTTTTCGGTGCATGCGCTCTATCACGAGTTGAGCGGTCTCTCGCTGGACGATTTCCTTGCCAGCTTCACGGCGATTTCCCTGAAAAGCTGGCTTCTGGCGATCGGCGCCACACTGGTCGCCTATGCCGCCCTTGCCGGCTACGACAAGCTGGCGCTCGATCATCTTGGCCACCGCATCTCGCTGTGGTTCATTACGGTCTGCTCGTTCACCACCTATGCTCTCTCGCACAATCTCGGCGCCTCCGTCTTTTCCGGCGCTGTCGTGCGCTACCGGGCCTACCGATCGAAAGGGCTGACGCCGGGAGAAGTCGGCGTTCTCGTCGCCTTCTGCTCGTTCACCTTCGCGCTCGGGACCCTGATGCTGTCGGCGATCGTGCTTCTGGTGAAACCGGAAATCATCGAACGATTCGCCGAATTCCTGCCGGTCGAAATGTCGTTGACGACAGGCGTGCTGATCCTGATCGTCATCGCGCTCTATGTGATCGGCAGCCTCGTCGGCTTTCCGTCGATCCGCACGCGCTGGTTCCAGCTGCACTATCCGAAACCCGCCATCGTTCTGCGGCAGCTGGTGATCGCGCCGGTCGAACTGATCGGCGCGGCCGGGATCATCTATTTCGCCCTGCCGGAAGCCGGCAATCCGGGTTTCATCGTCATTCTCGGGATTTTTCTGGCATCGTTTTCGGCAGCGCTGCTTTCGCACGCGCCGGGCGGGCTTGGCGTGCTGGAGCTGGTCTTCATCGCAGCCCTGCCGGAAATGGATCCGGCCGACGTGCTGGCGGCGCTGGCTATCTTCCGGATCCTCTATCTCGTCATCCCGTTCATCATGGCGCTCGCCGTGATCCTGGTGTTCGAACGGTCCCGGTTCCTCGCCGACCGGCGCGGACCTATTCAGTAAGATCGTGACGAGGGACCGTCACGGCGCGTTGCACACGGTCGGAAGGGCCGCCTCGAGCGGTCCTTTCACTTCCTTCAGCCGCGCCGCTTCGATCTGATAGGGCGTGAACGGCGGCACCTGCAGCGACGGATTGATGATCCGCGTCACGTAGCAGCCGGCGAAGAACCGCACGCGCGCGCGTTTCTCGATCGATTTCACCGCAACCGGCACCGCCGAGTAGATGCTGCCGGCGCCGGCTTCCGTCTTCACCTTGCCAAGCTTCACTTCGACCGAAACCGTCCGCTCGTAGCCGCGTGTGAAAGCCTTGTACCCGCCGACGGGTTTCGTCTCGCCGAAATAGCCGTAGGCGCGCGCATATTCCTTGCGATTGATGGCGTTGTAGAGCGAGCGAACGACAGCGGCACCATCCGAGCGATCGTCGACATAGGCGACGTTGTCCTGCGCCAGGGCTTCGGAATTCACGGTGGCGAGCGTGGAAAAGGCGAGCACAGCGGCGGACGGAAACTTCACGGCATTCCTCCTCATCGGCTTTCGGGGCAGCCAGGCGAGCACAACATCAAGGCGAAGCCATAGCAGGATTCGCCAAAACATCGATATCGCCGATCAGGCCGGCGGCAGGCCTGCCTTGCGGCGGGCAACGACGCGCTCGCGCCAGACAGTGAAGATGCCGGCCGCCACCACCAGCACCGAGCCGGCAATCATGTTGGTGGTCAGCGTTTCGCCGAAAATGCTGACGCCCATGACCGATGCGAAGACCAGTTGCAGGTATGTCAGCGGCTGGACGGCGACCGCGTCCAGCATGTCATAGGCGCGGATGAGGAAGTAATGGCTCGAGGTCCCGGTGAGGCATAGGAGCAGCATAAAGCCCCAATCCGGAGGCGATAGCGTCGCCCAGAAAAACGGACCGACAAGGCTGATCGCCACGGCGCCGACGATGCCGGTATAGAAGAAGCTCGTCATGGCCGGATCGTCGCGGCTGACCAACCGGGTGACGATGACATAGAGGGCAAAGACAAGAGCTGCCGCCAAGGGCAACAGGAACGCCGTCTCGAACAGGCCTTCCGCCGGCTTCAGGATCAGGAGGACGCCGATAAGCCCGACGGAGATGGCCAGCCATCGGCGCCAGCCGACCCGCTCGCCGAGCAGCGGCATCGACAGGAGGGCAACGAACAAGGGCGTCGCGGCGAGGATTGCCTGAGAATGCGCCAGTCCCACCAGCGTGAAAGACGTGATCACCATGACGATCTGCAGCGGCAGCAACAGCCCGCGCAGCACCTGCAGCATGGGTCTCTTGGTCGTGGCCGTCACCTTGAGCCCACCCGTTGCCCGGGCGGCGAGCACGACGGCAAACAGGGCAAAGGCCCAATAGCGGATCATCGCCACGAAGACCGGCGGATAGATGCTGCCGAGATGTTTGGAAATGCCGTCCTGGATCGCAAAGATGACGATGGCCAGCAGCGCGTAGATATAGCCGTTTGCCTTGATGCCCATGTTTGCGCCGATACACCCGAAGGACCGGCAGAACCAGTGAAATCTGCGCCGACATTCAGATGACTTCGTCAGGGCTTCAGTGATGTCCGGATATGAAAAGAGCCCCGCGCGGGAGGAGGTGCACGGGGCTCTCAAACTTGACCGGTGACTGGGAGGAGGAGTGCCACCGATCCGCATCGGGCGCCGCGGGAGGAGGTGCAGCGCTTCGATAAGTCGTATAATAATCATGCATCGCAATATTTTCAAGAGCGGATTTGCTGCGCCGCACAATCTTAATCCTAAACCATGCCGACCAACCTCCAAGGGTTGTCTTTATGAGGGAACAATAAAGTTACAGGTTGTAAACCACAACCAATGATATCTCTATTTGCGGCATACATCTTTCTAGACATGCAGGCATTTTGTGGTTCCTTAGATGCCATTGCACCTTGGAATTGCAGGCTCTTGATGAAATTATTGCTCCAGATCCCGACCGTGATCGTCGTTCTCCTGATTCTGACGATCTGGCTTGCCGGCTTGCGGCTGGTTGTTGTGCCGCCCGGCTCATACAGGTTGACCGCAACGACCGCGCTGGTCTTTCACGGTCACGGCTATCGGCTGCTCGATAGTCCGCAAGCAATGTGCAACCGCCCCGCCCACCCCACGCGCGACTGCGATGCCATCGCCACCAACAAGCTCGCAAAAACCGCCCTGCTGCGGCTGCCCTACAGCCAATGGCTCTACGAGTATACCGAACCGGACCGCAGTAAGCAGGCGAAGCTCATCGGCGAAACACCGCTCAGGAGTTCGATCGAGTAGAGCAACGACGTTTGATCTATCCTCCAGACCCTGGCCCGTCCTCCTGCCGGAACAAAATCGTGATTTCGAGCGGATCGCATTGCAGGTTAGAATTTTCCTGCGAGCGAGAAGGAGAAGTTCATGAAGACGCTTCTAGTGGCAATAGCCGCCATCGGCCTGTCCGCCCCCATGGCATTTGCGGAATGCGCCTATCACGCCAAGACCAACGCAGCGATCGACACGGCAACAACTACCGCCAGCATCACGACGGAAAGCCAGCCGGCATCCGAAGAAATGGTGCTCTTGAAAAAGACCGATCGTTTGGCGCAGGACGAAAAGACCGCCGAATAGCCAGAACTCTCAATACTGGACCGTAGGCGTCGGCTGTTCAGGTGGCCAACGCGTCTGTGATTGTCGTTGTCGTGTGCGCTACGGAGTGCGCTCGCATGCCCGCAAAAATGCGCAGGCGCCCCGGATCCTCAGAGCCCGTTGTATGTAGGTGTGGCGCGATAGGTCTTTGTTGCCTGTTTTCATGCGTCTCGCCCGTCCAAACGGCCCGCGGCTCTCGGGCGGGCAACATCGTGCGAACGAAGCGGCAACGCGCCGTCACACCAGATCCGGCAAGCTGTTGAAGAGCATGCATATTTTACAATCCGGTTTTTAACCCCCCCTTAAATTGCCGCATTTAAAGTTCACCGCATCGCCATGGCGGGTCGATCCATCCACTTTTCCCCGCCTTAGAGATTGCGTTTGCCACTGGGGCAAAACGACTGGGCGCCCGCGATGCGGCATGAGGGGTAAATCCAAACGGCATGGCAGCAAGCGGCAAGTCAGGACAACGGATCGAGCCTTCCTTCGGCAACAGCGTCGACGACGATGACGACGATTTTCGCATCGAGGCCAGTGATCGCGTGACCGGCAGCGGCCGCAAGCCTGCTCGTGGCAAACCGGCTTCTGCGCCTAGGAAGAAAGCGCAGCGCAGCAAGCGTGGCGGATCGCGCCGCGGCTCCAGCGGCGGCGGCGGCTTCATTGGTCTCGTGCGCACCTTGTTTTACTGGTGCATCGTGCTCGGTATCTGGGGTGCCATGGGTGTCGGCGGCCTCGTGCTCTATTACGGCGCGCGCATGCCGAGCGCCGAAAGCTGGTCGATCCCCGAGCGTCCGCCCAACGTCAAGATTCTCGCCGTCAATGGCGACAACATCGCCAACCGCGGCACGACCGGCGGCGAAGCGCTGTCGCTCGAAAACATGTCACCCTACATCCCGCAGGCGGTGATCGCCATCGAGGACCGGCGGTTCTATTCGCATTTCGGCGTCGACCCGCTCGGCCTGGCACGCGCCATGCTGACCAATGTCACCACCGGCCGGATGGTCCAGGGCGGCTCGACGCTGACCCAGCAGCTTGCCAAGAACCTGTTCCTGTCGCCGGAGCGCACGCTCGAACGCAAGGTGCAGGAAGTGCTGCTCGCCTTCTGGCTGGAGCAGAAATACTCCAAGGACCAGATCCTGGCGATGTATCTCAACCGGGTGTTCTTCGGCTCGAACGCCTATGGCGTCGAGGCGGCATCGCGGCGCTACTTCAACAAATCGGCGCGCGACGTGAACCTCGGCGAGGCGGCCCTGCTGGCCGGCCTGTTGAAGGCACCCTCACGGCTGTCGCCGGCCCGTGATCCGAAGGCGGCGGAAGAGCGCGCCCAGGTCGTTCTGGGCGCCATGCGCGAGGAAGGCTTCGTCACCGACAGCGAGATCAAGACGGCGATGTCACAGACGCCGACCAAGGCCAAAAGCTACTGGTCGGGCGCCGAGCACTACGTCGCCGACATGGTGATGGACCAGCTTCCCGGCATGATCGGCGAGGTCAAGGAAGACCTGATCGTCGATACCACCATCGACCTCAATCTGGAAAAGAAGGCGGAAGAGGCGATCAGCGCCACGCTTGACGCCGACGGCAAGAAGCTCGACGCCTCGCAGGCAGCCCTCGTGTCGATCGACGGCACCGGCGCCATCCGCGCGCTCGTCGGTGGCAAGGATTATGCCGAAAGCCAGTTCGACCGCGCCTCAAAGGCCAAGCGCCAGCCGGGCTCGGCCTTCAAACCCTTCGTCTATGCGGCAGCGCTTGAGATCGGCCGCACGCCGATGTCGATCCGCAATGACGGCCCGGTCAGGATCGGCAACTGGACGCCTGAAAATTACGACCAGAAATACCGCGGCGAGGTCACGCTCGCCGACGCGCTCGCAAACTCGCTGAACACCATCGCCGCACAGCTCGTCATGGAAGTCGGTCCGCAGAATGTGGTGAAGGTGGCGCACCGCCTCGGCATCGATTCCGAGATGCAGGCCAATGCCTCGATCGCGCTCGGGACCTCGGAAGTGAGCCTGGTCGAACTGACCTCAGCCTATGCTCCGTTCATGAACGGCGGCTTCAAGGCGACGCCGCATGTCATTCGCCGGATTTCGAAGGCCGACGGCACGGTGCTTTACGAAAACACCTACGACAACCCACCGCGTGTGCTCGACCCGGCCATCGTCAGCGAAATGAACCAGATGATGGTTCGGGTGCTGACCAACGGTACCGGCAAGAAGGCACAGCTGAAGGGCTGGGAGGCGGCCGGCAAGACCGGCACCACGCAATCCTTCCGCGACGCGCTTTTCGTCGGCTACACCTCGAACCTCACGACCGGCGTCTGGTTCGGCAATGACGACGGCAAGTCGATGAAGAAGGTCACCGGCGGCGGCCTGCCCGCCAAGGCGTGGCACGACTTCATGGTGACCGCGCATGAAGGGCTTTCGCCCTCGCCGCTGTTCGGCACCACAGGGGTTCAGCCGGTCTTCGACGACGGCGGCGCTCCACCGGTCGCGACGGGCGACATCATCTCCGGCGATCCGAACGCGTTTCCGGCGCCGCCTGTCGGCGTCGACGGCTCGATGGCCGTGCAGCAGACCCGTCCCCTGCCCGAGGGTAATGGCGGCATGGTACCGCCGGCAGATGTCGGCGAGACCACCGGCGCCACCAAGCGCACGACACTTTTCGATATTCTGACAGGCGGTTGAGGCGGCGCAAACGGCGCCGTCCTGCCGCTTTGTTGCCCTCCCGGCCTACGGCGAAACGCCGATTGTCCGCCGCCCGCCAATCGGAGGCTTGCTTTTGCCCCCAATCGCCCCGCAGAATGCCTTGCAGTCCGAAACGCCGGTCCTTATATACGCCGCATCGGCGCAGCCAACGCTGCGAAGAAATCCAAAGACCATCCCGTTAGGGGCTGTCTCACGAATGCCTGACCGGGTTCCGACAGTCCGCTGCAAGGAGAGAACGACATGGCTAAAGTTATTGGTATTGACTTGGGAACGACCAACTCCTGCGTCGCCGTCATGGACGGAAAAGATGCGAAGGTCATCGAAAATGCCGAGGGCGCGCGCACGACCCCCTCGATGGTGGCATTCAGCGAAGACGGCGAACGTCTCGTTGGTCAGCCGGCCAAGCGCCAGGCGGTCACCAACCCGGAAAACACGCTTTTTGCGATCAAGCGCCTGATCGGCCGGACCTTCCAGGATCCGACCACGCAAAAAGACAAGGACATGGTGCCTTACAAGATCACCAAGGCCGACAATGGCGACGCCTGGGTCGAAGCGCACGGCACGAACTACTCGCCGTCGCAGATCTCCGCCATGATCCTTCAGAAGATGAAGGAAACCGCAGAGTCCTACCTCGGTGAAAAGGTCGAAAAGGCCGTCATCACCGTTCCGGCCTACTTCAACGACGCTCAGCGCCAGGCAACCAAGGATGCCGGCAAGATCGCCGGTCTCGAAGTGCTGCGCATCATCAACGAGCCGACTGCCGCGGCCCTTGCCTACGGCCTCGACAAAAAGGACGGCAAGACGATTGCCGTTTATGACCTTGGCGGCGGCACCTTCGATATCTCGGTTCTCGAAATCGGCGATGGCGTCTTCGAAGTGAAGTCGACCAACGGCGACACTTTCCTCGGCGGCGAAGACTTCGACATGCGTCTGGTCCAGTACCTCGCTGGCGAGTTCAAGAAGGAACAGGGCATCGACCTGAAGAACGACAAGCTCGCCCTTCAGCGCCTCAAGGAAGCCGCTGAAAAGGCCAAGATCGAGCTGTCCTCATCGCAGCAGACCGAAATCAACCTGCCGTTCATCACGGCAGACGCTTCCGGTCCGAAGCACCTGACGATGAAGCTGACCCGCGCCAAGTTCGAAGCGCTTGTCGATGACCTGATCCAGCGCACCGTCGCGCCTTGCAAGGCAGCCCTCAAGGATGCCGGCGTTTCGGCTGCCGAGATCGACGAAGTCGTTCTCGTCGGCGGCATGAGCCGCATGCCGAAGGTCCAGGAAACCGTGAAGCAGCTGTTCGGCAAGGAGCCGCACAAGGGCGTGAACCCGGATGAAGTCGTGGCCATGGGTGCTGCGATCCAGGCCGGCGTTCTGCAGGGCGACGTCAAGGACGTTCTGCTGCTCGACGTGACCCCGCTGTCGCTCGGCATCGAGACGCTCGGTGGCGTCTTCACCCGCCTGATCGAACGCAACACGACGATCCCGACCAAGAAGTCGCAGACCTTCTCGACCGCCGACGACAACCAGTCGGCCGTGACGATCCGCGTCTCCCAGGGCGAGCGCGAAATGGCAGCCGACAACAAGCTGCTTGGCCAGTTCGACCTCGTCGGCATTCCGCCGGCACCGCGCGGCATGCCGCAGATCGAAGTCACCTTCGACATCGACGCCAACGGCATCGTCCAGGTCTCGGCCAAGGACAAGGGCACGGGCAAGGAACACCAGATCCGCATCCAGGCATCCGGTGGCCTGTCCGACGCCGACATCGAGAAGATGGTCAAGGACGCAGAAGCCAACGCCGAAACCGACAAGAAGCGCCGCGAAGGCGTGGAAGCGAAGAACCAGGCGGAAAGCCTGATCCATTCTTCGGAAAAGTCGCTGAAGGACTATGGCGACAAGGTAACGGAAACCGACCGCAACGCGATCTCCGACGCCATTGCCGCGCTGAAGACCGCTGTCGAGGCTTCCGAGCCGGATGCTGAAGACATCAAGGCCAAGACCAACACGCTGATGGAAGTGTCCATGAAGCTCGGTCAGGCGATCTACGAGGCCCAGCAGACGGACGCCGCCCACGCGGATGCCGCCGCTGACGCCGCCCGCGACGGCGATGTCGTCGATGCGGATTACGAAGAAGTCAACGACGAAGACGACCGCAAGCGTTCGGCCTAAGTCGCTCTCTCCTAGAGACGGAAAAGCCCGGGTTCGCCCCGGGCTTTTTTGTTGCCCTTTATCCTGCAGAAGCCTGCGCCAGACGCCGCCATTCGGGGGCCGGGACTTGCTGGCCGAGGCAGGCGAAACCGCCGCCACAGGGCAAGCTCGCCAACGAGAGCACCGCTGAAAGGGGCCAGCGGGACGCAAGACCGGCAGAAACGTCATTTTTCCGACAAAAAACCGCATCTGCAGCTCGATGGGCTATGGTATCGCGCTTCAAGGTTTACTAAATCCTGTGGCAAGGTAACCAGGCAGCCGCCGGGCCCCCGCGCTGGCACGCCTTGTCAACAGGACAATCTTTGAAGAATGAAACGTGATCTTTACGAAACGCTTGGCGTTGCCAAGACCGCGGATGAGAAGGAGCTGAAGAGCGCCTTCCGCAAACTGGCGATGAAGTATCATCCGGACAAGAACCCCGGCGACGCCGCCTCGGAAAAGACCTTCAAGGAAATCAACGAAGCCTACGAGACGCTCAAGGACCCGCAGAAGCGCGCGGCCTATGATCGCTACGGCCACGCGGCCTTCGAGCAGGGCGGCATGGGCAATGGCTTTGGCGGCGGTGCCGGTGGCGCCGGCGGGTTCTCCGACATCTTCGAAGACATCTTCGGCGAGATGATGGGTGGCGGACGCCAGCGGCGCTCATCGGGAGGCCGCGAGCGCGGCGCCGATCTGCGCTACAACATGGAAATCTCGCTGGAAGAAGCCTATTCCGGCAAGACCGCACAGATCCGGGTGCCGACCTCGATCACCTGCGACGTCTGCACCGGGTCCGGCGCCAAGCCCGGCACCAGCCCGAAGACCTGCGGCACCTGTCAGGGCTCCGGCCGCGTACGCGCCGCCCAGGGCTTCTTCTCGATCGAACGCACCTGCCCGACCTGCGGCGGCCGCGGCCAGACGATCACCGATCCCTGTACCAAGTGCCACGGCCATGGCCGCGTCACCGAAGAGCGCACGCTCTCCGTCAACATCCCGGCCGGTATCGAAGACGGCACCCGCATTCGCCTCTCCGGCGAAGGGGAAGCGGGCGTGCGCGGCGGACCGGCGGGCGATCTCTACATCTTCCTCTCGGTCAAGCCGCATGAGTTCTACCAGCGCGATGGTGCCGATCTCTATTGCAGCGTGCCGATCTCGATGACGACGGCCGCACTCGGCGGCAAGTTCGACGTCACCACGCTCGACGGCACCAAGTCGCGCGTGACCGTGCCGGAAGGCACCCAGGCCGGCAAACAGTTCCGCCTGAAGGGCAAGGGCATGCCGGTGCTGCGCTCCAGCCAGACCGGCGATCTCTACATCCAGATGCAGATCGAAACCCCGCAGAAGCTGACCAAGCGCCAGCGCGAACTGCTGCAGGAGTTCGAGCAGATCTCGTCGAAGGACAACAATCCGGAATCCGCCGGCTTCTTTGCCCGGATGAAGGACTTCTTCGACACGCTGAGCGACTGACGCTCAGCGTCTGCCACCAGGATCACGTCATGGCCGCAAGCTGCCACAGCCCGGCCATGACGATCAGGGTACCGGCGATACGCGAAAGCATGCGGCCGCCGGGCACGACCTTTTCAGCAAGCACGAAAATGGCGATCAGCGCGATCCACAGGACGTTCATCACCCCGCCGATGAACAAAAGCGCCATCAGCGCCCAGCAACAGCCGACACAATAAAAGCCGTGCAGCAGACCGAGCCGGCAAGCGCCGCCGGCATCGCGGCGAAAGCCGCCATGGTTCTGGATGAACAGGAACGGTGCCTGACACTGCCTCAGGCAGGCATCCTTCAGCGGCGTCCATTGATACAGCCCGACCGAAATCAGGATGACCGCACTTAGAATACGGCTGGCGCTCGCCAGCATCGGCGTCAGCAGCAATGCTTCCTCCAGCAGCCATTGCCCTGATGTTGCCAGGGCCGCAAACAGCACCCAGGCCGAGAGATAACCGCCGGCAAAGAAGCCGGTGGCGGCAAACGGCTTATCGTCAAGCGCGGCCTGCCGCCCGACGCGGGCATAGAGCAGGATCATCGGCGTCGCCGAGGGCATCATCATGCCGATCATCATCACCGCCCACATGACGAAGGCATAGGCGAAGGTTGCAGCGCTCCACGGGCGGACGGCAACGTCGGTCATCGACGCCATGGCCCCCGGCGACATGTCCATCTCGCCCCCCGTACCCATATCCATGGCAATGCCGCCACTCAGAGCATCGCCTGAGGCGGGCATGATCGCCGTGGCACCCATGCTGGCTGCCAGCCAGAGGATATAGAGCCAGGTAATCCCGGTCAGTGCCAACAGCGAGATCGCGACGATCACCCGGTCGCGCCTCAGAAACGTTTCGAGCGCGGTGTCGGCCATGGGCGTCAGTGCACCACGCCGCTTTCAGTCAGATGCATGCTGGCGAAATGGGCGTGCGAATCCGGGATGGACAAGGCCAGCGGCCCCTTGGTATCGGCCCATCCGCGCCCGACCTCGCAGATATCGTATTCAAAGCCCTGCGGCAGGTTGATGCGCGCGTGATGCGGGCTTCCGGTCACCGGGTTCAGGATCGGCTCGCCACGCGCCACGATCCAGCCGGGCACATTCAGCCGTGCTGTGCGGGCACTGACATCGACGTCGAAGTCGATATCGGCAAAGACCGGGTCGTGGAAGGTTTCGAAAGTGGTGGCGAACACCTGGAAGAAGGTGGCTCCCGGCTCGGTATCCTGGCCGCTCATGATGCGCAGCAGAGACTCGCGCTGCGTCGGCGTGGCGCGGATGTCGACGATCGGCACGACCTGACCCCGGCCCTCGTGAATCGCGCCGGGCCAGGCTGCGATTATACCGCATTTCAACCCGTCGAGCCGCGTTTCGCCGTGATGGCCGCTCTCGATCTCGAACCCGCCGACGGCGCAGCAATTGCCGTAGGCCGGCAGTGCATTGAACTGGCAGGGGCAGCCATAGGCGCAATTGCAGTGAATGAATTCACGACCCTTTATCGTCCATTTGACACTCGACATCGTCTCCTCCCGGATCTGATCGGTGTGGGCTCTGTTTCATTCTCTTCGAATGCACGGCGATTTATTAGAATGAAAAAATATACTCTTCTCGGCGACCGATGCCAACGCCGGAGGCGGCGCGCGGCTGGGGCCGGACTTCGCCGCCGCCCGGCGCCGAACGGCGGGCGGCGGCATCAAGCAACGATCAGAGCGTGGCCATGCCACCGTCGATGATCAACTCGGCACCGACGGTAAAGGCGGCCTCGTCGGAGGCGAGAAAAACGATCGCCTTGGCGATCTCGCTTGCGTCGCCGAAGCGGCCGAGCGGGATCTGCGCGGCGATCGACGCCACGATCTCCTTGTTCTCCGCCGGCGTCGCGCCGTGACCGTCATGCAGCGGCGTCCTGATCGGTCCGGGACTCACGGCATTGACGCGAATGCCGCGACCGATCAACTCACCCGAGAGCGTCTTGGCCAGAGACAGCAAGGCGGCCTTGCTCAGCGCATAGACGCTGGAGGTCGGCATGCCGATATGGGCGTTGATCGAGGTGTTGAGCACGATCGAAGCGGGCTTCGAAAAGATCGGCAGCAGCGCCTGGATCAGGAAGAACGGCCCCTTGACGTTGATGTCGAGCGAGCGGTCAAAGCTGGCTTCGTCCCAGTTTTCGATCGGTTGCAGCTTGGCGATACCGGCATTGACGAAAAGAATGTCGAGCTTGCCGAAGGCGGCTTTCACCTGCTCTGCAACAGCGGCCTGGCTGGCGGCATTGCCGGCATCGGCCTCGATGATGAGGACGTCTTCGCCGAGCACCCTGCGCGCCTCGGCAATGTTCTTCGGGCTTGTGCCGGTCACGGCGACCCGTGCGCCCTCGGCGATGAACTGGCGCGCCGTCTCCAGGCCGATGCCGCTGGTGCCGCCGGTGATGAGCGCAGTCTTGTTCTGCAAACGTGACATGATGGACTTCCTTTTGTTGCGTTGGGTTGGGACCGGTCTTCTTTCCATCGACCGCCGTCCTTCGATGCCGATAGTTATGGCCGAAGATTGCCGTTCGGATTAGTCTGCCAATGATGGAACTCGAATTCGGGAAAACCGAACGATGCTGAAGATCGAAGGAATTGCAGCCTTTGTTACCGTCGCTGAAGCCGGTTCGATCAGCGAGGCGGCGCGCCGGCTCAGGTTGTCGAAATCCGTGATCAGTGAAAGGGTGGCGGAGCTGGAGCGCAGCCTGAACGCAACGCTCCTGCATCGCACCACCCGCAAGCTGACGCTAACCGAAGACGGCATTGCCTTTCGCGAGCGCGCCATACGGATCGTCAGCGAGGTGCAGGCCGCCGCCAGCGATCTGGCCGAGCGTCGCGGCACGCTGACCGGGCCGCTGCGCATCGCCGCCCCCGTCAGCTTCGGGCATCTGCACCTCGGCCCGGCGCTCTATCCCTTTCTGGCGGCGCATCCCGAAATCGAACTGACGCTCGATCTCGATGATCGCCGGGTCGATGTCGCTTCGGAAGGTTATGACGCGATCGTGCGCCATGGGGTCATCGCCGATTCACGGCTGATCGTGTGGAAACTTGCCAGCAGCCGGCGCCTGCTGGTCGCCTCGCCCGACTACCTGCGCCGCCACGGCACGCCGGCCTCGCTTGCCGAACTCAACGATCACCGTGGCATCTTCTACACCAACCGCGGCGCCTCCGACTGGCGGTTCGAGGGGCCGACTGGCTCGACCGTCATCCGCGCCCGCATGGCGCTGAGGATCAACAATGGCGACATGATCCACGATGCCGCCGTCGCCGGGCTTGGCATCGCGCTGCTGCCAGCCTTCATCTGCGGCCCCGCCGTGCGCGACGGCAGGCTTTGCGAGATCGATGTCGGTTTTCGCCCGGAACCGGAGTTCATCTACATGGCCCATCCCGAGGGTCGGCGGCCCTCGGCGAAACTCAGGGCAATCGCCGAGCATCTGAAGCTGGCCTTTGGCGATCCCCCGCATTGGGATCCTTGAATCGACGAGGTTTCCGCCGCGACAGCGTTGTCGCCGCCTCGCAGTTCGCGGTGTCTCGACCGCGCCTTGACCAAACATTGACGATCTAGGGTTGCTATTCACCGAACGCGCATTGCAACCGAAAATGGGATGCTTATCTCCCCTCCATGCGACACATCCTCCTCAGCTGGATCACACTCATGACGCTCGGCACCACCGCCCAGGCAGAACCTCTCTCTGCGACCTATGACGAAATCCTGGAAATCCTGACAGAGCGTATCGACGAACAGAAACAGTCGGTCGGCATCGTCGTCGGCATAACCGATGCCGGCGCACAACGCGTCGTCGCGCACGGCTGCCTGGCGAAGAACGACCCGCGCCCTGTCGATGGCAATACCGTGTTCGAGATCGGCTCGGTGACCAAGGCCTTCACCGCACTCGCGCTTGCCGACATGGTCGAACGCGGTGATCTCAGGCTCGATGCGCCGGTTTCGCAACTGCTTCCGAAAAGCGTGGTCATAAAGCAGGCAGACGCTGGCAAACCGATCACGCTTAGACATCTGGCGACGCATATGTCCGGCCTGCCACGATTGCCGGACAATCTGATACCGGCCGACGATAGCGACCCTTATGCCGATTATGACGTCGCCAAGCTTTACGCCTTCCTTTCCAGCCACCAGCCAATCCGGCAACCCAACGATGAGCACGAGTATTCCAACCTCGGCTATGGCCTGCTTGGCCATGGGCTCGCATTGCAGTCCGGCCTGTCCTACGAGGCGCTGGTCAGGGAGCGCATCGCGATCCCACTCGGCATGGCCGATACCGCGATCACCTCGCGTCCGGAATGGCAGGGGCGGCGAGCGACCGGACACGATGCGGGCCTGCAGTCGACCAGCGACTGGGACCTCGGAGCGCTGCAGGGGGCAGGCGCGCTGCGCTCGACCACCAATGATCTGCTCGTCTTCCTGCAGGCGGCTATGGGCAGGAAGCCCTCCCCTCTGGCGCCTGCCTTCGCCACGATGCTCGCGACGCGACTGCCGCTTGGTGACGGTGGGGCAGAACAGGCGCTCGGCTGGGTGATCTCCGGTTCCGGTGAACGGCAGATCGTCTGGCACAATGGCGGTACCGGCGGCTACCGATCGTTCGTCGGCTTCCGTCCGTCGACTGGCGTCGGCGTGGTGGTCCTGTCGAACACCGCAACGGAAGCCGGTGTCGACGATATCGGCGTGCATCTGCTCGACAGGGAGAAGCCACTTCTACCCGCGCCGGTTCAGCGCGTCGCCATCACGCTCGACCCGACGGCATACGATGCCTATGTCGGCACCTATCGGCTGGCGCCCGATTTCGATCTGACGGTTTTTCGCGACGGTAACAGGCTATTTGCACAGGCAACGGGTCAGGGACGCATCGAAATTTTCCCGGAGGCGGAGCATCGGTTCTTTGCCAAAGTGGTCGACGCGCAGATCAGCTTCGAAGCACCCGCCGGCGCGAGATCCACGCGGCTGACACTGCATCAAAATGGACGGGATAGCCCTGCGCCGCGCGTCGGCGATTGATACGCATCGACTTCAAACGAAAGCCGCCCCCGGCAATATGCCGGAGGCGGATCGGATCACAGAAACAGGTCGACGGCGAAGTAGGTGAGCGCCGAGATCGCCGCAGCGGCCGGCATGGTCACGAACCAGGCGATGACGATGTTGCCGGCAAGGCCCCAGCGCACCGCAGATACGCGCTTGGCAGCCCCCACGCCGATGATGGCACCGGTGATGGTGTGGGTGGTGGAGACGGGAATACCGAGCCAGGTGGCGGCAAACAGCGTGATGGCGCCACCGGTTTCGGCGCAGAAGCCCTGCATCGGGTTGAGCTTGGTAATCTTCGAGCCCATCGTGTGCACGATGCGCCAGCCGCCAAACAGCGTGCCGAGCGCGATAGCCGCCTGGCAGGTGATCACCACCCAGAACGGCACGTAGAACTCTGAACCGAGATAGCCCTGCGAGAACAGGAGCACGGCGATGATGCCCATGGTCTTCTGCGCGTCGTTGCCGCCATGGCCGAGCGAGTAGAGCGAGGCCGAGATGAACTGCATCACCCGGAACTTGCGGTCGACCGCAAATGGCGTCTGGCGCACGAATATCCAGGAAACGATGAGGATCAACATCAGCGCCAGGAAGAAGCCGATCATCGGCGACATGAAGATGGCGCCAACGGTCTTGAGAAGACCGGTCCAGACGATGGCGTCGCCGCCGGTGCGGGCCAGGCCGGCGCCGACGAGACCACCGATCAGCGCATGCGACGAGCTCGACGGGATGCCAAAGATCCAGGTCGCAATGTTCCAGAAGATCGCGCCCATCAGCGCCGCGAAGATCACCAGCGGCGTGACGATGCTGGGATCGATGATGCCCTTCCCGAGCGTCTCGGCCACATGCAGCCCGAAGAACAGGAAAGCGATGAAATTGAAGAACGCCGCCCACATGACGGCGTATTGCGGCCTGAGCACCCGGGTCGAAACGATCGTCGCGATCGAGTTGGCGGCGTCATGCAGCCCGTTGAGAAAGTCGAAGAACAACGCGATCGCGATCAGCGCGACCAGCAGCGGCAGGGCGAGCGTCGCGTCCATCAGACGTTCTCGATCACGATGCCGCTGATCTCGTTGGCGACATCCTCGAAGCGGTCGACGACCTTCTCGAGCTCGCCATAGATCTCGCTGCCGATGATGTAAGCCATCGCATTGTTGGCGCCGTGCCGGCGAAAGAGATCCTTCAGGCCCTGGTCATGCAACTCGTCGGACCGGCCTTCGATGCGCGTGATCTCTTCGGCAATGGCAATGAGCCGGCCGTGGTTGACGCCGATGCGATCGAGCAACGGAATGGCCTCGGCAATCAGGTGCGCCGCCTGGACGACGATGGTGCCCATTTCCTGCATGCCCGGATCGAAGGTCTTCTGTTCGAACAGCCGGATGGTCTTGACCGTCTTGTGCATCATGTCGATGGCATCGTCCATCGACTGGATGAGATCCTTGATGTCGCCGCGATCGAACGGCGTGATGAAGGAGCGACGGACGGCGAGAAGCACGTCGCGGGTGATGTTATCAGCCTCGTCTTCAAGCGCGACGATGCGGTCGCAGTGCTTTTCAAGGTCGTTACCGCCGGCCAGAAGCTTTTCGAGCGCTTCGGCGGCACCGACGACGGTGCGCGAATGGTGGGCGAAGAGATCAAAGAAGCGGTCTTCGCGGGGAAGGAGTTTGCGGAACCAAGCCAGCATCACACATATATCCGTTCGTGGATTGTCATGCGGCTGTCATATTGTACGCAAGCCATCAAGAAAAGCGCTGAAACGCAGGGATCGTAAGGCTTTCCCCGCCGTTATCGCGCATTTTTGCCTGGAATGGCTGAGGCCGCCTTTCGTCTTGCCTTGGCGGGCGCTTTCGTCCTACTGCATGGTTTCTTAAATCGGCATCGGTTTAGGCCAAGAATTACGCAGCGCGTTTAAAGTGTTTCAGCGTCCATGCGCGTCCTTTCCGACGCGCAGTTACGGGCGCCGACGTCGAATCCGGACCCGAAATGCCACAGAAGGTCTTCCTCAATCGCCTGAAGCTGAGCGAGTTCCGCAATTATGCGGCGCTGTCGCTGACGCTCGACCAGCGGCACATCGTGCTGACGGGCGAGAACGGCGCCGGAAAAACCAACCTGATGGAAGCGGTGTCGTTCCTGTCGCCCGGTCGCGGGCTCAGGCGTGCGGCATATGCCGATGTCGCCCGCGTCGGCGCCAGCGACGGCTTCTCGGTCTTTGCCGAAGTGGTGGGCATGGAAGGCCCGGTCGAGATCGGCACCGGCACGGCTGGGACCAGTGAGGGGCAATCGCGACGGCTGCGGCTGAACGGCACCACGGCCAGTGCAGTCGACGAACTGACCGATCATCTGCGGGTGCTGTGGCTGACGCCGGCAATGGACGGGCTCTTTACCGGGCCATCGGCCGATCGACGCCGCTTCCTTGACCGGCTGGTGCTTTCGCTCGACCCGGAACACGGCCGGCGCGCCAGCGAATTTGACCGCGCCATGCGCAGCCGCAACCGGCTCCTCAGCGAATTTCGCCCGGATCCTGCCTGGCTGACCGCCATCGAAAAGGAAATGGCCGGGCTCGGCGTGTCGATGGCCCTGGCGCGGCAGGAAATGCTGGGACTGCTGACGGCACTGGTCGAACGAAACACCGGCGACAGTGTCTTTCCGTCCGCTCGTCTGGCGCTCTCTGGTTTCTTCGACAATGAGGGCCACAGGCCGGCCTTCGACCTTGAAGAACAATATCTGACCATGCTGCGCGAAGGCCGGCCGCGCGATGCAGCCGCCGGCCGGACGCTGGACGGACCGCACCGCAGCGACCTGTTGATCCGTCACCGCGAAAAGGACATGGAGGCCGAGCGCTGCTCGACCGGCGAACAGAAGGCACTGCTCGTCGGCCTGGTGCTTGCCCATGCGCGCCTGGTCGGCGACATGACCGGCCACGCCCCCATACTGCTGCTCGACGAGATCGCCGCGCATCTCGACATGGGCCGCCGCGCCGCCCTTTTCGATCTCGTCGACGGGCTGGGCGGTCAGGCCTTCATGACCGGGACGGACCGTGCGATGTTCGACGCGCTCGGCGAGCGCGGCCGGTTCCTGACCGTGGAGCATGGGAACGTTTCGGGATGATGGAGCCGATCATGGAAAGTGTCCGTTCATGACCAACACCAGCCTCAACCCATCGGAAATCGCCCGTTATGCGCGCCACATCATCCTTCCGGAACTGGGCGGTGCGGGACAGCAGAAGCTGAAGGCCACGCGCGTCCTCGTCATCGGTGCTGGCGGCCTCGGCGCTCCCGTGCTGCAGTACCTGGCCGCCGCCGGCATCGGCACGCTCGGCATCGTCGACGACGACGTGGTGTCGCTGTCGAACCTGCAGCGGCAGGTGATCCACCAAACTGCGGATATCGGCCAGGCAAAGGTCGACAGTGCCGAGGCGGCAATCGGCGCACTCAATCCGCATGTGACAGTCGAAACGCATGCGTTTCGCCTCGCCGCCGACAACGCCGAAACGCTGTTTCGCCAATATGATCTGGTGGTCGACGGCTCGGACAATTTCGACACGCGCTATCTCGCCGCCGATACGGCGGCCGCCATCGGCATACCGCTCGTCACCGGCGCAGTCGGCCGTTTCGATGGGTCGCTCACCGTGTTGATGCCCTATCGCACGGGCAAAGATGGCGAGCCGAACCCATCCTACCGCGATCTCTTTCCCGAGAAGCCGCCTGCGGGCGTTGTGCCCTCCTGCGCCGAGGCCGGAATCATCGGTGCCCTCACCGGCGTCATCGGAACATTGCAGGCTATGGAAGCCATCAAGGTCATCGCCGGCATCGGCAAGCCGCTGGTCGGCCGGCTGTTGATGTATGATGCGCTGTCGGCGCAGTTCAGCACCATCCGTTATCGCAGGCGCAAGACCGTCAAGGCGGACTGATGCACATCATCCGGATAGACGCGGCCTTCAATCGCTACGAAGAATTGCTGGCCCTGATTCTCAACGCCTTTGCCTATATGGATGGGCGCATCGACCCGCCGTCCTCGGCCCATGCGCTGACGATCGAAGGCTTGAAGCAGAAGGCTTCGGCAGAAATCGGCTTGATCGCCCTCGATGGACCCGCATTGGCCGGCTGCATCTTCTGCAAGCCGGAGATCGACTGCCTCTATATCGGCAAGCTTGCGGTCGCTGAGGGCTATCGGGGCAAAGGCGTTGGGCGGCTGTTGCTTGCAGGCGCCGAAGACACGGCACGCAATCGCAACCTATCCGCCCTGAGACTGCAGACGCGGATCGAACTCACCGAAAACCACAGGACGTTTGCGGCCTGGGGCTTCGTCGAAACCGGCAGGACGGCGCATCCGGGCTTTACCCGACCCACCACAATCGAGATGCGCAAGACGCTTTGATCCGTCGCTGATCAATCGCGCCCAGGCAGCACCCGGTCCGGTGGCCGATGGCCGTCGAAGAAGGTGCGGATGTTGATCACCACCTTGTCGCCCATGTCGATGCGGCCTTCGAGCGTCGCCGAACTCATATGCGGCAGCAGCACCACCTTGCCTTCGCCTGCAAGCTTGATGAGCTTGGGATTGACCGCAGGCTCGTTCTCGAAGACGTCGAGGCCGGCGCCGGCGATCTTGCCTTCGCGCAGGCACTTGATCAGCGCGGTCTCGTCGATGATGCCGCCGCGGGCGGTGTTGACGATATAGCTTTCCGGGCGCATCAGCGCCAGGCGACGGGCCGAGAGCAGGTGATAGGTGGCCGGAGTCGAGGGGCAATTGACCGAGACGATGTCGACGCGGGCCAGCATCTGGTCGAGGCTGTCCCAATAGGTCGCTTCCAGCATTTCCTCGGTCTCGACCTTGACCCGGTGACGGTTGTGATAGTGGATCGACAGGCCGAAGGCCTTGGCGCGGCGCGCGACTGCGGTGCCGATCCGGCCCATGCCGACGATGCCGATGCGCTTGCCGGCAATGCGGCGGCCGAGCATCCAGGTCGGCGACCAGCCGGCCCATTCGCCCTTGCGATCGGTCAGGATCTGCGCACCTTCGGCAAGGCGGCGCGGAACGGCGAGAATCAGCGCCATCGCCATGTCGGCGGTATCCTCGGTCAGGACGTTCGGCGTATTGGTGACGGTGATGCCCTTGCGGGCGGCAGCATCGACATCGATGTTGTCGACACCGTTGGAGAAGCTCGCGATCAGCTTCAGTTGCGGTCCGGCCTGCTCGATCAGCGCCGCATCGATACGGTCGGTCACGGTCGGCACAAGCACGTCGGCGCGCTTTACCGCCGCCACAAGCTCCGGCTGACTGCGCGGCGTATCGTCGATGTTGAGCTCGGCGTCGAACAGCTCGCGCATGCGGGTTTCGACGATATCCGGCAGTTTCCGGGTGATGTAGACCTTGGGCTTCTTCTTGCTTGTCATTGCTGCGATGGGCCTCGTTGACGGGTCCTTAACCAAGTTGGGTGATACTTTCTCCCTGTAGCCGCAATTTCTACCAGACCCGGTCGGGAAGACAAACAAAACTCGCTGCGTCGTCCCCGCGATTTACGCCCCAGCCAAGCGCCCTGGGTGAACTGCGCCTGCAAGTTGCCACGGAAAATGAGCTTCGTCATGCGTCACGTCATTTCCAAACTCTCGTTCGCGTTGATCGCCGCCCTCATCGGCGCGGTCATCACGGCTTCGGGCGCCCATGCCCAGGCCGCCAAGGGAGCCAGCGGGTTGCCGCTGCCGCGATTCGTCAGCCTCAAGGCCAAGAGCGTCAATCTGCGCATCGGCCCAAGCGTCGACTATGCGGTGGCGTTCCGTTACCTCAGACCAGGCGTACCGGTGGAAATCATCCAGGAATACGACAACTGGCGCCGCATCCGCGATGCCGACGGTACCGAAGGCTGGGTGAACCAGGCGCTTCTGTCGGGCGACCGCACCGCCGTCACCGCACCATGGATGCGCGGCAAGGGTGAAGGCGTGTTCGTCAACCTGCGCCGCGAACCACAGAGCACGGCGTCGATCGTCGCGCGCATGGAGCCTGGTGTCGTCATCCGTGTGGGTGAATGCAACGGCGACTGGTGCCACATCGAGACCCAGGGCGTCGACGGCTGGATCGTCCAGAGCGAGATCTGGGGCGCCTATCCGGGCGAAGCCTTCAAGTAAAGGCTCGCCTCTTTCGACAGGGTTGAAAAGGTTACGGCATGATTCCTCAGATCGGGTTCGATTTAAGGAATCATGCCGTAAGTCTTGAAGCGCGATAGCGCCCTTGGCGCGTCAAGTTTGGCGCGCGCTGTAGCTCGCCTCAGGCGAGCTCGGCCTGTTTGGCGGCCGCCGCAAGCGAGACCATCGGCCGCGGGCCGATCTGGCCGATGACGATACCGGCTGCGAGATTGCCGAGCTTGCTGCAATCCTCGAGCGACCGACCGGTCGTATATCCGTGGAGAAAGCCGGCCGCGTAAAGATCGCCGGCACCTGTTGTGTCGACGACCTGCGCAAGCGGCGTCGCACCGACGCGCACGCGTTCTGCGCCGCGCACGACGACGGAGCCTTCCTCGCTCAAGGTGACGGCTGCGAGCTTGCAATCCTTCGACAGCTTTTCCAGCGCCAGATCGAAGTCCTCGGTCTCGTAAAGTGCGAGCGCTTCCTGCTTGTTGGCAAAAACGATATCGACCGTGCCGGAGCGCATCAGCTCGAGAAACTCGTCGCGGTAGCGATGGACGCAGAAACTGTCCGACAGCGTCATGGCGGTTTCGCGACCGTTTGCATGGGCGATCTTGGCGGCCTCGCGGATGGCATCCTTGGCGCGCGGCGGATCCCAGAGGTAGCCTTCGAAGTAAGTGACCTTGGCTTCGGCGACGACGTCGGCTTCCACGTCCTCCGGGCCGAGCTCGACGCAGGCGCCGAGATAGGTGTTCATCGAGCGCTCACCGTCCTCGGTGACGAAGATCATCGAGCGCGCTGTCGGAGGCACGGTTTCGAGCGGCTTTGTCTGGAAATAGACGCCCTGGGCGCGAATGTCGTGGGCAAAGATCTCGCCGAGCTGGTCGTTGGTCGTCTTGCCGAAATAGGCAGCGCGTCCGCCAAGGCTGGCGACGCCGGCCGCGGTGTTGCCGGCGCTGCCGCCGGAGGCTTCGACGGCAGGGCCCATGCGCGAGTACAACAGCTCCGCCCGGTCGGCATCGATGAGGTTCATCGCGCCCTTGATGATGCCGTTTTCGCTCAGAAAGCCGTCATCGCAGCGCGCAATGATATCCACGATCGCATTGCCGATCGTCAGCACGTCGTATTTTGTCATGAACTCCGTCCAAGTTTCCCTAATGGCCGGTGTTCGTTAATAGCGGTTTTCCAGCCATTTGGAAGACAAAACACGCGCTTGCCGCGATCATTCCGCCGGAAGCGCGCTTGCGTCATACGCGGCAGCAAACTCGGCACTCGGTGGGATCGGTTTGATGACGTCGATCAGGACGCCGTTGGGATCGGCGGTGATGAAATGGCGCTGGCCGAAATCCTCGTCGCAAATCGCCTTCAAGATCGGCAGGCCGGCTGCCTGGCAATCGGCATAGACCGCATCGGGATCCTCGACCTCGAAGTTGAGGAGCAGTCCGCGGACGGGTGCGCGACCCTCTTCCGGGATCGTTTCATGGCGATAATCGAGAACAGCCAAGTTGACCGTCTCGGATTCGGTCGACTGCAGATGGACGTACCAATCGCTGGTAAACAGCGCCTGGAAGCGAAAATTGGTGACGTAGAAGTCCGCGGTTGTCGCAACGTCCGACGTCATGATGACAGGATAGTAGCTCGTCGATTTCATGGCTTTTCCTCGGGTTCGCATTATCATACAATCTGCATGTATTTATCGAATTAACATACAGGCTGAATGTATGCAAACGGAATCGCCCCGCCGCTCCAACCGCGAGCGCTCCGACACGACCCGCGGCGCCATACTCGATGCGGCCCATGGTCTCTTCGTCGAGCGAGGATATGCGGAGACATCAACGCCCGACATCGTGGCAGCCGCCGGCATGACGCGTGGGGCGCTCTACCATCATTTCGTGGATAAGAAGGCGCTCTTTCGCGCTGTTGCCGAGCGGGAGGCCGGTGCGGTAGCGGCAAGGATCGAGAGGGCGACCATCGATGACCTGACGCCGCGCGAGGCGCTGATAACAGGCGCAAGAGCGTTCTTTGACGCCATGGCAGAACCAGGCCGGATCCGCATTCTGCTCCTCGACGGCCCGGCCGTGCTCGGCACCCGCGAAATGGCTGCAATCGATGCGGCCAATGCCCAGAGGACGCTGGAAGACGGTCTGGCGGAAGCAATGGCCCCGAAGGTCGTTGACCGGGACGCATTGGCTGCAACAGCAACACTCCTGTCGGCGGCTTTTGATCGTGCGGCATTGGAGATTGCCGAAGGCGCTCCGACGAACCTCTACGTTGAAGCGATCAGCCACCTGATCGACGGACTGATTTCCGCCTGAACCCGCCTAGGGCCGATGGCGCACTCAGTCACACGGAGCAGATCAGCCAGCCACCGGAAGAACCTGTTGCGGCAACTCGACGAGCGGTGCCGGGATATCGCAGGTCTTTTCCGGTGACTTGCAGATATCGGCAATAACGCAGCGCTCGCATTCCGGTTTGCGCGCCTTGCAGCAATAGCGGCCATGCAGGATCAGCCAGTGGTGCGCGTGGTAGAGATATTCGTCGGGAATGATGCGCGAGAGCTTTGCCTCGACCTCGTCCGGGGTCTTGCCCGGCGCCAGACAGAGCCGGTTGGCGATGCGCAGGATGTGGGTGTCGACGGCGATAGTCGCCTGGCCGAAGGCCATGGATAGCACGACATTGGCGGTCTTTCGTCCCACGCCCGGCAACGTCACCAGTTCTTCGCGCGTGTGCGGCACCTCGCCGCCGAAATCGGTGATCAGCTTTTCGCTGAGCGCGATGACGTTCCTCGCCTTGTTGCGGAAAAGCCCGATGGTCTTGATGTGATCGCGGACCTTTTCCTCACCGAGCGCCAGCATCTTTTCCGGCGTGTCGGCAATGGCGAAGAGCGCGCGCGTCGCCCGGTTGACGCCGGCGTCCGTCGCCTGCGCCGACAGGGCGACGGCCACCACCAGAGTGAAAGGATTGACGTGCTCCAGCTCCCCCTTCGGCTCCGGCCGCTGGATCGAAAAGCGCCGGAAAATCTCGGAGATTTCCTCACGGCTGTAGAGGCCCGTCGTTCGCGGAGTGCGGCGGCTCGACGGCGGCTTCTTTTTCGCAGGTTTGCCCGGCAATTTTGGCTTCACGTTTTTCATGATGCATCTATAGTCAATGGTCATGACTGATGGCAACGACGAGAAGTTTGCCGGCGAAGAGCCGGTGTTCAGCGCCGAACTGACCCCTTACCGTTCGCTCGGCTTCAAGGGGTTCAAGGTGTTTTTCCTGATCGCCGGGCTGCTCAGCCTGGTGCATGCGGTCGTGTTCATGGTGATCGGCGCCTGGCCGATCGTGTTCTTCTTCGGGCTGGATTTCGCGCTTCTGTTTGGCGCTTTCTGGCTGAACTACCGCTCGGCGCGTGCTCGCGAAGAAGTGCGCGTTTCACGCACCGACGTTTCGGTGCGCAAGTTCGCGCCATCGGGCCGGATGACCGAGCATCGCTTCAATCCGTTCTGGGCGCGCTTCAAGATTGCGCGACACCAGGAGATCGGCATCGTCTCGATGAGTGTCAGTGACGGCGGCAACCGGACGGACATCGGGTCCTTCCTCAACCGCGACGACCGTGAAACCTTCGCCACAGCGTTTTCCGGGGCGCTTGCCACCGTGCGTCGCCGCTGACGCAGCGCCAACAAGTTTCGGGTGGCAACGGCACTGCCAGCATGATTACCTGTGTCAAGACAGGAGATGACCGATGAACATAGCGACAACCCTCCCCGCCGACATCACGCCTGATGGCACCGATTACGACACGGTGAGAAATGTGATCGAGATGCTCACCGAAGAGTATCGCGAACAGCCTTCGCTCGACGCAATCGCCCGCAGGCTCAAACAATCGCCGACGCAATTGCAGAAGGTCTTTACCCGTTGGGCCGGGCTGTCGCCGAAGGCTTTCCTGCAGGCAGTCACCCTCGACCACGCCAAGCGGCTGTTGCGCCAGGAAGACATGCCGCTGTTGGAGACCAGCATCGAGGTCGGGCTATCCGGCCCGAGCCGGCTGCACGATCTCTTCGTGACCCATGAAGCGATGTCGCCGGGCGAGTGGAAGGCGCGCGGCGCCGGCCTGACCATCCGTTATGGCTACCACCCCTCGCCCTTTGGCACGGCGCTGGTGATGATCACCGACCGCGGCCTGGCCGGCCTTGCCTTTGCCGATGGCGGCGGTGAGCAGGAGAGTTTCGAGGACATGGCGCATCGCTGGCCGAACGCCGCTTACGTCGAGGACAGTGCGGCGACGGCGCAATATGCCGCCCGCATTTTCGACCCGGAACGCTGGTGCTCCGACCAGCCGTTGCGCATCTTCCTGATCGGCACTGACTTCCAGATCCGGGTCTGGCAGGCGCTGTTGAAGATCCCGCTCGGGCGCGCCACCACCTATTCGACCATCGCCGGCGAGATCGGTCAGCCGACCGCCTCACGCGCAGTCGGAGCGGCTGTCGGCGCCAACCCGATCTCCTTCGTCGTTCCCTGCCACCGGGCGGTCGGCAAGAGCGGCGCTCTCACCGGCTATCACTGGGGATTGACGCGCAAGCGCGCGATCCTCGGATGGGAAGCAGGCAAAGCCTGAAAACGAAAAAGGGGCGACAGGCGCCCCTTTCATTTGTCATCGCAGGCGCGGCTTAGTGCGCGGCCGACATATCGCCCAGCACTTCCTTGGAAGCAACCGTCGAATTGGCGTTGAGCATGTAGACCATCGGAACGCCAGTCGCGAGATTGAGCTTCAAAATTTCTTCCTTGGTCAAACGGTCGAGAACCATGACCAGCGAACGCAGCGAGTTGCCGTGCGCGGCGACGAGAACCTTCTCGCCGGCCAGCACGCGCGGCAGAATTTCCGTCAGGTAATAGGGCCATACGCGGGCGCCGGTGTCGCGCAGGCTTTCGCCGCCCGGCGGCGGAATGTCGTAGGAACGGCGCCAGATATGCACCTGCTCTTCGCCCCATTTTTCGCGCGCATCATCCTTGTTGAGACCGGAGAGATCGCCATAGTCGCGCTCGTTCAGCGCTTGATCGCGGATCGTTTCCAGCGACGGCTGGCCGACGGCATCGAGCACGAACTGGCACGTGCGCTGGGCGCGGATCAGCGATGAGGTGAAGGCGATGTCGAACTTGATGCCGTAGTCGGCAAGCGCCTGGCCGCCGGCCTTGGCTTCCTCGACGCCAAGCTCAGTCAGGTCAGGATCACGCCAGCCGGTGAACAGGTTCTTCAGGTTCCAGTCGCTTTGGCCATGCCGGACGAGGACGAGGGTGCCGCTCATATGATTTCCCCTTGAGATGATAGAGATGGTGTCAGTCGAGCCCGAGAACATCGAGCATGGAGTAGAAGCCGGGTTTCTGGTCGCGCGCCCAAAGGGCAGCGGTCACGGCGCCGCGTGCGAAGATCGAGCGGTCGGTGGCGCTGTGAGACAGGGTCACCTGTTCGCCTTCACCGGCAAGAATGACCGAGTGTTCGCCGATCACCGAACCGCCACGCAGCGTCGCAAAGCCGATTGTGCCTTGCGGGCGGGCGCCGGTGTGACCGTCGCGGACACGCACGGAATGTTCCGAAAGCGCGATGCCTCGCCCCTTCGCCGCCGCTTCGCCCAAAAGCAATGCTGTCCCGGAAGGGGCGTCCACCTTGTGCTTGTGATGCATCTCGAGGATCTCGATGTCCCAGGCAGCGGGCCCGAGAGCGCGCGCCGCCTTCTCCGTCAGCACGCCGAGAAGGTTGACGCCGAGGCTCATATTGCCCGATTTGACGATGCGGGCATGACGTGCGGCGGCACGGATCTTCGCGTCGTCGTCCGCTCCACAGCCGGTGGTGCCGATGACATGCACGATGCGTGCCTGCGCGGCGAGGCCGGCAAATTCGACAGTGCCGGAGGGCGAGGTGAAATCGAGCACGCCTTCGGCTTCGACGAAGGCTTCGAGCGGCTTGTCGGCGACCGCGATGCCGATCGGCCCGAGACCGGCGATCTCGCCGGCGTCACGACCGATGAAAGGCGAACCCGGACGTTCCACCGCCGCATGCAGGCGGACGCCGTCCATGCCATGAACCATACGGATCAGCGTCTGGCCCATGCGGCCGGCCGCGCCGACGACCACAAGCTTCATGTCCGTTGTGCTCATCGGCGATTTTCCTTCCTGCTCATGATTAGATTTCGGGGTCGAGCAACGCCTCAGGGGCTTTGCCCTGGAGATTGTGCAGGCGCGCGTAGAGGCCGTCCTGGCGGTTTGACAGATCCTTGTGCGTGCCCTCCTCGACAACAAGGCCATCCTTCATGACGATGATCTTGTCGGCATTGACGACCGTCGAAAGCCGGTGGGCGATGACGATCACCGTGCGTCCATGCATCGCCTCGTCGAGCGCCTTTTGTACGGCCGCCTCAGACTCGGTGTCGAGCGCTGAAGTGGCCTCGTCGAGCAGCAGGATCGGCGCATTGCGCACGAGTGCGCGGGCGATCGACAGGCGCTGCCTCTGGCCGCCGGACATCGTCACCCCGTTCTCGCCGACCGGAGTGTCATAACCCTGCGGTTGGGTCAGAATGAAATCATGCGCATAGGCGAGACGGGCGGCTTCCTCGATTTCCGCATCGGTCGCATCCGGGCGGCCGTAACGGATGTTGTCGCGGATCGAGCCTTCGAAAAGGTAAGGCTGCTGCGAGACATAGGCGATGCCGTTGCGCAGCGACTGCTTGGTCACGTCGGCTATGTCCTGTCCGTCGATCAGGATCTGGCCGGAGGCCGGATCATAGAACCGTGGAACGAGGCTGATAACCGTCGACTTTCCGGCCCCGGACGGGCCGACGAGAGCAGTGGTCTTGCCACCTTCGGCGACGAAGCTGACCCCCTTGAGGATTTCATCGCCATAGGCGTAGCGGAAACGCACATCGCGCAGCTCGACGGTTGCGCCATCAAAGGTGAGTTGCTTTGCACCCGGCTTGTCGCGCTGATGCGGAACGGTATCGAGGATCTCGTAGACCATGCGGGCATTGACCGCAGCGCGCTCCAGCGACACCTGAAGGCGGGCCAGTCGCCGCGCCGGGTCATAGGCCATCAGCAGGGCGACGACGAAAGCGAAGAAGGCACCTGGCGGAACATCGTTGTAGATTGCGCGAAACGCGGAATAGGCAAGCACGCTCGAAATGGCCAGGCCCGCAAAAGTCTCGGTCATCGGCGCCGTGCGTTCGCTCAGGCGAGCAATCCGGTTGGCACGATTTTCGGCGCGATCGACGATCGCGTCGACCTTGCCGCGCAGTTCGCCTTCCATCGTGAAGGCCTTGACGATGGAAATCCCCTGGATCGTTTCCTGCATGGCGCCGAGGACACGGCTGTTCACATCGATGGCTTCGCGGGTCGCAGAGCGCAGCCGCTTGGAGACATACCGCAGGCCCAAAAGCAAAGGCGGCGCCGTCACAAACACGATGATCGACAGCAGCCAGTCCTTGACGAACATGACACCGATCAGGCCGACCAGGGTCAACAGATCGCGGGCGATCGACGTCACCGTCAGATTGAGCACGTCACGGATGCCGCTGACGTTCTGGCTGATCTGGGCCGCAAGCTGTGCCGATCGTTGCTCGCTGAAATAGCCGACGCTGAGCGCCATCAGATGCGCGTAGAGCCGCTTCTGGTACCTTGCGACGATATTGTTGCCGATCTTCGACAAGGCGACGGCCTGGCCGTAGGTGGCAAAGCCGCGCAGCACGAAAGCGCCAAAGATCGAGCCGCAGACCAGCAACACGATGCTCGCGTTCTTGTTGGCAAAGGCCTCATTGATCACGGTCTCCATGATCGAGGCGGTAAAGCCCGTGGTCGCGGCGACGACAGCCAGGCAGGCAATAGCAAAGAGATAGCCGCGGATGTGATCGCGACCGTTTTCTGCAATGACTCGCTTCAGGATTCCGGTGATGGTGTCGGAATCGACTGCATGCTGTTTTTTATCTTTAGCGCTCAAAAAGCCTGTCTTCCCTGAGCCTGTGCGGTGCGTCGGACGCCGACGCAACCTTTCCCGGGCTCTATAGTGGTTTGATGCGGCTTTGGCGAGTCTTTGCGCGATCCGGCGGCTTCAGCTTCTCCAGCGCCGTCCCTCTGTTGCAACACCGAAGTCTCTCGGCGTGCGCGCGAAAGCCGCCAAACCGGAAAGTGCCGCCATCGGATGGATGACCGCGAAGGTCGGAATTGTCCTCATCAGAGCGGAGTGCGGCGCCTTGTCTTCGAAGGCGGCGCGGAATTCCGGTTTTTGCAGCGCCGGCAAAATCTTCTGCGAAATGCCTCCGGCCAGGAAGACGCCGCCGCGGGCCATGAAGATCAGCGCCATGTCGCCGGCCACGCGGCCGAGATAGGTCGAAAACAACGAGATGGTCTCGACGGCAGCAGCGTCGTTGCCGGACAGCGCGCCTGTCGTGACCTCGGCCGGATCCTTCATCACCGACTCTTCGCCATTGGCGGCGCAAACGGCGCGATAGAGGTTCATGATGCCGCGACCGCAGAGGATCTGCTCGCCGGCCATGCGCCCTTCGATCGGCTCCAGGAAAGGCCAGATCTGGAAGTCGCGCTCCGTGCGCGGACCGATATCGACGTGGCCGCCTTCGCCTGGAACCGGAAACCAGGTGTGTTGTGCAAAGACCAGGCCGCCCACCCCGAGCCCGGTACCTGGGCCGAGAACGACGCGGGAGGTCAGAGGGCGGACGCTGCCGCCGCCGATCTGCACCAGATCTTCAGCAGCCGGAGCAGCAACGGCCAGTGCCTGCGCCTCGAAATCATTGATGATCAGGACGTCCTCAAGGCCAAGGCTTTTAAGCATGTCCTTCGGGCGCAACACCCAGCCTGCATTGGTCAGCGGGATCTCATCGCCCTTGATCGGACCGGCAACGGCGAGGATTGCCGAACGCGGCTGGACGGACGTCTTGTCGAGGATACTCTTCTGCAGCGCTTCCTCGATCGTCTCGAAATCGCCTGTCTTGATCGGTGGCAGTTGCTTCGGCTCGGCAAAGGCATCGAGCAGCAAGGCGAAGCGCGCATTGGTGCCGCCGATATCGCCGATCAGGATCGGAAAGGAAAAGCTGTTGTCACTCGCACCTGGCATCGCACTGTCCATCCTGATCGTCGCCGTGAGGTTTCGAATTCTCTGCAGCGCCGCGCGTCAATGACGCGCAAAGGACGCTGTAGCACTTAAACTTGCTGCATGATTAGCAGTTGTGGTTGAAGTCGATCAACTGCTCGGCCGTGGCGCGATTGAGCGCCATCGGGATGTCATAGACGATCGCAAGTCGCATCAGCGCCTTGACGTCGACATCATGCGGCATGGCCGTCAGCGGATCGACGAAGAAGATCAGAAGATCAATATCGCCGGTTGCTATCAAAGCGCCGATCTGCTGATCGCCGCCGAGCGGACCGCTTTTCAGGCGCGTAATATCGAGACCGGGGCAGATGTCGAGAACGCGGCCGCCTGTCGTGCCCGTGGCGACGATCTTCCACTGCGCAAACACCGCTTCGTTTGCCTTGGCAAAGGCGGCAAGGTCGTCCTTCTTCTGATCGTGCGCGATCAGGGCCACGCATTTCCGATCCGCCATGCCATCTCCCCGCGATCAAATTTAAATCGATTTGATCGCGGTATACATGAGCGTAACAGGATTGAAAAGCCGCAAGCCAGGACGCCTATTGCAGCGTCGGACGCGGCAGCGGCACCGGCACGTCCGATGGCGGCAAATCGCTTGCGGCATTGCCGATAACCTGCTCGATGCCTTGCTCGGCAGGCGCTGGCGCCGCGGCACGATAGGCCATGCCGTAGGTCGCATCCTGCTCGGAGGCCGGTGACGGTCCGTTCAGCACCAACGTGCACGCCTTCGGCAGGTCGGCCATGGTCGTCAGACGGGGCTTCACCGGCTTTTCGCCAGGCTTTTTCTTCGGCTTTGCCCAGGGCTCATCGGTAAACCACCAGGCCAGCGACTTGTCGCAGCCATCGCCGGCCGGAACGGCCGCCTGGTCCTTGCAGGTCGACGCCCCCTCGGGGCACTTGATGCGGATGTGGAAATGGTAATCGTGGCCGTAGATCGGCCTGACCTTGCCCAGCGCCGAACGGTCGCCGTTCCAGGTGTCGCAGAGCTTCTTCTTGATGGCCGGATTGACGAAGACCCGCTCGACCTGAGGGTAGCTTGCCGCCAGCATGATCAACCGCGCATGTGACGGCGTCCAGATCGACGGATCGACGGTCAGAAACTTGTTCTTCTGCAGCATGGACGTCGCGGAAATGTCTTCGCGCTCGCGGCCCGTCAGCGTCCTTTGCGGCATCGGCGTCAGCCAGATATCGGCATCGAGACCGATCTGGTGCGAGGCGTGACCGGACAGCATCGGGCCGCCGCGCGGCTGCGAGATATCGCCGAGGAGCAGACCGGGCCAGCCGACCTTTTCGGCAGCATCGTGGGAGAACTGTTCGATCAGCGCGATCATCTGGGGATGGCCCCAGCGACGGTTGCGCGACAACCGCATCGCCTGCCAGGTCGGGCCATCCGTCGGGATGGCCACGCCGCCGGCAAGGCAACCCTTCGCGTAGAAACCGTAGGACGAGGGCGCCATCTGCGCCGGCAGTGATTTAGCGCCAAAGAGCGCCTTGGCCGGCGTATCTTCTGCGCTGGCAACATCGGCGATCAAGACGCTCGTTCCGAGCAAAAGCGCCATAAGCGCCGAGCCACAGCGTCGTATTGCAGCAACCATGTCCAATTCCGTTCCGTTCATTCCCCAACGGCGAACCACACCGGCAGTGGGTGCGAGATGCCCGATATCCCCTGATCCTAAGGTGCTGCCTTTGCCTCAGCCTTGCGGATCACCGGGATGTGACGCAAAAATTTCGCCTGATTTGCGGCGGCGCCTGTCATTTGGCCCGATTTCGCCTATTCTCTCGCAAAAGAACGTTGAAATATAAGGGGTACCGGCTGGATGCCAAACTTCTGCAGGACCGTAAAACCTGGCATGGCGGCGTCGTTTCTGACAGCGGCGCTTCTTTTCCTTCCTCCTGCATCGCATGCTGAAGAACAGCCGGTCTGGCGCAATGGCACGTCGTCGATCGGCGAGCCCAAACACAAGGACGGCTTCGCCCGCTTCGACTACGTCAATCCGGATGCCCCGAAAGGCGGAGAATTGCAGCTGTCGGAGACCGGCACGTTCGACACGTTCAACCCCATCCTCGCCAAAGGCGAAGCGGCGACCGGCGTTTCCTCCCTTGTCTTCGATACGCTCTTGAAATCCGCCGAGGATGAAATCACCACCGCTTACGGCCTGCTTGCCGAGGGCGTCTCCTATCCCGACGATATCTCGTCAGCCACGTTTCGCCTGCGCGCCGAGGCCAAGTGGGCGGATGGCATGCCGGTAACGCCTGAGGATGTCATCTATTCCCTCAACATGGTGAAGGAGCACAATCCGCTCTTGTCGAACTATTACCGCCATGTGGTTTCGGCGGAAAAGACCGGCGAGCGCGACGTTACCTTCCGCTTCGACGAGAAGAACAACCACGAACTGCCGAACATTCTCGGTCAGTTCCCGATCGTTCCGAAGCATTGGTGGGAAGGACAGGACGCCAAGGGCAACAAGCGTGATATCGCCCGCACGACGCTGGAGCCAGTCATGGGTTCCGGCCCCTACAGGATCGCTTCTTTCCAGCCGGGCGGCTCGATCCGCTTCGAGCTCAGGGACGACTATTGGGGCAAGAACCTCAACGTCAATGTCGGGCAGCACAATTTCCGCACGATCAACTACGCGTTCTTCGGCGACAGGAACGTGCAGTTCGAGGCCTTCCGCGCCGGCAATGTCGATTTCTACCAGGACAGTAGCGCAAGCCATTGGGCGACAGCCTATGACTTTCCGGCCATGAAGGACGGCCGCGTGATCCGCGAGGAGATCGAGAATCCATTGCGCGCAACCGGGATCATGCAGGCACTGGTGCCGAACATGCGCCGCGAGAAATTTAGGGATCAGCGGGTGCGCGAGGCGCTGAACTACGCCTTCGACTTCGAGGATCTGAACCGCAATCTCGCCTATAACGCCTATCAGCGCGTCGACAGCTATTTCTGGGGCACCGAGCTTGCCTCCTCCAACCTTCCCGAAGGCCGTGAAAAGGAAATCCTGGAGGAACTGAAGGACAAGGTTCCGCCCGAAGTCTTCACCACGCCCTATACCAACCCCATCAATGGCGACCCGCAGAAGGTGCGCACCAACTTGCGCAAGGCGCTCGACCTGTTCAAGGAGGCGGGCTACGAGCTCAAGGGCAACCGCCTGGTCAACACCAAGACCGACGAACCCTTCTCCTTCGAGCTGCTTCTGTCCAATCCGTCCTTCGAGCGCACGGTCACGCCGTTCATCAACAGCGTCAAGAAGATTGGCATCGATGCCCGCATCCGCACCGTCGACGATTCGCAATACACCAATCGCGTCAGAAGCTTCGACTATGACATGATCTACGGCATCTGGGCGCAAACACTGGTGCCCGGCAACGAACAGATCGATTACTGGGGTTCGGGCTCGGTCGACCAGCCGGGATCGAGAAACTATGTCGGCATTGCCGATCCGGCGATCGACGAGTTGATCCGCAGGATAATCTTCGCACCAAACCGCGAAGAGCTGGTAGCGACGACACGGGCGCTCGACCGCGTCCTGCTCGCCCATCACTATGTCGTGCCGCTGTTCTACTCCAAGGCGATCCGCGTCGCCTACTGGAACCACCTCGCCCACCTTAAGGAGTTGCCCTATTACGGCACCGGCTTCCCGGACGCTTGGTGGTCGAAAAACGCCACAGCCAAATGAAGCCCTTGCGCTCCGAAGCCGTCTCGATTCCAAATGCAGAAAAACGAATCACTGAAAACGAATATAGGCCCGGTTTGGGCCTGAGAGCCGCAAGGAGACGTGAGGATTGAGACACCATAGGGCGCACGCCGACGCTTCGCGGGTCCGGGCCACCGGCAACACGTCGATCGAGAGGCTGGCCTGATGGGTGCCTATATCCTGCGTCGCCTGCTCTTGATGATCCCGACGATCGTTGGGATCATGGCGATTTCCTTCACCGTCATTCAGTTTGCGCCGGGCGGACCGGTCGAACAGGTGATCTCCGACCTGACGAACGCCGGCGGCTCGGACCGCCTCAGCGGCAGCGGCGGCGACCTGATGCAGGCCGGTGGCGAACAGGGCGGCCAGTACCGCGGTGCCCAGGGGCTCGACCCGGAATTCATCGCCAAGCTCGAAAAGCAGTTCGGCTTCGACAAGCCGCCGCTCGAACGCTTCGGCACGATGATGTGGGATTACATCCGCTTCGATTTCGGCGAGAGCTTCTTCCGCAACACCTCGGTCATCGATCTCATCAAGGAGAAGATGCCGGTCTCGATCTCGCTCGGAGTTTGGATCCTCCTGTTCTCCTACGCGATTTCGATCCCGCTCGGCATCAAGAAGGCGGTGTCTGATGGATCGACCTTCGACGTGTGGACATCCGGAATCATCATCGTCGGCTATGCCGTTCCGAGCTTCCTTTTCGGCATCCTCCTGATCGTCGTCTTTGCCGGCGGGTCGTTCCTCGACTGGTTTCCGCTGCGCGGCATCGTCTCGGATAATTTCTGGCAGTTGCCCTGGTGGCAGAAGATCCTCGACTATTTCTGGCATATGACACTGCCGCTGATCACGCTCCTGCTTTCGGCTTTTGCAACGACGACGCTGCTGACCAAAAATTCGTTCATCGACGAGATCAAGAAGCAATATGTCACGACGGCACGCGCCAAGGGTCTGAACGACCGTCAGGTGCTCTACGGCCACGTCTTCCGCAACGCGATGCTGATCATCATCGCCGGGTTCCCGAGCGCCTTCATTTCGGCCTTCTTCACCGGTTCGCTGTTGATCGAGTACATCTTCTCGCTCGATGGCCTCGGCCGGCTCGGTTATGATTCCGTCGTCAAGCGCGACTATCCGATCGTCTTTGCGACGCTGTTCATCTTCTCGCTGATGGGACTGGTCGTCAGCCTGCTCTCCGACCTGATCTATACCTGGGTCGATCCGCGTATCGACTTCGAGCGGAGGGACGTGTGATGAACACCGTCACCACTGCCCCTGCACAGGCTGCCGCTCCACCGCGCGGCTGGCTATCACCGGTGAACAAACGGCGATGGCAGAATTTCAAGGCGAACCGGCGCGGCTACTGGTCGCTCTGGATTTTCCTTCTGCTGTTCGTGCTCAGCATGTTTGCCGAATTCATTGCCAACGACCGGCCGATCATCGCCTCCTACAAGGGCGAGATCCTGTTTCCCGCGGTGGTCGATTATCCGGAAGAGAAGTTCGGCGGCTTCCTGGCCGAGACAGACTTCCGCTCGGATTTCATCCGCGACGAGATCGAGGCCAACGGCTGGATGGTCTGGCCGCCGATCCGTTACTCCTACCAGACGGTCAACTCGAACATTCCGCATTCGGCACCGACAAGACCCTTCTGGCTGATGAGCAAGGACGAGCGTTGCTCGGCCTATCCGGAAGGTTCGGCCGACCGCAACTGCATCGCCGGCAATCTCAACTGGCTCGGCACCGACGACCAGGCACGCGACGTGACGGCGCGCATGATCTACGGCTTCCGCATCTCGGTGCTGTTCGGACTGATTCTCACCATCGCCTCGGCTATCATCGGCGTGACGGCCGGCGCGGTGCAGGGCTATTTCGGCGGTTGGACCGACCTCCTGATGCAGCGCTTCATCGAGATCTGGTCGTCGATGCCGGTGCTCTACATTCTCCTGATCATCGCCGCGATCCTGCCTCCGGGCTTCTTCATCCTGCTCGCCATCATGCTGCTCTTCTCGTGGGTCGGCTTCGTCGGCGTGGTGCGCGCCGAGTTCCTGCGGGCGCGCAATTTCGAATATGTGAATGCGGCGCGCGCCCTTGGCGTCGGCAACGGCACGATCATGTACCGCCACCTCTTGCCGAATGCGATGGTGGCAACACTCACCTTCCTGCCGTTCATCCTGTCGGGCTCGATCACTACGTTGACCTCGCTCGACTTCCTCGGCTTCGGCATGCCGCCTGGCTCACCTTCCCTTGGCGAAATGATCGCGCAGGGCAAATCCAACCTGCAGGCCCCCTGGCTCGGGCTGACGGCCTTCTGCGTGATGTCGTTGATGCTGTCGCTGCTGATCTTCGTCGGCGAAGCGACCCGCGATGCCTTCGATCCGAGAAAGACATTCCGGTGAGCGCAACGATGACCGACCCCATTCTCTCCGTCCGTGATCTGTCGGTCGCCTTCCACCAGGGCGGCAACACCTCGCTTGCGGTCGACAGCATTTCCTTCGACATCAAGCGCGGCGAAACGGTTGCGCTCGTCGGCGAGTCCGGCTCCGGCAAGTCGGTGTCCGCCAACTCGATCCTGAAGCTGTTGCCCTACCCTTCCGCCAGCCATCCGGGCGGCGAAATCCACTTCAACGGCAAGGACCTCCTGAAAGCGAGCGATGCGGAGTTGCGCCAGGTGCGCGGCAACGACATCACGATGATCTTCCAGGAGCCAATGACGTCGCTCAATCCGCTGCATCCGATCGAGCGGCAGATCGGCGAGATCCTCGAGCTGCACCAGGGGCTCGAAGGTGTCGCCGCCCGCACGCGCATTCTAGAACTCCTGAACCAGGTCGGCATTCGCGAACCGGAGAAGCGGCTTGGCGCCTATCCGCACGAGCTTTCCGGCGGCCAGCGCCAGCGCGTGATGATTGCCATGGCTCTTGCCAACCGGCCGGAGCTGTTGATTGCCGACGAGCCGACGACGGCGCTCGACGTCACCGTGCAGGCGCAGATCCTTGAGTTGCTCAAGAAACTCAAGGACGAACACGGCATGTCGATGCTCTTTATCACCCATGACCTCGGCATCGTGCGCAAGATCGCCGACCGCGTCTGCGTGATGACCAAGGGCAAGATCGTCGAGACCGGACCGACCGCCGAGATCTTTGCCAATCCGCAGCATGCCTATACCCGCCACCTGCTCGCCTCCGAGCCACGGGGCAACCCGCCACCGTCCGACGCCTCCAAGCCGATCGTCATGGAAGCTGATGACGTGAAGGTGTGGTTTCCGATCAAGGCAGGGTTCCTGCGCAAGGTCGTCGACCATGTGAAGGCGGTCGATGGCATCGACCTCAAACTGCGCGCCGGTCAGACGCTCGGTGTCGTCGGCGAATCGGGCTCGGGCAAGACGACATTGGGGCTGGCGCTGACGCGGCTGATCTCTTCCAAGGGGCGGATTGCCTTTGTCGGCAAGGACATCGCCGCCTACAGCTTCCGCGAAATGCGGCCGCTTCGAAACCGGATGCAGGTGGTGTTTCAGGACCCCTACGGTTCGCTCAGCCCGCGCATGTCTGTTGCCGACATCATCGCCGAGGGGCTGAAAATCCACGAGCGAGCATTGTCGGACGACGAGCGCGATGCCCGCGTTGCCGCGGCACTCGAGGAGGTGGGTCTTGATGCCGCCACGCGCTGGCGCTATCCGCACGAATTCTCCGGCGGCCAGCGCCAACGCGTCGCCATCGCGCGAGCGATGGTGCTGAAGCCGAAATTTGTGATGCTGGACGAGCCGACATCAGCGCTCGATATGAGCGTTCAGGCGCAGGTGGTCGATCTCTTGCGAGACCTGCAGCAAAAGCACGATCTCGCCTATCTCTTCATCAGCCATGACCTCAAGGTGGTGCGGGCACTGGCCAACGAGATGATCGTCATGCGCATGGGCAAGGTCGTCGAGCAAGGTCCGGCGGAACGCATCTTCAATGCGCCGCAGGAGGATTACACCAAGGCCCTGATGGCCGCCGCCTTTAACCTCGAAGCCGTCAACCTCACCGCCATCCGCCAATAGAGTTGTCGCAATGTCCGCCAAAAGCCCCGTCATCGTCGATCTGAAGTTCATCCCGGAAGAGGTGGAAGTTGCCCTGAAGGGCGCCTTCCCGGATCGCGAGGTGATCAACCGCGCCGACGCCATCCATGACAATCGCGACCTCGCCGGCATCGACTATGCGGTGGTGTGGAAATCGGCACCGGACCTCTTCGACAGGGCGCCCGATCTCAAGGTGGTTTTCTCCGGCGGGGCCGGCGTCGACCATGTGCTGACGTTGCCGGGGTTGCCGGAGGTGCCGCTTGTTCGTTTCGTCGATCGCAGCCTGACGACCCGCATGAGCGAATGGGTGGTGATGCAGTGCCTGATGCATCTGCGCCAGCACCGGGCCTATGAAGCGTTTGCCGAAAAGCGGGAATGGCAGGAACTTTCCCAACCTGAAGCGGCGGATGTCACCGTCGGCATCATGGGCATGGGCGTGCTCGGCCAGGATGCGGCCCGCAAGCTTTCGGTCATGGGCTTCAACGTGATCGGCTGGTCGCGCAGCAAGAAGGCGGTCGATGGCATCGAGACCTATGGCGGCGACGAACTGGACGCCTTCCTGGCGCGCACCGATTTCCTGGTCGGCCTGCTGCCACTGACGCCTGAGACCAAGGGCATCTTCAATGCCGGGCTTTTTGCCAAGCTGAGTCGCAACGGCCCCTTTGGCGCCGCGGTCTTCATCAACGGCGGCCGCGGCGGGAGCCAGAACGAAGCCGATATCCTGAGTTCACTCGATGCGGGGATTCTCCACGCGGCTTCCCTCGATGTCTTCGAGCAGGAGCCGCTTTCGCCGGACAGCCGTTTCTGGCAGATGCCGAATGTCTATGTGACGCCGCATGTCGCCGCGTCCTCGGACGTCAAGGCGCTGTTCCGCCACGTCGAACAGCAGATCGCCCGCCTCGAAAGCGGGCAACCGCTGCAGCACGTCGTCGACAAATTAGCCGGCTACTGAGCCGTTGAATCATCAGGGGCGGCGATAGCCCGTCGGCTGATCGTAGAGCCAGCCGATGCGCTCGATCGAGGCTTCCAGGCCTTCGCGCGCAACGGTCATCGTATGGCCATTGGCGTGGATCAGCGTTTCGTCGTCTTCCATCAACGCGACATGTCCCTTCCAGAAGACGAGGTCACCGCGCTTCAGCTCTTCACGCGCAATCGGCGTTCCCAAGCCAGCCGCCTGCATGTCGGAATCGCGCGGTGCAAGCTTGCCGACCATCATCATCGACAGTTGCACCAGGCCTGAGCAGTCGATGCCGAAGCCGGAGCGACCGCCCCAGAGATAGGGGGTTTCGACGAAGCGGGCAGCAACGGAGACATAATCGCCGGCCAGAACGTTGCCAACCTCGATGCAATGGTCGGCGACCACCGCCTGCCCGCCGTCGAGCAGAAAATAACGGGTGCCACGGGTTTCACGCTCATCTATGACGGTCAGGCGGCTGCCCATGGACAGCGGGTAGACTGTTGGAAAGCGCAGGTCGTGGCCGGAGTAAACGAAGGTGCGCGGCGCCGAGACGACATGCGTCGGGCTCTTGATGACAGGTGCAAGGCAATATTCCGGCAGATAGCCGACATAACCGTCCAGATCGGCTTTCACCCAGCACCAACTCTCGTTGGTATCGAGCACGCGCACGGATTCGCCGAGCAGCAGCTCGGTATCGGTGCCGCAGGCAAGATCGGGCTTTGCTCTGAGCGGTGTCACCGGCACGGAGACGCGCGCGACACTTCCCTCCACATAGCGCTCGGCGTCGACGACACCGCGAAGGCGGTTTTCTGCGAGGTCGGCTCGATAGGCATTCAGGCGGCGATCGGGAAGTGTCGACATGTCAACTCACTTAGGCTGTTTGCGGCCCTGATCAATGATCAGATCGCCGAATTTTTCAAGATAAAGAGCACCGTCGACTGTCCTTTTGATGACGACGTTGCGTCGATCACGCTCATCACGGACGCGATCGACGAGGCCGAGGGCACCCATGGTATCGAGCGCGCGCGTGATGACCGGCTTGGTGACGCCAAGCGTCGCCGCAAGGCCACGAACGGTGTGGGGCGGAGGCACGAGATAGATCTGCAGCAAGATCGCCATCTGGCGCAGCGTCAGGTCGCGGCCGTCGACCCGAACCTGCTCCAGTGAAACCGTGTGCCAGAGCCCAAGGGCCTGGGAGGGCGTGAGCTCGACCGGCAATGGCAACTCCTGCACGGCCGCATGCGCCAGCCGGATTGGGCTTGAGGAAGCATGCGGGCAGTCAAAGGGCTACAGCGACCATTGCGCTTCTGAAGGACGCCCGGTGCTGCAGTGGTTTACCACCATAGCCGAGGACCGTTACGCAAGCGTTTCTTTTTGGAGACCGGCGCTGTCAGCGCCGGTCTCCAACCTTGGCATGTTACTTGGCGATCTGCCGGATGTGCTGGTAGAGAGCGCGAATAGCCTGGGCCTCCCCGCCAACCGGCGAATGCGGCCGCTCGGACTGCGCCCATCCGAAGATATCGAAATGCACCCAGCTCTTGGTATTGGTGACGAAGCGCTTGAGGAAGAGCGCGGCGGTGATCGATCCCGCCATGCCACCCGAAGGCGCATTCGTCAGATCGGCAATGCGCGCGGAGACATCCTTGTCGTAGCCCATGTGCAAGGGCATGCGCCACATCGGATCGTCGACGCTGAGGCTCGCCTCGGACAGATCGTGCGCCAGCTCCGCGTCGTCGGTGAAGAACGGCGGCAGGTCGGGACCGAGCGCGACGCGGGCGGCACCGGTCAGCGTTGCCATGTCGACGAGAAGATCGTTCTTTTCCTCGTCGGCATAGGCAAGCGCATCGGCAAGAATGAGCCGGCCTTCGGCATCGGTGTTGTCGATCTGCACCGTCAGACCCTTGCGGCTGCGATAGATGTCGCCAGGCCGGAAGGCATTGGCAGAAATCGAGTTTTCAACGACGGGGATGATAACCCGCAGGTCGACCTTGAGCTTTGCGTCCATGATCATCAGCGCGAGGCCCATGACATTGGCGGCACCACCCATGTCCTTCTTCATCAGAAGCATCGAGGAAGCGGGCTTGATGTCGAGGCCACCGGTGTCGAAGCAGACACCCTTGCCGACCAGCGTCACCTTCTTGTGGCCCTTCTTGCCCCAGCGCAGTTCGAGAAGACGGGGCGCTTCGGCGCTCGCCCGGCCGACGGTGTGCACGAGCGGGAAATTCTGCGTCAGAAGAGCCTCGCCTGATATCACCGAGACATCAGCCTTGTAGTGCGCCGCAAGCGCGCGGAATGCCGCTTCCAAGGCCTCTGGGCCCATGTCGTTGGTTGGGGTGTTGATGAGGTCGCGGGCAAGAAAGACGCCGGCGAGCTGGCGCTTGATGTCGGTCGCATCTGCATCGCCCGGGATCAGCAAGGTCGGCGGCTCGCCCTTGGCCGACTTGTAGCGCTCGAAGCGATAGGAACCGAGGCCATAACCGAGCGCCAGCCGGTTCGCCGTCAGCGGCGCCGTTTCGATGTGCCACTTGCCGGCGGGCAGAGCGCGCGCCAGCTTGCCGGTCAGGAACGGTGCCTCGGAGGGATTGCTGCCCAGACCGAAGAGCGCGCCGCCGAGATGGCCATCGGAAGACGGGATCAGCAGCACGGCCCCCGATTCGGCCCCGAAGCCGGCCTTGCGGGCCCAATCAAGCGCGATCGGATCGATGGCTCCCGTTTCGATATGCGCCGGCGTGACTGCGAAAATGGGCAACGTCTTGCCGGCGCTGGTGTTGAACGGCGACGGCCGCTCGATGAACTGATAGGGGGCCATGGAAGTCCTCGGCTGACAGAGATGGATTCGCGCAATTAACGCTCTGTTAGGGTTAACAGATTATTGCTGGAGTGAAAGTTGCGCCGATGTTGTTTGGAGTTCTGGTGCGCGAATGCATGCTGGGGACACCACCGATGGCCAAACACAACACGATCTCATCCCGAAATGTCACCCGTCTCATACAAGGCGTCGCGATCGCGATCGTCGCCCTGTCTGTCGCCGGTTGCGCCAACCAGCCGAAGAAGGAACTGACGACCGGTTCCATCTCGCGCACGTCGAAGCCCGTCCAATCAATGACCGCATCGGAGCTGTCGCAGGCGGCCGAAAGCATTGGGCAGGCCTATGAGAAGAACCCCAGGGATCGCGAGGCGGGGCTGAATTACGCCAACCTCCTGCGTATGACCGGACGTAACGAACAGGCACTCGCCGTCATGCAGCAGGTCGCGATCAACCATCCGCAGGACCGCGAAGTTCTCGGCGCCTACGGCAAGGCGCAGGCAGCCGCAGGCCAGCTGGAACAGGCATTGAACACGATCAGCCGCGCCCAGACACCGGACCGGCCGGACTGGAAGCTGAAATCGGCAGAAGGCGCAATCCTCGACCAGCTCGGCCGCTCGCAGGAAGCGCGCCTGCGCTACCGCGAAGCGCTGGAACTCAAGCCCAACGAGCCGTCCGTGCTTTCCAACCTCGGCATGTCCTATCTTCTGACCAAGGACCTGCGCACCGCCGAAACCTATCTGAAATCGGCAACGGGCCAACCGGGCGCCGACAGCAGCGTACGGCAGAACCTGGCGCTCGCGGTGGGCCTGCAGGGTCGCTTCCAAGAGGCCGAAACGATCGCCCGCCAGGAATTGTCAGGCGAGCAGGCCGAGGCAAATGTGACGTATCTGCGCTCGATGCTGTCACAGCAGGGCGCATGGAAGCAGCTTGCCAAGGCGGACGACGCGAACACCAACTAAACGGCGTTACGGTCGCGGCGCACGCCGACGACATAACGGTGGTGCGCGCGATCACGCCGACGTCAGATATCCTTGTTTGCAGATACCCGAGATGCCCCGTGAGCGCGCACTCGGGGCATTTTAGCAATGTGAGCCTGCTGCATGATCTGTCGCTGAAATCGATTCCGACTTCGTTAAGAATGCATGCCGGGTCGGGATCAGAAGCGATCGGCGACCTGGATGCCGGCCGGACCCAGGATGACGGCGACGAGAACCGGCAGGAAGAACAGGATCATCGGCACGGTGAGCTTCGGCGGCAAAGCGGCCGCCTTCTTTTCCGCCGCATTCATGCGCTGGTCGCGGCTTTCCTGTGCCAACACGCGCAGCGCCTGGGCGATCGGCGTTCCGTAGCGATCCGCCTGGATCAGCGCCTGTACCACCGACTTGACGTCATCGAGGCCGGTGCGGTGTCCAAGATTTTCAAGCGCGATACGACGTTCGGGCAGGAACGAAAGCTCGGCCGTCGTCAGCACCAACTCTTCCGCCAGGGCCGGCGACTGGGAGGCGATTTCGTCGGCGACGCGCCGCATACCGAGCTCCATCGACACGCCGGATTCTACGCAGATCAAGAGGAGATCGAGCGCATCCGGCCAGGCGCGACGGATGGAATGCTGTCGCTTGGCGATGGCGTTGGCGACAAAGATGTTCGGCGCATAGAAGCCGACATAGGCAAAGCCAATGGCGAATGCGAACCGCATCATGAAAGGCTTCTCGGCGAAATTGCCGAGCACGAAAATATAGACGATCGCTATGACCAGAAACAGGAACGGAAGGCAGAACCGCGCGAAAAGGAACGTGTTGAGCGCATTCTGCGAGCGATAGCCGGCAGTCTTGAGGCGGTTGACGGTATTGTCGTCGACAAGGGCCTTGCGCAGGTTCAATCGCTCGACGACCTGGCGAACGGACGTGTTGTTCTGTCCGCGCAAACTGGCCTTGCCGCTTGAAACCTCCGTGGCGAGGCGGGCGCGTTCCCGCGCGCGTATCTGCTCACGCTCGGTGGCCACCGATTTCATCCGCTTGCCGAGATCTCCGCGCTCGAAGAATGGCACCACCAGCGAATAGAAGGTCGCCAGCACTGCAAACGAGACCAGAACAGCAAGGATGATGTTGGGATCCGTGAACGTCTTGACCAATCCTTCGCCCATAATTGTTTCCTCAGATGTCGAAGTTGATCATATTGCGCATCATCAGGATGCCGATGCTCATCCAGACGAGACCAGCACCGATAATCAGATGCCCGCGCTGATCGGTAAACAGGATCATCATGTAGTCCGGCGACGTCAGATAGACGAGGGTCGACACGATGAACGGCAAGGCACCGATGATCCAGGCCGAAGCCTTGGCTTCCATCGACAGGGCATTGACCTTGGCCTTCATCTTCTTGCGCTCTCGCAGGACCTTCGACAGGTTGCCAAGCGCTTCGGACAAGTTACCGCCGGCCTGAGCCTGAATGCCGATCACGATCGCAAAGAAATTGACCTCCGACAGCGGCATGTGATTGACCATGCGGGCGCAGGCTTCTGTGACACTCAGCCCGACCTGCTGCGATTCCACCACCCTGCGGAATTCGCTCTTGACCGGTTCCTGTCCGTCATTGGCGATGAGGCGGAGCGCGTCGTTCAAAGGCAGGCCGGATTTGATCGACCGAACCATGATGTCGAGAGCGTTCGGGAACTCTTCAAGAAACTTCTTGCAACGGCGCTTGATCAGGAAGTTGACCAGCCAACGCGGCAGGCCTGCGGCGACAATGACGCCGATGCCCGCGGCTATGGCCAGACCGGCACCCAGGATCAACGCAACAAAGGCTGCAAAAAGGCCGAACAATGCGCTGAAAACATAGAACTTGGCCAACGAGATAGACAGATTTGCCTGCGCCAGCCGCGCCTTCATCGAGGGCGCGGCTTTCGCCGATTTTTCCTGCTGCTTCTTCTCGAGCTCCTTAAGCGAATCCTGGACAGACTTGCGCCGCTTCGACATCTCGTTGACGCGATCGCGGGCGGCCTTGACCTTGACTCGATCTGTTTCGGCCGCGCTCACTCTGCGCACGCGACCTTCCGTCTTCTTCTCGCTTTCGATGCGCGAATACATCACGCCATAGGCCAGCGCCGACGCCGATATCGCGACCAGTGCAGCTAGGGCGAGGACGGGAAGGCCTATGCCGAACATCGCGGATCCTAGCCCTTGTCCATGGCGTCGAGTGTCGCCGCCAGGCGCTTGTCTTCGTTGAAGTAGCGGGCGCGATCCCAAAAATGCGGACGCCCGATGCCGGTCGAGACGTGGCGGCCAATAATGCGGCCGTTGGCATCTTCGCCTTCGATTTCGTAACGCATCAGATCCTGCGTGATGATGACGTCGCCTTCCATGCCGACCACTTCCGTGATGTGGGTGATACGGCGCGAGCCATCGCGCAGGCGTGCCGCCTGAATGATGACGTCGATGGACCCGGATATGATCTCGCGGACAGTCTTTGCCGGCAGCGTGAAGCCGCCCATCGCGATCATCGATTCCATGCGGGCGAGGCATTCGCGCGGCGTGTTGGCGTGGATCGTTCCCATCGAGCCGTCATGGCCGGTGTTCATCGCCTGCAGAAGGTCGAACACCTCCGGTCCGCGCACTTCGCCGACGATGATGCGTTCAGGTCGCATGCGCAGGCAGTTCTTGATGAGATCGCGCATGGTGATCTCACCCTCGCCCTCGATATTCGGCGGTCGGGTTTCGAGACGAACCACGTGCGGCTGCTGCAATTGCAATTCGGCCGTGTCTTCGCAGGTGATGACCCGTTCGTCGAGATCGATGAAGCCGGTCAAGCAGTTCAGGAGCGTCGTCTTGCCCGAGCCGGTACCGCCTGAAATGACGATGTTGCAGCGGACGCGGCCGATGATCTGAAGAAGGACAGCACCTTCCGGCGTGATCGCCCCGAATTTCACCAGCTGATCGAGCTTCAGCTTGTCCTTCTTGAATTTGCGGATCGTCAGCGCGGTGCCGTCGATGGCGAGCGGCGGCGCAATGACGTTGACACGCGAGCCATCGGGCAGACGCGCGTCGCAGATCGGGCTCGATTCGTCGACGCGCCGCCCCACCTGCCCGACGATCCGCTGGCAGATCGAGAGTAGCTGGGCGTTGTCGCGGAAGCGCACTTCAGACTCGATGGTCTTGCCGCCGACTTCGATGAAGGTCTGGCCGGCACCGTTGACCATGATATCGGCAATGTCGTCGCGCGCGAGCAGCGGTTCCAACGGTCCATAGCCAAGGACGTCGTTGCAGATATCGTCGAGCAGCTCTTCCTGCTCGGAGATCGACATCGCGAAATTCTTGATCGTGATAATGTCGTTGACAATATCGCGAATTTCTTCGCGCGCGCTTTCCGTATCGAGCTTGGCCAGCTGCGACAGGTCGATCGTGTCGATCAGAGCCGAGAAGACCTGCGATTTGGTATCGTAGTAGTCCTCGGTGCGCGCGGGCCGCTTTCTTTGTGTCGGAGCTGGAGATTGCGGACGGGAAGCGGATGATTGCGAGTCAGCAAGCACCGGTACCGCGGCGCGCTCGATCACCGCCGCTTGCGTGACCGTGACGATCGGCGGCATCGCGGCACCTGTGGTGCCGCCCCTGCTAGAGCCTTCGTTTCCGCGTTTGCCGAACATGTTCCTGATCCGTCCGTTCTCTGCGCCGTCTATTTTCTACCGAGCGCCGCAAGCATCTTGCCGAGACCGCCGCGCCGCGCCTTCTTCATCGATGCGCGACCGGTGAGCAGGTGCGCGAGCTGGGAGAAGGTTTCGGTCGCTGCCGACTTCTTGTCGATCTCCGCGATCATCCGGCCGCTGTTCGATGCGTTGCCAAAAAGAACGGCATCGAATGGAATGATGGCTGCCGCTTCGATTTCCAGCGATTCGCAGAATTCGTTGACCGCGATCTCCGGACGCTTCGGCATGCCCACCTGGTTCAAGACGAGGTGGGGTTGCTTGTCGTTCGGGCGCAGCTTCTTCAAGGCATCGAGCAGGTTCTTCGTGTTGCGAAGGCTCGCGAGATCCGGCACCGCCGTAATGACGATTTCATCGGATTCGCCCAGTACCGAGCGCGTCCAATCCGTCCACATATGCGGGATGTCGAGCACCGAAACCGGCGCGCTGCGTTGCAGGATCTCAAGGATCGGATGAAAGGCGCCACCCTCGAAGTCATAGGCACGATCCAGCATGGATGGCGCCGCAAGCAACGAAAGATGGTCGGAGCATTTGGTCAGAAGCCGATCGAGAAAGACCTCGTCGAGCCGCTCGGGCGCGAAAACCGCCTCCGATATGCCCTGCGGGGGATCTTGATCGAAATCGATGTTGGCCGTGCCGTAGGGCAGGTCGAGATCGGCGAGAATGGTCTCCGTCGAAAAGAGATTAGAAATCCCCCAGGCGCAATTGTGCGCGATGGCAGACGAACCGCTGCCGCCCTTGGCGCCGATAAACGCCAGGCTACGTCCCAATGGCTCGGCGTCGGGATCGACGAAAATCGACGCGACCGCGGACAGAACGTCCGGCATTGCCACGGGCGCGACCATGTATTCCGAGATGCCGTTGCGGATGAGCTCGCGATAAAGTCCGATATCGTTGTATTTGCCGACGAGGATCACCTTGGTACTCGGATCGCAGACCGCAGCCAGCGGCGCAAGCTCGCTCAGCAGGAACCGGGGATCGGCGGATGTTTCCAGAATGATCAGGTTCGGCGTCGACACGCTCGCAAACATGTTGGCCGCGGCATCGATGCCGCCGTTGTTGATGCGCAAGCTGACCTTCGCCATGCGGCGATCCTGGCCGCAACGCTCCATCAGTCGCTGCACCGCCTCGGTTTCGCAAAATGCGTGGATCGAGATGCGCGGCAGCGGGCGGACCTGCTCAAGGTCACCCGGCTGCACCGTATCGAAGGCGAGGTCGCCGGCCGCGGCGCCCGTTTCGATCCTGTACTCAATGCTGCTCATCTGATGATCCCAACGATATCAATTGAAGATGATGACGGGCCCGTCACTCTTTTCGGTTCCGCGCCAGTCCTTGATGACCTGGCCGCGCTGCTCCGCATCGATCGGCGACATCTGGCGCGGGCCGAGCAGATCGGTCGGATTGGAAATCTGGGCCGCCAGGTTGGATTGCGATGCGCAACCGAAATTATAGTAGTTGCGGTTTTGGATCGTATTGAGCGCAACGTCCTCGGGCCACTCACCACAGGGGGCCGTCTGGGCGGTGATCGCCACATACCTTATGCGAACAGGCGCAGCGTCACCCGACGGGCCGGCCTCGTAGCCCGCCTCGATCAGCCGCTTGGCGGGGACACCGGCGGCAACCAGAACACTGCGGATCTCCTTGCGCATCGCCTGTGCTGCCTGGCTGTTTGCCGAGCCGCGCGGCAGCATGATCTGGACAACACCGGTCGACGAATTGCGATAGTCGGCCGCAAAGCCGCTGATGACGTCGCGCGTGCCCTGCGTCAGCCGGCGATCGCCGGAAGCGATTGGGATATCGATCGCACGCTCACCTTCGGCAAGCACGATCGGGTGGCGGGTGCGGTAGTCATCCGGGATGGAGCCCGTCGCAAGATTGTCCTTGCTGCCGCAACCGGCAAGCAGCCCCGCGGCAACGACGAGGATTGCAACATGCCGCAAATGACGGGCGGGAATTCCGGATCTGTTGAGGGGCATGGCACTCGGCCTTTCAGAATTCTCGTGGAAGCTGCTTCGCGTTTGCATGACCCAGCCTATTTGTAGATGAAGCCAACGTTGCCGTGGTAGCGACCGGCTGGAGCGGATGCCTCCGGCCGCCCGTAGATCCGGTTCACCCGACCAAGGAAGAAGCTTTCCCAATCATTGGCCGCATTGAAATTGTCGTCGGGCCTGGAGATCGCGCTTCTGGCCACAGGCCGCACGAGATAGGGCGTTGCGATGATGACGAGTTCGGTCTCGTTACGGACGAAATCCTTGCTGCGGAACAACGTTCCGAGGATCGGGATCTTCGACGCGCCCGGCACGCCGGACATGGCCTGGCGGATATTGTCCTGCACAAGGCCGGCGATGACGATAGAGCCACCCGAGGGGAGTTCGACGCTGGTCGATGCCTCGCGCTTGCGAATGCCGAGGAACGTGTTGCCGGGGACGGAATTGGAGCCGTTGCCGGTGACGGCACTGCCTTCGTAAGTCGGCTCCGACACATTGGTCTGGACCTGCAGGCTGATCCTTCCAGGGCCGAGAACGACCGGCTTGAAGTTCAGGCGAATGCCATATTCGACGTCGTTGACCTCGCGCTTGACGGTGGTCAGATTGGTGGCGGGGTCCCTTTCGACCTCTTGCATGCCCGACAGCCGAAACTCGCCACCAACGTAGAATTTCGCCTCTTGACCCGAAATCGCGGTCAAGCTCGGCTCGGCGAGCGTGCGCATCACGCCTGCCTGTTCCATCGCATTGATGTAGCTTGCTATCGTCGTTCCACCAATCGAGCCCTTGATAAGCGCGTTTGCACCGAGGCCTATGGCGTCTCCAAGGTTGGCGGGGTTGCGGAATCCGATACTGCTGTCGCCATCGGAGACACTGCCGTTGAAGCCGAGTTGCTTGAGGACTTGGCGGCTGACTTCGGCAACCGTGACTTTCAGCGTGACCTGATCATCGCCTTCGATGGTCAACAGGTTGACGATCTGCGACACTTGGCGGTCTTCGGCAAAGATATCGGCATCACCATTGTTGCCCTGCGCCGTGATGTTGCGTGTCGTCGCTTCACCGCCCTGGAGGAAGGCCTTGGCGAGATCGACGGCCCGCGTCGAATCGAGCGGCGTGCGCACGGTGCCTGTCAGGACGATGTTGTCGGAGATGATTTCGACGTTGATTTCGGCATCGGGAATGAAGCGGCGCAGATTGGATTGCAGGTTGGCGATGTCACGCTCGACCTCCACGTCTAGGCTGACGATTTCCTCACCGTTCGGTCCGAAGACGAAGATATTGGTCTGCCCGACGGATTTGCCGAAGAGATAGATACGTCTTGAGGTGCGCGTAACGGCATCGGCGAGCGATGGGTCGGCGACGAGAATATCGTGGGCGTCGGAAGGCAGATCGACGACTACAGCCTTGTTCAGCCCCAAGCTGACCTTCTTCTTTACCCCCGGCCCGCTTTCGACGATCCTGACGACCGAGGATGCAGCCGCATAGGCGGACGGCAGCGTCGGCAGCGTAATGCCCGAAAATGCCAGGCAAAATGACAGACCCGCCGCAACAGACGCCCGAAATTTATTTCCGATCCGCTTCACCTTGTGCTCCACTCGATCGCTCATTGTTGCTGGCCCTGGCTTGAACCGTCGCCCTTGACGATGGAGCCCGACTTGATGACCTGAATGCTGGGCTGGCCATCACCGCTCAAAAGATAATCCGCGGCGTTCGTATCGGGCTCCTGCGCATCCGCGACGCTGCGAAGGGCGAGCGAGATGCGCTCAGCCATCTGTTGGGCGACGGTCATGACCTTTGATTGGTCAGGGGTCAGCTCCAGGGTCGCTGTGGTGCCGACCACGGATTTGGAGCCATCATCCTTCTCCTCGACCTGCTGGTCGATCGCCAGAACGCGGACGTTGCTGAGCACCGTTTCCGTCAGGAAAACATCGTTGTCTGATTTGCGGACCATGATGACGTCGACACGGTCGTTCGGCAGGATGAAACCGCCGGCGCCTGTCGCCACGGTAATTTCCGTCGCAACCGCGCGCTTGCCGGCAGGCAAGAGCGACGACATGATTCGACTGGAGGAGTCGGCAACCTTCTCGCTGCGCACCGGCTCACCATTAAAAATCGGCAACCGAACGACCGCACCGGTCAGGTCTTCGATGGCCGAAGGCCGGTTTTCTTCGGTAATGAGGCCATCGACGACGCCGTCCTTGGGCCAGGCCATCCAGTGGACGGCGTCTCCACCCAGCCGCGATCCGACGGGCAAGCTCTTGCTGGCAACGAGGACATTGACGGTCGGAGCGCGTTCAATGACGGGCTCAGCCGTGAGTTGGGCAGGGCCGCGGGTCAGCTTCATCGCCAACAACCCGGCCATCGCCGCCGACGCGACGGCCACCGTCAGTATGATGATGCGAACCGGTTTCATGATCGTTTCTGTGCCCCGCAGATATGCCGGGATCAGATTGATCAGGAATTGGTGTAATTATAGTTAACGCTGCATCTACAGGTATGGTTAACATATCGCTACCATTCAACTTTCCGTGCCGATCACCTTCAAACGCCAATTTGCGCGAGAGCAGCCCGGTACAAAGGCGACGCCGGAAAGGCCAAGAAGGCGCCGGCAGCGATCGCAATCGCGTAGGGTATTTTCTTAGCAGTGAGCAGAAGGCCTAGCATCGGAATGCCGGCCGCAAGCAAGACGCCCGGACGGGACCGCAACATCACGACGAGCACCGTTAAGACACCGCCCATAAGCGAGACATACAGCAGAAACGCCAGCAGAGAGCCGTTCAACCCGAACCACAGAGCGCAGGCGGTCAAAAGTTTTGCGTCACCGCCACCCATGACACCCGCAGAAAAAAGACAAAAGCACAGCAGGAAAACCAGCAGACCGGCAGCTACGTCGAAGCCGATGTCAACGAAACCGGACCCGGCGGCGACGTTGGCCAGGACCGCACCGATAGCGAGCAGCAACGACAGACGATTCGGTATCGTCATCGTCATCAGGTCTGAAGCAGCGGCCCAGATCAGACACAGCGGAAAGATTGCAAGGAAGGCCAACAAGAGCATTTATCGAGATCCACTCCGCGAGCGAGACTTGGAACATATCTGCCAAGGTAACAAAAAGCCGCCAACAAGGGCGGCTTTCTCTTTTCCATCCGTAACGCCTACGGCTTGCCTTACGGCGTCTGCGAACCGGTAACCTGGTTGGCGAGGAAGCTGAACTGGCCGTTGAGAACGTTGCCCAGCTGGCTAGCGCCAGCGATCAGCGCAACGGAGATGAGGGCGGCAATGAGGCCGTATTCGATTGCAGTTGCGCCAGACTCGTCCTTCATCAGACGGGCAAAAATCTTCTTCATGATGATTCTCCTACTTCGCGATTGTTGTTCAGCACGTCCGCCAACTGTTGCCGTTGATCGGATGAGCTCAACCTATGCCCGTCGGATTGCTACCGACTTAAGGAAGGCGGTTACCAAAAGATGAACGTCTCATCGCTGATTTTTGGGTAAACGAACGGCAAATATTTCCGGGCATTGGGCCAGACACCGGCGGCTTAACGCTTCATTCACCAAGACACGCGAGGATGCGGCATGTCACCTAAAGGACGCCCCATGTCTGTGCCCTTCACGACCGCCCACATCAGTTTGCTTGTTCTCGCGCTCGTCGGGCTTTTTGCAGTGTTCCCACCCCTTGCCGCCAGCGCCCAGGAAGACATCATGCGCGTCTACATGGATCACGCGCGCGTCCTCAAGCTTGATCGCCCCGTCAGCAAAGTGATCATCGGCAACGCTGATGTTGCCGATGCAACGGTAGCCGATGCAAAGACCATCGTCGTCACGGGCCGCAATTTCGGCACGACGAACCTTGTGATCCTGGACCAGGATGGCAATGCGATCGTCGACGAGCGCATTATCGTCTCTATCGACGAGGGCAACACCGTGCGCGTCTATAAGCAGACGTCGCGCACCGTTCTGTCGTGCACACCAAACTGCGAACGTCATGCCGAACGCAAAACGACCGGCACCGGCACCGGCAACTAAAATCGAGCAAAAACGCCGGCGATCATTAAAATGCCAATGATCATCGAGAACGAAATATCAAGAGTTACCCCTTATTTCTCACCCATCAAACGTAACATGATGGGACGACGAGATGTTGGCCGAACAGGAAGTTCAAGGGTCGAGGCAATCTTCGAGATCAAATCGCGGTCCGCTACGGCGTCTGTTTGCGAATAAAAATGGTGCGGCATCAATCGAGTTCGCGATTCTGGTGATCCCGTTCCTCGTGGTCACTTTTGCTTGCTTCGAGACATTCTTTGCCTTTACGGGCGAGCGGCTCCTGGCCAGCGCCACGGAGGTGATGGCGCGCAAGGTACGCACCGGCGAGATCACCTTCGCCAGAGGCAAGCCCACCGACATGACGGAAAAACAGTTCCGTCAGGCGTTCTGCGCTGAGATCTCTGTGATGCTGAAGTGCTCGGCGACAGAAGTGAACATTCCGAGCAGGTTGCTTATCGATGTCAAAAGCACGACCGACTTGGCTCAGCTTCCAGTCGATATACCTCGAATGGCCAAATCCAACGACATCAATACCGGCAGCTTCTCCTTCGCGCCGGGGGGGCCAGGCACATACAATGTGCTGCGCGCCTATTACCGCTGGAGCGTGATTACGGACCTCGTCCGTCCTTTTGTGACCAATCTGCGCCCTGCCGGCACGAGCATGCCACGAGACTATCTCATGGTGGCGACCGCGACTTTCCGCAACGAAAACGAATGAGGGCGTCCGTGATCTCTCTTGCGAAGAAAACAACCTCCATGTTGGCGCGGACTCGCAACTCGATTGCGTTGCTCGCAAAAGACCGCAGCGGTTTCGGCGCGATTGAATTCGCCATGGTGATCCCAATGCTGGTGGTCGCCTATATCGGGGCGTTCGAAGTTACCCTCGGCTTCACGGTGAAAAGCAAGGTCGAACGGGCCGCAAGCTCAGTTGCGGATATGATCGCGCAACAATCAGAGGTTAACAAAACTTACCTCGGCAACATGTCGAATGTCGCCAAGAGCATCCTCGCACCCTACCAGAATTCCGGATTCACTCTGAAAATGACCGGAATCAAAGTCGACGCCGCCAACAACGGCACTGTCGTTTGGTCGCGTGATCAGAATGGCGCGATACCCTACGCCGCGAACTCTCCGACAACCGTTCCCGCGCAGTTTGCTTCCACCGAAGCTTTCGTCGTTCGCACGGAACTCGTCGTTCCACATGAGCTTCTGCTCTTTGCAGAAGGCTTGAATTCCAGCACACTCAAGACGATAAACCTGTCCAAGACGGCCTATTTCCGCTCACGCCAGGCCGAAATCATAAAGTGCCCCGACTGCTGATCGCAACATAACCGAAGCCAATTGCAATGCGACTTCGCCGGCGCTATTCCTTCGAGATTGCGCTGGCGGCATCTGCGTCCGCGCTCGTTGCAGCACCGGACCGCGCGCTCTGCTCGCGCTCCGGCTTACCGGATCTTTCATGGCGCGCGCGTTTCTCTTTGTCCTCGATTCCTTCGGCATAGGCGGTGCGCCGGATGCCGAAACCTATGGTGACCTGGGCGCAGACACGCTTGGCCACATCGCCGAATTCTGCGCGACCGGAGCGGCGGATCGTGCTGGCTTGCGCGAAGGGCCGCTCAATCTTCCCAATATGTCGGCACTCGGGCTCGTGCACGCAGCCAAGTTGGCAACGGGGCGGCTACCGACGGGCATGCCGGTGCCGGGCCGGGTCTACGGCGCCTATGGCGCAGCCAGCGAAGTCTCGCGCGGCAAGGATACACCATCAGGCCATTGGGAGATTGCGGGTACGCCTGTCATGTTCGACTGGGGCTACTTCTCGGCCGAAGGCGACGCATTTCCGGCGGAACTGGTCGAGGCGATCTGCCGCGAGGGCAATATCCCCGGCATTCTCGGCAATTGCCACGCCTCCGGCACAGATATCATCGCCCGCCTCGGCGAGGAGCATATGCGGACCGGCAAGCCGATCTGCTACACCTCCTCGGACAGCGTGTTCCAGATTGCCGCCCACGAGCACACTTTCGGCTTGGAACGCCTGCTGGAGTTCTGCCAGGTCGTTCGCCGCCTGCTTGACGACTACAATATCGGCCGCGTCATCGCCCGCCCCTTCATCGGCCACAGCGCGCAGACCTTCACCCGCACCGGCAACCGGCGCGACTACTCGGTTCTGCCGCCGGAGCCGACGGTTCTCGACCGCCTCGCGCACGCCGGCCGCACGGTGCACGCGATCGGCAAGATCGGCGATATCTTCGCCCACCAGGGCGTGACGAAGCTGACCAAGGCCGACGGCAACATGGCGTTGTTCGATGCGAGCCTGGCTGCGATCGACGAGGCGGAGGATGGCGACCTCGTCTTCACCAACTTCGTCGATTTCGACATGCTCTTCGGCCATCGCCGCGATATCGCCGGTTATGCCGCAGCACTCGAAGCCTTCGACGCGCGGCTTCCCGATCTCGACCGGAAGCTGAAACCCGGCGATATCGTCATCCTGACGGCCGATCACGGCTGCGATCCGACCTGGCGCGGAACGGACCATACACGCGAGCGCGTGCCGGTGCTCATGTTCGGGCCGGCCGTGCGCAGCCGTTCTCTCGGGATTGCCAACACCTTTGCACATATCGGCGAAACGGTCGCCAGACATCTCGGGATTGCACCGGGCCTACACGGGAGAAGCCTCATTTGACCGCACATCTGAAGAAGGCGGAACTGCACTGCCATATCGAGGGCGCGACGCCGCCGGAATTGGCGCTACGCCAAGCGGAGAAGTACGGGCTCGACACCAGCGAGATCATCGCCGACCGCGCCTATGTCTGGGCGGACTTTACCAGCTTCGTGAAATGCTACGACAGCGTGGCCTCGCTGTTTCGCACGCAGGAAGACTATGCGCTTCTTGCAGAGGCCTATCTGACGGAACTGGCCGAGGTTGGGACAATCTACAGCGAGATCATCGTCTCGCCGGATCACGGCAACACGATCGGCCTTGGTGCCGACGCCTATCTAGAGGGCCTTGCCGCAGGCATGGAGGCCGCCAAGGCGAAGACCGGGATCGAATCGCGCATGCTGATTACAGGCATTCGGCATCTCGGGCCGGAATCGGTCGTCAGGACGGCTGAGTTCGCCGCCAAAAGAGAGCACGCTCTGGTCACCGGTTTCAATCTGGCGGGCGAAGAGCGCATGCACAGCGTCGCCGATTTTGCCCGGGCCTTCGATATCGCCCGCGATGCCGGCCTTGGCCTGACCATTCACGCGGGCGAACTTTCGGGCGCCTTCAGCGTGCGCGACGCGCTCGACCATGTCAGGCCGTCGCGCATCAGCCACGGCGTGCGGGCGATCGAGGACGCGGACCTCGTCAAGCGGCTCGCTGATGAAGGTGTCGTTCTGGAGGTCTGCCCCGGATCCAACATCTCTTTGCAGGTCTTCCCGGGTTTTGACGCGCATCCCCTGCGAGCCTTGCACGAAGCCGGGGTTCGGGTGACGCTCAATTCCGACGACCCGCCCTTCTTCCACACCTCGCTTGCCCAGGAATACGACATCGCCTCGACGGTTATGGGGTTCGATGACGACGACATCAACGAGATGACGCGGACGGCGATCCAGGCGGCTTTCGTCGACGAGACGACGCGGCAGAGATTGTTGGCGCTTATCTGACCCAAGCCTGCGCTGGTCCAAGAAGGATGGCGCGGCTGGGGATGAACACAACGAGCCGCCCAACGCCCTTGCGGCCGCGGAGCATTCCATGGAAAAAGGGCGGACACAGAAACTTCCGGGAAGGTGGCCATGGACGGCGTAACAGTGATCGATCATCCGCTTGTGCAACACAAGCTGACCATCATGCGCAAGAAGGAAACCTCGACCGCGGGTTTTCGGCGACTGCTTCGGGAAATCTCGACGCTGCTCTGCTACGAGGTAACGCGCGATCTGGAACTGACGATGGAGCGCATCGAGACGCCGATGCAGGAGATCGACGCGCCGGTGCTGGAAGGCAAGAAGCTCGTCTTCGCGTCGATCCTGCGCGCTGGCAACGGGCTGCTGGAAGGCATGCTTGAACTGGTGCCTTCGGCCCGCGTCTCGCATATCGGCGTCTATCGCGACCACGATACATTGGAAGCGGTGGAGTATTTCTTCAAGGCACCGGAAAGCCTGTCCGAGCGGCTGATCATCGTCGTCGATCCGATGCTTGCGACCGGCAACTCCTCGATCGCGGCGATCGACAAGCTGAAGGAACGCGGCGCGAAGAACCTGCGCTTCCTCTGCCTGCTCGCAGCCCCCGAAGGCATCCGCAACTTCCAGGCCGCGCACCCGGATGTGCCGATCTTCACGGCATCGATCGACAGCCACCTGAACGAGCTTGGCTACATCATGCCCGGGCTCGGCGATGCCGGCGACCGCATGTACGGAACGAAGTGATTTTCCGTTTCTTAACCAGAGCGCAAAGTTGACGAAAAACCGCCGGTAACCCGGCGGTTTTTTTGTGCCGTATTAGCCTTCCTCTGCTCTATTGGACGCTCGATCGGCACGTATATCTGCGGCCGGTATGCGCGGAAGGTCAGGCCATGTTCGGACGTTTGCTGACATTTGCCGGCGGCATCGCCGTTGCGGCGCTGGTCATCCCCGACCTTGCGAGCTCATACCTTTCAAAGCCGGATACGCGCGGCTCGGGCAAAACCGCTGAAATCGGCGCCATTCCGGCAACGACGGCCAAGTATGCTTCCGGGAAAGCAGTCGTGCTTGAAGCCGATCATTCCGGCCATTTCTTCGGCGATTTCCGCATCAACGGCCGCACCGAACGCGGCCTGGTCGATACGGGCGCCAGCACCATCGCTATCAATGTTTCGACCGCGCGCAGGCTCGGCCTTTCAACGGGGACACTCGCATTCAACGTTCGCGTTGGAACGGCCAATGGCGAGGTCGCCGCGGCGAGGGCAAAACTGGCGAAAGTCGAGATCGGCGGCATATCGCTGCGCGACGTCGACGCCTTCGTGCTGCCCGACAAGTCGCTTTCAGGCATGCTCGTCGGCATGAGCTTTCTCAGCCGGCTATCATCCTACCGGGTCGAAGACGGCGCTCTACACCTGGTCAGGTGATCCTCGAAAGGATCGGCGAGCACGGTTCCGGTTGAGTGTCGACGACCTCATAGGCGGACAAGATATCCTGGCGCGCGCGTTCAGCCGCATTCGCGTCCGCCGCATGGACGAACGCGATCGGCTCCCCCTCGGCGATCCGCGTTCCCAACGGTTTCAGATCGGCAAAGCCGACGCGATGGTCGATCTGATCGTTCGGATGCGTCCGCCCGCCCCCAAGAGCGATCACGGCCATGCCGAGATCGCGGGTCCGGCAGGACAGCAAGTAGCCGTCGTTTTCGGCCTTGACCGGCAGAATGACCGGTGCGGCCGCGAGGTATTGTCCCGGCCGATCGACGAAATCCGCGGGGCCGCCGAGAGCATGCACCATCCTGGCGAAACGCTCGATTGCCGCACCGTTTTCAAGCGTCGCGCGGGCTAGTGCCTCACCGGCTGTCGGATCGACTGCCGCACCGGCTGCAACAAGCATTTCGGCGGCAAAGGCCATGACGACGGTTTCCAGACGGGTGCCACGCTTGTCGCCCTTGAGAAAGGCGAGGCAGTTCCAGATCTCGAGCGCATTGCCGGCCGCATCGGCAAGAGGTTCATTCATGTCCGTGAGCAATGCCGACGTGCGCACGCCGGCGCCATTGGCGACATCGACCAGCGACCGGGCCAGCACCTCGGCTTCGCCGGCATCGCTCATGAACGAGCCGTTGCCGACCTTGACGTCGAGCACCAGCGACTGCAGGCCGGCGGCAAGCTTCTTGGACAGGATCGATGCGGTGATCAGCGGAACGGAATCGACGGTCGCGGTGACGTCACGGATGGCGTAGAGCCGTTTGTCGGCGGGCGCCAGATTGGCGGTCTGGCCGATAATGGCGCAGCCGACCTCGTCGACCGTCTTTCGGAACAGCCCAGCTGACGGCTGGATATCATAGCCGGGTATGGATTCGAGCTTGTCGAGCGTACCGCCGGTGTGACCCAATCCCCGTCCCGAGATCATCGGCACGGCCAGGCCGCATGCGGCGACGATCGGGGCGAGCATCAGCGAGACATTGTCGCCGACACCACCGGTCGAGTGCTTGTCGACGATGGGGCGACTGACGCTGCTCCAGTCGAGCGTTTCACCGGAATCGCGCATGGCCAGCGTCAGCGCTACCGTCTCGTCGCGGCTCATGCCCGAGAACCAGATCGCCATGGCGAAGGCTGCGACCTGTCCCTCCGAAATGGAGCCGTCGGACAGACCGCGGACGAAGCGTGCAATGTCCGATGCTTCGAGGCGATCACCGTTTCTCTTGCGGCGGATGAATTCTTGCGGGAGCATGGTCACTAAACCGCCGCGTCGTTGGAAATCATCTCTTTGAGAATGGCCGCCAGGCGCTTGCCGCCGACGGGCGCCATGTCCTTGGTCTCGTGGTGGCTCAACTCACCGCCGGTCATGCCCGCGCCGAAATTGGTGATCACCGAGGCTGCCGCGACCTTGAGGCCCATGAAGCGCGCCAGGATGACTTCCGGCACAGTCGACATGCCGACCGCGTCGGCTCCGAGCACGCGCGCCATGCGGATTTCTGCCGGCGTTTCAAAACTCGGCCCGGAGAACCACATATAGACGCCGGCCTGCAGGGGAATTCCCAGTCGCTCGGCTGCGCCCTGCATGCGCTCGGCAAGCTCTGCATCGTAGGCACTGGTCATGCCGACGAAACGATCGTCGCTTTCAACGCCGATCAGCGGGTTGAAGCCGGAAAAATTGATGTGATCCGAGATCCGCATGACCGATCCGGGCGGCAGATCGTCCCTGAGCGAGCCCGCTGAGTTGGTGAGCACCAGGTTTTCGACGCCGAGGTTCTTCAGGGTTTGCAGCGGCACGCGCATAGCGTTGGCGTCACCACTCTCGTAGTAGTGCACCCGGCCGGACAGCATCACGACCGGAACGTCGCCAAGCAAACCTGCGACGAGCTCGCCGGCATGGCCGGAAACGCTGCTGACGGGGAAACCGGGAATGTCCGCGTAGGAAATGCGGGTCGCGCCGCCGACCGCTTCGACAAGTGTGCCAAGTCCTGACCCGAGGACAATACCATAGCGTGGAGACAGGCCCCCGAGCCTGCCCCGCAGAAATTCCGCAGCACTGGTCATCCCAGAATCTCGGTTTCGAAGCTATGTGGCAGCAGATCCGACAGGGCCAGCGTCTTCTTCACGCCCGTCTCGTCGCAGAGATAGATCCGGGTACTGGCGCCGGAGAATTCCGCAAGCCGCTGCCGGCAGCCGCCGCAAGGCGGGCAGAGTGCCAGCTTCTCGGCAATGACGGCCACTTCCATGATCTTGCGCTGGCCGGCCATGACCATGTGGCTAATGGCCGTGGTCTCGGCGCACCACCCCTCCGGAAACGACAGGTTTTCGATGTTGGCGCCGGTATAGATCTGGCCGTCTTCCGCGCGGATGGCAGCACCAACGGGAAACTTGGAGTAGGGCGCGTGCGCCTTGGCCATCGCCTCGCGCGCGGCTTCGAAGAGCTCGTTTTCCATGGTCTTACCGCTCCTTCACATAGGGGACGCCGCCGGCCTTCGGCGGGATGGCCTTGCCGATGAAGCCGGCAAGCAAGATGACGGTGAGAATATAGGGCAATGCCTGCATCAACTGCACCGGAACCTGGCCGATCAGCGGCAGGGGATTGCCTTGCAGACGGATCGCAAATGCATCGAGGAAGCCGAAGAGCAGGCAGGCCAGCATGATGTTGAACGGCCGCCATTTGGCGAAGATCAGCGCGGCAAGGGCAATGTAACCTTTGCCGGCGGTCATGCCCTTGACGAAGCCGGCGGTCATCGCCAGCGACAGGTAGGCGCCGGCAAAGCCACACAGGATGCCGCAGCAGATGACGGCGCGATAGCGCATCCAGATCACCGAAATGCCGGCCGTATCGACGGCGCCCGGGTTTTCGCCAACCGCGCGCAGCCGCAGACCAAAGCGGGTGCGATAGAGGATCCACCAGCTGAGCGGCACCATGGCGAAGGCCAGGTAGGTCAGGATGAAATGGCCCGAGAGCAGATCGGCGTAGATCGGCCCGATGAAAGGGACTTCGCGAATCGTGTCCGCAAAGGGAAAATTGATCGTCTGGAACCGGGCGCCTTCGGCCAGCGCGGGCGTGCGCCCGCCCTGGCGGAACCACGCCTCGCCCAAGATGACGGTGGAACCGGCGACGATGAAGTTGATGGCAACGCCGGAAACGATCTGGTTGCCGCGCTGGGTGATCGACGCATAGCCGTGAACCAGCGACAGGGCGACCGAGATCAGGATGGCGGCAAGCAATCCCAGCCAGACCGACTGGGTGATGGCCGCGACCGCGCCGGCGGCAAAGGCAGCGCCCAGCATTTTGCCTTCAAGGCCGATATCGAAGATACCGGCACGCTCGGTGAAGAGCCCGGCAAGGGCCGCGAAAATCAGCGGAACGGAGACGCGGATGGTGGACTCGAGGAGCACCACGATGACGTGGAAAAAATCCATGGCTTCAAGCTCCCTTGGTCTGGGCAACGACCGCGGCGCGCCGGCTGGAGGTGGAAAACAACCGGGTAATCGCCGGCCGGAACATGTTTTCAAGGGCGCCAGCAAACAGAATGACGAGGCCCTGGATGATGACGATCATGTCGCGCGAGATCGACGGCATTTCGAACGAGATCTCCGCTCCGCCCTGATAGAGCACACCGAAGAGAACAGCCGCAGGGATGATGCCGGCGGGATGCGAGCGGCCCATAAGGGCAACGGCGATGCCGACGAAGCCTGCACCCTGGACGAAATCGAGCTGCATGCGGCCCTGCTCGCCCATGATCGGGTTGAGCGCCATCATGCCGGCAAGCGCGCCTGAGATCATCATGGTGATGACGGTGATGCGGCTCTCGCTCATGCCGGCGTAGCGGGCGGCCGACGGGCTGTGGCCCATGGTGCGCATCTCGTAGCCGAGCTTGGTGCGCCAGATCAAAAGCCAGACGCCGAAGGCGGCGACAAGCGCCAGCAGGAACGACACGTTGAACGGCGCCGTGCCGATATCGAGCCCGAAGATCCCTAGCAGCCAATCGAGCTTGGGCAGTTGGCCGCCTTCCGCAAAGGTGCGGGTCTGCGGTGACATCGAGCCGAGCGGCTTCAGCACCCGGGTCAGGAGATAGACCATCAGGCTCGAAGCGATGAAGTTGAACATGATGGTGGTGATGACGATGTGGCTACCGCGCTTGGCCTGCAGCCAGCCGGGCAGGAACGCCCAGGCGGCGCCGAACAGGGCGGAACCGATGATCGCCAGCGGGAAAACCACGAACCACGGCATCGTCTGGTCGAGCCACAGGCACGCGAGCGCGACGCCGATACCGCCGACATAAGCCTGGCCTTCGCCGCCGATGTTAAAAAGCCCGGCATGGAAGGCGACTGCGACCGCAAGGCCGGTGAAGATGAAGGTGGTGGCGTAATAGAGCGTGAAGCCGATGTACTCGCCGCGGCCGAAGGCACCATTGATCAGGTGGTAGGCGGCTTCGAGCGGGTTTTCGCCGACGAGCAGAACCACGAGACCGGCAACGAGAAACGCAACGGCGAGATTGACCAGCGGGACGAGGCCGTATTCGACCCAACCCGGAAGCTTTGCATAGGGATTGCTCATTCTGCGGCCTCCTTGCGGCCTTCGACGCCGGCCATTAGCAGGCCCAGCTCGCCCTCGGTCGCATCGGGATCACGCTCGCCGACCACACGGCCGGCAAACATGACCAGGATACGGTCCGACAGGGCGCGGATTTCATCGAGTTCGACGGAAACAAGCAGGACAGCCTTGCCCTGGTCGCGCATCTCGATGATCCGTTTGTGGATGAATTCGATGGCGCCGACATCGACGCCGCGGGTGGGTTGGCCGATGATCAGCACGTCCGGTCCCCGCTCCATCTCGCGGGCGAGAACGATCTTCTGCTGATTGCCGCCGGAGAAATTGGCGGTCTTCAGCCGGGCGTTCGGCGGACGGATATCGTATTCGGCGATGCGCTGCTCCGCATCCTTGCGAATGGCGTCGACGTTCAGGAAGACGCCGTTGAGGTAGCGCTTGTCGTGGTGGTAGCCGAGGATGGCGTTTTCGCATTCCTCGAATTTCAAGACCAGGCCGACGTGATGCCGGTCTTCCGGCACGTGGGCGAGACCGCGATCACGCAGCTCTCTGGGGTCGACATGGCCGGTGACGTCAATCGCCTTTCCGTTGAGGTGCACCTCACCGGAAACCGCACGGCGGATGCCGGAGATCGCCTCCAGCAATTCAGACTGGCCATTGCCGGCAACGCCGGCAATGCCGACGATCTCGCCGGCGCGCAAGTTGAACGAAACATTGTCGACCATGGTGACGCCGCGGCTATCCTTGACGGTCAGACCGTTGACGGAAAGCTTGACATCACCTGGCTTGGCCTCACCCTTTTCGACGCGCAGCAGCACGCGGCGGCCGACCATCAGTTCGGCAAGTTCCTCGACCGAGGTTTCCGCCGTCGTGCGCGTCGCCACCATCTCGCCGCGCCGCATCACCGAAACCTCGTCGGTAATCGCCATGATTTCGCGCAGCTTATGGGTGATGAGAATGATGGTCTTTCCCTGGCTCTTCAGCTGTTCGAGAACGCGGAAGAGATGATCGGCCTCCGCCGGCGTCAAAACGCCGGTGGGCTCATCGAGGATCAGGATGTCGGCGCGGCGATAGAGCGCCTTGAGGATCTCGACGCGCTGCTGCAGACCGACCGGCAATTCCTCGATCACCGCGTCCGGATTGACCTCCAGCGCGTATTCGCGCTCCAGCCGCTTCAACTCGTCGCGCGCCTTGGCGATGCCCTTGTTGAGGATCTGGCTTTCCTCAGCACCGAGCATGATGTTTTCGAGAACGGTGAAGTTCTCGACCAGCATGAAGTGCTGGTGCACCATGCCGATGCCGGCGGCGATCGCCGCATTCGGATCCCGGATCGTAACCTGCCTGCCATCCACATGGATCTCGCCGCTGTCGGCCTGGTAGAAGCCGTAGAGGATCGACATCAGGGTCGATTTTCCCGCACCGTTTTCACCGATGACGCCGTGGATCGTACCCTTGCGGACTTTCAGATTGATATTCTTGTTGGCGTGAACCGGACCGAAGCTCTTGTCGATCCCACGCAGTTCGATGGCAATACTGTCCATATTGGCCTTGCGATCCCCAAACTGGCCCGCTTCGGTCTTCTTCCCAGAAACCGTGCCGGCGATTTTTTTACCATTTGGTATAAGTTTATCATCGATTTGCCGGCGCGGAAGCCCTCAAACGAGATCTCCTTATACTCTCACCGGATCGCTGATGAGAGTCCAGCGTGAATATACACAGGCAGATAGACCGTAACGGCAACAAAAAACCGGCGGCATTCGATGCCGCCGGTTCTGATTTATGCTTCTGATTCAGGCCGCTTTGACAGGCCGCAGCAGGCGCAGCGCGTTCATGGTGACAAGAACCGTGGCGCCAGTATCCGCCAGAATGGCCGGCCATAGTCCGGTCACGCCGATGATGGTCGTGACGAGGAAGACGGCCTTCAGACCGAGCGCAATAGTGATATTCTGGAAAATGTTTCGCATTGTAGAGCGGGAAAGCCGGACCATCGCCGCGACGTCTCCAACCCTGCCATGCAGCACCGCCGCGTCCGCCGTCTCCAGTGCCACATCGGTTCCGCCGCCCATGGCGATGCCGACATCGGCGGCAGCGAGCGCCGGCGCATCATTGATGCCGTCACCGATCTTGGCGACGGTGAAGCCGGACCTCTTCAATTCCCCGACGATGCGCTGCTTATCCTCGGGCAGCAACTCAGCGCGCACTTCCATGCCGAATTGCCGGCCGATCGCCTCCGCCGTGCGTCGGTTGTCGCCGGTCAGCATGACCACATGGATGCCGGCATCGGCCAGCGCCTTGACGCCGGCGGCGGCATCCGGGCGCGGTTCGTCGCGCATGGCGATCGCGCCGACGATCTCGTTGTCGGCAACCAGCACCGAAACCGTCTTGCCCTCGTCGTTCAGCGCCGCGATGCGGGCGGTCTGTTCGGGCGACATCGGCACGCGGTCGTTGGCGGCCTTGGGAGAACCGAGGAACACGGCGACGGTGCCGACAATACCTTCCAGGCCCTTGCCGCCGATGGCTTTTACGGCCGCGATGCCCAGGACGGGCGACTCCAATTCGCCGGCGCGCTGCAGGATCGCCCGCGCCAGCGGATGGCTCGATCCCTGCTCGAGCGCTGCGGCCAAGCCCAGCACCTCGTTCTCGTCGCGTCCGAAACCGACGATATCGGTCACCCGGGGCTTGCCTTCCGTCAGCGTGCCGGTCTTGTCGAAGGCGGCAGCGGTGATCTTGCCAACATTTTCCAGAACGGCGCCGCCCTTCAAGAGCAGGCCACGCCGTGCTCCCGCCGAAAGGCTGGCGGCGATCGCTGCCGGCGTCGAAATCACCAATGCGCAGGGGCAGCCGATCAACAGGATCGCCAGCCCCTTGTAGATCCACTCGCTCCAGACGCCACCGCCGACAAGGGGTGGCAGGATCGCAACGAGGGCGGCAACGACAACGACGGCGGGCGTGTAATAGTGCGAAAAACGATCGATGAAGCGTTCGGTCGGCGCCTTGCTCTCCTGCGCCTCCTCGACCAGCCGCACGATGCGGGCGATGGTATTGTCGGAGGCGGCCGCGGTGACCCGCACGCGCAAGGCGCCGTCTCCATTTACCGTTCCGGCGACGAGTTGATCGTCGGCGGCCTTGTGCACCGGCGTACTTTCGCCGGTGACCGGCGCCTCGTCGACCGAACTTTCGCCGGAAAGGATGACGCCATCGGCCGGAACGCGGTCGCCCGGGCGCACGAGAATGACGGAGCCGACCGCCAGACTATCGGCCGGAACCTCGTCGATTCGGCCATTGCGCTCGAGATAGGCCGACTTCGGCACAAGCGCCGTCAGCGACTGGATGCTAGCCCGCGCCTTGCCGGCGGCAACGCCCTCGAGCAACTCTCCGACCAGGAAGAGCAGTACGACCATCGCCGCTTCCTCCGTCGCGCCGATGAAGACGGCGCCGACGGCGGCAATGGTCATCAGCATTTCGATCGAAAACGGCGTGCCCGCGGTTGCGGCCGCGAATGCCCGCCGCGCGATTGGCAGCAGGCCGACCAGCATGGCAAGCGTGAAGATCCAGGGTTCGGTCGCCGGAACGAGATGGCCGAGACCATAGGCGGCGGCAAGCGCCAGTGCGCAGGCGATCGTCAGCCGGCCCTTGCCCGAACGCCACCAGGGACCATTCGTCGGCCCGTGATCGTGGGCACGGGAGCTCGGCTGCTGCGATGACGCTGCGAGGACCTCGTTGTGGCTGTGCTGATGGTCATGGGCGTTGGTATGGGCGCGCTTCTCATGCTCGTGGCCGTGGCCATGCCCATGATCGTGATCGTGATCGTGATCGTGATCGTGATCGTGATCGTGAGGATGGTCGTGGTCATGCCCACCTGAGCAAGTGTGCACGGCGACAATGGCCGGCTTCTGGTGGGCGGCGATCGGATGCAGGCGGTAACCGAGCTTTCCGACCTTGCTGACAATGTTCTCCGCAAGCTCGCTATTGTCGGCATGCTTAACCGACATCGTGCCCGCTGCGACGGAAACCGACACATCCTCTACGCCGGGCATGCGCCTGACGGCGGTGTCGATCTTCGAAGCGCAGGATGCACAATCCATGCCCTCGACCCGATAGCGGTTTTCACGAATATTGGCTGCCATGACCTGCTCCTTGCATATCTCGACGCAAGGCTACGACCTCTAGCGACTAGAGCTGCAAGACCGAATTGCTTGATCTCGGGAAGTTTTTTTGTGGCGGCTTTTTTCTTTGCTTCTTCGACGTTGCCCGTCGCTCGGATGCGCGAGCCGCGCGGGATATGTCGGCGATACGCGCTCCGTGTTCGTGGCCGGCTATGGGTCCGTATGGGTCTGCCTGATGATGAAGCCTACTTGCGGGACCGGGCCCCCCGCGCAGGTCCACGCGATCACGACCTGGGTCAATGACAACGTCACGGATGTACCACTGCCCGCACGACGGCCCTCATAATCCCAATGAGCCGCCCGCTGGTGACGGCAACCGGCTCGTGTCCCTGGGGGACGCCGCGTGTCGCAGCGACCGCGATGCCGAGGCTTGTTCTGGCTCGCGACGGGTTGCCTGTTTCTGGCCGAACAACATCGCTTTTGAAGCAGTTGGACTTTGTGGCTGGTGCGCTTTTGTTTCGCATTTGCTTGCTCCGGAACGTCAAAAAGCCCGCCGGTTTTCACCTGGCGGGCTTTTGATTTGGTTGCGGGGGCAGGATTTGAACCTGCGGCCTTCAGGTTATGAGCCTGACGAGCTACCGGGCTGCTCCACCCCGCGCCAAGCGCAAATCCCTATGGGATTTGTCGCGGTAACGTAAATCCCTTCGGGATTTATGGTCTCTGCCGAGCAAATCCGTGAGGATTTGTCTCGCGTAAGGGACGCACTTCCAGCGTAAACCGCTATGCGGTTTATCGCGGTTGCGTAACCGCTTTAGCGGTTATGCTTTCCTTCGGTCCGGGTTTTGCTTTGGCAAAATCCCGTTGTCTGTTTCGATCTTAGCCTAGCAAAACAAAAGGGCCGCTTGAGGGCGGCCCGTGTTCGGCTGGGCCGAAGTCGTTTGTGTCGAGAAGATTTTCGGTTTTATCTTGCGTTTTGCAGACCTGGCAGCGACCTACTCTCCCGCGTCTTAAGACCAACAAGCCACTGAAAACAATAGGGAAATTCACAAAGGAGTTATCAACAGGGCGGAAGGGATCCTGCAAATGGCGGCACGCAAGCGCAGAATCATTGTCCAGATGGTCAAAAAGCGACGCCTGCAGCCGAAAAAATGGCGTCACTCATCCCGATATCTCCGAGGCGCGGGCGCAAAAGGTCAATCATCGCGCCGATCGCCAGGCATCTTTGGGCAAATCATCCCCCTATTCGCCCCCGGAGTGTTTCACCGAAACGTGACGGCCACTGCCGACAGCGCACATTGACGCCCGGGGCGCTTGGCTTACCTTCGCGCCGAAACAGCAAACGGGGGAGCGCGCACATGGCCGGATGGGCAAGACGATGGGCAACGGCGGTCGTCGTGACACTTGGCCTTGCCGGGCCGGCTGCAGCCTTCGATATCGATGATTGGGCGTCGGTCGTTTCCGAGGGCAAGGGCGAAACCGTCTATTTCAATGCCTGGGGCGGTGCGGGCAACATCAATGCCTATATCGCCTGGGCGGGCGAACAGATGAAGTCGCGCTATGGTGTCGACGTCGTGCATGTGAAGCTCGACGACACCGCCCGGGCGGTGGCCAGCGTACTTGCCGAGAAATCGGCGGGCAAGGATGTCGGCGGCAGCGTCGATCTCATCTGGATCAATGGCGAGAACTTTGCCGCCATGAAGCGGCAAGGCTTGCTCCTCACCCCTGGTTGGGCAACCCGACTTCCAAGCTGGGTCTATGTCGACCACGAGACGAAGTCGACGATCCTGACCGATTTCACCGTGCCGACCGAGGGGCTCGAAAGCCCGTGGGGCGGCGCCAAGCTGGTCTTCTTCTACGACAAGGCCCGCACGCCGACCGAGCAACTGCCCACATCGGCAAACGACCTGCTCGATTGGGCACAGACCCATCCCGGGCGCTTCTCCTATCCGCAGCCGCCGGATTTCATTGGTTCATCTTTTCTAAAGCAGGTGTTGATCGAGCTCGTCGCAGACAGGAGCAAGCTGCAGAAGCCGGTCAATGAAACAACGTTTCAACAGGATGTGGCGCCGCTCTTTGCCTATCTCGACCAGTTGACACCCAATCTATGGCGCAAGGGAAAAGCCTATCCGCAGAACTATCCCGACATGAAGCAGAAGCTGGCGGATGGGGAACTCGACATCATCTTCGCCTTCAATCCGGCGGAAGCTTCGGCGGCGATTGCCAATGGTGAACTGCCGGAGAGCGTGCGCTCCTTCGTCTTTTCCGGCGGAACGCTCGGCAACACCCACTTCCTCGCCATTCCCTATAATGCCAATGCAAAGGCGGGCGCGTTGCTGCTTGCAGATTTCCTGCTCTCCCCCGAAGCGCAGTTGCGCAAGCAGGATGCGCAGTTCTGGGGGGACCCGACCGTGCTGGCGATGTCGAAGCTGTCGGATGCGGACCGTGCGGCCTTCGCCGCGCTCGATCTCGGCGTCGCAACGCTGCCGCCGGATCGGCTCGGCCCGACCCTTGGCGAACCGCATCCCGACTGGATGACCCGGATCGAAGCCGAATGGATCCGCCGCTATGGCGCCGCCAATTGACGGCGCGCGCCGGCGCTACCGACGGGCATCCCTGTGAGAACCGCCTTGCATCCACGCATCGGCACCGGCCTTACCGTGATGTTATGCCTGCCGGTGCTGGCCGGGCTCGCCGGCACCCTGCTTCCGGCCTTCGGCTACCTGCCGGCACTCGGTGGGACCCAGGTGACATTTCGGCACTTCGAGGCGCTTGCCGACCAACCGCATATCCTGCGCTCGGCGCTCATCAGTCTTTCGGCAGGGCTGACCAGCACGTTTGTCGCTCTCATCGTGGTCGCGACCTTCGTCGCCGGTTTTGCCGGGACGCGGTCCTTCGCCTTCATCCAGCACCTGCTGTCGCCGCTGCTCGCCGTGCCGCATGCCGCATCGGCCTTTGCGATCGCCTTCCTGATCGCGCCGTCCGGCTTTCTGCTTCGGATCATCTCTCCCGAACTCACCGGCTTCACCCGCCCGCCTGACTGGCTCATCCCCAACGATCCGCTCGGGCTGTCGATGATGTCAGGCCTTATCGCCAAGGAGGTCCCCTTTCTGTTGCTGGTGATGCTGGCCGCGTTGCCGCAGTTGCCGGTCGCGAATGCGCGGCGCTTGATGACGGCGCTCGGCTATAACAGGGTGTCGGGCTTTGCTATCGCGCTCTGGCCGCTGCTCTACCGGCAGGTCCGGCTGCCGGTTTTTGCGGTGCTGGTCTACTCGACCTCGGTGGTCGACGTCGCGATGATCCTCGGGCCGCAATTGCCGCCGACCTTGCCGGTGCGTATCGCCCGGTGGCTCGCCGACGACGACATCGGCACCCGCTTCCTCGCATCGGCCGGCGCCGTGCTGCAGCTTGCGCTCGGCCTGCTCGCGATCACGATCTGGCTCGGCGTCGAACGGCTTGGGCGTATTTGTCATCGACGCCTGAGTTCTTCGGGAAAACGACTTGTCGGCGACGGGTTTCTTCGCCTGGCCGCAGCGTCAGTGATGGCCGTGTCCGCCGCATTCATCTTCATCGGTCTCGGCCTGCTGGCGCTGTGGTCGGTCGCGGGCTTTTGGCCCTTTCCCGATCGTCTGCCGACAAGCCTCACGCTCAAAACATGGGACCGCGCTCTCGGGGCGCTCGCCGCACCGCTGGCAACCACCGTCGCCGTCGCTCTTCTGTCTTCGCTCGTCGCCCTTGCGATCGCCATCGGGCTGTTATCGCGGAGCGCGCACCGCTCAGCCGATCGTTGGCTCCCCGTCTTTCTGCCGTTGCTGGTTCCGGAGATCGCCTTCGTGTTCGGATTGCAGATACTGGCAGCGATGGTGGGGTTTTCACCGTCGATCGCCACCGTCGCCGCGGTGCATCTGGTTTTCGTTCTACCCTATGTGCTCTTGTCACTTGGGCCGCCCTGGCGGGCGCTCGACCGGCGTTACGAACAAATTGCGTCCGGGCTGGGCAAGTCACCGCTGGCGATCCTCGTCACCATCCGGCTGCCGATGCTGCTCCGCGCTTGTCTCACCGCCTTTGCCGTCGGCTTTGCAGTCTCCATCAGTCTTTATCTGCCGACTGTGCTGATCGGCGCCGGCCGGGTGACGACGATCACCACCGAAGCCGTGGCGCTTTCATCAGGCGGCGATCGGCGCATCATCGGCGTCTATGCGCTGCTGCAGGCGCTGTTGCCGTTCCTCGGTTTTCTCGTTGCATCGCTGGTGCCGCAATTGCTATTCCGCCACCGACGGGCAATGAGGATTTGAATGCAAACACCGGGCAAGACGATGGCTCTCACTCTGTGCGATGTGACCATCCGGCTCGCGGGCCAGCTGCTGCTTTCCGTTTCAGCGATGGTGATGCCCGGCGACGTGCTGACGATCATGGGGCCGTCAGGCGCCGGCAAGTCGGCGCTGCTTGCCTATATCGGCGGCTTCCTCGATCCTGCCTTTGTCGCCAACGGTGCGGTTCGGCTCGGAGAGAACGATCTGATCGGCCTGCCGCCGCAACAACGCCATACCGGCATTCTTTTCCAGGACCCGCTGCTGTTCCCGCATCTTTCGGTCGGCGGCAACATCGTCTTTGCCATTACCGAGGCGATCAAGGGCCGAGATGCAAGGCGCCGACTGGCCGAAGAGGCGCTCGATGAAGTTGGTCTTGCAGGCTTCTTCGACCGCGATCCGGAGACGTTGTCGGGCGGGCAAAAGGCGCGCGTCGCCCTCCAGCGCGTGCTTCTCTCCGAGCCGCGCCTGCTGCTGCTCGACGAGCCCTTCTCCAAACTCGACATGGCCCTGCGCCAGCAGGCGCGCGAACTGGTCTTTGCCAAGGCGCGCTCGGCTGGCCTGCCGACAATCCTCGTGACACATGACCTGGCGGACGCGGATGCCGCCGGTGGTGCGCTCATTCATATCGGAGCGGAGACGCAATCGTGACGGTTACTCTCCCTGCCTTGCCGGTGCGCGAGGTTCTGCCCCAAATCGCCGAGGCTCTCGATAGGGCCCGCTCCGCCGTGCTTTCGGCACCGCCCGGCGCCGGAAAGACGACGCTTGTGCCGCTGTTCCTGCTCGACCAGCCGTGGCTGAAGGGCGGCAAGATCATCCTGCTCGAACCCCGGCGGCTCGCCGCCCGGGCAGCTGCCGGCCGCATGGCGGAGTTGCTCGGCGAGAAGGTGGGAGAAACCGTCGGCTACCGCATGCGGCTCGACAACCGGATATCGGCAAAGACCCGGATCGAAGTGGTGACCGAAGGGGTCTTTGCCCGCATGATCCTCGACGATCCGGAGCTCGCCGGCGTCTCCGCCGTGCTGTTCGACGAATTTCACGAACGGTCATTGGATGCCGATTTTGGGCTGGCGCTGGCGCTCGACGTTCAGTCGGCCTTGCGCGACGATCTCCGGATCATCGTCATGTCGGCGACGCTCGACGTCGCCCGCGTGTCAAAATTGCTCGGCGATGCCGCCGTCATCGAAAGCCAGGGGCGCAGCTTTCCGATCGACATCCGCAACCAGGACCGCGGCGGCGAGAGCGTCGAGGACGCGGTCGTGCGCGCCATCGTCGAGGCGCATCGCAGCGAAGAAGGATCGATCCTCGCCTTTCTTCCGGGACAGGCCGAAATCACCCGCACAGCGGCACGGCTTGCCGACCGGTTTGGCCCCGAGACCACTGTCGTTCCGCTCTACGGAAACCTGACCCAGAAGGAGCAGGACGCAGCGATCCGGCCGGCGCCGAAGGGCACGCGCAAGATCGTTCTTGCCACCTCGATCGCCGAGACCTCGATCACCATCGATGGCGTGCGGATCGTCATCGACAGCGGCTTGCAGAGACTGCCGGTGTTCGAAGCCTCGACCGGCATCACCCGACTCGAGACCGTGCGCGTCTCGCGCGCGTCGGCTGACCAGCGCGCCGGCCGCGCCGGGCGAACGGAGCCGGGTGTCGCGATCCGTCTCTGGCATGCCGGCCAGACCGCGGCCCTTGCCGCCTTTACCCCGCCACAGATCCTGGCCAGCGACCTCTCCGGGCTGCTACTCGATATGGCCCACTGGGGTGTCAGCGATCCCGCAGCCCTGGCCTTCATCGACCCGCCACCCGAAACCACCCTTGCCGAAGCCCGAAAGCTGCTGGGCGAGCTTGGCGCGCTCGACGGCGCCGGCGCGCTAACACCGAGGGGGCGCAAGATCCGCGATCTGGCGCTACCCCCGCGCCTTGCGGCGATGGCTGTTTCGGCAGCCGAAGAAGGCCAGGGCGAGGCCGCCTGCCTGCTGGCGGTCATGCTGACCGAACAGGGGCTCGGCGGCAACGCCATCGATCTGGAAGACCGGCTGCGGCGCTTTCGCCAGGAGCGCGGCGAGCGCGCCGAGGCCTCGCGCAACCTTGCCCGCCGCATGGCAGCCGAGCTCAAGGGCGGGCCGAGATCAAACGAACCGATCCAGCCCGGAACGCTGCTGATGCATGCCTTCCCGGATCGCATCGCGCTGCAGCGCGGAGGACGCGGGCGGTTCGTGATGGCCAACGGCCGCGGCGCCGAAATCGCCGAGACCGAACGCCTCGCCGCGGCCAACATGCTTGTGATCGCCGACTTGACGGGTCGTGCCGGCGGCCAGCGCGTGCTGGCGGCAGCCGAGCTTTCGCGTGCCGACGTCGAGGCGCATATGCCCGAAGCGATCGTGCGCGAGGAGCAAAGCGTTTTCGACCGGGCGAGCCGCCAGGTGCGAGCGCGGCGCGTCACGCGGCTCGGCGCCATCATCTTCGAGGAGGCGCCGCTGCCAAGGCCGACCGGCGAAAGTGCGGCACGGGCGCTTGCCGACGGTGTGCGCCAGCTCGGGCTGGCGATCCTGCCGTTTTCCAAGGAGGCGATGCAGCTGCGCGATCGCATCGGCTTCCTCCACCGCTCGATCGGCGAACCGTGGCCGGAAGTTTCCGACGAAGCCCTGCTGCTAAGCCTCGAGGACTGGTTCGTTCCGTTTCAGCATGGCATCACCGCCATCGCCGACATCAAGTCTGGCGCACTGTCCGAAGGATTGCTGTCACTAATACCGCACGACCGGCAACGGGAGCTGGCAAAACTGGCGCCGACGCACTTCGAGGCGCCGACGGGACAACGGCATCCGATCCACTATGACGGCGACGAGCCGCTTCTCTCCATCCGGGTGCAGGAACTGTTCGGGCTGAAGAAACATCCTGCCATCGGCGACGGCCGGTTGCCGCTGCTGCTCGAACTGATCTCGCCCGGCCGGCAGCCGATCCAGACCACGCGTGACCTGCCGGGTTTCTGGGCGGGGTCGTGGCGCGATGTCCGCGCCGACATGCGCGGGCGCTATCCCAAGCACCCATGGCCGGAAAACCCGGCGGAAGCCGCGCCGACGACACGGGCAAAACCGCGTGGTACATGAGGCAGCGCCTCTGAAGGACGACTGTATGATTCCTTAAATCGGAATCGATTTGAGAAGAAACTTTGTAGCAGGTTTAAAGCCAGCGTCCCTTGCGCGTCGGATTTGACGCGCGGCGCTGTAATGGGAACAAGGGCAGGCATGACGGCAGTGGCGATGGAACACAACGATCCGACCTCCAACAGAAGCCTGCGGCTGCAGACGCTCATCCGCCTTCGCTGGCTTGCGGTCGGCGGCCAGTCGATCGCCGTCATCATCACCGCGTTGTGGCTGCAGTTTCCCCTGCCCTTGCTCTTGTGCCTGGTGCTGATTGCCACGCTGGCCCTGGTCAATACCTATCTCACGCTGCGCTTTCCGCCGACGCATCGGTTGCGGCCGCCGGCCGCCTTCGCGCTCCTCGGGCTCGACCTGGCGCAGTTGACCGGCCTGCTGTTCATCACCGGCGGACTTGCCAATCCGTTTGCGCCGCTGCTGTGCGTGCCCGTCATCATTTCCTCGGCCTCTCAGCCGAAGCCGCACAGCATCGTTCTTGCCGGGCTTGCGGTGATCGGCGTCACGGCCCTCGCCTTCTCCCCCTTCCCGTTGCCCTGGTATCCCGGCACGCTCCTGTTGATGCCGCGGGTGCTGACGGCCGGCATCTGGTTTGCGATCGTGTCGATGACGGCCTTTGCCGCCTTCTACACCTATCGCGTCTCGCTCGAAGCCAGCGAACTGTCGGAGGCGCTGACGGCGACCGAACTGGTGCTGCAACGTGAAAAGCACCTTTCGCAGCTCGACGGCCTGGCCGCCGCCGCCGCCCATGAACTCGGCACTCCGCTTGCCACGATCAGCGTTGTCGCCAAGGAAATGGAGCGCGAACTCGGCGACGATCCGCGCTTCGGCGAGGACGTGCACCTCTTGCGCAGCCAGAGCGAGCGATGCCGCGACATTCTCAAGCGGCTGACGACGCTGTCCTCCGAGAGCGAAGAGCATATGCGGCTCCTGCCGCTCTCCTCGCTGGTGGAAGAAGTGATGGCGCCGCACCGCGAGTTCGGCATTCACATCAATCTGGTCGAAAAGGGCGACAAGGCATCCGAGCCGGTCGGCAACCGTAATGCCGGCATTCTCTACGGGCTCGGCAATCTGCTCGAAAATGCGGTCGACTACGCCAAGAAGCAGGTGACGGTTACGGTCGAGCACACGGCCGAGCATGTGAAGGTCACGATTGCCGATGATGGCGACGGTTTTGCCCCCGATATCCTGATGCGTATCGGCGAACCCTATGTCACGCGGCGGCAGAAGGACGACAGCGCCGGTGGCCTCGGGCTTGGCCTGTTTATCGCCAAGACGCTGCTGGAGCGCTCCGGCGCACGGCTGCGCTTCGAGAACGGCGGCGCAGATCGACCCGGCGCCAAGGTCAGCGTCGAATGGCCGCGTGCACTGATGGATACGAAACTGGCGAAATGACGTTTGGCAGTTTATTGAACCGCATGACAGGAAACCTATAATCTCGGTGAAAACCTCCCGATTTTCGCCCAAGGATTGCGAGAATGACCGAAAAATCGACAGCATCGCCCAGCACGCATGCCCAGGACGCCGAACTGATCGGACCGGACAGAACGTTGCTGCTCGTCGACGATGACGCCCCGTTCCTTCGACGCCTCGCCCGCGCCATGGAAGCGCGCGGCTTCACCGTCGATATCGCCGAGTCCGTTGCAGAAGGCATTGCCAAGGCAAAGGGCAACCCGCCGAAATACGCGGTCATCGATCTGAGGCTCGGCGACGGCAGCGGCCTCGACGTGATCGAGGCGATCCGCAGCCGCCGCGACGACACCCGCATGATCATGCTGACCGGCTACGGTAACATCGCAACGGCCGTGAATGCCGTGAAGCTCGGGGCGGTCGATTACCTTGCCAAGCCGGCCGACGCCGACGACATCTTCGCTGCACTGGTGCAGCGACAGGGCGAACGGGTGGAGCCGCCGGAAAACCCGATGTCCGCCGACCGTGTGCGGTGGGAGCACATTCAGCGCGTCTACGAGATGTGCGAGCGCAACGTGTCGGAAACGGCACGCCGGCTCAACATGCACCGCCGGACCCTGCAGCGTATCCTCGCGAAACGCGCGCCAAAATAATCAGCCTTCGGCGGTCCCGTCGCGGGAGCCGGATACGATATCGCGTATGGAGTTGCCGAGTTCGCCATTGCGCTCGGCGGCCCACTCCGCCAGCATCAGCCGTTGCGCGGCGGTGCGGGCAAAGAGCTGCAGCACCGATTTTCGGGTGGCCGGCGCCAGCCGATGTTCCGGTGCGTCACGGATGATGTGCCCATCATAACCATCCGAAAGCAGCAGGCCGCAATCCTCCGGGAAGATATCGAGTGGAACGTCGCCATGGGTGGCGAAGAACAGTCGGTCGCAGTGCTGCCGATAATCCGGCCATTTGCGATCCACCCGAAAATCCTCGATCGACGTCTTGATCTCGACGATCCAGATTTCGCCCTTTACCGACAAAGAGATGAGATCGGCGCGACGGCCGCTGGCGAGCGTGAGCTCCGGCAGCACCGAGTGCCGAAGTTCGGCGAAAAGTCGCTGGACTCCGCGGCGCACCAGGAGCGCGCGATTCGATTGCCGACCGTCGACGAGAGGGTTGTCGCCATGGATAGAGAGAATTGTCATTCGTCTAGACTCTCGTACGTCACCGCTTTTGTTGCAAAAAAGCCAGCGTCACGGAATTTACACTTTCCCGCCGCCTTGTTGCCGCGCAATCCCTTGCATAGCAGCAACTAATCGAAAATAACCGTAGCCACTGATGGTCGGGCCGACCCAGTTTTTCTTCGCTTCTTATTTAAGAGACTCCTATGCGTTTCCGCAATGCCTTCTTCCTGTGCAGCCTGGCGGCGACACTCGCCATGGCCGGCTGCTCGACAACTTCGACCAAGTCCGAGACGGCTAGCGGTGAGCCTGCTCCCGCTGCGGTGCAAGTCGCTTCGAATCAGATCTTTTCGGGTGATTATGGCGCAGTTGAGGATCACGGCTATGCGCTCCCTGCCGTTCCGATCAACAGGGTCGAAAATCGTTTCCATCGCCAGATCGTCGACTATTCGACGAGCGAGCGCCCCGGCACGATCGTCGTGAACACGCCGAACCGTTTCCTCTACTACGTGCTGCCCGGCGGCAAGGCCGTGCGCTACGGCATCGGCGTCGGCAAGGCCGGTTTCGCATGGGAAGGCGAAGCCTATATCGCCTGGAAGCAGGAATGGCCGATGTGGCACCCTCCGAAGGAAATGGCGGAGCGCAAGCCGGAAGTGGCGAAGTACGTCGAGGCAGGCATGGGCCCCGGCCTGAAGAACCCACTCGGCGCGCGCGCGCTCTACCTCTTCAACGACCAGGGCAAGGACACGCTGTTCCGTCTGCACGGCACGCCGGAATGGTCGTCGATCGGCACGGCCGCGTCGTCCGGCTGCATCCGCCTGATGAACCAGGACATCATCGATCTCTATTCGCGGGTCCGTCCGGGCAAGAACGCACGCGTGGTCGTCCAGCAGTAAAAAACACTACTTGAATCATGCGATCAGAGCCGCCGGGATCCTCGGCGGCTTTTTTGTTGGCCGCACATCCCCGACAATATTCCGTCGGCCTTGATACGCAGAGTTGCTCTGCTTCAGGCACTTCAAATCAGGGTGGCCGACATCTGAATCCGGCACGACGATTTGTTCAAAAAACGCGCAATAAGGCCGGAATTTCAGCACGTTATTAAGCAAGGATTATCTAATTAACTAAAAAGTGTGGCCGAGAGATGCCTAACCAAAGGGACCGGACATGCTGATCAAGACCAAGCTCCTCAGTGCGATCGCACTGTTGTCACTCATCGCGATCGGCATTGCCGTCTACAGCCAGCATGCGCTCGCCGAAAACAGCGAAACGATGGATGCGGTCTATGCCGACCGCATCGTGCCGCTGAAGAATCTAAAGGCGACATCGGACGCTTTTGCCGTTTCCATCGTAGATGCGGCGCACAAGGTGCGCAATGGAAACGAGACGATGGAGACGGGCCTCGCATCGGTCAACAATGCGCGTCAGGTGATAACGGCCAACTGGGACGCCTATGTCTCGACCTCGATGACGCCAGAAGAACATAAGCTCGTCGAGAACGCCAAGCAGCAGATGGTGATCGCGATGGATTCGATCGCGACGCTGACCAAGATCCTGTCCGAGGGTGATTCGGCGGCACTCGACAGCTTCGTTCGGACGGCGCTCTACGAAACCATCGATCCGTTGACCGAGACCATTTCGGAGATTTCCGATCTGCAAGTTCACTTGTCGGATGAGGTCTTTCAGGCACAGCATCGTGAGTTCGAGACGGTGCAGGTGCTCAGCATCGGTATCATCCTGCTCGTCCTCGTGCTGGCTGCCGGAACGTATCTGGTTGTTTCACGTGGTGTGATCGGCCCACTCGGCCGACAGATCGGCGCGATGCGCAAACTCATCGACGGCCATCTCGACGATGACGGCACCGCGGTGACCGGCAAGGACGAGATCGCCGAGATGGCCCGCGCCATCCAATCGTTCCGGGAAGCCGCCCGGTCCAACCTCCGCCTGCAGGCGGAAGCCGAAGAGAGCCGCCGCAATGGCGAAGCCGAGCGCACGAGAATGCAGGCGGAGGCCGAGCGGGCCGCGCAGCAGAGGCTGGTCCAGGCAACATCGGGTCTTGCGACAGGCTTGCAGCGGCTGGCCGACGGCGATCTTGCCGTGCGGTTGGACGAGCCGTTCTCCGCCGAATTCGAGCAATTGCGTCACGACCTCAACAAGGCAGCCGGGCAGCTCAACGATGCCATGCTTGCAGTTGCCGACAGCGCCGGCAACATCGGCCTGGGCACCCGTGAAATCAGCCAGAGCGCCGATGACCTGTCAAAACGCACGGAGCAGCAGGCGGCATCCCTGGAGGAAACGGCTGCAGCCCTCGACCAGATTACCGCCAATGTCAGCAACTCCTCACGCCGGACGGAGGAGGCCCGCGATGTGGCAGGTGAAGCAAAGACCAGCGCGACGCAGTCTGCCGTCGTCGTGGCAAATGCCGTCGAGGCGATGCGGCGGATCGAAGAATCATCCAGCCAGATTTCCAGCATCATCGGCGTGATCGACGAAATCGCCTTCCAGACCAACCTGCTGGCACTGAATGCCGGTGTCGAGGCAGCACGGGCGGGTGAAGCCGGCAAGGGCTTTGCGGTCGTGGCACAGGAAGTGCGCGAGCTGGCACAGCGCTCGGCAAAAGCCGCCAAGGAAATCAAGGAACTGATTCGCAGCTCCAGCTCGGAGGTCGAAAGCGGCGTGCGACTGGTGCGCGATACCGGCGAGGCCCTGAAGACCATCGAGGCGCATGTCATCACCATCAACGAGCATATGGCGGCCATCGCCACATCGGCACGGGAGCAATCCGTCGGGTTGGCCGAGGTCAATACGGCTGTCAACCAGATGGACCAGGTGACGCAGCGCAACGCCGCCATGGTCGAGGAGGCAAATGCCGCTTCGGCGACGCTTGCCCAGGAGGGCAGCAACCTTCGAGCCCTGATCGACAGGTTCCAACTGTCCGGCGAAACCAGCGCCTCGCCCCAATCGGGAGCGCGCAGAACCGCGCCGCGCGCCGTCAGCGCCCAGCAATACGCTGGCAGCAACGCCCGCCCGGCCGTAAGACGACCTGCTGCGCCACTGGTGCAAGGAAACACGGCGTTGGCCACCGAAGGCTGGGCCGAGTTCTGACCCAGCCTCGATGAATTCAGCTGGCGGCCCGATCAGGCCGCCAGTTTGGCTTTCAGCTCGCGACGACGGCGGTGCAGGACCGGTTCGGTGTAACCGTTCGGTTGTTGGCGCCCCTCGAGGACAAGCTCGAGCGCCGCCTGGAAGGCGATCGAGCCATCGAAGTTGCCGGCCATCGCGACATACTGCGGATCATCGGCGTTCTGACCATCGACGACAGCGGCCATGCGCTTCATCGTCTCGGCGACCTGTGCTTCGGTGACCACCCCATGGTGCAGCCAGTTGGCCATGTGTTGGGCGGAAATGCGCAGCGTGGCACGATCCTCCATCAGGCCGACATTGTTGATATCGGGCACCTTGGAGCAACCGACGCCCTGGTCGACCCAGCGCACGACGTAACCGAGGATGCCCTGCGCATTGTTGTCGAGCTCGCGCTGGATTTCCTCCGGCGTCCAGTTTGGACGCGTCGCAACCGGAACCGAGAGGATATCGCCGAGCTTGGCCCGTGCCCGGCTCTTCAGACCAGCCTGAACGTCGGCAACGTTGACCCGGTGGTAGTGGGTGGCATGCAGGGTGGCAGCCGTCGGCGACGGAACCCATGCGGTGTTGGCGCCAGCCTTCGGGTGAGCGATCTTCTGCTCCAGCATCGCCGCCATCAGGTCGGGCATGGCCCACATGCCCTTGCCGATCTGCGCGTGACCGGAAAGGCCGCATTCGAGACCAATGTCGACGTTCCAGTTTTCGTAAGCCGCGATCCATGCCGCCTGTTTCATATCGCCCTTGCGGATCATCGGGCCTGCTTCCATCGAGGTATGGATCTCGTCGCCGGTGCGATCGAGGAAGCCGGTGTTGATGAAGACGACGCGTTCGCGCGCCGCACGGATGCATTCCTTGAGGTTGACCGTGGTGCGGCGCTCCTCGTCCATGATGCCCATCTTCATGGTATTGGCCGGCATGCCGAGCGCCGTCTCGACGCGCGAAAAAATCTCGCAGGCAAAGGCGACTTCTTCCGGCCCGTGCATCTTCGGCTTGACGACATACATCGAGCCTTCGCGGGAGTTCATGCGGCGGCCACCGTCGCCGATATCGTGCAGCGCGATCAGCGCGGTTGCCATGGCATCCATGATGCCTTCCGGCACTTCATTGCCGTCGCGATCAAGGATAGCCGGATTCGTCATGAGGTGGCCGACATTGCGCACCAACATCAGCGAGCGGCCCGGAAGCGACAGCGTGCCACCGCCGGGTGCCGTGTAGGTGCGATCGGCATTGAGCCGGCGCGTGAAGCTGCGGCCACCCTTGACGACTTCTTCCTCGAGATCGCCCTTCATCAGGCCGAGCCAGTTGCGGTAGACGACCACCTTATCTTCGGCATCGACGGCGGCGACCGAATCTTCGCAGTCCATGATGGTGGTGATCGCCGATTCGAGAATGACGTCGGAAATATGGGCCGGATCATCCTTGCCGATCGGCGTCGTGGCATCGAGAACGACGACGGCATGCAGATTGTTGTGCCGGAGAACAACCTGCGACGGCGCGTCGTCCGAACCGTCATAGCCGGCAAACTGCGCGGGATTGCGAAGCGTGGTCTCGGCGTCGCCCGCAAGCGTGACCGAGAGGCCTCCGGAAGCGACTGTCAGCGATGAAACATCCTTCCAGCTGCCGCTTTGGAGCGGCGCGCTGGCGTCGAGGAAGTCGCGTGCCCAGGCGATAACCTTGGCGCCGCGCTTGGGATTGTAGCCGCGTCCCTTTTCAGCGCCGCCATCGTCGGAAATCGCGTCAGTGCCGTAGAGCGCGTCATAGAGCGAGCCCCAGCGCGCATTGGCAGCGTTGAGCGCATAGCGGGCATTCATCACGGGAACGACCAGCTGCGGGCCGGCAATGGTCGCGATCTCCGGATCGACATTGCCGGTCGAGACCGAGAACTCGGGACCTTCGGCCAAGAGATAGCCGATCTCCTTCAGAAAGCCCTGGTAGGCTTCAAGGTCGTTCGGCGCGCCATTGTCGCGATACCAGGCGTCAATCTTCGCCTGCAGGTCGTCGCGCTTGGCGAGCAAGGCGCGGTTCTTCGGCGCGAGATCATGGACGATCTCCGACAGGGCGGCAAAGAACCGCTCGGCATCGACGCCGGTTCCGGGCATCGCCTCGTTCACCAGAAAGCCATGCAGACCTGCATCGATCTTCAATCCAAACTTCTCAATGCGGTCCATTATCTTACTCCTTGAAACAGGCCACTCGCGCGCGTGAAAGGCCGGCAGTTTCTCATCAATTCATTCCCTGTCAATTCAGCAAGGATGCGAAGAATTGTTTCCAAAATGGAAAAGATCACCCATGGGCGATACGTGGCCTGCCGCTGGCCTGAGCGATGAAGCGGGCCTCGATCAGCTTGCGGCTTCCTTCGACTTCGGGGGCATCGATTTCTTCGCGCAGCATCGAGACCGGCTCGTCAGCACCGTTGGTGCGGGCTGCCTCAAGCGCCATCGTCTCGGCACGACGGCGCGCCGCTGAAAAGGCCCGGTTCTGATCGAGGAAGCGCTCGCTCGCTCCTGCCCCGTTGACGATGAAGATGCCCTCTTCCGGCATGGTGACGAACACGGTGACGGACGCCCTGACCTGGCCGACGACCGCGCCGACGGCATTGGCGACATCGGCTTCGTTGGGGATTGCCGGCTCGGTGCCGAGCATATCGGCAATGGCGGGGTAATAGACCGGCGCAGAAGCGCCCAGGCCGACGAGCGGGCGATCGAGACCGAGCGAAAACCGGACGATGCCTGGAGCGCGCTTGAGCGCGCGATCGACCGCCTGCGATACCGCCGGATCGATGGCGCCCGCGCCGTCTTCGCCTAGACAGGCCTGCAGGATGACTTCGGAGGATTGGCGCGTGACGCGGTCGACGATCATCTCTGCCATCGCCTCGGCAGACGCAGCGATCGGCTGGCCGGAGCCATCGCGGGTACGCGCTGCAAGCTCGATGCCGAGACGGGCAGCGTCAGCGCTCCATTGCGATTGCCGGCCGAGCACATGCATGGCGTCGGAAGGCGTCAGCCCGCAGATATGCACCAGGCCACGCGCCACCAGCCGATCGAGCGTTGCCCGCTGCGGCGTGGAGGTCAAAAGGTTTTCGAGCGAGATCGGCACGGCGCCGATGCGCTCATAGAGCGCCTGCTCCTGCGGCTGCAGGCCGCTCGCCAGATGATCGGGCAGGCCGGTGCGAACGGCCAGACGGCCGTTGTTGCGGCCGGCATGCTGCGCCCGCAGCTGCTTTTCCAGAACGGACAGCACCGCATCGCCATGCAGCGCGGCGGCAAGGCTGAGCGGCATCAGCCGCCTGGGACCAAGATCGATCTTCGCCTTCAGCCCGCGATCGTTGATGCGAACCTCCGAATCGCCGCCAAGGCCATAGGTCCGCATCGCCACCGCCTCGACCATGGTGCGGAAACCGCCGACAACAGCGCCTTCGGCATCGAGCCGCGGCCGACCGCGGTCGAGCACCGCGACATCGGTGGTCGTTCCCCCGATATCCGAGACGACGGCATTGTCGAGACCGGTCAGGTGCCGCGCGCCGACAAGGCTCGCCGCGGGTCCGGACAGAATCGTCTCGATCGGCCGGAGCCTTGCCTCCTCGGCCGAGATCAGGGCGCCGTCGCCGCGCACCACCATCATGGGCACGTCGATGCCGCGGGATTTCAGAAACCCCTCGCAGGAACCGATCAGGCGATCGATCATCGAGACGAGACGGGCATTCAAAAGCGTCGTCAGCGCCCGGCGCGGACCGCCGAGCTTGGACGAAAGCTCATGGCTGCAGGTGACGGGCAGATGCGAGACTTCACGAATGCGGTCGCGCACGCGCTGCTCGTGGGCAGGATTGCGCACGGCGAAATAGCCGGCGATCGCGAAGGAGGATACCTGATCGGCCAGGACAGGCAGGGCTTCGTCCAGCGCGGTCATGTCGAGCGGCGTTTCGCCGCCATGAACATTATGCCCACCCGGCAGGAAGATCACTGGATCCGAGCCGAGCGCATCCTGCAGCCCGTCGCGCTTCAGATCCTCGGGGCCAAAACCGATCATGACCAGGCCGGCCCTGCCGCCCTGGCCCTCGACCAGCGCGTTGGTGGCAAGCGTGGTCGACAGGGACACGAGGCTGATGGCGGAGGCCGGAACATCCGCCTTCTGCAACACCTGCTCGACCGCGCCGGCAATGCCGACCGCCAGATCGTGGCGCGTGGTCAGCGCCTTTGCCTTGGCGACCACACCCGCCGTTTCGCTGAAGAGGACCGCGTCGGTGTAGGTTCCGCCGGTATCGATGCCGAGAAGAAAATGGGACGTCACTTCGAACCAGTCCAGTGTTTCGGTCGGGGCAGCCCCGGGTTCATTGGGGATCGATCCGGTGATATGACATATCGGATGAGAAGGCCATCGTGTCGAGGACATTCGCGGTCACCGGTGCGACACGACACGAACGGGAGAGCGGCATGAGATTTTCCAGGGGTTCGGCCATTGCCGGCATTCTTGCCGCCGGGCTGCTGTTTGCCCAGCCGGGTGGTGCGCAGGACGCCGAGGAAGAGGAATACAAACCTCAATTGCCCGATGTCTCGATCTACAAGGCGATGCTCGACGCCAACAAGCAGACCGGCTGGATCCAGTTTCGCAATTACGACGACCGACAGCTGATCTATTTTACCGCTTTGCAGACGATGCATTGCCGGCTATCGGAAATCCGCTACTCGATCAATTCGGACGCGCTCGACAGGCGCTTCCCTCTGGCGAAATGCAATCCGCAGATCCCCTTCAACCTGCCCGCAGACGAAACCGCCGAATATGTCTACATCTCGCTTGCCGCCAATGAAGCCAGGACGCTGACGATCCAGGCGGTGTGGGACGACGGCGCCGGCAGCGAGATTGTCGTCTACAAGCCCTGCGACAATGTCGGGGACGCGACCTGCGCGGCGATCAAGACGATCAAGAAACCATCGAAGCAGTTACCACAGCCGATGCCGGCGGATTCACCGGTGCGCGGCGTGCAATCGCCCATTCCCGGCAAGACCTTCAGCGAGCCGAAACCCGCATCGGCAAGCCGCCCCGCGGTTGAGTAGTCAACCGCTGCACCGGCCAGGGTTTCGTCTCGTCGGTGACGTCGAAGCGGAAGCTGTGCATCAGCACGGCTAGCGCGATGACTGCCTCCTGCAGCGCGAAGGTCGCGCCGATGCAGATGCGCGGCCCGGCACCGAACGGCAGATACTGGAAGCGGTGCAGCTTCTCGCGGTTTTCCGGCAGGAAGCGCTCGGGCATGAAAGCGCGTGGCCGATCCCAGTAGAGAACGTGGCGATGCAGCGTCCACGGCATCACAAGAACGGCGATGCCCTTGGGTATCTTCACGCGCTCGCCGGTCGGCGACGTCCACTCGTCATCCTCGATGGCAGCGCGATTGATCGACGGCGCCGGCGGATAGAGCCGCATCGCCTCCTCGAAGGCGGCCAGCACATGCGGCATCAGGGTCAGCCACTCGACCGGTTCGGCACCGCTCTTCATCACGCTGTCGATTTCCGCCTCCATCTTCTCGCGGAAAGCTGGCGTGTTGGCGATGCAATAGAGTGTCCAGGCGAGTGCCCGGGCGGTGGTCTCATGGCCGGCACCGATGAAGGTGAGAATGTTATCCTCGATCTCGGCGGTCGAAAGACCGTTTGCGCCCTCAGTCTGCAGAAGCAAGGTGAGGAAATCATTGGGCGTGCCGGCCGGATCCGTCGCCATGCGCTTTCGCCTCAATGCCATCGTTTCCGAAACGATGGTACGGAAGCGGTTCATCACCTTCTTGCCGCCGATGCGGGTCAATCGCGGCACCCATTCGGGCGCTAGCAGTATGTCCATCGGATCGACGCGGCCCATACGGTGCAGAAGTTCTTCGACACTCTGGACGAAGCCCTCCCTTTCGACGGCGACCTCGCCGGAAAACAGCGTTTCCGCCAGGATATCGAAGGTCAGCTCGGTCATATCGCTGGCGACATTGGTGGTGAACGGTTTCAGCTTCGCCGGCGCATAGCGCTCGACGAATTCTTCCGACCGGCGCAGCATCTGGCCGGCAAATCCCTTGGCGTGGCGCGGCGTGAACACCGGCGCGATGGCTTTCCGCGATCGCTTCCAGATCTCGCCTTCGGCGGTCAGCAAACCGTCGCGCAGGATCGGGCGCAGGATCAGTCGCCTGACCTTCGACATCTCATAATTGCTGACGTTTTCGACGAGGATGTAGCGGATGAGGCCGGGATCGTTGACGATCAGGGTGCGCTGGGTGATGAACTTCGTCTCGATCCACGGCAGCGTGTAGGACGGCTCGCCCCAGAGTTCGAGCGGATTGCGCAGAACGGTCTTGATGATCTTCAGGTAGGACGGCACGCCGACCCGGGGTGTGGGAGCCGGTGGTTCGAACGGCTCCGGACGCATGTCCATGGTGATTGCCTTTCTCGATTGCGCCAGGATTTCAGGTTTTTACGGCGCAATCAAGGAAAGGGCTTCCGTTGAATCACAGCAGGCGTTCGAGCTCCGCAAGCTTGTCGTTGACCAGCCAGCCGTAATAGTTTTCCTCCGGCCACTGGGTCTCCCCGCCCTGGTTCCTGGCGGCAAGCGCGGCTGCGCGATTATCGGGATTGCCAATATTGTAGAGCGTCGCGGTGATGCCGGGATTTCCTGAAATATCGACGCCGGCAACGGACTTGTAGACGTCGATCGAGTGGCGGATCGAGGCGGCCATGTAGGCAAGCGAGACATCCGGATCCATGATCGCTTCATAGACGCCGGCCGCATTGGTCTCGTCCAGCCGCTCGTAACCCGACGTCTTGGCGACGAGATCGGTCAGCATCAGGGCCGTCAGCGGATTGATCTGGCCGAGACCGAAGGTCTGGCCGGCAAAGAACGGCTGGAAGAACGCCGCGCTGAAACGGTTGTTCGGGAAAGACTTGCCGCCGACGGACTTGCCGCGGAATTCGTTGTCCCAGACCCGCTCGCGGCAGCTCCACAATGAATAGGAGCTTTTCTTTCCGGTGCAGTCGGCAAACTGCGGGCGGGCGACGAACTCGGCAACCGTCTCGCCGTCATAGCCGAACTGGAAGCTGTTGCCGGCATAGGCGGCGGCCTTGACGTAATAGGACTGCAGCCGGTCGTAGGCGTCGACATTGTAGGTGTGTTCGCCGACGATGGCGCCGATCATGTGGATCGGGGCGATGCCATAGGCGCGCGATGTCGACTTGATCTTGGCCATCAGCTGCTTGTCGTTGGCAAGCAGATCCCGCACTTTGTCGAATTTGGCGTCGAACGAGGTGCGACCCGCCTTGGTGCGGCGAACGGATGCGCCCGGGATGCCGGGTTGTTCGACATTCCGGTTGCCCGGCGGAACAACGTTGGCCGCCATCGTCTGGCCTGCAGTCAGGCAAAACGTGGCGATAGCGAGCATGCAGGCGGTAAAACGCACGATCTCTTCTTCCTGTGAACGGTGGAGACGCCTATCCGGCGGCGCGGCTCCTACGACAAGATCATGTCGGAAAGATGCCTCCCGCTATAATCGATTGCTCGACCGTGTTAGAAAAAATGAAGGCGCCTGTCGAGAGACAGGCGCCTTTCTTCTTCAGAGTTGCTTGACGGCGAAGGTTCGCCGCTATGACTAGAGCTACAGGATGTAGCGCGACAGATCCGTGTTGGCAGCGAGATCGCCGACATGCTTGCGGACATATTCCGCATCGATCGTCACCGCCTGGCCGGCACTATCCGGAGCGTTGAACGAGATCTCATCCAGCACGCGCTCCATCACCGTCTGCAGGCGGCGCGCGCCGATGTTCTCGACGCTCGAGTTGAGCTGGACTGCCACGCCGGCGAGCGCATCGATGGCATCGTCGGTGAAGTCGAGCTTCACTTCTTCCGTCTCAAGCAGCGCCTTGTACTGGCGGATGAGGCTTGCCTCGGTCTCCGTCAGGATGCGGCGGAAATCTTCCTTGGTCAGAGCCCGCAGCTCGACGCGGATCGGCAAGCGGCCCTGAAGTTCGGGCAGAAGATCTGATGGTTTCGACACGTGGAACGCACCCGAGGCGATGAAGAGAATGTGATCGGTCTTCACCGGTCCATACTTCGTCGCCACCGTCGTGCCTTCGACCAGCGGCAAGAGGTCCCGCTGCACGCCTTCGCGCGACACGCCGGCGCCCATGCCGCCTTCACGCGACGCGATCTTGTCGATCTCGTCGAGGAAGACGATGCCATCGTCCTCGACCGCCCTCACCGCCTCGCGCTGGATCTGCTCATTGTCGAGCAGCTTGTCGGACTCGTCGTTGACGAGCACGTCGTAGGAAGCCTTGACGGTCGTCTTGACCTTCTTCGTGCGGGCGCCCATCGCCTTGCCGAACATTTCCGACAGGTTGAGCACGCCGATATTGGCACCCGGCATGCCCGGAATCTCGAAGCCGCCCGGCGCACCGGTCTCGGCGACATCGACCTCGATCTCCTTGTCGTCCAGTTCGTTGGCGCGCAGCTTCTTGCGGAAGCTGTCACGCGTGGCCGGCGAGGCCGTGGCGCCGACCAGCGCATCGAGAACGCGCTCCTCGGCATTCTGGTGCGCCTTGGCCTTGACCTCGGCCCGGCGCTTTTCGCGCACAAGACCGATGCCGACCTCGACGAGGTCACGGATAATCTGTTCGACGTCGCGGCCAACATAACCGACTTCGGTAAACTTCGTCGCCTCGACCTTGACGAAAGGCGCGCCGGCGAGCTTTGCCAGACGGCGGGAGATCTCCGTCTTGCCGACACCGGTCGGCCCGATCATCAGGATGTTCTTCGGCATGACCTCATCGCGCAGTTCGTCGCCGAGCTGCTGGCGCCGCCAGCGGTTGCGCAGCGCGATCGCCACCGCGCGCTTGGCGTCATTTTGGCCGATGATGAACCGGTCGAGTTCCGACACGATTTCCCTGGGTGAAAAAGTACTCATGTAGTCCTCTCAAACTCGGTCCGCGTCAGCTCCATCAGGAGCGTGCGGCCGGATGCATCTATCCATTCGCCAAAGGGCACGAAGCCCGCTTTCGCATAGGCCCGGACGGCCCTTCTGTTGCCGGCATCGGGATCGATCACGATCCGCGGCGCGCCGGAGGCAAAAAGCGTTTCCGCGAAGGCCCGGAGCGCCAATGTCGCGACGCCCTTGCCGGTCATCTCCGGCGGGCCGATGAAGATATCGACGCCGGGGACATTGCCGGGCAGATCCTTCGCCCACGGCTCTTCGTCGTATTCGGACGGTGTCCAGGACTGGATGTAGCCGGCAGGCTCGCCTGCGACATGGAAGATGAAGCCATCCACCTCGCCCGTCGCACAGCCGTCGCGGATCAACGCGACTTCCTTGTCCGGATCACCCCACCATTGCCGCACATGCGGCTCGCTCAGCCAGGCATGCAGCATCGGCAGGTGGTCATCGGCCACCCGTTCGAAGCTGACATGGGCCTGATCATTGGGCATCCAGCGTCTCCACCACGATATTGTGGTTGGTATAGACGCAGATGTCGCCTGCGATTTCGAGCGCCCGGCGCGCGACTTCCTCGGCCGACTTGTCGCTGTCCATCAGGGCGCGGGCCGCAGCAAAGGCGTAGTTGCCCCCCGAACCGATGGCGATCGTTCCATGTTCCGGCTCGAGCACGTCGCCGTTGCCGGTGATCGCCAGCGTGATCGACTTGTCGGCGACCAGCATCATCGCTTCGAGATTGCGCAGATACTTGTTGGTGCGCCAGTCCTTGGCGAGTTCCACGGCCGCCCGCATGAGCTGGTCGGGGTATTGTTCGAGCTTGGCTTCAAGCCGCTCCAGAAGCGTGAAGGCGTCGGCCGTCGCTCCGGCAAAGCCGGCGATCACGTCGCCCTTGGCCAGCCGTCTGACCTTGCGGGCATTGCTCTTCATTACCGTCTGGCCAAGACTGACCTGGCCGTCGCCGGCCATCACCACCTTGCCGTCCTTGCGCACCGTGATGATGGTGGTCGCATGCATCGTTCCGTAGGGATTGTGTTCACTCATTGAAGATACCTGTCGGCCCCAGAACCAGGGGCGTTGGGGGCTCGAACGAGCCTGTTTGCTTGAAGCCTATGTAAGTGCCTCTTGCGCGATTGCAAATCCCGGTGAGCCATGCAGTTGACCGTAAATCGAGGCCCTCGCCGAATCGATCTATTCTCCGCGGCGGTTCTGGATATTTTCCCTCTCCCCTGATAAGGAGCGGCTCCAGCGCATACAGGAGAGCCTGATGGCAGAAGCCACGTCCAGCCGCACCGGCCAAGTTTCGCGAAAGACGAATGAAACGGCCGTGTCCGTATCCGTCAACATCGACGGAACCGGAACCTCGAAGATTGCGACGGGTGTCGGCTTCTTCGACCACATGCTGGACCAGCTTTCCCGACATTCGCTGATCGACATGGAGATCAAGACCGACGGCGACCTGCACGTCGACGATCACCACACGGTCGAAGACACCGGCATTGCCATCGGCCAGGCGATAGCCAAGGCGCTGGGCGACCGGCGCGGCATTACCCGCTACGCCTCGCTCGACCTTGCCATGGACGAGACGATGACACGTGCCGCTGTCGATGTCTCCGGCCGTCCGTTCCTCGTCTGGAACGTCGCCTTCACGTCGCCGAAGATCGGCACGTTCGATACCGAACTGGTGCGCGAATTCTTCCAGGCGCTCGCCCAGAACACCGGGATCACGCTGCATATCCAGAACATCTACGGCGCCAACAACCATCATATCGCCGAGACCTGCTTCAAGTCCGTCGCCCGCGTGCTTCGCACGGCAACCGAAATCGACCCGCGCCAGGCCGGCCGCGTTCCCTCGACCAAGGGTACGCTTGCCTGAGCGGTCATTATCTGGCTGATGACCATGGCCTCTTACATGATCCTGACCCCGCCGGGCGCCCGCGCCGACGATGACCGGGCACGCTTTGTGCCAGACGGCTTCTCCTGGGGCGCCTTTCTGTTTCCGGCGCTCTGGCTTTTTGCCAAGCGGATGTGGCTGTTCGGAATCGCAGTTGCTGTTCTGCAGATTTTGTTAATCTCTCTCTCGGCGAGTGCCGGTGGCGTGCTGGCAGCGCTGCTTCTGCATCTGGCGCTCGCGCTGCTTGTCGCGCTGGAAGGCCCCATGCTCATCGTCCGCCGGCTGATTGCCCGCGACTGGACACTGCGCTCCATCGTGCCGGCGCGCGATCTCGAGACGGCGGAAGAAATCTACTTCGCGAATGTGCCCTCAACCGACCGAACGGCAGTTGCTCGGCCAGTTGCCGACTGGCCGAGGCAGACGCCGGCAAATTCCGGCCCCGGACTTGGGCTTTTTGAATCCTACGGAGAACGCTGATGCGCGTCGCCATTATCGACTATGGATCGGGCAATCTGCGCTCGGCAACGAAAGCGTTTGAACGGGCGGCACGCGAAGCCGGCATCGACGCAGAGATCGACCTGACAGACCGGCCCGAACGGGTGGCGATCGCCGACCGTATCGTGCTGCCGGGTGTCGGCGCCTATGCCGATTGTCGCCGTGGCCTTGCGGCCGTCGATGGCATGGAGCAGGCCCTGACAGAAGCTGTCGAAGGGGCCGGACGGCCGTTTCTCGGCATCTGCGTCGGCATGCAGCTGATGTCGTCACGCGGCCTGGAAAAGACCACGACCCATGGCTTCGGCTGGATTCCCGGCGACGTCGTCGAAATGAAGCCGGCGGACACGTCGCTGAAAATCCCGCAAATCGGCTGGAACACGCTGCGGCTTGCCCGCGCACACCCGCTGTTTGACGGCATTCGCACCGGCGACGACGGTCTGCACGCCTATTTCGTGCACTCGTACCATCTGGCCGCGGAAAACGCCGACGATGTCGTTGCCGAGGCGGACTACGGCGGCGCCGTCACCGCCTTCGTCGCCAACGGCAACAAGGCCGGCTCGCAGTTTCATCCGGAAAAGAGCCAGACGCTTGGCCTCGCCCTCATCTCGAATTTCCTGCGCTGGAAGCCGTAAGCACCAGCGACCTCTGATCGGATAGACACATGATCCTTTTTCCCGCTATCGACCTGAAAGACGGGCAATGCGTGCGCCTGAAGCTCGGCGACATGGAGCAGGCGACCGTTTACAACCCGAATCCCGGCGCCCAGGCGCGCGCCTTCGAGGAACAAGGTTTCGAGTGGCTGCATGTGGTCGACCTCAACGGTGCCTTCGCCGGCGAGACCGTCAACGGGGACGCCGTCGATGCGATCCTCAAGTCGACCAAAAACCCGGTCCAGCTCGGCGGCGGTATCCGCACCCTTGAGCATATCGAGAACTGGCTGTCGCACGGGCTTGCCCGCGTCATCCTCGGCACCGTGGCGGTGCGCGACCCGGCGCTCGTCATCGAAGCCTGCCGGAAATTTCCGGGCAAGGTCGCCGTCGGCATCGACGCCAAGGGCGGCAAGGTCGCAGTCGAGGGTTGGGCGGAAGCGTCGGAGCTCGGCGTGATCGAGCTCGCGAAAAAGTTCGAGGGCGCCGGCGTTTCGGCGATCATCTACACCGACATCGATCGCGACGGCATTCTCACGGGGATCAACTGGGATTCAACGCTGGAGCTTGCCGATGCCGTATCGATCCCGGTGATCGCGTCGGGCGGCCTTGCCTCGATGGACGATATCCGGCGAATGATCGCGCCTGATGCGGCAAAACTCGAGGGCGCCATCTCCGGCCGTGCGCTCTATGACGGCCGCATCGATCCGCAGGAAGCCCTGGCGCTGATCCGCGCCGCGAGAAAGGCATGAGCCGATGACCCTCAAAGCCCGCGTAATCCCCTGCCTCGACGTCAAGGACGGACGGGTGGTCAAAGGGGTCAACTTCGTCGACCTGATCGACGCCGGCGATCCCGTCGAGGCCGCTCGCGCCTATGATGCGGCCGGAGCCGATGAGCTCTGCTTCCTCGACATCACCGCCTCGTCCGACAATCGCGAGACGATCTTCGACGTCATCGCGCGCACGGCCGAACAATGCTTCATGCCGCTCACCGTCGGTGGCGGGGTGCGCCAGGTGGCCGATATCCGCAAGCTGCTGCTTGCTGGCGCCGACAAGGTTTCGATCAATACCGCGGCAGTGAAGAACCCGGACTTCGTCGCCGAAGCCGCCGACAAGTTCGGCAACCAGTGCATCGTCGTTGCGATCGATGCCAAGAAGGTCTCGAAGGACGGCGAAGACGACCGCTGGGAAATCTTCACCCATGGCGGCCGTCAGACGACCGGTATCGACGCGGTCGACTTTGCCCGCCGCGTCGTCGATCTTGGCGCTGGCGAAATCCTGCTGACGTCGATGGATCGTGACGGCACCAAGAGCGGCTACGATATCGCGCTGACCCGGGCGGTTGCCGATGCGGTGCGGGCGCCCGTCATCGCGTCTGGCGGCGTCGGCACGCTCGATCACATGGTTGCCGGTATCCGCGACGGCCATGCGACGGCGGTTCTGGCCGCATCGATCTTCCACTTCGGCACCTATAGCATTGGCGAAACCAAGCGCTATATGGCCGAACATGGCATCGCCATGCGTCTCGATTGAGTTTTCAGGGCTTCGTTATGAGTGATTTTTCCCTTTCCGACCTCGAGACCATCGTCGCCGAACGCGCCAAGGCGTCGCCGGAGGAATCCTGGACGGCGAAACTGGTCGCACACGGCCAGCAGAAGGCGGCCAAGAAACTGGGCGAGGAAGCGGTCGAAACCGTGATCGCAGCGATCCGCAACGATCGCCAGAATCTCGTCGATGAGAGCGCCGATCTCATCTATCATCTGATGGTCGTATTGAAAATTGCAGACATTCCGTTGCAGGATGTGCTTGACGAACTTGCACGGCGGACAAGCCAATCCGGTCTGCAGGAAAAGGCTAATCGGCAGGATTCATGACCCTAGCTGCGCAAGACATCGAAGTGGCCGATCTCCCGGACAATCTCCAGAAACGGGACTATTCGCCCTATCATTTCTTCTCCGCCGAGGAATGGGCGCGCTTTCGTGCCGACACGCCGATGACGCTGACGGCGGACGAAGTGCAGCGGCTGCGCTCCTTGAACGACCCGGTCGATCTCGGCGAAGTCCGGCAGATCTATCTGTCGCTGTCGCGGCTGCTTTCGACCCATGTGGAATCGTCGCAGATGCTGTTCGAACAGCGCAAGCGCTTCCTCAGCATGTCCGAAACGAAGACGCCCTTCGTCATCGGCATTGCCGGATCGGTGGCAGTCGGCAAGTCGACGACAGCGCGTATCCTCGCGCAGCTTCTGTCGCGCTGGCCTTCAAGCCCGAAGGTCGATCTCGTCACGACCGACGGCTTCCTTTATCCGAACGCCGTGCTCCAGCGCGAAAACATGATGGACCGCAAGGGCTTTCCGGAAAGCTACGATGTCGGCGCGCTCTTGAGGTTCCTGTCGGCGATCAAGGCCGGCCAGCCGAACGTCAGGGCGCCGAGCTACTCGCACATGACCTATGACGTGCTGCCGGATCAGTACACGGTCATCGACCGCCCTGATATTCTGATCTTCGAGGGCATCAACGTCCTGCAGTCGCGCAACCTGCCGGCCGACGGCAAGATCGTGCCGATGGTCTCGGACTTCTTCGATTTCTCCATCTATATCGACGCCGAGGAGAGCCTGATCCACAGCTGGTACGTCAACCGCTTCATGCGCCTCAGGGAAACGGCCTTCAAGAACCCGGAATCCTACTTCCATCGCTACGCGACCATCAGCGAGGATGCAGCGCGCGCGATCGCCGAAGGGCTCTGGCACAACATCAACCTGAAGAACCTGCACCAGAACATTCTGCCGACGCGGCCGCGCGCCGACCTCATTCTGCAGAAGGGGCCAAACCACCTCACCGAGAAGGTGGCGCTGCGCAAGCTGTGAGCGATCTGCGCCGTTCGCTCATGCAACGGGTTTGGAGCAGCCAGGTCGGGCACGATCCGGGAGGCGCCTTTCCGCCGTCTTTCAGGGGTTGACCCGGCGCAGCGTCAGATTGAGCCGGCCGCCATTCTTCAGCAACGTCGACGTAGCAGGATAGATTCGGTCGACGCCGTGGAAGGCGAGACGCCCCTCGCCGCCGAGCACGACGATATCGCCGCTTTCGAGCCTGAAGGACATGGTCTGGCCGCCGCGCTCTTTGCCGCCGACACGAAACAGACAGCTATCGCCGAGGGAAATCGAGACGACCGCCGTTTCCAGGTCGCGCTCGTCCCGGTCCTGATGCAGGCCCATGCGCGCCTCTTCGGAATAGAAATTCACCAGGCAGGCTTCCGGCTGCTTGTCGCTGGCCGAAACCGCATTCCAGATTTCAAGGAGGATGTCCGGCATCGGCGGCCACGGCCTACCGGTGCCGGGGTGCTGCGGCTGGTAGCGATAGCCTTTCTCGCGGTCTGTCACCCAGCCGAGCGGTCCGCAATTGGTCATGCGCACCGACATCGGCTTGCCGGTCTTCGGCATCTCCGGAACGAACAGCGGCGCTTCGGCGACCACGCCGCGGATCGCCTCTACGATTTGCTCCTGGCGGGTACGATCGAGAAAGCCGGGGATGTGTTTTATGCCCTTGGGGAGAACCTGCATGAGGCTGCCCTCACTCAAGCCCAAGCAGTTTTGCCGGCACGCCGTAGCGTTCGGACCACCCGGCATAGGCGACATCCGTCGGGCCGACGACGTGATCGACGAGATTCCACCGGCCACCCTGGAAGCTGACGAGCGCAAACACCGTCAAACCATCCATCATGTCGGCTTCGTCGCGAAAGCCGGTCTGGGCTAGATCGATAACGCCGCCACCCGGGCGTTGCGGCTCGACCACGACGAAGGCCCAGTTCGGTGCCGCCCGCATCGTGGTGACGACGAATTCGACCGAGCCACGCATCTCCGCCTCGACCGCCGGCCGCAAGGCATCAAGGATCGCGGCGCGCTCCGAACTACCCTTGGCCGGCTCACGCAGTGTTTGCGCGGTGCCGGCGCCGGCAAGTCCAAGACTTGCGACCACCAGAACGACGCCCGAGAATGCACGCATCGACAGGGCTGTCACGCGGCATCCAGATCCGGAATACGCAGAACCTGGCCGGGATAGATTTTGTCGGGGTGGCTCAGCATCGGCTTGTTGGCCTCGAAGATCACCGTGTGCTTGGCGCCCTTGCCCTTGCCGTACTGTGCCTCGGCGATCTTCCAGAGGTTGTCGCCTTTCTTGACCGTGTAGAAGACCGGTGCCTTGGCTGGCGCCGGCGCTGCGCCGGCATCGGCGACCTTCAGTTCCGACGCTTCGACGGAGGATACGCCGAGCGTGTTGCCGACGGCAACAACAGCCTTCTCGAACGCCGTCTGGTCCTTGACGACACCCTTCAGCACCACCTTGTCATTGACGACTTCGACCTGGACATCCTTGGTGCCAAGGTCGTGCGAGGCCAGTTCCTTCTGGACGCTCTCGGTATCCGGTGCATCATCGTCACCGCCAATGCCCAACTTCTTGCCAGCGTTCTTGATAAAACTGAAAAGGCCCATGGATCCCTCCTTCTGCAAAAGTCGCTTTGGCATAAGAGAGGGCGCGTGGCGGCAAAAGACAAGAGACGGTTGAAAAGATTTCGCAACCGCAGGTCAGTCGCCGGTCGGGCGTCCACGCAGCTTCTTGGTTTCGCCGCGCCCGGTTTTTTCCTTCAGCCGACGCTCGATCGAACCGCGGGTCGGTTTGGTCTTCCTGCGCGGCGGCGGCGGCGGTTCGGCGGCCTTCAGGATCATCTCCTTCAGCCTTTCGCGTGCGTCCTCACGGTTGCGCTCCTGGCTGCGAAAACGACTGGCCTCGATCATCAGCACGCCATCCTTCGAGGCGCGACGACCGGCGAGCTTCAAGGTATTAGCCTTGATACGATCGGTGAGCGCGGGCGACGCCTGGACGTTGAAGAACAGCTGAACGGCCGTCGAGACCTTGTTGACGTTCTGCCCGCCGGGGCCGCCGGCCAGCACGAATTGCTCGCTGAGTTCCCACCCGGCGATAACGATCTGCTCGTTGATGTATAAAGGGTCGCTGGCCATGATCGCTCCTTGAGCGTTCTATCGCACAGAGCGAACCGCTTGAAAACAATCAACGACAAAAAGCAAAACCCGGCCATCAAGACCGGGTTTCACGTGAATCATAGCCGACAATGTTTACTCGGCGGCGATCTTCGTGCCGGGGGCGGCATCGCGAACGCTGCCATCGACATGGTCTTCGAACTTGGCGAAGTTGGCGATGAACATGCCGACGAGGCGGCGAGCCTGCGCGTCATAGGCATTGCCATCAGCCCAGGTCGAGCGCGGATCGAGAATACCGTCGTCGACGCCCGGTACCGAGACCGGCACGGCAAAGCCGAAGTTGGCATCGGTGCGCAATTCGGCAGCGTTCAGCGAACCGTCAAGGGCTGCCGCGAGCAGGGCGCGGGTCACCTTGATCGGCATGCGGCTACCGGTTCCATAGGCACCACCGGTCCAGCCGGTGCTGACCAGCCAGCAGGTGACGCCGTTCTTGGCGATCAGATCCTTCAAGAGGTTGCCGTATTCCGACGGGTGACGCGGCATGAACGGCGCGCCGAAGCAGGTCGAGAACGTCGCTTCCGGCTCGGTGACGCCCTTCTCGGTGCCGGCAACCTTGGCGGTGTAACCGGACAGGAAGTGGTACATCGCCTGTTCCGGCGTCAGCTTGGCGATCGGCGGCATCACGCCGAAGGCATCGGCCGTCAGCATGATGATCGTGCGCGGCTGCGGCGCAGTGCCGGTTTCGCTGGCGTTCGGGATGAAATCCAGCGGGTAGGCGCAGCGGGTATTTTCCGTCAGCGAGCCATCGTCGAAATCGGGAACACGGTGCTCGTCGAGAACGACGTTCTCCATGACGGTGCCGAAGCGGCGTGTCGTCGCGAAGATTTCCGGTTCAGCCGCTTGCGAAAGACGGATGGCCTTGGCGTAGCAACCGCCTTCGAAGTTGAAGACGCCCTCATCGCCCCAGCCATGCTCGTCGTCGCCGATCAGCGTGCGGGTCGGATCGGCCGAGAGCGTGGTCTTGCCGGTGCCCGACAGGCCGAAGAAGATAGCGGTATCGCCTTCAGGACCGACATTGGCCGAGCAGTGCATCGGCATGACGCCCTTCTTCGGAAGCAAGTAGTTGAGGACGGTGAACACCGACTTCTTCATCTCGCCGGCATAGGACGTGCCGCCGATGAGAATGAGGCCGTTGGTCAGATCGCAGGCAATCACCGTTTCCGTACGGCAGCCGTGACGCTCCGGGTCGGCCTTGAAGCTCGGCAGGTCGATGATCGTCAGCTTCGGCAGGAAGGAGGCCAGCGCCTCCCGCTTCGGGCGGATCAGGAGATTGCGGATGAACAGCGAATGCCAGGCATACTCGGTGACGACACGGGTCGGCAGGGCATTGTCCTTGTCGGCACCGCCGACCAGGTCCTGGACATAGAGCGACATGCCCTTGGCATGATCAAGCATATCCTGGCGCAGCACGGCAAAATGTTCTGGCGACAGCGGCTTGTTGTTGTCCCACCAGATCTGATCGTCGGTGGCGGCATCGCGAACGACGAACTTGTCCTTCGGCGAGCGGCCGGTGTGCTGGCCGGTGCGCGCTACGATCGCGCCGTGCGCCGTCAGCTGAGCCTCGCCGCGGCGGATGGCTTCTTCGTAAAGCTCTGCGGCTTCAAAGTTGAACCGGACCACTTCCAGGTCGGTAAAGCCGAGTTTTTCCAAGCCGTTCGCTGCATTGCGAGTGCCGAGTTGCTCCATGGTCAAGCTTCCTTCGTGTTTGGCCATTGGCGTTGAATTTGGCCGGAACATACTTGCATGCTCGCTGAAAAACAAGGCGGAGTCAAAAAAAGAATAATGATTTCAGTATATTAATCGATTTAAAGAAAATTATCGTTTTTTTAATCGGTTGAAACCGAGTTCCCTGCGCCATATCTGCCCTCAGGCAACGGAGTGTGCGCTCAATCGCTTTTTGGGCTTCGCCACAATTTGTTCCACCTTTATACTCAAGTAACGCACCCGTGACTCGCGGTTGCCGTGGATTCGAAGACGAAACCGGCGATCGGCCTCAAATGACGGAGTTGAACACGATGCAGACCATCGCGCTTGTCGATGATGACCGGAATATCCTGACGTCCGTATCCATCGCGCTTGAAGCTGAAGGCTACAAGGTCGAGACCTATACCGACGGTGCCTCCGCGCTCGAAGGCCTGTTGGCCCGGCCGCCGCAGCTTGCGATCTTCGACATCAAGATGCCGCGCATGGACGGCATGGAACTGTTGCGGCGCCTGCGCCAGAAGTCCGACCTGCCGGTGATCTTTCTCACCTCGAAGGACGAGGAAATCGACGAGCTCTTCGGCCTGAAGATGGGCGCAGACGATTTCATCACCAAGCCGTTCTCCCAGCGCCTGCTGGTCGAGCGCGTCAAGGCGATCCTGCGTCGGGCCGCAAACCGGGAAGCCGCTGCAGCCGGCGGCACCACTGGCGCCCCGAAGACCTCCGACACGCCCACGCGGTCGCTGGAGCGCGGGCAACTGGCCATGGACCAGGAGCGCCACACCTGCACCTGGAAGAACGAGCCCGTGACCCTGACGGTCACCGAGTTCCTCATTCTTCACTCGCTTGCGCAGCGTCCGGGCGTGGTCAAGAGCCGCGATGCACTGATGGATGCGGCCTATGACGAGCAGGTCTATGTCGATGACCGCACCATCGACAGCCACATCAAGCGACTGCGCAAAAAGTTCAAGATGGTCGACAACGACTTCGACATGATCGAGACGCTCTATGGCGTCGGCTACCGCTTCCGCGAAATGGCCTGAGGGCCTGAGCCCTTGCCATCGCGTCGTTTGTGGAGCATTCAGAACCGACGCGATGGCGGGCAAGCTTCGACCCGCCTATTGGCTTGGCCGGTGGCATCGGCTCCACGAGACCGAAGACCAAAAAAGAGACCATCGGCGGACCTGCGAGACCCGGCCTCCGGGTGACGTTTGGTCACACTCAATGAAGATATGGCGGGGATGATCCGCTGCGGGAGCGGAAAGACTTGGTGGAAGTCTTGCAAGGCGATATCGACGAACTTGACGGACGGGCGTCGGCCCACAACGGCCGGCGCTGGGCCTATTCCTTCACGCTGATTCGCCGCCTGTTCGGCAATGCGGTCTTTTCGAGCCTGACGCGCCGGATCGTCTTCTTCAACCTCGTCGCGCTCGTGGTTCTGGTCGGCGGGATCATGTATCTCAACCAGTTCCGAGAAGGCCTGATCGACGCTCGCGTCGAAAGCCTGCTGACCCAGGGCGAAATCATCGCCGGCGCCATTTCGGCTTCCGCCTCCGTCGACACAAATTCGATCACCATCGATCCCGAAAAGCTGCTGGAGCTGCAGGCCGGCCAGAGCATCACGCCGCTGCCGAGCGACGAAGACCTGGATTTTCCCATTATCCAGGAACGGGTTGCTCCCGTCCTCAGACGCTTGATCTCGCCGACCCGCACCCGCGCGCGCCTGTTCGACGCCGATGCGGACCTGCTGCTCGATTCACGCCACCTCTATAGCGGCGGCCAGGTGCTGCGCTTCGACCTGCCGCCCGTCGACCCGGAAGCGACCGGCATCGAGGAAAAGTTCGGGAGCTGGATCAACCGCCTGCTGCAGTCGGGCGACCTGCCGCTCTACAAGGAGCCACCTGGTGGCAACGGGTCGATCTATCCCGAAGTCATGAACGCGCTGACCGGCGTGCGCGGTGCCGTGCGCCGCGTGACAGAAAAGGGCGAGCTTATCGTCTCGGTCGCCGTGCCGGTGCAGCGGTCGCGCGCCGTGCTCGGCGTGCTGCTGCTGTCCACCCAGGCGGGCGACATCGACAAGATCGTGCATGCCGAGCGCCTCGCCATCATTCGCGTGTTCGGGGTCGCCGCCCTCGTCAACGTCATTCTGTCGCTGCTGTTGTCGTCGACGATCGCCAATCCGCTGCGGCGCCTCTCTGCCGCCGCCATTCGGGTCCGCCGCGGCGGCGCCAAGGAACGGGAAGAAATCCCCGATTTCTCGTCCCGCCAGGACGAAATCGGCAACCTGTCGGTGGCGCTGCGCGAGATGACGACAGCACTCTACGACCGGATCGCGGCGATCGAGAATTTTGCGGCCGACGTCAGCCATGAACTGAAGAACCCGCTGACTTCGCTGCGCAGCGCAGTCGAAACCCTGCCGCTTGCCCGCACCGACGAATCGAAGAAGCGGTTGATGGACGTCATCCAGCACGACGTCCGCCGCCTCGACCGCCTGATCAGCGATATCTCCGACGCCTCACGGCTCGACGCGGAGCTTGCGCGCAGCGACGCCAAGGTCGTCGACCTCGAAAGGCTGCTCGGCGACCTCGTCGAGATCTCCCGCCAGATCCGCAGCAAGAAGAAGCCGGTGCTGCTCGATTTCGTCGTCGACCGCAAGGACAGCCCCAAGACGCGCTTCGCCATCAATGGTTATGAACTGCGCATCGGCCAGATCATCACCAACCTGATCGAAAACGCCCGTTCCTTCGTGCCCGAGCAGGGCGGCCGCATCGTCGTTCGCCTGACGCGTTCCCGGTCGCGCTGCCTCGTCTATGTCGAGGACAATGGTCCCGGCATTCAGGCGGAAGACATCGACCGGATCTTCGAGCGCTTCTATACCGACAGACCGGAGGGCGAAGATTTCGGCCAGAACTCCGGCCTCGGCCTGTCGATCTCCCGGCAGATCGCCGAAGCGCATGGCGGCACACTGAAGGCCGAGAACGTCATGGGCCCGGATGGGCGGATCGTCGGCGCCCGCTTCGTGCTATCCCTGCCTGCCGAGCCGCACGCGTGACGCCGGCGCGGCACAATGTTCACGGCACGGCGATCGTCCTCGGCACGGCCGGTTTCCTGGTAACCGGGCCTTCCGGCATCGGTAAATCGAGACTGGCGCTCGCCTGCATTTCAGCAGCCCGCCAGATGGGGCACTTTGCGGCATTGGTCGCCGACGACCGTGTCGATCTGTCGATGGAACAGGACCAGATCATCGCCCGGTGCCCGGCATCGATTGAAGGTTTGATCGAGATCCGCGGCGCCGGCATCGCCAAGCTCGAAACGGTGCCTGCCGCGGTGATGGATTGGGCGATCCTGCCGGTGAGCGCGCCATTCGATCCGCGCATGCCGCCCGAAAACGAGGAACTTCCCCTACCCTTCGGTCGCAGCCTGCCGATTGTTCGCGTTCCCATTGAAAATGGCGTGCACGTGCTTGCTGCTCTGCGTGCGCTGCTACCCGAAAAATTAGGATTTTAGCTATAGTTGCAGGCAACGGGGCTGGTTTTTCGGCATTTTTGGCTTGCACTTCGCCTTTTCCTTGCCAAGATGGCCGCCCCAACAGGTGGACGAAATTGCTGCATTGCGATATCTGACCATCAGTGAATTGCGCGTGCAGTCGGAGAAAAGATACCCATGATCGGACTTGTGCTTGTCACCCATGGCAAGCTGGCTGAGGAATTCCGACATGCGCTCGAGCATGTTGTCGGTCCGCAAAAAGCTATCGAGACCGTTTGCATCGGCCCAGAGGACGACATGGATCAGCGTCGGCAGGATATCCTCGACGCCGTGACTAACGTCGACGAGGGCCACGGCGTCATCATTCTCACCGACATGTTCGGTGGCACGCCGTCCAATCTCGCCATCTCGGTCATGCGCAGCGGCACCGTCGAAGTCATCGCCGGCGTCAACCTGCCGATGCTGATCAAGCTCGCTGGCGTGCGTGGCGAAAGCGACATGGACAAGGCGCTCGCGGAAGCCTCCGAAGCGGGACGCAAATACATCAACGTCGCCAGCCGTGTCTTGAGCGGAAAATGATGGACCATCGCCCCGACATGTCGCTGACGCGAGAACTCCTCATCGTCAACAAGCGCGGACTGCATGCGCGCGCTTCGGCGAAGTTCGTGCAAACGGTCGAGGCCTATGATGCCGAAATCACGGTGTCGAAGGACGGAAGCACGGTCGGGGGCACCTCGATCATGGGCCTGATGATGCTGGCCGCCAGCACCGGCTCCAGCGTCTGCGTCACCGCCAGCGGCGCGCAGGCCGAAGAAGCGCTGAATGCGCTCGACGCATTGGTCCGCGACAAGTTCGGCGAAGAAATGTAACCGACAATATAAAGATATAAAGACTTCTTTATATCGAGGTTGCCCTGCCCCGGAATTCCTGATAGATCGGTCGCACTCTCACCGCGATGGTATGCGCGGGAGGCATAGTCGCGCCGCCGGATGGCCAGAGGGTCAGAGCGGCTTGAAGAGATCAGCCTGGAGAATTCCATGACCACCACTCAGGATTACATCGTCGCCGACATCGGTCTTGCCGATTTCGGACGCAAGGAAATTACGATCGCCGAAACCGAAATGCCGGGCCTGATGGCCTGCCGCGAAGAGTTTGGCGCATCCAAGCCCCTGAAGGGCGCCCGGATCACCGGTTCGCTGCACATGACCATCCAGACCGCCGTGCTGATCGAGACGCTTGCCGCTCTCGGCGCCGACATCCGTTGGGCCTCGTGCAACATCTTCTCGACCCAGGACCACGCAGCTGCAGCGATCGCTGCCAGCGGTATCCCGGTGTTCGCCGTCAAGGGCGAAACGCTTGAGGAATACTGGACCTACACCGACAAGATCTTCCAGTGGGCCGACGGCGGCGTCTCCAACATGATCCTGGACGATGGCGGCGACGCCACCATGTACATCCTGCTCGGCGCCCGCGCGGAAGCCGGCGAAGATGTTCTCTCCAATCCGGGTTCGGAAGAAGAAGAGATCCTGGTCGCACAGATCAAGAAGCGCCTCCAGGCTTCGCCAGGCTGGTTCACCAAGCAGCGCGACGCCATCAAGGGCGTGACCGAGGAAACCACGACCGGCGTCAACCGCCTGTACCAGCTCCAGGCCAAGGGCCTGCTGCCGTTCCCGGCGATCAACGTCAACGATTCCGTCACCAAGTCGAAGTTCGACAACAAGTACGGCTGCAAGGAATCGCTGGTTGACGGCATCCGCCGCGGCACCGACGTGATGATGGCCGGCAAGGTTGCCGTCGTCTGCGGCTACGGCGACGTTGGCAAGGGCTCGGCAGCCTCGCTCTCGGGCGCTGGCGCCCGCGTCAAGGTCACGGAAGTCGACCCGATCTGCGCGCTTCAGGCCGCCATGGACGGTTTCGAAGTCGTTCAGCTCGAAGACGTTGTTTCGTCTGCCGACATCTTCATCACCACGACCGGCAACAAGGACGTCATCCGCATGGACCACATGCGCGAGATGAAGGACATGGCGATCGTCGGCAACATCGGCCACTTCGACAACGAAATTCAGGTCTCCGCGCTGCGGAACCTGAAGTGGACGAACATCAAGCCGCAGGTCGACATGATCGAGTTCCCGAAGGGCAACCGCATGATCCTTCTGTCGGAAGGCCGCCTGCTCAACCTCGGCAACGCCACCGGCCACCCGTCCTTCGTGATGTCCGCCTCGTTCACCAACCAGACGCTGGCCCAGATCGAGCTCTTCACCAAGGGCGAGAACTACAAGAACGAAGTCTACGTTCTGCCGAAGGCACTCGACGAGAAGGTCGCCCGCCTGCACCTGAACAAGCTCGGCGCCAAGCTCTCCGAGCTGTCGAAGGAACAGGCCGACTATATCGGCGTCGGCCAGCAGGGTCCGTTCAAGGCCGAACACTACCGGTACTAATCGTTACCCGGGCAATCCACAACATGTTGTGGCCGCGTTCTTGACAAGAGAGCGCGGCCTCTTTTTTGGGCGGCTCCCTTCCCGGCGATTCGACTACGAAGTATGCTCTAACCCATTGATTCGTGATGCCGGTGCGGACCTTCGGGCATTGCGAGTGGGATGTCTTGTCGGCAAGCGGCAAACAGACGGAGACAGACCGGGGATGCAATCAGAACTGACGCGAACCCTTCAGGGTATCGCCGGAACTGCGCATGGCACAACAGGGCCGGCAGCACCCTTCGGACAGACGGGGACGGCAGCGCCATGACAACAGCACACGAAACCTCATCGGGCGGTCGCCGCAAAGGCCCGGTGCTCCTTCGCCGCCTGATGGCCTGCACGGCGCTGTTCGCCGCAACGGATGCGGTCGCCCAGGTCTCGGCGCAGAAGGCGAATATCTTCGGCTCCTCGGAAGTCATCACCTTTTCCGTCCTCATCGGCGTCATTTCCGCGGCAATGATCTCGGCGATCTGGCTGATCCGCCAGCGCGGCAACATCGAGGCCGAGAACCGCGAGCTCAGGTCCGACCTTTCGGACGCCAACCAGCGCCTGTCGCGCTTCCAGGCGCTGATTGCCGACAAGAACCGGCGCATCGTCATCTGGGACGGGCTTGCGGAGCGGGCGGAAATGCTCGGCCAGCTGCCAGCGGAGACCGGGGCGCCGTCAGACGATCGCGAATTCCTGGCGTTTGGTCGCTGGATCAAGGGGAATTCCGCCAGCGAACTCGAAAAGGCGATCGACGCCCTGCGCACGCAGGCACGCAGCTTCGATCTGGTGCTTGAAACCCAGCGCAACGAGGTGCTGGAGGCGCAGGGCCGCGTTTCGGGCGGGCGCGCTTTCGTGCGTTTCATCGCGCTCAACAACATGCGGGCGGAACTCGCCGAGCTGAAGCTCGAGCGTGATCGCCTCAACAACTCGCTGACGTCCTTCCGCACCCTGCTCGACGCGATCGACCTGCCGGTCTGGCAGCGCGGTACAGACGGGACGCTGAGCTGGGTCAACGAGGCCTATTCCGACGCCGTCGAAGCACCCAACGTCGCCGCGGCCATTGCCGAGGGCCGGGAGCTGCTGGCGACGGTGGCGCGCGAAAAGATCCGCGCCGTCTCGACCTTCGACACGCCGTTCCGCGACAAGCTTTCGACCGTCGTCAAGGGCAACCGCACATTCTTCGACGTCGTCGACGCGCGCAGCCCGGCCGGAACGACGGGCATCGCGATCGATGTCTCGGGCATCGAGGCGGTGCGGGAAGAACTCGACCGCACGCTCAAGAGCCATGCCGAAACGCTCGACCATCTCGCGACGCCAGTCGCCATCTTCGACGGCAATCAGCGTCTGCAATTCTACAACCAGGCGTTCCAGCGCCTCTGGAACCTGGACATGGGCTTCCTTGAGCGCAAACCGGACAACGGCGAAGTGCTCGACCGCCTGCGCTCCGGCGGCCAGCTGCCCGAGCAGCTCAACTGGAAACAGTGGAAGGCGAACGCGCTCTCCGTCTACCAGGCGCTCGATACGCAATCCGACCTCTGGCACCTGCCGAACGGCCAGACCCTGCGGGTATTCGCAACCGCGCGGCCGCAGGGCGGCGTGACCTGGGTGTTCGAGAACCTGACCGAAAAGGTCGATCTGGAAACCCGCTACAACACGCTGGTCCAGGTCCAGGGCGAAACCATCGACCATCTGGCCGAAGGCGTAGCCGTGTTCGGTCCCGATGGCCGCATCCGGCTTTCCAACCCGGCCTTCCGCGCGATCTGGGGCATCAACGAGACCGAGGCGAAGCCGGGCACCCATATCCGCGCGATCGAACAGGCGTGCCTGATGTCCTACGACCAGCCCGATGGCTGGAAACGGTTCTCCCATATCATCACCAGCTTCGACGACGAGCGGCCGTCGAGCCGCGGGATTCTGGAACTGCGGACGGGGTTGATCCTCGATTTCGCTGTCATTCCGCTGCCGAACGCCCAGACGATGCTGACCTTCGTCAACATCACCGACAGCGTGCGGGTCGAGCGTGCGCTAACCGAGAAGAACGACGCACTGCGCAAGGCGGATGCGCTGAAGAACGACTTCGTTCATCACGTCTCCTACGAGCTGCGCTCGCCGCTGACCAACATCATCGGTTTTGCCGATCTCCTGAAGACACCCGCCTTTGGCGACCTCAACGACCGCCAGGCGGAGTATGTCGACCATATCGCCACGTCCTCATCGCTGCTTCTGACCATCGTCAACGATATTCTTGACCTTGCGACCGTCGATGCCGGCATTGTCGAACTGGATATGTCGGAGATCAATCTCACCGATTTCCTCGACGACATCGCCCATCAGATGGCCGACCGGCTGGTCGAAGGCGGCGTGACGCTGCGCGTTGCTGCACCCGACAATCTCGGGCGCATGGTCGCCGACCAGCAGCGGCTGAAGCAGATCTTCATCAAGCTGCTCACCAACGCCGCAAACTTCGCGCCCGATGGCAGCGTCATCGAGCTTGCCTGCCGACGCGAGGGTGGAGATTTCGTCTTCTCCGTTTCGGACACTGGCCCTGGCATTCCGCAGGACGTGCTCGATACCGTGTTCAACCGCTTCGAAAGCCATGGCCAGCGCGGCGGCGCCGGACTGGGGCTTTCGATCGTCGAGAGCTTCGTCAGCCTTCATCACGGCACCGTATCGATCCGCAGCCGCGAGGGCGAAGGCACTGAAGTCAGCTGCCGCATTCCTTCGGCAGAGATCCCGAAAATCGTCGCGGCGGAATAATGCAGCCGATAACGCGCTTCCTGGCGGACGAGGCAGCCACGATAACGCTCGGCGAAGACCTGGCGCTGGCGCTGAAGGTGGGCGATTGCCTGGCATTGTCCGGCGATCTTGGCGCCGGCAAGTCGACCCTGGCGCGCGCCTTTCTGCGCGCCGTTGCCGACGACGACAGCCTCGAAGTCCCAAGCCCGACCTTTACGCTGGTGCAGAGCTACGAGCTGCGCATTCCCGTGGCGCATTTCGATCTCTATCGCCTTGGCGATGCCAGCGAACTCGACGAACTCGGCTTCGACGAGGCGCTGTCTCTCGGAGTTTGTCTGGTCGAATGGCCGGAGAGAGCAGAGGGGGCGCTGCCCGCAGGCAGGATCGTGCTGTCGATCACCCATGAGGCGAACGGGCGAACCGTCAGCATCTCCGGACCGGAGGATGCGCTACAGCGCATTGCCCGCTCTTTGGTGATCCGCGATTTCCTCGCGGGCAACGGGATTGCCGAAGCGCGGCGACGTCACCTGAGCGGCGATGCCTCCGTCAGGGCCTACGAGCGCGTCGACGGCCGAGACGGACGTCCAGCCAGGATCCTGATGGATGCGGCGCGACACAAGCCCGGTCCCATCCTGCAGGACGGCAAGTACTACCAGCAGCTCGCGCATATCGCCGAGGATGTGATCCCCTTCGTCGCCATCGACGAACTGCTCCGAGAGCGCGGCTTCGCAGCGCCGGCGATCTACGCGCGCGATCTGGAGCAGGGAATTCTGCTGATCGAGGATCTCGGTTCCGACGGCGTGCTCGACGACGACGGCAATCCGATCGACGCACGTTATGTCGAAAGCGCGCGCTTGCTCGCTGGGCTTCACGCCGCACCGGCGAAGCGCAACATTACGCTCGCTGACGATGTCGAGCACCATATCCCCGATTTCGACCGCACAGCGATGAAGATCGAGACGCGGCTGCTCATCGACTGGTACCTGCCGTGGAAGCGTGGTGCACCCGCAACGGAACAGGAGAGGCAGGAATACGCCTCGATCTGGGACGAACTGATCGACCTCATCAAGACCTCCGAGAAGAACCTGCTGCTGCGCGATTTTCATTCGCCGAACATCATCTGGCGCGCCGATCACGAAGGATTTCAACGTGTCGGCCTGATCGATTTCCAGGATGCGATGATCGGGCCGACGGCCTATGACGTGGCATCGTTGGTCCAGGACGCGCGGGTGACTATAGAGCCGGCGCTGGCAAGCCGGATGATGCACGCCTATCTCGAGGGTCGCCGCTCCACCAGTTCGTTCGACGAGGCCCTGTTCCTTCGCGACTGGCATCTGATGTCGGCGCAGCGCAACTGCAAGCTTGTCGGCATCTGGGTGCGGCTGATGCAGCGCGACGGCAAACCCGGCTACATGAAGCACATGCCGCGCACTTTCGCCTATCTCGAAGTCGCCCTCCAACACGAAGCGCTGAAACCCTTGCGCGACTGGTGTATGAAGACGGGATTAATCGGTCCCGAATCAGCGAACTGACAGAGAAGCAATGTCGATCAGCAATGCGATGGTGCTCGCGGCGGGCCTCGGTACCCGCCTACGCCCGATCACCAATACCATCCCGAAGCCACTGGTGAAGATCGCCGGCAAGCCGATGATCGATTACGTTCTCGATCTACTTGCAGACGCCGGTGTCACGACGGCGGCCGTCAACGTGCACCACTTCGCCGATCAGATGGAAGCGCATCTGGCGCAGCGCACGACGCCAGAAATCGTCATTTCCGACGAACGCGACGCACTGATGAATTCGGGTGGTGGCCTGGTCAAGGGTCTGAAGCAGCTGGCCGATGGCCCCGTTCTCGTGATGAACGCCGATCTCTTCTGGATCGGCGAGAATGCGAGCGAACCCAGCAATCTCGAGCGGCTCGCCGACTTTTTCGAGCCCGAGCGCATGGATATGGCACTGCTTTGCGTGCGCGACGAAGATACGACCGGCCACAACGGCAAGAAGGATTTTTCGCTCGGCGCCGACGGAAGCCTGGTGCGCTATGCCGATGGCATGGACAATCCCGTCGTTTATGCCGGCGCGATCGCGCTCGATTCTAAACTGTTTGCCGACGCGCCCGTCGATGCGTTCAACCTCAACATCTATTTCGATCGGGCGATTGCTTCAGGGCGATTGTTCGGCATTGTGCTGAACGGCCACTGGATGACGGTCGGGACACCGGAGGCAATCGAAGACGCAGAAGCCGCGATCCGCCGCTACCAGCCTGGGGGATAAGCGTGTCCGTTCGCGAGCCAAACGTTTTCACCATCCCGCCGGGCCTGCCCTTCCTGAAGACACTCGCGCGCAAGCTCTGCGACGGGACGCTCACACCGGATTTTCACTATGATCCGGCTGACCCGTTGCCGCTGGCCGGGGTCACGATTTTTGTCCCGACCCGCCGCTCGGCGCGCGTGCTGCGCTCGGAATTCGTCGACCTGCTCGGCGGCCGCTCGGCGATCCTGCCGACGATCCGGGCGCTCGGCGAGACCGACGACGACAGCGGCTTCTTCGACGCGGAAGTTCCGGCAATCCTCGACCTGGCGCCGCCCCTGCCCGGCACCGCGCGGCTTATCGAGCTTGGCCGGCTGATCCTCGCGTGGCGCAATCGCCTGCCGAAGGTGGTGCTCGACATTCATGCGGAAAGCCCGCTGATCGCGCCTGCAAGCCCGGCGGACGCCATCTGGCTGGCACGCAATCTGGCCGAGCTCGTCGACGCGATGGAGACGGAGGAACTCGACTGGGAACAGCTCGACCGCCTCGACGCCGGCGAACATGCGCTCTGGTGGCAGCTGACGCTCGAATTCCTGAAAATCGCCCGGGTCTACTGGCCGGAACGGCTGGAAGAACTCAAGCAATCCTCGCCAGCACGGCATCGCAATGCCATCCTGCAGGCGGAGACGCAGCGCATCGCCGCAGGCGCCCTGAAGGGGCCGATCATCATTGCCGGTTCGACCGGATCGATCCCGGCGACGGCCGCGCTGATCGCCGCGGTCCAGAAGCTGCCCAACGGCACGATCGTGCTGCCGGGGCTCGACCAGACGATGACCGACGCAGAATGGGGCATGATCGTCGGAGAGACGGTCACCGGCGGCAGACCCGATCCGGCCAGCCGCAGCCACCCGCAATATGGCTTCCACCGCCTGCTGCAGCGCATGCAGGTCGAGCGCCGCGATGTGCCGACTCTCGATCAGGCCGATGCCGGGCTCACCGATCGCAGCGAAATCCTGTCGCACGCACTCTTGCCCGCCAAGGCGACGAACGGCTGGACCGAGACACGCAACGAGCTTAGTCCCGAAACACTGCAGCGGGCCTTTGGCGATGTCGCCCTGATCGAGACCGCCAACGAGCGCGAGGAGGCGACCGCGATTGCCATCGCGCTGCGGCTGGCGCTCGAGGGCAGCGACGACGGCCAGGCGGCGCTGATCACGCCCGACCGCAATCTCGCGCGGCGCGTCGGCGCAGAACTCGCACGTTTCGATATCGAGGCCGACGATTCCGCCGGCACGCCGCTCGCCTCCACGCCCGCCGGCACGCTGATGCGGCTTCTGCTCGAGGCCTGTCTCAGGCCAGGCGATCCGGTGCCGCTGGTGGCGCTGTTCAAACATCCCCTCGCCCGCTTCGGTCTGGCGAAGGCGGAGATGCGCCGCAGCGCCGATGTGCTGGAGCGGCTGGCGTTGCGAAGCGGCACTGATATCGCCGACATTTCGTTGCTGGAGCCGCTGCTCGATCAGGCAGTCGCCGATCACAACGTCGATCGCCATCCACCGGAATGGCGGATCGGCATCGCCGAGGACGACATTCTTGCGGCCAAGGACCTGGCCGTGCGGGTAAAAGCGGCAACGGAGCCGCTTGCCGGAGCGCTGGTTCGACGCACCGACGGTCGCCGCCCCTTCTCCGAGACGTTTACCTTTGCCGAATGGGCGGCACGAACCGGTCAGGCGCTGGAGGCCGTCTGCGAAGACGAACGCGCCGACTTGAGCGGCCTCTGGTCTGGCGAGGCGGGCGAAGCGTTGGCAACGCTGCTGCGCGGCATCATCGAGACCGAAGGCCAGATGGATGCCGATGGGCCGCAATGGTGCGATATCATGGAGGCGCTTGCCGCCAGCGAGGCGGTCAAGCCGCGTTCGATGCGCCATCCCCGCGTCTTCATCTTCGGCGCGCTGGAATCGCGCCTGCAAAGCATGGATCTGGTGGTGCTCGGCGGCATGAACGAAGGCAACTGGCCGGGGCAGACCGCCAATGATCCCTTCCTATCCCGCACGATGAAAACCGGGATCGGCCTGGAGCCACCCGAACGCCGCGTCGGGCAGCTTGCCCACGACTTTCAGATGGCCTGCGGCACGCGCAAGCTGATCTTTACCCGCTCGATGCGGCAGGGATCGGCGCCAACCGTGGCATCGCGATGGCTGCAGCGGTTGCTGGCGCTCGGCGGCAAGCGGCTCGCGGAGAACCTGCGGTCCAACGGCAGCGACTATCTTCTGTGGGCGCGAATGCTCGACAAGGGCGGACGCCAGGCACTGGCCGAACGCCCGGCACCCAAGCCGCCGGTCGATCTGCAGCCGCGCAAGTACTCGTTCAGCGAAGTCTCCCGGCTTCGTCGCGACCCCTATTCGATCTATGCGCGCCGGATCCTGCGGCTGCATCCGCTCGACCCGTTCAACCGAGATTCCGGCGCCTCCGAACGCGGCACGCTCTACCACCGTATCGTCGACCGTTTCGTGCGCGGCGGCTTCGACATCCAGTCTCCGGCAGCCGACGAGGCGATGTCTCGCCTGCTCAACGAAGCCTTCGACGAAGAACGCCTGCCCGCCCATATCGACACAATATGGCGACCCCGCTTTGCCGCCGTCGGCAAGGCCTTCGTCGCCTGGGAACGGGAGCGCGCACGCTTTATCCGCAAGCCTCTGACCGAGGTCGCCGCATCGATGGACGTCGGCGTGGCCGACATCCGCCTGACGGGGATCGCCGACCGGCTGGACACGCTCACCGATGGCACCGTGGAGATCATCGACTACAAGACGGGCTCGAGCCCTTCGATCAAGGAAGCGCGTGTACTGCTCGATCCGCAGCTTGCGCTGGAAGCTGCGGCGCTGAAGGCAGGTGCATTCAAGGGCATGGGACCCGGCCACCCGCAATCCTTGCTCTATGTCCGGCTGAAGCCGGGCTCCCGCTTCAAGGTGGAAGCGGTCAACAACGAAAACAGTCGGGCGAAGGAAACGAAATCGGCCGATCAACTCGCCGACGAAGCGCTGATCGAGCTGCGGAAGCTGCTGACCGCCCTGATGTCGGGCAGGCACGGGTTTGCCTCGCGGCTGATTGTGCAAAAGGAGCGCGACTACGGCGGCGAATACGACCATCTGGCCCGTGTTGCCGAATGGTCGACCGCCGACAGCGAGGATGACAGCGATGAGGGATGACAGCGCCGGACCGGACGAGAGGACGCCCGAAGCCTGGCTCGACTGGACATCGCGCCGACAGTCGCTTGCCTCAGACCCGGCCCGCTCCGCCTGGGTTTCGGCCAATGCCGGATCGGGCAAGACCCATGTGCTCACGCAGCGCGTCATCCGCCTGCTGCTTGCGGGCTGCAGGCCTTCGGCCATTCTGTGCCTCACCTATACCAAGGCGGCAGCTTCGGAAATGTCCAACCGCGTGTTCGAGCGCCTTGCCGAATGGGTGACGCTCGACGACGAAGCGCTGGAAAAGCGGATCGAGGCGATCGAAGGCGAACTGCCTTCGCGGCTGAAGCTCCAGGAGGCGCGGCGGCTGTTTGCGCGCGCGCTCGAAACCCCTGGTGGCCTGAAGATCCAGACCATCCATGCCTTTTGCGAGGCGCTGCTGCACCAGTTTCCGCTGGAAGCGAACGTTGCCGGCCACTTCTCGGTCCTCGACGATCGGGCGGCCGCGGTGCTGCTGGCGGACGCGCGCCGCGCCCTCTTGACGGCGACAACTGCCGACGGCGATGCGGCGCTTGCCGACGCCTTTGCCACCGTGCTCGAGCTTGCCGACGACACCGGGCTTGAAAAGCTGCTGGCCGCCATCGTTTCCAACCGTACGGCAATCCAGGCTTTCCTCGACCATACCGACGCCCATGGCGGCATCGCCGTGCAATTGCGCGCGGCCCTCAAACTTGAGCCCGACGATAGCGTCGAGCGCACCCTTCAAAGCGTCTGGCCACTTGCCGGCCTCAACGGTCCGGCCCTCGAACGCTACCTTTCGCTTGCCGCCAGTGCCGGCGGCGCCAAGGTGCTCGATTTCGCCGAGGGACTGCGCGCGACGGCGAAACTTGTCGATCCGATGGCCCGCTACGAAGGGCTGCAGGAGCTGTTTTTTACCGGCACCGGCAAACCACGCGCGGATTCCGCCTTCGTCAACAAGGCGATGCTACAGGCCGCTCCCGATCTGCTCCAACTGGTCGAAGCCGCTCGCGACCACGTCGTCGCCTGCGCCGACCGGCTGAGCATCGTCCAGATGTACGAGGCAACGCTGTCTGCGCTCACGCTCGCCGATCGGCTCAGCAGCGATTATGAAGCGCTCAAGCGCACCCGCAGCCAGCTCGATTTCGAGGACCTGATCAATCGGACCGCGAGCCTGTTTGCGCGCGGCGACGTCAGCGCCTGGGTTCACTACAAGCTCGACCAGGGCATCGATCACATCCTCGTCGACGAGGCCCAGGATACCAGCCCGACGCAATGGACGATCATCCAGGCGCTGGCGGCGGATTTCTTCTCCGGCGACAGCGCCCGCGACACCGACCGCACCATGTTTGCCGTCGGTGACGAGAAACAATCGATCTACTCCTTCCAGGGCGCCCGTCCCGAGCGCTTCTCGCGCGAAAGCATCGAGACCGAGAGGCGTGTGCGCGATGGCGGCAAGGCCTTCAGCCCGATCCGGTTGCAGCTTTCCTTCCGATCCACCGTCGATGTGCTGTCGGCTGTCGATACCGTCTTTGCCAACCCGGTCCATGCGCGCGGGCTCAGCGCCCAGAACGAAGCGGTGGTGCATGCCTCCAACCGCATCGGCCATCCCGGCGCCGTCGACATCTGGGATGTGATCGCCGCCGAGCCGACGGCCACGGACGACGAATGGACGGCACCCTTCGACGCGACGCCGGAAACGGCGCCGGTCAACATTCTCGCCCGACGCATCGCAGCCGTCCTCGACAGCTGGATCGGGCGCGAGACAATCATCGAGAAGGGTGTGCGCCGCGCCATGCGCCCGGGCGACGTCATCGTGCTTGTCAGAAAACGTGATGCCTTCGTCAATGCGCTGACGCGCGCCCTGAAGCGGCGCAGCGACATTCCCGTCGCCGGTGCCGACCGCCTGGTTCTGACCAGCCATATCGCCATCCAGGACCTGCTGGCGCTCGGACGCTTCATGCTGCTGCCGGAGGATGACCTGTCGCTGGCGGCGCTGTTGAAGAGCCCCCTGTTCAACCTCGACGAAGACACGCTGTTCGAACTCGCTGCCCGACGGGACGAGGGCGTGAGCCTCTGGCAGAGATTGCAGGAATTCGGTGCCGAAGAAGGCTCCCCGTACGAGGCAACCGTCAAGGCACTTCTTCGTTATGCCGCCCTCTCCCAGCAGCTCGCTCCGCATGACTTTTATGCGCGCGTGCTTGGCGTTCATGGTGGGCGCGCGGCGTTTCTCGCCCGGCTCGGCAGCGAAGTAAGCGACATTCTCGACGAGTTCCTGACCTTTGCGCTCGAACACGAAAGAAGTGGCCTGCCCGGCTTGCAGGCCTTCATCTCGACGCTCGAAATCGAGGCGCCGACCGTCAAGCGCGAACAGGACAAGGAGCGCGACGAAGTCCGGATCATGACGGTGCACGCCGCCAAGGGGTTGGAAGCGCCGGTGGTGTTTCTGGTCGATGGCGGCGGCAAACCGTTCAACTCCCAGCATGTGCCCGATCTGCGCTTCCTGGAAATGCCGCTTTCGGATGGCTCGAGCTATCCCCTGCCCGTCTGGCGGGCGCCCGGCTCGGCATCGAATTCTTTGGTCGCCGCCGACAGCGAACGACTGAAGACACTGGCCGAGGAAGAATATCGTCGCCTGCTTTATGTGGGCATGACCCGGGCTGCCGACCGGCTGGTGGTCTGTGGCTATCGTGGGCAACGGGCAAGCGCCGACACCTGGCATGCCATGGTGCAGGCGAGCTTGTCGCAGGACGACAATGGTCGCAGCGCGCCCGTCATCTTCAAGGCGGGTGATGAGGAATGGGCGGGCCACTCCTGGCGGGAAACACATGTGCCACGCGATGTGCCGTCGGGCGATGAAACCTCCGACCTCACCGCTACCCCGAAGACCGGCCCGCCGATCGCTCTTTCCACGCCATTGCCGCCGCCGCGACGGTTGCCGCGGCCGCTCAGCCCATCGGGCGTCGGCATTGCGGTCGATGAAGATGATGGCGATCCGATCGTTGGATCGGCGCTGTTTTCGGAGAAGACATCAGCGAATGTCTCGATGCTGCGCGGCGCCATCCTGCACCGGTTGCTGCAGGTTCTGCCGTCGATCGCCGCTTCCGACCGCCTCGCGGCGGCAGACCGTTATCTCGCCCGCTCGGTGCCGCGCTGGCCCGAAACGCAGCGCGCGCGCCTGCGCGATGCCGTGCTGCAGGTGCTCGAGCATGGCGATCTGCAATCGCTCTTTTCCGACGCCAGCCGTGCGGAAGTCTCGGTCATGGGAACATTGAAGCTCGGCAACCGGGAATTTGCCGTTTCCGGCCGGATCGACCGGCTTTCGGTGACGGATGGCGTCGTTACCATCGCGGACTTCAAGACCAATCGCAGTGTGCCGGCTACGCCCGAAGACGTCCCCATCGCCTACAGGACCCAGCTCGCTATCTATCGCGAGCTTCTGCGCCCCCTCTATCCGGAGCACCGCTTCCAATGTGCGCTGATTTTCACCGAGGGGCCGATCATCCACGTGCTTGAGGATGCGCTACTGGACAGGAGCCTTGAAGACCTCGCGACAAAGTGAGATACCCGATATTGAAAATCCAGCCGGACAGTCTCACATGAGACACAACATCTGGACACCGACATTTCGAACGCAAGGAGCAGCCGATGGCTACTGTAAAAGTCGATACATCCAATTTTCAGCAGGAAGTGCTGAACGCCGCCGAGCCGGTGGTTGTCGATTTCTGGGCTGAATGGTGCGGCCCATGCAAGATGATCGCGCCGAGCCTCGAGGAAATCTCCAACGAGCTCGCCGGCAAGGTCAAGGTCGTGAAGCTGAACATCGACGAGAACCCGGAACTGGCCGCGCAATACGGCGTGCGCTCGATCCCGACGCTTGCGATGTTCAAGGCCGGTGAAGTTGCCGACATCAAGGTTGGCGCTGCTCCGAAGACGGCCCTGACGTCCTGGATTTCGACTGCGGCCGCTTAAGGCCACCACAGCGAAGTGACTTCAAAGCCCGGCTTGCCGGGCTTTTTTCTTGCCTGGAATTCCAAGGCGGGCTGAGCGCGAAGGTCGTGCAGAGATCAATGCGATTGTTGTCGCAGGTCCCCGATCACTTTGGTGGCGTTCCGTTGTCGGCAAGCACATCGCCGACGAGATAGAGCGAACCGCCGATCAGAATACGTGGAGGCATGGGGTCTTCATCGACAAGATTGGCGATGATGGTCAGCGCCTCGGCCACCGATGACACGGCGGATGCCTCGAAGCCGACCGAGGCCGCGTCCTGCGCCAGGGCGACGGGATCGAGCCCCGCATCGGAGCCACGGATCGGAACGGTGAAGACCTGTTCGGCCAGATCGAGGAAGGCGCGGAAATATCCGAGCGGGTCCTTGGTGTTGATCATGCCGATGATCAGGAACAGCGGACGGGATTCGCGCTCTTCGAAATTGGCCATCGCTTCGGCGATCACCTGGCCGGCACCGGGATTGTGCCCGCCATCCACCCATATCTCCGCATCCTGCGGGCCGTAATGGCCAAGCTTGCCGCCGCCCAGACGCTGCAGGCGCCCGGGCCACTCGACCCCGGCGACGCCACGTTCGATGGCCGCATCCGGAACGTCGAAGCCGGCCGCCCTGACGGCGCGAATGGCGGCGGCCGCGTTGGCGTACTGGTGGCGACCCGGCAACTTCGGCAACGGCAGATCGGACAGGCCTCGCTCGTCCTGATAGACGAGTCGGCCGAATTCCTCATGCGCCATGAAGTCCTGGCCGTAGACGGACATCGGGCAGCCGAGACGCTCGGCGGTCGAGGTCAGGACGTCACGAACGCCCTCCTCTTCCTGCTGGCCGATGACGACGGGGCAGCCACGCTTCATGATGCCGGCTTTTTCCGCCGCGATCAGTTCGACCCGGTCGCCGAGATAGGCCTGGTGATCGAGCGAGATCGGCATGATCACCGAGACGGCCGGCTTGGTTATGACATTGGTCGCGTCGAAACGGCCTCCGAGACCGACCTCGATGATCGCGACATCGGCCGGATGTTCGGCAAAAAGCACGAAGGTGACGGCGGTCAGGATTTCAAATACGGTGATCTTCTCGCCGCCATTGGCCTCCGCCACGCGACGAACCGCATCGGCAAGCACCGGATCGCTGACGAGCTTGCCCTTGCCGCCCTTGACGCCGAGCCGGTAGCGCTCGTGCCAGTTGACCAGATGCGGCGAGGTGTGGACGTGGACGCTCAAGCCCGCGGCCTCAAGCAGCGCCCGCGAAAAGGCGGTGACGGAGCCCTTGCCGTTGGTCCCGGCCACGTGAATGATCGGCGGCAGGCGGTCCTGCGGATTGCCGAGCGCGGCCAGGAGCCTTGTTATCCTGTCCAACGACAGGTCGAAGCCTTTCGGATGCAAGGCAAGGAGTTTTTCGATCTCGTAGCCTGCTTCGCTGGCTTCCACCGCTGTCATCTCGCCCTGCCCCGATAGGATCGCATGCTATGCGCTTGCCGCTACGGGCAAGGCCACTGGGTCTGCGCCGCCGCCGTTGAGCTTCACGGCGTCCGCCGGCTTCTTCATCAGGATCTTCAGCACGCGTGCCAGCGTCGACGGGATGTCGTGGCGCTTGACGACCATGTCGATCATGCCGTGTTCCAGCAGGTATTCGGCTGTCTGGAAGCCTTCGGGCAGCTTCTCGCGCAGCGTCTGCTCGATCACGCGCTTGCCGGCAAAGCCGATTTCGGCGCCGGGTTCGGCGATTTGAATATCCCCGAGCATGGCGTAGGAGGCAGTAACACCGCCGGTGGTCGGGTTGGTCAACACGACGATATAGGGAAGACCGGCTTCCTTAAGCATGTTGACGGCGACGATCGTGCGCGGCAGCTGCATCAGCGACAGGATGCCTTCTTGCATGCGGGCGCCACCGGAGGCCGGGAAGATGACCAGCGGGCACTTCTCCGCGATCGCCTTTTCGAAGGCCTTCACGATCGCTTCACCTGCGGCCATGCCGAGCGAACCGCCGATGAAATTGAACTCATGTACCACGCCGACAAGCTTGACGCCCTGGACGCGGCCGACACCGGCAACGATCGTGTCTTCAAGCTCAGTCTTGGCGCGGCTGTCGCGAAGGCGGTCGGCGTATTTCTTGGAATCGCGGAACTTCAGCGGATCCTGCGCCACCTTGGGCTGCGGCAGGGCCTCGTAGATGCCACCGTCGAACAGATCCTTCAACCGAGCTTTCGCCGGCATCTTCATGTGGAAGCCGGATTGCGGGATGACCCATTTGTTTTCCTCGAGATCGCGGTGATACACCATCTCGCCGGTTTCCGGGCACTTGATCCAGAGATTCTCCGCCACTTCCCTGCGGCCCAGCATCGAATTGATTTTCGGCCGAACGTAGTTTGTGATCCAGTTCACTTATAGACTCCTGAAGATTTTCTTCGGGTTGTGCGCGCTAATATAGGCAATTATTCGGCTGCTGCGAGCCGTGCGGATCGCACGCCAGCCGAAAGGCCCCTTACCAACGCTTCGACACCCGGTACTGTCGCGTCCGTTGCCCTGCCTTCTTCGGTCAGGCTCGACGCGATCTGATTGACGATCGCCGTACCGACGACGACGCCATCGGCAGATGCACCGATGGCTCTTGCATGTTCTGCCGTCTTGACGCCGAAACCGACGCAAACAGGCAGTTTCGTATGGGTCTTGATACGCTCGACGGCGCCGGCAATCAACGACGGATCCGGCAGCGCCGAACCGGTGATGCCGTTCATCGAGACGTAGTACACGAAGCCCGAGGTATTTTCGAGAACCTTCGGCAGACGACGGTCATCCGTCGTCGGCGTCGCCAGGCGAATGAAGCTGATGCCCTTTTGCAATGCGGGGATGCAGAGCTCATCGTCCATCTCCGGCGGCAGATCGACAACGATCAGCCCGTCGATGCCTGCGTCCACAGCATCCGTCAGGAAGCGATCTACGCCGTAGATGTAGATCGGATTGTAGTAGCCCATCAGCACGATCGGCGTGCGCTGGTCTTCCTCGCGGAAACGGCGGGCGATCTCGATCGTCTTTGCCAGCGTCTGGCCGGCCTTCAGCGAACGCTGGCCGGCAAGCTGGATCGCCGGTCCATCGGCCATCGGGTCGGAAAACGGCATGCCGAGTTCGATGACGTCAGCACCGGCCTTCGGCAGCGCCTTCATGATCGAAACGGAGGTTTCGAAATCAGGATCGCCGCCCATGAAATAGGTGACGAGGACCGGGCGTCCTTCCGACGCCACATCGGCAAACTTTCTGTCCATGCGTGCGGTCATGATCGTTACAGCCCCATACCCAGAATCTTGCCGACGGTGAAAATGTCCTTGTCGCCGCGACCGGAGAGATTCATCAGGATGATCTCGTCCTTGCCCATGTTCGGCGCGCGCTTGATGACCTCAGCCAACGCGTGCGAGGGTTCCAGTGCCGGGATGATGCCTTCGAGACGGGTCAGCATCTGGAAGGCTTCCAGCGCCTCGTGGTCCATGATCGGCACATATTCGACGCGGCCGACATCGTTGAGCCAGGAATGTTCCGGGCCGATGCCGGGATAATCGAGGCCGGCCGAAATCGAGTGGCCTTCCTTGATCTGGCCGTCGCCGTCCTGCAGCAGGTAGGTACGGTTGCCATGCAGCACGCCCGGCGAGCCGGCGGTGATCGACGCGCAATGTTCGTCGCCATCGAGCCCCTTGCCGCCAGCCTCGACGCCGACGATCTTCACGCCTTCGTCGTCAAGGAACGAATGGAAGATGCCGATCGCATTGGAACCGCCGCCGACGGCAGCAACGACGAGATCGGGAAGACGGCCTTCGGCCTCGAGCATCTGCGCCTTCGCCTCCTGGCCGATGACGGCCTGGAAATCGCGAACCATTTCCGGATAGGGATGCGGACCGGCAGCCGTGCCGATCAGGTAATAGGTGTTGTCGACATTGGTGACCCAGTCGCGCAGCGCCTCGTTCATCGCGTCCTTGAGCGTGCCGTTGCCGGCGGTCACCGGCTTCACCTCGGCGCCGAGAAGCTTCATGCGGAAGACGTTGGGCGCCTGGCGCTCGACGTCGGTCGCGCCCATGTAGACGACGCAAGGCAGGCCGAAGCGGGCGGCGACAGTGGCAGATGCCACACCATGCTGGCCGGCGCCGGTTTCGGCGATGATGCGCGTCTTGCCCATACGCTTGGCAAGCAGGATCTGGCCGATGCAATTGTTGATCTTGTGCGAACCGGTGTGGTTCAGCTCTTCGCGCTTGAAGTAGATCTTGGCGCCGCCAAGTTCTTCCGTCAACCGCTCGGCGAAGTAGAGCGGGCTCGGCCGGCCGATGTAATGGGCGCCGAGATTGTCCAGCTCGGCCTTGAAGGCCGGATCGGTCTTGGCCTTGTCCCACTCGGCCTGCAGGTCGAGGATCAGCGGCATCAGGGTTTCGGCAACGAAGCGGCCACCGAAAATGCCGAAACGGCCGTCTTCGTCAGGTCCCGCCCGGAAGGAATTCAGTTTTGGCGCCTCGTTCACGTCTTGCTCCCTGACCGTGCCGTAACCGCCTCCGCGTGGCGAACGGCATCGAAAAACGATTCCATGAGCTGCAGATCCTTGACGCCCGGCGCGCTCTCGACGCCGGAGGATGTATCGATGGCACGGGTGCGCGTCTGCGCCAGGGCTTCACCGATGTTGTTCACGTTCAAACCACCGGAAAGCATGTAATCGACGCTGCCGTCAAGCGCATCGAGCAGCGTCCAGTCGAAGGAAACACCGTTGCCGCCGGGCAATTCCGATCCTGCCGGGGGCTTGGCGTCGAAGAGAAAGCGGTCAGCGATGCCAATAAAGGGCTCGACCTTTTTCAGATCGTCGGCGTCGCGGATCGACAGCGCCTTGATCACGGGGAGGCCATAGACCGCCTTGACGGTCAGCACTCTGTCCGGCGTCTCGCCGCCGTGCAGCTGCAGAATGTCGGGCTTGAGCGCAGCGACGATCTCGTCGAGATCGTCATTATCGGCATCGACGGTGACGGCGACAACCTTGGCCTTGCCGCGGATCCTGTCCGCCAGGCGGCCGGCGTCATCGGGTTCGATGTTGCGCGGGCTCTTTGCAAAAAAGATGAAGCCCGTGTGCGATGCGCCGAGCGCAACCGCGCGATCCACCGCTTCCGCGGTCTTCAGACCGCATATCTTCACTTCGGTTTTCATGAGAAGCGACCTTGCATGAAATGTCGCTGGAGTCGAGCCAAAAACCACCCTTCGCACCGTCGTCCAGAGGGTGCGGCATTGCGGTCTCGGCCTGCGCTCACCATATGCATTCTATCACAACGGAGAGACGAATGCGCCTGCTGCTTGCCCTTCTTCTGCCCTGGCTTCAGTTCTTCACCATCGGCCGTCCCTTCGCCGGCATCATCTGCCTTATCCTGCAGTTGACCTTGATCGGCTGGGTACCGGCGGCGATCTGGTCCGTCTATGCGCTCAGCCAATACAAAACGGACGAAAAAATCCAGGCGGCGCTTTCCGGCCGCAGCCGCGGCTAAGCCCGACAACTGCCTAGTTGAAATCGATGGCGTGCAGCATCGTGCCGTTGCGCCTCAGCCAGCGCTTGGCATCGTTTGTGTCGGGGCAAAGCTTCTCGCACAGCGCCCAGAAATCCGGCCCGTGGTTCATCTCCTTGAGATGCGCCACTTCGTGCGCGGCGAGATAGGCGATGACCTTCGGCGGCGCCATGACGATCCGCCATGAGAAACTCAGCGCGCCATCGGCCGAACAGGAGCCCCAACGGCTGCGCGTGTCCTTCAGGCTCAGCGATTTGGGTCGTCGGCCGATCCGGCCTGCATAGACCGCAACGAGACGGTCGAGATCATGCCGTGCTTCCTTCTTCAAGAAATCGACGATACGGCGGCGCAGATGTTCCTCGCCGCCGCTGACACGCAATATCGCGTCGTCGCCGACAATCACGGTCTCGGTCAAACCTCTTATTTTTCCTGATCTTTCAATCCGATGGGCGATGCCGCGAATGAGGATCGTGCCGCCCTCCTCCAGCTGGCTTTCGCCGGAGAACCGCGCCAGCTTGGTCATCAACCAGCCCTGATGACGGCTGAGGAAGGCATTCACCTCCCGATCGGCGAGCCCCTGCGGGATCGTCAGCTTCAGCGCCCGGCCACCGGGCTCGATCCGCAGCGTCATGCGGGTGGCGCGCGAATTCTGGCGGATCGTCAGCGGAAGCATCTTGCCCGCGACTTCGATTTCTCGAGTCGTATCGACAGGAACAGGAGGAGTGCGCCGCCGCGTGAAAGAAGGGAACATGACGGCTTTCTATCCGATTCGCGGCCTTGTCGGCCAATGCATAATTCCCCAAAACGTGCCGCGCTCCAGGGAATTGCCTTATCACGTTCAGAAGGGACACACGGTCCGGTAACCCATCGCGACATCCGGCGTTTCATGTGAAACACCGGATGTCCTTTTCGTCACTCAGTTTGCCTCGAACGGGGCAACAGGGCCGGAACCGCCGTTGCGGCGGTCGCGCATGAAGCGGTCGAACTCGTCCTGGTCCTTGGCCCGGCGAAGCTCACGCACGTAGGAATCGAATTCCTCGCGCATTTCATCGAGCTTGCGGCGCTCTTCGTCGAGGCGGGAAAGTTCGGCTTCGCGCCAATCATCGAAGGCAACGTTGCCGGTGCGATGCGACTGCGACCACTGGGCGCGATTGCCGCGCTTGAAGGCGGAGCACATGCCGTCGACAGTGCTGTTGGCGTCTTTCTTGAACGTTTTCAGTTTCTCGCCGAAGAGGATGTAGGCGAGCATGGCCAAGCCGAGCGGCCAGAAGACCACGAAACCGAGCACCATCAATGCAATGGTCGCGGGCGTCCAATCCGGGCGGATCAATGCAGATTGGTTCATCTTCAGGATTCCTCGCAATCACCCGGGCCACCCATCGCGGCCCGGTGAAAACGATGTGGGAAGGCGCGCTATCGACTACAAGACGCCCTTCCCCGGAATCGGACAAACCCTTGACTCTACGCGGTCAAAAGCCCGCATTTCGGCGGTCTCAGGCGGTTTTTCCGCCCTTGATCACCTGTTTGACCGGGTTGGCGTGGCGGGCATGCTCGCGCTGGAAGGCGACGATGCGCGGTGCGATCTCGCGACGGAAGCGCGAGCCGTTGAACACGCCATAGTGTCCGACATCCGGCTGCATATAGTGCATGCGCATATGCTCGGGGATGTTGGTGCAGATCGTCTGCGCCGCCTTCGTCTGGCCGAGACCCGAAATATCGTCGTTCTCGCCTTCGACCGTCAGCAGCGCGACCTTCTTGATCGCCGTGGTATCGACGCGTCGGCCGCGATGCATCATCTCGCCCTTCGGGAGCGCATGCTGCATGAAAACGACCTGAACGGTCTGCAGATAGAACTCAGCCGTCAGATCCATAACCGCAAGATATTCGTCGTAGAAATCGCGGTGCTTCTCGGCGGCATCGCCATCGTTCTTCACCAGATGGGCGAAGAACTCCTTGTGGGCGATCAGGTGGCGGTCGAGATTCATCGACATGAAGCCGGAGAGCTGCAGGAAGCCGGGATAGACCATGCGCATGAAGCCCGGCTGCGGCCACGGCACCGGCATGACGACATTGTCGCGGAACCATTCGATCGGCCGCTCTTCGGCCAGCTTGTTGACCGCGGTTGGATTGATGCGCGTATCGATCGGTCCGCCCATCAGCGTCATCGACGCCGGTGACAGCGGGTCATCAGCTGCCTCCATCACTGCGGCTGCGGCAAGCACAGGTACGGCCGGCTGGCAGACGCCGATGACATGGGTGTCCGGTCCGAGGAAGTGCAGCATCTGGATGACGTAGTCGATGTAATCGTCGAGATCGAAGGTGCCCTCGCTCAAGGGAACCATGCGCGCGTCGATCCAGTCGGTGATGTAGATATCAGAATGCGGCAGCAGGGCCTCCACGGTGCCGCGCAGCAGCGTGGCATAGTGGCCCGACATCGGTGCGACGATCAGCACCTTCGGGTCGGCAGCCCTGCCCTTGGGCAGCGCGCGCTCGAAATGAATGAGATTGCAGAACGGCTCGCGCCAGACAATGCGCTCGTGAACGCCAACGGGCTGGCCGTCGATCAGCGTTTCGGCAAGGCCGAATTCCGGCTTGCCGTAACGGCGTGTCGTTCGTTCAAAGACCTCGAGGCCAGCGGCTGTCGCGCGGCCGAAATAGGTGTGCGAGATCGGGTTCATCGGATTGCTGAAAGCAAGCCGCATGGCATCCGCCGCCGTCCGCCACGGCGCCATCATGGCATGGTTCAATTCGTAGAGCTGGTAGAACATAGGAAGCGTACCCCTTGGTTCAATCAACGACAACGCCGCTCCCAGTCGGACGCAAGCTTGCGATTGTTTGTCTTGGTGTCCGCAATCGCTGCAAGACTACCATGTTTCTTGTGCACTGCAACAAGTATACCCGTTTCACCTCGATACAAGCGACTTCTGCGAGAATGCACCCGGATTGCTGATATTTAACGAACGGACTTGCCCGGAGCTGGCCGAAAAGGCGCGTTCTCACGGCAAAATCACAGATTTCGGTGGCGACATGCGTTTTTCCGAAGGTGTCAGTCATCCGCGCACATTTCGTGCATCGCAACAGACTTGGATCGTCACGCCGCCGCGATCCGGACAATCGCCTTGACCAGGCCCGATTTCTCGTTCGCCCAGCGCGGCAGGTCCTCAACCATCGCCTCCATCGTCGTTCGATGGGTGATCAGCGTCTCCACCGGGACCAGCCCCTGCCTGATCGCGTTGACCACATGATCGAAATCTTCGCGCGTGGCGTTGCGGCTGCCGATCAGCGTCATCTCCCGCTTGTGAAATTCCGGATCGGAAAAGCGGATGTCATCCTTGACGACGCTGACGAACACCAGCGTTCCCCCATGCGCCACGTGGCCGAAGGCAGCTTCCATCGAGCCGCCATGGCCTGTGGCGTCGAAGACGACATCGAAACCGTCATCATCCGTTGCTTCGGCCACGCGCTCACCGGACCTCGCGTCGGCAAGGATGCCGGGACCGAAACCGAGCCGGTCGGTCGCGAACGCCAGCCTTTCGGCGCTGGTGTCCATCAGCGTCACCGCATGGCCGGCGATGCGCGAAAAGATTGCCGTTCCCAACCCGATCGGCCCGGCGCCGATGACCAGAGCGCGATTGCCGGAAGGGGCGGCAGCCCTGCGCACCGCATGGGCACCGATGGCGAGGAACTCCACCGTTGCTGCCGCCTCCGGCGTGAGGTCGATGGCCGGATAAAGATTGCCTTCGGGAATGAGAATTTCCTCGCAGAATGCCCCATCGGTGTGAACACCGAGCACCTTGATCGCCGTGCAGCAGTTCGGCTTTCCCCGGCGGCAGGCAACGCAGGCCCCGCAGGAGAGATAGGGGTTGACGACGACGGGTGTCCCAGGCGCGATCGTCGTTTCCGGTCCATTGGCAAGCACGGTCGCGGAGATCTCGTGCCCCATGACCCTCGGATATTCCAGGAACGGGTGCTTCCCAGCGAAGATGTGATAGTCGGTGCCGCAGATGCCGACATGGCTGACGGCGACGCGCACCCAGCCCGCCGACGGGGCCGGCACCGACGCGCGTTCAACGATCTCCAGGCGACCGGGTTGCGGGCAGAGGACGGCTTTCATGTCATTTTCCGTATGTTGTCGGGGTTGGGCGCCTAAGACGCGTCGCGATCCCTCGGATTCGCATTGCACGCCTTAGGCTCTTGTTTCTGCACATGCCGCCATCACAAGGCGACAGCGCGGTTTTACATGACGTGCCCTAGCGCGCGCCGCGCCGCCGAAGCTGGTCAAAATAGACGATCACGATGATCAGCACGCCGGTGATGATACGCTGCCAGAACGAGTTGACGTTGAGCAGGTTGGCACCGTTGTTGATCGTGGCGAGAATGAAGGCGCCGAGCAGCGGGCCATGCACCGAACCGACCGCGCCGAAGAGACTGGTGCCGCCGATGACCGACGAGGCGATTGCCTGCAACTCCCAGCCTTCGGCCTGGGTAGCGTTACCGATGCCGATACGCGAGGCGAGCAGCAGACCGACGAAGGCGGCGCAGGTCGAAGACAGGATATAAGCGAGGTAGATGGTGCGATGGACGTTGACGCCGGAAAGCCGCGCTGCCTCGCTGTTGGAACCGACGGCGAAGAGATAGCGGCCGAAGCGGCTCAGATGCAGGAAGACATAGGCCGGGATCGCCACCACGATCACCATCCAGAACAGGCTGGGCACGCCGAGAAAATCGGCGCGGGAGAAATTGGTGAAGGCCTCGTTGGTGATCGAAATCGTCGAGCCGTTGGTGATCAAGAGCCCGATGCCGCGCAGCGACGTCAGCGTTGCGAGCGTGATGATGAACGGCGGCAGGCCCATGCGGACGATGCCGAAGGCGTGGAAGGCGCCGATCAGGACGCCGAAGGCGAGCGTCAGAATGATCGCGATCCACAGCGGCACGCCGGCGGCAAGCAGCCAGGCAACGATGACGCTGGTGAAACCGACGACGGCGCCGACGGACAGATCGATGCCGGCGGTGATGATGACGAAGGTCTGGCCGACGGCAAGGATCGCCGTCATGGCGCCCTGGCGCAAGAGGTTGCTGATATTGTTGGGCGTCCAGAAGCTATTGGTGGCAAGCCCCAGGAGCAGCCAGAGGAAAAGCAGGAGCCCGAGAAGTGTCAGGCCGAACAGGATGCTCACGCCTTTCCGCGGCGCCGGGCCCGTTCCGCTGTCGACCGTTTCAGCACTCATCGTCGTTCTCCCTGCTTCCCCTTGATTGTCATTGTCGCGATCAAACACCGATCGCCTGCGTCAGCACTTCCTCGTGGCTTGCCGCGCGATAGTCGTGGCTGGCGACCAGCCGACCCCGCCGAAACACGTGCAGGCGATCGGACAGCTCGTAAACCTCCGGCAAATAGGAGGAGATCAGGATGATCCCCGCTCCGTTTTCCAGAAGCCGGGCGAACAGCCGGTAGATTTCCGCCTTGGTGCCGACATCGACGCCGACAGTCGGCTCGTCGAAGATGAACAGCTTGGCGCCGTGGCTCAGCCACTTGCCGATGACGATCTTCTGCTGGTTGCCGCCGGACATCGCCGACGCCAATACGCGGCGTGACGGCGTCTTGATTTTCAGATCCCGGATCTGCCGGTCGGCATTCTCGATTTCCTTCTGCCGGTTGATCGTCAGCCCGCGCGTCAGCCGACTGAAGATCGGCAGATTGATGTTGAGACCAATCGGCAGGTTGAGGCAGAGACCCTGGTCGCGCCGGCTCTCGGGCGCCAGCGCAATGCCGAGATCCATCGCCTTGCGCTCACTGTTGATGTTGACCTTGTGTCCCTGCCAGTAGACCTCGCCTGCGGTCGAGGCATGACGTCCATAAAGGCCGAGGGCAAACTCGCTCCGTCCGGCACCGATCAGACCATATAGGCCGACGATCTCACCGGCGCGTACAGTGAGCGACACGTCCTCGAAGCCGGGACCACTCAGCCCACGGGTTTCAATGATCGTGTCTCCGACCGGAAAATGCTCCTTGTGATAGATCTGTTCGATCGTGCGGTTGATCATCAGGGTGATCAGTTCGGCGTCGTTGGTCTCGCCGATCTTTCGCGTGCCGACATGGGTGCCGTCGCGCAGCACCGAGACACGATCGGCGAGTTCGAAGACTTCTTCCATGCGATGGCTGATATAGACGATCGTCACCCCCTCACCCTGTAGCCGGCGAATGAGCCGGAACAACTGGGCGGATTCCTGACGTGTCAGATAGGCGGTCGGCTCGTCGAAGATCAGAAACTGAGTGCCGCGCATGGCGGCGCGGGCGGTCGCGACCAGCTGCTGCTGGCCGATCGTCAGGCTGCCCAGCGTTGCGGCAGCCGGCAGGTTGAAGCCGAGATCGTCAAGCACACTCTGGGCCGCTTCGGTCATGGCGCGCTTGCGCATCAGGCCGGCATTGTTGATCTCATCGCCGAGGAACATGTTGGCGGCGACGCTCAAATGCGGGCAAAGCACCACCTCCTGATGAACGGCGTTGATGCCGCGCGCGATCGCTTCCTGCGGGTTGTCGAGCTGGACCGGCTTGCCGCACCAGAAGACTTCGCCGGACGTGCGGCGGATGACGCCGGTCAGGAGCTTGATCAGCGTCGACTTGCCGGCGCCGTTTTCGCCGACGATGGCGTGGACTTCACCGGATAGAAAGGTGATGGAGGCGGGTTTCAACGCTTCGACGGCGCCGTATTTCTTCTGCAGCGCGCGCATTTCCAGGATCGGTTCGCCCCTTGGTACCGGGTGACGGGAAGCCGTCTTCAAACCGTCGCTCTTGCTATCGCTGACCTCATCGAGACCTGGCATCTCAGCACTCCTCCCCATAGCACGGACTGCCAGCGGCCGGTCCTCGTACCCGGCCGCTGGCAACCGTATTCTCGGCGGCAGGCGAACCCTGCGCGCACCTACCGCCGATTGCCGTCAATTGACCTTCGGGTTCAGCAGAGCGTCGATCTTCGGTTCGGCCATGTTGGCCTTGGTCACCAGGTTGGCGCCGGTGTCGACATTGGCCTCAACCTTCTCCTTCTTCGACACCGCGAGCGCCGTTTTCACCCCATCATAACCCATGCGGTAGGGATCCTGGACGACCAGACCGGCGAGCACGCCTTCCTTGAGGAAGCCGACTGTCTTCTCGTCGCTGTCGAAGCCGATCACCTTGATCTTGTCGCCGAGCTTGTTTTCGGCAATCGCCTGGCCGACGCCCTGCGCCATGATCAGGTTGGAGGCAAAGACGCCGACGAGGTTCGGGTTGGCGGTGATCAGGTCGGTCATCATGTTGAGACCGGTGGTTGCCTGGCCGTCGGCATATTTGTCCGCCACGACCTTGAAGCCCGGATACTTCGTCTTGATCTGGTCGAGGAAGCCTTCGCGGCGCTGATCAAGCGAACCGACGCCCGGCAGGCTGGTGATGATGGCGATATCGCCCTCTTCCTTGCCCGACATTTCCTTGATCGCTGCAGCCAGACCATCGGCTGCGATCCTGCCACCCTGGACGTTATCGGTCGTCAGGAACGAGGAGAAGGCCTTGGAATCGGCGCCGGAGTCGATGCCGATGATCGGAACCGCCTTGGCGGCTTCATCGATCGGCTTGCCCAGTGCCTTGAACTCGGTCGGCGAGATCACGACGGCAGCAGGAGAACCGGCGACGGCGTTTTCGAGAATGCTGATCTGACCGTTGATATCGGATTCGGACTGAGCCCCGAGCTCGGGAACGTTGACGCCGAGATCTTTGCCTGCGGCGCGTGCGCCGGCCAGCACGATCTGCCAGTAGAAGGATGTGGTGTCCTTGACGATGATCGGAATGGTGACATCCTGCGCGAAGGATGCGGCTGGCGCCATCGTGGCGATCATCGCCGCGCCGGCGAGGGCGGTGAAGGCACGACGGGAAAGAATGTGCTTGGCTATGCTCATTGGGTTTCTCCTCTCAGTGCACCTCGTTCCATCTTATGGAGATCGATTCGCCAGGTGCTTACAGATCGATCTTTTATCGATAAAAAACATATTGGAACGCTAATACAACACTCTCCGCTTTGCAAGCAGTCGTTGCTGAGATTTGCGTGACTGCACTGTCTCCTCCGATAGTGCGTGTCGATACGGAAAGTTCGGGGCCGCGCCTGCGAAGACCGCCGGCCCGGCACCCCCAGCATCACGCCCGGACAGCCTCCAATCCAAGCTCCGGCGCCACAAGCGTGTAGGGCTCAAAGGCAGCGAAATCCTCACTGGACAACTTGTGCCGCAGCGCGTCCGCGTTGCGCCGCAAGCTCTCCGGTTTCGCTGTCCCGAACAGCACCGAGGCAACCACCGGATTGTCGAGCGGGAACTGCATGGCAGCGGCGGCGAGCGGCACACCACGCTCGAGGGCTATGCGCTCCATCGCGCCGACCTTTTCGCGGATCTCGCCGCTGGCGGGCATATAGTCGAAATGGGCGCCCTCGACCGGCCCGGTCGCGAGGATCCCAGAGTTGAACACGCCGCCGACGATGAGCGATGTCTTCTTCATTTCGCAGAGCGGCAACAGTTCGGCGACGGCGGACCGATCGAGCAGCGTATACCGGCCGGCAAGCAGGATGCAGTCGATATCGGCGCGGCGCATCACCTCAAGGCAAACAGGGACTTCGTTGACGCCGAGCCCGTAGGCGGCGATCACCCCACCGGCCTTCAGTTCCTCCAGCGCCTTCAGGCCCGAATCCAGCAATTGCTTCAGATAGACGGCATTGTGGGCGGCGCCATGGGTGTAGACGCCGATATCGTGGACATAGAGAATATCGATGCGATTGAGACCGAGGCGCGCATAGCTGAACTCGACCGAGCGCATGATGGCATCATAGCTGTAGTCGTACTGCACATCGAAGTTCAGCGGCTTGACGTAGGAATAATCAGGCACCGCGCCTTCAGGAACGGGATGCAACAACCGTCCAACTTTGGTGGATAGCACAAAACTGTCGCGCGGCTTTTCGCGCAGGAAATCGCCGACCCGGCGCTCGGCAAGACCGAGGCCGTAATAGGGCGCGACGTCGAAATAGCGCAAACCGGCGACCCAGGCCGCATCCAGCGTTGCCATCGCCGCATCGCGCGTGCATTCGCGGTAGAGCCCGCCAAGGCCGGCGGCGCCAAAACTGTATTCGGTCACCGACAGGTCAGTCCGACCGATCTTTCTCGTCTGCATTCCCTGTCTCCTCCCTCCAAGGATGCGCAAAATCACATCGTCAGAGTGTTGCCCCGAGATGCCAGGGCACAAATTCGTTGTCGCCGTAACCGAAGAGCTCGCTCTTGGTCTTCTTTCCCGAAGCGGTATCGATGATCAGATCGAAAATCTCGCGGCCAAGCCCGGCGATCGTCGCCTCTCCGGAGGCGATCACGCCACAATCGATGTCCATGTCTTCTTCCATCGACCGGAACAGCGCGGTGTTGCTGGTCAGCTTGATCGACGGTGCCGGCCTGCAGCCGAAACAGCTGCCGCGTCCGGTGGTAAAGGCGATGACATTGGCGCCGCCGGCCACCTGGCCCGTCGCCGACACCGGATCGTAACCGGGCGTATCCATGAAGACGAGCCCATGTTCGGTGACGCGTTCGGCATAGCCGTACACCGCGTTGAGCGGCGAGCGCCCACCCTTGGCCACGGCCCCCAGTGACTTCTCCAGAATGGTGGTGAGGCCGCCGCGCTTGTTGCCCGGCGAAGGATTGTTGTCGAGCGAGGCACCGTGGAGCGCCACATAGTTCTCCCACCAGGCAATCAGCCCGTCGAGCTTGGCGGCAACCGCATCGTTGACGGCCCGGCTGCGCAGCAGATGTTCGGCTCCGTAGATTTCCGAGGTTTCGGACAGAATGGCTGTGCCGCCGGCAGCCGCCAGGATATCGACGGCAGCCCCAAGCGCCGGGTTCGCGGTGATGCCGGACAGGCCGTCCGAGCCGCCGCATTGCAGGCCGACGATGATCTCGCTCACCGGAATGGCGACACGGCGTTGCCGACCCACTTCCTCGGCAATTTCATCGAGCATGCCGAGCGCCCGCTCCACCGAGCGCCGGGATCCGCCAGCCTCCTGAATGTTGAAATGGCGCTTTTCCTGCCCTGCCCCGCTCTGACCATAGAGCGTCAGCTGGTTGACCTCGCAGCCGAGCCCGACCATCAGCACGCCGCCAAAATTGACGTGCCTTGCGTAGCCCGCCAGGGTCCGATGCAGGTTCATCATGCCGTCACCCGTCGACGACATGCCGCAACCCTGATCGTGGACAATGGGCACGAAGCCATCGATGCCCTCGTACTTCGGCAGGATGCGCCGGTTGGCCTCTTCGGCGATGGCCCGACAGACCGTGGTGGAACAGTTCACGCTGGCGATGATGCCGATATAGTTGCGCGTTGCCGCGCGTCCGTCGCCGCGCCGGTAGCCCATGAACGTGCGCGCCTTGTCGGCAGCGCTCGCCTCCTCCGGTGTACCTTGCGGACTGATCGCCAGCCGATCCTGATCGAAGGAGAGATTATGGGAATGCACATGCTCGCCGGCTTTTATGTCGCTGGTCGCGCGTCCGATCGCCTGGGCATATTTGACAACCGGATCCCCCGCATGGATCGGCCGAATCGCAACCTTGTGGCCGGGGTCGATCTTCGTCGCCGTGCGAACGCCGCCCGGAAGAGCCTCGCCGGGCGCAATCGCCAGCGTTGCCACGACCACATTGTCCTCCGGCGCCAGAAGGATTGAAGACGGCACAGACACTCTGAATTTCTCCGTGAATGCTTTAGCGATTTCGAGATAGGGCTATTTGTCTTTTATCCACAATAGACAGATTGTCGTCAATGGGTATTATGCGAGGCGATCAACGTCTGGCGAACAGAGCGCGTTGACGAAGCGGCAACAGGAGAGAAAACGTCGTGATTGTCCTACGAGAGACGAAGACAAGTGTACGCCGGCAGGCTAGATCGGCGACCGACGAAAGCTGATCTTCCGATCCGCGTCTCGTCGCCCACGCAACCCAACCGCCCGGACCCTGGCAATGGCAAAACAGAACACCGTCTTCAAGGATGCCTATAACCGCTGCCTGAAAGTGCTGGCGGAGACATCCTCGCTGCCGTCCGAGCCGGAACTCGGGCAGGCGCTCGGCGTCAGCCGGACGACGGTACGGGCCATTCTCGGCCGCTTCGAAGAAGCGAAGCTGATCACCTGGGACAAGCGCAAGAAGATCGTGCTGCGCCAGCCACAGCCGGACGATTATTTCCCGACGGAAGAAACGGATTCGCTCGCCGAAATCATCGAGCGCAGCTTCATGCGCCGGATTCTGGCTGGCGGCGCCGAGCCCGGCATGCAGATCAACGAGCTGGAACTGGCGCGCGAGATCGGCACCGGCACCACCAGCGTTCGGGAATTTTTGATCCGCTTCAGCCGGTTCGGGCTGATCGAGAAGCGACCGAACAGCCACTGGATCCTCAAAGGCTTCACCCGCGAATTTGCGCTGGAACTAACCGAAGTCCGCGAGATGTTCGAGCTTCGCTCGGCTGCAAGCTTTGTGGCGCTGCCGGACAGCCATTCGGCGTGGCAGGAGTTGAGCAGGATCGAAGCGATGCATCACGAGATCCTGGCGGACATCGACAACCGCTACAAGGAATTCTCCGAGCTCGACGAGCGCTTCCACCTGTTGGTGCACAAATCGTCGAGCAATCGCTTCATCGTCGATTTCTACGACATCATCTCGATCGTCTTCCACTACCACTATCAATGGAACAAGACCAATGCGCGGCAGCGAAACGCGCGCGCGCTGGAAGAGCACCTCGCCTATATCGAAGCGCTGCGCTCGCACGATGCCAAACGCGCCGAGGAAGCCTGCAGGCGGCATCTGCGCTCGGCGCGCGAAACCCTGCTGCAATCCATTCCATAGCCAGCTATCGGAACGCCATGATGAAGACACCATTTGTGCAGTTTGGGACGAGCCGCTTTCTCCAGGCGCATGTCGATCTCTTCATCAGCGAGGCGCTGGACCGGCAGGCGGCCCCCGGATGCATCACGGTCGTCCAGACGACCGGCTCTGCCGAACGAGCGGGACGTCTGGCGGCATTGACGCAGCCGGGTGGCTTTCCGGTGGTGATCCGCGGGCTTGCCGACAGCAAACCGGTCGACAAGGTCGAGCGGGTCACGAGTGTCACCCGCGCGCTGTCGACTGACGGCAACTGGGATGCAGTTCGTGACGTCGTGGCGGCCGAGGCCGAATTTCTGATCTCCAACACCGGCGATACCGGCTACGACACGTCCGGTGACGACCTGTCGGCACGCGTGCCGCGGTCCTTTCCAGGCAAACTCCTGCTGCTTTTGAAAGCGCGTTTCGATGCGGGCGGCAAACCGCTCACCGTCCTTCCCTGCGAACTGGTCTCGCGCAACGGTGACGTGCTGAAGGCCATCGTGCTGGAACTGGCACACGGGAGACTGGACGAACAGCGGTTTTCGGACTGGCTGGCAAACGAGATCATCTGGGCCAATACGCTGGTCGACCGCATCGTCTCCGAACCGATCGAGCCGGCCGGCGCCGTGGCCGAGCCCTATGCCTTATGGGCGATCGAGAAACAGCCAGGGCTGAAGGCGCCGTGCGAGCACGAATGCGTGCTGATGGTCGACGACCTCGCTCCTTACGAAAAGCTGAAGCTGCATATCCTCAATCTCGGCCATACGGTGCTTGCGGACACCTGGATCAGGGGGCGGCGCGATCCCGGCGAAACGGTCCGGCAGATCCTTGCCGATGCCGATATCGCCAGGCGGCTCGAAGATATCTACGACCGGGAAGTGGTTCCTGCCTTCGCCGCCAAGGGGCTCGGGCAACAGGCCTGCGTCTATGTCGAAACGACGCTCGACCGCTTCCGGAACCCGTTCCTCGATCATCGGCTCGCCGATATCGCCAACCATCACGCTGAAAAGATTGCTCGGCGGATTGCCGAGCTCCACCGCTGGAGCCCTGATGTCGCCATGCCAATCCTGAGCGCGATCAGCGATCAGTAGCCGGATTCCAGCTTGGGGGCCTTCTGGCTTTCCTCGCCCAAAAATTCCTGACGTAGGGCCTGGGTCGCCCGAACCAGCGATGTGACATCGGTGCCGATCGCCATGAAATCGGCGCCGAGGTCGCGATAATCGCGCGCCTGGGCGAGATCGAGCGTCATGATCCCCCGCGCCTTTCCGGCCTTTTCGATACGCGCGAAAGCGTCGATGATCGCCGCCCGCACCTCCGGGTGCCCCGGGCTGCCGAGATGGCCCATGTCGGCGGCCAGATCCGAGGGTCCGATGAAGAGGCCATCGACGCCTTCAAGGGCGGCAATCTCGTCGATCGCCGCCAGACCCGCACGGCTTTCGATCTGCAGGAGAAGGCAGATCTGGTCGTTTGCGGTGTGGAGATAGTCGGTTATCCGGCCAAACTGCGATGCGCGCGCCAGTGCGGCGCCGACACCACGAATGCCGTGCGGCGGATAGCGGGTTGCGCGAACCAGCTCCCTCGCCTGCTCGACGCTTTCGACCATCGGGATCAGCAATGTTTGCACGCCCACATCGAGGGCCTGCTTGATCAGCGCGGTTTCGCCAACGGGAAGGCGAACGATCGGGTGGCTGGCGGATGCCGCCACCGCCCGGAACTGGGCCGACAAAAGCGGCAGATCGTTGGGCGCATGCTCGCCGTCGATCAACAGCCAGTCATAACCGCTGCCGGAGACGACTTCAGCCGCATAGGGGCTTGCCAGCGCGACCCAGAGCCCGAGCTGAAAACGCCGTTCGCGAAGGGCTGCCTTGAAGGGGTTGGTGGGTGCCGACATCGCGTCATCTCCTCTTTTCACGACTGCAATCTCTGTAACCACAAACAAAAAAACCGGCCAGAGATTTCCGGCCGGTTTCGCGATCTGATTGTATCAGGCTGCCGCCTGCGTCAGGCGATGCCGCCGAGGCAGACATATTTGATCTCGGTGAATTTGCCGCCTGCGTCAGGCGATGCCGCCGAGGCAGACATATTTGATCTCGGTGAATTCCTCGATGCCATATCTGGAGCCTTCGCGGCCGAGGCCGGAGAGCTTGACGCCGCCGAACGGCGCTTCCGCCGTCGAGATCAGTCCGGTGTTGACCCCGACCATGCCGTATTCCAGCGCCTCGGCAACACGGAACACCCGCGCCAGATCCTTGGCGTAGAAATACGAGGCCAGGCCGAATTCCGTGTCGTTGGCCTGCTCGATCACATCGGCCTCGTCCTTGAAGCGGAACAGCGGCGCAACCGGACCGAAAGTCTCTTCGCGCGCCACGGCCATCGCCTGGGTGACGTCGGCCAGCACCGTCGCCTCATAGAAGGTGCCGCCGAGCGCATGGCGCTTGCCGCCCTGAATCACGCGCGCGCCCTTGGCGGTGGCATCGGCAACGTGTTCCTCCACCTTTTCCAGTGCCGCCTGGTCGATCAGCGGGCCGAGGATCACGCCCTGGTCGAGACCATTGCCGATCTTCAGCTTGGCAACGGCCGCCGCCAGCTTGTCGGAGAAGGCGTCATAGACCTTGTCCTGCACATAGATGCGGTTGGCGCAGACGCAGGTCTGGCCGTTGTTGCGGAATTTGGCGATCAGGGCGCCTTCCACGGCCGCATCGAGATCGGCATCGTCGAAGACGATGAATGGCGCGTTGCCGCCGAGCTCCAGCCCGAGCTTCTTGATCGTGCCGGCGCTCTGGCGATAGAGCTCGGCGCCGACCCAGCCCGAGCTTCTTGATCGTGCCGGCGCTCTGGCGATAGAGCTCGGCGCCGACCTCGGTCGAGCCGGTAAAGGTCAGCTTGCGCACCACCGGGTTCGAGGTCATCTCGGCGCCGATCTCACGAGCCGAGCCAGTGACAACGCTGAAGAGCCCCTTCGGCAGGCCGGCACGTTCGGCAAGAATGGCGATCGCAATGGCCGAGAACGGCGTCTGTGCCGCTGGCTTCAGCACCATGGCGCAACCGGCGGCAAAGGCCGGGCCGGCCTTGCGGGTGATCA
>NZ_QJNR01000004.1:616255-673855 GCF_003355565.1 Ensifer sp. M14
TTCAGCACCATGGCGCAACCGGCGGCAAAGGCCGGGCCGGCCTTGCGGGTGATCATCGCATTGGGGAAGTTCCACGGCGTGATCGCGGCGACGACGCCGATCGGCTGCTTCATCACCATGATGCGCTTGTCCGGCTGGTGGCCGGGGATCAGGTCGCCATAGATGCGGCGCCCCTCTTCGGCGAACCATTCGACGAAGCTGGCGCCATAGACGATTTCGCCGGTCGCTTCGGCCAGCGGCTTGCCCTGTTCGAGCGTGAGGATGCGGCCGAGATCGTCCTTGTTCTCGATCATCAGGTCAAACCAGCGGCGAAGCACACCAGCGCGATCCTTGGCAGTGCGAGCAGCCCAGCCCTTTTGCGCCAGACGCGCCGCTTCGATCGCCGCCTTCGTCTCCTTGCCTCCAAGCTTCGGCACGCGTCCGACGAGTTCGCCCGTCGCCGGGTTGGTTACATCGATCGCATTGGCGGCATCCGCTTCGATCCATTCGCCACCAATCAGGGCAGCCTGGCGAAACAGTGACGGGTCCTTAAAAGATCCATTCGCCACCAATCAGGGCAGCCTGGCGAAACAGTGACGGGTCCTTAAAAGTCATCGCACGTCCTCTCTCCGAAAAATCTACAGAACTTATACAACTTTTTTATCAAACTCGACAATCACCCGAAACACCGTTTCTGCATATTCCGTTAGCGAGCGGATCGAGCCGGAAAAACGATCAACGGTGCGGGCGCAAAGCCGGTTTCATCGGCGCCTGATCCCATATAGCGTCGGCGGCGAATCTCGCCAACCGCCTCGCTTTGCGGCACGGTCTTCGCCAATGGCTGCGCGCCTCCCACGGGATTCCCGATACGATAAAAGAGGTATGTTCATGACGGAAAGCAACCACAGAACCGCCGACCACCCGATCGACACCATGTTCCTGAAGCGCTGGTCGCCGCGTGCGTTTACCCAGGAGGAAATCAGCGAGGAAGACCTGCTCTTGCTGCTCGAAGCCGCCCGGTGGGCGCCGTCTGCGAGCAACAACCAGCCCTGGCGGTTCGTCTATGCCCGCCGCGGCACCGAACACTTCAAGAGCCTGCTCGATATTCTCAACGAGAGCAATCAGCGCTGGGCGAAGCATGCCGCCGCGCTGGTGATCGTCATTTCCAAGACCCACACGCAGGCGGCCACAGGCGAGATGCGGGCGGCCTACACCCATGCCTTCGACACCGGTGCCGCATGGTTCAGCCTGGCGCTGCAGACGACCGTTTCCGGCTGGCACGCGCACGCGATGGCCGGCATCGATCGCGACAAGGCAATGACCACCCTTGGCGTGCCCGAGCATTACCGGGTCGAGGCAGCGGTGGCCATCGGCAGGCTGGCCGACCCCTCGACGCTGCCGGACGACCTGCGCGAACGGGAAAAGCCGAGCCTGCGCAAGCCGCTTGCAGAGCTCGCGTTCGAAGGCCGCTTCAAGGCGGAATAAACAAAAAAAGATCCCGGCGCCTTGCGGTGCCGGGATCTGTAAAACGCAGCGATGATCTTTCGATCAGATGTCGAGGTTGGCAACGTTCAGCGCGTTTTCCTGGATGAAGTCGCGGCGCGGCTCGACCTCGTCGCCCATCAGACGCGAGAACAGTCCATCGGCGTCGGTCGCATCGTTCACCCGCACCTGCAGTAGCGAGCGCACGTTCGGATCGAGTGTCGTTTCCCAAAGCTGCTCGGCATTCATTTCGCCCAGCCCCTTATAGCGCTGCATCGAAAGGCCCTTGCGGCCTGCCGCAAAGATCGCATCCAGAAGCGCGCGCGGGCCACTGATATCCTGCGCCCCATCACGGCGGCGAAGCACCGGAGGTGCCGAATAGATCTCCTTGAGCTTCGATGTCAGCTGGTCGATATGGCGGGCGTCGGACGAGCCGATCAGCGCGATGTCGACGATAGCGACTTCCTTGACGCCGCGAACCATGCGCTCGAGCTTGAGGCCGCCTTCGGCCGTAACCGTTCCGGTCCAGCCGCGTTCTGTCTCTTCGGCGATCACATCCAGCCTGCGAGCCACCTCGATCGCGACCTGCTCGTATTGCTCGCGCTGGCCGTTCAGTTCGACATTCAGGGCGCCGGCAATCGCCGCCTGTTCGACAATCGAACGATTGTAGCGCGAATGGAGGCCATCCGTCAGGTTACGCAGTCGAAGCGCATCATTGATGACTTCGCGCAGATCCTGACCCGCGCGAACCTCACCGGAAGCAAGCTGGAGCGTCGCTTCCTCGAGACCCATCGAGATCAGATAGTCTTCCAGCGCCTGCTCGTTCTTCAGGTACTGGGCGGACTTGCCGCGCGTCACCTTATAGAGCGGTGGCTGGGCAATGTAGAGATGGCCGCGCTCAATCAGCTCCGGCATCTGCCGGAAGAAGAAGGTGAGCAGCAAGGTGCGGATGTGGGCGCCGTCGACGTCTGCGTCCGTCATGATGATGATCTTGTGGTAGCGCAGCTTGTCGGCGTTGAACTCGTCCTTGCCGATCGACGTGCCGAGCGCGGTGATCAGCGTACCGATTTCCTGGCTCGAAAGCATCTTGTCGAAACGCGCGCGCTCAACGTTCAGGATCTTGCCGCGCAGCGGCAGGATCGCCTGGTTTTCACGCGAACGTCCCTGCTTGGCCGAACCACCGGCCGAATCGCCCTCCACCAGGAAGACTTCGGATTTTGCCGGATCGCGTTCGGAGCAGTCGGCCAGCTTGCCTGGCAGCGAGGAGATGTCGAGCGCACCCTTGCGGCGTGTCAGTTCGCGTGCCTTGCGCGCCGCCTCGCGAGCGGCCGCGGCTTCGACGACCTTGCCGACAAGGATCTTGGCCTCACTCGGATGCTCTTCGAACCAGGTGCTCAAGGCCTCGTTGACGAGGCTTTCGACAACAGGACGGACTTCTGAGGAAACCAGCTTGTCCTTGGTCTGCGACGAGAACTTCGGATCGGGAACCTTGACCGAGAGCACGGCCGTGAGGCCTTCACGGCAGTCCTCACCCTGAAGCGTGACCTTTTCCCTCTTTGTGATGCCAGAGGAATCGGCATAGGAGGTGACCTGCCGCGTGAGCGCGCCACGGAAGCCGGCCATGTGCGTGCCGCCATCGCGCTGCGGGATGTTGTTGGTGAAGCAGAGCACGTTCTCGTGGTAGCTGTCGTTCCACCACATCGCGACTTCGACGGTAATGCCGTCCTTTTCGCCGCGGATCGAAACCGGCTTCTGTACCAGCGGCTTCTTGGCGCGGTCGAGATAGGCGACGAAGGCCTCGAGGCCGCCGTCGTACATCATCTCGTCCTGGCGCACGTCCGAATGGCGCTTGTCGGTCAAGACGATGCGCACGCCGGAATTGAGGAAGGCGAGTTCGCGCAGCCGGTGTTCGAGCGTGCCGTAGTCGAAGTCCGTCTTGGTAAAAGTGTCCGTGCTCGGCAGGAACGTCACCTCGGTGCCCGTATCGCTGCCGGCGTCGCCGATCACCTTCAGCGGAGCGTCTGCGACACCATGGGTGAAGCTCATCTCGTGGATCTTGCCCGCGCGGCGGATTTTCAGCCGCAGCATGACGGACAGTGCGTTGACCACCGAAACGCCGACGCCGTGCAGACCGCCGGAAACCTTGTAGGAGTTCTGGTCGAACTTACCGCCGGCGTGGAGCTGCGTCATGATGACCTCAGCCGCCGAGACGCCCTCTTCCTTGTGGATATCGGTCGGTATGCCGCGGCCGTTGTCGGTGACCGTCACCGAGCCATCGGCATTGAGCGTCACCGTGACGATATCGGCGTGGCCCGCCAGCGCCTCGTCGATCGCGTTGTCGACCACCTCATAGACCATGTGGTGCAGACCGGAGCCGTCGTCGGTGTCACCGATATACATGCCCGGCCGCTTGCGCACGGCATCCAGGCCCTTCAACACCTTGATGGAGTCGGCACCATATTCGGCGGCGGCGCCGGTATCGGTTTCAGGAATATCGGTCATTCGGCTTCGGGTCTTTCCAGGTTCTTCGGACGTGGTGATTCGTTGCGAATCACGTCTCGGACGCCTCGCGGACTATAGAAAATTTGTCCACGGTTCCAAATCCCGGACCGCGCGGAGCGGCCGGAAAACAGCTGTTCATCCCCTGTCATTAGCAGGAAATGTGGCTTTTTCCAAAACATCTTCCAGGGCGCGGATCGTGTCGACGGACAAATCGCGGATTTGCCCGCTCAACCGGTTGGCAAAGGCGGTATATTCGGGCGCCAGTCCCGACGTATCCAGCACGACTTTCGGGGCGGAGACATGGGCGATCTGGAACAGTTCCTCGGCCTCGTCCCAGATGACGTTGAAATAGCCGGCCACCCTTTGCAGGAAATCGAAGCTCGGAGCGCCGCGTTTTCCATGCTCGAGCGCCGACAGATAGGCGGCCGACACGCCAATCGCCGCGGCCATCTGCTTCTGCGACACGCCCTTCTTGCGCCGCAAATCGCGCACCGCCGCGCCGAAGGGGGTCACGTCGCGCTCCCTTTGCGTGCCAGGCGGACATAAAGCGCGCCATCGCCGCCATGGTTGCGCGCAGCCGGCTCGTAGCTCGAGATCAACGACCGGAACTCAGGCAGCGAGAACCAGAGCGGAACGGCGCGTTTCAAGGCGCCATCGCTGCCGATCGACGTTCCCTTGCCGGTGATCACGAGAACATGGCGCAGCCCGCGCTCATGGGCTCTCAGAAGAAAATGCAGCAGGAAGCCATGGGCTTGGCTCTGGATCATACCATGCAGATCGATCCGCGCTTCGAGCGCCAGATGCCCCTTCGACAGCTTGCGCTTGACCGGTTTTTCCAGCGGGTAGTGGTGTCGGCCATTCGAGGTGTTGGCGAGCGCAATTCCCAGCTGTTCGTCGGCCCCAACCGCCGGGGCCGCAGCTTGCATCTTTTGCGGCTCATCCTTCGGCGCGGCTGGAACGTCCTCGCCGAGAAACTCCCGGAGATCGTCGAGACGGCCGGGCATGGGCCTGGTCGTGCGCGCGACCTTTCCCCACAGAATCCGCTCTTCGGCTGAAAGCTTCTTGCCCCTAGCCATTGCCGTATCTTGCCGCAGCCGCACGGGGGATGAAGATGTAAAAGTCGGCGTCGTTGCGAACGGCACCCGCACGCTCGCCTGCCACGTCGCCCGATCCGGTGAAGATGTCGCCGCGAGCCGGGCCGACGATCGCCGATCCGGTGTCGAGCGCCAGCATCAGGTGTCTAAACGGCTGTCCGGCATCAAGACGCGTCAGGCTGTCACTGGAGATGAAGAACGGTACACCGAAGGTATGGATCAGCCGATCGACGGCAAGGGACCGTCCCGGTTCCAACGAAACCTTGGCGGCGGCGACCGGCCCCAGCCGCTCGTCATGCACATCAGCCTCGCGGAAGAAGATGAAGGAGCGATTGTGCCAAAGCACCTCGTCGACCTGATCCGGATTGGCAGCCAGCCAACCTCTTATGCTCATCATCGAAACGGTAGCGGCATCGATTTCGCCGCGATCGATCAGCAGCTTGCCGATCGGAGAAAAATAGTGGCCGGTCTTGGCGGCATAGGTGATGCGCCGGCGCGAACCGTCGGGATAGACGAGCCGCGCGGCACCCTGGACGTGGACGAAGAACACATCGACCTTGGATTTGGCATAGGCGATCTCCAGACCGCGTCCCGCCAAAAAGCCCTGCTCGATCGCGGGGCGATCGGGATACTCGCCGACCACGCCGTCATGCAGGCGTCCGAAGGCGAAATAGGGATCCATGTCCACGGGCCGGTTGGTATCGTCGATATCGACGAGATCAATCGGACGGCGGTAGATCGGATATCGGAAGACATCGTCCGGTGTCGCCTGCACCTCGATCTCGGGCTCGTAGAACGCGGTCACGAAACCGGTCTTGCCCGTTTCCGGCATGATCCTGAAGGCGACGAACTGTTGCTCGAAAAAGGCACGCGCCGCAGCCGCATCGGCGACGTTCACGCTTGCAGCCGAAAATGCGGGTATCAAGTCATCGACGGAAATGCCAAGCGAACCCGTGCGATAGGGCTTGGCCGTCGAAACATGGTGATGACAGCGCCGCAGCGCTTCAATCACCGCGGTCGGATCGTCGTCCTGCCACCCCGGTAGATCGGAGAAGGTGACAGGCTCAAGTCGAAGCGTCATGGTCGCCCCTTCCGATCAGTTTTCGGATTCGGTCGCGATCAGCTTCCAGTTCGGATCACGCGAGCGAATGTCGCGCGAGAAGGTCCAGAGATCGTTGACTTCGGCCACCGACTCCGCGTCGCCATCGATGATGGCGCCTTGCTTGTCGTAGGTCGCCGAGATCAGCTGGCTGACGATCCGGATCGTGATGTTTTCTTCGCTGTCCTTGACTTCGGCGTGGACGATGTCGGCCTTCTCGATGCCGACGAAGGTGGATTTCACCACTTCGCCCTTGCGCTCGCGCTCGGCAATCGCGGCGTCGAAGCCTTCATAGACCTCGCGCGACAGAAGGTTTTTCAGCGTCTTGCGGTCGCCGTCGGCAAAAGCCATGACGATCATCTCATAGGCCATCTTCGCGCCGTTGACGAACTCCTTCGGGTCGAAGCCATTGTCGGCGTCGGTCAGCGAGCGGAGCTGATCGTTGAGCGGCGTTCCCGCCTTTGCGAAGGCGTCGATCGCAGCGTAGCGCGCCGAATCATCCTCGACATTGTCGCGGCGCGGCAGTTGGACGACCTTGCCATTGTCGGCCTTTTCCGGCCCCTGGCTCATATCCCGCGGAGAATAGGGATCAAACGGTGGTCGCTCGCTGCCGGTCCGGCGACCGAGAACGCTGCGCAACTGCAGGAAAATGACCACTGCGGCGATCAAGAAAAAAAACGTGATGAAGTCGAAAGAGCCCATTTCCACCTGAAACCGCTGTTAGAATTTCTCGTAGCTATTCCATATAGTCCGCAAGGATAGATCATTCAAACTGCGTTGTCGCACCCTTAGATCGGAGGTGACGATGCGAAGACCCTTTCAGGCACCGATAATGCGCTCAATGTTAATTCCCCTGGTCATTCTTGGACTGCCCCTTGCCGAGATTGCCGGCTTCGTCATCGTCGGCCGCGAGATCGGCCTCGCCATGACCCTTTTGCTCGTTCTGTTGAGCGCGATCGCCGGGGTCATTCTGCTTCGCGTTCAGGGTTTTGCCGTGATCAGGCGCGTTCAGGAAGCAACGCGCACCGGCAGCGACCCCGGACGCGAGGTCCTCGGCGGCGCCTTGATGTTCGTCGCAGCACTTTTGCTCATGGTGCCCGGCTTCATCAGCGACATCTTCGGTCTGCTTCTGTTCGTGCCACCTGTCCGGCAGGCGATCGCCAGCTATCTCCGGTCAAGAATGACTGTCGTGACTGCCGCGTCGAGCCAGTCCTGGCACGGGCCGAGCCATGCGCCGCAGGAGCGCAGCCAACCACGCGTCATCGACCTTGGCGAGGGCGAGTTCTCAAGGACCGACGACGACGAACCCAACCCGTCCGAAGAGCGCCGGCGGCAATAGCAAAGGCCTGTGGCGCAGGGTTGTAAGCCCTATGACGAAATGCTAGATGGCCTCACCGAATTGAAGTCGAGGAAACCCTTATGACGACTGATACCGCATCCAACGGCAACGGCAGCGCGCAGCAGAGCCCGTCGCTCAACATCCTCGCCCAGTATGTCAAGGATCTCTCGTTCGAGAACCCGGGCGCACCGCGTTCGCTGCAGGCCCGCGACAATGCACCGTCGATCAACATCAACGTCAACGTCAACGCCAACCCGCTTGCCGAGAACGATTTCGACGTCGTGCTCTCGCTGAACGCGGAAGCCAAGGATGGTGAGCGCGTTCTGTTCAACGTCGAGCTCTCCTACGGCGGCGTTTTCCGTGTTGCCGGCTTCCCGCAGGAACACATGCTGCCGCTGCTCTTCATCGAGTGCCCGCGTCTGCTGTTCCCGTTCGCGCGCCAGATCGTTGCCGACGCGACCCGCAACGGCGGCTTCCCGCCGCTGATGATCGATCCGATCGATTTCGCTCAGATGTTCGCCCAGCGCATGGCCGAAGAAAAGGTCCGCTCGCAGGTGGCAAACGCCAATGAGACCGCCAACTGATTTCGGTCAGTCTGGATCGTAACTAGGAAAAAGCCCGGTTTGACCGGGCTTTTTTCATTTCTGCAGATCGTATTTGGCCCAGATCGCCTTCGCGCCCATCTTGGCGACCAGCGCAGCATGTGCCGCCTCATCCGCTTCAGACAGGCGGTTCGGCAATGGTCGTGGTCGCTGCGCGACGGCGATCGGCGCATCGTCGTGTTCGACTGTTTGTCCCCCACCCTTGTTGCTCGACACCAATCCGAGAGCGGCCTGACGACCGCCGAGCATCTCGATATAGACTTCGGCAAGTAGCTCGGAGTCGAGAAGCGCGCCATGCTTGGCGCGATGGGAATTGTCGATACCGTAACGCCGGCACAGCGCATCGAGCGAGTTCGGACCCATCGGATGCTTGCGGCGGGCAAGCGCGAGCGTATCCGTCACCCGTTCCCCGGCAATGGCGGGAAGCCCGATGCGGCCGAATTCGGCATTGATGAAGCCCATGTCGAAGGTCGCATTGTGCGCCACCCAGCGGGCATCGCCGAAGAAGTCGATGATCTGCTGGGCGACATCGGCAAAAGGTGGCTTGTCCTTCAGGAACTCGTCGGTGATGCCGTGAATGGCAAGCGCATCCGGATGAACCTTGCGATTGCCCGGGTTGACGAAGATGTGCAGCGTACGGCCGGTCGGAAACTGGTTCTCCAGCTCGACGCCGCCGATTTCGATCACCCTGTCCTCGCGGTTGTCGAGGCCGGTCGTTTCCGTATCGAAGATGATCTCACGCATCGGGCGCTCCATTTTTGGTGAGATCGTCGACGATCGCCCTCACCTGTTGGCGTGTGTTGTCGAAGCTGTCGCTGGTATCAACGATGTAGTCGGCGCGTTCGCGCTTCTGACTGTCCGGCACCTGACGCGCCAGGATCATAGCAAATTTCTCTTCGGTCATACCCGGGCGTTTCAACGCCCGCTCTCTTTGAATGTCAGGCGCGCAACTGACGACGACCACTTTGTCGACCCGCGCTTCGGCCCCCGTTTCAAACAACAGCGGAATATCGAGCACAACGAAGGGCACGTTTGCCTTCGCATTTGCGTCGAGGAACGCGCGTTCTTTCTGGCGAACGAGCGGGTGCACGATCCCCTCGAGCTCGCGCAGCCTTTCCGGCGCCGCCAACAACTGGCGCGACAGTTCGGCTCGATCGATCGCCCCTTCCCTCGCCGTTCCAGGAAAGGCGGCTTCGACCGGCTCTACGGCTTCGCCGCGATAAAGCGCGTGCACGACTTCATCGGCGTCGTTGACCGGCACCCCTAACTCGCGAAACATCTGCGCCGTCGTCGACTTGCCCATGGCGATCGATCCGGTCAGGCCAACGATCATCATGCGTGCGACCCCATGTCATCGATGACGATTTGGCGAAGGTTGGCGTCGACGACAGGCCTGCGGCCGAACCAGAGTTCGAAACCGGGCACCGCCTGATGCAGCAACATGCCAAGTCCATCGACGATGGCAAAGCCCTGCTCTTCCGCCTGGCGAAGCAAAGGCGTCTTCAACGGGACATAGACAATGTCGGTCACCACAGCACCACTCGCCAGGTCGGTGAAATCGATCGCAGGAGCATCCTGGCCGTCCATGCCGAGCGACGTCGTGTTGATGAAGAGGCCGGCGCCCTTCATCACGTCGCCCAATGCCTCCAGCGGATGGGCATGCACGGTCGAACCAAACCGGTCGGATAGCTCTTTCGCCCTTGCCACCGTGCGGTTGACGACATGGATCGTCTTGACCCCACGGTCGCGCACGGCCTGGATGACCGCCCGGCTGGCGCCACCGGCGCCAAGCACGACCGCGGTCGAACAGTGATCCCAGCCGTCCGCGCGCTCGTCGAGATTGGCGACGAACCCGCGGCCATCGGTGTTGGTTGCATGAACTTCGCCGGCTTCGATCCACAGCGTATTGGCAGCGCCGAGTTCCAGACAGAGATCGTCGGGCCGGTCTGCCAGCCTATGGGCAATTTCCTTGTGCGGAATGGTGACGTTGCCGCCACAAAAACCTGATGTGCCTTGCTTCAGCTCTGCAATGAAGGCTTGAAAGTCTTCCGGCTTCACTTCATGTGCGCGATAGCTGCCCTCTATCCCGAGCTGTTTCAGCCAATAGCCATGGATCAGCGGCGACCTCGAATGCTTGATCGGGTAGCCGGTGACGAAGGCGTGGTTAACAAATGTTTCACGTGAATCACGCATCGATCGTTCCCAATTCCCGAAGTTTTGCGAGCAGCGGCAGCATCGGAAGACCGAGGATGGTGAAGTAGTCGCCGTCGATTTTGTCGAACAACTGGATGCCCTCGCCCTCCAACTGATAGGCGCCGACGCTGGACAGCGCCTTGCTGCCGACACGCTGCAGATGGCGATCGACGAATTCCGGCGTCAACGCGCGCACCGACATCTGCGCCGACGAGACGTGGCGCCAGAGTACCGCGTCGCCGCGCATGAGAACGACTGCACTGTTCAGGCGATGGGTCTTGCCCGACAGCGACAGGAGATGTTGTCCGGCTTGCGCCATGTCCTTCGGCTTATGGTAGACCCTTTGCCCCAGAGACATGGTCTGGTCGGAGCCGATCACCAATGCCCCAGGGAAATGTCTGGCGACATCTCTCGCCTTGGCTTCGGCGAGGCGCATCGCCACCTCTTCAGGCGCAGCGCCTTCTTCCTCGAGCGGCTTTTCAAGTTCCCGCTCGTCAATCTCCGCAGCGCGTGCGGAAAACACCAACCCGGCATTTTCCAGAAGCGCGCGACGGAACGGGCTTGCCGAAGCCAGGACGAGTGAAGGTGTCATCATCGAAGTTCCCGAATTGTTCGGATTCGCTCTATCGCAGCCGCGGACGCAGGGCAACAATGGCAGCGGCGGTTTCCTCGATAGAGCGCCGGGTCACGTCGATGAGCGGCCAATTGTTGCGCGCGCAGAGTGCGCGGGCATATTTCAGCTCCTCGGCGATCGCGGCCCGATCCGTATACTGATCGCCGTGAAAGCCCTGCGTGGTGCCCAGTACCCTGTGCTGACGAACCTGCGAAATGCGATCGGCGGTCGCGATCAGGCCGACGACCAGCGGCTTGGTTGCCGCCATCAGTCGATCGGGAAGCGGCACACCTGGGACGATCGGAATGTTGGCGGTCTTGATGCCGCGGTTGGCCAGATAGATCGATGTCGGCGTCTTCGAGGTGCGGCTGATGCCGATCAGGACCACATCGGCGTCGTCGAAGTCGGCCGGCAGCTGACCGTCGTCATGGTCCATGGTGAAATTCAAAGCATCGATCCGCGCGAAGTAGTCGGCGTCCATCACATGCTGCGCGCCGGAACGGCGCCGCGACGGCGAGCCGAGATAGGACTGGAACAGTTCGATGATCGGATCCAGCACCGAGACGCATGGGACCCCCATCTCACGGCAGCGCTGGTCGATGATGCCGGCCAGCTCGCGATCGACGATTGTATAGAGCACGATGCCGGGGGCTCCATCGATGGCGTCGAGGACCTGCAGCAGCTGTCGGCGATTTCTGATGAGCGGATAGACGTGTTCGAGCGCATGCGACGCCTGGAATTGCGCGGCCGCCGCCCGCCCTGCGGCGATCAACGTCTCCCCTGTCGAATCGGAGATCAGATGCAGGTGGAAGTAGTTTTTCTTGTTCTCCACGCTATTCTCCGGGTGCTGTTGATAAACCGGGATAAAAACCGCCGATCACGCCCCGTTGGCTCGGGCGACGGGAAAACCGCCGACTTATTCACAATTGGTGCAGCGCGGAAGAAAGCTTCGCGGAGCTTGTGGACAAGACTCATGGCGATGACAAAGTGTCACGTGTTTCCGTTCGTTGTCCACAGGCATGCGCGCTTTTTCGAACGCGGCAATCGGCTGATTCCTATTGCCTTTTTGGACTTATCCACGAAATGCCAGCCAAGGTGCCGTGCTGGCTCCCGCCCGGTTCGATCCAATCGGGCCATCGTGGATGACGTGTGGTCATCTTTTAATCCTTGATACCCACCGACTCTAAGAAATAGAAAGAGTCTAAATACCTTTGTTTATATATTGGGAGAGACCATCCGTGGCCGAGACACGAAGGAAAGTTCTGGAGGTTCTGGAGGGGAAGACGGTTAGTCCTCCTCCCGTCTGGCTCATGCGCCAGGCTGGCCGTTACCTTCCGGAATATCGCGCTACGCGCGCCGTTGCCGGAAGTTTCCTCGATCTCTGTTACACCCCGGATCTGGCTGTCGAAGTGACGCTGCAGCCAATCCGACGTTATGCCTTTGATGCAGCCATCCTCTTTTCCGATATCCTCGTGATCCCGGATGCCCTGAAGCGCAACGTTCGCTTTGAGGAAGGGCATGGACCGAGAATGGATCCGATCGACGTCGACGGCATCGAGGCGCTGAAGCCCGAAGGTATCTCCAATCACCTGAAACCGGTGTTCGAAACGGTGTCGCGTTTGCGGACGGAACTCCCGACGGAAACGACGCTGCTCGGTTTTTGCGGTGCCCCCTGGACGGTCGCGACATACATGATCGCCGGTCAGGGAACGCCGGATCAGGCCCCTGCCCGGCTGTTCGCCTATCGGAACCCGGAAGCGTTTGACCGGCTTTTGACGTTTCTCGCCGATGTCTCCGCCGACTATCTGGTCGAGCAGATCGATGCGGGCGCCGACGCGGTGCAGATATTCGATTCCTGGGCAGGTGTTCTCGGCGAAGACGAGTTCGAGCGATTTGCGGTCGCGCCGGTCGCCCGAATGATCGCTTCGGTCAAGGCGAGACGCCCGCAGGCCAAGATAATCGCCTTTGCCAAGGGCGCAGGGCTTCTCCTGAAGCAGTATCGTCAGAAAACGGGTGCCGATGCCATCGGGCTCGATTGGACCGTTCCCTTGTCCTTCGCTGTCGATTTGCAGAAGGACGGACCGGTGCAGGGCAATCTCGATCCGATGCGGGTCGTTTCCGGCGGTCTTGCGCTGGATCAGGGGATCGATCGCATTCTCGATGCGCTCGGCAATGGTCCGCTGATTTTCAACCTTGGACACGGGATCACGCCACAGGCCGATCCGGATAACGTCTCGGCGCTGGTGTCCAGGGTTCGCGGGGAACGCTGATGGCCGAACGGCAGACGGATAGCGCTCCCGGAAACAGGGCGCGGCTGCGGGCGATGATCGCGCTTGGCGGTTTTGCCGCGCTGCTTGTTGGACTTTTCGTCTGGCAGCCGGAGAGCCTCTACCTCTGGATCAAGGCGCTGCACGTGATTGCGGTGATGTCGTGGATGGCGGCGCTGCTCTACATGCCGCGACTGTTCATCTACCACACCGACGCCGCCCCTGGCTCGGAACAGTCCGAGACCTTCAAGATGATGGAACAGCGTCTGCTGAAGGTCATCATGAACCCGGCGATGATGATTTCCTGGGTCCTCGGGCTTTACCTTGCGTGGAGTGTCTATGGTTTTCAAGGCGGCTGGCTTCACGCCAAACTGCTGTTCGTGGTGATGCTGACCGTGGTGCATGTGCGCTTCAGCCGTGCCGTCCGCGCCTTCCAGCGGGATGAGAATCGTCGCACGGCGCGGTATTGGCGCTTGATGAACGAGGCACCGACTCTGCTGATGATCCTGATCGTCATCATGGTCGTGGTGAAGCCGTTTTGAATTTTATCGATTGCTAATTGTAAGAGTTGTCGCTAATTTTCGACAACCCCTTGCGGCGTTTCACGTGAATCGCTATTTTCTGCCATCTCCTCTTCATGGCTTGTGACAAAGACCAGAGCCTGCCCCCCTGCCGCAGCTCCCTTCAGAAAACACGCCGTCTTCCCATTCCCGTACGAAACATGGATCCTTCATGGCTGAAATGAAGCTACAAGAACTTAAGAACAAGACGCCGACCGATCTTCTGGCATTTGCCGAAGAGCTCGAGGTGGAAAACGCCAGCACCATGCGCAAGCAGGAGCTGATGTTCGCCATCCTCAAGATGCTCGCGGCCCAGGATATCGAAATCATCGGTGAAGGCGTCGTCGAGGTTCTGCAGGACGGTTTCGGCTTTCTGCGCTCTGCCAATGCCAACTACCTGCCCGGTCCTGATGATATCTACATCTCGCCCTCGCAGATCCGCCGCTTTTCGCTGAAGACCGGCGACACGGTCGAAGGACCGATCCGCGGACCGAAGGAAGGCGAACGCTACTTCGCGCTGCTCAAGGTCAACACCATCAATTTCGACGATCCGGAAAAGATCCGTCACAAGGTTCACTTCGACAACCTGACGCCGCTCTATCCGAACGAGCGTTTCAAGATGGAACTCGAGATCCCGACGTCGAAAGACCTGTCTGCGCGGGTGATCGACCTGGTCGCCCCGCTCGGCAAGGGCCAGCGCGGTCTGATCGTCGCTCCGCCGCGCACCGGTAAGACGGTTCTCCTGCAGAACATTGCCCACTCGATCACCGCCAACCATCCGGAATGTTATCTGATCGTCCTCTTGATCGACGAGCGTCCGGAAGAAGTGACCGACATGCAGCGCTCGGTTAAGGGCGAAGTTGTCTCCTCCACCTTCGACGAGCCGGCGACGCGCCACGTTCAGGTTGCCGAAATGGTCATCGAGAAGGCGAAGCGCCTGGTCGAACATGGTCGTGACGTCGTCATCCTGCTCGACAGTATCACCCGCCTCGGCCGCGCCTACAACACCGTTGTTCCGTCATCGGGCAAGGTTCTGACCGGTGGTGTCGATGCCAACGCCCTGCAGCGTCCGAAGCGTTTCTTTGGTGCGGCACGTAACATCGAAGAAGGTGGTTCGCTCACCATCATCGCCACGGCGCTGATCGACACCGGCAGCCGCATGGACGAAGTCATCTTCGAAGAGTTCAAGGGTACCGGCAACTCGGAAATCGTGCTCGACCGTAAGGTCGCCGACAAGCGCATCTTCCCGGCGATGGACATTCTCAAGTCCGGAACGCGTAAGGAAGATCTGCTGGTTCCGCGCCAGGATCTGCAGAAGATCTTTGTCCTTCGCCGGATTCTGGCGCCGATGGGAACGACCGACGCTATCGAGTTCCTCATCGACAAGCTGAAGCAGACCAAAAACAACGGCGACTTCTTCGATTCGATGAACACCTGATACGGTCAGACGACCTCACCAAATTAATGACCGGGCAGGCTGACTGCCCGGTCTTTTCATTTTCATGCGTTTTTCATTAGCCGGATTCCCCGGTTGAAATTTTCTAAGACGTTTTTTGATTCGCCGTCGCAACGAATTTCGGGCAACTCTCCCTGAGATCATCGTTCGTCGTGTTTGGTGATTCACGTGAAACACAATCGCCGAGCAGCCTCAGGCTTGATCTTTCCCTGACTATCCGGCATAAGCTCCCAACCGCTCTACACCTCTGCGCTTGCCGGGAACGCCGATTGTCGCGTCTCATCCCGCTACCGACAAAGGGGGTCAGAAAAACGCGCCTGAACTCAATTCCAGGGCCTGGCGTGCGCAAGAGCGATCAGTCTCATTTTGGGCGCAGGTGAAAACAATGCCATCCGTGGATACGATTTATGCGCTTTCCAGCGGGGCGTTGCCGGCAGGCGTGGCGGTCATCCGCATCAGTGGACCGAGGACGATCGAAGTCGTCAGGTCGCTGTGCGGTGCCGTTCCGGAGCCGCGCGTTGCATCATTGAAACCGATTCGTTCCCGCAACGGTTTGACGATCGATAGCGGTCTGGTCCTCTATTTCAGCGGCCCTGCCTCCTTTACCGGCGAAGACTGCGCCGAGCTGCAGGTGCATGGCAGCCGCGCCGTCGTTCAGATGTTATTGCATGAGTTGTCTGGTTTTGCCGGTCTGCGCCATGCGGAGGCCGGAGAGTTTTCACGGCGCGCCTTTCAGAACGGCAAGATGGATCTGGTCGAAATCGAGGGTCTGTCGGATCTCATCGTTGCCGAGACCGAAATGCAGCGTCGTCTGGCATTGGAGCATTCCGCCGGTGGCCAGTCGAAGGTCTATGATGGCTGGGCCAAGCGCCTGATCCATGCTCGGGCGATGATCGAAGCGGAGCTCGATTTCGCTGATGAGGAAGATGTACCAGGCTCGGTCAGCGAGCGGATCTGGAGCGACATGGAACTGCTGCGCGATGAGATTGACGCTCATATCGCGCAGGCTCCAATTGGAGAGATCATTCGCGACGGCTTGAAGATCGTCATTGCCGGCGAACCCAATGCCGGCAAATCCAGTTTGCTCAATGCGCTGGCAAAACGTGATATCGCCATCGTCACCGAAATTGCTGGCACCACGCGCGACGTACTTTCCGTCGACCTTTCCTTAGCCGGATTCTCTGTCAAGTTGTTCGACACGGCCGGCCTGCGCGAGACTGAAGAGACGGTTGAGCGCGAGGGCATTCGCCGCGCGCGCGACGTGATTTCCCGCGCTGATCTGGTTCTTCTTCTGTCGGAAACGAAGATGGGCTTCGATACGCTGCAGGAGCTTGACCTGACCGAGGTGCCGGTCTTGAAGGTTGCGACCAAGTCCGACCTTGAAGGCAGCGATAGCGATGTTGGTGCCGATGTTTCGATTTCGACCAGAACCGGCGCCGGCGTGGAACAGCTTTTGAGCGCCATCGCCAGTTATCTCCCTGATTTATCTGGCGTTACGGCGCTTTCCATTCCCTCGCGGCGCAGGCATGTGGATGCCCTGCGCCAGGCCAGTATCGCGCTCTCGGAGAGCCTGACACTGAACCAGCACGGACTGGACATACGAGCCGAGCTGCTTCGCGTTGCTGGTGATGCGATCGGCCGCATCACCGGACGGGTGGATGTTGAAAACCTGTTGGATGTGATATTTTCCGAATTCTGTATCGGTAAATGACGCTTGACTAAAACAATGCAACGCTAGCGAGTCATGAGATGTGTTTCACGTGAAACGATTCGAAGCCGGAACGCGTTTGATCGGAGATAGAAACAATGGTCCATTTTGACGTCATCGTCATTGGGGGTGGTCACGCTGGCTGCGAAGCCGCAGCGGCTTCAGCGCGTCTTGGGGCACGCACCGCTCTGATCACACATAAGGCGTCAACGATTGGCGTAATGTCCTGCAACCCCGCGATCGGCGGGCTCGGCAAGGGGCATCTCGTGCGCGAGATCGATGCCCTTGACGGTCTGATGGGACGCATCGCCGATGCTGCGGGCATCCAGTTCCGCCTGCTCAATCGTCGCAAGGGACCGGCTGTTCGTGGCCCACGCACCCAAGCTGACCGCAAACTCTATCGCGAAGCCATGCAGCGCGAGATTGCCGCCACTGAAAACCTCAGCGTGATCGAAGGTGATGCTTTCGATCTCATAGAGCGGAACGGAAAGATCGCCGGGGTCGTCATGAAAGATGGTCGTGCCTTCGGGGCGACTGGCGTCGTTCTGACAACAGGCACCTTTCTGAAAGGGCTGATCCATATTGGCGATCAAAAGATACCAGCTGGCCGTGTCGGTGAAGAGCCATCCCTTGGTCTTTCCGCCACTCTGGCGCGTTACGGTCTTCGCCTGGGGCGACTGAAGACCGGGACCCCGGCACGCTTGGATGGCAAGACAATTGATTGGGACCGCGTCGGCCGTCAGGGGCCCGACGAGGATCCTGTGCCCTTCTCGTTCATGACCGATCGGATCACCAACCGGCAGATCGATTGTGGCGTGACGCGCACGACTGACGCGACACACAAGATTATCGCCGATAACATCGGCAAGTCGGCGATGTATTCCGGGCAGATCGAGGGGGTCGGTCCGCGCTATTGCCCTTCGATCGAAGACAAGATCGTTCGCTTCGGCGAGCGGGACGGCCATCAGATCTTCCTCGAGCCGGAAGGCTTGGATGACGACACGGTCTACCCAAATGGCATTTCGACCTCCTTGCCGGCGGATGTGCAGGACGCGTTCATCCGAACAATCCCGGGTCTGGAGGATGTGTCGATCCTGCAACCGGGCTACGCGATCGAGTATGATCATGTCGATCCACGTGAGTTGGACGCGACACTGGCGGTGCGCAAGATGCCGGGTCTGTTCCTCGCTGGGCAGATCAATGGCACTACCGGTTATGAGGAGGCTGGCGCTCAAGGTCTGGTCGCTGGGCTGAACGCGGCGAAAGCCGCGATGGGACGCGAGGCGGTCATTTTCAGCCGTACCGATTCCTATATCGGTGTGATGGTTGACGACCTAACCTCTCGCGGCATTACCGAGCCCTATCGGATGTTTACGTCGCGAGCCGAGTACCGCTTGTCTCTACGGGCCGACAATGCCGACATGCGGCTGACGCCGAAGGCAATCGAGATCGGTTGTGTCTCTGAAGACCGACGGGAACGCTTTGGCGAATGGAAAGCGCAGTTTGACAGCGGACAGACGTTGCTCAAGCAATTGTCGATCACGCCTGCCGAAGGAAACCGCCACGGCCTCAAGCTGAACCAGGATGGCCAACGGCGAACCGCGTTTGAGATCTTGTCCTATCCTGACCAGACAATCGATGCGCTCCTGCCTCTGTGGCCCGAGTTGCGGCATATTCCGCGCGCGGTGGTAGAGCCACTTGAAATCGATGCGGCCTACGCCGTCTACATGGATCGTCAGGCATCGGACATTGCCGGGATCCGTCGCGAGGAGACGATGGTCATTCCTGCCGATTTTGACTTTACAGCCCTCGCTGGTCTATCGAATGAGTTGAAGCAGAAGCTGACGCTGCAGGCGCCGCGAAATCTGGCGCAAGCGCTCAAGGTCGACGGGATGACCCCGGCCGCGGCCTCGCTGATCCTGGCTTGGTTGAAACGAATGAACCGCTCCGCGGGACGGGACGAGAAGGTAAGTGCGCAATGAAAACGAGTCCTTTCGCTGGCTTGAACGGACTGCGTGTTTCACGTGAAACGAATGAACGGCTCGAGCACTTTGCAGCGCTGTTTCAGAAATGGGCGAAGTCCATCAATCTGATTGCCCCCTCAACCCTCGAGGATCTGTGGCGCCGCCACATCGTCGATAGCCTTCAGCTGGTGCAGTTGTCCCCGGGCCCGAAAACCTGGGTCGACCTCGGTAGCGGTGGTGGATTTCCAGGCATCATCACCGCCATCTACCTGCAGGAATTCTCCGATGGCTGGGTACACTTGATCGAGAGCAACAACAAGAAAGCTGCATTCTTGCGTGTCGCGCTGACGGAAACGGGTGCGCGCGGCTCCGTTCATCCGATTCGAATCGAGGACGCGAGCTCCGTTGCACCGAAATGCGACGCGATTTCAGCGCGTGCGCTAGCGGATCTCAGCCTGTTGCTGGACTATTCGTCACCCTGGATGATGGCCGAGGGCGGCAAAACCGTCGCCTACTTCCATAAAGGGCGGGATTACCAGCGCGAGATCGACAAAGCCGTTGGCCGCTATGAGTTTGATCTGGTAAAACATCCAAGCATTGTCGAGCCAGATTCTGTTGTGCTCGAGATCGCAAATCTTTCGCGAAGAACTCAGTGATTGGCGAGCGGAACATGTTTGGCACAAAAAACCGGATCATCACGATAGCAAACCAGAAGGGTGGCGTCGGCAAGACGACGACCGCAATCAATCTGGCAACCGCGCTGGCGGCCATTGGCGAGAAGGTTCTGATTGTCGACCTGGACCCGCAGGGTAATGCGAGCACGGGTCTCGGCATTCAGCGCCGTGATCGCCACCTCTCCTCTTACGAATTGATGATCGGCTCGCATTCGATCGGTGAGATCGCCCAGCAGACGGCTGTCCCGAACCTTGCCATCGTGCCTTCGACAATGGATCTTCTCGGCGTGGAGATGGAAATCTCGCGAGAGGTTGATCGCGCCTATCGGCTGCGGAAGGCGCTGGAAAGCCCCGAAGCGTTGGAATACTCCTACGTTCTCGTCGACTGCCCGCCTTCCTTCAATCTTTTGACGATGAACGCTATGGCGGCTGCACATTCGGTGCTGGTACCGCTGCAGTGTGAGTTCTTCGCACTGGAAGGCCTGAGTCAGCTGCTGGAAACGGTCGATCAGGTTCGCAGAACCGTCAATCCCAGCCTTGATATCCAGGGCATCGTGCTGACGATGTTCGATTCCCGCAACAATTTGGCGCAGCAGGTGGTGAGCGATGTTCGCACCCATCTTGGGGACAAGGTCTATCACACACTCATTCCGCGGAATGTTCGTGTCTCCGAGGCGCCGTCCTATGGTAAGCCGGCCATCCTTTACGATCTGAAATGCGCGGGCAGTCAAGCTTATCTTCAATTGGCATCAGAAGTGATCCAGCGCGAGCGGCAGCGTAAGGCTGCTTAATTGTTTCGGTACCGGAATTAAATCGGGTGATACTATGAACGACGATAGCTCGAAGAGAAGGCTTGGTCGCGGACTGGCTGCATTGATTGGCGAGATGGACCAACCGATCCAGGCGGGTGCCGCCGCTGCCCCGGTCAATCCGGATCGGCGGGTGCCGATCGAGTTTGTGTCACGAAACCCGAGAAACCCCCGTCGGCAGTTCGACGAAGGTGAGTTGCAGGACCTTGCCAGCTCAATTCGACAGCACGGCATCGTTCAGCCTGTCGTTGCCCGGACGATTGGCACGGACCGCTACGAGATCATCGCCGGGGAACGCCGGTGGCGGGCAGCGCAGTTGGCGGGTTTTACTGAAATTCCGGTTATTATCCGCGATGTCGACGACCGGACGGCGCTCGAGATTGCCATCGTCGAGAACGTGCAGCGCTCTGACCTCAACCCACTCGACGAAGCGCTCGGTTACGAGCAGCTGATCGCCGAGCACGGCTACACGCAGAACGACCTCGGCGAGATCATCGGCAAGAGCCGCAGCCATGTCGCCAACAGCCTGCGGCTTCTCAAACTGCCAGAGCCCGTGCGGGACATGCTGTCCGAAGGAAGCCTGTCGGCTGGCCACGCGCGCGCATTGATCCCGACATCGGACCCGGCAACGCTCGCCCGAAACATCGTTGCGAAGGGGCTTTCCGTTCGCGACGCCGAACGGTTGGCGCAGAACGATATCCGCGCCCAGAACGACCCCAATTACGCCAAGGCCGCGCGCCGGGACGAGAAGGACGCCGATACGCTGGCGCTGGAGCGGACATTGTCCGATAGCCTGGGGCTGGACGTGACCGTCAGCCACAAGGCTTCCGGCGGCCACCTCAGGATTTCCTACAAGACGCTTGATCAGCTCGAAGAGATCTGCCGGCTGCTTGAGCGCCGGTAGAGCGCTTGCCTTCGGCTTTCACCACCATTGAACCAGGTTGAGTTAGGCCCGCGTTTGCGGCCTCTCAGCGTTTTGCCGACTGTATGGCAATCGCCATCAGGTTCTGCAGCACCATGCTCTCCTCGAGGCTCTGGCGGGTGCGGCTCTGAAAGATCGTATTCTGCAGCCGCGTGAGCTCGCGGCGGATCGCCGGCGAAGACCAATGCCGAAGCGCTGCCTCAATGATGGGTTTGCGGCGAAAGTGCAGGTGGCGACCCATGGTGGCGATCACCTGACCCGCCTGCTGGCGAGATGAATCCATCTCGGCGCGCATCAGATCCAGCTGCTGAAACTGCCGCAAGCACCCTTGCAAAACAAGGAAAGCTGGTGTTTTCGACGTGGTGATCTTCTGCATTGCGTGCAGAAGGCCGTCAAGATCACCTTTCAACACGGCATCGACCGCATCATCAACGGAAATAGCGCTGGCATCGCCGACGATATCGGTGACATCGGATTCATCGACAGTCGCCTTGCCACGGCAATAGAGCGCCAGCTTGCGGACTTCGTTGCGCGAAGCCAGTCGATCCCCGCCCAGCGCCTCCATCAGTCTTTCCCGTGCAGCCGGTGTTATGCCGAGCTTTTCCTCGCCGAGTTCCTTGTCGATCAGGGCCTGCAGACTGCGGGCATCGTCGCTATAGCAGGCGATGGTCGCGATGGAACGGGAGGTCTCGGCGACCTTGCGCAGCGCCGATCCCTTCTTGAGATCACCCGCTTCGACGAGGACGTAGCTACCTGTGGGAGGTTCGCCGGCCAGGATCTGCAACGCATCGACGAGCGCCTTCTCGTTGGCGGCTCCGCGCACCCAGACAAGCTTTTCACCGCCGAAAAGGCCGATCGAGTTGACCTCGTCGAGAAGCCGGCCGGGGCTCTGCTGCAGATCCCCGGCATCGAGCTTGGTGATGGAGAAAGGATCGTCGAGCGGAACGCCGCTGCGCGACGCGATCGCCCCTGCCCGCTCCGAGACCAGACCGCGGTCTGGCCCGTATAGGACAAAGAGGCGATAGAGGCCCGCTGACTTCTGAAGGAAAGAGTCGAACTCGTGCGACTTGACTTCGCTCATTCCGCCACCGGCCTAGCGGCTGAGGGCCGCGGCGATGTCAGCCCGGATCAGCTCTGCCAGTTCCTTTGCAGCGCGGTTTTCGCCGTCGCGCACGGCGCGGACCTTGGCAAATTCCTGCACCGGGAAGTCGACAAGCGCGACAGCGCTGCGATTGCCCGACTTGATGGTCTCGCCGGTTCCGATCTTGGAGAGATTGTAGTCGGCCTTGACGACGATACGGCCAGCGCCTGCCCGATCCCGCGCCTGATCGTAGAGTACGCCCATGGTGCGGCTCGTAACCGTCAGAGCCAGATGATACTGCGGGTTGACCGGTTCTCCCTGGCCGCCGGCGACGAGGAAGATCAGGGCGTTGCGCACTGCCTGCTCGACGCGCTCTTCGGCGTCGGAGATTTCGATCGACGCCAGCGCGGCGGGTGTGCCGACTGCATCGGAATAAAGCGGCCTGACCTGGCAGCCGGCGAGCGCGGTCAACATAAGAACACCAGCCAGCATCGGGATCGACCGCATGCGGGAGCCAGCTCTATCAGACAACGACATTGACGATCCTCTGAGGCACGACGATGATTTTCTTGGGGCTGCTGCCGTTGAGTATGGTTTTGACGGCATCGAGAGCGAGAACTGCATTTTCGATTGCAGTCTGATCTGCATCGCGCGCGATTGTCAAATCTGCGCGCTTCTTGCCGTTGACCTGAACCGGAAGCGTGACTTCATTCTCGACGACGAGCGCGGCATCGAACTTCGGCCAGCCGCTTTCAGCGATCAGGCCCTTGCCGCCGATCGCCTGCCAGCATTCCTCGGCCAGGTGCGGCATCATCGGCGCGATCAGACTGATCAGGATCGACGTTGCATCCTTGGCGGCCGCGCTCAGCGCCGCATCGGCCTTGTCGGCGGCAACCTGGGTCAACGGGGCTGCAAGTACATTGACGAGCTCATAGATGCGCGCCACGGCCTTGTTGAAGGCCAGCTTGTCGTAGTCGGCCTCGACTGCGCGCAGCGTCCTGTGGGCCGCTTGCGAGACCGCCAGGCCGGCGCCGTCGTGTGCCGGTGCGGCCTCGACCGTGCGAAGCGTCTCTGCCGCTTCGCCGATCAGGCGCCAGACGCGCTGAACGAAGCGATGGGCGCCTTCGACGCCGGCCTCGGACCAGATGACGTCACGGTCGGGGGGCGAATCGGACAGAACGAAGAAGCGTGCCGTGTCGGCCCCGTAGGAGGCGATGATATCGTCGGGGTCGACGACGTTCTTCTTCGACTTCGACATCTTCTCGATCGAGCCGATGATGATGTCTTCGCCGGTCTCGAGCAGAACGGCGCGCCGCTGTCCGTCGACTTCGTCGATGCGGATTTCTGCCGGCGTGATCCATTCGCGCTGTGCGCCCTCGCCACGGCTGTAGGTTTCGTGCACGACCATGCCCTGCGTGAACAGGCCCTTGAACGGTTCGTCCAGCGCCACGTGGCCGGTTGCCTTCATCGCGCGGGTAAAGAAGCGCGAATAGAGCAGATGCAGGATCGCGTGCTCGATGCCGCCGATATACTGATCGACAGGCAGCCAGTGATTGGCTGCCTTCGGATCGGTCGGGTTGTCCTCCCACGGTGCGGTGAAGCGCGTGAAATACCAGGACGAATCGACGAACGTATCCATCGTGTCGGTCTCGCGGCGTGCGTCCTTGCCGCAATGCGGGCAGGCCACGTGCCGCCAGGTCGGATGGCGATCAAGCGGGTTGCCCGGCTTGTCGAAGGTGACATCCGGCGGCAGGACCACCGGCAGGTCGGCCTTGGGAACGGGAACGACGCCACAGTCATCGCAATGGATGACCGGGATCGGGCAGCCCCAATAGCGCTGACGGGAAATACCCCAGTCGCGCAGGCGGAAATTGACCTTGCGTTCGGCGCACGGCGAACCGGCCAGCTGTTCTTTCTCCAGCTTCGAAGCAACGGTTTCGAACGCGTCTTCCGTCGACAGGCCGTCGAGGAAGCGCGAGTTAATCATCACGCCGTCGCCGATATAGGCCTCGTCGCCGATCGCAAAACTTGCGGCATCGCCATCCTTGGGCATGACCACCGGAACGACCGGCAGGTCATATTTGCGGGCGAAGTCGAGGTCGCGCTGGTCGCCGGACGGGCAGCCGAAGATGGCGCCCGTGCCGTAGTCCATCAGCACGAAATTGGCGACGTAAACCGGCAGTTCCCAGCTTTGATCGAGCGGATGTTTGGCGCGGATACCGGTGTCCAAGCCCTTCTTTTCAGCGGTCTCGAGTGCTGCCAGCGAGGTGCCGGCCCGGCGGCACTCCTCGCAGAAAGCCTCGATTGCCGGATCCTTGGCGGCTGCCTGCTTGGCCAGCGGATGATCGGCGGAGATCGCCAGGAAGGATGCACCGAACAGCGTGTCCGGACGGGTGGTGTAGACGGTCAGCTCGGTCGTATCGGCGTCGGCGGTGCCTTCGACGATCTGCCAGCGAATGGACAGGCCTTCGGAGCGGCCGATCCAGTTCTTCTGCATCAGGCGCACTTTCTCCGGCCACTGGTCCAGCGTGTCCAGTGCGTCCAGCAGCTCCTGGCTGAAGTCGGTGATGCGGAAGAACCACTGCGTCAGCTCGCGCTGTTCGACGAGCGCGCCGGAGCGCCAGCCACGGCCATCGATGACCTGCTCGTTGGCAAGCACGGTGTTGTCGACCGGGTCCCAGTTGACCTTGGACTGCTTGCGGTAGACCAGGCCCTTCTCGAGGAAATCGATGAACAGATGCTGCTGGCGCTGGTAGTATTCAGGGTCGCAGGTCGCGAATTCGCGGTTCCAGTCGAGCGAGAGGCCCATGACCTTCAGCTGCGCCTTCATGGAGGCGATGTTCTGATAGGTCCAGGTCGCCGGATGCACGCCGCGCTCCATGGCGGCGTTTTCCGCCGGCATGCCGAAGGCATCCCAGCCCATCGGGTGAAGCACGTTGAAACCGCGGGCACGCTTGTAGCGGGCAACGACGTCGCCCATCGTGTAGTTGCGCACATGGCCCATGTGGATGCGCCCGGACGGATAAGGGAACATCTCGAGCACGTAATACTTTTCGCGCGGGTCGTCGTTCTCGGTCTGGAAGACCTGGCCGTTTTCCCATTCCTGCTGCCAACGCGGCTCGGCATCACGCGGATTATATCGTTCGGTAGACATGTCTTTTTGGTGTTCCGGAAGTTCTGCGGGGCACGGGAGCGCCCTCATGATAGTTGGGGTGACCTTCATCATGAAACCGCTTGGTGGTCAAGTTTTCGAAGGGTTTGGCGCGACACTTTGGCGGATTTGGGTCGGCTTGAGCGGTGATGGCCTTGGCAAGGTGCGCAAGTTTGCCTAATCCGCTAAGTCACCGTCCGCGAGGTCGTCATGTTGGAGAATGGGTCCATGGAAATTCAAGAGCGGTTGCAGGATGTCGTGAGCCGGATTCATGCGGCGGAGAAGGCGGCAAAGCGCCCGAATCATGCCGTCAGCCTCGTTGCCGTCTCCAAGACATTCGACGCCGACGCGATCCGTCCGGTGATTACGGCCGGCCAGCGCGTGTTTGGCGAAAACCGCGTGCAGGAAGCCCAGGGCAAGTGGCCGTTGCTGAAGGGCGAAACGCCGGACCTGACGCTGCATCTGATCGGGCCGTTGCAGTCGAACAAGGCGGCTGAAGCCGTTGCATTGTTCGACGTCATCGAGACCGTCGATCGCGAAAAGATCGCGCGGGCGATTTCGGCGGAGATGAAGCGCCAGGGCAAGACGCTTCGCCTCCACGTCCAGGTCAACACTGGTCTGGAACCGCAGAAGGCCGGCATTGCACCCAAGGACACCGTCGCCTTCGTGACCTTCTGCCGTGAGGAACTCGATATGGCGATCGAGGGGCTGATGTGCATCCCGCCGGTCGAGGAGAATCCCGGTCCGCATTTCGCGCTGCTGGCGAAGCTTGGCCATGAGTGCAAGCTCGACCGCCTGTCGATGGGCATGTCCGGGGATTTCGAAACCGCAGTGCAGTTCGGCGCCACCAGCGTGCGTGTCGGTTCGGCGATCTTCGGTTCGCGTTGAAGGCGAAAACGTCGCATTACGCTTTCGTCGGGGTTCACCTTCGTTCTCATTAGCCTATCCTTGTGCATGAGGAGGCCGGGCATTGCCCGGCATGCATTGGGAGGAGAACGGATATGGCGAGCCGCTATTCCGAAGTGTACGGCGGGTGGAAGACGGATCCGGAGGGGTTCTGGTCTGAAGCCGCGGAGGCGATCGACTGGTTCGAGAGGCCGGAGCGGACTTTCGACGCCGAACGCGGCATCTATGGCCACTGGTTTCCCGATGGGCTGACCAACAGCTGCTACAACTGTCTCGACCGACATGTCGAAGCGGGGCGTGGCGAGCAAATCGCCTTTATCTACGACAGTCCGGTTACATCCAGCATCGAGCGCATCTCCTATGGAGCGCTGCTCGACGACGTCAAGGCTCTGGCTGCTGTCTATCGCAAGCTCGGCGTCGACAAGGGCGACCGCATCATCATCTACATGCCGATGATCCCGCAGGCCGCTGTCGCGATGCTTGCCGCCGCGCGCATCGGCGCCGTGCACTCGGTGGTGTTTGGCGGCTTTGCCGCCAATGAACTTGCCGTGCGCATCGACGACTGCCGGGCCAAGCTCATCGTTTCCGCGAGCTGCGGCATCGAGCCCGGCCGGACCGTTGCCTACAAACCGCTGCTTGATGCGGCGGTGACAATCGCCGAACACAAGCCGGCCCATTGCCTGGTCTACCAGCGCGACTTGCTCAAGGCAGACATGACGCCGGTGCGCGATATCGACTATGCCTCGGCCCTTGCTGCGGCAAAGGACGCTGGCGATGAAGCCGGTTGCACGCCGGTCGCGTCCAACGACCCGCTTTACGTGCTCTATACGTCCGGCACCACCGGCCAGCCGAAGGGCGTGGTCCGCGACAATGGCGGCCACATGGTCGCACTGAAGTGGTCGATGCAGAATTTCTTCGGCGTCCAGCCCGGCGAGGTCTTCTGGGCCGCGTCCGACATCGGCTGGGTCGTCGGGCATTCGTTCATCGTCTATGGCCCGCTTCTCAACGGCAACACCTCGATCCTGTTCGAGGGCAAGCCCGTCGGCACGCCGGATCCGGGCACCTACTGGCGCATCATAGCGGAGCACGGCGTGGCCGTGATGTTTACGGCGCCGACGGCGCTGCGTGCCATTCGCAAGGAAGATCCGGACGCGGCGCTGGTGGCAAATTATGATCTTTCCCAGTTTCGAGCGCTGTTCCTCGCTGGCGAACGGGCCGATCCCGATACGATCCGTTGGGCCGAGAGGGCACTGGGCGTTCCGGTCATTGACCATTGGTGGCAGACGGAAACGGGATGGCCGGTTGCCGGCAATCCGCTCGGGCTCGGGCTTCTGCCCGTAAAGTATGGCTCTCCTGCCGTGCCGTTACCCGGCTACGATGTTCAGATCCTCGATGATGCCGGTCATCCGGTCGAACCGGGAACATTGGGCAATGTCGTGGTCAAGCTGCCCCTGCCTCCAGGATGCCTGCCGACGCTGTGGAATGCCGATCACCGGTTTCGTGCGGCCTATCTGGAGGAGTTTCCCGGCTACTACAAGACGGCCGATGCTGGCTACCTCGACGACGATGGCTATGTGTTTATCATGGCCCGCACCGACGACATCATCAATGTCGCCGGCCACAGGCTGTCGACGGGCGCGATGGAGGAAGTGTGCGCCAGCCATCCCGACGTCGCGGAATGCGCCGTCATCGGCATTGCCGACGAGCTGAAAGGACAGATCCCCGCCGGGTTTCTGGTGATCAACTCGAATGTTTCACGGGAAACATCCGAGATCGAGCGCGAGGTCATCAGCCTGGTGCGTGATCGCATCGGGCCGGTCGCCGCTTTTCGCACGGCCATGTGCGTCAAACGGCTGCCCAAAACCCGATCCGGCAAGATCCTGCGGGCGACGATCCAGAAGATTGCCGATCGCCAGCCATGGAAGATGCCGGCAACGATCGACGATCCGGCGATCCTCGACGAAATCGCGGCCGTGCTTCACGCCAAGGGTATCGGCATCTGATCGCGCCTCGCGAAGTCAGCGCAGGTTGCTATAGCGCGCGACCGAACGCACCACGACGGCACTGAACCATGCGCTGAATGCCGCCACCCCTTTGCCGCGCGTGGTTCTGGTGATGAGAAAATAGCTTTCGTCTTCAAGCGTCGCGACCGACGAGAGGACGACGAGGTCACCGCCGTCGATCTCGCGGCGGAAGACCTCGACAGGGCAAAGTGCAACGCCGTGGCCGGCAATCACGGCTGTTGCCAGCAGGTTGAAGTCTTGAAAGACCGGGCCGCGTGGCGGGCCGGTCGTGGGCTGGCCGGCTTTGACAAACCAGTCTCGCCAGCGGGTCACCGTTTCATCGTGGAGCAGGTCAGCCGTGACAATCGCCTCTGCGGTGTCGAGTGCGCCCTTGCGCTCGATGTAGCGCGGGCTGGCGACCGGACGGTTCGCTCGTGAAAACAGGCGGTCATTCTGCACGCCCTCCGACGCGTCGGCACCGAGGGTTATCAGCACATCGCAGCCCGTTTGCCGAAGTCGCTGCTCGGCCAGCGCATAGATCACCTTCACGTCGATATCAGGGTGCTGTTCGAGAAATTCATTGAGCGCCGGTATCAGCCAGCGTGTGGCAATCGACGGGATGCAGGCGACGGTGATCGACGCCTTGGCGCTTGCGCGCAGCATGTCCGTTTCTGCCGCGATCCGGGCAAAACACGACGTCAAGGCATCCGCCAGCCGCTCCGCATCAGGAAGGAGACGGACGCCGCGTTTCTCCCGTACAAACAACGGTCTGCCGAACCATTCCTCAAGCAGCCGGATCTGATGGCTGACCGCGGCGTGGGTGACGTGCAGCTCGTCGGCAGCCCGTGAGAAGCTGGCGAGGCGGGCGGCAGCTTCGAATGCGCGAAGCATGCCAAGCGGCGGAAGCATCTGTAAGTTCTCCTCAACTATCCCTTGAGAAATCGTCGTTTGCCGGTTGAACGTCTCGGCGGGATAAGGACCTCAGCATAGCGAATGCGCATTCCGACGTTCGCGATGCAAGGATTTCTCATAGGAGGAAATAGCATATGTTCGTGCGCAGTCTGCAAGATATCGAGGCCACCGATCATTTCGTCGAATGGGGAAGCGGCACCAGCCATCGTTTGCTGACCGAAAGGGATGGAATGGGTTTTACGGTCTGCCATACCGTCGTTCGCGCCAACACCGTCTCGTTGCTGGAATACCGCAACCATCTGGAAGCCTGCTATTGCATCGCCGGGAACGGCGAGGTGGAGGATATGCAGGGCAATGTCTTTCTGATCCAACAGGGCGACATCTACGTGCTCGACCAGCACGACAAGCATTTCCTGCGGGGTGGAAAGGACGAGGATCTGATCCTCGTCAGCATCTTCAATCCGCCGCTCAAGGGGACCGAGCGCCATAATCTCAGGGATCAGTCCGGTTCGACCTACTGAAGACAAAAAAGCCCGGATCGAGCGATCCGGGCTTTTCGTCATCTCATGACAAGGCGATCAATACTGATCGTCTTCGTCCTCGTCCTTGCGATCCGACTTCAGCGACTTGAGCTTGGCGAAGACGGCATCGGCATCGATTTCCTTCTCTTCTTCGCGCTCGTAGCTGAAGTTGAGCTTTTCGGTCTCCTGGGCTGCTTCCAGCGTTGCACCGAGTTCGGCGGCTGTCGGCAGCGGGCGGCCCTTGGAAGCGCGTTCGACTTCGAGGTCGAGATCGATCTGCGAGCACAGGCCGAGCGTGACCGGATCCATCGGCGTCAGGTTGGTCGAGTTCCAGTGGGTGCGCTCGCGGATTTGCTCGATCGTCGATTTGGTGGTCCCGACAAGGCGGGAAATCTGTGCGTCCTTCAGCTCGGGATGGTTGCGAACCAGCCAGAGAATGGCGTTCGGACGATCCTGGCGCTTGGAGACCGGCGTGTAGCGCGGGCCCTTGCGCTTGCTATCGGGAACGCGGACTTTCGGCTCCGAAAGCTTCAGCTTGTGGTTCGGATTTCCCTCGGCGCGGGCGATCTCGTCGCGCGACAGCTGTCCGGTTCCGATCGGATCTAGACCCTTGATGCCCTGCGCCGATTCACCGTCGGCGATTGCCTTCACTTCGAGCGGATGCAGCTTGCAGAATGTAGCAATCTGTTCGAACGACAGTGCGGTATTGTCAACGAGCCAGACGGCTGTTGCCTTGGGCATAAGCAGTTGCTGAGCCATGGATATAGTCCTTTTGTCCGCCGCGCCGGTGTCGCGGGCCGTGGAGTCTACCACTGATTTCCGGGAATTGAGCGCCTCTATAGCGTCGTTGTCTCAAAATTGCAATTCTCCAGTTCCAAATGTCCTTTTGTCTAATTGCGGCTTGGCTTTGACCTGCTATGTATCGTCGCCGAGGCGGGGTCTCCGGGAGTGAGCACCCCAGACAGGAATGCGCAGGGAGGAAAGAATGTCCGCCAAGATCTATCCGGTGTTGAAGTCTGCCAAGAGCCGGACGCTGCTCGACAACACGACCTATCTGAAGTGGTATGAGGAGAGCATCTCCGACCCGGCCAAGTTCTGGGGCAAACACGGCAAACGGATCGACTGGTTCAAACCTTATACCAAGGTCAAGAACACCTCTTTCAAGGGCAAGGTCTCGATCAAGTGGTATGAGGACGGCCTGACCAACGTCTCCTACAACTGCATCGACCGCCACCTGAAGACGCATGGCGAAAAGACGGCGATCATCTGGGAAGGTGACAATCCCTATATCGACAAGAAGATCACCTACAACCAGCTTTACGAGCAGGTTTGTCGCCTTGCCAACGTCCTGAAGAAGCATGGCGTCAAGAAGGGCGATCGCGTCACCATCTACATGCCGATGATCCCGGAAGCATCCTATGCGATGCTCGCCTGCGCCCGCATCGGCGCCATTCATTCGGTCGTCTTCGGCGGCTTCTCGCCGGATGCGCTTGCCGGACGCATCGTCGATTGTGAATCCACCTTCGTCATCACGTGCGACGAGGGCGTGCGCGGCGGCAAGCCGGTGCCGCTGAAGGAAAACACCGACACCGCCATCGATATCGCTGCCAAGCAGCACGTCATCGTCAACAAGGTGCTGGTTGTGCGCCGCACCGGCGGCAAGATCGGCTGGGCACCGGGCCGCGACCTCTGGTACCACCAGGAAATTGCGACCGTGAAGCCGCATTGCGAGCCGGCGAAGATGAAGGCGGAAGACCCGCTGTTCATCCTCTACACCTCCGGTTCGACCGGCAAGCCGAAGGGCGTGCTGCACACCACCGGCGGTTACCTCGTCTATGCCTCGATGACCCACGAATACGTCTTCGACTATCGCGACGGTGATATCTACTGGTGTACGGCGGATGTCGGCTGGGTGACCGGCCATTCCTACATCGTCTACGGTCCGCTCGCCAATGCCGCGACCACCGTGATGTTCGAGGGTGTTCCGAACTTCCCCGACGCCGGCCGTTTCTGGGAAGTGATCGACAAGCACAAGGTCAATGTCTTCTACACCGCGCCGACGGCGATCCGCTCGCTGATGGGTGCCGGCGACGATTTCGTCAAGCGCGCCTCGCGCTCGTCGCTGCGCCTGCTCGGCTCGGTCGGCGAGCCGATCAATCCCGAAGCCTGGGAATGGTATTACAACGTCGTCGGCGATCAGAAGTCGCCGATCGTCGACACTTGGTGGCAGACGGAAACCGGCGGCATCCTGATCACGCCGCTGCCGGGCGCGACTGACCTGAAGCCCGGCTCGGCAACGCGGCCCTTCTTCGGCGTCCAGCCGCAGCTGGTCGACAACGAAGGCAACGTGCTCGAAGGCCCTGCCGACGGCAACCTCTGCATCACCGATAGCTGGCCCGGCCAGATGCGCACGATCTATGGCGATCATGCGCGTTTCGGTCAGACCTATTTCGCCACCTACAAGGGCAAGTATTTCACCGGTGACGGCTGCCGCCGCGATGAGGACGGCTATTACTGGATCACCGGCCGCGTTGACGACGTGCTCAACGTCTCGGGCCACCGCCTTGGTACAGCGGAGGTCGAATCGGCGCTCGTCTCGCACCATCTGGTGTCGGAAGCCGCCGTCGTCGGCTATCCGCATCCGATCAAGGGACAGGGCATCTATTGCTACGTCTCGCTGATGGCGGGTGAAATCGGCAATGACGAGCTGCGCCAGGCCCTGGTCAAGCACGTGCGTTCGGAAATCGGGCCGATTGCCACACCGGACAAGATCCAGTTTGCGCCGGGTCTGCCAAAGACCCGTTCGGGCAAGATCATGCGTCGCATCCTGCGCAAGATCGCCGAGGACGATTTCGGCGCGCTCGGTGACACCTCGACGCTGGCCGATCCGGCAGTTGTCGACGACCTGATCGCCAACCGGCAGAACAAGGCTTAACAAGCGACAGATAGCGAAAAGGGCGGCATCGGGCCGCCCTTTTTGATTCACGCTCTCTTCCGACCGCGGCCTTGAATGCGGGCCGTAGATCAAATCACCGACTCGGCTTTGTGAGCCGGATTCTAATTAAAAATGTCGAACGAAATCAGGCATCGCTTGCGGCAGGCCTTGGCTGCTTGCTAGCGGAAGAACCAAACTGTTTCACAAGCTCAACGGGCGAGATCTCTCAGAAATCGATCGCCCGACCCTTGATTTCCCAGTCGCCGAAGCGCGCCGGGTCGACACCGCCGCGGCCGCCGATTTCCGTCGGCAGCTCCTTGTCTGCCTCTGCCTGGCGCCGCTCCTCGGCTTCCTTCAGCGCGCGCAGCGCGGCGGCCGGTAGCGGCTTTTTCGGGCGGTCGGGGGCATTGTCGTTGTCGTTCTGCATCTCGCCAGGTCCGGATTCGTGCATCTGTTGTTGAAGAACGGGGCATTTGCACCCATCATATAATGCGCCGTTGCCCGAACGGAAACCCTGATTCACGTGAAACGTAGACGACCCGGAGCCCACCATGAACCTCGTTCGCACCGCCATGCTGCTTGCAGTGATGACCGCCCTGTTCATGGCGGTCGGCTTCGCCATCGGTGGGCGTGGCGGCATGATGATTGCCTTCGTCATGGCGGCCGGTATGAATTTTTTCTCCTATTGGAATTCAGACCGCATGGTGCTGCGCATGTACCGTGCGCAGGAAGTCGATGAACGCAGTGCGCCGGAATATTACGGCATCGTGCGCGATCTTGCCGCGAATGCCGGCCTGCCGATGCCGCGTGTCTACGTGATCGACAGCCCACAGCCGAACGCCTTTGCCACTGGGCGCAACCCTGAGAACGCCGCTGTCGCCGCCTCCACCGGCCTGCTTCAGGCCCTTAACTATGACGAGGTTGCAGGTGTCATGGCGCATGAACTCGCGCACGTCCAGAACCGCGACACCCTGACGATGACGTTGACGGCGACACTCGCCGGCGCGATCTCGATGCTCGGCAATTTCGCCTTCCTGTTTGGCGGCAATCGCGAAAACAACAACAATCCGTTGGGGTTCGTCGGCGTGCTGATCGCGATGATCGTCGCGCCGATTGCGGCCATGCTGGTGCAGATGGCGATCAGCCGTACGCGAGAGTATTCCGCCGATCGCCGTGGTGCCGAAATTTGCGGCAAGCCTTTGGCTCTGGCTTCGGCTTTGCAGAAAATCGCCGGTGCCGCGCACCGGATTCACAATGACGATGCCGAGCGCAATCCGGCGACTGCGCATATGTTCATCATCAATCCGCTTTCCGGCGAGCGCATGGACAACCTGTTTTCCACCCATCCGAACACCGAAAACCGGATCGCCGCCCTGCAACAGATGGCGCAGGGGATGTCCATGGGGTCGACGCCGCCGGTTCGGGCTGATAATCCGGTGCGCAAATCGCGCTCTGTTCCCTCTACCGGTTGGGGTCGCGGTGGTTCCGAACCGCCGAAAGGTCCCTGGTCCTGATGTCTGCCGAAAACAACAACGATTCACGTCCGAAACAAAACCGCTCGCACAAGCAGCCGGTAAGGTCGAAAAAGCCTGAACAACAGGAGCGTGGCCCGGAAAAGCCCGGTTTGCGCACGCGCCAGGCAGCGGCCAAGATTCTCGGTGCGGTCGTCGACCGCAAGACCTCTCTTGATGGCATGCTCGATCATGAGCATGGCAATCCCGCCTATCGCGAGCTGAGCGAAGCCGACCGGGCGCTGGTGCGTGCCATCCTCAATTCGGCCCTGCGTCACCTGCCGCGCATCCAGGCGGCGATCGGTTCGATGCTGCAGACGCCGCTTCCAGAAGGTGCGCGCGCCCTCGACCATGTGCTGGCGGTGGCGGCGGCACAGATTCTCTATCTCGACGTTCCCGATCATTCCGCCGTCGATCTTGCGGTCGAGCAGGCTCAGGCCGATCCGCGCAATCGTCGTTTCGCCAATCTGGTCAATGCCATCCTTCGCCGTCTGTCGCGGGAGAAAGACGAGATCCTCGAAAGCCTACGAAGCGTTCCTGCCATGCCGGACTGGTTCTTCGACCGGCTGGTCGCGCGTTATGGCCGCGAACAGGCCGACCAGATCGCCGACGCGCAGCTGACGCCAGCGGCAATCGACGTCACCGTCAAATCCGATCCGCAAGGTTGGGCCGAAAAGCTCAACGGTACCGTGCTGCCGACTGGCTCGGTGCGCCTCGCCGATTTCTCTGGCTCCATCCCTTCCTTAGCCGGATTCTCCGATGGCGAATGGTGGGTCCAGGATGCGGCCGCGTCGATCCCTGCCCGCCTGTTCGGACCTCTTGCCGGCAAGAGCGTCGTCGATCTCTGCGCCGCACCCGGCGGCAAGACGGCGCAGCTGATCCTCGCTGGTGGCGAGGTAACCGCGCTTGATCAGTCGGCAAGCCGTTTGCGCCGCCTCAAGGGCAATCTCGAGCGTCTGGGTCTTCAGGCGCAGATGCAGGAAACCAACATGGCCGATTTCCGGCCTGACGAGCTTTTCGATGCCGCCCTACTGGACGCTCCCTGTTCATCGACCGGAACGACCCGCCGCCATCCGGACGTGCTCTGGACCAAGGGACCAGAGGATATCGAGAAGCTTGCACTGCTGCAGGAACGTCTGCTGCGCCATGCGCTGACGGTGGTCAAGCCTGATGGTATCGTCGTCTTTTCCAATTGCTCGCTGGATCCGCGCGAAGGCGAAGAGGTCGTTGCCCGGGTGATTGGCACCGGTGATGCATACGAGTTGGTGCCGATCCTGGCCACGGATTGGCCGGGCCTCGAAGATGCGATTACCCCTCTCGGCGAAGTGCGCACCGTACCATCGATGTTCCCGCTCGCTCCACCCTTTGCCAGCGGCCTCGATGGATTCTACGCCGCAGTGATTCGTCGCAAATAAGTCTGGAAAAGTCGAACTGGCGACCGGAAAGCCTCGGCTGCGGGCTGTTTTGTCGTGTCAATTGACGCTTTAAGGCCACGAGCCTATCAAAGACGATAAAATTGATAAAAGTTTAATGATCTTTCCGGCACCATCCGGAGTCACGCGGAGCGCCGCGCGTCCGTTGGGACCGACAAGAGCGCTCTGACATTATGAAACGGCGCATCGTGCGTCCCGAAAATCGAAAACGGATTTCGGGCAACCCTGCGCAAGCGGCACTGGCGCGAAGCCGACGTATCCGTTCGGACGTCTCTGGCGGCTTGCTTCAGGAAAGAGGGAACCGGCGGGCGTTGATGGTGTTTTCCGGCAGGCGAAGGCTTTCCTATCTGTATGCGCGTGAAGGTTGGCGCCGCGTGTCGCGCCGGCTTTCGGTCGGCCGCGTCTCGTCGCTGCGCTTTACCGGTTCGACGCCCAACCGCCTGATCGTCGCGCCGACGGACCTCCGGGCTGTCGATCCCTTCGTTGCCGAAGAAATCCTCGAGGGCCGTTTTCCTCTGGCCGGCCGCGTGCTCGATACCGAAGGCGAATCGCCGTTTGAAATCGATCTGCCGTCGCTTGAATTCGCGGTCCGTCTGCATTCGTTCGGCTGGCTCAGGCACTTGCGGGCCATCCGCGAAGATGCCGGTTTCGTGCGCCTGCGGCAGATCGTCGACGACTGGATCGCCACTCACGGCCGCAACTTGGGTGGCATTGCGTGGGATGCCGACGTCATTGCCCAACGCATCATCGCGTGGCTCTCACACTCGCCGGTGGTCCTGCGCAATGCGGAGCATGGCTTCTATCGCCGTTTCCTGAAAAGCCTGGCTTTCCAGGTCCGTTATCTCCGCCACATCGCCGAAACGGTCAGCGATGGCGAGGCGCGCCTGCGTGTCCGGATGGCGCTTGCCATGGCATCGGTCTCGATGCCATCGACGCCCTCGGCCATTCGCAAGGCGTCGCGTCACCTTGATTTCGAACTCGACCGGCAGATCCTTGCCGATGGCAGCCACTTTTCGCGCAGTCCGCGCGCGGGGCTCGAACTGCTGCTCGACCTGCTGCCGCTGCGCCAGACCTATGTCAATCTCGGGCATGACGTGCCGTCGCGCCTCATACCGTGCATCGACCGGATGTATCCGGCCTTGCGTTTCTTTCGCCACCAGGGGGGCGAACTGGCGCTCTTCAACGGTGCGACCTCGGTGCTGGCGCATGAACTTGCCTCGGTGCTGCGCTACGACGAAACCGCCGGTGAGCCGTTCCGCTCATTGCCGCTTGCCCATTACGAGCGCCTGTCGATCGAAAACACCGTCGTCATCGTCGATACCGGCCGGCCGCTTTCGGTCGACCTGTCGCGCAGCGCCCATGCCGGCTGCCTCTCGTTCGAAATGTCCTCCGGCAAGACGCGTTTCGTGATCAATTCGGGCGCGCCGAAGTTCGCCGGCGAACGATTCCGCCAGATGGCACGGATGACCGCCGCACACTCCACCGTGACCGTCAACGACACGTCGTCGTCGCGCTTCTCGCAGTCACGGTTTCTGGGGCCGATCATGACCAGCGGCGTCTCGCGCGTCGTTGTGAAGCGCAAGGACGAACCGGGCCGTCTGGAATCCGTCACGGCAAATCATGATGGTTATCTCCAGTCCTTCGGGCTCCTGCATGAGCGCGACATCGGTGTGCTGAACGGCGGCCGGATGATCCGCGGCCGCGACCGGCTTTCGCGTGCCGACGGCAGCGACCCTGACGATACGAACGCGGCCGTCGCGGTTGCCCGCTTCCATATCCACCCGGCCGTCACCATTCGCCAGAACAACGGCCGCGAAATCTATCTGACAGCACCCGATGGCGAGGTCTGGCTGTTTGCCTGCCAGGACGGTGAGCTGGCAGTCGAGGAAGACATCTTCTTTGCCGATCCCTCGGGCATCCGCGCCTCGTCACAGCTGACGGTCACCTTCACTGTCGCCCGGCAGCCCGAGATCCAGTGGACCTTCTCGCGCACGAAGTAAGCTTATTTTAGGATGTTGGCTTGCCGAGGTTCCTTCGGCCGGCAAGCTATGCTAACGGGCAGCCATCCCAATGCCGGAGCATCCTCCCGCGCGTCCGGCGCCGCCAAAGGAGCATGGTTGATGGCTGTCGCCTCCAAGAAAATTCCCGCCCCGAACGAGGTTCCAGTCCGGACCGCCCTTCTCTCCGTGTCCGACAAGACCGGTGTTGTCGAGCTTGCCCGTGCGCTGCATGAAAAAGGCGTGCGTCTGGTTTCGACCGGCGGCACCCACAAGGCGTTGTCTGAGGCAGGTCTTCCGGTCAGCGACGTTTCGGAACTGACGGGCTTCCCTGAGGTTATGGATGGTCGCGTCAAGACCCTTCACCCGGGTGTCCATGGCGGCCTGCTTGCGATCCGCGACGATGCCGAGCACCAGGCGGCGATGTCGGCCCATGGCATCACTGCGATCGATCTGGCGGTGATCAACCTCTATCCCTTCGAGGAAGTTCGCGCCCAGGGCGGCGACTATCCGACGACGGTCGAAAACATCGATATCGGCGGCCCGGCCATGATCCGCGCATCGGCCAAGAACCACGCCTATGTGACGATCGTCACCGATCCGGCCGACTATCCGGTGCTCATCGAAGAGCTGGCGTCGGGTGCAACGACCTATGCCTTCCGGCAGAAGATGGCGGCCAAGGCCTATGCCCGCACGGCAGCCTATGACGCGGCCATCTCCAACTGGTTTGCCGAGGCGCTCGACACGCCGATGCCCCGCCACCGCGTTCTCGGCGGCGTCTTGAAGGAAGAGATGCGCTACGGCGAAAATCCGCATCAGAAGGCTGGCTTCTACGTCACCGGCGAGAACCGCCCCGGTGTTGCCACAGCGACGCTGCTGCAGGGCAAGCAGCTGTCCTATAACAACATCAACGACACCGATGCCGCCTTTGAACTGGTGGCCGAGTTCCTGCCGGAAAAGGCGCCGGCGGTTGCGATCATCAAGCATGCCAACCCTTGCGGCGTCGCAACCGCACCGACGCTGGTCGAAGCCTACCGACGGGCGCTCGCCTGCGATTCCACCTCGGCCTTCGGCGGCATCATCGCGCTCAACCAGCTGCTCGATGCAGAAACGGCGGAAGAGATCGTCAAGCTCTTCACCGAGGTCATCATCGCGCCTGAGGTCAGCGACGAGGCCAAGGCCGTCATCGCGCGCAAGCCGAACCTGCGGCTGCTGACGACCGGCGCCCTGCCCGATCCACGCATCCCCGGCCTGTCCGCCAAGACCGTATCGGGTGGTCTCCTCGTGCAGACCCGTGACAATGCCATGGTCGAGGACATGGAGCTGAAGGTGGTGACGAAGCGCGCACCGACGGCACAGGAACTGGACGACATGAAGTTTGCCTTCAAGGTGGCAAAACACGTCAAGTCGAACGCCGTCGTCTACGCCAAGGATGGCCAGACGGCCGGCATCGGCGCCGGACAGATGAGCCGTGTCGATTCCGCTCGCATCGCCGCGATCAAGGCCGAAGAAGCCGCCAAGGCGCTCGGCCTGGCAACGCCGCTGACGCGCGGCTCGGCCGTCGCCTCCGAAGCTTTCCTGCCGTTTGCCGACGGATTGCTCTCGGCGATCGCGGCGGGCGCCACCGCTGTGATCCAGCCGGGTGGCTCGATGCGCGACGAGGAAGTGATTGCCGCCGCCGACGCGCATGGCGTGGCCATGGTGTTTACCGGCATGCGCCATTTCCGCCACTGACATCGCCCGGGACGGGCACTTCACGCCGGCCCCGGATTTTCAAAGCTTGCCCGAGAACATCAGAAGCCGTCGCGTCCAAAGGATGTGGCGGCTTTTTTGCGCCCGTCATCCGCCGGATAAGGCGTGCGCAGCAGGATCAGCAGGCCAGCGACCAGGAAGGCGATCAGCGCCATCATGCCGATGCGCGCCGACCCGGTGGCGAGTGTGATCGTGGCCACCGATGCCGGGGCGAGGAACGACGTTGCCCGGCCGGAAAGGGCGTAGAGCCCAAAATAGCGGCCAGCCTCGTCGAGGCTGACGCTGCGGGCGAGATAGGAGCGCGACGAGGCCTGAACCGGGCCGAAGGCAATGCCGACCAGCAGACCGTAGAGGATGTAAGCTTTCTCGGCCGCGGTGCCGAACAGGCCGCCGGAATCGTCTGTCGATAGCGGCATGAGGCCGAACAGAGTGAAACCCGGGCCGGTCGAAACGATGCCGACCGTGGCGATGATGAGACACACGAGGCTCGCGGTAACGATGACCTTGGAGCCGAGACGCGTGTCGAGCCTGCTTGCATAGAGGCAGCCGCCGATCGCGACGACGTTCAAGATGATGCCGTAGATGCCTAGTTCCAGGGTTCGCCAACCGAACATGGCCGCGGCGAAGGTGCCGCCGAGCGCCAACAGCCCGTTGACACCGTCCTGGAAGATCATGCGGGCGATCAGGAAGCGGAGAACGCCCGATCTTTCCCTGAGTTCGCCGAGCGTACCCTTCAATTCTCGCAGGCCCGTAGCGGTGGCCTTGCGCAGCGACATGGTCGCCCTTGTGGCATCGGGTGTGAACAGGAACATTGGAATGATGAAGACGAAGTACCAGAGCGCCGATATCGGGCCGGTGATGCGCGCGTCCTCGCCCTTGGCCGGATCGAGACCGAACAGCGGATCGATGCCGAGCGCGGTCTTGCCGGTTTCCGGACTGCCGGCCAGGAGCGCCACGACGGCGATCAGCACGATCATGCCGCCGAGATAGCCGAGCCCCCAGGCGATGTTGGAAATGCGGCCGACATCCTTCTCGTCCACCAGTCGCGTCATCATCGAATCGTTAAAGACGATCGAAAATTCTGCGGCGACCGTGGCGAGCACGATGAAGAAGGCGGCGTAGATGATCGGCGAGCCGGGCGCGGCAAACCAGAGCATCGACAGAGATACGATCTTGATGACCGCGAAAAAACCGATCCAGGGCTTGCGCGGTCCGGTAGCGTCGGCGATCGAGCCGAGAACCGGAGAGAGAATGGCGATGATGATGCCGGAAACGGTGAGCGTGTAGCCCCACATCGCCTGGCCGACAGCATGATCCTCCGTCAGTCGCGAGACGAAGTAAGGGCCGAAGATGAAGGTGGTGATGACCGTGAAGAAGGGTTGCGCTGCCCAGTCGAACAGCATCCAGCCGGCTATGCCCGCGCGTGACGTGCGCGGTCGCGCGTCAATTTTCTCGGCCGAAACCTGCACATTTCCCTCCCCGGAAACGACTGCGCCGTGCGTCCTCTCGAACGCGCGGCGCAGTGCATCGTAAAATCTGATAGCGCCAAACCGGTCAATTCCGATCCGCGTCGATCAGTCCGGGGCGGACTGTCTCACCTCGCCCGTCCGCGTGCAAGGTCATTCAGAAGGCCCGCAGCAACGGTGATCTTGGCAAGCGTGGTTTCACCCTTCTCGGTCAACAGACGCAGTTGGCCCGTTGCCTGGGCGACGCGCTCGCGCTCGTTCTCCTCCCAAGCGGCGACCGGGCTGCGTTCCTTCTTCTGCTCGCGCAGTGCCGCTGCAGTGATATCGCGCCGCGCTGCGGCGATATCGGATACGGCCCGCGAAAGCGCCATCGCCTCGAACTGCTCGGTTGCCGGAACACGATCGGAGGCGGCCAGCAGCCGGTTGATCCGAAGCGTGTCGGTGACGGCGAAGTAGCCCTGCGCAGTGCGGCTCAAGGTCTCGCCGGTTTCGGCGGATATCTGCATGATTTCCGGCACCAGGGTCATCAGCGCCAGTTCCGAGATCTCCTCGGCGAGCTTGGCGGGTACGCCACCCTCGACGAAGGCCGCCGTCTTCAGCTGTGCTTCTTCGGCGCTCTCGCCGGAGACCGCGGTCCGCATCGTGCCGCGCAGCTTTTGAAGGCCGTCGCGCAGCCGCGATACGGCCTCGGAGACGGAGCCGGTTGCGGCGTGGGTGCGCAGCGCCCGCTCGGTCACGAGCGTGAAGATGCGGCCGACTTCCTGATAAAGGACATTCTGCAGGCCGCCGCCAATCTTGTTGTCGAGTGCGTCGATCTCGTCATAGATCCGCGGCAGATCGAAGCCGTCGAGCGCCAGAACAGCCGCCTTGACGACGTCGGCCGAGAGGAAGCCGGTCGCATCCGTCAAGGTCGAGACGAAGGCAGGTCCGCCACGGTTGATGACCTCGTTGGCCAGCACCGTCGCGATGATCTCGCGGCGCAGCCGGTGGCCATGGATGTCGCCGGCATAGGTCTTGCGCATCTTGCCGGGGAAGTAGCGTTCCAGCGTCGCCGTGAAATACGGGTCGTCGGGAAGCTCGCTGGCGATCAGCTCGTCGAACAGAACCAGCTTGGAGTAGGAGAGCAGCACGCCGATTTCCGCACGGGTCAAGGGCTTGCCCGCCTGGTAGCGCTCGGTCATCGCCTGGTCGGTCGGCAGCGTCTCGACCTTGCGGTTTAGATGGCCGTCGGCTTCCAGCCGCGTCATCAGTCGGCCAAGCGTCGTGCGGTTGCCTGCACCCTGCATGGCGGTCAGCGAGATCGCCAGGGACTGCTCGTAGTTGTTGCGCAGCACCAGGTGGCCGACTTCCTCTGTCATCGACGCCAGCAGCGTGTTGCGCTTCGGCCGGGTCAGGCGCCCGTCGCGCATGGCAGACGCCAGGGCGATCTTGATGTTGACCTCGACGTCGGACGAGTTGACGCCCGCCGAGTTGTCGATGGCGTCGGAGTTGCAGCGACCGCCGTTAAGGCCGAAGCCAATACGACCCTTCTGGGTGACGCCGAGGTTTGCGCCCTCGCCGATGACGCGGGCGCGGACCTCTTCTGCTGCCACACGGATCGCGTCATTGGCACGGTCGCCGACTTCGGCATCCGTCTCGTTGCTGCCGCGCACATAGGTGCCGATACCGCCGAACCAGAGGAGATCGACCTGGCTTTTCAGGATCGCATTCATGATCTCGAACGGCGTCGCCTTTTGCTTGTCGATCCCGATCGCCACCATCGCTTCCGGCGTCAGCGTCACGGACTTTTCGGCGCGCGAGATGATCATGCCGCCTTCCGACAGCGTCTTGCGATCATAGTCCTGCCAGCTCGAACGCGGCAGCGCGAACATGCGTTTGCGCTCGGCGAAGGACACGTCGGTATCCGGATTGGGATCGATGAAGATGTCGCGGTGGTCGAAGGCTGCAAGCAGCCGGATCTTTTCCGAAAGCAGCATGCCGTTGCCGAAGACGTCGCCCGACATGTCGCCGACGCCGGCGACGGTGAAGGGGGTCGTCTGGATGTCGATGTCCATCTCGCGGAAGTGGCGCTTGGCAGTTTCCCAGGCGCCGCGGGCGGTGATGCCCATCTTCTTGTGGTCGTAACCGGCCGATCCGCCGGAAGCAAACGCGTCGTCCAGCCAGAAGCCCGCTTCCTGCGCCAGACCGTTGGCAGTGTCGGAGAAGGTCGCCGTGCCCTTGTCGGCGGCGACGACGAAATAGGGATCGTCACCGTCGCGGCGCAGCGTGTCGGCCGGCGGCACGACATCCTGGCCGACGATGTTGTCGGTGACCGACAGCATGGTGCGGATGAAGGTCTTGTAGGCCTCGGTACCGGTCTTGAACACTTCGTCGCGGTTGCCGCCGACCGGCAGTTGCTTCGGATAGAAGCCACCCTTGGCGCCGACGGGGACGATGACGGCATTCTTGACCTGCTGGGCCTTCACCAGGCCCAGGACTTCGGTGCGGTAATCTTGGGCCCGATCGGACCAGCGAAGACCGCCACGGGCGACCTTGCCGAAGCGCAGGTGCACGCCTTCGACTTCGGTGCCGTAGACGAAGATTTCGCGGAACGGACGCGGCTCGGGCAGGCCCTCGAGCTGCTTGGGGTCAAGCTTGAGGGCAAGCACCGCGCGCGGCTTTCCGTCGGCATCCTTCTGGAAGTAGTTGGTCCTGAGCGTCGCCTCGATGGCGTTGACGTAGCGGCGCAGAATCCGGTCCTCGTCGAGGCTCGGAACCGACGACAGCGCGGTTTCGATCGAGGCGCTCAGGGCGTTGCACTTCTTGGCGCGCGGCTTTTCTTCGAGCGTCGGATCCATGCGGGTGACGAACAGCTTGAAGATATCGGCGGCAATCGCCGGATATTTGTTCAGCGTATCAGCGATATAGCCTTGCGAATAGGTGATGCCGGCCTGGCGAAGGTAGCGGGCATAGGCGCGCAGCACCGTCACTTCACGGGCGTTGAGACCCGAAAGCAGGATGAGCCGGTTGAAGTTGTCGTCCTCGATCGTGCCGTTCCAGGCAGCGAGGAAGGCTTCCTCGAGTGCTGCACCCGACTTGTCGAGATTGAGCGCAAGACCGTCGCGATGGACCAGTTCCATGTCGTGCAGCACGACGCGGTGCTTGTCCTCGCCATGCTTGCCGACATTGAGGTCGTAGGTCTGTTCGCTGATGACACGGAAGCCAAGATTTTCGAGCAGCGGCACGCGGCGCGACAGCGATACGGGCTCGCCGGCATGGAAGATCTTCAGCTCGGCCGTATCCGGTCGGTTGACCGGGCGGTTGTAGTTGTAGAACGAGATCCGGATCGGATCTTCCGCCTTGCAGGCAGCGATGTCAGCGAGGTCCGCATAGGCTTCGGCCGGCGTGAAGAACGACTGGTAGGCGCCGTCGACATCGAGTTCGATGCCGTCCTTGCGGGCAAGCAGGTCGAACCGGTCGATCCAGCGCGTGACGATGCCGCGCACGGCCTCTTCGAGCTTGGCCTGCGGGATGCGCGGGGTCTTGCCGCTGGTGCGACCGATGATGAAGTGCACGCGCGCCAAGCCACCTTCCGGGAAGGCCGGATAGTAGGCCGAAACGCGACCGTCATAGGCCGTCTTCAGATAGTCGCCGATCTTTTCGCGCACGTCGGAATCATATTGTTCGCGCGGCACGAAGACGATGACCGAGACGAAGCGGTCGAAATGGTCGATGCGCGGCAGAACGCGGATGCGCGGGCGGTCGCCCAGCTCGTTGATCTGTTCGCAGAAGGCGGCGAGCAGGCCGACGTCGATCTGGAAGAGATCGTCACGCGGGTAGGATTCGAGCGTGTTGTCCAGCATCTTGCCGGAGTGGCTCTGCGGATCGTAGCCGAAGTGGTCGACGATCTTCTCGATCTTGTGGCGCAGCAACGGGATTTCGGCCGCCTGGCGGGTATAGGCCGATGAGGTGAACAGGCCGACGATGCGCAGCTCGCCGGCGACATTGCCGTCGGCATCGAAACGCTTGACGCCGATGTAGTCCATATAGGCACGGCGGTGCACCACCGATTTCACATTCGCCTTGGTGACGATCAGGAAATCCGGGCTTTCGAGGAAGGCCAAAATCTCCGGCGTGGTCAGAACCGCGTCCTTGCCCTGGCGCAGCACGCGCACATCGGGGTTGGAAAGGATGCCGAGGCCCCTGCCCGTGCCGCGCTCGACGGAGGCCTTCCCGCCCTTGCCCGAATAGGTGTACTCGCGCATGCCGAGGAAGGTGAAGTTGTTGTCCCGGAGCCAGCGGAGGAAGGCGAGCGCTTCGTCGCGGTCGCTCTTCTTGCGCGAGGCATTGTAGTCCTCAAGTTCCTGCATCGCCTGATCGAGCAGCGTCGTCATCGCGGGCCAGTCGTGCACGGCCTGATGAACCTGCTCCAGAACGTCGCGGATACGGTTGCTCAGCGACTGCGCCTCGACCGGCGTCAACTTGTCCAGGTGGATCTGGATATGGCTGACCCGGTGCGCCGGGTCGCTCGGTTCGTCCGGATCGAACAGCTTGACGGGCTTGCCCGGCTCCTGGACCAGAATGGGATGGATCGCGAGATGGATGTCGCGGTGGGTGCTCGTCACCTCGCCCATGACCGAATCATAGAGAAACGGCATGTTGTGTTCGGTGACGGCGATGATCGAAACCTCGGTACCGCCAGGCGCGACGCCGGGCACGGTTTCGACCGAAACCTGAGGTTTTCCGCCGTCCCAGCGTGCGAGTTCACTTCTCGCATGGGCCGCCGTCAGTGCCAGCATGTCCGCCGAATAAAGGTCGAGGTCGTCGTTGCTGGCCCCGCCGAAGAGGATCTCCGGCGCCAGCGCGTCGGTGCCCAGTTTGATGGCGGCCGCCTTCGCTGCGTCGATGTGTCTGTCCCGCTTCGGATTGTATTTCACGCCCATGAAGTTTCTCCCATTCATGATAGGCTAGACCCTATCAGAACCATGGCTAATGGCGACCGCTTTTTATGACGATTTCGGCAAAAACGAGCCCAAAATCGGAGAATCTCACGTGAAAACAGCTTAAATCCATTTAAATCGAAGGCAAATTGGCGAAAATTGCTCGAATTTCGATGAAAAAGCACGAAAACGCCAGCGGCTCGTGCGGAACCTCTCTGCCATAGCCTGTTGACATGGCGGTGACAGTCGGTGATCAGAGGTCAAATCGAAGGATTGGACTGGCCGATGCCCGAAATGCCCTCCTTGCCTGGTGCCGTCATCGTCATTTCTAGTCACGTGGTGCGCGGTACCGTTGGCAATCGGGCGGTTGTCTTCGCCCTGGAGACGCTTGGTCATCCCGTATGGGCCCTGCCGACTGTCATTCTGCCCTGGCATCCCGGCCATGGCCGCTCGACCCGTATCACCATCCCCGATGCCGAATTCCACTCGGTGATCGACGATCTGGCGCAGGCGCCCTGGGCCGGCGAGGTTCGGGCGGTGCTCTCAGGCTATCTCGGTTCGGCGGGACAGGCGGACGGCGTTGCCCGGCTGGTGACTGCGCTTCGCGCCCGCAACCCCGATCTCGTCTATGCCTGCGACCCCGTTATCGGCGACGCCGAAGGCCTCTACGTGCCAGAAGCGACGGCGACTGCCATCCGTGACCGGCTGCTGCCGCTTGCAAGTCTCGCCACGCCCAACCGCTTCGAACTGGCCTGGCTTGCCGGCGCTGCGCTCGAGACCAACGCAGCCATCCTCGACGCAGCGCTCGGGCTCGGCCCATCGCGCATGCTGGTCACCTCGGCGATCCCGATGATGAACGGCGGCACTGGAAACCTCTATCTCTCCGGCAACCATGCGCTGCTTGCCGAACATCGGCTGATCGAGAACCCGCCGAACGGTACGGGCGATCTGCTGACGGCGGTGTTCCTGGCGCGATTGCTCGAAGGGCTTTCGGAGGAGCGTGCACTGCAGATGGCCACGGCCAGCGTCTTTGAAATCATTGCGCGCACGGTCAAGCGCGGCGCCGACGAACTGACGCTCGAACAGGATGCGTCGAGCCTCTCGACGCCGATGGCGATGGTGCAGATGCGGCGTCTGCTGCATCCAAGCCAGATGCGCCGGAAATAGAAGAAGCTGTTCACGGCTTGCCGTTGGATGGCTTGGTGGATTGAACTCTCGACAACAGCGGGGTAACCGATGGATATGCAGCGTTTTCCGGACCACCTTCTGAACGGCTATCATAACTTCATGAATGGCCGCTTCAGCGAACAGCAGCAGCGCTACAAGACATTGGCGGACAGCGGGCAGAAGCCCAAGACCATGGTCATTGCCTGTTGCGACTCCCGCGCAGCACCGGAGACGATCTTCGACAGCGGCCCGGGCGAACTTTTCGTCGTGCGCAACGTCGCCAATCTGATGCCGCCCTACGAGCCGGACGGCCATTATCATTCGACATCCGCCGCCCTGGAATTTGCCGTGCAGTCGCTGCGCGTCAGCGACATCGTCGTCATGGGCCATGGGCGCTGTGGCGGCATCAAGGCGGCACTCGATCTCGATGCCGAGCCTCTGTCGCCGGGTGATTTCATCGGCCGCTGGATGCACCTGCTGAAACCCTCGGCCGAGCAGATCCAGAGCAACGAAGTGATGACCCAGGCCGAGCGGCAGCGGGCGTTGGAGCGCGTGTCCATCCGCAACTCGATCGCCAATCTGCGCACGTTCCCTTGCGTCCAGATTCTCGAGACCAAGGGCAAGCTCAACCTGCATGGCGCATGGTTCGATATTTCGACCGGTGAGCTCTGGGTGATGGATCCGAAGACCGGTGATTTTGCCCGCCCGGGCATGTGATAGCAGCCAAAGCAAGAAGCCCGGTCCTTTCGAACCGGGCTTCTCAATCTGCAAGTCTTGTAATGGTCGCGATCAGTCGCCGTCGATTTCGGCGCCGATGATGGCAATCGCCTGCTGGTAGACGCTGGCGGCGTTCCAGCCCTGGATTGCGGCGAAATTCGCCTGTCCCTGCTGGTATCCGGCGCCCGGCTGCCAGCCGTGGCCACGCAGGAAGTTTGCGGTCGAAGCGAGCGCGTCGGCTTTCGAGCGGACCATGTCCACATGGCCGTTGCCGTCGCCATCGACGCCGTACTTCAAGACGTTTGCCGGAAGGAACTGGGTCTGTCCGATTTCGCCATGGGCAGCGCCGCGGGCGTCTGGGCTCAGATCGCCGCGCTGGACGAGCTGGAGCGCCGCGTAGAGCTGGTTGGTGAAGTAGTCGGAGCGACGGCAGTCATAGGCAAGCGTCGAAACGGCAGAGAGCGTGTGCTCCTTGCCCATGAAGCCGCCGAAGCCGGTTTCCATGCCCCAGATGGCAATCAGCGGACCGGCCGGCACGCCATAGCGCCGCTCGATGCTGTTGAAGAGCGCGGCGTTCTGGGCCTTCATCTTCTTGCCGCGCGAAATGATCGTCTGGCCGCCACGCTTCTGCATGAACTGGCTGAGCGAGAGCTTGAAGCTCTTCTGGCCGCGGTCGGCGCGGATCGTCGCCTTGTTGTAGGAGACGTTCGAGAGCGCCTTGTTCAAGACTGCGGGGCTGATGCCGTTGCCGGCGGCCTCCTGCTTGAACTGCGTCATCCAGGCGGAAAAGCCGCTGCCGTCGTTGCCGCACTGTGCGGCGGAAGCGGTCGCCGGAAGCACCGCCGTTGAAATCAGGGCCGCAAGCCCAATCGCTACGCACTTTGCCGTGTGCATGAAAAACCCCGTGATTGCCCGAATCTGGTTGCCGTTACAAAGATGCCAGCCTTTGCCGGCTCTGTCACCCGCCACTCAATGGCGGAAAATACCTAACGGTTTCACGTGAATCCGATCAAATCTTCACACGGATCCGTGAAACAGCAAACCCCGCAGGCCGATAACGGGCCAGGCGGGGTTCTTATTTGTGTCTTACCGTCTGTTTGTTCAGGCGGCCTGCTTCTTGGCGCGGATCAGGCCGCGGTTGACGAGCAGCTCGGCGATCTGGATCGCGTTGAGTGCCGCACCCTTGCGCAGGTTGTCGGAAACGACCCAGATGTTGAGGCCGTTCTCGACGGTTGCGTCTTCGCGGATGCGCGAGATGTAGGTGGCGTCTTCGCCGGCGCACTCGTAAGGCGTGACGTAGCCGCCGTTTTCGTGCTTGTCGACAACAAGGCAACCCGGCGCTTCGCGCAGGATATCGCGTGCCTCGTCAGCGGTGATCTCGTTTTCGAACTCGATGTTGACCGATTCCGAATGGCCGATGAAGACAGGAACGCGCACGGCCGTGCAGGTCACCTTGATCTTCGGATCGAGCATCTTCTTGGTCTCGGCCAGAACCTTCCACTCTTCCTTGGTGTAGCCGTCTTCCATGAAGACGTCGATGTGCGGAATGACGTTGAAGGCGATGCGCTTGGTGAACTTCTTCGATTCGATCGGGTCGGCGACGAACACCGCACGGGTCTGGTTGAAGAGTTCGTCCATGCCGTCCTTGCCGGCGCCGGAAACCGACTGGTAGGTCGAGACGACGACGCGCTTGATCTTGGCGTGGTCGTGCAACGGCTTCAGCGCGACGACGAGCTGGGCGGTCGAGCAATTCGGGTTGGCGATGATGTTCTTCTTGGTGAAGAGCGAGATCGCGTCCGGGTTCACTTCCGGCACGATCAGCGGCACTTCGGAATCGTAACGCCAGGCCGAAGAGTTGTCGATGACGACGCAACCCTGCTGGCCGATCTTCGGCGAATACTTCAGCGAAACCGCGCCGCCGGCCGACATCAGGCAGATATCGGTGTCGGAGAAGTCGTAGTTTTCGAGGTTCTTGACCTTGAGCGTCTTGTCGCCGAAGGAAACTTCCGTGCCCTGGGAACGGGCGGACGCAAGGGCGACCACTTCATCGGCGGGAAAGCCGCGTTCCGAAAGGATGTTCAGCATCTCCCGGCCGACATTGCCGGTAGCGCCTGCGACTGCAATCTTGAAACCCATGATCTAAGCTCTCTTTTCTGTCTCTCCTCGTCGGGTGGAGGGGGAAACCGCGCGATCCGCCGCGAGGGTTCCTGTCCCCGGCCAAACCGGGGAGAGAGCGGAGGGCCAGAGACGTCAGACGGTTTTCGTCGTCGTTTTGGCCGTTGTTTTGAAGGAAGCTGGGAAACGCATATCCTGCCCGGCGATTTCTGCCAGGATGCTGCTGTCAGCGAAGTTATGTTCGCGGCGAAGCATGGAATGCCTTCCTTTCCGAGGCTCCTAATAATTGTTTCTATCGGCGAGTCAAGCGTACGATGCTCCGCGCCTCGCAAACGTGATCGTTATGTCATGTCGCTGTCATCGCCGGGCGTTAGGACCGCGCCATCCGATACCTCAAAGGGACGATCGCCATGCGCACGCTTCTTGTAACCCTCTTTGCCACAACGGTTTTGGCCCAGTCAGCCCAGGCTGCGGACGTCTATCCAATTGATCGCGCGACGATTCTTGCCGGTTCGCCGTTCGACTTCAAGGTCGAGCTCAAGGGTGCGGTCAAGGCTGAAGACATCAAGGTGACCGTGAACGGTGAGGATTACAAGGCAGCGCTCGGCTCCGAGGCCACCTATGTCGCGATGGAAAAGGGCAAGGAAGACAAGGAACTCGGATCGGCCCTCGTGTTGCGCAACGCCGTCATCGGCGCGCCGGGCAGCTATAAGGTCGAGGTGACGGCCGGCGAACAGACAAAGTCGGTGACGTGGGACGTCTTTGCCACGGCCGAACAGCCGAAGGCCAAGAACGTCATCTTCCTGCTTGGCGATGGTCTCTCGGTCGCCCACCGCACCGCTGCGCGCATCATGTCGAAGGGCATGACCGAGGGGAAGGCCAATGGCCGCCTCAACATGGACGATCTCGAGCGCATGGCCTTCATTGGCACGTCCGCCACCAACTCGATCGATACGGACAGCGCCAACACCATGTCGGCCTACATGACCGGCCACAAGACCGTGATCAACGCCGTCGGCGTTTATGGCGACCGCACCCCCGACAGCCTTGATGATCCGCGCGTCGAAACCATTGCCGAGGCGCTGCGTCGCCAGACGCAGAAGTCAATCGGCCTCGTGACCACCTCGGAAATCGAGGATGCGACGCCGGCCGCCGTCGTCTCCCACACCCGCAATCGCAACGACAAGGCCGAGATCGTCGGCATGATCTACGACATCAAGCCGGAAGTCATTCTTGGCGGCGGATCGGCCTATTTCCTCGGCAAGGAAACGCCCGGTTCCAAGCGCAAGGACAACCAGGACTACATCAAGCTTTTCCAGGACGCCGGCTACGCGCTTGCCACCGACAAGACCGAACTGGCCAATGCGCCCGCCGACGGCAAGCTTCTCGGCCTGTTCCACACCGGCAACATGGACGTGACGCTCGACCGCGAGTTCCTGAAGAAGGGCACGGCCGAAAAGTTCCCAGGCCAGCCGGGTCTGGTCGACATGACGAAGACGGCGCTTGACCGGCTGTCGAAGAACGAGAACGGCTTCTTCCTGATGGTCGAGGGCGCCTCGATCGACAAGATGAGCCATCCGCTCGATATGGAACGCGCCGTGGTCGAGACCATCGAGTTCGACCAGGCGATCGGCGTTGCCCGCGAATTTGCCAAGAACAACCCGGATACGCTTGTTGTCGTCACCGGTGACCATACCCATGGCGTCTCGTTGCTCGGCATCATCGACGATACCGTCGAGGGCAAGGAAGGCCGCGACAAGGTCAAGACGGGCTCTTCGGCCGGCTTCCCGAACTACACCGACGCGAACAAGGACGGCTTCCCCGACAAGATCGATGCGAGCCGCCGCCTCGCCATGTTCGTCTCCAACTTCCCCGACTACTACGAAACCTTCAGCCCCAAGCTGGATGGCCCGTTCGAGCCGGCGGTGAAGAACGAGAAGGACGAGTATGTCGCAAACGAAGCCTACAAGGACATGCCGGGCGCCGTGTTGCGCGTCGGCATCCTGCCGAAGGACGAAAGCACCGGCCAGCACACGGTCGATGACGTCGTGCTGCAGTCGGAAGGCCCCGGCAGCGAAGCCTTCAGAGGCTACATGGAGCAGAGCGACGTCTACCGCGTTCTCGTCGACGCGCTTGCTCTCGGCGTGAAGCAGACAAACTGATCGTCCAAAGATTTGCCTTCTCCCCGGAAGCGGGGAGAAGGTTTTGCGCTGACGTCTTTCCCTGCCGATGTTCATGTGCTGCCGGGATACCAAATGGCTATAAGACGATGTCTTTACCGACCCCACTCTCCTTGAGTCGACGCGCCCTGCTGGGGCTGGCTGCCGGCGCGGCTGTTGCAATCGACCGGCGCGTTGCGCGCGCCGATGCCAGCCTCACCTTCGATGAACTCTATGGCAAGGTCAGCGTGCTCGGCCTGGAATTCTCGCGGAAGGTGAAGAGCCTTGCCGGCCAGGAGGTGCGCATGCGCGGCTTCATGGCGCCGCCGCTGAAAGCCGAGGCGGCGTTCTTCGTCCTGACGGAAATTCCGATGGCGCTTTGTCCGTTCTGTTCGTCGGATTCCGACTGGCCGGACAACATCGTCGTCGTCTACCTCGGCGAGAAGCAGACCTTCGTGCCGCCCGGCCAGACGATCGAGGTGCGTGGGACGCTGGAGGTCGGCTCCTGGACCGATCCGGAGACCGGCTTCGTCAGCCTGCTGCGCCTGCGCTCATCTGAATTTTATACGGTCTAGCCGATGCTTGGTCTTCAGCTTCAAGGGATCGATGTGCGCTTTCCCGGACTGGCTGCCGCGGCGCTTGCAATCGACAGCCTCAGCATCGCCGCCGGCAGCCGCGTGGCGCTCACCGGTGCGTCGGGGTCCGGCAAGAGTACGCTGATCAGCATCCTGACCGGCCTGGAGCGGGTCGGACAGGGCCGCATCCGTTGGGGAGACGTCGATATCTGTGGGCTCTCCGAAGGCGGCCGCGATCGCTGGCGCGGTGCCAATATCGGTCTCGTCCTGCAGGATTTCCATCTCTTTCCCGGTCTCAGCGCACTCGAAAACGTTCTGTTGCCGGCAAGGCTTTCCGGTGCCATGACCCGTGATATCCGTGCCCGTGCGCAGGATCTGCTGCTGCGCGTCGGGCTTGCCCGGCCGAAACAGATGATCGAGACCATGTCGCGTGGCGAGATGCAGCGCGTGGCGATTGCCCGTGCCTTGTTGCGCAGGCCGGGCGTGGTGATCGCCGACGAGCCGACCGCCAGTCTCGACAGCGAAGCGGGCGATGCCGTCTGCGAGTTGCTGCTCGAGCTTTCAAGCGAAAATGGCTGCACACTGATCGTTGCGACACACGATCTGGCGCTTACTCGACGATTGGACCGTCGCATTCGGCTTGCCGCCGGGCGTATCGTCGAAGATCGGTTGATCGAGGAGCGTGCGGCATGATCGGCTTTGTCCTTGCGGATCTGCGGCGTCTGTGGGCGGGTTCGCTCGTCGTCGTTCTGCTGATTGCGCTGGCAACGGCGCTCGGCGTTGCCGTCACCATGCAGGAGCGCGCCCTTCGGCTCGGCAGCGCCCGTGCCGCCGACAAGTTCGATCTCGTGATCGGTGCCCCCGGTAGCGAGACGCAGCTTGTTCTCTCCTCGATCTTCCTGCAGCCTTCGCCGCTACCCTTGGTGGACGGAGGGGTTCTCCCTCGCCTTCTTGCCGATCCGCGCGTCGCCTCAGCAGCGCCCGTCGGCTTCGGCGACAGTTTTGGTGGCCATGCCGTTGTCGGTACGTCCACCGCACTGATCGGCCAGCTCGAACAGCTTACCGAAGGGCGTGTCTTTGCCACCCTCGGCGAAGCAGTGGCCGGTGCTGCGGTCGACCTGCCGCTCGGCTATGCCGTCAAGCCCACCCACGGCCTCGCCGAGCTCGGCGGCCACGCCCACACGGAACTCGCCTATCGCATCGTCGGACGGCTCAAGCCGACGGATACCGCCTGGGACCGGGCCATTCTGGTACCGATGCAGGCGGTCTGGGCGCTGCATGGAATGGAAACCGAACACGACGACGCTGACGGACACCACGACCACGATGAGGCGGCATCCGGTGCCGCGGCGGACCATCCCGCTATCGATGCCAATGCGGCGCTCGATGAAGACTGGAGCCACGCGACGCCCGGCCTGCCCGCCATCCTCGTCAAACCGAAATCGATCGCCGACGCCTACAAACTTCGCCAGGACTACCGGAACACCACGACGCTGGCGGTCTTTCCCGGCGAGGTGCTGACGAACCTCTATGCCACGCTCGGCGACGCCAAGCGGGTGCTCGTTGGGGTGACTTCAGGCGCTCAGGTTCTGGTCGCAGCCGCGATCCTCCTCGTCACCATCCTGCATGTCGGCCAGCGCCGGCGGCAGATCGGGGCGCTGCGGGCCTTCGGCGCGCCGCGCACGGCGGTGTTTATCATCGTCTGGAGCGAACTGTTTGCGTTGATCGCCGCGGGCGTGCTGATCGGTTTCGCGCTTGGCTTCTGTGCCGCCAAATTCATAGCCGGATATCTTTCCGGCGAAAGCGGTGTTGCCATGCCGGTGATGTTTGCGGCGGGGGATGGATTTCTTGTCTCCGTCATTCTCGCTTTCGCCGCCGTCCTCGCTGTCCTGCCGGCCGTGCTGGCGTACCGGCAATCGCCGGCGGCAGCGCTTCGTGCCTGAGGGCCGCCGTTTCTTAGACGAAAGTCATAAGCCCAAAGCATCCCTGCCTAGGGCCCTTTTTTTCTGACATCCTGTGATCAGGCGCACCACGTTCGGACGTTCTTGGGAGGAATGTCCGGACCAGCCAATGGGCGCTCCAATGGGCTGTTTTGGAGTGGAGGATAAACAAAATGGCAAATGTCGCGACTGCGGACGACGCAAAAACGCGTCCGATGACCGGCGAGGAGAAGAAGGTCATCTTCGCCTCGTCGCTTGGTACCGTGTTCGAATGGTACGATTTCTATCTCTACGGTTCGCTTGCCGTTTACATCGGCGCGACCTTCTTCAGTTCCTACCCGGAAACGACGCGGAACATCTTCGCGCTTCTGGCGTTCGCCGCTGGCTTTCTGGTTCGTCCGTTCGGCGCTCTGGTCTTCGGTCGCCTGGGTGACCTCGTCGGCCGCAAGTACACCTTCCTCGTGACGATCCTGATCATGGGTCTTTCGACCTTCCTGGTCGGCATCCTGCCCGGCGCTGCCCAGATCGGTATCGCCGCTCCGATCCTGCTCATCGTTCTGCGCATGCTGCAGGGCCTGGCGCTCGGCGGTGAATATGGCGGTGCTGCAACCTATGTGGCCGAGCATGCGCCGCATGGGCGGCGCGGCTACTTCACCTCCTGGATTCAGACCACGGCGACGCTCGGTCTGTTCCTGTCGCTGGTGGTGATCCTGCTCGTGCAGTTCGCTCTCGGCAAGGAAGCCTTTGCCGCCTGGGGCTGGCGCATTCCGTTCCTGCTGTCGTGCGTGCTTCTCGGCATTTCCGTCTGGATCCGCCTGAAGATGAACGAATCCCCGGCCTTCAAGAAGATGAAGGAAGAGGGCAAGGGCTCCAAGGCACCGCTGTCGGAAGCCTTCGGCCAGTGGAAGAACGCCAAGATTGCGCTTCTGGCCCTGTTCGGCGCCGTCGTCGGCCAGGCCGTCGTCTGGTACTCGGGCCAGTTCTACGCCCTGTTCTTCCTGACGGGCGTGCTCAAGGTGGATGGCCAGTCGGCCAACATCATGGTTGCCATTTCGCTGCTGCTCGGTACCGGCTTCTTCGTGTTCTTCGGCTGGCTTTCCGACAAGATCGGCCGCAAGCCGATCATCATGGCGGGCCTGCTGCTGGCCATGTTGACCTACTTCCCGCTGTTCAAGGCGCTGACATGGGCCGGTAACCCGGCACTTGCTCAGGCCCAGGCATCGGTTCGGGCAACCGTGACTGCCGCACCTGGCGACTGCAAGTTCCAGTTCAACCCGACCGGCACGGCGAAGTTCACGACCTCGTGCGACATCGCAACCGCGTTCCTCACCAAGAACTCGGTGCCCTATGACGTCGTCACGGCAGGAGCTGCCGGTACACCGGCAACGGTCAAGATCGGCGAAACGACGATCAACAGCTACGACGCCGTTGCCGCAGGCGATGGTGCCAAGGCTGCCAACTCCACCTTTGAAAAGCAGACCAACATGGCTCTCCAGGGTGCCGGCTATCCGCTGGTTCGTGGTGCAACAAAGGTTCCGGACTCCAAGCTCGACGGCTTCGTTGCCGCCAACCCGGAACTCGCCCTTGATGCTGTTGCCGTTCGCGGTGGTGAAAAGACCGTGGTTCCGGCCGACAAGCTCGTCTCCGACAAGCTGTTGACGAAGGACGAAGTCGGCACCGCAACCGAAATGGCCGTCTATACGATTGCCGGCGGTGGCACCTTTGCGATGACGGCGGATCCCGCCAACGTCAACTGGACGACGATCATTGCGGTTCTCACCGTTCTCGTCATCTACGTAACGATGGTCTACGGCCCGATCGCAGCCCTGCTGGTCGAAATGTTCCCGACCCGCATCCGCTACACCGGCATGTCCCTGCCCTACCACATCGGCAACGGTTGGTTCGGTGGTCTGCTGCCGGCAACGGCCTTCGCGATGAGCGCGGCCCAAGGCGATATCTACTACGGTCTCTGGTACCCGATCATCTTTGCGGGCATCACCTTGGTCATCGGCATGCTGTTCCTGCCGGAAACCAAGGATCGCGACATCCACGCGATGGACTAAAAACTTCCCCGAGAGGCATCACGGCTCTCCTGACTCCGGCGCGGTCTTCCGCGCCGGCTTTTTTATGGGCGGGAACCTGAGCGTTTGGGGATGGGCCAGCCGCCCTCGTCGGCGTGGAAAAGCCAGCCGCGCTTGGCAAAAAGAAACGCCACCATCAGCGATGTCCAGAGGCCGAGTAGCAGCCCGGCGGCGACGTCGCTCGGGTAGTGGGCGCCGACGATGACGCGCGAGATCCCGATCACCAGCGCCAAGGCGAAAAAGAACCACCGCAGCTTCGGCAACAGTATGGCAAAGACGCCGAAGAAGGCGCCGGCTGCCGTCGAATGGCCAGATGGAAAGCTCTCGAACAGATTGTCGCCGGTAAACGGCGTCAGGCTGTAGGCGCCGAGATCGACCAGAAGCTCGGGCCTAGCCCGCCCGATCAGGAACTTCAGCGCATGCACGAGCACGCTCGCGGTGCCGATCGTCAGGAAGAAATAGGCGGCAAGGTTGCGCACGGTGCGGACCCTGCGTTGAAGCGGTGCCTGGCGAACCGCACGCCGCAGAATGAAGGCGACTGCAAGCACCAGGCCGGAGAGATAGATCATCCAGCCGAAGGTGCCGAAGTCGGTAATCATGCGGTTGAAGGCGACGATGGTCTCGGGCAGCGCCTGCGCCCGCGTCGAGAGAACCGGATCGAACGGGATGAAGGCGAGCACGAGGACCAACGTCGTCACGAGGATCCATCCGGTTGATGCGAGCGGTCGATTCATGATTGCCTTTCCAAACGGTCTGCATGCGCAAAGGCGCCTCGACGTGGCCCGGCCCCTTCTCCATACCCATGGCTCGCGCCGGATTTGCCTGCATGTGACGGCTCGGCGGCCAAATTCAAGACTGCTGAACGCAAAACACCTCCGGATCGCTCCGGAGGTGCCGAAAAAAAGCGCCGCCCGCCGGGGGCGCGCCCTTCGAAGGTCAGGCCGAAAGAGCCTTGAACTCGGTAAGGATGGCTTCGCCCATTTCGACGGTTCCGAC
>NZ_QJNR01000004.1:673955-674934 GCF_003355565.1 Ensifer sp. M14
CCGAAAGAGCCTTGAACTCGGTAAGGATGGCTTCGCCCATTTCGACGGTTCCGACCTGGCGTGCGCCTTCGGCCATGATGTCGCCGGTGCGGATGCCCTTGTCGAGCACGGTGGCGATTGCCTTCTCCAGGTTGTCGGCTTCCTTCGTAAGATTGAAGGAGTAGCGCAGGCACATGGCGAAGGACGCGATCATGGCGATCGGGTTGGCGATGCCCTTGCCGGCAATATCGGGTGCCGAACCGTGTACCGGCTCATAAAGCGCCTTGCGCTTGCCGGTCACCGCATCCGGTGCGCCGAGCGAGGCCGAAGGCAGCATGCCGAGCGAACCGGTCAGCATCGCCGCCACGTCCGACAGCATGTCGCCGAACAGGTTGTCGGTGACGATGACGTCGAACTGCTTGGGCTGGCGCACCAGCTGCATGCCGCCGGCATCGGCCAGCATATGCTCGAGCTGAACGTCGGAGTACTTCGCCTTGTGGGTCTCGGTCACCACCTGGTTCCACAACACGCCCGACTTCATGACGTTGCGCTTTTCCATCGAGCAGACGCGGTTGTTGCGGGTGCGTGCCAGTTCGAAGGCAACACCGGCAATGCGCTCGATCTCGTAGGTATCGTAGACCTGGGTGTCGATGCCGCGCTTCTGGCCGTTGCCGAGGTCGATGATTTCCTTCGGCTCGCCGAAATAGACACCGCCGGTCAGCTCGCGCACGATCAGGATATCGAGGCCCTCGACCAGTTCCGGCTTCAGCGACGATGCGGCGGAAAGGGCGGGGTAGCAGATGGCCGGACGCAGGTTTGCAAACAGCTGCAGGTCTTTGCGCAGGCGCAGAAGGCCGGCTTCCGGGCGAACTTCGTAGGGCACTGCATCCCACTTCGGACCGCCGACGGCGCCGAACAGCACGGCGTCGGCGGCGAGCGCCTTTGCCATGTCCCCTTCCGAAATTGCCTGGCCGTGGGCATCGTAAGCCGAGCCGCCGAC